>CAVUDE010000007.1:0-1282813 GCA_963740155.1 uncultured Flavobacteriaceae bacterium | reverse complement strand
TGGGATTGTTGCTAAATTATTGTGATATTGAGTAATCCTTGTGGTAGTTTGGTTTTTGAATTTATGGGTGAGGTAAATTGAATATCGCGCTATCGGTACAATTGAATATACCCTTTGATGGGTATTTTGAGTTGTTGGAATTATTATAACTTTATAAGCATCAATCAAATTTATATTTTATGTTGTTACAAGAAGAAACATTAAAGGTATTTGCTCTAGCTAAAGAAAGTAGAGATAATTCGCTTAAATCTACAGGAGCAAGTATTATCAACTATTCTGGCGTAATATATAATGTTGATGGAAGCACAGATGATCCTCATCAAATACCGGGAAGTATAGGATATAATTGGAAAAAACTTTTAATACAATATGGTATAGGAATAGGTCTTGATAATAAATGTTATGTCTCGGATCCATTGCCTAATAGTGAATCTTCCCATCCAAGTTTCTCCGTTGGCGGTCATATGACTGACAATCCGGACGGAATAGTTGAAAAAGGAGGAATAAGTTATTTAATGCCTTTGTGTAAATGGCATAATAGCACGGCAAGAAATGGTGTTCCATTTTCTTTGAATAATGATGTTATTTTGGAGTTGACAGGTTATATGGAAAGTGAGTCAGCTGCTATGTTTGCTCTACGACTTCCTAGCGATAAACCTTATGCCGCTTTGAAACTTGTCGACGGTGGCTGGAATCCTGTAAATTTATCTGAATCTGAATTGATTAACAGAGGAAATAAAAAAATGATTGAAAGCGAAGTAGCTCCTGAATATTACATTCTATTTGAAAGAAATAGTACCGATTATTCTTTAACCTATGTAAATGAAGGATAGATTAGAAAGTACTTCAATAAACTTTTATAGGTATAGGCGTTTAGAACGCCCAATTTCTTTAATAAAATTATCTTTGTCGATTCATGGCAAGGAACAAGTTTGCGGGAGTGAATTCGATAACATTCAATAGACGATTCAAGAACGATAATGATTGTTATAAATATCTTTCATTGGTCAAATGGGAGGATGGATACATTTGTAGAAAATGCGGTAACGAAAAATACTATAATGGCAAAAAGCCTTTTTCTAGACGATGCTTAAAGTGTAAATACGATGAAAGTCCTACGGTAAACACCATGTTCGAAAAATTAAAATTTTCAATTCTAGTAGCATTTCATATTGTATTCAAGATAAGTACGAAGAAAAAAGGGATGTCATCCCTAGAGTTGAGTAGTGAATTTGAACTTCGTCAAAAAACGTGTTGGTCGTTCAAACAAAAAGTACAAGAAGCCATGAAGAGTAGCCTTCGTAGCCCCTTGACAGGAGTAGTCCATGCTGATGAGTTTGTGGTTGGTGGTCCAGAAGAGGGCAAAAAGGGAAGAAGTAAAGGGGACAAAAAGCTTATAGTGCTAGCAATTGAAATTCTAGAGGATGGTGTCGGAAGAGCCTATGCGGAAGTTATAGAGAATTCTTCAGCAAAGGAACTGGGGGGATTCTTGAAGAAGTATGTTTCAAGGGATGCAGGGATAGTAACCGATAAATGGAGGGGCTATACGCCTTTGAAAAAGGAATTTTTGAAACTAGAACAGATATCATCTGATGATGGCAAAAATTTTAAGCAATTACATATCCACATTATGAACATCAAGGGATGGCTGAGAGGGATCCATCATCATTGTAGTAAAAAACACATGCAAAAGTATCTGGATGAATATCATTTTAGATACAATAGAAGGTCAAATATGGGAACAATATTCGATGTGTTAGTAAGAAAGATGGTCAATTATAACTAGAACCTATTAAAACCAGTACTTCGCAAGGGAGGCTTAAACGCCTATACCTGAACTTTTATATTTAAAGACTTGAAGCTCAAAGTTTCAAGTCTTTAAAGTTTAAATAAACAAATCCTGAAAAACCTGTAGTTGCCTACTGGTAAAATGCTGTTCCATCCAGATGGACTTGAGCGCATTCTTGCCCATCTGCTCACGTAGCTCTTTATCCTTTACTAATCGTAAGATGGACTTTACCCAATCGTCAGTAGTTTCGGCAAGCAGTCCTGTTTCTCCTTGCCTTAAGAACTTGCTTAGCCGGATGATAAACAGAGGCTATTGCCGGAATACCATAAACTGCGCACTCTAATAGCGTAGTGTAAGGTTCGCATTGAGAAAAGCGGTTCTTTTCACTTGGTAATAGAACTATATCTAGTGCCAAATCATTCAATGTTTTAAAGTGATTTTCAAAAGCGACGGGCTTATGATATTCTACGGCTAATCCTTTAAGAACCAGCTCGCCTTGAATGTCTTGTCCGTTCCAACCGTAGCATACAAATTGAACTTCTTCCTTAAGGACTTCTTTCGTTTTTGCAACTAGTTCCTTAAGGACTAGCAAATCTGACAACTGACTTTTACTACCTAAAATACCAATCCGAATGATTTGAGAGTCATTCCTTTTCAACGGTGGTATCTCTTCATAACCCAGTCGTGACACTAAAGATGGCAATTGCACTACGTGTGTGGTGTGATTGGGAAAGTTTTGTAACAACAATTTTTTGTAAAAGTTGGATAGTGGTTTTGTTGCAGTTGTTACAATATCCATTGAAATCATATTAGATAACAACTGCTCTTTATCTCGAGTACCAATCTTGCGTGACATTGTGTGACTTTGTGGAATAGCGGTGTAATTCTTATCCACATCCATTACCAATTGCACATCTGGACGCAAGACGCGTATAGCTTTGATAAAAAAATCCACATCTGAGAATATAACTGGAAAGATGATGTAATCTGCCCAATATAAAAGTTGTTCATCAATCAAGTTTTCATAATCTTCAAAACGTTTATTAAAGTCAAAAGTCTCAATCTTAGTGATTATGGCGGTATGTGACGCAGTTTTGTTCAACTCTAATGCTGGTGTTATTGCTCGATAATATCCTGTGGCATCCAAGCAGGGTGAAACATAAAGTAAATGAATGGTATCATCATTTTCTTTACAATTTGGATATTTCCGACGGAAAGAAGTTTCGGTCTTTAATCGTTTCTGAAGTTCTAAAATGGTTCTCATATCAGTTGATTTCGGCATTAATATTCATCTCGTTTCCTTCGTAAAATTTGGCAATGCGTTGTCCTGTCGCTTTATCGTAAATCTCAATAGTACCGGCTAAGGGACCGTATTCTTTTATCTTTTTGCGAAAGCGAATTAAACCTGTTTCCCGGCTTTTCGTTTTAGACAGTTTATGTCTCCAATCTATAGAGTACATTGTGCGTACGTTACCGTCTTTAAACCAGACGATCATCTTGGTTTCTGAGTCCTGGCCTAGTTTCCAGCCTTTTTTCTTTTGTTGCATTATTTGAAATATTTAATGAGTGATAAGAGTGATATTTCCTTGATATAGTTTTCTTTATGAAAAGCCTTGACCGTGACGACACCTTGCTTGACGTTGAGCCAAATCTGTACATCTTGGTCACAGATATGATTTGCCGTAGCAAATTCCTTGAGATACTTTTTGATACTGAAGGCAATTTTGTTACGCACATTGGGCAACGCTGCAATGCTGTCTTCTAAGAAGAAATAAGCGAGTTCGTCTGTTGGTATTTCTTTCATCAGCACATCTTGATCATACAGATAAGAAAGTACTTTGTGCTGTTCTTGATAAATACGCAGGTACAAGCGCTCGACAGGGATCTGTTGCCAGGTTGCAATATGCTCGGTGTAGCTTATGATGTTTAGAGAAATTTTCTTCTCATAACCAAAGACATCGATAGATATCTCGGCAATCGCTCCCTTGAGTTTATTGGTCAAGGCAACGTTTTTCTTTTTGAAAATACGTTTCATTCGTTAAGTATTGGTGTATAAAAATCGTTGTGTAGATGGGTTGAGTACACTTGCGTGAAAGTGTTGCAAGAGTTCAGGTTGACCGAGTTTGCCTATTCTCGTCTCACATTGCCTGAAAAGTGCCAATCTAGGTTTTTGCTTTGCAGTATCCTTTTTCTCATTGTTCAAAAACCTGCGGATCTGTGAAGCGACAATGAGTTTTAACTGCACTTCAAGCTGTCTCTTCTTGTGATCCTGCCACCATTTTTTGGTGCCAGCAAACCCTGTTTTGTTTTTGGAATCAAAATATTGATGTGGCAATTGTACAAATCTGTTTTGAGGATCTTTGGCAAGATATTTCCGCACGAGTTCGATGCGATCTACATAGCATTGATGAACGTTTGCCAGATGTTTGTCAGGTACTGGATCGTACCATTTCCAGAGCAGTTCTTTTCCGATTTTGACCTGGGATTCAGTGAGATAGGTGTCTTGGTAGAGCACATTTCGCGAAAGCGTCCAAAGCGCATTCACATACACAGAAAGGGAAGCGGAACGAGCCGAATCTCGTGGCAAATTTTCGGCGCCAGTTTGATTTGTGGCTCGCATCCGCGCATTTTCCCCTGCATCATTGGAATTTTTGGGGCATTTTTTCCCTGTGTATCCTGTAAAAGTGTTGCTAGAAGCGTTGCGTGACGTTGTTTCTTTTGTGAGCGGTAGCGAATTCCTTTTATTCCCGAATAGCTTGGCTCGACTTGAGTTATCAACGCCTATTATTAAATTATTTATGTAACCATTGTTACTAGAGTCTGTATGACGACAAGTTGTCGTAGGAATATTTTTAACCGATTGATTGTGTGTAGATTGTAATTTCTGTGAATCCTGCTGGATTTTAGGCTTATCCACAGGTTTTAAACCAGTTGCTAACAGGATTTTTGGCTCGACCCAAAGGTCATATCCTGAGTTGGTACCGTGCCATTTTTTATTGATAATGATGCCTGCATCTATGAGTCGTTTTAAGTGACGCTGGATGGTTCTGGGACTGGCGTTGCCCATTTTAGCCAACTGTAGATTGTTGGTTTTTAAGGGTGGTAAATTTTTAAGATCAAGTGTTGTGACATTGCTCGCTTTCAGTAAAGAAAGTCCGTAAATCTTAATGATGTCCTTTGCAGTTGAGGCTATTGCCTGTCGTATGCGGTTAGAAAGTTGATCTGTATTCTGGTTGTGTTCTTTAATGTGATAATCCAATGCTTTAAAGGCGATGGAATAATTAACTATGCTCATTTTTAGGACTGTTATGAAACAGCAAAGTGTGTGCTTTGTCTATCTCACTAGTCGGATTGTGGTGCTTTTTTAGCATCTCTATTTCTTCCTTGATTTTTTTTATAAGGTTCAGGAAACCTTCATCTGGGCTATTTTCGGCAAATTTCATAAGATGAGATCTGCATTATAACTTCATCGATGTTTGCGACTTTAAAGGCAGGTTCTCTGTGAGGACTTTTCCCTTTTTACTATTGCGCAATGTTTTCTCGTGCTTAGATTCTAAAAGTGTGAGACAGGCTTCATAAATGAGCTCTTCGCTGGACGGCCTGATCTCTTTCCTATTAAAAAATTTAGATACCGTAGGTCTGGATTTTCCAGATTCTTGAGCTACAAGCGCAATGGGGTTATCAAAGTACTTGTGCATTTTTTTCGTAATGGCCTTAATTTCATCGGGTTGATACATTCTTATAAAGTTTATGTGATTCGTTTGACAATTCAGTGTAAAAGTTTTGTAAATTTGGCAACAATTTAACGTCATTTTTACATTTATATCGCCAAATATATGTATAAACGTTGCTTAATAAACTACAAAAAGAGATAATAATTTTATCACCCCTGAATTGAATGAATGAGAAAAAAGAGCGCAAACGACAAGAAGTAATTGATAATGAAAGACATAATATGAAGCAGAATCCAGATTACGATACTATAGATTTAAAATTTATCGAGGCCATAGACGAGGTATTGGAAAAGAATGATGAGCTCGGATTAAAACCAAGCAATGATAGTAGCCTCGGGAAACTGATTTATCCTTCTAACCGAAGCATCATCTCTTCAGTAAGAAGTAGGGCAAAACATATTCCGCATCTTGCGTTGATCAATTTTGCAAAGCTCTTTGACGTAGATATGAACTATTTCTATTCTGATAGATCCTTGAGTTACATTCCACGAGTGACTACTGTAAACAACAATCAAGATTATTCCATCAAGAAAACTGGTAAGGGCTCATTTGTTGCGCACGCTGGAAATGGCACAATAGGCGACATTAAAAACGTGGCAAAGGAAATTGTAACAAATAACAACACGAGCTTAAACCCATCGGCCGAAACTGTTATCAATAACTTCATACAGCAAATAGATGAAGCCTGCATTCCGGATTTTTATAGAATACTCAATGCCATACGTGATGAAACGGGAAGTACAATAGAAGAACTAAAGTTTCATCTGAAGAAGAAATCCAAAAGGCTTGACAAGCTAAACAAGCGCCACCACAAAGAACTCAAGGCTGTCAATCTGAAGCTTGTAGAAACCAATGAAAGGTTGATTAAAGCACAAGAAAATGAAAAAGCGACTATGGAGAAATACATATCAGTTCTTGAAAAGAAATAAAACGTCCTTGTTTCGTAACGTTTATAAGTTTATGTTTGTATTGTAAAAATTAAATCTTGAAAAAAGAACACACAGATTATTCAAATTTATTGCGACTTCTCAATGAGAAGGAATATGCAAATAAGTACATCGTAAATGCTGAGAGGCGTATGATTACACACTGGCAGGATATTGGACTTTTTCAGGACAAACGCAATACTTCGGCAGGATGGAACAAGTTTAGCCTCATCGATATCCTTTGGATGGGCATCATCATCGAGTATCGCAATCTGGGCTTTCCCAACGAAAAGATCAAACCTGTTAGGCAATTTCTGTTTGAAGAAACTAAGATTGATAATTTGAAAGTCAGTAAGCTGGAATATGCGACTATTCAGGTACTCGCTTTCGCGAAAGCGTTATATCTCATAACCGATATAGCAGGTAACATTTATCTGGCAGATGATTATGAATATGTTAAGCTTTTGCAACAAGGTAAAGTAACCAATCATATCGTATTAAACCTTAATCAAGTCGTCAAAGAAAATATATCTGTACTCTTTTCTGAACCAAATTTTAATGCCTTTGCTGGTCTTAATAAAGACGAAATTCAAGTGATGCTCATCTTGAGAAGTGAGTCGTACCAATCTGTCCAAGTGACCAAAAAGAATGGCGAGATAGATATGATTGAAGGTACGGAGCGCATTAGTGAGAAAGACAGAATTATTGATATTTTGAAACAGCACGAGTACCAGAATATCGAAATAAAACAAGCAAACGGAAAAGTGGTTTTGATAAGCCGTACCGTGAAACAAAAAGCAAAATAGATACCCTATTTGCCATTCAAATGTACTTGTAATCCCATAACGGAAGCTAGTTTGAACAAATTAATATGAAAACGTGATAAGCATCGATTGAACTAAATGCAATGAGCTCAGAGAGCCATCTCAAATCCCACCAATGCTATGACTATAAGATAGAATAGCATTCACGGAATGAACAATGCAATCGATAAATGTAAAAAAAGAAGACAATAAGGAAGTATCTAAAAGTAAAATGTCTGTAGAAAGGCTCAAGTCATTTAAAGGCTTTGAGAATGTGAGCGAAGATGAGGCAGATAAAATAATTAAGAATCTTGAACAATTTGCAGAAATATTGTGCAAGCAAGTTCAACAAAACGTATCCTAATGAAAGACCTATCCATCTTTAATCAATTTGCCAGAACAGACGACAGCAAGTCTCTAAGACAAGCAGGAAACGCCGTCATATACACCAGAGTTTCTACAAAAGAACAGGCAGATAACAATGCTAGTTTAGACACACAATTAAAATACTGCGAGCAACTAGCTCAGAAGAAAGGACTTGATGTGGTTGAGTATTTTGGTGGGACGTATGAGTCGGCAAAAAGTGATGAACGCAAGCACTTCCAGAAGATGCTCAACTTTGTTAAACGCAGGAAAGACATAGGCTATATCATCGTCTATTCTTATGATCGCTTTTCGAGAACTGGAGCCAATGGAGCGTATATAAGTGATCAACTCAAGAGGCAGGGAATCGTCACAATTTCTGCGACACAAGAGGTAGATACTTCTACGAGTGCAGGATCTTTTCAGCAGAACCTTTATTATATGTTCTCTCAATTTGATAATGAGTTGAGAAGGGATAAGTCCGTTTCTGGAATGCAAGAAAAATTACGTAGAGGAGATTGGACAGGCGCTTGGCCATACGGCTACACAAATACCAATCCGGGCAAGGGTAAAAAACCCAATTTTGTAATCAACGACAAAGGGAAACTTCTCAAAAAAGCTTTTGAGTGGAAAGCAATGTCAAACACCTCACACGTTGAGATATCTAAAAAACTCAAAAGAAAAGGATTAGAGCTATCTGCCAAAAAGCTTAGCGACTATTTTAGAAATCCCTTTTACTGCGGATTGATGGTAAATAAATTGATACCTGGAGAAGTGATACAAGGCAATCACGAACCTATGATTAGTCGTGAGATGTTCTTAAAAATCCACAATCTTCTCAACTCTCGCGAAGAAGGAAGAAAGTACAACCTAGATGATGAAAACCTACCACTAAAAATGTTTATCAAATCAACAGAATGTGGAACACCCTATACTGGATATGTAGTTAAGAAGAAAGGACTGTACTATTATAAAAATAGAAGATCAGGTAGTAGAGAAAACAGAAGTGCGAAAAAGCTACACAGCTCGTTTATGGCACTCTTAGAAAACTACACACTGGCTGATCCAAAATACATCGAACCTCTCAAAGAGATCATCGAGCAAACCTTTATCGATTTAAACAAGGAACAAATTGACGAAGCAAAGGTGCTAAACACGCAAGCTACAGAACTGGATGTTAAACTGGATAGATTAGAAGAGCGTTACGTATTTGAAGAAATAACAAAAGTGCAATACGATAAGTTCAAGTCCAAACTAGAGTCAGAAAAGAACAAAATAACCGAGTTAGTTTCAAACTCAGGATTTAATAGTTCGAACCTTAAAAAATCGATAGACAAAGCATTAAATTTAGCCTTGAACCTCCCGTCATTGTGGCAATCTGGTAATATCGAAGTCAAGCGTTCTTTGCAATTTATGCTCTTTCCAGAAGGAATAGGGTATGACTTCAAAAACGACCGACTTCGAACTTTTAGAGTAAACTCGATATTCAGCGCAATCGCCTCTATTTCAGATAACTTAGAAGGAAATAAAAACGGGACTTTTCAAAATAATTTTGAAAAATCCCGTTTAGTGACCTCGACAGGATTCAAACCTGTAACCTCTTGAGCCGTAATCAAGTGCGCTATTCAGTTGCGCCACGAGGCCGTGTTTCCAAAAGCTTATCGCTTTTGCGGGTGCAAATATAGGATTGTTTAGAGAAATAGCAAAGACTTTTCTGGATCAGAATTCACAGCTCAGAGTTCGGATTTCGGATTTGGGATTTGGGATTTGAGATTCGAGATTTGGAGAATCAACCATTCCCCGTTTTATGATTTGCAGTTTGGGATTTTGAAGTCTGTAGGCCCTCTACAAATTCTTCCCACTGCGCAAACTTCTCCTCCCCCATCACCTTTTCCATCTTGACCTGACCACCTTTTTTCTTCTGATGGTCGTTCCATTTAGAAAAAGTCTCGGGTGCGATTTTATGAACCTGCACGCATTTTAATGCCTTTCCGCGGGCTACTTTATAATTTTTATTGGCCTCCTGCAGTCTTTTGTCCAGCGCATCAGCAAGTTCTTTTTCAGAAGCATTTGTAGTTGTACCCAGATACCAAACATGATGGAAATCGCCGTCCATCTTTTTTGCGCAAACGGTAAATTCCTTGATCTCTGTATTGAACTGTTCCTGTAGCTCTGTAATCGCAGTTTCCATTTTGAGAACAGATAGCTGGCTACCCACAACATTCAAGAAGAACTTTGTGCGTCCCGTGATCTTGATTTCAGCACGTTCAATATCAGTAAATATGATCGTGTCACCTATTAAATAACGCCACGCGCCTGAAACGGTAGAAATAATCAGCACATAATCCACTCCTTTCTCTACTTCTCCCAGTCCCAGAACGGGTGCGCCGTCAGTAATACTACCGTCCTGCTCAACATATTCTGGTTTGAATGGCACAAATTCAAAATAGATACCACCATCTGTATTCAGTTGCATCGCATCGGTTTCTGGGCGGTGCTGACTGGCGATAAATCCCTCACTTGCAAGGTAGGTGTCTATCACATGGACTGGTTTACTGAAAAGCTTGTCAAAACTGGATTTATAGGGTGCAAATGCAACCCCACCGCTGGTGTATACGGCAAGATTAGGCCAGATGTCGTGTATGCTGTCCACCTTGTGGTGATCCATCACATATTTCATCATCATTTCTAGCCACGATGGAATCCCACTGATCATGCCTATATCCCAGTTTTTGGCCTCTTGGGCAATCCGTTCTACGCGTTCATCCCAGTCGTCTATTGCGCTTATTTCTGGCCTGGCCGGTAGAAATTGTCCAGAAATTCTGGAATCTGGCTGGCACTTATCCCGCTGATCTCGCCTATGGTAAAGCCATTTTCTGTAGTTAGGTGGGTAGAACTTCCCAGCGCGAGCACCTCTTTTTCAAAAAGATCTGCCGGGAGGTCAAAGTTTGTGAGTGAGCTCACCTGATGGATTCCCGCGTTCTTGATGGCGGCGATCATCTCGTCTGTTACCGGTATCTTCTTACTTTTTTTACCCGTCGTACCGCTGGAACGTGCGAGGAATTTTGGTAGGCCAGGCCAGGATATGTCTGGTTTTCCCTCTTTCATTTGCTGCCACCAGCGCTCGTCCATCTTGTGGTAGTCGTGGAATGGTACCGCTTCCGCGAAAGCGTGAACAACATCATCACTCTGCAAGATTCCAGCAAAATCGTAGTAAATACCGAAAGAGGTCTTTTGCGCCTTGTCCAATAAATCACGCAGCAACTTTTCCTGTGCTTTGACGTGATCTGCCGTACTGGTGACATAGTCGTGAACGTTCAGGACGGTTTTGATAATAGGACCTAGTAAAGCCATTTGCTAGTTTTTACCAAAGGTATTTCTATGCCCATAGGCAGCTAGTTAATGGAGTAATAAGAAACCTAGTAAAGTTTCATTATATCGATTTACTAATCGAACCGCATAAGAAGTATTAGTGATACCTTGAAAATATATCCGTCGCCTGATTATAACTGCTCTCAAAGGACATTGCAGCAACATTTGAATCTGCGTGGACTGAATTGAAATAACTCACCATCTTTTCTGTAGGCATGTTGCCAGTCAGTTCATCCTTTGCCATGGGACACCCGCCGAAGCCTTGGATCGCACCATCATAACGCCTGCAACCGGCCATATATGCGGCATCTACTTTTTCATGCCAGGTGGTGGGCGTGGTATGCAAATGGGCACCAAATTCAATTTCAGGATATGCCGGGATCAGGTTTGAAAACAAGTAGTGGATGCTTTCTGGATCTGCTGGTTCCCACGGTATCAGAAAGGGAAAGGATCTCTACTCCCATTGCCGCCAGTTTCTCCGTCCACTCGCCCACGATATCCACATTCCACGGATCGCCATAAGGATTACCAAAGCCCATAGATATATAGACGACTACTTTTTTTGCTTTCGCGAAAGCGAGATCCAAAATATCCTGCAACAATTCTACAGACTCATCGATGGTTTTATGCGTATTGCGCATCTGGAAATTCTCGCTAATAGAAAAGGGATAACCCAGATAGTCAATCTCGTGGATGCTCACATGCGGCCTGCGCGCCACGCAGATTTGCAACGATGGCAAGCAGCTTTGATTGAGTTCTTGACAAATCTAATTGTTCTAAAACCTGAGCGGTATCCACCATTTGCGGGATGGCACGTGGGGATACAAAAGAACCGAAATCGATCGTGTCAAAACCACAGCGCAATAGGGACTGGATGTAATTCACCTTGGTGGCCGTGGGGATCATGGTTTTAATCCCTTGCATGGCGTCACGCGGACATTCTATGATTTTGACTTTCTCCATCAGACCAGCAAAGATAAAGTTTTACGCAATCGTTTTCTTTGGAATGCATACTCTTACTCAATTGAGTCCTCCATTCCCGCAGCGTTTATATTTGTGAGAGAAAACCATCGCTCTTGAAACCTTCCTGCACACTTGTCACACCTACCTATAACTGGCCTGAAGCGCTGGAATTATTGTTGCTGAGCGCAAGGCGGCAAACCCATTTACCAGATGAAGTAATTGTAGCAGATGACGGCTCTACCGCAGAGACTACAGAGTTGATCAAGCGCTTTCAGAAGGATTTCCCCGTGCCGCTGATCCATGTGCGCCACGAGGATAAAGGTAATCGCAAGCCTGCTATTATGAATAAGGCAATCGCACGTGCCAGCCACGATTATATTGTGGAGATCGACGGTGATGTAATCATGCATCCAGAATTCATAAAAGACCACCTGACCATGGCGGAAGCAGATACGTATCTATATGGCAGCCGTGTAAGCATTCAAGAAGAGATTCTTGCCGAGGTCTTTAGGAAAAAACAGATTGATTTCAACTGGTTAAGCCGTGGGATAAAAAAACGTAATCGCACGCTGCGTATCCCGCTCATTGCCGATAGGGCAAAGCGCGATCCGAAAAAATCATCTAAGTTACGGGGGTGTAATATGTCGTTTTGGCGAGCAGATTTTATAGAGGTTAATGGATTTAATGAAGACTTGAGTGGCTGGGGAATCGATGACAGCGAGCTTATACAACGTATGATCAATAATGGCGTGCAAGGTAAGCGTATCAAGCATCGCGGGATCGTTTACCATATCTACCATCCTGAACAGGATAAATCAAAAGTAGGCTCAAATGAGGAACTCGAGCGCCGCGCCGAGGAAGAGGGAATCACCTACATAGATAATGGGGTGGATAAGTATCTATCCTAGCTATTCAGGTAAAATCTCTTGCTTTAAGCGTAAGGATTGATGAGTTCCAGCTCCATTTATTAATGCGCCCAGCAAGAAGCGTTTATCCTTGCTGACAATCGCGCCAAACATATATTTAATCGTGTAAAACCATAACATAAAAACACGCGCAAACCTCCCATGATGCTTATCCGTATAATATAGCAGCGAGATCTTCTGCTCAAGTTTTATGTACTTGTTTTTATCGGTGGACTTGCCCTGATAATGCACATACGACTGGTGCGGATAATAGTACGTGTCCAGATCAAGCTGATCCTTTAAACGTTTTGATAAATCACTTTCCTCATAATACAGAAATAAGCTGCTGTCAAATCCGCCTACTTTGTCAAATGCAGCCGCATCCACCACCATAAAGCTACCCGGTACGTAACCGCATTTTACCGGCTCCTTGTATGTTGCTTTTCTGACAGGGTATTTTTTGGGATTCAAGCGCTCCAGAAAAACCTTGGGTAAAAGTTGTCGTGCTGGACTAGCCAGGTGATCAATGGAGGGAATACGCTTGCCATCCTGACTCATCATCTGCGGGCCGGCAGCACCAGCATTAGGATGAGTATCTAAGAATTTGATTAAGTCGGCTAGGGTGTTTTCTTGTGTGAAAAGCGTGTCGTTATTGATAAAAGCATAATACCTGCTGGGGCTAGCTAGGTTTACACCCAGCATATTACCCGCCCCAAAACCTACGTTTACCCTGCTGCGGTGAATAATGCATTCCACCTCTTTCAATCCATCGCACAGTTGCTGGAAATCTGGAAGATCAGATGCATTATCTACCACTATAATATCATAGTCCACTTCTAAGCCGGTAAACTTGATGAACGACTGGATAGCAGGCACTGTAAAACCAGCACTATTATAATTGACGTAAATGCATGTGATTAGAGACAATAAAGAAATTTTAGTATTAGGATGATTAGCTGGAAATTGGAAAATTAAATTCGCCTATACAATCTATGTAATCTTCGGTCAGTAAATTAAAACTAATCTGATCATTGATTCCAAATTTAAAAATGGTATCATACCAGGACTCTTTGATTTTAATAGTCTGCGGATGATTCATATTATAAATGATAAATCCGGCCTGAAAATAAATCGAACTTTTTTTGCTTGGTCGATTGTTATTAATTTCAATAGCTTTCTTGTAGAATGTACTGTCTACCGTATAACGGATTTGCAGCATTGAAGCGTTATACTCATCCTCAACATTTTTGCTCACGGGATGGCGGTGCATGACTATCGCATACTTAGGAGGAAATGACCTGACGGTTTTCAACGTACCACTCTTGTTCACGTCAAATTTATTGTCGAACCAAATTACAAATTGATAAGGCATTGGGAGAAAACATTCAGGGAACACCTTGAGTTTTTTCCCTTTCAGAGTATTTAAATAAATTCTCTTTTGCCGCGCGTCGAGAGCCCCTAAATCTCTAATATTTAAATAATTGCTCAACTGACTAGATGAAATAGTTGGCGCACTGATTGAGATAACTTTCCAGCCTATAACTGTTGCCCTTAGTGCCGCTATCCTATTATCAGTCACAAAATAGGAGTGACCTTTTAAAGGAACACTTGGAATATTTGTCAATCCCTTCCTGCCGATATATCCCGTAACAAATGCTACAGATTTCTCCATCCGTTGAGCGCTTTTCAAGCAGGTAAATATAAGCTCCCTTTAAAAGAGATAATCCTGAACTCGTTTTAGTTCCTGTCTTGAGCCTCGCCATTATCCTGTTATCGTGGCTATCTTTGACCTTTAGCGTAAAATAGGTGAGGCATCGCTTGACCTGTTGCCACAAAATTTTTAAAATGCCTAGAAGCGATAGACAGAAAAATAGAAGAGATCAAATTAGAGGTCGTAAACCAAAAACTGATCCCGCAGAAAAAGTAGATCTGCCCATGGCAATAGTCAACGAGGCGGTGGCAGCATTTAAAAAAGGCAAAACAGTGCTTTATCCCACCGATACAATTTACGGACTGGGTTGTGACGCCAGTAATTATGAGGCTGTAGAAAAAATCTTCGAGATCAAGAAAAGAGACAAGAGCAAATCCCTAATCGTACTCGTGGACAGTTTTCAAATGCTGGAGTCAGTCGTGGATAATATTCCAGATATGGCATGGGAGGTATTGAAAGTCAACAAAAAACCGCTCACGATTATTTACGACAATCCTAAAAATGTCGCTGAAAACGTGGTAGCCGCAGATGATAGTCTGGCTGTGAGGGTAACTAACGACCCATTGTGTAAAGCAATCATTGCCAGGTTGCGTAAACCCATCGTATCTACGAGTGCAAACCTGAGTGGTGAACCCACACCTGAAAACCTAGCTGATATTAGTGATAGCATAAAAGAAGCCGTGGACTATATTGTCGATCTGCCACTAGCGCACAAGGTCAGAAAACCTAGTAGCATCATGAAAATTTCCGGCAACGGCATCGTAAAAATCATCCGTAAATAATGGCTGCGCTCAATTACCCAGAAGCTCTATCCATTCCCGTTTTCAAAAGCATAAGCGATGCGAGTAAGGCACTTGATCAGGAGTCTTATGTGATAGGCGGTTATGTCAGGGATTTTCTTTTAAAGCGAAATGTAAAACATGACATAGACGTCGTCACCGTGGGAAGTGGAATCAAGCTTGCGCAAGCCTTAGCAGACAGATTAGACAATGTAGGCAAGGTGGCGGTTTTTAAAAATTTTGGTACTGCAATGGTAAAGGCTGGTGATCTAGAATTGGAATTTGTAGGTGCTCGTAAAGAATCTTACGATCGCAACAGTCGCAAGCCCATCGTGGAAAATGGAACACTAAAAGATGATCAGGACCGGCGGGATTTTACGATCAACGCCATGGCACTATCGCTCAATCCAGAGTCGTTTGCAGATCTGATCGATCCATTCAACGGGATTCAGGACCTGAAGAGCAAAATTATTAGGACACCACTTGATCCAGCGATTACCTATAGTGATGACCCGTTGCGCATGTTGCGGGCGATACGATTTGCAACGCAACTAGGTTTTTCCATAGAGCCGAATTCTTTTAACGCTATACGCGAAAGTGCACACAGATTAAGCATAATTTCCAATGAACGCATCACTTCAGAATTACATAAGATCCTCGCCTGCAATAAACCCAGTGTAGGGTTTCTTTTGCTCGATAAATCTGGCTTATTGGATCTGATTTTACCTGAGCTCACTGCGCTCAAGGGGATCGAAGAAATTGAGGGCCAGACGCATAAGGATAATTTCTATCATACTCTGGAAGTAGTTGACAATATCAGTCAGGAAACTGATGATCTGTGGTTGAGATGGGCGGCACTGCTACACGATATAGGAAAGGCACCTACAAAAAAGTTCAGCAAGAAAGTGGGATGGACTTTTCATGGACATGAATTCAAGGGTTCTAAAATGGTCTATCAGCTATTCAAAAGGCTGCGCATGCCGCTGAACGATAAAATGAAATTTGTACAAAAATTGGTGCGCATGTCCTCCCGCCCCATCGCTGTGATTGATGAACAGGCTACTGATAGTGCGGTGCGACGCCTGGTTCACGATGCTGGTGATGATATCGATGCACTGATGACGCTATGCGAGGCAGACATAACCACAAAAAATCCGCGCCGATTCAAAAAATACCGCGATAACTTCAAAAAAGTCCGAGATAAAATTGTGGAAGTAGAGGCACGCGATCATGTCAGAAATTTTGAACCGCCGGTAAGCGGGGAAGAGATCATGAGGACTTTTGACCTCAAACCATCTCGCGAAATAGGAATCATCAAGGCCGCGATTAAAGACAGTATTCTGGATGGTGTTATTCCTAACGAGTACGAGGCCGCTAAAACACTAATGCTCGCAAAAGGTGAAGAGCTGGGACTTACTTCCAAATAAACGTTTTCTGAGTGGCATCTGCTTATTTATTAATTTTAACTCCCAAGCATAGGTTTGTGGATTATTTTTATAAGACAAATACGATGACTATGAGAGCATTACTGTTTTTACTGATTCCAGCCCTTGCCTTTTCTCAGGATCTTAAACTTGATGAACCTCTGGTAGCGTACAACTCGCAGCTATTCAAATTGAAGAAAAATGATTCGCTCAGGTTTGAGAGATCACTGCCGCCATTATTTTCTACAGAAATGGTTCAAAAGGACTACAGCAATACCCTGCAGATAAGCCCATCGCTACTGACTACGCTTGCTACAGAACCACTACCCAACCAGTATTCTCGCAGTTTCCAGTTCAATTTAGGCGGCAGGGATTACAACCCGCAGCGTGATGCTTTTAACAATAATGCTGCCTTGCGCGAGGCCGTAGGAAACACACCTATGGAATTTGGGTTTGATACTGGCGCCACATTCTGCCCGGGAGGTCAGTAATACTATTTGTTAACTGATATTACGTATATAAATCTTGATTTATGAGTTCTCAATCGAGGCAAAAAATTCTTGCATAGCCGTAGCTACGGAAGTACTTTTTAACAAAGAATGAGAGCTAAGAAAGCGTGAGTTATGCGAAATATTGGTTGATAAGTAGTATAATATCATAAAATTGGTTAATTGTCAGATGAGTAACATTTTACGACTATGACTTAGACTATCTTTAAAGAAACGTCTAAATCATGAAGAAGTCATATATTTTTACCGCACTGTTTTTATTATCGGCAATATGTTATGGGCAGAATGAGAAAAAGAAAAGCACAACCGATGAAAATTGGTATTTGCTGCCACCGCTAGCGGAAATTCAGGATAACAATACCCTAGTCGCGGGACCATGGCAAACGACTAACGCAGAAACTTTCATCAATATCTACGATCGTGTAGACACCAGCATGATTGACTTTTCATTTATAAGGATTGCAGACCAAGACAAGGTTTTTAGATGGGCAGATAAAACTGATGAGCCATCACTTTTAGTAAAAGATCAGTACGGAAACTTTGAGAGTAAACTAGGCTTTACCAATGTTGCTTTTTATGAGGCAAATAATTCCTACATTTTATCTAACGGCTACAAACGTATCCCACCAGTTCCACGGGGGCTATAGTCAATTGATAAATCAAAAAGGTTCAACAAATATTTTTTGACAATCGATTTTCAAATCGGGAAATAAAGGCGAGGTGATTATCCCCTCGCCTTTTTCGATTTCTATATGTCGCTGGTAAGCATTGTCCTCTAAAACAAATGTCTCAACGGTTTCCACGCGAGGATCCACTAGCCAGTATTCTTTTACTCCATTTTGCTCGTAGAGATTAAATTTTTCATTGTAATCTTTCTTGGCCGTTGATCCAGAAATTATCTCAACAATCAGATCTGGTGCTCCCGTGCAACCTTGTTCCGTGAGCTTTGACTTATCACAGACCACAAACAAGTCGGGCTGTACTACCGTGTTTGATTCATTCTGGCTCTCATCCTTTTTTAATAATACCACGTCAAAAGGAGCCATGTACAAAAAACACTCGTGCACATTATAATATTCGAAAACCTGATTATGCAATTTCCCCAGTACAGATTGATGAATTCTCTTGGGTGCTGGACTCATTTTATGTATCCATCCCTTGATCAACTCAACACGTTCATCAAAACGCCAGTTAAGGTAATCGCCGTAGGTGTACTGGCAATTCAAATCTAAATCCTTGAAATTTCTTATTATTTCAGACATAGAACTAAATTACAAAATAAAGTAGAATGTATGCGGCTTCAGCTCAACCATGCATCAAAATTGTTCATTCAAAGAAACTCAACCTTCGATGTCATCCGTGTTGATTAAACTTTTTTAGAATCCCGCTTTCCCTTCGGCAGGCTCAGGGCATCGCGCGAAAGCGGAATAATCAATCATACACAAGAACTCCTAGAGGTGGTAAGGATAACTTGATGCTGTGATCCCTATTATGTGATTCCTCTTTTTGCCCTGTAAAAGATTTGCGCACCTTGTAACCAGAACCACCGAATTTCTCATCATCACTGTTGAAAACCAATTTATACTTACCAGAGGCAGGCAATCCTATCTGATAATCCTCTCGTGGCATAGGTGTCATATTACATATCACCACTAGATTTTCATCACCACCCTTGCGTATAAACGCCATTACCGAATTCTGTGCATCGTCGTGAGAAATCCATTCAAAACCAGCGGCGTCAAACTGCTGCGCATGCAACGCCTTGCTTTTCTTGTAGAGTTTGTTCAGCGCAATAAGAGTGTTCTGGATTCCCTGATGAGGTGCATGATCGGTGAGATGCCAGTCCAGACTACCGTTAAATTTCCACTCCTCATGCTGGCCAAATTCTGATCCCATCATCAATAAATTTGCCACCCGGATGGGTAAACATATAACTGTAGAGCAGTCGCAGGTTTGCAAATCGCTGCCATTCATCACCCGGCATACTGCCCTAGAATGGACTGTTTTCCATAAACGACCTCATCATGGGATAGCGGCAACATAAAATTCTCGGTAAACGCATAGGTCATCGAGAATGTCAAATCATTCTGGTGGTGCTGGCGGTAAATAGGTTCTTTCTTGAAATATTCCAGGGTATCGTGCATCCAGCCCATCATCCATTTCATACCAAAACCAAGCCCGCCTATAGAGGTAGGTTTGCTTACCATGGGAAAGCTGGTACTTTCCTCGGCAATGGTTTGTGTATCTGGATAAGTTACGGTACACGGCCTCGTTCATCTCCCGCAAAAAGGCCATGGCCTCTAGGTTTTCCCTACCGCCATGGACGTTAGGTTCCCACTCGCCATCCTCGCGAGAATAATCCAGAAACAACATACTCGCCACCGCATCCACCCGCAAACCATCAATATGGTATTTATCCATCCAGAACAATGCATTTGAAATTAAAAAACTTTTTACCTCGTTGCGGCCATAATTGAAAATCAATGATTTCCAGTCTGGGTGATAACCTCGTCTGCGATCTGGATGCTCGTACAGATGCGAGCCATCAAAAAACCCAAGGCCATGTGCATCTTCTGGAAAATGGGATGGTACCCAGTCTAGGATTACACCTATTCCTGCGTTATGAAACGCATCTACTAACTGGCAAATTCTTCTGGATAACCAAATCTTGAAGTGGGTGCAAAATAACCTGTCAATTGATAACCCCAGGATGGATCGTAGGGATATTCCATGATAGGCATGAACTCTACATGGGTAAACTGCATTTTCTTTCACGTAACCTACCAAATCATCTGCCAGCTCCAGATAACTCAAGCTGCGATCTTCCTCAATCTTGCGTTTCCAGCTTCCCAGATGAACTTCATAAACAGAAAATGGTGCATCCAGCGCGTTGTGTTTTGCTCGCTGGTTTTCATCCATTTTGCATCGCTTCCATTTGGGGTTATAATCCCAAACCACGCTGGCGGTTTTGGGCGGGTGCTCGCAACGTCTTGCGTATGGATCTGCCTTTTCGGTTTTGATGTCGTTGTGCTGGCGGTGGATCTTGTATTTATAGGTTGCACCTTGTTCCACACCAGGAATAAAACCTTCCCAGATACCGCTGCTGTCCCAGCGCACCTGCAGTTGATGTTCTCCTTCTACCCAAAAGTTAAAGTCCCCTATGACACTAACCGCCTTTGCAGTTGGTGCCCACACGGCAAAATAAGTTCCCTTCACCCCATCTTTTTCAATGATGTGCGATCCCAATTTCTCGTACAACCGATAATGCTTGCCTGCTTTGAAAAGATCTATATCAAAGTCTGTAAATAGCGAGTGAGGTTGTACGTTGCTCATGATTTTGTTTTGTATTGGTTAGTTCGTTTTAATTGCTGTGATTGATTGCTGTTTTTGATTAATCTAGTTGTGGCTGGGTTTGTGTGAAACACCCCCTGATCTGTTCTGCAATACTTGCGATTAAACTGTTTTTCTCTCGGAACTCTCGTTATTTGTCTAACACGTTTGATTTCTTTGCGCAGTTTTGCTGGATAGCCGTCGCACTAATCATGGCCTAAACCTTTTGCTGCTTATGATTCATAATGCTCTGGATGCCGCGCAATGGGATGATGGCCCAGCTGGGTCGGGAATTGAATTCATAGCCCAATTCATAAATAGCCTTTTCCAGCAGACAAAATTGCAATAGGAAATTGACTTCCTTTTCGGTAACCTATATTTAAATTATTATTATGCACATGGTGCAGGTAGGTATCCATAAAAATATGGATATCATATACTTATAAAGCAATTCACCTGCTTGATACAGTTCCTTTCTAGTGTAATCTGCCTCCTCGTTCATGCTCAAAAATGGTCGAATAAATCGCATAATGAAAACTGCGGAACATTCCCGCGAGATCCTTTTGCGGCATCTGCTTTACCTTGCGGTCACGTATCGTACTTTCTGGCTCACCCTCAAAATCCAGCAAATAAAAATCCTCGCCATCTACCAGTACCTGACCCAGATGGTAATCCCCATGTATGCGTATGCGCTCGCCTTTCATGTGGTGCCAGTCAAACTCGACAAACCGGTTCCTGATCTCGTTCTTGCGTTCCAGCATTTCCTGCGCCAGTTCCAGCGCCTCGCCTTTCAGCTTGTGCATGTTGTTCTCAATCGTATTGAGCCTGTTCTGAAACATGTATAAGCAATCGGTTTTTAAGCCACACGTTATAGTCGCCGTTATAATTGTTTGCCGTAAATTTTAAGATCGTTGCGCTCCCGCCCTATCGCCACATGGAATTGTGCCGTGCGCAACGCCAGCGTGCGTATGCGTTTTAACAAATCCAGTCCCGTCCAGTCCACGATCTCGTGGGGAACATCATGTAGCTTTAAGCTTCTTGAAAAGTTTGACATCTGGCAGGGAGTTTATATCTATACGCTTTCGCGAAAGCGTAGAAAATACAGTCTTCAATTCTCCCAACATCCATTCCCAGCCATCACCATCATTGGGCACCAGTCGTTGCATGAGGGCCAGGGTGACATCGTGGTTTTTGACGAGGTTAAGGTTGATGGAACCGGTATAAGTAGGTGATCGGTCAAAGCTGGTTTCCTCTGTCAGGTAGCGGCAAATCTGGTAATCTGGGTTTGTACTGCCATAAATCCTGCGGAAGAATTTTGCAATATGCCGGTCGTTAAAAATGATGCTGGTATTGCTCTGCTCTGCACCCAGAAATCTACTGGTCTCGTAGCCGGTTTCCTTCAGCTCCTCACCCCCATGAAAGGCAATGGTGCCCAGTCCCTCTACTGGGTGCAGATTCAATAATCTTTTCAAACAACACCCTTCGAAATGATTCCAAATACAGCGCATCTACTAGATAAGCCTCTGGTATCCCCCAGTTTGATAGGCGCGATAAGACCATCGCCAGCCGCTTCCTTATCCTCTACAAAACCCAATGGCAAAAAATAACGCTGATAAAATGCCTCTTTAAAATTGACCTCCAGCAACAATCCATAAAAATGATCGCCTTTGTGGGCAATAGTAAAAAACTCACCTATTTCCAGATATTTAAGCGTACTGCTCTTGCCACCATACCAGCGTTGTTGCTACAACATACTGCTCCAGAACATCGTCAGTAAGCTGTTTTTTAAAGTCACGGTCGTGCAGTAGGTGTTCCCATGAGTGGGGATTTGTCAGGGTGGATTTAGGCATGGTTGTGGGTTGTCATTGTAAACTGGCTTAAAGATATGATATCTAAAATCGCCTATCTACAGCCAGTAGCATATTATGTAAATGCAATCAGTTATCTCTCCACCTCAAAGATATGAAATGGCAATACGGGATTGATCTTCACATAATTGTGTGTACCGCTCCAATGGTAACTGCTGTCTGTCATTACATCGCGAACCGTATAGCCATGTTGCTCATCTATACCCATATCCTGCCAGTGGCATGGTTACCCAGGCTTCCTGCTCGTAATGGGGATCCAGGTTGATAGCCACGATTACCTCGCTCTTTCTGGTCATCATTCCATTTGTAGAAGGCGATGAGCTGATCGTTATCGTTATGCAAGAACTTGATATTATTAGTTTGTTGTAGGGCTGGTAGTCTCGTGGCGGCATTGATTGATCTTTGTGATGATCATGGTAAGTTTGTTGCGCTGGTTCCAGTCATAGTTAGCAATCTGAAACTTTTCAGAATCCAGGTATTCTTCCTTACCAGGCAATGCGCTAGAAATCATTTGTTCAAAGACGGGCCCATAAATCCCTATACTAGAACTTAAGGTTGCCGCAAGTGCATACCGATGCAAATGCACACTCTCATTTCCAGATTGTAGTGATAATGGGTTGATATCTGGTGTGTTGGGCCAGAAATTGGGCTGCATATATTCTGATTGGTGCCTGTTGGTCAGTTCTTCTACATACTGAACCAGCTCATGTTTTGTTGTTGCGCCAGGTAAAATAGGTGTAGGATTGCTGGAAACCTACTTTGGCGAGCTGTTCCATCACCTTGGGCTTTGGTAAATGCCTCTGCAAGGAAAATAACATCAGGATGTTTTTTCTTTACCTCGCTGATCAAATATTCCCAAAAGTGAAATGGTTTCGTATGTGGATTATCTACTCTAAAAACCTTGATGTCAAATTCTTCTACCCAGTAAAGTGCCACTCTCAGCAGTTCTTTCCACAGATTTTTCCAGTCGGCTGGTCTCAAAATAGATGGGAAGAATGTCCTGATACTTTTTCGGCGGATTTTCTGCATACTGCACCGTACCATCTGGCCGCCAGCGGAACCATTCTTTGTGTTCCTGCACCCACGGGTGGTCTGGAGCTGCCTGTAGGGCATAATCCATGGCGACCTCAATACCCATAGATTTTGCCTTTCCTGATCAGTTTTTTAAAATCCTTTTCAGTTCCCAGTTGTGGATGCAGTGACATATGACCACCATGTTTTGAGCCTATTCCCCAGCAGGAACCTACATCGTCACCTTGGGCAGCCGTGGTATTGTTCTTTCCCTTGCGATTTACGTCACCTATGGGATGGACTGGTGGGAAATACAAGGTGTCAAATCCCATTTCCTCTACATAAGGCAATAGGTTTACAATCCTTGAACGTGCCGTGCTCATAACCTTTCCCAGCACTGCGTGGGAAAAACTCGTACCAGGTGGAAAATCGTGCTTTTTTACGATCTACAGTAACTTGTAGCTCATCGCTTTCTGCAGCAAATCTTTTCTCAGGGTACTTTTCAAATAATTCTTGCAACTTATTACTTGTGGCAAATTTGACGGCTTCCTCATAGCGATCCTTGTCTTGGAAAGCCTCGATGGCATTTTTGAGGTGCGGTTTCTCTGATTTGTTAGCTTTCGCGAAAGCGTTCTCTAAATGAGCCACCCCATCCAGTAATTCACTGTGCACATGCTGGTCATCCTGCAACTTGCGGGAAATACCATGCTGCCAGTTGAGGCTGTAATCTACCCATGCCTGGATTTTATACGTATAATCTACTTGCTTATCTATACCGAATTCCCCAGACCATTCATCGTTGCTATTTTCCTGCATCTGGGACTCCTGCCATTTTCTGGATTTACCAGCCTTGAACAGAACGCTGGCCTGTATCAAATCATGACCATCCACAAGTACGTGCGCTTTTACGTCTACCTTTTCTCCTAAGATGCGTTTGACTGGATATCTACCGCAATCAATCTGCGGCTGTACTGCATTTATGATGACTCTTTCCTGATTCATGTTTTTGGTTTGATAAGGGCAAATGTAGCGATTAGGCTATGGCACAGTAAATTAATCTACGAAAGCGATTGAGAAAACGCAATTAGTAAGAAAATCCCTAATTATTCCCGTACCCACTCATTAAAATCATTCAAGCAAATGTTAACTTAGTATGCAGAAACCTTTACTATAACGTTATAGCAATTACCTTATAGCGTTAACATTGTTAAACAACATTACCTCTTATACTTGTCAATACATTCAATTAAGAGGCATGAAACAGTACATCTACATAATTTTTATATTTTTCACTCTTCAAAGTATTTACGCACAGGTAGGAATAAATACCGATGACCCCCAAGCAATGCTGGACGTTCAGGCTAGCAGCCCTGGTTCCCCGATTGCTACAGATGGTTTCTTGCCACCACGCGTAAGCGTTCTACCTACTGGTATGACTGCAGCTCAAACTGGGATGATGGTTTATTTGACTACCCCTTTGAACGTAAATACACCAGCAGGAATTTACATATATAATGGTAGTTCATTTCAAAACATAGCTACTCTGGCTAATATCAATAAAACATATATTACCGGTACGCTATCTACAAGTTTTGCAGTAGGTGGTGGTGGGGCTGGAAGTTATGCCACTATTCCTTTCAACATCGAGACAAACGATACGTTCAATGAATATGATATAACTACATTCACTTTTACTGCTAACCAAACAGGTACATATCGTATTTATGCCCAGGGATATCAAAATGAATTTGGTGGTACACCTACGCATTCAATGCGCATAAGAAGAAATGGTTCTATCACAGTTGCAGAAGATACCCGTGTTCACAGCTCAGGAACTCTTTTAAGGGTTATCAGTACTTTTGTTACTCTTTCAGCTGGTGACACAATCACTTTTGAGTTTAATAGGGAATTTGCCACACTAGAAGTAAACAGTTCGTATTTTCTTATAGAACAAATATGATTAGCGAAAGCAGCCAAAAAACAAAGCCCCGAGTTGACGCTCGGGGCTTGTTGTTTTAAAACAGTTTTAGACGGCGTACAAACAACTTTTAATTTATTGTTCAGACCGTATTGATGCTTTATAGTCAAATCATAACCAGAAAATAATATTCCGATTCGAAGATAGATGGGGACTGAATCAACTAGCACCAGCCAACAATTAACCAGAAGCGAGAAGTCTTTTTGTACAGAGTAAAAGAAGTGATGAAACAAATAGTTCTTCTAAACCAGCTTCCTGATGATTGAACCATCGTAACGTTGTAGTGCTCCCGTAGCTATGATATTCCAATATATACTGTTACTTCTCTACGCTCGAAATTGTCAATCTTCAGGTATTTATCCTCCGGTTGAGGATTGAAAGATTTAGCATTCCCTATAAACGACCTGAAAGAAATTCCGAAAGAGCTCCTGCAACTGACTTCTAATTAATCAATAATACGGTTTATAGATAAATATTTCGTATATTTAGCGATGCCTAAGAAATCCACCCTAGAAGTAAAAGAGTCCCTCTCCACCCTGAAGTCCCTGTTGAAGAGCCAGACCACCGCGTCCAATACAAAACGTATCCAGTCACTGGTCTGCATCAAGACCTCGCAGTTCGAAAAACGCACCGACCTTGCCGCCTTCCTGGGCTACAACGTGCGTACGATGGAGCTCTGGCTGAAGACCTACCGTGACCACGGGATCGAGCAGATGCTTGCCCCGACCAAAAAGAAGCAGGTCCGCCGTAGGCTGGTGGGAAGGGATATCCACCAGGGCCTGTCCGAGAGGCTGAACGATCCAAGGAAGGGATTCATGAGTTACGTGGATGCCCACAGGTGGGTAATGGAGACCTACGGCAGCGATATCAAGTACAACACGCTGCGCAACTATATGGTGGACTTCTTTGGGACAAGGATCAAGCGGCCCAGGAAGTCCCACGTCAAGAAATCAGAGGAGGCCAAGGCTGATTTTTTAAAACCTTCCATCGCGCCTGGAACAGATTAGATCCAGTCTAGATAAAAATAAGTATACCGGTCTCAACCTCTACTTCCAGGACGAGGCGCGCTTTGGGCTCATCACCCATCTGGGAAGCATGATAACGGCAAGGGGCGTGGCCCCCATCACGGATTTCAAGCAGGAGTTCAAGAACACCTATCTGTACGGCAGCTATTCCCCCATCGATGGGGACGCGCTGGTCTGTGAGATCGAGAGCGTGAGTACCCTGGCCTTTGAGAGGTACCTGCAACAACTCTCCGACCACAGGCCGCGTGAGTTCAAGATCGTGGTGATCGACAATGCAGGTTTCCATTCAACGAAGAACATCACGATCCCGGATAATATACACCTACTCAACATCCCGGCATACACGCCGGAACTCAACCCGTGCGAACAGGTCTGGAAGTACATCAAGGACCGGTTCAAGAACAGGGCCTTCGACACGCTACGGGACATAAAGGAATGGCTGCATGGTTTTGTCGGATCAATGGATGCATCGCTCATAAAGTCAATTGTAGGCAACCATCATTACCTAGATGCAATATATGCGAAATAATTAAATGTAAATCGTATAACACGTTTCAGAACTAGTTAGTGTCTTCGCTTGAAAATACGCGATTCTTGTCAGACTGGCACATCAAAACAAACTGAAATTGTATCAAAAACAAACCCCCAGCTCACGCTGGGGGGTTGGTAACTTTAAATCAAAGTCTATCTATTTTTTTTCAATCAACGTTGGATTCAACTTTTTAGATAATTCCACTGAAATCGCAGAACGTTCAAAAGTGATCTTCCCAGCACCTGTCTCTAGGAGAATGGTGCCTTTTTCCTCATTCACCTGATTGACTTTCCCGTGGATACCACTAGTGGTAACAACACGATCACCGATCTTCAAGGACTCGGCAAAGGTTTTTTCTTCCTTGCGCCTCTTGGACTGTGGCCTGATGATAAAAAAATAGAATACAACTGCTATAAGCAGGTACGGCGCAAAGGCCATGATATTACTTACATCCATAAAATGGTGTGAACCTAATTAAGCCTTAGGCTGTGAGTCACGTTTCTTAGGAGTTACCATCCCTTTGATACGTACTGATTCAGTTCCTTTTTCTGTATTTGCGGTAACGGTGATGGACTTAGTCTGTGCGTTAGGCTTTCCGTTTGTATTGAACTTCACCTGCATGGAACCTTCCTCACCTGGTGCAACTGGCTCTTTAGTCCACGTAGGAACCGTACATCCACAGCTACTTTTAGCATTTACTACGATGAGCGGTGCATTACCAGTATTTGTAAACTTGAATGTGTGTTCAACAACATCACCTTCTGCAACGGTACCAAAATCGTATTCCGTCTCCTCAAAACTCATCACTGGAAAATCTGCAGCGGCTTCCTTATCTGCAGCGGCAGCAGTGAGGTTTGCCTCGTTAATTGTAGCAGATTCCTTGGACTCGTTACAACTGGTCAGCGCAAAAGTGGCAGCGGCTGCCATGACTAAAACTATCTTTTTCATAACAATAAATTTAAATTAGTGCGGCACAAAGATATGCGTTCATTTATATGTGAACAAAACCAAAAGAACCTTACATCAAGCCGCGACCCATTTTATTGAGCATTTCCTTCTCCTGGAACTCCTTGAGCATGTTATCCAGAACACCGTTGATAAAGGTATTGCTTTTGGGAGTGCTGTAGTCTTTGGCAATTTCCAGGTATTCGTTTAAGGTAACTTTTACGGGGACAAAAGGGAAATATAAAAACTCTGATTGCGCCATGATCACCAGCACCTGGTCAATGTGCGCGATACGATCCTTATCCCAGTTGGGTGTTTTTGTACTCAATCGTTCCTTGAGTTCACTGTAATTAAGCACCGTTTTCCTGAGCAATTCCATGGCAAACTTGCTATCGTCACTATCCTTGATCAGTTCTGGTAGCGCCAGATCTTTTGTAGGTTTTAACTTACGGAAGAATTGCAGCATGGTCGTATTGATCAGTGGGAAGTCATCCACCCAGGTAATGTTTTTATCCTCTAGAAATTCCAGTACCTCATCACTGGGCGCGATATGCTGCTGGTAGATATCCATCACAAAGTTCAGGTCATCTTTTCTAGAGGCAGATGGCGTGCTGGTATAGATGATAAATTCCTTGCTGTTTACGATCGCGTTGTAGATTCTGGTGACGTAATTAGGTTCCAGATGCCACGGCTTGAGCTTTCTTTTATTGAGCGCCTCCTCTAGGGACTTGCTCTCTGAAAACTTAGTGAGCACCCAATTGTCGATAAAATGGGTTGCCGGGTCGCGTTCTTCTGGGGTGGCGAGGTGCTTCTTTTTAGCCAGCTCGTGCCGCTCTTTTGCCAGCTCATGGATTTTTACCAGCAGCTGGGACATGTATAGGAAAAGCACATAGGTTTGCGTGATGCTCTGGTTGAGAAACTTCTCCAGCTCCTTCACCTGCGCATCTGGTTGCCGCTGGTAGTAGAACAGGGCCTGCATGACTTTGATACGTAGTTGACGACGGGTAAGCATAAGAACGGTTTGAGTGTTGCAAATTTAGGTGATGGTGAGGGTTACGCTTTCGCGAAAGCGTAAAAACAACAACCTACCTAATATCGATCATTTTCTGTTTTCCTGGCAGAGATACGTGCCTGGGCAATATCCAGAGCGGCCTCGTGGGTAGTCATTCCAGACTCCTCTGCCCTATTGAGGATCTCGACCGTGGTCGTATAGATATTCTCTGTCTTGCGCATGATCTCTGCGCGGTCATAGCCCTCCAGTTCTGCATAGACATTGATGATCCCGCCGGCATTGATCAGAAAATCTGGCGCATAGACAATGCCTTTCTCCTTGAGCTGCCTCCCGTTGCGCGATTCATGTGCCAGCTGGTTATTTGCCGCTCCCGCGATGATATCAGCCTGCAATCGGGCGATGGTATCATCATTTACGGTCGCTCCCAGGGCGCAGGGCGCATATATATCCATGGGCTCGCTGTACAGATCGCTGCCCGTGTACATTTCCACGCCATACTTATCGCGCACCTCTTCCAGTCGCTGTAGGTTGATATCAGACACGACTACACGCGCACCCTCTTGAGACAGATACTCAACGAGCGTCTCCCCCACATTTCCTATTCCCTCTACATAAATAGTTTTATCCTCAAGCACATCGCTACCATAACGGTACTGCGCCGCCGCTTTCATGCCCATAAAAACACCGTAGGCGGTG
Source organism: uncultured Flavobacteriaceae bacterium (assembly GCA_963740155.1). Taxonomy (GTDB): domain Bacteria; phylum Bacteroidota; class Bacteroidia; order Flavobacteriales; family Flavobacteriaceae; genus Nonlabens. The sequence continues at coordinate 1,253,138 of CAVUDE010000007.1, read as the reverse complement.
ATGGGTGACGGGTTTCCTGCCCCACCTTTATCTTGGGAAATACCGGTAACATAAGGAGTCACCTCTCGCACGGTGTCCATATCTTCAGTGGTCATTCCCACGTCCTCTGCAGTTATGTAGCGACCACTGAGGGAATGTACAAACTCACCAAATTTGCGCATCAACTCTGGTGTCTTCTGGGTTTTTGCGTTGCCTATGATCACGGCCTTGCCACCACCCAGGTTCAGTCCTGTGATGGCACTTTTAAACGTCATCCCGCGCGACAGGCGCAACACGTCATTCAATGCTGCCCACTCACTCTCGTAGTCCCACATGCGTGTTCCTCCCAGCGCAGGTCCCAGCACGGTGTTGTGGATACCTATGATGGCGCGCAAACCAGTATCTTTGTCATTACAAAAGACGATTTGCTCATGATTATCAAAGGAAAGCTGCCCGTAAACGGGGTCCTCGTGAATCATGCGCTTCAGGTCATTTTCAACTATAGACATCTTATATTTTTTGTGCCCTGCAGGTCAAAATTTAGGGCGGGCAAAAATAACGTGCTTTTAGATACCAGCCAACGTGCAGGTCTTAAATTGCCGTCCCTACAACGGATCTACCACTGGCTAAAAACCGATGGGTTTAATTTTGCCTCAAGGCGACTAACAACATGAATATCAAATACTACATAAACAATAACCAATAACTCAATAACAAATACACATTCAGGAGTTTACTAAAGTCTTTGCATAAAGGCGGGATTTTCTCCGATAATGATACATTACAATCACCAGAGCTTCCACAGCAGCAATGAAAGAACTTTTTCAACTCAATAAACTTTTCTATACCTACCGCTGGCAATTGCTGGGTGGCGTGGTGGTCACGGTGCTGGCTAGGCTGCTTACACTGGTACTTCCCAAATATGTGGGCGAGATCATCAACCTACTCAATGGCTACGATCAGGGTACGCTGGAAAATCCGGGAGAATTAGAGAGTGATCTCTACTGGGCAATAGGCTACATCATGGGAGCGACCCTGCTGGCGGCAGGATTTACGTTTGTACAACGCCAGCTGATTATCGTTGTTTCCCGCCACCTAGAATATGATTTAAAAAACATCGTTTACAAGCAATACCAACGCCTATCGCTGGGTTTCTATAAAAAGAACCGCACGGGAGACCTGATGAACCGCATAAGCGAGGACGTTTCTAAGGTGCGCATGTATATGGGACCATCCATCATGTATGGGATGAATATGCTCACACTCTTTGCGGTAGTAATACCACAAATGTTCCTTACAGCACCTAATCTGGCGCTATACACGGTGATCCCGTTACCTATCTTAAGTGTCGCGATCTACGTCATAAGTCGCGAGATCAATAAGAGGGCAACGCTGGTGCAGGAATACCTTTCAAATCTGAATACGATCTCGCAGGAATCTTTTAGCGGTATAAGTGTGATAAAGGCATACAACCTTGCCCCGCAAATGAACCAGCAATTTACCGCGGTGGCAAATGAGAGCAAGGATAAGAATGTTGATCTTGCCAGAGTTCAGGCGCTGTTTTTCCCGCTTATGGTTTTGCTTATAGGATTGAGTAATATCATGGTGATCTACGTAGGTGGGCAGCAGGTAATAGATGGTGAGATCGAGGTAGGAACAATTCCAGAGTTTCTTATCTATGTCAATATGCTTACTTGGCCGGTGGCAATCGTGGGCTGGGTAACAAATATGATTCAGCAAGCAGAGGCCTCACAGAAACGCATCAACCAGTTTGTAGATATAACCCCAGATATCCAGAACACAACCGATGAGCCAGATGAGATCACCGGGCACATCACTTTTGACAACGTGAGTTATGTGTATGACGATACTGGGATTCAGGCACTTAAAAAAGTGAGCTTTGACCTGCCCGCTGGCAAGACGCTGGCAATCCTAGGAAAAACGGGGAGCGGTAAATCTACCGTGCTGGAATTGATAGGCAGGTTATATGACGTGAAACAGGGAAGTATAAAAATCGATGGTGAAGAACTTAAGGAACTCAACCTTGACGATTTGAGAGGTGCGATAGGCTACGTACCGCAGGACGCATTTCTATTTTCAGATACGATAGGGAATAATATCGCCTTTGGCAAGGCAGATGCCTCCAAAGAAGAAATCGTGACAGCGGCAAAAAATGCAGCCGTCCATAAAAACATAGCAGACTTTACAAATAAGTATGATACCGTGCTAGGTGAGCGCGGCATTACCCTTAGTGGCGGCCAAAAACAGCGGGTGACCATCGCGCGAGCAATTATCAAAAGTCCGCAAATTTTACTGCTGGACGACTGCCTGAGTGCAGTAGATACAGAAACCGAGGAAGAAATACTAAACAATCTAAAACGTATCACCCGCAATACAACCACAATCATTGTGAGCCACCGTGTGAGTAGCGCAAAAAATGCAGATCATATCATCGTGCTCGAGGATGGTGAGATTGTGGAAAGAGGCAACCACGAGGAGCTATTGAATATAGATGGCTATTATGCAGAACTTTACGATAACCAGATGCTGGAAAAAACGACCTAAGCCAGTGTTAACGCTAGCTAAGCCTAATTGAAATTATGCATTGCCTTGTATCATGCAAATTATCGCAGTAAATCGCTTATTGTCCAGATTGTAGGAAAAAGTTAAAGCTGATAACCAAATTGTTATACATTTGGCGCAAATCAATCAACAAAACCACCATGTCTAAAAGGGATTTCAACGACCAAGAAGATATTTTTTCCAAAGTAGTACGCGCTGGGCGCCGTACCTACTTTTTTGACGTACGATCCACAAAAGCAGACGATTACTACCTGACCATTACAGAAAGTAAGAAGTTTACAAACGACGATGGAAGTTTCCACTTCAAGAAACACAAGATCTATTTGTACAAGGAGGACTTCGCAGAATTTGGTGATACGTTGAAAGAGGTGACTGATTTTATCCTTGAGAAAAGGGGCGAGGCCATTTTAAGTGGTGTACACGCAAATGGTCAGCTGGACAACACGCCAGATGCCGCAAAAGACGGTAGTGAGCCCAATCATCCTGCGTCATTTACAAATGTTGAATTTGACGATATCTAGATCCCTACTTTCACTTTATCTTATGGCCTTTCCTCACGGAGAGGCTTTTTATTTTTAAATCATTGACTACTAATATGAATCGTATTCTGTTGTTTTTTGTTTATTTCGCTTTCGCGAAAGCGTCAACCGCACAAACCACCACCCCTACCCTAGATTATTATCTAGAGAACGAGATTACTTATGACAAGGAAATCCCAAAGCCGCAGGAAATCCTGGGATATGTACCGGGTGATTGGCACGTGACCCACGACAAACTGCTGCAATACATGTACGCACTGGCGGCCGCAAGCGATAGAATTACCATAGAGGATCGCGGCATGACTTACGAGAATAGGCCACTGATCCTGCTGACGATTACCAGCAAGGACAACCACACTAAGCTTGATGCGATAAAAGACCAGCATATCGCAGCCACTGAGGATAATGACGTCGCGGTAACAGATAGACCAGTAGTGATCTATCAGGGATTTTCCATCCACGGCAATGAGCCCAGTGGATCTAATGCTGCATTGCTCTACGCTTATTATCTGGCGGCTGCACAGGGTGACCAGATTAATGAATATCTAGAGAATACGGTGATCCTGCTCGATCCCAGTTTCAACCCAGATGGATTGCAGCGATTTGCGGGATGGGTCAACCAGCATAAAAGCGATCTGGTCAATCCACATAACTACGGCCGGGAATTCGACGAGGTCTGGCCTGGTGGGCGCACAAATCACTACTGGTTTGACATGAATCGCGACTGGCTACCCGTACAGCTGCCAGAATCTCGCGCGCGGATCAAATCCTTTCATGACTGGCAACCTAACGTGCTGACTGACCATCACGAGATGGGCACAAATGCCACGTTCTTTTTCCAGCCGGGCATACCGTCACGCACCCACCCGCTCACACCGCAAGAAAATCAAGAACTTACTGCAGAAATAGGCAATTACCACGCGGCAGCATTTGACAAAATTGGCAGTCTTTATTATACCAAAGAAAGTTTTGACGATTTCTATTACGGCAAGGGATCCACTTTTCCAGATATCAACGGTGCGGTGGGAATCCTTTTTGAACAGGCCAGCTCACGAGGTCACGCACAAGAATCTGAAAACGGGTTGCTTAGTTTCCCGTTTACGATCAAGAACCAACTTACAGCAGCACTCAGCACGCTGGAGGCAGCGCAGAAAATGCGTGATGATTTATTGTCCTATCAGCAGGATTTTTATAATCAATCACGACGGGAAGTTGCAAAAAGCAATAAGGCGATTGCCGTAGGAAGTAAAGGTGATGCGGGAAAGCTCAGGGCTTTTAGTGAGATACTGCAGAGGCACGGGATTGAGTATGCTTATGTGGACAAGAACCGTGAGAAAAACGGCGTGAGCTACGAGAAAGGTTATACCATCGTCATTCCTGAAAAACAGAAGAACCAGCGATTGCTCAAGGCCATGTTTGACAAGCGCACCACATTTACTGATAGCCTATTCTACGACGTGAGCGCCTGGACGTTCCCGCTGGCCTTTGACATGGATTACACAATGGATACAGAAACCAGCTGGATGGGAAATGATACTTCTATTTCACGACTCAAGCCAGTTGCCGAAAATGCTTACGCCTATCTCATCCCCTGGTCAGATTATCTGTCACCCGCAGTCCTATACCAATTGCTAGATAAAGGATTGCGCGTAAAAACAGCCATGAGACCGCTCACTCTGCAAGACATGGATTACGGTTACGGGACACTGCTTGTCCCAGCTGCAAATCAGGATATGGATAGAGCAGAAATCCTCAAATTGATGCAGAACCTACAAAACGAGTATCAGGTTCAGATCGACGGCGTAACGACGGGTTTGAGCGATGGTATCAACCTTGGCTCGCGACAATTCGGGAATGTAGAAAAGCCTAAAATTGCCTTGCTCGTGGGTGAGGGAATCAGTCCTTACGATGCCGGTGAGATATGGCATCTCATGGATCAACGATACCACATACCGATTACAAAGTTGGACTTGAGCAGCGTTGCCTACAGGGATATTACTAAATATACAACGATCGTGGTACCGGCAACTTATGGCTCACCAGAAAAAGAAGTTATTGAAAAACTCAAAGAATGGACAAAAAGTGGCGGGACACTTATAGGATATCGCAGCGCACTACGCTGGATGAAAGAGGCAGATTTATTACCGCTGGAATTTGTGGAAACTAAAAACCCGGTAAAGAATATTTCTTTTGGCGAGCGGTCTGATTTTAACGGTGCCCAGGTGATAGGTGGGGCGATATTTGAAACCAAGCTCGATCTCTCCCACCCCATTGCTTATGGCTACCAGGATGACCAGCTGCCCATGTTTAGAAATACCACGCTGTTTGTAAAAGCAGATGAAGTAAGCTACCGCAATCCCATTCAATATACAGCATCACCGCTTATGAGTGGTTACAGCTCGCAGATCAACCTGGATGCCATCAAAAACACCGTACCGTTTAAACACAACAGCTACGGCCGCGGTAACGTGATAGGCTTTACGGATAACACCCAGTTCAGGGCATTCTGGTACGGCACAAATCGACTGCTGATGAATGCCATTTTTTTTGTAGATAAAATGTGATTGACTTAAACAGAATTAGCCTAATCGAGTTCCATTTTTGACTACGTGATCAGGTCTCATAAGCGAAACACCATTGCTAGCCATCGCGCCCAGTACTAGGCACTGGCTCATTACTGTGGCAATTTGCTTTGGTGGTAAATTGACAACAGCGATTATCTGAGTTCCTCAAAGGTATTCTGGTTTATATAAGCTAGTAATTTGCGCACTGGACTTCAGGATGCCCAGCTCGCCAAAATCAATTTCAAGAAAATAAGACGGGTTGCGCGCCTCTGGGAACGTTCGTGCTTCCACGATTGTTCCCACGCGCATATCGACTGCGGCAAACTGTTCCCAGTTTAGATTACTCATGGCTGTTCATGCGCAGCTTTTCGATCATTTCGCGAGAGATGGCAACGTCTGCGCCGTAGGCATCTACCAGCAATCCCTTGCTGCCGTCCTGACATTTAAGGACATATAAAATGGTATTATCGCCTGGATTTGTCATCCCTTCAAACCTGTGGAATTCCACCACTTCCAGCTCGCCGGCTTTCCAGTCTTTTTTTAGGTCTTTGGAATGTACACCATCTTCTACCAAGTCAAAATCTACGGTGTAGCCCTCTGACTGGTAATATTCCACGGCTTCTGATAGTGTTGAGAATGCTTTTTTCATCGTTTTGTTTTTTTCTAAAATAACCCCTTGCAACGCGAGTGCGGGAGCATTTAAAAGAAATTTAGCAGAGCCGTCCACCTGAGTACTTGTCTATGCGACGGGAAATAGTTCCTGATGCCTCAAGCCGGCAAGGTCTGGTTGTTGTGGGTGGAGAGGATTATATTTACGCTTTCGCGAAAGCGGGACAATCATTAAACACCTTAAAAACCTAACTCATCCATGGCTCTAACCGAATCAGAAATGCTGTCTCTGGGAACCCCGGCACCGGATTTTAACTTGCTGGATACAGTGACGGGAGCAACGAAGAGCTATCGGGAAGTGGCCGGTGAGCTCGGGACGGTGGTCATGTTTATCTGTAACCACTGCCCGTATGTGAAATATGTAAACGAGGAACTGGTGCGGCTGGTGAACGATTATCGGATTCAGGGATTTGGTTTTGTGGGGATTTCCAGCAACGATGCCGTTGCCTATCCACAGGATGGCCCAGAAGAAATGCAAAAACACGCCGTGGCAGAAAATTATAATTTCCCCTATCTATACGATGCAGACCAGCAGGTAGCCATGGATTATAAAGCCGCTTGCACACCAGATTTTTATCTGTTTGATGCCAGCAATAAGCTGATCTACCGCGGCCAGCTGGACGATTCCAGACCTGGGAACGGCATACCGCTTAACGGCAGGTCATTGCGAGAGGCGATGGATGCCGTGTTGACTAACCACACCGTAAATTCAAGGCAGAAACCCAGCATGGGCTGTAATATCAAATGGAAAACGGCAGATTGAGGGTACGGGTGGGAGGTAATCTTTATTTTAGCCTTTTCTAATCACGCCTATGTTTTCACTTCAAGTAATCTGGAACCCCGCAGAGGGACTTGACCTAGGGTTCTTTACTTTGCATTTCTACAGTCTTTCCTATATCGTGGCGTTCCTGCTGGGATGGTATATTATCAAGCCTATTTTTAGGAACGAGAAAGTATCCCTGGAAAAGCTGGATCCGCTTTTTATGTACACGATCATAGGCTGCCTGGCCGGTGCGCGGCTGGGACATTATCTGTTTTACGAGCCGTCCACATTCTGGACAGATCCATTGAGGGTATTTTTACCATTCCAGCTGGATCCATTTGAATGGACTGGTTTTGCCGGGATGGCCAGCCATGGTGCGGCGCTGGGAATTATCATTGCCATGTTTTTTTATAGCGGCAAGCATCTGGGCAAGCACATGTTCTGGATACTGGACAGGATCGTTATTCCTACGGCGATAGGTGGAACCTTTGTAAGACTGGGCAACCTGATGAACAGCGAGATCAACGGCGAGGCAACAGATGCGGCCACTGGGTTTAAGTTTGTGCGCGACCTGAGCGATGAAAACGTGCGCGCAGCCCTGCGTAAAATACGCATCACAGATACGGACAAAGCTATAGATGCACTTGTGAACAACCCACAATACGCTGACCTACTGGCTACTATTCCCTATAAACATCCCGCACAGCTGTATGAGGCGATTTGCTATGTTTTTGTCTTTCTGGCATTGTTTTTTGTTTACTGGAAAACAAATAAGGGAGAGAAATTAGGCTACCTGCTAGGAATGTTTTTTGTCCTGTTATTTACGGTACGTTTCTTTATAGAATTCATCAAAGAACCACAAACCGACACCGATGCTTTTGTGATTCTGGGCGCACATTTCAATACCGGGCAGTTACTGAGCATTCCGTTTGTTTTGGTAGGCTTGTTTTTAATGTTCAGTCCAGAGGGATTGTTTAGGAATCCTGGGGAGTGTAAAAAGTGAGGTGGTGTAATGACTACTATACATACGGCATGCTCCTGCCCGGACGCCACGGCTCGGTCAATAGCGACGCATACCGCTATGGTTTCCAGGGCCAGGAGCGTGATGATGAAGTCAAGGGTGAGGGGAACTCCTACAACTATACGTATAGGATGCACGATCCCAGACTGGTCAGGTTTTTTGCGGTAGACCCTTTGACCCATCAATATCCTTATTACTCACCTTATCAATTTAGTGGCAACAGGCTTATTGATGCCGTTGAGCTTGAGGGACTGGAGGAATTTATTGTGGGCTTGGCGCGAGAGGATCACACCCCATCGATAAGCAATCCCGCGGGAGAAGCCATAATATCCGAGATCGTTGGTGTAGTGAGGGAAGACCTACAAATGTTTTTTTATGAAAAGAGCAAGCAACAGGCTTTAAAGGCAATGAGTGAGGGAACTTTGATTTTTGATGGGGGCGTTGCACACAAGACAACTCGTATGAAGAGTAATGTTACCCTATATATGGTTGATGGTACGAAGCTGGAAAATGTTACCATGGGTGTGAATTTTGGATATCGCAACAAATTAGGAGATGGTGTATCCTCAAAGGGGATCAGCCAGGTGGATGCCAACATGACCAAGGGCAAGGCAGGGAATTACAAAACTATATCCAATATACTCAAACATATGGGTACGGGACTTACTTTGCTTGACTGGGCGAGGGCGATAAATACGGATGAAAAGACAATTAATATATCCGATATTGACCCTACATGGGTACTAGCAATGGGGGAAGCAGAATATGAAATGCAGACGGCTGATCACGTCAATGGAATCTTCAACCAGTTTAAAGAAAGCTTTTCGATAGGCTTAGATGAAACACGAAACATGATGGATAGTGGTCATGGTGACGTTGGTGGTGTACTAAGTGACTTTGTTGAATGGAATGTTACCAGAGAAGAAGTTTTTGCAATCCTAGATGGAACAATAACAAACATGGATCAACTCTATGAACAAAGGGAGTCAAGCGGATATTCTGGAGCAACAACTTCATCGATTATAATAGAAAAGCTAGATGGCGATAACTGGAAGATCCACCATTTCTATATTGATGAAGAACCATAAACTTAAGCAGATATGAAACATTTATTTTTAGCAGTAGGTATCCTATTAATCAGTTTTGTCAACTGTAGTGCTTATAAGTCCAATCAAAAAACTATTAGTGAGAGTTGCGGATTCAAAATAGATCTACAAGCAAATGATCATATTGGTGAAGTGGTATTAGACACTACTTATTTAGATTTTCAAGGTGTTAAAGTAAACAGAAGAAAGAAGAAAATTTTCTTAAATGAGCTTCGTGACCTAGCTGACAGTTCGTTCTTCATAATTAGCACGCGTAGATGGAATAATGGGGAATTGGTAATGGACAGGATAAACGGCGATATACCTTTTGAACATTATGATAAATATTCAACGTTTGTGCTTTCCGAACTTCTTCCCAAGTCAGATCGAATCAAACTAGAAAGGCCCTACACCTATGATAATATTGATGGGTGTGAAATAGAAAGTCTTTCAAACAAGCTTCATGATAGAGAGTTCTATAGAGTGCGTTTGGATATTTTTCCACGTCGCGCGCATTTGCAATGCGTGCGATTTATACGGCGTTTGTAACGCCCTGCACAATTCCTTAACTTTATCACCATGTCGGAACGCTGTAAGGTTAGGGATTTAGAAGAAACCTATTTCATGACACTTACGATAGTGGACTGGGTGGATCTTTTTACGCGACTACGGTATGTTAATATCCTACAGGATTCTCTTAACTATTGCATTTCCAATAAAGGGCTGGTAATTTATGCGTATGTGATCATGCCTAGCCATGTTCACATTATTGCGACGGCAACCGAGCCTCTCAATGAGGTGATTAGAGACCTGAAAAAGCATACTTCAAAAGAATTTGCAAGAGCTATTGCAGAACCTGGGGAAAGCCGCAGCGAGTGGTTATTGAAAAAATTTGCGTTTGCAGCATCAAGAAAAAAAAGGGCAACGAACTTTAAAATTTGGAAAGACGGCTTTCATCCTAAGGTCATGAACCGTATTGAAAAGCTAGAGGCTGCATTCAACTATATCCATTACAATCCAGTAGATGCAGGCTATGTGAACCAAGAGCATGAGTGGCTATGGAGTAGCGCCAGAGATTATTGTGATGGATTGTGTAGCGAGGTTAATGTCACAAGAATGTTTTAGCTTTGAAAGGGTGCGTTGCAAACGCACTAATGAAGCGCACGCATTGCAAATGCGCGCGACGGGAAAAAATAGAGAGTGTAAGAATGGTAAGTAGTACAGTTAAATCATTCAACAAAATAAGCCCCTCAAAATTGAGGGGCTTTTTACATATTGAATAAAGATTTATCTCTAGTAAGTTAAATAAACCCACTTAACGATATCCTCTTGTTCTGGGTCGTTGAACTCGATGGTGTAGAAATACGTTCCTGCAGGTAATAGATCGCTGCTAGATCCACCCTCACTTGCTATACCAGCAAATGGTACGTAAGTTATTGAGTTGGTTTCATAAACCATTCTACCGTACCTGTTAAAAACCTTGAGTGAGAACTCACCGTACTGCTCAATATTGACAATTTCTAGGAAGTCGTTTGCACCATCACCGTTGGGCGAGATACCCTGGGGTAAAATCAACTCACATCCTTCTACCGTAACCATAAAGCTTGCAAAGTTTGTACACCCGGTATTATTGTCCATGATACGTGCAACGATAGTCTGTGCATCACTCGCCTCGTAGAAATCAGACAATTGATTCACATCATTCTCTGCATCTGCTTGTGTTGCAAAATAAGCGACAGTGAAGTCAGAATTAGATTGACCATTCAAGACATCTGCATCTTGCGTGGTAAGATCTATCTCTTGCATACCATCGATAGGTAATTCATCACACACAGTAATATCAGTAGGTGCGCCTATGCTAGGCTCATCATAGATTCTGATGTTAAATGAAACTCTACTTTCACATCCAGTCGCATTGTCCGTTACTCTAACAACAATGAAGTCACCATCTGTAGCAGTATAGGGTGATGAGATTTCATTTATATCGTTATCTGCATCATTATCTGTAGGAAAGAATCCTATGGTGAAGTTATTAGGATCAAGACCGTTTAAGATTGCATCATTCTGCAACGTTAAATCTAAGTCTAGAATTCCGTCAGATGGAATGTCATCGCATTCTTCAATATCGCTGATCGCAGTGATGGCTGGTAACGGATTAACGTTCAAATCAAAAGTGACAACATTGATACATCCAGTGGTGTTATCTGTAATTCTGGCAAAAATGGTTGTTCCATCAATGGCGGAATAAGGTGAGTTTAAAGCTCCGGTATCACCTATCGCTTCAGCTTCAGACAAGAAGTATGCAACACTGAAATCTGTTGGATCCTGACCACCCAACACATCACCATCCTGCCTAGACAAATCAAACTCTGCAGTATTATTTGTTGTATCATCCTCACATTCTGTAAGATCGCTAGGTGATCCTATGGATGGATTATCCAAAACATTAACTGTATAGGAAACCGTATTAAAACATCCATTAGCATCAGTAAGTCTAGCGACTACAATGCTGCCATCTGCTAAGTTAACAGGATTAGGATACTGATTAGTATTTGCATCTGCATCTGCCTGTGAAGGGAAAGAAGTTACAGTAAACTGTGTAGGATCAAGCCCATCTAAAATGGCAGAGTCTTGCACAGATAGATCTACATCCTCAGATCCATCATCAGATAAATCATCACAAACATCAAGGTCTGAAACCATACCTATCATAGGTGGTGGAGTGATATTTATATCAAAAGATACAGTATTAAAACATCTGTCAGGCCCCTCAATACGAGCGATAATAGTCTCACCATCTGTTGCGGGATAGGGATTTGCAGTAATTTCATTTATGTTTGAATCTGCGTCTGACTGAGAGTTGAAAAAGGACACACTGAACGTAGAAGGATCTTGTCCTCCCAAAACATCAGAGACCTGAGCAGTAATATCTACATCTTCCATCCCATCAAAAGGAGCAAGATCACAAACCGTAATGTCATTTACTGTTCCTACTGTAGGCTCAGATCCTATGATAATGTCAATCTCTGCGGTTTCAAAACATAGATTTGTTACTGCATTGTTGTTTTCTAGTCTTACATAAACTGTAGTGATACCAGGATTGAAAGTACGAGGAAAAGAAATCTCACCTATATCATTATTGGCACCAGCCTGAGAAAGATAATATTTTACATTGACATCGTTGGGATCCTGCATGCTACCGAGTAAACTACTTGATAATAGAGCGTCCAGGTCTAAACTTTCACTACCTGTGCCGGTACAGAAAAACAAGTCTGCCACTGGATTTACTGTAGGGGTATCAAAAATCTCAATTACGATACTATTATCGACGGTAAAACTTGCACCAGTAACCGTTAAGGTAACATTGTAAGTTCCAGCAGCTGTGTATTGATAGGTAGGATTACGATCTACGCTACTTCCTATTCCATCACCAAAATCCCAGAAAACAGTATCTGTAGGACAAAAGTCATTTGAAGAAGAGTCAAAAAGAATTGTATCTGTAACACAGAATTCCGTACCAGAAGGATTGGGTCCACCACTACCGCCTGCCACTTGAGCGACAAAATTAGGTCTAAAGAAAGAAGTAATAAAGGGTGGCAAGCCTTCTCTAACTCGTGTTCCTGGCAGTACCGTAATGGAATTCTCTACAAAGTTAGAAGCAGTACCTACCAGATTTGGATTCTGGATAACTGACAAATTCTGCGTACAAGTTCTGGCAACATAGATGCGCCCATCAACTGCTTGCTGCAGCGCACCACGACCTTGATAGTTATTAGCAGTAAAAACAGAAATTGGATTATTCTGGAAGTTGGCTTGAGTCAGATTATACTGATAGATATTTTTTGTATTTGTACCACCACAACCGTTTCCACCATTACTGGAGTTTCCATCTACGTAGAGAAGCTGTGAGTTAGGAGAAAACTCAATCCCATAACACTCATTTGAAGCGCCTAGACCCCCCAATTGAATCTCATTTGAAACGATACCAGTTGCATCATCAAAGTCTGCAATCACGGCACCGTTGTCGTTTACAGATACGTTTGCCAATTTTGTACCATCTGGGCTGAATTTTATAGTACCACGATTATCTGTTACAAGTCCAGTTCCCACATTAGAGGTAACAGGAACAGGATTCACACCACCACCAGCAACTCTAAACGCCTGGTAACTGTTATCATCATAAGTCAACAACCAGTAGGACTGACCATCTGCGTGAAGCACAGCACTGATTTTCTCATGTGAATTACCACGCAACGGAATATTTATACGTCCAGGCAATACGTCACCCAGACCGCCACGAGCGTTCATGTTGACAATGTTATAATTAACATTCTGCCCGCCAAATCCAGTACCTACCGTAAAAACGTAGTAAATACCTGGGGCAATCTGGTCGGGAACAATAATTCCAGACTGTGCTGCCGAGCTATTTCCGAGTAAATTACCGTTAGCTCCAGGGAAAGGCGCGCCGTTTCTATCCCATATGGTGGTACCGTCAGTGTACATCAACAGGCTACCACATCTATCAGAAATTGCAGAACAACCTTCAATAGTGTTCAATGATCCCATTACTGGCGTGGGAGTACCGCCGTTAAAATCTAGCCCTGCGTTTTCGCCAAAGAACCACCAGGTAGCCTCAGCCTGCGCCATTAGGGCGACTGGGGCTAATAAACAGAGAATAAGTACAAGTTTTTTCATAACTTAAATTTGGTTGTTGAAAATAAGAAAAATTCTTTCCTTTCCCACAAGATTGCTAATTAAACTTTACAGATTTAATAACGATGACCTCCTTTAATCAAAATACTGATGGCTTTCAAAGCAGTTATAAAGCTTAAATACTTTCAGTACGTGCGTTAGACAGACTCGTTAAGTAAGGGTTAAAAATACACTTTTTTTAAAACGCTGCAAGGAAAGTCTGCAAGATCATACATGGTTTTAATTGAGAAAGTGTGTATGCTACGTTTGAAGTTAATAATTCTGTACTATAAATGTTGTGATATAATTGTTAGAATTACGCTTTCGCGAAAGCGTAAAAAAATACCCCGAAGAATAATCCACGGGGCATTTGTTTAAATGGCTCAAGAAATGCTACTCCTGATCAGCAGTTTTGTTTTCTGCTATTTTGTGATCTGCATTCTTTAAACTGTCATACATAATAGGAGTCGCAATGAATACGGAAGAATAAGTACCCACGACTACACCCACGATCAAGGCAAACATAAAGCCCCTGATGGACTCACCACCAAAGATGAAGATCGCCAGCAACACGATCAAAGTCGTGAGCGAGGTGTTAAGGGTTCTACTGATCGTAGAGCTGATCGCACTATTTACAGTTACGGAAAAACTAGTGCCCAGTCGCTCGTTCATAAATTCCCTGATGCGGTCAAAAACAACCACCGTATCGTTCAATGAGTAACCTATCACCGTTAATATAGCAGCAATAAATGCCTGATCGACCTCCATACTGAATGGCAAGAACTGATACGCGGCAGAAAATATTCCCAGTACGATTACAACATCGTGGAATACGGCAGCAACAGCTCCCAGTGAGAATTGCCACTTACGGAAACGTATCAAGATATATAGGAATACAACGACTAGTGATCCCAGGATCGCATAAAGTGAGCCTCTCAATATATCATCTGCAATGGTAGCGCCTACCTGGAACGTGGACATCACACCGTACTCCTTATCTTCTATACTTACATCTGCAAATTGCTCTTGGGACATATCTGCCGGCAGGTAAGGTTTGAGCGTTGCGTATAGCTTATCCTCGATTTCCTGACTTACCTCACTGTCTTCTTTATCAATACCGTATTTAGTACTGATCTTCAACTGGTTGTCAGAACCATAGGTCTTTGCCTCTGCACTACCGAATATTTCTGGCGAGCTGAGCGCGGTACTGATCTCAGTTGCATCAACCGGTTCAGCAAATCGCACGATACTTGTACGACCACCGGTAAAGTCGATTCCCAGGTTCAGTTTATTGATTCCTAGGGAAGCGATACTGGCAAGTACCAGCGCACCAGAAATGATATAGGCAATCTTGCGCTTGCGCAAGAAGTCAATATTCACGTTGCGGAACCAGTTTTTTGTCACTCCAGTCGCAAATGCAAGTGCCTTACCGTTTTTGGTATAACCATCCACAAACAACCTGGTGATAAAGATCGCCGTAAACAATGAAGTTAGGATACCTATCATCAAGGTTGTAGCAAATCCTTGGATAGGCCCCGTTCCAAAAATATACAGGATAACCGCGGTCAAGAATGTAGTAATGTTTGCATCCAGAATAGAGCTCAACGCATTGTTGAAACCATCCCTGATTGACTCGCCCTGTGTTTTACCTTTGGCAAGTTCCTCACGTATGCGCTCAAAGATCAGCACGTTTGCATCTACGGATATACCTATTGTCAAAACAATACCCGCAATTCCAGGTAAGGTAAGCACAGCTTTTAACGACGCAAGTGCCCCAAAAATGAATAGGATATTCACCAGCAATGCGATATCTGCATAGAATCCAGCTCTACCGTAATAGAATATCATCCAGATCAGTACTAGAACAAGTGCCAGCGCAAAAGAGATCAATCCACTATCGATTGCTTCCTGACCTAGTGACGGTCCTATGACGTCACTCTGGATGATTTCTGCTTTGGCAGGTAATTTACCCGCACGTAAAACAGTGGCAAGATCTTTTGCCTCTTCCACCGTAAAACTTCCAGAAATTTGTGATCTACCGCCAGAGATGGGGCCGTTTGTAATCCCAGGTGCACTATAAACGGTATTATCCAGCACCACGGCAATTTGAGAACCATTATTAAAAGCCTCTGTAGTCATGTCTTCCCAGATCTTTGATCCCTCACCGTTCATGTTCATGCTCACGACTGGCTTTGCAAACTGGTCGTATTCCTGACTTGCATTTGTGATCACACCTCCAGAAAGTGGTGGCTCGCCCTGGCTATTTCCTTTTATGGCATAAAGATCAATAAGCTCATAACCTAGTTCATTATTAAGTACTGGCAATCCCCATGCAAACTTCACGTTGCGCTGTTCTGCATCCAGATTTGCTCTGGCTTGTGCATCGTTCAAATAATTGTTCAACAATTCTCTATCCTGTGCGCGGAAAGTTCCCAGAATAGGACCATCTGCTCTACCTGGTGCAAGCAATCTTGAAAGAATCGGATTCTCATCATTACCTATGACATTATCTTCCTCATCTGCCGTGATCTCATCATCGATGGTTTCATCATTCAGTAAGTCTGAAAGATCGCTGTCCTCGTCAATGGTTTGTGTTGAATCTTGAACTATAGCAACATCTTCTATCAAATCATCATCTGCAGTTCCATTTTCTGCGGCTAGCTTGTTTGCCCAGTAGGTATCTGCAGCGAGTAGGTAGTTGCCTATCTCGTTTGCCTGATATACATGCCAGAATTCTAGCTGTGCTGCTTTAGTAAGAATATCCCTAATACGCCTAACATCTTTCTCACCAGGCATCTCAATCAATATCCTACCAGTCTCGCCCAGTTGCTGGATATTAGGCTGTGTAGTACCAAATTTATCAATACGCTTGCGCAGTACATCAAATGCACTGGTCATGTATTCATTAAGCTCTTCCCTCAACACAGGTTCAACCTGATCGTTTGTCATATCAAACTCGATACGACCTTCCATTTCTTGATTGGCAAAAATATCTGGAGATGCTAGCTGACCACCCTTTGCACTAAATTCTTCTAGAAAATAATTAAAATAGGAATCCTGTCCATCTTTTACGCGCTCATCTGCAGCGTTCAATGCTTCTCTGAAGTCTGCATCTGTAGATCCATCTGCCATACCTATTAATAGGTCCTTGACAGAAATCTGTAGAATGACGTTGATACCTCCTTTAAGGTCGAGTCCCTTCTTAAGTTCTTGTTCTTTTGCAGTAGCATAGGTGGTATAACCGCCCCATACTTCTTTACTTGACACAGAATCGAGGTAACGGTCTATCGCGTCATCTTTGGTTAATTCTGAGCTAGCGCCTTCTTTACTTATGACTCGCTCTGCGTACTCATCTGCATTATCTTCTACACTATTTGTAATATACGTGTAGGTAAGCTGGTAGATACTTACTATCGCAAAGAGGATAGCAAAGAATCTGATTAATCCTTTGTTTGGCATAATTTATTAATTGTTGTTGTTGTGATAAACTCACACATTTGCGTGAGCAATTTTATTAAAGTGGTTCTGTAATAGCTTTATCAAAACCAATAGCGGCAATATGGTTAAAGCCAGATAAGAATTTAAGAAACAGGTCCTGCCCTAGAATCTGGCAAGCCTGATAAATCGTTAGTATAAAATTTAAATTGACAGTGAGAGATCACCGTTTCTACCGCAGTTACATAGATATTAGGCCTGGAACTGGAAATAAATAACGCAGCTATATGCTGGTCTGAATAACTACGCCCTTGTTCATTACTGGAAGTCGATAACAAAACACCCTCACAACCTGAGGTAGTAGGCAAGTCTGCATCAATGAGCGTGATATCCAGGACAAGGTCTCTATCAATACCTCCGCCAAAATCACTTTCCAAATACGACTTCTGGAGGATCAACTCAAGATCTGCTGGGGCAACGTCTGAGTAGTAAACGATCTCAACCTTATCCCCATTTTCAAATACTTCTATTCCAGATGCACCTGCTGATTCCAGATCATTGATCAACGCGTCCATGATCCGCGCATCGGCAGATTCTGGGATCTTAATAGTAAGGACATGGTTAGGACTCTCATCAATCAAATTACCGCATAGCAGTAGCGCGAGAGCACAGATCACGGTTGTTATGAAAGTCTTAAAATTCACGGCGGCAAATATAAGGAATAGCTATTAACCGTCGTGCGTAGCGATTATGTGTTCTGAAATATTGTCACAAAGCGCTCCTATTATACAGGTAAGGACGACATGAGTTCAAAAGATTTATATGATTACGCATATCCATGGAATAGTTTACACGGTGCAAGCCCTTAGAGAAACATCCATTAAAAAACCCACGTCTGAAAAGAAGTGGGTTTTGAAAATATGATTGATCTGAAAATCTAGATCAGGCTGTTTGTTTTTTTCACGCCGTCAGCACTTTCATGCAGCGCGTTTTTCTCGTCTTCACTTAGGTTGATCTCGACGATCTTTTCAATTCCATTACGTCCCAAAACAACTGGCACTCCTATACATAGATCTGAAAGTCCATACTCACCGTCCAGTAGCACACTACATGGGAAAATCTTTTTCTGGTTGCAAGCAATTGCCTGCACCAGTCCAGAAACCGCCGCACCTGGTGCATACCATGCGCTTGTACCCAGTAGTTTTGTGAGAGTTGCACCTCCTACTTTGGTATCCTGTAATACTTGATCCAGTCGATCCTCACTCAAGAACTCACTAGCTGGCACGCTGTTGCGTGTCGCCAGTCTGGTTAGTGGCACCATTCCCTTGTCGCTGTGACCACCTATCACCATTCCATCCACGTCAGAAATGGGAGCCTCTAGAGCCTCGGCCAGACGGTATTTAAAACGCGCACTATCCAGCGCGCCGCCCATACCTATGATTTTGTGTTTTGGAAGATTTGTAACCTGATGCGCTAGATATGTCATCGTGTCCATCGGGTTAGAAACCACGATCAGGATCACTTCTGGGGATTGCTCAACAAGGCTACTAGCTACCGACTTTACGATGCCTGCATTGATCCCTATCAACTCTTCCCGGGTCATCCCAGGTTTACGCGGGATTCCAGAGGTAATCACCGCAATGTGACTATCTGCCGTTGCGCTATAATCATTTGTGACGCCTGTGATTTTTGTGTCAAAACCATTCAGGGATGCTGTTTGCATCAGATCCATGGCCTTCCCCTCGGCAAAGCCCTCCTTAATATCCAGCAAGACTACTTCACTTGCAAAGTCCTTGATCGCGATATACTCTGCACAACTGGCTCCTACGGCTCCTGCGCCTACAACGGTAACTTTCATGTAAATTGGTTTTAGATTGATAAATGCCTAAAATAATATTCACCCGTAGGATCTGTACTAAGTTCCTCTTAAAAATATACGTGTTACAATTTGAAGTTGACGATTACGCTTTCGCGAAAGCGGGACAATCAAAAGCAGGAGTAAGTCGATTAATACAGATGACTGCATAGAGATGAGAGTCTTGAGACAAGAGATCAGAGACAAGAATCAAGAGATAAGAGGCAAGACGTAGGACGTAGGATTTAAACCAATATTGCTGGGAATAAATTACCAAATCACTGAAAGCAGATTTTTAACTTAGATATTCAATCGCCACTTTGGGTTAGATCAACATGAGTAAGATATATAATATTATTGTGCTGATATTCAATTGATAATCAGAAAATGCTTCCATTTACAGCTCAAGCAACAGCCTTCCTGCCGGCAAAGGCAGGTCGAGAACGATTTGCGATCAAGAATTTGTAATCTGTCTCGACTAAGTTTGACTTGAAAGGAAGTTTGGTTTTAAAAGTCAACTTCAAAAACCAATTCTCAGGTCGAACTCGCGTTGAACCAAAATTAAATTTTAGTTCAAAAATATCTACTGATGAATGTTAGAACTTTGACCGAAGAAGTCAAAACTCCAAAAACAAAAAACCCAACAACTCCTAAAAATTGTCGGGCTTTGCTAATTAAACTTCTTAGCTAATTAAACTTTAAGATTACACATCAATATTAGCATACTTAGCATTCTTCTCGATAAACTCGCGTCGTGGTGGTACCTCGTCTCCCATGAGCATGGAAAAGATACGGTCTGCCTCTACCTTATTATCTATGTTTACCTGGCGCAGGGTTCTGAATTCAGGATTCATGGTTGTGTCCCACAACTGATCTGCATTCATCTCACCCAGACCTTTATAGCGCTGGATACTGGCACCGCCACCCATGCTTTCTACAATCTGGTCGCGCTCCTCATCACTCCATGCGTAGCGTTTCTTTGCTCCTTTCTTGACCAGATAAAGTGGTGGGGTAGCAATGTAGATGTAGCCATTCTCAACCAACTCACGCATATAACGGAAAAAGAAGGTCAGGATGAGTGTTGCAATATGTGAACCATCAATATCGGCATCACACATGATGACTATTTTGTGGTAACGCAGTTTGTCCAGGTTCAATGCCTTGGAATCTTCCTCAGTTCCTATGGTCACGCCTAGTGCCGTATAAATGTTACGGATTTCCTCGTTTTCAAAAACCCGGTGTTGCATGGCTTTTTCTACATTGAGGATTTTTCCTCTCAAGGGTAAAATCGCTTGAAATTCACGATCACGACCCTGTTTTGCGGTTCCCCCAGCAGAATCTCCCTCTACAAGAAACACTTCGCACAAGGTAGGATCGGTTTCAGAACAGTCAGATAATTTTCCTGGCAGCCCACCACCACTCATGACCGTTTTACGCTGTACCATCTCGCGCGCCTTGCGGGCGGCGTGACGCGCTTGCGCAGCAAGCATGACTTTTTGCACAATGGTTTTTGCGTCCGCTGGGTGTTCTTCCAGATAATCCTCCAGCATCTGGGAAACTGCCTGAGAAACGGCACTGGTTACATCGCGGTTACCTAGTTTGGTTTTGGTCTGTCCTTCAAATTGCGGCTCTGCTACCTTAACGGAAATTATGGCCGTCAGGCCTTCCCTAAAGTCATCACCCGTAATGTCATACTTAATCTTATCCAGCAGGCCAGAATTATCGGCATACTTTTTCAGCGTAGTTGTCAACCCACGACGGAAACCCGCTAGATGCGTTCCACCTTCATGCGTATTAATGTTGTTTACATAGGAATGCAGATTCTCGCCATAACTATCGTTATATATCATGGCAACCTCTACCGGGATATCGTTCTTCTCACCTTCCATGGAGATAACGTCCTCGATAATCGGATGGCGTGCATCATCTAAAAAACGGATGAATTCCTTCAAACCTTCTTCTGACTGAAACACCTCCTGAACAAATTCACCAGACTCATCCTTGTGACGCTTATCTGTCAAGACGATTTTGATCCCCTTATTCAAAAACGAAAGCTCACGCAAGCGATTTGCCAGCGTCTCGTAACTATAGGTGATGGTTTGGGTAAAAATGGAACGGTCTGGTGTAAAGGTTACATCTGTACCGCGCTTATCAGTCACCCCTACCTCACGTACCGGATACATCACCTTACCGCGCTCGTATTCCTGCTCATAGACCTTTCCATCGCGATAAACCGTCGCTTTGAGGTGATCAGAAAGTGCATTTACACAACTCACACCTACACCGTGCAATCCACCAGAAACCTTGTAGGAATCCTTATCAAATTTTCCGCCCGCGCCTATCTTGGTCATGACCACTTGCAGAGCGCTCACACCTTCTTTCTTGTGCATATCCACTGGAATACCACGACCGTCATCAGTCACGGTGATGCTGTTATCCTCGTTGATAGCTACCGTAATATTATCACAGTGTCCAGCCAGCGCCTCGTCTATAGAATTATCTACTACCTCATACACGAGGTGGTGTAAACCGCGCGTTCCTACGTCACCTATATACATGGATGGACGCATGCGTACGTGTTCCATTCCCTCTAGTGCCTGAATCTGATCTGCACCGTAGTTCTTTTTGTTGTCTTCGCTCATAAAGTTGTCATGAAAATCTGCCGCTTTTCAGCGACTAACAAATATACGGAAAACCTAGGTTTTATCTGGGAAAACTGGGCGTTACAGCATCGGGTTATTCACAGTTTGTTAAGGACGGTCTGGTGGGCAGGTGGATCCATTAGTAAATGTGCTAATGGGTTAATGTGCTAGTGCTCGTAGGTTGGTTTGTTGATTCGACTTTTAGTCTCTTAGTCTGGTAGTCCTTCAGTATGTCGCGAACTAGTCTGCTGCCGTGGTGAAAAGGTGTGGCTCTTGAGCTGAGGTTCAAAAAGGAAAAATCAAAATGAAAATCAAAATCAAATTCGACTTATTAAATGATGAATTTATAGGCGGTTCCGGGGGCGTTTTTCTTCTAGTCGTGTAGCCTGTTAGTTTGTTCGTCTCGTGGTTTGGTAATCCTTAAGTTAGTTGGTATACAGTAATAGTCCTACAACGAAGTGGTGAGGCTCTCGAACCATGAATTCTAAAAAGAAAATGAAAACGGAAATGAAAAACAAATCTAGCAATTCTGAGCCATGAGCCATGAGCCGTGAGCCGTGAGCTGTGAGCTGTGAGCTGTGAGCTGTGAGCTTTACAAATAAAAAATCTTATTGACATGTCTCATCACAAAAAGACCCCTCGAGGGGGTTTGGGGTGTAACGACAGTATTAAAATGCGGTAGAACTAAGTATTACGACTCAAGTAATGAAACTTGTGATTTGGAACTTGAGATTTGGGATTTGTGATTTAAAGGTACTTCTACGGTATATTCAGGTATTTATGCGTTTGCAGGGAGACTTGCCACTCTGGGTTTTGCATGACAAATTCAGTGATCAGGGGAATCATCTTTTCGCGCACTGACCACTCGGGTTGAAGGTATAATTTACAGTGGGGGGAGACTTTTGCTTGTTCCGCTTTCGCGAAAGCGAGATCATGACGATTAAATACAATCACTTTAAGCTCCTGTGCCACGGGATAGATTTCTGGAAGGGGCATCTTGACCTTTTTAGGGCTGAGGCAAATCCAGTCCCATTTTCCAGTCAATGGATAGGCACCGCTGGTTTCAATATGCACTTGTAGGCCGTGATCCTTGAGATTGCTCGTGATAGGCAACATATTCCAGGTGAGCGGTTCACCGCCGGTAATCACGATCGTCTTGCTGTACCTGGCAGCGTTTTCTACAATCTGATCAATGTGCGTGGGCGGGTGCTTTTCTGGATCCCAGCTTTCCTTAACATCGCACCAATGGCAGCCTACATCACAGCCCCCTACTCTTATAAAATAGGCAGCACGGCCGGTGTGGTAACCCTCGCCCTGGATCGTGTAAAATTCCTCCATCAGCGGCAGCATCGTTCCCTTTTCTACCTGCGCCATGACTCTAGTTTCCTGCATGGGACAAAGATACGGTTGTCTTAAATGAATCCAGTAAAAATGCGGATTTACTGTCTGGTTTCCCCATATAAAATGCGCGCCTTAAAACTTTTATCGTGGAACCATTAAACGTTAATAACAGAAAAATAAGTTTCCATTTTGCAACGGAATCAAGGGTTTTCTTGAAATACTTGAAGCATTGTACTTTTAGCCAAAAAAGTAGATGTCAATTCAAGAAGACTTTTTCAAACATATCACTGGTGGTTATTCACCCAAAGGCGATTCCATCATAATGGGCGCCGCAATGCTGGAGGGCGAGGCCGTAAAGGAAGCATTTGTAAAAATACCTTTGAAAACCATGAACCGCCACGGGTTGATCGCCGGTGCAACGGGAACGGGGAAAACAAAGACACTTCAGATCATCGCCGAGCAACTTTCAAAAAAAGGAATTCCCAGCCTGCTAATGGATATCAAGGGCGATCTTTCTGCAATTGCAGCTGCTAGTGGTGGGCATCCCAAAATCGATGAACGACACGAGAAGATAGGACTAGCCTTTGAGCAGCGAGCGAGCCCTACAGAAATCTACACAATCTCAGAACAAGACGGCATACGTTTACGCGCAACGGTAAGTGAATTTGGCCCCGTACTGCTATCGAGAATCCTAGACGTCACAGAGACGCAGGCTGGAATCATCTCGGTCGTTTTTAAATATTGCGATGACAACAAACTCCCCCTACTCGACCTAGCCGATTTGAAAAAAGTATTGCAATACGCAACTAATGAGGGAAAGGAAGAATTTAAAAAATTATACGGTCGAGTCTCCACAGCATCTACGGCAGCTATCATGCGCAGGATCATTGAAATCGAGCAGCAGGGCGGGGATCAGTTTTTTGGCGAGTTGAGTTTTGAGGTAAAAGACCTACTCAGAAAAAACCGCGATGGCGAGGGATATGTAAATGTCATCCGGCTGACGGATATTCAAGATAAACCCAAACTATTTTCAACCTTTATGCTAAGCTTGCTGGCAGAGATTTACAGTACGTTCCCAGAGCAGGGAGACAGCGACAGACCAGAACTTGTTCTGTTTATTGATGAGGCGCATTTAATTTTTGACAACGCAAGCAAGGCGTTGCTTAGCCAAATTGAAAGTATCGTAAAACTCATACGCTCAAAGGGAGTAGGATTGTACTTTGTTACACAAAATCCTACCGATATTCCAGAAAGCGTTCTGAGCCAGCTGGGATTAAAGATCCAGCATGCATTGCGTGCTTTCACCGCAAAAGATCGCAGAGCCATCAAACTCACTGCTGACAATTATCCAGATTCTGAATATTATGACACGGCAGAAGTCTTGACTTCGCTAGGAATAGGAGAAGCATTAATTACAGCACTGGATGAAAAAGGCCGTCCCAGCCCACTTGCAGCCACCTTGTTGCGCGCACCAGAAAGCCGGATGGACGTACTCACTGATCGCGAGCTAGAAAACCTGATTGCAGATAGTAAGTTGACTGACAAATACAATGAGGATATTAATCGTGAAAGCGCCGAGGAACTGCTACAGAAAAAGATAGAAAATGCTCATCAAGAGGAAATAAAAGAAAAAGCTGCCGAGGAAAGAAAAAAGGCAACAAGATCCACCACCCGAAAACAAACAAGGCAAAATCCGCTGATTAAAGTACTGACCAGCGCTAGTTTTATACGTGGGGTAATGGGGATTTTGGGGAAGGCATTTAAGTAGGTTATGGGTTGATTGGTTATTGGTGAATTGTTATTAATTATTAGTTGTTGGTTAATTGGGTTTACTCTGACGCAAGCCCCCAAACCCCCGAGGGGGCTTTTTTTACTCCTGTGAATTGTTCCCTGTGTGAACTCCCCTTCCATGGAAGGGGCTGGGAGTTGGCTTACCATGGTTGCTGTACTTTATATGTTCTATTCAGTCACGTGCAAGTCCCCCAAACCCCTAGGGGACTTTTTCTTTGCCTGTGCTTTTACTCTTGCTCCACACCTCTCGCTATCGCTCTTCCCCTCAAGGGGAATCAATAGATGAATGCCTCTGAACTTCAGATAACTGATAAATGCAGTTTTTGAAACGGCAGAAATATAAAGGTTGGAATAAGTGGATTGCAACACCATAAATCTAGCATTACCGCCCTGCTATTGGGCATTTACTCTGTCTGTTTCACTCTTGCGTTACTCCCCTTCCCTGGAAGGGGCTGGAGGTTGGCTTACCATTGTAGCTACGCTTTATTTTGTTTATTCACTCACGCACTAGCCCCCAAACCCCAAAGGGGGCTTTTTTTACTCCTGTGATTCATCCCCTGTGTATAACTCCCCTTCCGTGGAAGGGGCTGGGGGTTGGCTTATTGCTTTATAAACCTGATTTATTTCTATCACTGTAGCCCCGCTTTTCCTCAATCAGTTTATCAATGATGACAATCATCAGTTCACATTACACAGAAAACTCATTTGATAAAAGTGGGTAAAGAACAGACTTGACTGCGTAATTTTGCATGTTTAGCACATCACATGAAAAAAGTATTTGTCATTTTAGTTGCGGTCGTTCTGATTGCTAGTTGCGATAATTCCCAAGAAGAGAATCCTTATGAATGGAGCAAGGATAATGTAGGAAGTATTACCAGAGAAACCATGGTCTATCAATTAGATAGCCTTTTTGTCAATGACAGTATCGTGAATCCGATGCAGGGTGATGAATTCGGTAACGGGCCTGGAAGTATTGAGATCTATGAGAAAAATGGCAAGCACTTATTTTCAATTACGCCTAAAGAGGCTCTGGACAGTACCAGTACGATTGACTATATCATGATACGCGATAATCGATACACGACTGCAGAGGGTATCAGTCTAAACAGCACTTTTAAAGAAATAGATCAAGCCTATAAGGTTACCAGCGTGGACAATATCATCGATGATGCCATGGTACGCGTGGACAATCAAAACTTCTACTTTACTATTTCAAAAGAGACATTCCCTGCAGAGGTACGCTATGACATGGACAAGGCGATTGAAAAGACAATGGTTCCCGATGAGGTAAAACCAGAGACTATCTTTGTGAGCTGGTAGGTAGAAAACATGAAAAAGATTTTACAAAAAGCCATACCTAAACTGTATGGCTTTTATTTTTCGGCATTGCATCTGTTTTCCAGCAGGAAAGCAGCGGAGACCTCTCTACGAGTTTTCTGTGTACCGCGCAAAGGTAAAATCGCCCCCTACCAAAAAGAATTTCTAGAAACCGCCAGGCACCAATTCATGGCCTATGAAAACGGATTGATCAAACTTTACCACTGGAAAGGTAAAGGTGCTACCATGTTGCTATTGCATGGCTGGGAATCAAACGCATGGCGGTGGAAATATTTGATTGAGCCCATGCAGGCGCAAGGCTATAACGTCATCGCCATTGACGCTCCCGCGCACGGCGACAGTACAGGAGAGATCATAACCGCAGTTCTATACAGCGAGGTGATTGCTACCGTGATGAAGCTCTACGAGCCGGAAGTTGTGATTGCCCACAGTATGGGCGCCATGGCGGCAGCTTACCAGCAATCCATTCACCAGCATTCTTTTCTTGAAAAATTCATCATGCTGGGCAGTCCAGATACGCTGGAGGTAATTTTGCGTGGTTATCAGGATTTGACTGGATTTAGCGATGGCGCTTATCGTGGTTTGGAAAATCATATTGAGGAAAAATTTGGCAAACCTGTCGAGGAGTTTGCTACCTCAAAATTTGTCCAGAACATTGAAGTTCCCACGCTGATTGTTCACAGTCGTGAGGACAAAATCGTAGGCTACGAGTGTATGGATAGTATCGCTAGACGTATGCCTGATGCAACGACTTATACTTCCTCTACAGGCGGTCATAGTTTGCACACACCAGAGGTGGTTGATGAGATTTTATCTTTCTTGGAAAAATATTAGAAACCAAAGGTTACAACCGCTCCCATTGCTGGGTGCGATAGAACAACAAGACGTAGCCACGCACATTCAGTAGATCTGGATTGCCCTCTTCCAGCCAGATTTTGCATTTGTAGTCCTTACCGTTTTCGGGATCGGTGATTTTGCCGTTTTCGTAATATTTTCCGTCTTTTTCCAGACCACGTAAGATCTCAAGTCCTAGGATGGGCTTGCCTTTGAGGTCGCCCTCGCAGTCTTGACACGTTGCATCTTTAGGTGCGTCTGGATCTAGGATTTTAACCACCTTGCCATAGAACTGATCGCCTTTCTGATAGATTTTGACATGGGATTTCACCTCGCCTGTATCATCATCGATGGTTTTCCAGGTTCCGGTGATGCTTTGTGAGTACGCTTTCGCGAAAGCAAAAAAAACCACAACCACCAGCAACAACTTCATATTCTTGTTCTTCATAATTCAGTGGGGAATAAAAAAGGCCCGCTTGATTGCGAGCCCTGTTACTATGTGAAAGTAGCTTAGGCTTTGCCCAGCATTCCTTCTTTAAGGTCATCATCTACTGAGTCATCACCCAGCCAGATACCAAAGAGTCCTTTTTTGAAATCCATTCCCTTGATGGTTCCCAGATCTTTTCCATTCTTGCTCACCATTGTTCCCTTACCTGGCACGTAAGCGATAACAAAATGGTCACCCTTAACGATCTTCTCGCTGAAGAGACCTATGAATTGATTGATCTCTTTCTTGATGGCCTTGCGTTCCTTGCTGCTGCAACTCTCGTCAAATCCATCCTCAACGGCTGTGATCATCTTGTCTTGTGTAACAAGTTCATCCGTGATATCAAGTGTGATCGCCATGGCTTTATCTGCCATGGAAAGCGCCCGGCCGTCCTTACTTTTATTCTCTAGATAAAGAGCACCCACATAAAGGTCAAACCACAATTTCTCTCTCATCCCGGCACCGTTGAGCATGAGTTCCTGCCCCTCTATGGTCAGGTTCTTCTCCACGTTTACACCGTTGATTTTCATCTGCGCGCTGGCGGTCATCCCAGAGGCTATCAATACGAGGGCTAGCAATACTTTTTTCATCTGAATTTTGTTTGAGTTTCTAAATATACTATTGTGATTTCAATTTCCGTGCCTTTAATTTTCTGAAGCTGGCATTAAGCTCAAAACCAAGCAACAGGATATTTGCATTCAACCAGATATACACCATTAAAATTAGTAGCGCACCTATGGAACCATAGATCTCATTATAGGAGGAAAAATTCTCTATGTACAACCCGTATAGAAAGGAAAATGCAATCGTAAGTACAACGGTAATAAGCGCACCGAGTGAGAAAAAATGAGTCTGGCGTCCATCCCGCGTGCCCGTGTAATACAGCATACCAATAAAAACGAAAAGCAAAAAAATCAATATCGCGTAGCGTATGACGACAAGCCAGGTAGTCATCGAGTCCTCTGTCATGATATTCTGGGCACGCAGCTCACTTATCCAGTATTCTACGCCCAGCGTAATCGCCACACCTATGATAAGAAACAACGCAAGCATCATGGAAACACCCAGCGATACAGCATACTGACGGAAAAACCCACGATTGACATGCGTATGATAACTGCGTTCAAAGCCATCAAAGATGGCGTTGACACCATTGGTCATTAAAAAAATGGAAGTGATAAAAGCAATTGTAAGCAAACCCGTATTTTCTTGGGTGGCGATTTCCCTGAAGATATTATCAAAAGCACCAGCAGCCTGCACCGGCAGCAGATCGTTGACAAAAAGCAGTACCTCTTCCTGAAAATTAGGGATTCCCACAAAAGGAATCAGGTTCAGAATAAAAAGTATAAAAGGGAACAGCGCCATAAAGAAGCTGTAGGAAATCGCACTTGCTCGCGCGGCAAAAGTGCCGTGGATTATACCATTGTAATAAGTTTCGGTCAGATCCCAGAATGTGAGTCCATCCAGCCCCGGCAGTTTCCATGCCTTGAGCTTGTCAATAAGACCAGTCTTATATTTTTTTATGGGTGACATTGCAATCACATTGCCTTTAGGCTTAAGTCCATGTTATACACGCTGTGGGTGAGCGACCCGCTGGAAATAAAATCTACGCCACACTCAGCGTATTCCCTTGCGGTTTCAAGGTTGATGCCACCACTGCTTTCGGTCAGGCATTTGTCGCCTATCAGCTCCACCGCCTTGCGGGTATTCTCGTAGTTGAAATTGTCAATCAATATGCGATAGACCCCATCGTGTTCCAAGATTTCATTTATCTCATCCAGATTTCTCGCCTCTACGATGATTTTGAGATCCTTACCAGTTCTTCTCAGGTAGTCTTTTGTTTTTTCTATGGCCTGCCCTACCCCGCCTGCAAAGTCTATATGATTATCCTTAAGCATGATCACGTCGTAAAGTCCAAAACGATGATTCACACCACCGCCTATATCCACCGCCCATTTTTCAAGGATGCGCATTCCAGGGGTGGTTTTGCGCGTGTCGAGGATTTTGGTGCCTGTCCCTTCTAGGAGATCTACAAATTTGCGCGTCTTGGTAGCTATCGCGCTCATGCGTTGCATGGCGTTGAGTACAAGGCGTTCTGCCAGAAGAATGGCTCTGGAATTCCCTTTTACGTAAAAGGCCTCATCACCATATTTGACATAAGACCCATCTGTGATACGTATGTCAAGCTCTAGGTTTTTGTCCACCCGTTGGAAAACGGCTTTGGCAAATTCTACTCCAGCGAGCGTTCCCACATCCTTGACCAGCAATCTTGCTTTGCCCGTGGCATCTGGCGGGATGCAGGATAAACTGCTGTGGTCGCCGTCGCCCACGTCTTCCCGCAATGCGTTATCGATGATGCGTGTTATCTCTTCCCGGGCGGCAGCACTAGTGTAATCCATAGATAAGGTAATGGCGTGAATATAGCATTTAGTCGTGAGGATTAAGTGTTATGTGCAGAGTATTGAGTTAAAGTACAACGTACGTATATCTAGTGACAACAATTTAGACTGGAAGTTTCAGGTTATTTTTAGGAATACATTTCAATACTGTTTACTTGAAAATATGTAAAAATGAAAAAGCCCAGCTTAATGCCAGGCTTCTTAAATATGTTTCTGAGAGAATTAAGCGTTCAGCTCACGTTTCTTCTTTTTCTCTTCTTGTTTCATTTTGAAATTTTCAATAGCAGATCCTATCAACCAATAAGGTATGATGACAACGGTCAACAAAATCATCAGCCAAAACCCGAGCGTTAGTATAGACAAAAACGCCAAGAAACCCAAATACTGATCAAATTCAAACATAACTGTTGCGATTTACTGCATGCAAAGATAAAATCTAACTACCGACTTTGAAAGCAGCACGCTGGTTTTATGAACATTTTGGTGTTGACAAGTGAATATCGTCCATGGAGCGTTTTATTTTGACTACTGCTGATCGGTTTATTGGTGGCTGTTATAATTCTTCTTTGGTATATGAGATTTTCAGTGAGTTCAAATAATTACGCTTTCGCGAAAGCGCAAACACTAAGAACCTCTTAAATCAAAACGTCATAGTATCCCAGCCCGATGGTGACTCCTATATTTGTAGCAAAACCAAAGAACATGTCCTACCGCATAGAAAAGGATACCATGGGCGAGGTGCAAGTCCCCGCTGATAAATTATGGGCCGCACAGACGCAGCGCTCTCGCATGAATTTCAAAATAGGCGCACATGGCAGCATGCCGCTGGAAATCGTTTATGGATTTGCCTATCTGAAAAAAGCAGCAGCCTACACAAATCATGAGTTGGGCGTGCTGGAAGAGAAAAAGCGCGACCTGATTGCACAGGTATGTGATGAGATTCTAGAGGGCAAGCACGATGATCAGTTCCCACTAGTGATCTGGCAGACTGGCTCTGGAACCCAGTCAAATATGAACGTCAATGAGGTGATCGCAAACCGTGCGCACCAGCTGGCCGGCAAAAAAATAGGTGAGGGCGAGAAAACCATCGCGCCTAATGATGACGTGAATAAATCACAATCCTCTAACGATACTTTTCCCACGGGAATGCATATTGCCTGCTACAAGAAGATCATGGAAAACACCATTCCAGGTATCAAGCAGTTACGCAATACGCTACACAAGAAATCACAAGATTTTTCTGACGTGGTTAAAATAGGCCGCACCCATTTAATGGATGCCACACCGTTAACGCTGGGACAGGAATTTTCTGGATATGTGTCACAGCTAGATCACGGGATCATCGCGCTAGAAAATACACTGGATCACTTGAGCCAGCTTGCGCTGGGCGGAACTGCCGTAGGAACTGGACTGAATACTCCTGAGGGTTACGACGTAAAGGTTGCTCAATACATTGCAGATTTTACAGGACTGCCATTTAAGACAGCCGATAATAAATTTGAAGCTCTGGCGGCGCATGATGCCCTTGTTGAAACCCATGGTGCATTGAAGCAAATTGCGGTCTCGCTTAATAAAATCGCTCACGATATCCGGATGCTGGCCAGCGGCCCGCGCAGCGGCATAGGAGAACTCATCATCCCTGCAAATGAACCTGGAAGTTCCATTATGCCAGGAAAAGTAAACCCTACCCAGGCAGAAGCTCTGACCATGGTATGTGCTCGCGTGATAGGGAATGACACGACCGTAACCGTAGGTGGAATGCAGGGACACTTTGAATTAAACGTTTTTAAACCGGTTATGGCTGCGGCAGTCCTAGAAAGTGCGCAGTTGCTAGGTGATGCCTGCGTAAGTTTTGATGAAAATTGTGCGGTAGGAATAGAGCCGAACCACGAGAAAATCAAGTCGCTGCTGGACAACTCTTTGATGCTGGTAACGGCCTTGAATACAAAAATAGGTTACTACAAGGCAGCCGAGATTGCCAATAAAGCACACAACGAGGGAACAACGCTCAAAGAAGCTGCCTTGAGTCTGGGTTATGTGACTAGCGAGGAATTTGATGAATGGGTACGCCCTGAGGATATGACGGGACATAACTAAACTTAAATTAAAGCCCTATTCCTGAGAGATTGATGATGGATTTATTATGAGTAGCAAACATCTTCTTGGCACACCCGATTTAGCTGGACGAAAGGTTTGAATTTAAGTTTAGATTTAGTTTTAAATTTTAAAACATGGACAATAACGACATACTGCGCCGCTTGCGATTTACGCTCAACTTAAGTGATGATGCGATGATGGACATCTACAAAAAAGGGGGTGTGGAAGTCCTGCGTGCAGAGGTAAGTGACTGGCTAAAGAAAGAAGAGGATTCAGAACACGAGGAAGTTATCGATGAAAATCTGGCGACTTTCCTGAATGGATTGATCGTCAATTATCGCGGTAAAAAAGATGGTCAAACACCTAGTGCAGAAACAATTCTCAACAACAACATCATCCTGCGTAAACTGAAAATCGCTTTTAACTTTCAGTCGGGAGACATTGTACGGTTTATGAAAAAAGGTGGCCGCGAGGTAAGCGAGACCGAACTGAGTGCATTTTTCAGAAACCCCAAACATGCTAAATACATGTACTGCAATGACCAGTATTTGCGCGCCTTTCTAAAAGGTTTCCAGATCCAGCGCAAGATGCAGCGGGAACGAGATGAAAAACGTAAAGATTCTTAATTAGCGTTGAGTATAATAAATCTCTCAACTACTCCGCCTCTAGCAAAAGCACCTGTTCTAATAAGGCTGGAAGCCCGCTGGGATTGATATTATCATTGTCCCAATGACTTAGCACACAACTCACGTAATTGCCCCTGATTTTCTCTGCCACGTAATAAATTATCAAATGCTTGCCACCACCGGTAGCTGATAATAGTACCGAGTTTACTCCCTTTATGTATAGAACAATCTTTCTTGCTGTCGTTGCTACCCCTTCAAATAGAACGTTTACCTGATCATCTGCAATTATCTCATAACCTTTGCGTGCATCTGTGATTGAGAATTGATACTCGATAGCTTGCCTTGCAGATTCCAGCGTGCTGTGAACTGACCAGTTTATCTGGCCATTGAATGGACACTGAACGCTATTTATGTTCATCCACCTGCAGGAACCACCCAGTTCAAAACCTCTACCCGCAAAATTTACGTTTGTGGCAGTCTGGGGTTGCATAACGCTTTCTGGAATCTCATCATTCATGATAAGATTGATCATCTTGAGTTCAAAATTTGGCTGAGCAGTATCTGGGTAGGCAAATGAAACCACCTTGATTTTTCCCTCGCGGTTCTTTACAAAGTACACACTATTCATCGCGGTGATATTCTGAACTACCTCGCTGGGATATTGCGCTATTGCGTGCTGGTAAGTTAGATCTGGACGGCTCGTACGTTCAATCTTTCTTTTCACCTTGTAGCGTCTTGCTGCCTTGCGCAACCCCTTTTTATTATAATCAAATTCCATATCCTGACTACTGAAATTGATCCCATCTACATTAAAATGTATGGTACCATCATTTTCAATGGCGCTCAATCTATTGAATAAGCTATCGGTTTGTGCGTTTATTGAATTGGCAAAAAGCACAAAGAAAATCAAGGGAACAATTAATCTCATCGTGGAGTGTTTATACAATGTTACAAGAAGCGCAGCTGCAAAACAAGTACCCGATTGGAATCTAGACTATCAAATAGACCTGTGGGACAAAGTTTAAGTTCTGGTGAAATAGGTTTTAACGCAAGTCCTTCAACTGCGATACTACAGCTTGGTCATGCATTGCTTAAGCCGTTTGCTTAGAAAAAGGTTGCATATCAACGGCAAAAAATCTTATATCAGATCTCGCTTTGCCACTACAGCAGACAAGCTAAAAATTGGATTATAATTCATTAAACCTGATTATTATTCCGCTTTCGCGAAAGCGTAACATAACAATCTAAGATCCCAAAGGCTGTGAGGTCTTATCCTCGATCTTCTTCTTCCCGTACACCATGCGCTCGCGCCATCTTGCAATCAGGGCGATTGCCAGTAGAATAGCTAGCGATCCCAGAAGAAAATTATAGCTCACAATCTGGTCACCGCTGGCATAACTATGCAGTCCAGACAGGTAAAAATTCACCCCAAAGTAAGTCATCATCACACTGTAAAACGCCAAGATCGACCATAGATTAAACGTCCACCGTCCTTTCAAGCCTGGCACTAGTCGCAGGTGCAGCACAAAAGCGTAAATAAAAATCGTGATCAGTGCCCACGTTTCCTTAGGATCCCAGCCCCAGTAACGGCCCAGGATTCATTTGCCCACATACCACCCAAAAAGTTCCCGATGGTCAGCATGATCAATCCCACCGTAAGTGCGATCTCGTTAATGTAGGTGATCTCTTTAATGGTGAGATCCATGCGTTTTTTGTTGCTTTGGGTAGAGAAGATCATTAGCACCAGCGCGACCACGCCTAGCATCATACCTAGTGCAAATGGCCCATAACTACCCACGATTACAGACACATGTATCATCAACCAGTAACCTTGTAGCACCGGCTGCAGATTTGCAATCGCTGGATCCATCCAGTTCCACTGGGCAATCATCAAGATCACACCAGAAATAAACGCAGCGGCTGCGATCGTCATCAAACTCTTGCGCCCTACCGCAAAACCGAATGCCATAATAAACCACGGAATATAAATAAGCGTTTCATACGCATCTGACCACGGCGCATGACCACTCAAATACCATCGCAACGCCAGTCCACCCAGATGAACCAGAAAAAGAATGATCAGTACTCCTAAATGGAAGTAAATGGCGTAGCTCAACTCTTTCATGGGCTTGATGACTTGAGTCACCAGCAAGATCAACATCACGATACCAAACCAGAAGTACCACTTGTACAGATTCTGGAAAATATTGTACTCGTTGTAGAGTATCTCTGCATCCACTTTCTCCTCACTGGGATAGACGTCTACACCGTAGGTTTTTTGGAATTCAAAAAGGTTGTTCAGAACGGTATTTGCCCGCAGGTAATTTCCTGTTTGCTTTCCCTCCATGAGTAGCGACGCATAGGCAGGAAAAAAGTCCCTGACAAAGGCCTTGTCCTCTACCCGCTCAAATGCCTCATCATCCCACTCTGGTTCTGATACCCATTTGTTGTTTGGATCATTGGGTTTAGGGAAAACTTTGAATAGGCTGCGTACGATTAGCCTGTCCAGTAGATTTACCTTTTGGTCTTTATCGACGATGCGTTCCTGATAGCCGCTACGTATTTGCGCTGCATAGGCATCTTTCAAAAATGGATTGAGCTTACTGCGTGTCATGCTGCCATCTGCATTTCTAAAGAAATCATAGCCACGGGCATATTTCTCAGTCTGCTCCATACCTATCAGATTCCTGATGGTATCATCCTTACGCTCAAACTTGATAAGCGGTACATCAAACCATAGTTGGCGCAACTGGATGATGGATAACATGGTTTGCGTGGGATTTAGTCTTACCACGCTATCACCCACCTTTGCCTCGTAATAGGTTTGCTTGTAGAGCTTGCGCAAGGCCTCACTGGCAAGAGTTCCCATAGGTTTCATCCTACCGTTGTCGTCCTGAACGATCAGTCTCGCAAACTTATCAGCTTGCGCCTCAGGAACCATGTTTGCGACAATCACGCTGTCCAGATATTCCACTGGCATCTCAGGAATAATGATGGGTTGATCCATCTGTGTGCGCAGCTGCGCCTCTTCTTCTGCCGTGCGGTTTGTGCTCTCTCCCTCCCGACTCTCGATAGAAGTGTCGTGATCAAGTGTTTCATGATCATGGTCATGATCGCTGTGATCTTGTTGAGGCGTTTGTGCATTGAGTGTGAATGCGCACAGCAATATAGCGGCAGCCGCAGCCAGTTGCTTTTTCTTGCGCGCATGAACTCTTTTGATCAATCTACCCAGCTCGCCAAAACGTGTATTAGGATCAAAAATCAATGCCAGTAATCCTAGATACAACAGGTAATATCCCAGATAGGTAATCCCAGTCCCCCAGTAATCGTGATTCACGGATAAATGCGTACCGGCCTCATCTGGGTCAAAACCTGCCTGGAAGAATCGGTAGCCGCCCTTGTCTAGAATGTTGTTCATATAAATGTGTTCATCTGTCTCGGCGCCGTTATCGATTACCGTAACCTTACTTTCAAAGGAAGAATAGCTATTATCTGTTCCTGGGTATTTATTTGCGATAAAGTCATTCAGCCGCATCTCAAAAGGCAAGATCCCGCGCAATAGATCCATATTTGATATACGTTTTCAGACCATTCAATTCAACAACCGAATAATCTGAAATAATCCCTTTCCCGCCCAGTAATTCAACTTTTTGCGACTCGTCACCGCTGGTGATGGTGGCGAGTAATCCGTAGGCTTTTGCTTTGGTAGGTTCTGGGCTGGGAATTATGCCTATCTCGCCCTGCTCGATCGGGCCGGGGATAACAAATTGCATACCCGCCATATTATAGAGTGAGCGCAATTGCAGCGGCTGGATGGAATCTGCAGCCACGTCACCGCGCATCTGGTCTGCCATGCGCATGTAATCTCCCGTGTAAGGAGTCTGGATGGTGTAACCGTTCCAGTTTTCAGTAATGTTGATCAGGCCTTTTTCCTTTGCCTCTTCTGGATCGATATTCACGCCAAAAAGGATTCCATGGATACTCGCCTCTTCTCCATCCTTGATCAAATGGTCGTGCCTATTCCCACCACCAGCTTCCACGATTTTCAGGAATCTCGCAGCGCTATCATCTGTGCTGGGCTTAAGTCCCTCTACGGCATCATAGATCAGGCTGTCAATGGTTAGGGTAAATGAAGTATCGTAGAATTCAAATTCTTGGGAAACATCGTAATCATAGCGCGAAAGCAAAATTTCTTCCTTGACCTCTCGCTGCATGGGCTGGCCAGCTGGATCCTCGCCTTGGATAATTACATCAAAGTAGGTCTCATCACTTAAAAAGGTGCTTTCCGTTTGTCCCTCTCTGATCAGCATCATGCCCTCAAAAGAAAGATAGCGGGTAATTCCAGCACCTATGATAATCAGAATCCAAGAAAGGTGCAGGGTAAGCGTCGCCCATTTCTTCCACTGGAAAAGCTGGTAGCGCTTTATATTACCTATAAAATTGAGCATGAGCCACAACATGAGCAGGCTGAACCACCACGTATTGTAGATCCATAGCTTTGAAGTAGGCGTATCGTAGCTGTGCTCGATAAAGGTTCCCAGAGCCATTGCCGCCGCAAAAGCGAGCAATAAAACCGTCATGGTTCTGGTTCCAAAAAGCAACTCTTTCCACCCTTTACGCATGTTAATTTTTTAAATTTTGCAAAGATACTCCACAAATCAAAGCAGTCTGCCCGTGAATCCCTTTGCTTCTATGTACTTTTACTGTCTATGATCAGGATTTTTATCGTGGGAACCGGTAATCTGGGGAGTCATCTCATCCGCAGGTTTGATGCTGTCTCTCAGAGTTCAGAAAGCCCCGTAAAACTGGTAGGTTACCACGATCGATCCTCTACTGCTATGTCTCAAATTAGTGCGAGATAT
This sequence comes from uncultured Flavobacteriaceae bacterium, assembly GCA_963740155.1. Taxonomy (GTDB): domain Bacteria; phylum Bacteroidota; class Bacteroidia; order Flavobacteriales; family Flavobacteriaceae; genus Nonlabens. The sequence continues at coordinate 1,215,536 of CAVUDE010000007.1, read as the reverse complement.
TACATTAATCTCAACGAGATTCCCAGCTGCGATCTCATCATTCTTGCAGTAAACGATGATGCGATAAAAACAGTGGTAAATTCACTCCCGGCAGGTTTAAAAAGTACCGTTGCACACACCAGTGGGAGCGTTTCCATGACGGTCTTGAATATGTTTGAAAAACATGGCGTTTTCTACCTACCGCAGAGTTTTAGCAAAACGCGGGAGCCGGATTTTGGCGAGATCACGCTTTGCTGGGAGGCTAGTTCTGATGCCGTACGGGAGCAGTTGTGGATTGTGGGGAGTACGCTTTCGCGAAAGCGTAAACATCTACCATCACCGCAACGCCGCCAGCTACATCTTGCCGCAGTCTATGTAAATAATTTTGTCAACCATTGTTATACAAAGGGGCAGGAATTGCTGGCAGAAAAGGATCTGGAACCTGAATTAATCGCACCTCTCATGCGGGAAACGCTGGAAAAGGCACTGGCCATGGGATCGCTGGATGCACAAACTGGACCTGCGCGCCGCTGTGATCAAACTACGATTCAAAAACATTTAAAATCCCTTGCAGAAAGGGATCGCGATATGTATCGCGCCATCACCCACTCAATCATTGACACCTATGAAAAGTTATAAAGAACTCCTGCACGATATCACCACCATCATCCTGGACGTGGACGGCGTGCTGACGGATGGGCGGCTGCTGATCTCAGAATCTGGCGAGTTGCTGCGCACGATGAATGCAAAAGACGGTTATGCCATTAAGGCTGCGATCAACTCAGGACTAAATGTTTGCATTATTACCGGCGGGAGAAACCAGGGCGTCAAAACCCGGCTCGCGGGACTGGGAGTCAAGGATATTTTCCTAAACGCGGCAGATAAGATGAAAGAAATGCACGAGTACGTGGAGAAATACCAGCTATCACCAGAGCAAATCCTCTACATGGGCGATGATATGCCAGACGTGCCCGCACTGGAATTTGCCGGATTGGGCTGCTGCCCACAAGATGCCATTCCAGAATGCAAGGCGGTAAGCCAGTATATCTCGCATAAAAATGGCGGTGACGGCTGTGTGCGTGACGTTATCGAACAGGTATTGAAAGTAAAGGGGAAATGGAATGTGCCTGGCTCTAGTGGGATACGTTCAAGCTAGCACCTGGTTTTACAATCGCATCTGTAATGGTTGCATAGATCCACCATCGTACATGCCGGCCACCGCGCACACTGGATGCCGTGATGATGGATGCAATAAACTCGGTCGCATTGATAATAAGGACAAAGATTAAGTAGAGCCAGAAATTCATTGATAGCGATTCCTCATTGATCAGCGCGTCCACAAACCACCAGAAAGCAATGCTGTTAAACGGTAAAATGGCGAGTTGCGTAAGAATAGCCTGAATACCATGCCAGCGAACAAAATAGGTGCTCTTGCGGATTCCCAGATAATACACCAAGGTCGCTACAAGATTGACAATAGGCAATGGGATCGCAACCACAAACGACAGAATTGAAACTAAATACGCATAGGAAGCTTTCTCAAATTCATGAGGCTGCGGCCGGTACGCAAAGTCTTTATAATGGTTCATTACTATGTCAAAATATTGCTGATCCAAATCAACAGTACCATAGCAACCAGTAGAACGGCAATCAAGGGACGCTTTAAAATTCTTTCTGCTGATTGATAAATCTGGTTGAATAAGTTTTTTCCAAAAGCCCAATCAAAAACTACCAATAAAGGTATCGCAACCATCACAAGCCCCACTACAAGACCTAGCGGATTAATGGAAAATGCCTTGGAGAAATTACCGTGCAGACCAGCAATAATAGAAGTTGTGACGCCGCACGATGGACACGGAATTCCTGTAAGAGCTTTGACTGGACAACCTAAATTTGAATTTTGCAATCCTACCGATAGCGTATAAGCCAGATATGCATATCCCATCATACAAAGCATAAAACACTGCTGTGATATGGAATAGGATCTGCTCATGCTAGTAGTTGAGCGTCATTTGAAGATTCTCAAAATTTTTGTCCCTGGTGGCATCCTGTATCAAAAACCAATCGACAATCGCCCAAACGGCAAACCCGCCGCAGGTAAGCAGTTTTCCCACGCCTAGACCCACATCGCCTATAATAAAACGATCGATTCCCAGATTGCCCGCAAGAATGGACACAATCAGACTGGTGGTGGGATCTTTTAATTGCATGCTGTAGATTATGGGCCACCTCGCGTCGTCCACCCTGAGCAGCTCCTGACGTATAGCGTTGATCTGATGCGAGTGGAAGTATTTACCATTTGTCATGATAAACATATCTACTTTTTGGGAATCCATAGTTGGGTTATTTGTGGTACAATTATACGATGCTTTAACAAAATATAAAGACTGGGGCATATTCGGCTATGGGTATGAGTCTCGATCATGACGCCATTCGTGACTTCATAAATTCAGCGTGCCTGAAAAAGAACTACACGAAAAAAGAAGAGCATAAGAAATCATCAGGTTTTACTAAGATTAAAACTGGTTCTCAACCAACAGCAAATTCCATCTAACTTTGCCACATGGGCAGGTTCTTTATTTTCATTATCAAACTCTACCAGCAGTATATTTCGCCTTTTCTGCCCGCGAGCTGTCGCTACTCACCTACCTGTTCCCAATACAGCCGTGCAGCTATCAGAAAACATGGCGTGTTAAAAGGCAGCTGGCTAGCCATCAAGCGTATTTCTAGTTGCCACCCATGGGGCGGTAAGGGATATGATCCAGTGCCTTAAAGTAGAATCGTTCTGCTGGCAGAATCATGCAATGCAAACTCGGCTTACCTGCCTATCTTCGCTCTAAAACCATCCATTGAGCTCCACCCAAATCCTCATCACCATCGGCCTTTACTTTATCGTGCTGGTTGGTATTTCATTTATCGTGGGCAGGGAAGGTGACAGTTCCACGTTTTTTAGGGGAAATCGTTCCTCACCTTGGTATGTGGTGGCTTTTGGGATGATAGGTGCCTCACTGAGTGGCGTGACCTTTATATCCGTTCCGGGGCTGTGGAACAGGGAGCGATGGGGTATTTTCAAGTGGTGCTGGGCTATATTATAGGTTATCTGGTCATAGGGACGGTATTATTACCACTGTACTATCGCATGAATCTGACCAGTATCTACACCTATCTGGATCACCGCTACGGCGCTGCAGCACAGCTTACTGGTTCCAGTTTCTTTATTCTCAGCCGTATCGTGGGGGCAAGTTTTAGGCTATTTCTGGTGGCGGGAGTTCTACAGACATTTGTTTTTGATGCGATGGGAGTTGAGTTCTGGCAAACGGTGATGATTACCGTTGCGCTTATCTGGCTATACACATTTAAATCTGGCATAAAAACCATCGTCTGGACAGATACGCTGCAAACCCTGTTTATGCTGGTTGCCGTGGGAGTTGCTGTTTACTTTGTGGCAGGCAGCCTAGGCCTAGAATCCGTAGGTGCGACGGTAGATTTTGTGAGCGATAGCGAGCTGTCGCAGATTTTCTATTTTAAGGACTGGAAAGCAGGCAATCACTTTGTCAAACAGTTTCTGGCAGGTGCATTTATTGCCATCGTCATGACGGGACTGGATCAGGACATGATGCAAAAAAACCTTACCTGCCGCAGCCTGAAAGATGCGCAAAAGAACATGTTCTGGTTCACCATAGTTCTAACATTGGTAAATCTCGTTTTTCTGGGACTGGGTGTTTTGTTAACCGCTTTCGCGAAAGCGGAAAACCTACAAGCCACAAAGGATGACCTCTTCCCTGCCATTGCTCTGAACGGCAATCTGGGAATAGGCCTGGGACTGGTATTTATCCTAGGGCTGGTCGCTGCCGCCTATTCCAGTGCAGATAGCGCACTAACTTCCCTGACCACTTCGTTCTCTGTCGATATTCTCAAACTGGAAAAAAATTATGATGAGGCCAGGCAAAAGTTAATCAGAAAAATAGTCCACGTAGGTTTTTCAGTAGTGCTAATTCTTGTAATCGTGATTTTTAAGTACGTGATCAATGATGCGAGCGTGATCAATAAGCTATTTGTTTTTGCCGGTTATACTTATGGGCCGTTGCTGGGATTGTTCTCATTTGGCATGCTCACGCGACGCCAGGTGAATGCGCGAGCAGTTCCTTTTGTTGCGATTGCGTCACCGTTTATGGCGTATGGAATATCAGTAGGTCTTGAAAATTGGGTAGGATTTGAGTTTGGGTTCTTTATTCTATTGTTGAATGGATTGCTGACGTTTGTTGGACTGGCGGCGGTTTCAAAAAAGCAGGTATGAACTTTACCAGCGGAAAGATTGTAGAGTCAATTGAGGCAAATGACTTAAAACTCATGAGTTCGCACAGGGCATTATCGTTACCTATTATTAGACGACTTTATCTGAAAATGCTGCATGGTATCAAATTTGACCACATTAAAGTGTGTGAAGATTTAGTGATCGACGGTCATCACCGCTACGTGGCAGCTGTATTGTCTGGGGTAAAAATAGATTCTGTCCCATCACAAAAAACCAGTGCCACTAGACGATATGAATGGAAAAATGTGAATTTCTTAAACGATGAATGGGATACGGCAGAAAAAATTGCCCTGATGAACGCAAGCGATGCCGAATTCAATCATCTTTCCATAGAGGAAATTGAAAACATCATAAAACAACTACCTTTAAGGCATGCAGCTGTACCTAGACATAGATGGTGTGATGGTTCCCGCTAATTCATGGCGCAGACCTGAAATCCTAGCAGATAACTTTTACTGAGTTCAGTATGCTAGCTGTTCAATCACTAAACAGAATCATAGAAGAGATATCGCCAGAAATCATATTGACGACCTCTCATAAACACCGATTCACTCTCAACGAATGGTCGAGGATCTTTCAAATGCGCAATATTCACATCGACAAAATATCCAGACTACCTAAAAACCCTAATAGCCTAAACCGAAAAGATGAATTGCTCAAGTGGTTTTCAAAGAATGGGAAAACCGGTAACTTTTTGATTATAGATGATGACAAATCGTTAAACAGCCTACCGCCAGCAATTAAATCACATCTGGTGCAGACTAACGCATCTCTAGGATTAACTCCTGCGCTCGCAGATGCGGCAATTAAAATGGCGATGGGTTTTAGTCAGATCTACTGATAAAAAAAGTCTAATACTGCCCAGTCTGCAACATAACCAGCGTACAGGCAACCTCTACTTCAATGTCATTTTCTTTAAGAAGTTGATAGAAATCATGGTTTTCAGTTCCCGGATTAAAAATGACCCGCTTAGGGTCCTGCGATATGATATAATCATAGTAAGGTTCCTGCCGCTGTGGATTGAGGTATAGCGTTACCGTATGCAGATCGTCGATAGGTAAATGACTGGTCGCGATGGGCACGTCCAGCACCTCACCCTGTCGCAATCCTATGGCCACGACGGGAATTTTATGCTTGCGCAGCCTGTGTATGGCAATATTTGAATAGCGGTTTTCCTTGAGCGATGCACCCAGCACCAGCGTTTTTTTAGACATAATTAATACTTCAGCTGTAACATACGCGTAAAGGTAGCGTCATTTAGATAAGGGAAGTGATTAGCCCTTTAGATTATTTGATTTAGCCGAATTTTTGATAGAAAGAAAATTCAACCCTAAAATCGTATAATTCATAATTAATGGTTAGTGTTATGTACGATTTAGAAGCCCCAGGTTTGCAGACCTGGGGCTTTGTCTTTTAGGTTTTTTTGTTTATTGAGGTTTTTGTATGATTATGCTTTCCCGGTAGGGAAGTTTATGCTGAGTTTATCGAAGTACGAAAGCGGAATTATCACAAATCCATAAACATTTCACCAACTTTTTAAGTTTACAAGCATGGCATACGTAGTGAAAATACGTATTTCATCTAGAAAATCCATTACAACCCGCTCAGGCTGTTAAACTTATTCTAAGCCGCTTTCCTACAAGTTGACGCGGTTCCTACCTTGTGCATATACAATTCCTACAAGTCAATACATGTTTGAAGCTACCCAAAAATCAACTTCCACAAATTACCAGACCACTGATGGCCTAAGCGAGCTACTGAAACAACTAGCGCATCACGGCAGCCTGCAAAAATTGTTACAGGATCTGGATTTTATCCGTTTGCTGGAAAAATTCCGCGAGGTGGATGCGTATAGCCATCAACTGGACTATCATTCCCCGCAAGCCACGCACCTGCTACGTAAACTGAAAACGGCATATGCCATGCCAGCAAATCAGCTGCTGCAATCGATCGTTCAATTATGCAATGAATTAGATCATGAGGCAACGGAAAAATGGACTGCATTATTACAGGAGACCAGAAAGTCACCTGAAGCAGATCAAAGCATTACTAGACTTCTACTCAAGCATTCCAGTGACGATCGTATAGCAGATTTTATTTTGCAATTAGAAACCAAGGATCCCCATGCCATCTACCCCACCTCTACCTATCGCACATCCAGCGCGGCAGTCAATAGTGTGGAAGACGGGAGTTATATTGAGGCTGTCATGACCACCTCCACCATGACGGAAATCCACATAGCAGAGGGCGTTCTGGATCACGACAATCATCTACTCTATAATATTTACAAACCTTTAGGGCGTTGCGTGGCAGTCATCGATTCAAATGTGGCAGAAAATTACGGTGATGAGATCGCGGCTTATTTTGCTCACCATGATATTGAACTTATCAGGCTGGTCTATCGCGCCATGGAAGTTGATAAAGGCATAGGAACTGTAGAGAAACTCTTAGGTGATTTTAAACGAGTGGGCGTGTCCAGGCAAGAACCTGTTCTAGTCGTGGGCGGCGGCGTCATAGCAGATACTGGCGGTCTGGCTTGCTCGCTATATCACCGCAACACACCTTATGTAATGCTGGCAACTTCCATCGTTTCTGGAATTGATGCAGGGCCATCGCCTCGTACTTGCTGTGATGGGTTTGGATTTAAAAATCTCTTCGGCGCATACCATGCACCAGTCGTCACCCTAACCGACAGGACTTTTTTCAAAACGCTCAAATCTGGATGGATACGTCACGGCATCGCAGAAATTATCAAAATGGCAGTCGTAAAAGACGCCCAGTTATTCAACCTGCTTGAGAAAACAGGGATTGATTTGTTGCACTCGCAATTTGGTAACGCGACAGACGACCAGCAACTCAAAGACGATGGTCAGAAGGTTTTATCCCTAGCCATGCGTAGTTACGTACAATCAGAATACGATAATTTGTACGAGACACATCAATGCAGGCCTCATGCCTATGGCCATACCTGGTCACCGGGTTATGAAATCCCCTCAGGCATGTTGCATGGGCATGCCGTTGCTTGCGGTATGGGCTGGGGAGCGCATCTTAGTTTCCAGCAAGGCTGGATTAGTGAACAGGATCGCAATAGGATAATGCAACTAATCAGCAGTTTTGAATTGAGCTTGTGGCATGACATTCTGGACAATACAGAAATGATCTCACAACGCCCAGAAAAAAGTCATCCAGAAACGCGGTGGCAACCTAGTTGCACCTCTACCCAAAGGCAGCATAGGACAATGCGGTTACCTGAATGATTTATCGATGGAAGAAATGGAAAAAAGCATCGCAGAATACAAACAACTCTGTGCAAATTACCCCAGAAAAGGTCGCGGCATAGAACCACTCTGTGCCGACGTGGGACTGGAAGATCCGTCGACAATCGGGAGTGGAGTCAATTAAGTAAGTTGTTAGTTTGTTAGTCTCTTAGTTTTATAATTGTTAGCTGTTAGCTGTTAGTATTTCGATGCGGGTGTGAGGGATGAGGTATCAGGTGTGAGGTAAATAATTTTATTCATACAAATGTTTCTACTTCGATTAAGCCCCCTTTGGGGGTTGCGAGGACAAGGATTAAGCTATAAGACGTAAATCAATAACAACATAAGCGCTAACGAAAAATAAAATGATGATGCAGTTCTGAAATGTCTGTTGAGCAAAAGTTCCTTTTGAGAATGGGAAAAATGAATCAGTTGATGAGTTGATTAGAATAGATAATATGAAAAAACATCAAAATCCCCCTCGGGGGCTTGGGGGGGCTCACGTAAGAGAGAAGTCTTGAAAACAAGCCTTAAATCAAGCTTAAGTATTTGAATCTAGCAAAAATTATTAACCAAAAAAGAGCCCCCTAGAGGGGGTTGGGTGTGTTCCACATGAGTGAAAAGTGAAATAAGAAAAATACTGAATAAAGAACGCAGAACTCAGAACACTGAATTTTTAACGTGGAACCTTGAACCTTAACAAAAAAACAACCTGACTACCAGACTAAAAGACCAAAAAACTAAAAAAATAAAAAACAAAAAAACAAAAAAACAAAAAAACCAAAAAACTATGAAACCCAACGTACTATTCATCGGCTCCATCGGAGCGATAGCAGAAACCTCAGAATTTCAACGCCAAGCCTATAATCAGGCACTCAAAGAAAATGACGTGGACTGGCAATGGGATAAAGAAACCTACAAACGACTACTGAAAAGTAACGGCGGTCAGGATAGACTGGACATGCTGGGGACAGCAACAGGCAAACCATTGACACAGGAAAAAATCCAGCAGATCCACTCCCGCAAAACCCAGCTTGCCGGTGACAATATCATATCAAACAACGTGCAACCTAGGCCTGGAGTGGCAGAATTGATCCAGCAAGCCAAAAAAGATGGCGCGAAAGTCGCCTGGGTCACTACCACAGGACATGAGAATACTGATGCTATTTTAAACTCGTTTGATGGAAAGATCAGCAAGGATGATTTTGACCATATTTTCCACCGTGATGATGCGCAACACGGCAAGCCACAACCCGACATTTATTATGAGGCGATGAAACATTTTGAAGCAGCGCCACAGCAGTGCGTTGCGATTGAAGACTCATTGAATTCCACACTTTCTGCGCGGGGTGCTGGTATCTACACGGTTGCCACGTTAGGTGAATACCATGACGAGCACGTAGAAAATATAGCCGATAAGCAGATCAAGGATCTGTCGCAGACCAGCTGGAATGAACTACAGCAAGAATGCGAGCAAAAATCAAGTAGCAACGCAACTGCTTAAAACAATCTGGCTCAAATAACCCGCTATCCCGCAATTTCCATGACTGAAACCTCACCGGCTCACAGGCCCATCACGCCCCATAGTATTTTGAACCACAAACTGAAAAATCTGCGCGAGAAATTACTCGCCAAAGGTTCTGATCTAGAGACCGTTGATCTCGTGCAACAATGTCTGGATTTGAGCGATCCGCTGGATGATTATTTGGTACAAAACTGCGAGCAAGCCGTCCATTGACTTGCAGCAATTGGAAAAGAAAAGTAATGAGCATGATTGGGATTCCGCTTTCGCGAAAGCGGAAACATCACTACCCCTGGAACGCGAGATGCTTTCTGGAGCCGTAGAGGGTCGATTTCTGAAAATGCTCGTCGCATTAAGTGGTGCAAAGCGCGTGCTGGAAATAGGTTCTTTCACCGGCTATGCCTCACTCGCCATGGCAGAGGCATTGCCCACCGACGACAAACTGATCGCCTGTGAATACGATAGCTACACAGCAGATTTTGCGCGTGACCTTGTGGATAAAAGCCCACACGGGCAAAAAATAGACATCAGAAAAGGTGATGCGATGGATACGCTTCAAGAGCTGGCAAAGGCAGGCAAATCGTTTGACTTTATCTTCATTGATGCAGATAAAAAAGGTTACACAGCCTACTACAAGTTCATCATGGATCATGACATTTTAAATCGTGGCGGATTGATCTGTGTGGACAATACGCTGTTCATGGGGCAAGCGTACGACGCCAAGTCACGCACGGAAAACGGCCAAGCGATTGCAGATTTTAATGCCATGATTGCAAATGATGAACGGGTCGATACCGTATTGATTCCTTTGCGTGACGGTGTGACGCTCATCAGGCACCGTGGTTGATGAGGCGCTTGCGATCACTAGGTGCAATAATCCTACTAAGCATGCTCGCGCTTCCCGCATTGCTTTTTACAATTATTGGACAAATTGTTCTTTTATTTAAAAAATCGCCATCAGAATCTAGCGGTAGAATTGTTCTCTTAAACGGCGGTAAAATGACCAAATGTCTGCAACTGGCTAGGCTTTTTAAGGCAAATGGTGACCGTGTGATTGTTGCAGAAACACCGTCCTACAAATACTGCGGTGCGAGATTTACTAATGCATTGGATAAATTCCATCAGCTGGCAGATATTTCTGGCAGGGGTGAGAAATTCAAAAAAAATCTGGTTGATATCGCTCAAGGCGAAAACGTACAACTTTACATCCCCGTATCCAGTCCAAAGTCGGCTTTATACGAGGCGCAGGCCAAACTACATTTTCCAAAATCTACAACTGTTTTTCAAGTAGATGAGGAAATAATCCGAATACTGGATGACAAACATAAGTTTGTAGAATTGGCTGCGTCCTATGGTTTGAGCGTTCCAGAATCCCATCGTATTGAAAGTATGGAACAATTGCTCGGTCATGATTTCACACCAGGTCGTTCATTCATTTTAAAAAAACTGGATTACGATCCAGTATATAGGTTGGACTTGCGGCAACTTCCGTATGATGGCTGGGAACGATGGGCAAAATCTTTGCCTATAAGTTCTGATGAGCCGTGGGTATTGCAAGAATTTATAACTGGACGGGAGGTTTGCACACACACCACTACCCAAAACGGGCAGATGAATCTGTATATCTGCTGTGACTCCTCACCATTTCAGGTAAACTATAAAATGCTAGATCTACCAGAAGTCAAAATTTGGGTAACCAGATTTATCGAAAAGATCAATGTGACGGGACAATTATCGTTTGATTTTATCATCGCTGCAGACGGCAGAGTCATCCCGATTGAGTGCAATCCACGCACACATTCTGCCATCACGCTTATGTACAATCAGCCAGAATCTGCCACCGCTTATTATAAAGATGCGCCTGCAACGACTTACGAACCTAATGCAACTGCAAAACCAACTTACTGGATCTATCATGAGTTATACAGACTGGTAACAGCAAGAAGCTGGAATAGAATAAAGCTGATTACTAGCAGAATTCTGCACGGTAAGGAAGCGGTTTTCGCATGGAATGACCCGTGGCCATTCTTTTTTCAGAATCACGTGGGAATTCCATATCAGCTTTGGCAAGCTTTTAAAACCAACACCGATTGGACGCGCATTGATTTTAATATAGGTAAGCTGGTGATTCCTGGTGGGGATTGAGCGGTCAGGATTGAGCTGTGAGCTGTGAGCTGTGGGCTGTGGGCTGTGGGCTGTGGGCTGTGGGCTGTGGGCTGTGAGCTAGGAAATATGAAATATTCAAATTAATGGTATTTCAGTTATGAATTTTGATTTTGAATAGCCCCCTCGAGGGGCTTGGGGGTGTAAAGACTGATTATAAGATCGCTTAAATCCATAGTTCAAAACGTAAATATCAGAAAATGAAATCTTCAACTTTGAACATTGAACCTTGAACCTTGAAACGTGAAACATGAAACATGAAACCGTGACAGCACTACAACTTCTGGGATCGCCCACATCAGAATTCTTCTATGACTTATCCATGCTATATGGACGTGAGGTAGTTTGTCCGCAGGGGTTTGAATTGCTTTATGCCATTGTTTATCCAGATGCAAGCTGGAGAGTTACTTCTGATCTGAATAATCACGGTGGGCGGCTCTCGCTGGAAGAAGCCATTCCCAAAATGCGGAAAGCAGATATCGCAGTCCCGCATCTATTCTGTGATGAGGGATTAACTGGAACTCGGATTCTGATTGAAAGTACGCTTGGCATACCGCTGGTCGGTTCTTCTGGTTATACACTTTTTAAAGCTCAAAATAAAAATCTGACAAAACTCATCGCTCGATCTGCGGGGGTAAAGGTGCCTGATGGTATCACATGGCAACAAAGTGGAAAATCTCTTCCGTCGATTAATTTACCCGTAATCATAAAACCAAATAACGCCGACAATTCTGATGGGCTTACACTTGCCCGAAATCAAGCGCAGTTAACAGCTGGAATTGACAATGCTTTTGAATTTGACGATGAAATTCTTATTGAAGAATACATTGCTGGGAGAGAATTGCGAGGTGGCATACTGGAAATCTCTGGCGAATTCAAAGTCCTGCCATTCATCGAGTACCATGTAAGCGAGAATCATCCCATACGCAACGCCGCAGACAAGCTCAAATTTGATAGCAAGGGAAATCTACAAGATCAATCTGATAAAAAGCAGGTGGCAGCAAGTTGCCCGGCTCAAGTGGACGATAACTTGGAAGAAAGCTTATCTGAAATGATGATCGCGATGCACAAGGCTTTAGATTGCAGGGATTTTTCTATGTTTGATTTTCGTGTAAACGAGAAAGGTGAGCCCTATCTACTGGAAGCTGGACTGTTCTGGTCTTTCAGTAAAAAAAGCATGATCAGCCAGATGCTGGAAGCCGCAAAAATGGATTTATCCCAAACAACCGCACTGCTCTGGAAACAAACAGTGGGACGTAAAATGACTTAAGATTTAAGCATTATAACCCAGTGATAACCCGCGATGCAACACCCGATCACCATCCACTTGTGAATGATCTGCGCGATGCAGGGTGCATCCATTATCCCAAATCACCACATCACCAGCCTGCCAGCTATGTCTATACACATTGCTTTCCTGAATGGAATGCGCATAACAATCCTCTACAAGCTGCCTGGATTCATCTTGTGAGAATCCGTCCACTGCCGTGCAACGCTGGGGGGTGGACATAAAAAGCGCGGTGCGACCAGAAATAGGGTGTTTGAGAAAAGCTGGATGCTTGGATTTAGTTTCAGCATCTGGGTTATCTGATAAGTCTACGCCCGTTACCTAGTGCGTAAATTTCTTGCCTTTAAGTTGTTGTTTGATGTCGTTTGGTAAGGTTTCGTAGGAGCGATATTGATTGGCAAATAATGTCTCGCCACCGGTATCAGGTAACTGAATGGCTCGCAAGGCTGTGTAGGCCGGTGGCTTTTTGAAATAGGTAGAATCACTGTGGAAATTGCTTTTTGGTTTCGTCGCTCGACCTACATTACTTAACACATTGAGCATGGGTGCATTGTCAACTGACCTTTCACCAGTCGTAAACATCATCGGTCCCAGTTTTTCAAGAAATATTACAAATTCCTGATCGTTGAGATCCTGATTATGAAAAAGGAGCACCCCATGTTCTGCCAGTAATTCTTTAATTCTAAGGATCTCTTTTTGATTAGCCTGACTTAGCTGATAATCAGTTACACTGGCGCCTAAGGGTATTTTCTTCTCGATTTCCATTCTTAATCATTTGATGAATGAAAATAAAGATTTGTAGGATAGATTCCTACCTTTTAACTAAATACAATGACTAAGCTCACGAGTCAACGTTAAATCACCAAGTAATGATCGCGCTACCCCAGGTAAACCCACTACCAAAAGCCGCCAAAACCACCGTATCACCCTCTTTCACCTTGCCCTCTTCCCATGCCTCAGTCAAAGCGATCGGAATGGATGCAGCGGTCGTGTTACCATAGCGCTGTATATTGTTGTACACCTTGTCATCTGGGAGCTGAAATTTCTTCTGTATGAATTGTGAAATACGTAAATTGGCCTGGTGCGGTATCAACATATCGATCTCTGAAACCTCCAGTTGATTGGCCTTCAACCCCTCCATAATCACCTCGCTAAAACGCACTACCGCATTCTTAAAAACAAACTGGCCATTCATATACGGGTAGTAGGGAATATCTTCCTGCGGATCGTCTTCTATAATTTCAGGCACCCAGTAATTGGTCGATCGGACCTTTGAGCGATAATTCAAGAGCGTGTTTTCCCTCACTGTGTAAATGTGTAGATAAAACACCTGATTTGCTGCCCTCTTCTGATCGCGTAAGTACCGCGGCACCCGCTCCATCGCCAAAAATAACGGACACTCCCCTACCACGGGTCGTAAAATCAAGCCCACCGCTATGGTTCTCAGACCCGATGAACAGGACATTTTTATACATGCCGGTTTTGATAAACTGATCTGCAACCGACAGTCCATAGATAAAACCGCTACACTGGTTGCGCACATCCAGCGCTGGGCAGGTATGTATTTCCATCATTTCTTGTACCTGCACGCCACAGCCTGGGAAGTAATAGTCAGGACTAAGCGTTGCAAAAACGATCAAGTCAATTTCATCCTTAGAAATACCGGCACGTTCCAGCGCGATCTCTGCTGCCTTCACACCCATGCTCGCTGTTGTGTCGTCGAACCTTTCTTGATATGCCGGCGTTCCTTGATACCGGTACGTTCCTGGATCCAGGCGTCGTTTGTGTCCATCATTTTGGAAAGATCATCGTTTGTGACCACATTATCCGGGACATATTTACCCATTCCAGCAATACGCGAAGTGTACATAAGTCTAAAGCTAGCTTGCAAGATACAAGTCATTCACGCTGGCTAACGGTTGTTAGTAGGACTTTTAGTATGCGTGCATAGGACTATCATCATCGAGGTTTCGATATTTGTGAGAATAAAAGTCCTGAACGACTTGGCGATCTATGAATAATGGATATGGTGCCTAACTTTCAGGACTTACTTATATGTTGAATCTACCCCACATACCACACGCCCAGATTAACTATGAGGATAAGTTTTACGCTTTCGCGAAAGCGGACACACTTTTCAGTACCCTGCTAGAAGAAACACCCTGGCGACAAAACAAGATAACTGTCTATGGCAAGGAATACGATGAACCGCGATTAACCCAGCTATACGGCAGCGTGGACTATGGTTATAGCGGCATCAAATTCAAACCGCTGGACTGGACGCCCACCCTAGCACAAATCAAAGCAGACGTGGAGCAGGCCGCGCAAGCAGACTTCAACGTGTGTCTGATCAATCTTTACCGTGACGGCAGTGACTCAAACGGCTGGCATGCAGATAATGAAAAAGAGCTAGGCCAGAATCCAGTGATCGCATCTGTAAGTCTTGGACAGGAACGATTCTTTCATTTAAGGCATAATGATAACAAGGAATTGAAATTCAAATTCCCGCTGACGCACGGCAGCCTACTGATCATGGCTGGCGAGACCCAGCATACCTACAAACACCAGATTGCCAAAACTGCCCGCAAAATCCTGCCACGTATCAACCTGACTTTTAGAAAAGTAATTGGATAAAATTGCACTTACCGGGAGATTACCGCGATGCAGTTACTCTAAATCTTCCTGAATCCATTCTGTACTCATGTGTACATCAATAGTCTCTAGCGGTGTAGAATTCAGGTTATGGAATTCATGTGGGCTGCCAGCAGGAATGGAGATCAAATCACCTGCTTTTGCAGTAATATTTCTATCACCTACGGTAACGCCCGCCTGACCAGCTACAATAAAAAGCAACTCATCATACGGATGCTGGCGTAACTTAGGTCCCGCGTCTTGCTCTTCAACTTTAAACTTATACTATTTATCGACCAACATTTCGCATAAATGACGCTTTCTTAACCCTTACTTTGTGCAATCCTCTCTCTGCGCTCGTAGGTTGCAGGAAAAAATGGTTCCGTAGCTACGGCTATGCAAGAATTTTTTGCCTCGATTGAGGGCTGGTAAATCAAGATTTATACACGAAATATTAGTCAATAATTAGTATTGGAAAATATACAGGTGGATCCAGCAAATTTCCCGGAGGTAACGCCATTAGAGCCATTGCCTTTATAGAACCAGCTGGATTCTTCAAGAAATTCAAATGCAACTGCCTCGCTCATCTATTTGAGCGATTTATTGATCTCGTCGATATAGGCGAGCAGTTCATCGCGACCTGTCGCTTTTGTAGAACTGGTCACAAAATAGGGAGGGAATTCTTCCCAGATACCCGCCAGCAACCGCTGCTTATAATCCTCTACCTGGCGCTCTATGGCGAGTGGCTTGAGCTTATCTGCCTTAGTAAATACAATGGCAAAGGGAATTCCATTCTCCCCCAGCCATTCCATGAATTCGGTATCGATGGGCTGCGGCTCATGCCTTATATCTACCAGCACAAAGCCAGAAACCAGTTGCTTGCGCTGGTTGAAGTAATCCGTAATGAATTTTTGGAACTTCTTTTTGCTGGTCTTGCTCACCCGGGCATATCCATAGCCGGGTAAATCCACCAGGTGCCAGCTCTGATTGATCAAAAAGTGGTTGATCAACTGGGTTTTTCCCGGTTTTCCAGAAGTTTTGGCCAGGCTTTTATGACCAGTCAGCATATTGATGAGTGATGACTTACCCACGTTAGATCTTCCTATAAATGCGTATTCTGGCAGATTGCTTTTGGGGCATTTCTTTACATCCTGATTGGACATCACAAAGCTGGCGGTCTTGATTTTCATAGATTATTTTTTCAGTTCCAGCTTTTCTGCAAAGTAGTTGCAAAAATCCAGCATGGTGTCACGCATCTTATCATCACTTGTTGCGCGGTGATAGGTATCTGCCATGGATACCAGCGTCTGGTGGAAAAACACGCGCATTTCATCCACGGGCATATCCTTAGTCCACAAATCAATGCGGAAGCTTTCCTGCTCCTTGCTGTCCCACATGCTCAGCATAAAAGCCTTGGCATCTGCAGCATCCACGCCGCCATCTGGGGCGCTCCAGCGTATGTGTTCTGGGACGCGGTTCTCGTCCAGTTCAATACCTATCTTAATGGTGGATCTGTGGTTTTTTGCCATAATCTATAGAGGCGCGTAGCCTGATTTATTAAAAATATCATCTGCTGGAAGTGCGAGCATTTGATCCAGCGTAACGTCGTTGTTCTCCATAAAAGCACTCACGATTCTATAGCCTATAAATCTACCCACGCCGCCGGGGGTGGAATCGTCTATGTCTAGATAGAATTTGGAAAACGGGGCGTCAGTAATAAACCTGCTGATCAGTTTGGGATCTGTGCTGAATAATAATTCCCTGTCCACATAATAGCGCCATATCTGATTCTCACTAGCTACTACAAACTCGTACTTCTCCTGATTTGTATCAAACAGCTGATCCCCGCTGGCAGCTGGCGCAAACAGTGATTGCAGGTAATGCAGCTTGCCGTGATACACCATGCTGCTTATAAAAGTGCGGTTCATGTTAGGCTCCACAAAAAGCCCTGCCAGTTCCAGTCCCAGATCTGCGGGCATCTGTTCTATGTTCAGGTTCTCGCGCTTGTAGGAGCTGATTCCCTGGTACAGGTCGTTATCTGCTCCCAGGTAGGTGTCGACCGCCAGATAGATTTGTTGTGGTGTGAGGGTGATCTGCTGATCGTAGTTGACTTCAGAAATGATTGTTGTCAGGTCAATGGGACTAAAATCTGGGAAGTAGAACTTTACATGTTTCTGCACATTCTCTGCATCCTTTTCCATGGATTCATAATCAAAATCCCGCTTTTTTACAGCCTTTTCCAGCAAGTCATAAATCGTATCGCGCCCCGCCAGCTTATCTTTCCAAAACCCATCAGGAATCCCAGGTGCAAAAAGGTCGCTGTATTCATTCTTTAACCTTGGCAATTCTGTAGTGTCTGCCTCTGCAAATGCCTCGTGGAACAACCGCAGCTCTATGTCTAGGGGGATGGAAGCGATTTCCTGCTCTATTTTTGAATCGTTGATGCATGATGATAATAACGCTTTCGCGAAAGCGCAACACACCAAAAACACAACACTTCTATAAAACAACCGGGGATAAACGGGCAAAGGATTAATTTTAACTGCAAAAATACGATGATGCAAACGGAAAAGGTGACACAATACATAGTTCAATGGCTCAAGGATTATGCAGAAAGAGCGGGTGTGGCAGGATACGTCGTGGGCGTGAGTGGCGGGATCGATAGTGCGGTTACCTCTACCCTATGCGCAATGACCGGCCTGAAAACCCTGTGTGTGGAAATGCCCATCCACCAGCACAAGGATCATGTGACCAGAGCGCAGGAACATATCAAACAACTAGGCGACAGATTTACAAACGTGAATGACGTCCATAGTGACCTCACTCCAGTATTTGATCAGTTTGTGGATGCGATGCCCCAGGTAGATAATTCTGATCTGGTGGATCTGACGCTGGGGAACACCAGGGCCAGATTGCGCATGACAACGCTGTATTATCACGCAGGCGTGAATAAATTATTAGTCGCTGGAACAGGGAATAAAGTAGAAGATTTTGGCGTGGGGTTTTTCACAAAATACGGTGATGGCGGTGTGGACGTGAGCCCCATTGCAGACTTATTGAAAAGCCAGGTCTATGAAATAGGAAAGTATGTAAATGTGCCTGAAAGTATCATAAAAGCCGCTCCCAGCGACGGCCTCTATGGTGCAGAAAGAACAGATGAACAACAGATAGGCGCAAGCTATGACGAGCTGGAATGGGCGATGGAACAGGTTCAAAAAGACAGACGTACGACAGATTTCAAGGGTCGAAAAGCAGAGGTAATGCGCATATTTTCAGACTATAACAGGCGCAACCAGCACAAAATGACACCTATTCCCGTGTGCAGCATACCTGTTAAAATGTTATCGTAAATTAGATTCAATTAACTGTTAAATAAGTAAATAGGCTAGTTTTTTTTCACAGTCGCAAAGTATTTTGTAAGTATATTTGTAAGACTTTAAGAATATAAACATGAACATATTGATCGCAGATCATCATCCCCTTTTCAGAAAAGGGTTGAAATCAATGATGAGTAAGCACAGGGAGTTTCAGTTTGATGGAAAGGTTGAGGATGGTGCAGATTTAATTGAGGCTATCAAGGATCACCGTTCAGACATCGTCATCTTAGAAATTGACTTACCTAATGCAAATGGCGTGGGTTCCCTACGGGAGATACGCGCAAATTATCCGGACATCAAAACGCTGGTGGTAAGCTGCCATGCAGAGGAAATTTATGCAATGAGTGCCATCAAGGCCGGTGCAAATGGATTTATCTCAAAAACCCGTTCTGTTAAAGAAGTACGTGAGGCCTTATTACATGTAAGTAATGGCGGCACCTATCTGCATGACGACATACAGCAACGACTGAATGACAAGAGCAGGCATAACAGCATCTTGAAGTTTAAAAAATTGTCCACCCGCGAGATCGAGGTGCTCAACCTTTTATCACGTGGCAAGCGCAACAAGGATATCGCGCAGTCGCTGGACATAAACGAGAAAACAGTAAGCACCTACAAGACAAGGCTGCTCAAGAAACTTAACGTAGACAACATCGCTGATCTTATCCATCAATCCAGATTGATGCAGATCAACAGTAATTAAATTTTATAATCAAGCAAGTTACTTGCTTTAGCAAAAAAATCCCTTGAACCATTTTGGTTCAAGGGATTTTTTTTTGCGAACTACCGTTAGGCTTTGAAAGTATTTTAAAATGCTTTTCTACAATCCAAATGCTTTTCCATCGATTGAGTAATACTATTTGTTCACTGATATTTCTCATATAAATCTTAAATTATCAGGTCTCAATTGAGGCAAAAAGTTCTTACATTATGCAGTCCTCTTACCACTATTGCGTTGCATAGGCTGCAAGAGCTACGGAATAATTTTTTCATACAACCTACGAGCGCAGCGAGAGAATTGCATAAAGTGAGAGCTTAGAAATGGTGATTTGTGCGAAAAATCAATTGATAAATGTTATAATATATCAAAAGCTTCGCAATGCTCAAACTGCAAAGAAAAAGCAGCAGGTGTATTTTCCTGATCGTCACATAATTTTATTGACAGTCTTATAAAGATAGGGTGATAACTTATACAGATAACCTATAAAAGCCACGGGCTAACCTCAAAGGTCAGCCCGTGGCTAATTTTCTAAGAAAGCTTGCAATCTATTCCACGATCAGCTTTTTAGTGACCTCCCTGCCATCCTGAGTTAATCTTACCAGATAGTAACCGCTTTTAAGTTCTGGTGAAAGCAGGTTCATTCTATCACCAATAACACTTCTATAAACAAGCTGACCCGTCATGCTGAAGATCTCTAGATCTGTTTTGGTGGGATCATTCAACTGGATGGTGAATTCACCGCTGGTAGGGTTGGGATATAGATTGAACTCTACCGTTTCTAGTCCAGCAATAGAAAGCGTGCTATCCGTAAATTCAATACTGAACCTAAATGGATCTACAGAGGCTGGATCACTAGGATCCACCGTAAAGGCAACATTCGTACGATTGTCGCCAGCTAGAGGATGCGATATGCCTGTAAAATTATCGCGTAGAAATACATCCAGACCAGCAAGACCCATTACCTCTAGTTCATAAGTGTAATCTGTCCGGCGGTAGTTTTCGTGCATCAGTCCGATCACGTCTGAATCAGCTGGCATCTGGCGTTGCTGGATCGCTAGCTGATTACCACTTTCCAGCGTAGAAATACTCTCAGAGATATTTCTCAATTTCCTAGAATCCAGTAGGTCGATAGCATCATTGTAAGATCCATCAAAAGAAAGATTAAAACCATCCAGTCGATTACCGCCAGTCTGAAAAGATTGGGTTTCATGCAAGGCGCCGTATATATGAGCACTGCTGGGAATACTATTTACCGCAGAGTTCACCTGTTGTGATTTATCACTCTCTTCAAAAGTCAGGCTAGCCGAACCATTTGCAGCTGTTTCTACAAAAAATGCCTGCTGTACTTGCGCAAACTTTGTGGCCGCGCTATTCATGGGGTCATCGTTTGTGTTGGACATTGTATTGATAGCAACATATTTACCCACATCTGCGGCCTGAGGATCCCATATATAATAGGTAGATGTAACATTGCTACCTGCACGTGTCAGAACTCTTTCCATATTTATCGCAGCGTGTAGTGGATTCCCCGTAAATGAGAAATTACCAGCTATAGCGCTAATCGAATTATCGGTTACTGGACCTACTTGAAGTGTACCCGTTGTTACGATTCGGGTTTCATTTGCCGTATTATTTGTAGTAAGCAATCTAGGACTGCGATCCCCACGCACAAATAATCTATAAGGTGTTCCAGCTTCTAGATTATCAGTAGCGGGATTATTAGTAGAAGTTTTTTGCATCCAGCCACTGCTTCCAGTTACTGTATTATTATATGTGAATAAGGATGGATTGTTACTTGCCGATTGATCGAATCCATTTGCCGTTGTTCCCCCAGTAATATGAGTTCCGATCCCAGCTGTAAACGTTCCACCATTTTGCCAATTGTCAAAAATTGTCGTTGTCCCAGAATTTACTGAGGAACTGATAAATCTAAAGGCACGATTAGGCGCGTAGTAGCGTTCTGTTGTAACACTACCATTTATGGAAGCAAACATGGGAGTTAATGGCGCCACTAGAGCTTCTTCAGTACTACTACTCAACAAGCGTAAATTATCATTAGTATTCAGAGTTCCCCGAACATTTAGAATACTAGAGACATCTACAACCGTATTTAAGCTCAATGAAGATCCGGATCCAGCAAATAAAATTGCTGTTTCCAGCGGGTTTCCAGAAATAGACTGATTGCGCTCTGAAGAAATCATGAGCATTCTACTGAAATCGATAGAACCGTTGTTGACCACATCACCCAGAATTTCTACTTGATAGGTGTTTTGTGGGGCTAGTAAAGTGGCACCAGAATCTGTAGTAATGTTGCGTACTTCCAGAAAATCTGTAATACTCGCCATTCCATTACGCACGATAATATTTGATTCAGGATTTGTGGTGCCACTGGGATCAAATGGCAACCAGCTACCATTCTCATAGACATAATCACAGCTCAAATATGCCATCGCACCTGATGAGCAACTCGCTGGATCATTAACTGAATTAGTGTTCACAAAATCTGCACCCGCTTGATCAAACTCGCTGATATTCCTGCGCATCTCATTGCGCCCTATGCTAAAATGCATTACCTCATCGGTATCGATTACATGACCTAGCAATTGAGCATGACCCAGTTCATGGTTTGCCACACTTCTGAAGTCAGTCTCGTTGCTATCGAGACTTTGTGAGGCTGTATCTCTAAAGTGGTAATTAGTATCTGAATTGATTACAAAATCAAGTTCAGTCGCAAAAGCTAAAAAGTTTGGTGCACTACCGCATATTGAACCTTTAATGGATAAAAAACCTAATGTGCTGGAATTAGATGGGATTTCACCGGTATCAAATTTGACCACGTTCACATTGTCTCTACCACTGGCATTACTTGTGTTTGCTGCGTCACCAGCAGCAAGATCTGCACCCAGTACAAAATTTCTGCCCGTTGTACAGCGCCACTGTTCAAAACTATCAGTTACAGTTAGTTCTGCATCGTTATTGCTTTGTAGGTTTTCTGCATAATTCCAGGTGTAGCCATTGCTACCATTATCATCTGCAAGCCTAATCTCTACTCCATAATCCATCCCTCCAGAGGAGATGGTGAAATTTGTGTGGTTAAATAGAATTTCCAGCGTATTACTTGAGAACACACTACCACCATCTGTCGTAACATTAACGGTACCAGTCCCAGCACCAGATCTTATCACCACTTCAATTTGTGAATCAGACCAGCTAATATATTGTGTGTCCAGAACCTCTATCCGGCCGGCACCGCCACTGTCTGCATCAGCAAAATCTACACTACCACTGCCTCTATTTGCACCGAAACCGCTGCCCAAGATAATCAATCTTGAACCTGAACCAGCAGATGCACGCGACGCTGACAGCGACATAATATTTTGAGTACGCAAACCAGATACCGCTGGTGGAGTAAATCTAAAATTCAGATTGCCCACAATGCTGTGTGGCTGACCTGTAAACTGTTCCACCACACCATAAAGCTCGTTCTGTATGTCGTTATATCTACTACTAGCGCGTGAGGCAGCGTAGATACTCTGTGAATAACGTATGAGACCTTGCCCACCGTGAGTGAACATGTTATCCCCATTTGTGGTTGCAGACAACATAAAGATTCCCTTTGCGTAATTGTCCAGCTCAACAGCGTTAGTAAGGATATTGAATTCATTGTTAAGCGTTCCTCCCAGTGTAACTATCTCAATAGTGTTGCTAGCCGGCGCGCCTTTAAAAACACGTGATAGTTGAACGGTATGTACCGTTTTAATCACGCTATCCTCAGTATTTTTCCTTGAAGTCTGCGAGATGACCTCACCTTCTACGATCAACTGGGAGTCATTGACGACTTGATTTAATGGAACCGCTTGCTCCAGGCATTGTGCGGTGGTAACGATGGAAAATAAAAAAGTGGTTAAGAGGTAGAAATATTTCATAGGAAATGTTTGTGATTACGCTTTCGCGCGGTGCCCTGAGCATGCCGAAGGGAAAGCGTAGTATTTATCCGATAAAAATATAACTTAATTTTTTACGAATCGATTGAAAACAATTTAGTTGTCAAAACAACTATAAATCAAACCACCCGATTCAATTGGCGGCTAATGTTTTGCTTGAGGCGGGTATAGTTCCAGATTTCTTCCAGCGTGTTGCCGCCGTCCTCGTCTGCTAGCTTTGCCGTAAGATCCTCAATCATCTGATCCAGGATCATGCGCCTAAAGTTGAGTATGCTGTCCAATATTGCGGTGGGGACGGTCTGATCCATGGTTTTTACATAAATCTGCTTCTCATGCCATTTGTGCAACTCGTACTTATCATCTTCCATGACGAGGCTGGCGATGCGCTGCGCCTGCTCATCCCCCAGCTGCGAGATGATCAGGTTTGTATCCAGCTTGCCTTGTAGCAGGTAGATATCTATGATTTTTTGAAATAACTCGCGGAATTCCTCACTGGCAAATTTGATCTCGTCTGGGTGTAGTTCAAAATAAAATTTCTCATAGACAGCCATGGTATCTGTGACGGTCTCGTATTCCAGCTTAGGCCCATCAGAATCCTGTAGATATTCCTGTGTAAATTCTTCCTCACTGCCGCCATAAAGAAGCAGCAATTTGAGCATGTTTACTTCCAGCACATGACGGCGATCTACTTTTTCCTGGACGGGAGCCTCCACCTTTTGCATGGTCTGCTCGCGCTGTTCCTGTTTTTGCCGTCTCTGTGTTTCCTTGTTTTGGGAGCTGCGGTACTGCGCCAGTGCAGAAAATAGCGTCTGCTCATTGAGTCCCAAGATTTCTGCACTCTCGCGTATATAGATCTCGCGGGCGATATCGTCTGGCACCTTGGCGATGCTCTGGACGATATCCCGTGCCATCTCGCTGCGTTTGATGGGATCGCCAGCAGCTTCCTCCTTTAATAAATTTGCCTTAAAACTAATAAAGTCTACCGAGTTAAACTTGAGGTATTCCTTGATCTCATTCTCGGTATGCGCGCGGGCAAAACTGTCCGGATCCTCGCCTTGTGGAAAAGTGCATACACGCACATTCATGCCCGCCGCCAGAATCAGGTCTGTACCGCGTATAGCGGCGCGCAATCCAGCGGCATCACCATCATAGAGCACGGTGATATTTTGCGTGAGCCGCTGGATAAGCCTGATCTGCTGCTCTGTAAGTGCGGTACCAGAACTGGACACGACGTTCTGTATTCCAGACTGGTACAACTGGATCACGTCTGTATAACCCTCTACGAGATAGCACAGATCTTCTTTGGCGATGGATTGCTTGCCCTCGTAGATACCGTAGAGAACCTTGGATTTGTCGTAGATCTCGCTCTGGGGCGAGTTCAGGTATTTGGCAGCTTTTTTACTATTGTCCAGAATACGCCCACCAAATCCCAGCACGCGCCCGGAAAGGCTACGTATGGGAAACATGACGCGCCCTTTGAATCGGTCAAATTGTTTCTGGTTACCATCATTACCGTCTTTGACAATCGTCAGGCCAGTGCTTTCCAGAAATTCCAATTTATAGCAAGCCTTGAGCGCCGCATCTGTAAATGCAGACCACTGGTCAGGATTATAACCCAGCTGGAAAAACTCGATCGTATCATCGCTAAAACCGCGTTCCTTATAATAACTGTAAGCGATGCTTTTTCCCTCGGCAGTTTTGAGCTGGTCTGCAAACCATTTTGCCGCATATTTTGCCACGCTGTACATGGCCTCCCTAGCTTCCTGAGCCTCTTTCTGCTCGTCGTTTTGCTCGGTTTCCTCTATTTCAATGTTGTACTTTTTGGCGAGGTAGCGTATAGCTTCCGGATAGGTAAAGTGCTCGTGTTCCATGATAAAGGACACGGCGGTGCCTCCTTTACCACTGGAAAAATCTTTCCAGATCTGCTTTCACTGGCGACACCATAAAACTGGGCGTGCGCTCATCGCTGAAAGGGCTCAGCCCCTTAAAATTCGATCCAGATTTTTTGAGCTGCACAAAGTCACCCACCACCTCCTCTACCCGGGCGGCGTCAAAAACTGCGTCTATGGTGGTACGAGAGATCATGAAACAAAGGTCGCAACAAAATTCGGCTTTGGTTGATAGTGGAGACTTTAAATGTTACGCTTTCGCGAAAGCGTAAAACCCACACCACCATTATTCCTACTTTTGAATTTAAGGCATTATAATTATGAGTGAGAAAAAAATACCCGCGCCCATCATACGCCAGCTGCTGCTGGTCACGGTGATCGCGTCAATGGTCTATTTGATAGGCAAGGAAATGATGCCCTATGTGGGCGGTGTGCTAGGGGGAGTGACTTTGTATGTCCTTACCGTGGGATTTCAAAAAAAACTGGAAAAACGTGGGTGGAAACCCAGCATCGCAGCGGTATTGCTCACAATCGCCTCTGTAATCGTTATCCTGGTTCCCATTGCAGGAATAGCGGTCATGTTTGCGTCGCGGGTGCGGGATGCAGTAAAAAATAGTGAGGAAATCACCGAGACTTTCAAGACCCAAATAGGCGCGCTGGAAGAAACCGTAGGTTATAACCTGACTGAACAGGTCAACTCACAAGAGGTGGGCAAATGGGTCTCAAACACATTGCAGGGAATGGCCAGCAGCGGCCTCACGGTTTTTATCGCACTGGGAATCCTGCTCTTTGTGTTATACTACATGCTGGTGGGACGTGATAAATGGCAGGCTGCACTGCTTACCTACCTACCGCTAAAAGAAGAAAATGCCAAAACCATAGGTGACGAGAGCCAGCTACTGGTCAAATCAAATGCGATAGGGATTCCCATGGTGGCGCTCTTACAAGGCGTGGTCGCGCTGATAGGTTATTATATCTTTGGAGTTGAGAATCCGTTTTTCTGGTTTGTAATCACGACTATAGGGAGCATGATACCGTTTATAGGTACGGCACTGGGAATTATTCCCGTATTTCTATTGCTGTTGTCACAGGGCGAGACGGGTAATGCCATAGGTCTATTGATCTATGGAACCGCCGTGGTAGGCGCGACAGACAATCTTTTCAGGCTGGTGATACAGCGCAAGCTTGCAGATATCCACCCCATGGTAACGCTGGTTGGAGTGGTTGTGGGGGTGCCGCTGTTTGGATTTTTGGGATTGATTTTTGGGCCGTTGCTGGTGAGTTTGTTTTTGCTGGTGCTCAAGATCTATAAGAATGAATACGGGGATCATGGGGAGAAGATTTAAGGGTGATAATCACGCTTTCGCGAAAGCGTAACACATCATCATCCGAAATATTTAGTATCTTCATTTTATCATATATCAAGCACACGTGTTGAAATTTCACTTAGTCCTCATCATTAGTTTATTTCTACTTTCCACCAGCATTAACGCGCAGGAAGCTAATGCTCTAAATAAACACCCGATCCTCAAATTTATCACCGAGAATCCAGAGCGATCTGCGATACAGGTGGTCAGAAATGATACTGTGCTAGCCTCACACAATTCTGATCAACTGATACCGCTGGCCAGTACCGTAAAAATTATTCTAGCCATTGAATATGCAGTACAGGCGGCAGAGGGTAAAATCAATCCCGATCAAATGATCGCGCTATCTGAGCTCAATCAATTCTACGCAGCCAATACAGATGGCGGCGCCCACCCGGGCTGGTTACAGATGAGTCAGGCAAGCATTAAAAACGATAGCATCCCATTGCGCGAGGTTGCCAAGGGAATGATCATGTTCAGTTCTAATGCCAATACGGAATGGCTGCTGGCAAAATTAGGCAGTGATAATGTCAATCAACGAATAGAAAAACTAGGCATAGAGAAACATACAGAAATCTATCCCATTGTTTCTGCGCTATATGTAGGCAAAGAATCATTTCCTGAGTTGAAAGGTGATCAACTGGCAGCAGCGATCAATAATATATCCCTAAAAGAATATATCGCCGCCATATACCGAATTCACGAGAAACTCAAATCAGATCCGGATTACAAAAAAGATCCAGGAGACTTGAACATGCAGGTGCAAAAAGAATGGTCAGACCGGTTACCTGCTTCTACAGTAAGGGAATACGCGGGATTGATGAAAAAACTCAATTCAAAATCATATCTAGAAGCTGAAACTCATGTTTATCTAGACGAAGTCATGGAGGGACTGATGCGCTCACCAGCTAACCAACAATGGCTCAAACACGCGGGAATGAAAGGTGGCTCCACAGCTTTTGTGCTCACCAAAGCCAGCTATGCCACAGATAAAAAAGGAAACAAGACTGAAATCGCGTATTTTCTATTTGACCTGGAAATAAATGAAAACTTTATGCTGCAACAGCAAATGAACGGTTTTGAATTAAAAATCCTGACGGATGGTGGGTTTAGAGATAACCTGAAAGCCAGGTTTGAATAAACTTTTGTGATTGAGAGATGCAGCTTTTTGACTTGACTAATAAGACAACCGAGTTTATTTTTGCATTTTTTTAAGATTATGAAATCTCTTGTTTATAAGGCATTCTGCCTGTTGTTTTTCACTCAATATTGTGACGCTCAATTTATCAAGGAAAAATCCATCGTCGCAGAAGTTGGCTTTGGATTCACCGTACCTTACACAAGCGTGGATGATATCATCAGCGATGGATTTTATGCGCAGGGCGAGCTGGTTTTACGAGCAAGATCGTGGGTTGAATTTATACCATACGCAGGTATTGTCACCACAAATTAAGATGATGAAGACATTGATGGCAATCCCACGCTAGAAAGGGTTGAGACCAGAGCTTTCTTACTAGGCGGTAAAATTAGATTGAGGGCACCTATTCCATATGTTGCACCTTACCTCGAGTCTGGAATAGGTGCTTCTATAGGATCGTTTAAAACCTCGACAGCTTTTGATAGAATTGACCGTGACGGGATAACTTACCATATCCCCTTTTCCATAGGTCTGGAATTGGGCAAAGATCATAATGTGGATTTTGGATTAACCTATTTCTATATGCCAAGTGTTAAACAATTTGCTGGGGCACTGGCAATAGGAGTAAAATTCCCCTTAAAGAACGAGTATAGTCGGGACTAATCACAATATTACAGTTGACGCTTGCGAAACGTCCAAACCACCTCTCTTATGAAACCCAGCTAACCTCCAAAAGACAAGGATGCGTTGCGAAGGACCCACAACTGGAATAGTAGGACGTAACAGCATTGTAAAGGACGCTTGGGAAGCGTCCCAACCTATCTATATTCCGAAGCTTGCGGAGCGTTTCGGCATTACTTTATCTTAAACGCGCTCGACACCAAAAGATAAAAATCCATCGAATGAAAAGGACGTTTGCGAAGCGTCCCACCGTCACTTTATCTTAATCACGCTCAACATAAAAGATAAGAACCCTTCGCTTAAACCCTACAACTGAAATTTAGGACATTGACGGCCCTAACCGCTACTCTTAACATTCCCCTACCACCTCTACTGGGAAAATCCTATAATTTCGTGCAACAACCAAATTAGATTTATGGCTTCAGGATTTTTTGCGCTGCTGGATGATATTGCTGTCCTAATGGACGACGTGGCTGCCATGAGTAAAATAGCTACCAAAAAAACCGCTGGCATCCTAGCAGATGACCTAGCCGTCAATGCAGAGAAAGCTTCTGGATTTGTTTCAAAACGTGAGTTACCAGTCTTGTGGAAAATCGCCAAAGGCTCCTTTCTGAATAAACTAATTATCCTGCCAGTCGTTTTTCTACTCAATGCATTTCTGCCGGTTCTTATCACACCCATATTACTGATAGGTGGAACCTACCTTGCCTTTGAGGGTGCCGAGAAAATCTATGAATACCTATTCCTAAAGAAAACTAATAAGAAAGCTGAAAAGCTGGCACAAATGACTCCAGAAGAGGCTGTCGCTTTTGAACAAAAACGCGTCAAATCTGCTATTCTCGTGGATTTTATCCTATCCGTAGAGATTGTCATTATTGCGCTGGGTACCGTAAGGGATGAGGGAATGGATATGACCATGCAGATCATTGTGGTGAGTGTGGTAGCCATAATCGCCACCATAGGGGTTTACGGTCTGGTAGGATTGCTGGTAAGAATGGATGATGCTGGACTGGCACTGGTAGCATCCAGTAAGTCAGAAGATAGTTTTAAGGCAAAATTCGGTCGCGGGATGGTAAAGACGCTACCCATATTGGTGAAAGGTCTTGGCTTTCTGGGAACGCTCGCAATGATACTGGTGGGTGGTGGCATCTTTGTCCACAATATCCATTACATACACGATATCTTCCACGCCTGGCCATCTATTCTTGCCGAGTTTGTAGTAGGGCTAGTTGTGGGATTGATCGCTTTTCTGCTTTATAAAATGATAAAAACGCTGTTTTTTAAGAACGAGCATTAGAAATCTGTTCAGACTTAAGATCGCCTTACTGCCTTGCGGCAGGCAAGGCTTTAAGACTTAGGATGTAAGACTATGTTTTTTGAAATTAAATCAGCGGTATTGTCAATTATCGTAGAGTAAATGTAGTCGTTCATAATAAAGACAACAAGGTTGATTATGTGTTGATTTAAATGAAAAGCACCGCATTTGGCGATGCTTTTTTCTTGAGCGTAATAATATAAAATTTATAGAGCCTTTAATTTCTGGGCGTAATCCGTTCTTTAAAACCTATCCAGTTCCATCACCTTATTCCAGGCTGCGACAAAGTCCTTGACAAATTGTTGCTCGCCATCTTTGCTGGCATATACTTCTGAGACCGCCCTTAACTCTGTGTTTGAGCCAAAAATTAGATCCACACGTGTTCCTGTCCATTTCTTTTCACTTGTCTTGCGATCAGTTCCCGTAAATAGCATCTTACTGCTGGACATTGGTTCCCATTTTAATCCTAGATCAGTAACCACGTGGAAATAATCTGCCGTGAGCTGGCCAGGTCTTTCTGTGAAAACACCGTGGTCGCTGCCGTCCCAGTTCGCATTTAAAACGCGCATCCCTCCCACAAGCGCGGTCATCTCTGGGATGGTGAGGTTTAGTAGTTGTGCCTTGTCAATCAGTAAGTCTTCTCCTGCTGCCTTTTGATCATCTGCACGGTAGTTTCTAAATCCGTCGGCACGCAGCTCTAGATGACTGATGTTTTCTGGATCGGTTTGTTCTTCCAGTGCATCCACCCTACCCGGATTAAAGGGAACGTTCAAATGATATCCTGCTTTTGCGGCTGCCTGCTCGACAGCGGCACAACCTGCCAAAACAATCAAATCTGCCGTACTTATTCCCGTGCCATCGTTCTGGGAATCGTTGAATTGAATCCGCACGCCTTCTAAGGCGGCAAGAACTTCTTGCAATTCTTGAGGGTTATTTACTTCCCAATCTTTTTGCGGGGCAAGTCGTATGCGGGCACCATTAGCACCACCGCGCTTATCACTGTTTCTATAGGTAACGGCAGATCCCCATGCTACACGTATCAACTTGGCTGGTTCAATATCAGTATTAAGAATATGGTTTTTCAATTCGGTTACTTGATTATTGCTTACCCTATTGAAATTTTGTTGTGGCAATGGATCTTGCCATAGGTGATCTTCCTGCGGGGCATCTGGCCCTAGGTACCGCGATCTAGGTCCCATGTCGCGGTGGGTAAGTTTGAACCACGCTTTCGCGAAAGCGGACTCAAATTCATCTGGATTATCTCTAAAATGCTCACAGATTTTACGGTATTCCGGATCTACTTTCAAGGCAATATCACCCGTTGTCATGAGTAAATCCTGCTTTTGGCTGGGATTGTGCGCCATGGGAGCCTTGTCTGGATTTGAAGAATCCATGGGTCGCCACTGGTTTGCGCCTGCCGGACTTTTAGTTCTTTCCCACTCGTAATCCAGCAACACGCGGAAGTAATCGTGATCCCACTGAATGGGATTAGGCGTCCACGCACCTTCCAGACCACTGGTCGTTGAATGGTCACCCACACCTGTTTTATAGGTGTTTTCCCAGCCCTTGCTCATCTGGTGGATGTCTGCGCCAGCCGGTTCTGCTTTTACATATTTATCTGCGTTTGCCGCGCCGTGGCATTTGCCTACGGTGTGGCCGCCTGCTACCAGTGCGACCGTTTCATAATCGTTCATGGCCATACGGCCAAAAGTCACGCGCACATTGTGCGCAGATCCCACCGGGTCTGGCTCGCCGTTAGGTCCTTCAGGATTCACGTAGATCCAGCCCATCATCACGGCTGCAAGCGGTTGTTCCAGCTCGCCATCCTCATAGCGCTTATCATTTGCACCCCATTCTGTCTCACGTCCCCAGTAAATATCTTCTTCAGGTTCCCAGATATCCTCGCGGCCGCCAGCGTAACCGTAGGTTTTGAATCCCATGGACTCGTAGGCCATGTTACCAGCGAGAATGTAGAGATCAGCCCATGAAAGGGCGTTACCATACTTTTTCTTTACTGGCCATAGCAGCAGTCGTGCCTTGTCTAGGTTTGCGTTATCTGGCCAACTGTTGAGCGGTGCAAAACGCTGTGATCCAGTGGCGCTGCCGCCACGCCCATCGCCTATGCGGTAGGTTCCCGCGCTGTGCCAGGCCAGCCTGATCATTAATCCACCATAATTCCCATAATCTGCCGGCCACCAGTCCTGCGAGTCTGTCATGAGCTCCAGCACATCTTTTTTAACCTTTTCAAAGTCCAGACTGTTGAATGCATCCCGGTAGTCGAATCCCTCTGGCATGGGTTTGTGCGCTCGATCATGCTGGCGCAGTACATTTAATTTTAATCCATTAGGCCACCAGTCTGCATTTGTGGTGTCGTGACCAGCGGTATTTTTTACCGTGCCGCTCATAAAGGGGCACTTTGCAATATCTCTGGAACCATCATTGTGATTCATATCTGATGGGGCGTTCATTTCTTTGTTCATGGTGAATAAAATATTGCAGGAAATTATACAATGTCATCGCGATAGCTGTGCACTTAGGAATTTCTTAATAGTTGGGCGACTTTATAACACCTTTTCATTTTTGGTTTTAAATTTTCTACTTGAGCCATTTTATCTCCAGCGCAAAATGCATCTTACCTGAATCAGTCTTTTAGCAGATCATACTTCACTTTACTATCAATCCTATAAAATGTCTGGGTAAAAGGCTTACTTTTAAAACGATCAATTAACTACCTAAATCTGAATATGGGAGAATCAGAAAAGCGGAATTTACTCGCCATCTTCGTCATTTGAATCTTGCCTTTCACTAGCATGAGCCAGGATAAAATTAGAGTCTATGCAGGTGCGACCAACTCAAATTTAGCGATGGTTTTCTAGAATCTACAAGATTTGATAATAGTTATGGATTCCATTTAGGGGGGCTCTACCAGCTAGAATTATCAGACGAGATTGCTTTTAGACCTGAGATCACGCTATCCTTTCAGGGGGATCACGACCCATCAGACCAAACGTCAATTTTTGATAATTCCAGTTTTGATTACAAACTAACCTATCTTAATGTACCGCTGAACTTTAAATTTTTCTCTCAACCATATATTCTTGCTGGGCCACAAATAGGTTTTTTGCTGGACACGCAAAAGGGTGAAATAGATTTTGGTGACATAGAAACGTCTTTAGTTTATGGGCTGAACCTAGGCTTTGGTTACGATTTCAATCGCGTTTTTGTTGAACTCACTATGTACCAAGGACTAAATACATTGATAGAATTTAATACCCCACTCACTGATAACAGTGAAGAATTGACAAACACTGTTATAGAACTGAGCGTGGGGTATTATTTTGACAGGTAATTTACTGGTTAGGCTGCAATCGCTTATAAAGATTCTATAGAATTCTTAAAATATGCCACTCTTGTGAGCTATATTGTAAATTAGCCTAAAATCAATTTGAATGAGTAAGACGCTTAAGCTACAGGATAAAATAGACCAAAATTACATTGACCAGCGCAAGCTGTTTATCTGGGGAATGGTAGATGATAAGACCGCACAGCACTGCGTGGATCGATTGCTGTACCTAGATTCTTTGAGTGACGAGATGATCACATTTATCATCAACAGCCCCGGTGGTTATGTTACCGCTGGCTTTTCCATCTATGACACCATGCAACAAATATCTAGTCCCGTAAGCACCATTTGTAGCGGGCTGGCTGCAAGTATGGGATCCATACTTCTCTCTGGTGGTGATAAAGGTCACCGCAAAATCCAGAAGCACGGCCGGGTGATGATTCACCAGCCTAGCGGTGGTGCACGTGGTACGACCAGCGATATAGAAATAACCGCACAAGAAATCTTAAAAACCAAGGAAATCAGCGCAAAAATCCTCGCAGATAACTGCGGTCAGGATTATGAGAAAGTGCTCAAGGATTTTAACCGCGATTACTGGATGGATAGCGACGAGGCGATGGAATATGGCATTGTGGATGGTGTTGTGTAAATAACTCCAAATGTTATTGTTCTTTATGGTAATTTGTGTTGAGTTTCCGGTAAACATCCTAAAACCTTTGAATAGAAGTATTTGAGCACCTATTTAAATATTCGAACAGAAAAGGAGTTCGGTTCACCATTAAGTAAAACTTTTCAAAGTTTTGTTAGTGGTCCAGACATAGAAGGTGATTCTTGTGAACTGTACCAAGTACAATCGCTGTTGTAAATAGATCTATCTTAATTCTTGATTACAAACCACTCAGGGTTATGGAACGAATCAGATTTTGATTTCATAGATGATGAACAGGAAAGAGAGTTAATGATTAATCAAGAAAAAGAATGGGACAAGAATTGGATCAATATTGAAGATTTCTTAAACCTCATAGAGTCATTGATACAATCCGTTGAAAATAATAGGTTAGTTTTTTTAAAACATAAGTACGAATGGTGGTCGGGTTATTTTTCAAACAATACGCCATCGCATCAAGATTCCTTTAAAGCTGATTTACTCACCATGAAAAAGTTTTTAGAAAACGCTTGCAAGAAAGATAGTATTTACGCGGCATTTTACACCGAGTAGAGATTCCTACAAGACTTGTGACCACTTAAATTTAAAAATGTTGAAATAAAGCGATTCGTTTTTTGAGCTTTCATTTGTTGTAATAATTGATGTAGCAGTTTGGAATTTGTATATTTCAAGCAGGCGTTTGTAATTCTATGTAAGTCATAACCTACATTTAGATTTGTTTTATCGTTATAGTAACACAGTGGTGAGCGACAGCGTGGTATTTTTATCAAAACAAAGAATTTGAAACTTACCCCATTTCACCTGGCCATTCCCGTCAAAGAGATCGTAGAAACCCGGTCTTTTTACCGCGATACGCTGGGCTTGAAAGAGGGACGCAGCTCTGATGATTGGGTGGATTTTGATTTTTTTGGCCATCAGCTGGTCATTCATGTCAGCGATAATATTGCTGTGGCAGCAGAAAACGCAGTGGATGGGAAGTCGGTTCCTGTTCCGCATTTTGGTGTTGTGATGGAGTGGGAAGATTTTCACGCTTTCGCGAAAGCGTTACACGAAAAAAGCACCCAGTTTATCATAGAGCCATACACAAGATTCAAAGGGCAACCCGGGGAGCAGGCCACCATGTTTTTCAAAGACCCCAGCGGAAACGCACTAGAGTTCAAAAGCTTCAAAGACTTCAACCAAATATTTGCCTCATGAGATTTAAAGATGCCATTACGCCAAGCGAAGAATACGCTATCAACGCCACCCGCAAAACGACCGTAAGTGATATAGACAATATCATTTCTAAGGAAAGTACATTGCGCAGGTTATTTAAAGGCGTTAAGTTTATTGCGCGGTATGCAAAAATGTACGACGTGCTTATCATGCTCGTTAAAGACTGGCGCAAAGGGATTTACACAAAGGTTCCCTACTTCACCATCGCTGCCATAGGCACCACCTTATTTTACGTCTTGAGCCCACTGGACCTCGTGCCAGATTTTATTCCTGGACTAGGGTACATTGATGATATGACCATGCTCACGATGCTGGTAAGCTGGATAGATACAGACCTGCATAAGTACATGGACTGGAAACTAAACAGCGATGAGGGACCACACCACATGGAATACGCAGAAACTGATGGCAATCGCGAGGCAATTGAGGAAGAGGCTTTTGGGTAGACACATTTTCATAAGACGACTGACGATTGAACGCTGTCGCTGGATGAATACGGATTGATGACGACAGACGACCGACCGCCGTCGCTTAGTACGACTGATTTATGACAACTGACTACCGACTGCTGCCGCTGAGGCATAGTGACGACGGATTTTTGACCGTTGATCGTCATTATTAAATGACGGTGCCTAAATCACTAAGGACAATCTGAGGAATAGAGAATGAGTTACTAAAAGGGAATGAGACCTAACAGGTTTTCAAAACCTGTTAGGTCTCAACATACAAGCAATTGTGATTCCGCCACTAGTGTAGCCGTTGAGTCTATAAATTAGATCATAGATGGTAAAATTTATTCCAGCATTCAGTAGACCTTCTCACCATTCACATAAGTACCAGCGACTTTAAGTTCTGGTACTTTTTTAAGGTCTATGGTCATCAAATCCTCGTCTAGAATAACAAAGTCTGCTGCTTTGCCTGATTCCAGAGTTCCTTTTTCAACTTCTTCAAAATTTAAGTGTGCCGCCCAGATTGTCATGCCGCGCAAGGCTTCTTCCCGACTCAAAGCTTGCGATGGGATAAAACCTCCTTCTGGAAAATCACTGGTATCCTGGCGAGCAACCGCTGCATAAAATGTCAAAAATGGATTTACCTGCTCAACGGGATAATCAGTTCCCAATGCCAGCATCCCGCTTTGTGCCAATAGCTTTTTGTAAGCGTAAGCTCCCTTGAGTCGCTCCTTACCTACCCGATCTTCTGCCCAGTACATATCGCTGGTTGCATGCGTGGGCTGGACGGATGGTAAAATATTTTCTGTGTCAAATAAACTAAAATCAGCAGAGTCAACGATTTGAGCGTGCTCTACACGCCAGCGTCTATCTGATTGCCCCGCCAGGATCTTGTTGTAGGCTTTTAGCACCACATAATTTGCGCTATCACCTATAGCGTGGGTGTTCATCTGAAAATCTGTAGTTGCGATGCGGTTTGCAATCTCTTCAAAATCTTCTATGCTACTCAATAACGCGCCGTAATGATCATGCCTATCGCTATAGGGTTCTTTCATCGCGGCACCACGACTTCCCAGCGCACCGTCTGCATAAAACTTTACCGACCGTACATTAAGCCGATCCGTTTTAATAATGCCCTTGTTCAGATAATAATCCAAATTTTCTGGGGAGTTGCTGATCATAGCATAAACTTTGATCTTGAGATCACCAGACATGTGCAGGCTGTCGATCAATTCAATAGTCTCGCGGTATAGCCCGGCATCATCAACCGTCGTCAGACCATAGGAGAAGTTTATTTTTTGTGCATCCAGTAACGCTTCTACCGACTCTTCTCTGGATTCCAGCGGGAAAGTCTTTTCAATCATTTCCATGGGATTATCTACCAGAATCCCGGTCAGCTTGCCATTGATCTGCTCGATACTACCGCCGGTAGCTAGAGTATTTTTATCCATTCCCGCCATATTCATAGCTGCATCATTGACTAGCATGGCATGTCCATCTACTCTGGTGAGCGCGACAGGCGTGTCTGGGTAAAGTATATTGAGCTCTTCGTTGGTAGGGAATGATTTGTCTTCCCAGTCGTTCTGATCCCAGCCGCGGCCTATGATATAGGACTTGTTGTTTTCTTTTTGGAAATCTACGACTCGCTGCAGTACCTCAGAATAACTGGTCGTTCCCATCAAATCTACCCGCTGCAACTGCTGACCCAGACCGTAAAAATGACAATGTGCATCTATGAATCCTGGATAGATAAACTTGCCTTGCATATCCAAGACTTCGCTTGCTTGGTAAGCTTTCTGTACTTCCTCGTTACTACCTACCGCCAAGATTTTACCATTTGCTACTGCCATGGATTGCGCTGTTGCAAAATCGGCATCCACGGTATAGATGGTGGCATTTGTGACGATATAATTTGCTTTGGTTTTCTTGTCTCCAGCAGTTTTATCGTTGCAACTTATGATGAAGAAATAAGAGATTAGGCTGGCGAGCAATCTAAGGTTCATATCAATGGATTTAGGTCAAAGGTAAGGATAGCGACTCTGGTGCTGGCCTTATAAAAGAGTGGCTAGTGGTTCATTGAAAATGTAATTCAATAGCAAAAAAAACTGATGCTCGTGATCGGTTTGTATCCGATCACAGTATAGAATCAACAAGATAAAACATGGTGGCGGCAAATCAATCTCGACTGCGCTATTAAATTAGTGGTTTTAAATTTAGGCAGTCTAACAATTAAGATTTCTGAACAACCAGAGGAGATAGGTGAACTACCTCGACTATCAATCATCACGGATTATTTCGAGCATTAGTCCTTTCTCCTCCTTGGTTTCAAGTATCCTTTAGAATGTTAAGCTTGAAGGCTTATTAATAGCGTTGATACAGGAACCATCGGTTGCCAGAGTCTTACATAATAATCAAAAATATGAAAAACCTAATCATCGGTATAGATATATCGAAGGACAAGATCGACTACTGCACCCTTGATACCAATCACCAGGTGGTCGATAGGGGAGTCGTCGAGAACAACCGTGGGGCACTCTCCAAATGGATCGGTTCAATCAACCTTGAACAGACATCCCTTGCCATGGAACACACGGGACATTATGGTGCCCTGCTATCGTGGCTGCTCAGTGATCTGGGATCAACATACTACATGATCAATGCCCTGGAGATAAAGAGGTCGCTGGGGATCCAGAGGGGCAAGTCGGATTCCGTGGATGCCTACAGGATAGCCTCATACTGTATTACCCATGACTTCAAGCTCAAGCCATATATCCTACCCTGTGCCGATCTAACGAAGCTAAAGGCGCTGATGACATCCAGGGAACAGCGTGTGAAGATGTCCGTACAGATACAGAACAGCATCAAGGCGAACACTATCCTGAACGGGACTGTCGACCTCAGCCAACTCATATGTGATGAGAGGCAACAGCTGGAGTCGATCAAACAATCCATCCTGTTCCTGGAGAGACAGATGAGGCTGATCATCAAGCAGAACCATGTACTAAAGATGAGTTTTGACAAAATAACCAAGGTTGTTGGGGTAGGCCCCATAACGGCGATAAAATGTATCATCGAGACGGCAAACTTCTCAAGGTTCACCCAGGCACGCAAGTTCAGTTGCCATTGCGGGCTGGCACCTTTCCCCTACCAATCGGGAACGAGTATCAAGGGAGCCACCAGGACGCACTACCTGAAGAACTCCAGCCTGAAGTCCATCCTGTTCAAGGCCGCGAGTAGCGCGATACAACACGACCCCCAACTAAGAAACTATTATAGAAGAAAGGTCGGGGAGGGAAAACATAAGCTCTCGGCGTTGAACGCGGTCGCAAACAAAATAGTGTTGAGGATCTTTGCGGTCGCAAAACGGGAAGAACCCTTTGTGAAATTAAGTGCATAAAGACTTGTGGGGATCTTAGAATGCTCGAACTGACAGTATAGATTGATAAAAGTTTATCGATCAAAAAAAGTAACGAAAGTAATCCTGATGAAAATTATTAGTTTGATTCCATCACAGTATGCAATCAACACAATAAAGCATGGTGGTATTGAATCATTGCCGCTCTACCGATACCGGCAGTAACAATACGCCAAAATTGACAATTTTAAAGATGTTACACCTGTGCTTCATCATATCTTCTGTTCGGAACCAAAGAAATCTATTGAGAATGACCGGCCAAGATGTTTTTCTGTCGCAATCTTGAATACAGGAGATATAAATTTGTAGAGGACTCGTTGTTAAATACGCTTTCCCTTCGGCAGGCTCAGGGCATCGCGCGAAAGCGCAACAATCCACCTCCTAAAAATCAAATTGATACACCGCGCCACCCATTATCTGCAGATCCTGCACGGGATAGCCGTTGAAGTACTGGTAATTCCCGCCGGTTAGATTGTTCCCCCGCAAGAATGCGCCCAGCTGCGGATTGATCTGATAATTTACGTCCAGATTGAGATCAACAAATGCATCCAGGTCCTGAGTACCCACTCCGTTGCGGAATGCCTCTCGCTCGCCCATATAATAGAGCGTGGTTCCTACATTCCACTTTTCATTGATGCGGTAGTTACCGGTGAGATCCAGCGTGAGCTCTGGTAAGTGTGAGGCCACGTCATTGACAGCTGGCGCATCCACGTCATAATTGAAATACTCACTCGTAACGGCGACGTTTATATCTTCTGTAAAATCAAAAGATAACGATAGTCCCGCCATGGCAGTATTTAGATCTACGTAAGCCAGTTCAAAGGTATTGCCGTACTGGTAGGGCAACCTATCTGCCGTGGAACTGGTAAGTCCCTGATTATTGACAAATACGTATTGATTTTCCTGAATCTTATAACCACCGTACACGTTATAACCCAGTTTACTAATGCTACCCTTGATGCCCAGCACGGCGTCGATCTGCCTGTGGGTAGGAAAAATGTTTACGGCTGGTGCGATAAACACATTTTCTTCTGTGATTTGCTGTAAACTGTTTATATCCTGACCACCGCCGATTGTTGAATAGGCGATGAAATACTGATTCAGCAAGGTATAGCTGGCCACAATGTCTGGATAGACGTTGAATGTCCCGTCAGAATTCTCGAGATCACTTAAATAATTAAGTGTTGCACCCAGTTGCACCTTATATTTATCTCCATAAAGATTGACGCTGGGATTAAGATTGGAATTAAAATAGCTGTAATCTTGAAATATCCCGATAAAAGCAGGCTGGTCAAAGCTCCCCGTCAGATAATCCAAATCAATATCTGCCGTGACCTGGGTGTCCAGAACGTCCACCTTAAAAGATGGTTTTGCTCTTAGGCGGTTTTCGCTGGCATCGTAACCAGAAATTATTCCCGTAAATTTAAGATCCACGCTATTGAACACAGAGTTGTAAAAGTTAAGCTCACCGCCCGCCCCGTAGGACAGGTAATCTGTCACCACGTCTGAATCTTCTGTAAGTCGCACTGGTGAACCCATAAAGTCACCATACCAGTTTGCATTGCGGTAGCGCACGCCACCCGCTACAGTGAAGTCCAAATCCCTAAGCCGCCTGTTGTAGGATAAGTCCAGCAAGGTGTTTGAATAATCATCATCTGCCTCTACCTCGCTTATCCCGCCTTGCGAGGAATTGTGATTCATAAAAACATTGAAATCACTCTCGCGATCGATTTCCAATGTTGCGGCAAATTCTGCCAAAACATTCACGTAATTTCCTACGCCCAGCCTTGCGTAACTCTCGTAGAGATCGCGGCGAGGCTTTGCCTTGAGTTTTGATAGTTTGCCCTTCGCAGGTGTAAACGTGCTGGCGACAGGCACAGAGAAGATGTTGTAGGTCACGGGCTTTTTCTGCACCTGGATAGTGTCTGCAACATTGGGAACAGTCTTTACTTTAAAGGCGTCGCTCAGCGTGGGGTCGTAAGCCTTTACAACCGTTATGGAACCACCATTCAGTTTTCTTTCTTCTTCCTGTGGAGGTTGTGCGACTAGTAGCGTCGCAACGAGCATTAAAAATGCAGTAAATAGTTTTTGCGTTTTTGGCATGGCTGGTCTAGTTGTCGTCAGTAGGTACAGATGAATTTGTTTTTGCCTGCTCAACCCTTACTTTGTTGAGCTCACGGCGTGCTTCTTCTACTATCTCTGGATAGCTGGCGGCGTTTATAACTACTGCTTCCAGGATCGTGGTCGCATTGAGGAGTTCATCTTTCTGGGCATAGCTCTTCCCCATAAGAATCAATCCCTTGTTTGCCCACAATCGGTAGCTACCGTAGTTTTTGGTGAGGTTTGTGACCGTAGTGATGGTAGCATCATACTCGTTGTCTTCAAATTCAAAGTAGGCTTTATAATAATGTGCTTCTGCACCCAGGCTACCGGCAGCATCTTTGCGTAAAGTGGCATAAGCCTCTCTCGCCCGCGATTCATCACCTTTCTCCCAGTAGGAACGGGCAACAATCACCTGTGCATCGTTGATGATGCGCTGTTCCACACCCGGGGTATTCTGCACGAGGTCTGCATATTTTGCCGCCAGCGCATAATCCTTTTCCTGGTAATAGAGTTTCATGAGGTTAGATCTGGCGTAGATCACATTCTGCGGGAAATCTGCGAGTTCCTCCAGTTTACGCAGGATACGTATGGAATTTGCCGTGTCATTCTCCTTAAGGTACATTTCTGCCAGCCTAGCCAGCGCCTGTTCAGTAAACTCATTGCGCTCACGGTCGATCACTTTCTCATAGAATGGCAAACTTTCCTGCTGATCACCCTGCGCATATAGCGATTGCGCCAGGTAGAAATTTGCCTGGAGTGCGTGCTTGCCTTTGGGAAACTTGAAAAGATATTTTCTCATCCCCTGTTCTGCAGCCATATAGTTCTCGCGTACGTAAGGTTGTTCTGCGCTCTCAAACATGATATCATCCAGCTCATTATCAGTTACCTCTATACCGTCCAGACCGCGCACCCAGTCTGCATATTCATTTGTATTTCCCTGATCTATATAGACCTGTCGCGCACTGCTTATGGCTTCTACCGCTTGTGGTGTTCCTGCAAAACGCTCTGCGACTCGCTTGAAAATAGTAAGTGCCTGTGGCAGTTGGTTTTCATTGTATAGCTGTAATCCCTTACGCATCATTGCGGGTGCCGTGTAGGAACTGGTCGGGAATTCACGGATCAATCTATCGTATGCCGCAAGACCCTTATCTGCCTGACCATTATTAATATAGGTATTCCCTAATTCATAAATAACGTCATCGCGGTATTTCGATTTGGCATAGGTATTTTCAAATTGCTGAAGATCATCGATTTTCTGATCGCTCTGGCCCAAGAAACCTTTTGACATGGCGCGCTGGAAAAGCGCATAATCGCCCTGCGGCACACCACTCTCGATAACACTGTTATAGTTGGTTATAGCTTTGGCATATTCCTTTGTTACATAATAGCTATCTGCGATGCGCATGGTCGCATCCATCTTTCTGGTTTCTTCAATCTGGTCTTGAGAAACAAAACTTTTCAGAGAGCGGATTGCCTCTGCATACTCTTCCAGCTGGAAATGGGTGTAACCCAAGTCATAATCAAGTAGATTATCTTCCTCGATGGCCACATTGATTTGTTCGGCTTTTTTAAAATGTTCTGCAGCTTTCCTGTAATCGCCCAGCTGATAAAAAGATTGCGCTTTCCAAAAAAGGCCTTTCTTGCGTTGCGCCAGATCTTTAGAATAGGATATCGTCTTATTGAAATTCTCGATCGCCGTATTGTATTCCGTCTCACTAAATTCCCTGTAACCCTGATAAAGCGCTACTTTACCATACACGTCCTCATTTCCCAGGATGCGTCTCCTTTCCATCAGCACGAGTGCTTCCTTGTAATTCTTTGAAGAAAAGTAAGAATCGATCAGATAGTCGTTCATCTCCTCTACATTTTCAGCTTTTGGATAGGCGTCTATATATGAAATAATGATTTTTGAGACACTTGCATAGGGATTCCCGTACTCATAACTCAACTTAGCATAATTGTAAAGTGCATCCTGGGTGATTTCTGCGTCAAAATCCAGCTCACTGGCTAGTTTGAAAGCATTCAGGGCATCTTCAGGACGCCCTACCTGAATGTAGCTCTGTCCCAGGTGGTAGTAGGCATTTTGCGCAGTGGCGTCCTTACCGCCCACGATTTTGTTGAAGATCTCAATGGCCTTTGCATAATCACCCTTGACATAATAAACGTAACCTATCTGGTAGAAATCATTGTTGTTGAGCTTGCCGCCCTGTCCCTTGTATTGTTCAAGGTAAGGCAACGCCTCGCTGTAGTTTTTAAGATTGAAAAGCGACTGGCCTATGATGCGATTGAGTTCAGACTGCTCACTGCGGTTTGCCCGTGGCAGATAGTCCGTTGCCATTTTGATGGCATTCTCAAAATCGCCCAATTTATAGTACAGATCTGCCTTGTAGTAACCCAGGCGATCATCGTTGCTGGGCAGGCTCTGCACCTGTTCAAACATT
This sequence comes from uncultured Flavobacteriaceae bacterium, assembly GCA_963740155.1. Lineage (GTDB taxonomy): Bacteria > Bacteroidota > Bacteroidia > Flavobacteriales > Flavobacteriaceae > Nonlabens. Next base: position 1,172,316 of record CAVUDE010000007.1, on the reverse strand, counting down.
TTTGCCGCCTCTTCCAGTTCCTCACCATCGTAAGCCATGTAACCTAGGTAATATTTCGCTTGCTCCTTATATTCAGGCGAGTTCACCACCCGGTTCATGTATTTTCTGGCCTCGTCATAACGCTTGGTCAGTACATAAGTGTAACCCTTGTTGAAATAGTATTTGTTTTTACGCTTTCGCGAAAGCGTGCCCTCATCAACCCTATCGTACCATTTACGTGCCTGGTTAAAATTACCGTTATCAAAGTAGTAGTCTGCAATGTCCACCACGGCTGTATTTGTCTTTACCGAAGTGGGGTATTCCTCCACAAATTTCTCTACGAGAATATCTGCATTGGGATGGTTGAGCCTCACCGCACAGTTTGCCACATAATAGGCGGCGTTACCCTGTATGGTCTGGTCATCTGAATCCCGCGCGACTTCCTTGAACAACCGCTGCGCGGCATTATACTGTTCTGCCTGGTAGAGATCCAGCGCCTTGTTATAAGTCGCAAGATCATCAGTATAAATCATGGATTGCTGTGCGCCAGAAAGATAGCTGACAAGGCACATAAAAAGAATGAGGAATCTTTTCATAACAGGTGGGTTAGAACTATAAGCAAAGGTAGAATTCTACACAAATAGAACGCTGGGGCTGGGAAATAATTATGCTTGCGTTATGAACCGGGGGTGAGAGTTGAACTTGAACTTGAACTTGAACTTGAATGAGGTATTTAGTGAACTTTGCGCTGTGAGCTTTTAGCTTTTAGTCATTAGCCATTAGTTCCAGCGCATGCCCAGCGTGACGATGAGAAGTTCTGCCGTGGTTGAGGTGTTTTCCCTTCCCCCGACCCCTTCCAAGGGATGGGGAGACTTCAAACCTCATAAGCGATTATAAAATTACAGATCAAAGATTGCTTTCCCTACAGCATCCGGCGAGGAACGAGCGGGATGCTTAGGTCGTGGGATAGCGATGGGGATCGGCAAACGTCACGTTCCTCAAAACCACCGGGCAAGTTATCAACTGAAAACTTTCAACATGGACAAACCTTGAACTTTGGACTTTGGACTTTGGACTTTGGACTTTGGACTTTGGACTTTGGACTTTGGACTTTGGACTTTGGACTTTGGACTTTGGACTTTGGACATTAAACTTTCAACTTTGAACTTTGAACGTTGGACTTTGACTTTGGACTTTGAAACGTGAAACCTTGCCCGCCTACTGTCCTATCTCAGTAGCCTCAAAAGCCACCAGCTCGCCCTCTTCAAAATTTACCTTCAACTCAATGGGGTTGCAGCATACTTCACAGTCTTCCACATAGGTTTGTGAATAGGCGGGATCTAGCAACATGGAAATTTGTTGCCAGCAATGTGGGCAAAAGAAGAAGTACTCAATCACAAGTTCACATTTAGCAACTGACCCGTAAACTGCAGCAGCTGGTATTCTGCAAGTTTTGCGTCGTATTTGGCGAGGTTTTTTTGAGTCTCTGCGTTCAGCAGATTTATCTGCGCCTGCCGGAATTCGATACCGGTGATCTGTCCCAGCTTGAACTGTTCTTCTGACCGGCGGAAGTTGTCCTCATTTGTCTCGACATTCTGCTCCTGCATCCTGAAAACCGTCAGGGAATTTAAGTAATTTCCTCTAGCGTTAGCAAGGTCACGCGCTACTTCCTGATTGATTTGCTCGCGCTGGTATTCCTCTGTTTCTCGGGCTAATTTTGCATTGCGGATATTGTTGATACTGTTACCGCCGTCAAAAATATCCCACGTCAGATTTGCGCCTAATCTGAGCGAGGTACTGGTTCTTACCGTCGCGGGAAAGAACGCACTGGGCGGGTTGTTCTGCCGGTTCCAGCCATACGAACCAGTTAGTCCTATACGTGGCAGCAGCAGCGCCTTGCTGGTCTTGATGTCATATTCAGTGATCTGGACTGATGATGCCGCTTGCAACAAGCGCACGTTGTTTTCATCGCTATCCTGCAGGTAGGTTTCCAGCTGGATCAGGTTTGTAAAAGTTACGGTGGTATCTACCTGAAATTGCGCCTCCAGCTCACGGTTGAGCAGCAGGTTCAAATCGCGTTTTGTATTCTCGAGGGACTGGCGCGCGTTCAGCACATTTGTACTGTCTGTATTTATATCTACGCGGGCATTGAGTACTTCCAGCTTATTGACCTGCCCGTATTCAAACTGCAGTTGCGCACGCCGCTCGCGTTCCTTACTTATCGCAAGCGTCTTATTGAGCACCTCCAGGTTTTCTGCCAGCCTAGCCACCTCCAGATAAACACTCATGAGCTGTACGGTGGTGTTTTCTATGGTTGACCTTGCCTGCAACTGGCTCAAATTATACTGTACCTGCAATCGCTGGTAGCTATAATACCTACCCAAACCATCAAACAATGTGTAATTCACGGCAATGGCAGCATCGTAAGTCTGGGTTTCTGCATCTGGAATCGTCACATCCTCTCGCGGATTGCCCATATCGTCCAGCGCACCCTCAAATGAAGTGGTAGAAGTCGTCTCGTCGTACTGTGCACCCGCCGTTCCTTGTAACGACGGCAAATAGCCGGAATTGAGAATCCCAGAATTATTCTCTGCAACCTCTTCATCCAGCCGCGCAACCTTGATCCCGTAATTGTTTTCCAGCATAAGGTTTACGGCCTCGGCGCGGGTAAGTAAAGGCTTTGAATCTGGCGTTTGTGCAGCAGATAATCCTCCACTTAAAATTACACATAAAGACAGGAAGTTTATGGCAGTTTTACGCAACATTGATCTATTTGAAACGGTTGAGGTTTTTTTATTACGCTTTCGCGAAAGCGAAATTCTCAAAAATCTATTCTCCTGCATGACCGTATTCTTCTAATTCACGCTGCTCCTTTGCCTTACTCGTCACCTCATTCTTGTCCTTTTTCTCACCCGTGAACAACCAGCGCAGCCAGACTTTGGCATTATTGGAAAAACTCAAAAATAGCGGCAACAGCAAAAGCGTCAAAATGGTCGCAATACCTATCCCATAGGAGATTGAAATCGCCATGGGTTTGAGGAATTGCGCCTGCCGGCTTTTCTCCAGTAGCAACGGCGCCAGACCAGCAATGGTGGTGATCGAGGTCAAAAATATCGCGCGGAACCTACTCTTGCCTGCCTCATACAGCGCATCGTCAAAGTCCATGCCCTCGCCTATCAAACCGTTGAACTTGCCTATGAGTACGAGGCCATCGTTCACCATGATTCCTATGAGCGCAATAATTCCCAAAAGTGAAAGAATATTCACTGGAAAACCATGGATATAATGACCCCAGGCGACCGCTATAAAACTAAATGGTAGCAGCAAAATTAGCATCACGGGCTGCGTCCCACTGCGAAAGGTAAAAGCGATCACAAAATAAATCAATAGCAATACTATCGGGAAAACCACACTGGCACTGCTGCTGATCTTCTCGGCTTCCCTGGCCTGACCGCTTAGATAATTTGGCGATATGGTGGGGTATTTTTCTTGGAGTTTAGGAACTATGTTGTTCTGGATATTGGTTAAAATATCAGTGGCGCTCTCGTTAGGATCTTTCATATCTGCGCTCACCCTGATCTCGCGCCTACCGTTCAGGTGATTGATGACTACGTCACCGCGCTCGATTTCATAATCTGCAATATCCCTCAATGGCACCCTGCTACCCAGAGGCGTTACAATCCTCAAATCATCCAGATTGCGTATGCTGCTGCGATTTTCTCTATCGTATCGCACCCACACGCGTATCTCATCCTGACCGCGCTGGAAACGTTGTGCCTCGCGTCCAAAAAACGCTGCTCGTACCTGGCTGGTCACACTCTGATACGTCAGTCCCAGCGCGTATGCATTATCCTTTAAATTTAATTTGATTTCCTTTATTCCGGCCGGGTCATTGTCTTCAATATCCTTGAGTAAGGGGTTCTGGCTCAGTTCATTTTTTAGCTCTTCAGTTGCGGCCTTGAGTTCCTGAATGTTGTTACTAAGCAGCGATACCGATACTGGGCTCCCGCCAAAGTTCCCACCCGAATTAAATGTAAGCGTTTCTGCCTCTAGAACATTGCCCACCAGCTCTCGCAGCCTGTTTGCCACCAGCGGCGATTTCAATTCCTGCGGCCGGCTCTCGCCCGGCAACAAGTTGATAGAAATCGATGCAGAAGAAGAGGAGCTGAGTGATTTTATAATGTTCTCAAATAGCTGGGTAGTGTCACCATATTCCTCGGCAGATAAATATTCCTCTGTCATTTCTTTATTGACAACCTTTGCCTTTTCCACAATTCCAGAAATGATGGAATCGGTAATTGATTCTGCCGTACCGTTAGGCATTTCTAAATTCACCGTGACCTTGTCGCTGGAAATACTGGGAAACAAAGTGACCTTAACAATCCCTCCCTGAACTGATGCGACCGTAAGGATCATCGCCACCAGAAATATGGCAAAGGCAAACAGCTTGTACCTGATAGTGAACTTAAGCGCCGGTGCATACACATTATCCCGCATCCAGACCATGAATTTGTCACCATACTCGTTGACGACCCTCATTTTATGGAAAAATTTTGCCAATCCTTTCTTTGGCTTATCACCTTCTTTATGCTTTAAGGCTTTAGAATGGGCGAGGTGCGCAGGCAGAATGATCAACGCCTCTACCAGTGAAACCAATAAAGTCAAAATAACAATAACAGACACCTCACCAAAAAACTCCCCTATCCTACCGTCCAGAAACAGAAAGGTTGAAAAAGCAAGAATCGTGGTAGTAATAGCGCTGAGTATAGGGGGAATCACTTCCATCGTTCCATCAATCGCAGCTTCTACTGGGTCTTTACCGTCCTCATAATGCTGGTAGATATTTTCTGCAATAACGATCCCATCATCCACCAGTATCCCGATAACGATGATCATCCCAAATAAGGAAAGTACATTGATCGTAACATCAAATTGACCAGCAAAAATGAACATTCCCAGAAATGCAATGGGCAGACCGAAAGCCACCCAAAATGCTAGTCGCGTATTCAAGAAGATCGAGAGAAATAATAATACCAGCGCCATCCCGATGATGGCATTTTCAGTAAGCAGAGCCGTACGCTGGTTAAGCGTTGTGGACTGGTCGCTTACTACATTAAGCTCCACATTAGTACGCTTTTGATTGTACTTATCAATATATTCATTGACTTTTTCTGCGCTACTGATTAGGTCTTCAGAATTTGTACTCGTCACAGTAATATTTACCGCACGCTCACCATCAAAAAATGTAGCATTAGGCGTTTCAGAAAATCGATCGCGTACGGTGGCGACGTCTTTCAGGTAAACTGTCGTACCATCTTCTCTGGTACGTACGGGAGTGTAGGTGATCTCATCGCCGTAGTAACTGCGCTGGTTAGCACGTATGAGGTATTCTTCCTTATCTGTTTTTACGCGCCCGCCAGTTGTCAGGATATTTGAATTTGCCACTGCCTGCGCAACCTCTTCAAAGGTGACGTTATAAGCCAGTAAAGTGTTCTGATCCACCGCAATTTCTATTTCCTCATCAGGATAACCGTCTATGGTGATCTGGGAAATACCCTCCATGCCGCGCAGATCATTCTCCACGTCTCTGGCAAGTTCTTTTAACGTGTTGAGTGGAACGTTTTTCCCGCTCAAGGCGAAAGTAATAGTAGGACGCACCTCCTCTTGCTTTGCTACAACCAGCGGCTCCATACCCACGGGATAGGACGGCACCCTATCCACGGCATTTTTAACCTCCAGCAACATAAAATCTATGTTATAGCCTTTAAGTATTTCTACAGTAATGGTACCGCTGTTCTCGCGAGAGGCGCTGGTCACCCTGTCGATTCCCTCAATACCTTTGAGGTTATCCTCAATCTTGAGAACAACACCCTCTTCTATTTCTTGAGGGGACGCGCCTGGGTAGGTCACGTTGATGGTGATAATTTTAGATTCTACCAGCGGGAAGAAAGATGATTTGAGTGATAGTACGCCCATCACCCCAAAAATCAAAAAGGCAAAAATGATCACGTTTACCGCAACGTGATGCTTGATGAAGTAGGCGATTACTTTTCTCATGCCTTCTCTTCTTCTTTACTTTCGGTTGTCTTGTTCTTTTCTTCGGCTGCTTTTGCCTGTTCTTCTGTACGTACCAGCATTCCCTCATAGGCACCGGGTACCGTGCGTGACACAATGATCTCACCGTTTTCAACACCTTTCAAGATCACACTGTCATCTGTAAAATGTACTGGCTGGACTTCAATAAGTTTGAGCTTGCCATCTCTGACGGCAAACAGTTGCTCATTTTTCTGCATCAATGACCTGCCTATCTCAATAGCATTGTCTATTTCTTGTGCTTCAAGAACAGCTTTTAGATACATACCGTATTTCAGGTCTGGATTTGACGCCTCAATCACAACAGATACCGTCTGCGAGTCCTGATCCACTTTTGCATTGATCCTGGTAACTTCTCCTTTATAGGTGTTGCGGTTATTTATGGTCTTGAGTTCTACTGTTCTTCCTACTTCCAGCAAATCCACAAACTCTGCGCTTATGGAAACCTGCAGCTCGTAGGTTCCTTTCTGGATAAACTCACCCAGCTGCTGCCCCACACGCACAAGTGTTCCCTCAGTCACCATGGCTTCTGTAAGAACACCGTTAAAAGGAGCGCGTATGCGGAATTTTGTCAAACGATCTTCAAGGTTTTGCGTATCATAGTAGGAGGAGTAAATGGTCTGGCCGGTTATAAAATACTTTTCCTGCTGGGTTTTGGGCTCAGGCAATGCTTTTAACGGCTGGTCTATTTCTAGATTATTTAAGTATTGCTGCCATTGCGGGTAGGATTCTGGATAATCCAGTCGTAAGTCTGGCATTGCGCCGGTGATCAAATTATTGAGATTACTGCGGGCGCTTTGCACCTGTGCATTGAATTCTGTATTGTCAATAGCGATAATGGTCTCGCCACGATTATATTCTTGACCAGTTCTAAACAATTTCCCTGTACTGCGGAAGACGCCCGTGACCTCTGCATAGAGATCAATACGATTTTTTGCCATGAGATTCCCGTTGGCTGGAATTACCACTTGGATGGTCTTGTTTTCCACCGTGTCCACCTCGACAACTTTATATTCCTTTTTAGGCTTAGATTTAGGTGCTTCCTTGCTGGCAATAATCCATCTACCAGTAAAAAAGGCTCCTACAATTAGGGCAACAGCTAGAATGGAGAAAATGATTTTACGGGTCATGCAATAAAATGAATAGCTGCCAAAGCTAGTCTGCCAGTGACCCTATTAAGTTAAATAAATGTCAATCAGAACATCAATGATGATTATATTAATAAAGGTAGCTGTACTAAAGTTGCTCAAATAATAAAACAAAAAAAACCAGCTAAAAGAGTTAGATTCTTTTAACTGGTCTGGTTTTCAAAATTAAATTTGAAACTTACAATTCTCGGTCAACACTCATATCGTATATTTTTAAATGTTCAATACTTTCGACATTTACAAAAAGATCAGTCATTTTATTCCTAAGTTTAGAGCCTAGAAACTGACCGTGAATAATTTGTACTGTATAACTGTCTTCAGACTTGTTAGAATCTAAATTTTTCGAAAATACTTTATTGGTAAAATAATTATTTGACATGTCTTTCATTAACATAATATTCTCTTCCTCCGGTGAACTCAAAATGCTCAAGTCACATTTATTTAGTGCCTCAATATAATATTCCAAATCCTCATAGCAATCAATCACATAAACGTTTTTGTTATTAGAATCCATCAAGTGAGCTACTGGAAATGATTTGTCTGAAAGGGAATTAAAAGTTTCAATGTACAATGAGTCGTGAGCGATAGTGAATATTTCAACTATTAGGTCATCTCTATTTATCCAAGGATTATAATAATCCAAACGGTCAGAATTATTCTCATAGGTATTAGGGTCTCTTACTCCTGTATATATTTTTGCGATAGAATTGCAAGAAATTAATAAGAATAATATACCTATGTATGGAATACTAATCTTAGAAAGTGACTTGCAAATCCACATACCCAAAAGGATAATCACTTGTAACAGTAAATTGATAATCGTTGGCTATGATAACAGTAGAACTGGGAATTCCTAAAGCTTCAGCAATATCGGGTGAAAGAGGAATGTCGTCCCCTTCCGAACTAATAAAAATATCGTTCTGATAATCCTCTGGTTCGTGAGGAAGGCTCACTCTAAGCGAATTCGGATCATCTAGCCCTTCGAAAATCAAGTAAGAAAACGATGGCTCAACACTTGGTTCACTATCTGCCAAAACACTAAAATTTTTACATTTCACCTTGGCGATATAAGCAAATTTCATATTGCATAATCCAAAACTCGCTGTACAGGGCTTAACATTATTGCGTTCGCTCCATCTTCTCCCGCGGTGTAATTTTCCTATAAATTTGACTTTCACCTCTGGCTCACATTTTCCATCATCATCAACTGAAGATGCATAATTGTCATTGAACTCTATTTCATCAACTAATTCAGAATTAGAATTAGCTTCTTCGACCTCTAATGTAAGTTCATCATTAGAACATGAGATTACGACAAGCGCCATAAACAATAGTAAAAAACGATCTACTAAGCTAAATGATTTTAATAAATAGTTCATAATTAAATTGTTAAAATTAAAACGTAAATAAAAGACTGAACTCCACCATGTCGTAGCGTTTTAACTTGAATTTATTTAATCTTTATGAATCAAGTTGCATAAAATTTTCAAGTTCAGCAAATTTAGACGCCCACTCTTCCATCCACAGTTCTAACTCTTTTTTCTTCTTCTGGTATTTGTCAAAATATCCATCCTGCTTTGACAGTCGATCGTAATCTGCGGCTAGTTCCAGATCCATTTTTTTGATCTCACTTTCTAGTTGATTGATGGCGGATTCTGCTTTACTCAAGCGGTTTTTTAATGACTTCTGTTTCTTTTGCTCCTCATGGGTGAGTTCTGGTTTGCTTTCTTGACCACGCTTTCGCGAAAGCGTACTACTCGATCCACTACTTTGTGAAACTGGCCTTTTTACTTTTTCAACCTTCTCTATCTCACGCATATCCATGGCCTTGCGCTGGTTGAGGTAGTAATCGATATCGCCCAGATACAGCTTTAATTTGTGATCGCGGAACTCGTAGACCAACTCTGTCAAGCCCTGTAAAAACTCGCGGTCGTGAGAAACGACGATGAGTGTGCCCTCAAATTTTACCAGCGCTGCTTTGAGCACGTTTTTACTCTGTATATCCAGGTGGTTTGTGGGCTCATCCATAATAAGGACGTTGAATGGCTGTAGCAACAACTTGCATAGAGCGAGACGGTTGCGCTCGCCACCGCTCAATACTTTCACCTTTTTCTCAACCTCATCCCCACGGAAAAGAAATGAACCCAACATATCCCGCACCCTGACACGATTTGTATCATCTGCAGCGTCTATCATCGTGTCTAGGATGGTCTTTTCACCGTCCAGATATTCTGCCTGGTTCTGGGCAAAGTAACCCAGCTGCACGTTGTGCCCCAGATTGACGTCGCCGCTGGCGGTTGTGTCTCCCACGATGATCTTGGCAAGCGTGGATTTTCCCATTCCATTCTGGCCTACAAATGCGATGCGCTTGCCGCGTTCAATCATAAGATCCACGCCTTTGAGAACTTGCTTATCGCCGTAACTCTTGCTCACTTTTTCAATGTCCAGAACAATCTTACCCGGCTGGACAGACTGGCTGAAATTGATATTCATCGCCGCATTATCTGTTTGCTCTACCTCTACCACGTCCATGCGGTCCAGCTTTTTCATGAGGGATTGCGCCATGGTAGCCTTGCTGGCCTTTGCCTTAAACTTCTGGATGAGCTTTTCAGTACGCTCAATTTCCTTTTGCTGGTTCTTGAACGTTGCCTCCTGCTGCTCACGCATTTCTGCACGCAGGGCTAGGAATTTGGTATAAGGTTTTGGATAGTCGTAGATCCTGCCTAAGCTGATTTCAATCGTGCGGTTTGTAACATTATCGAGGAACATTTTATCGTGACTCACGATCACCACGGCACCAGGATAAGACTGTAAAAACTGCTCCAACCAAAGAATAGAATCGATATCCAGGTGGTTTGTAGGCTCATCCAGCAATAAAATATCGTGATTTTCCAGCAGCAGTTTTGCCAGCTCGATACGCATGCGCCATCCACCAGACAGTTCATCAGTGAGCATATTGAATTGTTCTGGTTTAAATGCCAGTCCTTTCAGGATCTTCTCGGTTTCTCCCTTATAATGGTAGCCGCCTATGATCTCGTACTCGTGGGTGAGATCGCCCAGGTCTTGTATGAGCTGGGTATAGGAGTCGCTCTCGTAGTCTGTTCTTGTAGCTAGTTGATGGTTGATTTCTTCCAGCTGGGATTCTATTTTTCTAGCTTTCGCGAAAGCGGAATACGCCTCCTCCAGCACCGTACGGCCCTGCTCAAAATCAATGTCCTGACGCAAAAACCCGATGCTTATGTCCTTTTCTATGGCGATGCTGCCCTGATCGTAGGGAATATCGCCAGCGACCACCTTGAGCAGGGTAGATTTTCCCGCGCCATTCTTCCCAATCAGCCCCACGCGGTTGCCACCGTTTAATCTAAAGGTGATCTCTTCAAAAAGCGGCTCGCCGCCAAAGCTGACGTGCAGGTCGTGAATATTAAGCATGCAAAAATTTTAGCGGTGCAAAGATGGGGAGAGGGTTTGGATTGTGGGACTCTTTAATTAGAGGATTTGTTGATAAGAGTATTTGTTCTTTAGGTTTAATCTTGCTCCGGCCTCCCAAACCCCCGAGGGGGCTTTTTCTTTACCTGTGTTTTTACTCTCGTGAAAATCCCTCCAGCCTCGTAGGGGAAATCGATCTCGCGTTATTTCAAACGGAGTGCTCCCTTCTTAAGCAACTCCCCTTCCGTGGAAGGGGCTGGGGGTTGGCTTAAGGTGATTACTTGCTGCTTCCTTTCTTATTCAAGTTATTTTTACTCTTGCTCCAGCCCCCCAACCCCCAAGGGGGCTTTTTCTTTACCTGTATTTTTACTCTTGAGAAAATCCCCCTATCCCCAAAGGGGAAATCGATCTCGCTTTATTTCAAACGGAGTGCTCCCTTCTTAAGCAACTCCCCTTCCGTGGAAGGGGCTGGGGGTTGGCTTATCGTTGGTTACTGTTTGCCTCCTTGTATTTCTTACTCGGAATTTTACTCTTGTTCTAGCCCCAAGACCCCGAGGGGGCTTTTTGATTCTTGTGTTTTTACTCTTGTGAAAATCCCCCTAGCCCCAAAGGGGGAAATCGATCTCGCGTTATTTCAAACGGAGTGCTCCCTTCTTAAGCAACTCCCCTTCCGTGGAAGGGGCTGGGGGTTGGCTTATCGTGATTACTATTTGCCTTTTTTTATTCAGATTCTTTTTACTTCTGCTCCAGCCCCCCAAACCCCCGAGGGAGCTTTTTGATCCTTGTGTTCTAACTCCTGCTCCACACCCCTTGCTATCGCTCTTCCCCTCTAGGGAAACAAGTATTAAAGCATCTAAACTTGCTGAACACTACAAATGCAGCTTGCAGCATAAAAAATCTATTGGGACTGGGTCGTGTTTCATGGAAACCTAAATCCGATTAACCGTTAACTAATCAACTGTTAATTAAACCCCTAATCCCTAGTCAACTTCTTATATCTAATACGTTTAGGTGATACGTCGCCCAGGCGTTTCTTTTTGTTTTCCTCGTATTCTGTAAAGCTGCCCTGGAAACTGTATATCTGGCTATCGCCTTCAAAGGCAATTATATGTGTACAAACCCTGTCTAAGAACCAGCGGTCGTGTGAGATAATGACGGCACAGCCGGCAAAGTTCTCCAGTCCCTCTTCTAGAGCTCTAAGTGTATTTACGTCCAGATCGTTTGTAGGCTCATCGAGTAAAAGAACATTTCCTTCCTCTTTTAGGGTCATTGCCAGGTGCAGACGGTTGCGCTCACCACCAGATAGGGCTGCGACTTTTTTGTTTTGTTCTGAACCAGAAAAATTAAAACGGCTTAGGTAGGCTCTGGAATTCACCATCTTGCCGCCCATCATGACCATGTCCTGACCATCTGCAAAGTTTTCCCAGATGGATTTTTCCTGATCGATATCTGAATGGGACTGATCCACATAGGCCAATTTTACAGTCTCACCCACGGTAAATGAACCAGCGTCTGGTTCTACCTCATCCATGATCATTTTGAAGATCGTGGTTTTTCCGGCACCGTTAGGACCTATAATACCTACGATGCCGTTTTGTGGGAGGGTGAAGTTGAGGTCTTCGTAAAGTAACTTTTCACCAAATGCCTTACTCACCCCCGTTGCCTCTATCACGTTAGTTCCCAGTCGTGGGCCGTTAGGGATGTAGATCTCGAGTTTTTCCTCTTTGGACTTTTGATCCTCATTGAGGAGTTTATCGTAATTGTTCAGACGTGCTTTTTGTTTTGTCTGGCGGCCTTTAGCGCCCTGACGTACCCAGTCCAGCTCGCGTTGTAGCGTCTTGCGTCTTTTGGATTCGGTTTTTTCTTCTTTTGCTAGGCGGTCGCTTTTTTGCTCCAGCCAGCTGGAATAGTTCCCTTTCCAAGGGATTCCCTCACCGCGATCCAATTCTAGGATCCATCCAGCAACATTATCCAGAAAGTAACGGTCGTGCGTGACTGCGATCACAGTTCCTTTATACTGGGCGAGGTGTTGCTCTAGCCAAAGCACGGATTCTGCATCCAGGTGGTTAGTAGGCTCATCTAGTAAAAGAATTTCTGGTTGCTGTAGTAAGAGACGGCACAACGCAACACGACGTCGTTCCCCACCGGATAGATTCTCGATTTTAGCATCTGATGGTGGGGTGCGCAGCGCATCCATGGCAATCTCGAGTTTTGTGTCCAGTTCCCAGGCGTTGAGTGCGTCAATCTTGTCCTGCAATTCTGCCTGACGCGCCATGAGTTTCTCCATCTTGTCTGCATCCTCGTAATTCTCTGGCAGGCCAAAATCGTCATTGATCTTATTGTATTCATCTAGGACGGCAACCGTCTCTGCCACTCCCTCACGCACGATTTCCATCACCGTTTTAGAATCATCCAGTTCAGGTTCCTGTTCCAGATAACCCACTTCATAACCCGGAAGAAAATTAATCTCGCCCTGATAGTTTTTTTCCTTTCCCGCTATAATCCTTAATAAGGTGGACTTACCAGAGCCGTTGAGACCTAGAATCCCGATTTTGGCACCGTAGAAAAAGCTTAGGTGGATATTTTTAAGAACCTGCTTGCCCGTACTTTGATAAGTTTTGGACAGACCAGACATTGAAAATATGATTTGCTTATCGTCGCTCATTGTGAAATGTTAAAGTTTGTGAAAGCCATTTGGCTCAAATTGGTTGCAATTTACTAGGATTTAGCTGCCTGTAAAAGCATATTCAAAAGAGAAGTAATTTGGGTAATTACGCTTTCGCGAAAGCGTGATATCAACAATCTTCAATAATAATTATTGATGTTTTTTTCCTACGCCGTGAGAATGACTAAAGAGTTAGTTGTGGGTATTCAGTCAGACTGAAAATAACTAGATCAACCAAGAATTGAGGAAAACTCTTAGTTTTTGGAAAACAAAGGTTTACTTATCATATTTAGAGGTTTTTTAATAAAAGGGTAAAATTTACCATAGGTGGATAAATAATTTAAACCCTGCCTTTTAAAGCATTGAATACCCAGGCGATTGCGAAAAAACCTACACCAACGGATGCAAAACCGTACCCCGCAACCTCCTGGTATTTAAACGCGCCTAGAGCAATGAGCCCCAACCCTACTATTATCATGATGAAAGTTGCCCATCCCAGCACGCCATTCTTATTTAAAGCCATTATAAATATTTGTTACAAATATAATAACATTGATTTTACAATATATTCACTTGTATATTTATGCTTTGCATAATTTTGCTTTGGGAAAAATTAACATTTCCGATTTTTTTGGATATAATCATGTATATACAAATTACCAATGTACAACATTGTATATCTATATCTTTTGTAGCAGTATCTATCGTGTATCGCAAATGCTGTTATTACAACCTTAATCAATACAAACAATGCGCTTTTAAGCACTCAAAACAGAACCCTTAGACTCAAGCCATGAAAAAAAAATCATTCCTTGCAGCCACCTTTGCTCTTATTCTTGGCTACACGACAATTGCTCAACAAGTATCAACTACTACCGGCCAGCCCATCAATAATCTTGTGGATACCCAGTTAGGAAATAGCTGTATTCAGGTGAGCAACATAAATAGCCCCAATAATTCCAGCGTACCCATGGGATTTGAGAGTATCGCTGGCTTTGATCGTAATGGCACGGCTTTTCCATTTAATAGTGGTATAGTATTGAGCACGGGTCGCGCTGGGGAGGTAGGTTCTGGTAGTACAACTGCTGATTTGAGCTCTGGAAATTCTAGCTGGACAGGTGATACAGACTTGGAAAACGCAATAGGAATAAGTAGCACGCTTAATGCCAGTGTTCTGGAATTTGACTTTACCAGTTCCACCAATCAAGTCAGTTTTAATTACATACTGGCCTCAGAAGAATACCAGCAGGATTTTCCCTGTAACGTTTCTGATGCCTTTGCCATACTGATCAAGCCTGCCGCAGGAGGCAGCTACAGAAATATCGCCATTCTCCCCAGTGGAACACCGGTGCAGGTGCAAACGATTCACCCTAGAATAGTGGGTCAGTGTCCTGCTGAAAATGAAGATTTTTTTGCTGGATATTCCATAGGAGAAACAAATTTTCAGGGCCGTACCGTACCACTTACAGCAATCGCAAATGTTACGCCCGGCATCGCCTATCACCTTAAAATGGTGATTGCAGATGATGTGGATGAACGATTTGACAGTGCAGTTTTTATTGAGGGGCAGAGTTTGAATTCAAGCATCGATCTGGGCGATGAGCTCCAGAGTTGCACGCCACTGGTGCTGGACGCAAGTGTGGGTAATAGCAACGCAGTTTATTCTTGGTTTTTAGACAACAACTCGCTGCCTACCTCAACTTCTTCCATCACAGCAGGACAATCAGGTATTTACAGGGTTGAAGTTTCCATCAATGATGGTAGTACCACTTGCACGATTATTGAAACCGTTGATGTAGAAATAAATCCAAATTTTCTAGCTGTAGAGGTAGAAGACGTCCAGAGTTGCGACCCCAGCGGTGCCGCAACTAGCAAAATTTTTGACTTAGGTGCCACAGGCGCTGATATCATGGATACGTTAGGTCCTGGTAATTATGCGATTGACTTTTACGCATCTGCTGCAGATCTGGCAAATGAGGTAAATGCCTTACCCGCATCTTATCGTAATACGAGTAATCCGCAAACAATTCACGTGCAGGTGAAAAATCTTGATACCGGCTGTACCGGTACAAATACATTTGAGTTAATTATAGACGGTAGCTTGAGTGGTGGTGATGTTAATTATGAGGTTTGTCAAGACGTGACAGGCCTGCCAGCAATTGATCTGGAAAATATAACTCCAGACGTGACAAATCTGGGTGCTGCTGCTGATGTTGTTTACTATGAAAATGTTGCAGATGCGCAGAACGAAGTGAACCCACTGGGCAGTCCGTTCCAACTGCTTACAGACACTACCGTAATCTATGCTCGCATTGATGATGCAGAGGTGGATTGTTTTGCCGTCAGCACTGTGACGATTACTACTGAACAGCGTTTTGCTCTTTTGGAATATGAAAGCTATATTGACGCATGTGATGGTGACAGAGATGGCTTTGCGATGTTTGACCTCACCACGCGCAACAATGATTTTATAGCACCTGGCCAGGCTAGCTCAATCAGTTATCACCGGTCACGATTGAGTGCAGAAGTAGGATCATCACCTCTTACAAACGTTCAATCCTATCGCAATGAGGATCGCAGTGTTCAAGAGATCTTTGTAAGAATAGAACCTGCTGATGGATCATGTCCCGGAATTGCTGTACTCACCCTTTATACCAATTATCTGATTGCAGAAACACGTATAAATGACCAGACCCTTTGTGATGATGTATCAGATGATGGTTTTGAGGAATTTGACCTCGCTGGTATTCAGAATATTATTCAGAATGGGCTGACGGGTGTAACCGTAGAACTTTATGAATCTAGGTCTGATCGTGACAATAGGACAAATATGATGGACACCACCCAACCGTATGTCAATAGAGTAAATCCCCAGAATATATTTGTACGCGTGTATGATAGCACGTGTGAAGAAGAAGATGCCTTTGTACTTAATGTGGCACCTTATTTTGAGGCACCACCCATCCCAGACCTGACTTATTGCGATGAAGATCAAGATCTACGCACTACGCTGGACTTATCTAGATTTGACGTGGATATTAATGCAATTGTTCCTGGCAGCAGCGTGAGATACTTCACAAATGCGGCTGACGCGGCAGCCGGAACAAACTCAATACCCACGTTTGATAATACAGCAGACAACTTTGGATTATTTGCTGAAATCACAAATAGAGATGGTTGTACGGACTGGGGGGCATTTAATATTCAGATGCTGCCAGCCCCAGTCATTAATAATCCCAGCCCGATCTTGTTATGTGACGATAATCAGGATGGTTTTATGACCATCGATCTAACCGGTTCCCTACCTCAAATTTTGACTAATGGCAACCAGCGCGCTACATTCCATACAAGTGAAAGTGATGCGGTAAGCGGCAGAAATCCAATATCAGAACCGACAAGATACTTTACCCGCACCCGAACTGTTCACGTGAGGGTAAGCGACCGCACCACAGGCTGTCCATCGTTTACAGAACTACCTATAAGTATCAACACCACACTTCCCATAATCACACGTCCAGATTTTATTGCCTGTGAAGATGATGGTGATGATGTGGGAGAATTTATTTTCTCAGAACTTGATGGTAGCATACTTGGAAATTCTTCAAACAAAACCATCAGCTACCACCTCAATTCCGCAGATGCTTCCAGCAATAGAAACGCGATAGATAAGAATGTGATTTTCCGAAATACACGAAGTCCTCAAACCATCTATTATCATGTGCGAAACAATTCTCTACCACTTTGTCCCAGCGTGGGTAATTTTACCATCAGGGTAGAAGATAGCCCAGTTTATAATATTCCATCAGATGTGGAGCTATGTGACGACGACTTTGACGGTTTACTCACCTTTGACCTATTACCAGTAAGCCAGCAAATTCTATCTGGTAATGTGCAATTTCTTGCGGTGAGTTATCACAGATCAGAGGCAGATGCTTTGACAGGCTCTTTAATTCTGGGCAGCACGGTCGCTAACATAACAAACCCTGAAACCATTTATGCTCGTATATCTACGCCACAAGGTTGTACCGCGGTAGAACCGTTCACGATAGGGGTGATAGAAAGACCTCAAACCTTTCCAGTGAACGCATCGTATGTGTGTCTGGATAATGATACTCTCAGCAGTGGGTTTTTCAATTTGACAGAACGCGAGGATGAGATCATCGGCACGAGAAATTTCAACTCAGTCGTGTCATGGCACATAGATGAATCTGGCGCAAATGATGGTTCAAATGCGATATCAGGCTCTGAAGTCACAAACTTTGAGATCTTTGATGACACCACGGTTTACCTGCGACTATTTAATACTGTTTCTGGATGTTACGACATTCAACCTTTGGAATTGATTTTAAACCTTACCCCTTACCTTCTAGAAAACGAGACCATAGAATTCTGTGAGACCAGCGATGGATTTATAGACCTCAACCAGGTCATTGCAGAAATATTTGTAGATGAAGGTCAGAATGTCGAGTTTAAATTTTATGAGTCACACCTGGATGCTCGCAGTGACATTAATCCTGTTTTTGTAAGGTATGACTATGTCAATGGATTGCACTACACTTTACCTTAAAGCAAAACTTGAAAATTTTGATTGTTGGAATATAGAACCGTTTGATATTCTTATCAACACGCCACCGGTACTGGCAACCACGACCCTGCTGGAAACAAATGTTTGCGACACTGATAATAATGGCGTTGAGTACATAAATGTCAGCGATCTAGATATTCAGGTGTTGCAAGGATTGTCCAGCAATGAGCACACTGTAAGTTATTATTATAGTGAAGGGGATAGACTAAATCAAACAAACATTCTAGGTGTAAATACTACACTCGCAAATGGAACGACTTTTTATGCTGAAGTCACCGATTTAGAAACTGGATGCTCGACATACCTGAGTTTGAAAACCAGAATGCAGGCAACGCCCAGACCTAGCATGGATAGCGTAGTTCCTATCTGTGGGGATGAGCCAGCAACGCTGTGGCTGGAAAATTTTGAACCTACAGATACTGTTGAGTGGTCCACAGGTGAAACTGTACCTATCATCAATGTAACCCAGATGGGGAGTTATTGGGCAATCGTTACTAATCAAATGGGTTGTAGCACAAGAGTAACCACCCAAGTTATAAAATCCGGCCCAGCAATCGTACAGGATATCTCTGTGACCAGTTTTACGACAGATAATACCATTACCGTTACCGTCCAGGGTGATGGGGACTATCTCTATTCACTAGACGGTGGACTGCCACAAAAAAATCCTACCTTCAGGGAAGTCACCACTGGATTGCATACCATTACCATTACTGATATTCTAGGATGCGCAGCGGTCGTGAGGGAAGATATCATGGTGCTGAACTACCCTAGATATTTCTCGCCTAACGGTGATGGATTCAACGATACATGGAGGATTGAGAATCTAGAGGAGTATGAAGTATCCCAGTGTATGATCTTTGACCGCAAAGGGCGGTTGATGAAGAAATTTGACAGTCGATCAGATAGCTGGGATGGAACACTCAACGGTACTGCTGTAGATGAGGATGATTATTGGTTTGAAATCACTGTAGAACTACCAAAACGGCCTGTTAATGTCAAGGGACACTTCTCTTTACGCAGGAATTAGTAATTACGCTTTCGCGAAAGCGTACACACAATAATCAAAAAATCCACAAAATCATTACGATATTTGTAAATACAGCATATATTTATCGTGAATTATATAACGTGCGTTAATATTTCTACTGATTAGTTAAGTAGCATTGTTTTTGAAGATGATTAGATTTTTAAAATACCTCATACGATTTCCCTAGATGCTTAGACTCCTTACCAGTCTATTATGCTTTGTTATCTGTTCTACAGCCGCAGCACAGCTAGTGAGAACTGATCCTGCGCAACCTATCGATGTATTGATCAATAGCAACTTTGGGAACGACTGCGCAGAGATCAGCAATGTAAACTCTTCAAATAACGCACAACTCTACGGTTTACCACCTAGTATCTTAGGTTTTACCAGTACTAATCCCAGCTTTCCGTTTTCTTCTGGATTTGTCCTTTCCACAGGTGACGCGTCTAGTGCGGGCAATACCGTAATAGGTACAAATCTTAATGATGGGAACAATGCCTGGGTAGGTGATGCAGATCTCGAGATGAATCTGGGGATCACAAATACGCTTAATGCAAGCGTGGTCGAGTTTGACGTGATCAGCGCGACCGATTTATTGAGCTTTGATTATCTACTCGCCTCAGAAGAATACCAGCAAAATTTCCCCTGTAATGTTTCTGATGGCTTTGCTATCCTTATTAGGCCTACGAGCGGTGGTGCTTTTACAAATATGGCCATTATACCCGGCACCAGCCAGCCAGTGGGAATAGGTACCATCCATCCAGAAGTCGTAGGGCAATGCGCGGCAGAAAACGATGATTTTTTTGCCGGCCAGAATATGGGAGCCACAAACTTTGAGGGCAGGACAGAAGTTCTGACGGCAGTGGCTAATGTCATACCAGAGGTGTCCTACCGTATTAAAATGGTGATAGCAGATCAGGCAGACTTCAGGTTTGATAGTGCAGTTTTTGTGCAGGCAAACAGTTTGCAATCAGAGGTTGATCTAGGTCCAGACCTCGTACCATGTCAAAATGCCACTCTGAATGCAGATGTGGGTAACCCCAGGGCGACCTATAAGTGGTTCAAGGATGGAGTTGAGCTGTCTGGAATTACCAGTAGCGATCTTTTTGTGGATGTAACGGGAACTTATGCTGTGGAAGCCACGATACAGCTTTCAGGAAGTACATGCATCATTGGTGATACAATTGAAATCATCATTGACCCTGATCAATTAGACATAACTATATCTACTCAAGAAAGGTGTGATGATATCTCACTAGATGGAAGGGAGGAATTTGATTTGGATGTGATTTCTGGGGCAGTGATAAGCGACCTTCCATTAGGTAGCTATCAAGGTATATTCTATAATACAGCGTCTGATGCTACTAACGAGATCAACCCGCTATCTGGATCATTTACCAATTCAGTAAATCCACAAACACTCATTTATAGGTTGAAAGACTTGAACACAGGTTGTGAGGCAACCATCCCCGTCCAGTTTGAAGTGAGTGATGTTCTTATTGCCAGTGATGCGACGGTTGATGTTTGTGACACTGATCAAGATGGTATAACCTCACTGAACCTTGCAACCATAGATGATCTTATAACTACCTTTACTCCAGTCAATTCTATTACCTACCACCCTACTGGACTAGATGCCATAGAAGCAACAAATGAGCTTTCATCCCCCTACACAACAGTGAGCTCAAATGACTTAATTTTTGTGCGATTAGAAAGAACTAACAGTAATTGCTTCTCTACAAGTGAAGTGCAGATAAATGTCATTTTACCGCCTGTTCTAGATGATGATTATACATTCATCGATGCATGCGATTCAGACCGTGATGGGCTTGCGGTATTTGATCTCACCTCTGCATTGACTGATTTTATTCCTTCCGGATTTGGAGGGGTCATAACATACCATACTTCTAGAACAGACGCAGATGAAAATCTAAATCCCATAACCAATCCCACTGCATTTGCAAATACGACCGCATTTTCCCAAAATATCTACGTAAGATTTACTGACAGTAATACAGGGTGTGCCTCCATTGCCAGACTTGAGGTTTTTTCAAATTATTTAATTTCAGAAACACTTGTTGAGGACGTTACGGAATGTGATGATCCCAACATGGATGGTATTGCAGAATTTGATCTAAAGAGCATAGAGATTTCATTCTTAAATGGACTAGAAAATGTTGATATTGAATTTTTTGAATCGGAAGCAGATCGTGATAACGACGTAAACCAGTTAGATAAAACTGTCCCATTTTTAAATTCCACAAACCCACAGACAATTTACATTCGCATAAATAGCCTGACTTGTACTGAATTTTCAAGTTTTGATCTCGTAGTTATCGACTTTTTCAATGTAGATACCATCCCAGATCAAGAACTCTGTGTACTGGATCCCACAGCGACCAGTCAGCTGGATCTTACCGCATTAATTCCAGCGCTTACAAGAATTGTCCCTGCCACTACCATTACATTTTACGCAAGCCAGGCGGATGCTGATGATGAGATGAATCCCATCACCAGATTGTCTTCAGACACAAATCCTCTAGAGGTTTTTGCAACGTTTACAAATGGTGCAAACTGTACAGAAACACGGCCATTTGGGATAGACCTTGTAACTGCACCTGCTGCAAACCAACCTACCGCCATCGAGTTTTGCGAAACTTCTGGAACTGGCATAGGTACTGTAGATCTTACGGTACGGGAAACTGAAATCTCAGCTAGTTCAAATATTGAATTCCGTTACTTTACCTCACGAGGAGAGGCCACGCTAGATACTAATCCCATTACAACACCTGCGGCCTATAGTACAGATGGCGATGTTATTTTTGTGAGGGTTCAGGATCTCACAGGCAATTGTTCAACGGTCGTTGAACTTGTAGTCAGTGTAAATACCCAGCACGTTTTCCCTGCCATTTCAACATTTTTATCTTGTGAGGACGATAATGACGGGAGGAACACTTTTCTGTTGATTGAGAAAGACAACGAGATTCTCGATGGCGCAACAGGTGTCACCCTCACTTATCACACCAGTTTATCAGACGCGACCTCAGGGATCAATAGTATTGATAAGGAATCTGATTTCACAAATACGAGCAATCCGCAAATTATATATGTAAGAGCTGTTAATGATGAGGCTCCCATTTGTGCTATTACGGCCAGTTTTGATCTTTTTGTGGATACCGCGCCAGACTACAATCTGCCAGAGGATGTGAATGGCTGCGATGAAGAAGATGATGAGATTGCCACAATCGATGTGCAACCCATCATCGACCAGGTAAGTGCAGGCACCACGGGATCGATTACCGTCACCGTACACGATGACTTTATTGACGCAGTAAATGACGTAAACCCACTGGGCGCAACCTTTACAAATACCATTAATCCACAGGCTTTATTTGTAAGGGTGGAAAATGGTAATGGATGTTTTGACATTGAAGAGTTATCAGTAGGTGTTGTAAGACGACCGGATCTAGTCATAGGTGTCCCGCCATCCACAGAGTGTGATATCGCCGGTGATCGTCAGGACGGTAGTACCGCATTTGATCTTACCGCACGTGAATTTGAGATAGCCGGAGCGCGCCAGTTTGTGACCGTGCTCACCTGGCATGAGAATATCACAGATGCAGAAAATGGAACAAATGCTATTCCAGCAGCCGTAGAGACTGCTTACGAGAATACATCTAATCCTCAGACCGTTTATCTACGTAGAACAAACATTACATACGGCTGCTTTAGAATCGCTCCTCTAGAATTGATCGTTGAATTACCCCTTGATCTGGATGACGATGCGGATCTTATAATATGTGAACCAGAAGATGGTCTAGCAAATCTCACACAAATAATCCCGTTATTGAATAATGGTGATCTGACCAATTTTCAAATAGATTTTTACGAGAGCCTGAGCGATGCGCAAATTGAGATAAATCCAGTTGACACGGATTACGCCTATACCTCACCCACAACTACCCTATTTGCAACGGCTAGGGATCTTACTACCGATTGCAGATCGTTTGAAGAATTTGAGTTAATCGTAATAGAGCGTCCCAATATCGCACCGGCAAATACCTATGACGTAACTTACTGTGATGAGGACTATGACGGCCTTGTCTTTATTGATCTCTTTGAAAACCAAGACATCATATTGAACGGGCTGGATCCTGCTCGATATTTCCTTGAGTACTTTGCTACAGAACAGGATCGTGCAGATAATGTAAATAGCATCAGCGATCTTTATGAGGTGAGCGATGGTGACACGTTTTTTATAATGGTTACTGATTTAGATTTAGGTTGCGAGAGTCTCGGACAATTCACCGTAACCATCAATCTACCGCCAGTGGTAGATCTATCCCCGCTGTATATTATTTGTAATGATGGCTTTACCACGGTAACCGTGGATTTATTTCCAGATGAGACGGTTTTATGGTTCACGGGAGAAACTACGCAATCCATTAACATAGCAGAAGAGGGACAATACAGTGTGGTGGTAACTAGCCGTGAAGGCTGTCCATCACCACGTAGGGTATTCAGAACCCGTAAATCAGAGGCACCCACGATTGAGGGTACACTTGCTACTGATTTTAGCAAACCTAATTCTGTTACCATAAATGTAAGTGGTGTGGGTGAATATCTCTACTTTTTAGACAACAGCGAGCCGCAGAGAGATAACACCTTTACAAATGTAAGCACTGGTTTTCACGAGGTGGGAGCTACTGATTTGTATGGTTGTGGTACGACCACGACAGAAGTCTTGGTCATAGATTACCCTAGGTTCTTTACGCCTAATGGTGATGGCTTCAATGACACATGGCAAGTAGATAACATTGATCAGTTCGACTCGGCTATATTTTACGTGTACGATCGCCACGGTAAGCTGATCAAGCAATTCAATCAAAACAGTGCTGGCTGGAACGGTATCTTCAATGGACAACCACTCCCCTCTTCGGATTACTGGTTTACCTTGGAGATAAATGATGCTGGTCGTGAGTTTGAGGTGAAAGGTCACTTTGCTATGAAGCGGTAAGCAATTGTTGTTGAGTTATTGAGACGGTTTAACTCTAGATGAAAATATGAGATGCTCATTCGTAATTCACCCGAATTCTGTTCGTACTGCAAACTGCCCAGAAATGTCTTTAACGCTTAACTGAGCCGTGCATAATCCATTCTCATACCGACAATTAGGACTAGAAATTAGTGGTTTTACCAGAGTGAGGAGACTCTCGATCTCTTAGCAGAAATAACAAGAAAATTCTGCTTAACGGCTATGCCTGTAGAATCCTTTCCTAGGTTCTTTTGTAGAACAAGAGCAACTTCAACTAGACCAAGACTGAGATCAGAACTTTGGATTTATAATTTAGGACTTGAACCATGAACACTGAATAGTGATGCTGAACACTGAATACTGAATACTGAATACTGAATACTGAATACTGAATACTGAAATTTAAAACCGTCTATCTACATTTTCAGTCTAAAAACGTGAAACTTGGAATTTGGGATTTGGGATTTGAGATTTGAGATTTGGAATTTGGGATTTTGAACGTGAAACGTGAAACGTAAACTTAGAAAAATCACCATCCCCCACTAGCACCACCGCCACCGAAACCTCCACCACCGAAACCGCCACTAAATCCGCCGCCGCCGCCGAAACCACCGGAAGAGCCACCACCAAATCCACCCGAACCGCCGCCAAAACCGCCGCGACCTAGACTACTCAACACGATGATGTCCAGTAGCGATGGCGTCCCGCTGCGCATGCCGCCCCTGCCGTTGCCACCGTTTTTGTTCTTACGGATGCTCATGATGATGATAAAAATGATAAACCCAAAAACCATAAAAGCACCGATTGGGATACCGCCACCGTCTTTGAAGGTTCGGTTTTCTTCATAACTACCGGTGAGTTTTGCAAACAAAGCTTCTGCTGCGGCATCCAGTCCCTCGTAATATTGATTGCGCTTGAAAGCTGGTACCATGATCCTATTGATAATACGCTCGCTGTCATAATCGCTCACGATATATTCAATACCGTAGCCTGTAGCAATATCCACCTTGCGATCATCTACCGCCAGCAGTACGACAATACCGTTGTCTTTTCCTTTTTGACCTACTCCCCATTTTTGACCCCATCTAGCAGATAGTAGTGAAATGTCTTCACCCTTTGTGCTGTTAATGATGACAAATAGCATCTGGGTAGAAGTGGAATCTGCGTAGTTCTTAATTTTATGGGATAGCGCGCTCTTTTGCCGTTCATTCAAAAGTCCCGCCTCGTCATAAATAGGCTTTTGATCAGCTATGGATGTCTTAGGCGGAATCTCAAACTGTCCCACAACTAGTAACGGCAGAAAGCAGAATGCAAGCAACAGTATTCTAGTCATGGCGGATTTCTTTTCTACTCTAATCATTTTATGGGATGAGGTATGAGGTGTAGGGATGAGGTATGTGGTATGGGGTATGTGGAATGTGGAATGAGGATTATGGCGTGTGGCGTACGTTATGGGCTAAGAGCTCTGAGCTAAAACTCGGGAGTTTGAAACATGAAACCTTGAACCTTGAACCTTGAACTTTGAACTTGAAACTTGAACATCTACTCAATTTCCCCCTTGGTGATTTCATCTGGCAACTCGTTTATATCGTCATGTTGCCATGGAAAATACTTGGCTAGCTGCTCCCCAGCGGCAAGGATTCCTGCAGAAATTCCGCTAGCGAATTTACCTGCGGCAAAAGCAGCTTGCATATCATCCTTGATCTGCACCCAGAAACCGTTGCCCACTCGCTCATTAATTCCCCTATCTCCCAGAATGGTGAACTTGTGGCTCTCTACGGCAAAGTAAAAAAGGACGCCGTTGCCCAGTTCTGTGTTGTCCATTTTGAGGAGGTGGAAAACCTCTTTGGCGCGTTCCATGGCATTATCACACTCGCGCTCGATATGCACGCGTATCTCACCACTGGTGCGGCTTTCTGCCTGGCGTATCGCGGCTACGATGGAATCCTCCTCGCTCGCGGTTAGAAATTCTTCTACGTCTTGATCCATGGAAATCTACCCAAAAAGTTCATCCACGTCAGGTGCTTTCTCGCTGCCCTCTTCTGCCTGGAAGAATGGCTCAGGATCAAATCCCGTGATGCTGGCAAAAAGTACACCTGGGAACTTTTTTACTTTGGTATTGAACAGTCTAACGTTCTCATTATATCGATTACGTTCAACGTTGATGCGATTTTCTGTACGTTCCAACTCGTTGATCAGTTCCTTGAAATTCTCGTTTGCCTTGAGGTTGGGATAGTTCTCATACGTCGCCAGCAACCTGCCCAGTCCAGAACTCACCGCACTTTGCGCTTCAGAGAATGCAGCGATATTTTCTGCGGTAAGGTTTGAGGCATCCACGTTTATGCTGGTTGCGGCCGCACGAGCCTCTATAACGCCAGTAAGCGTTTCCTGCTCAAACTCAGCATATTGTTTTGCGGTGGCGACGATATTGGGTATCAAATCGTTGCGGCGCTGGTAGCTACTTTCCACATTTGCCCATGAGCTGGTCACGGTTTCCTTTAGTCCCACCGTCCCGTTGTACCATGCGACTCCCCAGATGGCAACAATCACCACGACGATCAGTATAATCCCGCCTACTCCTATTTTTTTCATTTCAATTGGTTTAAGGATCAAAAATAGAAGTATTGCCGTGGACTAGGTGTGAAATTGCCCTTATATTTCGATACTTCTTGCTGGGCACGATGCATTGAATTATTGAGTTGGTATGTGATAATTACGCTTTCGCGAAAGCGTAACAGCAACAATCCCACAACCCCTGTATCATTTAACTGATTCCCACCTTTTACCCCGCAGAATACAACTACTTTTGCAGCCGCTTAGAGAGCTGTTATGAAAGACCTTAGAAATATCGCGATCATCGCACACGTTGACCACGGCAAGACAACGCTGGTGGACAAGATTTTACACCATTGCGAGATATTCCGTGAGAATGAGCACACGGGCGATTTGATCCTGGATAACAATGATATAGAACGCGAGCGCGGGATTACGATCCTGGCAAAAAACGTGTCTGTCATGTATAAGGGAACTAAAATCAACATTATTGATACGCCTGGTCACGCCGATTTTGGCGGGGAGGTGGAACGTGTACTCAACATGGCAGATGGTGTGTTATTGCTTGTGGATGCCTTTGAAGGTCCCATGCCGCAAACGCGTTTTGTATTGCAAAAAGCCATAGACCTGGGATTGAAACCTTGCGTTGTGGTGAATAAAGTAGATAAGGAAAACTGTACTCCAGATGAGGTACACGAGGCGGTTTTTGACCTCATGTTTGAACTGGGTGCCGAGGAGTGGCAACTGGATTTCCCTACTGTTTACGGTAGTGCAAAGAACAACTGGATGAGTGAGGACTGGAAGGACGAGACTAAAAATATCGAGCCGCTCCTAGACATGGTGATCGAGCATGTTCCCGCTCCCAAAGTAGAGGACGGAACGACCCAGCTACTGATTACCTCCCTGGATTACTCCAATTATACAGGTCGTATCGCGATAGGTCGTGTAAAACGTGGATCGATCAAAGAGAACCAGCAAATCACCTTGTGCAAGCGTGATGGCGAGCAGGTAAAGACCCGCGTGAAGGAAGTCTATGTCTTTGACGGGATGGGACGCGCCAAAGTAACTGAAGTACACGCCGGCGACATTTGCGCGCTGGTAGGTCTGGAAGGATTTGAGATAGGCGACAGCGTTGCCGACTTTGAGAATCCTGAGGCCATGGAAACCATCGCCATCGATGAGCCCACGATGAGCATGTTGTTTACGATCAATGATTCACCATTCTTTGGTAAAGATGGTAAATTTGTTACCTCACGTAACATTAAAGATCGTCTGGATAAGGAGCTGGAAAAAAACCTTGCCCTACAGGTACACGATACAGGTAGCGCAGATAAATTCATGGTGTATGGCCGTGGAGTACTGCACCTCTCGGTACTTATCGAGACCATGCGTCGCGAGGGTTACGAGCTGCAAATAGGTCAACCACAAGTTATCATCAAGGAAATAGATGGTGTGAAATGTGAGCCTATTGAAGAGCTGACCATCGACCTGCCAGAAAACGTAAGTGGTAAGGCCGTGGAAATGGTGACCATGCGTAAAGGTGAGATGACCAGTATGGCTCCCAAAGGTGAGCGCATGTTGTGCGAGTTCAAAATTCCATCCCGTGGAATCATAGGTTTGCGTAACCAGCTGATTACTGCAACCGCCGGTGAGGCCATCATGAACCACCGTTTTACAGGTTTCGAACCTTATAAGGGTGAGATTCCCGGACGTATCAATGGATCATTGATCAGTATGGAAAAAGGAACAGCGATTCCCTACTCCATGGACAAGATGCAGGATCGTGGCAAGTTCTTTATCGCACCGGGCGAGGAAATCTACACCGGTCAGGTAGTAGGTGAAAACAGCCGCCCAGACGACCTGGTACTGAACCTCACCAAGACCAAAAAGCTATCCAACGTACGTAGTGCGGGTAACGATGATAAGGTAAAAATCGCACCACCGGTAAAGTTTACCCTAGAAGAGGCGCTGGAATATATTCAGAAAGATGAATACGTAGAAGTGACTCCTCACTTTTTACGTCTCAGAAAAATTTATCTGGACGAAAACGAGCGCAAGCGCCGTGGAAAGGAATTGAGCTAGAAACTCCATTTTAATATATACAATCCCCGTAAGATGAATTTCTTGCGGGGATTTTTGTTTTGAATTTTTTTCTCAGACTATGAGAGATGGAAAGTCAATCCCCACGGCAGTAAAAGACTCCGCTAATATTTCAAAATATGATTCCACACAACTTAGCGTATTTCAACATGAGCAGACGAACTTATCAGATCTGAAGCAAGCGTTTTGGTAGTAGTGAAGCTTTCTCATTTTACTTTTTCTGAAGTAAGACCTTACGGCGCAGATAGTTATCGCTGTACAAATGCGAGTGAATCTTTAAACCTTGCGCAAAGCGCAAAAATCGTCACCCCCTCGAGGGGGCAGGGGGTGCTTGCACCTGAATAAAATAAGTGAACTTCTAACAAACATCGAGTCCCACCTAGCCCCCAAAGGGGGAAGCTGACTGGAACAAGATCCTGATCAATTGCGCAAAGCGCAAAAATCGTAACCCCCTCGAGGGGGCAGGGGGTGTTTGCACCTGAGTAAAACATGTGAACTTTTAAAAATCATCGAGTCCCCCCTAGCCCCAAAGGGGGAAGCTGACTGGAACAAGATCCTAATCAATTGCGCAAAGCGCAAAAATCGTAACCCCCTCGAGGGGGCAGGGGGTGTTTGCGCCTGAGTAAAACATCTGAACTTCTAACAAACATCGAGTACCCCCTAGCCCCCAAAGGGGAAAACTAACTGGAACAAGATCCCGATCAATTGCGCACGGCGCAAAAATCGTAACCCCCTCGAGGGGGCAGGGGGTGTTTGCGCATGAGTAAAACCTGTGAACTTCTAAAAATCATCGAGTCCCCCCTAGCCCCTCAAGGGAAAACAGACTGGATAAAGAAAAATTTAGGGTATGACTTTCAGCATCATATAATCTCTTATTTTCAAGTATTGCCGTTTGAAATATTCAAATACGATTCAATATCTTTCTCATAATCTTTTGTTGTAATCCCTTAAAGTGTTTATTCTTCAGATAGATTTGTTTAGATTTTACGCACATGATACTCAGCATGCCTGAGAAATACTGAAACAACTTTTTATTGAAGACTAAATACATTGATCTAATTGAGCAGACCTATGATTTCCCGCAGGAGGAATTCACGTTAGATCAGCACGCACAGCTCAAGTTCCACGACGTTGACCTCATGGAACTCATTAAAACTTATGGCACACCGCTTAAGTTTACCTACCTCCCTAAAATCTCTACCAATATCCAGCGAGCAAGAGGCTGGTTCAAGCAAGCATTTGAAGAGAACAATTACAATGCAGATTATCATTACTGTTATTGTACAAAAAGCTCGCACTTTAAGCATGTACTGGAAGAAGCACTTTCTAATCGGGTGAATATTGAGACCTCATCTGCCGTGGACATAGATATTGTAAACAACCTACTTTCTAGCGGGGCGATCAATCGTGAAACCTACATTATCTGCAATGGATTCAAGCGCGATCGCTATATCGAGAACATTGCTGGATTGATCAACAATGGGCACGAGAGGTGCGTTCCTATTATTGATAACTTCCAGGAATTACAATTATTGCAGGATGCGATTCACGGTAATATGAATGTGGGAATCCGCATCGCGTCAGAAGAGGAGCCGAAGTTTGAATTCTACACCTCCCGCCTGGGAATAGGTTATAAAGACATTGTACCGTTTTACAAAAGACGTATCAAGGATAACGAGCAGGTTAAGCTCACCATGTTGCATTTCTTTATCAATACTGGGATACGGGACACTTCGTATTACTGGAATGAACTGAACAAATGCCTGCGCGTTTATATTGAGCTGAGAAAGATCTGTCCAGAACTGGACAGCCTGAATATAGGCGGCGGATTCCCCATCAAAAACAGCCTGGGGTTTGAATATGACTACCAGTATATGGTGTCAGAAATCGTTCACCAGATCAAATTATCCTGTGATGAGGAGGGCGTTCCCGTTCCCCATCTGTATACAGAGTTTGGCAGCTTTACCGTAGGTGAAAGTAGCGGTACCATATTTAAAGTACTGCACCAGAAGAAGCAGAACGATCGCGAGAAGTGGAACATGATAGACTCATCGTTCATTACGACCATGCCAGATACCTGGGCGATTAGCAAGAAGTTTATCATGATGGCAATCAATCGCTGGAATGATGAATACGAGCGTGTCCTATTGGGTGGACTCACCTGCGATAGCGATGATTATTACAACAGCGAGCAAAATACCAATGCTATCTACCTACCCACTTATAATGAGAAAAAGCCCCTTTACCTAGGGTTTTTCCATACGGGAGCCTACCAGGAAAGCATAGGTGGTTATGGCGGGCTGCAGCATTGTTTGATTCCGCAACCGAAACATGTGTTGGTACAACGAGATAAAGACGGAACCATCAGCACCCGGTTGTTTAGGGAACAACAGAAGCATAGGGATTTCTTAAAGCTTTTGGGATATGAGTGATGAGCTCTGAGGTATGAGGTATGAGGTATGAGGTATGAAAGGAAATAATAAGTTACTGATTTGTTCTTTCTTTACCGAAAGATTTAGCATGGAAAAAAATACCATTAATCACGCCACAGACCTAGTTATTCCTGGCAAAGTGCGTGCTGCATTTGTTGGATATTTTGACCATACAAAGGTGAACTGAATAGAAAAGAATTATTGTAAATATGAACAATCGTTTGGAGCACTTTTTTATCGTACTTCGTTCATCAATTAACCAACTGGATTAATATTACATACAAATTCGTATCATTAATTATTGAACACAATCTATTACGAGATGGAAAAAACATTTGGCGGAATCCCGGAAGAATTTGCCTCTCTAGCAAATGCTAAAGTGGTACTCATCCCAGTTCCTTATGATGGAACCAGCACCTGGGGAAAGGGCGCAGATAAAGGACCTGAGGCGTTTCTGGAGGCAGCAGAAAACATGGAGGTCTACGACATAGAGACAGATAGTGAGGTGTATAAACAGGGCATCCACCTGACCCAGCCGCTGGGCAACCATGACTCGCCAGAAGCCATGGTGAGCAAGGTCGAGAAAACCGTTCGGGATTACCTTACCCGCGACAAGTTTGTGACGCTATTTGGCGGGGAGCATTCCATTTCCATAGGTGCCATGCGGGCGATGGCAAAAGCCCATGATAACCTGACCGTTTTACAGATTGACGCCCATGCAGATCTGCGCAAGGAATACATGGGAACCCCCTACAACCATGCTTGCGCGCTGTATGAAGCCAGCCAAAACACAAATCTCATCCAGGTAGGAATACGCAGTATGGACGCCAGCGAGATGGACGTCATGAATACAGAGCAGGTATTTTTTGCCCATGATCTGGACAGTGACGATTATTGGATGGACACCGCCATCGAGCAGATGACGGATAACGTCTATATCACCTTTGACCTGGACGCGCTGGATCCATCCATTCTACCCGCGACCGGCACGCCAGAACCCGGCGGCTTGAAATGGTACGAGACGCTGGAATTCCTACGCGAGGTTTTTAAGCATAAGAACGTGGTAGGCTTTGACATTGTTGAGCTGTGCCCCACCGGCGACTACAAGTCCTCTGCATTTGCGGCCGCAAAACTGTACTACAAGATGCTGTCGTATAAATATGATGACCGGTCGGTAGAATTTGATGATGATGATAATTCCGCTTTCGCGAAAGCGGAAAAAACAAAAAAACAACGCACCAATGACGAAGAATAAGAACATTTCCAGTTTCATAGAAAAGTATTTCCTGCATTTCAATGCTGCCAGCCTGGTAGATGCAGCGCAGGGTTACAGAAAGCAGCTGGATGAGGGCGGCAAGATGCTGGTCTCGCTGGCGGGTGCCATGAGCACGGCAGAAATAGGGAAGATTTTTTCTGAGATCATCTGCGAGGACAAGGTGCATATCATATCCTGTACGGGTGCAAATCTGGAAGAGGACGTCATGAATCTGGTTGCGCACTCACACTACAAGCGCATTCCAAATTACCGCGATCTAACCCCGCAAGACGAGTGGGATTTACTGGAAAAAGGACTTAACCGCGTGACGGACACCTGTATTCCAGAGGAAGAAGCTTTCAGGCGTATTCAGGACAAGATTGTTGACCTGTGGAAAAAGGCCGAAGCCGCCGGCGAGCGCTACTTCCCGCATGAATATATGTATCAGCTCTTGCTGTCTGGTGCGCTGGAAGAGCATTATGAAATCGATATCAAGGATTCCTGGATGCACGCGGCCGCCACGGCAAATCTACCCATGGTCGTACCAGGCTGGGAAGACAGCACGATGGGGAACATTTTTGCGAGTTACGTCTTAAAAGGCGAGCTAAAAGCAAGCACCGTAAAATCTGGTATCGAGTACATGACATTCCTCGCAGACTGGTACACGGCAAACTCAAAAAACGGGATAGGTTTCTTCCAGATAGGCGGCGGTATTGCGGGCGATTTCCCGATCTGTGTGGTGCCCATGCTCTATCAGGATATGGAACGTACGGATACGCCGTTTTGGAATTATTTCTGCCAGATCAGTGACTCTACCACAAGCTACGGATCCTACAGCGGCGCCGTACCCAATGAAAAGATTACTTGGGGAAAATTAAATATGGACACGCCTAAATTCATCATTGAGAGCGACGCAACAATTGTTGCGCCTTTGATATTTGCTTATCTGCTGGATATGTGATTTTCTTTTTTAAGATCTATTACCCGCGTTCATTAAATTATAAAGCACAATGAGATGGAGCAAGTTGAGAAAAGAACTTCTCGATAGGCTGGCAGAAAGTCTAAAAGGCCGGCTTGATTACCACTTGACAACTTATAAAAATTCAACTGGTTATGTGGGTAGAGCTTGGATAACCTGGGACGGAAAGGAAATCCTGAATTTTTCAAATCAAGATACTTGGAATGAATTTAGGAGTTATTCCAACAAGCTAGCAGGAACTTACCGTATCGCTCACTCAATCGATAATACAACGTCAGATATGAGAGGAACCGACATTTTACTAAAGGGTGAGTTTTCTAAGTACGATTTTTCTGTAAATGCACATTCGTATTTGAGTATGAATGTCCACTCTGCCTTAAAAAGCGGTAATCCTATTCTGATGGCGCTTGCAATAGTCGATAAGAGAATTGGAAATAGAACTATAGTAAAACTGATCAATACCGAGGTTCACCCATTAATTGCTTATCTAATAGAATTGAGAATGACTAACTCAAGGGAGAAATTTTGACAAGTCTAGACATGTAAATCAATTCAAAAAAAGTTAATTACCCCCACATTTTATGGATGCAGAAAATATCAACAATATTGAGCTCACCTATCTAGCCATAGATGACTACCGGCAGTTAAAAGATGCCATGATCGAGGCTTTTCAGAATATTGACAAACCTTACTGGGAGGTTGAGCATATTCAATCGCTGATCGACAAATTTCCTGCGGGGCAAGTGGTCATCAAGATCAACGGCCAGCTGGCAGGTTGTGCGTTATCATTACTGATCGATCATAATGATATTGATGAAGACCACACCTATAGAAAAATCACAGGTGATTATTCATTCAACACGCATGACCCAGATGGTGACGTTCTTTATGGAATCGACGTTTTTATAAAACCTAGTTTCCGTGGATTGCGACTGGGAAGAAGATTGTACGATTACAGGAAAGAACTCGCAGAACAACTGAATTTAAGAGCAATTGCTTTTGCTGGACGTATTCCTAACTACCATCGCCATTCAGAAAACACCTCGCCAAAAGAATACATTGAAAAAGTAAAACGCAAGGAGATCCATGATCCGGTGCTTAATTTTCAGCTGTCTAATGACTTCCACCCCATCCGCATAATCAAGGATTATCTGGATGATGATCTGGATTCTGGTGGTTATGCCATTTTAATGGAGTGGGATAACATTTACTTTAAAAAACCTACTTTTAAAGCGACTACCAAAAAGCGCATCGTACGCCTGGGATTGATTCAATGGCAAATGCGACCTTACGCGAGTATTGATGAACTCATGCAGCAGGCAGAGTACTTTATTGATGCGGTGGCAGGGTACAGATCTGATTTTGCCTTGTTCCCAGAATTTTTTAATGCCCCACTCATGGCGGCAGATAATCATCTGAACACACCAGATGCCATCAGAAAACTGGCAGAACATACCCAGACCATAGTCAACCGTTTTTCTGAATTGTCCATTACCTATAATATCAACATTATCTCGGGCAGCATGCCTGAAGTGATCGATGGCCGACTGTACAACGTAGGCTATTTATGCCGCCGCGATGGCACCATGGAACGCTATGAAAAACTACACGTCACCCCAGATGAGAGCAAGGTGTGGGGAATGCAGGGCGGCACCCAGCTTAAAACCTTAGATACCGACTGTGGGAAAATAGGCGTGCTGATTTGTTACGATTCTGAATTCCCAGAGCTGTCTAGATTACTAGCTGATGAGGGAATGGAAATACTGTTTGTACCATTTTTGACAGATACCCAGAACGGGTACTCGAGAGTTCGCTTTTGCGCACAGGCACGCGCCATTGAGAATGAGTGTTACGTAGCCATCGCAGGAAGCGTGGGCAACTTGCCGAATGTAGAAAACATGGACATTCAATTTGCACAGTCAATGGTATTTACTCCTTGTGATTTCTCGTTTCCCTCAAATGGTATAAAGGCAGAAGCAACACCTAATGCAGAAATGATTCTCATTGCCGACGTAGATCTTGATCTATTGAGAGAGCTGCATCAGTTCGGAGCAGTAAAAAACCTAAAAGACAGACGGAAAGATCTATTTAAGCTAGAGAAGATTAAGCAGTAATTTCTAGTGGGTAAATTTTCTCAAGTAGTTGAAGTAAAAATAATTATCCATTTGCTAGAATAAATACGACTGGACTGATCCTGCGTTGTTTTTGATAAAACTAGAGATGAAAAAATTTCTTTTCAGGATTTTACTTGCCATGGTCATAGTTGTGATCAGCACGTGGTCTCTTGCTACCTATGTTTTGCCCTACGCCATTATCTCAAGAGAAAAGCGCATTCCTGACCTCAGCGAGATCGCTGGTAGTTACGTGGTCTCGCAGATGCAATTTATAACAAAGGACTCACTGACCTTAAAGGCATCCTACGTAATTCCTGAGGGAAACAATCCAGATGCCACCATTATCTGCCTACACGGTATAGGCGGCAACCGATTACAATATTTATCCACCGCAAAAAAACTGGCAGAGAAAAATATCGCCACCGTGCTACTGGACTTGCGTGCGCATGGTTTGAGTGAGGGTGATTATATCACGTACGGTTATTACGAGAAACAAGATGTAATAGTTATCGTGGACACTTTACTTGCCCGAGGGGTCACAACTCCCATTGGAGTTTGGGGGAATTCGCTAGGCGGCGCGATCGCCTTACAAAGTCTGGCGCTGGATAGTCGACTGGATTTCGGGATCGTAGAGAGTACTTTTATTAATATGAATCAGGTGGTCTATGATTATCAGGAGCGATATAGTTATGGATTGTCGCTGCCTTTTCTATGTGATATTTCACTCGATGCAGCAGATGATATGGCCAATTTTGACCACGAGGAGGTTGCACCATTAGAATCGGTAAAAAAGATTGAGCAACCCCTACTGATTGCTCACGGCACGGCAGATGAGCGCATTCCCATCGCTTATGGTGAGCAGTTATTTGACAGCCTCGCAAGCGAAGTAAAAGTGTTTTATCCAGTGGAAGGCGCAGGACATAAGAATTTAAAGAGTGTGGGTGGTGATGCGTATTATGATCGAGTATTTGAATTTATTGAAAAAGAAGTTTTAGCTCCAGAAAAAGTTTTATCAGTTCCAACTCTCGCGAATTGAACAATTAATTGATAACACGCTATTTTTGGCTACAACTCGCTTAACATGGAAAATCTGAAACAATTTATTTGTTTGGTTGCCTTTTTGACATTGAGCCTAAACGCATCTGCGCAATACGAGTGGATGTATGGTGAGCTTGTATTAAAAAGCGGCGACTCGCTGTATGGCCAGATTGAAATTCCAAAAGCAGCGCGAGATATTCCCAGATTCGGTAGGCAAAAAGTAAAGTTCAGAACTGGTCCAGATTCCAAAACCAGAAAGTACGGCGATAAGGATATTTCAGAAATCATTTTTGTCCCATCTCAATATGAAATCTTGTACTTCTACTTCATTCCCGTGGGTAAAAAACGCAGTTTAATTATGCGTGAACTCATTCTGGGCGATATGGATCTTTATACCAGAACAGTGTCTCTAGGGAATCCAGCTGAGCGTATAATGACCGGGAATCCTGATTTTCCAGTACAATACATTGCGCAAGATTATGATGGTAGATATAGTGACTATCAGGAGTATTATGTCAAGCGTATAGATGAACCATACGTCACCAAAATTTTGGGAATATACGACCGATGAGGAGTTTCTTAAAACTGCAACAGATTACTTCTCTGATTGTCCGGAATTAGTAAAAATGCTTAAGCAAGAATATTTTATCAAAGAAGATATTGAAGATATCATTGCAGAATACAACAAATTGAAATGCGCTAGGTAATTCTACAAAGGCAAATGAACCACCGCCTTTGTCTCAAAGAATTCTTCCTCAAAAACTTCCTTGAGCGGGTAAACATAGGCAGCTGGAAAAGGTTTGAGTTCTTCCCGCAAATCACCGCCTTTAAGATAGAGTATCCCGTTTTCTATGGCGTGGTAGCTATCCTTGCGCACCTTGTTTTGAATCCAGCTCACAAAGTCTGGCATATTAGTCACCGCGCGCGATACGATAAAGTCAAATCTGCCTTTTACCTTTTCGGCGCGGCCGTGTTGGGTGGTGACATTTTCCAGTCCTAGTGCCTCAACCACCGCATCCACCACCTTAATCTTTTTCCCTATGGCATCGATGAGGTGAAACTTGGTTTTGGGAAACATGATAGCAAGTGGTATCCCAGGGAATCCGCCGCCAGTTCCCACGTCTAGGACGCGTGTTCCGCCAGCTGTGTTTGGTAAGCTTTCGCGAAAGCGTACTACAGAAACAATCCCCAAAGAATGCAAAACATGCTTTTCATACAAAGCATCAATATCCTTTCTGGAAATCACGTTAATCTGGGCGTTCCATTCTTTATAAAGCGGCTCGAGCTGCTCAAACTGAGAAATCTGGTGAGCGGTAACCTGAGGGAAGTATTTCTGGATGAGCGTGTGCAAAACTAGGATTTTCTGCAAAAATAGCCCATTATTTAACCCGTAGTCCATCAATCACTGGCATTGAAACTATATTTTTGTTCTAAACCAAAGCTTTATGGATTCCCGTCTTTCCCACCGAATCAACAATTTACCTACCAGCGCAACACTGGCCATGGCAGCAAAAGCACGCCAACTAAAGGAAGAGGGAAAAGATATTATAGGACTAAGCCTGGGAGAGCCAGATTTCAATACACCCGATTTTGTAAAGGACGCAGCCATTCAGGCAATCAATGATAATTACAACGGCTACACGCCAGTTGATGGTTATGTAGAGCTCAAGGACGCGGTGATCCATAAATTTAAACGGGACAATCATCTGGATTATAAGCGGGATCAAATAGTGGTTTCCACCGGTGCAAAACAATCCATTGCAAATGTTGCGATGGTACTTCTTAACGATGGTGATGAATGCATCTTACCTGCGCCCTACTGGGTAAGTTATGCCGCAATCGTAGAGTTGGCCGGCGGCAAACCCGTAGAAGTACACGCTGGGGTAGATCAGAATTTTAAGATCACACCTGATCAATTACGCGAGGCAATCACGCCCAAAACAAAAATGATCCTCTACTCTTCCCCTAACAATCCCAGCGGCAGCGTGTTTAGCGAGGCGGAATTAAAAGTCCTGGCAAATGTTTTAAAAGACTGGCCGGATATTATTGTGGTAAGCGACGAGATCTATGAGCATATCAACTACGGTAGCGGTCACGCCAGCATGGCAGCGATCGACGGAATGTACGACCGCACAGTAACCATTAACGGTGTGAGTAAGGCTTTTGCCATGACGGGCTGGCGCATAGGCTATATAGGCGCACCGGCATGGATCGCGAGAGCCTGCAACAAGATGCAAGGCCAGATTACCAGCGGTGCCAACTGTATTGCGCAGCGCGCAGTCATCACCGCACTTATGGAACCGCCATCACGTATCAAATACATGGTAGATGCCTTTACTAAACGCAGAGAATTAATCCTCAAAAGACTAAATCAATTACAAGGTGTAAAAACAGATGAGCCAGAGGGTGCATTTTATGTTTTCCCAGATGTGTCGGCATGGTTTGGTAAAACAGTAGCCGGCCATAAAATCAACACAGCAGAGGATTTTTCGCTCATGTTACTGGAAGAAGCACTGGTGGCTACTGTTTCTGGAGAATCTTTTGGCGCACCTAATTGCATCAGGATTTCCTACGCCGCGAGTACGGAGCAAATCACAGAGGCAATGGATAGGATTGAGGGAGTTTTGAAAGGAAAGTAATTATGATATCTTTTAAAGGATCTGTTATCTCAATTTCTGTGTTCTTGTTACTGGCTGTATCAATTATCGCCTGCAGCTCAATTAAGAGGATTCAACCGCACGAAGAGGTCTGCTCAATAGACTTCGGTAATTATGAAATTCTTCAATACGTTGATCAAACGACGGGATTCAGTTTCTTTTATCCAAAAGACTTTATTTTCCAGATCAACAAAGGAAGTGATAGAACTGAATATCGGGCCATTCATAAAAATGGTTTCCACGAGCTTTCGGTTACTGTTTATAATTCTGTCAAAAGTGAGCCTACGCAGTCTAGTCGAAATAAAATAGTCATAAATCAATCAACTGAAATTGATAGATTAGAATGGCGTAAGTTGAGCAGTTCTAAGAACGGCAAAGAGTTCTATTTTACAAACGGAATCGCTAAAAGGCAAATTACAGATTCCACACTTTTGAAAGGTTTAGTGGCAATTGATTTTTATTACGATGAAGAAAAACAAAAAACGATAATCGTTCAAGCTATTGATTACTGCACCACATCATCCAGTAATCAGATAGAGAGTTATTTCAGTTTGAATTTGAGAAGGGATTAAAGAGCATCAGCTTTTTTATTGCACCAAATAACGTTATCTAATCATCTGGAATGCGCATCCAAATCAATTTTATGTTTTTTTGGAATAGGTCATATCCGACCCTGAATTTTCTTCATCTCGATGACAATGAATTTCCGACTTTCAATCTGGTAATCTTTTCGAGATTCAGTCCCTATCGCACCGTGTTCAGCTGCGATTAACTCGTCAAAATTTGTTACTGTATCATACTTGTCCATAAATACAATTCTACCTATTCCGCCAAAAGAACGGCGTTAATAATATCAGCACCGTAAACAATTCCAGCCTACCGATGAGCATCAAAAAACAGCACCACCACTTGCCTAAAGCGGGCAGCCCAGCAAAATTATTGACGGGTGACAAATCACCAAAAGCAGGACCCACGTTCCCCAGACTACTGAGCGCACCGCCTATGCTGGTCTCAAAATCCAATCCCAATGCAGCAAGCCCAACCGCACCCACAATAAACGCCAGCATGTATAAAATAAAGAATCCTAGGATATTGAAAACGATATTGGCGGGTAATGCCCGCTGATTGTAACGCACGGGAAGTATAGCATTAGGGTGCAGCGTGCGTTTGAATTCCATGATTCCGTTGCGGATCAGGATGATGTGTCGCATCACTTTTATCCCACCACTGGTGGATCCTGCGCTACCGCCTAGAAAAAATAATCCAAAGAACATGATGGTCAGAAAGGGCGTCCACATGGTATAATCTGCAGTAACAAAACCAGTGGTTGTGATTACCGCCAGCACCTGGAACGTACTATGCCTGATGGCACTCTCATTTTCCCCCATCACCATGGGATGATCGATGGTGGATAGACTGGGATCTGCAAACAATACGATGAGCAGGCAGCCTATCAATGAAAAACCCACGATAAAACTCACATACCACTTAAACTCAACGTCTGCAATGATTTTTCTGAACCTGCCCTTAAATGCAAAATAGCTTAAAACAAAATTGGTTCCTGCGATAAACATGAATACGATAATGATCCACTGGATCGCTGGATTATCGTTCCAGTAGGCTATGCTAGCATTTTTGGTAGAAAAACCACCGGTGGAAAGTGTGCTCAAAGCATGGTTGATACTGTCAAACCAGCCCATTCCAGCTATGCGCAATAAAATGGTCTCTACAGCTGTAAATCCTACGTAAATCAGCCAAAGGCGTTTTGCGGTATCTGTAATTCTGGGGTGTAGTTTATCTGCGCTGGGGCCGGGAGCCTCTGCAGCAAATAGCTGCATTCCACCTATTCCCAGCAATGGTAATATTGCTACGGCAAGGACAATGATCCCCATTCCACCTATCCAGTGGGTCAGGCTGCGCCAGAAGAGAATACCACGCGGCATTACCTCAATATCATTCATGATGCTGGCACCGGTCGTGGTAAAACCACTCATGGTTTCAAAAAAGGCATCGGTATAATTTTCAATGGCACCAGAAAACACATAGGGCATCGTTCCGGCAAATGCCATGATCAACCAGCCAAGTGTTACGATCAGGTAACCCTCTTTCTTTTGTAGTTCGCGCACGTGGTTTCTTGTCAGAAACATGACAATACCGCCCATGATAACCGCAACCAGGCTGGCTGCGCCTATGTTTACGGCTTCCGGCTCGTTGTAGATGATGCTCACAATGGCACTAAGCGCCATAAAACCGCCGTTAAAAACCAGCAGCAGCCCCATGATAAATGCAACGATGGTATAGTTGAGCCTAGTCATCTACAGGAAGAGTTTCTCCACTTTATTGATGGATCGCGGAAGGCAGCATACCACTACCCGGTCGCCAGAACGTATCTCAAAATCACCCAGGGCAATCGTTCCCTTACCATCGCGCACGATACCGCCGATGATCGCACTACGTGGAATACCACTATCTGAAATCCTCTTACCACATACCTCACTTTCAGGTTTGACGATAAATTCCAGCAGCTCTGCATTCATGTTGTTGAGCTTTGTCATCGCCACTACTTCACCTTTCCTAATAAAGCGGAAGATATTATTTGCCGCCAGTAATTTTTTGTTGATCAGCGTATCGATGCCTATGCTGTGCGATAGCTGGAAGTAATTGATGTTTTCAACCAGCGAGATCGTTTTTTTAACGCTCTTGCTTTTAGCCATTAGGCAGGAGATGATATTTGTCTCACTATTACCCGTTACTGCGATAAAAGCGTCCATCTCGTGGATACTTTCCTCTTGCAACAGATCTACGTTGCGACCATCACCGTGTATGACTAGGACTTGCGGCAGGTTGTCTGCAAGTTCAAAAGCCTTATCTGCATCCTGCTCAATCAATTTTACGTTGATTCCTGATGCTGCAAGCGCCTTGGCAGATTGTACTCCTATCCTACTCCCGCCTAGGATCATTACGTTGCGTATACGCTGGCGGGTCTTGCCGGTAAGTTTGTAAAGTTCTTCTGTTCCGCCGGCATTTGTGATAAAATAAACCTGGTCACCCTCTTTAAATTGGGTATCGCCACGCGGTATGAGCGTGTACTGGGTGCCGAATCGTTGTATCGCGATAGGCATAAAATGAACCTCCGGAAAGATCTCACCCACCTGCTGCACCGTCTTTCCCACAAATTGTGCGGTACGGCTCAGGTTCACCCCCACCATGGTGAGCGCGCCCTGTTCAAACTCGTAGCTGTCATTAAATGCACTCTGATCCAGTAAGAGCTGGATTTCCCGGCTGGCCAGCGACTCTGGCGAGATAAGTTCATCGATCCCAAAACCCGAAAAACCTATTTCTTCCTGGTGTTCAAGGAACTCGGTATTTGCCACGCGGGCAATCGTGCGCTCTGCGCCCAGCTGTTTTGCCAGGACGCTTATGGTAATATTTGTGGTCTCACTACTGGTCACGGCAATCACCAGGTTTGCCTCCTCCACACGTGCGTCGCGCAAAGTCTTGATGGAAGTACTGTCGCCTTTTACGGTGATGATGTCTAGTTGTGAATCTGCATAATGCAGGCTTTCCTTGACTGGATCGATCAGGGTAATATCTTGGGACTCGTAGGAGAGCAGTTTGGCCAGGTGAAATCCTACCTCACCGGCACCAGCGATTATAATCTTCATTCAGGTCTTATCACTAGTTCAAAGATACTGGTTTGCCCGCTGTGTGCCATGGCAAATCGCTCTAGGTTGCCACGGGAAACGTTTTTGTAAGGTGGATATTTTTGTTCCGCTTTCGCGAAAGCGTACCTCCCACAAGCCTCCCCACATACATTATCTTTGCAACATAAAGCACACTCGTGGCAAAAGAGGTAAAACCCTACAAAGAAGAAAATAGTTCCAAAAAAGAGCAGGTCACCCGCATGTTTGACACCATAAGCGGTGAATACGACGGGCTCAACCGCATGATCTCCCTGGGGCTGGATCAAAAATGGCGCGATAACGTCGTAGATTTTGTAGCGGCTGCA
The DNA here is from genome assembly GCA_963740155.1 of uncultured Flavobacteriaceae bacterium. GTDB lineage: Bacteria > Bacteroidota > Bacteroidia > Flavobacteriales > Flavobacteriaceae > Nonlabens. The sequence goes on along the minus strand of CAVUDE010000007.1, from coordinate 1,129,218 downwards.
AAGCCTGGTGTCATCATGGATATTGCAACGGGTACAGGCGATCTGGTCATCAAAATGGCTGAAACTACAAGTGCGACCCGGCTTATAGGACTGGACATATCGCCAGGTATGCTTGAGGTGGGAAAAATCAAGGTAAAACAGGAAAAACTGGACGATCGCATAGAGATGGTAGTGGGTGATTCTGAAAACCTACAATTTCCTGATGCGAGTATAGACGCGATAACCGTTTCTTATGGTGTGCGCAACTTTGAAGATCTGGAAAAAGGCCTGAGCGAGATTTTACGCGTTCTAAGACCTGGCGGTATTCTTGTGATTCTAGAAACCAGCGTACCAGAAAAGTTCCCGTTTAAACAGGGTTATTACCTATATTCCAACCTGATCGTGCCCACGCTGGGAAAATTATTCTCTAAGGATAAAACCGCATACGGTTACCTAAGCGAGAGCGCGGCAAACTTCCCCTACGGTGAGAAATTCAACAATATTTTACGCAAAGTAGGGTTTAAAGAAGTGGAGAGCCACCTGCAGTTCCAGGGCGCATCAACGATTTATAAAGCGATAAAAAGCAAATGAAATACCTCTTTCTAACTCTAGGCCTGCTGCTGGCTACACCCGTTTTTTCCCAGCGTCCCAGAGAAAAGCTGGTGAACCTGGAGAACTTTGACAAGCAATTTCTATCCTGGGGATATTATCTGGGGTTCAACACCTTTGACTACAAATTTGACTACAACCGCGAGACAGAAGAAATCCAGACGACTAAATCACTGGGATTCAACGTGGGACTGGTGGGTGATATGCGTATCAATGATTATATCAACCTGCGCCTAGAACCCGGGGTGAACTTTATCACTAGAGAATTATCCTTTCCCAGTTTACGCATCATGGACGAGAACCAGCGCACGCGCGAGGTTACCTCTACCTATATCCACGTGCCGTTGCTGGTAAAATTCTCGACTAAGAGGTTGAACAACTGGAAACCATTTGTGGTGGGCGGTGTCTCTTACTCCCGCAATCTTTCCAGTAATGAGGATAGCCCAGATGATAACCTCTCTGGCCAGTTCCGTCAGGTGACTGATGTTTTTAACTATGAACTGGGAATAGGTGTGGATCTTTACCTGTTCTACTTTAAGTTTACTCCATCCATACGTGGGGTTTTTGCCATGACTGATGAGCTTGTGCGTGACAATGCACCATTGAGTCCATACACGTCCAGCGTGGATGGCATGTTCTCGCGTGGGATCTTCCTGAATTTTACGTTCCAGTAACCCGCAACCACTCTGCCGTGATAATAGATGTGGCGGTGGCAACATTTAGACTTTCTGTATTGTTTTTACTGCCGTAACTGGGGATGGTTATTGCTTTTGCAAGATTTCTCAAATTTGCAGATACACCGTGGGATTCACTTCCCATGATGATAATTGCTGCGGCAGGTAGTGGATTTTTATAGATGCTTTCACCATCCATATCTGCATAAAATACGGGGAGATCGCAATCGGCTAGAGTTTCTTCCAGATTCTTATAATAAATAGGGATTCTTGCGAGTGATGCCATAGTGGCTTGAACGGATTTGGGATTGTAAAGATCTACGGTTTCTGGACTACAGATGATCTGATCGATCCCAAACCAGTCTGCCAGACGGATAATAGTGCCCAGATTGCCAGGGTCATTGATACCATCCAGCGCAAGTGTGCGACCTTTTAAATGGAATTCTCGCTGTTGCGGGATTTTGAAAACCGCAAGATATCCCGGTGGTGTCGTGAGTTGTGAAATCTGCGCCATCTCGCGGGCTGAGATTTCCTGCGCTGGTAGATGGTCTAGCACCGTGTTGCCAGCGGTGACATAAATATCCTCTGCTTGCAGCCCCGCGGTGACCAGTTCTGCAATTGATTTATACCCCTCTACGATAAATGCAGCGTGCTGGAGTCTATTACGCTTTCGCTTGAGCGATCTCACAATCTTCATCCTGCTTTTAATAAGCATTAAATTGTACTTTTACGGGTTAGTATGGCGATAGCAGGTCACGGTGCAAAAGTAGGCGTATTTCTGGTTTTAATAGTGGTTCTGGTATCATGCAACGCTATCAAGCGCGTGCCTGACGGCAAGTTCCTGCTAGTCAAAAACAAAATACTTGTGGACAGCGTGGCGACAGATGAGCCCGTGGTGCTCAACCTGCCGGTCTTAAAGCCCAATCAGCGCATCCCGCTGATCAACACGCCACTACGGCTACATATCTACAATCTCGCAGCACCGCATCGCGATTCCCTATTTCTGGAGTGGAAAGAAGAAAATCCTGGCAGCTATAAGTTCTGGAAGAACCTTTTATCAGAAAAACAGCTCTTAAAATACGTCCGCAACCGGGTAGATTTTAACCGCTGGCTGAAACGTACGGGCGAGGCACCTGTCCTATTAAATCGGGAGAAAATCGAAAAGTCCAAAGAGCGTTTGAGCACCTGGTACTGGAACCGTGGATATTTCAACAACAAAATCACTCATCGCGAGCTGCCCAGTAAACGGGAAAAGCGGGCTGCAGTTTATTACTATGTAGATCGCGGTGAGGGGTATGTCGTGGATAGCCTGGATGCAGATATTCGATCTCCCGCCATCGATTCCCTCTACCAGCTTACTAAAAACCAAAGCCTAGTCAAGACCGGCGACCAGTATTTCTCACCAGACTTCACGCTGGAACGCGACCGCCTTTTTGCTTATTTCAGGAATCACGGTGCCTATCATCTCAAAAAAGAAAATGTTAGGTTTGAGGGGGATTCCATCAATACGGGCCATAAGGTAAACGCTACCCTACGCATAGGCCAGCGCGAGTTGCAATCCCTGGACACCACTTATTATGAACCGTTTAAAGTTCATAAAATCAGCAGGATAAATGTTTATCCCAGGCGCATTCCAGATTCACTACGCTCACAGGCCGATACTGTCGTGGTGGGGGATTATAATATCATACGCTATGGCAAAGACCGTTTCAGAAATAGTGTTTTTGAAAATGCCGTTCTATTCAATAAAGGCGATGTGTACCGTGACCTGGATCGCAACCGCACCTATCAACGCATCACGGAATTGCGCAGTTTTTTTGCGCCTAATATTACCTATCGCGAGGATCCAGCAGATTCAACCGGTGTGGATCTGATTTCTGATATCTATCTAACACCTAAAGAAAAATTTGTATTCAACTTTATTCCTGAGGCTACGCACAGCAACATCCAGGCGGTGGGAATAGGATTGAACACCTCGCTGCTTTTCAGAAACGTCTTTAGGGGGAGTGAGTTGCTAGATATCTCTTTCCGTGGGAGTATAGGCGCGAGTGCAAACCAGTCCAATGGCGACACGCGGTTTTTTGACCTACAGGAATTCGGGGCAGATGCACGGCTCACATTCCCGCGCATTTTTGTGCCGTTCAATACCGATAGCCTGATTCCAAAATATATGTCCCCCAGTTCTGAGCTGTCACTGGGATTTTTTAGCCAGACAAACATAGGTCTGGACAAACAGAGCGTGAACGCTGGATTGAGCTATAACTGGAAACAGGCGCTCTATAAAAGTACGCGGCTGGATCTGGTCAATGTACAATATGTGCGCAACCTGGATCCCAATGACTTTTTTAACGTGTATCAAAGTAGCTACGGTAGCCTAAATGATATCGCTCGTAACCTCAATACGACAGACCCGCGATATGTAGATGCAAATAATAATCTTACCATCCCAGTGGGAACAACGGCATTCATCACTGACGTCACAAACGGTGCGCTACCAGCAGATCCCGTTTCCCAGCAACAGGTGCGCAATATTGAAGAACGTCGCAATAGATTATCCCAAGACAACTTGATTATTTCTTCCAGCTACAACTGGGTACGCAACAACCGCGAGGGAATCTATGACGAGGACTTCTCACGCATCAGCCTACGACTGGAAGTTGCAGGAAATATTTTAAACGGAGTTGCCAGCCTGGCGGGTGTAGAGAAAAATGCCGATGGTAAGCGTGAGGTCTTTGGTGTGGAATTCAGTCAGTACGTGAAACCCGAGATAGATTATATCAAGCACTGGGTCTATCCAAATACGCACGTGCTGGCGATCAGAGCTTTTGGCGGTGTGGCGTTACCCTACGGCAATTCAGACAATATTCCCTTTATACGGTCATTTTTTGCCGGTGGGCCTAATGACAATCGGGCATGGCAGGCGTATGAGCTGGGACCTGGAGCTACTGGTGGTATCAACGACTTTAACGAGGCAAACATGAAACTCGCCTTTAACGCAGAATATCGTTTCCCTCTCGCCGGTGCTTTTAAGGGCGCCATCTTTGCAGATGCCGGGAATATTTGGAACGTACTGGACAGCGAGGATGACCCTGCTGCGATCTTTGATGGATTCAGTGATCTGAATGAGATAGCCCTAGGGACTGGACTGGGAATCAGGTATGATTTTGGGTTTTTTGTATTGCGATTTGACGCAGGATTCAAGACCTATAACCCCGCCCGCGAGGAGGGGGATCGCTGGTTCAAACAGTACAACTTTTCTGAGTCGGTACTGAATGTGGGGATTAATTATCCGTTTTAGTGCGTGAGTTTTTTTATTTAAATCTCAATTGGGTATTAAGTCCCCATCCCCAGCCCTTCCCAAAAGGAAGGGAGTGGTAACCTTGCAGTAATAGCTATTCCCTTTTCTGAGGATTTAGAAGCAAAGCTTAAAAAAATTATACCCTCAACCCTCTCGCCGTAAAGTTTATCCTCGCTATTTTTAATCCTTACTTTTGTAAACCATCAAAAAACGAGTTATGAGCCATAATATAAAACCAGGTGTCGCCACGGGCGATCAGGTACAGGAAATCTTCAATCATGCAAAGGCAAACAGCTATGCCCTACCCGCCGTCAACGTGGTAGGTAGCAATAGCGTGAATGCTGTCATGGAAACCGCTGCAGATCTCAACTCGCCGGTCATCATCCAGTTTTCCAATGGGGGATCTGTCTTCAACGCGGGAAAGGGATTGAGTAACGAGAACCAGCGCGCTGCGATTCTGGGCGGTATAGCCGGGGCACGCCACATTCACACGCTGGCAGAGGCTTATGGAGCAACGGTGATTCTACATACTGATCACTGTGCAAAGAAATTGTTGCCGTGGATAGATGGATTGCTGGATGCTAGTGAGGCACGCTTTCGCGAAAGCGGAAAAAGTTTATACTCCTCCCACATGATCGATCTGAGTGAGGAGCCGCTGGAAGAAAATATCGAGATCTGTAAACGCTATCTGGAACGTATGTCTAAAATGGATATGACCCTTGAAATCGAGCTGGGAATCACTGGTGGCGAGGAAGATGGTGTGGACAATAGTGACGTGGATGAATCAAAGCTCTACACGCAGCCAGAAGAAGTGGCTTATGCGTACGAAGAACTCAAAAAGGTGAGCGACAGGTTTACCATTGCGGCGGCCTTTGGCAACGTACACGGAGTTTACAAGCCGGGGAATGTTAAGCTGACGCCTAAAATCCTCAAGAATTCGCAAGAGTACGTGAGCAAGAAATACAACGTGGAACACAACCACATTGATTTTGTATTTCACGGTGGATCTGGTTCTACACTAGAAGAAATACGTGAGGCAATAGGTTATGGCGTGATCAAAATGAACATTGATACTGATCTACAATGGGCGTTTGCAGACGGGATTAAAAAATACATGGATGACAAGAATGATTACTTGTTGAGCCAGATAGGTAATCCTGATGGTCCAGACTCGCCCAACAAAAAGCATTACGATCCCCGCAAATGGTTGCGCGTGGGTGAAGAGAGCTTTAAGGCGCGACTCAAAAAAGCCTTTGAAGATTTGAATAACGTAAACACCCTGTAGAGAAATTTAAAATTTGAACTCGGATTTGAACTTGAACTTGAACTTGAATTCGAACTCAAAACTCGAAATTAAAATTTGGGTTATAACGAGATGTGGTTTAGTCGCTAAGGACTTATAGAAATCGACCAGCCTCGGCTGAGCCAAGATAAAATGCTGGCGAGACAGAGTTGAGATTCACGATCTAAATTTGGAATTTGAGGTTTGTGATTTGTGATTTGTGATTTGTGATTTAAAAAAAAGCTGCACCTAATAAATGAAGAAATATGTCTTGGTTTAAAAGAGAGAAAAAAGGAATTACCACACCTACGGAATCTAAAAAGGATACACCTAAGGGGCTTTGGTACAAAACGCCTACGGGTAAGATCATTGATGCAGATGCACTAAAACACAACTTCTACGTATCGCCAGAGGATGGTTACCACGTGAAGATAGGCAGCGCAGAATATTTTGAAATCCTGTTTGATAACAACGAGTTTACCGAGTTGAACCCAAACATGACGTCAAAGGATCCGTTGAAATTTGAGGATTCCAAAAAATACATTGACCGCCTAAAAGCTGCCAAGGAAAAGACCGGATTGAAAGATGCCGTGCGCACCGCGGTAGGCAAAAGCAACGGAAAAGATCTGGTAGTGGCGTGTATGGATTTTGCCTTTATAGGCGGATCCATGGGAAGTGTGGTGGGTGAGAAAATTGCCCGCGCGGCAGATCACTCGCTGAAAAACAACATTCCATTCATGATCATCTCAAAATCTGGCGGTGCCAGGATGATGGAGGCGGCACTGTCGCTCATGCAACTCGCTAAAACCAGTTCAAAACTAGCACAGCTAAGCGATGCGGGAATTCCCTACATTTCGCTTTGCACAGATCCCACTACGGGTGGTACGACAGCCAGCTTTGCCATGCTGGGCGATATCAACATAGGTGAACCGGGTGCGTTGATTGCTTTTGCAGGACCACGCGTGGTGCGTGACACAACTGGCAAAGAACTACCCGAAGGTTTTCAGACCGCAGAATTCCTATTGGAAAAAGGTTTTCTGGACTTTATCTGCCCTAGAACAGAACTAAAGCAAAAAGTGAATCAATATCTGGATTTGATATTGAATCGGGAAATGGAAGTGGCTTAGGTTGTTTTGAGTCGATCCTGCACAGATAGGTAACAAAGGACTAATACAACCTAATTATTAGGATTGTACAGGAAACTAAGCTTATTACCGAGGTTATTAAACCTAATCAAATAACGCATTTAATGTTTACAGTGATATATGCGCCATCCGCAAATCACTATGTTCTCTGACGTAAGCTTTCATCAAACAACCGTTCTAAAACCAAAGCTCAATTTTATGTTCGGTTTGTTTTCTAATGCAAAAAAGAAAAAGATTCAAGACTACCTACAGCAAGATGCGCAACTGCTGGACGTGCGCAGTAGTACAGAGTTTTCGCAAGGTAGTCTAGAGGGATCGATACATGCGCCCATACAGCAGCTGGATCAGCACATGGATAAATTGGATAAATCCAGGCCAGTAGTGACCTATTGCGCGATGGGTGGCCGCAGTGCCATTGCTGCAACCAAACTGCGCGCGCAGGGCTTTAAAGTCGTGGATGCGCAGGGAATGAAGTTTGTGAGACGCTTTCTGAACAAGCTTAAGAAAAGTACGGCAAGCTGATTGATAACCAGATCAACGCAAATTTATTCCTACATGCCAACTCTTTCATTTACAGAATACTAGTAATTACGTCCATTATTGGTGATTATTCCCACATTGCTACAATGTGAATATTTGTAAGTGTATTTATTATTTGCCTTGACATCTAGGTGCAGTGATATATTTCCCGATTTTCCTGCTTAACTGATCTATATTTACGGTCATGAAACTTGAGTATAAACACGCTGAAAACGGCGGCCGATTTGTCACCACTACTTATCAATGCGATCCATCGCAATTATTGCTTAAAGAAAAGGATCTCTACAAGGTCATCTGGAGTAGGACCCATGCAAATAAAGTCAAGGTAGATGGCTACTGGCTCACGCTGGAAAAGAATACCGTCCTGTTTTGCACACCGTCTAACGTGGTAGAAGTTCCCGTGAATAATACAGGTATAACTTCTTACATTTTTAATCGCGAGTTTTATTGCATTCAGGAAAATGACAGTGAGGTTTCCTGCATGGGATTGCTTTTTTATGGCGCGTCTAATGCGCCGCTCATCCAGCTATCATCCAGCAGTTTCAGGAGCTTTGACGCCACCCATCACCTGATTGAGGAGGAATATGATATCAAGGATCAGATACAGGGCGAGATGCTTAGCATTCTTCTTAAGCGACTGCTTATAACCTCTACCCGCTTGCTGGCAGAATTACAGATCAATCCAGATGCCAGCCCTAAACAGGTGGAGCTCATCCGCCAATACAACATTCTGGTCGAGCAGAATTTCAAGCAAAAACACCAGGTCGCAGACTATGCTGATATGCTTAATAAAGCACCCAAAACCCTGTCTAATTTCTTCAAGAAAAATGGCACCACCTCACCTCTGAAAATAATTAACAACCGCATAACCGCAGAGGCAAAAAGACTCCTCCTCTACTCTGACAAAAACGCAGAAGAGATCGCATATGAGCTGGGCTATGCTGAACCCAGCCATTTTTCAAAGTTCTTCAAAAAGCAAACCGGCCTCTCGCCACTTACCTACCGCAAGCAGTGATTGTAGGTAACTATCCTGTTAATAAATAGATATTACGGACATTTTAGAAAAGTGCTTTTGTCATGAAGTCATAAACTTTTCTTGCATTTATGAGTGTAAATCAAACGTCACTTACTTTATTTATGAGCAACATAGTTAGGCTTATAGAAAATTTCTGCTTATCCTAATAGAAGTGCATCGCATGTATTTCTTTCTCAAAAGAGACAATTGCACATCGCAAAATCGCTTGTAATGAAAAACTAACTACCTGTGAGCCGAATGACCTTATAGCCTCTTGATTTGCCAGAAAAACCACATCTTGCTTTAAACGCAAAACTTAAATATTTGTCAGCATCGGAATAACATATTAACGCACATTTACCTAAATCAAAAACTGACTGCCAGAACTTTACGCATCTTAAAAAGAAACTATGTTTGGATTGTTTAAAAAGAAAAGTATGCTTGAAAAACTACAAGAGCAGTATGAAAAGGAAATGAAAGAATACCACCGCCTATCCACCACTGACCGCACCGCTAGCGACGCCGCCTATCGCAAGGCAGATGAGCTAGGTAAAAAAATCGATGAATTGCGCAAAAATCCCTAATTTACTTATCCGATTTTTTAGGCCTTGCAAATCACTGTTAGGCAATTTTTATTACCTATTACTCGTCAATCTGTAGTTTTCTTTTCGGGTCGATTACTGAATGATCAACCTACCACGCCAGGTTTCTTCTACACTAACGGCAAATGGCGCATACGGTAGAACCACGTCACCATAACCGTTAATGATCCCATCCAGCCTGTCTGTGACTTGGATCTGCCAGTCATTTGTACCGCGGTGAAAAATAGTCGCATCCTTTATCACTAATTCTGGGGCAAGCAAACTGCCATCGCCGTTTAACCAATTCAATTCTGCAAAATCTGCGTTACCGCTCAGGTAGAAGTTGCTCAGATTTGTGGTTTCAATATAAAGACAGTCCACATCTAGTTCTAGCCTAAAATCACCATTGCTATTATAAAAATCCTCCTCAGGCCCATCCGTAGAAAGCAAACGCAGACTAGAAAATTCGAGAACACCCTTAGAGCGCATATCAATACCCGTGCTGCTGCGTATCTCTTTTAAATCTTGCACGGTGATATAAATTGTGGTCGCAGCGTAGTCGCGCAGTAGGTTGCAGGTGTTTTGGTCTTGTATTTCTAGAACGCCATTCTCGACGTTAAATTCAATTTCTTCCAGCAGATTCTCACCGGTAGATACAACTACCCGCTGTTCCCTACCTTGAGAGATGACCATCCCTATCCTGGAATTCACGATAAGCTTGTCAAAAAACGGGACTTCCACTTCCTGCTCTATCCTATTCCCTGTCGTTTGAATACAATCTGGTGCATCTTCACTATCACATGAGAAACAGCAAATGAATAGTAGCAAAATTGCGATAATTTTCAGCGCAGGAAAACCAGCAATTACATCAATACTGAGACGCGCTTTCAATATCATGATTTGACCTTTTTATCACTTTCTGAAAATCTAAATCTATAACCCAGCCCCAGACTTACACCCTCCGCTTTTGCGCCGTGGGAAAGTACAGATACGCTAGCAAAAAGCTGGTCAGTAATCCTGCGCTGTAATCCTATGCGGTTATAGATCCTGTTTTCAAATGGGATGGGCCAGTACACATAATATCCTATCTGGGTAAGCAGGCTGGTACGTCCCAGGTGCAGTTCATGTCCCACAAATAGTCCCACACGCTGGTAATTCTCATTACCATCCAGTCCCTCTTCTGGAAAACTGTTTGCTAGAAAATCGCGGTATTCCTTAAGAAATTCACTAATAAATAATTCTGTTCCAGCGTGCAGACTGCTTTTTATATTGATGCGTTTATCCGCATAAAATGAAAAATGATAGAATGGAAACTGGCGACTACCTCTGAAATCGCTCTCGTTCCACCCCAGCCTGCCCATCAGGTTGAAATGGATGGGCTCTTTATAGGGTCGTTTCCCCCAGTTTTGGTAGTCTGGCTGCTCATCTGCGTTAAGCATATAATTGATGCCCACATTTAGAAAAAATGTGTTGGTGGAATTGTTGGGCGCACGCACATTTGCATTTGAATAATGGATGATGGTTGCACCTGCGTGAACTCCCAGCCCACGCCATAAATTCTCCCTGCGGTAATTGAGCCCCAGATAGGTAAAGCTCGTCAGGCGCGTGCCGTAAGCGTTGTTCCTAGGATTTGTATCTATGTCAAATGGCCGCGTCATGTAGGCCAGTCCCTGTCCCAGCCTGAATTGTAAGTTGCGCCTCAGGAAGTAAAAATTAAAATGACCGTACAGGCCGTAAGCCTCCACCTAGAAATGTATTCCCCATGTCTTGATAGGCAGCGCTGATTCTGCCAGTCTGGGAAACCGTACCGCGACTGCCATTCTTCCTCGCCATAGGTCTTGCGATTGTAACTCAGCAAGATTCCCTTAGGGTGATGGGTAATCAGGTGGGAAATATCGGGATTGTGCAACAGGATGCTGCCGTAGAGATAACTGACGTCCAGCGTGGCAACTTTAGGCCTGAGTGAGTCTGTCGTGGTTGAGGAGGATTGTGCTAGTCCCGCTTTCGCGAAAGCGTAAAACACAAGCATCAGAAATAGATTTTTATCAATGGCAAACACGAGGGCGAAACTAAACCATCAGCCCCTTTCAACTAATTAAAAAGCAGTGAGAATCACAAAACACTGTTGCTTAATCTCTAAGCACACAGCTTTGTGATAACTTTAGTAATCTAAATCGCAACATCTGTTAATGTAGAAGGCACTCTTTTATAATCAGACCATGAATTCAAAAGCCTCCAGTTCCTAACACTTATTGTTTTGACACTTACACTGCAATCTTGCTCTGAAGAAGATGAGCCAGAGCTACTAGCAACTGCCTGTAATGACGGTATTCAGAATGGAAATGAAACTGGTGTGGATTGTGGTGGGGGCTGCCTGCCCGGCGTATCAAACTTTGAAGTAGCAGGTAAAGCGCAAAAGGAGCCTTTTTTGAACGGTTCATCAGTGCTATTGTCAGAATTGAATCTGGAATACTCCCAGACAGGAAAAACGTTCAACAGCCAGATACAGGACAACACGGGTGCGTTCACTTTTTCTAATGCGAGTCTGGTATCGCCCTATGCTACACTTAGGGTTGATGGATTTTATTTTGATGAAGTATGCGGCAGCCGCTCGCCATCCCAAATTACGCTTAATGGAATTGTGGAGGTAAACAATGGCGCCGATATAAATCTGAATGTCCTGACCCACCTTGAAAAAGCACGGGTTGAAAACCTTTTATCTGGCGGTATATCTTTTACAAATGCAAAATCGCAGGCGCAGTCAGAAATTCTGAATATTTTCAATATTGTTCCATCATCAAACCTTAATCCATCAGAGTCACTGGATATAGCCGGCAGCACAGGTGGTGACGCAATTCTGATTGCCCTATCCTCGATCCTAAAAGCCTATAGGACTGACGCAGAATTTTCTGAACTGATGGCTGATATCATTTCTGACATCAGAACAGATGGTGTGCTGGATGACACAACTATAGGAGCCGACTTGCTTGCACACGCCAGACTCTTAGGCGCACAAGAGATCACAGATAATCTGGTGGAGAGATATAACAGTCTGGGAGTTAATGTTACTGTTCCCAATTTTAGCCAGCACATAGACAATTTTGTTGCCAGCAGTACCTTTCCAAATAATGCAACGGTTATTGATTACCCTGACAGCGGGAATTACGGTCTAAATCTATTGAGTGAGAATACGACTTTCCCAGCATCAGGGGGCGATTACAGTTTATCTGCTGTATTACCTAATGACTGCGCGGTACTCAGAGTGAGGTTTATCAATGAGGGTGGGACTTGTTTTCCGTTCTGCTGGGCTTGGGTTGTGGGTTCAAATACAAACTGGCAGATTAATGCATTTGATCAATCCACTGAAACCCAAGAATTCAGAAACACGGGCCTTGAGACTGATTTGGAAATCAGATTGAGTGAAGGCACATACCGCATGGAGATTTACGAGGGATCATCGACCACGCCTACCATCACCAAAATGTTGACGGTTACGCAATAGGATATCTAAAAAACTCAATGTTTAAGTTGTATAAATTTCAAACTGCTGTAGAGGTAATTCTGGCAAGTCAAATATTAAAACAACTCCTGCGCCACCGCTTTAATATTATCGCTTTTCCCCATACTATAGAAATGTAAAACTGGCGCGCCGTGATCCAGCAGCTCGCGACATTGCTGGATGGCGAACTCTACTCCTACCTGACGTACAGCTTTGTTATCCTTGCAACTTTCGACCGCATCTACTAAATTTTCTGGCAAATCCAGATTGAACGTTTGTGGTAACAGATTTAAGTGTTTTCTGGTAGCGATGGGCTTTATTCCAGGGATGATAGGGATAGTGATACCCATTTCTCGGGCGGCATCTACAAACTTGAAATATTTATTATTGTCAAAAAACATTTGAGTCACTACATAATCAGCACCCGCATCTACCTTTTCCTTGAGCCGCTTGAGATCTGATTTCATACTGGGTGATTCCTCGTGTTTCTCTGGATATCCCGCCACACCTATACAAAAATCCACATCACAGGTGATCTCGATAACGTCCACAAGGTATTTTCCCTGATTGAGGTCATTGATCTGCTTTACTAGGTCGATGGCGTATTCATGGCCATCAGTGGTTTTTTCAAACCGGCGTTCTTCCTTGCGGGCATCACCGCGCAATGCCATGACATTTTGGATACCCAGATACTGGCAATCAACCAGTAGATATTCTGTCTCTTGTTTGGTAAAGCCGCCACACAACAGGTGTGGAACCGTGTCAACGCCGTAGCGGTTCTGGATACTGGCACAAATACCCAGCGTCCCTGGTCGCATACGCGTGAGCCGTTTTTCTAGCAGTCCGTTTTCTTTTTTGATATAGACATACTCCTCCCGGGAGGTAGTCACATCAATAAACGGCGGCTTAAATTCCATCAGCGGATCGATGTTATCGTACAACTGCTGGATGGACTTGCCTTTAACGGGCGGTATAATCTCAAAGCTGAACAATGGTTTATCGGCTTTTTTTAGGTGGTCTGTTATCTTCAATTGTTACCTTTTAATATTCTTAATATTTACGCGTTCGCGACTGCGGTTCTCCCTGAGCGCAGTCGAGTCAGATCTGGATTGTTTTAAACTTCTTTAATTTTCAACTCATTCACGACTGCGGTTCCCCTGAGCGAAGTCGAAGGGCTCGCATTGACATCCGTAAAATTATTTAAGCCTTGACCCGCTCAATCCGCAATATTCGGATTCAACCATTTTGTGGCTTTTTCTAAAGTAATTCCTTTACGTTCTGCGTAGTCTATTACTTGATCTTCCTTGATTTTCCCCAGGCCAAAATACCTAGCCTCTGGATGCCCTATGTAGTAGCCAGAAACGCTGGCGGCTGGCCACATGGCTAGGCTTTCCGTCAGGGTCACGCCGGTGTGTTTCTCTACCTTTAGTAATTCCCAGATGGTCAGCTTTTCCAAATGGTCAGGACAGGCGGGATAACCGGGAGCTGGGCGTATTCCCTTGTAATTTTCCTTGATCAACTCATCGTTTTCCAGCTGCTCGTCACTTGCATAGCCCCAGTAATCACGACGTACTTTTAAGTGTAAATATTCGGCATAAGCCTCTGCGAGCCGGTCTGCCAGTGCTTTGAGCATGATGCTATTGTAGTCATCATTGTCCTTTTCAAAGGCTGCTGCTTTTTCTGCTACCCCATGCCCGGTAGTGACACAAAATGCACCTATGTAATCAACTGTTCCTGCGGGAGCGATAAAGTCTGCGAGGGCGATATTAGGTTTGCCTTTTGCTTTTTTGGCTTGCTGGCGTAGTGTGCGGAAAACATACTCTCTCTCGCCCTGTACAACAATATCGTCCCCTGTGCGACTGCGCAGGAAATAAGCCCAAAACAGCACGCATGGCTCCAGCCATTTCTCTGCCACGATTTTTTCCAGCATTTCCAGCGCGTCATCAAATAACTCGGTTGCCTGTTTGCCTACCACCTCGTCCCGCAAAATCTGCGGATATCGCCCGTGCAGATCCCAACTTCTAAAAAATGGACTCCAGTCGATATACTCGACCAATTTCTCCAGCGATACGTACGTCAACCTTGTGAACGCCTGGACGATTAGGTTCAACAGGCTGATAATTGCCCCAATCTGTCGTCCACGGATTCTTCCTCGCCTGCTCTATGGTGAGGAATTCTTTCTTCTGTGACCTGGAAAGGAAGTCAGTTCTTAGTTTCTGATATTCTTGTTTTTTTGCTTTCGCGAAAGCGTCATGACTACCATCATCCTTTACCATAACTTCCCCCGCGATGGTCACCGCACGGCTGGCATCATTTACATGCACCACGGTACAATCGTACTCTGGATCGATCTTTACGGCCGTATGCGCGCGGGATGTGGTCGCCCCACCTATCATGAGCGGCACCTGAAAATTGCGGAGTTGCATTTCTTTGGCGAGATAGACCATTTCATCCAGCGATGGCGTGATCAGACCACTCAATCCTATTATATCCACCTTGTTCTCAATCGCGGCGTCCAGAATTTTTTCTGGCGGCACCATCACGCCCAGATCGATGATCTCATAGTTGTTACAAGCCAGTACGACCGATACGATATTCTTGCCTATATCGTGTACATCACCCTTAACCGTAGCCATCAGAATCTTGCCGTTTGAACTGGATTTCCTATCCTTTTCCAGCTCGATATAGGGTAGCAGATAGGCAACCGCACGTTTCATGACCCGGGCACTTTTAACCACCTGCGGCAGGAACATCTTCCCAGAACCGAAGAGGTCGCCCACCACATTCATTCCCGTCATGAGATACCCCTCGATGACCTCTATGGGTTTATCGACCACATGTCTGGCTTCCTCAACGTCCTCAACAATAAATGCATCAATCCCCTTGACAAGCGATCGCGTTATACGGTCCTGAAGAGGCAATTCCCGCCAACTGTTATCAATCGTGGAGGTCCTAGTGGTCTGGGTAACAGATTCTGCATAATCCAGCAATCTCTCAGTAGCATCATCACGGCGATCCAGCAATACATCTTCTACATAATCCAGCAACTCCTTATTGATATCATCGTACACCTCCAGCAATGCAGGATTCACGATCCCCATGTTCATCCCCGCTTTTATGGCGTGATAAAGAAATGCGCTGTGCATGGCTTCTCGCACGGTGTTATTCCCTCTAAAACTGAAACTCACATTACTCACGCCGCCGCTCACACTTGCATGCGGTAGATTATTGCGCACCCAGCGAGTGCCCTCTATAAAATCGATGGCGTTGCGGCGGTGTTCCTCCATACCAGTAGCTACGGGAAAGATATTCAAGTCAAAAATGATATCCTCTGGCGCAAAACCGACTTGATCTACAAGAATGTTGTAGCTGCGTCTTGCGATTTCTACTCTTCTATCAAAGTTGTCTGCTTGCCCCGTCTCATCAAATGCCATCACGATGACCGCAGCGCCGTAGCGCTTTATGGCCGTGGCGTGCTGGATAAATTCTTTTTCGCCCTCTTTGAGGCTTATGGAATTGACCACACATTTGCCCTGCACAACTTGTAAACCAGCCTCTATAATTTCCCATTTTGAGGAATCGATCATGATGGGAACGCGGGATATCTCTGGCTCTGCAGCGATCAAATTGAGAAATTTAACCATGGCTGCCTTTCCATCTATCAGACCATCGTCCATGTTTATATCGATGATCTGGGCACCATTGTCCACCTGATCACGGGCGACTTCAAGCGCCTCGTCAAATTTGTCCTCTTTGACAAGTCGCAAGAATTTGCGCGAGCCCGCCACATTTGTGCGCTCGCCTACATTGACAAAGTTGCTTTCTGGCGTGATGACCAGCGGTTCCAGCCCGCTTAATTTGAGTGGTCTATAACTATGCGACATGGCGAGAGGCTTTTTGAGGGATGGGGCGTGGGGAATAATTTTTCACCAATTCTGCAATGGCTTTGATATGTGCAGGGGACGTACCACAACAGCCGCCAATAATATTTACTAATGACTTATCCAGATAAACCTTAATCTGGGCAGCCATCTGTTCTGGAGTTTCATCGTATTCTCCAAACGCATTAGGCAATCCAGCATTAGGATGCGCACTGATCCCAAAAGTCGATTTGCTACTCACCGATTCGAGATAGGGAGCCAATTGTTTTGCCCCCAGGGCACAATTAAAACCGATGGTAAGAAGTGGCATGTGCTCGATGGAAATCAGAAAGGCCTCTGCGGTTTGTCCACTCAAGGTGCGACCAGAGGCATCTGTAATTGTGCCGCTTACCATTATGGGTATGTCAATGTTCTTTTCTGCCTTGAGTTCTTCAATGGCAAAAAGAGCGGCTTTTGCATTGAGCGTGTCAAAAACAGTCTCGACCAGCAGGATATCAACGCCACCATGAATCAGGGCGGCAGCCTGTTGTTTGTAAGCGACTCGCAGCTCGTCAAAAGTTACCGCACGGTAACCAGGATCATTTACGTCTGGTGACATGCTGGCGGTTTTGTTTGTAGGGCCAATGGAACCTGCCACATAACGTGGTTTTTCTGGCTCGCGAGCAGTAAATTCATCTGCCACCTTGCGAGCGATCTGGGCGCTTTGCACATTGAGCTCATCCACTAGGAATTCCATGTCATAATCAGCCATTGCGGTGGTCGTACCGCTGAAAGTATTAGTTTCTACAATGTCTGCACCGGCCTCAAAATAGGCGGCGTGTACGTCTGCAATAGCTTTGGGCTGAGTAATGGACAGCAGATCATTATTGCCTTTCAAGTCACTAGGATAATCCTTAAAACGATCCCCCCTGAAATCTGCTTCATCAAACTTGTATTGCTGCAACATGGTTCCCATGGCACCATCGAGAACTAGGATGCGCTTTTTGAGAATTTCTCTAATATCTGGTTTCTTCATCAATTTCTATTTTACGTACGCTGAAATGATCAAACGCACATGAGTTCTACGGTTTCTAGCCGCGACAATACAATACAATGGATAAAGAAAAGTGTGAAGTTATCATTCCGCGCAAATGCGAGGTAGAATGAGGCACCTTCTGAAAAAAATCCAGGGTTGCCAAGGCTTCATAGAGTCTAATCTCTCGGCCTTTCTTTATAACACGGTACGTAAAGAACTGTGACAAATATGGGTGCTGGGAGGTTCTTATCCTAAAAAAATGATGTTAATTGCTATTGTTAAAAAAAGCATCAAATACAAGCAGCACCTGAACTGGAAGATGTAAAACTTGATTTTTTGACTGATTTATGATCAGATATGTTGTTGTGAAAGTCCCCCTAGCCCCCGAGGGGGCTTTCTAGTTCCTTGTGTTTTAATTTTGTCTCTGACTCCTGCTCCAGCCCCCCTAGCCCCCGAGGGGGAATTCATGCTTCTTGTGTTTTTACTCCTACGAGTTACTCCTGGTCTAGCCTCCAAACCCCCAAGGGGCTTTTTTTAACTCTTGTGAATAAATGGTGTTGAACTCCCCTTCCGTGGAAGGGGCTGGGGGTTGGCTTAAGATTTTAACTCTTAACTAGATATCTTTAGTTTCTGAGAACTTGTGTTTTTACTACCGCTCCACACTTCTCACTTTCGCTCCTCCATGTGGTTGATACAATGTTATTTGTGGATCGTGTTTACTCTTGCGCATTCACTCCGGTCTAGTCCCCCAAACCCCAAAGGGGCTTTTCTTACTCTTGATTTAATAAACACTCAAATACTATTTATTGTTCAGTTACCCCTTCCCTTGAGGGAAGGCTGGGATGGGTGTTCGCTTGCAGATTCACTCTTGCTCCAATCCCCCAAACCCCAAAGGGGCTTTTTTACTCTTATAGCTATGTGCAGAACTCCCCTTCCGTGGAAGGGGCTGGGGGTTGGCATATAATCAGGTCGATTTATAACCGAACTTCTTCAACTGCCTATCGTTACTGCGCCAGTTCTTGTTAACCTTGACAAAGAGCTCAATGTGTACCTGCTTGCCGAAAAATCGTTCCAGGTCCTTGCGTGCCTCTACCCCTACGCGCTTGATGGCGCTGCCCTTGTGACCTATGATGATTCCTTTCTGCGTTTCACGTTCCACCATGATCACCGCGCGTATGCGGATGATATCGTCGTCCTCGATAAATTCCTCGGTCTCGATTTCTACGGAATACGGAATTTCCTTTTTGTAATGAAGTAGGATTTTCTCGCGGATTGCCTCGTTGACAAAAAACCGTTCTGGCTTATCGGTGAGGGCGTCTTTAGGGTAAAATGATGGGGATTCTGGTAGTAATTCTACAATATGGTTGAGTACTTCTGGCACGCCAAAATTCTCAAGCGCGCTTATGGCAAATATATCTGCGTCTGGCAGGCGTTCTTTCCAGTGTGCCAGGGCTTCCTTAAGTGCCTGCTCATCCCCTTTGTCGATCTTGTTGATCAGAACAACTACGGGAACGGTGGCGTAGGTCAGTCGTTTTTCAAAAGCCTCGTTCTTGAGTTCTTTCTCGCCCAGCTCTACCATATACAGGATGCAATCTGCATCCTCAAAGGCGTTTTTCACAAACTCCATCATGCTTTCCTGCAGCTTGTAGGCGGGCTTGATAATCCCCGGCGTATCGCTCAGTACGAGCTGGAAATCCTCACCATTCACGATACCCAGAATACGGTGCCTTGTAGTTTGTGCCTTAGACGTGATAATGGAAAGCCGCTCACCTACCAGCGCATTCATCAGGGTGCTTTTCCCCACATTTGGGTTTCCTACAATGTTGACAAAACCTGCTTTATGGGCCATAGATATTTGTGGTTGAGGGGTTTGAGGTGTTCCGCTTTCGCGAAAGCGTAATTCTTAAAAGTCACTTCCAATAATAGAGTAAGCGTCACTCTTTACTAACAACAAAGCGTTAAAACATGTTAAGCGGTTGATGGGTGTTAAACCAACTTGTTAAATTGCCCGCCATGATACAAGAAGCCACCTCACAAAATAAAAATGCAGATGCCGGTTTTGACACGGGCGATACTGTAGGAATGATTACTGGCCAGCTGGAATCCTGGTATGAATCGCTGATCAAGCACCTGCCCAATATTGCTGTTGCTGTTGTCGTCATTATCCTAGCATTTATCATCTCCAGATTTGTCAATAGCGGTATCCAGAAACTACTGGCCACCAAGGTCGAGCAGACCAGCGTGCGCCGCCTGATAGGGAAGTTTGCCGCGGTCATCGTTATAATAGGCGGGATATTTATCGCGCTTAACGTAATGGAACTCAATGATACGGTGCAGGCGATCATCGCCGGTGCGGGTGTCTCAGGACTGGTTATAGGTCTTGCGCTACAGGGTACGCTATCTAATGTGATGAGTGGTATCCACCTGAGCTTTAGAAAACTGGTACGCGTGGGAGACTGGGTGCAGACTAATGGTTATGAGGGCGAGGTGATGAACATAGACCTCAACAAATTTGTGCTGAAAGAGGCAGATAACAACCTGGTGATGATACCCAATAAATCCATTATCGAGAACCCGCTAAAGAACTTTGGACTGACTAAAACAATGCGTGTGATCATTAACTGTGGTGTGGGTTATGAGGATGACCTGATACATGTCCAAAAAGTGGCCAAGCAATCCATCGTAGATAACTTTGACGAAATTGACACGCCGGATGACGTTGAATTCTACTACCGCGAATTTGGCGATAGTAGCATCAATTTCTTATTGCGTTTCTACTACCCGGTAGAAAATGGCTTGCAAAAACTGATCAACACCAGTAAGGCGATTATCGCTATCAAGCAGGCATTTGATAAGGAGGGAATCAACATTCCATTCCCTATCAGAACCATCGATTTTTCAAACCAACTGGAAATGAAAAAGATGGGCGGGTCAAGTTCTTCCAGCGAGAACGAGTAACAAGAACTTATGTTTATCTAAAAAGCCTGCGATAGAATTTATCGCAGGCTTTTTTTATGTTGTGGAATATGCTTGCTGTGATTCAGAACCCGTAAATGCTGGTTGCGAGTATTTGTGTAAAGTTATCAGTAGGAAAATTTCTGCCACGATCATGGCTATTCCTGCAAACGGCGACAGAATTAAAGTTGCAAACATTATGACTGCAACTAGCCCAGCGATACCGGCATACTTTGCCTCTGCCGCGATCTGGCTACCCTGATTATACAGGTGATAATAAAAGTAGGCCATTAGAGCCACGTACAGTAGTATATAAACAATAGTTATTAGGATTGTGCCTATTCCGTCTAAGCCAGATATCATATAGGAAATTAGATCAAACAAAACGATGATTGCCCATAGATATTGAAATAAACTGGTCGCTTGGCTAAGAGTTGTCAGATTTTTAAAATCAGCGATTTCAATCAATCCTCTCAAGAAAAAAACAAACAATACATAACCTGCAATATGCATGGGAAGATAAAAGATGATCGAGTCTGCATCTAACGCGTCAAATCCTCTGGCGATGGACATAAATGCCTGCGGTATGGAAAGAGCGAGATAAATGATCCCGCAAATGAAACTGGATTTTACTTTATCGCGATTCAGAACTTTAAAGAACTCTGATTCTTTGACAGTATCTGCTTTATGGGAAGAGCTTGCTGCAGCATCAGCATTGTTCTCTGTATCGTGATATTCATTTGAAACTTCTTCTTCAGAAAAACTATCGTGGGGCAGTTCAATGCTACTAGACTTTACAAACTCCTCGTCGGCATCCAGCGCTTCAATGATATTTTTAATCGTATAGCTGCGAGGATTCACTTCGCCAGCTTCTATACGCTGGATGGTGCGAACATTGATATTACACAGGTCAACGAGTTCTTCCTGCGTGAGTCCCTTTTGCTTGCGCAATCTTGCGATTACCTTTCCTAGTTCTGGTTGTCTCATGGCGATAAATTGTGACACAAGATTAGTTTCCATGATCCAAAAATTAGTGGTTTTTCAGGCGGCTTTTACCCGACATTTACACGGCAAGGCGTTGTAGGCATTGACATTGCTGTTGTTTCAGTTTCTGTTAACACGTGTGGAGTGCATCAGTTCCAGTTTCCACAAACTGTCTTTTCTTACCGCCACCACACTTTCAAGCCATTCATAATCACGCTGGACAGTATCAAATTTTATGGTCGCATAATTATGATAAGCCAGCCATAATTTATCCTGGTTGCGTTTATAATCTATGCGCTGGAATTCATTAATCCTGGTGGTACCTTGGTTATTCTTCCTTGCCTGATTTGCCCAATCTATGATGGTGTCATTGTTCCAGACCTCGCCATGTTCCAGAAGTAGGAAATCTGCCGTGTGGTATTTGCGTACGGCGCTGGTGTCCATCGCACTCCATATGCTGTCAAAAACTTCCTGAACCAACTGCTCCACCTGCTCCACGGCTTGTTGATCGGTCAGGTCTTGATTCGATTTTTCTTCCGTAGGCTGGCTACAGGCACTAATCAATAGGATCACGACCAGTATGTATAGAAATTTTTTCATCTTAAATGATTTGAGATTTACACGAGATCCGTTCCCCTATAGACTAGACGGCGCCACTCTGGGTTGCGTTTTATGTAGGCCGCCACAAATGGGCAAAGCGGTACCAAAACCAGATCGCGCTTATCCACCTCATGCAGTGTCTGCATTACTAGACTCTTGCCGTAGCCGTTTCCCTCGAGACCTTGCGGCACCTCTGTATGGGTGAGATAGATATTGCCTTTAGCTAGAATATAATCTATGTAGGCAACCTGCTCTCCTATCTGCATTTCAAAACGGTTGCGGTCTGTATTGTCTGAGATCATGCGGCTAGATTTTCTATAGCAAGATAAGCTATATAAAAAAGCCCCTGCAATAACAGGAGCTTGTGATTGTTAAACGAGTAATTTTATAAGACGCTGGGCAGCGCATCCAGCCTGCCATTAAAAGTATCCTTTCTCACGGTTTTGTAGAGTTCAGATAAGGAATCCCCCAGCAGTAGCGTATTTTGAAGTTCTGGAAAATAGCTTGTGAACTGGTCATAAAAACTGGTCACGTCTTCAGAGCGGTTTGCAGCTTTTCTGAGCAGTTTGAAGTAGGTAACTTTTTCAAGTTGCAGAGAGTGCAGGTTTGACTCGTAATAAATAATAGATTCTTCCTGTTTTGCTTGTTTGATCGCTAGGCGAATGTTAAAATGCGGGGTGCGTAGGATCTTATCATTTTCTGATAAGAAATCATTAATCTCAACTTCTTCTGATAATCCAGAATTGAGATAGACCGCATCCAGATTATCATTGTAGGTCTGAGCAGCAGCAAAAGTGAAACTAAAAATAATTGCGAATATGATGGTAAACTTTTTCATGACTAATTGCTTTTAAATTTGATGGTACAAATGTAGCCCTGTTGTGTACGCATCGTTTTATATGTAAGTCACGTACTATGGTATATTTTTCCTTTTATGGTACAATCGTGATTGTATCGTAAAAACTGCCTTCAGATTCAACCAGCTTTCAATGAATGCATGTCATTGAGTTCAGGGACAGGTATAACCGCAATCGGCGCTTAAGAAATTGTGACTTATTACAATTCCTGAGTTCTCGCCACAGCCTTTAAAAGAATCATTCAAACAGCCTCTGTCACCTTTAGATAGTAAAATCATTGCGTGGTCTATGGACAATTGTAGCAAATGCTTAAAGATCAAATCTCTATCTGTCATGGCCACTATAGATTTGTCATAGACTTGGATTGTTCCATATAAGTCCAGGCTAAATTTATTGTCTTGACCCATTTCATAGGTGAATTCAATCGTACTGCCAGAGCGTTCTATATCAGAAAACCTAAATGACCGTTTAGTTCTGTGAGACTTTACGATATGCTCACCATCTATCAGTGAATATGAAAGTGATGCAAGATCGACGTGAGTGGTCTTGAGCTGTAGATGCGCGATTTTAATGGTGTTTTCATCATTCACACGTTCTATCTGGAAATCTGTATAAGAAAATGTGCAAGTCAAATCAGTAACAGCATCTAAAGAAGATGGTGTTGTTTTATCAGAAGTCTTATTCTGGGATAATAATAGAAAAAGTGCGAAACCAATTGTTTTCAATGAGATAGAGCTAAAGTTCGTAGACCATGATTAAAAGTAACTATTTAAAACTATCCAGTGACGCAAAGAACAAACCCGACATTAAGATATTTTTAAGAATCTAGGCGTGAAATGTCGGGTTGATTCAAGTTTGCATGGAGGATTTATAAATTGAGCGTGCTGTATGTATCCCGCTTTCGCGAAAGCGGAATTCTCTACACTATATTTGAAATACCATGGACACAACCCTTACTAATGATCAGATTCTGGGTGCTGAACTGCCCACCGTAGAGCAGGCAGACTTCCAGAAACACCCGCGTAGATTTCTCAACAAGAAACTTCTCGCTAAACTGCTTTATTTCATCCCCCTTTTTATAGGTGTGGGTGTGCTCTATTTTACAGTTGATGAGGCCTGGATTGCAGGTATAGCGGGCATCGCGATTGTCGTACTCTTTCTGGCGACCCTATTTGTCTCCTACAAGGAATATTTTGTGCGTGGTTATGTATTGCGCGAGCAGGATATTACCTACAGGCGTGGCTGGCTTTTCCACCACCAGATCACCGTGCCCTTTAATCGCATCCAGCATACAGAGGTCAATCATGGGCCTATCGATCGATTATTCCA
The DNA here is from genome assembly GCA_963740155.1 of uncultured Flavobacteriaceae bacterium. Lineage (GTDB taxonomy): Bacteria > Bacteroidota > Bacteroidia > Flavobacteriales > Flavobacteriaceae > Nonlabens. Next base: position 1,104,975 of record CAVUDE010000007.1, on the reverse strand, counting down.
GCTCAAGGAACTGGAGATCTATACCGCAGGCGGCTCAACCAGCGACCTGAATATATCTGGCCTGGATCCAGAAGATGCAGAACGGCTCAAAGAATTTATCGCCGCAAAGGTTGCTGCCCATGTATGACTGGTCCATCCCGCAACGGCAGAGCATCAAGAGTATTTTTATCTATGTTCTGAAAGGCATCAAGGGAATCTTCTTTTTTATTCTCTACATGGTTTATAAGAGCCAGAGCAGTGAATCGGAATACGCAATATGGTTCGGTCTAGGAACAACATTGCTCCTGATTATAGGATCTTTTGTATCGCCGGTTCTCCAGTATTTGTATCTAAAGTTCCATATAGAGGGCGATGAGCTAATCATACAGCGCGGGTTTTTAAACAAGGAGCGCAAAGCCATCCCGCTGGAGCGTATCCAGAATATCAATATCGACCAGAATGTTGTCCAGCGTTTCCTGAGCATCGTTGCGCTGGAGGTAGAAACGGCTGGGTCAAAAGCCAAGGAACTCGCCATACCTGGACTGGAACGCGACGTCGCAACCGCCCTGAAAAACGAACTCAACAAACGCAGTCGCGCGCTAAAAAGCGACAGAGCCGTAGATGCCACCACAGCTGATTCCAGCCTGGATCCATCACTTACAGATCCTGATGCCGATCCTAACGCACAATTAACCGAAGACACTGGGCGCGTGATCATGAATCTGGGCATTGCAGATCTTTTCAGGGTGGGAATCACACAGAACCATTTGAAGAGCGGTGGCGCGGCAGTGGGGCTGATGATAGGATTCTACTACCAGTTTCAGGATATGATTCAGGACATTTTTGGTGATTTGATAGAGGGATACAGCTGGGAAAACACCATTGCATCTGCCACGATGGGAATTGTGGTCGTGAGCCTGATAGGTTTTATGATTGCCTCTGTGCTGGTGAGTCTGGTCATCGCGATCAATGCATACTGGGGATTTAAAATGGTACAAAAAGATGACTATCTGGAAGTCACCATGGGATTGCTCAATCGCAAGGAAATAAAAATCCCACTGCAAAAAGTACAGGTCTTGCAGTTTCATTCAAACCCACTGCGCAAGCTGCTGGGCTTTAAAACCGCGGCTATCTACCAGGCGCAAAGTGATGGTAATGGCAAGGCAGGCATCTCAATTCCAGCTTGTACGCCAGAACATAGGAGAGAGCTACACCAGATTCTTTTTGACCAGCCAGAAACCGCACCAGAAACCAAATACGACGCCCACCCGTGGTCATATGCGCGGCTAAGATTATACATGGTGGGAATTATTGCCGTGCCAGCAGCTTTGTTTTTTGTGTATATGGAATTGTACTGGCCGTTGTTATTGATTGTTTTGGTATGGGCTTTAAATGTCTTCTTTGCGTATCAATATGGGAAAAACAGCTGGATAGGCCGCGATGCTGACTTTATCAGTTTTAAGAAAGGCTGGCTCTTCCCTACCGAGATCATAACACCTGTTTTCAAAACCCAGGCAGTAGAACGCTGGCGCAGCATATTCTTAAAACGACGCAAGGAAAACCATATCAAGATCCATACGGCCGCAGGTTCCCGCGGGCTGCGCTATTTAAATCAAAGCGACGTGGAAAGTTTTTATAATTCCGTAAACAATCAGGTGCTGGTGGATCATAGGAAGTGGATGTAGAAGTTAGATTGTTTGGTAGTTATACTATTTGCTGACTGATATTTCGTATATAAATTTTGATTTATCAGTTCTCAATTGAGGCGAAAAATTATTGCATAGCCGTAGCTACGGAAAGATTTTTCAACAAAGAGTGAGAGCTTAGAAAGCGTCATTTATGCGAAATATTAATCGGTAAATAGTATTATTTGGTCTGGTAGGCTTGAGGTTAATATGCGATTTGAGAAACTCAATGTCTGCTTTGAAATTTCAAACCTCAAGCTCCAAATCTCAAAAAGTCTATGTGTAGGTGTTTTGAGGTTTTTTCTTAAGTTTCATGGTAAAGCCCTAAGGCTCTCAAAGGGCGTTGTATGAACAAATCCGAAATCTCAAGCTCCAAATCTCAAAGCAACCAGCTATCATCGCTCGAAAGCCTCTACACTTTATCGGGAACTTTATAAGTTGTACTCAGACAATCAAAAGACAACTTAATTCCTAATAGCTAACAGCTAACGGCTAACGGCAAAACAAAAAAAACCGAAACAGCAAACGACCAAAACCAACCAGACAACCAGACAACCAGACATTAAATCAGCTCTAAATATTATCCCGCCGGATCGCTACAGCATTTGCAAACCACTGGAATAAAAAGAAACAGACTAAAAACGATACGCCAAAACTATTGTCGAGCTTCCCCGTTTTAAAAGTCTGGTAGATGGCGATAAAGCCTACCATGGTCATGACTCCCGCGGCTAGTGGCATCATCAGTTTTGGTTTTGTGGGCATATAGATCATGCTCCATGGGATCATCAGTACCAGTCCCACAACCGCCATGCTGATGAATCTTAAATCGCCGGTAATTAATACCACCGCTATACCAGCCAGGCAAACAGAGAGCCAGATAGCGGTAAATACCGTGGCGCGCTTCTCCTTTTTGCTCAGCAGAAACTTTGCATATTTATTTGTTCTGAACAATAGCTGTGACAGCGGGCCTACGATCCATGTGCTCAAGGCTACCAGCGCGAGCAGGATCACGATGGGAAATAAAATAGGTTCCAGTGACGGTACGGCACGGGATGCCCAGTCTAAGATGCGCGTGAGCACATAAAATCCTATAATGAATCCCCACTGGTATTTTGCGCCCATATTCCCCAGCCAAAACTGGTATCTCAAAAACCACCTATAGAAAAAATACCTCGCCTGCAACGCCTGCATCATCCCACTTTGCGCGTACGGATTATTAGGATTATAGCGCAGCGATTGCTGTAAAAATTCCAGTGCCTTTGTATGATCCCCCTGTTCCAGCTGATTCCAGCCGTAGGTGGCATAGGTGTAGCTATCTTCTGGATTCTGACCCAGCGCGCCTCTCAGCGTTTCCTCGCTTTCTACTTTGCGGTTTTGTTTGAGCTGGGCGGTGGCTTTGGTATTCAGGGCCAGCGTATTCTCTGGATCTAATCCCAGTGCCTTATCTGCCAGCTGTTCTGCCTCGTTGTACCGCTTTCGCGAAAGCGTAATATGTCCCAGCATCGCAAAATGATCTGCACTGCCGGGATTCAGATTAATGGCCTCCCTGAGTAGCCGCTCTGCATCATCATAGCGCTGGACGTCGATCATGATGCGTGCTTTGGTCGCATAAAGCACGTCGTTTGCCGGTGCCATTCCTATAGCGACGTCGATGATCTGTCTGGCCTCGGCAGGTTGATCGCGCTGGATCAGTACTTCTGCCAGCAGGTGCAAACAGGAAATACTGTTGGGCGATTGCGTGAGTGCCTGGCGCAACAATTCCTCTGCCTGCTGGTAGCGGCTCTGCTGGTAGAGCACCAGCGCACGGTCGTAAAGGACTTCTTCCACTACTTTTTGATCTTCAGGTAAGATAGGATATCGTCATATAATCCCGATTCATTTGCATAGAGCGCAAAATTTCTGGCCGTGACAAACCACTCCTTTGTACTGGGCGAGTGTTTCTTGAGCGCGCGCAACAAATCCTTGGTGGACAACGGCTGTGGCACGCCCAGTTTGATGGCTTCCTCCAGTTTGTTCTCTATGGCGATATCGATAACGGCCTCAATATCTGCGCCGCTGTATTCTGGGCTTTTGGCAGCTAGTTTGTTTGTATCCACGCTATCCACCGGCTTACCATTGAGCTTTAAGTCATAGATGGCCTTGCGCGCTGGCTGGTCTGGTGGCGGGACAAAAAGTATCCGATCAAACCGTCCAGGTCGCCTGAACGCGGTATCCAGATGCCATGGCATATTAGTCGCTCCCAGGATTAGCAATCCCTCGTTGTCGTTTGTCATCCCGTCCAGCTCCTGCAGGAACTGATTGATCAGGTTCTTACCGGCACTCTGCTTCATATCGCTGCGACTTGCACCCAGCGCATCAATCTCGTCAATAAATAAAACGCATGGTGTATTCTCGCGCGCTACTTCAAATATGTGGTGCAGGTTCTTTTCAGAATTGCCTATCCACATGTCGAGTATATCGTTCAGGTTTAGCGCAATAAATTTTGCGTTGATCTGGCCTGCGGTAGCCTTTGCAATGTAGGTTTTCCCACAGCCCGGCGGGCCGTAGAGCAATATCCCGCCACCTATCTTCTTGCCATAGGCTTTGTAGATTTCTGGATGCAGCAGCGGCTGGACGATCTTGAGATCCACCTCACGCTTTATATTGTCCATCCCACCCACGTGGCCAAAATTGATTTCTGGCTTCTCAATAAACACATTAGACTCTGGCAGGTCGTCAAAGAACTCATCGTCATCCTCATAATCATCGTCTGGGTCATAGGCATCACCCTCTGCATGAGCCATTCTCAACTGCTTGTCCAGCTCTGGATCTGCAAAGTCTGGGTAATGGCGCAACAAATCCTGATAGGCCTCTACCGCCTGTGACTGGTCGCCAGATCGCGATAATGACCTCACATAAAAAAGATGCGTATCCAGATCCTCGCTCCCCTGGTTGATCAGGCTTTCCAGGATCACGATGGCCTTGGAATAATTTGCCTGTTTATAGGAGATAAGCGCCAGTCCCAGCTGTGCTTTGGGCTCGCTGCGGTACTGGAGGATGATCTCATACTCGTCCTCTGCCTCTTCCAGCCTATTGGACATGCGCAAGCTATCTGCCAGGTGCAGTCGCAGCGGTATATTGTCTGGCGAGACTTTTAACGCCTCGCGCAGGTTCTGGATATTCTTATCGTCCATGCTGTGTGAAAAAGACAAATTTACTGAATATGAAAGGCTGTCTGTACACTGATTTTCTACTGGCAGGTTGCTCGACTCAATTACCACTTTTAAATGACAGTTATGATTGATGGTGATGGTTGTTATTCCGCTTTCGCGAAAGCGGACTCACTAAAATCCCCCTGCAAATTTCCACATGAGCAAGTGTGAGATCTTGTTGCCAGATTGCATCTCCACTACCTTTTCAACTGCACCTACGCGTTTTGTGAGTTTGACTAATTTGGTGAGGTTTTCCTTGCGTGAGATAAGGGATGTGAACACGCCTACCTGTTTGCCATAGCTAGCGGATTCCTTGATCATGCGTTTCACAAAAAGCGCCTCGCCACCATTGCACCACAGCTCGTGATCTGCGCCCGCAAAGTTGCGTGACGTGCCGGTTCCCAGGTTGAGCGACTTTTTACGACTTGCTTTATCTGCCTCCTGCTGGCTGGTATAAAACGGCGGATTGCAAACCGTAAAGTCAAAATGTTCACCCTCTTTTATCACGTGCCTTAAAATCGATCCCCTGTCCTGCTGGTGGCGTATTTCTATCGCATCATAGGCAGCCGTGTTATCCATAGCATACTGGACACTCTGCTCAGAAATATCTGTTCCCACCATGTGGCAATCCAGAATCGTGGTTGCCAGGATGCAATAGACCGCGCTGGCGCCACAGCCTACATCCATTCCCTGTAGAGTCTTTTCAGGTAGGTGATCCCTTAGGTGAAAAAGATAATCTGCCCTACTGGGAATGGGTGGTATGAGCGCATTTTCAGGTAGATTGAACTCCTCAACGTTGTAGTGCTTTTTAAGCAGCGCAACATTAAGGGCTAGAACGGCATCCCTGCTTGAGAAGTCGATTGAATGTTCAGTCTCACCTGTATTTAAAATGAATTCTGAAAGCGGCGGGTGTACCTGCGACAGACTTTCCAGGTCATAGCGGTGGGCATGGATATTTTGAGGATGCATCCAGCTAAAATACGCTTTACTAGCATACAACACCCGTGAAAACTTTTTTGCGCAACAATGCGGTGCGATGCATCACCGATCTTGTAGGACTTCTTATATAATGGTAGTTTTGCGGCACCTGCGCGGGTGCAATCCAGCAGCTTATAAAACTCTATGAAATCACATACTACCAGTAGCGGCAAAGTCCTATTATACAAAGGTAATCCTGACCTAGGAAAACTGGATGAACTGGCAGATGGACCTGGTGACATATGGCACAGCGGTCTGGATCAGGGACTTGCAGATGCCTTTCCAGAACTCAAATACCAGGCAGCGACATTCTGGTGGTATATCAATGATTTTTCAGGGAACGACCAGGTAATCAGCTGGCGCATGTCGCCTGACGATTTTGTGGTGCGCGAGCACGTGTGGAAGAGATCACACGGTCTGGATACAAATTACAAGAGCCATGCCTTTGTGGGAATGGATTTTGCCTACCGCATGCTGCGATATGCAGGAGCAACTGTCCTACACGTGAGTGGGTTGTTTGACTCAAAAAAGCTGGATCCCAGCATAGGAAAAGACGACACGTACTACTTTTTTAAAAAATACTTCAAGCCTGCCCACGCCTACTATATGATCTATAGACAGGGTGCGGCCAGATGGATTACTTTGTTGAATAAATTTAGATCGATTGAGGTAGAGCGGTATGATATATTGAGTGAAATCGTCCCACCACGAGATCTGCAGGAAATTGAGGGCAAGCCCAAGGTAACTTATGTCATCCCGACGATGATGCGCCACGAAATGTGCGTGACCCTGATCAATGACCTTAAGGCGCAGACCTACCATCCTACCGAAGTAATTCTCGTAGATGCCACCCCGCCGGAAGACCACACCGTGGACTTCAACGCGATGGAGGCACCATTCAAGCTGATTGCAAAACAGCAAACAACCAAAGGTAGTTGCGCGGCGCGCAACGAGGCGCTTGAGATTGCTACGGGGGAGTTTGTGATTTTTGGTGATGATGATATACGATTAGAGCCAGAATTTGTAGAAAATCACATACGATTCCTACAGACCTATAACGCTGATGCATGTAACGGCCTAGATATCATGGCAGATCACCCAGAGCAAGACCTGAAAGACCTTGCAAGAAAAAAAGCCCAGCTGACTCCAGATAGATTTAGAACGGGTGTAAGCCAAAGTTTTAATAACGCCAATTCCTGCGTGCGCCACAGCTGGATCGATAAAATAGGATTTAACGATATCAACTTTGACGGTGGTTATGGCGAGGACAGCGATTACGGGATCAGACTGGTAAAAGCGGGTGGCGCGGTGCTGTACAATCCGTTCTCGGTCAACCTACACCTAAAACCACCTAAGGGCGGTTATAGATTCTGGGGTGAGCAAAGTAAAGTCAAGGGGAAAGAGCGCAAGAAACAGCCCTGGGAACTCGACAGACCGGTAGTTGACGTTTTACCAGTCCCCAGCCCTACGATCAGTTACTTCAATATCAAGCACCACACACCAGAACAGGTGGAAGAATACCGCCATATCCTAACCTTTAAAAAGGCGATCAAACGCGGATTTGGCGGGTTTATCAATGTGGTAAAGAACAAAAAGTATATGGGCAAGCAATTTGATGAATCCCTCAAATACGCTCAGGCTTTAAAGGATCGTGGGGAGAGGTTTTGAGGGTTAGATCATAAGCTTGGAGAGGTCTAAGATCGCTACTAATTAGCGGGGTGCAGGTTTTAGACAGGATGGATACTTCAGGATTGAGTGCATTATATCGGGCTAATGCTGGAAACTACTTTTTATAACGGTTTTTACTTCCGTGAGGGAAGCTAGAACCGCACTTTACTATAAATGATTGTTGATGGGATTTATAATTTCTAGATTTTCAATATGCATGAAATCTTTTGTATTTGCTGTTGCCAGTGGTAGATAATGAATAATCGCTGTGGCCGCAATGATGCTGTCGCCTAAGCTCATCGATTTTCACTTCTCATTTGGATGGCCATTTTAATAATATCTAGGTCGATAGCACATTCTTGTGACTGTCGAAAAATTGCATAAAGTAAAAGCGGTCTCTGTCGATTAGTTTATGAAATCCTAAAACCTCCAGGCGGCTGATGCTAGAAACATAAATTTCTTTAGAATTAAATCATTTACGAAGCTGTTGATTTCTTAGCTCAACTGATAAGTGCAACACATAAAAAATCCCTAGGGGCTAGCCCCTAGGGATTGGCCAAGTGCTTAAATTGTGTCTGTGAAAAAATATAAACAGCTCGTACCTGCGCAAAGGTACCAAATCGAGGCCCTGCTCAAGGCAGGCCACAACCAATCAGAAATCGCCAAGATACTTGGTGTACACCGCTCAACAATCAGCCGTGAGCTGAAGCGCAATATTGGTAGTCGCGGAAGTCATGCCGGAGCTCATCGATGAACTTTATTTTTCTTTTCATACGTCAAACCGTTATCTCGGTTCCGGCTTGCTCGTGCGCAAAGACATCCCAACGCCACTCCGGTAAGAACAAGGCCTATCCGTTTTACCGACGACCCGTAAAGAGCCATCAGGCTGCGTCCTGGCTTCGTAATGAGCGACTCAGTCCCGAACTGATTGCCGTGGAATGGGATGAGTTGGGTATCAAGGGCGTCAGCGCGGAATGGATCTATCAGTGGATATGGACAAGCAAGCTGCGCGGCAGAGCCCCGACCGACCCTATAGGGACTCTTTATCGCTACCTCAGACACGGCCGGCGCCAAGCCAGGCGAGGAAACCGGCAAGAATATATCCCAGAGGCGCCATCAAGAACAGGACATCCATCGAGGAACGTCCAAAAATCGTTGACCACAGGACTCGTCTGGGCGACATAGAGGTTGACCTGATGATGGGGAAGGATCATAAATCGGCACTATTGGTCATGGTGGATCGTGCGACGCTCATAACCACGATGGATAAGCTGGATGGCAAGGATGCAGGTCGCGTTGAACAGGTAATATCAGAAAGAATAGATAGGATCGGCAGCAGTTGGATAAAAACGATGACCTTTGATAACGGAAAAGAGTTCTCAAGACACCAGGACATCGCTGACAAACATGGGGTAAAAACATTTTTCACAAGACCATACACATCACAGGACAAGGGAACGGTGGAGAACCGGATAGGCGTGATAAGAAGGTGGCTTCCAAAGGGAACGGACTTAAGGAATGTGTCGGAAAAGGAAATTAAACAAATCCAACAGTATATAAACTCAAGAAGAATTAGAAAGTTTGGCTACATTAGCCCAATAGATAAATTAAAATCAACTTGGCCTGTTGCACTTATGAGTTGAACATGGCATTCTCTTTTACACCAGAATAGATAATAATATTACTATCCAGCAAAACGGTTTTAGTCTCGTCCATATAATGGTTTGTCTTTTCTAATTTCTTTCTGCCAGGTAATGGGGTCTTTAATACTATGAATACCACCGTCTGCAGAGATTTCTTCCATCAGTTCAATGAGCTTCTGCGAATTGGTCGAATTATTTTCCTTAGTATCGGTAGCGGAATTATCTGAATGTCGCCTATCCACATGCAAACCGAGCTTTTCGGCAAGCTCCCTGATCAGTTTGAGGCTTTTTCTGTCATTTCCTGATATAGTAAGCTGCATAATGATTTTATTTATAAAGATAATAAAATCAATTCTTTGATTGATTTTTTTCTAAAACGAACTTTAGCAATTCAAAAAACATTTCACTAAAACGACAATTGGCAGTTTCTGAATGAAACGTAGTGATGTAATATAAAATGGGATGAGGTTAAATCTTAGTGACGCTGTACATTGATTGGTAAATGTCCTCTAGTTCGAATTGGAATTTGAATGCTTGGATTGCGATATGGGATTTAGCTCGCTGTAAATCTTTCTTAAATAAGTAATTTGACTTAGGCATTTGTTTAATATCAATTTATCCAGTAAATTAGGGGTATCAAACAATTATATCATGGAGCAAAGGTTCAAGTCCCTAACCATTATGGAATTCCAGCAGAAGTTTAGCGATTCCGTGACCTGCATGGCATATCTGGCGGAGATCAAGTGGCGTGACGGCTATAGCTGCAAGAAATGTGGCCACGGGAACTACTGTGACGGAAAGGCCGCGTATTCCAGGCAGTGCACCTCCTGCAGGTATGTCGAGAGCCCAACGGCAAACACCCTCTTCCACAGGGTACGCTTCGACCTTCTGAAGGCCTTCTACATAGTCTACTTCGTCAGCACCAACAAGAAGGGCATCACCTCCACCGAGCTCTCACGCAAGCTTGGACTCAGGCAGAAGACCTGCTGGGCCTTCAAGCGCAAGGTCATGAAGGCCATGGGGAGCTCCGGGAAACACCCGCTGGAGGGAAACGTGGAGGTTGACGAGTTCGTGGTGGGCGGACAGGAGAGTGGCACCGAAGTGCCGCCAGAACATCAAGAAGAAGCTCGTTGCGGTAGCCATGGAGAAGAAGGTCAAGGGCGTGAGCAGGCTCTACACGCGGGTCATAGACAGGGCGGATGCCGCCTCACTGGGCGGTTTCATGTGCGACCACGTCGACAGGGATGCCATGGTAGGCAGATGGATGGTCTGGCTACAAGCCCCTAAAGACCGAGTTTGAAAACATGGAGCACATCCTGTCGGGGGAAAAGGGTGGCAACTTCCCGGAACTGCACAGGGTGGTGATGAACCTAAAGTCCTGGCTGCGCGGGATGCACCACCATGTGACGGACCTGCAGGATTACCTGATTGAATACACATATCGATTCAACCGCTCGTTCATGAAAAATGAAATATTCGACAACCTGCTGGAGCGCATGGTGACGCATGAACCCTGCCTTATAAAAAACCTTAGTGATTAAGTGCCTAAGTCAATAAGTAATAAAAAGGAGGGGCTTGAGACCCTCCTTTTCGTGGGTGGCAGCGAATAGGAGTCAAGCCCCGTCTGACCACAAATTACTATTTACCTATTTTAAATCAAAAGCTTCCTACTTATCCCTTTGGTAACTCAAACGAAGTGAATTTAGTCGATAAAACATTTATCAGATACTTTGCTTCAACTTGGTTTTAAATTGGAATTTTGAGGAGGACAAATATACACGGAATTTTATGAATTATTGATCCTATACTTTTTTAAAGCACAACACGTGTAAATAATTCTATCAGATACCTCGTAAATAGTTGGCCGTGCTGCCCAATTTATATTAAATCATAATAATCAAAAATCAAAAATTGCTTTCAAATTCCAAGATTGTGTGATCTTTGACAACCAGCAAATCCTCGATTATGTAAGTATCTACGTTGTGAATTGCTTTCAAATTCCGAGATTGGACTGCATCCGACGAGCGTAGTAAAACGAAGCGAGAGGAATGCATTTGACAACAGAAACAAAAATATCAACTGCTTTTCAGATCCCAGCGCACCACCTCTACATCATCCGCTCGTAGAGCTCGTAGGTGATGGGATTGTAAAACCTCTACTAGAGCTTTTACGGTCATTCGTTTGTTTGAATTGCTTTCAAATTCCAAGATTGTGTGATCTTTGACAACTGATGCGCATAAGCAGCACCAGCCTTTCTAGTTGTGAATTGCTTTCAAATTCCAAGTTTGTGTGATCTTTGACAACGATGGGGATGACATCTATAGGATACACTAGAATAAAAAAGACCCCTCGTGGGGTCTTAGTGGCGGTACGGCACTTGCGGGCTCGTCCCTTTGGTGAATACAAATATACAAATAACATTCCAATGGCAAACAGGGGATTGACATACGCACTCGAGCTAATAGACAAAAGCTTTGGCACCAGCATAAGAAGGGCAAAGTCAAGCACTCAGAGGCAGTTGTGAATTGCTTTCAAATTCCAGGATTGGACTACATCCGACGAGCGTAGTAAAACGAAGCGAGAGGAATGCATTTGACAACAGAAACAAAATATCAACTGCTTTTCAGATCCCAGCGCACCACCTCACTCCTCATTGTAAAACCTCTACTAGAGCTTTTACGGTCATTCGTTTGTGTGAATTGCTTTCAAATTCCGAGATTGTGTGATCTTTGACAACCAAGCTGTCTTTCTTATCGCGCAGCGTTTTGTTGTGAATTGCTTTCAAATTCCGAGATTGTGTGATCTTTGACAACGATGGGGATGACATCTATAGGATACACTAGAATAAAAAAGACCCCTCGTGGGGTCTTAGTGGCGGTACGGGCCTTGCGGGCTCGTCCCTTTGATGAATACAAATATACAAATAACATTCCAATGGCAAACAGGGGATTGACATACGCACTCGAGCTAATAGACAAAAGCTTTGGCACCAGCATAAGAAGGGCAAAGTCAAGCACTCAGAGGCAGTTGTGAATTGCTTTCAAATTCCAGGATTGGACTACATCCGACGAGCGTAGTAAAACGAAGCGAGAGGAATGCATTTGACAACAGAAACAAAATATCAACTGCTTTTCAGATCCCAGCGCACCACCTCACTCCTCATTGTAAAACCTCTACTAGAGCTTTTACGGTCATTCGTTTGTGTGAATTGCTTTCAAATTCCGAGATTGTGTGATCTTTGACAACAAGGACGGCAAAAAGCGCAAGCCACACGGGGTTGTGAATTGCTTTCAAATTCCGAGATTGTGTGATCTTTGACAACATAAGAACTGGTATTACTTTTTCAACACCTGTTGTGAATTGCTTTCAAATTCCGAGATTGTGTGATCTTTGACAACCCACTTACTGCATATTTGAGTTCAGCCATTTGCAGTTGTGAATTGCTTTCAAATTCCGAGATTGTGTGATCTTTGACAACTAGATTGCCTTCACTAAATTCAATTTGGTGTTGTGAATTGCTTTCAAATTCCGAGATTGTGTGATCTTTGACAACAACTTGCATATACGCTCACATGTCGGTTGTGAATTGCTTTCAAATTCCGAGATTGTGTGATCTTTGACAACCTGTTTGCTTTTATTGTGCAGACGTATTTGCAGTTGTGAATTGCTTTCAAATTCCGAGATTGTGTGATCTTTGACAACATGAGCCGATTATTTAAGTTACCATATTGTGTTGTGAATTGCTTTCAAATTCCGAGATTGTGTGATCTTTGACAACGCTGGCAGTTACGTCCACAGTTCTGGTAGTTGTGAATTGCTTTCAAATTCCGAGATTGTGTGATCTTTGACAACATGAGTTGACCATGGCTTGAAGTCCATATTTGTGTTGTGAATTGCTTTCAAATTCCGAGATTGTGTGATCTTTGACAACCAGATGTAGATCGTCACTAAACTCGAGTTCGTTGTTGTGAATTGCTTTCAAATTCCGAGATTGTGTGATCTTTGACAACCCTGTCATACAATCGTCATGCATTTAATTGGTTGTGAATTGCTTTCAAATTCCGAGATTGTGTGATCTTTGACAACCATGTGCAGTCATTCCTGTCATTTAGTGTAGTTGTGAATTGCTTTCAAATTCCAAGATTGTGTGATCTTTGACAACTGACTCTGCGTCGACTGGGCATACCGCTATGTTGTGAATTGCTTTCAAATTCCAAGATTGTGTGATCTTTGACAACTCCCGCTCAGAAAATGCAACTCTAATCAGCCGTTGTGAATTGCTTTCAAATTCCAAGATTGTGTGATCTTTGACAACCAATGACTGGTGGATGCGGATGCCAAGTACGGTTGTGAATTGCTTTCAAATTCCAAGATTGTGTGATCTTTGACAACTATACTTACGAGAATCGATAGCCGCCTACGAGTTGTGAATTGCTTTCAAATTCCAAGATTGTGTGATCTTTGACAACAGGTAGACAGGGATCTTATTGCAATGGGAGTGTTGTGAATTGCTTTCAAATTCCAAGATTGTGTGATCTTTGACAACCAAGGACGCAAATGAGCAGCTTGCAGCGACAGTTGTGAATTGCTTTCAAATTCCAAGATTGTGTGATCTTTGACAACTCGCGTTACTGAACGCGCAGTGCTCAATGTAAGTTGTGAATTGCTTTCAAATTCCAAGATTGTGTGATCTTTGACAACAGGCTGCTCAAGGCAGCGAGTGAGGCAAGCGGTTGTGAATTGCTTTCAAATTCCAAGATTGTGTGATCTTTGACAACTTAGGTCAAATGACACACGCACTTCAAGGGTTGTGAATTGCTTTCAAATTCCAAGATTGTGTGATCTTTGACAACATAGCATCTACGATACAGGTTACCGTGCTGCCAGTTGTGAATTGCTTTCAAATTCCAAGATTGTGTGATCTTTGACAACCCCACACATCTGTCATCCAGCAAAGCGAGATGTTGTGAATTGCTTTCAAATTCCAAGATTGTGTGATCTTTGACAACTTACAGACGATGTTGCGCTCTGGTACCACGTTGTGAATTGCTTTCAAATTCCAAGATTGTGTGATCTTTGACAACTATCATCGTGCCATATCAGTTTGCGCATTCAGTTGTGAATTGCTTTCAAATTCCAAGATTGTGTGATCTTTGACAACTATACCGATCGATGCATCGCAACGCCTTGCACGTTGTGAATTGCTTTCAAATTCCAAGATTGTGTGATCTTTGACAACATTGAGTCGAGAGATCATGCGTTCGATCTCAGTTGTGAATTGCTTTCAAATTCCAAGATTGTGTGATCTTTGACAACCATAAACAGTTTTGCAGCTACTGGTATACCGTGTTGTGAATTGCTTTCAAATTCCAAGATTGTGTGATCTTTGACAACTGATAGCTGCTGGCAATGTGATTCAGTACCGAGTTGTGAATTGCTTTCAAATTCCAAGATTGTGTGATCTTTGACAACGCATGGATACTCGACGGAATCGGTCGAAGCTAGGTTGTGAATTGCTTTCAAATTCCAAGATTGTGTGATCTTTGACAACGAAGTCTTGTTTACATGCACACGGTGAACGGCGTTGTGAATTGCTTTCAAATTCCAAGATTGTGTGATCTTTGACAACGAGTTCTGCAAGCTGCGTACTTTCACACCTTCGTTGTGAATTGCTTTCAAATTCCAAGATTGTGTGATCTTTGACAACATCCAGGCATTTCAGCTCTGTCGATGCTTGCGGTTGTGAATTGCTTTCAAATTCCAAGATTGTGTGATCTTTGACAACACAGACATGCAAGTCGACAGCGCGGTATAACACGTTGTGAATTGCTTTCAAATTCCAAGATTGTGTGATCTTTGACAACATGCGCGTACTGAGCAATGATCCAGTGCCGTAGTTGTGAATTGCTTTCAAATTCCAAGATTGTGTGATCTTTGACAACGGCGTCATACCGCCTATCCAGCTACTGGTCTGTTGTGAATTGCTTTCAAATTCCAAGATTGTGTGATCTTTGACAACCTGAAGTATCGGTAAAGAGCTACGATTGCTATGTTGTGAATTGCTTTCAAATTCCAAGATTGTGTGATCTTTGACAACGAATGTTGCACTGCGAAGCGCATCATCTGCGTTGTGAATTGCTTTCAAATTCCAAGATTGTGTGATCTTTGACAACACACACCATCAATGCGTAATCGCACCAGTGCGCGGTTGTGAATTGCTTTCAAATTCCAAGATTGTGTGATCTTTGACAACACCAGCCTGCGTAACAATGAACGATGTCGACGCGTTGTGAATTGCTTTCAAATTCCAAGATTGTGTGATCTTTGACAACGACGGCTATGTACATAGCTACCGAACCATGTTGTGAATTGCTTTCAAATTCCAAGATTGTGTGATCTTTGACAACAGCTGGCATTTCAATAGCTGTGGACAGTCCCGGTTGTGAATTGCTTTCAAATTCCAAGATTGTGTGATCTTTGACAACACACGCGATCGATATTGAATCGCAAGTGGCGGTTGTGAATTGCTTTCAAATTCCAAGATTGTGTGATCTTTGACAACAGAAGCCGAGAACAGGAAGGTATGCCACGCGTTGTGAATTGCTTTCAAATTCCAAGATTGTGTGATCTTTGACAACGCACGAGTTTGTACTTGCTACCAGACCATTGTTGTGAATTGCTTTCAAATTCCAAGATTGTGTGATCTTTGACAACAGCTGCATTGGTCAATTCTGTGGACAATCCCGGTTGTGAATTGCTTTCAAATTCCAAGATTGTGTGATCTTTGACAACTGTAGATGGACTGCGTAGAGATGGCTCAGGGTTGTGAATTGCTTTCAAATTCCAAGATTGTGTGATCTTTGACAACCCAGCCGATTCATGCCAAGCTCTCGCCAGTTGTGAATTGCTTTCAAATTCCAAGATTGTGTGATCTTTGACAACTACGCGCTGTAGCAAGACTACGAGTGAGCCAGTTGTGAATTGCTTTCAAATTCCAAGATTGTGTGATCTTTGACAACAAGCTCTGCCAGATCAAAGCGGTGGATGTCGTTGTGAATTGCTTTCAAATTCCAAGATTGTGTGATCTTTGACAACCGTGCGCAACCAGCTCGCAAAGATCAGCGGTTGTGAATTGCTTTCAAATTCCAAGATTGTGTGATCTTTGACAACGACAAGAGATCGAGGGCGGACACGCTACGCCGTTGTGAATTGCTTTCAAATTCCAAGATTGTGTGATCTTTGACAACCTGAGGTCTTTTACTACTTCTCGTAGCTAATGTTGTGAATTGCTTTCAAATTCCAAGATTGTGTGATCTTTGACAACTATCGCAAGGGGCAAACGGACACAGTCCACGTTGTGAATTGCTTTCAAATTCCAAGATTGTGTGATCTTTGACAACACGTGATGGACTGCTTATGAAGGCTCAGGGTTGTGAATTGCTTTCAAATTCCAAGATTGTGTGATCTTTGACAACCGTTTTTTATACATCGAAGAGTTTAACTCTGTTGTGAATTGCTTTCAAATTCCAAGATTGTGTGATCTTTGACAACATTTTCTTGAGTTGGCCACATTGATAGCCTGTTGTGAATTGCTTTCAAATTCCAAGATTGTGTGATCTTTGACAACGTAAGAAAGCAAGAACCTCCGAATTAAGCAGTTGTGAATTGCTTTCAAATTCCAAGATTGTGTGATCTTTGACAACTCAACCATTTGCGCACTAACGTCGTATCTACGTTGTGAATTGCTTTCAAATTCCAAGATTGTGTGATCTTTGACAACTATGAAGTGTTGTTTGCCCTCGTACAACCGGTTGTGAATTGCTTTCAAATTCCAAGATTGTGTGATCTTTGACAACCAGATACAGACCAAGCTATTGTCTAGGATGGTTGTGAATTGCTTTCAAATTCCAAGATTGTGTGATCTTTGACAACTCGGGACGTATCGTAAGCGCATTTGATGGTGTTGTGAATTGCTTTCAAATTCCAAGATTGTGTGATCTTTGACAACTCAATGAGAAACAGAAATCAATATACAGTATGTTGTGAATTGCTTTCAAATTCCAAGATTGTGTGATCTTTGACAACAGTGGCAAATGATAAAGCGGTCATCTATGTGTTGTGAATTGCTTTCAAATTCCAAGATTGTGTGATCTTTGACAACTCATTCTCGAACATGAGGCTTACCATATGTCGTTGTGAATTGCTTTCAAATTCCAAGATTGTGTGATCTTTGACAACGTATGTTATCATTAAGTATTTGCTACTCGTTCGTTGTGAATTGCTTTCAAATTCCAAGATTGTGTGATCTTTGACAACCACAGGCGATCGATGATGCACGATACCGTATGTTGTGAATTGCTTTCAAATTCCAAGATTGTGTGATCTTTGACAACCATCGTAGTCGTGTCAGACGTACTCAGACTGCGTTGTGAATTGCTTTCAAATTCCAAGATTGTGTGATCTTTGACAACGCACGTCAATGGATGCCTACTGTCATTAGCCGGTTGTGAATTGCTTTCAAATTCCAAGATTGTGTGATCTTTGACAACACGATGAATACTTAAACGCATTAGCGACTATGGTTGTGAATTGCTTTCAAATTCCAAGATTGTGTGATCTTTGACAACCAAACAACATCTGCTAAGGTCAAGCAAGTACTGTTGTGAATTGCTTTCAAATTCCAAGATTGTGTGATCTTTGACAACCCATACGAGTTGCATTGGCTCTAATCTGCTGTTGTGAATTGCTTTCAAATTCCAAGATTGTGTGATCTTTGACAACCTAGAGCAAGTACTGATACACCTATGATATAGTTGTGAATTGCTTTCAAATTCCAAGATTGTGTGATCTTTGACAACAGGCGTAACAGTTCATGACCAGCTGCACCGGTTGTGAATTGCTTTCAAATTCCAAGATTGTGTGATCTTTGACAACTCGATACGCAATTATGGTAACCTGGATCGCCGTTGTGAATTGCTTTCAAATTCCAAGATTGTGTGATCTTTGACAACGTCAGGGCTTACACGATTACGGTGCCAGCTCGTTGTGAATTGCTTTCAAATTCCAAGATTGTGTGATCTTTGACAACATACCCGGCGCAAAACGCTGGGTATGTTTATTTTATAGAGGCGGCTAGAATTTGGGTTTTTAGGTAGGTAATCGTTCTCGACTGTCGCTCGAACTGACATTTTGGTGATTCTAAAACAGCTCCAGCTGCTGGTTCCCCGTGTCTTTTTCCACCTCTTTCTTGCCATGAAAAAGCTCCATCATACCAAATTGCTTATCGGTAATCTGCATAATGCAGACCTTTCCTTTTTTGGGCAGGTTTGCCTTTGTACGTTTTATATGTACCGCACTGTTCTCACGACTGGGGCAAAATCGCAGGTAGATAGAAAACTGAAACATATTGAATCCATCGTCCAGTAACCGTTTTCTAAAACCGCTGGCAGCCTTACGCTCTACGCGAGTCTCTGTAGGTAAGTCAAAAAATACAAGTACCCACATGCTGCGGTATTGATTTAAAGTAGCTAAAGGCGAGATCATTACTATTCATTTTACATACCAAATTCAGGATAAAGAATCTTACGGCTATGCCCAGCAAAACATTCCCAGAGCGAGTTAGTTGTACTACTCATAGCATTCATCAATGGTCGCATCTTGCCATCTATGGAAACATCTACCGCGGGGATGACCAGTAGCTCACTCTTCAATTCAGTAGTAAGTTCATCCAGTTCCTCACCTCTCCAAACAATGGAATGCACGATACTATCCACATAAGGCCTGTAAGGTTCCATCACATCATCTGCGAGGGTAAAAGCATTGTACTTGTTACTGTGGAATATACCTACACTAGGCAATAGGCCTGAACTAATCAGCGCCCTAGCCGTGACCGCACGCAGAATAGCATAACCATAATTCAGCAAATTATTAGGTGCTATACCTTTCTGATTACGGCTGAATTCTGGAATATCAAACAGGTTCTGGAAATAGAAAGCCGCGGCCAATGCCTCCTGGTTATCATGATCAGCAGTCTTTACTTCCTTTACATACCGTTTAAGTCGTAGCGAGTTCTTGCCCAGCCGCTGGAAATGCAATGCCTGATTCATGATTTTGGCACTGACCGTCTGCTGCCACAGGTTTTTTTTCAATGGTACACTGGCGTTAAGCTGGTGGCGGTAACGCTCTGTCTGCTCGCTATGACCTGCTAGTGGTTGTAAAAAGCCAGTGGGCAGATGCTGCGCATTGCAGGTGATGACAGCCGTTTTATTGTCCACTAGCTTTCTAATCAATCCGTTAGTTATCGTAATCTGTGGATGCTCCAGCACTACGTAACCCAGATCCTCAATAGGAATGGATTTCTCTTCTTTATTCTCGCTTTCGCGAAAGCTAACCACCAACTGTTCATTTTTAGTAGAGAGATAGGCAGGGTTTCCGAAGAAAAGGGTGCGTTTGATCATAGCTTAATATTCCCCGATATGTACAAGTTGACCCAAATGGTTCAAGCGTAACTTTACAAAACTTCTAAGATCGGTAGTACTGCGTATTCTATAATAGAGTAGGTCTTTAACAGTTTTGTCATCATTTAATGTAGTTTCTAAATGATGCCTAAAAAAATAATCCTTTGAAGTTATTTTTTGAACTCTATATAAATTATCACTAATTAAAGAACTGTTTTTAACATCATGCAAATCATAGTTACTCGGATCAAAATCTCTAGTGGGAATGAGAAACATCTCGTTCTGTTTCATGGTAAACTTTAATTTATATCCTTTTTCATTTACAGGTTCCACAATGGGAAGCTTGTTTATCTGTCTGGTGACTGCATCAAAGAATGAGATTACTTCCTCAAGTAGGTTACCCTTTTCATCTTCATAAATTGCGATGGCGTAGTTGTTTCCTTGGCTTACGAAACTTGATGGTTGTTTGTTTCCCTTATTGTCAGTTATATAGTTTCCCAATAAATCTTTGGCTTCGTGAACAGAAATAGTATTACTGGCACCTTTTATGGTAACACGTTTTATTTTTATTCCTTCATCTTCGTTTAAAAAGATAGGGTTGTCATCAAGATCTGCAAATGCCTTCTTCTTATGACCATTAAATTTCAAAAGTCTGGATTGTAGAACGGCTCGCACTTTATCATCAATTACCTTATCTACATTTAGATCAGGATCAACAGGCTTTCTTATGGTATAGATCGTTTCAAACCAGGCTCTCTCTACCTTTCCATTTACTTCTGTTCCGTCTTTAAGCAATAATGGATTTTTGGTTAGACTGTTCTTTCCCGTAAACGCTTTTTTTGAGTCGTTTCCGCTTTCGCGAAAGCGTGACAACAACAGTTCTCTAACCTCTTTACTGGCTACAGTTTTTATCTTGTCTTCATCAAAAGAACTATTTACAGTATCCATTTTTGTAACTCTGGACAGAGAGGAGCCGTAAACGGTTTGCTCATGCAGTTGCCCGCGTGGTGTAAGTGTTTCTTGTGTATTGCGCCCTCCTTTTCTTTTGGTATAGTTTAAATTTCTAGTAGTTATCTTATTTTTTAACTTGAAGCTTACTAGAATGTCTGCAAGCGAATTTTTAGCTTCCTGCCTTATGTTTGTGAAGGGTTTGACAAATTTTCTGCCGCCGGTCTTCTCACGGTAGGTATATTTCTTCTCTATATTATCTATAATTATGTTACCTCTAGATTTTGCGTGCTTGTTATTTAGATAATTAATGAATGCAGGTCTCGTAAATGCAACCGCTATGGCATCCATGGCGTGGTGGCGGTGGTCGTTACGTTTAGTCCAGTCTTGTATTCTAGGCAATTTTTTACCTTCCTTGTTTATATCATGATAGGTGAGGCCCATTTTTTCATATTTGCACCAGTTCAATTCTTTGAGCACATCTATCAGTTCCCAGTCAGATCTTAATTTATCGGTTATGGAACCATTTGTGGCTACTGGTGGTGTTCGCACTACATCAAACAATATCTTCAATGCCGCTTTTGTTATATATCCCGTATTGTTGAGGTGTCTGAAAATAGGTTTATCACTAAGCTGTTCTTTAGTTAGGTAGAGTTTATTCTTCTTGCTACCGCTTATACCGTCCTTGTCTTTAAATGCTGTTTCCACTCGTTCTTCAAACTGCTTTTTCCAGCCCTTGCGCTCACAGTAGTCTATGGCGGTTTCATTACCTTTTTCCTTATTAATTGTATCGAGTTCCAAAGTCTTGTTAGAAAACGAATCATCAAACCTTACAGATTGTGGGATGATATGTTCTACATCAAATTTTCTGCTAAACAGCTCTGATGGCTCAATGTAGGTGCCAGAGTATAGCGTTTTATAGCCCGTGCATTTTAGTTCTAGGTACAGTTTATATTTAATGAGGTCTTTTTTGCTCACATAGGGTAGGTTGAATTCCCTTTTGATCTTCTCCCGATACTCCTCATGCAAAGCGGTTACACGCTTTATGTACTTTGCGGTATCGTTGCGCTGTTCTGCTGTCTTTTTAAGATCTCGAGCCAGTTCTACCCTTATTTCATCTGGACGACCTAGTTCTTCATCGTCTATAATTGCATTGACCACGTTAATCATTTGATTAAGGATTTTCTCAACCACCGGATTGCGTAATGTGTTTTTCTTAAGTAGGTCTAACTTGTCTTTGATAGTTCTGTTCTTAAGATCCTCCGCACTAAGTGAATTAGAGTGAATGTATCCCGCGGCTGCAGCTGCCTCGCTATACACTAGCCCGTCCTGTAAGTAAGGGATTATCTTATGCATAGCCTTTGCACTTAGATTACCGTAGTCATCTTTGAAAGTAATATTAGTTAGGTAAGGCATGTGCTCCTCCTTAAAACCGAATTTGGATAGAGCCTTTTTTAAAGACTCTACCCCTGTGGTAGAGTTATCATCCTCATAGGAATAAAGTAGGTGCCAGAGCTGGTAAGCAGGTTGCAACGTAAGTTCATGAGTAGTTGTTTTTAAATTTAACTCAAGAACTTCTGGATTAATCCCTATGGTCTTGAAACAAGCTACTAAATCAGGAATAAGACTTGCTCTTTCCTTTTTAAAATTGATCTTATCATACCCCTCCTGCTCAGCAATATTCTTAAAAGCCTTAAATAGAGCAGCATTAGTTTTGTTTCCTTCTAGCTTGCCAAACTTTATTGTGTAGTCTGCCGCTTTTTCTTCCTTTCCATTGAACAGCCATTTCAAAAATTCACTATCGCTCATAGAATCGCGCCAGTTCAAGTCATTAAATAATTCTCTACGGTCGTCGTCATCGATAATGTATTCCTGTTTAGAAGCATCATTTTTTTGAACTCTAATAGCATTTATATTAGATAGTACTTTAAAAATTTGAAAAACAGGCGACGACTTAGGTGCGACACGTGAACCTATTGTTTTTTCAGTAGGCTTACCATCTACTGTTACCGTGATGGTATGGTTCTCAAACTCGCATAAATTGATGAGTCCTTTTTGAGACTTTAATTTGCGCTGATAGAAAATGGTAATATCGCGTAATTCTTTACGTACTTCATTATTGAGTTCTGGATAATGCTGTGACTGTTGTTCCCATATAGCGTTGAACTCGTCCAAGTAATCCTGACGGTAGAAAACTTGATTTTTTAGTGAGACGTGTTTATCTTTTTTGATTAAGTCATACTGAAACTGACCTACGGTTAGATCTTTGAAGTATAGCTCTTTACTGCGATCGCTTATGGCTCCCAGATATCCACTTGACTGGTAGATCTGGTTGTTGATTTCCGCTATGCTATACGCAATCTCCTCTATTTTTAATTTTTCTTGAATTGCCCTATTGCGCCACTCATAAGATTGTAACTTTTTTTCGTCGCGCTTACCTTTTGGTTCTGCGCGCTCAAGATTCATTTCCTTTTTCAGATAGGTTTTTGTAGCGCTTTGGTTAATTCCTTCTAATTTTTCAAAATGTTGATCTGTCAAAACTTCTGGGTAAAACTCTTTCTGATAGTCCCAGATTCTCTTCAGCTCATGATTTAAATCTGATCTATAGAACGATGGAATGAACTTCTTACCCGCACTTAAAATTTGATATGTGAGCTGTCCCGGTGTTATGTTTTCTTGCTTAAGTCTCTTGGCGACTTTCATGCCGTCCACGAGCTCTCCTTCTTCTTGATTGTTTGCCTTACGTGAACTCTTGTAACCACGCTTTTTATTGATCGCTAGCATTACTCGTGCAAAGTCCAGTCTTGAAATTTTTTGATTGGGTGCTAGTGCTCGTATTTTTAAGGTGTGATGAGTTGAATTTGGAAAATTTTCTGCCACTGCCTCATCTTCCTTAATAAACCCAATCGTTTTTAATATGTCCAGCACCGCATTTCTCCTTTGCTTGTACCGCTGCAAATTGCGGCGCATGGACCGTTTCGTAGTACGTGCTCCTGCAGCAGTTTCTGCATCGATTTTACTGAAATTTTGGATCTCGTCTGTAGAAAGTGGAACAACTCTTACACCACTTCTTATAATAGATGAAGTCTCGTTTTCTTTTTCTGCTTCCTCTACGAAAGCCCAGCCTATGCTGGTAGTTCCCAAATCCAGTCCTAAAATTCGTTTCATAATATAATTCTTCAGTTAGCAGCTCTAAATATATATTTTATGAATTTTATAGCATTACGGATTTCCACATTGCATGGATCATTTTTTATGGATACCTTTGCTGCGAAAGCAATTCACAATAAGGATTATTCCGTTGTGAAAACATTCAAGGCGGTGTATTCATTTACATCGCCTTTCTTTTTGAATGTTTCATGAGCTCCACATTAGGAAAATAGAAGTCTTGCGAACTAAAACATTTAAAGCGGTATCGTTCGTTCGGTATCGCTTTCTTTTTTTTAAATGATTCAGGAATCCCAATAAGCTCAGTACATCGTACCAAGACACTCAAAACAGTCCTGCAAGGAATCGCTTTCCTTTTTGCCATAAAAAAAGGTGCGGCAAATTGCCACACCCGTTTAATTCGATCTAAATCCTCAATTCTTCAAGCCCGGCGGGAGTTCAATCCAGCTCCACCTCATAAACCTGATCCCCTGCCTCTACCAGATGGCAGATAACATCGCACTGGTTTTCTGGACGGGCGGTACTGTCTAGACGCTGGCTGGATGCGTGCCTCGATGCTTTTGCCATGACCAGTTTTGATCAGTTTGTAAAAAATTCTGTTCTCGCAACGTGGGATAAAGCCCAGCTTAAAGTCGTCAAAATATACGGCGACCGCACGGGGATCATAGCCATTATCGGGTTCCAACTCCAGATGACATCGCATGCCGGCATCCATCTCTTGCAGCGCCGCGGCGCCATCATAATATTTGAATCCTGCAACGGTAAATTGCGCTAGATGCTCTTTAATAGGTCGTTTATTCTTTGCCATAATTTGATATTTATGCCAAAACTTCATTTCGCGACCGCCAAAACCTGTCGGTCACTCCCTTATTTATATAATTTAACGTGGATTGCAAGGCGTTTTTTATCTCTTCCCGCAGCCATAGCGGCTTTTCAACCCTTACCTGATCACCCATACGCAAGAGCTGCATGCGCAGTTCATAGTTGGGCATCACTTCTATTTCAATAAATTCCCAGTCGTCACCATTTGTACCACGTGACTGCTGACTTGCGTGTAGCGGCAGGCTGGCTAGATACTTGCGCTGTTCAGGGTGTACCGCGAGCAATACTTTCTCGACTTCATCGTGGGCGTCATAATTCAATCCCACCACAGATTCAAATTTTGCCAGTTGTGAGATAACGTCGGCAGGGGATTGATCTTCAAATCTTTGGGTCATTTCCAGCGCATCCATGCGGTCGATTCCATAAGTACGTATGCGATCGCCGCCCTGTGGCAATCCCACGAGATACCAGCGGCTTAAATATTCCCTGACCTGAAGTGGCAGCACCGTATAGCTGCTTTTATCCTCGCGCTGGAAACTGTGGTAGTCAAATTTCACCAGCTGTCGCAATCTTGTGGCGTCCAGCAGTGGCTCGATCAGATCGATGTTATCCATGTGCAGGTTTGCATTGAGCACGACGTGGTCATAATATTCCCAGGAATCCTGCAAACTGCTGCCCAGCACCTGGCCCAGTCGTATGAGTGCCGCAAAGCGTTTTAATACACCCGCCCGATCCCTATCCCGCTTGTCGATATGGTAGCCCTGAACATTTCTATCATAAACAATCGAGATCCCAAAATCACTTTCCAGCGATCTGAAATCCCTTTCCAGTGTGCGCACAGAACATGACAGATCATAATCTGCCGCAAGCCTATCTGCCAGTTTGTTTTTATCGATGCCTGGGTAATGCCCCAGAATATGGACGATTTTTTCCAGACGACGTACCAGGGTATAATTTGCCATTTACAGAGGATGAAAGAGGTTTTATATTGTGTGAAATTACGCTTTCGTACTTCGACGAGCTCAGCATAAACTTCCCTATCGGGAAAGCGGAGTAAAACAAAGCCTACCGATCGCTATTACAAGATAATTATCCGCATCACTCAACTAATTCAACACCTCGCAGACACTTTCACGTCAAGGCTGTAAAAAGTATTAATCCCCAGTCAATTCCCTAAACAAGGTCTCCAGATTCTTATTCCGCTTGTTGAGAGACAGGATCTTCAGGTCGTTGTCGTGGGCAAAATCAAAGACCGCGCTGCGCATGTCCTCACTGGTGTGAAATATTAATTCATACTGAAAGGCCTCGCCAAAAATCTGCCTGATATCACGTACTTTATAGATCTTGTGCAGCAATTCTGGCTCTACCTTGTAATCAAATTCCACTTCAATAATTTGCTGATCGCTACTCTTAAGCGTCGATAGCTGGCGATCTGCCACGATGCGTCCCTGATTGATGATGATCACCCGGTCGCACATTGCCTCTACCTCCTGCATGATATGGGTGGACAGTAAAATCGTGGTCTCCTTTCCCACGTTGCGTATGAGCTGGCGTATCTCCACCAGCTGATTGGGATCCAGTCCGGTCGTGGGTTCATCCAGAATAAGGACCTCAGGCTCGTGTAGCAATGCGCAGGCCAGGCCCACACGTTGTTTGTAGCCTTTGGAAAGTTCTCTAGTCTTTTTGTGCTGGTGGGATTCTAGACCGGTTACTTGTATTACATGGTCAATGCGGGATTTTGCATCTGCCAACTTATACAAACCAGCACTGAATCTGAGGTATTCACGCACATACATATCAGGATAAAGCGGGTTGTTCTCAGGCAGATAACCGATGGATCGCTGCACGTCACGCTGCTGGCCAGCGATGTCATAACCGTTGACCTGCGCCGTGCCGCTACTGGGATTTAGATACGTGGTGAGAATACGCATCATCGTGGATTTACCCGCACCATTAGGCCCTAGAAATCCTACGACTTCACCTTTGGCAATGTTGAAACTCACCTCATCCAGTGCCTTTTGCGCACCATAAAACTTACTTATTTTCTCTACCTGAATCGACATAGGGTAAAGGTAAGAAGATGAACGTAAATCTGAATCTTAAACAGTTGGCATAGGGGAAATTTTATGTCAAACGACTGCTCATCACCTCTACCCGCTTACTGGCAGAATCTCAGATCAATTCAGATGCTAGCCCTGGATAGGTAGAGATTATCCGCCAGTACTAAATAATTGATTTACGCCCAGGGTTTATCCATCATTCAGATTAATAGACCAGATTCAATTTCAGGGCGCTCCAAGCCTCTGTCTCAGATCCATTCTAGCATTTTCTAATAACCCAGTAGTTCAGCAGCTGTGTAGTCACTTTGGCAAACAATTTTTTCGATTCTCTTAAACCGGTAATAGGTAATGGGCGCTTTTGTTATTCCGCTTTCCCGATAGGGAAGTTTATGCTGAGCTCGGCGAAGTACGAAAGCGTGACAAACAACATCATCCACCAGAAATCCTAAAAAAAGAAATACATTAGCCTGACAATGAACCACTAACCATGCGAATTTTCCTAATAATTTTTTGCGCCTGCAGCTTTCTGTACGCACAGAATCCACTGGATGCTGCCAGAAACTCCTTAAAAAACGCCACAACCACAACAGACAGTATCAAGGCATATCAAGACCTGGCCTGGTTTATCCAGCGCAGCCATATAGATTCCTCATTTTATTATAATAAAAAAGCACAGGTTCTAATAGAACGTACCGGTGATGATTCGGCGGCAAATACCAATCTAAAAGAACTGGCCGGCTACATCTATCGAAGCGGGGATTATGACAAGGCCATCAGTACCTACGGTCAGGCACTGGATCGCTACCAGCAGCTGGGTGACAGTCTAAACGTGGCAAAGATCCAGTCTAACATGGGCGCGGTTTACCAGTCTGCCTCACAGCCAGAAAAAGCGATGCAGCTGTATGTAAAAGCATTGGAATTTTTTGAACAGGATCCCGCCTACACACAGATCACCGCAAACACACTGGGCAATATAGGCGTGCTCTACAACTCGCTGGGAAATCAACAAGAAGCAGAAAAAGCCTATTTGAAAGCCATGGCGATTCTGGTAGATGGCAATGACCAGATTGCGCTGGCAAACATGAAGTCTAATCTGGGTGCGTTATACGTGACGCAAAAAAAGCTGGATAAGGCAAAAGTCCTACTGGAAGAGGGTCGAGAGCTCGCACTAGCTACAAACAATTATACCACGCTCGCCGCCATAGACCACAATCTGGGAACCATTGCCATGGATCAGAAACGCTATGACGAGGCCACAGCCTATTTTGAGGAAGCACTGGACATAAAAACCCAGCTGGGCGATCTCAACGAGGCGGCTACATCTCAGGTAAGCCTGGCCGTTATTGAAACTGAACTTGAAAATTACGATCGATCTGTAGAACTGCTGGAAAAGGCAATTGCGATCTTTGAGAAAAACAACAATAGCGAGCGATTGCTGGTCGCCTACCCAGCTATGAACGCCGCCTACATCTATCTGAACCAGCAGGACAGCGCCTTTGTCTATCTGGATAAATATACGGCTTTGCGGGATGATCTGGCAAAACAGGATGCCGTAAGAATAAGCACAGAACTGGATAAAAAATACCAGACAGAAAGAAAAGACCGCGAGCTTGCAGAACAACGCGCAGAAATCCTAAAAAAAGAGCTGGAAGTAAGCAAGACTTATACATGGTTAGCCGGGCTGGGATTGATCCTGCTGGCTGCAATTATCGTTGGTTTCTTGCTCTATAGGCAGCAACAGCTCAAAAACAAACAATTAAAACAGGAAAGCGAGCTGCGAGCTGCGCAGGCAAAACTAGAAACCCAGCAAAAACTGGAAGATCAGCGCCTGCGCATTTCCCGTGACCTGCACGATAACATAGGTAGCCAGCTTACATTCCTTATCTCTTCACTGGACAATCTAAAATATGCGCAAAATGTAGATAAAGACATCGCCAATCAACAGCTGGAAGATCTAAGCAGTTTTATACGCCTCACCATCAATGAGCTGCGTGATACCATCTGGGCGATGAATAAGGGTCGTATAACGATAGAAGACCTGCAACAGCGGTTGCTGGGTCATCTGGATAGGGCAAAACATGCACATGATGAAGTCCTACTGGAAGTTGCACCAGACCTAAATCTGAAATGTTCCTACACCGCGGTGGATGGGATGCACATCTTCCGCATTTTGCAAGAAAGTGTCAATAATGCCATTAAATATGCCATGGCGCAAAAAATCGAGATCTGCCTGGAAAAAACTAGTGGTAAAAAACTGAAAGCGACCGTAAAGGACAATGGCAAAGGATTCAACACTACCGCAGACTGTGGTAATGGTTTGAAGAACATGCAAGAGCGTGCAAATGCACTAGACGGTGAGATTAAGATTGATTCAGTACCTGGCGGTGGTTGCACTATAGAATTGATCGTCCCCATGGAAGAGTGCTAGCAGGATTCAATTAGATCAAGTTATTTTTCCTTGCTTTGTGCACTGCGTCCAGCTTAGAATGTACCTGCAGCTTTTTGTAGATATGCTCGATGTGTTTGCGCACCGTGCTGGGAGACAGAAAAAGGTTGGCAGCGATTTTAGTATAACTAAGACCTTTGCCCAGCTGTTCCAGCACTTCCTGCTCCCTAGAGCTGAGTTCATAATCCTGGGTAACCGTGACGGTAGCCGTAGGATTACGCAGTAATTTCAAAGTTTTAAGCGCAATAGTAGGTGTCATGGCCGCACCGCCAGTCATGGTTTCTAATATCCCATTTTTTAGATTTTCCGGTTCAACATCTTTTAAGAGATATCCATCTGCACCGGCCTGGATAGCTTTAAAAATAAGTTCATCATTGTCAAATACGGTGAGCATGATGATCTTGATTTGCGGGTAGAGTTTCTTGATGGCCTCAGTAGCAGCGACACCATCCATAACGGGCATCTCGATATCCATTAGGATCACATCAATGTGTTGATTATTTTCTAATTGACATAAACATTCCTTTCCATTTACGGCGGTAAATCGTAGGTCAAAATCCTTGAAAAACGCCAGTTTTTGTTTGGTGGCCTGGATCAAAAAAGAATTGTCATCGACTATCGCGTATCGTACATTCATTGTTTCCAGATTTTGGTGAGGTTTGAAATCGCCAGCCTGCTATAGGCCAGCAGTATAAAAGCTGTGCTGTGTTTTTCTGTTTTGGTGGCTTTTTCCAGCCTATTCTCGTACTTAATTTTCATTTCCTGTACTTCCTGCTTCATCATCAATTCCCGCGTTTTTGATACTTCAGTCAGTTTGCGAGAGCGATCTTTGATTCTAGTCAATCTGTTCTTTTGTTGCTTGCTCTGTTTTTGAAATCGTTTTTCCTGCTTCCATGCCAGCGATCCACCGCCTAAAAGAATCGCCGTTGCAAAGTAGAAAAAATGGTTCAGAAAGAATTTCAAGTTGGTTACTGGGATTTATCGATTGTGTTTTGTGGATTACGCTTTCGCGAAAGCGCAACAATCAACAATCTTTTAGAACATTCTAGCTTTTCTAATTTATGGATTGTTCTACATGACAAATTTGCCCTGATCATGGTTGATTCACAATAAGCCAGTTGCCTTAAAAAAAGGAGCCGAGTACTATATTTAGGCAAAATTCCACCGCCATGTACAGATTACTATTTTTGATGCTGGCTTGCACCGCCGCACTTGCCCAAAACCAATTCACCCAGCCAGAACCACCAGCAGCTCAAGCACTGTATGAATCTCAGGAGTTCAGGCTGCTGGGACCATTCCGTGGTGGGCGTAGTGCTGCAGTGACGGGCGTGCCGGGGAGGGATAATTTGTTTTATTTTGGCGCGACTGGTGGCGGTGTTTGGAAAACCATGAATGGTGGGCGCACCTGGGAGAATATCTCTGATGGGTTTTTCGGTGGGTCGATCGGTTCCATCAGCGTGGCGCCTAGTGATCACAATGTCATCTATGTGGGTGGTGGTGAGAAAACCCTGCGCGGCAATGCCTCCAGCGGGTACGGCGTATGGAAATCTGAGGATGCAGGCAAAACATGGGTTGCGGCTGGATTACCTAAAAGTAGGCACATACCGCGTATCGCGATAGACCCTAATGACCACAACATAGTCTATGCGGCGGTGCTGGGAAATATCTACAAACCCACACAGGAACGCGGTATCTATAAAAGTATGGACGGCGGTAAAACCTGGTCTAGAAAACATTTTGTCAATGATATGGCGGGCGCGGTCGATCTCATTCTGGATCCTACAAACCCACGCAATCTCTATGCTACCACCTGGCGGGTACAGCGCACGCCCTACAGCCTTTCCAGCGGTGGTGAGGGCAGCGCGATCTGGAAAAGCACGGATTATGGCGAGACCTGGAAAGAGATCTCTACAAACGATGGGTTTGCCGGGGGAACCTTGGGCATCATGGGTATCACGGTATCACCGGTAAACGGCGATCGACTGTACGCAATTGTGGAAAATAAGGATGAGGGCGGCGTGTATCGCAGCGATGATGCTGGACTCAACTGGCAAAAAGTAAACAGCAGCCGCAGTTTGAGACAGCGCGCCTGGTACTATTCCCGCATCTATGCAGATACAGAGGATATCGATAAAGTCTATGTGGTCAACGTGAGCTATCACGTGAGCGAGGACGGTGGCAAGACCTTTGACGGTGCGCGAGCCCCACACGGTGATCACCACGACTTATGGATCGCACCAGAAAATCCAGAGCGCATGATCATAGGCGATGATGGTGGCGCACAGGTCACCTACGATGGTGGGCAAACCTGGAGTACCTATTACAACCAGCCCACGGCGCAATTTTACAGGGTCACGACAGATGATGCTTTTCCCTACCGCATCTATGCCGCCCAGCAGGACAATTCTACCATACGCATCCCGCATCGCACGACTGGCTATAGCATAGGTGAGGATGATTGGGAACCCACCGCGGGTGGCGAGAGCGCGCATATCGCCGTTGATCCTAAAAACAATGACATCGTCTATGGTGGTAGCTATGGTGGGTTTTTGACCAGGTATAATCACGAGACTGGAACCACTCGTGCAATAAACGTCTGGCCTGATAATCCCATGGGCCACGGTGCAGAGGGCATGAAATATCGTTTCCAGTGGAATTTCCCGATCCTCTTTTCTAGACATGATAAAAACAAACTCTACGCTTTCTCAAACAACGTGCATGTAACCACAAACGAGGGCCAGAGCTGGGAAACCATCTCCCCAGATCTTACCAGAAATGATCCAGCCAAATTAGTCTCCAGCGGCGGCCCTATCACTCAGGACAATACGGGCGTGGAGTACTACTGTACCATTTTTGCCGCGGCAGAATCGCCACTTAAAGCTGGTGAACTCTGGGTGGGTAGCGATGATGGACTGGTGCATATCTCGCGCGATGGCGGCAGTAACTGGACAAACATCACGCCCAGCAAGCTACCCGAGTGGACACAGATCAATAGCATTGAGCCCAGCCGTTATGACGCAGCCACCTGTTATGTTGCCGCGACAGCTTATAAATTAGGGGACTTTACGCCCTACATTTTGAAAACAACAGATTATGGGAAAAGCTGGAGAATGATCACCCGTGGGATTCCCAGTGAACATTTTACGCGCGTGATACAGGAAGATGATATGCAAAAAGGATTACTCTATGCAGGAACTGAGAGCGGGCTATATATCTCTGCAGATGATGGTGAGAACTGGCATCCATTCCAGATGAACCTACCCATCGTCCCCATCACAGACCTGGCCATTAAAAACAGCAACCTGATCATCGCCACCCAGGGAAGAAGCCTCTGGATCCATGACGATCTGGGTATGGTAAGGCAGGCGATACGAGAAATGCCTTTAGGGAGTCCGTTTTCGCGCGCTGCACTGAGCCGGTCGAAGGGAAAGCGGAATAAAAAGAAATCCACTGCTCCAGAAATGGCACTGGCAAAAGCAACACTCTTTAAACCCAAAGATGCCCATCGCATGGCGGGCGGGAGTCGTGACGGCTCGCTTACGACTGGGACTAATCATCCCGCAGGTGTCCAGGTCAACTTTTACCTCCCAGATTTTACTAAAAAGGATAGCGTGGCACTGACAATTTATGACGATAAGAGCGAATTGATTAAACGCTTTGCGACCTATGGAAAAGATGATAAACTAACCGTAGAAAAAGGTGCCAATCAATTCAGCTGGGATACGCAGTACGCGGGTGCAGAACGGCTGGATGGAATGATCCTGTGGTGGGCAAGCACCAGCGGGCCGCGGGCTGTGCCAGGTGATTATAAAGTTGTTTTGGAAACTGGAAGTGGTCAGCTGGAGCAGCCTTTTAAAATCTTTGCCGCACCAGAAAGTGAAGCGACCGTTGCAGATATGCAAGCGAAATTTGACTTTATCAGGGACGTGAACAAAACGGTAGATAAGGCGCATCAATCCATCAAGGATATCAGAAGTTTTGATAAAAAGCTGGCTGCATTCCAGTCGTTATATGGTGATGACAAGCGGGAGCCCGTCATTGAAATGATGAAAATGGCCAAAGAGATGCAGGAAAAGTTCAGCAATGTGGAAAAAGCACTCTATCAAACACAAAACCAAAGCAATCAGGATCCACTCAATTTCCCGATCAAGCTAACCAATAAACTAGCTCACCTCAACAGTCTAGCCACCGTAGGCGACTTCAGACCGACCGATCAGAGCATAGAGGTTAAAAAGGAGCTTACCACCGCGATTGAAAGGGAACTGGGTATTTTTGATGAAGCGCTTGCAACTGATATCAAAGAATTCAATCAGAGATTTAATGAATTGAATCTTGAATACCTGCAGATAGGAAAAGAGGATTGATTGGAATATTTAAAAGGGTAAAATGAATTTTTCTTACAACCTCACCCTAACCCCACCGTAAAAATTCATCCCTGGCGCAGGTTCAAAAAACCGGCCGCTAAAAGCATTGATACGCACGTTATCGCTATACCGGTGGTCAGTCAGGTTATTGATGCCTGCAAAAGGTTGTAAACGCCACTGAGAAAAATACAGGCTATAGCTACCAGATACATTGAGAATATGCACCTCGTCTTCCCTGGTATCATTTGCATCATCTGCATAAAAGCTGCCGCGCAGGGTGTTTTGTAACTGTAGGTAAAGGTCGTCACTTTTATAGGACAATTGTAAAGTCGCCAGGTGACGTGGGATTCCCGGTAGCTGGTTACCCTCAAAGTTTCTACCGTTTACCTCATAATCACAATAGGTAAAATCTGAATAGGCATAGCTCCCCAGCAAATACAAGTGATTCCATAACTTTTGCTCAACCGACAGTTCTACCCCCAGCCTGTCGCTACTCCCCGCATTCCTGAAAAACGTACGATCTGGAAATTGAGCTATTTCAAAGGGAACAAGATCATCCCTGGTTGAAATATAGAACAACGCAAGTCCAGCACTAGCGGTCGCACTCGCTCGTTTGTAACCCAATTCATAGTTGGTCGCACGCTGTGGTTGCAGGTTTGCGTTAAAACCGCCCGTATTTGTGGGATCTGCGCTAAGCTCACTCAATGCCGGTGTTTCAAAACTGGTTGATATATTGCCGTAAATGCTACTGGCATTATTGATCTTATAGGTAATCCCCATACTGGCGCTCCATGCGTCCAGTATTACACTGTCGCTGGCATCCCCGTCGATTAAAAAACCATCTTCCACCTTGAGAAGATTACTATCATAACGCAACCCGCCCAGCATATACCACTTGCCGTAATTAAGTCGCTGGTGCAAATAGGCTCCCAGTCCTGAAAATATCTCGTCCTGATTCAAGGCAAGGTCACCACGCATTCCCTCTAGATTATCAAATCTCCTGCGGGCGTCGCGCTGGTAGCCATAATCCACACCCACCTGTGATTGTGCTATCAATTTTTTCCCGCCGTATCTATAGTTAAGTGCCGTTCCCACCCCACCATAATTGCGATACAGGTCTATATCACCGCCGTTTTCAAAAGGAAGTCGCGCATTAAAATCACGATAGCTATAAAAGGCATAGTTTTTCCATTCCAGCCTGCCGATGGTTGTCTCATGGGAAATTCCGGATTTGAATTGGTTCACGCTTTCCTCAGTATCAAATAGTGTATTGCGATCTCTGGATTGCCTGCGATCAGCTGCCACCGCACTCGCATCCAGACTACCAGGATCCTCTGCAAAAGGGCTATCGGCATAGTTTGCAAGAAAGGTCCAGCGGTGATTATTTGTTTGGCGCTTGTGTTTGATATTGAAATTGTAACTCTCAAACCCGTTGCGGTCGCGATAACCATCTGTAGCGGTGCGGGTAGCGTTAAGAAAGGTAATGGAGTTTTTCCCTGCAATCCCCGCGGTTACCTGTTGTTGCTGCATCCCATAGCTCCCCGCCGTCCCGCTCGCCTGTACGTATGTACTGTCCAGATGCTGCAATGTCTGGATATCAATCGCCCCACCACTGGCATTCCCGTAGAGTATCGCGGCTGAACCACGCAGCACCTCGATCCTATCTATCACTCCCAGATTCAGGTTGTCGATCTGCCCCTGGCCATCTGGAGTCGTTTCTGGAATTCCATCCACGATCAGTTTGATCCCACGAATCCCAAAGGCACTGCGCGCGCCAAAACCTCGAATAGAAATACGCAGATCCTGTGCGTAATTATTGGAATTCAGGGTAAACAGACCTGGCACCGCATTTAGGTATTCTTCCAGATTGAGTTGTTGTTTAGAGGTGCTGTTGCGGGTTACGCTTTCGCGAAAGCGTAAACTTGAAACACTATAAGGCAACACCAGAACGTCATCCTTGCCGCGGTAGGAAGTAATGGAAACGCTGTCCAGCCGGGTTGTCGTTGAGTCTATTTGCGCTAGGGATAATAGTGGTATGAGAAGTAGGAAAATACACTTTTTCATGCGGGCAAGTTACTCACTACACCTGCGCGAGAAGCAGCGAGCAGAGCGATTTTAACTAAGTAATAGGGCGCAAATCTACTATCTAAAATAAGACTGAAAATTCTTATTTAATCATTATTGAGTCATTTTGAGCAGCAATTGATACGCTGAGCATCCATCTGGTTAAAATCAATTCCTTCAATTGTTTAGACAGAAGACAGGTAGGTTTTACCAACTAGCTTGTTTCAATATTATCAATCCTGCGGTGGAATCATATGACAGGAATGCAGCTAGGGTAAACCGTCAACCTTTATATTAACAATTAATTCAATCTTTCAGTTAGGCTGGATAGCTCAGTAAAACTGATTTTGAGAGGATTAAAAATATGGTTTTGGGTCAATTTTAACAAGATTCCTCAATTTAAACTGTAAAGAAAATTAAGTAATTGACATACTGTTATTTAAAGCAATTGATAAGTTAATAAAATAATAATTTAATCCTAAAATGAAGATGGCATCTATTTGTCATCTTCATTCAAACCACTAATTTCTAACTAATTTATTATGAAATACTTATTACTAGCAGATGTGGGAAAAATCGCAGCTGACGACTATGTAGCTTTCAAATTTTTTGTGGGTGCGATGGCAATGATGGGTGCTGCGGCATTCTTCTTTCTTTCTATGAACTCCTTTGACCGTAAGTGGCGTACGTCCATTTTGGTTTCTGGACTGATAACCTTTATTGCAGCTGTACATTTCTGGTACATGCGTGACTACTGGGGTGCAAATGCAGAATCCCCTACTTTTTTCAGGTATGTGGACTGGGTTCTTACCGTACCGTTGATGTGTGTGGAATTCTACCTTATACTCAAGGACGCGGGTGCCAAAAAATCACTAATGTGGCAACTGATATTCTTATCAGTCGTAATGCTTGTTACTGGTTATCTAGGTGAAACCATTTATCGTGAGGGCGCTGCGCTATGGGGTCTTGTGTCGGGTATCGCATATTTTGGTATTGTTTATATCATCTGGTTTGGTAAGGCAAAAAAGCTGGCAGTAGCTGCTGGCGGGCCTGTGCTTACTGCTCATGAAACCCTTTGCTGGTTTGTACTGGTGGGATGGGCAATTTATCCCATAGGTTATATGGCTGGAACACCGGGATGGTACGAGGATTACTTTGGCGGTCTATCGCTGGATGTCGTTTACAATATAGGTGATGCGATTAACAAGATTGGTTTTGGACTTGTTGTTTATAATCTTGCTGTAAACGCAACAGCTAGCAAAGAGGTTGTAGCATAAATTATCCAATTAGATAGTAACAAAGCCATCCTTTATTAAGGTGGCTTTTACTATTTAAAAAAGATTATAAAAAATCTGTCGCATAGAATCTGGAATCACTTGGTAGCCCAAGCTATAAAGTGCATTTTTGCATTACAGTTCAGGTCACTCAGCTCAGCTGAATAAAACACCTCGGATCAACCGAGACGGACGGGGGTTTCATTAGAGTAAAAAGAATTGAAAACAAATCGCGCAGGCGATACGGCCACGTAGCTCAGCTGAATAGAGCATCTCGGTTCAACCGAGACGGACGGGGGTTTGATTAGAGTAAAAAGAATTGAAAACAAATCGCGCAAGCGATACGGCCACGTAGCTCAGCTGAATAGAGCATCTCGGTTCAACCGAGACGGACGGGGGTTTGATTAGAGTAAAAAGAATTGAAAACAAATCGCGCAGGCGATACGGCCACGTAGCTCAGCTGAATAGAGCATCTCGGTTCAACCGAGACGGACGGGGGTTTGATTAGAGTAAAAAGAATTGAAAACAAATCGCGCAAGCGACACGGCCACGTAGCTCAGCTGAATAGAGCATCTCGGTTCAACCGAGACGGACGGGGGTTTGATTAGAGTAAAAAGAATTGAAAACAAATCGCGCAAGCGACACGGCCACGTAGCTCAGCTGAATAGAGCATCTCGGTTCAACCGAGACGGACGGGGGTTTGATTAGAGTAAAAAGAATTGAAAACAAATCGCGCAAGCGACACGGCCACGTAGCTCAGCTGAATAGAGCATCTCGGTTCAACCGAGACGGACGGGGGTTTGATTAGAGTAAAAAGAATTGAAAACAAATCGCGCAAGCGACACGGCCACGTAGCTCAGCTGAATAGAGCATCTCGGTTCAACCGAGACGGACGGGGGTTTGATTAGAGTAAAAAGAATTGAAAACAAATCGCGCAGGCGATACGGCCACGTAGCTCAGCTGAATAGAGCATCTCGGTTCAACCGAGACGGACGGGGGTTTGATTAGAGTAAAAAGAATTGAAAACAAATCGCGCAAGCGACACGGCCACGTAGCTCAGCTGAATAGAGCACTGGATTTCGGCTCCAGCGGTCGGGGGTTTGAATCCCTCCGTGGTCACAATCACTCAGAAACCATGCTTGCACAAGCATGGTTCTTTGTTTTATGGAAAGACTGAACGCAGTTCAATGTCTTGGAAGAAAACAAAGAACTAGAGCGATAGCTCGTGGGTTCCTATTTGCAGGATGGGCCGCATAGGGATCTGTAATCCCTCCGTGGTCACTTAAAGCGCAAGCCCCTGCATGAGAATGCAGGGTTTTGTTTTTTGTGGAAAAGCTGAGCGATAAGCTCAAAGCTTTGGAACACAAAATAAAAGCTCATAGCGATAGCGATGAATGGCTTGCATTTTCAAGAGCGAGCTCATTGCGGGATCTGGAATCCCTCCGTGGTCACAATCACTCAGGAACCATGCTTGCCAAAGCATGGTTCTTTGTTTTCTGGAAAAGCTGGATGCAGTTCAATATCTTGGAAGAAAACAAAGGACTAGAGCGATAGCTCGTGGTTGCTTATTTGCAACATCGTGGCCATTCAGGATCACAGTGGGTAATCCTGTCGTGGTTACTTAGCGGACAGTTCTGCTATAAAATTCATGTATAGCTGACCATCAGAACTAACTTATATTTAATTTTAAAACATTAATATCGATATTTCTATAAAAGTTTTTGACTAGCTATTCAATTGAAGGACGGTAACGATACTGCAGGTTTAACAACTTGGAGAGTGCCTATTTAAAGCCGATTAATTTAAATGTTAAAGTGATGACCGCAATATTTTTGCTTTCGCGAAAGCGGAAAATTCTACAAATTATAAGTCAGGGAACAAATTTTGCATTTCCCATGTAATATTAGAAAAGATATTTACATACATTTTATATTAAAGATTTGGCTTTTAATGCTGCTGATCAGTCCATTAATCATCGCGGCTCAATCTGATAGTCCCTCTCATCATGTTTATGAATTTGATACTAATATCGTTTTTGTGGATGGTTCTAACGTTAGGACGAAACCCTCGCTGAATTCAGAAATACTGACCTCATTGCCCGCAGGCACATCTCTTGACTTTTTAATGACAAGTCGCGTTAGGGATACCATAGGTGGCAGAGCTGGCATGTGGAAAAACATACAATTTAATGAAAGTCAGGGATATATCTGGGAACATACGATAGCAGATATGGCGATTTCAAGTAAGAATTATGAAAATCATCTATTGGCGTTCAAGCAAGATAAAAACAAACTGAAATTCAAAGCTTTTGAAAATGGCTTTACTATCAGTGAAAATCAATTTGTGCTGGAAGATGGATGGCAGTTATCAGGTTTGTATTCTTATGGTTCTACCGTCAATAGCTTAGGGGATGAAGTCGTTGCGGTGGTTTTTTACCACGCAGCCACAAACGCATATCCTTATATTTTGCTGAGTTGGAATGGTAGTAATATGGCGAAGGCCAAGATCTTACTGCGTGACGACAGTCTATTGACTGGCACATACCTCAAGCATGAACTGGGAAGTTACATTATAGGTGAACGGGTAAATGTTAGATCAAAACCGAGTCTTGAGGGGAATATTCTAGCAACCCTGCCCAAGTTCTCTAAAGTGGAAACTACTGGTGAAAGTATTTCCTCCAAAAACTATAACTCTGGCTGCACACGATGGGAACAGATCAATTTTAAAGGACAGCATGCCTATGTGTGTAGTGACTTTGTAAATAGTCCCGGATTAATGATTAAAAGCAACTACGGTAGTGATCCAGAGATGAGATTTGCCTCAGGTTTGCGCGGTGTTTTTGTTCTCACAGGGAACGAGGTGCTGGATTATGCCAGCGGCGGATTTTATGCAGATGGTCTGATCAATTTTGGGCGAAAGGATTCACTAAAAATTATGAATTTATCGCCACTTGTCATGTTGCCAGCTCATGCGGTCAGACAAGTGGAGATATTTATTACATCTGGGACGGGACTAAATTGCAACATTTTGCTGAGGACACTGGCGTGGGTGATGGTGGTTTTTCTGAAGGAACAGGTCTCACGTTTCCCATAGATTCAGGGCTCAAAGATCAAATCATTCAGATTGAATTTGCAGCTGAGGCAGATAACTTGCCGGATGACAAATACAGTGATCAACGGGCTACCATGTATAGCATCACAAAAATGCTGGGGTATGATGGCGATACACTTGTTGAGATACCATCGATTGATCTAGAGGTGAGAAACCGACTGTGCAAAGAGTTTCCACGCCTGAACGAAACCGAAAATATGGATTATCCTCCCTCGCTTTTTAAATATGAGTTGATCGACATCGATAATGATGGTGACGATGACGCCCTCTTCTATCTGTCCTATTCAGTGGATCAAAATGCTGGATACCGTGAAGATGACCACGTTTATAAATTAGGCTATATGCTCAATAGCCCTAAT
This sequence comes from uncultured Flavobacteriaceae bacterium, assembly GCA_963740155.1. Lineage (GTDB taxonomy): Bacteria > Bacteroidota > Bacteroidia > Flavobacteriales > Flavobacteriaceae > Nonlabens. The sequence continues at coordinate 1,064,758 of CAVUDE010000007.1, read as the reverse complement.
GGATTTGAAAAAATCTATACAAATGATCAGTTGTCACGTTACGCCCCGAGAGTGGCTATATACATGAAAGACGGATTGGTATTCATGGACTTAGCCTACAATTCGGACGGATCAGATATAAATACGAACAACGCTTTGCGGGTGTTGAATGCTTACCGTTTTGATGACGAGCTAGGCAAACTGATCTGGAGCAGCCGCAAGGAACAGCACGATGTATCTGAGCCTGATAAATGGCGAATTCAATGGTCCGACGCTGAGACTCAGTATTTCAAAACGAAGAAAATTTTATTTGAGGAGAGCTGGTAGGTTGTAAGTTATTTAAATATTGTCAAATCACTTGCCTTATTCAGCGTGTACAATCAGAAAGGGTTTTGATAAATGTATCCACTTTAAATTAACTTTATCAAAACATACCCCCAGATATAAACCCACCTGTCCCACGCGGGTTTTTCATCCAATACTATTTGTTGACTGACATTTCGTATGTAAATCTTGTTTTTTGAGTTCTCAATCGAGGCAAAAAATTCTGCATAGCCGTAGCTACGGGATAATTTTTTAACAAAGGGTGAGCTAAAAACGTGATTTATGCGAAATGTTGGTCGATAAATATTAACATCCTAATAGCCAATTCTTTATTTTGTAACTTTCCCCCATAACGTCCTGATTCTCATAGGTACAGTAGCTTTTATGCACTCCAAATATACTGGGAATAGGACAGGACGGGGGAGTCTTAATTAACTTTCTTTCAATTACTTAGTTTTCATTTTTCCGCTTTCGCGAAAGCGGAACAACTCCAATCACTCATCCATCAATTCCTTAGCTTTATTCCAGAAACTTTTTCCAGACTCTTCAGCATGAGATTTGAGCTTATCCACGTCTGTCTCATTCCTCACGTTTTCTACTTGATCGTAAATGCTGATGGCAGTGGATTGAACATTGACCATTTCCTTGGGTAATTCAATGCCACTTTCAGCAAAGGCTGTTTTTACTTTTTCATCTGTTGCGGCTTTTTTGATCAAGTGGACCGCAATTCTGACTACAAAAGCCTTATCGTGGAAGAAGTTGAGTGCAGATTCCTTATCCCGCTGTTCTAGGTAAACGATGGTATTTGCCATCTCTGTCTTGATTATTCCAGGGAACATATCACTTTTCTCCAGTAACCGCAGAGATTTGATCGCCTGCTCATAATCATCATTTTCAATAGCTACATAAATACTGGCAAGTTGTATGAGTTCATTATTGACTCCTTGTTTCTCAAATAGTTCAAGAGCGAGGAGTAGATTTTCTTTTGCGCGTACCCTATCTATATCTCTTTCCATGCTTAAGCCATTGAGGCCACGGAATAAAGTGAGGTAGGCGATAATCTCATCAATATTATAAATCAGATCTTTATTACTCAGGTTTGTCTTATAAGCTGGGATCTGTATAAATAGATTTTCTTGATTAGACGCGTAATCAATTTGTCCTTCAAATTCCCTATCTGCCAGATAATACAATCCCAGTACCGAGTAAATTATTGATTTCAAAGTACCTATATGGACTCTGATGCTGGGATCATTGATTGACGTGACGTCGCACTTGCTTATTTCATAGACGGCAATATCGGTAGCCTGCCCCTTTGCAGTCGCGGCGGTGGAGGCTAGATAAGCATGTTCCAGACTTCTGAATTCATCTTCTTTGCTGGGTTCTAATTGTAAATAATTATTAGTTCGATCCGGGTATATAATTTCAGACAAGCCAGCAAATACTAACGGGAATTCATCTTCCTCTACTTCTTCAAGATACTCTGTAGCATCACTATATAGCGAGTATATTTGATAATACTCGTATAGTGAAATACTGGTCACTTCCTGCGTCTCCAAAACTGTAGAAATACTGTTTGACACCTCCTCTACACGATCCGCATCCTCCTGAGTAAATTCATCTCTGTTCTCACCCTTACCTGCAGCTGATTGAATGGCGATCCTTATGAATTTATAAAACAGGATGCGATGGCCATCCATCAACTCGTCATACTCTTCCTGGTCTCGTTCCAGCATTTCCTGATCAGACGGCTCATCATTACCACAGGATGATAACGATAAAAACAGGGTTGCTATAAAAAATAAAAGTAATCGCTGGATGGTATGGTATCGCATTTCAAGATGAATTTAGCTAAATATAAAAAAGAGGCTCTATTGCACAATAGCGGGCTACAACATTTATTGCTGCCACATAGCGTTATAGAATAATAAATAGTCATTCACTTACTTATAGTAACGATGAGTCTAAACAACAACCGCGTCTCTAATTTCAGCATTTTAGTTTGCGTCTAGTCAACGGTAATTTGAGCAATGATTATAGGAGTTACGCTTTCGCGAAAGCGGAAACTTTATTGTAACCAGAATAGAAAAATAAGTCGATAACTTTTATGGCAGATTTTTACTCATCGATCAAGCTACCCTCTGTCGTGAACGAAAATACCTTGTTTGCCAGGCCACCTATCATGACGGATTGAATGACCGGGGCGAGGTGTTGCTTTCCATACCAGCCTACGATAAAATTAGCGCCAGACCCGCCCAGCGTATCGCGTTCCTCTATGACGTAGTCGATGGTCTCCATGGGGTCTAGGTAAATGGTCTTCTTCAGGTAGCTGCGCACAAGGGTTCCCTGCGTGTTGAAATAGTCCACACGATTGACAAAAAGCGAATCTTTCTCACTGGTATTACGTATGCTGAGTGTTGCGGTGAGCATGGTTCTTTCTGATCTGGTGCCACGGTAAATGTTTGAATAAATAGGCACGTAGGTCTTCCTATTCACATAGGATGAATCTCTTACGGTATTGGGCAAGTAATGCAGGGTTTGATCCTCAATGGTTTTTTCGGTAGATTGATTGGGGTTTGTTTCTACACAACTCAAAAAAGCCAGAGATATAAAAAGAACCAAAAATTGGACTGATCTGGTCGATAGGGATTTTGAGGAATAACGCATAGTGAAAAGAATTTTCTAATGTGATCGATCAGTCATTCAGACTGGCAGAAAACTGATGATACTGCCTTCGTAAATATAAGGAGTTCTGGCAGCTGGCCTATGTAGGAATTATACAATCCCCAGCACAGACGACAGCGCAGATGCCAGTCCCAGAAAACTCAAAAAGCCGCAGATATCTGTTACCGTGGTCAGAATAATCGATGATGAGGTAGCAGGATCCTGCCCGATGGCTTTAAGCCCTATGGGGATTACGGCACCTGAGAATCCTGCAATCACCATGGAAAGAATCATGGAAATCCCTATCACGAGCGCAATCCCAGCAGAATCTGCCCAGAAAAACACCACGATACCTGTAGTGATCGCAACGGCTACACCGTTGATAAGACCTACCAGCAATTCCTTTTTGGCAACCAGTAGCCACTGCCCTATCCTGACTTCCTTAAGAGCAAGACCACGTATGGTGACGGCTAGCGCCTGTGAACCCGTATTTCCAGATTGACCGGCGACCACGGGTAAGAATATCGCCAGAATCGTGATCTGTGCAATGGTGTCTTCAAAAAGACCCACCACCATGGATGCGAGAAAAGCCGTGAGCAAGTTGATCTGCAGCCAGGGCAATCTCTTGCGCACTGCCAGCGATGCCTTGGACAGCGCGTGTTCTTCCTTACCGGCGCCAAACATGGTCTGTAAATCGCCACTTGCCTCTTCTCGAGACGCAACCAGAACGGTATCGTTTCTTATGATCCCCAGCAAATGGTAATGTATATCCACTACGGGGATTTGTAGAAGTGAATGCGACTGGATCGCATCTAGAACTTCTTCCCTGGTCGCCGTTGCCTGCACGCTATGCGGCTGATACATGAGTTCTTCCAGCTGTTGCTGCGGTCTTGCAATGGCAATGTAATTGACCGGCACCCTGCCAATTAGCTTATCCTCTGAATCAATGATATAGATCGTAAGGATTCTGCGATCACCCAGCTTTCTCAATTTAGCAAGAGCGATTTCTACCGTATCCTCTTGAGAACAACTCAGCAGATTTGTCTCCATCAGGAAACCCGCACTGTCCTCATCGTAGTTTAAGAAATCCTTGATTTCCCGCGCGGTGATTTTAGGCAGCAGATCCAGCCGCCTGGCGACAGAGGCAGGATCTATTCTGGACAGGACACGTGCGGCCTTGTGGGTATCGACTTTGGCAAATATCTTCTTGAAGAGCTCATCGCTCATCTGTGACAGGATATCGATGGAAACGTGCGGGGTAAGTTCAAAAAACACCTCTCTAGCCATCGCCTTATCTGCTGTTTCCAGATAAGAAAGTGTTTTCTGGTTGCTTTCGCTTTCTAGGTCAAAGGCGATTTCGCGAGCTACTTTGGCAGAGAACTTTTGGTTTAACATGGCTGGATATTTCTGGGAAAAATTTCTTCCCGTGCGGTACTAAAAGTACTCTTTTTTAGCATGTACCAACTGATCCACAACATGATCTTGAGCTATAGAGATATAATCGCAAGCTGATCCGGGACAAGTGTCAGGTACAGGTTTTCAAGTGACAGTTTTAATTGGTTTAAACGATGGTGGAACTAGTTTTAAAAGTATTGTTATCGTCTTAAAAAGGTCTTACTTTTAATGCGCAATTACATAAGGAAGTGGGTTCTGATGGCATTTTGTAATCCAGCTATCCTTACAACGGTATATTTAGACAGGTATAAAGAAAGTTTAGATATCTATCTTTAGGCTCGAGAGTATTAAAAGAAGAACATTACGAATCAAACTTATTTGAGAATGATACCTAATTTAAAACATTTCTTGCTTATCGTAATGACCTTTGTCATTTTCATCTCCTGTCAACAATCGGTTAATAATGGTAATAATCAAGCTAAAGATATTACTCCTCAACCTATCTATTATTTGGAGAATGAACTTCATGTCAATTCCATAATGTACACGGGAAGGTAAAGACGTTGTCAACTTTATTCATACACAGAGCAGGATACCATCTTCTTCAATGCCTTGAGCTATCCTATTTTTCCCTTGATTGAGCTCACGGGTTACAGAGGTTTTTTCCATTTTGACAAAACCGGTAGAACTACCCTCTTAATTCTAGTTTAGACTCGCTTACCTGGGCTACCAAAAGATTTCAATGGTAATTAGTGAGACGTTCTGCTTCTCTGATTCGAAGAAATTCCAACGTCTTTAACGTATAGTAACGAATATAATTACAATATAATTTATCCTGGAATCTTGCATCCTAAAAGGGGTTTTGAAAGAAGACCTTACGAAACAAGACAATATCAATTTAATTCTGATTCCTCATATTTCGATGTTTTTACATATTATATCAATAATGATTTGTTAGAAACACGTAGAAGACGAAACTTTATCGGTCAGGATCCTTTACCTTATATTGACGAGAAAGTTCAATATACCTACGATTCAATAAACCGGATAACCCGTGAAGAATATGAATTTTATATATGGGATGGTGATCCTGCCATGAGAAAGTTGCCTTTTGGAAACTCTCATACTTATCATGATGTGCTTATTTATAAAGAGAGTAAGATGTATAAGGACTTTACTTATGATGAAATGGGAAACATCAAATTAGTGAAGATGTTATTGATGGTATGTACACTTATGGCGAGTACTATTTTTATGAAGATGGCAAGCTTGTGAGCAAGCATAAACTGGATCCTGATGGTAGTTCCCCCCGAACGGTCTATCACTACGATGAGTGGGGCAACACCGTACAACTGGATGAATATCATAAAGAAGACAACCTGGGCGAACAGATCTGGATAGATTACTACGATTTTGACGAGCAGGGCAACTGGACGCGGTGCGAGGTGTTCCTGTCAGGAAAACATGAGGGAGAGCCTGAACTGGCAGGCTATCGCAAATTAACTTATTACGAATAAAAAGAATTATATCATGGCTGATCCACATTACCCCGTCCTACCACAATTACTGCCAATAGATAGAATTCCTGATGGTTTAGAAGATTTACGTTCTGCTCTGCAATTTGTACTTAATGATCTTTATTTTAACGATTTTAATGATCAAACCTAACAGGTTTTCAAAACCTGTTAGGTTTGAAAACACAAAGCAGATCCAAAATCCCCACCAACAGCTAAGCAGGAAAGTTTTATAAGCTAAAACAAAACTGACTTATTAGCTCGGCATGGATTCCACAAACTCCCTAAAAACTTCTTTATGCTTTTCAATATCTAGATCTGGGGACAGCGATGCGCGTACGATATAATCCTTGTCTTCTTCCTTGGTTGTTCCCTGGGTAGATGTAGCAGGAACAGTCCAGTAACATCCTTTCAGCTGACCATAACTCACGCAAAATTTGCTTTCTTGTGGTATTTGATCAATCATCCTATGAATCAGTCTGAGGTTTTGTTTTCTTTTGAAATCTTCCCGTTCCTGCGGGCTATCGCCTTGAGTAGGTAGATCTAGTGAAAATACCGACGGGGTAAAACCACGGTCAGCGAGTTCTTTGCTTACGAAATTGATTTTGGCACCTGGGAGTTCCTTTTTTATAAACTCAACAAATTTTCTCGTATTCTCATAAGCCGAGGCAATCCGCTCGTTCATGGATGGCAATTGATCTGCAAGTATCTCATACTGCAAGGCAGTTGCCTCGTTATCGCAAATGTGTAGGTGCTTTTCAATCGAATCGGCAAAAGGATTTCCCGCCTCATTTGTATAGGAATACCCAGCCGTGCAGCGGCCACCGCTGGGGAATTTTGAACCGCTGGCATAGGCAACACTGGGAACCTTAGCTAGCACCTCGCCCGCAGTCATGAATTGTAGATTAGGGCAAAAGGTTTGATCCAGAGATAAATACAGGTGGGATAGCTTGGTTGCCTGTATTGGTTTTGCGTGATTGTAGCAAGACCTCTTCCAGCTCAGACAGATCTGGCACTTCTACACGAGGGTTGGTGGGGATTTCTGCTATGATATAAGGTACGGCATCTTTATCTGATAGATCGTCCAGAATGGTGCGCAGGCCAGTGACCATATCGCTATCACCATCCACGTGCAGATCGACTATCTCAACGTCGCCTAGACATTCTGCCACGCGCCGTGCTTGATCATTTGTACCGCCGTAGCAATTTGTGGGCACGATAAATTTGATGGCTTTACCAGCATGTTTTTCACGTGCATGATCTACCAGTCCCATCATGATAGCGTACTGGATGGAAAGGCCGCTGGTTCCTACGATCGGTTTTGTGTTGATGCCCGAAACCTCTTGAATCAGTTCCTTGACTCTAGCCTTGTTTGAGTGATCACTTTTATTTGCGAGGTCTTTGCCATTTACCAAAGCATCCATCAGATCATAAGTATCCTGCGGCGTCATCGCTACTGTTTCACGGCGTCTTACGTGCTGTATTTCAGCAATATATTTCTCATTTTTTTCATCCAGAACCGTCAGGATACTTCCATAATCACCATATAGATGAACCGTGAAGTCCACGTGATCCATTTTTACCTGTTCCATAATAGATTGCGCGGTAACATAGATGGTCGTACCCTCGTAAGATTCAAGATCCAGATCTTTCCCGTCTAATTCTACAATCTCAAAATCGTAGTCATAAACGTCACGGATGCTCGTAACGTCAAGTTCTGTAATTACCTGATCTTCAAAAACCAGTCTCGTTTTTATGTCCTGCAAAGAATTGTACCTCAATACAGATAGAATAGACATGGTTTGTGACGAGAACGAAATAACACTATCAGCTTTTCTATCCGCCAGCGTTGCCAGCATCCATTCCAGCACACTGGAAAGCGGGTGCCCCAGCCGTATGTAATCGTAAGCGGTAGGTAGCGCTGCGAGTTGTTCTTTTTTGGCCTGGCCTAGCTGGTATAGTTTCTCAAATTGATTCAGAAACTCGGTCTTAGCCTGTTCCTCATTATAGATATCCAGCCTATGCGTGGTAAGACCTATCCAGTCTGCCGGCATATTTTCTAGGACTTTGCTGATGAATGGAAAGACGCGTGACTGCTGCATATCTTGTTTTTCCGCAAAAGTAGGATTTGCATATCTAGGAACCTACCTATTGATAGGCTCATTAGTTACACTAAAGGATAACCTTGCTTATATCATCCACTAAGTATTGATTGCCCTGCTAATGGATTTTGATTGGGCTATATGATAATTCCGCTTTCGCGAAAGCGGAAACACCAGTATCAACTTACTAATCAGAAAAAAGGTAGAATTGAGCTATGAACAAAACGGCAGCAAACCAGAATTTGCCTTGCATCCTGAATAAGATTAGATCTTTAGTCTTTTTTTTTCTTACTAAAAATTAAAATCCGTGACAATTAGCCTGGGACTGGTTTTGTTTATAGGTTTTTGTGTTGTGTGACGTTTTTACTTTTTCAAGCAGTCAATGGATTCACTTGTATTTGCCCACCGATTGCTTTTAAAACTTTCATTATGGTCGCAAATTGAGGTTTTGCACCGTCCGATAAAGCTTTGTACAAACTTGGTCTGCTTAATCCTGTTTCTTCTGCTATTTTGGTCATTCCGATCGCTTTTGCAATATGCCCGATCGCATTAATGACGTCTGAGTTATCCCCTTCCTCCAGAACTGTATTGAGATACTCTGCGATCATTTCCTTGCTGTCCAAATAATCAGCTATGTCAAATTTTGAAGTTCCCATAATTCCTATTTCCTTAATTTTTTCCAGATTTCTTTTGCTTTGTCAATGTCTTTTTGTTGGGATGATTTATTACCGCCTGTTAAGAGAATGAATATCTTTCCTTCCGCTTGCTTGAAGTAGACTCTGTAACCTTTACCAAAATGCACACGCAATTCCCTTATTCCGTCACCGACAGGCTTACTATCGCCAAAATGTCCATCGCTTTCAATTTTTTGGATTCTGAATAGGATTTTAGCTTTAGCCTTGAAGTCCTTCAGTTTTCTCAACCATTTATCAAACTCAATTGTTTTCTGAATTTAGAACATACTAGCGTATCCGATTGGATACAATAATAAGTTTATTTTTTGAATTCAGCACTGTATTCTAAGATTTCTAAAAGCATATAGAACACACCTTCTCCTAGAGATTGATTCCCTTATCGCGCAGTAATTTCCCCAAATGAAAAGTCTTCTGGAAGCATACCAGAAACCAAAACCCCGATTACTTATTCTTCCAAGCGATATCGATGCCTTTGAAATCTTCTGCTGCCTGATCTTTTGCTTGTGACGGGATCACAAATTCTTTCTCGAGCACGATTTCAAGATCGCCGTCAAAATAGAAAAGCATGGTTTCCTCACCCTCGTAATCACAGATGGCCAGCGCGTGAATTTCAAGCTTGTTGAAGTAATCATCCCGTACCATCTGGGGCTCGGCAAACTCATGTGAATGCAGCACGCGCGCACCTTTGAAATAGTCAAAATGATCCAGATATATCTGATCTGCCATAAATGCGTTCTGATTTTTACTGCTTTGCAAAGTGATTTGGTACCCTTACCACCTGGGCAAGTTCAAAAACAACCCTGCTAAAATTAAATACTCCTTTCAGGATCAAATCCCTCGAGCAACTGGGCAACTCTTTGTACAAACTGCCCGCCCAGTGCGCCATTGACCACACGGTGGTCATAACTGTGCGATAGGAACATTTTCATGCGTATACCTATAAAATCGCCATCAGGTGTCTCGACCACCGCCGGTACTTTTCTAATCGCACCCAGAGCAAGAATAGCCACTTGCGGCTGATTGATAATAGGCGTTCCCATAATGGAACCAAAAGTCCCCACATTTGTCACCGTATAAGTACCACCCTGAGTATCGTCTGGTTTTAATTTACCACCGCGTGCGCGACCTGCGAGATCGTTTACGGCTTTGGCCATTCCTACCAGGTTCAGCTGATCTGCATTTTTAATCACCGGTACGATAAGATTTCCATCTGGCAGGGCTGCTGCCATTCCTAGGTTGATATTCTTTCGCTTGATGATGCGATCACCATCTACCGCGATATTGATCATCGGGAATTCCTTGATGGCTTGCGCCACGGCTTCCATAAAAATCGGCGTAAAAGTCAGATTCTCTCCCTCACGCTGCTTGAAAGCGTCTTTGTGTTTCTTTCTCCAATTCCAGATATTGGTCACGTCGCACTCGATAAAACTCTGCACGTGCGCGCTGGTCTGGACGCTGGCCACCATGTGGTGGGCGATAAGTTTACCCATGCGGGTCATCTCAATGATCTCATCCTCACCATTGACAGAAACTGGAGTCGCTACCGGTTTGCTAGCAGGGGCAGTTGGCTTGCTGGCCGCTGATGGCGCAGCACTTGTGGATGGCTGCTGTGGTTTACCTTGTTTCCTGTCATCCAGAAAAGCCAGGATATCATGCTTAGTTACACGGCCATCTTTTCCAGAACCGTTGATATTTTCAAGTTCCTCCAGAGAAACATTTTCCTCGCGGGCGATATTCTTCACTAGCGGAGAATAAAAAGCCTCGCTTGAGGTGTAATCGTTGCTGGCGGTAGAGATTCCTTTCTCTACGTGTGCCTGTGCGGCTGCTACGGCTGCTATTTCTTGGGCAGGCGGTGTCGCATCTTCCGCAGCCTCTTGAGAGGATCTGGTACTGGAATCAGCGGCGGCTTCATCTGCATCTGTTTCAATAATGGCAATGGTCTGGCCTACCTGAACGACGTCATCTACCTGAAAAAGCACCTCGACCAATTTCCCGTCTACCTCGCTGGGCACCTCGCTATCCACCTTATCAGTAGCGATCTCGAGGACGGGCTCGTCCATCTCGATGGTGTCGCCTACTTCTTTAAGCCACGAGGTGATGGTAGCCTCAGCGACGCTCTCGCCCATTTTAGGTAATTTCAGTTCAAATCTGGCCATGGTACAATGTTAACTATATCGTTTTCTAACGCCTGCAAAAGTAAGAATTTGGCAATTGCCATTGACGCTGTCCTGCAGGCTTAGTTCTTAAAAGAATCGTAAGTAGTAAAGACGCGCCTTAAGGTGTAGGCCTCCAGCAGTTGAGACCAGATTATTTTTAACTGTTTTAGATTTCACTTACCTCACCCCGACTTTCACTGGTATCGCTTCCCAGCAAATAATCGCCATTGGGTGACAGAAACCGGTACAGATATCTATTTGGGTTGCTGGACATGAAGTCAATCACTATTGATATAGGAATGCTGGCGATATCCCATACGACCATTTTAAAATTCGATCTGTCCCAGTCATGATCTACTTCCTCTACTGAATGTGTAAAGTAATTATGCCTAGCAGCTTCTCTGGAAACAAGCAGGATATCATTGTTAGGGATCTCGTCACTAACTGACTTTAGGGGATCTGGCTGGTAACAGCGAAAATAAATTTACTGCAATATCCACCATCGATGATTCGATCCATGAACGCTTGAAATTCTTATCGTAAAATAGTTTCATGGCACCGTAAAAGCGCTGGTAGTACTGCTTGTCCCTTACCGTACTTTCTCCTTTAAAATGTATGATCGCCTGATCGCCCAGATAGTAGTTTTGGTAACCCTTTTGCAGGGCGGTGTAACTTAAATCTATATCCTCACCGTACATGAAGTAACGCTCGTCAAATCCGCCGCAATCGTTATAAACACTGGCTTTGACATACATAAATGCACCGACTAAAACCTCGATCGCCCCTCTCCCATCTTCAGCCAGCTCTTCAAAATAATATGAGCTGGCTTTTCCCAAAAGCTTTTGTCTGGCCACCGCGGGCGTGGGCACATGCCTCTTGCTTTCTGGCAAATAACTCCCTGAACCGTCTATTAATCGTACCCCGGTAAATCCTAATGGTTGTTCTGGTTTATTGTACGCTTTCGCGAAAGCGAGACAATCTTCAAACACCTGCTCACCTACAATCGTATCTGGATTGAGAATACAGAGATATTCACCCCGCGCCTCCTTTACGGCTAGGTTGTTACCCTTGGAAAAACCATGGTTCTCTACAAAAGCGAGCATTTTCACTTGCGGGAAAAGAGTCGATATTCTTTCCACACTATCATCTGTTGAGGCGTTATCTGCAACGATAATCTCAGCATTGATATTTTTTATTGCTTGTAAAACGCTGTAAACGCAGATTTCTAAAAAAGCCGCCGCGTTGTAATTGAGTATAACGACGCTTAGTTGCAAATGCCTAGTTTTTTAGTGAGTTTTCATAGGGAACACGTTGCAAGATGCTACGTCCCAGCGTGACCTCATCAGCAAATTCCAGTTCATCGCCCACGGCAATTCCACGTGCGATGGCGCTGGTGTTTACCGCCAGACCATTCAGCTGCTTGAAGATATAAAAGTTAGTCGTATCACCCTCGATGGTGGGGCTCAAGGCAAAAATAATTTCCTTGATACCATCCTGCCTTACCCTACGTACGAGTGATTGCACATTGAGATCCTGCGGCCCATCCCGTCCATGGGGCTGATCTTGCCACCCAGCACATGGTACAATCCCTTATACTGGCTGGTATTTTCAATCGCCATAACGTCCCTGATATCTTCTACAACACAAACGAGGGTCTGATCGCGATTGATGGCGGTGCAGATCTCGCATAGATCACCATCACTCACATTGTGGCACTTTTTACAAAACTTAAGGTCATGCCGCATCTTGCTGAGGGCAGCGGTAAGTTGATCCGTCTGATCTTCTGGCTGGCGCATGAGGTGCAATACCAGCCGCAGTGCGGTGCGCTTGCCTATACCCGGCAGTTGCGATACCTGATTAACGGCCTCTTCCAGAAGTCTAGATGAAAAATCCATGCGGCAAAGGTAGCCGTTAGATGAGGGCTATTCCTATCAAGTCTTAAGAGTATTACTTCACGAGCTCAGCAAGCACCATGCGATTCACCAGACGTGTGTCCTTGTCATAATACAATGACAACACCGCATCGCCATACGCTACATAAACGCGGTTATTTGCGCGATCAGAGCAGATTTGTGGTAGATTATCCTTTATCACTTGAAAACCGTCGCCTATACGAATGTTGTTGACGTTAAAATTATCCGTTAGAATTTGGAATCTTAGGTCGCGGCTTTCACTTTGCTTATCTGTTATCTGGGCGCCCATTACTGTAAAACTATCTTGACCCTTAGTATATGAGACATTGTTGTCAAACACATCAATGTTCAAATCACTTTCTGAAGTAGATGCTTTGATCATGGCTTTCAGTTTGTCAAGATTATGCCCTGGCGAGTTGACGTTATACCCATTTACCGTCATATTGAATTCTGTGGGATCCAGTTTACAGATATCGTAATCTGATCTTTTGCGCGGTGGCAAGTGATCCTGCCATTACACATAAGATCAAGAAAAGGCTTTGTAATTTATTCACTTGTGTAAGTTTAAGTTTCATGTTGAAAATTTTTTGAAGTTTAAATATAGCTTTTTTATGATTCACTCGTGGTAAGGTGGATCATGGCAAAAACCGCATAATTCACCATGTCCTGATAATTTGCCTCCAGTCCCTCGCTTACCAGTGTCTTGCCGTCGTTGTCCTCAATTTGCTTTACCCGTAATAATTTTTGCAGGATCAAATCTGTGAGTGAGCTTACACGCATATCGCGCCATGCCTCGCCATAATCATGGTTTTTCTGCATCATGAGATTTTTGGTCACCATGACGTGTTTATCGTATAATTCCACCGCGGCATCCAGATTTAGATCTGGTTGTTCCACGACACCCCTATCCAGCTGGATCAGTGCCATGATCCCGTAATTGATTATGCCTATGAACTCGCTTTCCTGTCCCTCGTCCACCTTGGATTCAGCTAGGGTTTGTAAACCACGTATGCGTTGTGCCTTTATAAAGATCTGATCCGTAAGGGATGGCAATCGCAATATGCGCCAGGCACTGCCGTAGTCGGTCATTTTTTTTGAGAAAAGATCGCGGCATTGCCGGATGACCGCGTCATACTGCTGGCTGGTCTGTGACATATATCTTTGACTTAATTTGTGCAATTTAATATTTCTACCGCCCATGCCCACTATAAATTGTAACGGCTCGCTGATCGACCTTTCCACGCCCCGCATTATGGGGATAGTGAATTGTACCCCAGATTCTTTTTACGATGGCGGCAAGCTCAAAACCGACAATAATATTCTGGATCAGGTAGAGACAATGCTAACAGATGGCGCAGACTTCATAGACGTAGGCGGTTACAGCTCGCGACCAGATGGTGAGGACATATCCGTAGATGAGGAGTTGCGGCGGGTTTTACCGGTGATCGAGCTTATTCAGAAACACTTTGAGGTGGATGGATTGAGTTGTGACAGCTTCCGCGAAAGCGTAATCACAGCAGCCCTGCAACACGGGGCAACCATGGTAAATGATATAAGCGCTGGCAAACTGGATGAAAAAATGCTGGCCACGGTCGCCAAAGCTCAGGTGCCCTATATCCTGATGCACATGCGTGGCACGCCGCAAACGATGAAACAAATGACCGATTATGATGATATCATCAAGGAAATGATCTTCTATTTCAGTGAGCGGATTGCCGCTGCACGAGCGGCAGGAATCAATGATATTATTATTGATCTGGGATTTGGATTTGCCAAAACACGTGAACAAAATTTCTATCTGCTCAAGAATCTGGAACTGTTCAAAAATCTAGAGGTGCCTATTTTAACAGGTGTGTCCCGTAAATCCATGATCTACAAAACCCTAGGCATTACCCCAGCAGGTGCACTTAACGGCACCACCGCCCTGCACATGGCTGCGCTCATGAATGGCAGCAACATTTTGAGGGTACACGATGTAAAAGAAGCGGTGGAAACCGTACGGCTTTATGGTAAACTCACGGGTGATTCCCTATTTTAGCAATAATGGAACTTCCATCGATACGTATTCTGGATCTGGTCGATATACTGCTCTTTGCGGTGCTGATCTACTATATCTATACACTGGTGCGAGGGAGTGCGGCGATCAACATTTTTCTGGGGATCGTCATCATCTATATAATTTATGAAATCACGCTGTTTCTGGAGATGCAGCTGCTTAGCAAGGTACTGGGCGCCTTTACCGGTGCAGGTGTTTTTGCGCTGATCGTCGTGTTCCAGCAGGAAATAAGGCGTTTTCTATTGATGCTGGGAACTACCAGTTTTGCCTCGCGCAAGGCAATACTCAAGCACCTCAAAATCTTCCAGCAAGACCAGAGCGAGGTAAATAATGAAACCATCAAAGCCGTGATGGAAGCCTGCGCAAATATGTCCATCAATAAAACCGGTGCGCTGATTGCCGTAAAACGAGAGGGCGCGATTGACTTTGTTAAAAACACCGGCGATAACATGGATATTGCAGTGAACCATACCATCATCGAGACCATTTTCTTTAAAAACAATCCACTTCACGATGGTGCCATGGTTATTGAGGGAAATAGAATTACGGCCACGCGAGTGATCCTCCCCGTTTCTGAAAACACAAAAATACCGGGCAGGTATGGCCTGCGCCACCGCGCAGCGGTGGGATTGACAGAACGTAGCAATGCGATAGCCATTATCGTGAGTGAGGAAACCGGTAACCTGAGCCTAGCCCACGAGGGCAGGCTCGAGTCTTTCACAGACATCGACCAGCTGGCCCACAAGGTAAAAACGCTGCTGGAATAGGTAGCAAGCTCCCCTTTAATATGGAAAAGCCAACTGTTAGAGAAATCTTAATTATTTTTACATCTCTGTAAAGGGCGGCTGGGAACTTATTGACTCTGCCGCATACACCCAATTCACATGCATCAGGAACGACACTGTAAAAATTGCGCAAGACTGCTTTATGCGGGGCAAAACTTCTGTCCCGGCTGTGGTGCACGATGGGTAGATTTTAGGCTCACGCCACGGGAAGTCTTAAGGGATGTATCTTCAAGGTACTTTGGCATGGATAATAGGTTCTTGCGCACGTTCCTGTTTTTGATACGCTATCCAGAAGATGTTATCAATGGCTACATTACCGGCCGTAGGCGTGGGTATGTATCGCCGCTCAACTTTTACCTGATTACCGTATCCCTTTTGGGTCTTCAGATATTTTTATTGAGACAGTTTGCTCCAGATACTTTGCAGATTGAAAGCATTGCAAAGGGAAGTGATCAGGTCTTTGTATCTGTCATGGACACCATCTATGACTATTACGGATTTTTCAACACCCTGAATTTACCCATTTATACGCTGACAGGCTACCTCATTTATAAGAATCTGAAAAAGTACAATTTCACAGAGCACTTTATTTTTAATCTCTATGTGTTTGCTATACTGAACATTATCGCTTTCCTGCTCACAATACCTATGCTGATTTTTCAAATCAATTACGGTATTGTAGGAGTGGTTCTCACACCAGTTACCATCATTTATCTGTTTTATGCCTACGGCAGATCCTTACGCTTAAGCACTTGGCGTACCCTTTTGAAAGCGGTACTCTATATTCATTTACTGGGCCTATTCTTAGGCATGCTTATTTTGCTGGTGGTGATGATAGGTGCATGGTACGTAATTCGATTTCAACCAGAATGGATAGAACTACTCAAACCACAGTAATTACTACTGATAGACACTGCAAAAACTGCAACGAGCTAGTCGCTGCAGGTAAAACCTATTGCGGTAACTGTGGCGCAAAGTGGATAGACAAACCAGTCACTTTGCAAAATGTCGCTAACGATTTTAGCGATATGTATCTTGGTTTTGATAATCGATTCTTGCAAACGTTTCTAAATATGTTTTCGCGCCCGCAATTGATAATCAATGGATATATCAATGGACGCAGAGGTCGCTACATGGAAGCGGTCAGATACACCTTGCTCGCTGTATTCTTTGCTGGAATGTACACTCTAGTTCTCAAAAAAGTAGATCCAAGTTTCACGGTTTTCAACAATGATTCATTATACAGATCTCTAGGCTATACAGATCAAATGATCACAGATGTCAACAACCTAAATGATAAATGGTTGGGATTTCTTCTGGATTACCAAGGGCTCATCATACTGCTGTCTATTCCACTATATGCGATTTTTGCTAGGATAACTTTCTGGAAAGAATCCCGCTATTACAATTTCACGGAGCATATGGTCTTTTTCCTATATGTTTTTGCCCATTCTTCTATCATATCTTCTGTAATAAGTTTGATATCCCTGGCTATCGATATAGATTATTTTTTGATCTGGATCTACAGTTTCATTCCGCTCCAGATATTTTATACTGCCTATTGCTATAAAAAGTGTTTCAGATTAAATCTTTGGCAGATAACCTTGAAAACCATTAGGTTCTTAATTGTACTATTTTTTAGCTATTTAGCAATAATTATCGCGGCTGTAGTTATAGGTATTCTACTCAAGATTGCTGGGATAATCTAAGCCACCTCCTGCTGTAAAAATTGTACCTCGTATAGGTTTTTGTAGTAGCCGCCCTCTTTTTCCAATAGTTCTGTATGGCTGCCCATTTCCACGATGCGGCCAGCATCCATGACGATAATTTTATCGGCTTTTTTTATGGTGGCGAGGCGGTGGGCAATCACGATGGATGTTCTATCTTTTGTGATGATGTCTGTTGCTTGCTGGATCAATTGCTCGCTATAGGCGTCAATGGAGCTAGTCGCCTCGTCCAGAATCAAGATGCTGGGATTAGACACATAAGCACGCAAAAAGGCGATCAGTTGTCGCTGGCCAGAACTGAGCATCACACCGCGCTCCTTAACGTTATACTGGTAACCGTTAGGCAATGATGCGATGAATTTGTGCACACCGATTTTTTTGGCGGCGGTGATCACGTCCTCTTCCGTAATGGATTCATCCTGCAGGGTGATATTGTTTAGAATACTATCGGCAAAAAGAAATACGTCCTGCAGCACGACGGCAATTTCTGATCGCAGGGATTGAAGTTTGTACGCTTTCGCGGAAGCGGAATCTATCAAAATCTCCCCGCTATCAATCTCATAGAACCTGGACAGCAAGTTAATGATGGTGGACTTGCCCGCACCGGTCGCGCCCACGATCGCCACTGTCTCCCCGGGATTCACCTTAAAACTTAGGTTTTTCAGAACCATCTCGTCCTCCACATAGCCGAAGTTCACATTCTTGAACTCGATCTCGCCGCGCAGGGAACCAGCGACCAGCTCGCCGCTGTCCTCTATCCTACTATCTGTATCCAGAATGGTGAATACTCTGTTTGCAGCAACCATTCCCATTTGTAGGGTGTTGAATTTATCGGCAATCTGACGTAGGGGTCTAAATAGTTTTTGGGATAGATCGATAAACATGACGATGGTACCTATCTCCACCGCACTGGCCTCCAAGCCCAGGTTCATGATCACTCCTATGTAAACGATCAGGCCTATTACAATGCTGGATGCCATCTCTGCAATCGGGAAGAAAATGGAGTTGTACCACACGGTCTTTACCCATGCGTTGCGGTGTTTATCGTTGATTTCTTTAAAGCGCTCGTACTCAATTTTTTCACGGTTGAAGATCTGTACGATCTTCATTCCCGTCACTCGCTCCTGAACAAAAGAGTTGAGATTAGACACCTGGTTGCGCACCTCTTCAAACGCCTTTTTCATGGCTTTCTGGAAGACGCGGGTCGCATACAGAATAAATGGCATCACTGCCAAAGCTATAAGCGTGAGTTCCCAGCTGGAAAATGCCATAAAAACCAACACGACAAGCATCTTGAGCAAATCTGATATAATCACAAAAAGTCCCTGTGAAAAAATACTGGCGATAGTCTCTATATCACTCACGGCACGGGTCACCAGCTTACCGACAGCACTCTTATCAAAATATTTCATCTTGAAGCCCAGCATGTGGTCAAATAACTTCAAGCGCAAATCACGGATCACCTGTTGCCCCAGCCAGTTAGCATAATAAATAAAGCTGAGCTGCAGCAAGACGTCTGCAATCAGGACGGCACCCATCAATCCTATAACCGTCATAAACCCGTCAAACTCGCGCGGTATAATATGCTCGTCAATCGCAACCTTTATCAAATAAGGCATCCCGATGGATACAATAGCGATAAGGATCGCACTGATCGCGACAAAGAAGAATGTACCGCGGTATGGTCTCGTAAAAGAAATCAACCGCTTGAACAATCCTATGTCAAATGCCTTACCAGTCGTACCCGCCATCCTCTTGTATCTTTTGCATTGTATTTTTTAATTCGGCTGCGCGCTGTGTTCCCACGATGCGCTCTTTACCACTTTTGAGTTTTAAATGTAATCCCATGGAACCCTTTACGTTGTAAACCGTTCCATAACCTGTCCAGATACGTATTCCCCAGCCGCCTACAAAGCCATAGTCGATGACCTGGGCAGATGCTATTTCAGATAAAGGGAAAGTGCGTTTTAAAAATGGCCGGTACTTGATTATGATATGTTCTGTAGTGATAGTGGTTGTAAGTTCCAGCGCGGCAAATAGGATCATTATCAAAAGCGGTGTTCCCACCGTGATTGCGATTACATAGACGGGATAGTTATCCATCCCGCCCATAAAAAACGGAACTGTACAAATCGCCGAAACACCTATGATGATGAGCCATAGCCACCACTGGGTAAATCGCTGGGTTTCCTTAAAAAGTACTTGCACGGTGTAAAGGTAGTTGCTATAATTAGATTGCATAGTTATCATTTTGCTTAATGAACTTTAAGCTTTTAGCTCGTAGCAGTTAGCTATTAGGGAAGTTCAAGGTTCAGTGAGCGTTTGAACTTGAACTTGAATTCGAACTTGACGTAATCAGAAATCAACGTGCGTAGGTGGGGTTAGAAGTGTCATCCTCTCAATCGCTTGCGCTCTTTCGTAGGTGACAAGTAGAGAGCCTCAGGGTTGGTCTGTGACCCCGATGAAGTAGTGAGGCTCTCGAACCACGGAAATGAAAAGAGAATTTAAATTTGAACTTGAACTTGAATTCGAACTTGACGTAATCAGAAATCGATGTGCGTAGGTGGTTGTAAAGTTTCATCCTCTCAACTGCCTGCGCTCTTTAGTAGGTGACAAGTCGAGAGCCTCAGGATTTCATTTTGCCCATAAAAGCTCTAGACTTCAAAACAGGCGTACAAGACATGAAACTTGAAACAACTTTCCACCTGAGTAATTAACGTGAAACATGAAACTTGAAACGAGTTTCCGCCAGAGTAAAAAACTTTGAACTTTGAACTTTGAACTTTGAACCTTGAACAAATTTCCACAAGAGTAAACATCGTGAAACATGAAACTTGAAACATTTCTCCACCAGAGTAAACAACCCTGAACGTTGAACCTTGAACAAATCGCAAAAACAAATATCAATACTCAATCTTACTCAAATACAGCCCTCGCGCAGGTGCGCTAGCTCCGGCCTGGCCTCGGTTTTTGCTTTTGATGATGCTGTGTAGATCTGTAATTTCTTTTTTGCCGTAGCCTATTTCCAGTAGCGTACCTACTATTGCTCGCACCATGTTGCGCAGGAATCTATCTGCCGTGATATGGAATATGATGTGCCACTCCCCCACCCGCTCAAATCGGACTTCCCTAATATCGCAATCAAACGTGTTTACGTCAGTCTGGGTGCGTGAGAAACATTCAAAATCTGTATAATCCAGCAATATCTGCGCTGCTTTTTCCATGGGCCAAAATCTGGATGACGGTGTAGGACGTAACTGCCACCGTGATAAAATGGGTCTGATCGCAAGTGAAAATGGTATTCATACGATCTAGCCCTGGCGTCGAACCTTGCATGTTTATCGGCATCTACCTGATCTATGGAATAGACGGCAATGTCCCTGGGTAAGATCTGATTTAGACTGTAGACAAAATTATCCATGGAAACATCTGCCGCAAGATCGCAATGGGCAAACATTTGTTTTGCATGTACGCCTGCGTCTGTGCGACCGGCGCCGGTTACGAGAACGGTTTGCCTGAGTAGCAGGCTCATTTTCTCTTCCAGCGTTCCTTGCACGGTTACGGCATCGGGCTGGCGTTGCCACCCGTGGTAAGCAGTGCCGTCATAGGCCATCTCAATAAAATATCGCTGCAACTGCATCAGGCAAATGTAGTATTTAGGATAAACGTATTCTGTGCAGGTAAATTATGGTAAGTACTTAATTTTGGCAGAAAGAACTGCTTTGAAAATACTCCTGCTTTCTGATACCCACAGCCACATGGACGACTGGATCCTGGATCATGCCGCCCAGGCAGATGAAATCTGGCACGCGGGCGACATAGGTAGTCTGAAAGTCACCCAGCAATTGCAACAAGTCAAGCCTCTGCGGGCGGTGTACGGAAACATAGACAGCGATGCGATTAGAAAGGAATTCCCGCTACACCAGCGATTCAACTGCGAGGGAAAGGAGGTCTGGATCACACACATAGGCGGCTATCCAGGCAGGTACAATCCTCAGCTGCGGGCTAGGATCTATAGCAACCCACCAGACATTTTCATTTGTGGCCACAGCCATATCCTAAAGGTGATCAACGATAAAAAGATCAACTGCCTACACATGAATCCCGGTGCGATAGGCAAACACGGCTTTCACAAAAAACGCACGATGCTTAGGTTTGAGATCAATGCGGGAAAGATTGAGAATCTTGTGGTGATTGAGAAAGAACGGTCTTAAAACTAAATCTAAATCTAGACTTAAAAATAAACCTACCCTGTCCTTAGATACCCGTGGAATAGTGACCTTACTCTATGCTGTGGTAATCAGAGATCATGATGATGGAGTATGTACGTTTTCGCGAAAGCGGAACAACAATTAGCTTATGATAAATGGATTCTCCTGCTGATTGGGAAAGAGCACTCCTAAATCTAAAAATAAACCTACCCTGTCCTTGGATACCCGTGGAATAGTGACCTTGCTCTATGCTGCGGCAATTAAGAATCCTGATGATGGGGGACTTACGCTTTCGCGAAAGCGGAATAAAAAAACACCCCAAAACAAGAAACCTACAAGGTGGCGCCTCGTAGGTTTCTCAACTAATTATACTAAGATTAAAATGTTTATCGCAATCGATCCACAGATTTTACGAGCAATTCATCCTTCCTGATTGCCCTGTTTGCTAGGGCCAGTAAAACGATAGTTAGGATGGGGATGAACATGCCAATGCCTTTCTCTGCAACCGCCGTCGCTCCAGACATGGTTAGGGCTCGATAGACGAAAACTCCCAGTAAAACAAAATTTAATATGATATTCAGCCAGTTGATGACCGTCTGTAATTTTCTATTGTTATATAAAAATATGGCAAATAGCGCCATGACAGCACTGGTCACAAACACGCCAAAATAAGTACCATCATCCATCGCCACAAACTCATTGCTCTCACCATCCAGGAAGACATCCACCAGAAAGGGAAGCCCACCGGAATTTGCCGCTGCTAGAAAAAGGAAAATAGTCTGTATGCGTTGTATCATGACGTGTCTGACGTACTGAGCGGCAAAAGTAAAACAATATCGCGTTAAAGGGGAAAGCAAGAAATAAATTTTAGTGTATAATTGCATCACGTAAAGCACACCCAGATTAACAGGGCTTTCTAATCCTTTATCGTAGCAACTGGACTCCCAGCGCTATTTCCCCTTAAGAACACATCCTACATTATTATATGTTTCAAATAGCTGATTTAAAATCAAAAAAACTTCCTGAACTTCACGAGATTGCACAAGGTCTAAACGTACCTAAGTTCAAGCAGATGCGTAAACTGGACCTGATCTACAAGATTCTAGATCTACAGGCAAAAAATCCAGAGGTCGTAAAAGAATTGGAAGTTTCATCACCCAGTGAAGAAAAACCGACTACTTCCAACGACAAGAAAGGCGAGGGAACTGATAGTCGCAAGAGAGCACCCCGTGCCAAGAGCGATAGAGATAAATCTGGCGACGACAACTCAAAAACGACCAGCAAGCCAGACAACAAACCACGCAAGGAACGACAGCCGCGCAATACCAAAAAGGATGATAACGCGCCTGCCAAGGATGATTCAAAGTCCTCAAAGCGCAACGACGATCGCAAACAGGACAACCAGAAATCACGCAGCGACCAGAACAGCAACGACCAGAAGCAAAAACGCGATACTCGTAGCAACGATACCGATAAGCAGGATCGCAGCAACAACAATCGCAGCAACAACAACAATAACCGCAACCAGCGAAGTAATACTAACAACGTCCCCAAAGGAAACAAGGACACACGCAACCGCTACCGTGACCCAGAGTTTGAATTTGACGGGATCATAGAAAGTGAGGGTGTCCTAGATATGATGCCTGACGGTTACGGCTTCTTGCGCAGTAGCGACTACAACTACCTGGCGAGTCCAGATGATATTTATGTATCCCAATCACAGATCAGGCTATTCGGTCTGAAGACTGGGGATACGGTGCTAGGTATGGTGCGTCCACCTAAGGAGGGAGAAAAGTATTTCCCGCTGATCAAGATATCACAAATCAATGGCCTGGATCCTAAGGTTGTGCGTGATCGTGTTTCTTTCGAACACCTCACACCACTTTTCCCAGACGAGAAATTTAACTTGGCAGAACGCCGTGCATCGGTTTCTACCAGGGTGATGGATCTGTTTGCGCCTATAGGTAAAGGACAGCGCGGAATGATTGTCGCGCAGCCCAAGACCGGTAAAACAATGTTGTTAAAGGATATTGCAAATGCAATTGCCGCAAACCATCCCGAGGTTTATCAATTGATACTCTTGATCGATGAACGCCCAGAAGAAGTAACTGACATGCAACGCCATGTAGATGGTGAGGTAATTGCCTCTACTTTTGATAAAGAGGCGCATGACCACGTTAAGGTGGCAAATATTGTACTGGAGAAAGCAAAGCGCATGGTGGAGTGTGGCCATGACGTAGTCATTTTGCTGGACTCAATCACACGTCTGGCAAGAGCTTACAACACAGTACAGCCCGCTAGTGGTAAAGTATTATCGGGTGGGGTGGATGCAAATGCGTTACACAAGCCTAAGAGGTTTTTTGGTGCTGCGCGTAACATAGAGGGTGGAGGTTCACTTTCCATTATTGCTACAGCATTGACTGAAACGGGATCTAAGATGGATGAGGTGATCTTTGAGGAATTCAAAGGGACTGGTAACATGGAGTTGCAACTGGATCGTAATATATCTAACCGTCGCATATTCCCTGCCATCGACCTTACCTCTTCTTCTACCAGACGTGATGATCTGCTACTGGACAAAGAGGCCGTTCAACGCATCTGGATCATGAGAAAGTATCTGGCAGATATGAATCCTGTGGAAGCGATGGAATTCATGTCCCAGCGCATCAAACAAACCAGAAACAATGCAGAGTTTCTGGCGACAATGAACGACTAGATAAGTTGTACAAGTTATAAAATGGAGGAATCCCGCACACAGCTGCGGGATTTTCTATTCAAAACCGATAATACCTTTGCCTGTCTCAACTATTTCATAGGTGAGCAGTTTTAAAACAAATTTATATGACCGCAATTCAGAACAAAAACCTACAACTCGCACTACTGCTGTTCACCAGCAGCCTGGGTATGATTACCGCGCAGACCATAGACGCACAATTTGACACCCTACGAGCAAAATCAAACAAGTATAAAAACTTCAAGGTCGTACCACGGGCAGAGCTCATTGAACTGCAAGAAAACACGGCCCGCAGAATCACGGGACTAAAAGACAGCATCACCATGCTGGAAACAGTCATAGACAAAAAAGAAACTGCAATTGCAAGGCTACAAACAGATCTCGCCCAGTCGCAAGCAGACAGGGACACTGCCATAGAGCAAAAATCAACGTTTGAAATCCTAGGCGCTGAGATTGACAAAGGACTTTATAGCACCATTGTGTGGTCAGTGATAGGCATTCTCCTAGTAATTCTCATCATCCTGGGAATCAAGTACAAGAGCAGTCATTCAGTAGCCAGAGATGCCGAGCGCAATCTAAAAACTACAGAAGATGAGCTTGAGGAATTGCGTCGTAAGAGTATAGAAAAAGAACAGCGTTTAGGCCGTCAATTGCAGGACGAGCGTAATAAGGTGGCGAGGTTGAAAGGTTGAAAGGTAATTAGTGTGTAAAATCACAACACCCTTAAGCCGACTGAATGTTTTACAGAAGAAAAAGCATTCAGTAGATTACTTATCAAACGGGATTACAGATTTCTAGCGCGAGACCACTCCTGCAAATAAGAAACCTCCCAGCTATCGTAGGGTTTTTTATTTCCATCCACTTGGATAAGTGGTGCTCACCACATTCCAGGGAATTGCTAAAAATGGTAATGGGATTGCAGATCCCTAGCGCGAGACCACTCCTGCAAATAAGAAACCTCCCAGCTATCGCTAGTGGTTTTTGTACTTATGCCCATTTAGATGAGCAATGCTCACCACATTCCCGTAAACACGAAAACCATCCCTCACGGGATGGTTTCTTGCTTGATGTGGGCGCGAAGGGATTCGAACCCCTGACCCCTTGGGTGTAAACCAAGTGCTCTGAACCAACTGAGCTACGCGCCCTAAATAACTCTTGATTCTCTTAAGCGGGTGCAAATATAATTGTGTTTTACATACCAGCAAACTTCTGAGGAGATTTATTTTTCGTTTATCATTTAAATCAGTTGTTTGGATTATGCCAGTGTTTGAGATCACGCTTTCGCGAAAGCGGAATTCCAAAAAATCTTGTAACTCTATTCAAGTAGTAAATGATAGGTAAGGACATGGCAATATCGTGACAGAGAAGACGCATCAATATCCCAAGAAATTACGAGTTTCTTAGTCTTGGATTTGGAGATGGCTATGTATTATGCCCGAAACCACCCACAATCCATGAGTACCAAAAATTCGTACCGCATCACCGTATTGGTTTTTCTGGGCATAGCACTAGCATCACTGATTTATAAAGGGATTTTTCTGAGCGAACACCTGGTCTCTTTTTATCCGCAGGATAAATTCAGTCTGGATTACAGGTTTTATTTCCGTACAAATCAGGATGAAGAGACTAATGTGCGCAGCTACCTACCCCAGTCTAATGAGCGGCAACGCATCACGCTACTCCCAGATTCTACAGATGCCGGCATTGATTTCAAGACCAAAAAAGAAAACGGCAACCTACGCGGTGTCTGGACGACCAGCAAGAGTGATTCCTACAACGAGATTCAGCACCGTTTTACATTTGAGGGTAAGGAAAGGAAATTTGAAATCCCAGAATCCTTTCAGTACTCTAGCCTTGATTCTACGTATCTGGCATCAACCAATTACATTCAGGTAGATCACCCTAAAATTGACAGCCTTGCAAAATCAATCTCCAGCAATTACAAGAGCGATAGGCAGCGGGTTGCGGCTATTTTTGAGATTTGTTCAGCCATTAATGCTGCGCCCATCACCACCCGTACCGACGCTGTAACGGCGCTAGAACAGAATAGGGCATCTTGTAACGGGAAAACCAGATTGTTTGTAGCACTTGCTCGTAATCTGGGCTATCCGGCCAGAATGCAAGGTGGTATTATTCTAGAAGATGCAGATAAGCGCACATCCCACGCCTGGGCAGAATTGTATGATGGTAAAAAGTGGATCTCCTTTGACGCGCTCAACGATCATTATGCGATTATCCCCTCTAATTATATGGAAATCCAGCACGGTGATGATTACTTGCTCAGTTATACAAAGGATATTGAATTTGACTATATCTATGAGATTCAAGAGCGTAGCCATATTCCGTTTCTGAAAATCACCCCTACGGAATTCACGTCAATCTCCCCGGTAACCTTATGGAACCTGGTAGAAAGCGACTGGATAACAAAACAACCTTTGCTTTTACTGCTTATGTTGCCGCTGGGCGGATTGATTGTCGCCTTTCTGCGCAATGTAGTGGGTTTAAAGACCTTTGGTGTCTTCCTGCCAGTTCTTATTGCGTTTGCACTTTTTGAGACCGGGTTTTGGCTAGGTATGTTGTTGTTTATGACGTTGATCCTGCTGGTAGGAATTCTTGCGCGGCCGTTTGATCGATTCGGTTTGCTGCATACGCCCAAGCTTGTAGTCTCACTCACGCTCATGGTGCTGGTCATGACCGCAGGTTCCTACATAGGTTACAGCATAGGAATAAAATGGTTGTCGCTGATCACGATTTTCCCTACGATTATTCTTACGATTTCGGCAGAGCGTTTTTCCAATATCATCATTGAAGAAGATTTTAAAGAGGCAGTATGGATGCTGGGGCAAACGCTGCTGGCAGTATGCATCTGCTACTTGATTCTACAGATAAAATGGTTATCATCCCTGGTCATCATCTTTCCAGAAGTACTTCTACTTATTATAGGAACCTCGTTACTGATGGGACGCTATATGGGAATGAGATGGACGGAGTTTATCAGATTCAGTAAACTACTAGGAAATCAAAAAACAGCTCATGCTTGATAAATTATTCAATCTAGAAAACAAGCAGGGCGTCATGGGAATGAACGCCAGAAATATAGAACTGGTATATCCCAATAACGATAAAGAAGACTATGACCTAGCTGACGATAAGGTCATTGCAAAAAAAATTTTACACGAGAACGACATTTCCTGCGCAGAAACCTATGCGGTAATTGAGCGCATGAGTAAAATCAAGGAAACCTGGAACAAGCTTAGTGAGGATAAAGATGCTATTGTGATCAAGCCGTCAAACGGTTTTGGCGGGGATGGGATAAAAATCCTGATAAAAGGCGATGATGGCAGCTGGATGGAAAGCGGTGAGAAAATTGAAACTGCCCAGATCCACGCCCATATCAACCAGATCATTGCTGGGTTCTACTCCCGTGGGAATGGCGATAAAGCCATTCTGGAGGCCTGTATTACCCCACACCCATTCTTTGCAGAAATCTATGATTCAGTAGTGCCAGATTTTAGGGTCATCACGCTAGATAACAAACCCATTCTAGCCATGCTGCGCATGCCTACCAGTTATTCAAACGGCAAGGCAAATCTGCACCAGGATGGTGTGGGAATAGGTGTGGATATGGAGACCGCCATACTCACCCAGGTCTATGACGGTACAGATTACAGCGATTGCCATCCAGACAATTCTGAATCTGTTAATGGCAAGAAGATTCCTTACTGGAAAGAAATGGTAGAGTTGTCTATCGAGACCTCAAAATGTTTTCCATTGGACTTTTTGGGAATTGATATTGTGATCGATAAAGACGCCGGTCCTATGATCATGGAGGTAAACGTGAGACCAGGTCTAGGAATCCAGATGGTGAATAAGATAGGACTCAAAAAAGCCGTTGAGGAGTACTGTACAGACAGGAATGATGACTATCTACTCAAGCAGCTAGCTCAAAACGATGCGAGTGGCGATGAGAATGAATCGTCAGCAAAACTGTAATTAGCAAAATCTGTAGCGAATGATTCTACGCATCTGCTACTAATCAATCCATCTTCGATCACCATCCACACACACATACTTATCAATCATGTACTGTGTGATGGGCTTTACATAAATGCCTGTGACTGGATGCCTACCTGCCGAGGTGAAAAACTCGATGCCATTATCATCCACCTTTCTATACCACACTCGCGGCACGCCATTTTGGGTAAAGAAAACAGAATCGCAAGTCATCTCTACCTGTTTAAAGTTCTTTAATCGATCCTCTACCAGCAATTCAAACTTGTTGTCTTTCAATCCCTGGCGGTCAAATTCCGTTTCTTCAAAATGGTCTTCCTGCCACTTCATCCATTGCAGGTCATCCTCATTTGCCACATGGTACGCACCTATCGCCAGCGCGCCGCCCAGGATGGCCGCGACCAGCATGGTCTTATAATTCCTAAAAATCCCTGACCCACCGCTATTCCCGGTATGCATTTCTTCATCATTTCTGCCAGCAGATTGTGCAGCAGCGGCGCCTAGGTGCGCGCTATTGCCTTTAAGGCTATTGGCAAATTCCACATAACTATCATATCCCAAAAACTTGCTCAGCAACTGCACCACTTCCTGTTGCCTGATGGTCACCTCCTCACCGGTAACAGCCTCGTTGAATCTGTTCAAGAGACTTCTTTTATTGAATTGGTAGCCATTATCCGCAAGGTATTCCTCGAGGTATTCTGCGCACCTTGTCTTTGAGGGATCTGTGCCGTTTTGCTTTGTGATTAGTTGTTCCGCTTTCGCGAAAGCGTTCTCTATCAAAATCTTATGTGACATATTCTAGTCTTTTTCTACCATGGAAACCTGATGGCAAATTAAGGGAAAAACTTTTCAGAAGGCTTTCCATCCCGTTTCCGGATTTCGTTTTCATCCCTCCATTTATTTGTGCTCGTAATGCGGCAGCCCCGTGATCTGGACGTCCTGATTACTTGCTGCTGCCTACAGCCCGGGCGTGGTAGCCCTGCATGAAATCGCTGGTTGAGAAGTAGCGATGAAAAACAGTTCTACCTGCCCACTTCTCAAAACAGGGAGAGACGTCTCTCATTTTTTACCGCAAAATCCTTTGCAAAAAAATCTGATTCAAACATTGGACAGCCACCGGCATGTCCAGCAACAACGATCATAAATATGAAAAAAACAGGACTGATTCTCCTTACGGGAATCCTCAATCTGGTGTTATTTTCCTGCACGCCAGAACAGATAATGGAAGAAACAACAGACCCGCAGGCCTGTTGTGAAGAGACTGATCCCATACTATTACCACCTCCCCCACCACCGCCACCGCCGGGAGAAGATGATGATAACTAGTATGTTTGTGGAGTGCTAATCTGCTCCCGCATTGTACATTAGGGGAATGATTGAAAAAAGTCAATTATTCCCCTTTCTTCTTTTACTGCTGCTGCCGTTGTCCAGAGTTGCCGCACAGAAAACACCGCGGGATATTTCACAAATCGGTAACTCGTTGACCAAATCATCAGATATTGATGCCATTCTAGAGGGTTATAAAATCGTTCTACAATACAGGGACTCGCTGGAAACCGCGCCCGGCGACCAGCGTGATTATATGGTTCACGCACATACCGTGGTTGCAAACTTGGAATTAAAGCTGGGGCAGCTCAATAGTAGTGAGAATACGTCCATAGCTGCGCTGGCACTTATCGAGCAAAAACCGCCATCGACTAGAAAGTCAAGAGAGCTAGTCTCGGTTTACAATAACCTAGGCCGCATCAACTCGGCCAAAATGCGCTACAAGCGGGCGATAGATAACTATACAAAAGCAATCGACCTCATAGTAAATACGCCTAACAAGATCATTGCGCTCAACAATCTGGGGCACGCTTACCACAACTCAAAAAAATATGATCGCGCCATCGCAATCTACCTCAGGGGATTGCAGCTAGTGGATACGGTGCAGATGCGTCCCAATTATGCAAAACTCATGGACAATCTGGGCTATGCGCAGTTCAAAGCCGGCCTGCCAGAGGCCGAAGAAAATCTCCAGCGCGCGCTGGAAATAAATAACGAGCTCAAAAAAGAACTTCAAATCATCAATAGCCATATTCACCTCACAGATTTTTATCAGCAAATGGGAGATCGAGAACTGGCCATATTCCATGCAGAATCTGCTTTGAGAAAATATCCAGGCACGGGTTTTCCGCTTATGGAAATCTCGGCGCTTAAAAACTATCTGAGCCTGGCAAACGATTCACTCGTGCGCAGATATACCCGCCTGACAGACAGCCTGAACGTCGCCGCCCAGAACAAAACAAATAAATTCTCTGAGGCTCGCTACAACATGGAACTCAAGGAAAGGGAGACCACGCAGCTACAGCAACGCAATGAATACTTGATTATAGGTTTTGCGATTGCAGCGGTGCTGCTACTGATCATCATCCTGCTAGCTTATGCACGGATCAGGCAGCGCAACAAGCTCGCGCTGCTCAAGGAAAGCATGGAAACAGAACACCGCATAGCCGTAAGGATCCACGACGAGCTGGCAAATGATATGTACCACACGATGGTCAGGGCGCAAAGCAACGACATGCAGAATGATGCCCTACTGGAGGATCTGGATTCCATCTATCACCGCATACGTGATATATCTGCAGAGAATACACCGCTGGAAACCGCGATGGATTTTGACCAGCAACTCAAGGATATGCTCATGCATTACCAGACGGATCAGACCAGTATCATCCTGCACAATCTAGCCAGCGTGCACTGGGATCAGATTCCGCTGGACAGGAAGACCGTTCTGTACCGTTGCTTGCAGGAATTGCTGGTAAATATGAAAAAACACAGCAACGCCAGCCACGTGTATCTTTCCTTTGCGCAAACCGCACAGGGAGCGGCAGTTACCTATCGTGATAACGGCACGGGCGGTGAGATCAAAAAAGGAAATGGACTCTCAAATGTGGAAACCCGTACAAGAGCCGTGAATGGTACATTTACCTTTGGATCCATGGATGGAGGCGGCTTTCAAGCCTCCCTAAAGATCTAGTTTATGTTTACAAAAATTCTGGTGGCAGAGGACGTGGGCAGTATAGGAATGGGCGTAAGGCAAATGCTCTCTTCATTAAAAATCCCCATGATCAAGGAGGTGCAATATTGTGATGATGCCTTTCTGCAGCTCAAAAAAGCGCAGGTGGACGGCCAGCCTTATGAATTACTCATCACAGATTTAAGTTTCCAGCCAGACCACCGTGCCACAAATTTTGCCTCGGGAGAGGAGTTGCTTGCCGCCATTCATACCGATTTTACGGATCTTAAAACCATTGTCTATTCCATCGACCACCGCCTGCATAAAGCCCGCACGCTGATAGATCAGTATGGGATCAATGCGTATGTATGCAAGGGACGTGAGGGACTCAAACACCTGCGCGCCGCCATAGTGGCCGTCAATGATGGCGAGCGGTATCTATCCCCAGAGGTAAGTCGCGCCATCGCGGCCACCCACCAGCAGGAGATCGAGGACTATGACATACGCCTGCTGCAACTACTGGCCAGGGGTTATTCTAAGATAGAGATCAGCGATTACCTAGCCTCCCAGAACATCACTCCCTCCAGCACGAGTTCCATTGAAAAGAGGCAGGGGAAGCTGCTGGTGACTTTCGGCGCGCGCAATGCCACGCACCTCATCAGTATTGTCCAGGGAATAGGATTGATTTAGCGCATGGACGGTGATGTGAAGCATGGTTTTATGTTGCTGGGTGGGGATGGTTGTTCCGCTTTCGCGAAAGCAAACTCTCTAAAAAACACCTGAAAAAACAGGAGATTACGGGAACCCGTAAAAATCATTTTTGGCAGTTTGCTAGATTTGAAACAACCAAGCAAACCCAATATATGAAGAGAGCCAATTCTGAAATTATCATCGCCTATGAATTAACCGGTGCTGTACAGCAGGTCAAGGAATCCATGAAAACGATGGGGTATTACGAGGGGTTCCATTTTAACGATGCACCAGCTCGCACTTACTTCCTGCCCAAAAACACGCTCTGGCATGCAAGCAGCGATTCAGATCGCGCCATGGCAGACCTCAAGAAAGTATGCCTACAGTTGGGGGTAAAAATTATACGCGCGATTGCGGTCAGGGCGCATGATTTTGTAGCCCACACTGGCGATGAGGAAGAAAACCTGCTGCGTGTGGATTTTTTGAATTGATAGTGATTGCTGCTCAAAACAATGAGCTAGGGCTTAATTTCTGTAGACCAGAGCTATCAGGACGCGAGAAATTTTGCACCTCATTGTTCTGGGTTGGTCAGGGAAATTGGTTCAGTTGGATCTGGGCGGGTGGGCTATTCGTGAATTATGGCTTCGAAATCCCATTGATAAAAGTTTCTATAAACTTCAAAATCTTTGAAGTCACTCTTTCAGATTTTACTTTACGTTCCTTTAAACTTGGCCTTTGGTTCATCAAATCGACAATATCATCGCGTAGTGGCTTCTTTTCTGTGAATAGATAGTCACCGATTACGTTCTCCAGTTTAGTAGCATCTAGGTCTTCTTTATCGCTGAGGTCTTTTATGGCTCTCATCTTTTCGATACTGATGAAGTTTGCAAACTCATCACCGATATCCTCAGAATCTTCGATTAGTGGCAAATGCTGATTGATAAACTTCTCAATCAATTCTCGCTTACTGCGTAATCTCGTATCTCCAGCGATGATATCGTAGATAGCTTTCTCTTGTTGCTCTTTGTCTTCTGGCGTGGCATCCTTTAGTTTAGCCAAAAGCTTTAAAATGTATGCTACGTTAATCTCATCGCGGTGTATAAGCTCTAGCTCAAAATCTA
Organism: uncultured Flavobacteriaceae bacterium; assembly: GCA_963740155.1. GTDB lineage: Bacteria > Bacteroidota > Bacteroidia > Flavobacteriales > Flavobacteriaceae > Nonlabens. The sequence goes on along the minus strand of CAVUDE010000007.1, from coordinate 1,031,683 downwards.
TATCTTGAAGTATCGATACTCTTTCTAATACGTCATGGCTCTTTACCTTATCGTATAGGTCTAGATATTTGCTTTTGTAATCTTCAAAAGTTTGCTTGTTTACGCTGAGGTCATCAAAAGTGAACTCTGTGAATGTACTCAAGATATTTTTTAAACGCATTAGCTCTCTAAATGCTTTCGCAAAAGCTAGCTCTTCCTCTTCATCTTTCAGGTTGTTTACACTGTTTACAGTAGGTGCTATTTGCAGTAAGGCGATAAAGGCTGCGTTCATCTTCTCAACGTACTCCTCGTACGGCTGCATTATGATTTCATCCTTTGCGTTGATGTTCGAGAATAGACTTATTGCTTCATCTGTGCGTTCTTTCAAGTTTCTAAAAGTTACGATATTACCTTGAGACTTTAGCTCATTCAAGATTCTATTAGTTCTGGAATAGGCTTGGATTAGGCCATGGTAACGTAGATTCTTATCAACGTAAATGGTATTTAACGACTTGCTATCAAAACCAGTTAAAAACATATTGACTACCAGTAAAATATCCACTTGTTCGTGTTTTACTCGCTTTGCCATGTCATTGTAGTACTTGTCAAATGACTGCGAGTCCTTAGTACCGTAATTTGTGGCGAACATTTTATTGTAGTTACCTATGAAAACTTCAAGGTGTTCTCTGGTGTGCTGGCTCTTTTCAACTATTCCATAGCTTGCTGGTGGATCTGCTCCCTTTGCAAACTCATCATCTGTCCACGTGTCGCCTACGGCTCCCTTATCGTCCTCGTTTGCGTTGTATGAAAAAATCGTTGCTATACGCAGGTTATGTTCTCCAGCTTCCTTTTTCTGTTGGAATAGGTTGTAGTATTTGATTAAGGTATCCACGTTACTCACACAAAAGATTGCGGTGAACTCTCGGCTGTGGGTTTTCCTGTTGTGGTTTGCTATGATATAGTTAGTAATAGCATCTAAACGTTCAGGTGCTTCCATTACTTCTTTCTCATCAATTGCTTCTACCTCGATATCTTGGATACCATCTTTCTTTTTAAAGGTCTGGTATACTCACTGAGCATTAAGTGCGTTCTCGTCACCAACGGCATCGGTAATAGCATCTTGGTCAAGCTTTTCTGTTTCCGGATAGCATCGCAGTTGTACGGTTTCCACATTCGTTTTTTCCTGCGTTAGGCTGAAAAATGGGTGTTCCTGTGAAACCAAACATTTGACTATTCTCAAAAAATGTTTTAATTGCTTGGTGTGTTTTACCAAACTGTGAACGGTGACACTCATCAAATATAAAAATCACTCGTTTGTCTCTGAGCGATTCCATTTTTTTAATGTGGTGTGACTTGGTAACTGCGGTATTGAGTTTCTGTATGGTGGTTACTATCAGTTTTGCATCACCTGTTAATTGCTTTACCAGTGTTGAGGTATCATTTGTACCGTCAATACTGCCCTTACTGAAACTATTAAATTCTTTGGTAGTCTGGTAATCTAAGTCTTTCCTATCCACCACGAAAACCACTTTGTGAACCTGTGGCATTTGCGTAAGTATCTGACTGGTCTTAAACGATGTCAATGTTTTACCTGAACCTGTGGTGTGCCAGATATATCCGTTTTTAGTCGTTGTCTTTACGGTATCAATAATGGCTTCTACTGCATAAAACTGATACGGACGTAATACCATCAGGTAACGCCCTGATTCATTCATTACAACGTACTTGCATATCATTTTTGATAAGTGACACGGCTCTAGGAATATCTCAGAAAAATCTGCAAGCTGTGTGATGAGTTTGTTTTTTGTATCTGTCCAATAAAATGTTTGTTTGAACGAACGAGCTTTGGTAGGACTGTTTCATGAACTTTGTGTAAACTCCGTTACTGATAGCAAACAACTGTAAAAGTGAAATAAACCAGCTCCAGCTCCAAAACTGTACGCTCTATCGATTAATCGGTTAAATGCGCTTTAAGTTCTAAACCTCTACGTTTTAGCTGAATTTGTAAAGGGTAAACAGATTGATAAGAATCGTGACAGCCTAACGGTTCTTGTATTTACCTTCAATAGTGACTTGTTGTGTAACCTGATACTCGTTTCTACACCAGTGAATCTGGTTGATGAGTTCTAGGTTTGGTTCTCGCCATTGTCATTTACAAACGGTAAACAGTCACGTGGAATTTTTACACGGTCAAGAGTGGCCCTTTGGTGATGTAGGTGAGTACTTGCTTAAAATCCTGTTCTGATAATCTGACGTTATAGGCTCTCTAGTTGAGATTTCAATAAAAGCAGCGAAACTCATCTGTTATCTCAACTTTTTTATAGCCTAAAGCAATCAGTTGTGTAACGGCATAGCGCCAACTCTACTTGAAGCGAAAATTACGGTTGGTGATCCTAGCTATAAACATGCATTCTCTAAATGGAGAGGTGGCGGTTTCAGAATAAAAGCTCTATCAGGTCGAGAGTTACAAAGAGCTGAACTAATTGAAATAGGAAGGATAGTCATTGACAACGAGCCTCTTATTCGAAAAATGATAACTCTAGGTTGGGACACGTTGGAAGTCCACGCTAATAGAGGTCACGTGGGGTCAAAATGGTCTCTTAAAGAACACGCACAATTAGGTGGTTATATACAATAAAACAATGCAAGAACAAACTACTGAAATCAGTGAAAACAGTAACGGGAGCCTTGAAATTACCGGATTTATTAATGAACCAGTTTGGTTCTACATTTCAATATTACTATTTGCCTTAGTAATTATTCAATTCATTGTGTTATTGAGGAAAAGCAGTTCACCAAGTTACTCTCAAGACTCAAAAATCCAAAATCTAAAAAAGACAGAGGTAAACATGGACGATTTAATGCAAAGCATAGTGGGTTCAAAAGAACTTTATAAAAAATTGAGCAAAAGATGCCATCCTGATAGGTTTATAGGGACTGATAAACAATCTAAAGCGGATGAGCTTTTCAAAAGTATTTCAAAGTACAAGAGAAATTACACAGAACTTATTGCTTTAAAAGATAAAGCTCAAAAAGAATTAAATATCAAAATCGATTAGATATGGAAGAGAGTTTACCAATTATTTTATTTCAATTAATACTTAGGATTGTAGGTGCAGTAGTTTGCAGTAGAAGAGCTGAGAAGATCAATCGTAACTCTGGTGGATGGGGATTTTTTGGATTCTTGCTCCCATTAATTGCGATAATTTGGGTGTACTGCCTAAAGCCAAAAATCGATTTTCCAATGGCGAGCATTGTTTGTGTTTATTATCCATAGCATTACCATATTCATCAAATTCTTATGAAAGACATCTTAAAGGAGTACCCTTTTGGACAGAATGGCTTCTGGCGATGGATGTCAAGTTACGTCATCATTTATGAATGGTACTTTCTCTTCGGTTACGTCAAATAATAAGTCAAATTCGGTATGAATATCACCATAGTGAATATTCTTTACTATTCCAGCTTCATAATTCAGTTTATCCCTCGAAAGTGAATTTGTAGGCTTAAACGAATAATGCGAATCGAACGTAGTTTCGTTCCAGTCTTCATCAAACTCAAGAAAACGCAGCTCTGGCTTTAGTTGTTCTGACATAGCGAGCTGGTTTTTTTGCGTGAGGGATAGCAACGGCATCCATTTGTGAGTCATGCGAGCAAAAGATATAGTGGATAGCCCGACCTGATAAGGTCACGCCCAAATAGTTGTTATTTTTCATCTAAAAAGGCGTTGCGATATTTAATTCTTCACAATAGCCTGCGATTTCTTCATCTACTTCGGCTAGTTGTTCGTCAATATTCTTGAGTCTTGCGGTCACGGCATCGAGGTCTATGATAACTTCATCTTCAAACGTGTCTACATAACGAGGCATATTGAGGTTGTAATCGTTATCACGTATCTCTTGTATGGTGACTACGTTGCTGTATTTGTCCTTTTTGATTCTATTGCGGTAGGTTTCTACGATTTCCATAACGTCCTGCTCTCGCAGTTCGTTCTGGTTTTTTACCTTCTCGTAATGGTCTTCACCACTGGCATCGATAAACATAATGGTATCATTTGCCTGACGGCATTTTTTGAGTACCAGAATACAGGTAGGAATGGATGTACCATAAAAAATATTTGCAGGTAAGCCTATCACCGCATCTAGCGCGTTTAACTCCTCGATGAGGTACTTGCGTATCACGTGTTCTGCTGCGCCACGATACAGGACACCGTGAGGCAATACACACGCCATTGTACCATTATCTGCTAGCTGGTAATACATATGGGTTACAAATGCATAATCTGCCTTTGTGTTAGGCGCTAGCTTCCCGAACTGACTAAACGCTCATCTGTACTGTTGAGGGGATTTTTATTCCCTTTCCAGTGTGCTGAAAATGGTGGATTTGCGACTATCGCTTCAAAACGATACTCTAGGTGCTGCGGTTCTTCTAGGGTATTTTCCTGACGAATATCAAACTGACGGTAATGCACATCGTGCAGTATCATATTCATACGTGCGAGGTTGTAGGTGGTACGGTTTAATTCCTGACCGTAGAACTCGCTTACATCAGCTTCTTTAGCTACACGCAACAGCAACGAACCCGAACCGCAGGTTGGGTCATATACTGATTTTACTTTGGTTTTTCCTGTAGTAACAATTTTAGCCAGTATGGTGGACACCTGCTGCGGTGTATAGAATTCTCCAGCGGTTTTCCCAGCTCCAGCTGCAAACTTACCAATTAGGAACTCATACGCATCTCCCAGTACGTCACTCTCGATATCTTCTAGCCTAAAATCGATTTCATCTAGTGCATTGATAATCTTTACGATAATCTCGTTTCTTGCTCCTACGGTACGCCCTAACTTGGTAGAAGTTAGGTCTAAATCTTCAAACAGTGCTTCAAAATCATCTTGAGACTCGCTCTCCATCGTACTTTGCTCGATGTGACGAAGGATTTCCTGAAGGTCATCCAGAATGTATGTGCTTTCACCTTCTACCTTTGAGCTAACAAAATATAAAAATTGAACCTGCAGTATCTGTTGGAAATATGGAAAGGGTCATAAGCAATTTTATCATCAAAACTTGAGGTTCTAGTTCATTTACTAAATCAATAGTGAACACCGCGCAACACCTATCTTTACCCGCTCAAAAAACATCCCTAAATGCAACTTTCTGAGCAGGAAATCGTACGACGTGAGAAACTGGACAAACTGCGCCAGATGGGCATCGACCCATATCCCGCGGCCCTTTATCCAGTAGATTCTAATTCGCAAGAGATCAAAGACAATTACACCGAAAACAAAAAGGTCGTCATTGCCGGGAGATTGATGCGCAAGAAAGTACAGGGAAAAGCAAGTTTTGCAGAGATCCAGGATTCGGCTGGGCGTATTCAGGTGTATTTTAACCGCGATGAGATCTGTCCCGGTGAGGATAAAACAGCTTACAATGACGTGTTTAAAAAATTACTCGACCTAGGTGACTTTATTGGGATTGAGGGGGAGCTTTTCAAGACTCAGGTAGGTGAGATCACCGTCAAGGTGAATGACTTTACATTACTAAGCAAAGCACTTAAACCTCTACCCCTACCCAAAACAAACGCAGAGGGTAAAACCTACGACGAGTTCAACGACCCAGAACAGCGCTACCGCCAGCGGTATGCAGATCTGGCGGTGAATCCACATGTGAAAAAGGTGTTTGTCAAACGTACCAAACTCTTTAACGCCATGCGATCATTCTTTAATGAGCGTGAATATTTTGAAGTGGAGACCCCCATTCTGCAGCCCATCCCGGGCGGGGCGGCGGCGCGGCCGTTTATCACGCACCACAACTCGCTGGACATCCCGCTCTACATGCGCATCGCAAACGAGCTGTACCTCAAGCGGTTGATCGTGGGCGGTTTTGATGGCGTGTATGAGTTCAGCAAGAACTTCCGTAACGAGGGCATGGATCGCACCCACAATCCAGAATTTACCGCCATGGAAATCTATGTGGCCTACAAGGACTACAACTGGATGATGGACTTTACAGAACAGTTGCTGGAACACTGTGCCACAGCCGTTAATGGGAGGACGCAAAGTACTTTTGGCAAGCATGAGATCGAGTGGAAAGCCCCCTACCCGCGTGTGACCATGCGCCAGAGCATCATCGATTTTACGGGGTTTGACATAGATGGCAAGAGTGAGGAAGAGTTGTACGCTTTCGCGAAAGCGGAAAAAATAGACGTCAACAAAACCATGGGAAAAGGCAAGTTGATCGATGAGATATTTGGCGAGAAATGCGAGGGCAACTACATCCAGCCCACCTTTATCACAGACTATCCCAAGGAAATGTCACCCCTGTGCAAGCAGCACCGCGATAACCCAGAACTTACAGAGCGATTTGAACTCATGGTGTGCGGTAAGGAAATTGCCAATGCCTACAGCGAGCTCAACGACCCCATCGACCAGCGCGAGCGATTTGAAGCCCAGCTAGCCCTTGCAGACCGCGGCGATGACGAGGCAATGTTCATCGACCAGGACTTCCTGCGCGCACTGGAATACGGGATGCCGCCCACCTCTGGACTGGGAATAGGCATGGACAGATTGATCATGTTCCTGACTAACAATCCATCCATTCAGGAAGTATTGTTCTTCCCACAAATGAAACCTGAAAACACACTCAAGGTAGAATTAAACGAGGAAGAGAAACTAGTGTTTGACCTACTGAAAAAAGCCGAGCGCATAGAGCTAGACCAACTAAAATCCCAAGCGGGACTGAGTAATAAAAAATGGGATAAAAGTATCAAAGGCCTGACTGGTAAAAAACTTGCGAAGGTGAATAAAACCGACAGCGGACTATTTGTAGAGATTATCTGACAAATTATAAAATACTCACTATCAGAAAAATACCCCTTTGTGGGTATTTTTTTATGCTTGTATTCCAGATAGCTTTGGTGCAAATCAAAAAGCTATGCGATACATTCCTCTCAGAGCCCTATTATTCTCGCTGGTATCACTACCTGCGATAGGTCTCGCACAACTATCCATTAACACCGCTGGACTGGAACAATCAGATCCCGCCCAGAACCTAACTGTGAGCAGCAGCATAGGGCAGGTGTTTTATCTACAGACGCCCATCAGCGGGGATTTTGTTCTCGAGGGCGTACAACAACCTATAAGGATCATGCCGCTATCCATTGACACGGCAGATCTGGAACAGAACATTGTGTTGTACCCTAATCCCGCTACGACGCACATCTCACTTAGACTTGATAAGTGGCAAGGGCCGCTGGATTACCACATCTATAGCAGCACGGGGCAGTCTATCATGAATAATAGGCTCACAGCAAATAATCAGACCATACGCATAGATCAATTGAGTTCAGGCGCCTACCTCATCACTCTGCAATCAGGGCAACAAAAATCACTAACCATAAGATTCATCAAACAATAAAACCATGAAAAAATCACACTTTTTAAAATCAGCACTGATCCTGTGCTTTCTAGCGCTGGGAATCCAAATGAATGCTCAAAATGACGAGGGATTCAGCTATCAATCCATCCTGCGGGCAACTAATGGCGACCCTATACAATCTTCCAGTGCAACCGTCCAGATTGACATACGTGAACAAACTACCAGCGGGAATATCGTGTATAGCGAAACCCATTCTACCACCACCACAAATGCTGGTCTAATCTCAATTATCATCGGTGATGGTACGGTTGTGAGCGGCACGTTCAACACAATTGACTGGGGCAGTGGCCCTCATTTTGTCACGGCATCTACCACACCTGCAGGTGGTACAGCCATCACGACCAGCACCAGGTTATTGAGTGTTCCTTATGCAAAATATGCCAGCGTGGCCGGCGATACAGATATGGTGCCCACGGGCGTATGGTCGCTAGACGGCAACACAATCGATGATACAATTGACTTTCTGGGATCTACAAACGATGCAGACGTAATCATACGTCGCAATAATATAGACGTTGCTCGCTTTGACCCCACTAATATCGCTCTGGGCGAAAACGCGTTCAATAACGCCACAGGGATCAGAAATGTCGCTATAGGTAACAACAACCTAGCAAACACTTCTGGACAATATAATATAGCCATAGGTGATAATGCCCTAGTTGGAAATACAAGTGGTGACCATAATATAGGATTGGGATTTGTCGCACTCTCGCAGAATACGGCAGGCGTGGAAAATATAGGTCTGGGTAATAATGCATTGACAAACAATACAACCGGTAACCGCAATATTGCGCTGGGTGCGGTGTCAATGTTTGCAAACACTACGGGTGAGCGCAACATCGCCATAGGTGGTGATGCACTTAATGCAAATACAATCGGAAACGAGAACATCGCGATAGGCCAGTCTGCCCTGCGGCTAAACACAACTGGGGACAAGAACATTGCCATAGGACTGATTTCTCTTGAAAACAATACCACAGGTCTGGAAAATATAGGACTGGGAACCGCAACTCTACTAGCAAATACCACGGGAGACAATAATGTGGCAATAGGTGGTGGTGCTCTTGTAGCAAACACTACTGGTGATCGCAGCATTGCTATAGGCCAGAATAGTTTATTGAATCACACCACTGGCGCAGAAAATATTGCCATAGGGCAAAATTCTATGGAAAGTATGACTAACGGTTTTGTCAATGTAGCGCTAGGTGTACGAGCGCTTAATGCAAATACTTCTGGAAACGAGAATATCGCCATAGGACTTGAGGCCATGCGCAATTCTCAGGCTACCCGACAAATAGGAATAGGTGTTAATGCACTGGCAAACTCAGCAGCCGGTAGCAACGCAAACTATGCGATAGGGAACGAGGCACTGCAAAACCTAACAACAGGTAATGATAACCTGGCAATAGGACAGAATGCCATGGGGGCTAGTATTACGACCAGTAATTCTGTAGCTATAGGTAACGCATCCATGGAAAATTTAACCGATAGTAATGGTAATACCGCGCTGGGTACACGGTCGATGTTGTCGCTCACCACGGGAGATAACAACACGGCCATAGGTGTGAGCGCGATGCTTAATCAGGCAACTGGTATTGAGAATACGGCTGTAGGTGCTAGTGCGAGAGAAAACTCTAGCTCAGGTGACAACAACATTGCCGTAGGAATACGATCCATGCAAAGCAGCAGCGGTAACAATAACATCGCCATCGGTAATTCAAACCTATCAAATACCACGGCAGACTTCAATATTGCCATAGGTGATGCTGCTCTAGTAAATGATACTACTGGCGAACATAATATAGGAATGGGCCAGGTAGCGCTAACAAACAACACGACAGGAAGCAATAACATCGCCATGGGTAACAATGCCATGTTCAGCAACACTACTGGGTTCAACAACGTGGGATTAGGACTTGCAGTTCTCAATCAGAACACTACCGGGGCAGACAATGTCGCCATGGGTACCAATGCTATGGTAGCAAACCAGGGTGGTAGCGCAAACGTGGCACTGGGAATAGGCAGCATGAATCAGGTTACTGATGGGACAAATAATATCGCTCTAGGCGAAAACGCACTAGCAAACGGCTCTACTGCCAATAATAATATCGCGTTAGGCTTAAACAGTATGAACAATAGCGGTGCCTCTGTCAGAAATATCGCCATGGGTCAGAACGCGTTAAGCAATTCCACAAATTCAATGGATAACGTTGCCATGGGATTCAACACACTAGGAAGTACTTCAACCGGCTCACGTAATATCGCCATGGGTGTTTCTTCCCTAGTGACAAATAGCACGGGATCAGATAACATCTCTTTAGGGTCTGGAGCGATGACCAGCAATACCACAGGTAATAATAATGTAGCGCTGGGTGGTGGGGCATTAAATGGAAATAGTACGGGTAATCGTAGCATTGCTATAGGAAATGATGCCTTGGGTGGCAACATCACAGGAAGTGAGAATGTCGCTGTGGGTGAGCGTGCTTTAAATGCAAATGGCGCAGGGTTCAATAACGTTGCAGTAGGTGGATTTTCGCTAGAGAATGCAGCAGATACGCAGGGTAATGTTGGGGTAGGAACAGGAACCCTAGCTGCTAATGCAGCTGGTAATTTTAATACCGCAGTGGGAATCTCTGCTTTGAGACAGCATGCAAGTAGCGTAGGTAATACTGCCATCGGTGGTGGCGCCATGGAAAACTCCACCTCTGGATTTAGCAATGTTGCGGTGGGTAATCAGGCTCTACTCAACTCAAACGGTTTGGCAAATATCGCCGTAGGAGTAAGTGCCCTGCAAAACGCGCAAAGCCAGCAAAATATCGCAATTGGTTTTAGTTCAATGATAAGTCTTACTGGCGTTGCAGCAAATAACGACGGTCGTAATATCGCCATTGGCTCCTTTGCACTAGATGCCCTTACCGGTGGTGTTGATAACTCAATTCTAGGAGTAGGTGCGGCAGGAAGTGCTACTGATGGTAATAATAACACTATGATAGGTCGCGGCGCTGGATTCCCGCTCATTACCGGCTCAAACAATGTATTTTTAGGTGGGCAGACAGCAAGTAACGTTACAAACGGCGATGATAATATCTTCATAGGCACTGGCACTATTGCTGGGACAGACTCTACCGTACAGCAAGTGGTGAACAATCAGTTGAACATAGGTAACAGCATCTACGGGGATATGACGGCAGATTTGTATGGTTTTGGTGTTGCAACACCCACAGAGCGTATTGATGCGACAGGTGGTAATATAAAAGCAGACAGCTTTATTTCTTCTACCACAACTTATCCAGATTACGTTTTTGAAAAGTATTTTACGGGTAACTCAGACCTTGATAAAAAGTACACGTTCAACACGCTTGAGGAGATAGAAGAATTTGTGAGAAAGAACAATCATCTACCCGGCATCAAGTCCCATGTAGAAGTAGCAGAGGTAGATATGAATGTAAACCTATCAGAACTAGCCATCAAAAGTCTTGAAAAAATTGAGGAACTCTACCTGCATACCATTGAGCAGCAAAAACAAATAGAGTCTCTTAGAAAAGAAGTAGAGGAATTGAAAAAAAGATAACTTTTACAAACCTTTGATAATAGAAAACCTGAGACTCAGGTCTCAGGTTTTCTTGTTTCAGATTGGTAAACTAAAAGATTTTCAGCCCCGCGCTAGGGAAGTTCTTACCGAGCATTTCTCAGTAAAAAACACAAATCTAATAACCACCATAATCACCTGAGCTTGCAGCAGCCATTATCGCAGCACCAAAAATTGCAAAAAATATCAAGGAAATCACCAGAGCGATTACCCAATAAATCAGCATTCCTTTTGCCCAATTGCTGCGGGCTCTTTTAGCGTCGTTACCGAAAGCCCATATACATAACATGATCAAACCGATAAGCGGTAGCGCCGATACAAAAATAAACAGCGTCCATTTGATGGGTTTAATCTCCTGATCTACTACAGGTTGATTGTGAGCGAAATTGTCATTTTCCATTGGTTGGATTTTTAAGTTGGGCTACAATTTAAACCAAAAAGAAATAATAGGGTCATAGCTATGAACATAAAATAAAAATCATGAAAAAGACACTTTTAATTGCAGCTATGATGGCAACCACTGTTTTGGCTGCTCAACCAGGGCAAGACCGCGATCGTGAACCCAATGCAGAAATCCAAGCAAAAAAAATGACGCTTGCCCTAGATCTAACCGATAAACAGGAGAACCAGATTATCACAATCCTTCGGGAAAACAATGAGCAAATGCAGAAGCTGCGTCCCAAAAAAGAGGGCAGAAAAGAAATGACACAAAAGCAGCGCGAGTCACATCAACTAGCATTGCTGGATCAACGCATAGCCGTGCAACGCAAAATGAAAGACATACTCACAGATGACCAATTTGATCAATGGAAAGTAAAAATGGAAGAGCGAGCCAAAAAGAAAATGAGACAAAGAGGCACCACCGACAGGAAAGAAAGACGATAAAACAAAAATCAAACGCCCCATATGGGGCGTTGTAGGTTATAAGACGCCCCATATGGGGCGTTGTAGGTTAGTAACTACTGAATCGCCTTGGCGCTAATCTATTTATTCTGTGCAGTTCGAGAAAAGATTTTAAGATTATACCAAATTTTAGTATATTTAAATCAAATTAGTTTCTACATGAATAAAAACACATCAATATCACTTGGAAGTCATTTTGACGAATTCGTTCAAAGTAGCATTAGCATGGGGAGATTTAAAAACGTTAGCGAAGTTATTCGCGCAGGATTGAGACTTTTAGAAGAGGAAGAAAGTAAAGTGTTTGCTTTAAAAAGAGCGATTCAAGAAGGAATTGACAGCGGAACTGCTCACGATTTTGACCCAAAAAAGCATCTTGAATCGCTAAAGGCGAAAAAACTCTCAAATGTCTGAATACAAGCTGACGAACCAAGCTGTTGCTGATTTATCTAAAATTTGGGAATATACGTGTGAGGTCTGGTCAGAAAAACAAGCCATCAAATATTATGATGAATTAATTCTAAACTGTCAAGAAATAGCCGAAAATCCAGATTTAGGAAAAAACTACGAGGGAATTTCAAAGCAACTTCGAGGAATTAAAGCAAACCCACACATAATATTTTATCGAACATTAAATGTAGATTTTGTTGAAATTACAAGAATCTTACACGAAAGAATGGATTTAAAAAAACGAATAGCTGAATAAAAACTGAGTAGAACAAGGTACAATTAATAGCTGTTAACCGACTACTTATTTAAAATCCTTGAGGATTTTCTATTCAGTTCTTATTTGCTAAGTTACATTGTTAAAAGCGCCACTAATCATGTACAGATCCGCATTACGCAATTTATATCACTAAAAGAAATAATTAGATAATATCCGCAAAAACACGACGTCAGTCTTGGTTCTTGAATCACTAATCACCATCCAAAATTCCTAATTCTGAATTCATAATTCATAATTCTCAATTCAATCTACCACTCCCCCACCACTTCTCTGGCTGCCTCAATCGTCTTGTCTAGATCCTCATAGGAAAGCGCGTCATTGAGGAAATAGCTTTCAAAAGCACTGGGCGGTAAATAAATCCCACGGTTCAATAATCCGTGGAAGAACTTCTTGAACCATTCATTATTCCCCGTTGCAGCGGTGACAAAATCTACAATATCCACATCGGTAAAGTGGATGGAAATCATGCTGCCATAGCGATTGATACTATAGTCGATCCCGCGATTGTCCAGCACCTCTTTCATTCCCTTGTGCAGGTGTGCAGTTTTATCGGCTAGGCTGTCATATACTTCTGGGTGGTTGTTTAGATGCTTGAGCATGTTGATACCCGCACTCATCGCCAGCGGATTCCCACTCAGGGTTCCTGCCTGATAAACCGGACCGGTAGGTGCTAGATAATCCATGATTTCGCGTCTGGCAGCAAATGCTCCTACGGGCAATCCACCACCGATTACTTTTCCATAGGTGACGATATCTGCATTGACCCCGGTAGTTTCTTGTGCACCGCCACGAGCCAGTCTAAATCCTGTCATCACCTCGTCAAAAATCAATAATGAACCGTGCTCATCACATAGCGAGCGCAGTCCCTCTAGAAATCCATCGGCTGGAGGAATGCAGCCCATATTCCCTGCGATGGGTTCTATGATGATGCAGGCAATCTGTCCTTTATTTGCTGTGAAGATATCAGTCACCTGATCTAGATTATTGTAATCAGCCAGAAGAGTATCCTTTGCCGTTCCTTGAGTAACTCCAGGGCTATTGGGACTGCCAAAAGTCACCGCACCACTACCCGCCTGAATTAAAAACGAATCACTGTGACCATGGTAACAACCAGCAAATTTGATAATTTTATCTCTGCCCGTAAATCCACGGGCTAGTCTTACCGCGCTCATACAGGCTTCAGTTCCAGAGTTGACCATTCTGATCTGGTCAATGTTTGGACACATGGAGGTGGCAAGCTCTGCAATCTGTGTTTCCAGCTCGGTAGGCATTCCGTAGGAGGTTCCTTTTCTCGCAGCTTCTATAACGGCATCCACCACTGGCGGAAATGCATGTCCCAAAATCATGGGACCCCAGGACGCGATATAGTCGATGATCTTGTTGCCATCCACATCGTGGATATAGGCGCCCTTTGCGTGATCCACAAAAACAGGATCACCGCCCACGGCGTCAAATGCCCTGACAGGTGAATTCACACCGCCGGGAATAAATTTTCTAGCTTCTTGAAACAAGGCGCTGCTGCGCTTGTAAACGTATGACATGCGATTATTTTACAATTAGCACCTGACCTATACTCAGGTCATTGCTTCTTAAATTATTTTTTTTCTTGAGATCATCCACGCTTATCCCGTATAGTTTTCCCAGCGAGTACAGGGTGTCACCAGCGCGCACCGTATGCCTGGTCGCTCCCGCAGGAACTGGAATGGGGTCTGGCTCGTCCACCGGATTCCCCAGCGCAACATCATCATACTGATCCAGATCATAGCGCTCAATAAGTGAGATCAATTTCTGCGGATATTTCTTATCAGTAGCATATCCAGCTTTCCTTAATCCCCTTGCCCAGCCTTTGTAATCATTTTGAGCCAACTCAAATAATCCCGCATATCGCTTGCGCTGGGTGAGGAAAAGCGAGTGGTCACGATAGGAATAATCAGGATCCTTGTATTTTCTAAAACATTCCTGATCTTCATCATCGTCGTGGTAGATGCGGCCTCCCGTCCAGCCCGTATGACATTTGATCCCAAAATGATTGTTTGCCTCTACCGCCAGCCTACCTGCCCCGCTACCGCTTTCCAGAATTCCCTGGGCCAGCGTGATACTCGCGGGAATTTTATATAGCTGCATTTCCTTAATCGCCGCGTCTTTAAAATCTTCAATATAATTGGCGACTTTATCTGCGCTGCGTGGTTTTGTGATCACCGTGACCTTTTCATCGGTTTCTTTTGTGACCTCGCCCTTGATCGGTTTTTCGATCACCTCTTTGGGATTACGCTTTGTGGCAGCCTTGCGTTTGCTACCACAGGAAACCAGGGTAAATACCGTTAGTATGGCAACAAATATTTTAAGATAGTTCACTCTCATACTGCAATAAAACACGTCCTTTTTTCCGCAATCGCTCGTTATACCCGTGGATGGATTGCAGTCCCCCGGTATGAATGGCTAAAATACGAGTTCCGCGCGGGAAATGCCCGTTAGCAATCAGTTCTTCCAGCCCGTACATCATCTTTCCCGTGTAGATGGGTTCTAGTGGGATTCCGCTTTCGCGAAAGCGTACATTCAAAAACTCTATCAACTGGTCACTGGACCTTGCATATCCACCAAATATTGAGTCGTCATAAAACTCAAAACTTGAGTCACCAGAAAGATTTTCAATATCTTTTATAAGGAAATCACCTTTCAACGCACCAAATACAATCACCTGCAAATCGGTTCCAGCGCTGTTGATAATTCCGGCTGCGGTACCACCAGTTCCTGCTGCAACAGTCACCAGGTTATAGCTATCCACCTCAGCTTGCGATAGAATCTCCGCACAACCACGCACTGCCAGCTCATTACTTCCACCTTCAGGAATATGATAAAACCTACCGAACTTCTTTTCCATCTCAAGCTGAAATTCAGGACTGTCCTTTTCTTTATAAGTGTCACGATCCACAAAATGCAAATCCATCCTCATTGCTGCAGCTGTGCGCAGCGTGGAGTTTCCAGCCAGTGTCTTTTCAAGATTCCTACCCAGCTCATCACCACGGATTATCCCTATCGTGCGCAAGCCAGTGATCTTTCCCGCAGCAGCCGTAGCCGCGATATGGTTTGAAAATGCACCGCCGTAAGTAAGTATGGTGTCGTGACCTTGCTGGTGGGCAGTAATTAAGTTGTATTTAAGCTTACGCATTTTGTTACCAGAGACTTGTGGATGTAGTAGGTCTTCACGTTTGATATCTACTTGAACATCTGCATCCTCAAAATAGCGGTACGGCTGGATGATGGATTCCCGCTGGTCAAATAATTCATCCATTCGCGTAATGGGAATTATAGAATTTTAAAAACGACCACAACGAGCGATTTCTCAGATAATCCTGGTCATTTTCCTTCGCATAGGCCTCGCGTTCAAAAACAATATTCCGGTAAGCGAGGTGATGGGACAGGGTCAGGCGGCGGATTAGATATTCCGCACCATACCATACATAGAAGAAAACAATCAACAATTCTTTTTGCTGGGCGGCATGGATTTCCTCATGATTCAAAAAACGCCTGCCTATGATTCGAGAGCCATCTGACACCAGCAAAACAGGCCATAAGCACATTCCCGTGTAATTCTTCAGCCATGAGGCGCGGATGATGATCATCTGGCAAAATTACGGCTGGAATCGAGTACTATGCGCATAGAATGCAAGGCGAGGTGATTTATAAAATGAAAATTAAAATGAAAAATAATTAGGCGCGCTGATTTTCTTAAAGCTGGTTTGGGACTTTGAGAAACGCCCTTCGAGAACCTCAGGGCTGCCTTAGAAAAATCAATTAGCATTTCTACCTATACACAATACTCTGTGACTTCAACAAAAGCTTTGAGAATTAAGCAGGAAGCGGTGAGGCTCTAGAACCACCTTTTAAAATGAAAATGAAAATGAAAAATAATTAGCAACGTTGAGCTGGTCACAGAGCAGCTAGTAAGAACACAAACGCAATATTGACAAAAAACCCTCGTCACCGACTACCATAATATCAATAGGCCAGACTGATAATTATGAGTTTGACTCTGAGATTCTCGAATTTGGAATATTCAATTTGGCTTTTGGCTTTTGGGTCTTGGGTCTTGGGTCTTGGGTCTTGGGTCTTGGGTCTTGAGTCTTGAGTCTTAAAATTTGTGATTTGCGATTTGCGATTTGCGATTTGGGTCTTGGAATTTGCGATTTGCGATTTGTGATTTGGGACGTGGGACTTGGAACATGAAACATAAAACTTGTTCCCATAACCATCAACAGGCATTATTATCTTTGAGGAAATGAAAAAAATCATTCCGGTAGAAGATGGCGACTACTACCTCACTCCAGAGGGCTATCGCTGTTTTACCCAGCAGTACCACCTCAAGCGTGGTCACTGCTGCAAGAGTGGATGCCGCCATTGCCCCTATGGGTACGATAAAGCAACCGATACATTGAAAAAATAATACTGATGCAAGAGGAAATAATTATGGTTAAAGAGAGCAGGGAGAGTGAGGTTGCACGCTTTCGCGAAAGCATACAACAAGGCATACCAGATAAACTCCCGCCATGTTATTCTTATGATAATGCCATCAACCATGCGCCGCATCGCAAACAAATCCTAACGGCAGAAGAGAAAAAACTGGCGCTGCGCAACGCGCTTAGATATTTTGATAAGCAGCATCACGAGATTCTACTACCGGAATTCCGCGAGGAGCTGGAAACATATGGGCGCATTTATATGTATAGATTCATGCCTGATTATGAGATCAAGGCACGACCTATTGCCGATTATCCCACCCAGTCAAAACAGGCTGCCGGCATCATGCTGATGATCCAGAACAACCTGGATCACGCGGTGGCGCAACACCCACACGAGCTGATAACTTATGGCGGCAATGGAGCCGTTTTTCAGAACTGGGCGCAATACCTGCTCACCATGAAATATCTAAGCCAGATGACAGATGAGCAAACGCTGGTCATGTACAGCGGCCATCCCATGGGGCTTTTCCCGTCCCACGAGCAAGCGCCGCGCTGCGTGGTGACTAATGGGATGATGATTCCCAACTACTCAAAGCCAGACGACTGGGAACGGTTCAATGCGCTGGGGGTCACGCAATATGGGCAGATGACTGCTGGTTCCTTTATGTATATTGGGCCGCAGGGAATTGTACATGGAACAACCATTACCGTGCTGAATGCCTTTAGAAAAATAGGCAAGAAACCCGCTGGAAATATATTTGTAACCTCCGGCCTGGGTGGTATGAGCGGCGCACAACCCAAGGCCGGTAACATAGCGGGCTGTATCACCATCTGTGCAGAGATGAATCCCAAGGCCGTTGCCACCCGCCACTCGCAGGGCTGGGTGGATGAAGTAGTGGACAATCCAGAAGACCTGATCAAACGGGTTCAAAAAGCACAAGACAACAATGAAGTAGTTTCTATCGCCTATGCCGGTAACGTGGTTCACGTTTGGGAGGCTTTGTATGAGGCGAGAATCGACGTGAGCATAGGTAGCGACCAGACCAGTTTGCACAATCCATGGGCGGGTGGTTATTATCCAGCGCAGCTGGGCTTTGATGAATCGGTCGAGATGATGGCCAGTGACCCAGACCAGTTCAAAAAAGAAGTACAGCAATCATTACGACAACACGTTGAGATTATCAACAAACACACTGAACACGGTACCTATTTCTTTGATTATGGCAACGCGTTCCTACTGGAAGCCAGTCGCGCTGGCGCAGATATAACGAGTGATGAAGAAGAAAACAGGGAATTCCGTTATCCGTCCTACGTGCAGGACATCATGGGGCCCATGTGTTTTGACTACGGATTTGGCCCATTTAGGTGGGTATGTGCCAGTGGCAAACCAGAAGATTTACAGAAAACGGATGATATCGCTGCTGAGGTTTTAGAAAAACTGGCTCAAAATGCACCAGAACGCATCCAGCAACAAATGCAGGATAATATCAAATGGATACGCGGGGCGCAGGAAAACAAGCTGGTAGTGGGATCGCAAGCGCGCATCCTGTACGCAGATGCCGTGGGAAGAATTAAAATTGCCGAAGCTTTTAACCGCGCCATCGCGGCTGGTGAGATAGGCGCGATCATTTTGGGTCGTGACCACCACGACGTTTCTGGAACAGATTCACCCTACCGCGAGACCTCAAACATTTACGATGGATCCAGATTCACTGCAGATATGGCCGTGCAAAACGTGATAGGCGACAGCTTTAGAGGAGCGACCTGGGTAAGCCTGCACAACGGTGGTGGCGTGGGCTGGGGCGAGGTGATGAATGGCGGCTTCGGTATGGTAATTGATGGTTCAGAGGCAAGTGAGAAGAAGCTGAAAAGCATGCTGCACTGGGACGTTAACAACGGCATTGCCAGGCGCAACTGGGCACGTAATGAGAATGCGATTTTTGCCATTCAACAAGCCATGGAACAGGAACCGCTATTACAGGTAACAATCCCTAATCACGTGGATGACGATCTGTTTTAAAGCAAACTATGCAGATAGTTGAAAACCAGCGGTGATGCACAAGTGATTTTTGTAATTATGCTTTCGCGAAAGCTTAACATCACAGCTCCTTGCCACATTTTATTTTTAATTAAAAGAACTATCTTATGAGAAAGCTATTTGGACTTTTTGCATTCGTGATTTTGGCAACTGGATGCCAGACCGTACGCACCTCGCAGGATTATGCGCTGGATGCAGATTTCAATAAATATAAAACCTATGCCTATTTCAAGCAGGGTATCGATGAAGCCGCCGTAAGCGAGCTGGATAAAAAGCGCATTCTGCGGGCGATTGACGCGCAGATGCAGGCAAAAGGATTTACCAAATCAGACAACCCAGACATGATCGTGAGTTTCTTTACAGACTCACAGGAACGAGTGGACGTTTACAATAACGTAGGTTTCGGCTGGGGCGGCTGGGGCTGGGGCGGCGTTGGTATGGGCTGGGGCAACAATGTCAACCGCACCATGGAGGGAGTACTTTTTATTGACCTGATCGATGCCCAGAACAAGGAACTGATTTGGCAAGGTGTAGGTCGCGCGGCTCTAAAAACCTCGCCAGAAGATAAAGTGGAACGTACCAATCTAATGGTGCAAGAGATCCTGGAGCAATACCCACCGATGCCTAAAAAATAATAAGCAAGGTTTTAAATCATCCGCTATCGCACAATATAGAAATCTGTCAAAATTGATGGAAATCTACTGGTCACTGACTGCTGACGACTTACAATTGACGATGGACGGCTGACGGCTGACGGCTGAGGGCTGAGGGCTGACGGATAATCTTTTTTTTCAAAGCAATCATTACAATGGTAAGAGTTAAACTTCGCACGCCCCGTCAAATTAACCTTCCATCGTTTTAAGATTAATGGGTTTAGTTGAGTTTCAAGGCAACTAAGGTTATGTATAGACACTATTAGTGCTCAATGATGATTACGCAATAAAGAATTCTAATTACTTCGCAACATTTTAATCTAAGATAGATATGTCATTAGCTTTTAGATGCTTTTGCTTTCTGATTGTCCACACGTTTAGTTATTCTTTTGTTGTGTGATGAAAATTCGGAACTTTATTGATCTATAAGAAACGTACTCATTTCCTGACCATGCTTTTTAGCTTGCGACTAGAAATTCCTTGAAAGTTCTATGGCTATAAAGGATCCTGCGTTTAGCATTTTGTGATTCTCCGTCTGGCTTCACCGCACAGATGAATCATGTTTTTATGATTGGAGAGTTGATCAACAATGGTTGAAATCTATGAATGAACCTCAAAAAAAAGCCTCGAATTTCTTCGAGGCTTTTGTAAATTAAAGACAGATTTTGTTTAGTCTTCGTAGATAATTCTTGCATCGGTGAGCATGTTGTTTACATCACTCATCGACTTTACGTATCTATTGTTTTTGTTGTAAATCCGATCAGGACGTTCTCCCACAATAATGTATTCTACATCCAGATCCGGGGCGTTGATATCCACCTGATCTTGAACTCTGACGGTTTTACCTTGTAAGTCACCATCTTCTTCTTCCAGCATGGCTATAACATACAACTTACGACCCGTAGCACGGATTTGCTTGATTTCAAGATCATGTTCTTTTCCAGAAACCTCTGCCTCCACTAGCAACGTGCGCTCAGATTTGTCTCCAAAATCACCATCATCCGGCATATCCACGTCTAGGACGGGAACTTCTACCTCTTCTTCTTCCATTACAATGACCACTTTAGGAACCTCTACCATACGAGTGGTGGTGGTAAGGTTTACGTCTGCCCATTCTACATCGTACTCTGGTAGGTTACCAGCTTCAGTTTCTACATCCACATCCACTTCTGGAAGTTCGCCAGATTCTGTTTTTTTAACGTCACAGGATACAATTGCCATTGCGGCAGCGATAAATAGTATTTTTTTCATGATTTTGTTTTTTTGGTTTTTAGGTGGTTATCGAGTTGCTACGTAAAAAGCATGTATCACACCTGGGATAAAGAAAATAAGGGTCAATATCAAATTTATGACAAAGTCCTTACCGATTCCTTTTGATAGTGCAACGCCTACAGGCGGCAACAGTATGTTGAAAATAATAACGAGGATACTCATAACTTGGTTTTTTAGTGTGTGACCAAATTACAGTTTATTCCTACCACCAGTTTTAAACAAACTACAATTGAGGTTTGTTTAACTTGACTAGAATTTACCTATTTAACAAATAAGCTACCATTCCAGCACTTCTTTAATCTTTTGCTTCACCTTTTCAGTGCTGGGGATCATGGTTTGTTCCAGTGTGCTGTTTAACGGGATTGCTGGCATATTCTCACTGCCTATAAGCATGACCGGTGCATCTAGATCCCTAAAACATTCTTCCTGAATACGGCCCTGCAGGCCGCGAGAAAATCCGTTATCGCTGGGTTCTTCAGTTACTACGAGACACTTGCCGCATTTCCTGACACTGGCAAACACCGTTTCATAATCCAGCGGGTGCAGCGTACGCAGATCAACAATTTCAATCTTATCCTGCAATCCCAATTCTGCGCTGGCATTCATTGCCCAGTGCACACCCATGCCATAGGTAATGATGCTTATTGTTTCCTCCTCCTCCTGTTTCCAGATTTCCTGCAACACCCACGCCTTGCCAAAAGGTAAAATATAATCAGCGGCGGGTTCTATGCTGGTGGCACCTTTTGTACCTGGCACCTTGCTCCAATACAATCCCTTGTGCTCAAAAATCACGACGGGATTGGGGTCATGATAGGCTGCTTTCATCAATCCCTTTAGATCTGCACCATTAGATGGATAGGCTATTTTTAAGCCCCTAATGTTTGTGACCACACTTTCCACGCTGCTGGAATGATAAGGACCACCGCTGCCGTAGGCTCCTATGGGCACTCTCAGGATCATGGAAACAGGCCATTTGCCATTACTCAAATAGCAGGATCTAGAAACCTCAGTAAATAACTGGTTGAGCCCAGGCCAAATGTAATCTGCAAACTGAACTTCTACGATGGGCTTGAGCCCCACCGCGCTCATCCCTGCCGTGCTACCTACGATAAATGCCTCTTGTATAGGGGTGTTAAAAACTCGTTCATCGCCAAATTTTTGCGCCAGCGTAGCCGCCTCCCGGAACACCCCGCCCAGCCTGCCACCCACGTCCTGACCGTACAACAAACATTCAGGATACTCGCGCATGAGCTCTTCAATGGCAAATAAGGCACAGTCCACCATCACAACCTTATCGGCTCCCTCTGGCGATCGCTCACCCGATTCTTCCGTGATTTCGGTAGGTGCAAAATCGTGGGTGAATAAGTCGGCTGGTTCTGGATCTGGTGCTTCCAGTGCGCGGTTGAGGTGTTGATGGGTTTCCGCTTTCGCGAAAGCGTCCATATCATCCACCTCTTGCTCACTAAAATCATTTTCTAAAAGCAACTGGCGCAATCGCGGGTACGGATCCCGGGTGCGCGCCTCTTCCAGATCATCCCGATAAAATTCCATGCGCACGCCGCTGGTATGGTGGTTAAGCAACGGGCAGGTCGCGTGTACCAAAAATGGCCGCCGCTCCTCGCGCATGGTTTTAATTACTCGCTGCAAAGTAGCGTAGCTTTCCTCAAAATCTGTCCCATCAATCGTGACTGCCTCCAGTCCATGAAATCCAGCAGCGTATTCATAGGCGTTTTGGGCGCGGGTCTCGGCAGCATTTGCGCTAATGTCCCAGCCATTGTCCTGTACCAGATAAAGAATGGGCAGTTGCTTAAGCGCTGCCATCTGAAAAGCCTCTGCAATCTCACCCTCTGTAACACTGGCGTCGCCTAGTGAGCATAGAACGATGGGAGCTTCCTCCTTCTCCCGATCCGCGGGAACGGTGGATTCTTTCGTATTGAACTCTTTTGCTGTGGGAGCACCACCTGGCTCCTCGAGGGGGTAAAGAGTGCTCTCCTGTGTATTGCTCTGTTTTGCTGTGGGTGACCCCCCTACCCCCCAAGGGGGAAAGAGTATGATCCTGCGTATCGCTCTGTTTTGCTGTGGGAGCCCCCCCTCGCCCCCCGAGGGGGGAAAGAGTGCTTTCCTCTGTCTTTTTAGTTGTGGCGGATCCCGATGACTCATTAACGTGGGGAAGAGTGTTTTCCGTTAAATCATTTTTTGTTGTTGTGGCAGACCCCCCTGACCCCCCAAGGGGAGAAAGAGTACTTTCCTCTGTCTTTACTTGTGAAGAAAGTTTATGATAAGTGGAAATTTTTAATAGCTCTTTATACTGGATTCCCATGGCGGCGCCGGTGGCTGGGATGGCCTGCATCCCCGTGGCGCTGGACTGGTGTGGGATTTTGGGCTTGTCGTCATCCTTCAGGGATGGGTGCGAGTAATAGGTGCGGCCGCCGCTGAATGGATCGTCCTTTTTGGCCAGTAGTTGCAGCATCAGATCATAAGGTTCCAGCCCCATGGACAACAACATGGCATCGTCGCGGTAATAAGGATAGGCATAATCTTGTGGGAGCAGTTGCATACCGGCGGCAATCTGGATGGCCTCGTGACCGCGGCTGGTGGCGTGAACATATTTAGAAACCAGCTTAAAATTCTCCTCGTATAATTCGGCCATGGATTTTGCCGTTGTGAGAGTTTTATAAGCACTTTTTAGGACGTCTTTATTCATAGGGATAAAGATACGGGTGCCAAATGAATCTCTCTGGTCGGTTAGAAACTTACCGCGTAGTTATAGCTTTATCTCTGACTCAAAAAGATTTCTGTGAATGAAATTTTCTCATTTATTGAATGGCAATAAGGTCGTGGCTTTCTTACCAGACGATCTGGGTGGGACTGGAGATAGTGGAACGCCATTTAGAACTGTTTCATATTTCGCGAGGTAGGATCGTGCCATGCTCAGGGCGTCAAATGTATCCCTGGCATACTCGTGGCAAATCTTGCGGTCATATACGCCAGCAGCACGTACTGCTTCAGAAAGCTGGCTGCGGGAATCACTCAAATATCCTACTTCTGGAATTATTAGTTCTGGTAGTGAGCCGTATGGGGTTCCAAAAACCGGGCAGCCATAATACAGACTTTCAATGATGGCCATGCCAAATGGCTCTAACCAGCGTATGGGAAAAATCAAACCCTTTGATTGATTGAGCAGCTGTTCTTTTTCTGGACTTCTTACCTTTCCTTTAAAATTGAGCCGTGGATGCAGAAAATAAGACGGTCCCATCTTGAGCATGCGCTCACTATAGCGTGTCCCGCCCATCACGTCCAGCTTCTCGCGATTTATACCTTTTATGATTTGGATCGCACCTTTCAGGTTTTTCACCTTCCAAGATGCTTTTGCGAGAAAATGAAAATTTTCTCTTTTATTGTCCAGCACGGGTGCCATAAGATCATCCCATGCCATGCCGTTATGGACATAGGAATCACAATTGTAATGCCGTGCGTGGCTGCGCGAGACAAAAACGGTATTGCTATCAAAGGTGTGCTCAAATTCTATGTGGCCGTGAACGGTTGTGAGATAAGGTTTAGGCACAACTTCCTCTGCGCCGTAGAACATGTGAAAATGTATCAGATCCACGCCCTCAGGAATTTGTTCTGTGATCCTGCGTTCCTGGTCGATAAAAACTACTCTAGCAAAATCTGCGTGGGATCCTTCTCTAACTAAAAATGTGACTTCATGTCCCAGTTGTGCAAGACCCTTACCCAGACTCCATACCACCCTTTCTGTACCGCCGTATTTCTTGACAGGTATGACAACGTCACACGCAATGAGAATTTTTAACATGGGGCAAAAGTTACATATCTGCGAGAGTATGACAAGTTTTTTAGCCCTCTGGTTTAGATAAGTTTTTTATGGGCAAGACAGTTTTTTGCATTCCCCGCTTTCGCGAAAGCGGAATAATGAACAAGCAAGTTTCATTCAAACGTCTTTGTTAAATGATGGCGATGGCAGTAAAGAACCAGTCCCACCTTAGACTTTACATTAAGTTTTTCAAAAAGCTGGGCACGGTATGCGTCTATGGATTTGATGGATAGGTTCATGCGATCTGCAATCTGCTGGTAGGTGAGTTCATTCTGATCGCAAACCAGTTCCAGCAGCTGGGTTTCCCGCTGTGAGAGTTCAACAGCAGGAGGTGTTGTCTTGGCTTTGCGTTGCGAGCGAGCCAGGCGCAGGATCTCGCTAAAATTATGATAGCCATTTTGCGCCACATGGTCAATCGCCTCCTTGAGCTCCTGGGCAGTGCAATCCTTATTCAGAAAACCCCTTGCATCATACTCGTAGGCCTGTATCTTGAGTTCATCTGTGAGGTGCTGGGTAAGTAGGATAAACTTATATTCCGCACCCTGTTCCTGCATCACTTTTAAAAGGTCGAGTCCCGTCGCACCTGGCATGGAATAATCCAGCAGATAGATATCTGCCTGAGCCTGACCCTGCTGGTGGTCTGCAAGGAAAGCAGCGACATTGTTGTATTCCCCTTGTACCTTATATCCACCCAAGGCTCCCAGAATAAGTTTCAGGCCATTGCGCACCAGAGCGTGATCTTCTATAAGCCCTATGCTAATCATGAGCGGGTTGGATTTTAACAAGTTTTATAATCGTACCGGTAGGTCTTGTATTAGAAAATTTAATGGAATAGTCGATGAGTGCTGCACGCTGCTCTAGGTTGCGCATACCGCTTGTTCCCTGTATGGCAGCATGGTTGATGCCCCTACCGTCGTCTTCATAAACAAAAGCAGCGTTCCCCTGGCTGTCTTTAGACAACCTGGCGGTAAATGTTTTTGCCCCAGCATGTTTAAGCATATTATTCACGACTTCTTGAAAGATACGGTAATGTATGATTTTCTCGTTGAAAGTAATTTCTGCCCAGGGTTCTTTTCCCACTGTCAATCTACAGACCACACCACCCAGCCGGTTGATGCGCTGTAACTCCCGCTCAATGATTTCTGGGAGTGAGGCATCCCGCAGGGAATTACTGGTGAGGCTATGGCTCAACTGGCGCAGATCCTGCGCGAGTTCTTTAAGTCCCTTAGTGAGTGGCTGTAAGGCTTTTTGCTGGGTGGGTTGCTCAAGTTTGAGTCGTTCTACCTCCAAGTGTAGCATGGTGAGTTGCTGGCCGGTGTCGTCATGCAGTTCCATGGCAAGGTCGTTAAGGGTCTGATCCTGCGTTTCCATGACCGCCTGACTTACGACCTTCTCGCGTTCCAGTTCCTTTTCAAAAAGTAGGCGGTTGTATTTTTTGATTTTGGCAACGTACACTTTAATAAGAATCGCACAGAATAGTATGGCAATGCAAACAAATAGGAAAGTAATAATAAGACCTATGGCGATGTCATCCATCAGCTAACTGTTTTTTCAGTTTTACGGCATAGATGGCTAGTAGTGAATAGTAAATAACACTTGAGCTAAAGACCAAATACTTATATAAGCTATAACCAGAAATTGTAAGGTGTCTTAGTCCGCTTTCGCGAAAGCTTAAAACAAACGACATCGCAAAAAAGAAAGCTACTGGAGCACTTAAAAAAATAAAACTACTAGACTTGAAATACGACAAATTTTCATTTCTCAATAATTTGAAATGCCTTAGTAAATAGAGTACCAGATAGGTTAGGGCGCCAATAATAAATGTCAAATAATTTAGTCCAGACATTTCTATAGCGAACAGATTGACGACTGCAAACAGCAGATATGCGCCTAGAACATGTTTAAGTATTCTATTGCTGAACACCGCAGCGATTTGATAGAGCCAGAAAAGACCATGTAAAATGTAGTAATAATTATAGACTCCAGAGAAATCGCCTTTGTTCATTATCATACTCAACACAATTACCTCACAAATAAAATTAATCAGCAGAATGCAGAGCAGTGATTGGAATTTGCCATGATCCTTGTATAGTACAATGACAAGAATCAAAACTATCCCTATGAGTATAGTTATAGGTGAAATAGTAGTGCATAGCCTTTGTAAAAAATCAGGCATCTATTCAGCAAGGCTTAAGATTACGCCTAAAGGCGGATCGTATGAGGCATCAAAATAACTAAATGTGTTACCACGAGGCTTAACTCTGAACGCAATGTGTCGTTCCACGATTTTGTAATTGATTTTAGCAAATTGACAAATCTGGTCGCCGTCACAGTAGTCTTTGAGTGCAGCAAAGAAAACGGTTGAGAACCACACCATATTATCTGGGTTGCCGCTGGAATCCACTGGTATCTCGTCAATGTGAACCTGATCTGCCAGAACCTCTGTAGCTTCAACGGTGATCCTTATGTACTTGCTATAAGAAGGTATGTTATTGAACTTATCGCATATCTCATAAAGCGATAGATTCCTACCGTTTGTATTCTGTGCTAGATCGTCATCAATATTTCCCTGAAGTTCAGGTTTCATGTGTGCATTGAGCGATATTACTTTTTGAAGATCATAGTTAACCTGCTGATAATAAGTGCTGTAAAAATTGATCTTTTGAATAATACTCAGAGAGACAACATCTGTGAACACAACATTGAGTTCTTCAAGGTGAGTAGCCGTCAAGCCAAACACACTTTGAATTTCCTGGACTAATCCCACATGATGATTTAGATAAACATACTCCATAATTTGTTGATTAAAGTGAACAGCTAATATAGTAAAACGTTAAAGTGTTAACAATAGGGAAAACCCTATCCCCTTATAGGAGTAACCCTTTATAGTGATAGGATAATCACTAAGAGGTTAACGGCAAGAGTTTTATAAGTTTGGGATATTGTTATAAGATACCTTCAGGCATACTGATGATGCGAGAGTAGAATGATACATTTTTCTTTTACGATATATAAAACCTCATAAGATGAATACACAAGCAATCAACCAGTGGATGAATAAATGTACCGCGATAGGTCCCTACTATTATTATGCTGAAGACCGGATTAATGGAAAATCCATCATGGCCGCACGCAATAAGACACTGAATCAGTTCTTTGGATTTGATCACAATCAGTGCAGCACAACTGACATCCAGGATAACATTCACCCTGATGATGTTGATTATGTACAGGCTTGTGAAAATTATATCAACCTGGCCATGTATAGGATCTACTCTAAAAACCTTCTGGATTTCAAGGCAAGTTATTGTTACAGAATAAAATGTAGGGCTAGTAACTACGTACTCATCCACCACCAGTATATACCGCTCAAGATTAACAACAGGCGACAGATAAGCCGTGCACTACGCATTTCTACAAACA
This sequence comes from uncultured Flavobacteriaceae bacterium, assembly GCA_963740155.1. Lineage (GTDB taxonomy): Bacteria > Bacteroidota > Bacteroidia > Flavobacteriales > Flavobacteriaceae > Nonlabens. The sequence goes on along the minus strand of CAVUDE010000007.1, from coordinate 1,003,374 downwards.
TTGAACACGTTACCAGCATAAACAGTCGCACGGTTTCCGTATTTGGACTTAATGGAATGGCGTCGTTTATACAGATAGACCCGTTTGCAAGCCATGATTTTTCAGGCACAACCCTGAATTTTACTGAGCGAGAGCTAGAGGTAATAAAATGCATGTCTGACGGTGAGACCGCTAGAAAAATTGCAGCTCTCCTAAACATTTCAGAACATACAGTAAAGACACACAAAAAAAACCTGATGGCTAAATCTGATTGCAAAAATCAGACAGAACTTATCGCCGTATGTATGAGAAAAAAGATCATCTGAAGATTCAATCTAAAACCAATTTACAGCAATTGAGAAACTTCTGGATTTTTGAATCCCCAGATTCTCCATCAATCGCTTTTCAATACCTAAAAATGGGTATTCCCCATCAATTCAAACCAACTTAATATTACCAAAATTCCAAACCATGAAAACAAAACTACTTGTCATTTTAGTATCGATAGCAACAGCCTTACACGCACAAAACAGCATACAATCGTCAATTGAAGAAGTATTCGATTCATCAACAAATTCCTATACAAGGGTCTCAGGTATCAATTATATATATGACTCTAGCGGGCGACTCATTGAGGAATCGTTTTTTAACTGGAATAGCACTGGCTGGCAGGCAGTAGATCGTGAGATATATACCTATGCATCCAGCAGACAGGCGACGCAGATTGAATACCAAGTGTGGAATGGAACAATCTACGTACAAGATGATCGCATCCTGCTGTCGTATAATTCTACAGGAGAGATTACACAGCTTCTATTCCAGGGCTGGGATGGTAGTCAGTGGGAGAATGAAGAGAGGTTTGTCGTCACCTACGCCAGTGGCAGGTTCGATATGGGAAGATTTGAGTTCTGGAATGGATCAGGATGGGGCAATGAGGAAAGGGAGACCTTTATCTACAATGGCACCCTCCTCTCTGAAATACGATTTGAGGAATGGGACGGTTCACAATTCAATCTGGACAACAGAGATCGCTATAACTACAATAGCAATAACCTCAGAACGACCCGTTTTTTTGAACTATGGAATGGAACAGGCTGGGATGTAGATGAAACGGAAACTTACACGCTAGATAATACGGGCAACAGGTTATCCGTAACCGTCTCTGGCCTAGTTTCAATGATCAACGATCCAGCTACAACTATGATTTTAATGAGCTAATGTCCAGTTTTGACAATCCCTTTGAAGATAAGACTGGCGTGGACTTTTTATTTGAGGACAATCCGTACGTGAATAAAATTCTAAGCACTACTTTTTCTTCATTTAATAATTCCACAAACCAGTTTGAAATAGGGTCAAGAATTATCTATAATTATGACATGCCATTGTCAACTCCAGATAATTCTGCAACCGTACAAACATTGAGCATTTTTCCTAATCCATCTAGCGACTATTTCCTTATCAAGGGAATAGAAACAACAACCCCAGTTACAATTTACAACGCATTAGGTGGACTGGTACTTGAAACTAAGATAAACCCAGGTGAAAAAACATTGATAGATAACTGGACTTCTGGTGTTTATATTGTGCGTATAGGTGATAATTCCACTTACAAACTCATAATACAATAATAGCCCGACTTCCTATGAGATACCTGATACTTGTGATATTGGTAATAGCCGTCACCGTTGAGTCTATACGCTCCCATTATCTATTGAATAGATAAAAGCTTATAATCACACGTTTTAGTCTGCAACTACTTTAAAGTCGTTTTGTCGACGGGGGCTTCCAGCTCATCTGCCACTTTCCTAAGAAAGCTGCCACCTAAAAAACCATCCACTACACGGTGGTCAAAGGAAAGCGAAAGCATCATCATACTGCGTATCTCAATGCGGTCATCACCGTTCTCGGTAATTACTTCTGCTCTTTTTTTGATAATTCCAGTTGCTAGAATTGCTACCTCAGGCTGGTTGATGATGGGTGTTCCCATAAGTGAGCCAAACGTCCCTACGTTGCTTATCGTAAATGTACCGCCCTTTACATCGTCACCACCCAGCTTACCTTTTCTTGCCAATCCAGCTAGGCGGTTTACTTCAGTGGCTAGTTCTGGTAAAGTCTTTTGATCAGCGTTTTTTACCACCGGCACGATTAGGTTACCCGTGGGTAGTGCAGTCGCCATACCAACATTTATATCTTCTTTGACGATGATATTTTTACCATCCAGGCTGCTATTGATCAAGGGAAACGCTGCAATCGCATTGGCCACTGCTCGCACAAAAAGTGGTGTAAAAGTGAGCTTTGTACCGTGCTGTTCTTGAAAGTCTATTTTTACGCTTTCGCGAAAGCGTACCAATTCAGTCACATCGCACTCAACATAAGCCGTAACGTGTGGACTGGTATGCTTGCTGTAAACCATGTGGTCTGCAATCATGCTGCGCATGCGATCCATCTCAACGATGCGGCCTTTTCCCTTATCCAGCTTTAATTGCGGTATGCGATAAGCGTCTGTACTGGATTCTGGTGCCGCGGGCTGTGCAAACCGATAAGGCCTACCGTCTGCCACATATTTTATTAGATCACTTTTACGTAACCTACTTTTATTTCCCGTAGCAGGAATCCTGGCAAGTTCCTCGTAGGATATATGCTGCTCACGTGCCATGGCATCTACCAGCGGGCTTACATAAAGATCTTTGTTTACGACAAAAGTTGAAGTGCCTGGCTTAATGCTGATGCGTTTACCTTTATCGTTTTTACTAGTGGTGGCTTCACTTACAACTGATGGTACTTCTGGTTTCTCGAGCCCTCCAAGTTCCGTGGGGTGGGGAGCGGGTTTTTTATTGGATTTTGTCGCAGCGTCTAGAATTTCAATTTGAGCGACAACAGCACCTATGGCCACAATATCACCTGCTTCTGCCAAATGTTTGACCATTCTACCAGCCTTAGGGGCAGGCACCTCATTGTCCACTTTATCAGTCCCTACTTCTACCAGGATATCGCCTTCTTCAAACTCCTCACCCTCGGCCACTAACCAATTAAGAATTGTGCCTTCTGTGATGGACTCCCCCATTTTGGGCAGTACAAAATCTTCCATTTTTGCCATGGTACAAATTTACAATAAGCCAGATGGTAATCAGGGTGCAAGGGACGGTTAAAGGTTTCCATGTTGCTATCACGGAAGATTGCTCTGAGCGTAAAGAACAGTGAAACCAGAGATATAAACTATGTTAGATAAAATTAGAGCTAGCTAAACCTGACCGAGCACATCCAAATATCTGCTAACGTCCATTTCTATCGGAAGTTCTACACCATGATAAATATTCTGAAACAATTTTTCAGAGGCCCACGGGGTAATTAACACTGCCCTACTACCCATGCCGTTAAAATTGTGAACCCGAGTATGATCGGGATGTGTACCTACGAGTGGTCGCCTATCTGGTGTGGTGGGTCTGAGTCCAGCCATGTGATCCACTAATGTAAAAGGAAGATGGATCATTTTTTTTAGTCGATCGAGGATAAATTTGCGACCGGCGTCGGTAGGGTTTGAATCTGTAAATTCACGATCGTAAGTCGCACCTACCCAAAACAGGTCATCTTTCAACGGAAGTACGAAAACAGAACCTTTAAGTATAAATGGCAATTTTAGACCAAAAATGCGCACAATCAGCGTCTCGCCCTTGTTAGCTACAAGTGGCGCAAACATAAAATAAGGATTTGCAGTTTGTTTCAAGCCCTCACAAAAGATCACACGGCCTGCCGATAATCCATCATAAACAACTTCGCGATCTGAAATATTGAATCTTGTACAATCAAACTCAGCGAGACGCAATCCTTGGCATTTAGCCAGGTAATCAAGCGTAGCCAGAATGAATCTCTTACAATCCAAATAACCAGTGTGTGAAACTACACCGCATCCATGGGTAGTATCCACACCATCAATATCGACGTCTGGTGTAACCGCAGATAAAAATGGAGAGAGATCTGATCGCTTAGATTTTTTTACCCACGTGAGAATTTCCTTATCATCATAGAATCTTCTATAAATGGGAAGGTCAAAAAATAACTTTTGACCCAACTCATTTTCAATAAAAGATGATAGACTTTTCAAGGCCTCAACCTGCTCACTAGCTCTCCACACGGGAGTGAATCTTTTCAGAACGACTGGATTATATACGCCAGCTGCAACGTGGGAGCTACCCGCATTCCGGTCTGCAATGATACAGACTTTTTTACCATGACAAATCCATTGCCATGCCAGCATACAGCCGCTTATACCGCCTCCTACTATAAGAACATCGTATTTCAATTGATATAAAAGATTAATGAAACTTAAACGTCAAATGTTAGAATAACAATATAGAATTATAATAAAACCGTCAAACAAAAAACCCTCGCTATTATAGCGAGGGTTTGAATACATAATTAAAAATTCTAGTAGTTCCACATGTCCAGCTCGAAGTTGCGAATGTCCTCTTTCAGACGTTCTGCCTCCAGCAATTGCATCATTGAGTTATCTGCAATATAACGCTCAATAGCTCTATCACCTTGGACATTATCCACCTTGTAAATCGTACCAGCAAATCTTCTAGAGTTCAGGATATGATCAAAAGAGATAGGTCTTGCTGAATTCAAATTATTGAAAGCTTTTGCCTTGTGCAATATCTCACGAGCTTCAGGAAAATATACCCAAAACAACTCGACGCCTGGCGCCTGACCGGTAGGATCAGTAATGATACCCGCCTTGATATTTACATCAGGCGTAACAGGTGCGATACCTATCATGCGGTAACGTAACTCGCTCTGCTTAGTATCAAAATACCAGATTCCGCGTACGTGATATTCTTTAACATCAGCTGCACTAATGGTAGTGACCTGCACATACTGACTAAAGTTTTCAAGGCCATACTTTTCCTCAATCGCAGAAAACTTCTCACCCGGCTCTAAAAAGATACCTTCTTCATTAAGAATATCTGTACCACGATCTGCTAACTGTTCAGTCTGAAGGTAAGTTTCTATTTTATCAACCTCTACAGGATAATTGAAGTAAGAATCTTCAAATAGCTTAACATCACCAGACTTAGCAGCACGAATCAACACATGATAAAGAGATCTTCTATTTTTACTAGTCCTAACTGTATCTACAGGGTAGTAAAGTGGAAAATTAACACGCTCGTCTAAGTCAATCTTTTCCCACACGGTGCGTTTCCACAATATGTCGCGCTCAGCAACATAACCATAAGGCAGAGGCTCATCATAATTGTTGTTCACCTCATCCTCCATCATCTCAGAAAGCTCTTGAGAAGACTTTGCGTTGAGAATGTCTGCTTGTGCATACGCACCAGTAGCAACAAGTGATAAAATAAAGATCGACAGAAACTTTTTCATAGTCATTACTAGAATTAAATTAGTCAGTAATCTCAATGGTTACTGGTGAGGTGCTTTTGATATTCACCCCAGGAACTGTTGCTTTGATATTTGCAATCTGAACTAGATCACCTCTACGAGCATTTCTTAATTTTCCTTTTGCATCAGCATTCAACTGTGTACCGTTAACGGTAGCAGATGGCTGACCGGGAACTTGAAAGATAAAGCTACGTACTTGTGGTTTCAAGTTGAAATCAAAGTCAAGAAACTCAGCCGAAACCGTAGATATACCTAAGTTAGCACGAGTCTTTCTAACATTCTCGTATTCGCCAGATACCATACCAGTTGGTCTTGGAAGGTTCTTAATTCTAAATTCTTTAGAGTCTGAAACGGTCTCTCCAGTAGAAAGCTTACCTGTAACATTAATCTTTACAGAACTACCAGTTCCAGGCTTCATTACATAGCTGGAGCCGCTCTTACGAGCAAGACCAGGCGCACTTGCATTTACATTATTTTCGCTTACACCAGCAAAGGAAATAGTCATCGGGTTTTCAACACCACGATAAACTACATTCATTTTATCTGCGGCAATCGTAGCAGAGTTAGGCTTAGGAATTGTTGAAAAAGTTTGTTGTACTGGAACCATCAACTCCTCACCATCCTGATTGTATATCAGGTTACCAGTAATCTTATGTTCACCAGGACTACCTGCACCTACGTTCAAAACAACGCGTCCCTCTTCAACTGTGTAGTTATCCTCACCTAGCGTACGTCCATCAATTTTTAATTCAACGCGCTCTGGCTTTAGAGTAGCATCTTTTCTACCCAATACAATGTTACCATCGAATTTCTCACCATTATAATACGCAGATTTTGGTGTTTCCATCAACGTAGTATAGTTTGTCATACTAACTTGTTGCTTCAACTCACCAGCTAACAAAGCACCTAATGCTTCACTTTCAACACTCTTTACTTCACTTTGCAACAAAGTTATCTTAGCTACAGATGCAATCAATGGAAATCCTTGATACTGATACTTGAGATAATCAATTTCTACACCATCCCTATTCTCAATAGGTTCTGGAGTGAACTTATCATTCAGTTCGGCTTTGATTTGCTGATTATCGCCCATAACTGCAGCCATTTCTGTTCTGTAATTATTCATGCGATCCAGGAATTCCTGACCTTCTTCAGTAATCTGGTCATCACGGAACCATTTCTGGTCTAAGTAATCACCTTTATCCATGACCTCATAGTCGTTAGGATCTTCTACTGAACCTTCCATCTCATTCTTGATACCTTCAAGATAAGAGAAATATTCTTTAGAAAGCTCATCAACTTTTACAGCTTTAGCCTTTAGAGGCTTGTACTTTTCGGGTTGATCTGCAGCTAACTGATTAAGACCTGCCATTGCAGAGGCATTCTGCTCTGTAGTGGACTGGTTACTTTCTTCTATGCTCTCATTGAGTAATCCAAAGGCATTCAATACCTCTTTACTCATGTTAAGGGCGAGCATCGCGATAAAAACCAGATACATAAGGTTAATCATCTTTTGCCTTGGGGACTGTTTTCCTCCTGCCATTGTATATCTATTTTAAGTGTTAGTTATTGGTATAATTAAAAGCTGGAAATCCGATTAGGATTTCATTGCTCCTAGCATATTACCATAAACACTATTCAGGCTAGAAAGATTTTGTGTAAGACCTTCCATCTGAGTTTTTAGCTTGTCAGCGTTTTCAGCAATCGCTTGATTAGCTTCTGCCTGACGTGCGCTACTTTCTACCTGTACTTTATAAAGACTGTTCAAAGACTCCATCTGAGCTGCTGCCATAGCCATTTCTTCAGAATACTTCTTCGTAGAAGTCATGGCCTCTGCGGTAGGTTGGATACCTTTTGCAGCACCTTCAAAACTACGGATGCTGTCACCTAGACTGGACATCAATTGAGAATCGATCTTAGCTTCTTTTAACATGTGATCTAGCTTCTTGGAAAGTTGTGCTTCAGCATCAACCGGCTTAGCGGCTTTCTTATTAGTCATGGATTGCCCACCAGCTAGTTCTGGATAAACAAGTGACCAGTCCAACTCGTCATCGACTGGCTCAAAAGCAGAGATAGCAAAAACTATAGCCTCTGTGATAAGACCAATCATTAAAAGATTGTTTCCTGAAAAACCGTAACCGAAATCCCAGTGCAGAATCTTGAATAATGCACCAATAATTACTACTGCCGCTCCCAGGCCGTAGACCATGTTAAAAAGTTTCTTTGTTGATTTAGACTGTGCCATTTTCTCTTGTTGTTAAATTAAAATTAGGGTTAGTTTAGAATTAATTAGTAGGCGCATTGAGAATAACATCCTCACCTGCAGCGTCTTGAACAGTCCTGAAACCTATGTAGCTTCTTGCACTGTCTTGGTATTCATAATCTCTCGTTCCCACTTGCTAAAAAATAGGATATATCTTTCCATGAGCCGCCTCGCACACTCTTTTTAGGATTGCTTTTATCGTTAACGACCGGACTCATGCTAGACATGAATTCATATGAAGTAATATCATAAGAAGAATTCAACCCACTCAGAAACGTTTCCAGCCATGTTGTAAAGGTTGTACTCGTTAGGCTCATAAGAATCAGCTTCTACCGTGTACAAAGCCTGATCAGCTGCATAGTCACCGCGTAAAGGTTTGAAGTTTGCTAGGAAACAACCACGGTCATTTTTTGCATAAGGCCCACCCCATGGATAAGTTGCACCTTCCAGACCACCGCGGGCAGCATATTCCCACTCTGCTTCAGTAGGCAATCTGAACTTGCTTACCTGATCTTTGCCAGATTTCTTTTGGTAAGCGTTTTTATAGAGTGTTCTCCACTGGCAGAAAGCCTTTGCTTGTTTCCAGGTCACACCTACCACAGGATAATCACTATAAGCCTCATGATAGAAATAATCATTATGCATAGGCTCGTTGTAGCTGTAATTAAAATCCCTGATCCATACGGTTGTGTCTGGATAGATAGGAAGTTTAGTTTGGGTAATGTAATCTTTACGTGATTTATTTGCACTGCGATCACGAGCAAGACCCTCTACGTCCAATTCAGTATAAGTAAATACAATTTTATTTGTGTTCAAGGTGCGCTGACCGTTATAAGCCTCTTCATAAGGAATATACATAGAGTCATAGACCTCTGCATAGAACTCATCAGGGATCTCTTCAGTATCCCAAGTCAGACGATCTTTCATACGCGGATTTAGTTTGCGACCCGCATACAGATCGTCACCCATCATACCCTCGTAGTTATCCTTAAGGTATTGCTCCCATACGGAAAGGTTTGCCTCGTCCGCATCTAGAAATGCATACTCACCTATACCATTGTCACCAGGGGTAGCACCCTGTTCATCAGCCATGATTGCTAGCTTTGTAAGAAATGTAGAATCTCTTACCCAGTGAACAAATTGCCTATATTCAGCATTTGTCACTTCAGTCTCATCCATATAGTAGGATGGTACAGTGACGGTTTTTGTAGGTGCAGAATTTGTAGCTGCAACATCGTCAGACGCCTTACCCATGATAAAAGCACCACCAGGTATTAACGTCATACCGTAGGGCTTTTCAGGGTTCCAGTTTTTACCCTGTGCTCCTACAAGTTCTCCCCTATCACCGCTACCACAACTGGCCAGTAATGTGGCGGCCATTAAAAGAACAAATAACTTTTTCATACAGATAATATTAATTTCCTTACAGAATTAACAGGCGTAAACCTATCTAAAACTTTCGGTTCACACAACTTTTTTAACCTAATTGGATTGCAATAATACGCATTCCCCTACTTATAAATCCAGCTTTCTGCGAGCCCGCAACCAGCTTTCTGGAATGATTCCCTGATTTGCATCCTGATAATCAGCCTGTGAACAAGCTATAAACGCATGATGGTTCTTAATATTATGCAACTCATCATTTTTAATAACTTTTATCCACCATCGATCAGTAATCGTTGATTTTAAAAATTTCAGGCCCTCTGGCTCGATCAATACCTCGTAAGAAATAAACCGCGTATCATTCTCTTTGGGGTATTCCTCAATACGTAGGTTAATTCCCTCCATAAAGTACCAGATTGCTTGGGATATCAATTCACATCCCTGTGCTGAATAGTCCCGTGGGATATTGAAAAGCCCCAAAGCCTGACATCGTTCTCCCATCGCTGCGTAACGTGCAATACTGCATAATTGCTTACCGTTGATTCCGTTTGGGTACGCTTTCGCGAAAGCGGAACTAGCATAATCCACACTGCCCATATCCACACCCACCAGGTCAGAACTGCGCAGGAAAGGCTCCACCCGTGACAAGTTTCCATCTATCTCTCCTAATCGCAGACTCTCAAAGTGCAACTGCTCCAGCAGGGCAATCTCCTCATGCGAATTATAATAGGTCTGATATCCCAGGTTGATGTAATTGAATAAATGGTACGGCTGGTCCACGACCATTTTACCTATAAAATTAGACGCCGCAAGTGGTGCGTCTATATCGCCCAGTTTAAATCGGGCATCCACGTTACACACGTTGACCATTTGAGGTCGCTCATCAAAAGCGCGGTACATGGGATACAAAAGATCCTGACTGCCGCCCAAGATAACTGGCACGACGCCCTGGCTCTGGCACAACTCTACGATCTTCCTCACCATAAAGTAGGTATCCTCTACCTGATTACCTGCCACGACATCACCCAGATCCAGCATCCTACTAGACCATGCACCCAGGTAAAGTTGATAAAGGAATTTACGTATGTGGCTGAATTCATCATAGGATCGCGGTACGTCCTCACCATTGCGATTCTCTCGCACGCCTAGGATGACAAGATCTACCTGGGCGAGGTCCACACCATCATCTACCTCATAAAAGCGCATGCGCCCCCCTATCGTCCCCCGCTCAGAATTTGCGGCGAGTTCCTGTAGTTCAGAATTTACGGGTTCCAGTAGCTCAAGAAGCATATTACTTTTTCTTAGTGGTCTTGCGCTTTGTTGTTTTCTTTTTGGCGGCTGCCTTTTTCTTGGGAGCTTTCTTTGCTATAAGTTCTTTAGCTTTTTCAAGGGTGATAGTTAAAGGATCGACGTCTTTGAGCTAGTTCAACCTTTGTCTTTCCCTTAATAATATTATGTCGTCCCCAACGTGCTTTCTCAATACGTATTCCTTCGTCTTCCCAATCAACGATAAGCTTGTCCTTTTCTTTCTGGATCTTATCCTTGATCAAGTGTCTCAATATCTGCATCGCTCAGATTGTCAAAGTCATATTTTTTGTTGACTGATATAAACATACCCGCCCATTTAATATAGGGACCAAATCGCCCTACACCTTTAGTCACCGGTTGCTCGTCATACATATATATAGGAGCATCTGCTTTCTCCTTCATCTGAATAAGTTCTGCTGCGCGGTCAAAGGTCAGGTTCATGGGATCATCATCTTTCTCGAGCGAGACAAATGTCTTTTCATTAAATTTCACATAAGGCCCAAATCTACCTTGGTTCACCTCAACGGGATGACCGTTGTATTCACCAAGTGTACGGGGCAGCTTGAATAGATCCATCACCTCTTCCATCGTGATGGTATTAAGGTTATGCGTAGTCAGCAGGCTCGCAAATTGAGGTTTTTCCTCATCATCATTGCTGCCTATTTGCGCCATCGCACCAAATCTTCCTAATCGTACCGAAATAGGTTTCCCAGTTTTTGGATCTGTTCCCAGCATTCGCTCACCTACCTCACGCTCTGCATTTTCTGCAACGTCTGTTACCTGTGGATGGAAATTCTTGTAAAACACTTGATCATATCTGTCCACTCTTCTTTACCGTCAGCAATGTTGTCAAAAGACTCTTCTACCTTAGCGGTAAAATTGTAATCCAGAATATTGTTGAAATGCTCTACAAGAAAGCCATTCACCACCCGACCTACATCAGTAGGCACGAGTTTCCCCTTATCAGTTCCCGTAGTTTCAGTAAGCTCGTTTTCTGTAATGGTATCGCCCTCAAGCACGAGCTGTACGTAAGCACGTTCTTCACCCTCTTGATGTCCTTTTTCCACATACTTACGATTCTGTATGGTAGTAATGGTAGGTGCATAAGTAGATGGTCGACCTATACCCAGTTCTTCCAGTCTCTTTACCAGAGATGCTTCAGAATATCGATAAGGTGGTCTAGAGAAACGCTCTGTAGCGGTAATTTTTTTATTATTTAGGGCTGGCCTTCTTTAAGCGCGGCAATAAGCCTTCTTGCTCAAGATCCTCATCGTCTGTACTTTCTAGATATACTTTTAAAAATCCTTCAAACTTGACGATCTCACCACTGGCTGTAAACTTCTTATCATGCTTATCTGCCGCAATAGTGACATTTGTACGTTCTAGTTGTGCGTCGCTCATCTGGGTGGCAATCGCACGTTTCCAGATCAACTCATACAAACGTAGTCTGATCGCGATCTGCACCAGCAGAATGTAAATGCAAAATCCGTTGGACGTATCGCCTCGTGAGCTTCTTGCGCTCCTTTATGATTTTCCTTTATAATTGCGCTCTTTATGAAAATCTTGACCATAAGCTTTATTGATTTCATCTTTAGCACCGTTCTTTGCCTCCTTACTCAAGTTAACACTATCTGTTCTCATGTAAGTAATGAGACCAGCCTCGTACAATCGCTGTGCGAGCTGCATGGTACGACTTACATTAAAAGATAATTTTCTCGAAGCCTCCTGTTGTAATGTTGAAGTCGTAAATGGTGGTGCTGGTGATTTTTTAGCTGGCTTTTTAACCAGATCTGCCACCTTGAATGATGCGCCTTTATTCTGATCCAGAAATTCTTCTGCTTCTTTACAGTGATCCAAGATTGGAAGGTAATTTTGCTTTAAGCGTTGCCCGTCATCTGTGGTAAAGATCTGCATCTACTCGGTAAAAATTATCGCTTTTAAAATCAAGGATTTCTTGCTCACGTTCTACAATCAATCGTACGGCGACAGATTGTACACGACCTGCACTTGCGCCACCTTTTACCTTTCTCCATAATATAGGAGATATTTCATAACCTACAATTCTATCCAGAACACGTCGTGCCTGCTGTGCATTCACAAGATCGTAATCAATAGTGCGTGGATTGTCAATGGCGTTTTGAACAGCACTTTTAGTGATCGCATTAAAAACGATACGCTTCGTTTTCTCTTTTTTAAGATCTAGCTGTTCTGCAAGGTGCCAGGCAATGGCCTCTCCTTCACGGTCCTCATCACTTGCTAGCCATACCATGTCATGGATTTGCAGCCATTTTCTTGAGTTTTTTGACAAGATCTTTTTTATCGCTGCTTACGATGTATTTGGGTTCAAAGTTATTATCCACAGCAACGCCTAATTCCTTTGAAGGCAAGATCTGCAATATGTCCAAAACTGGACGCTACTTTATAATCCTTGCCTAAAAATTTCTCGATTGTTTTTGCCTTTGCGGGCGACTCCACGATAACCAGATTCTTTGCCATTAAGCTGCTTGATTTAGACTGCAAAGGTATATGATATTTTTATTGCACAATCCTACCGACCCCTTTGTTAAACACACTAATATAACGAAGCATACACCACTGTCTTTCAGCTGTTTGAAAATGATTAAAATTTAAAATAAGCCTGTCATTCCTATTCATTTGCAACACATCGTCCTTGTTATGACCTTATCCTGCAATGGTGTTTTAGTGAGTAGTTCCGCTTTCGCGAAAGCGTAATTTCAACCATCACCCCACACAATAACTCCCACCATAACTGATACTGACATTGTGTCACAGACTGTCGAAAAAACTATCTTTGCACAGCTCGAGATCAGAGAAAATGCAGATGGAAAAAATAATAGAAGAAGAAAAACAAGGAACTGCGATCAGTTCTGGAGCATTACAAGCAAAATAAACGTAAACTATTTATCGAGAGCTACGGCTGCCAGATGAATTTTTCAGATAGTGAGATCGTGGCCTCCATCCTTCGCAACGCAAGGTTTCAATACCACCACAAGATCTAAAAGAGGCAGACCTAGTGCTGGTCAATACCTGCTCCATACGCGATAAGGCAGAACAAACCGTGCGCAAACGTCTGGAAAAATACAATGCGTGTAAAGAATAAGCACAATCCCAAGATGAAAGTTGGCGTTCTGGGCTGCATGGCAGAACGGCTGAAAGAAAAATTCCTGGAAGAAGAAAAAATCGTGGACATGGTCGTAGGACCAGATGCCTACAAAGATCTACCTAATCTGATTGCCGAAATTGATGAAGGACGAGATGCCGTAAACGTGATCCTATCCAGAGATGAAACCTATGGTGATGTTGCTCCTGTACGACTTACATTCAAATGGTGTAACTGCTTTTGTATCCATTACTCGTGGTTGTGATAACATGTGTACGTTTTGTGTTGTGCCATTTACGCGTGGTCGTGAGCGCAGTCGTGATCCATAATCCATACTGGAAGAGATAGATGATCTTGTCTATAAAGGTTTTAAAGAAATCACCCTGCTAGGTCAGAATGTGGACTCCTATTTATGGTATGGCGGTGGACTTAAAAAAGATTTTAAAAAAGCCAGTAAAATGGCAACAGGCGACTGCAGTAGATTTTGCACAACTGCTCCATAAGGTCGCAAACGCACATCCTAACATGCGCGTGCGATTCTCTACCAGCAATCCACAAGATATAAGTGATGATGTATTGCACGCGATGGCTGCACATAGAAATATTTGTGATTACATACACTTACCTGTTCAATCAGGAAGTGATCGTATTTTAAAAGAGATGAATCGTCTGCACACCCGTCAAGAATACATGGATTGATCGATAGAATTCACGCCATCATTCCAGAGTGTGCTATATCCCAAGACATGATTACCGGTTTCCCACAGAAACTGAAGAAGATCATCAAGACACCTTGAGTTTGATGGATATGTGAAGTATGACTTTGGTTTTATGTTTGCGTACTCTGAACGTCCTGGAACCCTGGCTGCCCGCAAACTGGAAGACGATGTTCCAGCAGAGGTGAAACAACGCAGGCTGGTTGAAATCATCGCCGTCCAGCAAGAGCATAGGCTATGAGCACAGCGCAATACTTTGTAGGTAAGACGGTAGAGGTTCTGATAGAAAAAGAATCCAAAAAATCTGACCAGCAATGGGCTGGAACGCAATACCCAGAACTACGTGGTGATTTTCCACAAGGAGATTATAAAGTTGGTGACTATGTGATGGTAGAGGTGACAGATTGTACTGGCGCTACTTTAATAGGAGAAGCAATAGGCTATAGCGATATGGAAGGACCGCTAACATATGAAACGCCTAAGTATGGAAACGTTCAATCTGTCAAACAACGTTTTGAACTTATAGGGAATGATCCCACTTTTAATCGTGCCATTGAAAAAGCACTGCAGGTAGCACCTACAGATATTTCGGTACTGGTGACTGGTGAAAGTGGTGTGGGAAAAGAAAGTATCCCACGCATTATTCACTCACAGTCTTTTAGAAAGCATGCTAAATACATTGCGGTAAACTGTGGGGCGATTCCAGAAGGAACCATAGATTCAGAACTCTTTGGTCATGAGAAAGGTGCTTTTACGGGTGCTACTCAAACCAGAATCGGATATTTTGAAGTAGCTGATGGTGGAACAATATTTCTAGATGAAGTGGGAGAATTACCGTTACCTACTCAAGTGCGCTTATTACGTGTTCTAGAAAATGGAGAGTTTCTTAAAGTAGGATCCTCACAAACCCAAAAAACAGATGTGCGCATTGTAGCAGCCACAAATGTGAAAATGTTTGAGGCGATTGAAAAAGGGAAGTTTAGAGAAGATCTTTATTATCGTTTAAGTACGGTAGAAATAGACTTGCCCGCCATTGCGCGAGCGCAAAGATGATATACATTTGCTGTTCCGCAAATTTGCCAGCGACTTTGCGAAGAAGTACAAAATGCCCACCGTGCGACTGGACGATGCAGCTATCAATTTGCTGACTAATTACAGGTGGAGCGGTAACATAAGACAATTGCGCAACATCGCAGAACAAATAAGCGTGCTAGAAAAAGACCGTAAGATTACGGCTGCCACCATGCAAAACTATCTGCCAGATGCAGGCAAAAATTTACCTGCCGTTATAGGTGGCGAGAAAAAGCAGGGATAGTGAGTTTGCTAATGAACGTGAGATTCTTTACAAGGTGTTGTTTGACATGAAAAATGACCTGAACGACCTGAAGAAACTTACCAACGAGCTCATGAACAGCAATAATGCCCAGGATGTCAAAGAGGAACAATCCGGGTTTGATCAAACGTATCTATGGTCATAACACGGGCAATGATGAGACTACGAAGACGTGATTGACAAGCCTATGAGGATAGTCAGACGGATCAACCAGAAGAAAACCATGTCCCTGCCGTTAATGCTATTTATCAACCGGAGCCGCCCAGCAATCCAGACAGGTACGATTTTGCACAGGAAGTTGAGGAAGAAGAATCCCTATCACTGGTAGATAAAGAAATTGAATTGATTAAAAAATCATTGGAACGTCACGAGGGAAAACGCAAGGCAGCTGCAGATGATCTAGGTATTTCAGAACGTACGTTGTACCGTAAAATAAAGCAATATGACCTGTAAGAGATATTTTGTGTTGTTTGCTGTTTTGGCAAGTGCTGTTCTAGCAAGCTGCGGCAGTTTAAGCTATGGCCTGACCTCTACATCCATCCCCGATAATATCAAGACATTTCAGGTGGACTTTTTTACAAATGAGGCGGCGATTGTAGAACCGGGTATAGATTTGACATTTAGACAGGAATTACAAGACTTAATCTAGGATCAAACCAGCTTATCGCTTGTCAACACTAATGGCGACTACATCTATCAGGGTGAGATCACGCAATATTACATCGCACCCATGACCGCGACTGCAGATAATCTCGCTGCGCAAAACCGAGTGACCATCGATATCAACGTGCGTTTTATCAATACCAAAATCGAGGAAGAAAGCTTTGAAAAAAGATACAGCTTTTTCTACGATTATGACGCAAATACACAATTGCAGGGTGCTGCACTAGACACGGCTCTAGAAGTGATCTATGACCAGATTACCCAGGATATATTCAATGACACGCTGGCCAAATGGTAAAAGAACATCTGGACAGAATTCACGAGTTGATCGCAGATCCCACCGTCACTACTGCAGATGACCTGCCTATGATAGAATCTGCCGTGGAAAAGTATCCCTACTTTCAGTCTTTGCGGGCAGTCTATCTCAAATCGCTCAAAAACTTTGACAGTCCTGTTTACAACCGGGAACTCAAACGCACCGCGGTACACACCACCGATCGTGGTGTTTTGTTTGACTATATCACCTCAAAGGATTTTTTGAAATCAAACGGGATTGACAGCCCCACTCCCCCTGAGGTTGAGGCTGAGTCAGAAAGTGGTCAAAATAATCAACCGGCACGATTTGAAGACTTGAATGCGAGCAGCGATTTTAGCCAGGTGACAGATGATGATCTTTTTCTCAAAAAAGAAGTAGAAACGCCTTTTGAATTCACGGCAGGGGAATCGCACAGCTTTTCTGAATGGCTTAAGTTGACCACGGTCAAACCCTTGCAACCCGCCATCAAGGAGAAAATCCAGAATACAACCAGTAATTTACAAGACAAGCTGCGGCAGGAATGCATGGAAAAGATCGACCAGTTTCTGGAAGAGCAACCCAAAATCAAACCCAGCAAAGACAAATCAGTAAGCGTGGAAACCCCTGCCGTACAAAGTACTGAAAACCAGCTCATGACTGAGACTTTGGCGCGGGTATATATTGCACAGAAAAACTTTTCCAAAGCCATTAAAGCATACGAGATCATGGCATTGCAACATCCAGAAAAAAGTGGTTTCTTTGCAGACCGAATTCGAGAAATTAAGAATTTACAAAGAAATCAATAAATGACAACCTTTTATATTTTCCTGGGTCTGATAGTACTAGTGGCCTTTTTGCTTATCGTGGTGATCATGGTTCAGAATCCTAAGGGTGGCGGGCTTTCATCCAGTTTCGGTGGTGGCGGTACCCAGCAGCTGGGTGGTGTCAAGAAAACTGGTGACTTCCTGGATAAAAGTACCTGGGTGCTTTCTACCGCGTTGCTTGTGTTGATTCTTTTAGCTAGTACCACGCTTATTGAAGAAAAAGGTGGAACTGGTCGACAGATCACTGATCCCAATGTACAAACTGAAGAAACCACTCCTCCACCAGCTCCCGCAGCGCAAGAGGAGACTGATGCCGCTGGCTCAGAAGAGTAATCTTCATTCTAATACTATTAAAATCCAGCTTTGACGGCTGGATTTTTTTTCTTTAGAGTTGATGGTTACATGTGATTTTACTTGACCCATCTGCCAGAACTGACAATTTTTACATGAGACTAGAGGATAACCTGGCATTGCCCCGCAGATTTGTCAGCAAAGGGCTATTGGCATATTTCTCGTAAAGTGGAAGTCATTAATCAATTAAAATTATTCACAAATGGCATTAAAAATTCAACCATTAGCTGACCGGGTAATCATAGAACCTACAGCTGCTGAACAGAAGACAGCCTCAGGACTATACATTCCAGATACGGCAAAAGAAAAACCCCAACAAGGAAAAGTCGTTGCGGTAGGAAAAGGGAAGAAAGACCACGACATGACCGTAAAAGTAGGCGACACCGTATTGTACGGTAAGTACAGCGGCTCTGAACTTAAGCACGATGGCAACGATTATATGATCATGCGTGAGGACGATATCCTTGCGATTATCTAGAGATCGTTGATAATTACGCTTTTGCGCTGTGTACTGAGCGCAGCCGAAGTAAAAGCGTAATCACAAAAAATTACTTTAATCAACAGGCCTATCCAAGGCACTAAAACACAAAAAATGGCAAAAGAAATAAAATTTGACCTAGCAGCAAGAGACGGCATCAAACGCGGTGTGGACGCTCTGGCAAATGCAGTAAAAGTAACATTAGGCCCTAAGGGGCGCAACGTAATCATCGGTAAATCATTTGGTGCGCCACAAGTGACCAAAGATGGAGTGAGCGTTGCAAAAGAAATCGAGCTGGAAGACGAGCTGGAAAACATGGGTGCGCAAATGGTAAAGGAGGTTGCCTCCAGAACTAACGACCTAGCCGGTGACGGTACAACCACAGCAACTGTTCTAGCCCAGGCCATCGTAAAAGAAGGTTTGAAAAATGTGGCAGCAGGTGCAAACCCGATGGATCTTAAACGCGGTATCGACAAAGCTGTCGAGGCCATAAGCGCAGATCTGAACAAACAGACCAAAAAAGTAGGAGACAGCAGCGACATGATCAAGCAGGTTGCGTCTATCTCTGCCAATAATGATGAAGTTGTAGGCGATTTGATTGCCAAGGCTTTTGGCAAAGTGGGTAAAGAAGGTGTAATCACTGTAGAAGAGGCAAAAGGAACTGAAACCTATGTGGACGTTGTAGAAGGTATGCAGTTTGACCGCGGTTACCTTTCCCCCTATTTCACTACAAACAGTGAAAAAATGACTACCGAGCTGGAGAGTCCTTATATCTTGTTGTTTGACAAGAAAATCTCCACGATGAAGGAATTGATGCCGGTGCTTGAGCCCGTTGCTCAGTCTGGTAAGCCATTGCTCATCATCGCAGAAGACGTGGATGGTGAGGCACTTGCAACACTTGTTGTTAATAAGCTGCGTGGATCCTTGAAGATTGCTGCTGTTAAAGCACCTGGTTTTGGTGACCGTAGAAAAGCAATGCTGGAAGATATCGCTATTCTAACTGGTGGAACCGTAATTTCAGAAGAGCGTGGTTTTACCCTTGAAAACGCAACCATGGAAATGCTGGGAACGGCAGAAAAAGTGGATATCAATAAAGACAATACGACTATCGTAAACGGTAGTGGCAAAGCTGGAGATATTCAAGGTCGTATAGGTCAGATCAAATCTCAGATCGAGAACACGACTTCTGACTATGATAAAGAGAAACTTCAAGAACGTCTTGCCAAACTTTCTGGTGGTGTAGCCGTACTTTATGTAGGAGCAGCCAGTGAAGTAGAGATGAAAGAGAAAAAAGACCGTGTGGATGATGCACTACACGCAACTCGTGCCGCTGTAGAAGAAGGTATCGTTGCTGGTGGTGGTGTTGCTCTTGTACGCGCTATTTCTGCTCTTAAGAAACTGAAAGCTGAAAACGCTGACGAGGAAACTGGAATCAATATCGTGGCTCGCGCCATCGAGTCACCACTGCGCACGATCGTAGAGAATGCAGGTGGTGAGGGAAGTGTAGTGATTTCTAAAGTACTTGAATCAAAAGGTGCTCACGGGTATGATGCCAAAAACGAGAAGTATGTGGACATGCTTAAGGAAGGTATCATCGATCCTAAGAAAGTGACCAGAATTGCGCTGGAAAACGCAGCGTCGGTCGCTGGGATGATCCTGACAACAGAGTGTGCACTCGTAGAAATCAAAGAAGATTCTGGCGCCGGTGGCGGTATGCCAGGTGGAATGCCAGGCGGCATGGGTGGGATGATGTAATCGTCTTTTTCCTAAAACTAGAAAAGCGATCTCGAGAGAGGTCGCTTTTTTTGTGTTGTGGGGTTTTCCGCTTTCGCGAAAGCGAGAAAACTAAATTATTAAATGCCTATTGTTTTCAAACCTTAATAAGCGGAAATAAGTAAGGTTTTCGGATATAGCCTTTATTCTTGCTACATATATTCTTTCTTGATTTGAATGACTTGTGTTGTCGAGCTCCATTCCTCCGGCTTTACATTTGGTTCAAACCACTTCAAACTGGATAAAAACCATTTATACTATTTATCGACCAACATTTCGCATAAATCACGTTTTTTTAGCCCTCACCCTTCGTTAAAAAATTATTCCGTAGCTACGGCTATGCAAGGATTTTTTGCCTCGATTGAGAACTCAAAAAACAAGATTTATATACAAATATCAGTCAACAAATAGTATTATTTCTGTATGGTAATATTGATTCTTGACTGTAGTCATCGCAACCAAATTCACATCCACAGCAAAAGCAAATTTCATAACTGGGAATTGGGTTTGACTCACCCCAAATGAAGTCATCATGCTCGAATCCATATACCCTACAATTTCTTTCCATGCCTATATTTTCTAGCTAACTCATTACTACCAATCCATCGATTGATCGGACTTGTATGTCTAAAAAATTAATTTTTGCCTCAATCCTTAAATCGATTTCTTTGAGTGGACTTGTTGCAAATTGATATCCTAAATCATTTGGACCGCTCGCTTAATGACAAGATCAATTCTCAATATCAATAAGTAATATACACCCAGCCAGTTCTGGTCTCACTACCATCTTTCAGATCCAGAGTCCAGAAGTAAGTGCCCGCTGGCAGCAGCTCATTATCATCATATAATAAGCCTTGCGTGGGAAAACCACCCCAGTCGCTCTGATAGTTGGTCACTTTGTGAACCATACTTCCATAGCGGTTAAATACGAGTAACTCTGCATCTGGATACAGTTCAATACATAGTATTTCAAACGTATCGTTTGCACCGTCTGCATTAGGTGAGAAACCTCTGGGAATTTGAATACAATCCGGCCTTGTGAGAGCCTGCGCCATATTATTGTCTGGATTTTGGTCTTGAGCAGTATTTGTACTAGTGACGGTGACAGTATTAATGTATTTGCCAGAAATGCTGACGGACACCGTCAATTCCAGAAACTCACGAGCATCAGGCATCATGGTTCCCAATTGCCATAATTCAGTCATGGGATCGTAATTACCTATGGTGGTGGTATGTGATATATAGGTGTAACCGCTAGGTAGGTTTTCCTGCACCCGTACCCCAGTTGCCACGGCCGTTCCACGATTATGAACCTCGATCAAGAATGTGACCGTGTCCCCGTCCTTTGGCTCAAGTTTATCCACTGATTTTAGAACTTCAACATCCAGAACCGGCAGCACTTCCAGACTAGCAAAAACAGTAGATATGTCAATATTATTGAGGTCTGTGAAATTCTGAAAATCGTTGATATAGGTGCCTGGATCTGCGCAAGTGACATCTACACCAAAAGTTATGTCGCGGGTTCCTGCAGGAATACTCAAGTTTTGAATACTTACCTGGTCAGAACCTATAGTCGCATTAAAGGTTGCAGATGCACCATTCTGGTCTATCCAGAAAACCTCGCCTGCCACCAGCATGCCCGCAGGAAGATTATCTGTAAAAGAAATACCAGATTGCGCTGGCTGGTTGTTAGCATTCTGTAACGTAAATTCTAAGGTTGATGTTCCGCCAGTGTCAATGACATCTGGATTGAATATTTTACTAGTCTGGGTAGTAAGGACAAATAGACTGGAACGAGATATGTTAGAACTAGGAGTGGTTTCTCCAGTTTGTGTGAAATCAGGTTGCGCCTCTGCCCTATTCTCAAAACTTCCCCCATAAGTAGGAGTTCTCGTAGGGATACGCACCTGTATAGTAGAGCCTGAATCAATGAAATGTATTGTTCCCTCAATATTGTTACCAGTCACATTAAAGCTACTGATGCAACCCGCATTTCCTGAAACTACGCTACAGGTGGGAGTTCCCGTAATTACGTAATCAGGATGCATTTGATTAGAGAACGTAATATTTGTCGCATCCACACTAACGTTTGAGTTTGTGACGTCCACAATCCACTCAAAATCTGTGTTAATAGCTGCAGAGGTCACGGAAGGAAAAGTTTGTACGACTATATCCACACACGGGACTAGCGGTGTGGCTACTGATGCTGTCACAAAAGCCAAATCTGAAAAGTTCTGGTCTGCGGCTGCAGATTCCAGGTCATCTTTTACCGGAACAACGGTAGGGCGACAAGGTGGCCGCCAGTTGATGATTTTTTCAATAGTGATGGAACTGTTTGCGGGCATGGTGTAATTCTCTGCATAATCTATGCTCCAGAAGGTATCCCCGTTTTGGTTTGCTACGCCTATTTGTGCATTGTTAATAGTGGGGCAGCTGGCTCCACCTGTTGTACCAGTACAAATTATTGACTGGAGAATTCCCGTCCCATCACTATCCTGGCGATCTAGAAACCTAATATTGTGAGCCAGCGTATCTATATTTTTAAGTACGATTTCATACTTGACATCCCCGTAGGGATAAGGCCCGGCGCCTGGCGATGGATCTATCTGGACTTCAGTAAGTTCTAATATAGTGCCATTGCTAGGGTCTGTACTACAGGCTATTATAGGTAAACCGTCGATGTTGTCTGTCTCACCGTTGTTGCTGCTGTCACACTCAAAGATTGCGGGATCACGCCCTATGGCAGTAGCGCGCATGTCACAATTAGGCGGTAAACCCCCGGGGCTACAATTAGGCGGGACGTACCTAAGTGTTACAGTAATATCTATACTGGAGTTTGCAGGGAAAATGAACTCATTGGAAATTATCCTGAAGCCTTGAAAAATATTCAGATTGAAATCTGAGCAAGTAACAGATCCCGTAGTGGAAACGCAGGTTGCCGTTAGAATGTCAATTCCTGCATTGGCACTGCTCACGTTAGTCATACTCAACAAGGATCTCTCGTCAAGAGAGCCATTGTTTGTAAACGTAAAGTCATAGGTCACGACATCATTCCACGATGTAAGTACAGTGCCGGTAGGCGAGACACGTACCACGCCTGCCGCTAGATCTGTACAGGGACAGGGATCATTCAGCAGGGTATCAGTCGTAATGGTATCCCGTGTTGCAAAACCGGTATTGTTCAACACGGGTTCAATTATAACTCTGTTACCCATGATGAGTATCTGTCCTGAATCTGCCTGGCTACAATTGCCCTCATCCAGCGTATAACTGACTTTGTACGTAATCGATGCCCCCGCTGGAAATACGATCTGATCACCATGGCTGTAATAGGTAAAACCATTGGTGACGTTAATGGGTGAAGAATTGTTCAAGCCGTTAAGTGCTGGACAGCTCATCCCATTTGAAGAAATACAATCAAAATAGAGAAAATTATAAATAGATGACCCTGCCCGATTCACATTTGTCACCTGCATAAAAAAGTCCTCCAGTGGATAATCAATACTGGAATTATTTGTGATCGTCATTTCATATTCCAACGTATCGCCCCACGCCGCGATTCCTACATTGCCAGCGGGAAGAATCTGGGATTGTGAGATGCCAAAGTCAATGGGCACCTCTGTCATGATAATGCTGATGACAGAACTATTTGTTGAGGGATTTACATCTGTAATCCCGCTGGGTGGATCGACTACTGCTGTCGCCGTTGCACCGCCTAAAAAAACGGGAGATGCCCGCACTGTCACTAGAATTTCAATACTAGAGCTGTTAGGCATATTAGGCAATGTTGCAGAAATACCAGATGTCCCTATAGAAATAATGGTAGGCACGACGGCGCCCCCTACACTGTTCTGAGCAACCGCGCTGTCTACATTATCCACAGAACTAAAATCCACCGCCAGCGTAGCATTAGAAACTGCTGCACCTGTATTACTGATAGTGACAAGGTAGTCGTACCGCTCATAAATATGCGCTTGAGAAATACTGTTTCCCGACAGATCTTGTGCCTCAAGGGTAATACTTAGGTCAGTGGTTTGTGCAAGGGAAGTAAAAGCAGATAGCAAGGCTATAAGCAGAAAGAATGATCGGTTCATCATACTCAAATGGGGAGTGTTCAATTAAGTGTGTCATCGGTTAAAAATCTCGTTTCAAAATAATCTGCGAGGTCATTTCTGACTGACGACCATGCAAACATACGCCCGTTCCACCGGGTCTCTGCGTTTATGGTGGCTAGATAGATCTGCTTTGCAATGGCGTTCTCTGAGGTAAAGGCCCCCTTTGTCTTGGTGACTTTCCTGACCATTCGGTGATAGCTCTCTATGGGATTGTTCGTGTAGATCACGCGTCTGAGTGCTGGTGGGTACCTATAGAAGTTTACCAGCCTGTTCCAGTTGCTGTTCCAGCTTTTGAATATAGCCTTATACCTGGCACCCCATTTTTCCTCTGCCTGTACCAGGTACTGCTTGGCCTGCTCTTCGTTCAGGGCCGTATATATGCACCTTAAGTCCTTGATGAGCGGTTTTACGTCCTTGTTGCCTGCATACTTGATACTGTTGCGCATCTGGTGGACCAGGCATAGCTGGACATCCGTTCTGGGGAAGATATCCTCTATGGCATCACCGAAACCCGAGAGGTTGTCGATACAGGCCACAAAGATATCTTCCACGCCTCTTTGCTTGAGCTCATGCAGGACACCGCGCCAGAAACTGCTGGATTCAGAGTCACCAAAATAGATGCCCAATACTTGTTTCTCACCATCACGGTTCACCCCCAGGACGTTATAGACTGCCTTTGTCACCACCTTGCCATGTTCCCTTACCTTGAAGTGCATGGCATCCAGCCACATCACGGGATAGACCGTCTCCAGGGGACGCTGTTGCCACTCAAGGATCTCGGGCAGTATCCTGTCCGTAATCGCATTGAGCGTACCCACCGAGAGTTCCACCCCATAGATCTCCCGCAGGTGATCCTGGATATCACGGTAGCTCAGCCCCTTGCCATAAAGAGAGAGTATCTTGTTGTCTATCCCGCCGTCCAGTCGTCGCTGCCGCTTCTTGACGATCTGGGGCTCAAAACTACCATCGCGGTCGCGCGGCGCAAAAATCTCCAGCCCCCCGGAAGAGCTAAGGATATTTTTGCGCCCTCGCCCATTGCGACGGTTCTTTGATGAGTTGCCCCTGGTGGCGGCTAGGTGCTCATCCATCTCTGCCTTCAGGCTCGCCTCAATCACTCGCTTCATTAAATCCTTCATCAGACCATCCTCACCCGAGAGCGGACGACCCTTTGAGACCTCATCGGCCAGCATCGTAGCTATACCGTCTAAATCGATTTGTTCTTCTTTGTTCTTCATGTGTCTAATTTATTAATTTGACACACTTAATTGAATAGACTCCTCAAATGTATGATTTCATTTACACTCTGACAACCAACTCGTTATTACGCTCAAAACGATTCTATGGAATCCTATCGCTCTTTACCCATTCCTAACTAGACATGAGGGAGAAAAATCCATCCCAACTTAATTGTAGCATCTTAACATTGTAGTGTCGTGATTGTTTTGTGAATTACGCTTTCGCGAAAGCGTGACACCCGATTAAGCACCTTTAAGTTTACAAGACCTTGTCGATTCGTAAAGAATCATGTTTAAACAATTCCCTCACCCAGTTATCCTGAAAAATTTAGACTTCAACCCAAACAATATTTTTGTGGTAGTATAGCCTTGTTCCATCCAACAGGCTAAATTGGCGGAAAAAACGAGGACTAGAACCTTGTTTTTAGTATAGATTTTATTGAGCTAGATGCGCAAAAAGAATACAACTTCAATGCCTGTTTTAAGTGTAAATAGTTTTATGCATTGCGTCTCAACACCTATTTTTGCAACATACAAATTGAGGGATTTGACTGCTTGCGACCTCTTTCCTGCGGGAAAATAAACGCTAAAACGTATCTGCTGCTGGAGTTAGAGTGGCATTCTTCCCTTAAATAGTATCTTGTAGGCCTGTAGAAATATAGGAGATTGAAATTTTTACGCTTTCGCGAAAGCGCAATCCATAAGCGCACCGTGAAAATAGAACTTTAAAATGCCCGCGGGCGACAGTAAACACTATGCCATACCTATTTACAAGTGAGTCTGTAAGTGAGGGACACCCAGACAAAGTAGCCGATCAGATAAGTGATGCGCTGCTAGATAATTTTTTAGCCTTTGATCCTGAAAGCAAGGTTGCTTGCGAGACGCTGGTCACGACTGGTCAAGTGGTTCTAGCGGGCGAGGTCAAATCTGACACCTACCTGGATGTTCAACACATAGCCCGTACGGTTATTAACGATATAGGGTATACAAAGGGTGAATATCAATTCTCTGGCGATAGCTGTGGGGTGATTTCACTAATTCACGAGCAGTCCCAGGATATCAATCAAGGAGTAGATCGTGATAGCAAAGAAGAACAGGGTGCTGGTGATCAGGGAATGATGTTCGGTTATGCGACTAGTGAGACGGCTAATTATATGCCGCTTGCCCTGGATATCTCGCACAAGATTTTGCAGGAGCTGGCAGCTTTGCGCCGTGAATGCAAAGAAATTACCTATCTGCGTCCAGATGCCAAAGCACAGGTGACCATCGAGTACAGCGATGACAACATACCACAGCGTATAGACGCAATCGTGATTTCAACCCAGCACGATCCCTTTAACGAGAATGATAAAAAGATGCTGGATCAGATCAAAAAAGATCTCATCAACATATTGATACCGCGTGTAAAGAATCACCTGCCAGAATATGCACAACAGCTATTCAATGAGGATATTACCTACCATATCAATCCCACGGGGAAGTTTGTGATAGGTGGGCCTCACGGGGATACTGGTCTTACAGGTCGCAAGATCATCGTGGACACCTACGGTGGCAAGGGTGCTCATGGTGGTGGCGCATTTTCTGGAAAAGATCCCAGCAAGGTAGATCGCAGTGCCGCCTATGCCGCAAGACACGTTGCCAAAAACCTAGTCGCTGCCGGACTGGCGAGTGAGATTCTCGTACAGGTGAGTTATGCCATAGGTGTTGTAGAACCTACCTCTGTCATGGTTACGACACATGGAACCAGCACGGTAGATATGACCGATGGTGAGATCAGCAAAAAGGTGGCTGAGATTTTTGACATGCGACCTGCCGCCATTGAAAAGAGATTAAAACTGCGTAATCCCATCTACCAGACAACCGCTGCTTACGGTCACATGGGAAGAGATCCATACACAGAAACGCGAACTTTTGAATCCCCGTATAATGGTAAGGTTGAGAAAGAGGTAGAGTATTTTACGTGGGAAAAACTGGACTATGTGGATCAGATCAAAAAAGAGTTCGGATTATAAATTCAGTCTTGAATCAGAAATAAAATGACCGCCTCGAGCGGTCATTTTTGTTAATAACTCCATGAGCAAGCATTTGGATTATTTCCTAGTTTTGTAGGAATATTTCCAAGTATGCAAGTGTACAGATTTGAACCTACATTCCAGCCGTTACCACAATTAGGTGGTCTATCCTGCGGTTTCCCCTCCCCGGCAGATGATTATCTGGATGAGCCCATAGATCTGAATAGGGAATGCATCAAGAATAAGAGCGCAACGTTTTTTGGCAGGGTGTCCGGTGATAGCATGAAAGATGCGGGATTAAACGATGGCGACCTGTTGATCATCGATAGAAGTATAAAGCCCTATAATAACGCAATTGCGGTGTGTTTTATCGACGGCGAGTTTACGGTTAAAAGGTTACTTATGGAGCAGGATGTAATTTATCTG
Source organism: uncultured Flavobacteriaceae bacterium (assembly GCA_963740155.1). Lineage (GTDB taxonomy): Bacteria > Bacteroidota > Bacteroidia > Flavobacteriales > Flavobacteriaceae > Nonlabens. The sequence goes on along the minus strand of CAVUDE010000007.1, from coordinate 975,702 downwards.
CAACCAGAAAACAGCAGCTACAAACCGCTTAAAGTCACCAAGGATAATGACTTTATGGTATGGGGAATCGTGCGCAGCGCAGTAAAACACTTCTAGATGTTTGCACTGATAGACTGCAATAATTTTTACGCCAGCTGCGAGCGGGTATTCAATCCTGCGCTTAATAATCTGCCCATTGTGGTTTTAAGCAACAATGATGGTTGTGTCATAGCGCGCAGTAGCGAGGCCAAGGAACTGGGTATTAAAATGGCAAGTCCAGCCTATCAGCTTAGGCCACTGATTCAGCAACACAATGTTCAGGTGTTCTCGTCTAATTATGCGCTATATGGCGACATGAGCGCGCGAGTCATGCAACTGATCAGCACTTACTCACCAGAGGTAGAGATTTACAGCATCGACGAGATTTTTGTCAAATTGGTAGGCTACGATTTTTACGATCTGAGGGAATATGGGCTGGAAATGATAGAAAATATAGGTCGAGCTACTGGTATTCCCATTAGCGTAGGAATAGGCAAAACCAAGGCGCTGGCAAAAACTGCCAACAAGCTTGCTAAGAAAGATCTGCCGTCCAGCCAAGGTGTTTACGTCATCGACACTGCTGAGGAAATCAAAAATGCCCTGCAACGCACCCACATAGGCGATGTATGGGGAATAGGAACCCAGCACGGTAAGAAACTGATCCAGATGCAGGTAAATAACGCCTGGTTGTTTACCCAGTTGCCGGATGATTGGGTGCTTAAACAAATGACAGTGGTGGGATTGCGATTAAAAAAAGATCTCGCTGGGATTCCCACACTAGATCTAGAGGAGATGCCGGTTAGAAAAAATGTCTCTGTCACGCGTGCATTTGAAGAAACGCATAGCGAGTTCAGTTATGTAAAGGAAAGAGTAGTTACCTATGCTGCCCAGGTTGCCATGAAACTACGCAAAGAAAAACTGGCTTGTAATGCCGTCTATCTATTCGTTCATACAAATCCCTATCAGAAGAAAGATCGCCAGTACAACAACCACGTTACGATACAACTTCCCTACCCGACCAACTCCTCGATAGAGCTTGCTAAAAGAGCAGTAGATGGATTACGAAAGATTTTCAAAGAGCACATACCCTATCACAAGGCAGGAATCTGTGCGCTGGAACTGGTGCCCGAAGAAAGCCAGCAAACCAATTTATTCACAGAAAGCGATGACCGCCATGATGCGATTATGGACGTGGTGGATAAGATGAATAAAGCGCATGATAATAAAATCAAATTTGGTGGTCAGGATTTACAGCGCATCTGGAAAATACGCAGGAACCATTTGAGCCGGCGTTACACCACCAGGCTCGATGAGATCATTCAGGTCAATTGTAAGTAGGGTTTAGGTATGAATTTTCTTCTTGATAAGGATTGCCCTGGTGTTGCGCTTGCTCGCGCGCCGGACTTTGAGCCGACCACCAAGCGAAGCCGAAGTAAAAGCGTATCCTAAAAAGACATTAAGACCATCGAGTAATATCCATCTTCTAATGCAGCAATTTATCTGCAATCAAGCCTATCAGATATCCCAGCGCCGCACCTAGAGAGGGCGCGTAGGTATTTTTGAGTTTGGTAACCGGGATAATGTCTTGAACCAGCAGATACAAAACCCCACCGCTGGCAAACGCCATGAGGTAAGCGGTCATTTGTGGATTCCCAGCAAAAAAATTGCTACCTATATATGTACAGCCCAAACCTAGGATCACAATCACCCCTAATATGATTGCAATACGGTTGAGAGACAAGCCGTTTTCCTTTAATTCTCGCAATGCGCAGAAAGCCTCTGGGAAATTCTGAACCGCAATGATAATGGAAAGCAACAATGCAGATTGCTTATCTGCCACATAAAGTGCTCCTACCACAATTGATTCAGGCAGGTAATCCATGACCATGGCGACCAGCGTTGCCATACTACCACCACGCTTATCAATGGAATAATCCAAAACCGCAAAACCGATCGCACCCAAAACAAAAGTGATCGCCAGTGGCATCATGTCTAGTTCTTTTAATGCCTTGGGAATAAATACCAGCGTTATGGCTGCAAGGATCACCCCCGCGCCCAGTGCCATCATCCCATGAATGATCTCATATTTAAACTCTTTGTCTGGCACATGGTGATTGACCAGATAGGCCGTCCACGCACCCAGCAGTATGGTGCTACCAGCAATGCAAGCATAAAAAAGAAGAGAATCCATGAAATGAGATTGCAGGCATGAATTTACTATAATACTATTTGTTGACTGATATTTCGTATATAAATTTTGATTTATCAGTTCTCAATCGAGACGAAAAATTATTGCATTATGCAGTCCTCTTACCAATACTGTGGTGCGTAGGCTGCAAGAGCTACGGAATAATTTTTTAACAAAGAGTGAGAGCTTAGAAAGCGTAATTTTAATCGGCAAATAGTATAAAGCAGTAATACAAACCTATGAAAGCAGGTGTGTTGTTGCGTTTACACTTTTAATTTGGCTGCGTTCAGTACATAGCACGAAAGTGTAAAACAAAAATCAACCATCAAAAAACCCGGCTCTTAAAAAAGAACCGGGTTTGATAGTTATGCTTGACCAGTAGGGCCAAAATTTAAAGGAATGGGCGGCTTATCGTAATCCTTGATCTCACCGTGCGCTTTTTCAAATTTGCGCACATTATCTGCCAGTGCCCGCGCCAATCGCTTTGCGTGTTGCGGAGTCAGAATGATTCTGGACTTCACCTTTGACTTGGGATTGCCCGGCATGATATTCACAAAATCCACCACAAACTCAGAAACCGAATGGTTGATGATCGCGAGGTTACTGTACTGTCCCTCTGCGATGGCTTCATCTACCTGGATGTTGATCTTGTTCTTGTTATCGGGATTCTTTGCATCTGCCATTACTAGTTATAGTTTACTTGTGGTTCTTCTCTCATTTGCGCGCGGCGCTCCATTTCTTCTTTAGAACCTACAATGATATCCTCATAGTTGCGCATACCCGTTCCCGCAGGAATTCTTTTCCCTACAATTACGTTCTCCTTAAGACCTTCCAGCGTATCTACCTTACCACTTACAGCGGCCTCGTTCAATACCTTGGTTGTTTCTTGGAAAGATGCGGCACTAATGAATGACTTAGTCTGTAGTGATGCACGAGTGATACCTTGCAGGATAGGTTCTGCCGTTGCTGGCATCACGTCTCTTGCTTCTACAAGTGCTTTATCCTCACGTCTCAGAATGGAATTCTCATCTCTCAACTCACGTGGGGAAACGATCTTACCTTCCTTAAGATTTGCTGAATCACCAGCACTTTCAACGACTTTCATACCGTAGAGTCTATCGTTTTCTAGGATAAAGTCTTCCTTGTGAACCAGCTGGTTCTCTAGGAATATACCGTCACCCGGATCTACGATTCTTACTTTACGCATCATCTGGCGTACAACCACCTCAAAGTGCTTGTCATTGATCTTCACACCTTGTAAACGATACACTTCTTGTACCTCATTTACTAGATACTGTTGTACAGCGCTAGGTCCCTTGATCGCAAGAATATCCTTAGGCGTAATAGAACCATCAGACAATGGCATCCCTGCACGTACATAATCGTTTTCCTGTACTAGGATTTGATTGGACAGCTTGACAAGGTATTTCTTGACTTCTTCAGTTTTTGAAGTAACGATGATCTCACGGTTACCACGTTTGATCTTACCAAAAGATACAACACCATCAATCTCACTTACTACAGCAGGGTTAGATGGATTACGTGCTTCAAACAATTCCGTCACACGTGGAAGACCACCTGTAATATCACCAGCCTTAGCTGATTTACGAGGAATCTTCACAAGGATCTTACCTACCTTGATCTTGTCATCATCATTTACCATGAGGTGCGCACCCACAGGTAAGTTGTAAGAAATAAGGTTTTCACCTTTTGAATCCTGAACATGTAGGGTAGGAATTAATTTCTTATCCCTAGAGTCAGTAATTACTTTTTCTTCATATCCAGTTTGTTCATCTGTCTCAACTTGGAAAGTAGTTCCCTGAATAATGTTTTCAAACTCGATCTTACCGGCAAATTCAGAAATGATCACACCGTTGAATGGATCCCACTGAGCGATTAGATCACCTTCTTTAACCTTTCCGCCTGGCTTAGCATAGAGTGCTGCACCATAAGGAATGTTGTTAGAGTTAAGCGTCAGCCCTGTCTTAGGATGTAATAGCTTAGACTCGGCAGTACGAGATATAACTACCTCTACTTTTTTGCCTTCGTTATCCTCGCCAGTTACCGTTTTAAGATCTTCTATTTCAAGAACACCGTCATTTTTGGCAATGATGGTACTTTCTTCAGAAACGTTACCTGCTACACCACCTACGTGGAATGTTCTCAATGTAAGTTGTGTTCCAGGCTCACCGATACTTTGTGCAGCAATCACACCCACAGCCTCACCTCTCATCACGAGACGGTTAGTTGCTAGGTTGCGACCGTAGCATTTGGTACAAATCCCCTTAAGCGCTTCACAAGTAAGTGCAGAACGTACTTCAACACTTTCCAGGCTTGTCGCGTCAATCGCATCTGCGATCTCGTCGTTGATCATATCACCAGCTTTAACAAGAACCTCTTGCGTTGCAGGGTCAATTACATCATGTAAAGAAGTACGACCCACGATACGTGAACCCAGTTTCTCCATGACTTCTTCGTTCTTCTTCAATGCAGAAACCTCAATACCTCTGAGGGTCTCACAGTCTTCTGTATTAACGATAACATCTTGTGCAACATCGTGTAGACGACGTGTCAGGTAACCAGCATCTGCCGTTTTAAGAGCCGTATCTGCAAGTCCTTTACGTGCACCGTGTGTAGAGATAAAGTACTCAAGGATGGAAAGACCTTCTTTAAAGTTAGAAAGAATCGGGTTTTCAATGATCTCGCCACCTCCAGAGTTGGATTTTTTAGGCTTTGCCATCAGTCCACGCATTCCAGTCAATTGACGGATCTGCTCCTTACTACCACGAGCACCAGAATCTAGCATCATAAACACAGAGTTGAAACCTTGCTGGTCTTCTCTTATGTTTTTCATGGATAGCTCAGTAAGCTGCGCGTTAGTTGCAGTCCATACGTCAATCACCTGGTTGTAACGCTCGTTTTGAGTGATCAGACCCATTCCATAGTTACCACGTATGGTATCTACCTTAGTATTGGCCTCGTCGATCATGCTCTGCTTTTCCTCAGGAATCATGATATCCCCCAGTGAGAAAGACAATCCACCACGGAATGCAAAACCATAACCTAGATCCTTGATCTCATCCAGGAATGCCGCCGTCGTAGGAACGTCAGTCACTTTAAGAATATGACCTATGATATCTCTAAGTGCCTTTTTATTTAGAACCTCGTTGATATATCCAGCCTTGTCTGGCACCTTCTCGTTGAAGATTACACGACCAGCAGTTGTCTCAATAATTTCTGCTTTGTAAGAACCATCTTTCTGTAAAAGATTGATTCTACACTTGATCGGTGCGTTGATATCTACTCTCTTTTCGTTGAAAGCGATGACCAACTCATCAGGCCGTAGAACGTAAGACCCTCACCTTTTACGGTATAGGTTTTATCTGTCCTACGTAATTTAGTCATATAGTAAAGTCCCAAGACCATATCCTGTGATGGTACAGCAATCGGGCTACCGTTTGCTGGGTTAAGGATATTGTGTGATGCAAGCATCAACAATTGTGACTCTAGAATAGCCTCTGGCCCTAGTGGCAGGTGCACCGCCATCTGGTCACCATCAAAATCTGCATTAAATGCCGTACAAACCAGTGGGTGCAATTGAATTGCTTTACCCTCGATAAGCTTAGGCTGGAATGCTTGAATACCTAAACGGTGAAGTGTAGGCGCACGGTTCAATAGAACTGGATGTCCTTTTAAAACGTTCTCAAGGATATCCCAAACTACAGGCTCTTTTTTATCAATAATACGCTTGGCCGACTTTACAGTCTTTACGATACCGCGCTCAATCAATTTACGTATGATGAACGGCTTGTAAAGTTCTGCCGCCATGTCTTTAGGAATACCACACTCAAACAATTTAAGTTCTGGCCCTACGACAATTACAGATCGTGCAGAATAATCCACACGCTTACCTAGTAAGTTCTGACGGAAACGCCCCTGTTTACCTTTCAATGAATCAGAAAGGGATTTCAATGGACGGTTGGAATCAGTTTTTACAGCACTCGATTTTCTCGTATTGTCTAGCAGTGAATCTACAGATTCCTGTAGCATACGCTTCTCGTTACGCAAGATTACCTCTGGCGCTTTGATTTCCATTAATCGCTTTAAACGATTGTTACGTATGATGACACGGCGATAAAGATCATTCAAGTCAGAAGTCGCAAAACGGCCACCATCTAGTGGTACGAGAGGTCTCAATTCTGGTGGAATCACCGGAATCACCTTCATGATCATCCACTCTGGATTATTCTCGCGGTGCTCATTAGACTCTTTAAGCGCCTGTACAACCTGAAGACGTTTAAGCGCCTCAGTCTTACGTTGCTTTGAAGTCTCGTTGTTTGCCTTGTGGCGCAAGTCATAAGACAAAGTCTCAAGATCTATGCGGTTAAGCAATGCGATGAGACAGTCTGCACCCATCTTTGCGATAAACTTGTTAGGATCTGTATCCTCTAGGTACAAGTTCTCTTGTGGCAAACTGTCCAGAATGTCCAGGTATTCCTCTTCCGTAAGGAAGTCCATTTTATTGACGGCCTCACCTTCTGCATTCTTTGCGATACCCGGCTGGATCACTACATACCGCTCGTAGTAGATAATCATGTCTAATTTCTTAGACGGCAATCCCAGCAGGTAACCTATTTTATTAGGAAGACTACGGAAATACCAGATGTGCGCAACCGGCACAACAAGATTGATGTGTCCTATGCGGTCACGACGCACCTTTTTCTCGGTCACCTCTACACCACAACGGTCACACACGATACCCTTGTAGCGTATGCGTTTGTATTTTCCACAGGCACATTCATAATCCTTTACGGGACCAAAAATGCGCTCACAAAAAAGTCCATCCCTTTCCGGCTTGTGCGTACGATAATTAATCGTCTCAGGCTTGAGAACCTCACCGCGGGATTCCGCTAGGATTGATTCAGGGGATGCAAGACCTATGGAGATCCTATCAAACTTTTTTTGAACTTCTTTTTCGTTATATCTAGCCATTTGTATGGTACTAATTAAGTTAATGATGTGGGGTGGATGTTGAGAATTACGCTTTCGCGAAAGCGTAAAACCTACCGTCCCACTGTGAAAATTACTCCTCTAGTCTAAGATCAAGTCCAAGACCTTTGAGCTCGTGCATCAATACGTTAAAAGATTCCGGCAGTCCAGGCTCTGGCATAGGCTCACCTTTTACGATGGCCTCATATGTTTTTGCCCTTCCTACTACGTCATCAGACTTTACCGTCAGGATCTCACGCAAGGTGCTGGATGCGCCGTAGGCCTCAAGTGCCCAAACCTCCATCTCACCAAAACGCTGGCCACCAAACTGTGCCTTACCACCCAGCGGCTGCTGCGTGATGAGCGAGTATGGCCCGATAGAACGCGCGTGCATCTTATCATCTACCATGTGTCCTAGCTTCAACATATAAATTACACCTACCGTTGCTGGCTGGTCAAACTGTTCTCCAGTTCCACCATCATATAGATACGTATGACCGAAACGTGGGATTCCAGCCTCATCTGTATAACCGTTGATCTGATCTAGTGTCGCACCATCAAAAATAGGCGTGGCGAAGTTTTTGTCAAGCTTCTGCCCTGCCCATCCCAGTACGGTTTCATAGATCTGACCGATGTTCATACGCGACGGTACACCTAGTGGGTTCAATACGATATCCACAGGTGTTCCATCCTCTAGGAATGGCATATCCTCCTCACGTACGATACGTGCGACGATACCTTTATTACCGTGGCGTCCCGCCATCTTATCACCTACTTTCAGTTTACGCTTTTTAGCGATGTAAACTTTGGCAAGTTTGATGATTCCAGCAGGAAGTTCATCTCCTACAGAGATGGTAAACTTCTCGCGGCGTAGTGAACCTTGTAGATCGTTTTCCTTGATCTTGTAATTGTGGATCAAGTCTGCAACCATCTCGTTGATTTCCTTGTTTGTAGTCCAAGTTCCAGAAATCAAGTGCGTGAAGTCATCCACTGAATTCAGCATCTTGAGCGTGTATTTCTTTCCTTTGGGAAGAACTTCTTCACCTAGATCGTTAAATACACCTTGAGATGTTTTGCCCCCTACGATTTCAAACAACTTCTGGATCAAGCGATCCTGAAGTGCGTCAAACTTATTGTGGTACTCAGATTCCAATCTTGCGATGTCCTCCTTGTCCTGTGCACGTTTGCGCTTGTCCTTAACCGCTCTAGAGAATAATTTTTTGTCAATTACGACACCACGCAATGATGGACTGGCTTTAAGGGATGCATCTTTCACGTCACCCGCCTTGTCACCAAAAATAGCTCTCAGTAATTTTTCTTCAGGAGTAGGATCACTTTCCCCTTTTGGAGTAATTTTTCCAATTAAAATATCACCAGGCTCTACCTCTGCCCCGATGCGGATCATACCGTGTTCATCTAAGTTTGCGGTGGCTTCCTCACTTACGTTAGGAATATCTGGCGTCAATTCTTCATTACCCAGTTTAGTGTCTCTTACTTCTAAAGAGTACTCGTCCACGTGAATGGAAGTAAATAAATCCTCACGTACTACCTTCTCTGAGATTACGATTGCATCCTCAAAGTTGTACCCTTTCCATGGCATAAAAGCCACTTTCATATTGCGTCCCAAAGCTAGCTCACCAGCTTCGGTTGCATAACCCTGACATAAAACCTGTCCAGCCTTTACTCTGTCACCCTTACTTACGATAGGCTTAAGAGTGATGCTGGTTCCTTGGTTTGTCTTACGGAATTTGATCAAGTTGTAACTTGTCTCATCTGGATCAAAGCTCACGGTTCTTTCTCTATCCGTACGATCGTATTTGATCACAATCTTCTGTGCATCTACATAAGCAACCTCACCATCTTTTTCTGCATTGATCAAGACGCGAGAATCGCTGGCTACCTGTCTTTCAAGACCAGTTCCTACAATAGGTGCATCAACACGCAATAATGGTACTGCCTGACGCATCATGTTTGATCCCATCAAGGCACGGTTTGCATCATCGTGTTCCAAAAAAGGAATTAAGGATGCGGAGATGGACGCGATCTGATTAGGCGCAACGTCGGCATACTTAACGTCGCTAGGTGTAACAACTGGGAAGTCACCTTCCATACGTGCAATTACGTTATCCTGATCGATCTTGCCATCCTTAAGCGGCAAGTTTGCCTGAGCGATGTGCATTCCTTCCTCTTCCTCTGCAGAAAGATATTTAGGCTCGCTGTCTAGATCAACAACACCATCTTTTACCTCGCGGTATGGAGTCTCGATGAATCCCATGGTATTCACCTTTGCATATACTGCCAATGATGAAATCAAACCAATGTTAGGCTCCTTCAGGAGTTTCAATCGGGCATAAACGGCCATAGTGAGTATAGTGTACGTCACGCACCTCAAAACCGGCACGCTCACGGGAAAGACCACCTGGTCCAAGAGCTGAAAGACGACGCTTGTGCGTGATCTCGGCAAGTGGATTGGTCTGATCCATAAATTGAGACAACTGATTTGTCCCAAAGAATGAATTAATAACCGATGAAAGGGTCTTTGCATTGATAAGGTCAATCGGGGTAAATACCTCGTTATCTCTTACATTCATGCGCTCACGGATGGTACGAGCCATACGCGCAAGCCCCACACCGAACTGCTGTGATAGCTGCTCACCTACGGTTCTTACACGACGGTTAGACAAGTGGTCAATATCATCAATCTCTGCTTTAGAGTTGATCAACATGATCAAATGCTTGATAATGGTGATGATATCTTCCTTAGTAAGCACTTGCTTACTGATGTCAATATCAAGTCCTAATTTTTTGTTCATTCTATATCGACCCACGTCACCTAGATTGTAACGCTGGTCAGAGAAGAACAATTTATCAATGATACCACGCGCTGTGTCCTCATCTGGCGGCTCAGCATTACGTAGTTGTCTATAGATATGTTCTACCGCTTCTTTTTCAGAGTTGGTAGGATCTTTTTGTAGCGTGTTGTGGATAATGGCGTAATCAGCAGACTGATTGTCCTCTTTGTGAAGAAGAATCGTCTTTGCTTGGGCATCCATGATCTCATCGATGTGCTCTTTTTCAAGGACAGTATCACGGTCTAGGACGATCTCATTACGCTCGATAGATACAACCTCTCCTGTATCTTCATCAACAAAATCCTCGTGCCATGTTCTTAGAACACGTGCAGCTAGCTTGCGGCCTAAATATTTTTTTAAACCAGTTTTTGTGGCTTTGACCTCTTCTGCGAGGTCAAAAATGCCTAAAATATCCTTATCTCTTTCAAAGCCAATAGCTCTAAAAAGAGTAGTTACCGGTAATTTCTTCTTACGGTCGATGTATGCATACATGACACTGTTGATGTCTGTAGCAAATTCAATCCATGAACCCTTGAAAGGAATCACACGAGCAGAATAAAGCTTTGTTCCATTTGCATGGAAAGACTGACCAAAGAATACACCTGGTGATCTGTGTAGTTGTGATACAACAACCCGCTCTGCACCATTGATCACAAAGGTACCTGACGGTGTCATGTAAGGGATTGTACCTAAATAAACGTCCTGGACTATGGTCTCAAAATCCTCATGCTCCGGATCGGTACAATAAAGTTTTAATCTTGATTTGAGGGGAACACTGTAGGTAAGCCCTCGCTCAATACATTCCTGAATGGAGTAACGTGGTGGATCTACAAAGTAGTCCAGAAACTCAAGTACAAATTGATTACGTGTGTCTGTTATGGGGAAGTTCTCCATAAATGTGTTGTACAGACCTTCTACCTCACGTTTATCAGACTTGGTTTCTAACTGGAAAAAATCCTGAAAGGATTTTATTTGAATATCCAAAAGATCTGGATATTCTGGTCTAGAAGTTACCGTTGAAAAATTAATTCTTTCTTTCTGTGTTGCTAGCATTAATGCACGGTATTAAATGAAAAATATAGCGCTGCAGATGACGTCTCATCTTTATACGCAAAATGGTCTAGACCTAGAAGCGCGTGACTCCAGGCCTAAACCGATACTATTTGCGAAGTAAAACTTACTTCAACTCCACCTCAGCACCAGCTTCTTCTAGCTGTGCCTTAAGGGCTTCTGCTTCATCTTTAGAAACACCTTCCTTGATAGGAGATGGTGCGTCATCTACAAGACTTTTTGCATCTTTCAATCCTGCACCTGTAAGTTCTTTAACAAGTTTGACAACTGCTAGTTTAGAACCACCGGCTGCTTTGAGGATCACATCAAATTCAGTTTGCTCATCAGCAGCGTCACCACCTTCCGCGCCACCACCTGCTGCTACTGCTACAGCTGCTGCTGCAGGCTCGATGCCATACTCCTCTTTAAGGATGTCTGCAAGTTCGTTTACTTCTTTGACAGTCAGGTTTACTAACTGTTCTGCGAATTCTTTTAAATCTGCCATTTTACTATCGTTTTAAAATTTATAAATAATTGAGTGCGTACTTGATTGATACCTATCGTTCTGACAGGGTTTTTAGAATTCCTGCAAGTTTACCACCACCTGATTGAAGTGCTGATATCACGTTCTTCGCAGGACTTTGAAGAAGACCTATGACCTCACCGATCATTTCCTCACGTGACTTGATATTGCTTAATGCATTGATCTTGTCATCACCTACATAGATAGCTTCTTCTATATAAGCACCTTTTAAAATAGGACGCTCAGACTTCTTTCTAAAGTTCTCGATCACCTTTGCAGGTGCATTCGCTACTTCAGACAACATCATTGAGGTGTTACCCTTAAGTAGTTCTGGCAACTCGCCAAAATCCTTGTCAGATGCTTCCATTGCTTTTGAAAGAAGCGTGTTCTTTACTACAGACATCTGTACGTTTGCCTTAAAACAGGCTCTTCTCAGGTTTGATGTCTCTTGTGCATTAAGCCCAGAGATATCAGCTAGGTAAATAGTGGAACTCTCACCTAACGTAGTCGTCAAATCCTGAATCACATTTGCTTTTTGTTCTCTTGTCATGATTTAGGTTTTAGTCGTCTGATGCAAAACGTTTTGTATCTATCTGTACACTAGGACTCATCGTACTAGACATATAGATACTTTTGATATAGATACCTTTTGCTGCGGTAGGTTTCAGTTTTACCAAAGTATTAATCAACTCTCTTGCGTTTCCAGCAATCTTATCTGCAGTAAAGGAAGCTTTTCCTATGGCTGCATGTACGATTCCAGTTTTATCCACTTTGAAGTCAATTTTACCAGCTTTTACATCTGATACTGCTTTTGCAACATCCATTGTGACGGTTCCGGTTTTAGGATTAGGCATCAAGCCACGAGGACCTAATATGCGACCCAAAGGACCTAACTTACCCATTACACTAGGCATGGTAACGATAACATCCACATCAGTCCATCCTCCCTTGATTTTATCAAGGTACTCATCTAGACCTACATAATCAGCACCAGCTTCAGTTGCTTCGGCTTCCTTGTCTGGTGTGACCAGTGCAAGAACCTTTACATCTTTACCCGTTCCGTGTGGTAATGTTACTACACCGCGCACCATTTGGTTTGCTTTACGAGGATCCACATTCAAACGAACGGCAAGATCTACGGACGCATCAAATTTAGTCGTAGTGATTTCCTTAACCTTTTCTGAAGCTTCAGCAACAGTGTATGTTTGAGACTGATCTACTTTAGATCTAGACTCTTTTTGATTTTTTGTCAACTTTGCCATAGCTTAGGATTTAGACGGTGCTTCACCACCTTTTACGTTAACGCCCATTGAGCGTGCTGTTCCAGCTACCATCATCATTGCGCTCTCGATAGTAAATGCATTTAAATCAGGCATTTTATCTTCGGCAATAACTTTTATTTGATCCCATGATATGGAACCTACCTTCTTACGGTTGGGTTCACCGCTACCACCTTTAAGCTTTGCGGCCTCAAGGATCTGAACTGCAGCGGGTGGGGTTTTAATTACAAAGTCAAAGGATTTATCCTTATAGACGGTGATGGCAACAGGTAATACCTTCCCTTGCTTATCTTGGGTTCTAGCATTGAATTGCTTACAGAACTCCATGATATTCACACCAGCGGCACCTAGAGCAGGTCCTACCGGTGGAGAAGGGTTGGCCGCACCACCTCTGACTTGTAACTTGACAATCTTAGATACTTCTTTAGCCATTGTTATTGTTTCTCTTATGAAATAGTCATCCAGTGGAAGCCTTTCTGACTATCTATAAACTGTAACATTTATACTTTTTCTACTTGCATATAGCTCAATTCTAGCGGTGTCTTACGACCGAAGATCTTCACCATAACCTCAAGTTTTCTCTTATCTTCATTTACGTTCTCAATCGTGCCGTTGAAACCATTGAATGGCCCATCGACCACTTTAATCGTTTCACCAGGCTTGAAAGGAATGGCAATATTTTCTTGTTGCTCGGCTAGCTCATCCACTTTACCTAGCATACGGTTCACTTCAGATTTCCTTAATGGAACTGGATCACCGCCTTTGGTTTCACCTAGGAAACCTATCACACCGTTAACCGACTTAATCACGTGGGGAACCTCCCCTTCCAGTCTGGCTTGCACCATGATATAGCCGGGAAAATAGATGCGTTCCTTATTATATTTTTTACCATCCCTTATTTGCACCACCTTTTCAGTTGGTACTAAGATCTGGTTCAGGTAATCTTCTAAACCATGGTGGGAAATTTCAGATTCAATATAATCCTTGATCTTGTTTTCCTGACCACTTATAGAGCGCACTACATACCACTTCATATTGTCATGCTCCTCGCTCATGTCTAGCTATTTTTTATCCATGAGAAATAGTTCTCTATCGCGTTACTGAACACAAAATCAATACCTGCAATAATCAATGCAAAGATGATAGAGAAAACAGCTACCGTGATTACTAGCTTTTGAGACTCAGCCCATGTGGGCCAGGTTACATGATTAGTTAGTTCACTGTAGGATTCTGATACGTAAGATACTAGTCCCATAATATTGTTTTATGCGGTATCCAGGATACCATTCCGATTCCTTATCGGTTTGAACGATCTAGCGTTCTTTGGCACGGGTTGAGAGACTCGAACTCACGACACCTGGTTTTGGAGACCAGTGCTCTACCAACTGAGCTAAACCCGTTTTTAGAATTCCGCTTTCGCACTTCGGCAAGCTCAGTGTGAACTTCCCTGCGGGAAAGCAAAACCCATACTATCAATACAAGTAAAGTACCCTATCTAAAAAACTTAAATAGGATACTTTAAATGTGGTTAGACTAAATTAGTCTAGAATTTCTGTCACCTGGCCAGCACCTACTGTTCTACCACCCTCACGGATTGCAAAACGTAGACCCACGTTCATCGCGATAGGCTGGATTAGGTCAACGTGAATTGTAAGGTTGTCACCTGGCATTACCATTTCAACACCTTCTGGAAGTTTAATATTTCCAGTCACGTCAGTCGTACGTACGTAAAACTGTGGGCGGTAATTGTTGTGGAATGGAGTGTGACGTCCACCTTTCTTCTTTTTTAAGGATATAAACCTCTGCCTTAAACTCTTTGTGTGGAGTTACAGAACCAGGCTTAGTGATTACCATACCACGAGAGATTTGAGACTTCTCAATACCTCTAAGTAGGATACCAGCGTTATCACCAGCTTCACCGCGGTCCAGGATCTGACGGAACATCTCAATACCAGTAATGGTAGAAGTAAGTTTCTCAGCACCCATACCGATGATTTCTACTGGGTCACCTGTGTTCGCTACACCAGTCTCAATACGACCTGTTGCAACAGTACCACGACCTGTAATAGAGAATACATCCTCGATAGGCATCAAGAAAGGCTTATCCATGTCACGTACCGGCTCCTCGATCCAGCTATCTACAGCTTCCATAAGCTCAAGTACGGTATCAACCCACTTTTGCTCACCGTTAAGTGCGCCTAGAGCTGATCCAGAAATTACAGGACCATTGTCACCGTCATACTCGTAGAAGTTGAGAAGATCTCTTACTTCCATGTCAACTAGCTCAAGTAGTTCCTCATCATCTACCATGTCTACCTTATTAAGGAAAACAACGATACGTGGAATACCTACCTGACGACCTAGAAGAATGTGCTCACGAGTTTGTGGCATAGGACCATCTGTCGCAGCAACAACAAGGATAGCACCGTCCATCTGGGCAGCACCTGTAACCATGTTCTTTACGTAATCCGCGTGACCAGGACAATCTACGTGTGCGTAGTGACGATTTGCCGTTTGGTACTCTACGTGTGAAGAGTTGATTGTGATTCCACGCTCTTTTTCTTCTGGAGCGTTGTCAATTTGATCGAAACTTGTTGCTGAAGAGTAACCAGCATCTGCAAGTACCTTAGTAATCGCAGCGGTAAGTGTTGTCTTACCGTGGTCTACGTGACCAATTGTACCTACGTTAAGGTGAGGTTTCGAACGATCGTACGTTTCTTTAGCCATAACTTTAATCTTAGTTTTAATTAGTGTTTCAAACTCAAACTGACACGGTTGCTAAGGCCAAATCAGCTTATACTAGTAATGGCCTCATACTAGAGACCTTTTTTTCTATCGTTGAGCCAATGACGAGATTTGAACTCGTGACCTCTTCCTTACCAAGGAAACGCTCTACCCCTGAGCTACACCGGCTTTTATTTAACCGCTTTCGCGAAAGCGTAATCGCCAAAGGCTATTTTTACTTAGAGCGAGAGACCGGATTTAATTAGACAAGCTCAGTACAAGCTTCTCACCCACTCACTACTCTACTAGAGCGAGAGACCGGGTTCGAACCGGCGACATTCAGCTTGGAAGGCTGACGCTCTACCAACTGAGCTACTCTCGCGTTTTATCGGTCATTTAAACCGAATGGAAATTCAATATTTCAAGCAGATTCCCACTTTCGCGGGAACTTAGTGGGGAGAGCAGGATTCGAACCTGCGAAGGTTTCCCAACGGAGTTACAGTCCGTCCTCGTTGGCCGCTTGAGTATCTCCCCTCAAGACAAGGTTTCTTGCAAAACCGTCATGATTTCAAAGAGCCGATGGAGGAACTTACTTCGACAGGCTCAGCATAAACTTCTTGTCCCCTTGCTATAAGATTTCTCTTAGAACAACATCAACTTCCATGATTTCAAAGAGCCGATGGAGGGACTCGAACCCACGACCTGCTGATTACAAATCAGCTGCTCTAGCCAGCTGAGCTACATCGGCTTTTACTTTTTTTAAGTGTTTTTAACGCACAAAAAAGACCGCTATTTCTAACGGTCTGCAAATGTAAGACTATTTTCCAATAGCCAAAATAATTTCTGTGAAAATTTAATAGGTCATCTGTTTCTCTTTGCGCTTCTTAAGCTGGCGCTCAAGTGTGGACGCACATTCATCTGTGCATTGTTCAAATGATTTGCAGGTTTTCTTTACCACAACATCATCACCGGGCAAGAACAAACGCACCTCTGTAATCTTATTTTCTGGAGCTGAGGTTTTCTGTACCTTCAGATATACATCTGCATTGATAATCTTACTGTAGAAATGCTCGAGCTTATCCAGCCTCTGCTGGATAAAATCGATCAACTTTTGATCTGCGTCAAAGTTTGTGGCTTGAATGTTTACTTTCATAAGCATTGTATTTGAGGTTAATTACTTTTAGAACGCGGGTGTGCATTTGCATGAACGTTTTTCAAAGCTTGTACACTCATGTGCGTATAGATTTGCGTGGACGCAAGACTGGCGTGACCCAGCAATTCCTTAACCGCATTTAAATCTGCACCCGCATCCAGTAAATGAGTGGCAAATGTGTGTCTTAAAATATGAGGACTCACTTTTACCTTACTAGATATGGTACTAAAATATGATTTTATTATTCTATAAACAAGACTAGGGTATGTTTTCCTACCCTTATCAGAAACGACCAGAAATTCTGTTTCATCTTTTATCACATCCTTTCTAATAGACAGATAACTAGCAATGACCTGGTTCAATGAGTCCAGTAATGGGATGATGCGCTGCTTGTTACGTTTACCGGTCACAGTAAGGATACCCTCTTCGATATCGACATCTACTAGCCTCAGGTTAATCAGCTCATCCCGGCGCATACCCGTAGAATAGAGTAATTCAATCACCAGTCGATCTCGTACTGCGGTAAAATCACTTTTATCATATTCGGCATCTAGTATGGAAAACACCTCTTCTCTAGAGAAAGGTAGTTGTACTTTCTTATCAGTCTTGAGGCTGGAATGCAGCGCCATGGGATCTGTACTTATCGCATCTACCTTAAGCAAGAACCTATAATAAGACTTTAAAGAGGAAAGCTTGCGATTGACCGTACGGGAAGAAATCCCTTCCCCTAGCAAATGACTCATCCATAACCGCACTTCATTGTATTCCACATCTTGTAAAGACGTTCCAGATGCTGTCGTCAGGAATTCATGGAACTGATCCAGATCCCGCTTGTAGGCGGAAACGGTATGGTCAGAAAAGTTCTTTTCCAGTTTTAGGTATTCCGTAAACTCGGTAAGGTGCATAAAAAAACCGCTAGCAGGTAAAGTTACCACTAGCGGTTTAAAATTATTGATCTTGAGTCTAGATGTTTTCTTTATCTCTCAAGTGCTGTATGTATTCAGCTTTGATCTTTTGTGCTCTTTTTGCAACAGAAGGCTTAGTAAACTGTTGTCTTCTACGTAGTTCACGCATTTTTCCTGTACGATCAAATTTTCTTTTGAAACGCTTCAGCGCTCTATCGATATTCTCTCCGTCTTTAACTGGTATAATTAACATAGTGTCATCACCTCCTTTCTTTGGGATGGCAAAATTACACCTTTATTTCAAATGGCAAAACACTTGCTCACTTTATCTGGATGGCACTTAATTGTTCCGCTATTATTTCAGCTGCGCTTAATGCAAAGCGCTAAAGCCTAATCACAAAAACCACCCTGAAGAACCTATTAATTAGCAGCCGGCTTATAATCCTTACCATCCAGAGTCATCTTTGCAATAATCTCACGCATGATCTCACTAGTTCCACCACCGATAGGTCCCTAGCCTACTATCACGCAACATACGTGCTAGCGGGTATTCCTCAATATAACCATAACCGCCTAAAAATTGTAGACAGCCGTAAATTACCTCGTCAGCAATTTTTGTGGATAGTAATTTTGACATACTCGCCTCTTTAACGGGATAAAGACCTTTGTCTAATTCTTCAGCAATGGTGTAATTAAAACATTTTGCCATTTCTACCTCGCTCATCATGTCTGCCATTTTGTGACGTAATGCCTGGAATTTATTAAGCGACTGGCCAAAAGCAGTACGGTCCTTCATATAATCTACCGTGTACTCAATAGCATATTCTGCACGGGCATGAGCATTGATCCCCATAATCAATCGCTCTAGCGCAAAGTGTTGCATGATATAAGGGAAACCCTTACCTTCCTCACCCATCAGGTTATCTGCTGGGATGCGCACATTGTCAAATCCTATCTCACCCGTATCACTGGCTCTCCAGCCCAATTTATTAAGCTTTGTAGCACTTATGCCTGGAGTGTCGCGATCCATGATAAAAATGGAGATTCCCCGACCCTTTGCATCAGGATCTGTTTTTGCGGCAACTACGAGGTAGTCACTGATAGACACCATTTGTGATAAAGGTTTTGGAACCATTGATCACCTACTCGTCTCCTTCTTTAACTGCAGTCGTGCGCATTCCTGCCACATCACTACCGCCAAAGGGCTCTGTAATACCCAGACAACCTATTTTCTCACCAGTAAGTGTAGGAACCAAATATTCTTGTTTGATACGCTCATCACCTTCTTTCAATAAATGTTGTGCACCTAGAAAAGCCTGCACCCACATGGCTGCAGCAAAGCCACCAGAATTGATACGCTGCATTTCTTCCAGAAAAATGACAGTGTAGAAAAAATCCAGATCCAGACCACCATATTCTTCTGGATAATACAAGACCAAAGTAGCCCATCTCACCCATTTTCTGGAAAATCTCACGGTCAATCTGACCAGTTTCTTCCCAGCGATCCACGTGGGGTACGACTTCTTTATTTAGAAATTCTCTAAAACTTTCTCTGAATGCGATGGTGCTCCTCGCTAAAATATTTTGAATACATAAATAACGTTGTAGTCGATTCTAATCTAGTGTCAAATATAGCTGAATTAAAGGCAACTTTTCCTGTGGAAACCTTGAGGTAAGCACGACTTTATCCCAGCTATTGAAACCATCGCGCAGCGTGCGCTGCTTGATAAGCTCGTCCACAAGGTAGTCGTTGAAATAGGGAATACTTAAAAGTGCATCGCGATCCGCACTATTTAAAGAGACTTTCTCAAAATCTGCAGGAACCGTTAGGAAGAAGTGTTCCCTTATGCGAGTCATCGTAGAATCCTGAATACCATAAACCCCTGCCACCTGAGACATATCTACAAACATACCCAGTCGCTCGCGCTCTTTTAGGAATTCGGCCAGATAATGCTGGTCCTATTCCATATACTTTACGCAGCGCCTCTGCACTGCCTTATTGATATCCGTTTTTGTGACGGGTCGATCTGTCCAGCTACGGTTTTTATAGGTTTTTCTAGGCTTATTGACCCATTCCGGGAACTTGAAATAGGGCGAGATGCTATCCAGCCACTGCTGACTTACCTGGGTCACGTCCTTGAATTGTTGTGGGGTGTTGATGAATTTTCCGCTTTCGCGAAAGCGATATAATCGATCCAGCTCCTCTGCCTTCAAACCTAGTTTGTAACCGCGATAGTCTTTCAGGTAATTGGGGTTGAATGGATATATAGTATCCTGCTTGCGTTGTTGCTCGCGCTTAAGGGAATCTATTTTGGCTTGATATTTACTTGTATCGACCAGTTGCAACTGTTCCGGTGGGCGGGTCAAATAATAGTAATACGCCGCCAGAGCCAGGATAAGAAAAAGCACCAAAACAACAATCCCCCTTCTTTCTCGTCTAGTGAAATAGAAAGGGGATCTGTATTTTTTCATGGACCGGGTTTACGCTTTCTTCAGCCCTAGTTCACCAGCTTTGAGTTTACGTAGATACTCGCTTAGGTCTCTACGTACCTCACCAGACATTAACAAAAGACCGATGATATTAGGGAACGACATAGCTAGGATCATCATGTCTGAGAAATCAAGAACTGCACCCAGACTTACACTTGCACCCACTACCACAAAGATCAGGAAGATCAACTTGTAGATCAATTCAGATCTCTTGCTCTTACCAAATAAATACGTCCAGGCGCGCATTCCATAATATGACCAGCTGATCATCGTACTGAAAGCAAATAGGAATACTGCCACCGCGAGTACATACGGGAACCATGAAATCACACTACCGAATGCGGTACTGGTCAATTCTGCACCACCTAGGCCTTCTACTTCATGCATGCCGGTAAATATCAGTACCAGTGCCGTAAGCGTACAAACCACAACGGTGTCGATAAATGGCTCAAGTAATGCGACAAAACCTTCTGAGACTGGATGATTTGTTTTGGCAGCACTATGCGCAATCGCCGCAGATCCCACACCTGCCTCATTTGAGAAAGCCGCTCTTCTAAATCCTGTAATCAACACACCCAGAATACCTCCTTTCAACGCAGATGGACTGAATGCACCATCGTAGATCGCTTCAAATGCTGGGCCTACGTTTTCTATATTGATGATAATTACCGCCAGTGCAGCTATAATATAGGTACCCGCCATAAGCGGCACAATTTTACCTGTCACTTTTGCAATACTCTGAATCCCGCCGATGATAACGATTCCCACCAGCACGGCTGTAATCACACCAAACCAGACACCCTGACCTGCAAGAACCGGGAATTGGGATTCCAGTTGCTCAAAGGACTGGTTTGCCTGGAACATGTTCCCACCACCGAATGATGCGCCCACTGCCAGAATAGCAAACAAGACAGCAAGAGCTTTACCTAGGTTACCTTTACCCTGAGCAGCAAGGCCGTCTCGCAAATAGTTCATCGGTCCACCGAAAACGCGTCCATCTGGCAAGATCTTCCTATACTTTACCCCTAGGGTACATTCCACAAATTTTGATGACATGCCCAGAAGTCCAGCGATAATCATCCAGAAAGTAGCGCCAGCACCACCTACAGATACTGCCACCGCAACACCTGCAATATTTCCTAAACCTACGGTTCCAGAAACCGCAGTGGCCAGTGCTTGAAAGTGTGTCACCTGACCTGGCGCATCTGGATCATCGTATTTACCACGAGCAAGGTCAAAACTGTGTTTGAATCCTCGCAGGTTGATAAAGCCCATACGAATGGTAAAGAACATGGCTCCAAAGACCAACCAGACCACGATGAAGAAAATAGGTTTTGTCACAGGGTCACCATTGGGGTGCACCACGGGAACTTTCTCATCGTATTCAATGGCTGCCAGAAAATGCGCACCGCGCTCAATCAGATCGGCAGAATTTGTGCCGTCGTAAATAACGTTGCCCTCTATAGTATTGTGGGTAAGTGTTCCTTTTGCAAGTGACTCAACAGTCACGGACTCGCCACCGTTACGGGTAATTCTGGCTATGGGTTGACCTTTCCTTACTTTGGCACCATCTGCGACCAGCCACTGCTCTAGAGTAAAACGGTCTTCAGTTCCTGCTTCCCAGCCTGGGGCAGGGATATTCTTGCGCTCTGCATAAATAACGGGATCATAGATTCCTATCGCTGAAAATGGATCCCAAAACAGAACACTTCCCAAACCATTCACCGCAGGAACCGCCGTACCGTTAAATATTTCTGGAAGACTTTCTGACGGTACTCTGTAGATTCCCGTTGCTGATTCCCCTTGAGAATCTGTAACAATCACCGTGTAATCGATCCCCTCGACAAGGCCGCTGGCGGTTTTTGATTTTAGGGAGGTGGATTGATTAGACCATTTGTAAGTATATGGCGCCTGACCACCACTCACTTCTACGGTTACCTCACCGTCATTTATCTCGCTGGTAAGGTTACTAATGATTGATTCTAGGCTTAACTCCTGCGCAAAACCATAAGGTTAAACTGAAAAAAGCAAAGCAAAAAAGTAGGCTACGCATGTAATTGCTGGTTTAAAGAAGCCGCAATATCATACAAAAACAGGTTTCTTAAAAATTTTATAAGGTTTTTACGCCTCCTCACGGTCAATTCTGTAAACTTCCTGCAGTTTCTGTATCTGATCCGTGTTGCCCACGACGATCAGTTTTGAGCCTTTGCAAAGTTTCATGTGGGGATCTGGATTGACCACATATTCCCCATCGGGTGATTTATAGCCTATGATCGTACAACCCGTCTGTTGCCTTAAATCCAGATCGACTATGGTGCAATCGCGTTCATCATCAAAAATCTGCTCAAATGACAATTGCTCCAGGTTTACACCATCACTACCGCCGTAGTTTACATTTTCCCAGAATTCAATCAGATCTGGACTTACGATAAGTGCCGCCATGTGCTGGCCGCCTATCGCATCTGGAAGCACGACGTGGTCTGCACCCGCAAGCTTGAGTTTGCTGTAACTAGTTTCTTGGCTTGCCCTGGAAATTATCTTCATTTCATTGCTTAGTTGTCTGGCGCTTAAAACGATAAAAAGATTATCCGCATCTTCTGGCAGGGTGGCGATAATCGTGCTGGCGCGCTCCACGCCTGCGTTTTTAAGCACCTGATCCTCCACCGCATTGCCTTTTACAAAACTGTTCTGATCCAGCTCGCATGCATCGATTACGTCCTGATTATCCTCAATGATGATGAAATCACGTTTATAATTGATCAGCTTTTCTACTGCTTGTTTTCCATTGCGACCGTAGCCGCAAATGATGATATGGTCTTTGAGATTCTTCAAGTATTTGTCTTTACGTTTCTGTCTTAGGGCATTGATACGTTCCTTAGAAAGCAGGTATTCTGAAATGGCACTTATGCCGTAACCTACGATCACTACACTGAACAGGATTAGAAAGATAGTAAAGATCTTTGCAGTCTGCGTGGGATCGCCCACTTCCCTGTAGCCCACCGTCGTGATGGTGATAACGGTCATGTAGAGAGCATCCACCCATCCCATGCCCATGGTGAACTTGAACCCCAGAACTCCTACAACGGTCACCACCAGAATAAGGAAAAGTGCAATACGTATCTTACTGGTACCTAGTCTAGAGAACATGGATTAAAGATCAAAAACAGAACTGCGCTTTACATAGATAAGATCTTTCAACCTCAGCCAGAACGCAATTACAAGATATACGGCAAAGCCTGCTCCCAGTGTCGCAAATGTGAAATAGATAAACGTGATGCGCACGTTGCGGGCGCGTATCCCCATCCTATCTGCCATGCGCGTAGAAACATAGAAGCCATACTTCTCCATGTAGGTACGCAATGTGGTCACAACTCCCATACGGTAAATTTAACGCTGATCTACTGGCTGCGCAACAGATCCACCCCTATATCGCAGGAAAGGCAACGATTGGGATCACAATAATTGGGTTTGAGTTCCAGAACGGCCTGGGATTCCAGCGCAGAATCAATACCGATCAACTGCTTGAATCCATCGACAATCGTGTTCTTTTCTGGTGCCAGGCTGGACATGAGCGCCAGCAGCTCTTCCGTATTATCCTCATTTGTGTGGCGCGCGTACTGAAATTTAAATGGCACAATGCAATTGATTATGATCAAGTCCACAAATTGCTGGGTAAGTTCTTTGACTCTGGGTTTTGTGGGTTTATCAAAAAGGTGGTGATCCGTCCAGTATTCTGCCGCCTGTACTTTAAAGAGCTCGTAGAATTCTTCCTGGGTTTTTGCCAGCAACACCTCGCCAAACAACATGGGATTGCGGTGGTATAACTGTGCCAGTTGTGACAACCTGATGGTAGGGTAATTGGCAGGTCTGAGCCTGAATAATTTCATGGGAGTATGGGCTGGAGATAGTTGGTGTTTTGCTTTCGCGAAAGCGTACTCCCCACAACAAAATTGATTATAACGATCTGATTTTTCCTGATCCAGCAGGCCTGCCTGACCCAGGAACACAGATTCCAGCTGGAATGCATCGCGAGCCAGTTTCCGGATGGTTTGCTGATCAATACTGGTAGCGACTTGCTCAAAGGCATCTGCATTTACCTTTGCGCCAAAACTGCGCGCCAGCGTCTGAAAAAAAGCTGCCTCCCAGTCATTGTTATTTTTCTCCAGCGCGTTAACGATCCTGCCAGATTTCTTCTCCAGCCTTTCAAAAAAGACCTTTTCCAGCCACATGGATTGCTTGAAAGAATCTACCTGATTGATCTGAGTCTCACAATTGATAAACTGTTTAGACTTGATGGCAAACAACTTATGATAGGATTCCATCAGATTTTCAGGAACCAACTCGCGCACCTCAAGCACGGGAAGCGGTTCCCCTGATGGACTGGCAATTTCTGCATCGTGATTCCATACGACGTGCAGGATTACGTTGTCATAAGCTGGATCAGTGTCGTGACCGTGTAGGAACCAGTCGCTGGATTTCACGTGCATCTCGACATTTCCAGCCCACTCTTGTTTACCTATCACCACCCGGCCGTTAAAAAAGTCTGGACCGCTGTGGTGATTATGCGTCCCCAGAGATTTTATGATTAACGGTTCGCCAGCCGTGGTCTTCAAGTTATAGCCCAGTAACATTTTATATTTCCACAGAAAATGAACGAAGTCTTCTCTCATAATTAATGCATGAATATAGAAAGAGGATTTGACACACACCAAAATAGATTTTTAAAAATTGGTTTTGTGTGTATAACCAGCTGCATTCATGACTATTCACAAATCAGTATTTTTAACCAGTTCTTTTATTTAAATATCCGACCATGAGCAATTATCACATAAAGAGTCTAGAAGAGTACTGGCAGGTCTATCGCAAATCTGTGGATGATCCAGAAATGTTCTGGGGTGAAATTGCCGAAGAACATTTTCTATGGCGCAAAAAATGGGACAAGGTTCTGTCATGGGATTTTTCAAAACCTGAAGTAAAATGGTACGAGGGTGCTAAACTCAATATTACAGAAAATTGTCTGGATCGCCATCTAGCTACCCGCTCAGATAAAACCGCGATCCTATTTGAACCTAATGATCCTAGCGAGAGTGCGCAACATATTTCTTATCGCGAGTTGCACAAGCGGGTGGGAACCATGGCAAATGTTTTAAAAGACCAGGGAGTGTCCAGAGGCGATCGTGTTTGCATCTACCTGCCTATGATTCCTGAACTGGTGGTTGCTGTTTTGGCATGTGCGCGTATAGGCGCGATTCACTCTGTTGTTTTTGCCGGGTTCAGTGCCAGCTCTCTGGCCTCGCGCATCAATGATTGCGACTGCAAAATGGTAATATGCAGCGATGGCAGCTATCGCGGGAAAAAGACCATCGATCTCAAAGGCATCGTGGACGAGGCCTTAAAAGAGTGTGCATGTATAGAAAAAGTCCTGGTTGTGAAACGTACCGGCGGCAATGTAAAAATGATTGATGGCCGGGATTTGTGGCTACAACCCATATTAGATAGAGCAAAATCTACCTGTCCAGCGACGGTCATGGACGCAGAAGACCCACTATTTATTCTTTACACCTCTGGTTCCACTGGTAAACCTAAAGGGATGGTTCACACTACCGCTGGTTATATGGTGTATGCTGCTTATACTTTTAAAAACGTGTTTCAGTATTGCGAGGACGACGTTCACTGGTGCTCTGCAGACGTAGGCTGGATTACGGGTCATAGTTATATTATTTATGGACCGTTGTGTAATGGTGCTACCTCTATACTTTTTGAGGGTGTTCCCTCTCATCCTGATTACAGCCGTTTCTGGGAGATAATTGAAAAACATAAGATAACTCAGTTTTATACCGCGCCTACCACCATTAGGTCATTGGCAAGGGAAAATCTGGAGTATGTAAAAAAGCACGATTTGAGTTCGCTCAAAGTCCTAGGCACGGTAGGTGAACCCATCAATGAAGAGGCCTGGCACTGGTATAATGATAATATCGGTAAAAAGAACAGCCCCATAGCAGATACCTGGTTCCAGACTGAAACCGGTGGCATCATGATCAGTCCCATCCCCTATTCAACTCCCACCATTCCCACATTTGCGACGCTGCCATTACCAGGGGTTCAACTTGCGCTAATGGATGAAAAGTGTGAGGAGATAAAGGGAAATCAAGTAGATGGAAGATTATGCATAAAATTCCCATGGCCATCCATGGCGCGTACGATCTATGGTAATCATGACCGCTATCGGGATACATATTTTACCGCGTTTGAAAACATGTATTTCACAGGCGATGGCGCGAGAAGAGATGCGGTAGGATACTATAGGATCACAGGTCGTGTAGATGATGTGATCATCGTGAGTGGACATAACCTAGGAACAGCACCCATTGAGGATGCAATCAACGAGCATCCTGCGGTAGCAGAAAGTGCGATAGTAGGTTTCCCTCATGATATCAAAGGAAACGCTCTTTACGGTTACATTACACTTAAGGAAACTGGTGAGGGTCGTAATCATGACAACCTGAGCATAGAGATTAATCAATTGATAACAGAAAGAATAGGGGCAATTGCAAAACTGGATAAAATCCAGTTTACAACAGCACTTCCCAAAACCCGTAGCGGAAAAATCATGAGGCGTATCCTGAGGAAGATTGCGGGTAAAGAAACCGAGGATTTAGGAGATATAAGTACACTACTCAACCCTGAGGCTGTGCAAAAAATAATTGATGAAGCGAAATAAAACAGAAAGTTGTCTATTTTAAATGGACAACTTTCAAAACCGGTAAAAATGTCTTATATTTGTGGACATTTTACTAGGTAGCTATGAGGACATATGATGATAATACGGGAGGAACGGTTTCAGTAGAAGAAGCAGCTGCAAAATATTTGAGCAGTTTTAAAGGGCCTATGGATAAAGTTAGGTTTATACGTAATGGTATTTCTAATCAGGTTTTTGAACAATTGAGGCAGGAGATACCGTTCAGTAATGAGGAGTGGTCTAAACTTCTGGATGTTTCCTTAAAATCCCTGCAGCGATATATAAAGGATGAGTCACATATCTTTAAACTTACACACAGCGAGCGTATTCTAGAAGTGGTAGAAGTCTGTGAGCTGGGCATGGAAGTATTTGAGGATAGTGATAAATTTTATGGCTGGACTCAAGATCCTAAGCCAGCCCTGGATTACATAGCACCTATAGATTTAATGCGTGATAGTTATGGTAAGGAACTGGTCTTAAGCGAGCTGCATGCCATCGCTCATGGAATTTTTGCATGATCGTTTACAGATTATCAAAACTGATATATGCCAGTGATTTGAGTGGATTCGGTGCATCCTTGAGTTCCACAAACCGCTGGAATTCAAAAGGCGTTGAAATGCTATACACGGCTTCAAACAGATCTCTAGCCTTTGCAGAAGTACTTGCTCACCTCAACCGGAACGAGATTCCGTTAGATCTTGCGATGGTGTCTTTAAAATTACCTAGGAGTTCAAAGTTTACAGAAGCTAAACTAAACAAAGATCACAGCATTCTTGCTATATCAGAAACTCAAGAAATAGGCAATCAATTTATAGATCAGAAGTTCCAGTTTGCCTTGCGCGTACCTAGTTTTGCGGTGCAAGGTGAATATAACATACTTCTCAATCCTCACCATCCAGACATGCAGAAAGTGCAGGTGGAAGACGTGCAACCATTTACGTTTGACTCGCGATTCTTCACAGGGTCTAGGTAGAAGAAATGAGTTTGAGACCATGGTCTGGTTGGGTTTAGATTGTTTCTCAATTTGATTGTGCATCGCTGGTGTTGCATATTATCAATGGTAAATAAATGTAAAACTTATGTTTCCGCTTTCGCGAAAGCGTAATCACACATACTTTTGCAATTCAATTATGAACTACACCACTCATCATCATTTTCATTCATCGCAACAGGCGCTATGAGAATGTATTGATGTGATTCAATAGATTTAAACCCGTCTGTTTCAGGCGGGTTTTTTGTTTGAAACAGGCAATATCAATTATCCATGATAAAAATAGCAATCCAGAAGTCGGGTCGATTAAGCGACAAATCCCTCCAGTTACTCAAAGACTGCGGGATAAAATTCGACAACGGTACCAGAAAACTGACCAGCAAGGCAAAGAATTTTCCGCTTGAGATTTTGTTCCTCAGGGATGATGATATTCCACAATACGTAGCGAGCGGCGTTGCAGACCTTGGAATTTTGGGACTCAACGAGGTAGAAGAAAAAGCCCAAAAAGCAGATGTCATCAAGCAACTAGGCTTTGCCGGTTGCAGGCTGAGTCTCGCCATACAAAAAGACATTGACTACCCAGGATTGGAATGGTTCAATGGAAAAAAAGTCGCCAGTAGCTATACACACATCGTCGAGAAGTTTTTTGCCGATAAGAAAATCAGCGCTACAACAGAAGAACTGGGCGGCAGCGTAGAAATAGCACCAGGCATAGGTCTGGCAGATGGTATTTGCGATATTGTTTCAACCGGTTCCACGCTAGTCATGAACGGCCTGAAAGAGGTGGAAACCATCATGTATAGCGAGGCGGTGCTGATTAGCAATCCTGCGCTGGACGGTGATAAAACTGATTTGTTACAAAAATTAATGTTCCGGATTGAGGCGGTTCAAAATGCCAAAAAAAGCAAATACATACTACTAAACGCACCGAACGACAAGATCGACGAAATCACTAATTTTTTACCAGGCATGAAAAGCCCTACCGTCCTACCCCTCGCTGAAAAAGGCTGGTCCAGCCTGCATAGCGTTATCGAGGAGGAAGATTTCTGGAACATCATCGACCAGCTCAAGGCTGCTGGCGCAGAGGGAATCCTGGTTTCTGACATTCAAAAACTGATCGCGTAATGATCCAGATAACTAAAAACCCAATCTGGGAGGATCGCTTTAAATTGCTGGAGCGGCCGCAGCAGGAAAAAGAGATTGTTGATAATGCCGTTAAAGAAATCGTGCGCAAGGTGCGGGAGCAAGGTGATGATGAGTTGTACGCTTTCGCAAGAGCGTATGACAAAGCAAATCTAACAACCCTGAAAGTCACCAGTGACGAGATTCAAGCCGCAGCGCTAGAGGTAAACGATGACTTGAAAAAGGCGATACAAATCGCCTATAACAACATTTACAAGTTCCACCAGTCCTGTTTTACAAAGGATTACGCTCCTATACAAACTACGCCCGGAATCACTTGCTGGCGCAAATCCCTGCCTATCGATAAAGTAGGATTGTACATACCGGGAGGATCGGCACCCTTATTTTCCACCGTACTGATGCTGGGAATTCCCGCGCAAATTGCAGGCAACAGGCAGGTAATCTTGTGCAGTCCCACAGGCGCCAGCGGAAAAATTCATCCAGCGATTCTCTACACGGCAAACCTGTGCGGCATCACTGAAATCTATAAGGCTGGTGGTGCTGGCGCTATCGCAGCGATGACCTACGGTACTAAAAGCATTCCTGCAGTGGATAAGATTTTCGGCCCAGGGAATGCATACGTCACCCGCGCAAAAGAACTCGCGCAGCAATCTGGCATTGCGATAGATATGCCCGCAGGTCCCAGCGAGGTTTTGGTCGTTGCTGATCATGCAGCTAATCCTGAGTTTGTCGCGGCAGATCTGCTCGCTCAGGCAGAACATGAACCCGACAGCCAGGTCATTTTGCTGACGGACAGTTTGCAACTGGCCAAAGAGGTAAACAAGGCGGTAGAATCTCAATTGAACATGCTTTCGCGAAAGCTGACTGCACAAAAAGCATTAGAAAATAGTAGGATTATTGTTTTGGAAAACATAGATGAATGCATCAAGTGGTCAGACGCATATGCGCCAGAGCACCTCATCATCAACACAAATGATGCTGAACAGATAGCAGAAAAGATAAATATCGCCGGATCAGTTTTTATAGGCGCCTATACCTGCGAGAGCCTGGGTGATTATGCCAGCGGGACAAACCATACACTACCCACCTACGGCTATGCCCGCAATTATAGCGGCGTGAGTGTGGACAGTTTTGTGAATAAGGTCACGTTTCAAAAAGCCTCAAAAAACGGTATCAAAAACCTAGGCCCTGCGGTACAAATAATGGCTGGTGCAGAGGGACTGGATGGGCATGAGAATGCTGTTGCGGTGCGGTTGAGAAGTTTGAGAGCAAACCCCCAATCCATGCATTCCTCTGAATCGTCCTTCAATCGTCGGGTGCGAAAGGAAGGGGAGCTGCATTCGATATCTCCTAGTTCTTCTACTTATATAGATGGCGTGAATCCTGAACCCATTAAAAAGGCTGAATCTTATGACAAACTTTCTGGTCGTGAAAAGTATGAGTACGAGACCGCCAGACGCACCATTTACGGAACGGTTAAGGAACGTGTGTACCATATGCGTAAAAACCCAACGGAGGCTGAAGCGAAATTATGGGAACGATTAAGAAATAAGAAAGCTGGTCACAAATTCAGACGACAGCATATTATTGACAAGTATATAGTCGATTTTGCATCGCTTGAGAATAAAGTGATTATCGAGGTAGATGGTGGTATTCACGAGCTTCAGAAACATGCAGACGTTGAGCGAGAAGAATTCTTAAATAACCGAGGGTTCAAGGTAATTAGATTTGGGAATAGAGAGGTTCTAGAGAATATCAACGAAGTAATTACAGAAATAATGAAGGAGGTAGAAAAGAATATTTAAGACTTTAAAGCTAAAAGAACAATTAAAGAAAGTTCAATAAACAACCACGAGCAAGGCGAGTCAAAATAAGTTTCCCTATGGGGAAATGTCCGCAGGACAATGGGGCTTATGCACAACGAAAATAAATGACATTCAATTTAAAAAATATCGTCCGTAAAAACATTTGGGAGCTACAGGCTTATTCCAGTGCTAGGTCTGAGTTTGATTTGTATAGTGGCGTAAGCCTACCCCCAACCCCTTCCAGAGAAGGGGAGCGCATCGCAATAATCAATAAAGGTTGGGCTGCTTCCCCCCTTGAGGGGATCGAGGGGGGCACTACCTTCCTAGACGCAAATGAAAACCCTCTAGGAGACCTGAACCGCTATCCAGACCCGTTACAAACTGAACTAAAAGCTGAACTCGCAAAGCAGAAAGGAATTGGTAATGATCAGATTTTTGTAGGTAACGGCAGTGATGAGGCTATTGACTTATTGTACCGCATTTTTTGTGAGCCTGGCAATGACAAAGCAATCATCTGCCCACCTACTTATGGGATGTATGAGGTAAGCGCAGCAATCAACAATGTGGAAGTGTTGAAAATTGATCTTGATCAGAATTTTGAGCTGGATCTAGATGAGGTTCTAAAACAGATCAAGCAGGACAAATCCATAAAGTTGTTATGGATATGCTCGCCTAACAATCCTACTGGAAACGCAATACTCAAAGCAGATCTTAAACACGACTGGCAGGCGGCAAACTATACCATAGGCGGCATGATGGACATGCCATTTGCACCAGAGTTTGAACAGGAGCTTCTGGATAATCAACGTAAATTGGATCAGCTTTTTGGGAATTTCAACGGTATCGTGGTAGTGGATGAGGCTTATCAGGATTTCACTAACAACGTCAGCTTTATCAACCGTCTGGATGACTATCCTAACCTTGTCGTTTTACAGACGATGAGCAAAGCTCAAGGGCTGGCTGGTGCGAGAGTCGGTTATGCCTTTGCCAGTAAAGAGATCATTGAGCTTTTTAATAAAACAAAACCGCCTTATAACGTGAACGAGCTTTCTCAAAAAGCAGCTCTAAAAGCTCTCAGGAACAAAGAGGCAACACAGCATATCATAACCCAGCTCATTTCAAATAGGGAATGGCTAGTTGAGCAACTAAATGAACTAGACATCATCGACCATGTATATCCCAGTGAGGCTAATTTTATTCTCGCTAAAGTTCAAAATGCAGCGGTGGTGTATAATTATTTGAAAGAACAAGGTGTCATCGTGCGCAACCGCAGCAATCAGGTGGAGAATACGCTGCGATTTACCATAGGCACGAGGGAAGAATGCGAGCGACTCTTAGATTTACTAGACAAGATTGTTTAAGATGAAAAATTTTAAAAGCGTTTATCCAGTTTTGATGTTTATTGGTGCTATTGCAGCCATTATCATAGGCATCATCGAGATTTTTGAAGAGGAATACTTCAAGGGTATAGTGATTTTATTACTGGGAATTATTTGGATCAATGATTATTCGCGCAAACTCTTCTCATCTAAAAAGAAGCGACCAAGAGATCTGGAGGAAGACGATTCCACTCAAAACAACTAAAACGATGAAAAAAATACTTTTTATAGACCGCGACGGCACCATAGTTAAAGAGCCGCCATTGGATTATCAGTTGGATAGTTTTGAGAAACTAGAGTTCTTGCCACAAGCCATAACGCAATTGCACCGTATTTCTCGCGAGTTGGACTTTGAGCTGGTAATGGTTACTAATCAGGATGGACTGGGTACAGAAAGCTTTCCAGAAGAAACGTTCTGGCCTGTGCACGATCTGATGATGAATATCCTAGCATCAGAGGGGATTACATTCAGTGAGATTATCATCGATCGCACTTTTCCAAAGGACAACTCTCCTACCCGTAAACCCGGCACTGCCCTGTTAACACATTTTATCAAAGGGGATTATGATCTAGAAAACAGCTACGTGATCGGTGATCGCAACAGCGACATGCAACTATCTAAAAATCTAGGCTGCAAGGGAATCCAGTTACCCAGCATTACAGATGACAGTAATTTTGAGGATGAGGAAATCATAGCACTCAAAACCGATAGCTGGAAAGAGATTTTTCAGTTTTTGCGCGGTCAGCCGCGCAAAGTTTTTGTGAATCGCACAACCAAGGAGACCGATGTCAATATAGATCTCAATCTG
Source organism: uncultured Flavobacteriaceae bacterium (assembly GCA_963740155.1). Lineage (GTDB taxonomy): Bacteria > Bacteroidota > Bacteroidia > Flavobacteriales > Flavobacteriaceae > Nonlabens. The sequence continues at coordinate 942,664 of CAVUDE010000007.1, read as the reverse complement.
GATGGTTCTGGGAACGGCACCATTGACACGGGCTTGAAGTTTTACGACCACATGCTGGAACAGTTGCAACGCCACGGTTCGCTAGATCTGGATATCAAGGTGGATGGTGACCTAGAAATCGACGAGCACCATACAATAGAAGATACGGCGATTGCTTTGGGTGAAGCTTTCGCGAAAGCGTTATCATCAAAAAAAGGGATCAACAGATACGGATTCCTGCTGCCCATGGATGATAGTCTGGCGCAGGTAGCGATTGATTTTGGTGGGCGGCCGTGGATCGTCTGGGACGCAGAGTTCAAACGTGAGTACGTGGGCGATATGCCTACGGAATTGTTCTATCACTTCTTTAAAAGTTTTAGTGATGCGGCAAAATGCAACCTGAACATTAAAGTCCAGGGTGATAATGAGCACCACAAGATCGAGAGTGTGTTTAAAGCTTTCGCGAAAGCGATAAAAACAGCCATCAAACAAACTGGCGACGGCAAGTTACCCTCTACCAAAGGCGTGCTATGATTGCTATCGTAAAATACAATGCCGGCAACATAGGTAGCGTGACAAATGCGCTGAACAGACTGGGCGTCAACAACATGGTGACGGACGACCCCGCAAAATTAAAAATGGCAGAAAAAGTCGTTTTTCCCGGCGTAGGCGAGGCAAGTAGCGCGATGAGATATCTGCGCGACCGTGGTCTGGATCACGTGATAAAAAATCTGACTCAACCTGTATTAGGGATTTGTCTAGGCATGCAGTTGATGTGCGCACATAGTGAGGAGGGTGATGCTGAATGTCTGGGTATTTTTGATACAACAGTGAAGCGTTTCCCTGCTAGCCCCGGAATAAAGGTTCCTCATATGGGGTGGAATAGTCTCGGTCTAATTAGAACGCGAAAGCATCCAACATTTGAATCTTATCAGGATGATTTCGGGACGCAAAACTCTCACCCCCCTAAAGGGGGGCAGGGGGGTCAGCTGCCTGCTTTTAACCAGAAAATCCCTAAACGAGCCACTTTCCATACAGCAAACCCGATTACCTATCAACACACCCGAGAATTAGCGAGGGAAAATCGATTGAAACTAACAGAAACTGAAAGGATTTTATGGTCGCAATTAAAGGGAAGTCAGAGAAACACTAGGTTTTTAAAACAGCACGTTATAGATTCTTTTATTGTTGACTTTGTTTCGCTTGAGCGCAAATTGATCATTGAAATTGATGGCCAGATACATCAGTTTCAAAAAAGTGCAGATGAGCAAAGAGAACAAGCTTTATCCAGTCTAGGCTATGAAATCTTGAGATTCACAGATTCAGAGGTCAAAAATCAGTTGAGTAATTGCTTGAATAAGATTGATTCGGTTTTAGTAAGCAATCTGGAATTTAAAAATACTGATAGCCGACCCGCTAGCCCCCTTGAGGAGGAGAAGTTCAGAAAGTCTACATTGTTGCGTGGTCTCACTAATTCTACTGACCTCTACTACGTCCATTCCTACTACGCAGTCCCAAATAAAAATGCAATCGCGGTCTGTGATTATATTACTCCTTTCGCCAGCGTCATGCAGATAGATAATTTTTACGCCACCCAGTTCCATCCAGAAAAGAGCGCAGCAGTAGGTGAGAGAATCCTCAAAAACTTTATAGAACTATGAGAATCATTCCAGCCATAGACATCATCGGTGGGAAATGTGTGCGCCTTTCACAAGGTGATTACAATCTGAAAACCATCTACAATGAGAATCCGCTTGAAGTAGCTAAAAAATTTGAAGATTACGGCATCAAATATCTGCATCTTGTAGATCTGGATGGGGCAAAAAACAGCCACGTTGTGAACTGGAAAGTCCTTGAACAGATTGCCAGTAAAACGGCTTTGAAAGTTGACTTCGGCGGTGGTGTAAAGTCTGATGCTGACATCAAAACAGTATTTGAAAGTGGCGCAAGTCAGGTGACGGGCGGTAGTATTGCAGTTATGGACGCCGAATTATTTGCCAGCTGGATCGAGAAATACGGCAGCGACAAAATCATACTGGGTGCAGATGCAAAAGAGGGTAAAATTGCCACACACGGCTGGCTGGAAAGCAGCAATCTTGAAGTTATCAATTTTATTGATGCGTGGAAAAAGAGAGGTGTGAAGTATGTTATTTGTACAGATATCGCAAAAGATGGTATGCTGGATGGACCCAGCTATGCGCTCTATAAGCAAATACTAGATTTGAATAACCCACCCCCATCAGAGCGCTTTATTCCCTCAGCTGATGACTCCAAAAACTCGATTAAACTTATCGCCAGCGGCGGCGTTACCACAATCGATGACTTGCACCAGCTGCGCAAGATGGGTTGTGAGGGAGCCATTGTAGGGAAAGCGATTTACGAGGGTAGAATTGACTTAAAACAACTCAGAGATTTTGAAGAGTAACCGACTCGAATACTGCTTGTTATCCATGTCAGATCTCAATGAACTACATGATTTACAAAGTAAACCTGAGACAGACCGTTACAACACTTGGGGTATTCCTGATACTCTAGAAGTCACCAAAAGACAGCTGGAAGAAAAAGTAGCCATCAACCAGCAGAAGCATCATATGACCCCCACATATTCCATCCGTACTGCTACTGATCAGGCTTTTGTGGGTATTTGCGGGATTATTTATGCACCTATGAAATATCAGAAGGCCGAAGTCTGGATGAAGCTTAATCCAGAATTTTGGAATCAGGGATATGCTACAGAAGCATTAAATTTCTTATTGGATTATTGCTTTGACAAATTAGCCAAACCTCTACATCGTGTGGAAGCTGGATGCGCGGTTGAAAATCTAGCTTCAAAAAAAGTTCTTGAAAAATGTGGGATGGTGCTGGAGGGTATCCAGCGTAAAAATCTACCGTTGAAAACAGGGTGGTCGGATAATTATGAATATGCGATCTTACGAGAAGAGTGGCTCCTCGAATCGAAAACCATCAACAATTAAATGCTGAAAAAAAGAATCATCCCCTGTCTGGATATTAAGGATGGCCGCACGGTCAAAGGTGTCAATTTTGTCGGCTTGCGGGATGCTGGCGATCCTGTGGAACTGGCAAAACAGTATGCTGCGCAGGGTGCTGACGAATTGTGCTTTCTGGACATCACGGCCACCATAGAAAAGCGGGAGACGCTTGTACCTCTAGTACGTGAGATTGCGGCGGTACTCAACATCCCGTTTACGGTGGGTGGTGGTATCAACGACGTATTACTCGCAAAAGAAATTATCAAAGCCGGTGCAGATAAAATCGCCGTAAACAGCGCGGCGGTTAAAACACCCGAACTCATCAATGCTCTCGCCAGAGAGCTGGGAAGCCAGTGTGTGGTGGTGGCCGTAGATACTAAAGCCTTCCCTCAGCGCCTTTCAGCGGGAGGGGAAGTATACAATCCGTCCACTTCCCCCCTTGGTAAGATCGAGGGGGGCTTCACCCACAAAGTTTACATAGGTGGCGGCAGGTTTGAAACTGATAAGGAGACCATCGCGTGGTGCACAGAATGTGAAGAGCGCGGTGCCGGTGAAATACTTCTCACCAGCATGGACCACGACGGTACTAAAAATGGTTTTGCACTGGGGATTATTGATACGCTTTCGCGAAAGCTGACCATCCCCATCATCGCCAGTGGTGGCGGCGGCACGGCTGCTCATTTTGAGAAAGTTATTCAAAGAAACCGAGGCCAGTGCTGGACTGGCGGCCAGTATATTTCATTTTGGTGAGCTGCCAGTTCCAGAATTAAAAAGCCAGTTGCACGCAGCAGGTATTGTAGTACGTATAAATTGATATTGTTGTACGTATATTTGTAAAAACGTTTATCATGGATGCAAAACTCACTTTAAAACTGGATAAGGAAATCATAGAGCTGGCAAAGGTCTATGTAAAAGAACGCGGTACGAGTCTGAGTAAATTCATAGAGCAAATGCTCAGATCGAGGATTGAATCTGAGCAGCAAAATAAATATGCTGATATAGAAATCCACCCGATTCTCAAAGCAATGGAAACTGGAATAGACTACAGCGAGAACTTAAAAAATAAATCCTATAAAGGACTAAGAGATGAATTCTACGAGGAAAAATGGCAGAAATATTTGAAACTGGATGAGAAATGAAAATATTTCTTGACGCAAATATTCTGTTAGACGTCATTTTAGAAAGGCGACCCTTTTACGCTGCATCTACCGGCGTAATAAGTGAGTGTTTTTATCGCAATATTGAAATGGTCAGTAATTCACTTTGCTATTCAAACGCGCATTACATAGCCAGAAAAGCAATAGGCAATGTGGAATTGCTTAAATCAAAGATTGTTGAATTAAATAAAGTGATTCCAGTGGTAGTAATGAACCAAGAACAAATGAACTCGAGTTTTAAGCAATTAGGTGCAGACTTTGAGGATAATCTGCACATCGCATGTGCTGAAAACAACAATTGCACCCACATTTTGACAAGAGACAAAAATGACTTCATAGAGTCTAATCTAATTATCAGCAATCCAAAGAATTTCCTAATATCCCTACAATGAAACCAGATTTCAACAAAGTATCCTGACGGCCTTGTACCAGTCATTATCCAGCATGCAGATTCTAGGGACGTGCTCATGCTGGGGTATATGGATGAGGAAGCATTTACGCTTTCGCGAAAGCGGAACAGAGTAACTTTCTTCTCACGCAGCAAGAACAGATTATGGACTAAGGGTGAAACCTCTGGTCATTACCTGAATATTATCGACATTAAACTGGACTGCGACAGTGATGCCCTGCTGGTTCTAGTACATCCATCTGGTCCCACCTGCCACCGTGGTACAAATAGCTGCTTTGACGAATTTCCAGATCAGGATAGTGAGGTGGCAATTGCCGCCCAAAGCAGAGGAGCCACGGCAGATAAAATCTTAAAAAGTATCTCTGGCACTTCAACAAGCCAGTCGCTGAAAGAAGCCACAGAAAGAAAAGAAAACTTTACGATCGATAAGCTTGAAGCAATTATCCACCAGCGTATTGACGACAAGGTTGATGGTAGCTATACCTACTCACTGATTCAAAAAGGAATCAATAAAGTGGCGCAAAAAGTGGGTGAAGAAGCCGTGGAAACGGTAATCGATGCGATCAACGGCACAGATGAGGACTTCCTCTATGAGGCAGGCGATTTAATGTATCATTATCTAGTGTTGCTCAAGGCAAAAGGATTTTCTCTCAGGGACATTGAGGCAGAACTTGCAAAACGGCAATAAAAAAACCGCACGATAGATTTCATGCGGTTCTCTAGGGGATTGTCAATTTCAATCGTATTTATCAAACATATAATCCAGCTGGTCATCCAGAAACTGTTTTCCAGATAAGTAGAGAGCCTGGGCAAACTTCTGGCCATCCACCTCCACCATTTTAGCGTTTTCTGAGATAGTGCTGTTCCAGTAGGTCACTCTATAGATATCGCCCACATCATAACTCTGTGCCACATCGCCACGATTAAAAGATTCTACTTTTGTATCCTCTATGACACCGTCAATGGTGAGTGGTTTTTTGAGATATCCTTTCCACACGGTCTTATGCAAGCCAGAACCCTGCGATAGATTAAAGTCGGTCTCGAGTTGATATACGTTCTCAGATCCCTTTAATCTCAAGCCTTTTTTCTTGGGTGCCGTGATCGATTTACTGCCTAGGGCCAGATTAGTCTTGATCTGTGCGTTTGCACCACCCAGGCTCTTGAGCCAGCTGCCACCCGTTTCACTCCAGCTCATCACGAGGTTGATATCCAGCACGATGGCATCGTCGATTTCTTTTGACAATGCATTATTGCCACCTGAGATTGCCTTGCCTACGGCTTTAAACCCAGAGAATAATCCACTCTTTTTAGAGGATTTTCCCTCTGCTGTTTTTTGAGACGCAAATCCGCTGAATCCAGATGGGATTACTTCAATCATCCCAGGGTTTGCGCTTTCTCTTAGAATGGGGCCGTTAAGTGCAACCGCGTTTTTATAGAATTTTGTCTTCCCAGCTGCCTCGCTGTTTAAGATATTGAATCCTTTGGCTTTTAGATCATTGAGCATTTCATCATATAAAAGATCCACGTTCTTTTGAATCAGTTCTGGATCTACTCCCGTCAGGCCCAGGGCGGCATTTGCCTTTGCCTCGCCACGGCCTTTACCCCTGAATTCTCTTTTGGCCTTGTAATCCGTGTCCTCGCGATAGATTTCTACGAGGACATTAAAGTTTGCGACATACACGTCCCTGGAGGCTTTCTTCTTGGGATTTTGACCAGAGTTTTGAACCTTGGATTTTAGTTCTCCTAGTGATTGCGCTTTCGCGAAAGCGGAACACAAGAACAGCAACAGAATAATTTGTACCGTTTTCATATTTTCCTAAATTCTTGACACTGCTATGTCAAATGATCCCCCAGTGACGTTAATCACCTGATTAGTATCTTGATTGCTCATCATTACCTCAAAAGTTCCCTTAATGTTATCTGCGGTCAATTCTGTAATGGTTATGGTGCCTACATCGCCGCTATCCATGTAGGGCGCGGCAAAAGACTCAGATTGAAAAGTGCTCGTGTCCACACGGGTGTAGGTTGCAGTGGCAGTAATGTTCAGATTACTGTCAAAGTCATAGGAATCCTCCTCAATCATGGGGCGCAATACCGTTATGGTAATTGCCTCACCATTCAGGTTTACTGAGGTCATTTGCAAGAATTCAGTTCCACTGTTGTTTGTAATGTTTGCGGTGGTGCCCTGCGCGATAGATTGATAGCTGGCACCATCCACGGTGGCGATCATCTGGCCAGCGCCAGCTACCGGTGCGGCTGGATCTGCGGCCGGCGCATCGTCATCACTGCTGCAGCTGGTCATAGCTATACTGCCCACGGCAATAAAAGCAAGAAGTAGTTTGAATTTTTTCATGGTATAAAGTGTTTTTGATTATGATCCAAAATTGCGCACTTCTCACACTGCAGGCAATACGGCAACTGCCCTATAATTGATATTTAGTAACTTAATAAATTGTTTTACATACGGTTAAGAATATTCAGCCTCAAACAAATTCCCGCAACCAACGACTATAGGACTGACACAAACGTCCAGATTTCTCCCATTAACAAGCTTTAACCCCGCTTTAACCCCACCCCGGGCGCCAGCCAGATAACTTTAGCAAAAACCTTTTCTCATGAGCATGATCGTACAGCAACCCGTTCTTCAACCTTTTACGCTAGGCGCGGTAGATATCAAAAACCGAGTCATCATGGCGCCCATGACGCGCTGCCGCGCAAATAACGAGCACCAGCGCCCAGAGCAGATGCATGTGGATTATTACACGCAGCGCACGGGTGCAGGTTTGATCATTACAGAGGGAAGTGAGGTTTCCAGACGCGCTAGAGGTTATGTAAATGTAGCAGGAATTTTCAATAAGGAACAAGTCGCTGGCTGGAAAAAAGTGGTGGATAGCGTCCATGAGGTAGATGGAAAGATATTTATCCAGCTGTGGCACGTGGGCCGTAACTCGTTACCCGATTATCAGGAAGATGGTCAGACCTGGGCGCCCAGTGCCGTAAATCCTGAACATGAGATGCACGCGCCAGATGGTAGTAAGAAGATGACTTCCACACCACATGCGATGACAATCGAAGAAATCAAGCAGACCGTCAGCGAGTTTGGCCAGGCAGCGGCAAATGCAAAAGAAGCTGGATTTGATGGTGTGGAGATCCACAGTTCAAATGGATATTTAATCCATCAATTCTTCAATAACAACAGCAACCTACGTACAGATGAATACGGTGGCAGCAAAGAAAACAAGGCTAGATTCTTTTTTGAAGTCCTGGAAGAAGTAAAGAAGCACTGGCCTGAAAACAGGATAGGCTGCAGATTGAATCCATCGCTGCATGGAATCTTCGGGATCGATGCCACGCCAGATACGATTCCGTTTTTTGATTATTTGATTAATCGATTGAATGATCACGATCTCGCTTACCTACATCTCTCAGAACCTTTCAATGACGTAAGTGACGTAGATTTTCTCGTGCAGAATGTTGCAGAACATTATCGTCCCATCTATAAGGGGAATTTGATGATCAACAGTGGATTTGACCGTGAGAGTGCAAACGAGGTCATCAAAGAGGGTCATGCAGATTGCGTCGCTTTTGCAAAGTTATACATCAGCAATCCAGATCTTGTTCACCGCTTTGAGTTGCGCGCGCATACGGCAGACTGGGATAAAGATACTTTTTACACGCCTGGCCGCGAGGGTTACACGGATTATCCAGTTCTAGAAAAAGAACCCGTAACCGAAAAGGAGTAGGTTCTAGCGACTTAAACCCTTCAACAAAATCTGCGGGAGCTGGATCCTAATAAGATCGATTTCTTCGGCAGATTTTTTAGGTAAATAAAGATATAAAGTGCGCAACGTACTTAAAAAGGCAAACAGCACCGTGTCCACCTGATGGTCTTTGAATTCGGCTGTTGCAATGCCCTCTTTCAAAATATTGCGGAAAGCTAGATCGTACTCACGCCGCTGCGCCTTGTATTCCTGATAGGGCTCGCCTTCCAGATGCATCCAGTCGTTGTTCATCACGGCAAGGGCGTCTGTTTTACTCAATGCTAGATTTATGTGGAGGTTGATTAATTTTTCCGCTTTCGCGAAAGCGGAATCCCCACCCATCACCACCTCATCCATTCCAGCCGTGAACCTCCCAGCAAGATCCAGAATAATATGTGATAAAATCTCCTGCTTGCCCGAAATGTGATTGTAAAGACTCGCCGCCTGCAGATTCACCGCCTGCGCCAGGTCGCGCATTGTCACGGCGCTGTAACCGCGCTCCCTAAATAGACCGGCCGCTGTGGTGATGATCTGATCCCTGCGTTTACCCATGGTGACAAAGGTAGTATTTACGTGAATTTAGGATCGCTTAAGGGCATTTACCTGATCAAGTTAAATCTCTGGTGTGAAATAAATAAGTTGTACTCTAAGATAAAGTTTCAAAAAACTATTGACCTGGATTTAATCTATTTGAGCAAAAAGATATTATATTTGAATAAATGTAAAAACTATAAAAGCTTTCAAATTCACTCTAATTTTAGCGTTATTATTTACTGCATTTTCCTGTAGTACTGATAGTTCCTCAGACACTGTTCTTTCGATCGATAATATTGACGAAAATTCTAGTGAGACAACAACTTATGGAGACCCCGAGCCTAATATTAGGTTTACATTTTTCTTTGCGGATTGGGATGGATGGGGAAGAGCTTCAAGAGAATGTAGAGGTTGGGGATTGTGCAAATTTAGATCCTGTGCTTTCTGCTGTGTAAATGATGACGATGGAACAATAGTCGACTGTCCCGAGAAGCCAACCGACAACGAAGTCTCCAGCATCACACCCAAAAGAGGATATTTCAAGTTTCGTGAAGATTCTGATCAAGGTGAACTTGTTGTATTTTTGAACAATGTAGAGCCAGAATCACTAGACGCAATCGCAGAACAATCTGACTTGGTGATAGATGAGGATATCACTAACAGTATAGATGGAATCACTTTTGTTGTCCTAAGCGGTTCCTTTCAATACGATACATCCATTGGTGATTTCGGTGGATACGTAGTTCCAGCTATTAGACAAAATTGATTTTGCGATTGAGCATCACTAAACACATTTTCTTTCTAGCGCTCTCTTTGACGTTATCAAGCTGTATCATTCGTGGGGAATTTAAAGGATTGTACTCATACAGATCCAAATCTCAAAAAACAGCACCAGATTTATTTCGTGTTTGGGATGAAAAGACTGTGTTAAATAATCTAAATGAGGTTACGAGTCAAAAAGTAGAGATTTTGGATGGTAAAACACTCTTGGCTAACATCTCAAAAAAACCTTTAGTGTATCTGTATTACTGGAAACCTCTATGCACCGCAGATGTATGCGTATCGCCTGAGATATTTAAAGATCATGTATCCAACGTGACTAATAATGCAACTGCGATAAATATCGCTGAATATTATGATGTTGAATTGATGCAGAAATATGTTAATTCTAGTATTATAGTAGCAATTAATACTGATATATACAGTTCTTCAAGAACAAATATTTACACAAAAAAGTTTTACGATGACCTAGGAATAGATGATTTAAATGATTATTTATTTTTCAAGTTTGAATTCGGCAAACTGACCGCGTCTTATTCCAAGCTACAGGAAATAAATTAAGTTTCTATTTTTACTTAGCTTTTAGTATTGCTATAAAACTAGTTATCACTAAAGCTGATTAGTTAGAGCCTTTAAGTATTATGAAATTGTCTAATGATTCAAGTCAATCAACTGATTTTATAGAACTTAATCCGCTCATAGTTCGACTGCCGCCACACCTCAAGCAGTTTATCAAGCCGCAGAATTATGAGGATTATACAGCTCAGGATCAGGCGGTATGGCGGCACGTAATGCGCAAAAATGTGGAGTATCTATCACAGGTAGCTCACGGGTCGTATCTCAATGGGCTGGAAAAAACCGGCATCTCCATTGAAGAGATTCCGTCCATGTATGGGATGAATCGCATCCTAAAGGAAATAGGCTGGGCCGCGGTAGCGGTAGATGGGTTTATCCCACCGGCTGCGTTTATGGAATTTCAGGCATATAAAATCCTGGTGATCGCGGCAGATATAAGGAAATTTGAAAATATTGAATACACCCCCGCGCCAGATATCATCCACGAGGCAGCGGGTCATGCGCCCATTATCGCGAGCCCGGATTATGCCGAGTATTTGAGACGTTTCGGCGAGATAGGCAGCAAGGCGATTTCCAGCGCGCATGATCATGAGGTGTATGAAGCTGTGCGCCATCTTTCAATTCTCAAAGAGATGCGACGGGATAGTGGATCTTCTGATCTGCAGGAAAAAATCAAATTGGCAGAATCAAAAATCACAGAATTACAAAACGAAAAGGTAGCTCCAAGCGAGATGTCACTCATCCGCAATCTGCACTGGTGGACGGTGGAATATGGTCTAGTGGGAACGCTGGAAAATCCTAAACTCTACGGAGCAGGATTGCTCTCTAGTCTGGGCGAGAGCAAGAGTTGTCTCAAGCCAGAGGTGGAAAAACGCCCCTACTCGATTGAGGCTGCTTATCAAGACTTTGACATTACCAGACCGCAACCACACTTATACGTCACACCAGACTTTGCTTATCTAAGTGAAGTGCTGGAAGAATTTGCAAATACCATGGCGGTGCGTAAAGGTGGACACCGCGGGCTGCAAAAACTCATCGATAGCAAATCTCTGGGAACCATTGAGCTTTCTACCGGTTTACAGGTGTCTGGTGTTTTTGACCGCATGATTACAAATGATGATAACGAGGTTGTATTTTTTGCTACCAAAGGAAAAACAGCACTCGCAAACCGTGAAAAGGAATTGATAGGACATGGCACCACTACACACAGAAATGGATTTATGTCGCCGCTAGGCAAGTTGAAAGGAATCAATCTTGCCATTGAGGACATGGGACCGAGAGATCTTCAGGCCTATAACTTTTACGATAACGAGCGTATAGCTTTTACCTATGAGAGCGGTATCACCGTAGAGGGTCTCAATATCACCGGAATGAGAAATCTAAATGGCAAGCTCATGCTGATTCAATTTACGGATTGCACGGTTACATACCGCGACGAAGTCCTCTTCTGCCCTGCAGATGGGATTCTTCATCTGGCCGTGGGCAAGGAAATCATCAGTGCTTATGCGGGGCCGGCAGATCCGTATAGCTTTGATTTGATCTATCATGAGAGCGACAATAGCGCAAACAAACCAGAATATTCTGAGAGGGATCTAGAGATTCATGACCTCTACCGGCAGATAAGGGAATTGCGTCTAATGGATGAAATTGATCAGAACCTGGTTCAGAAGATTCGAGCAACTGTCAACTATGGTTTTCCAGAACAATGGTTGTTGCTGGAAGAGATTGAAGAAATTTTATATTAGATATATTGCTGTTACGCTTTCGCGAAAACGGAAAAATAGGGTCACAAATGCTATTTTGAATATTGTGCTCATCTACTTCTCATCTGGCAAGTAAGTCCCATCCTCGTTTAGCCATCCTTTCTCACGCATCCAGTCGTCATTAAAAAACTTACCTACATAACGGCTGCCGTGGTCGTGGTACAAAATTACGACGACGTCATCCTTAGTAAAACCGACTTGCTCGTGTAGCTGGAGTAAACCTTTGATGGCGGCGCCAGCGCTATTGCCTAGGAACATACCCTCTTCCTTGGCAAGTCTTCTTGTGTAAACAGCTGCGTCTCTATCGGTAACTTTGGTAAAACCATCAATCACCTCAAAACGCACGTTGAGGGGTAAAATATCTTCACCTATTCCCTCGGTAACATAAGGATGGATCTCGTTCTCATCAAAAACCCCTGTCTCGTGATACTTCTTAAAAACCGATCCGTAGGTATCAATCCCCCACACTTTAACGTTAGGATTCTGCAACTTTAAATAAGTTCCTACTCCAGAAATCGTTCCGCCGGTTCCTACTCCCACAACAAAATGCGTCACCTTACCCTCGGTTTGTTTCCAGATTTCTGGACCGGTGCTCTGGTAGTGTGCTTTACAGTTGGATGGATTGTCGTATTGATTGACGTACCAGGAATTAGGTATCTCTTCGCTCAATCTCTTGCTGGTAGAATAATAAGATCGCGAATCTTCAGGCGCGACGTCTGTAGGGCAAACATGTACCTCTGCACCCACGGCGCGCAGAATGTCCATTTTTTCCTTGCTTTGCTTATCACTCAGAACGCAGATAAGCTTGTAACCTTTGATAATAGCGGCAAGAGCCAGTCCCATTCCCGTGTTGCCACTAGTTCCCTCGATGATCGTCCCGCCAGGTTTGAGTCTTCCGTCTGCCTCTGCATCCTCAATCATTTTAAGACCCATGCGGTCTTTTACACTGTTACCAGGATTGAAAGTCTCATATTTTGCGAGAACTAAACAAGGTAGATCTTCTACCAGTTTGTTCATTTTTACCAGCGGGGTTTCTCCGATGGTTTCCAAAATATTTTCGGCGTACTGCATGCTGTGGTTTTACGGGTGCAAAAGTACGGGAATGATTGCATTTAGCGGGAAATCGAATGGGTTGTTAAACCTGTTGATAACATGATCAATTCTGCTTTTTCCTACTAATCCGCTTATAAAAATCGCTTTTAGCGGTTTCATTGCTGCCGAATAACCACTGCACAACATTCTGATCCCACATTCTAGCAGCATCGCCGCTTTTTATAATATCACGATCGACGGCTAGATCAAGGATCTTTCCTGGATACGAGGATTGTTTCTCGCTATCCATTTCCCCCAGCGGGTACGGATCATCCAAGCCTACCAGTACTTGATTGACACCTTGGTTTTCAACTAATAATTTTAACGAACCCGTATCATGTACCAGTGTGTCAAAAAAGATATTGGGATGCCCTACTGACTTGCGAGGGTGCGTCTTTCCCTCAAAAAGATCTGGACGACCATCAAATCCCTGAATCCTACGACCCAAGTTCATTTGTGCCAGCTGACCACCGTGCGCAAAGCAGATACGCATATTGGGATATTTAAATGCATAACCATTCAACGTCAGAAAATGATAGGCATCTGCACATTGTGCCAGCATCCAGATCAGATGAAAACGCCAGGAGGTGTTTTGCAACTTGATGAATTTCTCCCCATCGTAGGGGTGAATCTCCACGGCTAGATTGAGCTCGCTGGCAAGTTCAAATATGGGTTCATTCTCCTCGTCAAAAATGCACCGCCACTGCCCTATCGTGTCCATGTAATGCGTAGGTAAACACAGTAATTTCATGCCAAGTACTTTCACGCAACGCTCGATTTCCCATAACGCACCGCGTACAAAACCCGGATGAACCACAAACCCGCACGTAAATTTATCTGGATGCGCATGTTGTACCCCCGCATTAAAATCATTCTGAAATCGCAGGGCTTGTTTCATTTCTTCCAGTCGCAAACCATTACCGTACAGCTGGCTCAAGTTGAGAATCACCGCGTGATCAATCTTGTACTTTTCCATCCATTCCAGTTTCTCCTTTAAGAAAAAACTGGAATCAGTGACTGGACGTGACCAGCCTTTTTGCAGCATGTTCTTACGCTCTGGATCTACCCAAAAAATTCCTTTCTCCCGCATAAAATCTGGAATTTCCTCAGGATATGGTAGTAGGTGTGAGTGACCGTTGATGCGTAGGTTCTTGGACATGGATTTAATTGATTAGTTTGTTAGTGTGCTGGTGTGCTGGTGTTTTAGAGTGGTATTCGGTTTATCTATGAGCTTTGAGCTTTGAGCTTTGAGCTTTGAGAATTTTAATAAAGTAACTTCTATCTATTTTCTTTCCTCTATTTTCTATTTGATTTGGGATTTATGATTTGGGATTTGAAAAATCAAAGACTCTTTGTCCTCCCACCATCTACAGGTAGATTGATTCCAGTAATGTAACCAGCTTTATCGCTTGCTAGAAAAGTGATCGCGTTTGCGACTTCGGCTGGCTCTGCAAAGCGGCGTAAGGGGACGTGGCTTTTCATGGTTTCAATCACGGATTGCTCGTCACCGCCCCCGCGTTTTGATTTGCCAGCGATGATTTTATCTAGTCGGTCAGTAGCTGTAAAGCCTGGTAGTACATTATTGACCGTGATTCCGTGTGGCCCCAGTTCTGTTGCGAGGGTTTTTGCCCAGCTGGCTACTGCGCCTCTTATGACATTGCTCACGCCCAAAAATTCGATAGGCGCTTTTACACTTGTAGAAATCACATTGATCACCCGGCCGTAACCAGCTTTTTTCATCCCATCTGCACAGGCTTGAATGAGTACCTGGTTACACTTTACGTGCTGTGTAAAACCTGCCTCCAGCTTATCAACCTCTGCATCAATAAGATGACCTGGTGCAGGACCGCCGGTGTTGTTTATTAGGATGTGTATGGGGTTCGCTTTCGCGAAAGCGGAAACCACCCTCTCCACCTCTCTATAATCAGAAAAATCTGCCACGAGGTAGGTGTGGTTCTTTGTTATGGAATCATCGAGTGTTCCCAAAACCTCCTGCAATTTATTTGCATTGCGGGCAAGTAGAATCACCCTTGCCCCAGCGCTGGCAAACTGCTGCGCCGTCTCACGCCCTATTCCCGTGCTACTGCCGCACACGAGCGCGGTCTTACCGTGTAGATTTATTTCCATGTGGCTAAGGTAAGAATTAGGTGGCGATGTGGTGGTGGGTCAGTTGATTAGTTGATCAGTTGATGTTACATTGAAACATATTGTCATTCACCGTTTTTGGGTTGTACTTTATATTGATTTCGTTTATCCCCATCCCCAACCCGGTGCGATACTCTCGTCATTCTTCCTCGTGGTTCGCATGAAGGGGAAGGGAGGATGAAGCCTTGACAAGTTTATTCGGTAGAGGTCTGGGAAGGGTGTCCACTCCCCTTCCGTTGGAAGGGGCTGGGGGAAGGGACACCCGCAGCAACAATATCCCCATCCCTTCACCGTGGCGTTAAATAAGCTCTTCATCCAGCAACCTGATTCACGGACAACCCAATCCCTAGTAAACTAATCACTGATCACCGATTGACTGATCACTGCTCAACTGATAAGCTAATCCCTATTTTTGCAGCTGATTTTTTACGATGATCATTACTAAAACAAAAGAAGAACTTGAAATTATGCGCCGCGCAGCGCACATGGTGAGTCGTACGCTGGCTATGGTGGCAGCAGAGATCAAGCCTGGTGTAACGACGCTGAGACTGGACACTCTTGCCGAGGAATATATACGTGACAACGGGGCAATCCCCGGTTTCAAGGGGCTTTATGACTGTCCCAGTACATTACTGATCTCGCCTAATGAGGAGGTAGTCCATGGAATTCCCAAGGACGTGGCCATTGAAGAGGGAGATATTCTTTCGGTGGATTGCGGTGCTATCGTAGAGGGATTTTATGGTGATCACGCCTACACTTTTACGGTAGGTGAGATTCCCGAGGAAACCAGATTGTTGCTCGAGCGCACTAAAAAATCACTTTATTTAGGTATTGAACAGTTCAGATTAGGCAAACGTGTGGGTGACGTTGGTTATGCCATTCAGAACTACTGCGAGGGATTTGGTTACGGCGTGGTACGAGAACTGGTGGGTCATGGACTGGGGCGCACGATGCACGAGGATCCGCAGATGCCTAATTACGGACGCCGCGGCCGCGGTAAGAAATTTGTCGAGGGCATGACGATTGCCATTGAACCCATGATCAATATGGGCACTAAAAATGTACGACACTTTAAGGATGGCTGGACGATCAAAACCAAAGACGGCAAACCCAGCGCACATTTTGAACATGACGTGGCACTGGTGGATGGCGAGCCACGATTGCTCAGCACATTTGATTATGTACACGAGGTGCTGGGCATTACCAGCAACGAGGAGGATCCCTATCGCTGGAAAGACTAGGATATTGAAAATTCATAATTGATTGAGAGTAAATTACTTATCGTACTTCAAGAGCTTAACAGCTTATAAAAGCAGGCAAATGGAATTGAATGGCTCTCAAACCACGTTCTAGAGCATCTTTAAACGTTGAAAATTGAATATTGAACTCTAAACATTACAACGCCCTTTGAGCGCAATCTTTAAATCCATTCTCAATACGATCCCGCGACCGCTGCTGATCAAGGCTAGCTATGCGGTGCGACCACTCTTTGAATGGTATTATCGTGGAGATCGCTATGAGGATCCCATCGATGGGAAGACGTTTAAATCTTTTTTACCGTACGGGTACGGGCAGGTGCGGGAAAACGTGCTCTCGCCTTCTACCCTATCGCTGGAACGCCACCGCCTGCTGTGGCTGTATCTACAGAATGAAACCGATCTTTTTACACGGCCGCAAAATCTATTACACTTTGCACCAGAGCAATGTTTTTTATACCGCTTTCGCGAAATTTACACCGAGCGCGGTCAAAGTGGCGAAAATAGCAACTACACCACAACTGATTTAGAATCACCCATTGCAGACGTCAAAGCAGACATTTGCGACCTGCCTTTTGCGGCAGATAGCTATGATTTTATTCTATGCAACCACGTGCTGGAACACATACCAGACGATCACAAGGCAATGAGCGAGCTTTACCGTGTGCTAAAACCTGGTGGCACCGCTATTTTACAGATTCCGCTGGATATGAGTAGGGAACAAACCTTTGAAGATGATAGTATTACAGATCGAGCCGAGCGAGCGAGGATATTCGGTCAGTACGATCATGTGCGGGTGTATGGCATGGATTATTTTGAGCGATTGCGCAAAGTAGGTTTTGAGGTAGAGGCTGTGGATTATACCACAAATCTTTCGCCAGGACTGATTGATCGCTACAGACTCGCGGCGGGTGAGTTGATTCCCGTGGTGAGAAAACCTGTAAGATAGTTGGCTATCATAACCTTAGATATCATAGAGAATTCTTAAGTTTCCATCTTACATTTGAAACGTGGCTTCCCACCTACATAATTTCCCTATATATCATTCCGCATTGAGTGTGTTACGCAGTGTACTGATGCTGGCAGTTCTATTGATAGGATACGGGCTGAAAGCGCAGGACAACTCTTTCTGCATTAAACAAAAAGCCGTCTTATCTAAAATTGACCGCGAGCATTACCTGCCTAGAGAGCGCGATACCGTGTGGATGGACGCCGTTCTAGAACTCACTCTGCAAGAACTGGATCAGGAAAAAACTCTGTTTTCCCAGAGTGATTATGAAATCTTGGAAAGTAAAATTTCTGCCTGGTGGACTGCCGTGGAATCTGGTGAATGTCCTAGCCTTCAAGAAATCACAAGCATTTATAAAAATGCGCTGGATCGCAAATCAGCTACCATAAGGGCGATGAAAGCTTCTGATCTGGATTTTACCATCGAGGAAAACCTACCGGTCAATCTCCCAGAAAAACGCATGCAGTTTACCGTTGAGGAACTCCAGCGTTACAGACACAAGAAAATGAAACTTGCCATGCTGTTTGACTACGCTGGCGACTCAGACAATGAGGAGAAAAACGGACTGAATAATCCTAAGACCAAACGCCGCATATTCAAAAAGATCAAAGACCAGGAACTCTGCGATTTGAACAAGCTGAAACAAGACGAGGTTTCGCTTAAAACAAAGGTGGAAAATGCATATCTCAATGCGCTGCTGCAATCGCAGGATAGACATTCGGCTTTTTTTACGGTGGAAGAAAAAACCGATTTTGAGGAAAGCGTGGCGACAGATCAGCGCAGTTTTGGAATCTATTTTTCCAGGCGCAACCAGTTAGGCGATGCATTTGTGGTTTCTTATATCGTGACTACCGGGCTGGAAAAATCAGAACCTCTTCCACAGGAAAATGATGAACTCGTTGATATCACCGTGGACGGTAAAAAAGTAGATCTCACCTGTATGGATGGTGGTGACCTGAATGCCGTGATCAGCGCCAGTAAAAGAGATAAGATCAAACTGACGCTTAAAAAACCAGATGGCGAGCAGTATAAAACCATTATCTCTAAACGGGAATTGCCCGTAATCAGCAGCTTTTTGCGCGGTTATCAGATTGACGGGGAATATGGTTACCTGCGCATCAATTCCTTTTACACAGATCTGGACGTACCCGGTGGGCTGGGTGTGGCAAACGACGCCGCTGCAGAAATCTATAAACTACAAAAACAGCAACTAGCTGGATTGATCGTTGATCTGCGTGGCAATGGAGGTGGATCCCTTAAAGAGGCGGTGGATCTTGCTGGATTGTTTATCAATCGCGGCCCTGTCGCCATCGTGGATGAGCGCGAGACAGGCAAGCCCATGACTGCGATGGATCTGAATCGCGGGACGGCATTTGCAGGGCCGCTCATCGTACTTATCGATAATTACAGCGCATCTGCGTCAGAGCTTTTTGCCGCCACCATGCAGGACTATAACCGCGGGATTCTCGTGGGGGATACCACCTATGGTAAATCTACCATGCAGTCCATCACACCACTTACCGCAGGTGATGAGCTCTCATTTGTAAAAATGACGGTGGGCGCATTCTACAATGTAAAAGGCAGGACGCATTACGGGAATGGTATCCAGCCAGACATACAGCTGCCAGCCATGGATATGGGTGCTCTGGAAGACATGCATGAGCAGATTGACTTACAATTACCCAAATTGGATCCGGCACCCAGGTTTAGACCAGCAGCACCACTGCCTACAGAAGAATTAGGTGATCTTTCTAAGAAACGCGTGCTTGCATCTGGCGAGCTGCAAAACATAGCCATGGCAAACCAGCAGATCCTGCAACTCGCAGAATCACCCATCGTGCTTACCGTGGATGGAATCAATGATTTCATGGATCGATATAATCGCATTTTCAAACAAGATGACGAGTCAACAGTACCGCAACTACAGGTAACTGATCATCCCAGCACGACTGAAATACTGGCCTACAACAGTGCAGATGCAGAATACAACGACTATATAAAAGAAGAGATCGCCACAGATCCCTACATTATAGAATCCATCCAAATACTAAAAGACCTAATCCGTTTAAAATGAAGAAACTAATACTATTTACAATGGTTGTTGTGGGATGCGCTTTCGCGAAAGCGCAAGCAATTCAGCAGCATGCAGGAATACCTGACATTCATGGATGAAACCTACAGCGACATTGCAAAACGGCAGTGGAAACTCACCCAGGCCGTAGCACATTCAAAGCGTGAGCGCAAAATCGATCGCAGGAAATCACAGTTGCTCAAAACCATAGACAAGGCCATGGAAGACGTGCGTAAGGCAGGTTCCTACGGCGGTGAAGAGTTCAAGGAAGAGACCCTGAAACTGATGAAGTACAGGAAGAATATCCTGAACGAGGAGTTTGAAAAGGTCATCGACCTACAGAAAATTTCAGAACAGTCCTACGATGCCATGGAAGCCTACTTTATGGCACAGGAAGAACTGGACAAGAAAAGTGCTGAGGTGCAGCAGAATTATCAGGACGTCATGACGGCTTTTGCAGAAAAAAACAACATAAATTTTGTTGAGGAACAAGGCGGCCTGGGCGAGAAGATGCGTATCGCAAATGAGGTTTTTGATTACAAGAGTGATTTGTACCTCCTTTACTTCAAGGCACAGATCAACCAGGTCTATCTTTTTGAATCGATCGCAAAGAATGACGTGAACGGCATCCAGCAGAATTATAATGCGTTGCAATCAGAAACGCAGGCGGCGCTGGAAAAGCTCAAGTCCTATCCTGCTTATAAAAACAGTACTGCACTACCTAAAAAGGTAAGCACGCAGCTAGAAAAATTCCAGAAAACAGCAGATAAACACGTGCCACAGATCACAGATTTCCTGATTCTACAAAAGGATTTTGAACAACTGCAAACGACTATTGACAAGACCCCACAGCGCAAACGCACCAAAAAGATGATCAACGACTTCAACAAAAAGGTGGACGAGGTCAATAAGAAAGCTGACTCTTTCAACAAGTCTTATAAAACCCTGGTCAACCAGAGCAACGCCTGTAACCAGACCGTGACTGATGCATTTAATTCATTTGTAGAAAAGAACGTGCCTAAAAGCTGAACAGTAACTAAGGTTGTAGGTGTAGAATCCCTATAGCTAATGATTATGGCAGGAAACTCTTATAGATAAGATAATACTGGAAAAAACTTAGATGAAACAAATATTTTACATAATCATATCAATATTCTTGGTATCGTGTTCCACAGGCAGACCGGTCAGACAATATTCTGATTTTAATAGTACTCAGAATTATTATCAACAAGAAGAGCCTATAACTAAATCCCTTTTTGACGACAAATCATCCACCATATCTGAAGAAAATATTCAGAAAATCCTTGATGGTACGTATAGTTTACCAGATAACTTGAGGATTTCACTTGTGAAACTAGAAAGCAATCAAAAGCGAAGAAATTATTACAGCAACAATGAAGAATACCTGAAGTCACAACAAGAATATCTAGACTTATTTACTGCAAAATTTAATCAGTCACAGCGTGTTCAGAAAATTTCTCGAATCCCTGATTTACTGATTTCAGAGTCCCAATTTTACCACTATAAGGCGAAAGACGTAAGGACTCAATCGATAAGTGGTGTCTACTCCATAAACAGTGATCTGTAATATTGATATAAGCATTTGCAAAACAGATATAAAGCTGTTGCAACGACCCATTAGTGTGAGAGGTACGGATGGTTGATACCATTCTCAACAATTGTCACAAAGGAGTTTCAGTCTAAAAGAAAAGATGATGAAGTCAACGAGAATGAGGCGGCAAACAGAATAAAAAATGAGGCCGTATTGTTGACCATAGAAGAAATCGGAACAAGAATCAATTCATTCTTAAGCGGCCGCAGTCTAATCTTTGACGGTATCGTGTATGAAATCGGCTACAATTAAACAGAGTAGTTATCATGATCTCGAGTTAAAACGTCATCAATAATACCATTTAGACTACTTCCCATTAAACTGGTTCATGGAGTTGGCCAGTCCTGCGTGGGTAAATGATAAAGCAGCTTCGGCTGCTTTTTCTATGCGTTCTGGCAGTTGTTTTTGTTCCTGCTCATCCCACTCACCCAGTACATAATCCACTTGCCTACCCTTACTGAATTCATCAGAAATACCGAATCGCAATCGGGGATATTTAGGCGTGTTGAGCTGGACTTGTGTGTCCTTGAGGCCGTTGTGGCCGCCGTCGGTTCCTTTTGCTTTCATGCGCAGGGTGCCAAATGGTAGATTCAGATCATCTGTGATAACCAGTAGGTTCTCTACAGGAATGCTTTCTTGTTTCAGGTAGTATTTGATTGCCTTGCCGCTTAGGTTCATAAACGTATTAGGCTTGAGCAACATGACGCTTTTACCCTTGTGTCTCACAGTTGCCACGTCACCCATTTTAAGTGTTTCAAAACTGGCCTCCTTGATACTGGCAATCTCGTCCAGAACCTTAAATCCTATGTTATGCCGGGTGGCGGCATACTGGGCGCCGGGATTCCCCAGCCCTACAATCAGAAATTTTTTCATGGGATCTTCTTCGGTTAGTACGCTGGCAGGTAGCAAAAGGTTTTTAAACGTGTTCCACATGACTTGCAAGGTAAATTAGATGGTTGTTTTTACGCTTTCGCGAAAGCGGAATTACACAAACATTTACAACAAAAACTCGTAAACAAAAATGCCACGGCAAGGATACCGTGGCATATATAATTAACTCTGAGGATCTACTTTACGGCAGCCTCGTCATCAGTTTCAGTAGATGGCACGTCGCCTGGTGCTACTTCTTCTTCATCGTCCTCTTCCTCTTCTGCGATGGCAGTACGTGAAGTCTTGATCATTACTACAACGACGCTGTCTGGGTGCATGATTTCATACTCATCCACGCGCAGGTCGCGCACATAACGCTTGTGACCTATCTTCATGTCAGAAATCTCGATCTGGATAAAATCGGGTAGGTTTGCCGGCAATGCCTTAACGCGCAACTTACGGTTGTTTCTCCTCAAGACACCACCGTTCAATACTCCACGGGAAGTTCCCACGGTACGTACGGGCACCTCCATGGTAACGGGCTTGTCATCAAAGATCTGGTAGAAATCTGCATGTAGCAACTTCTCCCTTACCGGGTGCCATTGCATGTCCTGAGCGATGGCCTGGATGGTATCACCATTGCCAAAGTCGATGATTACCAGGTGTGCATCTGGTGTGTAAACTAGGTCTCTGAAGGCTTTCTCTTCTGCGCTGAAGTGTATGGGCTCGTCTCCTCCATAGATGACACAAGGTACCAATCCAGCATTACGTAGGGCTTTTGTAGCTTTCTTGCCCACGCTTTCTCTTTTAGATCCGGAGATCGTGATTGATTTCATTTGACTTTATTTAAATTATTGAATTTACATGATAAAATTACTGCTGATGGACTGGTTGTTCTGCACGTTTTGCATCACGCCAGCAAATAGCGGTGCGCAAGATAATACCTTGATCTTGCTACTTTCCTTTTTAAGCGGAATACTATCTGTCACGATAAGTTCCTCCAGTTGTGAGTCCTCGATACGCTCATAGGCATTGCCAGATAAAATGGCATGGGTACAAATGGCACGTACGCTTTTTGCGCCGCGTTCCATCATGACGCCAGCAGCTTTAGTAAGCGTTCCCGCGGTATCCACCATATCATCCACCAGCACAACATTCTGTCCCTCCACATTACCTATGAGTTCCATGTGTGAAATCACGTTTGCCTTCTGCCGTTGTTTATAACAAACGACCACGTCGCTTTCCAGGGTTTTTGAATAGGCATAGGCTCTTTTTGAACCTCCCATATCTGGTGACGCGATGGTCAGGTTGTCCAGCGCCAGATTCTTCACATAAGGAATAAACAAGCTACTACCGAAGAGGTGATCCACCGGTTTCTCAAAGAAACCCTGTATCTGGTCTGCGTGCAGATCCATGGTGATGATGCGGGTTGCGCCTGCACTTTCCAGGATTTTGGCAATCATTTTTGCGCCTATGGGAACACGGGGCTCATCCTTGCGGTCCTGACGCGCCCAGCCAAAGTAAGGCATCACGGCGGTAATGTGACGTGCGCTGGCACGTTTTGCGGCATCTATCATGAGCAACAATTCCATGAGATTGTCACTACTGGGATGCGTGGAACCGATTAAAAAAACACGCCGCCCACGGATGGATTCCTGAAATGACGGCTGGAATTCCCCATCGCTAAAGGTCTTAAAATTCACCTGTCCCAAGGTTGAACCATACTCAGCAGCAATGGCTTGCGCAAGATCCATAGACTGGCGACAACCGAATAATTTTGCATCTGATAACGGGTAACTCATGGGAGTGATTTTTGCCTGTTCTATAAAGGCTGCAAAAGTAGCAATTTTCTACGATTGGCAGGTGTGATTTATGATTTCGCTTTCGCGAAAGCAAATACAACAGTATCTTTGCCGCCAGTCTACTTGCCTCAGTGGTGGAATTGGTAGACACGTTGGATTCAAAATCCAATGCTTCACGGCGTGCCGGTTCGATTCCGGCCTGAGGTACAGTTGAGAACCCGGCTTTTTGGTCGGGTTTTTTTGTTGAGAATACTTGAGCTTCCGGAAAATCTCAAAACTCCTCTTAGAGAATTAGCTTACCTATCAATGACAACCTAGCATTTTCAGCATAAAATTCTAGTCATAGATTGTCGGTACTACTAGCCGAAATGCAGGTTTATTTTTGAAGAAATTTAATCCGGTTGCAGCATTTTGAGATTACCTATGGATCGATATTTCTGAAAACTGACTAAAAGGTTTTTTTACCAAAACCCAAATTATCTTAACACGTGAAATGATTTCGTTTCGTTTATTTCGTTTATAATTGTGTTATCAACTTAGCAGCATGGAATCATTCAAAAATATCAACAGACCTTCGAAAAACGAGCAGAAGTTCGCCATCGAATCGTACGATGCGTTGGCTTCTGTTTGAAGTCAATTGAAATCTGAGAATCCCGAGATTGAAATTGAAGAAACCTCAGGAGAAAATTAAAATTCCGTTAAGTGCTCTAAAATTTCTCAGTGAAATACTAAAAGCGATGAGTCAGGGCAAGCCTTTCTCTATCGTTCCAGTTGCAACAGAAGTGACCACTCAAAAAGCTGCTGAAATTTTAGGGTGCTCAAGACCTCACCTAGTGAAACTGCTTGAAAAAGGTGATATACCATTTACAATAGTTGGCAAGCATCGAAGAGTCAAGTTGGAAGACGTTATGAATTATAAAACGCGGATGAAGAAGGTCCAAAAGCAACATATCATCGACATGATGAGATCTGACGAGGAACTGGAATTGTATGATTCATAGTGTACGGTTCAAATGTGTTTTGGATACGAATGTTATCTATCCCATTGAGATCAGAGATTTACTGTTCTGGTTCGCTTACTACGATTTGTTTACTCCAAAATGGAGCCATCATATTTTTGATGAATGGAGAGACGTAATGTCTAGAAAAGAAATTGACGAATCAGAAATAGCCAAAAAGGGTAGAAAAAGCAAATGCCGCTTTTCCAGATGCAATGGTCAAAAACTATTCAGGTTTAATCGACAGTCTAGAACTGCCCGATCCAAAAGACAGACATGTTCTAGCAGCCGCGATTAAAACAAATGCAAATATCATTGTGACAAACAACACAAAAGACTTTCCCAAATCATTATCTCGCTTCATTTGGCTTAAGTGCTAAAACTGCTGATGATTTCCTAACCGATATCATCGACCTAAATCCTGAAATTGCCGTACGTGCTTTTAGGGAACTTGTATTCAATCGACGAAATCCTGATTTAGATGAATATGAGGTTTTGAGTATTTTGAGAAATCGAGGACTAAAAGACACCGCAGACTTTTTGCATTCACAGTTGTAGTTCAGCCTTTCAGGCTGAGGTTTTGTTTCCGGCCTGAGGTACAGTTGAGAACCCGGCTTTTTAGTCGGATTCTTTTGTTGCCTGATTTTTGATCTCAAGACTCATTTTTCAGATTGCACATTTATAAATCCCCATCGATGCAACAGGGTTGTTCACTTTAAGAAAAAAAAGCCATCTTACTAAAGTTAACAGTAACCTCTAAGGTTTTCAACCCTTTACATAAACCACTTTTCGGTTGACAAATTCCAGCATCCCGTCTTTGGCCAATTCACGGCCGTACCCGGAACGTTTGGTACCGCCAAAAGGTAAACGGGGATCAGACTTCACCAGCTCGTTTATAAAATAGGCGCCGTCGCTCACCCGATGGGCATATTCTATTGCTTTGGCCGTATTTCCTGTAAAAACGGTTGTTCCGAGGCCGTATTTAGATTTTTCAGATAATTCAAATGCCTCTTCTATATCCCTGGCTCTAATGATAGCTGCCAGCGGGCCAAAAGTTTCTTCGTCAAAGGCGGGCATCCCTGGTTTTACATTACCCAGAATGGTTGGTTCATGAAAACAGTCTCGCTGGTTTCCACCAGCCAGAATAACAGCTCCCTGCTCCACCGATTTTTTTATTTGGTTGTTGAGCTGGTCTGCTAGATCCTTTCGCGCAAGCGTACCCAACTGAGTTGCATCATCCATGGTGTCACCTGTTTTGAGCTCTTTTACAGCTTTTGTGAATTTGGAAACAAACTCGTCATAAATGCCCTCCAGAAGAATAAAACGTTTAGCTGCAATACAACTCTGCCCACAATTAAGCATACGAGCAGAAACCGCGGTTTTTACTGCCTGGTCGATATCTGCATCCTCCCACACGATAAAGGCGTTATTGCCCCCTAGTTCCAGTAAGCTCTTCTTTAGGTATTTCCCAGCGAGCTGTCCTACGGCAGCCCCGGCCATCTCGCTACCGGTGAGGGTTACTGCTTTGATGGCGTCATGAGCGATGATTTTTTCTGTCTGGTCGTGGTGAACGATAAGGTTCTGAAAAACGCCTTTTGGGTAACTGGCTTTAGTAAAAACTCCCTCAATCAGTTGAGCACAACCGAAAACATTAGGCGCGTGCTTCAATAAGCCAGTGTTTCCTGCAGTAAGCGTAGGAGCCGCAAAGCGGAAAACCTGCCAGAAAGGGAAGTTCCACGGCATAACGGCAAACACGGCGCCGATGGGGTCGTGTCTCACTAAGCTTTGGGTAGCGTCTGTCTTTACTTGTTCAGATTTTAGAAAGCTTTCTGCATTTTCTGCATAATACTCACATACCCAGGCACATTTGTTTACTTCTGCACGTGATTCCGAGATGGGTTTTCCCATTTCCTGGGTAATCATGGTGGCATATTCTTCCACGTTTTCCCGAAGTATTTGTCCAGCGTTTTTTATCAACTGGGTACGGTGTGATAGAGATTGTTGTTTCCAGCTTTCAAATGCAGTCGCCGATAAATCCAGCATATTCTGAAGTTCTTCTGCAGTATGTGCCGTATAAGATCCAGTCTTTTCCCCGTTAAAAGGGTTTATGCTTTCAAAAATCATGATTGGAAATTTAAGTGAGTTAAAACATCTGAAAACAGTTTTTTTGATTCCAGTTTTTCTGAAGGTTATTGGTTTTTCCAGTTTGCTCCATATCCTTTGGAGTTTTGAGACCAAAAATCTGCTAGGACTTCCCAAGAAATTTCACCGCGCTGATACAAGTCGCCGCGCAATTTTTCTAATTGCTCTTCAGTTGCGGCGGGATTTGCATGAGTCATGGAATCCACCAAAGTTTTCACTGTATTTTCTTCCCATTTATATTTAACAGGCGCCTGTAATTGTACGGCAGGCGAGTCATTGTACTTGGCCTGTGAGTTGTTCTGGAAATCAAGGGTCTGAGGCTTGTTATTTGAGGAAAGGTTGTATTTGATCAGTATGAGCTGCTCCTGAAATTCATCAAACTTTTGAGTCACTTTTTCTCCAGGCCAGCGCAATTCAGCCATTCCTTCTGCGGGTTTGTAAATTGCAGTAAACAAGGTTCCGAAGCCTTCTTTAAACATCGTATTGTAGAGTGGTTTTTCCAAAAAGGCATCTGTGAGATCCGAAGCAGTCAATTCTTTATCTGCCAAGAGTTTTTCTAAAAAAGCAGATCGTTTGAGAGTTTTGTTGAATGCAGCATTCTCAGGCCAATCCACGGTTCCCTGAAAGTTTGTGGTAAACGCGGCATCCGTGACAATTGGTTCTTTATCAGGGGCAAGCAGAACTGTTTTAAAAGCACCAGTTTTATCTACTACAGTAACATTGTATGACATATGGGAGGGAATGCGGATTAATGCTGCGACGGCTTCATTAACATCGCTACAAAACTCCAACACATAACGCAGAATAAAAGGTATCCCAAATCCTACACCTACAGCTTTTCTTCCTCCAAAAGTGAGAGATATCGCAAGTCCATCTTCATTCATCCCATCAACGGCTCCTATGAGACAGTCACTAGTTGCTATAACTTTCTTCCCGTTCCAAGCGCTCAAAAGCTGTGTCCCTTCCATCAAATTAGGATGGTAATCATAGTTGCGAATTAATTGAATTTCTTCTCCTGTGAGAACTGCGTTAGAACAGGCACTGATATAAGCTGGTGGTTGAAAACCAGTCAAGAATTTTGCGCTTAAATCATCTGCTTTCGCGAGTTTACAAAGCCGCTCATAAGTCGGCCACATTTCGGGCATGTATTTTTTCAGAGCCTCCTGAGCAGTTTCCAAGTCAGGCTGATATTCATTTCCTTTGGATTTCAGCCAGGTCTTATAAGCTTCCCAGTGTGTATTATATAATTTCAGCCACTTTTTTCCTGGTAAACCAGGCTCAGAGACCGTTATGAAGTTAAGTTGCATATGTAATTTAAGATTTATTCATCCCGTCAGTATAAGTCCTGCGGAATGAAAAATATATTGGATTAATTAAAAGGTAGAAACAATTTTTATTTAGTTAAAGAACCAGAAAGCTTTGGCTTGGTTCTGTCTTCAACCATTTCTGCCTTGTAGTGGCTGTGGATGGCGTTGATCCAATGTTTTGCACGGTGATTCAATTCAAAATCGTCAGTCATCATGCGCCCACGAGTTACCAGAATCCCCATATCTGCACCTTCATAAAGGTAATCTCCTTTTTTAGAGATTCTCAAGAAAAATGCCTCGTTCTCGTTTTCAACCGCCCTACGGTGTGTGTCCATACGGTCATATTGAATGTGGCCTGTATCGTACATTCTGTAAATACCTGATCTAGGTGCCTCTGTAATATATTCT
The DNA here is from genome assembly GCA_963740155.1 of uncultured Flavobacteriaceae bacterium. Taxonomy (GTDB): domain Bacteria; phylum Bacteroidota; class Bacteroidia; order Flavobacteriales; family Flavobacteriaceae; genus Nonlabens. The sequence continues at coordinate 914,003 of CAVUDE010000007.1, read as the reverse complement.
ATGGTATCATCAGTATGCTTAACGATCAACTGGCTCCAGCTGTCTATATTTTCCTGACGTTGCCCAGCGCTCGTTGATTGCTTCAACGTCCAGTTTATATTCTATACCCATCCATTCCAGAATGTGGAAAACAAATAATGGTGCGTCTGCCAGTGCAAAAACTGCATGGTTAGTGATTGAGCTTGCGCCTGTTACACGTGGATTAAGTTCCCCAAGATAAATTTCTCCATTGTCCTGATCGATCAGGAAATCAAGTTCAAAATAACCTTTATAACCTTCCTTTCTGAGCTGATTACCAAATAGCTGGGTAAATTCTACTGCTTTTTGCCTTAGCTCTTGAGTGAAAGCATCTGGGTAAATCTCGTTTCCACACCAGCCACCTTTATATGGTGTAAGTTGTTTAAATCCTACCAGTTCAGTCATAAGAGGAGCGACGATAGTACCGTGTCTTGTAACGCAAGCCTCAATCGCAGATCCTCTGCAATTGATGCGTTTCATCACTTTTACTTCATCTTCCTTGATTATCTCTTCACCATGTTTGTTGAATTCTTCTTCATTGGAAATAAAGAAAGTCGTGTGCCCAGAATCACCAAAAGGTGTTTGTATGACCAGATCGCTACCTAGTTCTTTTGCTTTTTTAGTAAGATCCTTATAGTCCTCGATGCGGTTAAGAACGTAAGGTACACAGGGCACACCGGCTTTTTCTGCAATCCTATTTGTATTCACCTTGTTATCCAAAAAAGTGCGCATCTCTGCCGTAGGGAACATGATCTCAAGTCCCAGTTTTTTAGCAAGCTCTTCTGTCTTTTCATTAAACATTAAGAACATGGCTTTTCCAGCCCTACCGTCCACAGACCTTGTTTTAATGTAATCCTGAACTTCAGGGTGTGAAAGCAGGTAGTTGTTTATATCTTCTATTCCTTCAAAGTCATCATGAGGAATCTCGTTTTTAGGTGAAAACACGTTGGGGTGTAGACCATCAAAACATTCTATGTGACAAATGAATTTAAAGCCTTTGATCCATTCATCAGCGCCCAGAAGATTGAAGTTTGTAGCACTTATAAAGTAAAGCGGCTCTTCGTTTTTGTGAAAAGCCCTACGAATGTCTGAAACACCATTTAGCTCAGGTTCTTTACTACCTCTTTTTCTGGTAGAGGTTATTGGGCTTTTTGATTTAGCTTTTGGTAGCTTAGCTTTAACTGCTCGAGTTTTTGCTGCGGTAGGTTTCTTCGGTTTATTTGCTGCTTCTTTAGCCTTTGAGGTTGTATTCTTTTTAGTTGCCATAATGTGGATTTTTATTTTGTGGTTAGTTTTTTAGTGGTGTTCTTTTTAGAGCCCATTGAAGTTATTGTCTTTTGTCTATTCAGCACCTGGTCTTTAAAGACCCGCAATCCCAGGTCTGCACGATAACCGTGGATTTCTGACACATCGAGTGAGAGTAAAAATTGAATTATTTCTTCGCTCACCACCTGTCCCGGTACCAGCACTGGAAATCCTGGTGGGTAAGGAATGATAAAGGAAGAAGCCACTAGACTCCTGCCTTCTTCCATCGAGGGAAGACATTCAGTAAGCGGCATGTATTCGTAATTGTCCTCGTTATAGGCCATAAAGAAAGCTTCTCTTATATTACCGCCGGGAACCCCAGGAACTGCTTGAAAGGAACTGTGGAAATAACTGAAATCTGGCAGCGGCGGAAAATCTTTTGTGAGAGAATGAATTTTCTTCTCCCGTATATTTTTTTCCTGCTCGCTTAAAGAAGCAAATTCCTTATCTAATTCATCTGCGATCTTAAGTAGTGCATTGGTTAGATAAGTAACACTACCTCGGGTGGTTCCGATATTAGTCATGAATAATACCGTATTTCTGGAAGTTTTATTAATCTGGATATTAAACTTATCCATCAGGAACTTATTCTTAAAACTATCCCCATCGACCCCGGTACGACCTATGTGGAGAGTGATTTTTGTGGGATCAAGTACAAACTCATCTTGTTCCCAGGCATTTTCCATCCGATTCCAACCGTCTTTCTGGCTGTAGTATTCAGAGAGTCCAGACTTACGGTAGTCATTGGGTATAAAATCACTGATGGTCAATACGTCAAAGTATTTGTTTAGTGAAGGATGATTATTGATCTTGGCTCTCAAAACCATTGCCATTTCTATACTTTTTTCTACCATCTCAAAGCCTTCAAACTGCACCTGCCTGCGCCCAGCATCCAGGGAAGCCAGCATCTGGTAATTGGGTGAGGTGGAGGTATGGGTCATATAGGATTCCAAAAAAGTACTTTCGCTTTTCCTGCGAAAGTCCTCATCCCAGATATGAATCATTGACCCCTGTCTAAAACTGCTAAGCGTTTTGTGGGTACTTTGTGTAGAATAGACCCTTATTTTTACCTTATCTGGATCTGGAAGCGATGGCAACTGATCTTTATCAAGGCTTTTTATATGCTTTTCATATTCTTTCCTGTAGCTATCGCTTCGGTATTTATCATACAGCTTTTTTGCGGTAAACATACCGGTGCGTTGCTTGTAATTGTAGGTGAAACCCGCAAACGCAAACCAAGCTTCATCCCAAAGAAATACCATATCAGGTTTTATGGCTAGGATTTCCTGCATTACACGCTCCACGTTGTAAACAAGACCGTCAAAAGTACAGTTAGTCAGCAACAACATTTTGGCAAGATCTAGTCTCCCTGCTTTTTTCAGTGTTATGAGTTTTTCCTTTATCTGCGTTAAGGGGACGGCACCATACATGGAATATTTTTCGATGGGATATGAATCCAGATATACCGGATATGCGCCTGCCAATACAAGACCGTAATGGTGTGACTTATGGCAATCTCTATCAATGAGGACAACATCCCCTGGTTTGATCATCGCCTGTACTACAATTTTATTGGCGGTAGAAGTACCATTGGTCACAAAAAACGTCTTCTGGGATCCGTAAGCTTTGCTCGCCATCGTTTGAGCTTTCTTTAAGGAACCCGTGGGCTGTAAAAGGGAATCCAGGCCGCCTGTAGTAGAAGAGGTTTCTGCCAGAAACATGTTACGCCCGTAGAAATTCCCAAAGTCATTTATCCAGCGGGATTTAAATACAGAATTACCCCTGGAAATAGGCATGGCGTGAAAAATACCCGTGGGTTTTTTACTATACTCTTTCAGTGCAGAAAAGAAAGGAGTTTCATAGCGTTCACTAATTCCCCTCATCACGGTGAGATGAAGTTCCTGTAAGTCTTCTGTCCGATAAAAAATACGGCGGAAACTTTTTAGAGTACTATCCTTTAAATTATTCAGCGCCGTGTCAGTAACGTAATAAGTGTCAATCTCTGGACGGAATTTGTGTATGACCTTTCCGAGAACAGGGCCAAGCTCTGTTTCACTAAGTCCTGAAAAATCCAGTTTAAGCATATTCTGCAAAAACGGTTTTATCAGCTGTGTGATATTCTTTGAGCGGTATGGCGGTGCGTATCTCACTACTACTGCCTGTATGTTATAATTAAAGAGAAGAGCAATCATGGCATCCTCAAAAGAACGTTGTACTACGATACCATAATTAAATTGCTCATTGGATCCACACAGGTCTTTGAGATCGTGCCTTAATTTAGATTCCTCTTTTGGAGAAATATCTTCAACAAACAATACTTCAAAATAGTTCTTGGACGTACCTTGTTGCAGCTCGCCATTCTCTGTTGACTCTGAGGTCATTTCCTCATCTTCAAAAAAATTGGGATTACTGCGGTAGCGGTCGCTCACCAGCTGTCTGGTAATTTCTGACACCTGATGGGAAAGCGCAGTATGCTCCTGTCGATCAAGCTTTTCTTGCAGACTGTTCAATTTAGACATTCCGGGAAAAGCAAAATAACCTTCTACACTCCTACTCTCTTCCAGCAATTGCAGTACCTCCTGCTGATAATTTTTTTCTTCCTTAGATCCTCGAAGAGCCTCTGCAAGTTTAGCAGTTCCCATTTTTAAATTATTCCACTGGTCTATACGTAGTTGACCTATGTTGTAATAATGCGAACTGATATTTTTGATTGCTGTCATATTTAATTGTTTGAGTGCAGGGCTAACTTATTTCCTTCTGTGTCGATAAAGATGGCAAAATAGCCAGATTCCTCATTAATGAGGGTTTTACCCATTACGATGCGCCCACCCGCTTCTTCCACCTTATGCAGTACTGTGTTGAGGTCTTTCCCCGCATTGAGATAAATCAGTGGCCCAGAATCACCAGGCGTGGAACCTGGTCCAGCCACGATAGAACCGCCTATTCCATTCTTAGCTGGAAAAAAAGCCATGGCGTAGTTGCCATTGAAGTTTTTCTCCATATTTATGGAATAGATATGATTGTAAAAATCTACGGCTTGCTGAAAATTAATTGCCGGAATCTCAAACCAACTGATAAAATTCTTAAACTGACTTTCCTTTTTTGAAGATACTCCTCCCATGTTTTTGTTTTATTAACCTTCGCCAAATCCTTTATAACCGGTAGGTGAAGTAGGTGGTTGATACTCTTTCTCTTTCATCTTTAATTCAGCCAGCGCTTCCATTTTGGTTGGCTTTATGAGTGGACCCAGCGACTCAAGGTAAGGAATACTTGCTCCAGCCTGATAGATTCCAAATTGTCCTATATGATCTCTAAAACTTTTAAGTGGTTGACCCAATCGTAATACACCTAGTTCCCTGCTCCTTCTCACACGCTCAATGTTTAGTTCAATGGGAAATATTTCTTCGTTACCCTCTGCCTGATATAAAACCCTGCCATCTGGCCCACACACGATTGATTTACCATTCCCGCCAGATTCTAGACCATTCACGTCAAATAAGTAACATTGATTTGTTGCTGCCATCGCCCTAACTATAGAAAGTTCGATATCCCGATCTATAGTTCCTGTCATGGTAGGGTGTAAAATCACCTCAGCTCCCATCACGGCGAGAGTTCTTATAGTTTCTGGAAACCACATATCATAACAGATAGAAAGACCGAATTTTGCAACACCCGGCACATCAAACACACAAAAGTCTGATCCCGGCGTTACCCCTACTTCATAAGGATAGAATGGGAACATCTTACGATAACGGGTCACCACCTCCCCTTCAGGATTGATTACTGTTGAGGTATTGTAGATTTTACCATCATGCTTTTCAAAAATTGATCCTGGTAGCAACCATATACCATGCTTTTTGGCCATTGCTTGCATTTCCCGTTCAAAACTGCCCGGTATTTGCTGGGCGGTATGGGTAAGCGGTCCGTAACCGCATAGCTCACTAAAAACAACCATCTCTACCCACGGGTAAAGACTCATGGTAATATCTAATTTCAGGCGCATCATCTCTACATTAGAGGCGACTGCCGAAACTTTCATTTGTATTCCTGCTATTGCAAAAGGTCTCATTTATTCTATATTTATTGAATGTTAGTAATTCTAATAGTTGCTGAAGTGTCGAAAAGTTCAGCACTTATACTCAAAAAAAGTATTAGATATGCTTGCGTATCTGACCCTCTAAAATATCGAGACCTTGTGTAAGCTGTTCATCTGTAATTACTAGCGGAGAAAGGATTCTTATGACGTTTTTGAAAGTTCCCGCACTTAGGAGTATTAATCCTTCTTCGGCGCAACCTTTTACGATGTGATGACAGAGTTCTGTATGTGGCTGAGTGGGATCATTGTCTTTGACAAATTCAATCCCAATCATAGCGCCTACACCGCGCACATCCCCGATATCTGAAAATTCTTTCTGCAATCTCCCCATACGATCTGTAATGATCTTACCTATATGAATCGCGCGGCTATTTAGATCGTTATCCTTCATGTACTTTATAGTCGCTGATGCTGCTGCACAACAAATAGGACTTCCTATATAGGTGCCGCCTATTGTTCCAGGCCCGGCAGCATCCATAATCTCTGCACGTCCTACTACGGCTGCTATGGGAAGACCAGAACCCAGGGACTTAGCATAGGTGCTCAAATCTGGCGTCACCCCGTAATGCTGCCATCCTGCCCAGTGTCCAGTACGGCAAAATCCGCTCTGGATCTCGTCCAGAATGAGTAAAACGCCGTGTTCATCACAGAATTCTCGTAAACCTTCCAGGTATTTTTGAGGCACCGGATTAAATCCGCCCTCGCCTTGTATGGGCTCAATAATAATCGCTGCAACACTTTTTATATCTACAATACTATGAGCACTTTCCCGCAGGCGATGCAACTCGGTTTCCACAAATTCCTCCATGTCACGGGAACCGTGGTATTTATAGAAATTTGGGAAAGGAATGCGATAGACTTCGGGAGCAAATGGCCCCGATGAGAATTTATAATTCACCTTACTGGTAAGGCTCATAGTCAGGAGCGTGCGACCGTGATAGGCTTCTGAAAAACAAAGAACTGCAGGTCTTTTAGTCGCCTGCCTAGCAATCTTGATGGCGTTTTCAACCGCCTCTGCACCCGTACTGATGAGCATGGCCTTGGTTTCTGGGCCGTGGGGAAGAATTTCTGCCAGTTCTTCACAAAGCTTAATGTAAGGCTCGTATGTAACCACATTAAAACTGGTATGTAAATATTTACCTGCTTGCTCGCGTATGGCCTCTACTACTGGCTCTGGGCAGTGCCCTGCATTTACCACACCTATTCCACCGGCAAAATCAATCAGTTCACGGCCATCTACATCTGTGATGATGGCACCTTTTGCCTCTCTTACGGTAGCGGTATTAAAAATACCTACACCATTAGCCACTATTTTCTTCCTCCTCTCAATTAGTTTTTGAGACTGGGTATGCTTTTTAGTCATATTTTGTTTTGGATAAAATTTTAAAATTGCTTTACCTTAAAAGTTAATTGCCTTAATCAAATAAACAATTTTTTAATATACATTTTTTTAAGCGTAATGTTGAAGATATTCAATTTTTTTAAGCTGGTTTTAGGAATATGATCAGAACATCAAAACATATTTCCTTTTTAATTAATCACGGAAATGTTGAACTATAATTTATGTGATGTGCCTTAAAACGAAAAACTCATCAAGTAACAAAGCATGTCTTGCATGTTTGAAATTATAAAAGTTGAGGGAACGCTTTCACATGGTGACCCAAACAGGTTTAATCGACAACTAGCGGATTTGAACTATAAGAATTGATGAGTACTTAAAGTCAAGTTACTGAAACTAGTTTTACAGCTAATTAAGATCAAAATTTCTAGACAAATCATTTTTGAAAAAGCTCAACGACCAGATGCAGGTATTCAACAACTAAAGCCTTTCAGGTACTCCCAAGTAACGTAATAGCTGAAACTTGTTGAATCATAATACTATTTACCGATTAATATTTCGCATAAATTACGCTTTCTAAGCTCTCACTCTTTGTTGAAAGATTTTTCCGTAGCTACGGCTATGCATTTGCCACCGCACCCACTCGCACACTGCTATCGCAGCGTCGTGCCTCGATTGAGAACTGATAAATCAAAATTTGTATACGAAATATCAGTCAGCAAATAGTATAATTGAGCAGTACGCTTTCGCGAAAGCGTGACACTACACCATCTAAAAAGGAAAAAATCTTCTTGATTCTCACAAAGCCACTTGAGAACAATAACTCCAAGACCTCATCGCAAATAGGAAAGTCCCATTCAAAAAAAACCGCTTTCTAAAATCTAGAAAGCGGTTATGAAATATATTATTTCAAGTCTCTTACACGTACATTACAATCGGATTCTCAATGTAGCTTTTGAAAGTCTGCAAGAATGCTGCACCTGTGGCACCATCTACCGTACGGTGATCGCAGGCTAGAGTTATCTTCATCACATTGCCTACTACAATCTGTCCCTCTTTTACCACAGGCTTCTGGACGATGGCGCCCACGCTCATGATAGCACTGTTAGGCTGATTGATGATGGAAGTAAATTCTGAAATACCAAACATCCCCAAGTTTGAAATGGTAAAGGTGCTGCCTTCCATTTCCTTGGGCTGTAGCTTTTTACTGCGCGCCTTTCCCGCTAGTTCTTTTACTTTACCACCTATTTGTTGCATGCTCATCTGATCTGCAAATGGGAGCACTGGAACCAGTAACCCATCGTCCACGGCTACGGCAACTCCTATATGAATATGCTTTGCCATGACTGTATTTTTATCTGTCCACTGGGTGTTGACCTTAGGATGCAGTCGCAGTGCCATGGCTGCTGCCTTGATCACCATGTCGTTAAAGCTCACCTTGGTATCTGGCAATTCATTGATCGCCTTGCGGCTGGCGATGGCATTATCCATGTCCAGCTCGATGCCTAAATAATAATGCGGTGCCGTGAATTTAGATTCACCCAATCGCTTGGCAATGGTTTTACGCATCTGTGAATTGGGCACCTCTTCAAATGTCTCCTCGCCTACCGGCTCAAACCTGGCAACATTCCCGGCAGCTGTATGACTGCCAGATGGTTTTGGGGTGCTGGGCGTGAAGTTTTCGATGTCACTTTTAACGATACGACCATTCTCTCCCGTTCCATTGACTTGCTGGAGATCGATGCCTTTTTCCTCGGCCATCTTTCGCGCAAGCGGTGACGCAAACAGTCGTCCACCCTCATTGCTGCTGGAATGGCTTTCTGAAGTTTCTGCGGTGGCAATTCCTGATTGAACGTTGCCGTATGCGGGAACGGATTGCGGTTTTTGATCAACCTTAGGCTCTGGCTGCTTTTTAGACTCCTCTTTCTTAGGTTTTTCTACTTCCTTGGACTCATTAGAAGATTGTTCTTCTTTATTCTCTTTTTTATCAGATGACCCGCCGTCCATCTTGATGCCGGAAACATCTGTTCCCTCTGGCCCTATGATTGCCAGCAAAGCATCTACTGGAGCAGTCTCACCTTCTTGGATTCCGATTTTCAGCAGCGTGCCACTGTGGAATGATTCAAATTCCATCGTTGCCTTATCTGTCTCGATCTCAGCAAGTATATCGCCTTCTTCTACAGCATCACCTTCTTGCTTTAACCAGGTTGCAACGGTTCCCTCTTCCATGGTATCGCTCAAACGCGGCATGGTGATTATTTCCACGCCTTCTGGAATAGAACTTGAATCTGAACTCGAACTCGAATCTGAGTCCGAACTCGAACTTGAGTCTTTTTCAGATTCCTCTTCTTCTTTAGGCGCTGGGGTTTCTTCTTTATCAGAACTTGACTGTTCTTTATCCTCGGAGGATGAATCTCCATCCAGCAATCCTGAAATGTCCTCGCCTTCATCGCCTATGATGCATAGCAGTTGATCCACGGGTGCGGTCTCGCCTTCCTGGATTCCTATATGCAACATGGTGCCGCTGTAGAACGATTCAAATTCCATGGTGGCTTTATCGGTCTCGATTTCTGCGAGGATATCACCTTCTTCTACTTGATCACCTTTTTTTACCAGCCATGTGGCTACGACACCTTCTTCCATCGTGTCACTCAGGCGGGGCATGTTAATTACTTCTGCCATGGTCAATTATAGTTTTGCTGGTAAAAATGGATAATCTTCTTGCTCATAAACGGCATCGTACATGATATTTTTATCTGGGAACGGTGAATCCTCTGCAAATTTCTCACATTCAGCAACACGTGATTTTACGCGTTTGTCAATTTCCTTGATCGCTTTTTCATCTATTTCAAACTCCTCCATCAGGCGCACTTTTACCTGGGTGATCGGGTCGATTTTCTGGTATTCTGCGACCTCGTCTTTGGTACGGTATTTTTGTGCATCACTCATGGAGTGGCCACGATAGCGGTAGGTTTTCAGTTCTAAAAAAGTGGGGCCACCGCCTGATCTTGCCCGTTCAATGGCTTCATGCATCGCTTCTGCCACTTTTTCTGGATCCATCGCATCTACTGGACCGCAGGGCATTTCATAGCCCAGTCCCAGTTTCCATATATCAGTATGGTTTGCGCTGCGTTCCACACTGGTTCCCATCGCATAACCGTTGTTTTCTACACAGAAAACGACTGGTAGATTCCACAGCATCGCTAGATTGAATGTTTCATGCAATGATCCCTGTCGTGCCGCACCATCGCCAAAAAACGTGAGCGTCACCGCATCGCGATCATGGTACTTATCGCCGAAGGCGATACCCGCACCCAGCGGTATCTGCCCACCCACGATACCATGACCGCCGTAAAAATTATGTTCTTTAGAAAATATGTGCATGGATCCACCCAAACCTTGTGAGGTGCCGGTTGCCTTTCCAAACAATTCTGCCATGACACGCTTGGGATCCACGCCCATTCCTATGGGTTGCACGTGGTTGCGGTAGGCGGTGATCATCTTGTCTTTGGAAAGGTCCATCGCGTGCAGCGATCCCGCTAGAATGGCTTCCTGACCGTTATAGAGGTGCAGGAATCCACGCACTTTTTGCTGGATATAGACCTGCGCCAGTTTATCCTCAAATTTCCTCCAGAAAAGCATTTCCTCATACCAATTGAGCAATACTTCTTTAGTGACTTTTTTCATTGAAAGGGATTGTTGTTAGTACGCTTTCGCGAAAGCGGAATAGCCATAAACACCACGCCACAGTTACGATACGTTTAACAAAAATAGACTATAAACAGGAAGTAGAATACCTATGATGCCGTTAAAACCCGCGCAAACGTTATAGGTAATCGCGGTCAAATGCCAGGGGCAGCAAATCTGCGGTAGAGTGTGATTTTACGATCTTACCAGTCGTGCCCATAAAGAGAATGGGCAAAGGTTGCGGCTGGATGCTCTCGTATTCTGCGATGCTTTGCCTGCATGCGCCACAAGGTGGTACTGGCTTGAGGAACTCCCCATCTTTGGGACCTGCCGTAATTGCAAGCAATGTTATAGCAATGCCCGGAAAATTTGCACCAGCGGCAAAAATAGCCACACGTTCTGCACAAAGCCCCGACGGGTAGGCGGCATTTTCCTGGTTATTGCCGGTAATCACCTCGCCATTTGCCAGTAGCAGAGCACAACCCACGTGAAATTTGGAATAGGGTGCATAAGCACGATTTCGCGCATCGATTGCCTTATGCATTAGGTCGCGCTCTACTGGAACGAGTTCATCCAGTCCAGCGTAAACATCCAGCGTCGTATGCAATTCCAGTTTCTCGATAATGATAGAATTAAGAGTTCAAAGACAATTCAGAGAAAAAGAAATCTACGATTAGTACTCATCATACTCATCGCCAAATTTAAAATAAAGACCAAAACGTAAGGTGTTCTCTAGCGGGCTATTGATACGTCCCGTAGAGAACAAATAAGATAAATCGATACCGATGGAAGAGAACTCAAATCCAGCACCCAGGGTCAGATATTTTCTGGCACCTTTATCATCGCTCTCGTTAAAATACCCCGTACGAAAAGCAAAGCTGTTGTCATAGGTGTACTCAACCCCTATTCCATAGGTAAACTCACGCAATTCTTCTTCAAAACCACCAGGCGCATCCCCAAAGGATTGGAAAATACCTTCGGCAAAACCTACATCATCATCCTGACCTTCAAGAATCTCCCTAGATATACCGTTTTCGTTTGCATCTCCTACCTCACGGATAGGAGGAGTGGGCACGAGTAGTTTGTTGACCTCTAGAGTCACCCCTATCTTACTGTAACCATCATTTAGGATAAAGTCAAAACCGCCACCCAGTCCTAGATTAGTAGGTATAAAACTTTCTGGGCCACCTTCATCATAGGAAATTTTAGGACCTATATTAGTAATGGCAAAGCCACCTCGCCACCTACCATTGAAATTGTCGTAAGCGACTTCTTCTGACTGGTAATAACCAGTAATATCCACACCGAATGAACTAGCGGCACTCGCATCTGAGTCTACAGACTGTAAACGTAAATCAGATCGCAGGTAACGACCCACTACAGCCATAGAAAAACGTTCTGAAAGGCGCAAGCTATAAGAAACATCAGCCAGGAACTCGTTGGGACTTTCTACACCTTGTGGATTGCCCTGGTTATCTGTAAGGTTTACATCACCTATCCCAAAAAACCGAATACTTCCAGCAAATGCACTACGCTCGCTTATCCTATTAGAATAAACTAGCTGAGCAAGATTAATGTCATTTACAAGCTGGCTGAGATAAGGGGTGTATGATACACCGATCTTAGTCCTGGTCTCACTAAATCCAAATTTTGCCGCATTGTATTGCTGCGACCAGGCATCTGGACTAGTCGCCACGCCCACGTCACCCATACCCGCAGCACGAGGATCTGCAGCAATTCTGGCAAATGGAAGTGCAGTGGTAATCGTACGGCTATCAGTACCGTTATCTCCTTGAGCGACTGACTGGTTGATGGAAACTACTGAAATCAACATCAGTAGTGTAAAAAATATCTTCATTCAATAGGATTATTAGCGAGCAAATATAATTGAAACAGACGGCTATAAAATAACTAGCTTTTCAATAGCACTAGCGGTTTCATTACTTAACGTGGAATGTACCCTAATCTTATATACGTACACACCTTTTCCCAGACGCTGGCCAAAATCATCTCTACCATCCCAGGTAATCTCTCTAGCCGTAAAGCCTGGCGTGGTGATGGACTGTGTCTTGCTCCATACAATCTTGCCGGTCACCGTCATCACCTGCACCTGCACATCCAGCGGCTCAAAAGGCTTGTTATGGTTGAACCAGAACTCTGTGTAGCTCGTGAACGGGTTGGGATAATTGAGCACACGGCTCAATTGCAACCCATCATCGTCGCTCACGACAAACTGGATCTCTGCCATCGAGCTATTATTATAGGTATCCCAAGCAGTAATCTTAAGCGTATGTAATCCTAGCTCAATATCTCGCAATGGGAACAGCGCACGACCTTGTGTAAAATCATCCACATCTGCCTCGTAGTAATCATTGATGATAAAGGGATTTGCCTCGTCACCATCTAGGATAGCAGTAATGTCATGACCTATACCGCTGGCAGTATTGATCCCGTTCTCGTCGCTTAAAAGCAGCAGTAAGAGTGGATCGCTATCTGTGATCCCGCCTGATACAAAATTTGTGTCATTCATATAGGGATCGATCAGCGGGCCGGTATTATCGGCTGGTGCATTCTCATTTATGCCGCCTATGGGAACGTCCAGCGACACACCATTCTGATCCTCTAGCTGGCCGTCACGTTTTGCATAAAATGATACTCGGCCATTTCCCAGCGGGATCTGTGTATCTCGAGGCATGACAAATTCAACTTCAAATTCACCATCTGTTACCGTAGCCTGCCCACGGAAAAGCACCTCGCCTAGCTGGTCGAATTCTAGTGTGACGAGTTCGCCGTTTTCTCTGAAACCATCATTGCCCAGCGTCTCGCGCTCAATTTGCTTGTCATAAACCGTAAGCGATGCCGTACCATCATATCCAGAAATCTTATTGCCAGATAGATCCTGCACCTCCCCTCCTATGGTTACCCTGTCTAGCGCCCTGAGTGGGCTGGTTGTTGCAGTTAAGGGGCTACCGTTTACGGTCGTTAAGGCAATCCTAGGTTTTGGAAAAGCGAGTTTTAAAGCTGGATCACCCAAAAATGCGATTACACGACGGGTTCCATCTGTAGCTAGGACAGGATCAATTTTTGCCAGTCGCAGGGATTCTGCGATGCTCGTGGGTTCTACACTGTTGTACGAGAACAGGTATTCATCTACAACCGTGTTGAACCTCGTTCCCGTCCCTATAAATATCAATCTATTGGTTGCTACACTTGCTATCGCACCGCCTCGTGGGTTGAGGTAGGCAAGTTCACCGCCGCTCACCCGTAATGGATTATCGTAGCGAGTAAATGAACAAGTCACCGTAATTAAGAGAGGAAGTCTATTGGGATGACGTAGATTCTGGGTGGATGATTGAGTTATGATAAACTCACGCGCAAGCGCGTCTTCATTCCCATGTCCAAAGTAATTGACCACCAGCGATCCTTGTTCAAAGGCATTCTGAATATCACTTACCGCATCAGGGTAGCGATCGCCCCCAGCATTCCTTATTTGCTGATAGCTGTCCAGCAGGATCTTCCTAATATTATATTCAGGTTTGTTTGCGAATATCTCATTTGCTAGATCATTTGTACTTACTTGTAAAATTTGATCAAAACCCTCATCGATATCGTCTCCTATTAGCGTGATACGATTGCGCCATTGATCAAATGCTGGTTCTGAACCGTAAGTGATTACCTTATCTACTGCAATGCTCGCTTCATTAAGATCGCTTACTATCATTCTTCCTACCGCAAGGTCCATTAGGTCGCTGGCAGCCAGTGTACCCTCGCGATCATTCATTAAGGTGAAAAAATCATCGGTACAATAACTAGAAGTAAGATTGATACTGCTAGTAGATAGGTATGTAGGCACAATATTATCCTGAACACTTAGCCTATTCTTATAATCATAGCTTGCATCGCCAAACATATTTAAATACCGCAACCTGCGGGACGGATCAGATGCGTTGTCATACACATATTTCACAAAGTTCCTGATCGCTGCAATATCTTGCTCACCCTCACTGAATTCCTCATAAATAGATTCAAGCGTTACCACTTTTGTGTTCAAATTGCTCGTAGTGATGTGATAGTTTGCGAGACGCTGGGCTTGAGATACAAGAAAAGCAGGAGTGATGATCAGGTAATCCAGATCTCTGAAATTTCCTTGGCTATCAGTTAATATGCTCCCTTTAAGATTCTGTACGGCGACCCTGCTGTTTTGAGGAATCTGCGGCGATCTAAATCGAGTGGAGTCAACTGGAATAAATTCCTCACCGCGACCCTGGGTAAATCTCAGGGTAAAGGCACTAGAGCCGCTCTGATTAGAAAAGCTGGAAACATTGAATCTATCTGTAACCCGCCATAGCTGATTGATATTACCAGCACTTGTAAATTCATACACACCTACACCGGTACGGCGATCTGCATCCAGATTTCTAATTACCCCCCTAGCGCCTGAGCCTGTAAGCGAGGTAGGCATATCCACCCAGATATAATCCAGGTAACCGGTAGCAGCGGGATTACCACCATTGCCATAACTAAGATCAAAATTTAAGAATGCTGACGACGGTATGGATTGACTGAAAACCACACGCCTTTCTGCAGCGAGTATTGAACTGCCACCTATACCACTAAAAATAGCTGTCCCCAGAGTGTTTCCATTGAGAGCAATCGCCATGCTTGAACCAGTATCTGATATGGCACCTGTAGCTACTCTTATAATCATATTTCTGCTGGCGTCCACTTCAGAGAAATTCAGTTGAAATGATTGTTCAGCATCAAAGTCAAAGGTCTCGCCATACCACACACGACCTACAGAAGCAATGTTGATCAGATCACGCTCATAGAAGCCTCTCGCGTGATAGTAATCATAAGTATCTGCTACGGGTCCTGCTGGCTGGACATAAGGAAGTATGCGTTTACCGCGGCTGTTACCTACTGCAATGTAGTAATAAGAGTTATCCGTATAGGGATTGATAAAACTGTCGTTTTCCAGCACGTACTCATCGCTGGCTGTAGTGCCGTAAAACAAAACGGCGTCCTGGGGATCAAATCGTCCATCGTTCTCACCGGTGACCTGAATCGCCAACTCTGGAGGGTCAAAAAACTGATCAACTCCATTTATCAAAGACATGGATCGCCCGCCGTGACCATACACCTTGATATTACGCGGATCGATTCCCGCTACGTTAATGCCCAGGTTCTCCAGCATGGTGCGGGAGACTATCTGCACGCCACTTTCTACCACCTCTATTCTGAATATGTTCCCATTTTGCAGTATGGAAGAACGCAGGCGGCTGTCGTCACCGCTCATTGAGCACGCGGTTTGCAGATGAATAGGAATATGAGAAAGAGAGTACCTGGCGATAAGTTGTACCGTCCTTATATATAGGTGTTGCGGTAAGCATGTGGTTTGTGCGCTTTCGCGAAAGCGCATTCTCAACAATCACCTCAAACTTTTCAGGTATCAGGTTTTTATCCAGCTGCAACAATTGTTGTCTTGTGATCACACGTGTTCTAAGGTCAGAAACACGCAAGCTGGACGGATCCATCAAACCATTTGCTGGCAGAATGTCCCGATAAAATAGCTGCCCACCCTCAAAGACCATATTGTCCTGAAATGCGGGCACACTCATGGACTGGTTACCCACGCCATAGGTTTTACTATCTCCCCACTCCAGCGCAACCTGACCAGATTGAGAGGAAACATGTGGTGAGAACAGTGCGGTGAAAAAGAAAAAGAATAGGAATCTCATAAGGGTACAACGAGTTTCAAAATGCAATAGTATAATTAAGTTTTAACACTATTTCCATATGCCCAGCATAATAAAGGATTCTAGTGCACGTTTACAGCCTAAACGTAAACTAATTTGTAGGGCAGTACGCAAATTTTGGCATTTTGTTTGCCCGAAGTTAGTATATTGCACAACAATTAAATCTAATTTCTTAGCATGAAGAAATATTTTAGCTGGAAATATGCTGCCCTAGTTGTTACCGGTGGCGTAATGCTAACTAGCTGCGGTGGTGGCGGTAACGATTACACGAGCACCTCCCGCGGTACAGGATGGGATATCACAGGAAGAGACGGCGGTTTTGAGCTCAACACAGATTATGAAGAGCAGGAAACAGGCCCGGGACTTGTATTTGTAGAGGGAGGAACCTTTACCATGGGACGTGTTAAGGACGATCCCATGCACGACTGGAACAATACACCTAACCAGCAGCACGTACAGTCTTTCTATATGGACGAGACTGAGGTGACAAATGGAATGTACCTAGAGATGCTGGATTATCTCAAGCAACAGTTCCCACCAGAAGATGAGGAATACAGAAATATCTACAATGGTGCCGTGCCTGATACACTGGTATGGAGAAACCAGCTAGGTTTCAACGAGCAGATGACCAAGGAATACTTGCGTAACCCAGCGTACAGAAATTACCCTGTAGTAGGTGTGTCATGGATTCAAGCGGTAGAATATGCAGACTGGCGTACAGATCGTGTGAACTTTAAGCGATTGATCGATAAAGGTTATATGGATCGTGATGCGGCTGCAAAGATTCAGCCTGGACAAACGTTTAGCACAGATACTTATCTCAATGCACCCACGCTCACTCTAGGTGGAGACGATGCTATTTTACGAGGTGGCAAGCGCTCAGCAGCAAAAGAAAAGCAGCAACAAAATAGACTTAATAAAGCAGGTATCTCTGGAGAGCCTACTGGACTTTATGTACAGGGGAAAGACGGTATCCTTTTACCTGACTATCGCCTACCTACAGAAGCAGAGTGGGAGTATGCAGCACTGGGTCTAACCTCTATACGTGAATACAACTCGTACCGTGGTAGAAAAAAATATCCTTGGGATGGTCAGTACACCCGTAGCGGTAAAAGAAAGAACATGGGCGACCTTGTTGCAAACTTCAAACTAGGAGATGGTGACTACGGTGGAATCGCGGGATGGAGCTCTGACGGTGCAGATATCACTGCAGAAATCAAATCTTATGAGCCTAACGATTTCGGCTTATATGACATGGCCGGTAATGTTTCTGAATGGGTTGCAGACGTGTATCGTCCCATAGTTGATGACGAGTTCAATGACTTCAACTACTATCGTGGAAACGTCTATACTAAGAACAAAATAGGTGAGGACGGTATGATCGCTGTGGTAAGTCCTGACTCAATCATCTATGACACATTAAGTACAGGCAAACTGGTAGCGAGAGCCCTTCCTGGTGAGATCCAGAAAGTTGAGATCGATGAAGAGGAGACTTATTTACGTACCAATTTTGACCGAGCCAACAACGTAGACTACAGAGATGGTGATCAGCAGAGTTCAAGGTATTTTGGAAACGCGACTGCTCAAAATGATCCTAACAAACGCATGTATAACTCACCCATCCATTCCGTAAGTGCAGATTCTACAGGAATAAACAGAGAGTATGATCAATCCACCCAACGTACTTCACTAATCAATGACCAGGTACGAGTTTACAAAGGTGGATCATGGAGAGATAGAGCATACTGGCTGGATCCTGCACAACGTAGATATTATCCACAGGATATGGCAAAAGATGATTTAGGATTCAGATGCGCTATGTCTCGTGTAGGTTCTAAGTCTAAAAGCAATACAAAACGCAGAAACTAAAAGACAAGTATTAAATTTAAAAAAGCCCCTAGCGGGCTTTTTTTGTGCTTTAAAATCAAGACTATGATAGATGGTATTTACAAAAGGTTTCTAGAATCACAAGGCGTTTCTACCGATACTAGGAAGATCATAAAAAACAAAATGTTCTTTGCGTTGCAGGGAAACAATTTTGACGGTAACGAGTACGTAAGCAAAGCCCTGTCGCTAGGTGCAAATCACGTAATCTGCACGGATTCCAAGTGGGAGGATCACAAACAAGTAAGCGTTGTTGCAAATACATTATCATGCCTGCAAAAGATGGCAAATCATCACAGGCGACAATTCGATATTCCCGTGCTTGCCCTAACAGGGTCTAACGGAAAAACAACAACCAAAGAACTGACTGCAGCCGTACTTAGAAAAAAATATGACGTAGTAGCTACTAGAGGCAACCTAAATAATCATATAGGTGTACCACTTACCCTCCTTGAAATCGACAAGCAGACTGAAATTGCCATCATTGAGATGGGCGCAAACCACCAGGGAGAAATCGCTGCGCTCTGCCAAATAGCAAAGCCTAACTATGGCTTAATCACAAATTTTGGTAAGGCTCACCTCGAGGGTTTCGGAGGGGTTGAAGGTGTCAAAAAAGGAAAAAGTGAACTCTTTGATTTCTTAGCAAAACACAACGGAAAAACCTTTGTCGTACGCCATGAACCTGAACTGATTGAACGTTCTAACAGGACGATGCAAGTCCTAACCCCATCAAGCGTAACTCTGAGCGATTCCAGTACAAATCTAGATTTTGTTTATAATAGTGAAAAAGTCGCCACCCAGCTGACCGGTGACTATAATTTTAATAATGCTCTTTATGCAATTGCTATAGGTGAGTATTTCGGAATCTCACAGCGTGACATAATTAATGGTTTAGAGCAATACAGCCCGTCAAACAACAGGTCACAGATACTACAAAAAGAAACCACCACATTTATACTGGATGCCTACAATGCAAATCCCAGCAGCATGAGGGCAGCTCTCAAAAACCTGACTACACAAAAAAGCGAACTTAAAAAACTGGCTATTCTGGGCGATATGTTTGAAATGGGCGAGTATGCCGATAGAGAGCATCAGGAAATCGTTGATCTAGCTAGCGAGCTGGAACTGGAATCAATCTTCATAGGCGAGAACTTTTTCAAAACCGTAACTGATTCCCTTCGATTCAAATCTTATGAATCTTTCAGTCACGCATTTAAGAATGACTGGACGACAAATAAAATGGTATTACTCAAAGGTTCAAGGGGAATGCGTCTGGAAAGAATTCTAGAGTTAATTACTTAGATGTAGGTCTCATAAATAAAGATACAATATCCATCTATCGGGCATGGGATCAATTTTACGATTACAAATAATTTGATGCATTATTTCTTGGCAATATGTTTAAAAGGTTTAAATTTGCGACCGCTTAAGAGCAAAAGGTACCTTAGCTCAGTTGGTAGAGCAAAGGACTGAAAATCCTTGTGTCCCTGGTTCGATTCCTGGAGGTACCACAAAGACCCGATCAACAGATCGGGTTTTTTGTTCTTAATTTTTCAAGTGGGATTAGCTCAGTTGGTTTAGAGCGCTACGTTGACATCGTAGAGGTCGCTGGTTCGAATCCAGTATTCCACACTACACCATCACCATGGTTATTCTAATTGACGCAGGCAATACTTCCATAAAACTGGCACCTGTCATAAATGGTGCGATAGGTGAAATCACCACCTGCAGCCTAGAAAATCTCATTGCTCAATTAGATCGCATGTCCTCAATGCAGGACTCAATCGATGGAATCGGGTTATGTAGCGTGATTCACATTCACAAAGATTTGCTGGATCGCCTAGAATATATCGCCCCTGTATTTCAAGTTAATTATCACAACAAATTACCATTTACTAACGGTTACAACGGCGAGAGTCTGGGAAATGATAGAATCGCCCTGGTCGCGGGGAGTTCAGAATTTGAAAGCAGGAACCGGTTGATTATTGACATAGGTACCTGCATCACTTATGACTTTATAACTGAACATAACCATTACCTGGGAGGTGCGATTTCCCCGGGGCTAGAGCTACGTTATAAATCATTGCACGATTACACCGCAAAGCTGCCACTGCTAGGCGCGAGTAAAAATCATAAATTGATCGGTAACGATACTCACAGTTCCATACATAGTGGAGTAATCAATGGGACGGCAAGCGAGATAGACGGCTATATTTCACAGATCAGTCAACAATATCCAGACCTCATCACGTTAATAACGGGAGGCAGTTCTCCAGTATTGACTAAACAACTTAAAAACCGTTTCTTTGCGCCGCCTAATTTAGTGCTGCAAGGGATCAAAATCTTATATGAAATCAACCAGTCAAATTAAGTACCTCACCATCGCCGCCTGTATGCTGGTCATGGCTGGTGCTATTGCACAATCGCGTACTTCCAGTCCCTATTCATTTTTTGGTCTGGGGCAACAGACCTTTAGAGGAACCATAGTTAACCGCAGCATGGGTGGCCTGCGCATTTATGCAGATAGTATTCACGCAAATATTCAGAATCCTGCCAGCTATGGCCATTTGCGTCTTACAAATTACGCCCTTGGAGTAGTCCATACAGAGACATGGGCAGAAAATAGTGAGCAGAAAGATGCCTATGACGCCACGTCGCTGGAATATGTGTCGATAGGAGTACCGCTGGGCAAGCGCATGGGATTTAATTTTGGACTTGTACCATTTAAGTCTGTAGGGTATAGAATAGGCGATCTTACAGATACAGAATACACAAACTTTACGGGAGACGGTAGCGTGAATCGCGCTTATATAGGTGGCGGAATATTACTGAACGACCACTTTAGCCTGGGGGCAGAACTGCGGTATAACTTTGGGCGGGAGACAAACTCTTCTAGCGTAGGTCTAATAAATCAAGCGTTTCTGGGAACTAATGAACTCAACCAGACGGATTTCTCTGGGCTCTCCGGTAACTTCGGTGTGCATTATAAAGGGATCCTCAATGGAAAATATGAAGTTCAGGCATCTACCATCTTTAGTCCAGAAAGCAATATCACGGCAGATAATTCCAGGACGCTAAGCACGTTTTTACTCAGCGGCACCCAGGAAATATCTTCTACGGTGCGACCAGCGATAGAGACTAAACAAAAGTTACGCCTACCCTCTGAACTTACAATAGGCGCGAGTATAGGAAAACAGCGTCACTGGATGCTGGGAGCTGAATATAACCGCCAGGGAACCAGTTCTACGGGCGTGCGCTCATTCCTGCCACAGGAGGCACAGTTCACAGATGCTGCGTCCTACCGCCTGGGTGGTTTCTATATACCCAATTACAACAGCTTCACAAGCTACTGGAGCCGGGTGGTCTATCGCGGCGGCCTGCGCTGGGAAGAGACCGGCCTGCGCATCAACGGCGAGGACATTTCAGAGTTTGGCATATCTTTTGGACTTGGCCTACCCATAGGGCGCAAATCCGGCTTTTCAAACGCAAATATTGGCTTTGAATACGGCGAGCGAGGCACCACCAGCAATGGGCTTATCAAAGAGGACTTTTTCAGTATTTCTGTAGGACTCTCGCTCAATGACCGCTGGTTCCAGAAAAGAAAATACAACTAGAAAAAATAGACGATGAAAAAGATATTTATACTTACTGCTGCTGTTTTGGGTTCCGCTTTCGCGAAAGCGCAAATGAGCCCAGAATGTGGACAACTATTAAGCATTTTTGCAGAGAATGCTAAAGCAAGGCAATATGATGAGGCCTACAAACAACTGGGACAACTGGAGAAAAACTGTCCTAAGGTTAGCCCTGCTATATATCAGTACGGTGAGCGTATCTATGAGCACCGTCTAAATAATGATATAGGCGACAAGAGCGAAAATGTAAATGGTCTTATCAGAATGCTAAAGACTGAAATCAACGATTTTTCCGATACGGTTAACCCAACCAGAAAGGAGATTGAGATGGTTAATTTCATGTACAAATATGATTTGGGAACCCACGATGAGCATTTCATGATCTTAAATAAGATTCTTGAAAGAGATCCAGAGAATTTCACGGATCCCAAAGCGATTATTACCTACTTCAAACTTGCAGAAGAACGCTTCAAGGACGATAAAATGACCTTGCAGGAGCTTTTTGACGAGTATGACCTTGTGGTTGATCATATCGAGGGAATCCAGAATGAGCGCTCTGCAAGAGTAGCTGAACTCTTGAAAAAACAAGAAGACAGCGATCTAAACGATGAAGAGGAAAAAGAACTTTCAAATGAAGAAAGAAACCTCAAGAACTATGCAATCGTGATGGGTAGTGTAAATAAGACACTGGGTGATCTTGCAGACTGCGATCAGTTGATACCTCTTTACAATGAAGAATTTGAACAAAACGTTTCTGACCAGAAGTGGTTAAGCAACGTGCTTAAACGTTTACAGAAAAAAGAATGTACAGATGCACCTCTATATATTAAGAGTGTAAAGGCACTGCACGCGCTTAACCCTAGCGCAAAAACTGCCTACGGTCTAGGTAATATCGCAGAATCTACAGATGAACGTTTTAAATACTGGGATCAGGCTATCGAGCTGGGTGTGGATAATGATTTGAAATCTACCATTCACTACAGAAAGGGGAACGAGTTCATGAAAAAAGGACAATACGCAAAAGCAAAGCGTGAGTATATCCTTTCTAATAAGGCAAAGCCGTCCTTTGGGATGCCGTTTATCAAGATTGCTCAAATGATTGCAAAAAGCGGTAACAGCTGTGGTTCCACGCCATTTGAAAAAAGAGCCATCAACTGGGTAGCTGCACGCTATGCAGAAAAGGCTGGAAGTGTAGATGCCTCACTGCGATCCACAGCAGCTAAGTATGCTGCCAGCTATAGAGGTACCGCGCCACAAGGCAACGATATCTTCATGAGCAAGGAATACAATTCTGGTGACACCATTACCTTTAACTGCTGGGTAGGTGAAACAGTAAGAATACCATAAGAGGTATGTCGATAAATAATTTTTTCAAGATGGTAGCGATCGCGGTCGCTACCATTTTTTTTGCCTCCTGTCAAGATAGCATTAAGGAGATACGCAAGATGGAACTGGCCTCAAACGAGCCTATGGGTGAGGCCGTCAACATTTTATTAAAACATACAGACAGCGGCAGGTTAAAAATGCAATTGAGTGGTGATAAGATGCTGGACTTTAGCAATGATGCTTTTCCTTATACAGAATTTCCTGAGGGGATTCATGTACGGGTTTATGAAAACCCAAAAGATACCCTGACATATACCACTATCATTGCAGACAGGGCAATGGCTTATGATGAAACAGATCTATTTGACCTGCGCGGCAATGTTCAAATCATTAATAGCGATGGGAATACATTTAATGGTGAGCAATTATACTGGGATCAGATAGGTAAGCATATCTTTACAGACCAAGATTTTACGATTTATCTGAAAGATGATGAAACTGGTGATCAGGTAGGAGTAAAAACTGGTTCATCCATGGATGCAAACGAGGAATTGACTGAAGTCACCATTAACAACGCAAGAGATAAATTTGTAGCAAAATCACAAAATGAACTATGAGTAAGTTCTTCAAATATTTTGAATACGCCTATATCGTTTTTGCGTTATTATTTATAGGTACTGGCATCTACGAGTTGGAAGTCAATCCTAATCGCGCATATCTAATGTTTGGAATGGCTGCCGTAGCCATATTAATGTTTTTCTTCAAGCGGCATTTCAGGCGTAAATTTGAGAACAGGGAACGCTAGATAATGCTGGAACAACTTATAGTCATCATGGTCATGCTGGTTCTCAGTGCCTTTTTTTCAGGTATGGAGATCGCATACGTTTCCTCAAATAAGATCCATATAGAACTTGAAAAACGCCAGAAAGGTTTCATGGGGCAGATATTGACCCGGCTTACCGCGCAGCCATCCAAGTTTATCATCACCATGCTTATAGGGAATAGTATCGCGCTGGTGATCTATGGCTTTGCCATGGGGGACTTACTTACCCAGCAAGGAGCCCTCTACTACCCTGCTCTAGCTACAGGTTTTAAGGGCATCGTCATACAGACCATTATATCTACACTGGTAATTTTACTGACCGCAGAGTTTCTGCCCAAGGTGTTTTTCCAGATCTATGCAAACGAGTTGCTTAAATTCTTTGCGATACCTGCCTATGTTTTTTATGTGGTGTTTGGTTTCTTCTCCTGGCTATGCATAAAGATTTCTGATTTCTTCCTACGTGTTTTCTTCAATGCAGATGGCGATGAGCTGCAATTGTCCTTTTCTAAACTGGAACTGGGTAATTATATCACAGAGCAGATGGAGAGTATCCAGGAACAGGAAGAGATAGATACAGAGATACAGATTTTTCAGAATGCACTAGACTTTGGCGATCTTAAAGCGCGCGAGGTGATGGTACCTCGTACAGAAATGGTGAGTGTCCAGCAGGAAACCAATATCAGGGAACTCAACAAGAAGTTTGTCAATTCTGGATTGTCTAAAATCCTGATCCATAGCGATACCATTGATGACGTCGTGGGCTATGTGCATAGTTTTGACCTATTCAAGAAACCAGAAAGCATTGAGAACATTCAGCGCAGCGTGATTAATGTACCAGAAACCATGCTGGCAAAAGACGTTCTGAACCTCCTTATCAAGCGGCACAAGAGTATCGCAATTGTGCTGGATGAGTACGGTGGTACGAGTGGGTTGATCACGGTGGAGGATATTGTGGAAGAACTTTTTGGCGAGATTGAGGATGAGCATGACAATGACCTATTGATTGACACGCAGATTGAGGAAAACCTTTACAAGTTGAGTGCAAGACTTGAGGTGGACTTTATAAATGAGAAGTATAAACTCAATCTCCCCCAAGGTGATCATTATGAGACTCTGGGTGGCTTAATTGTTCACCAGTTAGAGGGGATTCCTAAAGAAGGTGATCAGGTGGTGATCGATACCTATAAATTTACCATACTAGAAAAGTCCAATAATAAGATTGATCTTCTGTCTTTAGAAATAAACTAGTCCGAGCATTGGTATTGCAATTGTACACCTTATGAATCTATCAATTCTAATTACTACCAATAATAGAATAGACGAATTAAAACAAACTCTTGCAGTAAATAGTGAGCTCTTCAACAATGAGAAAATTGAAGTTATTATTTATGATGATGGATGCACGGATGGCACATTTTCTTATGTAAAAGAAAATCATCCGCAAATTAAATTGCTGCGCAATAAAAAACAAAAGGGTCTAATTTACTGCCGCAACATTTTGCTTAATACCACAAAAGCAGAATACGCGATCTCACTAGATGACGACGCTCACTTTCTAAACCGTGATACACCTGAATTAATAGAAGAGTATTTTAAACACAATCCTGCTTGTGGCTTAATTAGCTGTAGGATAATCTGGAGTAAAGAGAATACTGCATATATTGAACACAGTGAAACCCCGCATCGTGTAATTGATTATGTAGGCTGCGGGCATGTCTGGCGCATGGAAGCCTGGCGAGCTATCCCAGATTATCCTGAATGGTATATATTCTATGGGGAAGAGGATTTTGCATCTTCACAATTATTCAAAAACCAAATAGAAATACACTACGTCCCAGACCTTTTTGTTCAACATAGAGTGGATATGCAAGTTCGAAAAAATAATGGCGATAGTGAGATAAGAATGCGTAGATCGCTTAGGGCTGGATGGTTCAATTATTTTACATTTCTACCGTTTTCGACAGCCTTCAAAGGACTTTTGAGCTCCCTGAAGAACAAGGGCAAAAGGATATTTAAAAAAGGTGAGTGGCTATGGCTAAAAATTTTGGCGCTTGCCCTTGCTGATTTAATTAAAAACAGTCCGCGAATTAAAGATGCCAGAAATCCTTTTACTAAATCCGAATTTGCTTTAAGAAAAAACATCCCAAAAACCACTATGTACTGGAAACCTTAGATGAGATTTTACATAACATACATTATAAATTGAGTCATCTATCTCATAAAAATTCAGTGCCTGGATTGATCTTTTGAGCCGCACACTAACATTGCCTTGTTGAATCAGACAAAATTTACTGTATTTGACTCCAAGGATGTCCTTCACTTATCATGAGTTACGTTAACACAATTCCGCTTTCGCGAAAGCGGAAACAACGCAACAAATTATACATGATGACTATTCTAAATCCGCCCGATGCATCTGTTTCACTGACTGCTTAACCGTAAAAATGATTTTAACGGTTGGCAGTAATTCTGAACTTCAGTAAATGCCTCAAAGAGCTTTAATGTTAGGGGTTAAAATGGTATTTTCGCCCTCTTTAATTTTAAACTAGAAATCAATGGCAGTATTAGGCAAAATAAGGAATCAGGGCGTTATTCTGATTCTGGTGATTGCACTGGCACTATTTGCATTTATCATTCAAGGGGTGCTTACCTCCAGCGGTAAGTCGCAAGATGATGCGATAGGTGTTGTGGGAGATCGTGAGATCAATCGTGACATGTTCATGCGTCAGGTAGAAAACGTACAACAGCAACGCGGCCCTAATGGTACGACCGTCCAGGCCGTGAATAGCGTATGGGATCAGGAAGTACGCAACGCGGTTCTTGCAGAACAGATCGAGGCTGCGGGAATTGAAGTGACTGACGAGCGCGTCGCAGAAATGATCAAAGACGTATACCGCAACAATCCACAATTTCAGAATGAGGACGGGACTTTTTCTGAAAGCAGGTTTAAAACTTACGTGGAGAACATTGAAGAAACAAATCCAGCCGTGTGGAACAACTATGTAGAACAAACTGCATTGAGAGCCCAGCAGGAACAGTTTTTCAATTTGCTCAAATCAGGCGTTATAGGGACTAACCTAGACGGCGAGACAGAATATAGACTTGCAAATGACAAGCGTTCTTTCAAATTTGTACAACTACCATTTAGCTCTATCGCAGACTCATCCATCGACGTTACTAAAGGTGAGATAAAGGAGTATATCCAGAAGCACGAGCAAAAATTCCAGCGGGAAGCTCAACGCGACATTACCTACGCACTTTTCAGGGATGAGGCTAGCACAGCTGATAAAGATGAGCTGCGCCGTCAATTGGAGATGAGAAAATCTACTGATAATTCCACTTTTAATGTAAATACAAATCAGAAAGAAACGATCAAATCACTCAAGGAAGCGGATAATAAGCAGAACTATGTGAACCGTTTTTCTGACGTTCCCTACAATCCAGATTTTATTCTCATAGAGCAATTGTCCCAAGCAGCAAGAGATGCTGGAGGTTCCATGGCAGAGGGTGACGTTTTTGGCCCTTATGAGGATACTGGATTTATGAAGTTAAGCCTGGTGGAGGAAAGAAAAACCATCATGGATAGCGTCAATAACCGCCACATACTGGTAGCCTACGCTGGCGCCCAGCGCTCAACAGCGCTGCGCACAAAAGAAGAGGCTGAACAACTCGCTGACAGTATTTTTAATACCATAGGCCAAAGCAAGGAATCCTTTGATGAGAAATTTGAATACTACACTGAAAATACTGAGCTTGCCAGGGGTGAAGACATAGGATGGGTAACTTATTCAGGAAATGCAAAAAACTTTGCTGAGGGTTTTAGAAACTTCCTTTACAGCAACGATGAGGGAACCATCGGGATTGCAGAATCTAGTTTTGGCTACCATATCATAAGAATCGATGAGACTGCCGCACCAAAAGACATGGTGCAATTAGCTACCATTGCTAAGAAAGTAGTGTCATCAAAGTCAACTGGAAAAAAATTATTTACCCAAGCGGTCAAATTTCAGAAAGCAGCTACCGCAGGTGACTTTGAAGAATTGGCCAGCGAGTACGACGTAAAAACCACTCCAGTAAGGTCTTTAAAAGCACTGGATGAAACATTGCCAGGACTTAAAAGCAATCGCAGTATTGTGAAATGGGCATTCAATCCAGAAAGAAAAGTGGGCGACGTGGAACGCTTTGAAACCAGTGAGGGATATATTGTGGTAAAACTCAAAGAAGTTAAGGAAGCTGGACTGCAGACTACCCAAGAGGCAAGTTCTACCGTGACGCCCATCTTGCGCAAAAAGAAGAAAGCAGAAATGCTTAAAGCAAAAATAAATAGCAGCAATCTACAGGAAGTTGCATCTGCAAACAATGGCAGCGTGCGCACAGCCTCACTAGTAGATCGTAAAAACCCTACCCTGCCAGGCGCCGGGTCTGAACCACGAGTGGTGGGAGCAGCATTTGGCCTAGAAAATGGAGAAGTGTCTAAAGCTATCGTGGGCGACAATGGTGTCTATCTAATAGAAGTCACTAATGTAGAAACTGCGCCAGACCTGCAAAACTATGGTAGCAGCGCAAAGCAAGTGGCTAACAGAACTGCAAACCAGGCTACTTCTAAACTGGTAGAGGCTCTCAAGGAATCCATGGATATTGAGGATAACCGAGCTGTATTTTATTAGGGGCTAAAAAATTATGAACTAAAGCCGCCTGAACAGGCGGCTTTTTTATTCCCCTGTGTAAACTATGTCTTTCCAGTTGTAAATCGTGCGATAGCCCTTTTTCTTGAAATATGCTCGTTCTTCTCTCCCACCTACTGCGAGAATAAAGTCACCGCCCCAGCCGCCCAGAGATTTTACCGAGCCTTGAAAATCTTGGAAAAGTTTCTTTTTGACAGGTTCAAGCCCTATAAGCCCTGAAATTATTTCTTCATGCCTATCCAAGATACTGCAGAATTTAATCCTGTCCAGCCCAGCGGTAATCAATTCATCAGGCATTGCGCTTAACTCTTCTCTCAGAGAGGCAGTAAGTTTTGACTTATCAAACTGTGCAATGGACTCGCGGCTATTCTGCTTGTGATTTAGATACACAAAGAACAACTCGTCCTCAAAAAGCGGATCAAAATAGCGCTGCTTTACCAGCGGCTGTCCATCATTGTATTGATATATGATAGGATGCGTGACACGTGCACAGGCCACGTCGTAACCACTCCCGCCGAAGCATTTGAACTGCAATTTAAAAGGGTCGCAGCCTATCCATTGCGAGACCAGTGATACAAGGGTTGAACTCGTCCCCATGCCATAATACTGATTGAAATCCAAGTGTGTTTCAGCAGAAAAACCATTGGGAAACTGGAATTTTGGATTCAATTCTGCTGCAGTATGCAGTACCATTGCCAGTCGTTTTGCAATGGGGTTTTGCAGATGAGTACCTTTTAATTCAAACAGATCCCGGTAGTTCGTTTGTATATCAATCCACAACTCATTCTGATTGTTATAACTCTTCCAGCTGATCATGCCATCCTGCCTAGGCTCTATTGTCAACCGTTGATCCAGTTTGAGCGGTACAGCCAGCGCGGGAACATTATCCAGCACGGCATATTCACCAGTAATTAAAAACTTACCATGTGCGCTATAAGATTCGGTTTTCTGCAAGGTCGATTTTTTCAAAGCCAAAATTAAGGTAAGAATAGGGTAAACAAGGACTATACACATAAGCAAGACTAGATCCTAATTCTGGGGAGAAATCAGCCTTTAGCCTTAGGTTTTAGTCCCTAGTCTTTAGCTGTTAGCTATTAGCTATTAGGAAGTGTGGTGATTAATTGATCCAGCATAAAACCTTCTTATTGCTGCGGACAATCGTGAAACCTGAAACGTGAAACAACTATCCGAAGGGGAAACAACCTCGAACTCAAATACTACATTCCCGTTCTAATCGCCTCTACCGGATCTAATCTGGCCGCAGAAATTGCTGGAATAATCCCAGACAATAAGCCTACCGCAGCGCTCACACTTGTACCTATGATTACATTTTGAGCAGATAGGATAAACTCAAAATCCTCTACCACCGCGCTCGCTGCCAGCGTTCCCAGCCAGACAAAAAGCAGCCCAAACAAACCGCCTATTAAGGCAAGTATGATTGCCTCAAACAAAAACTGTGAGAGGATGAATCGGCTTTTTGCGCCTAGGGATTTCTGGATACCTATGAGATTGGTACGTTCCTTAACACTTACAAACATGATATTTGCTATACCGAATCCGCCTACCAGCATAGAAAACCCAGAAATCACGATCCCGATGATCGTGAGCGTTGTAGTCACCGTGTCTAAGAAAGTCTGCAAATCCCTTGAGCGGATTGATAAAAAAAGTGCTCAGCTCGTTGGATTTTAGTCCGCGTATGTCACGCAGGCGTTGCTCCAGATTAGCGATGAATTCATCCTGATCTGCGCCATCCTTAGGTTTCATGATCAGGGCAGAAACTTTGGACTTATTGTTATCACCATAAATACGACGTACAAAATTGACCGGTATGTAAGCACTACCATCCTTTGACGGGCCAAAGGTTCCCTGCCCCTCTTTTTTCAAAACACCTATTACCGTAAAACGATTGCCGTACAACCGCACCCGCTTGCCTATGGGATCAGTATCCTCAAAAAGACTGTTTGCCACCTCGCTGCCTATCACCACGACTGGGCTACCACTATTTGCCTCAGAGGCGTTGAAGAAACGGCCTTCTTTCACCGTCAGTCCATCCAACTCGTAAAAGGATTCGGTTCCTGGGACTACATTCACTCCAGTAGCGGTACGATCTGCATATTTAATATTTTCAGGTGAGGCAAACACGGTGTAGGTAATTGCCCCCAGATCTGGCAGGCTACGTTCCAGAATCTGGAACTCATCATAACTCACATTGGGAAAATTCTCGTACTGATAGGGCTCAAGTTCTGTAGGGCCAAAAGAAAATCGCAACACATAAATGGTAGAAATATCCAGCGAGCTCAGACCATCTCTCACTTCGTTTTCCAACGAGTCGATGGCCGCCAGAATGCCGATGATCGCAAAGATGCCTATACTCACACCCAGCAGCGATAGGAAAGTACGCAGCAGATTATTACGCAGCGCGTTAACCGCAAAAAAGAGGCTTTCCTTAAGAACACGTAGATAAATAAGCATGCAAGTCGTTAGGTCATGTAAAAGTAAGCAACCCGCGGCATTAGAGTGTATACCGTTAAAACGTAGGCATAGAATCGCAAGAGTTATTGAAATATCGACAAGCATCGCTGACTGACTTAAGACTCGCTATGCTTTTGACGTATGACGTAAGATACGCTACGCTTTTGATAACGGTTTCATTATAAGCGGTATATCGCAAGTCGCGAGCATCTGTGACGCTTGAGAAGTAGAAACGTGCTTGCAATACGCATCAATGCCATACTTTGATAAACAAAATGCTGTAATAAAAAGAGATGACTGTAAAGTTCACGCTTTCGCGAAAGCGGAATGACCTAAAAGCCTAACCTAATCACAACGCGCAATCGCCTGAAAAACCACTATAAGTATATTTGCATAAAACCACCACATTGTCTGACATTTTTAAACTCATGGAAACAGTCCAACACCACGATACAATGCAGGCGAGCTGGCAGGCACCGTCCAATATCGCGCTGGTCAAATACTGGGGAAAACATGGTGTGCAGCTGCCGGCAAATCCATCGCTGAGCCTCACGCTGGACAAGTGCAGGACAGAAACTACCGTGGTGGCGACAAAGGATTTTCACGGTTTTGACATTAGTTACGATGGTGAACCGCAACCCGATTTTGAACCGAAGATCAAGGCCTATTTCCAGCGCATCAAGGAATACTCACCCTGGATCACTCAATATCACTTTAGAATAGATACGCGCAATACATTCCCGCATAGTTCTGGAATCGCCAGTAGCGCCAGCAGCATGGCGGCTTTGAGCTGCTGCCTCATGGAAATGGAAAGCAAACTAATAGATGGCAAGGTGGATAGCAACAAGGCGTCATTTCTAGCACGGCTAGGTTCTGGCAGCGCATGTCGCAGCATAAACGGCAAGGCAGTACTATGGGGAGAGCATCAATCCCACGGCGATAGTAGCAACCTTTATGGAGTGGATAAAACCGGTTTGCTGCACGAGGTTTTCCACGATTTTCAAGATACCATACTGCTGGTGGATAAAGGACAAAAGACGGTAAGTTCTACCGTGGGCCATGAACTGATGAACGATCACCCATTTGCCAGAGTCAGGTTTGAGCAAGCCCACAAAAATATAGACCTTATCGCAGAGGCGCTGCGCAGCGGTGATCTCGCGAGTTTTATCAAGATTACAGAGAGTGAGGCACTCACCCTGCACGCCATGATGATGACCTCGCATCCCTACTACTTGCTGATGAAGCCCAACACGCTGTCCATCATTGAGGCAATATGGGATTATCGCAAGGAGCATAACCTTGCGCTATGCTTTACTCTGGATGCCGGGGCAAATGTGCACATGCTTTACCCTAAAAAAGACACAGCAGCGGTTGAGGAGCTGATTAATAGTAAATTGGCAGCGTATTGCCAGAACGGTCATTATATTTGCGACCACGTAGGTACTGGCGCTACCGCACTAAGCTAGTTCAATCATGAAAGGACCACTCTTTTATTCTAAGATTTTACTTTTTGGCGAGTATGGAATCATCAAGGATTCCAAAGGTCTTTCCATTCCCTACAATTTTTATAAGGGCGCGCTCAAGACTACTAGCAAGCTAAGCGAGCAGGCAAGACAATCCAATACAAACCTTTCCAGGTTTGCAGACTACATAGAACAACTCACCACAACCGATGCTGATTTTCCGGATTTTGACCTCGCCAGTATGCGCAGCGACGTTGAAGAGGGAATGTATTTTGATTCAAGTATCCCGCAGGGATATGGTGTAGGGTCTAGCGGTGCACTTGTTGCAGCCATCTACGACAAATATGCGCTGGATAAGACCACGGTACTGGAAAACCTGACCAGAGAAAAATTGCTGGAACTGAAAAGTATTTTTGGCCGTATGGAAAGCTTTTTCCACGGTAAGAGTTCAGGATTAGACCCACTCAATTCTTATTTGAGTCTGCCGATCCTTATTAATAGTCAGGAAGATATTGAACCCGCTGGCATTCCGTCACAACAACAGACCGGCAACGGTGCCGTATTCTTACTGGATTCTGGTATGACGGGAGAGACCGCTCCCATGGTCAGTATTTTTATGGAGAGTATGAAGCAAGAGGGTTTCCGTGCTATGTTAAAAGACAAGTTTGTGAAATACACAGATATGTGCGTAGATGATTTCTTGAGCGGCGATGTAAAAGGCCTGTTTAGAAACGTGCGCAAGCTTTCTGGAGTTGTCCTAGACAATTTTAAACCCATGATTCCTGCCCAATTTCACGGTTTATGGAAAAATGGACTGGATACGGGTGACTACTACTTAAAGTTGTGTGGCTCTGGCGGTGGCGGTTATATCCTAGGTTTTACAGAAGATCTCTCCAAAGCAAAAAAATCTCTCAAAGGCTATAACCTTGAAGTGGTTTATAGTTTTTAGACCTTATTTCAAGAGTTGAAATTGAATGGATATTTATAGCCAGCGGAGGGTTTATAATCAGATAAATTTTTATATCAGATAACTTATCTACTATTCATCATTTATTTCTTCACCATCTTAAGCGTCTTACTGTTCACGGCACCATCATTTACCATAAGCAGGTAGATACCACTACCCAACCTTGAGGTATCAATTTCTTGTCTTTGTTCCATTAACTGGCTTTTCAAAAGCTTTCCCGTCAGGTCGTATATCTCTACTTTTCCAGTCTCTATACCTAGAATTCTTGCATGACTGCCCACTGGATTGAATGCCAGCCTGATGTCTGGCTGTTGTTCTATCGTATTGGATGACAACGGCACCCCGTTACAATCTGTGGTGGCATAGCGCGCGACAAAGAAATCTGCCAGGCGGTTGTCGTTCCTTTGTAGGGGCGTGATTCCGGGCGTGTTTGTAAACAATGGCCCGTTCATATAGCCACCGGTGACATAGTTGCCATACTGGTCCACGGCAACGGCGGTCATCTGGTCCTCTACGGTGGGATCGCCATCGACCCTGACCACCTCGATCAGGCTACCGTTACTGGCATTGAGCCGTATGAGCGCGGGTTTAAACTTTGCACGGTTGCCTGTCCTAGGAATAATCTCGGTATTCTTCCAAAATCCGTCACCAAAGGATCCCGCTAGTGCCACCTCATTCCCGTTCAATGCGATGCCGTGACCAAATTCAGATGAGCCAAGTCCAGCGTTAGTCCCCCAGATCAGATTCCCAGCAGAATCCAATTTGAGCAGATAACCTATGTTATTAGTTGCGGAAGGAATATAGCTTGCCATTGAAGGCGTATTAGGATTATTCGGTGGTTGAAACATCCTGCCACAAAAGTAAATATCAGAATTGGCATCAACAACGATGTCAAGAATGTGGGCGCTTGCACCACTATCCGTATCATCAATACGCCAGATCGTATTGCCCGCCAGGTCACTGGCCAGCAGCACCATACCACTGTTACGGGGAGTGCCATCCACGTCAAAGGTGACCCCGTTCACATTCCAAAGACCCATGATGTAGCGACTTAGGTTGGCATCATAAGCCATGCTAAGCCCTGCGGGCGCACGTAGCCCACCAAAGTCCAGCGGTGTATTTCCCAAATAGTTGCCCACCGTATCGTAGCGCACGATATGCCACTCGCTCTCGCTGCCCGTGATGGTGAGCTGCCCGTTGACATTGGCCCCCGGGGTCATACGGCATAGAAAGTGGGATGTACCGTTTCCTTCTACCCGTACATCGCCATAGGATACATCAAAGTTCTGGAAGATGTTAGACTGTTCCTTCTCTGGGCGGCGTAGCCACTGGAAGACACCATTATTGTTGTACTTAATAACAAACAGGCGTTTGTGCCAGGGGCCGTCATCAAGTGTAGTTACCGGTGCCCCCGGGATGATACTATCCTGGGCAAAATGTACGAGGTCACCGCTGCGGGCTGATACAGCCTGGGTAAACCCCCCGACATATACACTCCCGCTCGCATCCAGTGACAGTGAATTGGCAAAATCCTCATTACCGCCCCCAAATGCCTTGGACCACAAAAAGTTGCCCCGGCAGTCCAGTTTTAATAATAGCACGTCGCGCCCGCCAAATGAGCCGTTGTACTGGTCATAGGTCGTACCATTATAGTTGGTGGGATCTGCTGCCGTACCATTACCCGAATAGCACAGGACAAAGGAGTTTCCACTGCCGTCCACCTCCATATCGATAACCCGCTCCACGCCACGCCAGTCCGTAGCAGGCATATTGGAGTTAAAGGGCACACTGCCACCACCCCTATAGGCGTAGTCCCACTCGTAGGTCTGCCCTACTGCCATGAGGCAGGTAAGGAAGAATGTTAGAAAATGTAAATTTTTGTTCGTATTCATGACACTATTTCTCACGCCCCATACTTCTCAATACTCTCCTTAATCTTCTCAATACGGTTTTCTGGGTCTGGATGGGTGCTCTGGAATTCTGGCGTGCGGTTAGGACCTGCTGCAGCCTTTAGAATTTTCATGACGCCTATCATTTCATACGGATCATAGCCGGCGTCTATCATCATTTTTACGCCTAGATCGTCGCTTTGCAACTCATCCTCGCGGCCATACTTCATTGTGAGCATTTGTGTGATGGCTTGTGCAGCCTGGCCGCCACCCTCAACTCCTACGCTCACGCCTGTGATTACGGCGTTTGCAAGGCCTTGTTTCTGAATGCGCTCTGCGCTGTGTTTTGCGATTACGTGACCTATCTCATGTCCCATAATTCCTGCCAGTTGATCCTCGTTTTCCAACTGGTTGTATAGTGCCGCGGTGATAAAACACTGCCCGCCCGGTAGGGCAAAGGCGTTGATCGTCTGGGAATCTGCCAGCAGGTGGAATTCATACCTGTATTCTGAATTGTGGGCGATACTGCTTTCTACCAGCTTCTGCCCCACCCTGTCCACTTGCGCCTGTGCGTTCTGGTCTGGATGCAGACCGCCATGCTGTTGCATCATACTGGGTCGTGCCTGCAATCCCATGGCAATCTCTTCTTCTGGTGTAAGACTTATGTATTGCGTCTCACCAGTGTACTCATTGACAGTCTCACTGCCGTAATACTGCCACAAACCAAAAATGATAATGGCGGCACCTATCACCAGACTGAACTTTCCTCTCTTTCTCATAGCTCTATTTCAATGATGGATTGATTCCCTTAATGTGTTCTTCCAGATAGCGCAGCAACCGCTCATCAGGTATTTCTTTCATCCCAGAAATCTGTTGTGATCGCAAAAACGGGACTAGTTGTATTTGTTGTAGGTAATCGTTGTAACGCTTTCGCGAAAGCGGTGCATACGACCAGTGCCACGGCTCATGATTGAACCCGGGACGATTATCATCTTTAGGATATGCCATCTCAAATCCATAACCAGAGGCGTTCATATCCAGCCAGTTCTTCATTTTGTTATACGCGCCAGTACCGTAGAATTTTTCAGGTACCAGTACGTCACCCGTTGTCGTGATCGCACCATCGATGATATCGATATCTGTTCCCCAGTGATGGCGGGAGGTGCCTGGGACGGTGGAATATTGCACGACCTTGTCAAAGGCTTCCAGCGGCGTGAGTCCCTGCGCCCGGTAGGTGTCGTACTTGCGGTTCCATATCTGGCGCTGGCGCTCGTAGCTGCGGTAGCCAGAAACAATCGTGATACTGATTCCCTCCTTGAGCGCAGCCTGCCGCATCTTTTCAAATGCCTTTTCTGTTTCTAGTTGAATACTACCGGTGCTGTTGCGGGTCTTGCCCGTAAGTTCATCTACCGTGACCTGGGCTGCGCCCAGTTGTGTGGCGATCAGTAAAATCAGTAACTGTCTCATAGTTCCTTGTACATTTTAATATGTGTGCCTATTTCTGGCACCTCAAACTCATCACCCAGCTTTGTATATCCCATTTTTTGGTAAAAAGCCACCGCACTCACGCGGGCATTGAACCAAAGGTACCTAATGATCAATTTTCTCAAAAACCTTTCTGAAAAAAGAATCATCTGCCTACCTATTCCCTCGCCCTGCGCAACGGGATCCACCGCCATGCCTCGCAGCTGATAGGTATAGAGAACATCTGGAAATGCATCCAGTTTTCTCTTCATCATGCTGGCGACGCCTATTACGTTTTCCTCGTTTATCGCGGCTACATGGAATGTGCTGTCCAGTTCATCACCGTCAAAAACGCGTTCGTCATACGTGCGGCCTGGTCGCAACACCTTCTGGCGTAGTGGGTACACCTCAATCGCTTCAACTAGTTTGATTCTTATATTCATTCTTACAGATTTTATAGTAGCGCCCTGGCAGTCGATCTTCCCACAGGAACCTGTAGGCAATACGCATACCACAACGCTGCGCTACCTGTTGTGACCCTATATTCTGTTCATGTACGTTTGCAATGACCTCATCCAGTTCCAGCGTTTCAAAAGCGTGTTTGAGCATAGCTCTTGCCAGCTCTGTGCCATACCCCTTTCCCCAGTACTCGCGTTTAAGTCGGTAGCCTAGGTCAATTGCACCATCCACTTCTTTCAGTCCCACAAATCCCAAAAAAGCTCCATCCCCACGACGCGTCGCCGTCATTCTCCCCAGTCGTTTTCTATACTGGCTTTCAGGACTATTTATATGATTGTCCAGAAACTCCCTTGCATCCTCAACGCTCTTAAAAGAATCCTCACCGGTGTAGCGCATTGTCTCATCGTCACCATTCATCTCATAAAAGTCCCTGGCGTCACCTAATTCAAACGGACGGATCACGCAGCGATCTGTACGCAGTATCATGATGCCCGCACGTCGCTCCAGTCTTCATTGCGGTCAAAGAGTACTTCTGCAAATGGACACAGCGGGTTCACCTGGCGATCCTGCTCGCGTGCGTACTCCACCGTTCTGGTGACCAGGCGCGTCCCCGTCCCCTTTCCCTCCAGGCTGGGATCCACCTCTGTATGGTCGATGGTCATCACGTCACCAGACATGGAATAAGTAAGCTCTGCAACGGTTTTATTATCTTTTTTGATATAAAATATCCCGCGGTGGTTGTTCTCGTTGTGGTGAATGGTGTCCATTACTTGTTGAGTTGATTAAAGTTATACCCTGGTTGAACCTGCCGAGATTCCTGACCTGCTTCAAAGATCGTGGCATCCAGCTCGCCACTTAAAATCTCATCATCACCTTGCACGTCTATAAAGCTACCCTCTCGCAATCCCACGACTGGCAAAGAATTGTAAACGTGAAATTCCTTTATTCTGGTCTCCCGGGATTCCCCCATGTGCTGGTTTCCCTGTACGGGTTCTGTATAATGTGCGTTTATATTATAGGCTATGACACCCGTGGTCTTGTAGCTGGTAGGACGCACGACGGGCATATCGTTTGTTGTTCCCATGGTAAGACCGCAAATGTTGCTGCCAGCACTGGTTCCCAGATAGAATGCCCCATCCAGAATCCGCTTGCGCAAGGCGCTCATCAAGTTCAGGTCATGCAGGGTTTTTACCAGTACAAATGTGTTCCCGCCACCCGTAAAGATGGCCTGCGCATCCTGTATCGCCGCCGCGGAATCAGTATAATTATGCAATCCTGTAACTTCTAACCCGAGTTTTTTAAAAGCTTTTCCAGCTCGCGCGGTGTATTCATCGTGTGAGATCCCGCCAGGCCTTGCGCAGGGAATAAAAAGAACTTCGCTGGTTTTTCTCAGACTCAGCCGTTCATCCAGAATGGGCATTAGATACTGCAAGTAATCCTGCCCGTAGAGCGTGGAAGTGCTGGCAATAATCATATCTCGCATGGCAGGAGCTTTCATCAAATATATCCATTTGGTTTGTGGTTTTCCCCTACAATTGTGGTTTAATGAATTTTTACGGCAATAAAAAATGGGCTCAGAGAGTTTTCAAATCTGTTCCCGTTTGCTGGAAATGATGCGGCGGGGATGATATTTTTAACGCTTTCGCGAAAGCGTAAACCCAACAATCACCTATTTTTATAAATAGCTTGCCGACTATGAAAAACTATCTGACCATACTATTTCTACTATCCCTGACCCTCATATTTGCACAGAAGCGGGAACTCAAAGGTGAGATACTAAACGTGATTGAAGAGCCACAAGGCGGGATCACGATTTTTAACGAGACTACCATGGACGGTACCGTCACCACGGCCGAAGGTAAGTTTACTCTGCTGGTGAATGAAGGGGATCGCATTCTAATCCAGGCATTGCAATATACACCATTTACCCTTGTGGTAGGGGCAGAAACGCTCAAGAATCCAGAGGTCACCATCCAGCTAAAAGAAGGCGTGAATGTGCTAAATGAAGTCCAGATCACAAACGGTCTCCTGCTGGTGGATGTGGAAGTCGTTCCAGATGTAAATAAGACACTGGCTGGGGCAAGCAAGGCGACTTTCAGCATCCCGCAAATTGACCGTATGGAAAATACCTTTAGCGATATGGTGCGCCAGCCAGAGGATTACCCAGTGCGGCAGCTGGCACAGGAACAGAGCATGCTGCGCATGAATTGTTTTAATGTATTGGGCCTACTTGCGGCAATTATCAATGAAATCGTACCGCTGAATTTTTCGCTTGAAAAAAAGAGGGAAGTTGTCGTAGAGCGATTTGACCGTGCGATGCTTGAAAGCAGTTATAGCACAGAAATGCTGAGTGAATTTCTGGACATTCCTAATGAGGAACTTTCAAAATTCATGTACTACGTAAGTGAATCTGGTGTGCCGCAGAAGTTCATGCAGCCAGAAAACGAGATCGAGCTGTTACAATTTCTTTCTGAGCAGGCCGCTACCTATAAAAAGAGACAATCTTTAACGCTGGAGATGAACACCAATAAATGATCGCCATGAAATGTATTCCCTATTTGCTGTTCTTTACGTTTTGGTTTTCGCTGGGCCAGGTGCCGCGACAAGAAATAAAGGGACTAATCAAGAATTACGAGCAGGAACCCGTGGGCGGTGTGACTATCTTTAATAAGCAAACCCAGGAAGGCACCATAACAAACAACCAAGGAATTTTTACTATCACGGCTGGGCCAGATGATCGATTACTATTGCAGGCCCTGCAATATGACCACTTTACGGTAGTTGTGACCGCGGTGACCCTAGAGGCAGAATTACTGGAAATCACACTTAAGGAGGGAATAAACGTTCTAGACGAGGTGGAACTGTCAGATCGCAGCATATTAGTAAGCGTCGTGCGCAAGAAAGACTACAATGAGGTATTGAGAGAGGTGCCCATAGATAATATCAAAACCGCACCCAGCGACCGAAAGGAAAATATCCTCTCTGACAAGGTGCGCCCACCAGAAGATTACCAGCTAGAGCATACGGCGGCAAACCAGAACGGATTGCGCACGAGTATGTTTGACTTGCTGGGATATCTACGCGCCAAAAAAGGAGATGGTAAAATCGAGCCGCAACCCATCATACTGGGGAAAGGCCCTAAACCAGAGGATACCAAAAGAGAGACCTTGCTAAAAAAATACGAACCTCAGTTCCTGATCGACCTGCTGAAACTGGAACCAGAAAACCTGGAGGCGTTTATGTACTACGCACAGGACGCGGGACTGACTAAGGAAATGCTGGAACCTGACAATGAACTCCAGACGCTGGAGTGGTTACAGGTTCAGGCGACGGAATTCAAAAAGCGTCAGAAAAGCGGTACAGACCTTGATAAAAAGTGATTAGTAATGAAATCTTCAGATGTGCCTGGCATTATTTCATTTCTTTGTCGGCCTTAACCAATTCTATAAATTTTCATTGACTCAATGAGCAACGCCTATTTATCACTCGCTACAATTCTATTAGTGATATCAATTTCAAACACAGGATCTAGTGATATTGATAATGTATTTGAGGAATCACGCTTTCGCGAAAGCGTAACCACAACAATATCTGAAAACAGTATCATCGCTAATCACAAATATTACGTATCAGTTTCTAATGCGGAATACAAGGCCAGTGCAGGTGCGGTGCAGATGATATCTAGGTTCTTTATTGATGACCTGGAAGATGTGCTCAACGTGCGTTATGAAAATAATTTTGTGCTGGGTGAACCTGGCGGGATCGACAAACTTCTCCCTACCCTACAAGATTATCTGAATCAGAAACTA
Source organism: uncultured Flavobacteriaceae bacterium (assembly GCA_963740155.1). Classification (GTDB taxonomy): domain Bacteria; phylum Bacteroidota; class Bacteroidia; order Flavobacteriales; family Flavobacteriaceae; genus Nonlabens. Next base: position 872,929 of record CAVUDE010000007.1, on the reverse strand, counting down.
GACGTTGCTATAGATGGTGAAGGCAAAAATCCTACACTGATAGGTGCAGAATATCAGGACGATCAGCTGTTGCTCTACATAGAACTGCCCGCGCCCAAAGAACCGTCCAGCATTTCCATATCCTATACCGCGCTGATTGAATTATTTCCCGAACAGAAGAATCTAATCCATTTCAACATTGCAAAACAGCGCAAAACGGTCATTATAGACGCAAATCGCACTAGCGACACCCTTAAATTCTAGAATAGTCCAGTTAAGAGACGCGTTCTTCTTATTTTTAGCGGTCGTAATCATCAGTTCAACCCATGAAAAGAATTCACCTACTGTTTTTTAGTATGTTCATTATTTCTTTTGGCGCATTTGCCCAAGAAGAAAATGAAAAGGAGCAGGAAACCAAAGCAGAGCAACACGAGAACAAAAACAAATTCAGACAGCTCTATCAAGAGTTTTCTACACCTAACCAGTACCGCAGTGCCAGTGGTGCGCCAGGGCCCATGTATTACCAGCAACGTGCTGATTATAAGATGGACATACGCCTGGACGATGACAAGGCGCATATCTACGGTAGTGAAACCATCACTTATACAAACAACTCACCAGACGTGCTCGAGTATTTATGGGTGCAACTGGACCAGAACATGCGCGCGGCAGACTCTAAGACGCCGCTGATCAACAGTGGTGGGACGCGTCCCTTTATGCGTCCTGGCGATTTTGCCGGGCAATACATGAAAGAGCCATTTGACGGAGGTTTTAATATCAAAAAAGTAAGTAAGGGCGGTGATGCCCTGGACTACACCATCAATCAAACGATGATGCGTGTAGAAATGCCCAAGCCTTTGAAATCTGGCGGGAAATTTACTTTTTCCATAGATTGGGATTATAAGATAAACAACCACGTAGATGGTCGCGGCCGCAGTGGTTATGAAGAGTTTCCTGACGGTCACCGTGCTTACGTGATTGCACAGTTTTATCCCCGCATGGCGGTCTACAATGACGTAGAGGGATGGCAGAACAGCCAGTTCTGGGGGCGCGACGAGTTTGCGCTGCCTTTCGGATCTTTTGAGGTGAACCTTACCGTACCTGGCGATCACTGGGTGGATGGAACCGGTAAACTACAGAATAGAAAAGACGTTTATTCCAAGACTGAAATGAGTCGCTACGAGCAAGCCATGAAGTCCTACGATGAGCCAGTGGTGATCCGCACGCAGGAAGAGGCAGAAATGATTACAAAAAAAGCCAGCCCCAATGGTATGAAAACCTGGAAGTTGAAGGCTGATTATGTACGTGATTTTGGATGGACTTCCTCACGTCGCTATGTGGCAGATGCCATGGCGGTAAAAGTGGGTGACAAGGATGTGATGGCCGTTTCCATCTATCCACCAGAAGGAAATCCGTTATGGGAACAATGGTCTACAAAGGCCGTTGCCCAAACGCTGCTTTCCTACTCTAGAATGACCTTTGACTATCCTTACCACAAGGCAATCTCTGTACACGCAAAAAATCAAGGGATGGAATACCCAATGATCTGCTGGAACTATGGCCGTCCAGATGAGAGCGGTAACTATAGCGATAGGACAAAATTTGGAATGATATCAGTGATCATCCACGAGGTAGGACACAACTATTTCCCGATGATCGTGAATAGTGACGAGCGCCAGTGGACGTGGATGGATGAGGGACTCAACACCTTTGTCCAGTACGTTGCAGAACAGGATATGGGTGAGAACTATCCCAAATCCATTGAAGGTCTGGATGCCTATCCAAGTCGTCGAGGGCCAGCTGCCAAAATCGTTCCCTACATGAGCGGTGACCAGCGTCGCATTGCACCTATTATGACAAAGGGTATCAACACGTACCAATTCGGTAGTAATGCGTATGCAAAACCAGCTACGGGTTTGAATATTCTGCGGGAGACGATCATGGGACGTGAGTTGTTTGACTATGCTTTCCGAACCTATTCACAGCGATGGATGTTCAAGCATCCCACGCCTGAAGATTTCTTCCGCACGATGGAAGATGCGAGTGCCGTGGATCTGGACTGGTTCTGGAGAGGATGGTTCTACACCACTCAATATACCGATATGGGTATCAAGAACGTAAAGAAATACTACGTTTCTGATCAGGAAAACCAGGCGTGGAAAGAATACAAAGAACGCTACAACATTCCAGAAGATCGTGGGATCGACCTTGTTTACATGGTGGAAGAAGGAAGTGAGGAGTTCAAGGATGAGATGAAAGATATGGATCCGGCAGATGCTGTAGGCACCTTGAAGAACTATATGATGGACAATTTCACTCCAGAGCAACGTTCAAAAATGAAAACGCCTAAGTACTTTTATGAGGTGAAAGTCAATAAGCCAGGCGGTCTGGTCATGCCCATCATCATTGAATATACCTATGCAGATGGTACCAGTGAAATGGTCACTCACCCAGCAGAAATCTGGAGATATAATGATAATGACGTGAACATAAGCAAGGCGTCACAAAAGGAGATCACAAAAATCGTGATCGATCCCAAACTAGAAACAGCAGACATTGATATAAGCAACAATACCTGGCCATCCAGCGCGCAAGTGGACAAGTTTGAAGAGATGAAGAAGTAATACTTCCACTAATAATATAGAACCACTCAAGAGTATAGACTTTTGAGTGGTTTTTTGCGTTTGGACAATATTGAACCAATGGATTGTTCCCTGATTGCATGAAATTACGATTTGTTTATTTTCTAATGATTACGCTGACTGTCTCTATGACAAGCTGCAATGACAGCGAGAAGTCTAAGATAGCTGAGGGTGAAAATAATTTTGATTCGAGACTTGCAAAAGAAAGACAGGATAAAATTATTGAAGAGTTTACTACTAATTGCGCTTACAAATACAACTATTACAAAGAAATGGCTAGCTGGCAAGCCTGCCTGGATAAAGGCCTGAAACAGGACAGCATGATTGCTTATTTATGGCAACAAAAGGCAATGCCATATTTCAAGACCAAGGAATACGCTAGAGGCATGGATTATCTGGACAAAGCGGTAGATTACAACCAGCAAAGATGGCTGGATTACAGAGGGTTCATCAAATGTATCTTTTCCAAAAATTACGAGGGAGCTATTGCAGACTTGACACGCAGCAAGGAGTTGTATGGCAACAACTATGTAATGGATCACACCTATGATTTCTATATTGCGCTGAGTCACCTGCAGCTGGATGATTTTGAAAAAGCGCAGGCTATTTTTAAATCTGATATAAATGATCAAGTTGGGAAATGGGGCTATGCTTATCATCTGGATTTGTTTTATTTTGGCATTGCATATTGGGAGCTGAGAGAGTTTGAAAAGGCCATTATGCAATTTGATAAAAGCCTAGAGCAATACCCTACCTTTTCTGATGCTCAATATTATAAATCTAAATGCTTGAAAAGCCTGGGATTAAATAAAGAGGCAGAGCTATTACTTAAAACGGCAAGAGAAAATTATATCTTAGGCAATACCATCAGCGAGGACAACATTATTTATGAACCTTACCCCTATCATGTCGCAAACCTGGAGAAAAAACCGGATGAAAACTAATTATAGCAACCTTACTAAAAAATCTCGTACCTCAGCACAAAGTAGCCATTTGATCTTTGTGATGCTATTGTTGATCCTGGGTGTTGCATGCGACGATCCATCTCTGGATCGGATAGAACCAGTCCCTGCCGTGGAACCTGATTTTGAACAGGTTGAATTATCCAGCATTGAGGTGTACAATTCAGATACGGGCAATCTGGAAAGCCAGATTGATATTGTTTACGACAATAGAGAGCGGATTGAATCCATCGTATTCAGCGGTGTTGAAGCTACGTCCTACAACTTTGATTACAGCCAGAACAATCAGGTGGTTTCTTATGAATTGCAAACGACTGCCTCCACAAGCTCATTCTCTATAAACTATGAAGATGAATTGATCTCTATCGACCAAGTTGCTGGTGGTGACATAGAAATGGAATTCACCGTGGATAGTGAGAACCGCATTTCCAGGAATCTGATAGAAGATGGTGGTTCCATCGTCGTGGACAGGCGGCTTCAATATGGCGCTAATAACAACGTCACACGAGAGGATTTTATCAGTAACAACACTTTAGAAAGATTTGTAACTAGAGAGCATAATTTTCTGATCAATCCTTTTGTGGATATGAATGATATCATCAGGTTTATCGTTTTTGAGACGTTTTTACCCAACTCATTTTACACGGCAACGAGTGAAACCATCACCCAGCGTATTACGGGTACTGATCTTATCGTGCGACAGGCAGACTTTACATACGTGACTGAAAATGACCTTGTCACAGAACGAACTTCTGTTGTTGCCCAGGGCGCAACTACCACCACAAACCGTGTAGTATTTAACTACCGCTTACGTTTCTAAATTACCGCAGCGATACAGCACTATCGTATCTTTGTCACATGTTTCACTTGCCGCTTTTTATCAGTACTCCAGAGCTTATGATTGTGGGCCTGGTGGTGATTTTGGTTTTTGGATCTGATAAACTCCCAGAAATTGCCAGAGGTATCGCACGCGCGATGACCACTGTGCGCAATGCTACAGACGATATTAAAAACGAAATCAGTAAAAGTGCGGATCAGCACGGTATTTCTGAGGACGTAAAAGAAATTTCAAAGCAGATCGAGGAGGTAAAGGATCAGATTGAAGAAACTGGTTCCATAAAACGTAAACGACCCTAGATGTGGGAAAAGATCGTCGAGCTGGACAGGCAGGCTTTCCGTTTTCTCAATGGACTGGGAATTGATGACCTGAACGGATTCTGGTTATTTGTCACAGAAGTCCGCAACTGGATCCCGCTTTATCTCTTACTTGTATTTCTAGTCATTAAAATCGTTCCTAAATACCGCAATCTTGCAGGTGCCGCAGGAATATTTATCGTTGCTTTCTCAACCCTCTATCTCACAAACATTGTCAAAGAGCTTTTTGCCAGGCTAAGGCCTAACAACGAGCCGCTGCTCATGGACAGCATCAGAATATTGCAGCGTCCGGAAAACTTCAGCTTCTGGTCTGGTCATAGCGCGGTAAGCTTTGCCGTTACCACTTTTGTGGTATTACTGCTTAGAAATCACAAGGCTACAAAATGGGTGTGTTTGATTTATGTTTGGCCAATCCTTTTTGCATTTTCCCGAATTTTTGTAGGTGTACATTACCCGGCAGATGTTACTGTAGGAATGCTGGTAGGTCTTTTACTGGGATATGTTTTTTATAGGCTAATCCTACTCTTTAAAGTACGCGGCTCAACGTCAGGCCATCTCTAATCGGCAGCACGATGGTTTGCAATCGCGGGTCTTCATTAAGCAGCTGGTTGTATTCTAGCAACACTTGGGTTGAGATGTCTTTCTCATCTACTTGCTCCACCACCTTGCCGTGCCACAACACATTATCTGAAACAATCAGCGCGCCCGGATTCACTTTTTCCATAATCAGGTGGAAGTAGTTCACATAATTGGGCTTATCAGCGTCAATAAAAACTAAGTCAAAATTGCCATACAGATCAGGGATGATATCTACTGCATTACCGATTTTCTGGTGGAAAGTGATGTTGTTGTTTACGCTTTCGCGAAAGCGGGAAAAATATCCCCCCACCATCTCCTCCAGCTCTTCATTGATATCCACGGTCACCAGCTCGCCACCAGGTGGCATGCCCTCTGCCAGGCACAGCGCAGAATATCCTGTAAAAGTCCCAATTTCCAGAATGCGTTGTGGCCGGCATAGATGGGATATCATACTCAATACACGTCCCTGATAGGCGCCAGAAAGCATGATGGGCTGTAGGACTTTTTGATAGGTCTCGCGGGTGAGTTCCCGCAACAGCCCAGGCTCATTTTGCGAGTGGTGCACGATATATTTATCCAGATCCGGCGGTAGAAAATCCATGGACTGACCTGCTATAATTCTTTTTCCAGTAGGCGATATTCATTTGGGTGGATCGTGATTTCCACATTTACCGTGAGGTTTGCCTCCGTGCCGCGTATGAGATCCTTTACCGCCCCAGAAATTCCCGGGATTCTGGTCTTGATGGGTTCATCAGTCAGGTTTGCCAGGTAATAGACCTCGTGGTTTTCATCTGTGCGCTTAAAGGCAAGCAATCTATCGTCCACGTCCAGTTCCCTGTAATCTGCGGCGTCCTTGCCACCGTGTAGAGCTGGATTGTGGTTCTTCAATTTCCCCAGTAACTCTAGGAGTTTATAGGTTTTTCCCTTGGTTTTTGGAATACTGTCCTTTTCAAAAAACTTGAGCCTGTGATCCAGCCCGTATTCCTGCCCGGAATAGATGAGGGGCATGCCGGGTAGCACATAACTAAAGACGGTAAGCGCCTCTACCCTATCGCCCATGCGTTCCCGCACGGTGCCGTTCCAGCTATTCTCGTCATGGTTTGTGACAAAGTTCATCAGAATATCGTCCTGCTGGTAGTTATCACGGTTGCGTGCCATATAAGCCTGCCAGTCCCTAGCGGTAGCCTTACCCGCAGCCAGCCGGTTCATGATACTGTGGCCCTCCCAGTTGTAGCCCATGTCAAATGCATCGTAGAAAAGTTCTTTCTCCTCACTTTCTGCCAGCATAAAAAGTGGTTTGATCTCTTCCAGCTGCCTGACCGTGTTGTTCCAGAAATCTGTGGGCACCATGTGCGCGACATCACATCTAAAGCCGTCTACATCATGTTCCTCCACCCAGTACCTCATTGCGTCACGCATGGCATTGCGCAATTCTGGATTGTCGTAATTCAGGTCTGCAGTGTCTGTCCAATCAGTTCCAGCGGGGTGGATGATGGTGCTATCCTGATCCATGGTGTAGTATTCTGGATGCTCATCAATCCACTTATTGTCCCAGCCAGTATGGTTTGCCACCCAGTCCATGATAACATACATTCCATTTGCATGCGCCATTTCTACGAGCTCGTCAAAATCTTCCTTAGTACCAAATTCTGGATTGATATCCGTGTAATCTGCCACGGCATAATAGCTGCCCAGATACTTTTTACGTTCTTCCTCATCTGCGATATCCTCCACCATGAGGGCAGCTGTGGCCTTGCGGCGTTTTTCTGAAATGGGATAAGGTGGCATGACCCAGATAATCTTCACACCCAGATCCTTTAATTGTGGGATGTCCTGCGTGAATGCATCCAGCGTACCCTCTGGCGAGTACTGGCGTATGTTTGCCTCATAGATCACGGCAGATTCAACCACCTCATCATCTATAGGCTTGTATCGCTCATGGGTAGCATCTACATCTGCTTCAGACAGCCGTTTTTCTGGGAGTTCATTACAGCTTGTGAGCATCAGGAAGCATGCTAGAGCAAGAGTTGATCGTATCATGTGTGGGAATTGAATGGATAAAGGTATAGGTTGTTACGCTTTCGCGAAAGCGTACTACAAAACATCACCCATACTTTATATAAGCAAAAAAACACCTGAACAAATTCAGGTGCTTTTTGTCAAATAATCCAAAAATAAATCTACTCGACAATCAGCTTAAAGGTCTGACCTGTAGTTTTGATTAAATAGATTCCCGATTGCCATCCACTAGTGTTGACAAAAGCTGCATTCTCCCGGGATTCCAGTTTGCGACCACCCAGATCGTAGGCTGTATAGTCCAGCGGCTGGCTGAAAATAGCTGGATTACCGGCAGCTACAGGATTTGGGTATAGCGTGATTTCCTTATCCTCTACACTTTGCACACTTGCTACATCTGCACCTATCGAGTAAACGGACACCGTTGCACTCACCTCGTTAGATACGACCAGCAGCCCGGTTCCCGTGCTGTTGTCATTTGCGCTTACATAGGTCAGACCTTCTGGTCCTAGATCACCAGATTCAGCGGCACCGGGAACCGCATTGCGATTATTCTGATAGGTGACAAAAACAGGATTGACAGGATCTGAAATATCATACACCATAATACCGCCTATGCGCTCCAGACCTATAAAAGCATGTGGCACGCCATTGATCTCTTGAACGATGACCCCTTCTGGTTCTGGACCCTTGTCATCACTGCGGTTTTGGGGAGTATTGTTAGAATTGCTGGCGTTGAAAATATCACCATAAACGGGATCAAATAGCGTAATCAACTCAAAGTCATTTCCAGAATCATAGACCAGCGCACCAGTATCTGCATTAAATATGCTGAAGCTGCGCCCACCATATACATAGATCTCATCAAAATCGCCATCATTGTCCGTATCGCCGTTTGCGGTGGTCACATTGATCCTGTTGAGCAATCCATCTGACTGTATAAGATCAGCGTTAGGAAAAGCGACAGGGTCTAACTGGTAGGATGAGTCACCTGCTCTTTCTTCTTCTGAAAAGCCTCCATAAACACGGGCATCGCCCTCGTTTGCAGTGACAATATAATTTGAACCACCTGCGCTGTAATAGGCCATGGCATCTGGCTGGTAGAATCCTAAAATAGGCCAGTTGGCAATAAATGGCTCATCCAGTTGATTGTTTACAGCCAGTGCGTTTTGCGTGAGGCTATAATCCTTTGTTCCAAAAGCAAAAATGTCTGTAATAGTATTGGTATTCAGATCCATTCTGGCCATGGCATTGTTTTCCTGTAGGGAAACCCAGGCAAACTGTGAGTCGTCACTAAAAGTGATGAACTCTGGTTCCACGTCTTGCGCAACAGTTGCGCCGGGACCGAAGATGCGCACCCCGCTAGCTTCCAGCGCAGCCTGCTGGCTATTGAATCCAGTAAAGTCTATCGTGGCAACATCTGCCTGTGTGAGGTTTGCGATTACAGCGGGTAGGGTGATTACACTTACGCTTCCTTCTGGATCCGTAAGGTAATCATCGCTGGGCTGGCCTTCATTTGCAACTAGTATTTTTAAGCCATCTGGAGTAAAACCTACCATATCTGGCAGAATCCCTATTTCTACAGCAGCTATAAAATTGCTTGTTGCAGCATCGTAAAGTGCGAGCGTACCTGCCTGGAATAATTCATTGCCGGCACCATCTTCTACTCGATAGGTAACAGCAGCTACAATTCCATTGCCTACCGCCACGCTTGTCCCCTCTACCTGATCACCTGCTTGAACACCTATGGTATTTAAGGTCAGGTCAATGGGCGCAAGTGCAGAAATGTTTGCTGGTGCAGAGAAATCAAGAACCTCCAGCTGACCGTTTTCAGAATTCATCACAAAAAGTCGCTGGGAGGCTGGGTCGTGGGCAACAATCTCTGCACCAGGACTTGTACCAGGTACCGGGTAGCTGGTCAACAATGACATATTGATAGCATTAGCCCCTGCGGGCACATCAAAGTTTTGTTCCTGAATGTATAAAACGGTCGTGTCTAGAGAACTGATGGTGGCATTTGTGGCATTATCCAGTCTTAAAGCTGCAAATCTATCCACACCTGGACTGGGATTATTGATTGTTGCAACTGCAATAGTCTGGGTCAAAGAGCTATTACTATCAAAGGTTACCGTATTGCTTGCCAGTGTATAATCCACATTGTTTTGGGCGGTTGAACCTACTACTGGCAGAATGTCCACTGTTACAGTCGTTCCTGAAGCAGGTAACGCATCTATCTCTACAATGATGGTTTCAACCACTGTTGCCTCGCTCACAAATATCTGGTCAGTCACAAAACTTACAACGGGCACCGTGCGCACGTTAGGTGTAAAACTGCCCGCGCTGGCAAATACATCGATCATCTCACTCTGCCCCACCAGATTAGTCGCTACTGACCAGTTTGAACCGTCATTTGCGCTTATGTTGGGATCCTGCAACTCGATAGATGCGCCCTCACCATCTGTACCATCTGCATCAGTAGGCCATGGTGAGGCATCGTCGTAATCCACCTCAAAGATGATTGCACCTATGGTATTTGTAATAGAAAGCTGCTCGCCACCATTGCCAAAAACATTAGTCTGTGACAAATTCAAATCTAGAAATATGGCATTGTAAAAGTTGTCTGCAAAGCTGGCGTTTGAGGCGACCAGTACGACAGCGTTGCTGTTTAGTGTTTGCTCTGGCATTGTAAATGAAAAATTACCTTCATCTGCCAGTACCAGTCCACCCAGCTCGATAGGTGTGGTCGTATTGTTGTAGATCTCTATAAATTCAAGGTCATCATCATCCACGCTTCCCGGCGGATTATACATGATTTCAGAAATTACTAGGCCGCTGGCCGTATCATTAAAATATAAAGGATCGCTTATAAAAGCCGTGGTCTGGACATTACTGTTTAAATCCTCAAGCCCAGTAACAGTAACTGTGTATGCCACTCCCAGTATAAATCCGGCGTGATTTAAAATAATGGTGTTTGTCGTGCTATCATACGTGATAGTATTAATAGCGACCGATGGGTTAATGGTAAAATTGGCAAGATTTGTAGCAGACCCATTTGTCAATTCTTCAGAAACGTTCAAAGCGATTGTATTTTGATCCTGAGCGATTGCACCTGTTAAAATAGGTGGAGTAACATCAGTGGTAGAAATGGTGAAAACCGTGGTGTCAAAGGGAAGATCCGGTGCCGTCATGTCATTGCTCTGATCACCCCCGCCAGCTTGGAAATCATAATTGGCGGCATCATTCAGGGCTACTTGAAAACCACCCTGATCCAGGCCGCTGCGAGTACCGTTGTAAGCAGCAATATCTGTACTAGCAGGATAGGTAATCGCGGTAAGACCTTCTGCGAGGCCTGTACCACTGAAGGTTCCATAAGCGCTGGAGTCGTTTGCGACCGCAGCTAGAAACGTTGTAGGTGTATCTACATCAGTTCCTAAATAAGCAAAAATCGCTTCTGCAGAAGCAGAAACACCACCAGGCGTTCCCACATAGCTGCCAAATGTGACACCGCGAGTCGAATCACTTATATCACTAAAAACGATCACCGTACCCGCGGCTATCATTGCTGCGCCAGTTTGCCATTCCCAGGATTCCTCGCCAGAGTTGAAACTGGTTCCAGTCCATTCCTTATCACTAAAATAGACTATTGAATTTGCAGGGATGTCCACAAAGGTGACAACAGCAAAATCATCATTTGCATCTGCGTTAAAAGCGGTAAATGCCATATCACCTGGAGCACTCAATTGGGCTTGCGTATAAGAAGCGAGCATGAACATCATAAAAAGTAAAAGTTTTTTCATCGGGATAGTTTTTTAGATGGATGAAAATTACCCCACTCTATCTCCCTCGACCTTATCTTAAGGTTATCAAACTAGCCTCTCTGTTTTAAATGCAATGCATAATAATGTAAATACTGAGACCTATCGGCGTGTTGTTTTTACGCTTTCGCGAAAGCGGAATAATCATCGTCTCCATGATCACCCACGATTCAGTCAATTAATTCAACAATCCAGAAATTCTATTTTGAGCGCGCGGAATCATTCCAAGTATTTTTAAAATAAAATGCCACACGATATAACTGGATGGGTTCATTTTATCGCTGCGATCATAGCACTAATTTGTGGATCGATGATCCTTTTTATGTATAAGGGTTCAAGAGTGCATAAGTTGATAGGCCGCGTTTACGGTCTTTCCATGATCACGGTTTGCGTGACGTCATTTATGATCTACCGGGTTCATGGCTCGCTAGGGATTCTCCATTTCTTTGCCGCCGTAAGCACGATAACTTTACTGCTGGGGATGCTGCCATTATACACTAGCTGGTTCAAACAGCCAGTAGTGGCGCATCTCTCATGGATGTACTGGAGCGTGATAGGTCTATATTGTGCTTTTACTGCAGAATTGTTCACGCGATTACCCGCAATGCTAGACATACCTAATACCTACGGTATCTTCTATATGCTAGTAGGATTATCCAGCGGCCTGACAGGTTTTGCCGGTAGCCGCTATTTTAAAAAACAGAAAGATGTCTGGATCGTAAAATTTGCACAAACGAATTTTTCAGAACCCGCAGTTAATCCTTCAGCGCCAGAATAAACGATTCCAGACCATCCAGATCCACCCGCATCTCACCGGCGCCATCCCTAACTATCATCTGTACGGTAGTTTCACCATAGAGTTGATCCGTCATCGTGTAACTTCCATCTTCAAGACTCCATGAATTGATGATTTCTCGTGGAACTTTCAGCTCAAAACCACGTTGCTCTTTACTGAAATTTGAAATAACAACCAACTTCTGATCATCGCTCCAGCGGACAAAACTCAGGACATCGTCTCCATAATACGCTGTATTCTCGCGATTGTATTGGTGAATGTCTTTGTATTCACCCATCAATGCAGGACTCTCTAGCGTAAAATTGAGTAAGCGTTTGTAGAAGTCGCGTAGTTGTTTTTCCTCTGCTGTGGATTTGCCACCATCAAACTTTTTGTCATTTACCCAGCGTACGTAGCTGGGAACGCTGCCATAATCAAAGATCGTGGTGCGTGTAGGATCGCCAAAACCTAGATCTTCCTCTGCTTTTTCACCTAACTCCTGACCGAAATAAATCATCGTAGGCGCAGTACTGATCGTTGCACTTACCACCATCGCTGGCTTTCCCATTCTGGCATCACCCGCAAAGCCCGTACTGGCAATACGTTGCTCATCATGGTTTTCTAGAAAGTGCAGCATGTGGTGCTCTATATCGGCAAGGTCTTCCTGTATGGGCGGAATATTGTCTGTCTTACCACCACGTTGCATGACATTTCTGATCGTATCGTACAATTGAACTTTATCATACAGATAATCCATTTTCCCTTTCTTGATATACTCGCGATATAGGCTGGGATTATACACCTCGGCCAGTAGAAAGGCATCTGGGTTTTGCATTTTAATGTTGCTGTTCATATAACTCCAGAATTCCACTGGCACCATTTCTGCCATATCATAACGGAACCCGTCCACCCCTTTTTCTGTCCAGTACAATGCAATATCCTTGAACTTATTCCATGAGCTAGGCACATCCTTATTTTTCCAAAATTCAAAATGCTCTTTATAAGGCTGGTTGTCAAATCCCTCAGGTATTTCAGCAAAGTCTTTTTCACCATCTGGACTCACACCATAATTGACTTTTACGGTTTCATACCAGTCGTTCATATCTGGACGGGATGCGCGGGAGCCATTGCCTGTCCATTTTGCGGGGCTTTCGACAAATTTTCCATCTGCCGTTTTCTCGCCGTTTAAAGGCTTATATCCATTTTTCCATTCCGGAACTTCAAAGTCCTCTCCCGGATTGTAATAAAAATTATTATCCTTATGCCAAATAATTTCAGTATCGTCCTCTGCGCCAAAATCGGTTACTCCCTCTGGATTAGTCAGGCTTTGATAATTTCTGGCAACGTGGTTAGGTACGATATCAATAATCACTTTTAATCCTGCATCATGCGATCGCTGGATCAATGCCTCAAACTCGGCTAGACGATTGTCCACATCTACCGCTAGGTCTGGATTGACATTGTAATAATCTTTTACCGCATAAGGTGATCCCGCACGTCCCTTGACCACGTCTGGATCATCACTGGAAATACCGTATCCAGTATAATCTGTTATTACATCGTGATGCGGCACTCCTGTGTACCAGATATGGGTAACACCCAGATCTTTGATTTCTTTAAGCGCCTGATCCGTAAAATCGGCAAACTTCCCTACCCCATTTTCCTCTAGCGTTCCCCATGGTTTATTGGTCGTGTTTGTATTGCCAAAGAGTCTGGTAAAAACTTGATAGACTACTTTCTTTTTTTCTGGTCTGGTTGTTTCTCTTGTCACTTGGTTCTCTTGTTCGGTTGATTCTTGATTGGTGCTTTTCTTGCTCTCTTGGCAAGCTATAAGAGCCAGGCAGAGTGTGGTAACTAAGTATAAAGTCTTTTTCATTTCTTTTTTTTAATGGGCGCTTGCGAAGCGCCCTTACGGTTGTTGGGGTGCTACGCAAGCGCCCTTATGGTTGTTGTTACATCCTGCGCCTAAAAGCCACAAACACACCCGCTATCATCAGAAATCCCAGACCAGTAATGACTGGCGGATTAAATAGGTTCTCCCTTTGCAATCCCAGATACGTTATCAGAATGGCTAGAATTAGTAGAACAACACCCGCGGTGGTCAGGATATTTTTCATTTTTTGAGCTTTATGTCGATTTTCTTATCACTTGAGGTATCCCAAAGCAAATCGATAACTAATTGCTTTTTTTGAGCGTCATACTTCCAGCTATCCCCTTTTATCCCACGTATTTTCTTGGGTGTAGTTTCTAGGTTGTGAACGATCAGCTCGATCCTTTTTTCACTGGACTCAAAGTCATTACCCAACTCTGCCTGCAACTTAATGTGGAGACTGTTTCCTTTCACGTAAGGGGAATAATTCAAATTCTCATAACGTCCCTCTTCATAAGCAAGTCTGGAACCATCATCCTGATATTGTTTCCCTGTGGAAGAGTTGACCCCGGCAGCATGATAATAATGCAGCTGAAACTCGTTGTTATCGTAAGCCTTAGTGGAATTGAGACCGCCAGCCATGGGAATCCATGCACCTGCTCTTACAAAAGTGGGTATGTAATCATCTGACAGATTGTATTGTATCTGCGCCCCCGCAGAATACTGCTTACCATTGTAAAAATCAAACCAATCAGAACCCTTAGGTAAATCGACTTGAACCGATTCTGCAGCCTGTTCAACGACTGGATGTACAAAGAAATCGGCACCCCATAAATAGGAGTCCTTTTCATCAAGTCTATCTGCATTCCCTGGCATAAAAAATACCGGACGCATGAGGGGTGTGCCTTTCTGGCTATTCTCATGCATGAGCGTGTAATTGTAGGGGAGCATGCTGTAGCGCAACTCAATTGCTTTTTTGGCTAGTTTTTTTGCCCGCTCACTTCTGAACACTGGTTCGCTGGGAACTTCTTCTTGCGCATGTGGGCGATATATAGGCTGGAAAACCCCGTATTGCAACCAGCGCACATATAGTTCATCATCCAGATTAGCCCCAGCAAAACCGCCTAGATCACTATGCATATAAGCCAGTCCCTGCATCCCCATTTGCAGGGCAATCTCTACTTGGGATTGTAAACCGCCCCAGGTACGATTAACGTCGCCACTCCATGGTACCATACCATAACGCTGGCTCCCTGAATAGCCCGCGCGCATGAGAATAAATGGCCTCTTTTCTGGCTGTGCTTCAATACTTGCCTCGTAAACCAGGCGCGCCCAATCATGGCCGTAAATATTGTGAACTTCGTCCGCTGTGCCTGTTGCGTGGAAGAGCTCGCTGGGGTGAACTTCTGGTTCACCCAGATCGCCCCAAAAACCATTAACGCCCATCGCAGATAGATCAGTATAAATATTCTTAAACCAGGTTTCACCTTTGTCACTGTAGATATCAATCAACCCAGTATGACCAAAATAAAAGTCGTACGTAAAAGGCTTATCCTGCCGATCTGTAGCTAGAATGCCCGCATCCACCGCTTCCTGCCACCTGTCTGACGTGTCTAGAATAAAAGGCTCCGTGATCAGAATGGTTTCTACATTCTGATCCTGGAGACGCTTGATCATTTTTACAGGCTCTGGAAAAGAATCCCGATGGAACTTGAGGTTGCCCATGGTTCCTTTCATTTCTTTACCAAACCAGTATAAATCAAGTATTACCGCATCTACCGGGATTTCCTCTTTCTTAAATGCAGCAATGGTCTCCTCCACCTCTTGCTGAGAATGATACCCAAAACGGCTGGCAAAATTACCCAGCGCCCAGCGCGGCAACATGGGTTGTGTACCCGTAAACTGCAAATAATTTTCGGTGACTTCCCTTAAAGTTTCCCCTCCAATAACTTGATAGCGCATGACCCCAGTTATCGTCTCGTAGGTGATGGAATTATCAGCGCGGCTGTCCAAATCTAGAAATCCAATCGGTGCGTTATCAAAATGCACCATGTAACCTTTTGAAGAAATAACGATGGGCAAGGTATAATTCATCAGTTCTGATCTGGTCTCATACCCGTAATGCGCGCGATTATAGAGTTGCAACCTATTCCCGCGCCTATTCATGCCCAGTGCTCGCGCACCACCGCCATAGAGAATTTCATCTGGTTTGATGGATAACTGATAGGTTTCCAGACTATCGTTTTTTACGTAGCCTCTGGCTTCCTGTAGGATGTGGCTACCGGACTTTTGGAAATTAAGGGAAAATGGTTTTTTACTGATCTGTATCTGGAGCTGCGCAGTGCCATAATTGATATACGGCTTGTAGTCCTCGTATTCGGCTAGGGAGTTATCGGGTTCCAGGACAACGGCATGAGAGCTGATTTCAAGATCATCTTCCTCTCCCGTGGGGATAAAAGTGGTCTGGATGATCTGCTCATCAAACATAGCAAAGTAATAGCTGCCATCACTTACCAGCACTTTAAGCGAGCCGTCTCCTAATAATTCGTGGCTTATATATCGCCTGGATGATTGATCAATTAATAAGGCGTCACCGTCTAGTGCCGTAAGTTCCCTCGCTCGGGATCGTAAATCGACCACTTCCATCTCTTTCGCCTGATAGACCTTGACCTCCGCTTTTTTTGAGGATTTTAATTTTGCGGTTTGTGGATGCTGGAAGTATAAATGAGCTTTACTAGTTTTTAGTAAAGTGGTCGTTGTTATTACTGGTGATGACCACGCTTTCGCGAAAGCGAAACACAAAACAACATAAATCAAATTCTTAAATACCATATCAATCAAGATCAATTATCATACTGGTCTTCCCATTGACCTTCAATTCATTCTTCAAATCCAGGGTTTGCCCAGTAATAATTTCATGTCCAGTAGTGCGACCGTCCAGACCTTGAGAGAATCTCTTCAAATCTAGGGTTTGAGCTTCAGTATTATTGTTTATGACCATCATCAAACGACTTTTATCATCGTGCCTGAAATAGACATAACAATTTTCTTGCGGTACGTAGTGCAGCAGCTCACCGGTGTGAATAACGGGCTTGCCTTTCCTGAAATTGAGCAGCTTGCGCGTGAAATCCTGATAAGCTTTCTGCTTTCCTGTGGGATCAGTAAAGGCATTTATCTGATCGCCCTGCCAGCCACCGGGGAAATCGCGGCGTATATCGCCATCGCCGTCTGTATCGCGGTTGCCGCCCATGCCTATCTCATCACCATAATAGATCTGGGGAATACCGCGGGTAGTAAATATTAATGTCATAGCCAGCTTGTAATCAGCGAGATTACCGTCTAGCAAGGCGTTGCCATTGATTCTATTGGTATCGTGATTGCCTGCAAAAACAAGAATATTATTGATGTCTGTGTAGAGAAAATCATTGACAAAGTTCTCATAGACCCTTATCATACCCTTATCCCACTGCTGGTCAGTTTCCTTGAAAGCGACCATGATGGCATCGTGCAGGGTGAAATCCATCACACTGGGGAGGCCGGTATTGTAATTTTGGATAGCTGCGAGCGGTGAATCTTTCTGCCAGTACGCGATCTGCGCCTGATCATGCATCCATGTTTCACCTACGATGTTGAAATTAGGGTACTCGTTCATAACCGCCTTAGTCCAGGTGGCAATACCTTCTTTCTCATTATACGAATAGGTGTCCACCCGCAGCCCGTCCAGGCCGGCGTACTCAATCCACCAGATTGTGTTCTGGATCAGGTAGTTGAGGGCGAGATCATTGCCTTGATTGATATCTGGCATACTGCTTACAAACCACCCCATTTCTGCATAACGCATATCGTAATCGCTCACATTGGGATCCATCTGCGTCGTTTGCCTGTAGGTAGAATTTGCATAGCCAGCCACCGGAAAATCTTTTCCCTTATTATCATCAAACTGATGAATCCAATCCGGAGTGGGTAAGTCCTGCATCATCCAGTGGGTCGCGCCCCAATGGTTTGTGACATAATCCATGATAAGGTGCATGTCTTTTTTATGCAGCTCTTCTGCGAGGCGCTTGTAATCTTCATTTGTACCATAGCGGGGATCAATTTTATACAAATCACTTTGTGCATAGGTGTGATAAGAATAGCGAGCGTCATTATCTTCCAGAAGAGGTGTGCTCCATAAAGCTGTGGCACCTAGATCATGTATATAATCGATGTGATCAATGATTCCCTGAATATCACCACCATGGCGACCGCCTTTGAGCGCTCGGTTTGCTTTTTCTGCAAGACCATCAACGCTGTCGTTTTCTAAATTGCCATTCGCAAAACGGTCTGGCATGAGTAGGTAGATCACATCGCTGGAATCAAAGCCTTTCCTCTCTCTAGATCTTGCTTCACGTGGTAGGATGTCGTAAACCACAGGGATAGATTCTCCCTCATCACAATCCTGAGTACATAGATTGATATAGTATCGATTAGGTTCAATCTCTGTACTGATGGTAACAAACAGGTAGTTGGGATTTTCTGTCTTCCTGATTTTTTCAATGGTCAGGTTGCTTTCTACCTGGTCATAAGTAGCAATGTTCTTCCCGTAAAAAAGTATCTCGATCTCATCGTGCTCCATATCAGCCCACCAGAATGGCGGTTCAATGCGCTCCAAGGGTAACTCCAGTTCAGGTAATTGTTGTGGATACGCTTTCGCGAAAGCGAAGAAACTAATAAGAAGTAAAACTTTGTAATTCATAAAACTCTAATCTCAAATCTAGTTGTTTGTTACTTCGATTGTTTTTCTGTGCATCCTGCCAAGTAATCTGCTTATACGTTAGCTATCGAGTTAAGTAGATTCGTTTGGGTAAAGGCTGATGGAATGGAACAGCGGCAGAATTGATATGTTGATGTTAATATGATAATTCAGTTAGTTGCGCTTTAAACGATACTGTTATTTACTAAACGAATAATTTCCGTGTGCTTTTAATCCTATATCAATGCGGTTGGTCTCTGGGTTTAGTCTTTAAAGATTATTCAAATTGTCAAGTTTGTTTGTGATCTGATCTTTTATGATTCAACATTGGGCAACTTATTTGATTGTCGAGCCATGTGAGGCTACAGAGTGAAATCATCTGGATTGCGCCTTGTGTCAAAAATTGAGTTTATTTCTACAACCTTATTAGGCTCATCGATAGTATAAAATACTTTTAGGTTTTTGATAATGATAGACCTTCGTTCCTGCAGAAGGTGATTACTGTAGTTTTCCATTTTACCGCGATGAGGATAGGTTTTCAACTCTGAAATTTTAGAAAAAAGTTGTGCTATAATCCTATCATACGCACCTACCTCGTAAGCCGAATCATAGAATTGAGTAATGATGACAGCATCCTTTTTTGCTCTATCAGTGAAATTAATTTGGTAATTCAACTCCTAATTCTTTCGCAACTTCCTCTATTGAGTGCATTCTACCTGCCTCGATATCAGCTTGCGCCTCTAGTAAAGCCGCTTCAACGTTTTCACGTGTGTATGCTGGTGGTACTTTGATCATATAGCTAGAACCAGGTTCTTCCAATTGATCTATAATTTGATCAAGCAGGTTCTCATCACTTAAGGTACTGATCTTATGGATAACGTTCTTTCTCTTTTCCTCAATACTCATAACAGACTCTTTAGGCACAAGATACGATTTTTGATAATCTTTTTTTCAGTGGGCACTTGCGAAGCGCCCACTGGCATCCTCATCCATATTTCATTTCGGGTTTTGGGCGCTTGCGAAGCGCCCCTACATTTTCGGATTTTTCAACATCGGACGATTGGAAGCACCCCTGCGGTAGGGCGCGTGGCGTGCGCCCTAATGTTTTACCATTTCGGGTTCTAGCTTTCGTACCTGACCGTTAATTATAACTTCTTGCAATTCTGTACCACTTTCAACGGTGACTAAAGTTTTATCCTTACTCACCTCAACTTTTAATACCTGGTTCCTGAAATTGATCTTGAAACTGAATGCGTTCCAGTTTTGCGGCAGTTTAGTCGTGAAACTAGGTTTGTCATCCACGATCTGCAGTCCACCAAATCCTTCTACAATGCTCATCCAGGTTCCAGCCATACTGGTAATGTGGCAGCCCTCTTCTACTTCTTTATTGTAATCATCTAGATCCAGACGGCTGGTCCTGAGATAGAAATCATAGGCCTGTTCCATACGGTCAAGTTTTGCCGCCTGAATGCTGTGCACGCATGGGGAGAGCGAACTTTCATGTACCGTAAGTGGCTCGTAAAAATCAAAATGCTTTTCTAACTCTTCTCTAGAAAAATGATCTTCAAAGAAATAGAACCCTTGTAAAACGTCAGCCTGTTTTATATAACAGCTGCGTAAGATGCGATCCCATGACCACTTCTGGTTGATGGGTCGGTTTTCTTGTGACAGTTGGGAAACCGGGATGATTTCTTTGTCCAAGAATCCGTCCTGCTGCAAGAAAACGCCTAGCTTCTCATCGTAAGGCAAATACATGTTGTTTGCCACTTCAAGCCACGCAGCAATCTCACCATCAGATAAGTTTGTTTTACCCATGATTCGATCGTGGTCAGAGCTATAGCCCTCTTTGACTTTATTAAGTTGCTCAACCGTAAATTTTATACACCACTGCGCTAGATAGTTTGTGTACCAGTTATTATTTACGTTGTTCTCATATTCATTGGGACCAGTGACGCCAAGTATCATATAGTTATTTGCACGATGGGATAGATTAGCCCGCTGATGCCAGAATCTTGCGATAGCAATCATTACTTCTAATCCCATTTCAGGAATGTAGCTATAATCGCCGGTGTAGCGCAAATAGTTATAGATTGCAAAAACCATCGCGCCGTTGCGGTGGATTTCTTCAAAGGTGATCTCCCATTCGTTATGGCTTTCCTCACCGTTCATGGTGACCATGGGATAGAGTGCAGCACCATTTGTAAAGCCTAGCTTCTGAGCATTTTCAATGGCTTTGTCCAATTGATCGTAACGGTATTTTAATAAGTTACGTGCAACGGTCTGATCCTTGGTCGCCATATAAAACGGAATACAATAGGCTTCTGTATCCCAGTAGGTAGACCCGCCGTATTTTTCTCCAGTGAAACCTTTAGGGCCTATATTTAACCTAGAGTCTTTACCTAAATACGTTTGATTCAGCTGGAAGATATTGAACCTGATTCCTTGCTGCGCTTTAAGATCACCATCGATGGTAATATCTGCCATGTCCCAGATAGACCGCCAGGCATTCTTCTGATCTGCAAGCAGCTGGTCGTAGCCTTTTTGCTGAGCTTTGTCCAGCACAGCATCTGCAGCATGGATCAACCTGTCTCTATTGTGGTTGAGGCTGGAAACATAACCTGCGTACTTTAATAAAGTTACGCTTTCGCCCTGAGCGAGATCATGAGAAACTGTATGTGTGATGCAACGATCATCTTTACCGTGTAGCTCTGCCGTGGCTAGCTTCTTGCCGTCTTTCCACAAAGTGGATTCCATGTAAGTCGCTACATGAAATTCAGTTTTGTTTGTGTGGCTATGGATGTAGGAGCGTGAGCCTTTGTTTTGTATTTCATCAATCGCCCAGAACGCGTCGTCCCAGTTGGAATCCTCATTGCTAATCCCACCATCCAAATAAGGACGGAATTCAATCTTAAGATTGCCTGAAACCGCAGTTAACGAATAATGGATCACACCCAGCTCGTCCATATCGAGACTTAAAAACCTGCGTGCGTTTACTTTTACCGCATCGCCATTTTGCAGTTGCGCCTCAAAGCTGCGCTCATACCATCCCTCTTTCATGTTGAGTTCACGGCGGTAGTTTTTAATCGTTTTCGCTTGAGCGAGATCCAGCTCGACACCATTAATCAGTACATTGATCCCTATAAAATTAGGCGCGTTAAGAACTTTGGCAAAGTACTCTGGGTAACCGTTTTTCCACCAGCCCACACGGGTTTTGTCTGGGTAATATACTCCCGCAATGTAGCTACCCTGAAAGGTATCGCCGGTATATGTTTCTTCAGAATTGGCTCGCTGCCCCATGGCACCGTTACCTATAGAAAAGAGGCTTTCACTGGATTTTACCAGTGATGGATCCCAGTTTTCTTCTATGATAGACCAAGCATCTGGCACTATATATTCCTGGTTCATTCTTATTTGTTCAATAAAATATTTATGTAATCTTCCGGCATTTCTTTAAAGGTGTCAAACACCTCTTTTGCCTTGTGTAAGTTCTTTTGCTCGCCCAGCCCTACGGAATACATTCCTGCGGTATTTGCGGCCTGAACACCAGCAACACTATCTTCAAAAACGATGCAGTACTTGTAATCCACGCCCAGCTGATCTGCTGCATTTGTAAACACTTCTGGATCTGGTTTTGCTTTTGTCACATTAGTTCCATCCACGATAACGTCAAACAGATAACTAATGCCCAATTTTTCTAGAATAGTCCTTGCATTCTTACTTGCACTGCCTAACGCAATAGGTAGTTTTTGAGACCTGAGTTCCAGTAGAAAATCGTGAACACCGGGAAGTATATCGTCAACGTTGAGTGTTTTGATCAGTCCTAAGTATTCTTCGTTTTTCTGATCCATTTTGGACTGGAATACTTCATCAGAGATTGATTTGTTTCCCCATTCCAGAATTTTTTTGAGCGAGTTTACCCTGGACACGCCTTTGAGCTGTTCGTTTTCTTCCTCTGTAAAATCTATGCCTAGTGAGGCTGCTAGTCGTTGCCAGGCGATAAAGTGAAATTTGGCCGTATCCACGATCACTCCGTCTAAGTCAAATATGAATGCTTTTTTCATGCTACTACAGGTTTATCCATGATGGCACCCTTGTCCGTGATCAATAGGTTAGAAATAGCTGCCAAAAAGAGAAATATCCCTGCAACCGTCATGGCATGGATGGATTCTTCACCGATTAAGTTCTGCAGGAACACCACACCGCCTACGGCAGCAATTATTTGTGGAATCACAATAAACATGTTGAATACACCCATCATCAATCCCATTTTTGCGGGATCTACAGAACTAGAGAGCATTGCATAGGGCATGGATAGAATACTTCCCCAGGCTATACCTATCAATGCAAATGAAGTGTACAGATTATCAGGCTGCCCTGGGCTATAGAACATATATATAAATCCAGCACCACCGCATATAAGGCTGAACATGTGCACATACTTGCGATTGATCCCACGACTGGCGGTGTAAAACGTGAGTAGTAAGGCAAAGGCCATGGAAGACAGACCGTAGATACCCATTTTAGACCCTACGTCATCTGATGCCTCGTTATAATCCTTATCCAGCTGCTTATATTCTGCCTCGCTTTGATCACTTAAGAACAACACGACTCTATCTGCATCCAGCAAGGCCTTGCCGTCATCATCCAGCTGTGCGTACTCGTTGACGTCTGGTTTTGGTGCGTTATATATATGACTGGTTAGCGCGGGATTTGCTAGTGTCCACATGGCAAAAAAAGCAAACCATGAAAAGAACTGCACAACACCCAGTTTCTTCATAATATCCGGCATGAGTTTATACGTTCCCATAATCGTTGCCCACATCCCTTTATCATCCTGCTCGTGACCCTCACCAAAGGCTTTCATCTCATCGGGAGAATATTCCTTTGTTGAAAATATGGTGACTAGAATGGAAGTGATGAAAACAAAAGCCCCTACGCCAAAAGCAACTTTGACAGAATCAGGAACCACACCAGGTGCTGCCTCGTTTGAGATATCCAGGCCATTGTTGACCCATTTAGGCAGGTTGCTGGCGATCCACGTACCCACACCTATAATAAGGGTTTGCACGACAAATCCATAACTGCGCTGTGATTCTGGCAACTTATCTGCTACAAGTGCACGGAAAGGTTCCATGGAAATATTGATGGAAGCATCCAGCACCAGCAACAATCCCGCGGCCATCCACACAGCAGATGAATACGGCATAAGGAGTAAAGCAATAGAACTTAATATGGCCCCTACCAGAAAAAAAGGCCTACGGCGACCCAACGTTTTGTGCCAGGTATTATCGCTCATATAGCCTATGATGGGCTGGACTATCAACCCGGCCAGCGGCGCAGCAATCCACAATAAGTGGAATATCATCTTTTGATGCACCCAGTGTCTCAAAAATCCGTGACATGGTAGAACCCTGCAGGGCAAACCCGAACTGTATACCCAGAAACCCGAAACTCATGTTCCAGATATTCCAGAAACCTAACTTAGGCTTTTGCATATCGTTTGTTTTAATGACGATAAGCCTTATGACTTACCAAAACTCATGTGTGTGAAGAAGATAAGTTGTGGCAAAATTTGTAAGTAGTTTACTTACAAAAAGCATGTAAATATAGAAATTTTAAGGGGTTGACTCTCTTTCTACCAGCGAGGTTTTTACGATAACGGTTTCGTAGCTATCGGTTTCCAGCATCTTGTTTTCCAGTCGTTCAATGAGCTTTGCCGCGGCAATACCGCCCATTTCCTCACCTTTCTGACCTATAGTTGTTAAGGTGGGGCTGGCGTACTTTGAGATCAGCCCATCTGTAAATGCGATGATTGCGACATCGTCCGGTATCTTTTTGCCCCTGCGTTGTAGAATCTTGCTGGCAGTCACCGCAAAAAGCTCATTCACCGCTAGAACAGCGTCAAAGTTGTTTTTTTCGAGAAAGTTTTCGATTGCCGCGTCGCAATTATCGGCATCCTCGATTTTAAGGATTTGTTTGTCCTGGCATTCCATCCCCCGTTGCTGCAACGCCTGGCAAAAGCCCTGGGTACGCATGCGACCCACGCTTACATAGTCCACGGTAGAGATCATCCCCAGATTCTTACGTCCCTTGCGCAAGAGAAACTCTGTGCGCTCGACCCGCGGCGTCCACATCGTCGATGACGATCTTATCACAGGCAATATCGTTAGAAACCCTATCAAACATGACGATGGGCATCCCCTGATTCACCGCCTCTCGCAAGTGGTGATAATCGTTTTTTTCCATGGTTTCCTTGGACAGGCTTACGATAAATCCATCGATACTGCCATTTGCCAGCATCTCCATATTAACGACCTCCTTATCAAAGGACTCGCCAGACATGGTGATAATCACCTGATAACCTTTCTCGTTTGCCACCCGCTCCACTCCTAATATAACTGTCGCAAAAAAGTGGTGTACGATCTCTGGGATCACGATACCTATTTTTTTCGTTTTTTGGTTTTTGAGACTCAGCGCGATACTGTTGGGGCGATAATTTTTCTCTTTTGCATACTTTTTTATCTTCTCACGCGTCTCCTCACTGATCTCATAAGAGTCCCGCAAGGCTTTGGAAACTGTTGAAATGGAGACATTCAGATCTTTGGCTATCTGTTTAAGGGTCAGTTTCATATAACTAGCTATATAGGATTGAGTGGGCTGTTGATTATTCCGCTTTCGCGAAAGCTAAATTAACGACAATCTACCGAAAAAACACCGAAAACGTTTTCGCAATTAGAATTCCACAAAAGGTTCCCTTAACATTCTCTTGACATAAGTTTGCATTTGTGTGAGAAGAAGATGCATTTAATCAACAAACTAAACTTCTATTAATGAATCGCAAACTACATTTATTCCTTTGGCTCTTTCTACTGCCACTCATCATGTGGGCGCAGGGAACCGTCACAGGTACGGTAACAGACCCTGATGGATTGCCTATTCTGGGTGCATCTGTCGTGGTGAAGAATACGACTAACGGTACTTCCACTGACTTTGATGGGAAATATGTTCTCAACAATGTGGAGCTCAACCAGATTATCGTGATTTCCTACCTGGGATACCAGACACAGGAAATCGCCTTTGACGGGCAAACGACCATTAACGCCACCCTCGCAGAGGATGCGAGTGAGCTGGATACGATCGTGTTGATAGGCTATGGTTCTACAACAAAAGAGAATGTTACTGCAGCACAAACAACCATAACTGACGAGGAATTTAACAAAGGTGCTATTGTATCACCTGGACACTTACTTGCAGGTAAAGCGGCTGGTGTACAGGTAACGGCACCAACTGGACAGCCTGGCGCGGGACCACGCATTAGAGTGCGTGCAGGATCTACCTTGAGTGCCAATGCAGATCCGCTCTATGTTGTTGATGGTATCCCGCTAGATGCTACAAATGCAAATCTGAACACCATTAACCCTGCCGAAATCGAAACCTTTACGATTCTAAAGGATGCAAGTGCCACGGCGATTTACGGTAATCGTGCATCAAATGGTGTGATTATTGATCACTACCAAAAAAGGAAAACTAAGCAGCGAATCTGTCCGTAGGATACAATGTTCAATTTGCCATTAACAGAAATGCAGATGAGGTGGACGTGCTTACTGGAGATCAATTTAGGGTGATTGTTACCGAATTGGAGATCCTGGGAAACTGCTGAAAACAGACGTATGATGCTTCACTTCTAGGTAATGCAAATACTGACTGGCAAGATGAAATCTACCAAACTGCTACTCAGGCCATCCATAATTCACCATTGCTAAAGGATGGGAAAACACGGCATTGCGCACCAATCTTAGCCTACACAAACCAGAATGGTACTCTGAGAACCTCTGGTTACGAGCGTGCAAGTATTAAACGCAAGCTTGATTCAAAAAGCTCTGAATAACGATTTGAAATTAACTCTTACAGTTCAAGGTGCGCTTGAAGAGAATTAGACTTTGCAGATCACGGGAGCCATTAATGCGGCACTAGATTTTGACCCTACTCAACCAGTTTTGACGCAATGGTCCAGAGGTTTGTTTGAATATTTACAGAACGATGGGGATGTTGACCCCCTAGCGCCTAGAAACCCAGTAGGATCTCTTGAACAGCCTGAATGCTCAGAAATTGACAACAATCAAATCAGATCGACTTTCAAGCAGAATATAAGATTCCTGGAATTGATGGACTAACATTCACTGGTATTGCTGGTATAGACTACAATGAATTTGAATGAATTTTCAGATAGACCAGCAACTCTGCATTAATGTGATGGTACTTTACAGGGGCTTAAGATTTACGCAGTTCTGATGGATATAGAATCAACCAGCAATTAATGGAAGATTTGACTACAAGAAGTATTTTGAAAGTCTTGACACACATAGAGATAACAATAGGTTCCAGCTATCAAGGTTTTAGAAGAGAGGCACAAGCTTTCTCAAGAGATAATCAAGGTGCAGAAGTTGATCCTTTTGAAGCATTCAATGAAAACATACTGATTTCGGTTTATGCGAGAGCGACTTCTTTGATATCAAGGACTTATTAGTAATTTCTGGTATGCGTTTCCCGAGATGGAACTTCTAGATTCTCACCAGACAATCGATGGGGAACCTTTGGATCTGCTAGTGCTGCTCTGAAATTAACGAATCTTGATTTCATTCAGGACAGTGGCTTTATCAGTCAATTGAAATTGCGTGGTGGATATGGTGTAACTGGACAGCAGGAAATAGGTTCAGACTTTTCTGTTTATCCAGCGTGTAACCCCAAGTAATCAACAGGCACAAGTGCAAATAGGAAATCAATTCTTTAATACATTACGTCCTGAGCTTACTACTGATTTAAAATGGGAAGAGACCTATCAATACAATGTGGGTGCAGATCTAGGATTCTTTGATGATAGATTAACTACATCTGTGAATGTTTATACTAGAGATACAGAAGATTTGCTGCAATTCGGTCCTCTTCCAGCTGGGTCACTTGGTAACTTTGCCCTGCAAAATGTGGGTGCTACTCGCAGTAGAGGTATAGAGACTGATGCGGAGTCTGGATATCTTCAGAGGTGCTGACTTTAACTGGTCAGTAGCAGGTAACGTGACTTTTCAGGAAATTGAGATTACAGACCTATCTCTGGGTGATAACGATCAACCCGTACCTCAATCACCCATAGGTGGAGCTGGTTTCAACAACTTTATTCAAGAATGGGCGATAGGTTCTGACCCTACAGCATTTAATGTTTACCGCCAGGTTTACGGGGCAGATGGACAACCTCTGGACGGTGTGTTTGTAGATCGCAATGGGGATAACGTGATCAATAGTGAAGACAGAGTCACGGTATAAAAAAGGTAATCCAGATGCATTCTTTGGATTCTCTTCAAACTTGAACTACAAGGAGTTTGACATGAGCTTTGTCCTCACTGGTCAAGTGGGTGGTTACAACTATAACAATGTACGCGCTGGTCACGGGAAAACATTGATGCCATTACAGAAAATGCGACACCATTCCTTGAATAATTCAACTGATGGTATTTTACAGGACGATTCCAGAGTGCGCCGCTACCACTGCTTTTCTCTAGCGAGTACGTGGAAAGTTCGGATTTTATCAGATTAAACAATTTATCGTTAGGTTACACCTTTGGTGGAGACAAAAGTGAACGTGAGAGCTTCTGTAACAGGTGAAAATCTATTTGTAATTACTGACTATCAGTGGCTTAGACCCAGAAATTGCCGGTGGTGTAGATGGAGCAATTTTCCCACGCAGTCGTGGCGTGGTTTTTGGACTAGACTTTCAATTCTAAAACCCTTTTCAACAATGAGGATATATAAATCAATTTTTACGCTGTTTCTAGCTGCTACACTTTTTGTAGCCTGTGAAGAGACTTTAGACGTAGAACCAGAGGGTACCACCTCAGGTGATACAATTCCAGATTCACTAGAAGATTTTCAGGGAAGATGGGCAAAACTTTATGCCGGCTCTGACCGTAGGTGGTCAACAAGGGGTGATGGTGCTGCTGATATACAGGGTATTGACGGTGGTTTTTCAAATTACAATCGCCTCTACTGGAAACTTACAGCAACTTTCATCAGACGAGGCAATCATCGCCTGGAATGACGGTACGATAAAAGATCTTCACTGGCAAAACTGGACGCCGGAAAACGAATTTATTGCCGCAATGTTTGCTAGATTGAGCTACCAAGTCGCGCTGACAAACGACTTCATACGTCAATCGGCGATGAATCCTTGCAGTATTAGCCCCTGCTGAAGCTGATATAGTTCGTACATATCGTGCAGAGGCTAGATTCTTTAGAGCTTTGTCTTATTACCACGGTATGGACTTGTTTGGAACTATGCCATTTGTTACTGAGACTTCTGATTCGTCAGAATTACCAGATAGTATATCTCGAAGCGATCTGTTTGATTATATTGAGGGGAGCTTAAAGCCATAGAAAGTTTGTACAATCTGGTCGCGGTGAGTATGGTCGTGTAAGTGAAGGTGTTGTTCAAATGACACTTGCAAAAATTTATCTTAATGCAGAAGTATATACGGGAACTGCTAGATATGCTGATGCATTAGAATATACTAATAGAGGTAATAGGACAAGGTTATTCGATCGACACCTCACTTCCTTATCTAAACTCATTCCGTTGCAGATAATGACAGCAACGGTGCAGAATGCAGAGTTTATCTGGACATTAAATTTTGATGGTGATAATACTCAAACTTTGGCGGAACCACTTTCCTGGCTCATGCTCCTGTAGGTGGTGCCATGGAAGCTGACGAGTACGGTCTCGACGGTGGCTGGGGAGGTATAAGGACAACACCAGAGTTTGTAGAACTTTTTGAAAACGAGCAAGATTCTGAAGATGGTAGAGAAAATTTCTTTACGCAAGGACAAAGCAAAAGCATAAGCGACGTAGGGAACTTTTAATGATGGATTTGCCATCGTGAAATTCCAAAACATTGATAGTAACGGGAACCCAGAATCAATCCCACTTTCGTAGATGCTGACTTACCAGTGTACAGACTCGCAGATGCGTACCTTATGTATGCAGAGTGTGTCGTACGAGGTGCAGGCGGGGATATGAATACTGCTGTAGACTATATCAATGAATTACGCCAGAGAGCATTTGATGATGACGACGATGATATTGAGACCTCAGATCTCAATTTAGATTTCATTCTAGACGAAAGGGCACGGGAATTGCACTGGGAGATGCATAGGCGTCAGGACCTTATCCGTTTTGGACAGTTTTCTGACTCGTGGAATCTGGGAGTGGAAAGGAAACGTTCCTAATGGAACAACGACTCCTGCCTTCAGGAATCTGTATCCTATTCCTCTTACAGAACTTAATCTAAATTCTAATCTTGTCCAGAATCCTGGATACTAATCTTAATAATAAATTAATCATGAAAAAGTTTTCCATTTTACTTTTTGCTTTTTTAGCTGTAGCGACCTGGTCGTGTAGCGAAGACGATGAAGAGCTATTTATCGATCAGCCACAAGGTGAGCTAATAATCACTTCTAGTGCTGCTGGATCTTACATTCTAACTTTTGATACAAAAGACAATCTTGCAGAACGTTTAACGTGGACGCCGATTAATTTTTCAACTCCTATTTCTGTAAGTTATACACTGTTGAAGCAAGCAATGGACCCTTCTAATTTTGAAGATGCGACTCTGTTACGACTACAAACGAAACAAGTACAGATTTATCTGTTGAGCAACTTAATGAGTTAGCTCAAGAATTAGGTATAGTACCATTTTCTGAAGGTACGATTGCTATGAGAGTAGTTGCAACAACTGCAGACGCGACCATGGAAGCTATTGAAAGTGAGGCGATCGTCATTACTGTTACTCCTTACACAACAGATAGCCCTAGACTGTGGGTTCCTGGTAATTATGCAGCAGCAAGTGGATACGGCGCAGACTGGACACCAGATGATCCAGAAACTCCATATCTTGAAGCTGTTGAATTTGGTTCTACTGAATTTGAAGGATTTGTATTTATGAATGTAGCATCTCCAGAATTCAAATTTACCAGAGAGCAAAATTTTGATAATGCATACGGTGACGCTGGTGGTGGTGCAATATCCTTATCTGCTGGTAACAACCTTACTGCTCCTGGACCAGGTTATTATTACATTTCAGTAAATACGGACCCTGATGGGGACGGTGATGACAGTGATGCGACTTATGAGATAAGCCAGCGCGTGTGGGGAATTATTGGTGCAGCAACTGAACCTGGTAATCCACCAGGATGGAACGACGAGCTCGATATGACTTATGACCAAAACACCAAAAAATGGAGTGTGGAATTAATGATGCGTGCCGAGGATTTCAAATTCCGTGCTCAAGAGTGGAACAGAACTCAAGATCTAGGTGCTAGTGATACTGAAGGGGTTCTTGAATTCCAGGGTGGTAATCTTACACAAGATACTGCCGGACGTTACAGGGCAGAACTTGACCTAAGCGTTCCTAGAAATTACACTTACACGTTGACTAGTATATAATTTGAATTAATTTGATAAAGGGCTGTTCACGCAGCCCTTTTTTTTTCACTAAAAACAATGTTATGAAAAGAATTCTACCATTTCTTATTGTGTTGTTTTATTCCGCTTTCGCGAAAGCGCAAAATCCACACAGTTCCATTATCCCGGCTACGGCTACTCAAACAGATCAGGTTACGATTCAGTTTGATGCAACTGGGACTGTTTTTGAAAACACAACACAGACCCTATATGCACACACAGGTGTGACTTTTGACGGCATGAACTGGACAAATGTCAAGGCAGCGTGGGCGACTACTGGCTCTGACATCACTTTTACCCAGGTATCGCCTAATATTTATGAGCTAGACTTAGGCATGAGTATTAATGCATACTACGGTATAACCAGTGGAACTATCACCCATATCACTATTGTAGTGCGCAATGCTGCTGGAACAGAGCAAATTAGACCAGATGAATACATTCCCGTTTTTGCACCAGGTCTGAACGCAGTAATTACTAATCCAAGTAGCAATGATATATTTTCTGTAGGCCAGAGTATAACCATCGATGCTGTGAGCTCATTCAGTACAAGCTTAGACCTGTCTGTTAATGGCTCAAGTATCGCGACAGCTACTGACGATAATATTAGCGCCAGTTATACATTTCCATCCTCTGGGAATTACTTGATAAGCATTCTAGCAGATGATGGAACACAAACAGCTTCTGACGACGTAAATGTTTTTGTCCCTGGAACAACCCCAACTGGTCCACGTCCTACAGGATTGAAAAACGGAATCAATGAAAATAATGATGGTTCTGTAACATTCATTCTGGCGGCGCCTGGAAAAACTGATGTAAATCTAGTAGGTAATTTCAACAACTGGTCACTAGATGCAAACTACCAGATGACTCGTGATGGCGATTACTTCTGGATCACCTTGCCTAACACTATGTTCAACGCAGGTGATATGATCATGTATCAGTACGTCGTTGATTTTGATATCAAGGTGGCTGATCCGTTCAGCCAGCAGATTCTGGATCCAGGTAATGACCAATTCATTAAGCCTGGAAATTACCCTAACCTACCTACTTATCCATCTTCAGAAACAACAGGCGACGTAACTATTTATACATATCAAAAAACTCCGTACAACTGGACTACAAGCAATTTTGTGCGACCTGATCAGGAAAATCTGGTCATCTATGAAATTCTACCACGTGATTTTTCAGAAGGCGATAGCTACCAGGCAATTATTGACCGTATGGATTACCTTGAAGAGCTGGGTATTAACGCCCTTGAATTTATGCCGTTAAACGAGTTTGAGGGAACTGATAGCTGGGGTTATAATCCCAAGCTACACGGTGCATTGGATAAAGCTTACGGCACGCCAGAAAAGTTTAAGGAACTAGTTGATCTATGCCATTCTAAAGGAATAGCGGTAATTCTGGATATTGTTTACAATCACGCATACAGCCAGAGTCCTCTGAACCAGATGTGGTGGGATCAAGCTAACTTCCGCCCTGCTTCTAATAACCCTTATTTGAACGTTACAGCGCGTCATCCATTCAACGTAGGCGATGACTTTAATCACGATAGTGTGTTCACACAAGAATATGTAAAGCAAACAATGGAGCATTTCCTAGAAGAATATCGTATTGATGGTTTCAGATTTGACCTATCTAAAGGATTTACGCAACGTAACTCTCTAGGTAACCAATCGCTTTGGGATTCTTATGATCCGGCACGTATCGCTAGATTGAATGACTATAAAGATAACATCTGGAACAATCCTGATTTTGGATCTGATGTTTATATGATTCTTGAACATCTAGGAGGCGCTAATGAAGAGCGGGATCTTGCAAATGCTGGATTTATGCTGTGGGGTAAAATGTTTGATCAATACAAACAAAACGCACTAGGATTTAATTCAAATGAAAATGTTTTTAGAACCTACCACACCTCTCGTAACTTTAATGACAAACACCTGGTAGCTTATGCAGAAAGTCATGATGAACAACGACAGATGTTTGAGACATTGGCCTTTGGTAACTCAAGCCAGGCGCCAGGCTATGACGTTAAAGACCTGGATACCGCTCTAGAGCGACAAGAGGCTATCGCTGCTATACTATACAGTATTCCAGGACCTAAAATGCTATGGCAATTTGGCGAACTGGGATATGAAATAGACATAGATCAGAATGGTCGTACAGGCCGCAAGCCCATTCCATGGACGCTAGGTTATGATACAGATCAGGATCGCATGGATCTTTACCGTACCACAGCGACTTTCATCAATTTTAAGACGTTGTATCCAGACACATTCAATTCAGAGAACAATAACCTGAATGTAAGTTCACTACAAAAGCAGATATGGCTGGATGGGCCTGTTTTTGACGCTGTCGTAGTAGCAAATTTTGATGTGGTTAATCAGACCATCAATACTACTTTTACCCAGACGGGAACATGGTATGACTACTTCAACGCTAATGCGACTATGAATGTCACAAACGCCAGTAGCATGCCTATAACGCTAGGGCCAGGTGAATATCGCTTGTATACCACCCAGGCGCTCGCTACACCTCTATCTAGTGATGATGTTTCTGCGGTTCAGAGTGATTTCACTATCTATCCTAATCCTGCTACACAATCATTCAGCATCAGTGGTGATGTGGAGACTGTAGAAATCTACAGCATGACTGGACAGCGCGTTAAGCTTTATGATTCTGCACAACGCAGCTACGGATTGGAAAATCTCAGCGCTGGAATCTATCTGGTGCGTATCAATAATGAAATTAGCCAGCGACTAGTCAAGAATTAGTCTAGTCACAATTTCAATGAGAAAGGTCACCGTTTTGGTGGCCTTTTTTTGTTTTGGGGGAGTTCCGCTTTCGCGAAAGCGTAACAAACAGTATCTTCAACAACCAATAATACTATTTGTTGACTGATATTTGTATAAAATCTTGACTTATGAGTTCTCAATCGAGGCAAAAAATTCTTGCATAGCCGTGGCTACGGAAGTATTTTTTCTTACGACCTACGAGCTCAGCGAGAGGATCGCATTAAGTGAGAGCTAAGAAAGTGTGATTTATGCGAAATTGGTTGATAAATAGTATAAAATCTATTGTGACTCATGGGATTATTTGACAAGATTAAAGAGAAACTAAGCAACGAGTTCATTGATATCGTTGAGTGGCTGGACTACACGGATGATACGATTGCACACCGCTTTGAGCGCTACCAGAATGAGATCAAGAATGGGGCAAAGCTGATCGTGCGTGAGGGACAAACAGCTGTGTTTATCAATGAGGGGCAGCTGGCAGACGTGTTTACACCTGGCACCTATGATCTGACCACGCAAAACCTACCCATTCTATCCACCCTCAAAGGATGGAAATATGGATTCAATTCCCCATTTAAAGCAGAGGTATATTTTGTCAACACGCATCTGTTTACAGATGAGAAGTGGGGCACAAAAAACCCGATCACCTTGAGTGATGAGCGATTTGGCCTTGTGGAAATAAGAGCATTCGGCACCTATGCGTTTAAAATAGCTGATGCCGGGAAATTCATCATCGATATTGTAGGGACAGATAACAACTTTACAAATTTTGAGATCAACGAGCATCTCAAGAGTCTAATTGCGACACGCTTTACAGATACCGTGGGCGAGGCAAATCTTCCCATTGAGTTGTATGCGGCAAATACAAGTGAACTTTCTGAGACCTGCCGTAACGTGATGCAACCTGAATTCAAAGGCGTAGGAATATCGCTGGAACGATTTTACATAGAGAATGTGTCCATGCCAGAAGATCTTAAAAAAGAGATCTTTGAATACAGTAGGATTGATAAAATTGATCTGGATAAACTCACTCGCTTTAAAACCGCTAAGGCAATTGAAGCAGCCGCAAACAATCAGGGCGGTACCGCCGGCGCGGGTATGGGAATGGGAATGGGATTTGTCATGGCACAACAGATGGGTCAGATGATGAATCCACACCATAGCCAGCAGAATGCAAATGCGGGTAGCCCTGCTCAGAGTCCTGCAGCACCGCCGCCTATTCCACAGGCGATTCAATACTTTTATGTGGTCAATGGTTCACAATCAGGACCAGTGAGTTATCAGCAACTGCAATCATTTTTTGCCAGCCGCACGATCAACAAGGAAAGCTTGATATGGAAGCAAGGAATGCAAGAATGGAAAGCTCTTAAAGAAATAGAAGAGCTAAAAGCTTTTTTAGGTGGAAATACTCCTCCACCCATTCCTCAATCTTAATACGTAAGGTAATTTATTTTGGAAACTTCTTCCAGCCGTGTCCAGCGTAAAAAATCGTGCATCAACTGCGGTGCAGAACTTACCTACGCGCCAGGTACAGATACCATCACCTGTGATTATTGCCATTATCAGGAAACGATTGAAAGACCACAGCAACCTTTTGAGGAAAAGGAATTACAGCCCTATCTTGATTCCATAGGTAACCAGGCGCATTCTACGCAAATCAGCATGCTGACTTGTAATAATTGTGGTGCAAAGCAACATATAGAAGAGAATTACAAATCATTGCATTGCGTCTATTGTACGACCCCACTCATTCTTGAAGAGGCAAGTGTAGAAGAATGGATTCCACCGGGAGCGGTCGTGCCATTTAAGATAGACCAAAATAAAGCCCACCAAATCTTCAAAAAGTGGGTACATGGATTATGGTGGGCACCCAACAATTTACAGCGAGCAACCATAAGCCCTGAAAATACTAAAGGCCTATACCTACCCTACTGGACATTTGATGCCCAACTCAAAGCGACCTATGCAGGAAAAAGAGGTGAATATTATTATACCACAAAAACCGTGGGCTCTGGAAAAAACAAACGCAGGGTTCAGGAACGACATACAAGGTGGCATGCTGCACATGGAACCGTTGAGGGCTTTATAGATGATACGCTGATAAGGGCATCCAGACAGACGGGGCGCAGAATTCCACAGCAAATTGCTCACTGGCAATTGAAAGAATTGAAAAACTACGACAGCAGATTTCTAGCCGGTTATGTGACGGAGAAATATACAGTTTCACTTAAAGATGGTCATGGTGGCGCTCAAGAAAAAGCAACCGATATCGCGCATAACTGGGCGAGACGGGATATAGGTGGTGATGTGCAAGAAATTGATACGCTTGATTCCTCTCTAAAGAATGAAACATTCAAACACATACTATTGCCTGTCTATATCAGCTCATATAATTTCAATGGCAAGCTATTCAATTTTTTTATCAATGGCCAGACCAGTAAGATTCACGGTGACAGACCGTACTCGTTCTGGAAAATTTTTCTGGCGGTAGCGGCAGCCGTAATTATTGGTGCTCTGATACTCTATTTCACGTCTTCAGTTCAATAATTGAAATGAGGCAACCTAAAAAACAATCTCTTGATCTTTGCAGCAGTACCCATGAAAATGTACAAAATACTTGTGTTGCCATCAATCTGTATAGGGTAATTCCTTGAGTTCTATGCTCGCGCCTTTCTCTTCTCCCTTAATCATCCGGACTTTGAAACCCACCTTTGCGCCTGCTTTTAAACCCCAATCAGCATTGAGATCTGTCCAGATCCTTATAAATCTAGGCATTTTGTCAGTGTTGAAGGAATTATAAAGATTATTCCAATTTTCTTCCATTTGCTTCTTTTCAATATCAGTGTTCCAGAAAGTAACAATGGTATAAACTGAGTCAGCTTTTTGGTGTTTTTTTGATAACGGCCGGTAGTGCTTTAAAAGGCTGTCTACATATATATACTTCCTACTAGGTATCGGCGCTGACCCCCCGCAGTCTTTATAACTATTCAAAAGCCCAGTTTCAGCGATCTCCTGCAGTTTTACGGCACTACAACTACTATCGCCGTTGTAACATAGGATCAATCCTTCGGGGCTGTAAACATAACTTTCTTGACCTAACGCCTCAAAAACTTGGTTTTGTATTGCATCTGCATCGGGGGCAATAGGCACGTAATCTAGCACAAATTCATTACTGGGAGCACCAGAAATGTTGGAGAGTACCTCTGCGTTTGTATAAACTTTCACCGGAGTGAGACCTCCCATCACTTTATAAAATGTTCCGCAGGACACCACCAGCAAGGCAAGCACACAACTATATAGATGGTTTTTTTTCATAACTAATTTCATCTACAAATCAAACTTGATCCCCTGCGCTAGCGGTAGCTCAGTTGTGTAGTTGATCGTATTAGTCTGGCGGCGCATGTAGTTTTTCCAGGCATCGCTACCGCTCTCGCGACCACCACCAGTGTCTTTCTCACCTCCAAAGGCTCCGCCTATCTCTGCACCGCTGGTTCCTATATTGACATTTGCAATACCACAATCAGATCCTGCTGCGCTTAAAAAACGTTCTGCCTCGCGTAGGTTATTAGTCATGATCGCGCTGGACAAGCCCTGCGCTACACCGTTCTGTATCTCGATGGCATTTTCAACATCACCGCTGTATTTCAATAAATACAATACAGGTGCAAAGGTCTCATGCTGGACGATCTCCATGCTATTCTCAGCCTCTGCAATGGCTGGTTTTACATAGCAGCCACTCTCATAGCCAGATCCTTCCAGCACACCGCCTTCCACGATAAGCTTTCCACCCTGTTTTACGACTTGCTCGCGGGCATTGTTGTACGCCTTCACAGCATCTTTATCTATAAGAGGCCCCACGTGATTCTTTTCATCCAGCGGGTTTCCTATTTTCAATTGACCATAGGCATCTACGATCGCATCTTTTACTTTGTCGTACATGCTCTCGTGGATGATTATTCTGCGGGTAGAAGTACAACGCTGTCCTGCAGTTCCCACCGCGCCAAAAACACCACCTATCACGGTCATCTTCACGTCTGCATCTGGAGTCACGATAATTGCGTTGTTCCCCCCTAGCTCTAACAAGGATTTACCTAGTCGATCACCCACGGTTGCAGCGACTATTCTACCCATGCGGGTAGAACCTGTGGCGCTAATCAGCGGGACGCGTTTATCTTTGGTCATCATCTCGCCTACCTTGTAGTCACCATTGATTAAACATGATATTCCCTCTGGCAAATCATTGTCTTTCAATACTTTTGAGATGATGTTCTGGCAAGCGACACCTGTAAGCGGTGTTTTTTCACTAGGTTTCCATACACAAACGTCGCCGCAAGCCCATGCGAGAGCCGTATTCCACGCCCACACGGCAACAGGAAAATTAAAAGCACTGATGATTCCCACGACACCTAGCGGGTGGTACTGCTCGTACATGCGGTGACCTGGTCGCTCACTATGCATGGTGAGACCATGTAACTGTCGTGATAATCCCACGGCAAAATCACATATATCAATCATTTCCTGCACCTCACCCAGTCCCTCCTGATAGGATTTACCCATCTCGTAAGAAACCAGTTTTCCCAGCGGCTCTTTCAACCTGCGCAACTCATTACCGAATTGTCGCACCATCTCACCACGTTGTGGTGCCGGGATTACTCGCCACTCTTTAAATGCTGCCGTGGCAGCATCCATCACCTTTGCATAGTCATCCTTTGTTGTAGTGGAAACCTTTGCGATAACCGCGCCATCTACCGGTGAGCTGGAGGTGATTTCCTCGCCGCTACCAAAAAATTTGTTTCCCGTAGAGGTTCCGTGGTTAGTTTGTTTTACTCCTAATTGTTCTAGGGCTTTATCAATTCCAAAGCTTTTTGCTATATCTGACATGTGTCGTATTATTTAATTTTGTTTATTTATTGAGTCTGTTCTAATTTAATTGATCTTACTGAAAAGGATTCCAATATTAGAAACCAGCAAGGTTGAGATGAGTTGCTATTAATGCATTAAAATGAATTGTTTAATCCAATTTATCGGCAAGTTTTGCAAAGGTCTTTTTAGGGTCTTTCTGATTGTAGAGGATATTATAAACCGCGTTTAAAATAGGAGTACGCGCTCCTTTTTCCTCATTGATTTTGTAAGCGCTTTTAGTTGCGTAATAACCCTCTGCCACCATGCTCATTTCCAGTTGTGCGCTACGTACGGTATAGCCTTTGGCCAGCATATTACCGAATTGCCTGTTGCGTGAAAATCCGGAATAACCCGTTACCAGCAAATCACCCAAATAGGCACTATCGTTTATGTTGCGTTTCATTTTATGAACTTTTTTAATAAAGCGCTTCATCTCACGTATGGCATTGCTCATGAGTACACTCTGGAAATTATCACCATAACCTAACCCATGCGCGATTCCTGCTGCAATAGCGTAAATGTTCTTGAGAACCGCAGCATACTCCGTACCTATAATATCATCGCTGATCTTACAATTGATGTACTCACTGTTCAAATATTTGGCTAGGTGCTCTGCCTTTGCTGTATCGCTGCACGCGATGGTCAGGTAGGAAAGCCGCTCGAGTGCGACCTCTTCTGCGTGGCATGGTCCTGTAAGTACGCCTATATCCTCAAATTCAATGTTATAATGTTCATTGAAATGCTCGCCCACGATCAATCCTGTTTCAGGTACGATTCCCTTGATAGCACTAAAAATCGTCTTGCCCTTAAGCGGTACGGTAAGCGCCTCCAATTCCTTATAGACAAAAGCGCTGGGAACGACAAAAATACAGATATCTGCCAAGTCAACGATTTCGTTGATATTGCTAGATAAATGCAACTGGTCTGTCTTAAATTCAATCCCGCTCAGGTAGTTGGGATTGTGCTGGTTGCGCTTGATGTGCTCAATGGCATAGTCGCTGCGCATGTACCAGTAAACGGTATCTAGGTTTTCGCACAGCATTTTTACGATGGCCGTCGCCCAGCTCCCGCCGCCCAGAACGGCAATTTTCTTGACTTCTTCCATAAAGATTTTTGGTAGGGCTAAGATAGGGTTTTACCCATGAACGATAGCGTTGTGGTTGTGTTACAGCTGCCAGAAATAGTCACATAAAATAATAGGATGCACGCAGGTTTGAATTATTCCGCTTTCGCGAAAGCGTAATAGTAAAACAATTTACTTAAAATGAAAATCACCCAACAGTCAATTCAACCATTCCCACATCCACTTATAGCATTCAATTCAGTTCACCTAGCGCACTACAACTTAAATTTAGGTTTAGGTTTAGGTTTAGGTTTAAAGGGATACCGTATCCTCAACATTCTCAATAATCCACGCGAGACAATCCTCATAATTATCAAAAACATGTTCTTCAGGGACAAGGTCTGGAATAATGTCAATAGCTTCCATGCGGTAGCGCACCTGTTCCTGAACGTTGACCAGTAAAGGCGTTAGCCCGCGTGCGACCAGGGTTTGCAGCACCTCTTCAAAAGCAAATAGTCCAGACTGATCCACAAAAGGAACTTTCTTCATCCGGATGATCGCGTGGGTGGCGTCTGGCGGCACGTTGTTGCTCATCGCCATGAACTCGCTGGTATAACCAAAGAAAATCGGGCCTTTCAACTCTTTGAAATACACCTCTTCCCGCAAATGCACCGGTATGCGCGAGTAGTCCTTATGATTAGTAAGTACAGAATCTGATAGGCGGATGATCTTGCTGGTATCTGCCGTGACGTCGCCCATTTTTTTCATGAAGATCAGACTGGAGATCACCAGCCCCACACCCACCGCCGGTACCAGATCCCAGGAAACGGTAAGCAGCAAAACGATAAACATTACCACCACGTCGCTGATAGGTATGTGCCTGATGGCTTTCAGCCCTTTATAATCCATCACGCCTATTCCCACCGTAATCAGGATCCCAGCTAGAACCGCGCTGGGAATACGCTCTGCAAAACTACCCAGCAGCATCACCACAACAAAAAGCAATACGGCTGCAATCATTCCAGATAGCCGGGTCTTACCGCCGTTTTCAATATTTACGACGGTTCTTATCGTCGCTCCCGCACCCGGAATACCTCCAAACAAACCAGCAATGGAATTACCTATCCCCTGCCCTACCAGCTCGCGATTGGGATTGTGCCTGGTTTTTGTCATATTATCAGCTACTACGCTGGTCAGCAATGAATCGATCGCGCCCAGGAATGCAAGAGTCACAGCGGTAAAAATATACGGAGAGAAAGCTGCGAGGTCAAAGGCGGTAAAAACCTCCCATTGCGGTAACGGCAAGCCGCTGGGGATTACCCCGATGGTACGCACGTCCCATCCTATGAAATAGACCAGTAAGCTCACTCCCAGCAACGCAACGAGAGTCGCTGGGATCGAGGTAGTTATGCGCTTAAAACCTAGGATTACAAACACTGTTGCCAGTGCAATCGCTAGTTCCAGCCAGTTGATCTGTCCTACAGCTCTGGGCAGTGTTTTTAAAGTTCCCACCACGCCGCTGCTATATTGTTTTGCCAGTGCCTTGCTTTCTTCATCGATCTCTAGCGGAGTAAGGCTGCCGCTGCGGCCTATGGTTTCGGCAAAATCATCCAGATCCAGATAGTTGCCATCTGCCGCTTCCTGCAATACCTCGCGCAAAATAGCTTCCTGCGCCTGCGGATTAAAACTGGAAACAAATTCAGAATCCTGATCTGGGTAATAACCTATCGCAGGCAACAATTGTGTAACTAGAATTATCACTCCTATCCCAGTCATAAACCCAGAAACAACGGGATACGGAATGTATTTAATGTATTTACCTAGCTTGAGCACGCCCAGTAAAACCTGAATAAGACCAGCCAGAATAAAAACCGAAAGAATTGCGGGCAACGCGCGTTCTAGGCTGCCGTCATACACTTGCATGATACCAGCAACTATGGTCATGCTCACCGCGGTCATGGGCGCGGTAGGGCCAGAAATCTGAGTATTGGTGCCGCCCAGCAACGACGCAACAAAACCTATGAACATGGCGCCATATAGACCAGCTATCGCACCCATACCAGATTGCACGCCAAAAGCCAGCGCCAGCGGCAGCGCCACCACACCTGCGGTCAACCCACCAAAGAGATCACCTTTCAGGTGCCTAAAAAAACCTTTTTTGCTATCTGCCATCGTGCCTTTTAAAAAGGATGGCTAAAAGTAAGATAATCCATGCAGGGGAAATGTCCTATCGGATCAATTCAATTCGGCTTTGATGGTTTGCATCATTTCCCGCCCTCCATTTGAGAGAATATTTTGTGATTGCGCTTTCGCGAAAGCGGAGATCTCATCACCGCTTATCGCATCAATATTGTCTAGATTTCCACGGGTATCGATGCGCTCCCTACCGTCCAGACTGGTTAGACAGCCTACAAAACTCATGCGGTTCCCAGTGACCTGCGCCAGCGCACCTATGGGCGCAGTACAACCACCCTCCAGGGCACGCAGGAACTGGCGTTCCACATTCACACATTTTTCTGTGATGGGATCATTTAGCTTGTTGACCGCTTCCAGAACTTCTGTGTTTTCTTCCATCGCGGCAACCATCATCGCGCCCTGTGCAGGTGCCGGGATAAAGCTGTCCAGATTAACAAAAGCCAATCCTGATGAGTCCAGCTGCCGGAGTAGATCAATACGCTCCAGCCCCGCCCTGGCAAAAATAGCGGCGCTCCAGTCGGTATTCTCCACCAGTTTCCTGAGACGGGTATTAACGTTACCGCGTAGATCGACGACTTTATGGTGTGGATACATATTGAGCCACTGTGATTTACGGCGCAAACTGCCTGTCGCAATAACACAATCATCATCTGGATTGAACGTGGTTTTATGCACTAGGATATCACGGTGCGTCGCTCTTTCAGTCACGGCTGCCTGCACCATTCCTTTAGGGAGCTGGGTAGGTACGTCCTTGAGACTATGGACTGCGATATCAATCTCACCTTTTACGAGGGCTACGTCCAGGGTTTTGGTAAATATTCCAGTAATTCCCATTTCATAAAGCGGTTCATCCAGATTCAGGTCACCCTGGGATTTCACGGGATGCAAAATGGTTGTATGACCATGATCTTCCAGCATGGCCTGGATGGTGGTCGCCTGCCACATGGCAAGCTGGGAGTCTCTGGTACCTATGCGTATGGGTGCGATGGTGTTTTTTATTTAGAATTGATTGTCAAAAGTGAAAAATGGATCAATCAGCTTACCTCACGTAGTTTGAATACCTTATTGAGCAGCTCGATGGCCTCTTGCGTATCCTCTTTCTCGTCTCTCAAGTGGTTTGCAAAGTGCCCCGCAATCCTCTGTATGATACGATCTGCAACCAGGTTTGCCTGATCTGGATTATCCAGTTTGCTACGTG
The DNA here is from genome assembly GCA_963740155.1 of uncultured Flavobacteriaceae bacterium. Lineage (GTDB taxonomy): Bacteria > Bacteroidota > Bacteroidia > Flavobacteriales > Flavobacteriaceae > Nonlabens. Next base: position 829,736 of record CAVUDE010000007.1, on the reverse strand, counting down.
TGTTCTTTAATTCTGCATCTTTCAGGTGATGGAGCTTGCTTTTAAGCGCACTCATCGTGGGGGCAAACTGCCTGGAGGCTTGCCACTGGTAGAATTCCTTTTTAATAGAGGCTATAATTTCCTTTGCCTGGGGGATAAAGTCCCTGCGCTGCATGAGCGTCTGGCTGGTCATTTTACTGAGTTCATCTAGGTGGACTAGCTTTACATTCTCGAGATCGGTGACATTTTCTGCCACGTTCATGGGAATGGAAAGATCTAAGATAAGCAGCGCTGATTGCGTGCAGATCACCTCTTTTGATATGGTGGGATGCGCGGCGCCGGTGGCTACGATCAGAATATCGGTTGCGGCGATCTCTTCTTCCAGCTGGCTGAAATCCTTTACCACCAGATCAAATTTTCCCGCGATGCGTTCTGCCTTATCATAGGAACGGTTGATAAGGGTAATCTGTTTATTGCTGGTATGTTTAACGAGGTTCTCACAGGTATTACGCCCTATTTTTCCCGTACCAAACAGCAGGATCTTCTGCTTGCTACCAGCCTTGAAGTTATTGAGAATGTACTGCACACTCGCAAAACTTACTGAGGTTGCTCCCGTACTGAGATCCGTCTCATTCTTGATGCGCTTGCTGGCCTGAATCACAGAATTGATCAATCGCTCCATGTAAGCTGATACCAGACCAAATTTTTTGGAACGTTTAAAAGCAAATTTCAACTGACCGATAATCTCAAAATCGCCCAAAATCTGACTATCCAGCCCGGTTCCCACTTTAAAAAGGTGATCTACTGCCTTGTCACTTTCATACACATAGGCAATGCGTCGCAGTTCATCCATCGTCCCCTCGCAATGCTTGCACAGCAATTCCATCAGACTACAGGGTCGCGTCGCGATTCCATAAACCTCGGTACGATTACAGGTAGAGATTACGGCCAGTCCTTCCTGGTTGCTCTGGTGCGCGTCTGCCAGCAAGTTGTCAATGGCATCGGGGGAAAGGGCAAACCTACCACGGGTGCCGGCATCTGCCTTGCGGTAGCTTATCCCAATGACATAGAATGTATGCGTTTCCTTCAAGGAGTCATTTATTCGCTTGCAAATTTAGACGTATGCACTCGTAGATAATAACGCTAGAGGTTCCATTTTTAACGTTTGGCACTATCTTTACGGCAGTTAGTCTTATTTGAGGGATTTACTTGAGTGATTCCGCTTTCGCGAAAGCGTAACAAACAACTATTTAGAGTAATTACAAATAATTTCTATGACAGAAAATAACGCTATAGGTTCACCCCGTGTAACTACCGTTGAGCCAGGTTTCAAGGTGCTGAGGATGAAGAACCAAAGTGAACCACAGCATATTTTTTATGAAATAGACCGTACCCATCTGCAATTTCATTATTGTATCAAAGGTGGGGCGCAGCTTAGTTTTAACGAGGGTGGCTACACGTTGCCACTCAGCGACCAGCAGTCATACATGCTCTATAACCCAGGGCGTGACCTCCCGGTGGATCTAAAACTGAAACCAGATAGCTGGGTGGTAAGCGTGCTTATTTCCATTAAAAAATTCCACTCCCTATTCTCAAGTGATGCAGATCAAGTAGGTTTCCTGAGTGAAGAAAACCGTGAGAAAAAATATTATCTGGACGGTCGTATCACACCCGCAATGGGCGTCGTACTGCACCAGTTGATGAATTATAGCCTGCACGACACGATACGCCAGCTTTATTTCAAGGGGAAGACTTACGAGTTGCTATCGCTACACTTTAATCGGGATGAAACTGGCGCAGTGGACGCTTGTCCATTCCTGGCAGATGAAGAAAACATGCAAAAAATAAGGCGCGCCAAAGAAATTGTCCTTGAACGCATGACCAGCCCGCCTACATTACAGGATCTATCTACTGAAATAGGCCTATCTCTCAAAAAACTGAAACAGGGTTTTAAGGAAGTCTATGGTGACACGGTGCATAATTTTGCACTGGATCACAAACTGGAACACGCTCGCCAGTTGCTGGAAAGTGGGCAGTTCAACGTGAATGAGGCCGGACTCAATGTAGGCTACAGTACCAGCAGTCATTTTATAAGTGCCTTCAAAAAGAAATATGGAACCACACCAAAGAAGTATTTGAGTGGGAATTAATTAATTCCCAAGGTGCCATCTTAAAAAAGCTAAAAAGTAGATTTTTCATATATTTAGGTATGCAAATAGAACGAACCAAGGACGAAATTTTAATACGTGTATCAAATAAAACGGATATCACGGGATTACGCCGTATCATGGATTTTTTGAAATTCAGGGAAATCTCTTCTCAAAGCAAGGCGACTGATCAGGATATCGATGAGCTAGCAGCTGAATCCAAAAAAAACTGGTGGCTCAAGAATAAAGACAAGTTTGTTAAGTGATAGTCGTCGTGGACACTAACATAGTTTTCAGCGCCTTGTTAAGCCCAGATGGTAAAATGAATGATATACTCCTCAATTCTGATGAGTGTTTTTCATTTTATGCCCCAGATTTTTTGATTGAGGAAATAGAAAATCATCAACTAAAAATCATTAAGATTTCAGGCTATACGGTTGATCAACTTAAGAAGCTAAAATTAATCTTGTTTAAGAAGATATGTTTTATGCCGATATCATCAGTTAAAACGGCAACCTTTAAAAATGCTCATTCTGTTTTAAAAGACATCGACGTCAATGATACACCATTTCTAGCCCTTGCCTTTGAACTAGATGCGTTGCTCTGGACTGGCGATAAAAAGCTCGTTACTGGTCTGTCCAACAAAGAAATCAATCAAACAATAACCACTATGGAAATTTCTGAAATTAGGAATTTGCAGCAATAAATTTAAACGCACTTAGAAAATGAAAAAACTAACCCTAGCACTAGACTGGACACCTAATATCAATCACATAGGCTTTTATGTTGCTCAAGAAAAAGGCTTTTACAAAGCTTTTGGCGTAGAAATGGACATAATCGATCCATCCATGGATAACTATGCCGTTACACCGGCAAAAAAAGTAGAAATAGGCGATGCAGATTGTGCACTCTGCCCTACCGAAAGCATCATAAGCTATCGCACTAAAAGCAATCCCTGCGACATGGTAGCTATAGCCGCTGTACTACAAAAAGATCTGAGTGCCATCGTGGTAAAGTCAGACAGCGGCATCACAAGCCCGAAAGATCTGGACGGAAAATCCTATGCTTCCTATCAAGCGCGTTATGAGGATGGAATCGTAAAACAAATGATTAAAAACGACGGCGGCAAAGGAGATATTCAAATCGCTTATCCAGAGAAACTTGGAATCTGGGATACGTTGCTGGAAAATAAATTTGACTCAACGTGGGTTTTTATGAATTGGGAGGGCGTGGCTGCAAATAACCTAAATACCAACCTGAGGTATTTCCAAATGGAAGACTACGGTATTCCCTACTCCTACTCACCAGTAATTGCTGCAAGAGCCAGCAAGGTTTTGGAAAATTCAGAAAGCTACCGGGCTTTCATAGAAGCATCTAGAAAAGGCTTTCTCTATTGCAAAGAAAATCCAGCAGAAGCCGTGAAAATATTGAAGAGTCACGTTCCTCAATCAGATGCGCATCTTGATTTATCGGCAGCACTGGCAGCGAGTGTTGATGCATTTGGCAATGCTGAGAATTGGGGTAGTATCGATCCTAGAATAATTCAGGAGTTTCTGGACTTTATCTATGGGAATGACCTTGAAAGCAAAAAGGTTATTGCGAGCGACCTGTTTACAACTGAATGTTTGGCAAAATCAGAATAGAAGAATAGTTGTACAAGTTTAGACTCACGACGTAATTCGCTTTTAAGCAATCAAGGAGAGGTTGAGTATATTAAAAAGAACTAGGGTAATTGAACTGTGTAATTGTATACATAAACCATTTTGTCCAGCTAGAATTCCGTAGAAAAATTAATTTCTTAGGTCTCCATCAAGATTGAAAAATCTTGTATAACAACAGCTATAAAATGATTCTTTGCTGCGAGCAACGAGCGCAGCGAAATGACTGCACCAAGTGAGATTAGAAGAAGCGCTTTGTAAGAAATTTTAGTTGCTAGATTGTGTTTATTAGCCCCAAATTTTATCCTACACCTAAGTTCTTAGCTTTTCCCAAAACTTTTGGCACTCTGTCAATTGTACTAGCTAAATTAGGTAAATCTTCATTAATCCAGTGCATTACCATAAAAATTCTATCGTGGGTTTCCTCTAATCTATCAAGTCGCCAAGAAATAGGCTCGTGGTGAAAAACTCTGTTTCTAAAATCTCTTATCTTATTTATGGGTGCAGAGACATTATTTCTTTGCCGTTCACTCTTTTGAATGTTTGGAAATGCTTTTCGTAAAGGTTTCCATAGTATTCTTTCATATTCAGCATTTAATAGTTTAACCCAAAAACCTAAAGTTAATTCAGCAATTACTTTATTTGAGGTTATGTTCTCATTTCGACTAGCAATGTGTCTTTTGGCTGTTTTTATGCTATTCCTCAGATTTCTCAAGCCGTTGATATTTTCAATCTTCAAATACCATTCAGAAGTTCTAAAATGTTCAGTCAGCTCCCTATTCAAGCTATTTCTTAATGCTACTTCAAACACGGACAAAATGGAGTAAAATGATTCCGACAGTTCTATGTTTACTGTATAATGAAGCAATGCTTTTTCATCGTTGTTTGGATAATTGTTAAAGTATTTTTCCATCCTCTGGGTTGAGAAAACTTTTTCATAGAAGTTTTTATCCATTTATTATGTTGTATCTTTGTTTATTGCTGTCCCGGTAATTCCTCTCCCAGATATTAGATGCTGGTGATGAATCCGGGTTTTTTTATTCTCTAAAGTTACGGTTTTGTCAACTTATAACTAATTTCGGTCAATAGCTTTTCTATAAAGACAGCTCTATAATTAGTTATGTACATAAATTGAGCTACCAAGGCTGGTACAAACCCTATAAGTTTCATTCTAACTCTATTAACAACTATATAGGCGCGGCATGGACTATATTTGATTCACTACCCAATCTCACTATATGTCTCAGATCCAGTCGCCATTTACCAAAGAAGAATTACTGCCACAGGAAGAACGACTGGAGATAAAGCGCAGCAAACAGGAAATGTTGCTGGGGATTCCACGCGAGACCATGCATCAGGAACGGCGCATATGTCTTACCCCAGACGCAGTAGCGGCCATCACAGCCCACGGTCATCGTGTGCTAATTGAAAAAGGTGCTGGTGTGGGCAGCAACTTTACAGATCAGGACTATAATAAAGCTGGCGCAGAACTAACTGGCGATACCCGCAAGGTATTCTCCTGCCCGATTATTTTAAAGGTTGCGCCACCCAGCAAGGATGAAATCAAGATGATCAAACCTCAAGCTGTCATCATGAGTACGGTGCAGCTCAAAACTAGGGATAAGGAGTATTTCCAGCTGCTATCTGATAAAAAAATCACTGCTTTGGGTTATGAGTTCATAGTGGATGACGAGGGCAGGTTTACGGCTATTAACGCTTTGAGTGAAATATCAGGAATAGCTGCCGTGCTTATTGCCAGTGAGTTGTTGTCATCTGGTAGTAATTGTACTAGACAGCTTTTTGGTAATATTACGGGCGTACCGCCGGTAGATGTTGTGATTATGGGAGCTGGAACCGTGGGTGAATTTGCCGCCAAAACTGCGCTAGGTCTAGGCGCAAACGTAAAGGTCTTTGATAATTCAATCTCTAAACTCAAACGCCTCCAGAACAAAGTGGGAACGCCCATCTATACATCAACCATTCAACCTAAATACCTGAGCAAAGCCCTGCGACGCTGCGACGTTGCCATTGCCGCCTTGAGCGGTGAGAACCGCGCGCCAGTAGTAGTTACCACCACCATGGTAGAGAATATGAAACAGGGCGCGGTCGTGATAGATGTGAGCATAGATATGGGTGGTTGTTTTGAGACTAGCGAGATTACTACCCACGATAAACCCACATTTACTAAATACGGTGTAACCCACTACTGTGTGCCCAATATTCCATCCAGGTATTCACGTACGGCGTCTATTGCACTCAGCAATATCTTCACGCCTTATTTACTGGGAATTGCAGATCAAGGCGGGATTGAACATGCGATCAGAAATGACAAAGGACTAAAATGTGGTATTTATATGTATCACGGCATCCTGACAAACAAATCCATCGGTAACTGGTTCAGCATGTCCTACAGCGATGTAAATTTGCTGATTTTTTAGATTGAATGGATTTTAAACAGCGATTAGGCTATTATATGGGCGGCTTTGCCATAGGCCTGGTCTTCCTGGCTTTTTTCTTAACAGGAAAACGTACCCAGTGCACCTGGTTTCCGCAAGATCGCGTGCTGGCAGATTTCAAAAGGAAGTCCATCAAATTATCTCCAGAAGTCAGGGAGTTACTCGCTACAAAAGAACTGGATACGCTCACAATTCAGTTGATTCTTAAATACGGGGACGTGGATTTTTCAAAATCAGTCACAGATACCATTCCCTGCCCGCACTACTTTGTCTCTGGGAAAGAGGAAATGGAGAACATTGCCCTATGGGTAAAGAACTGTGATAATATCCTGTGGGTTCAAGAAGTACGCAACGCTGAATGATCTATTGACAGCAATGAATTTACCGAGGATTTTCCTCAATTATCATCTATTTAATACAAACTGTTTAGCGATTCTATTCCACTAACCAAAGTGGTAACAGCGTTAAGTCTTCGAATTGTCCCACAGCTTTTGAAAGCGCAATTGGTTCTGAATTTTTTCCGCGACCAGTGATTGCGACCCTCCACAATAAACATGTGATTATACTAAAAAAGAAAACATGTGTAAATATCAAGTCACTGGCTGGACACCTTTCTTTGCCCAGGTAGTAAGCCCGCGCCTGGCCATTTCCTGTTTTACCAGCGCCAGTTCACGCCCTACCTGCCCAGCGACAGAGGTATTCTCCTGCGCCCTGCGTATCAAGTAAGGCATCACGTCTTTTATAGGGCCAAAAGGCAGGATCTTAAAGGTATTATACCCTTGATCTGCAAGATTAAAGCTCAGGTTGTCGCTCATGCCATATAATTGGCCAAACCACACGTCATCATCCCCACGCTTGACGTCTTTCTCGCTTAGATAGGCCATCGCCGCAATAGTGCTTTCCTCATTGTGCGTACCTATACATATTTTGAAAACATCCAGGTTCTCCAGTGCATAGTACATGACTTTATTGAACATGGCGTCAGAGGCTGCTTTATCAGCGCAAATAGGGCTTTTATATCCATGTTTTATAGCGCGTTCCCGCTCTTTTTCCATGTAGGCACCACGCACGATTTTAATCCCCACCAGATAATTTTGCTGCAGGGCATCTGCATGGAGTTCTTTTACGTAATCGTATCTGTCGTGACGGTAGCATTGTATGGTGTTGTAAACAACGGTTTTGGCAGTATTGTATTTAGCCATCATCTGCTGGATCAGGTCATCTGCCGCGTCTTGCATCCATGATTCCTCCCCGTCAAACAATAAAGCAACATCTTTTTGTGCCGCAACACTGCAAAGCTTATCGACGCGATCCTTGATACGTTGCCACTCCTTTTCTTCTGCTGGACTTAATTGCTCTTTTGATGATACTTTTTGCCAAATAAAAAACCTGCCTATTCCAGTGGGTTTCACCACCTCAAAAGGTAACGCCGCCTGCTTTGAGGCCTCTTCAATTAGCTCTAGTTTCTTACCCACCACCCTGTCAAAATCTGCCTCGCTTTCCTTTCCCTCTACAGAATAATCCAGAATCGAGCTCACGCCCTTGCCATACATCTTGTGCACCAGTGGCATACATTCTGCTTCATCCACACCCCCACAAAACTGGTCAAAGATGGTATTTCTGATCAATCCCTTTACGGGCAGGTTGAGTTTGAGCGCCAGCATGGTCGCCCGTGAACCCAGATCAACCAGCCATTGCCTCCCCATACTGGAAAAGATAAAATGCGATTTCTTTAAATCCCGATCAGATTTCAAGGCAAACGCGATTTCTGTATCGTCAAAAGGATTGTGTACCATGTCACAAATATAGATTGAATACCCGTGCCTATATCGTTATAGCTATTACATTTGGCAGCCCGTTATGAGTCGTTTGAGTGCGTTGTTTATTACGCTTTCGCGAAAGCGGAAAAACCACAGTCACCTCTACAAAAAACATGAAGTCAGTCACTAATTCCATCGCCACCGTCCACTTTAATACAACGGCATATCAAGCGCTGAATAAGTTTGTTCTTGAAAAGAATCCCAGCTGCATCTTCATAATCGTAGACGAGAATACACACACGCATTGTTACCCACGTTTTGCCGCTCAATTAGAGACCGCCGCCCGCATCGAGATCATCGAGATTGAACCCGGCGAGGAACATAAAAATATCAACACCTGCACGGGAGTGTGGGGCGCGATGGTAGAGCTGGGATGCGATCGCAACAGCCTGGTCATCAATTTAGGTGGCGGCGTGGTGACAGATCTGGGCGGCTTTGTAGCCAGTACGATCAAACGTGGCATCGACTTCATTCACGTCCCTACGACCGTGCTGGGAATGGTAGATGCAGCCATAGGCGGTAAGAATGGTGTGGATCTGGGACATCTCAAAAACCAGATAGGTGTCATCAACCCACCCATTATGACGATGATAGATACGGCCTTTCTAGCAACACTGAGTGAGAGACAATTGCGCAACGGCCGGGTGGAAATGATCAAACACGGGCTGATTGCTAGCAAGGATTACTGGAACCAGATGATCGCGCTGGAAGATGGACAAACGGATGAACAGGAATTTGAAAATCTTTTGCATGGAAGTGTAGAAATAAAGACCAGCATCGTGGAAAGCGATCCGTTTGAGAAAGATCAACGCAAGGCCCTCAACTATGGCCATACTATAGGACACGCCATAGAATCCCTGTGCATTTCAAGTAGCAGCCGCGACAGCCTACTGCATGGTGAGGCTATCGCTGCGGGGCTTTATGCAGAGTCTGTGTTAAGCAATCAGCAGGCTGAATTGAAAAGCGACGAACTTGCTGAAATCAAATTATGGTATGGGAATTTTGGTTTCAAATTCAATTTTACAGAACAAGAGATTGAAAGCCTGCTTGACCTTATGTCTCATGACAAAAAAAATGTTAACGGCGAGATCAAATTTGTCTTGCTAAATTCAATAGGTAGCTATAAAACCAATTGCACAGTTCCTAAAAAAGACCTTTTGACGATTCTCAGCAATCTGTAAACCTTACATAATTGGGAGTTTTTAACTAAAAAAGGCTCGTTTACGCCGCTTTTTTGAGCTTTCCTTTTGTTTCCTATCTCGTCTGACTATCAATCTGTTAAATCCAGATTAATTATTCAGTTTCTAAGGGACTAGATTTCTACTTTAGCATTGTTTCATTAACACAACCACTATGCAAGAAAATTTAGGCAACGCCAATTTCGAAAACTTCATAGGCGCCACAGAGGGTTACTCTGAGATGGCCTATCAAATGACCTCACACCTGCTCACCCTGGGTTATGCAGTTATGTTTGCAGGTCTTTTTTACTTTGTACTCACCATTAAAAAGGTGGACAAAAAATACCAAATGTCAAACATCCTTTCTGGAGTGGTCATGGTATCTGCTGCTTTACTGCTGTATGCCCAGGCAAATAACTGGACTACAAGTTTCATATTTGATGCGGTAAGCGGCCGTTATGTACTTGCACCCGGTGCAGATCTTTTTAATAATGGATATAGATACCTCAACTGGTTGATAGACGTCCCAATGCTTCTCTTCCAAATATTGTTTGTGGTCACACTTACTAAATCAAAACTTTCCAGTGTTAGGAACCAGTTCTGGTTCTCTGGTGTGGGGATGATCGTTACTGGATATATAGGACAGTTCTATGAAGTAACAGATCTTACCTTATTCTTTATATGGGGTGCGATTTCTACCGTATTCTTCTTCCACGTTCTTTATTTGATGAATAAAGTAATCAAGGAAGGAAAGGAAGGAATCCCGGCAAAAGGACAAAAAATACTCAGCAACATCTGGATATTATTCCTCGTATCATGGTTCCTATATCCAGGTGCCTACCTGATGCCTCACCTAGGCGGAGTAGAAGGATTCTTCTATAACGAGATGGGTGTAGTTGCAAGACAAATGACTTATACAGCTGCAGATATCCTATCCAAAGTAATCTATGGTGTATTGCTGGGTAACCTTGCAATGGTGCTGTCTGTAAAGACTAATGCCAGTAAGCAAGCTGCCTAACTATTACAAGTATCTCTGATTGATCAGCTAGTCAGTATAACTGTTTATCGATCAATATGATTGAATCATGACTATGATCTACACATGAGATTTTTCGGCAGACGCCTTTTTCCATCAAACCCGCAATTAAATTTAATTGCGGGTTTTTTAGGTTATACCATCGTGGGTGTGGCAGTGCTTATGCTCCCGCTATTCCACAGTCAGGAGACCCCGTGGATCGATAATGTTTTTACAGCGGTATCTGCCATCAGTACGACTGGATTAACCACCGTGAGCACGGTAGACAATTACAATCTGGCTGGACAGATCTTTATCCTAGTGCTGATTCAGGTAGGTGGTATAGGCTACATGACGGTGATTACCTATGTGCTACTCGCCACTACAGATAAGGTTTCCAGCTGGCACAAACGTGTGCTGGGTGCAGAATTTGAACTACCGGGCGACATCCGGGTAAAGGATTTCCTGCGCAACCTGATCTACTTCACACTCATCATGGAAGTAGTAGGCGCCGTTATCCTCAGCGTTGAATTCCTGCAGCTGGGACAGGAAACGGGAACAGCTATCTGGAATGGTATTTTTCATTCAATTTCTGCGTTTTGTACTGCCGGGTTTGACCTTTTTGGGAATAGTCTGATTGATTTTCAGGACAATTATGTGGTCAATATTGTGTGTGGTTTACTATCATTTGGCGGGGCGCTGGGTTTTATAGTCGTGACAGATATTTTTTATAGGATCAAACATCGCGTGGATGGCCTCACATTCACAACCAAGATTATTTTATGGGGAATAGGAATCCTGTTATTGGGTGGCGTGGGGGTCTTTTATTTTTTGGATTCCACACTCACGACTGGGAGCGCTCCTGACTGGTTGCGGGCCGCATTTCTATCCGTCACTTCCATCACCACGGTGGGATTCACAACGGTGGATATTTCTACATTAGACCTGAGCACGCTGCTGGTGTTATGCATCCTCATGTTTGTGGGTGCATCGCCATCGGGAACCTCTGGCGGAGTTAAGATTACCACCGTCGCCACGGTGCTGGCAAGTGTAAAAAGCCGTATCGCAGGAAAGAAAACCTGTACGATCGCTGGGCGTCACATAAGCGAAAACAGGCTTTTTCTCGCAGTTTCCACCTTTACGCTCTACGTATTTTTGCTGGTGATAGGCATCGTGTTATTGAGTTATACAGAATCCGTAAAGGAGGTTCTACCCGTCATGTTTGAGAGCATATCTGCGCTGGGAACCGTGGGATTGAGCATGGGAATCACTGGGGATTTGAGCTTTGCCGGTAAATGGATCGTCATTTTCCTCATGTTTTTTGGCCGTGTGGGGCTGCTGGTATTCGGTTTCGGTACGATTGCAAGAGGTCGCGAGGAAGAATCAGAAGAAGAATGATTGTTGTGTGTTACGCTTTCGCGAAAGCGGAATTATCAAACACCCCCTAAAAAACGAACATAAAATTTACTAACCAAAACAAAGAGGGAAACCGGTAAACTAGATTAGATTTGGCATTTAACTCTTATCAATATGCTTACCGCACAGGGCTTTTTCTTTATATGGAGTAAAAAAGCGATCGACAAAGACAGATTGCAAGATTCTCTATGTGCCGAGTACAAAAAAGAGGAATGGCTCAGCGAGCAGCAATACTTTGCGTGCTCTTCTGACCATACGATCACAGATAAAAACCTGAGCGTTTTAAGCGGCAGGCTTGCCACAACAACCGCAGAAACCGACTTCAGTTATCTCCATGATTTCCTGAATCAGAACAAATGGCCGCTGGACGATAAAGTAAGTGGCAGCTTTACAGGATTGAGCCTGAACCGTGCTGCCAGCACCGTCCATTTGTTTACAGATCCTGTGGGAATGTATAATCTATTCTATTATCTGGATGATGAGATGCTGGTGGTGTCTTCTACCACAACGCCTATCGCAAAATATTGCGGTTGTGCGATCGATCAGGCTGGACTGTTTCTGGAAATGAGCGGGCATAATTCTGCTTATGCAAAACTTACGGCCTGGGAAAACGTTTTCAGATTGCTGCCTGGGGAATGTTTAGAGATCAAAGATTTCAACATTACTGCAAGAAAGTATGACCTAAGTATAAAACTGCGGGATGGCGCGCCGCCAGAAAACTTTGCAGAAAGCACGATCGACTTAATAGAAGCCGAAACCAAAAAACTTTACAGCCATAAAAAAGTACTGTTGAGCCTGAGTGGTGGAATAGACAGCCGGGTAAATATTGCCCCATTGCTGCGGGAAGAATCCATTGACATTGCGGCCATCAATTATGGTCAGAAAGAGGGGAGCGATACTAAAATCCCCCTGCGCATTGCGCAAGAGCAGGGTTTGAAATTTGACATCAAAGACCCAGCAAATAATCTCTTTGCACCTAGGGAAACCCTCTTTGATATTGCGGCAAATACAGATGCGGTTTACATAGGTTACTGGCACGATATACTATTGCAAAGCAATAATTATGGTGACAGGGATTTTTTCCTGCTGGGCGATATGCTGGATATCCTGCGCGCAAAACGAGTGGGATCGCTGGGCAGCCGTGCCTTTAGACTCAAATATTTTTTCAAAAAATTCCTCACCGGCGCAGAACTGCCCATGACAGAAATGACAGAGGACCATCGTGCCGAATTCAAGAAAGCAAAACACGCACATCTAGATAACACGATCGATAAATCCAAAGAACTCACGGGAGTTCAAGAAGATATCATCGAAAAAATACGCGTGGGAACCCATCGGGATCTGGACAGGCTGCTGGAACATCTAGACAAGTATTATTGCCAGTATCTACAATCCTACGAGGAACTGTACGGCATGTTCACCATTGCCAGATTGACCATGGGAAAACAGGTGAATATCCTGCAGTATGGCTACCGTGCAGAGGCCCCGCTGGCAAATATCAAAATTCTGCGAGCGGTCATGAACGTTGCCCCTCAACACAGGTACAGCGATAACCTTACGCATAAAATGCTTATCGTCTAAACGCTGGCGTGAGATGGGTAAATATCCCACGACGCAAAATCCGTTTTTACCCTATAGGTCACCCCTGCCGCTGATGCTGGCAGGATGGGCACTGCGATCAAAATTAGATCAGAAGTACATCAAAAAAGGAATGAGGAACAAGACGGGCGACAAGCGATTTGTCAAGGGTCTCAACATTCACAGGCTGTACACAACCCCTGGTGCTCAGGAAAACTTTGAGAGCTATTTTGACAACGCCCATACCTACAACTGGGAAGAATTCAAAGAACGTTTTGAAAAACGTAAGACTGGCGATGGCTGGCCATTTACCCCTGCAGACCTGCTGCCAGCGGCACAGTGTGCGTATTATCAGGAAGTTGAAAAGTCACGATAATAAACTTCACAAAATGTTATTTACCCTTTCAATTACTGTTTGCGCAAACAGCTAGAATTTTTACTGCGGGCAGATCACCAGTAAGTCCAGTCATTTCCCTTATTTTCATTCCGTAAAAGTTGACAAATGCTCACAAAGGTTTACGGTAGTGCGGTTTTTGGTGTGGAAGCCACGACCATCACGGTAGAGGTAAATGCAGATAAGGGAATAGGTTATCACCTGGTAGGGTTGCCAGATAAGGCGATCAGCGAGAGCTCGTACCGCATCACCGCCGCACTCAAAAACGTGGGCTACCGCATGCCAGGTAAGAAATTGATCCTCAATCTTTCACCTGCAGATCTACGTAAAGAAGGTAGCGCCTATGATCTACCGCTGGCGCTGGGGATTCTTAATGCTAGTGGGCAGATCAATACTGATGATTTTGATAAATACATCATCATGGGTGAGCTCTCCCTTGATGGGCAGTTGCAGCCCATTAGAGGTGCATTACCTATTGCCATCAAAGCACGCGAGGAAGGATTCAAAGGCTTTATACTCCCCCAGCAAAATGCCCGCGAGGCTGCCATAGTCGATAATCTAAATGTTTACGGTGTAGATAACATTCTGGAGGTGATTGAATTCTTTGACGGCAAACGCAAACTTGAACCCACGGTCATCGATACGCGGGATGAATTCTTTCAGGCATTGGAACATCCAGAATTTGACTTTGCCGACGTTAAAGGACAAGAATCCATCAAACGCTGTATGGAGATTGCTGCCGCTGGAGGTCACAATATCATTTTGATAGGCCCGCCGGGTGCTGGTAAAACCATGCTGGCAAAACGCCTGCCCTCCATCCTACCGCCCATGACCTTGCACGAGGCACTTGAAACCACAAAAATCCATAGTGTAGCCGGCCGCACACAGGAAAAAGCTGGATTGATGGCGCAACGGCCTTTCAGAAGTCCGCATCACACTATATCTGACGTTGCACTCGTGGGCGGTGGGGCTTACCCGCAGCCTGGGGAGATATCGCTAAGTCATAATGGTGTTTTGTTCCTGGATGAATTACCAGAATTTAAACGCACGGTGCTGGAAGTAATGCGCCAGCCGCTGGAAGATAGAGAAGTGACCATTTCCAGAGCAAAGTTTACAGTTACCTATCCGTCCAGTTTTATGCTGGTCGCCAGTATGAATCCCAGTCCAGGCGGTTATTTCAATGACCCGAATGCTCCCGTGCAAAGCAGCCCGGCCGAGATGCAGCGATATCTGGGCAAAATCTCTGGACCATTGCTGGACAGGATTGACATCCATATCGAGGTGACTCCAGTTCCCTTTGAAAAACTCACCGAAGAACGCCAGGCAGAACGTTCTACTGAAATCAGAAAGCGAGTGACCGCAGCTAGGGATCTACAGACAGAACGCTTTCGCGAAAGCGAGAAAGTCCACTACAACGCACAAATGGGAACCCGCGAGATCAGGAAGCACTGCAAACTAGACGATGCCAGCAAGGACATGCTCAAAAATGCCATGGAACGCTTGAACCTAAGTGCCCGGGCATACGACCGCATCCTAAAAGTTTCCAGAACCATCGCAGACCTGGAGGCAGCAGAGATAGTCACCGGCACCCACATCGCAGAAGCTATTCAATATAGAAGCCTGGATCGTGAAGGGTGGCTGGGATGAAGAGGGATTTAAAAGTTGCTATTTAAAGCATAACAATTTAATAACATGGATAGTATTGTTCTTTTCAAAGTATGAACTTCTTTTGTGCTTTTAAAATTTTTCAATGACTAGATATACTTTTTTTCTGTTAGCAGCACTTGTGATAACTTCCTGTGCCAGCGACGATATTATTGAAGATGCAATCGAGGATACGGCAGTTGCGACGAACTCTGTCCATTCATTCTCTGAAGATACAATGGAAAATACTGATCAACACACAAAAATAATTTTAGGTGACACGCTTACGAATCCTTACAGCGTTACGAATATGCAGGCCGCTTTTAACTATTACAATGAGCATCTTGAAAATAGCCCATTTCAAAACAAAATAGTTACTGCTACACATTATTACATTAAAATCGAGCCTACTACCATTGCAGAACTAGAATTTTTAGACCAGTTAGACGAGAGTGATGAAGATGATGTCCCAGTCCTGCACGACTTCCCCCTAGATCGCGAGGTAATACAGGAAGGCGATTATTATGTCTGGCCAGAACATGAAGAAGATCTATACCATCCTGCTTATACAACTATTCGAGTAGATTATGTATTTGATCAAAATGTAAATTACGAGATTCTTGCAGAATTATATTACCCTACAGATGATGAATTTGACGTAGAAACCGTCTCGCTTGTATTTGCCGGATGGGATGAAGATATTATTGCCCAATTTGATCAAGCAATAACCATAGAAGATCTTCCTGACCTCATAGTCATGTGGCATGAGCATCAGGAGAATGGTGGGGGTGAAGGTGAATCAGGCTTTGGTAGCGGTGGTAATTTTAGCATAGGCAGCGGTGGTCAATATGCTAGTAGCTTCTCTTGGTTCAGTTCTATTTTTGGCAGAAGGTATTGGCCATTTGGAAATGTACAAGTAGAAAATACAGATACCTCTGCTTACGAACCAGTCATGTTTGCAAAAATAAGTACTGGACGCAGTTTCTGGTGGAATTACACTTATACTGATTTTAGCGGGAATTTTTCAGCTCCTAAAAAATACCGAGGTAAAGTTAGAATTAGGGCAAAATGGCGTACAGAAGTTGCAACGGTAAGAAAATCATGGAATGAAGTTTTGGGGCTCTGGGTAAGTGACCACCTAATGACAATCACAAGAAACCACAATGGGCGGATCAAATGGATTAATTTTGTAGAGCCTCAAGGTGGTCTAGGTTCAAAAAGCGGGCATCTATGGGTTAAATCGACAGCTTATAATGGTTATGTGCGCTATTGGGCGTATTGTGTTCATTTTGGTATCAACAACAGCCTTTTCAGAGCTAACACATGGACATGGGCAGAAGGAAGTGCCAGTTCGGCACCCATGCTTAAACGCTTACAAACTTTGCCACTTATGGCAGCCTATGGTAACATAGGACAGGCAAGTCTGTGGAATAATATTATTTCTTTTACGGGGGCATATTACATAGGCTTAATACCCACCCACTTAAGACCAGATTTATTTTTTCAGGGTCTAGGGGATAAACGAGAGTTAAATGGTGACGGTAGAGCAAACACTGCCATCATACAACAACTGGTTTTTCATGAATCTGCACATTATTCACACGCTATACAAGCCGGAGCAGGCTACTGGGGTAGGCATTTTGCAGCAACTATAGGTAATCAAATAACACAGGGAGCGCCCTATAGTGATGGAACTGATCCTTCCTATCAGGCAGGCGACCGTATATCCATCGTAGAAGGCTGGGCAACGCTGGCAGAATTTAAAATAAGCAGTTTTTA
Source organism: uncultured Flavobacteriaceae bacterium (assembly GCA_963740155.1). Taxonomy (GTDB): domain Bacteria; phylum Bacteroidota; class Bacteroidia; order Flavobacteriales; family Flavobacteriaceae; genus Nonlabens. The sequence continues at coordinate 812,672 of CAVUDE010000007.1, read as the reverse complement.
TTTTGAAAAGGCTTATGTTACAAGTACCGCGGGAGGTTCGCGTTTTGAATTATCAAACGTGACAGGTTCTAATACACAAGGGCTAGAAAATAGAATGGAGAATTTCAAAATGCACTTGAGGCCAATGAGTGCAAATAGAATTGATACCAGAAGCTGGTTTCTACATGGTTTGTTTTGGGATTTACTAGATGATAGAAATGAGATAATTTTAAATGGCACACAAACAGAATCTGCCTTATTTATTGGAGATGGCATGACTCGAATTCAAAACATAAATGATCCTGTGGATATAGGTATACCAGGTGACACTAATAGATTTAATCTGGGTCCTATTTATGAATTTCTTGATCCGTATAATCATACGCCATGCGAGATTTATAATCATCTCAAAGTCCTTCAACCTTTCCAACAAGGTAATTTGCAGGCCCTTTTTTTATCTTACGGTTTTGACTGCGATAATGCATTACAATGAAAAGAACAATTAGATTTTACTTTTTAATCACTATTTCGATATTAGTTTCTAGTTGTCATAACGATGACGATCTAAGTAGATGTGACGAGGATGATGGATTTTTGGGTTCTGAGGATAACCTTATATTACTAGAACCAGAGAGAAATACTTACAATGTAGGCGATGTACTTAGTTTCACGTTTGAAGTAAATGCAGTCAATTCAATTGTTTCTGTACCAAACTTCAATATGTTAGTTTATACGGGCAAAACAGAAGGAGAACTAAGGCTCCCAGATTATTTTCAATTCTTTGAGGGTAATTCCATCACTTTCATACGGGGTTCTTTTTCTGGATTAAATACTGTTCTTGTACCATTTGACAGTGCAACTGGTAATTATAGAGCTGTTGCAGAGATTACACTCAACAAAACCGGCTCATATAGTTTCATTTCTGACGGCATTTTTCTTTTAAATGGTGGGGATTGTGAAATTGTAGAGATACTATCAAATGTTCAATGGAGTATTCCAAGAGCAGTACAATTTGAGGTGTTGCCGTAATCAGTACAGCAATCAATCATCTAAAGGTTTTGCACCCAGCCCAACAAGCCAATTTACAGACCCTTTTTCAATCTTACGACTTTGATTGTGAAAACGTGTTATAATGAAACAATTAATTAGAACTACATGCATTTTTATTCTTGCTCTAGTGCTGCATGGCTGCAATAATGATGATGATTTGAGTAATTGTGACCCTAGAGATGGTTTTGGAGGAACTGGTAATAATTTGATGTCAATTATTCCTGAACGCTCAACTTATAATGTAGGAGACACAGTAGTATTCACTTTTGAAGTAGATGCCATAAATTCTATTGTATTGGATAATTTCAATATGTTAGAATATACGGGAGACATTGAAGGAATACTCACTTTACCCAGCTTTACCTTGTTTAACGGGAATCAAGTAAATTTTATATCTGGGGCATTTATAGGGGGTGTCAATGGTGTCCTTGTGCCTTATGACATTACTACAGCTAGCTACAGGGCTGTTGCAGAAGTACAGCTTAATAGAACAGGAACATATAGTTTTGTCTCCGAGGGGGAATTTCTAATTTCGGGAAGTGACTGTCGTATTGTTTCAATTACCTCTTTTGTATCGTGGAGTAATCCAGTAGCAGTACAATTTGAGGTCTTGCCGTAATCATTACAGTAATTCACAATCATATAAAGGTTTTGCACCCAGCCCAACAAGTCAATTTACAGACCCTTTTTCTATCTTACGGCTTTGATTGTGAAAACGTGTTATAATGCAACAGTTAATTAGAACTACATGCATTTTTATTCTTGCTTTAGTGCTACATGGCTGCAATAATGATGATGATTTGAGTAATTGTGACCCTAGAGATGGTTTTGGAGGAACTGGTAATAATTTGATGTCAATTATTCCTGAACGCTCAACTTATAATGTAGGAGACACAGTAGTATTCACTTTTGAAGTAGATGCCATAAATTCTATTGTATTGGATAATTTCAATATGTTAGAATATACAAATGAAACTATTGGTACATTAAGCCTACCCTCTTTTGATTTGTTTCGGGGAAACATTGTAATCAGTAATACTGGGATATTTATAGATAATAGTGAATCACTGTTTGTAATCTTTAACCCCGCAACAAACAGCTATAAGGTAGAGGTAGAAATTGAATTACAGCGGGAAGGTATTTATGAATTTGTTTCGGAAGGTAGGTTTCTTCTTGCTGGGAAAGATTGTAAAATTGTAGGTATTACCTCTTTTGTATCATGGAGTACACCAGAAATTGTACAATTTGAGGTGTCGCCCTGACATCACCTAGATTAAGCCGTTGCGTGCAGGATTTTATCACCCCTCAATAAAATCCCGATACTCTAGATAAACCCGTTCCAGCCTATCCATGTATTTATAGAAGAATTCATATACTTCAGGCCAGTCGGTTTTGCGCTGGAATTTTACGTTTTCTTTTAAAATATAGATGCGACTGATGGTTTTGCCATTGGCTAATTGATAATCTGGATCAAAGACGATATCGCCGCTCACTTCTTCTTGTAGAATCGATTTGAGACTTTCCAGCTTTTCAAAATAATACTGCCTGAATATCTCGTCATCATGTTCCAGATCCAATGCAACGATAGCGCGTCTATCCTCAAAGTCAAATTTCAGATTGAGATCCTTGATTCCCGTGTTGTATGACAACCATTTACGGTCATATCGTTTACCAAACAGCGTCCAAAAGTCCTGCCGCACCTGCCGTGCCTCCTCGCGTGAATACATGGTGCAAAATTAGCTTTTATACTATTTGGCGATTGACTATTATTCTGAAAGGTTTGAACAAGAAGCAAGAGACACGAGGCATGAGGCATGAGGCAAGAAACAAGAGTCAAGAGACAAGAGACAAGAGACAAGAGACAAGAGTCAAGAGTCAAGAAGCTTGAAGCTGGAAACTGAAAACTGAAAACTGAAAACTTTGAACTTTGAACTTTGAACAAACGTGGAACGTGAGACGTGAAACGTGAAACGTGAAACATGAAACGCAAAACCCAACAATAATCCTTAAATCCCATTCCACCACCTGTACTAACAACTATCTTTAAACCATGAAGGTATTGCTTACAGGAGCTAATGGGTACATAGGGGTCAGGCTGCTCTACGAGTTGCTTAAGGAGGATCATCACGTGGTATGTGCGGTGCGCAGCGCAGCGCGATTATCAGTGCCACAAGAAATCAAGGAACAAGTGGAGATCATTGAAATCGACTTCCTCAAACCGCCTACTGAGAGCCCGATTCCAGCAGATATCGATGCCGCGTATTACCTCATACATTCCATGACCGCCAGTACAGACAGCTTTGACCAGATGGAGGCAGATAGCGCAGAAAATTTTGTGGGATTGATCAATAGGACAAGCTGTAAACAAATCATTTATCTCTCAGGAATTATCAATGAGCAGGAACTTAGTAAACATTTGCTTTCGCGAAAGCGTGTAGAAGAAATCCTCTATACCAGCAACAGCAACGTAACCGTTTTACGCGCCGGGATCATTGTGGGCAGCGGTAGTTCTTCCTTTGAGATCATACGCGATCTATGCGAGAAGTTGCCGGTCATGATCACGCCAAAATGGGTAAACACCCGCACGCATCCCATCGCCATCAGGAACGTCATGAGTTTTCTCACCGGCGTGCTGGGCAGAGAGGATTGCTATGGCCATAGTTATGACATAGGCGGGCGCACCGTGCTCACCTACAGGCAGATGATGAAACAATATGCCCGCAATCGCGGGATCAAACTGGGGATTTTTACCGTTCCCGTCATGACGCCAAAACTAAGTTCCTACTGGCTCTACTTTGTTACCAGCACCAGCTACAAACTCGCGCAAAACTTAGTCAACAGCATGCGTGTAGAAGTAGTCGCGCAGGAAAACGACCTGGCCGAAAGACTGGGCATCAAGCTCTACAACTATAAAGAAGCACTGGACATGGCATTTGCAAAAATCGAGCAAAACCAGGTCACCAGTAGCTGGAAAGACAGCATGGTAAGTGGTAGGTTCAGGCGCAGTTTAAATAAGTACAAACAGGTGCCTAAATATGGTTGCCTGCGAGACGCACAGACTTTGAAAACCCCCGAGCCAGAAGCGGCGCTCAACCGTATCTGGTCCATAGGCGGCAAGAATGGTTACTACTATGCAGATGGTTTATGGAAGATACGCGGGTTTCTGGACAAGCTTTTTGGCGGGGTGGGATTGCGCCGTGGCCGTACTAATCCGGATACAATCTATGCGGGTGATTCATTAGATTTTTGGCGCGTACTCGTAGCCGATAAGGATGAAAAACGCCTACTACTTTTTGCCGAAATGAAGGTTCCTGGCGAGGCCTGGCTGGAATTTGAAATCGACGAGGACAATGTAGTCCACCAGACCGCCACATTCCGCCCGCGGGGGATCCCAGGCCGGCTGTATTGGTACAGTATGCTGCCTTTCCATTACTTTATCTTCAATGGAATGATCAGACATATTGCGACTGGGGAATAGCGTTAGCGTTTGACGTTAATGGTGAATGGTTAATAGTTAATTGTGGTTAGCCATTAGACCGCCGACAATGGTTAATGGCTTCTATGTTCAAATCCAGTCCCGAGACTCGCCAAATAACAATTCACCTATAACTTTTAAGATAAATCACACCTCATCCCCTCGCAACCTGCGGTAGCGCCGGCGGGCATCTACTAGATGGATGGAATCTGCGTGAGAGAAGATAATCTGCTCGTAGTAGGTTTTTGCCTTTTCTGGGTCTGCCAGTTTTTCCTCATAGAGCAAGCCCAGATAGTAAAGGGCATCATCTGCGAGAATTCCCTCACCATAATTATCGACCATCTTTTGGTAATTCTCGGCTGCCAGCTTAAGATTTCCCGTTGTCTCATGGATCTGCGCGCGTTCAAAAAGTGCCTCATCCTCAATGGGATCGCCCTTGTGATCTACGAGCAATTTGTCGTAAAGATCCAGTGCCTGCATGTTGTTATTCTGGTATTGTTTGAATTTTGCTTTCGCGAAAGCGGACAAAGCAACCATCGTCGTATCCTCTACCGAGTGATCTGAAATCGTAAGACTCAACTCCATCGCGTCATTTGCAATCAATTTGCTGGCGGCGGCACGCAACACCTTAAGCTGCGTGAGACTCCACTTAAAATCACCCTGGAAAAAACTGGTGCGCGCTACCTTGAACTGAGCCTGCTGGGCAAGCTCGTCATTAGGCACGTCGTTCTGGATCTGACTATATAGGATGAGCGCGCGATTAAATTGTTCCTGCAAGACGAGTATATCTGCCAGCAACATTTTTACATTGGCTTTCTGGATGGGAGACAACCGTAGTTTTTCAAGATCTGCCAGCATCTGGGTTGCGCGATCCGTCTCGCCCAGATTGAACGCGAGAAATCTGGCGTAGTCCAGCTGCGCTGCATAGGTCACGCTTTCAGTCCCGTAGGCGGTTAGAATTTGCTCGTACAATTGTTTTACTTCCTCGTATTCTGCCGCGGTGGCATTTTCTGCTCTGATTCTAGCTCTCAAGGTTTCTGCGCCAAATTTTACGTTTGCGGCTGGTGCCTCTGCAATCATGTAATCCAGGATCTGCAATGCTGCTGGGATATCTCGCGCATCCACCGCATCCATGGCCAGAAACTGGAGGTCGCGCATACTTTCCAGCGTGCGCTTGTAGATTGCCTTTTCCTGTATAAATGCCTGTTTAAAGTCTTTTTGCTGGACAAATAGCCATGACAATAGCTGGTTGTAGAGCAAATCTGGTGAGGTACGGGATCGTGTGAGCAACACCTTGCGCAACAACTGGTTGCGCTCGTTTGCGCCGTTATCTGTTATGTACTGGGAAAAAATCGCCTGCGCCTGGGCGCGATAGGATGGATTAGTCTCTATGATGCTCACGGTAGTCTCAAAGAATTTCTCAAAATCACCTAGCTCACCATAAAGCCTTGACAGCTGATAGTCAAAGTTGGTTTGTGGTAGAAGCAGCTTTCCTTTTTCATAGGTTTTCACGGCCTCTTCCAGTAGTGATCGCGCCTGGAACCTACTCGCAATTGCAGAGGTATATCTAGGCATGGAATCTAGGTAAGAGATGGCTGCATCATACTTCTCATCTGCAGCGGTTTCTTGTTTTTGCAAGTCAAAATTATAACCCTGTTCCACAAGCAACTCCTTGCTGCGGGGCATGAGTTTTTGTGCCTGCTGCAATAAGGAATCTACAGTGGCGTAGTTTTCCAGCTCGTGGTGCACATCAATCAGGTTGTACAGCTCCCGCAAGTTGCGTGGGCTTTGCTCGTATATTTTTTGGTAAATGTCTAGAGCCTTGGCATATTCTCCCTGTTCCACATAGTTCTGGGCCAGCCGCTTGTTCTGCCCTTGGACAGTAAAAACAGCTATAAGCAGAATCAGTAAGAAGTACACTTTTTTCATTAATTGATCATCGTAAAACCACAGTAGGGAACAAGCGTTTCAGGGATCTTGATTCCATCTGGCGTCTGAAAATTTTCCAGTATTCCCGCCATAATACGTGGCAGGGCGAGCGAGCTACCGTTCAAAGTATGTGCCAGCTGTGTTCCCTGACCCGGCTTTTTAAAGCGCAACTTTAATCGGTTTGCCTGAAAAGTGAGGAAATTAGATACGCTACTTACCTCGAGCCACTTTTCTTGCGCGGCGCTATAAATTTCAAAATCATAGGTCAAATGACTTGTGAACCCCAGATCACCACCGCAAAGCCGTAAGATACGGAAAGGTAAACCCAGATCTTCCAGAATCGTCTTTATATGAACCACCATGGCATCTAGCGCTGATGCGCTATGGTCTGGATGCTCAATACGCAGGATCTCCACCTTGTCAAACTGGTGCAATCTATTTAAACCACGCACATCACTCCCGTAACTACCCGCCTCCCTGCGAAAGCAGGGTGTATAACCCGTCATAGCGATGGGAAAGTCTTTCTCTTCCAGCACCGTGTCGCGGTACATATTAGTAATCGGTACCTCGCTAGTCGGGATTAGGTAGAGATCGTCGTTGCCTATGTGGTACATCTGTCCCTCCTTATCTGGCAGCTGCCCGGTACCGTAACCGCTGGCCTCGTTAACCAGTAGAGGCACCTGCATTTCTTGATAACCAGCCTCTATGTTGCGGTCCAGAAAGTAATTGATTAGTGCTCGTTGCAATCTGGCGCCCTTGTTCTTATACACCGGAAATCCGGCACCCGTAATTTTAGTACCCAGCTCAAAATCGATGATATCGTATCTAGAAACTAGCTCCCAGTGCGGCTGCGCGCTATCATGGAGCTGTGGCTTTCTTCCATGTTCAGAAATCACCTCGTTATCCTCATCACTATTTCCTTTGGTAACGCTGTCGTGTGGTACATTGGGAATTGCATAAAGTACGGATTGCAATTCCTCGACGGCTTTATTCAGATCGTCACCCAGTTGCTTTGAACGGTTTTTGAGTTCGCCAGTTTGAGCTTTCAGCTTATTTGCCTCTTCTTTTTTACCTGATTTAAAAAGCCCACCTATTTCCTTAGATAACTTATTGCTTTCTGCCAGAATTTTATCCAATTCCGTTTGCAGGCTCCGGCGTTTCTCATCGATGGTGATGGCACTTTGCAGGAGTGGTAGAGCTTCTATATTTCTTTTGGATAACGCTTTTGCAAAAGCGTCCCTATTTTCTCGTATCTGAGCTATTTGCAGCATGGGCTGGAGTTGTTTGGACGGGTAAAATTAAAGTATTTAACTCAACTAAAATCAAGCGGAATACAGGGCTCGATGAGCTGCACGAAGAATCAATTACTCAGTCTCATCTAATAATCGAGATGGATTCTGCAAAGTGTCAAAAATCCTTAAAATGTAAATGATACTATTTTCTTCCCTGTAAAGGATTTTGTAGTGCCTCACGATTATCCGCCGGTATTTAGGGTTTAATATCATCTTTTTGAAACTGTTCTGGAAATTTGATACTTTTAGGGGCGTCCAGAATATCTCGTTTTACATTGTGAGCACCTTGGGGCGATTTCTTTTCGTATTTGATGTAATCGTAAATCCTTTTGAGTTGTTGTCTAGCTCCAGTAGACCAAATCACCTTAAATTGTGTCATTACCAGTTTTCTGACTCTTCCTCAAGGTCTTTCTGCCTAATGTACTCGCCTCTGTCTATTTCCCGTTCGGCAACGATGAGCTGATTGTTGTATTCATCTCTTGATAGAGGATTATTCTCTACATCATAGGCAACAATCTCAGATCGGTTATAGCTTTCCACCACCGCTTTAATAACATTGAGCAATCTCTTATCAGCATGATTGACATAGTCTAAGACTGTTTTTTTAAGTTCTACCGTTTCCATAATTAATGCTAATCTACCTACCCAAAGATAATTTCTAAATGTCAGATAAATGTTTATCCCTTTAAAAACGTGATATCATTACTCCACCACCGTCACATTATCGTCCAGATAAAGCGGGCTGGGGAGAATCCAGTAGTGGTGCTTGAAATGGCTCCATTCTTCTGCGGCTAGATCTACCTCTGGATTTATGAATGGTTTGAAGCTGCGACCGTTGATGGAAACCTTGCTGGTCACAAAGACCTGGATGTCCTCACCTTTATCAGTATGAATTTTTTTGAGTTTCTGGGCAAACTGCCAGATAAAATCAGGCTTGGTTTGTACAGATCTTCTTTGTTTCTCGCTCAAGTAGTCATCAAGTCTTACCCGCTCACGTTTACCATCCTCTTTATTGACCACGTAGAACGTAGTGAGTCCAGAGCGGCTGCGCAGCATCATGCGCCAGCTCAGGCGGTGCCCCTCTTCTGTCCAGAGCACGTCATCCTCAATTATCCAATGGCGTAGGGGCAGCAGAAACATAATAACCAAAAATCCGGTTCCTGTAACTGTGATCAAGTTGCGCGTGGCAGGCACAATGATCTGCCCTTTATCATAATAATTCTTGCGTGGCAGAAAACGTTTTTGAATAGTGCGCGAGGTAAAAAAGAACAGCAGGAACGATAGCGCCAGATACGGGAAAATCCCGATCTTAAACACAATACTATTGAATAAATGAAAGAAGACAGACGCAATCACCGCCGGCCAGCGTGTGGGTTTCCACAGTAATAGCGGTACAATCAGCAGATCAAACGTGAGTCCAAAATACAATATCGCCTGATGCGCCCAGGTGTTTTGTAAAATGTCAAAATCCCTGCCACGGCCAGCCATCAAGTACTTGGGAAAACTACCATCCAGCCAGTCTGGGTAGAATTTTGCCACGCTGGCGTAGGAATAAATTATAAATAGAAAAGCAATGATAAAGAGATAGATCCAGCGCGACATATGTTCACGGCGTTCTACGGTTCCCCATTTTACATCTAGGCTGGCGCTGCGATTTGCTGGCAGCAATACCATTAACCAATTGAGCAACATGATCAAATAACAATGGTTGTTGTAACTGGATTTTTGCAGCAGGTAAACGTAAGTCCACGCAATCGCATAAAACAGCATCGCCATGCGGTAGCGATAACCTAGCATGATCATGAGACCAGCAACTCCCATTAATCCATACAAACCATACATGCCATAACCTGGCAATGGTTCCATCCATTCAAAACCTATAAACGTAAAAGTAAAGTGAACATCTACAAACAAGCGTTTCACCGCACCCAAAGCTATACTACCGAAGGCCTCTGCCGCCAGCAACACACCATAGATCATGCGGAAAACCAGCAACGCGCTGTTGTCCACCTGCAGGAACAGCCATCTATCCCACTTGCTGTATGTAGTCTCTTGCATATTGCTCATCCTCTTGCATCGCCTTTATCAGCTGGGTTTGTGAATCAAAGCGCAACTCTTCCCTGATCCTTTTCAAGAACCCGATCTCCAGCTGCTTGCCGTAAAGATCGTTTTCCAAATCCATAAAATAGGTCTCGATGGTACGCTGGTTACCTGCGGCGATCGTGGGATTGATGCCCACGTTTGTCAGGCCGTAAAAATGGTTGCCATCGATTATAGATTGCGTAATGTACACTCCATCTGCCGGGATTATTTTATAGGTTTCTGGAATGTGTAGGTTTGCCGTGGGATACCCCAGCTGGCGGCCTATTTGCTTGCCTCGGGATACTGTACCTCGTACGCTGAATGTCTGATTCAAATACCGGTTTGCCGCTGTCACCTCGCCCGCCATCAGTGCGTTGCGCACTTTTGTACTGCTTACGGCCACCTCTTCCACTTCTTTTTTGGAAATCTCGATGATCTCAAAGTCGTGCAGTTCTGCATACTCGCGCAATTCATTAATGCTTGCTGATCTATTACGGCCAAAACGGTGGTCATACCCTATCACCACCACCTTTGCATTCAACCTTTCCACCAGAATGTCCTCTACATATTCCCGCGCCGTCGTGCGGCTGAATTCCAAGGAAAAAGGATGGATGATCGCATGCTCGATTCCCTGCTGGCGTACCAGTTCCACCCGTTCATCAATCGTATTGATCAATTTCAGATCGTGGTCAGGTTGCAGCACCATGCGCGGGTGTGGGAAAAATGTAAGCAACACGCTGGTAAGGCCGTCGTCTTTTGCTCGTGAGCGTACCCGTTCCAGAATCTTCTGGTGGCCCTGATGCACCCCGTCAAACGTTCCTATAGTAACCACCGCGCCCTTTTGCGCCTTGTATTCTGAAATGTTCTTGTAGGTATTCAATCTATTATTGCGCTGTAAACCGTGGTGCAAATTAGTAGTTTAACTTGGCATAAGAAACTCTCTTGGGTATTAAATACGAGATTTGAAAGGTTATTGAGATTGTTGTAATTACGCTTTCGCGAAAGTGTGCAAACCACGGCATCTGAATCTTTATTGTTCTTTTGTTGCCAAAAGAACCAAAAGCCCTCGCTGTGGAATCCCTGCTCTGAAATTGCTACGCAGTCGCTGGCGGTGGCACTGACCAAGATTTTATTCTTAGAGAATCATTCCGGTTGTTCTTGCCTCGGTAATACAATTATCACCTTGCTTTACCGTGCCAGCTGCGCCAGTGCCTGCTTGAATTTCTTGACAGGTTTTCCAAGGCGTTTATTGCGGTGCGCATACGACATGATTAGAAATCTTTATTGAAGCTAATACTCCTAAATTTTTATATTTTAGAAAGTGTTTATGAAGGGAGAGAATTTGTTTTGATTTTCATTTTAGTTTTATTTTTCCTGCTCTCATTCTTTTGTTGCCAAAAGAACCAAAAGCCCTCGCTGTGGAATCCTTGTCTGAATTTGCTACGCAGTCACTGGCGGCGGCACTGACGAAGATCGGAATCTTCTAAACTCATTTGTAATGTTTCTTGCTTTGGAAATACAAACTTTATCTTGCCTCACCGTGTCTGTGCTGCCAGTGCCTGTTTGAATTTCTTGACAGGTCTTCCAAGGCGTTTAGTGCGGTGCGCAGTCGACATCACTCAGGAATTTTTTTGGGTGCTTTTGAACACAAAACCTTTGAGTTCACGTTATCGAGCATGCTGGTAGGGATAGAATTTACTTTTGATTTTAGTTTTAGATTTCAATTTTATCTCATTCTTTTGTTGCCAAAAGAACCAAAAGCTCTCGCTGTGGAATCCCTGTCTGAAATTGCTACGCAGTCACTGGCAGCGACACTGACGAAGATCGGAATCTTCCAAACTCATTTGTAGTGTTTCTTGCTTTGGAAATACAAACTTTATCTTGCCTCACCGTGTCTGTGCTGCCAGTGCCTGCTTGAATTTCTAAACAGGTTTTCCAAGGCGTTTTTGGCAATACGCAAACCTCGCCATCAAAAGTAACAACTGTTGTTTTGGCTATAAAAATTCCTTGGCTAAACTGAGTTCTGTACGTAGCGATATGTTTCTTTTTAATTTCGTTTTCGTTTTCGTTTTCATTTTCATTTTTGTTTTTCTCAGACCATTAGTAATCCCAAAGTTCAGTGATGTTTTATAGTTCAACCGACGATCTTATTATTGCAGAGACTATTTGTTTACGTTTTCGCGAAAGCGTAATAATAAAAATCAATGGCAAATTACTTGCGCAGGTTGTCATCACGTAGCAAACCGTATCGGGAAAGTGAATCGATAATGGTGTTCATGATCTTGTTATTGATAGTGTCGGTGAGTTTGCCCACGCCTACCATATTCATAAACCCATTGCCCACGCCACGACCTATCCAGCCCGTCCAGCGGGCGAGGAAAAACTTGCGGTTGCGTTGCGCCACAAGGGGTGCACCTGTTTTGCATCGGCTGGTTTTTTGAACTCGTTGAAGCTAAGTTTTACGACTTTCTTGATGCGCTTTTTCATGAGTTTCTCCATCTGCACAAGATCAGGTTTATAACCTATGCTGGGGAAACTGGGAAAGTTATCATCACTGTGCAGCGCCGGCAAAAACTCCACGCCATACCTGCCCTGCTGGCGCGCTGCGATGGAATAATCTGGAATGATAGGCATGACGATCTTATCTGTCTCCTTATTCCGCAGGCCGAATAGGTCGATGTCCCGCTCACCATATTGCTCGAGATTGTGTGGACTGTTGAAATAGTATCTCAGAAAATTCTGGGCATTTTTCTGGCCCAGCATATAATCATGGTACCTAAATTCACGGCTCATGAAGCCAGCGAAACCAGACAACGCACCACAGGCAATGGCGTTAGGCAACATCTCGCGGTCTGGACCGTAACGGGTAGGCCAGACCATATTCTTGTGCGATCCCTGATCAAAGAGTTCCATGATATCTTTTTCCTTAAATAGCACCTGGTTGCGCAAGGTGCTGTACAGTTGCGGAATGACCTGAAAAATATTGTCTTTCTCGACATTGTAATTTTGGTCGGTGGGCTCACCCACCCTGCCGGGGAAGGGATCGATCAATATGAGTTTATAGTTATCGCCTTTCTTTTTCAAAATCTTGAGCGCCTCTGCAATGGGTTCATTATTTGTCATGCCGCCATCTGTCGCTAGAAAATTGTAGGCGTCGTCCACGAGTGGCTCAAGATTGTCGTTGTTGCCAAAGAGTTGCTTAATATTTTCAGCAATGTAGGATTTAGGAATGCCCTTGAAGGGTACACTTTTTAATCCTATAGGGAATGCGCCGCTGGCGCGAGCCACGTCCAGGAACAATTTTAACTGCTCTGGGTTTGCCAGGTTGAGGGGTAATTTATTAGGCAAAACGTTATCGTTTACCTCAAAATGAGCATAAGCCTTGTGGTAGCGCATGGTGTGTGCGACTTTGGCCTTGTTTTGCGTGAAATACAGATCTATGGGAATACCGCGCAGATTGCTAAGTGTCATAAGGACTTCCAGCTGCTGATTTACATAGGGCGGCAGCGTGACCGGATTTTCTGCTAGGTGATCTGTGGTGGTTTCAATCAGCTTTTGCATGAGCCGATTGATGAAATCTGTATTAAGCAGGGAATGTATCTCGCCGTCCTTAAGGTCATCCATCGAGAAGAGATCGTCCACAATGCTCTCGCCACGCTCTTTGCCAAAATTGACCCAGGTGTCAAACAGCACATTGTCTTTTGCCTCTGTACGGCCCGTGGTGGTGCTCACTGGTTTTAATTTATCTATGGTCAGGCCCAATGTTGCCACGGCAGCGGTGATCCCGCCCGCACTGGCACCAGTCATGACGTCAATAATCACATTAGGCACTGGCACCTCATCTGGCCGCTCGCGATGTGCCTTGTGCCACCTGTCCAGCGTATTGACTAAATAATCTATTACGCCAGCCGTAAAAGCACCAGCGGTGACGGCGCCTGCCAGGACTAGTCCCAGGCGTAGGGGTTCTTGTTTTGTGTTCATCTTTTTATTTGTTGATCGTTAATTATTATTGACTGAATGTTACTGGTTGATAGTTTTAAATTGAGTGGCGCCTTCTGGCATCGCTGACCCCCTGTCCTGCGGACATCCCCCTTTTGTGTTATTTGTTATTTGTTGATCGTTAATTATTATTGACTGAATGTTACTGGTTGATGGTTCTACATTGAGTGGCTCCTTCTGGCATCGTTGACCCCCTGTCCTGCGGACATCCCCCAATGGGGGCAAAGTGCTGAGCATAATTATATACGTCATTTAGAGTAGCGATCTTTTTTCTTTTCTCTTTTCTCTTTAGTCTCTGGCCGTATTTTTTTCTGGTGATTGTTATTGGTTGATAGTTTTAAATTGAGTGGCTCCTTCTGGTATCGCTGACCCCTGTCCTGCTGACATCCCCCTTTTGTTTTATTTGTTATTCGTTGATAGTCAATTATTATTGATTGAATATTAATGGTTTATGGTTCTAAATTGAGTGGCGCCTTCTGGCATCGTTGACCCCCTGTCCTGCGGACATCCCCCTAAAGGGGGCAAACTGAGCATAATTATATACGTCATTTAGAGTAGCGATCTTTTTTCTTTTCTCTTTTCTCTTTAGTCTCTGGCCGTATTTTTTTCTGGTGATTGTTATTGGTTGATAGTTTTAAATTGAGTGACCCCTTTTGGTATCGCTGACCCCTGTCCTGCTGATATCCCCCTTTTGTGTTATTTGTTATTTGTTATAGGTTAATTACTATTGACTGAATGTTACTGGTTGATGGCTCTAAATTGAGTGGCGGCTTCTAGCATTGCTGACCCCCTGTCCTGCGGACATCCCCCTAAAGGGGGCAAAGTATTTCGCGTAACGCTTAGCGTCTTTGAGCGTAACGATCTTTCCTCTTGTTTCTTGTTTCTTGTTTAGTTTACCAATATGCGTCCATAATCATCCACTATACCTTCCGCAGGCAAAATTCATACCTGAGCATCACCTACAATTCTGACGATTGCATTTACGTGGTAATCGACAATTTTTTGCCTACCCTCACGGGTGTTTAGGATGGTGCTGAATTCTTCAAAATTGTCCATGAAGAAGCTTTCAGTCAATACTGCGGGCATGCGGGTTTTGGTGAGGACATAAAAGCGCCGTTCTTTATCCAGGTCACCATCGCTAAAATCTGTTCGCAACCTGCGATCTGGAAAGACCTTGTGAAACTCCTGACCGAAAATAGTTGCCATCGCATCACTGCGCGTATTACCGGGTGAAGTAAAAAACTCTGCACCGCTGCCACCGCCGGCGTTTGCATGGATGCTTAGGTAAAAACTCTTTGCTGGGTCGTATTTATTGGCTCGTTTGACGCGTGTGACCAGCCTTACATCCCGATGTTCTGGTGCCAGGTTCACGTATGGAATGTTAAGCAGCGTGAGCTGCTGCATGATCCCGCTTGCGATGGCGCGATTGAACTCGCCCTCATAAATCTTTCCCTCCACTCCCCAGTCCACCATCTTGCCATGGGTCGTATAAATACCGTTGATCAAGCCACCGTGGCCGTTGTCTAATAGGACTGTCATGGGATTAGGTTTTATGGGTTTAAATTAATGATTTTAAAATGAATAGATGTGTCGTTTTGCTGTAGGCACGTTGAATCACTTCACTACGGCAAATAGGTTTGTAAAAAATACAACAGAAAAGTCTCGTCGAATTTTGTTGAAATTAAACTTTCAGCGCACCTGTTGAAAATAGGCAATCATCAGTTCCACTAGATATGGTCGCGGAGTACGATTCCGTTCCAGCGGAAGGACTTATCATGTTCACATCGTAGAATAATAATTTGCTTGATATAACTTTTCAATTGATTTGTTTTACAATTGGGCTGAACAAATCTCAAGTTCTATTCAGGTGGTTGATCATAATCATCTGGTTTCTCAAATTGATCCCACCAGTTCTTTCTACCGTAGCGCATCATCAACTCTTTAATTATTACAGCTGCTTGTTCATTTGAGCTTTTATAACGTTCAAGTTCATCTTGCTTTATAGGTTGTAATACGTAATTAAGATTATGATAGCCATTTTCATATTCGATGAACAACTCATTATCTTTTTCATAGATAACACCACCGTAAATTATCTCTCTAAATAATATTTTCATTATTAATATTCAGCCCTAAACCCAAACTTAACAAGAAATGTTTTTGTATCTGAAAAATTTAAAATTTTTCAGATAAAAAGTTTGACAGAAACAACTTTAAATATAAAAGATTTGCAAAATTTTATACGTTTAGCACCTTAACACTGGGAGTGTTCAATTAAGTGTGTCATCGGTTAAAAATCTCGTATCAAAATAATCTGCGAGGTCATTTCTGACTGACGACCATGCAAACATACGCCCGTTCCACCGGGTCTCTGCGTTTATGGTGGCTAGATAGATCTGCTTTGCAATGGCGTTCTCTGAGGTAAAGGCCCCCTTTGTCTTGGTGACTTTCCTGACCATTCGGTGATAGCTCTCTATGGGATTGTTCGTGTAGATCACGCGTCTGAGTGCTGGTGGGTACCTATAGAAGTTTACCAGCCTGTTCCAGTTGCTGTTCCAGCTTTTGAATATAGCCTTATACCTGGCACCCCATTTTTCCTCTGCCTGTACCAGGTACTGCTTGGCCTGCTCTTCGTTCAGGGCCGTATATATGCACCTTAAGTCCTTGATGAGCGGTTTTACGTCCTTGTTGCCTGCATACTTGATACTGTTGCGCATCTGGTGGACCAGGCATAGCTGGACATCCGTTCTGGGGAAGATATCCTCTATGGCATCACCGAAACCCGAGAGGTTGTCGATACAGGCCACAAAGATATCTTCCACGCCTCTTTGCTTGAGCTCATGCAGGACACTGCGCCAGAAACTGCTGGATTCAGAGTCACCAAAATAGATGCCCAATACTTGTTTCTCACCATCACGGTTCACCCCCAGGACGTTATAGACTGCCTTTGTCACCACCTTGCCATGTTCCCTTACCTTGAAGTGCATGGCATCCAGCCACATCACGGGATAGACCGTCTCCAGGGGACGCTGTTGCCACTCAAGGATCTCGGGCAGTATCCTGTCCGTAATCGCATTGAGCGTACCCACCGAGAGTTCCACCCCATAGATCTCCCGCAGGTGATCCTGGATATCACGGTAGCTCAGCCCCTTGCCATAAAGAGAGAGTATCTTGTTGTCTATCCCGCCGTCCAGTCGTCGCTGCCGCTTCTTGACGATCTGGGGCTCAAAACTACCATCGCGGTCGCGCGGCGCAAAAATCTCCAGCCCCCCGGAAGAGCTAAGGATATTTTTGCGCCCTCGCCCATTGCGACGGTTCTTTGATGAGTTGCCCCTAGTGGCGGCTAGGTGCTCATCCATCTCTGCCTCCAGGCTCGCCTCAATCACTCGCTTCATTAAATCCTTCATCAGACCATCCTCACCCGAGAGCGGACGACCCTTTGAGACCTCATCGGCCAGCATCGTAGCTATACCGTCTAAATCGATTTGTTCTTCTTTGTTCTTCATGTGTCTAAGGTATTAATTTGACACACTTAATTGAATAGACTCTTAACACTAGTTGGAATCTATCTCTTCTTCACTGCCATCCTGATAAACTAATAAAACCTTTCCAGTTATAAAATTACGATCACCAAAATTTTCGTCTAGTGTCCAATCGACATCCTTGATGCGTTCATAATCATCCGATAATAAGCTTTCCCTCTGAGCATCGTTAATTGGTTGAAAAATAAATCTATTCACTAACATCCCTTTATCAAAATAAAAGAAGTATTGATTATTCGATTGAACAATTTTTGAATATCCATTGCCTACATCGGATACAACTTTAACTGTTATCATAATTTATAGTATTTGTATTGAGTTGTTTCATCAATAATTGCCTCTGGAATATTTTCTTTCGTATAGCCTCCTGCAAGCCATAATTCATTTGCGGTTCTTTCTTTGCCCGCAGAAAACCTTATATCTTATTACCGCAGTTGACCATAACCATCAGGTTTCTTAAATCAATCCCATAAGTTGATTTCACCAAATTCTGTTACAATTTCTCTTAAAACCTGAATTTCTAACTCTCTGGAGGCTTTGAATCGAATCAACTGTTCGTTACTGATAGGTTGTAGAACATAGTGAGAACCATGATACCCCGGATCGTATTTGATAAAATACTGTTCATCCTCATTTTGATAAATTATTTCGCTACCCAGCGACTCTTTAAAACGTAAATTCATAAGATTGTTTGCTAGACAGAAAACCCAACTATTAAATTTTACAAACGAACTGAACAAATCTCAAGTTCTATTCAGGGGGTTGATCATAGTCATCTGGTTTCTCAAATTGACCCCAGAAATCAGTCTGTCCGTACTTAAGTGAGATATTTCTTTCAACAACAATAGCTTCTTCTTTAGAAGTTTTATATCTGATCAACTGTTCAGGTGTAATAGGGTGAAGAATATATTTTAAAGTGTGATAACCTATTTCATGCTCTAAATACAAATCAGAATTATCGTTTTCAAAAACAACAGCACTTCCAAGAGATTCTTTAAACTTTAATTTCATTTTATTAGGGATTTAAATTTTACACTTTCTACTTTACCTGAAGGATACTCGGGAGAATCAATAATAATTTCTGGTATATCCCCTGATGTATATCCGCCCGGTCTCCAAGGTGCCTCGTAAGCACTCGGTGCGCGCTAGCGGGCCTGCCAGGAAGCAGGGTTTTGTTAAGTCTCTCCATTACATCAGCTGCCCAAAATCATATAATAAACTGGAACGCCTGGATAGTCTGGATCATCATCGGTCAGGTATTCCAAACCTTCAAAAAAGTGCGCATCCTGATCTGAAACATCATACTGACTTCCTTCTTGGGGCGTACAGGCGGCTTGATTGATCTTGTACATGAGCTCTCCCAGCGTAAATCCAGCCGCGTTATCGGTTGTGAGTTTGAACTGCCTGTCCTCATCATCGTCCTCGCTATCTTCTTCATCTATAAAAAATTCTCTCAGATACTGTATCGCCACACTTTGGATAGGCAACACGATTTTATCCAGAGCCGGCAGACGTCTTGTAGGCGTGTCGTTGTACTCGATGAGCGCCTCTTCAAAGGCTTCCTGGGTGTCAAATGGCTGGTAAAACGCCCAGTAAACATTGCTTAGTAATTCTTGTGGTAATGACATAGGTAATTGGTTTTAGAAATATTGACAGGGATTGATATCAGGGTTGTTCTCAAAAAACTTCTTGTACTTCCTGAAGGATGCGCCATTCTTGCCCAGTGGCATCGCTCTATTCTTCAGCTTGACGCCTTTCAGCTTTTGCTGTTCTATGTAATAGCGCTCCCATACTGCACTTTCCCATTCGGTCATCTGCACATGGGCATTTGACCCTTTATAAAGATTGGGGATGGCATCTACTTTAGCTTTCCATTTATAGTAGGGCTTCTTGCCCCGCAGGGCGCGACGACCTTCCTGAATGTGCTCCGATAATCTCTGACCTAAATCATCCCGCGTTGTCTTGCCGATGTATTGAAAGTCCACATCCCCGAATTGCGCAAGCCCGTAAAAAGAATACCCTCGCTTAGTAGTGCTCTTATAACCTGGACGCTTGTTGGCATTGTGGGACAGCAGTCCAGTATGTCCTACTAGGTAGTTGTGCAATTCTTCCACCTCTAGATTGTAGGTAGGCACTTTTTCCTCAATGGTTTCCAATTCCGTAATCTTAACCAGTTTGTCCCGTTGTGCATCGTACAGGCTCATGCCTACTTTTAACTGGTAGCATTTGATCCAGGTGTTGCTCCTTTTTAAATAAAACAGGTGTTGTCCAGTAGCTTTGATTAGATCGCCATTCTCTGTTGTAATCACACGATATTTTAAGGTGTGGTTGTTAAATACATCGCTAACTGTTTTTTGATCCAGTTGCTGCTTTTCTGTATCGTAGCACAGCACGATTTCACCTTTTGTAATCTCCTCAATCGGTTTTAAACCGTTGATCGTGTGTACTGGCGTGCCAGCAAGGAAGCAGGGTTTTTTACCGTTGAGTAAGTCCATAAGATTAAATTTTTTGAAATAATACTTTTATCTTCCGCTTTCGCGAAAGCGAAAATTCAACTCCCCAATATCATAAAATAGACGGGAATGCCAATAAAGTCAGGATCATCATCGGTAAAATATTGCAGTCCCTCAAAGAACTGCTTGTCATAATCTGCGATGCTAAAACCGTCTGGATGGTCGATGATTGCGTTGTTGATCTTGAACAGCAGTTCTCCTGCCTTGAAACCAGAGGTTTGGTCTGCATTCAGTTTTATCTGTATGTCGTCTTCCTCATCGTCGTCATCCATGGGCGGTAGGGCAAACTGAATGATAACGGACTGTTTGGCAAGGATAATATCGGTAGGATTTACGGGCAGTTTTGAAAACGATACCGCCTTGTGATAGGCCTTGAGGTCTGCATTGAATTCCAGCAGATCATCATGTTTTTCATCAAAGACCCAGTAAATGTTGTTGAGTAGATTCTTGGGATATTCCATTATATAAAATCGTATTTACAGGGGTTAAACAGATCTGTATTCTTGAGGGTGTTGAAGCGTTTTTTAGAAATTGCGTTTTGTACGTTCATAAAAACTGCATCTGGATCCAGGCCGCGCCTGCGACCACCGTTGCTATTGATATAGTACTGCTCGATCACGTCTGCCTCAAATTGTTTCATGGTCTGATGGTCAGTCAACGCACTAATTTCAACTTTTGCTTTATAGCCATACCTCAAACGGTCTCTTTTTGAGCTGCTTGGTAAAAGGGCTATTTTGCCTTGTCTTACGTGCTGAGAAAATCTGACCTCAATTTCCTGCACAGTTTGACCTACATACCTTACTGTCTGGTCTTTATCAAAGGGCCTGCGGTTCTTGAGTTCATAGAACAGCACGCTGATCTCGTTGTAGCTATTGGCATGTTTTATCTTATTTGCGTTATGGGATAAAAGCCCAGTTTCTCCCACGAGGTAATTGTGATGTGTTTCCACCTCTAGGTTATAGGTAGGCACTTTTTCCTCAATGGTTTCCAATTTCGTAATCTTAACCAGTTTGTCCCGTTGTGCATCGTAAAGGCTCATACCTACTTTTAACTGGTAGCATTTGATCCAGGTGTCGCTGCTTTTTAAATAGAATAGATGCTGGCCGGTGGCTTTGATAACATCACCAGCCGTTGTGGTTATGACACGATATTTTAAGGTATGGTTGTTAAAGACCTGACTAACCACATTTTGACCCAATCGCTTGTTTTCTGTATCGTAACACAGCACGATTTCACCTTTTGTAATCTCTTCAATCGGTTTTAAACCGTTGATCGTGTGTACTGGCGTACCAGCAAGGAAGCAGGGTTTTTTACCGTTGAGTAAGTCCATTGAAATCTAAGAATTTTCTGCTACAAAACTTTTGAAATCCTTAAGGAATTGAATGAACTTGTCATGAGTCAAATCAAGGTCTTGGGATTGACCCTCATAAGCTTTCTATCTACTCTTCTCAAGGCTGTTGAATAAAACCTACGCCTTCTGAAAAGCTAAACAATACTACCATCTTGTTGCAAACATCATTTATCATCCCATATGTTATTTCGACTACATTTCATACGGTAATAATTGCTTGAATTTTCTTGACCTGTCCAATCAATTTATTTCGAAAAAACTTTCTCAGATCTGTTCAAGATCTTCATAACTTGAATCCGAAAATACCGACTTGACCGCGCGATTTTGTAAATAAAATATTTCATATTCATAATTAAAGTTTTGGGTATGCGTTAACATTATTTTACTTTCCGTAATTTCGATCCAAATTTCATGCGGATTTTCACGTTGAAAAGCCTTTAACTCATTTCTTTCAAATGCTGATTTGGTTTTGGTGGAAAATTCCTATTTTTTTGTGATTTTTCATAAATTTAAGCAATCTCTCCCTTAACCTTTTAGCAGACCAATTTTCGGGAAATAAATGAATGATCTTTCTCCTTAAGAAACCATCCATCACCATATCGTATTCCAATACTAACCTTCAAAGGGGTGTCGTTGGGAAATTCATGAATTCTCCTTTACTATCAACCAAAGCTTCTGGTGGTTTGTCTATTTTGGTTATTCGTATATTTTCACTATTCCTATCACCACCCGCACATTGTAGCACTCTGTTTTAAACCTTACTCTTCCACTTTACTTTCAAATACTCTAGTAAAAAATTCACCTTCTAAATGTGTATGGAAAGGTATTCAAACTTATGTGCCCATTTTATCAAAGTACTCCTACGCAATTTCCATTGATCAACAAAATCATCCAGATTATCAATAAAACGTTTTAACTCTTTAGCATCCATTAACTGATTGCCCAAATCATCTATCACTCTGGAGCTTAGTATATTTGGTGCTATCAGTAGTTGACTTGGAAATCTTGATTCCCATTGACTTATTTTTTTAAGTGCCGCGGTTTATAGACTTTTCCGATAATATACCGATATCTTCAAATGGAAAATTGAATGTAAGAGTACACCTATTTTTCTTTGACCTTGAACAATTAAGTCAACCTTCACTCCCAGAATAAACTCTTCAAACTTCTCTGCAATATCATTCAGGAATTTACTAAACCCGTCGGGATTCATGGTACTGCGCAACATGCGGTTGATGGATCGCATTAGATCCATGACGCTACTGGCTGCTTTCCCTGCCTTGCTTCTTGCCTTATGGAAAACCCGCGCCGTTGCATCTCCCAGCTCCTGGATGGTATTTTAGGCACTGTCTACACTTTTCTTGAGGTAACGGGCAATATCTGCCACATTCTTGATACCGCCCGTAAAGAAGGCATCCAGCAATTCTTCTACCACGATACCTATGATAAAGCCCAGTAGGTAGCCCGCACGATCTGCGTTTACATTCATTATAGAGGTGACGATGGTCTGGTTCATTCTAATATAAAATGCCAGAAGTTTTGCGCCAGTTGCCGCCGTAAAGAGGTTTGTAAACCAGTCCAGCCCGTTTTCCAGTGTTTCTACCAGCATTTGTAGCTGGGATGCCAGCAGGCCCATATCCGTCAGGTTAATATCCTCATCACTCTGCCCCAACCTAAAAATAAGGGCTAGTAGATCAAACACGCCGCGCAATATTTCTATGAGACTATTCCACAGTCCCACTAGAAGTCCATTTGTAAAAATGAGCACCTCTTTACCAAACCCGATGACCCAGTCTGCAATCTTTTCTATCGCCTGGACCATCGCAGCATATAACTGCTCCAATTTTTTGAAGGTATTGCTTATGAATGTGGCAAAAAAGGTGGTTGCCGGATTCCTTTTGTAGGGAGCAAGTTCTTGTTGCGCTTTCGCGAAAGCGAAAATTCAACTCCCCAATATCATAAAATAGACGGGAATGCCTATAAAGTCAGGATCATCATCGGTAAAATATTGCAGTCCCTCAAAGAACTGCTTGTCATAATCTGCGATACTGAAACCATCTGGATGGTCGATGATTGCGTTGTTGATCTTGAACAGCAGTTCTCCCGCCTTGAAACCAGAGGTTTGGTCTGCATCCAGTTTTATCTGTATGTCGTCTTGCTCATCGTCGTCATCCATGGGCGGTAGGGCAAACTGAATGATAACGGACTGTTTGGCAAGGATAATATCGGTAGGATTTACGGGCAGTTTTGAAAACGATACCGCCTTGTGATAGGCCTTGAGGTCTGCACTGAATTCTAGCAGATCATTGTGTTTTTCATCAAAGACCCAGTAAATGTTGTTGAGTAGATTCTTGGGATATTCCATTATATAAAATCGTATTTACAGGGGTTAAACAAATCTGTATTCTTGAGGGTGTTGAAGCGTTTTTTAGAAATAGCGTTTTGTACGTTCATAAAAACTGCATCTGGATCCAGGCCGCGCCTGCGACCACCGTTGCTATTGATATAGTACTGCTCGATCACGTCTGCCTCAAATTGTTTCATGGTCTGATGGTCAGTCAACGCACTAATTTCAACTTTTGCTTTATAGCCATACCTCAAACGGTCTCTTTTTGAGCTGCTTGGTAAAAGGGCTATTTTGCCTTGTCTTTCATGTTGTGCACCTCTTATCAGTAACTCTTGAACGGTCTGTCCGACATACCTTACTGTTTGGTTTTTGTCAAAGTGCCTGCGGTTCTTGAGTTCATAGAACAGCACGCTGATCTCGTTATAGCTATTGGCGTGTTTTATCTTATTTGCGTTATGGGATAAAAGCCCAGTTTCCCCCACAAGGTAATTGTGGTGTGTTTCCACCTCTAGGTTGTAGGTAGGTACTTTTTCCTCTATAGTCTCTAATTCCGTAATCTTAACCAGTCTGTCCCGTTGCGCATCGTAAAGGCTCATGCCTACTTTTAACTGGTAGCATTTGATCCAGGTGTTGCTACTTTTTAAGTAGAATAGATGCTGGCCGGTGGCTTTGATAACATCACCATCCGTTGTGGTTATGACACGATATTTTAAGGTTATGTTGTTAAAGACCTGACTAACCACATTTTGACCCAATCGCTTGTTTTCTGTATCATAGCACAGCACGATTTCACCTTTTGTGATCTCTTCAATCGGTTTTAAACCGTTGATCGTGTGTACTGGCGTACCAGCAAGGAAGCAGGGTTTTTTACCGTTGAGCAAGCTCATGAAACTACCAAATTTCCCATGATGCCCTATAACTAAAATAAGGATTGTCAACATTTAATTTTTGAGCCATTAACTCTGCATCTGGCATTGTTTCTTCCTTTGCAAACTCTATGTCTTCATCCCCAAGTCCCTCATACAAACTGTAAAGAATAATCATAATATCATTATCTCTCAGAACATATGAAAAATTCTCTTCATCTTCCTTAAATATGTCCGAATAATCTCCACTTAAGTATTCTTCTTCAATAATTTGTAATAACCGCACCGCTGTCTCTGCATTTATAATATCATTAATAGGTGTGACAATGATAGTGCATCCAAAATCGCTCATAATTATATTTTAATATGTTGTGGTCTAAATAGGCTATCTTGTTTGATAACCATTGACTTTAGTTTCTTCCAATCTAAATCTTGATCTGGAAACCGCTTGATTAGATGTTCTGGATATTCACCTTGGCTAATCATTTCTTGGTGTTTTCTTATTGCTTTGGTAGGGGAAAAGGTATAGTCTTTGAATTGATCGTCTCGCAATAAAATTTGCTGCCTTTTTACCAATTGATAGGGGCTGAATGCCACCCAGTAACCGCTTTTATCTGGATTATCTTTCAAACATGCAAGACCCTCAAATCTAACTTTGGGATCATCCTCATGATACCATTTACCTCCAATTAAAATTCTATCTGCCTCACCAATAAATGTAGAAATACAACGTGTAATAAATTCCAAATCTGTGCTTTCCTGCTCAACACGATCTCTATACAATTGATCTACCTTGTTTAATGACTCCTCAGTAAGATCAAAAAGCTTTGGATTTATTGAATTAATCAATGTAGCAATATAGTACTCCCTATATTCATAATCGTCCATTGTTTTCATATATCGTAGATTATAATTTTTATTTTATTTTTAGATTTTTCTATCCATTTTATGGTTCTGTCGTCAATTTTACCGAAAATGTGCCATTCTATGTTCTCATAAGATACACCTAAGAGATACGTATCTTTTTTCCATTGTTTTGCTAAGCTCGTTCTAAAGTCTGGATCGCCATTTTTAGTAAATCGAAATCTAAAATTACCACTTTTCACCTCTATTCCCAAAACTTCATTAACCACGCCATCAAGATATCGATATGTAAATGGGGTTTTATCAGCCTTGTTACTTTTAGAAGCATTTTTTGCTTTTCTCACAATTTCCTCGGTAATAGCACCTACTTTTCTATTAATAAAAAGAACTTTACGTCTTTTAAGATATACCTTTAAAGTGGACTTCAATCGCTTTTTACGATAAGCTTGACGCCATTTACTATCTAACTCCAGCGAGTCAGACAACTTTGCCACTTGTAAATTAACATTTTCAATAGATCTTTTTAAATTCGAATCACCTGCAATGATGAATGATTTAGCCAATAGATTTTTCTTAAGTTGTAGAGAACTGTATCGTTTAAAGAATTGCGGTAGATCTCTTTCTGCGACATTGATTAATTCTTCAATGAACTTGTCAAGTTCGCGAGTATTCATAAGCAAACTATCGACCTGATTAGAAACACTTGATTGAACGAGAAACTTTGTCCTATCTTTTGTATCTCTTACAACTTTAATCCCAAGCCGACTCATTTTTTTTAGCTCGGCTGCCTTAAAAATCCTGCCAAGCAGTTTCCCCAACTCATCAATAGGAATATTACTATAAACCGCACCACCTAGACGTTGCTGTCCTTTAACCAATAGATCAACCTTGATCCCCAGAATAAACTCTTCAAACTGGGTAAGGATCAGGTCTAGAAAATCTTGCAATCCCTCTGGATTCATGGTACTGCGCAACATGCGGTTGATAGATCGCATTAGGTTCATGGCGCTACTGGCTGCTTTCCCTGCCTTGCTTCTTGCCTTATGGAAAACCCGCGCCGTTGCATCTCCCAGATCCTGGATCGTATTTAAGGCACTATCTACACTCTTCTTGAGGTAACGGGCAATATCTGCCACATTCTTGATACCGCCCGTAAAGAAGGCATCCAGCAATTCTTCTACCACGATACCTATGATAAAGCCCAGTAGGTAGCCCGCACGATCTGCGTTTACATTCATTATAGAGGTGACGATGGTCTGGTTCATTCTAATATAAAATGCCAGAAGTTTTGCGCCAGTTGCCGCCGTAAAGAGGTTTGTAAACCAGTCCAGCCCGTTTTCCAGTGTTTCTACCAGCATTTGTAGCTGGGATGCCAGCAGGCCCATATCCGTCAGGTTAACATCCTCATCACTCTGCCCCAACCTAAAAATGAGAGCTAGTAGATCAAACACACCGCGCAATATTTCTATGAGACTATTCCACAGTCCCACTAGAAGTCCATTTGTAAAAATGAGCACCTCTTTTCCAAACCCGATGACCCAGTCTGCAATCTTTTCTATCGCCTGGACCATCGCAGCATATAACTGCTCCAATTTTTTGAAGGTATTGCTTATGAATGTGGCAAAAAAACCATCGCAGCATATAACTGCTCCAATTTTTTGAAGGTATTGCTTATGAATGTGGCAAAAAAGGTGGTTGCCGGATTCCTTTTGTAGGGAGCAAGTTCTTGTTGCGCTTTCGCGAAAGCGGTATCCAGACCATCTCCCAGCCAATTTTTTACCAACTGCATTTTATCACCTGACAGGTCGCCCACGGCCTCTATAAAAGAGCTGGGAAACATACCGGCATAGCTAGAGTTTAAGGAATCATCTGTATTATAGTACCGCCAGCGATCCTCACCGGCGATGACATGTTTTAACAGCACATCCTCAGAAAGAAAAGTAAAGGACTCCTCCAGCAACCATAGCGGGAAATTTCTTGCCTGTGCGACCAGGGATATGGCCTCGCTTATTCCTGTCAAGACAATTTTTGTTGCGCCCTCCTCTTTCTTTTCCCTCTTGTCATCCAGATGTTCCTGCACTACGTCACGGGATAATCTTGCACTATCTGTATTATGGTAACCCAGGACTTTCCTTACTGCAGGCAATGCAAAATCACCTATGCGGTTTACCTGTTCACCAGATCGCAATCTCATTACAGAACCAAAGGCATTGCTGCCCCCGCTGGTCTCCATATAAAATACGATATCCTTATTACCGCTGGGAACCGTGTTTGAGTAAGCTTGTTCTATCTTGAAACCATCCTCACTGATAAAGAAATAATAGGTGAATTCTGGATTACCAGACTCTGCCAGTGCATCTAGCATGTTAGGCTTGCCTACTGGGGCACCTACCTGATCCTGCTGCGTAACACTATCGAGCACCACCTCGTCCAATTCTATGTCAACTCTTATAAAAAGGCGGTTATCATATGTGTAAAGATCAAAATCCATCTGTACAAAGACTGCTGTGCCCTGCGTATTCCTGGTATTTGGGTTCACACCTGACCAGGTAATCGTGTTGCCTGATACTTCTCGTTGAGTTGAGATCAATGCACCAGTATTCAATAAGTAGATGGATTCATGCAATTCAATCTTATTATCAATCAAATCATAATAACCATCGCGTATTGTGGAAGGAACAATCTCGTGGTAATCACCACCAGCCTGATCGCCAAATCCATCATAGTCCTCCAATTTTTTGTCATCTGAAAAGATGATGATGTTTTTTGCGGGGACAGACATCATTTCAAAATGCCGCCCACCGTATGTAAATAAATTCATTTGCTTGTTCTAAATAGTTAATGGAAGAAATCATGATTGACCACTGGGCTGCCCGCATTTGCCAGCCTATCCTCTACGAGTCCACACCACATGGGAGGTGAAGTACGATTTCCCGGTAGGTACGAGTGTCCTACCCGCTGGTCATGTAATAACCAGCGCTGCGGCATGCCGCGAGGTAATCGCAAAAGGAAAGGAAGTTTTAAGGCTCTGCATTGAGAACCAAGGCTTACTTAAAGTCTAGCCGCTGGTGCAGCCCGCTTACATGGTCAATAAAAGAAATGGGGAGACGGTCTTTAAGATCTATACAGTCTAAACAACGACTTGTTCTGGGACTGTCTCTTTAACAGCTCCCCATTCCAGATGGCATACCTATGGATGCTCAGAATTCACTTTATCCTCTAGGACAAGTAGATTCTCTTCCAGTTCTACAATGCGATCTGTAAGACTGGTCTGGTCACCGCCTACCTGTGCATTTGATTGAGCAATTACAGGATTGTTATCGCTATCAAACAGGGCGTCACCACAATCGGTATCGCAAGGCAGTCCTTCCACGTTCAATCCTATCGTACCCGCCTGTATCACGGTAAGTGAGGTAGGCACACGGCTTTCCCAGGTCTCTTCTACTTCAAATTCTGCGCGATCCTCTAGATCGATCATCAATGAATTGAACTGTGGGTCATCTGCCACGGGTGCATTGTTACCTTCCCATACTTGCCCAGTGGACATAAAGGACGCAACCGCACGCTCATAGCCTGGGGTAACAGTAACAAACACTTGTGCCATTCCAGCTTGAAGAAACTTCTTAAAGAGAGGATCATCATTCACAATATTGTAGTGATTTACCCATTGCGATTTATTTGCATAGAAGAATGGAAGGAATTTATAGCTCATGATATTCCATTCAAACGCTTCTTCAAAAAACTGTGCATATCTCGCATATTGATCCAGTCTGGCCGTAGCTCCTGCATGAACATCCACTGTAGAACGGTTGTTCATCAAATCAGGCTCACCACCCAGCATACTATCAGGCAACAGATAAGACATACAATTTTTCTTGATGATGGAACGCTCGATATCACGATAAAAACCTGGGTTGATCTCCATGCGTTTCTTATTGTTTGCTTCCAGCTCCCTCAATTTTTCATCATACTGCGCCTGGGCAATCTCATAGGCTGCAATGATCTTATTAAAGATATCCATCTTCCATTGTGTTCTTGCTCGATCCGTAAGCTCGCAATGAAATTTTAGCGAACCAGAAACTACACCTTCCATTCCTGATAGCGCATAACCCACTTCTTTTGAGATTCTGGACTGAGTAAAATCAAAAAAACCTTTTACACCTTGCAAAGGAAGCCGCTGTACATTCTCAACAAAATCATTCCCTATAGCTAGAGAGTAATATTTACCACCACCGTAATTCTCACCGTAGTAATTAAATGCGTAATTCACCATGGTCAGTTCATATCCCTGTGGAATCTCAACAACACCTTTATCTAGTTGTCGCTCTATGCCTTGACCACCCACTGTGACTGCATTAAAATCACCTATTGCTTTTGAGAAAGATATTTTGGCTGTGTTTATTGGCTCTACTTCAACATTGTAATAAGAGGCCCAGTATGCAACACTCAACTCATCTACATCTTTAAAAGTTGATAATTTGTGTGACTCAGAAACTCTAGGATCTTTAGGCACACGCATACTTATAGCACTTCCTTTTTTACCTGCCTGTAACAACGCGTACTTATGGAAAGCAGCCGGTTCTGGAATCAAGAATTCATAGATCATACGTTTGCCATAATTCAACACCGTGTTTCTATAAACCTTATCAATCCAGCGATATACACCAGACACATGTGAATCCCCCTTGCGGTTGTCAAAGCCATGTTCTGCGGTTTCTTCAAATTCCTCAACTACTTTTCTAACGCGCTCTTCATTCACTTTTTCTACCACACGCTGTAGTGCGCGCTCAGTCATTTCCTTAGCATGTGTGACAGCTTGTGAATTGCTTTCCTCACTGGCAGAAGCTGATGCAAATCCCGCATTGGCAAACGTACTAAAATTGCCACCTGCGCCTAGGTCTTTTGAATAATTAACTCCCGCATTCACATTCATGGATCTATCCTCTGCCTGAAGACTTGCGATTTCCTGATTCATTTCAAAGCGATCTGTACTGGTAGTCTCGGTCAGGTTCTCGCGTTCTGTCTCAGTAGAAGAGGTAATAGTATCCTCACTGCGTCGCAATCTCCTACTGGTCTTGCTTTTGAACTCGCGCGCCATTATATTTTCTATATGACTCACCTCACCAGGCACATAGCAACATACTTCTTGCTCTACCTTGCGGTAATCTGTGATCCCCAGCCTACGGAAACCATATCCTGAAGGAGCTTTTACTTCTACCTCACCAGGTAAGGTCACCTGTTCACCGCTTCTTGTGACTTCAACCAGTAGGCAGTTGTCCTCATAATAATCAGCCTCAAGATTCAGCTCAACATCCCAGTTTATGGTAGTACCATCCTGCAACGTAATTGTTCCATGGAATCTAGTGGCTCCATTTAGGTTAACACCATGTACACCGTAGAGAGAGTAACTAGTACCATTGCTAGTATGCACCTCTCTGTAAGCCCCATTTGTATTACCTGGGTTACCGTCACCGTACTCTAAGTGATAGATCATACCCTCTATACCATTGAGCGCAGAGCCAAAATGAAGGCGCAGATAGTGATTATCAGATTTTACCATGGAACCATAGCAAATGCCAACGTAATCTTCATCCATGGTATCTGATGCCACATTAAGAACCTGGCCTTCATGAACGATTTGCTGGTTACCTATCTCTAGATGGTTAAGGTACTGCTCCTCCTCTTCTCTAATCAGTCCTGTAACTCGTTGTTCTATACGTTCCAGATCAACTGTATTAATATCATCGCTTATAGCAGCAACAATTGCGTTGCTCTCATCTAATCTTGATGATACAAAATCGAGGTGCAGCAAGCTAGGATAAATCCAGTTATATTCTGGCAGCTCAAGATTATGATATTCTGTGACTACCGTTGATTCTCCTGTTTCTGGATCTGTAACGACTCGCTCTATCTTTTCTGCATTCGCATAGGCCTCCTTTACACTAGCTTGATAGGATTTGTCGTAGCTTCTTTTATTGCTTTGTATAGATGGCTTCCATACTACAATCGCCTCATCTATATTTTTCTTGTGCTTTTTAAGCTCCTCTAAGCGCATCAATGCACCGGCGGCTAGACGTCCACTTTGTGAAGGCAGGTTTCTTGAACGGGCAATAGTGGATTCAGTAAACTTCTTTGATTGGTTAAAGCTTTCGGGCAGTACCACAATAGCCTTAGCATACTTGCTTACGTCGTCCTCTAATTGATACCTGTCCTTGAGAACTGGTAACAGTTTGATCAAGTTGTTAGCTACAAGTAGCTGTACGATCATCTCTGCCACCTCTGGTTTCCCGCCAGAGAAAGTATAAACCACTAGATGGTCCATGAGGATTCCTAGGTTCTCGCCATCCAGGGCTGGCAAGTCACCTACCTGCTCATTTAACTCGCCTAAAACAAAAGAATTTCTATTGCTGCCCACCCACATAGAAAGGTCGTACAGGCTTTTAACTTGGGCCTTAAGTTCTAAGAGGGTCGCGATACTAGGTTCAAAGGCACTGATCTCTGTTGTATCAGCTTCTGCTAGTGACATGTGTTCATGGCCATCTCTTATGACCATATCGTTGTTTGATTCTTCATCGATCAATTGCTGGCCTCTCAAGGTCGCAAAGCGATAAATCGTGTTTTTAATCTGTTGATTCATGTTAATAGTTTTAAAATGTTTGTTACTCTAAGCGCTTAGTCCCATATTTGACATATGAGATTGCAAACATACAATGCTGTTTGCTATATTTACAAACTTATTTGCACAAAATGACAAATTTCTTTGACAGGTTGATGACAGAACTTGAGTTGCAAGGTGTTACTGATGTTTCTACGCTTTCGCGAAAGCTAGGTTACGACAGGCCTGAAAAACTGTATCGCCTTAAGCGCAATCCAGACAGCAAGCCCAGCATGGACATACTGACTGATCTTGACAAACACGTTTGAAAATCTAGATCTCAAATATTTGATAACCGGAGAACGGAAGACATCAGAGTCTGTACTCACCCCACAAGTTCCCGCAAAGAAGATCAAGGGGAAGAAAGATATATCCATGCCCAGCGTGATCACCGTGGACAGCGAGGGCAATGAGAACATCCCACTGGTACCTCAATATGCACAAGCAGGATATATGGCTGGTCTGGATGATCCTGAATATGTGCGCGGCTTACCAGTGTTCAGATTGCCCAAAATCGATGCTGGTACCTACCGCATGTTTGAGGTAAAGGGAAACAGTATGGTGCCTACGTTACACAGCGGTTCCTATGCCGTGGGGCAATGGGTGGAAAACCTGGATGATATCAAGGATGACCAGATTTACATTATCGTATCCAGAGAAGATGGTATCGTTATCAAGAGAGTGATTAATAGGATCAAAAAGTATGGCCACCTCTACGCAAAGTCTGATAATCGCAGCACCTTTGAACCCTACACGATTGACCCAGAGGAAATCATTGAGGTGTGGCATCTCAAGACGGCACTCATCTGGCAATTCTCAAATCCGCTGGATATCTACGAGCGTATTACAGATCTGGAAGCAGAGGTGAGTTATATAAAAGGACGCGATACATAAGGCTGTAGAGCATTACCTTTAGTTCTTTGTTAATGGTGCTAATTTTTATCCCGCTTTCCCGAAGGGAAGTTTATACTGAGCCCGTCGAAGTGCGAAAGCGGAATCCCCACAAAACCCTCTTACAAAACTAGAGCCTACCTAAATCCAGTGACAAATTTGCTCCCTTGTACAAACAAATGCTCGATGCCTATATTTGCCTGATTCCCAACACTCGCTGTTTATGTATAAAATTACCCTGACTCTCTTTGCCCTTTTATTTTTACTTATACCGGCCAGTGCGCAAGAAGAATGCGGCACTGAATACAACGCCAAGGTGCAGAAATACCTGAATGACAACAAGCAACTGATGGATTTCTACCAGCAGCAATACCTGGATAACATCGCTGCTGGACTGCGCACGCAATCAAATGTGATGATTCCCATAAAAGCGCACCTGTTGCGTCGTACAAATGGTACTGGTGGTCTTTCAGTGACTGCATTGAATACCGCCATAGCAGATATGAACGTAGTTTACGCGGGATCTGGTCTTGAATTCTTTCTGTGCGATGGGATCAATTTTATTAATGACAGCACCTTTTTTGACTTTGACGGCAACGATGAATCCAGAATGACGTGGATCTACAATGAATCTGGGATGGTAAACATCTATTTTGCAAACAGCGTTACCTCTAGATCAGGTTCCAGCCTATGCGGTTACGCATACTACCCAGGCGGGCCAGAAACGATCCTGATGGCAAATTCCTGTGCCACAAACGGTAGCACGCTGCCACATGAGGTAGGACACTTTTTTGCTTTGGTCCATACACATGGCGGGAGCAACACACCAGGCTCTACAGGCGAGCTTGTTAACGGGTCTAACTGCAACACAGAGGGGGACTTCATCTGCGATACTCCGGCAGATCCACAACTGGGATTCAGCAATGTGAATAGCAGCTGTAACTATACGGGAAGTGATAGAGATGCAAATAGACAGCTCTACACACCAGACCCTACTAACATTATGTCCTATAGCCGCAAGAGCTGCCGCACAAACCTGACCACGCAGCAGTTTGCCAGGGCATTTGCAGCCTATCAAACCACAAATCGCAACAATCTGGACTGCCCCAGCCAGGTAGCTGATTTTAGCGCAGACGTAACCGAGAGTTGCCAGCCTGGATTGACAGTTAATTTTACAGATAATAGCGTAAATGCACAAACCTGGGCATGGGATGTGGACAACGATGGTACCATAGATTACACCACGCAGAATGTCATCCACACTTATAATACTGCGGGTAATTACAGTGTTGCTCTTACCGTTTTTGACGGCACGATAACAGATACCATGACCCGGGATAACTATATTACCGTGGGCAATAACCAGGTACTCACTTCTAGTGCCATCACCTTTGAACTTACCCTGGACGATTACCCAGATGAAACCACCTGGTTAGTCACAGATGGAAGCGGCACTGTACTCTACTCTGGCGGCCCTTATGTAAGAGGGGCTGACAATCGAGTGACCAAAACAGAAACCTTCAACCTCACCAGCGACACGTGCTACACCTTTACCATAGACGACACCGTAGGTGATGGAATCTGCTGTGGGTATGGGCCGGCAGTTATCGATTGCTTGCGAGCGACGGGACGCCATTTGCTAGTGGTGGCTCCTTTACAGTTCAGGACAGGCAGGACTTTGCTACCGGGACGTTGAGCACAGAAACCGTACTGGCGGCCATCATCTCGATATATCCTAATCCGGCCGCAGATCAACTTACACTTTCCAGCTCAGGACAGATTGAGGGTCTGGTTATTTACAACTCTTTAGGACAGCAGGTCATGTCTAGCGCCGTTAACGGAGCAAGCGATCATAAGCTGGATGTTTCAGTGCTTGAGCAGGGAACATATTTCCTTAAAATCAAGGGCGATAACGGTGTTAACACCGCGACCTTCATTAAGCGTTAGGACCTTTTGAAAACTGGCGAGGGCAGTACTATCTTTTCTTAGTATATCGCTCAGGGCGAAAACGTAACATGGGAACAGGCGCAGGACACATTGCAGACATGACTTGATCCCCTAAATCTGTAATACCATCTGACTTGATCAAATACTTTCCACTCTCTTCTTTTGATCTATTAACATCTAAACCAAGATCATCAAGTCTTTTGAGCTCGCTAGAACTTATCGCACGACCAATTATGGTTATCCAGTCATCCACGGGAAAATTACTGTTCACAGACACACCCAGCCCGCGCTGCTCGGCAATTAATACCTTTATCCTCACACCCCTTATATAGGCCTCAAAGCTTTTCCTGATTTTTTCCAGTAGCTATTTGATTGCATTAGGTGTGCATGGTGTACATGTGATGTGTCCCAATGCTTACAAGGAAGCAGGGTTTCTTACCATCTAACATGTTTTGTCATCTATTAAAACATTTTCTTGATTACTGGTTATCAGCAACAAATTCCTTGAAGTCTTCTAGGAATTGAATAAACTCATCATGGGTCAAGTCTAAGTCTTGGGCTTTGCCCTCATAAGCCTGAGGATCTGCACGGCGAGCAAGCTCATCGTAAAGGGCAACACCTTCCTTAAAGCTATATACAAGCACATCCTCACTAGACCAGACATAACGTTCATTCCATTCTTTATCACGACTGTTTTCGATACCTTCGAGAATTTTTTGAATATCGGTAGGATTAATATAAAATGCAGAAAAACTTTCTAACACCTTAGAATCAAATGGTGCAATGACTTCATAATAAACATCACCTAAATTTTGCTTAATTTCAAATTTATATTCCATTATTATCGTATTTGTGGGTAAGCGTTTTTTATAATTCCAGTAATATCAACTTCTAAAAGTATGAGAATTTGATTATCATCGCTAAAATAGCGATACTGGCTGAACTCTCTTTTTTTGAATGGTTTTATTTCATTTATCTGGATGTAATCATATGCAATAGCTATCTCCCCTTGAATACGTTCTAATGTCCAATTCTTTGGGAATAGGGAAGACTTATCTTTCTTTGGTAAAAAGCCATCTCGATACTTTATTTCTACATTTCCTTTAAATGGCGCATCGTTCGGTAAATTAACGATATTTCCTACTGAATCTATATACGCTCCTGGTGGGATATCAATTTGTGTTACCTTCAAATTATCAGATAGTCTGTGACCACCCACAGATTGCAACGCTTCTGTCTTAAAATTGATTCGTCTACTGCTAAATATCCTCGTTGTGAACTCTCCTTCAACATGGGTAAAGAAAGTACTATCAAATTTATTGGACCACCTGGCTAAAGCTGCTTTACGAAGCTTCCACCTAGTAGTAATGTCATCCAAATTATCAATAAACTTTGTAAGCTCAGGTCCATCCATGACTTGAACCCCTAAATCTGTAATACCATCTGACTTGATCAAATACTTTCCACTCTCTTCTTTTGATCTATGAACATCTAAACCAAGATCATCAAGTTTTTTTGAGCTCGCTAGAACTTATCGCACGACCAATTATGGTTATCCAGTCATCCACGGGAAAATTACTGTACACAGACACACCCAGCCCGCGCTGTCCGGCAATCAATACCTCTATCCTC
Organism: uncultured Flavobacteriaceae bacterium; assembly: GCA_963740155.1. Lineage (GTDB taxonomy): Bacteria > Bacteroidota > Bacteroidia > Flavobacteriales > Flavobacteriaceae > Nonlabens. The sequence goes on along the minus strand of CAVUDE010000007.1, from coordinate 776,258 downwards.
ACGCCCCTTATATAGGCCTCAAAGCCATTAGAAGCTTATAAGTGGATATAGCATTAGCGGCCATTCTTTTCTAGAAACTCCTTAAATTCTTTTAGGATTTTTAGGTAATCAGGAAGTGGAATGGTAAAGATGGGATTTTCGCCGTGGTTATCATCAAAATCATCGTAGATATCCACGCCCCCTTCTGGATAATCTTCTGTGGGAGCAAATGCATGACTATCAAAGCCAGCTTGATTTGCTATTCCACCACGTTCAAGCTCAATTGCTTGGATTTTTTTCCGCTTCAATGATTAATTCAGTGATTTGTTGTGAGGTTTGCCGACCTTCAAACATTGTTGACATGTGATCATAGGACTCTTCTACCGACACCATAAGGTATTTAACATCAGATGGTTGCCATAGGTAAAATTCAAATTTCAAATCCGTTTTTCAATTTTTTTATAGGATAGATTGTTTGAACTGCTTTTTGTTTGTCCATCACAAAGATTACTTTTATCTGATTGCCACAAGTTCTTTCAAAATGCACAACACTTTTTCTTTTAGATATTTTCTTATTAAAAGCAAAAGCAACCTCATTAAATATTCTAATCACAGGAAAAATGAATATGCCTATGAATTAGTACAGTCTTTAGCCAATTAGATATTGATGATCAGAAATTCTATATTTTGATGAATTCTAGAACAATTATTATAATCAAATATCAGAAAGGTCAACCTCTCTTAAAATGTGCTTAGTAATCTCAAATGCAGAATCAAATCTAGCCTTTTCAACAAGCTCTAATTCATCAGCTAGTCGAAGTATATAAATATTCAAGTCATTTGTTTCAAGTATTAAACCTAGTTCATATGACTCCGAATCATCATAGTAAACAATTATGTTTTCTATAGTAAACGATTTGTCTAAAACTACATTTAGTGAAATCTCTTCTGACTCGAACTCACCGTCAACTATGTAGTCACCTTCTATTACATTCCATACACTCAATTTAGATTGTTGAGTGTGTAATTGAAATTCAACACTACCTTGTAATACAAGACTATCTAGCAATGGTATTTTTATATCGCCCTCGTGAATAATCAATGAATAAATACCTGTAAATTCTTTGTTAATTAATTCTTCCATATTTTCAATTTATTTTGTCCCACTGTTTAGCAACACCCTCAAGTGAATAAAGTATAAATGTCACAAATTCACCATTTAATTTTTGAACTACAATAGCATCATCTAATCTGCTGTATAGACATTCACCTAAAGTCATATAAAGACCTTTTCTTTTCTCACCCATCATGGTAATTTGCAAAATAAAAGTTTCTATAGCCTCTTGAGTATCTGGATTTGATATTTTCTTTGGGATCTCAATATTCATTTTAGAGGCAACAGTTCTCATTTGCTGGACATGTTTTTTAAATTTACCAATTTTATTCTTTGAAAACTTTATACCAATAGCAATCTTTTGAAATTGATATGCTTTGTGTACAATATTATTTGCATCATCCAGTTTATTCTTAATAATTTCGTCAAAAAATGTGTGTATTCTGTCAGTTGGCATAGGAATTTCTACCAACTCGTCATCAATTATTTTTCGGATTATAAACAAGCTGTTATCATCACGAGCATGATGTAAGGTAATACCAAGATCATTTAAACGTACAAGCTCATCTTTCGTAAAAATCCTGCCAAGCAATTTTGCTATTTCTTCTATCGGTACATTGGAGTAAGCTATTCCACCAAATTTTGCTTGTCCCGCAATTATAAAGTTTATTCTTATATCTTTAATATAGGCTTCAAAACTTTTCCTGATCGTATCGAGCATAGTTTTCACCCCATTAGGATCGCTAGTAAGTCTGATAAGCGCATTGATGGAACCTAGTATTTCTGGTAAGCTTACAGCAGCATCTGTAAGTCTGCGCTGTCCACGCCGCACCAGTTCACCACCTTTCTCGATGGCCGCCAGTACACCTTCCAGGCTCTTTTTCATGTGCTGGGCAACATCTGCTGCGGTTTTTGCACCTGTGGTAAAGATTATACTTAGCACTTCTTCTGCAATCAACCCTATGGTAAACCCCAGCACGTAGCCCAGACGATCTACCTGGGTGTCGGTTACAGCATTGGAAATGGTAAGCATGGTGCTTACATAAAAGACGCCTATCTCAATGGCGGTGTCTTGGGTAAAAAGATTTTTGAACCAGGCGTGCAGGTTTTCGATAAGTTCCACCATCATCTCAGTGCGTAATCCTATGAGTGCAAAATCACTTCCTTCAAAATTCTGTGGTGTAGAAGAATAGTGAATTAGCATCGCAATTAAATCCAATACACCTCGTATAATTTCCCATAGGCTATTCCATAAACCTACAAACAGGGCATTGGTAAATACTAGAGTATCGCCAGAAAAACCTAAGGACTCCGCCAGCTTTTTAGCTAACTCAGGTTTTAAGTTACTCAGGTAATCACCCATACCACCTATTGTTTTTCCCAGAGCTTGCAATGCAGGTGCATATCCACGCAAACCTTTGACACCAGACAGAGCAATAACAGTGGACTGTATATTTTGAAATTCCAGAACAATATCGTCCAGTTCTTTGAATACTTTAGAAACATAATTGCTGGAATTGCCTATATCCGTCCCTTCTAGAATTTGTGCGGGAATTAAACCATCGTAATTAGGATTTACCTTTCCAGATGATTGATAATAGCGCCTGCGGTTTTCATTAGCAATAAAATTATTGAATATGCCTTTAGATATTTGAATACAAGCCTCACCTATAAGATAGGTAGGGAATCCCACCACAGTACTCACGGTAGATATTGCACTTGCAGTCTTATCAAATACCAGCGTTGCCGTCTCGCTTAGGCCTTTTTTTTTAGCCTCTAGATGATCCTTTACAATTTTAGCGATATTGCTGGCAACATTTAGATCAAATCGCCTGAAAGCGCTACGCATGGCACCTGTCGAAAAGTCACTTACTGATCTAGCCTTATCACCTGATTTGAGCCTAGCCACACTGCCAAATGTGTTTGCATCACCTTTACTCTCTAAATAAAAGATCACATCATTGTCCTTGCTTGGTTGTGTGTTCTCATAGGCCCTATTAATCTTAAACCCATCATCAGATACAAAGAGATAGTAGGTAAAAGGTTGATTGACCAATGCATCTAGCATATTAGGCAAGGGAAAACCAATGTCTGTATTTGAGGGGTCTGATACGGTAGTTGAAATTCCTGTAGCAATAGCAGGGGAAGATTGTAATGTAGTATCTACAAATAAGTACTGACCGTAAGCATAAAGATCATAAAATGCATTTTGAAAAAATGAGGCTACATTAGGATTTCTTATTGCATTCGCATCTGCACTGAAAGATATTTCAATCCCTTGGATTGTATCACCTGACTGGGCAAGTTGACCTGTAATCTGTAGAAAATGTGACAGTTCGGCACTAATAAAAGTATCCTGAACCTCATAATTGCCATTTTCAAGAATTTCAACACGCCATAAATAACTGGCGTTTCCGAAATCAGGTAAGTCCTCCACATTCTCTAGTTGGATCTCGTCATGAAACAGAATAAGGTTTTTAGAAGGAATGGAAACGTGCTTGAAATGCTTTTTGCCGTAGTTATAAGGATGTGATTTCATAAGAATAGGTCTTTTACAGATTGAACTGCAGGCTTGAATAAACAAACAAGCTTGTCCAAAGCTTGTCCAAAGCTTGTGCAAAGCTTGTGCAAAGCTTGTGCAAAGCTTGTGCAAAGCTTGTGCAAATATACAAACTTCAATGTACATTACAAACTATTTTGACTTTTATACAATTTTGTTTGTGTATTTGGAACAGTATTATGGTCTCCCATAGAGTAGTAATAAAGTCTCCATTGTTTAAGTTTACCTTTGCCCCATGAGCAACGAGGTTTCTAAACGTTACGCCCAGCGCGGAGTGAGCGCAGGCAAGGAAGATGTACACAACGCAATTAAAAATGTAGATAAAGGTCTATTCCCACAGGCGTTCTGCAAGATTGTGCCAGATCATCTCACGGGATCAAAGGATCACTGCCTGATCATGCATGCAGATGGTGCGGGGACAAAGTCCAGCCTGGCCTACGCCTACTGGAAAGAAACCGGTGACTTAAGTGTGTGGAAAGGCATCGCCCAGGATGCACTAATCATGAATATTGATGATCTGCTGTGCGTGGGTGCTAACCATAACATATTAATATCCAGCACCATAGGTCGCAATAAAAACCTGATTCCGGGAGAGGTCATCAGTGCGATTATCAACGGTACGGAAGAACTGATTGCCGATCTCAAAAAACATGGCGTCAATATCATCAGTACCGGTGGGGAAACGGCAGATGTAGGCGATCTGGTGCGTACGATCATTGTGGATTCTACAGTGACCGCCCGTATGAAGCGCTCAGAAGTCATTGACAATGCGCGCATCCAGCCGGTCAACGTGATTGTAGGTTTGGCTAGTTTTGGACAGGCAACTTACGAGACTGAATACAACGGTGGGATGGGTTCTAATGGACTGACCAGCGCACGGCATGACGTCTTTCACAAATCAATAGGCAAAAAGTTTCCAGAAACCTATGACGCCGCGGTTCCAGAAGAATTGGTTTATTCCGGCTCACAGCAATTAACGGATCCGGTCGAGGGCAGCGCACTGGATGCTGGGAAACTAGTGCTGTCCCCTACCCGCACCTACGCACCTATCATTCAGCAAATCCTCCAGAACGTAAATCGAGATCATATCAACGGGATGGTACATTGCAGTGGCGGCGCGCAAACTAAGATCCTCCACTTTATCAAGAACCTACACATTGTCAAGGACAACCTCTTTGATCTACCGCCCTTGTTTCAGCTGATCCAGCAGGAATCAGGAACAGACTGGAAAGAGATGTACCAGGTCTTTAATATGGGTCACCGCATGGAGCTCTATCTGGATGAAAAGGTGGCACAGCAGGTCATCGATATCTCAAAATGCTTTAACGTGGATGCCCAGATCATAGGCCGTGTAGAAGCCGCAGAAAGTAAACAGTTGACCATTCAGAGCGAGTTCGGTAAATTTAAATATTCTTGATGGCATCAAGTTTAGGTTCGATATATCGCTGGCAAAATGGCGCATCAGGTCTGGTTTTATAGTAATTCTGAATGCTCTCACGGGAAGGTTTAAAACTCACAAAATGTAGAATTTGCGTGATGTATTTTTTGTTACGCTTTCCCACAAGGAAGTTTATGCTGAGCTTGTCGAAGCACGAAAGCGTACTTATCAAATCCTCAATGGTAACTTTCATAACTTCATCAAAGCAGTAAATCGCACTGCGATACTCGGCACGTCTAGAATGGGCTGAGGTGCTGGCATGCGTATACAAATGAACTTTTATGATCTTTTCCAAATCTTCTATTTTTTCAAACTCGATGAGCACGCCCTCACTCCAGCTGTCATAGGGCGGGAGGCTACGCAAATATCCCTGCTGTACAGCCGCGACCTCACCTCGCGATTGAAAAACAGCCTCTGTACACCAGTGGCAGCCGCCACCTAAACCTAGTTTGTACATAAATTACTGTGTATTCATAAAACCTACATAATACTATTTATCGACCATTATTTCGCATAAATCAGTCAACAAATAGTATAAGTCGATCACCAAATCTGTACATATTCACTCCAAAGAATTCCCCCTCGGGGGGCTAGAGGGGCTTACTCAAGAGTAAAAAACAAAACAAGCAACAGCAGACAAGAAACCCGAAACAACAATCCCTTTATTCGTAAATTCGCAGGTCTTGCCTACAATTTATGATTGACAAACTCAATATCGTAAAAAATCGTTTTGACGAAGTTAACGATCTCATCATTCAACCCGATATCATAGCAGATCAAAAACGCTATGTGCAACTTACTAAGGAATACAAGGATCTTAAAAACCTGATGGAAAAGCGGGATGAGTACGTCATGCTCACCGCAAACCTGGAAGAAGCAAAAGAGATCATTGCAGATGGCAGCGATGCAGATATGGTAGAGATGGCTCAAATGCAGCACGACGAGGCAAAAGAGGCCATCCCCGTACTGGAGGAAGAAATCAGGATGATGATGATTCCCAAAGATCCAGAAGATGCCAAAAATGCTGTGATGGAAATACGCGCGGGAGCCGGTGGTGACGAGGCTAGTATTTTTGCGGGCGATCTCTTTAGAATGTACGAGAAGTACTGTTCTTCAAAGGGCTGGAGCATGAGCGTCGTAGATACCAGCCATGGTACGAGTGGTGGTTATAAGGAAATTATCCTGGAAATCAACGGCGATGACGTGTATGGCACGCTCAAATTTGAAGCAGGCGTGCACCGCGTTCAACGTGTTCCACAAACTGAAACCCAGGGCCGCGTCCACACCAGTGCCGCGACGGTCATGGTACTGCCAGAGGCAGAAGAATTTGACGTGGAACTGGATATGACAGAAGTGCGTATAGAGCGTACAACGTCAACTGGCCCCGGTGGACAATCGGTCAACACCACCTACAGCGCGATAAAACTACACCACGAGCCTACGGGCATGATCGTGAGCTGTCAGGATCAAAAGTCCTCGCATAAAAACCTTGAGAAAGCGTTGAAAGTTTTGCGTTCAAGATTATACGAACTGGAATTAGCAAAAAAACTGGAGGCCGACTCAGAGCGTCGCAAGAGCATGGTAAGTAGCGGTGACCGCAGTGCCAAAATACGCACCTACAACTACCCGCAAGGCCGCGTGACGGATCACCGTATCAATCTCACGCTATACGACCTGGACAATATTATCAATGGTGATATCCAGAAAATTATTGACGAGCTGCAACTGGTCGAGAATACAGAAAAAATGAAAATGACCGATGAGGGATTGTAGATTTTAGTTATTCGCTGTTAGCTTTTAGTCATTAGTTTTTGGAGGATAACTAGATAATTCAAAAGGATTTAAAATGAAGAGAATCTTCAGAATTTTTTTAAGACATTGAAACCGCAGATACCTAGTACAGAAAACGTAAGCATTGCTACATCAAATACCAAATCAATAGATAGCCAGAATTCTTTTTGGTTTGGGAAGAACCTAGATCCATCTCGACTCTTGCTCGACGTTGCATTTTAATGAGTTTCAAAAAGCAATACTGAAACAACTAAAAGCAAGAGTGAAAAACCTTGAACTTTGAACTTTCACCCCTGATCTTAACCACCTGCGACCTGAAAGGTAAAGCTCTATAACCCTGATCTTAGAAACTGACCCATGACCTTGAACCACCTCACCGAACAAATCCGTAAGAAGAAATCGTTTCTCTGCGTAGGTTTAGATGTTAATCTCGAGAAAGTTCCTGCTTCTATCTTGCAGGAGGATGATGCGTTGTTTGCTTTCGCGAAAGCGGTCATAGATTCAACACACGATTTATGTGTAGCCTATAAACCCAATACGGCATTTTACGAGGCGTATGGTAGTAAAGGCTGGAGATCTTTGGAAAAAACCATCGATTACCTGAACCAAAATTATCCGGATCACTTCACTATCGCAGATGCAAAACGCGGGGATATAGGCAACACCTCGACCCGCTACGCAAAGGCTTTTTATGAAGAAATGAACTTTGATAGCGTGACCATCGCGCCATATATGGGACGTGATTCTGTAGAGCCATTTCTTGCCTTTGAGGGAAAGTATGCCATACTTACTGGCGCTTACCTCAAATGATGGCGCGTCTGATTTTCAAACGCAGACGCTGTCGTACACGTTGTATCAACATGTGTTGCACAATCCAAGGACATACAAGAACAGTGACCGACTGATGTACGTAGTAGGTGCCACAAAAGCTCAAGAACTGGAGAAAATACGCGCAATCGTACCAGATGCTTTCTTACTGGTTCCAGGTGTGGGCGCCCAGGGTGGTAGCCTTGAAGAGGTCGCCAAATACGGAATGAATGATCGAGTAGGTTTGCTGGTAAACAGCTCCCGCGGGATTTTGTATGCATCACGAGGCAATGATTTTGCAGAAGCCGCACGATCAGAAGCGCAAAAGCTTCAGCAGAAAATGGCGCAATTACTGTAGAACTTGAAATTGAACTCGAACTCGAAATTGAAATTGAAATTGAATTTTTCTGGAGTCTAAATATAAAGTTGTGCTGGACATGTCATATTTGTAAGCCTGAGTAGCAAACAAACCATCAATCAGTGTCGCATAAAACGTCTCACGCCCTAAAACAGAGCGCGCCAGCGATCCAAATCTCTAAGTCTTGCATCTGGTATCTTGACTCTAGCATCTTGCATCATAAATCGGTCGTCAGTCGTCAATCCGATCGTTGTCAAAATTCACTCATCGGTTAACGCCAAAACCCTTAAACCCTCAAACCAAAGAGCGCCAGCGACCTAAAGTCCTACGTCCTAAGTCAGAGCGCGCCAGCGATCAACATCCTAAGTCTTGTATCTTGACTCTAGCATCTTGCATCATAAATCGGTCGTCCGTCGTCAATCCGTCCGTTTCAAAATTCACTCATCGTTAACGCCAAAACCCTTAAACCCTTAAACCAAAGAACACCAGCGACCCAAAGTCTTACGTCATAAGTCAGAGCGCGCCAGCGATCCAAATCTTAAGTCTTGAATCTTAACTCTTGACTCTAGCATCTAATATCTTTAACCAGTCGTCAGTCGTCAATCCGTCAGTCGTCAACATATACCCGCCCCCAAACAACAGAAGTCCTACGTCCTAAGTCAGAGCGCGCCAGCGATCCAAATCTTAAGTCTTGACTCTAGCATCTTGCATTCATAAATCGGTCGTCCATCGTCAATCCGTCCGTCGTCTTTAACAGCATTCATTCCTTAAGCATATTTTTTTCAACCACCCAGGCAACCTTTTTATACCTTGCTCGTCTATATAAATAGAACCAAGCAAGTTGCGCATCATACCGCTACATATCAACGAGCAGCAGCTCATCAAGAAAAGCATCGCTGGCGATCGCAAGGCACAGAAACGCCTTTACGATAAGCACTGCGGTCGCATGTTGAGCGTTTGCCGGCAATATGTTGCACCTATTGAAACGGCAGAAGAATTAATGCTCAACGGCTTCTTCAAAGCGTTTACAAAATTGGCCAGCTACAGCCATACAGGAAGTTTTGAGGGCTGGTTGCGCCGCATCATGGTCAGGGAATGCATCGACCACTTGCGGAAGAAAAACCCCTTACATTACACGCAGGAAGTTCAGGAAGAACAGCTGGGCGAGGAAATCCCGGAAGTGGATGCGAGTGTTTCGCTAGAGGTTCTGCAACGCTGTATAGATGAACTACCAGCGGGTTATCGCAGTGTATTCATCATGAGTGCGCTGGATGGCTACAAGCACCGCGAGATTGCTGAAACGCTTGAAATTACCGAGAATACCAGCAAGAGCCAGTACCGCAAGGCCAGATTGATGCTGCGGGACAAACTGCAACTTTTAAGACAACAACAATATGAAGCCTGAAAACATAAAAACACGGTTTGAACAGCGAGAGATACAGCCCAGTGCACCTGCATGGGATGCGCTTTCTAGCAGGCTGGATAAGAAACAGCACAAGAATCAAAAATCTATGCTGGTGTACTGGACATCCAGCGTTGCAGCTGCAATAGCCCTACTGCTGGGCGGCTACTTTTCATTGCACTTCAACAACACTGTGGATGCCACAGACCAACAAGTAGTGATTGAAAAACCTCAACAAACAACCTCTTCAACAATTCAGGTTGTCACAGGTAAAGAGAAGAATGCAGAACTTACTGAGCAGGTTTCAATCGTTAAAGAAGATACGACCAAACAAGACCTGACGGTAATAGAAAATGAGACTATCGATCCTATAGCTGCTGCGACAGGTCAGAACACCGTAATATCAGCTGGCAAAAAGCTAAAAGCAAACCCACTAAGTCTAGCGGTAAATGAGTCCAAAAATAGCATTAGATTGAATGATGTCACTAATTTTCCTAAAACACCTATTTACAACTCAATTGAGGAAGAAGCAGATCAATTGCTAGCTGATGCGCTACAACAACTGACCGATGAATCAGAAGAGACTGAAAAATATAGCCTGAGTGCCACGCAATTACTACGTGAGGCAGAGTGGGATATCGAGTTTGACCGGCGCCATCGCATAGATCGATCGCTACGCGACAAACTGGGCGAGGCCAAAAAAGACGCCCTGGCCTTTATAGGAATCAACAGAGAATAATCACATTTAAATATCAATCCTTTTTACGCCGCGAGACTCACGGCGTGTAATTCTAATGTCTTAATCCAACATCTATGAAACTTATTACCCACAAAACGATTATCGCCAGTTTACTGATTATAATTGGCTTACACTACGCGACAGCTCAAGAAGAAGATAAAAATCCTACCTCTAAAGACTCCCTGTGGGTGTATAAGGATGGTAATCAAAAAAGTGGATCTACCACTGCAAAAGACAGCATCTACCGACAGAGAAGAATAAAAGAATTAAAACAACAACATAAAAATTACGTAAGTTCTCAAAAGCTACAGCTTAAAGCAGCAATCAATGAGTTAACAGAAGAATACGATAAAATTGCGTCCAGTGGACTTTCCACCAGTGAACTTGAATCCAAAAAAGAAAAGTTTGAGCAGAGTAAGAAAGATATCGCTGCAGATACTGCCAAAAGAATCAAAGCTCATCAAGCCATGATCGACAGTCAGATTGCTTTCTGGGAGGTAAGAGAAGACGATGGTGAAAAACCGAATTACATTTCTTTCAATCTAGACGATGGTATAGATTTTAATTTCAAGTCTGATCGCAAATACAAAAAAGAACTAAGCACCATCTCTGGCTTTACACTAGCGGGTGGATATACATTTATCACTGGTGACGATCTGGATATAGATGATTTTAGCTACGGGAACAACAACGAGTATTTTGGACTGGGATATCAATTCAGTACTGCGATTTCTAAAAACCAAAAATGGCGTGTCAACTACGGTTTGCTCTACCAGTCGTATGGAGTGCAGCTCAATGGCAATCGCATATTCACTCCCAATACAAGCGAGACGCAGGTTGTAAGATTCGGTCAGGGGTCTGATAAACGTAAATTCCGTCAGGATCAGCTGGTCGTGCCGTTTCAGCTGGAATTCGGTGGGATTAGAGAAATATGAGAATGAAGATGGTCGTGTGCGATACGAGCGCTGGCAAAAATGGAAAGGCGGGATAGGCGGTTACGCTGGTCTTAACCTAAGCAGCCGGCTTAAACTGAAGTACGAGGAAAACGGCCGTGATATTAAGCAAACACTTGTGAACGCCTTTGATACAAATATTTTGGCCTACGGTGTAGATGCCTATGTGGGTTACGACAACGTCGTTGCCTATGTACGCATGGCTCTTAATCCCATCTTCAAATCAGGATCTGTAGATGCACAGTATGTGAGTTTTGGGTTTAGGCTGCAGAAGTAAGATGTGATTACTCAGTAGCTGGAGACGTGATATAATTGGTCAAGCAAACAGAGCCAAAGTAGGACAATAGTATTCTATCACGATCTTTTTAAAGTGTTCAGCATTTTGTGTCATGTGGGCGTACGGACTTTGTACTAGTCCACCCTAGCGATCACATGCTGGATTTAAAATATTTAATGAGATAGTTGGCATAGACAGCACATGGAAACTCACTAGCAATCTGTACAGATCTAACAGGATTTGTTTGAGCTTACAGGATTTACCGATTCCAAGTTGTATGTTTATATCAAAATCCGGCCATGAGAACACTTATCCCATTAATTGCCCTGCTCACTATTTTGTCTGGCTGCAAGGACAGCGATCAAGCACCAGAAAATAAGCTCCCAAAAGAAAAAATAGGAAATGCAACCTATGCGCCATCTACTATTCAGGCTGGCAAAACGATCACTTTTGAGCACGCGCTCGCAGATTTAGATACCGTTCAAGAGTGGAAAGCCTATTATAAAAAGGAGAATTCGTGGTATGCTGATGGGCTTGAAGCTACCTTTCAGGACAGCATCGCAAGTGTGAGGTATAAGATCCCAGTTGATGCCCGAGCACTGACTATCACCGTGCCCACTGATAACAAGAGAATTGGTTATCACATACCGCTGTATGAGAATGGAAAAAAGGTTCCCCAGTCAGACATTGAAGCAAAGATCTTTGAGCTATCGGTTGCCTCTTTTCAGGAAATAGAAATGGTGAATCCGCAGGAGAAATCATGGGATGAGATCATGGATCCACTGGCAGATCATCCCGATCTTCTTGATAGTTACATCTCACAGATCGCTTACCACTGGTATAAAGATGATCCAGATTCTTTTGAGAGGTTTAGTGATGATAGAGTTTCCGCTTTCGCGAAAGCGGAATCCACAACAGACAACGCCTACAGCAACATGATCGTAATTTATGAGACTTTGGGTAAGGAATCCGTTGCAGACAGCCTAAAAAATGTCGCAATAGAGAAGTATCCAGATAGCACGGTAGCCATGCGGGCAGCCTACAGCGGTTACTTCAATGCTACAACAATTGCCGCGCGAGATAGCATCTTTCAGTTATTCAAGGATAAAAAGTGGACGGATGAATGGGCGTATAAAAATCTGGCTTCGGCACAGTCTGCACAGGCATTGCAAGATGAAAATTATGAGGAATACAAACGCCTCATCGAGCAAATGTCTGAATACCGTCGTGCTAGCGCGATGAACAATGATGCGTATGCGTTGGCTGAGAAAGGCAAAAATCTTGAGCTCGCAGAAGAACTGAGTGCAGAGGCTGTGCGACTGACCAGTAATGTACCGGAATCCATGAAAGAGGATATTCCTGATCGTACCGCAAAAGAGCTGAAAAACCAGCAAGAATACGCTCACTCAAATAATCTGGATACGCATGCTTTTGTCCTATATAAAATGGACAAGCTGGATGAGGCAATCGTTGCCCAGAAGAAAAGTGTAGAAATCACACCGTCACCTGGATTCTATGAAAAACTACTCGTATATCTGGACGCAGCTGAAAATTATGAGGAGGTAATGTCTTATGGAAAGAGCGGCTGGAAAGAGGCAGGTACAACAAAACAGTCTAAAAAGCTTATACAAAAGGCAGCAGGGAAAACAGGTGAGAACTATGCGCAAATCGCAGCAACAATCAGTAAAGAGAGGGCTGCTACAAACTATGAAATGATCAGTGCCTCCATAATCAACGAGGAAATGGCGGCCTTTGAATTAATGGATCTAGACGGTAAGGCGGTTTCTAACGATGATCTGAAAGGTAACATTGTCGTGATGGATTTCTGGGCAACCTGGTGCGGGCCTTGCGTGGACTCATTTCCTGCCATGGCAGCTGCTCAAGAAAAGATGAAAGACGATGGAGTAAAATTTGTCTTTGTAAACACCATGGAGGATAAGGCGGCCGCAGAGGTAAATTCATTTCTTACCGATCGCAAACTGGATTTCTACACCGTGCTGGACCGCGCCGAGCGAGGTACAAAATCCCTTACCGATAAGCTGGCCATCAATGGTATTCCGACCAAAATGGTACTGGATGCAGACGGTAGAATCAGATTTAAGGACGTGGGATGGAGCGGCAGCGAGGATAAACTTCTAGAGAAACTCAAAACCCAGGTACAACTTATTAAGGATGAGAAAAAGGGAAAGGCAGTATGATCCTATAACTTAAGCCACCACTCGAGAAAATCAGGAAACGCCTGACGCCACTGCGCCTCATTGTGCTGGGCATCTGGATACGTACGCAACTCAACCTGTACATGCTTTTTAGTGGTGAGGATATCCCGCATTTTCTCCATTTTCTGGAAGAGAGTCTCATCCTCTGCCGTGCCGCCGCTTATCCAGAAATGTTGAGGGCTCTTGAAATTTGAATCAGCAGTGAGATCGTAAATGCTTTCACTATACCAGTACGACGGCGATAAAACACCCGCTGTCTTGAAATATTCTGGATGGGTCACTGCAGCGTAATGCGCAAACAAGCCGCCTAGCGAGCTCCCTGCAATAGCTATGTCTTCTCTTGGCTGGATTTCATATTTTATGATGATTTCTGGAATGGCAGCATCTTTAAGCCAGGTTAGAAACTTCATGCCGCCACCACCACCATATTTCTCATGCGTGTAAGGCGTCAGCTCATCAATGCGTTTGTCATTACCGTGATCGACGGCGATGACAACCGGCTGTCTGGACGGCGGCAGCTTGCTAATCGATTCATCTACCTGCCACTCGCCTACGTAACTGGTTGCATCGTCAAAAAGGTTCTGACCATCCATCATAATAAGTAGTGGGTGAGCACTTTTTTTATACCCCTCTGGCAGCAGTAACCGAACGGTTCTAAATCCATCACCATACACAACCGAATCAACAACTACCGCCTGAGCAAAACACAACTGTGTCACAAGAAGAAATATCCCTACAACTATTAGTCTAGCTCTCATGCAACTCGCGTAAAATTTCCAGATCGTTCTCATTATCCATCGCCCCACTGGCGTCGTCAATCAATAATTGTCCTTGCTCTTTTAGGTAATCGTAATACTCCTCGTTTACGGCCTCTTTACCTTTCAATACTTTAAGCATATAAAGAAGCCTATATACGACCGTAAAATCGTGCTTACTGTAATTGCGATAGGGTGCCAAAATCCCGTATATCAAATTTTTAAAACTTACGGTTGCACTGTGAACGACCGGTTGATCATCCTCATCCAGGGTCACGTCATAGTCCAGTTTTTGCATGCGTAAAGAAAACAGTTCTGTGAGGTGATTGATACTATCCATAGCGGTGCCTGGATCGTTCACACCTGGCGACATGGCCTTTACCCCTATTTCTGCCAGTTGCTTAAAGCCTAGTATGTAGTTATCGCTTACAAGTTCTGCCTCGATATAATTGAAATACTGGTGGAAATTCCCCAGATCATCCTCTTCCAGTTTTTTCTCACTCAGAAAGAGCGTTTGTCCCCGTGTGATATAGAACCCTTTAAGAGCCTCGATCTTCAGCTTTGTCTCAAACATTATGGCCTCTTCTTTCAATCCAGAAAAGCTGATATTCTGTACCGTGCCACTTTCCCGTGCTGAATAGGCATGCCAGTCTGAAGTGTCTGGCAATCCGTCGATCTTTTTCTGGTTGTCGATGAGTTCTTTTATACGCTTTCGCGAAAGCGTAAAAATATCCTTCATGATATGATTGATCTGGATACTGGTGGAAATACTATGGATAAAGTACACAAACATTCCCAATGCCGCTATGGAGAGACTGACTCCCAGTAATACGGAAAATCCCGGCAGCTGGTAATCACCACCATCTGGATCAATGGAGATAAGAACGAAAATGTTATAGAGGATAAATGCCAGAAAAGTTCCCAGTACTATCTGGTGTCTTTTTTCAGAGATCAGACTGGGCAAGACCCGCGGTGAGTAGTTAGACGCAGCCTGACTGAGCAGCAGCATCACCATGGAAAAGGAAAAAACCAGCATACTGATCCCACCTGCCACCAGCGTGGTGGTGAGGTTCCTGGCCGTATCAAGATCGCTTACGGCAAAAACGGGTGCGTGATTGTCCAGATACGCACTTATACCGGCGCTCTCCATCCAGTTTGTGATAAGAGCCAGAATGATTGCACCTACGGCAAATAATATGGGGTAAAATGCTATACTAGTTGTTGTGGCATTGTAGAACGCCTTAAGCCTATTGAATAATTTCATCGGTGGTTTTAGGTGTTTCAAATCTAGTCAAAAACCTGTGTTCAACGCTATTCACGCCTATGGGATGAAATGTGCGCGTGTGATGCAAATGGAATAAGCGTATTATAATTTAAGCAAGTATTTAACAGGTTCAATCCATTTTATACGAGTAATTTGTAAATAAATAACCATCTAATGAAAAATATTGAAAGCCTTTTTGACTACTCAATCGGCCAGTTTGAGGCAATAGACCACCTGCTTACCATGGGTGTGGGTGCGCACCTGGCGGCGCTGGTCTTCTTTATCCTCATGTCGCGATTTGTCGCGCCTCGCTATCGCATCGCTACGGCATTGTCCTGCTTTGTCATGGTAAGTGCGGGACTTATCCTATTCAGCCAGACTGGGATGTGGACAGATTCATTCACCTTTGACGGTAGGGTATATCAACCTAGCAATTACACATTTAGCAATGGATATAGGTACGTGAACTGGATGGTGACCATCCCCTGCCTGCTCACCCAGCTGCTCATTGTTCTCAACATACGTGGCAAATCGCTTTTTACTACTGCCACTGCCCTGATTTTGCTAGCCTGGGGAATGATTATCACTGGTTATGTAGGACAGTTGTACGAGGTAGAGGGAGCAGCAACTGGGTATGAAAACCTACTGCTATGGGGTGCGATCAGTACCGCATTTTTTGTCGCCATGAACTGGATCGTGGGAACAAAAATCTTCACACAAAAGAAAACCATGCTAGGCGGTTCTGCCAGTACGATTACAAAGGTATTCTGGCTCATGATGTTTGCTTGGACATTGTATCCCATAGCATACCTGGTGCCGTGGTTCATGAATAGCGCAGATGGTGTCGTTCTTAGACAACTGCTGTTTACGATAGCAGATATCACTTCAAAAGCCATTTATGGTCTAATCATCACCTACATTGCCATCAAGCAGAGTGCGGCCAGCGGCTATCTACCCGCACAACAATTACTGGGCACCGCGCCACAGTCTAGTATTGAGGCAAAATGATTCTAGGAATACTTAAACGTATTTATAAAAGTATAGCGCTATTGCCTGTGGTAATAGCGCTTTCTTTTATCATCGTTACCGTATTACTCAATCAATTACATATAGATTACTCACAAGCGACTGGCCTTAAATGGATGGTCATAGAAGATGCAAAAGATTCCCAGACGATCTTTTCATTTATCATAGGCGGTATTTTTACCCTTACCATCTTTAGTTACACGATGGTGATGAACGTGCTTAACAGGAATATCAACAACTACTCGCCACGCCTCATACCCCTTATTCTGGCAGAGCGACACCACCAGCTGATTTTGGGATTCACCAGCGGCACCATCATCTATGCGATGGGCATGAGTCTGAGCTTGAACAATGTCAACAATGGTTATTTTCCAGCAATCGCAGCAGGGCTGGGCATTGTATTTTCCGGATTCTGTGTATTGCTATTTATATATTTTATACACAGCGTCTCGCAGAGCATCCATATCAATTATATCCTGCACGAGGTCTATAAAAAAGCGGTGCGAGAGCTGGAGTTTGAAGAAAATAGGACAAGATTCTTTAGCCGCGAGGATATCCCAGAATTGCCGCATGAGATTCTATACAGCAATCGGGCTGGCTACCTGCACAAACTGGATTACACGCGCCTGCACAAATTTTGCCGCAACAAGGAATTGGATCTACACATAGTCCCTATGGTAGGCGCATTTCTAAATCAAGAAGAAACGCTTGCAAGAACCTCACGCAAACTGAATGATGAAGAGCGTACTGAGCTGTTGCAGCTTATCATGCTGGATCATACCGTGTGCGGTGATTTATTTGCCTCCAGCATCAAGCATCTGGTGGAAGTTGCCGTAAAGGCATCATCGCCTGCCATCAATGACCCGGGAACCAGTCTAGGCGTTGTGGATTATATGACCCAGTTGCTGATAAAAGATTCCAGATTGAGGATCATAATAGCTTTGGCGTTGCAGATGTGCAGTATAGGCTATACTTCAGCCAGGCGACGGCCAGGGATCTTTTTTACTACTCATATCTGGAGATGCGCCAGTATATGATGGACGATCCCATGTGCAGGCTCGCACTAGAAAAAAGTATGGAAACCTACCGCAAGCGTTTCCCGTTCTTGTCTTTTCTGCAGGCTACCTTTGATGAATGAGATTTGTTGCCACCCTGCTATACCTGATTGCCTTTATGATCGTGGAGTCATGGCTACAACTGAACGGTGCGATGATTGTGATAAATGTGGTTTTGCTGCTCACCGTAGGACTGGCTCATGGCAGTAATGATCTGCAATTATATGCGCTTGCGCATGATAGGCCAGTAGTTGCCACCACGCTTATATATTATGCCACCGCGATTACCCTCACCTTGCTATTATACTGGGTATCACCTGCGATTTGCCTGCTGGGATATTTACTGCTGAGTAGTTATCACTTTGGTGAGGAACTGTTAAGCGATCGCCGCTTCCCCCCGCACACGGACAAATTTCTGGCAACTATGCTCGGGCTGCTGGTGTTCCTTTTAATGTTCAGCTTGAATTACCTGGAATTGAATCTCGCGCTAGACGTACTGGTGGGAATCACCATCAGCAAGGTTATTATCTATACAGCAACATTTTGTTTTCTACTGGCAACGGCAGCGTACTGGTGGCGATGGCAAAAAGACTCACCCGCCACCGCAGCTATGGGTCTACCGCCTTACAGCAATTCTGGTCATTCTTTCCATCGCATTTTTTCTGACAGACCTACTCACCTCTTTTACGCTATTCTTTGTGTTCTGGCACAGCTGGCCATCCATGCGCAACCAGGCCGCAAAGCTATATGGAGGGGATAAAAAGAGGTTGCGGCGTTTCCTGCTGCAGGCAACTCCCATATATATCATCAGTCTGGTGGGAGTGGGATTGTTGTGGTTCCGCTTTCGCGAAAGCGTACACATTTACACCATCCTGCTCCTTGCGGGCATCATCGTTACCAGCCCACACGTCGTGGCAGTGACAAGACTTTACTCCAGTCCTGACAAGGATTGATATTTTACTTGTGAATTTGTAGGAAAAAAGAGAGTCGGTAAATACGGTAAATACGTCTTCATCTTGATTCGGTACTCTATAATTCAACATAGATTTACAAATACAGCAGATTGAACTACGCTTTTTCCTACAAAAAATAACGTAGGCTTCAACCGATTGAACAGTTCTGAATATTCTGAGGAACATTTTGAGGTGAAGATTAAACGCTTTTTATCGGAAAAATTGAATCGTTATCGTTTTTTCAAAAGGTTATCTTAAAATGGTATTATTTTTAGATAGCACCTTGAGGTTATAACAAGCTCAAAATGACAACTTATACAGTCCTACAAAGAAAAGCCCTGCTCAATGATCTTGTTGAGATGGCTTATGCAGATTCCACAATCAAAATGGAAGAATCAGAATTTATCCTCGCTGTAGGAAAGCGCATGAAAGTCCCACAGGAAGAAATACTGGACTTGTTATCTGATCCCAAAACAAAAGGCGGCAGTATCCCCACGACCAACTTCAAGCGTATCCTGCACTTCCATCGCATCATGATCGTCATGTTCATTGACGACAATATTCACAATGCAGAACTACAATTGCTGCATGAGATAGCTCTTAAGTATGGTTATAGCAATGAGGTGGTGACAGAGTTACTGGACGCCATGAAACGCTTTCCCTATGGGGAGATCCCAGCAGAAGAGCTAAAGGAAATTCACAGCCGCAGCTACAACTAGTTGTCATAATGTCATGGTTATATGGTTTAAATCGGTCGTTGTGTCATAAAATGAATTTGGTATCTGTTTTGACTATTCCCTGTCAAACATAAAATTCAATATCATGACTTTAACACATAGAACAAACAACAACAACTGGTTACCATCTCTGATTGACGAGATGTTCAATAATGACTACATGGGCGGGAGTGCCCAAGTGGCCATAAAATCGACCGCAGCAGTCAACGTCTTTGAAAAGGAAAACGGTTATCACCTTGAGATGAACGTTGCCGGTTTCAGCAAGGATGAGATAGAAATCGAGGTGGACAAAGATCTACTAACGATTTCTTCTGAAGTGGAAGAAAACACAGAAGAAACTACAGAACAGTTCACCAGACGTGAATTCTCAAAGCAGAGCTTCAAGCGTTCTTTCAACATTCCTGAAACCGTCAACCAGGAAAAAATCGAGGCAGATTACGCAAACGGAATCCTAAGCATCGTTCTTCCTAAAAAAGACGAGGCATTGCCACAGCCCAAGCGTATGATCTCGCTTAAGTAAGCGGTTTATAGTATTATTTGAATTAGCCCGAAAGCCCAGCAAACGCTGGGCTTTTTTAGTGTAGGAAAGATGTTGGCGAAGGTTTTGAAACTTTCTCGTGATAAATCTATTCACTATCCGTAAAGGCAAGATGATCATTTTCAGATTTTCCGCAAAACAAAAAGTCCTACGTCCCACGTCTTATATCTTGCAAGGCGCAGGCAATCTTACGTTTGTAGAACCTAATCATGCGGTAAGCTGCTCCAGCGTAAACCTGATCAGACTATCAACAGTTTTTTCTGGTTGATCTGAAAACTGACCCGTTGCGCGGTTTGCGAGAATGGCGTTGAGGGATACGGCGCGGTGTCCCAGTAATTTTGCCATCGCATAAATCCCGGCGGTCTCCATCTCTAGGTTAGTAAGTTGCTGTCCCTGGTAATCAAAATCCGTGATGCGCTGTGCCAGTTCTGGCATGGCGGGTCGTAGGCGTATACTGCGGCTTTGCGGGCCGTAGAAACCTACATTGGTAATCGTGTTGCCATTGAGCAAGTCCATGGTCTGGAACTTTTTGGCAAGTTCTGAATCACAGCGTACCACATACGGCTTTGAAAGCTCGGGCGAGAGTTCTAGTTGCTGGTGTACCGCTTTCGCGAAAGCGGAATCGTCCTCATCCAACCCACTCTCGTTCTCATACCAATGCCACAGAGAGTCAAATCCTATCCCGCGTTTTGACATTAAAAAGCTATCCACGGGAATATCTGGTTGCACCGCACCACTAGTTCCTATGCGGATAATATCAAGCCGAGTGAGATCTTCGCTTGTACCTCGCGGGTAGCAAAGTCCACATTAAAAAGCGCGTCCAGCTCATTGAGCACAATGTCAATATTATCCGTGCCTATCCCGGTAGAGATCACGGTAAGAGGCGTGCCATTCAGGCTGCCAGTATGTGCGTGGAACTCGCGTCTTGCAGTACGGTGGTCTATCCTGTCAAAATATTTGCTCACGCCCGCCACCCGTTCTGGATCACCCACCGTAATGATGGTAGGCGCCACCTGTTCAGGACGCAGGTTGAGATGATAGATGCTGCCGTCTGGATTGATGATGAGTTCTGAGGGAGCTAGTGGCATGTTAGATATTTGAAATTGCGATCACAGATATTTCCACATTGACGTATTTGGGAAGATTTGCTACCTCCACGGTCTCGCGGGCGGGCGCGGTTGCCTCGTTAAAATAGCTGCCATAAACCTTATTGACTGTAGCAAAATTTGACATATCGCTCAGAAATATGCTGCTTTTAACCACCATTTCATAATTCATCCCCGCCTTTTTGAGCAAGCTGCCCAGATGCTTCATTACCAGGTGTGTTTCTTCTTCCAGATCATCCGTACGTAAATCCCCCGTGCTAGGATCAATCGCGATCTGGCCGCTGGTATACAAGGTCTGGCAATGTTCAGATTCATATAGGATGGCCTGGTTGTATGGCCCTATGGGATGTGGTGCCTTGTCTGTGTAGATGACTTTTTTCATATCGGAAACTCTATTGGCTCAAAGCTAAAGTAAATTCTTGAGGCAAGCAGTCAGATATTGGTTTCTGGATTCCCTGTTATTCTATACGCCTGTCGTCCGATTAAGATTATCTTGTTTGTTTTAAGTCTAGGACGGAATTGGATCTATATTCATTCGTCCATATAACAATATGCATTCTCAAAAAGAGAATGGTGTTTAATTTTTCCGCAACTATTGTTCAACAAACAGCTGGCGTTTAGCGATCTAAACAAAGTCTTTCATCTATCATCTTGCATATTTCATCTTTCATCTTTTGTCTTTTGTCTTTTGTCTTTTGTCTTTTGTTTTAGCGGATAACTTTTCGCAGGGCAGATTTATTTCCCTGATTGCATGAACATTGCATTTTGCGTCGATTCATATCTAATTTCTATTAAGCAAGAGAGCAGCCTTGACGATTGCGAGTGCCACCCTTTAAGACTTCCCTAGCAGTAACAAGCCGTGGATAAAAGTATTTTTGGCAGGTTATAGCCATTCTATGCGACCCCATTTGAGTAGAATCCTGCTAGCGCTAGCGGGTATCACCCTATTTATTTCCTGCGCCACCCGACAGACTAAAATCAGGGACGCGCAAATCGAGGATCACCCTGAAGACTACCGCTCATTTTTCCTGCTGGGAAATCTGGAGGCAGCAGAAAACGAGGAACCCGAAAACTTCAAGGCGGCTGTGGATTTCATCAGGAACATATCGCGAGCAACTGACTACACTTTGTTGCTAGGCAACAATGTCACAGTGGATAAAACATTTGCTATAGATGCATACACCGCAGATCTGGAGCGATTCAAGACCGCTCTTGAAATTTTCGAGACAATAGACGGCAACAAACTGGTACTACCCGGCAACAAGGACTGGAATGACGAGGGACTCAAAGGACTCAAACAAATTGAGAATACCGTAGAAGACATTCTGGAAAACAATGATGCATTCCAACCAGAAAAGGGATGCCCGTTTGAGGAAATCGATGTCTCAGAAACCGTCCACCTATTTATTATAGACACGCAATGGTATCTGGAGGATTGGGACAAGAATCCAGATTTCAATGATAAGTGTGAGATCACCACCCGCGAGAAATTCGTCGCCGTACTGGCAGATGAGATGCGCAAGCAGCGACACAAGACCGTGGTTCTCGCCATGCACCACCCGCTCTATTCAAACGGTCTGTATGGTGGATTCATGAGTACAAATACCCTGTACAAACCCAGCATCGAGAATTTTTATGTGCCCGTGATCGGTAGCATCTGGGGATTCCTGCGCTCGCAGGGTGGGCTTTCAGTGCAGGATAGGTACAACCCACTCATGAACGACCTGATGAGTGAGATTGAGGTGATGGCCAGCGGCATGGATAGGCTGATCATCGCCAGCGCGCACGAGTATAGCCTACAATATCTGGATTACGGCAAGACCAAACAGATCATAAGCGGCAGCATCCATATCGATGGGACGGCGGGACTGGGCAAGAAAGGTCTTTTTGCAACGGGTCACAATGGCTTTGCAGAATTACGCACCTATCCAGATAAGAGCGCGCAGGTTATTTTCTATACGATAGAAGATGGAAAAGTGCAGGAGGCTTATCGCAATACTGCTTTCGCGAAAGCGGAATCTTACAACACAGACTCACTCCCACCCGTCACCGCAAATTATAAAAAAGCATCCATCTACGACCTGGAGGAAACCCAAAAAGACGCTGATTATGAGGACTACTACGGCAAGCACTACCGCAGGATCTACGGTACAAAAATACTGGCACCAGTGGTGAAACTGGACACGCTCTATGGCGGCATGAAAGTAGAACGCGCGGGCGGCGGTAACCAGACCCAGGGCTTGCGGTTGATTGACGAGCAGGGCAGGGAATACAATATGCGCGCGCTGGAAAAGGATGCGATCCAGTTCCTGAAAAGTACGGGCTATGACAAGCTGGATGGTGAGGAATACTTTGCCCGCACCCTGCCAGAAGAAATCATAAGGGACTTTTTTACGGCGGCGCATCCCTACGGTGCTTTTGCGGTTCCCAGACTGGCAGAGGCCATCGACGTGCACCACACCCATCCCCGACTCTTCTACGTGCCCAAACAAGAAACGCTGGGCGATTTCAACTTTGTGTATGGCGACCGGTTGTACATGATCGTGGAAAAACCGGATGACTCATTTGATAGCCCGCACATGTTTGGCGAGAATCAGGATATCGAGAGTACGTCAGACCTGTTTGAAAAACTGCGCCGTGACGAGGACTATGCCGTGGATGAACGCGCTTACATTAGGGCGCGAATCTTTGATATGTTGCTGGGTGACTGGGATAGGCACGAGGATCAGTGGCGCTGGGCACAGATCGAGCAACCTGATGGCAGCAATCTCTTTGAGGCCATCCCGCGCGATAGGGATCAGGTATTTGCGAGATTTGACGGTGAGTTAATGGACTTTGTCCGCAAGTTTTTATCGGCTAGTAGGCAATTTGGGAACTATGGGCCAGATATCAAGCACGTGGCAGAATTCAGTAAAAGTGCCATCAACCTAGATCGCGCCTTGCTGCAAAAATCTGATCTCTCACTTTGGCTGGAAGAAGTCACGTACATTCAGACTCAGATCACACCGTCGATCGTGAGACAGGCCTTTAACCAGATGCCAGATGAGGTAAAAAATAAGCAATGGGAACAGACCCAGCAGGAATTGCTGCAGCGCAAGCAAAACCTAACCGATATAGTCACACGTTACCACCATCACTTCCTAAAGTTCCAGACCTTAAAAGGAACTGACAAAGACGACATATTTTATATAATAAAAAAACCAGATGGCAGCGTGAGCATACTTGCCCGACGTCTTAAAAAAGGCGTCCCGGCAGATACGCTCTTTGAGCGAACCTTTTCCAATAAGATCACACAGGATTTGTGGATCTATGGGCTGGACGATGATGACAGCTTTGTGATCACGGGGGATCATAATCCTGAAATGCGTATTGTGGTGGCTGGCGGCAAAGGCAATGATGACTACGATATCCAGGACGGCCGTGGGGTAAAAATCTTTGACTATAGAAGTGAGAAAAATAATTTTACCCGCGCAAACGGGGCATTTATCGTGCGCCGCGATGACTATGATATCAACCATTATGACAGTGAGAAAGAACCCAGCGTGAAAAGCAAGATCAGCCTGGTCAATTCCTATAATCCAGATTATGGGTTTGTACCGCAACTGGGTTACCGCAAGGAACTACTAGATTATGAGGCAAATCCTTATTCACGCATGTACGGTCTGGACGTGACCTATCACTCACTCACGCAGGCGGCGGTTCTAAATGTATATGGTGGATTGTCTAATGTGGTAAGGCACCTGAATCTGGAACTGGATGCTACGCTTACGACAAATAATTATACGGAGAACTTTTTTGGTTTTGGAAATGGATCCAGTTACCGGGATGGGATCAGTTTTGATGCAGATAGAGTGCAACTACAACGCAAGAAAGTGGGATTGTATCTCAAAGGTATAGGTGATTACGGTAGTGATTTTACGTATGGTGTCAATTTGCAACAGGTGGACGTGGAACATTTGGACAGCGATAATTACCTGAATTACGTTGTCAACTATGCCTATTTAAGCCAGGATAACTATAGGTTTACCACCCGTGGGATGGATTTTAAAGCAAACGCCTCTTACACGGATGATCTGGACGGTGGCCGCGGCTTTGTATCGCTGGATCCATCGATCACATTTTGGAACGCGCTGGACACCAGCCGCAAGCTGGTTCTCAAGACTGGCCTAGCCGGTCAATTGCGGCTGGGCGATGACCCTTCATTTTATCAGGCGGCAAGAACAGGTGCAGAAAACGGCCTGCGGGGATATCGCATGCAGCGCTTTACAGGTAACCAGGCATTTACCGGAACCGCTCAAATTATGTACGACCTCACCCCTATTAAAACCAGGCTGTTCCCATTGGACATTGTATTCTACGCCGGTCTGGATTCTGGCCGTGTATGGAGTGACCTAGATACGACTGATGCATTTTATACTGGTTATGGCGGTGGTGCGACATTTAATATGCAGGGAATATTTTCTGCCGGGATCAATTATTTCCGTGGGGAGGATGGCGGGAGACTTGAGTTCAGCATCCGATTATCACAGTAAATTCTTACAGAAAGTGACCAGTATAAATAAATCTCTGGTTTTCAAACGTTAAAGTATCACAATTACTTTTAAATGCGTGTTATACAATGGGTGAGCGACTACCGCTTCCATTAGATTTGGCATCAAATCAAATTAATCAAACTATGAAGATTACAAGAAATTTAGGCATCCTGTTTTTAGCAGCTACTTTATCACTAGCTTCCTGTAAGGATGCAGAGAAAGATGCTGAAGCCATGGAAAATGAAATGGAGATGGAAGCAGAGGAAATGGAAAATGAAATGGAGTCTGAAATGGACGAGATGGAAAATGACATGGATGACGACGCACCCATGGTAGGTGGCGCAAAAATGTATAGCAACAAGACTATCGTTGCAAACGCAAGTGCTGCAAATAACCTGACGACCCTAGTAACTGCCGTAAAGCAAGCAGAGCTTGTAGAAACGCTTAACAGCGCTGGACCATTCACGGTATTTGCTCCTACAAACGACGCATTTGATAAATTGCCAGACGGTACCCTAGACACGGTATTGAAACCAGAGAACAAGGAGATGTTGCAAAACATTCTCAAGTATCATGTGGTATCTGGAAACGTGATGGCTGGAGATCTACAAAAAATGATCAAGGACGGTAACGGTAAAGCAATGTTTAAAACCGTAGCTGGTGGTCAACTTACTGCCATGGTAAAAGATGGAAAAGTAATGATTCAGGATGCAAAAGGTGGAACTGCGACCGTAACAATGGCAGACGTTAAGCAGAGCAACGGTGTAGTACACGTCATTGACCAGGTATTGATGCCTAAGAAATAAGCTTAGCTTAGCATATTGAAATTATAAAGGTCGTCCGTGATGGGCGACCTTTTATTTTGTACTTATGGATAGTCTTACACAAATCGTACTGGGTGCCGCCGTGGGCGAGGCTGTTCTGGGGAAGAATGTCGGAAACAAGGCACAATTGTACGGCGCAATCGCAGGTACAATTCCAGATCTGGACGTGGTCGCCAGGTACCTCACAGATACGATCACCGCGACAGAGATCCATCGCGGTTTCAGCCACTCGGTTGTATTTGCGATCCTTGCAAGTCCTATTCTGGGATGGATGGTAAACAAGATAGAACGCCGTTACGACCTGGGCTGGCGTGCGTGGGCGGGATTATTTTTCTGGGGAATATTTACCCACCCACTACTGGATGCATTTACCACGTGGGGCACACAAATCTTCTGGCCGCTGGATTACCGCGTTGCGTTCAATTCCATATTTGTGATCGATCCGTTGTACACGATACCTTTTCTGGTTTGTGTGATCTGGGCGATGTGTTTGAAGAGGGGTACGCTTTCGCGAAAGCGGACAAACCTAACCGGCATCCTAATCAGCACGATCTACCTAATATTCACTGTCGTCATCAAATGGCAGGCAGAAGAACGTTTTAGCAAAGCACTCTCCAGACAAAACATTTCTTATAACCAACTCTCCACCAGGCCAGGCGCGTTCAACACGATTTTATGGAATGCAAATGTTGAGACAGATGCAGCATACTTGCTGGGCGACTACTCGTTATTTGACACACAGCCCATAGAATTCAAAACATTCTCCAAAAACCGAGACGGGCAACCAGAGATGCCCAACCAGGCATCATCCAGAAACCTGCAACGATTGATTGAGATCGCAAAGGGCTGGTACCTGATGGAAGAAAAGGACGGTAATTGGTATTTCTACGACCTACGCTTTGGCACCATGCCGCTACCCGACGGTGGCGAGCAATTTGTCTTTGCCTATGAGCTCTACTATGACCAAGAAAATATTCTTCACGCCCGCGAGGTGAGCAAGGTTCCCAGGGATGGGAAGTTGTTGCTGGAGAAGTTGTGGGAACGGGTTAAGGGGAATTGAGGGATTTCAATCAGGGAATGCTAGTATTTTACCAGTCATCATTTTGATCAGTTTTTATCCCTAGCTTATTATTGATGTAATTCTGTAAATTTTCATTCAGTTCATTAAAAGCTCTCTCGATACCCTCTGGGAAGTTCTGGTAACTCCCAATAATACGGCCGCTAGGCCTGTAATATTTACTGGTGTCCTTGAGGTTTACAACAAACCTGTTACTATCCCCAAATATCCCATTAGATCTGGAACTTGTCAACTCAAGCGGCTCTAACTTGTATTTACCATCCTTGAAATAGATTTCTACTACATACCTGCCATCATAAGCCTCATTTGAATATCCAAAAGAGTCATACATGACCGCGCCTAGAGCTAGTCCTGAAAAACGAATCTTATCATTTTCCATTTTTGTTTTGACCTCTACTTCCTTGCTATCGCTTAATTGGGCAAGCCATTCAGTAGTCAAATCATAGAGCTTATTCTGGCTTACACCTTTAAATTCACTTACCACATAGGGCGTGAGGCCTAGTTGATTGTATTCAAACTCATTTTCCTTGAGCGATAGGTTCTTTATTCTTTTTACTTTTCTACTACTTATCTCTTTTTCATCACCCGAAGTATCGACATAAGTGAGTGTTCCATTTCGTTCGCTAAACTCACTGACGAGGATAGTCTTATTTCCTCTGAGGGTTAATTCAATCTGTGCTTGTGCAGCAGTTGTAAATATTAATGCTATGACAATAAACATGTAAATATTATTCTTCATTAGTATAGTTCTTGAGATCAAATATCCAACAATTAATCTATCAATGCTATTGATACGAGTAGGTTTCATTTAAATACCTGACTAAAATGGTGATATGATACTGGCAATATCCCAATTATACAGATACATCAAAAATCCAATCATATCAGACCGAGTTGCCTCCAATAGAAAGAACTAGACCAATTACTACAAGCTCAGCATAAACTTTTCGTCACGTATTCAGAATATAAAGTATTACGGAATATAAAAAGCCCTTGATTTCTCAGAAGCTTTTTTCCTTAGTAGCGAGGACTGGACTCGAACCAGCGTCCGCCGCGGCGGATATGAGTCCGATGAGCTAGATGCTGAAGTTCACGTTAGCATTTATCCATTCTCGTCCCACGCCAGTCTTGAGGTATTTCTCCCTAGCCGCGGCAGCATCCTTTGTGGTGTGAAATTCCACATGAACTACCCGCCAGGCGAAATTGATCGTCCAGCCCTTCTTACCTAATTCATCGTGGGATTTGAATCGGGAAATCAGGTTGGAACTCATGCCCACATAGCGCCTCCCGTGCTTTGAAGACCACAAAACGTAAACAACAATATCCTGATAAGACTCCATTAAACAAAAAAAACCCGATCCAATGGGTCGGGTTCAAATTAGTAGCGAGGACTTGACTCGAACCAGCGTCCGCCGCGGCGGATATGAGTCCGGTGAGCTAGATGCTGAAGTTCACGTTAGCATTTATCCATTCTCGTCCCACGCCAGTCTTGAGGTATTTCTCCCTAGCCGCGGCAGCATCCTTTGTGGTGTGAAATTCCACATGAACTACCCGCCAGGGCCTGCGAATTCGATAGCCAGCCCTTCTTACCTAATTCATTGTGGGATTTGAATCGGGAAATCAGGTCGGAACTCATGCCCACATAGCGCCTCCCGTGCTTTGATGACCACAAAACGTAAACAACAAAATCCTGATAAGACTCCATAAAACAAAAAAAAACCGATCCAATGGGTCGGGTTCAATTAGTAGCGAGGACTTGACTCGAACCAGCGTCCGCCGCGGCGGATATGAGTCCGGTGAGCTAGATGCTGAAGTTCACGTTAGCATTTATCCATTCTCGTCCCACGCCAGTCTTGAGGTATTTCTCCCTAGCCGCGGCAGCATCCTTTGTGGTGTGAAATTCCACATGAACTACCCGCCAGGGCGCTGAAATTGATCGTCCAGCCCTTCTTACCTAATTAATCGTGGGATTTGAATCGGGAAATCAGGTTGGAACTCATGCCCACATAGCGCCTCCCGTGCTTTGAAGACCACAAAACGTAAACAACAAAATCCTGATAAGCCTCCATTAAACAAAAAAAACCCGATCCAATGGGTCGGGTTTAAATTAGTAGCGAGGACTGGACTCGAACCAGCGTCCGCCGCGGCGGATATGAGTCCGGTGAGCTAGATGCTGAAGTTCACGTTAGCATTTATCCATTCTCGTCCCACGCCAGTCTTGAGGTATTTCTCCCTAGCCGCGGCAGCATCCTTTGTGGTGTGAAATTCCACATGAACTACCCGCCAGGGCCTGAAATTGATCGTCCAGCACTTCTTACCTAATTCATTGTGGGATTTGAATCGGGAAATCAGGTGGGTACTCATGCCCACATAGCGCCTCCCGTGCTTTGATGACCACAAAACGTAAACAACAAAATCCTGATAAGACTCCATTAAACAAAAAAAACCCGATCCAATGGGTCGGGTTTAAATTAGTAGCGAGGACTGGACTCGAACCAGCGACCTTCGGGTTATGAGCCCGACGAGCTACCTACTGCTCTACCTCGCGATAATAACTTCAGACAACTTGTTTTTCAACCTCGGCGCATAACTGCCGACTGTCCTTTGTTTTAAATGGATTGCAAATATAGCATGGTTTTGTCTCACTAACCAAATTTCGTTCGAAAAGATTTTTAAACATCTTACTCGATAATGTTGTTACCACATCAGCATGTCCTCACCCGCGGTATGCGTTATTTCTATGTGAACTCACACGCTTTTAAGAATACCTCACCGATGATAGTTCTATTTTTCCTACATAATCAAATCAATTAATTATGGGAAGTACTGATATCGAGAAGAAAATGAATGATCTGCTGGAAAAAACCTACGATGCACAACGTGGGTTTGCTAATGCCGCAGAAAATGCAGATCATGCACAACTAGTCAACTGGCTGGCACAAAAAGGTGCCAGAAGAACTGAATTTGCTGCAGAAATCATCGGCCAGATGAAGGGCATGAATGAGAAACCAGAAATGGATGGATCTATGTCTGGCGATATGCACCGCGGGTGGATGAATATTAAAACAGCCTTAAGCATGAATACAGACGAGGCAATCCTAGAAGAATGCATACGTGGTGAGAAAGCCGCTGTAGATGAGTACCATGATGTTTTAGAACATAAAGAGCACCTACCACCTACCGTGGTTAGCATTTTAGAAAGACAACGTGATGAGATCCAGACTACATTAAGCAATGTGCGTACACTGGAAGACATTGCTGAAAAGAATGACTACTAAATAAATCGTGTGACTTCATGATATAAAAGCTGCTTCTCAAATGGGAAGCAGTTTTTTTGTTTTCATTAGAATCAAATGAAACCAGAAATCATAGCTTTGCTAACATAAAATTGGAGCATGTTTGGAGATTTGATGGGTAAACTTAAAGAGACCCAGGAAAAGGTAGAAGCAA
The DNA here is from genome assembly GCA_963740155.1 of uncultured Flavobacteriaceae bacterium. Taxonomy (GTDB): domain Bacteria; phylum Bacteroidota; class Bacteroidia; order Flavobacteriales; family Flavobacteriaceae; genus Nonlabens. Next base: position 745,306 of record CAVUDE010000007.1, on the reverse strand, counting down.
CCAAAGTAAGAATGGACAGCGTCCTAGTCGATGAAAAATCGACGGACGGACTTCTTGAAATTACGGTGACCGCCAGTCGTAAAATCAAGAACATCAACATTTCTGATGAGTTGCTGAAAGACAAGGAACAGCTGGAAGATTACCTGGTCACTACCTTGAACAAGGCACTTACCAAAGCAGAAAACATTTACGAGACTGAACTTGCCGCCGTGGCAAAACAAGGGATGCCTAACATTCCAGGAATGGATTCTTTCAGCTGAATTAGGACTCAAAATCTCTGAAAAGCGATTTAGCTTTCTCGTGCATCTCTTCCGTATAATCCAGATGAGTCACTAGCCTTAACTTTCCCTGACCCATATTACTGATGATCAGGTTATTTGCGGCACAATAATCCATGACAGCTTTTTCATCCTTTACATTGAAAATGACAATATTGGTTTCCACAGGTTCAACAGCAGTCACATAATCCAGCGTTTTCAGGAACTCGCCCAGTTCGGTTGCCCTGCGGTGATCATCTTCCAGTCTATCAACGTGATTGTCTAGCGCATAGATTCCAGCGGCTGCAATAAACCCAGTCTGCCGCATCCCGCCGCCCAGCACTTTGCGCACACGGATCGCATTTTTCATCAGGTCTTTTTTGCCTACTAGAACGGTTCCCAGCGGGATGCCCAGACCTTTGGACAAACAGATGGAAATCGTGCCAAAAAGCTTCCCATAATCGGCTGGATCCTGACCGGTTTTTATCAGCGCGTTAAACAATCTAGCTCCATCCAGATGAAAGCCCAGACCATGTCTCTCACAAACTTCCCTGATCTCCTCAAAAGTTCTTAAGTCATAGCAGGCGCCTCCGCCTTTATTGGTCGTGTTTTCCACACACACCAGCGACGTTAACGGGCTGTGATAGAAATCAGGCGGGTTGATCGCCTCTTCCACCAGGGCTGCGGTGATCATACCGCGGTGGCCATCTACCAGTTTGCAGGAAACCCCACTATTAAAACTCACCCCGCCGCCCTCATAATTATACACATGGGCATATTTATCACAAATTAACTGCTCGCCAGGCTGGGTGTGCAGCTTTATCGCTGCCTGATTTGCCATGCTTCCCGTAGGGAAAAACAGCGCTTCATCCATGCCAAACATTTTGGCAAGTCGATCCTCCAGCGCATTGACCGTGGGATCTTCCTTATAGACGTCATCCCCCACCTCTGCATTCATCATGGCTTCCAGCATTCCCTGGGTGGGTTTTGTTACGGTGTCACTTCGTAAGTCTATAGTCATGTCGTGCCTGCTGTTAAGTTTTATGAATCAAATCGCTTAGTTTGTCAGGGTTCTTTCTCAAGTCTTCGATAGCGATAACTGTGATAAGATTTTTATTTGAATCCTCTTTATAGAAAAAAGCGGTTTGTTTTGAGATTTTTCCCATTCTAAGACCTTTGACCTGATGAGAGATCGGGAAACTATAAGGGTGCTGGGAAATCCTTAGGCAGGCCGTCTCAAAGCCATCAATAAATGAATCGCGAGATTTAACGCCCCACTCATTCTCAATATAGGTGGCAATCATTTCAAGCTGCTCAAGAGCTTTTCTGGTGACTAATACTTGCACCGCAGCCTGTCTAGTGCTTCCTCAATAGGCACCCTTTCCCCTGCTTCTAGTTGTTTAAGACCTATTTGAATGCTTTTTTTTGCATCGTCAGACAGTAACGTATAGAAATCAGCTTCACTATTTTTGACGTACTCACTTATCCTGAGTAAAGCCTTCTCGTCATTGTTATTTAGTATTCTCTGGATCAAATCAGTTTTAACCGCATCTATATTCATGGCGTGCCCTTTCCACAAAGATAACAACTGCGCAAGTCAATCGATAGATACGCCATAAGACCTATTTTTGCTGGAAAGAGTTTATTTATTCCGCTTTCGCGAAAGCGTAATCCACAACACACTCCATGATCACAGCAGAACAGGTAAAGGAATTACAGGGCAGAGTCGCAGAGCTCAAAAACTACCTGCAGATAGACGCAAAGGCGATCGAGATTGCCAATCTGGAGGAAAAAACCTTTGCCCCAGAATTCTGGAACGACCCAAAGAGCGCCGAGAAAATCATGCGGGAACTGCGCGGTAAAAAACAATGGACAGACGACTACAAACTGGCCGTCACCCTCGTGGAAGACCTAGAAGTACTCTATGAATTCTACAAAGAGGACGAGGCAACAGAATCTGACGTAACCACTAAATATAAGGCCGCAACTGACCTGATCGAGAAGCTGGAATTCAAGAATATGCTCTCTGACGAGGGTGATGACATGAGCGCGGTGCTGCAAATTACCGCGGGCGCCGGCGGGACAGAATCCTGCGACTGGGCAGAAATGCTCATGCGCATGTACATGATGTGGGCAGAAAAGTCAGGCTACAAGGTAAAGGAACTCAATTTCCAGGCGGGAGATGTGGCTGGAATAAAAACGGTGACGCTTGAGATTGAGGGAGATTATAGTTTTGGCTGGTTAAAGGGAGAAAACGGCGTACACCGTTTGGTGCGTATCTCGCCCTTTGACAGTAATGCAAAACGGCACACTTCATTTGCTTCGGTTTATGTGTACCCATTGGCAGATGATTCCATTGAGATTGATATTAATCCAGCCGATATCTCTTGGGATTTTGCGCGCTCCAGCGGTGCAGGTGGACAAAACGTAAACAAAGTTGAGACAAAAGCCATACTGACCCACGCGCCCAGTGGTATTGTGATTCATAATTCAGAAACCAGATCGCAACTAGAAAACCGCGAGAAAGCCATGCAGATGCTCAAATCCCAACTATTTGAGATCGAGCTACAAAAACGCAACGCCGCCCGTGACGAGATCGAGGCCGGAAAGATGAAAATCGAGTGGGGATCGCAAATTAGAAATTACGTCCTCCACCCGTATAAACTAATCAAAGATGTGCGTACAGCGCACGAGACCGGCAATACAGATGCGGTACTAAACGGTGATCTGGACGCTTTTTTAAAAGCGTTTCTTATGGAAGCTGGCAAGGATGAAGTGAGTGATGAATTGTAGGTATGAGCTTCAACTTTTAGAAAATACCTAATACCTTATTACAATGAGATGATGATCAAAATTGTAAAGCAGATCGCCTGGATTTCTTTTTTTGCACAGTTTTTTGTAGCTGGGGTGATTATATTATTCTGGTATCAGATAAATACCGGTAATTTCCTAATTCACAGTTTAATTACGATCTTAGCCGTTACCTTTATTCCGAGAATCTTAATAGCTAGATATCATAGAAATGGAATGGTTGCGGTGAAATCCCAGAATTACAAAGATGCGATTCTTCACTTCGAAAAGAGTTATGCCTTTTTCAAAAAATATAGTTGGATAGATAAGTATAGATACGCGATCTTAACGAGCTCATCTAAGATGGGCTATAAAGAAATGGCTTTAAATAACATTGCATTTTGTTACCTTAAAACAGGAAATCTGGTAATGGCTCGACGATGTTATGAGAAAACAATTGAAAGGTTTTCAAAAAATAAAATGGCTAAGGCGGCCTTGAAAATGTTGAAATCTTCAAAGTTGAAGTAGGGGAACATTTTTTTGTGCAGATTTTTCTTGCCGTCACCTTATCAAACCCCTATCTCAATCGTCAAATAATAATTCCTAACCGGCGATGGTATGATCCCGGGACAGGATAACCCGTGGCACGGCGGGTGAAATAGGCTTCATCCAGTAAATTGTTTATACCTGCTTCTAGCTTCAGGTTCTTCCATTTAGAGGAGGTAGAAAATTCCAGTACTTAATAGCTGAAAATTTTCGGAAATTTTCTCGAAATAATACCTAGCTATGCTACGTCACACCGAAACAGATGCTGATGCTCCATGCTATCAAAACCGTTAAGCTAGATTCAGGTTTTGGTTAAGTAATTCCACATTGAAATTAATTTTTGCATTCAACGCCCTGAAAACTTTCAAAATTGTTTCAAATCTTGCGTCGGTGAGATTGTTTTCGATTTTTGAAATCTGCGCTTTTTGGACGCCTACCAGCTTACCTAACTGTGCTTGAGTTAATTTCCTTTCTTTTCTGGCTTGTTTAATCGCTCGCCCAATTAAGTCAAGTCGCAATTCATTCTCAAATTCATCACGCTCTTGAGTTCCAGCTTTACCGATATATTTATCCGTAATCTCGTCCAGACTTTTTGTTTTAATCTGCTTGTTTTTCATCGTTCCTTAATTTTTTGAGTCAAAATATTGCTTCATGATCCGTTCGGTTCTTTCAATTTCCGTTCGAGGTGTTTTGGCCGTTTTCTTTTCTATTCCATGCGTCGAAATAACAAGAGTTCTCCCTTCCATCTGTTTTGTCCCAGAAAGCAAATAAACGGTAATGGGTTCTATTGTGTAGCGTACGAAATTCCCAGACATTCTCGTTTAGTTTCTTGAATAGCTCGCTGTCGTTCACTATTTGAGCTTTTCGGATATTATAAATAATCTTTTTACGAGCCTTGGCATCCAGTCTGCTCAAAAAATTATCGACTTCGTTCATCAACTCAACCTTAAAATTTTCTCTCATAGGATTAGTTGTTGTAACAAAACTAATTGTTTCTTACAAAGGAAACAACTTTTTAGTCAAGGATGTTGTTTTGATAAAGAATAACTCACACAAGAGCTTGTTTTCAAGAATCTCAGCTTAAACTCAAGAACTGAGCACCGAAAAAAAACCATTCCTAAACCCCTATCTCAATCGTCAAGTAATAATTCCTATCCGGCGAGGGTATGATTCCAGGTCCTGGATAACCCGTGGCGCGGCGGGTGAAATAGGTTTCATCCAGTACATTATTTATTCCCGCCTCTAGTTTAAATTTTTTCCATTTGTAAGAGGTAGAAAAATCCAGCACCTGATAGCTGGGAATCTTTCCGATCACCCCACTGATGCTTCCCTCATCAGCGTTTGTAGCATCGCTGAATTGATCTGTAAGCAAGGTGTATTGAAGGCTGGACATAAAGTTGCGGTAACCAAATTTCAATCCTGTCTTGAAGTTGACATTAGGCACAAATTCCACCTGATTTCCCTCAATCCCTGGCGCGTCACTTTCCAGGTATTCTGAATTGATCACAGAGGTATTGAAAAACAATCTACTGCTGATCTTTTCACTGTTGAAAATCAGTTTGTTCAGATTGAATTCCACCAACGACTCTAATCCATAAATAACCGCATTACCCACATTGCCACGCACACTCACTACTCGCCCGTCCACCACATCCTGTACAAACCCTATCCGCTGGTTATAGAAAAGACCAAATCCATTGATATCATACGAGAGGAAATCCTTGTAGGTTCCACGAGCACCCACATCAACGGAATAACCAGATTCATCCTCAATATCAGGACTGATCCTGAAAGCTGGATTGAACGTATTGATATCACTAAAGGTGACTGACCTATAATTCTGCGAGAAGTTACCGTATAGTTCTAGACTTGGCGACACCTTATAACTCGCCCCTAAACCAAGTAAAACAAAGGAGCGCTCGTTTTTCAGATCTTCATCCACACGCTCGCGTAGAATCACATTTCCCGCAGCATCTGTATTAATACGCAGGAGAAATCCCTCACTCTCGGTTTTAATATATTCCAGCCTGAAACCTGGCGTAAGACTGAACTTATCACTCAGATAAAGAATGTTCTCTCCAAACAGGGAAAGGTTCAAATTAGGATTGTCGTACTGATTCTGGAATGGGTAATCACTAAACTCATCGCCGCGGAATGTAAAATCCGCATTACTGCCAGCAGAGCCAGGTCCCTGTTGTGTACTGTTATCTGAATTATAGAATTTAGACCCTACCAGAAAAATAGATTTCTTTGTCCCTATTTTATATTCTGTTAGAAATCGAGCCTCGGCGCCATAGTTCTGGAATTGACCACTAATCAAATCGCGCACGCCACCAGAATCTATCTGGCTTACGCGATTTGTCCTAAATCCTAGCGCATCTCTGGATGCATCTAGTCCGAAAACAATCAGACTCGCCCGCGTGTTTTCATTGAACTCGTGTTCCAGTTTAAGATTATATAAAAACCAATCCACCTCAAACCAGTTGCGGGCGCGATTGCTCTGGTAGGGATCTTCCTCAAACATTTGATCAGTAAGACCTCCTGCCTGTTGAGCGATATAATTCATAAAAGTGACCTCACTAGTCAGCTTTGTTTTATCTGTTATGTCATAACTCAATTGCGCAAACCAGTTCCTAGAATTGAATGCGCTATTAGGTCTGAATCCATCGCCTTCTTTATAATTAAAGTAACTGTAATAACTCAGCCTTCCCAGCGTACCGCCTGCGCTGGTAAAATTTGTGTAGAGCCCATTGTTACCTATCGTGTTGCGGGTTAGGACTTCAATTTTCATGTTACTGGGAGCTGTCTTTAACTTGAAATTCACTAGCCCGCCGAATTGCGTTCCATACTGCAACGACGCCGCCCCGCGTACTATTTCTATGCGTTCAATGGCTTCGGCAGGTGGTGCGTAGTAACTTTCTGGATATCCCAGCACGTCTGCACTTATATCATATCTATTCTGGCGTGTATTGAAATTTGAGGTGCGATTAGGATCTAGACCGCGACCGCCTATGTTGAGTTGGAGTCCTGCGTCATCATTTTGGAAAATGTTGAGTCCTGCAACTTGTGCAAAGATTTGTCTGGCATTATTGGTCGCGAGGTTTGCCGTGGAATTTTCCAGCAGAACGACTTCTGTCTTTTTTCCGGCATATATGGCCGTCCCCTCCACGTCTTTTAACCGTTCTATCTCAAAGATTTTCTCGCGGCGGGCATTGATCTCAACCGTGCTCAAAGTCGTAGCAATGGGTTGTAGAGTGATGGAGTAATTTTCAGCAAATGGCTTAGTAAAACGCAACTCTTGCAACTCAAACTCATAGTAAAAGAACTGGACGCTCAAGCTATCCTTATCAGTGGTAAAACTGAATCTGCCATTCACTCCCGTTATGGCAAGCGCCTTTCCATTTCCATCATATATAGCAACGTCTTCCAGTGGTGCGCCTTGTGGATCTGTGACTACGCCATTGATGGTCTGTCCCCAGGAAAGTGCTGAAATCAGTAAAAGTAAAATTGTACTACAGTCCTTTAATCTCATCAGGGGCGGGTAAAATCCAGGTTTTGTTGTCAAATGATTCGGTTATTTGGGTCAGATCCACGGTGGGATCCACAAATTGCTTGCTGCGCCGGCCGTTAAGCGCGACATAACTATCCACATAGATGGCAATATTCTGGTGGCCTTGCTGGGCAAAATGATCTTCCAGTTTGTGTGCATATTCCAGTATAAAATCTGGCTGAAAGCTCATTTGCTTTTCCTGGAAAGCGGTCAAAAAATCTGTGTTATCTACCGTAAAGCTTTTGCCTGTTTCCCTATCCACAACGCTAAATTCTGCATAGCCCACCTTGTCCATGAGCATCACGCGCCATGAGAACCTAAATCCCTGCTCATGCCAGAACAACTCGCCTGGATAGAACAGGTTTCTGAATGGTAAGATGGCCTGCACGATCAGTAGAACTGCCACTATGTAAAATGCGGCCTTGCCTGATGAAGGTGATCTTTCAACGATTTGTTGTGTTTGTAAGTGATTGTTACAGTTACGCTTTCGCGAAAGCGTAAAAACAGACATCACCCTGCGCCTTAACTGATTTATCAAGCCCAGAATCCTCTCGTGTACCGCTGCATCAAAAAAGATAAGCGCACTCACGATCATGATGAACGGGAACATACCGATGGGAAATAGCAAACGGGTAAAAACATGAAATACGACCACCAAAACGTAACCCAAAACACGGGTTTTTCTGTACCACAGCAAAAACGGAATGCTGAGATCGTAGATCATTCCAGACCAGCTCATGGCGTAGTAGAACCACTCTTGCTGCATGAGATTTGCGCCTATGAGTGGTAAATCGTATTTGGATTGCAGCCAGATTTCGAGCGGTTGCGCCCGCAGTAGCCAGTCTGAATTGATTTTGGCGAGTCCTGCATAGAAATAGACCGTAGAAATCAATAGCTTTAGACTAGTAATCGTCCATGTGGGAACGATGTTTTTGTTGAATTCCGCTTTCTCGCAGAGAAGTTCACACTGAGCCTGCCGAAGTGCGAAAGCGGGATTATCCAAACTAAACACCCGATTCATGGGTAAAAAAACCATCAACAAACTCACTACCGATATAAAATAGTAATGGTTGAGATAGGTAGTCTTATCCATTAACTCGATATAGGTAAAGCTGAGGAAAAACAGGATGATGCTGAGGCGGTACCGCAAACCCAGTGCTACTCCCAGCGCGCTCAGCCCACAAATAACAAACAATAGATAAGTGAAGTCACCCCACGGTTGCACCCACTCAAAACCGTAGTAGGTAAAATGCCAGCGTGGCGCGATGTACAATTTCTCTATCCAGCCATGGTACCAGAACCTGATGATACTGATCACCATCATCATACCAAATCCAATCCTAAAAACCGCTAGCGGTGCAGCACTCGTAGGCTTGTATAAGTAGGATTTTAGCATGAATGAGTGAAATGAAAAAAGCTGTACCGCATAAAGTTTGCGGTACAGCTGGAAGTTATTTTAAAAAAAGCCTAGTCACCATCAGCATCCACAAAGTCCACATTGATGTTGAGCACTTGTAGCATATCCACCTTGATGAGTGGAACTACTTTCTGCAATTCATCATAGACTGCCAGCATCTGGCTATTATCTGTTACTACCTGATCGGAAAGGTTTGCATCCAGATTATCCAGGATAGCCTGACGAGCAGTGTTCAATCGGGCATTTATATCGTTACTTAATTCTGTGTTTCCTGATCGTTCATTTATATAATCTGCAAGGCTTAAGCCGCTGGGCGCGCCATTATAACCTATACCATTATAAAAATCATCCACACCGTCTAGCGCAGCTAGCAAAAGCTGGCGCGAGTGAACCTCACTATACAAACCTTCTACCCTGTCAGACAAAGGCGCACCTGAGAAAACCCCGGCTGGAATACCCACCTTATTGGCACGCAAGCCTTTCTCGTAATAGAAAATGAAATCGTTTACAAGTTGATTTAGCGCACTGGTAGCCGTATTACCAGTACTGGACACAAACTCATCGCGGTAACCACTGCGCCAGTCTTGAAGTATTGAGGTTAGTAAGCGATTTTAATCGAGTGGTAAGAGCGTTGAGGTAAGCAGCGTTTTCGGTAGCATTTGTATCTGTTGTGTAGAAGTCCACCATCGTGGCGGCATCACCAAGACCATACAGCATGTACTCAATGGCAGGAAAACCTACTGCATCGTTATTGCTATCACTGGAAAGGTTTGCGTTTCCAGAAAGGATGTTATTCTGGATGTCTGTAACATTTGTGGGATAGACATTTACCTGAAAACGGTACAGCAACTCTTCTGCCCTACCTATGTTGTACAATTCTACAGATTGCCAGACGGTATAGGCTTCCAGCCATGAATTTCTCGCTGCGTCCAGTCCAGCCTGATCAGGTGCTGCGGTAAAGGCTTGAACATTTGCCTCCAGCATCGTCAGCTTGTCAGAAAGGTCTTCATACGCTGGAATGATGATATGGTCTGCGGTTTGTGCCAGTAGCGCTTGTCGGTCAAATCCATCTGAGGGAGTTTCACTTGCATCATCGCTAGTGGAACAGGCAACAATTGCCATGGCGCAGACCATGGAAAAGATTGATTTAAAAAGGTTGCTTTTTTGAATCATTTTATGGGTTGTTTGTTTGAATTCTTTGAAAATGGTGAACGTTTATCTCCCGGCTTCAGTTACGGTGAAATCAAATCTTGCAGCAATTTCTGCGGCCATCTGATCGATCTCTGCATCTGTGAGGTCATAAAAACCGTTGCCTTCTTCTAGCGTATTGATAAAGCTTTCCACTTCTTCTTTAGAAAAATAAGGCTGATCGTTTTCTGGTTGTCTGGTAAATTGTAGGCTGTAGATAAAACCGTAACCCTCAGAAAAGTCATGTAATCCACCGGCGAGATTAGATCCTCTTACTTCTTTCCCTTCAATCAAATAGAAAACCGCCATGCGACCTACGATGGCAGAAATTTCTTTTCTAATGATAGCCGCCTGCTCATCACGCAACTCATAATCACCGGCAACGATTGCAGCGCGTCCCAGTTTGAATGCATCATAAATCTGAGTGGCAATTCCGGTAAAATCAGCATCACCTTCTGTACGGAAGAGGTATTTGCTCAAGAAAGAGTCTGCGTCTAGCGATGGTGTGATGGCATCATCAGCACCATATAGATAACCGAATGCCTCGTCCCATTTGTGTTCCATGGTGGTGTAGCTCTTCCCATCCACTAGAGTCTCTGCATCATTATCTGACCGGTTTGTTCCTGCATCAAGTACCGCTGGTGATAGGTAGTTGTTCAGCATCTGGTCTGTCATGAGTGCGCCTAGCAGGCCTTTGGCAACTGCCTGGTCGTACTCAAGTCCATCAGCGTTGAAATACCTGAGTGATCCACCGCCCGGTTCTTGCAACACGCCTGCCACACCTGGTTGTGCTGTTGTTGTGATCCAGTTCCCATTGTCATAAAGTTCAGTGACTTGAGCACCCATCCAGTATTCAAAGTCTGAGCGTATTTCTGCTTGATCTACCGAGTTGGCAGAAAAGAAATCTGCACTTGCCGCGGTCTTTGATCTGATGTTTTTATCACTTGCGTTGAGCGCAGCATCATCAAAATCTGCACGACCCTCAACATGACTGAACATATTGATGAGCTGGGTTTCTGTAAAGGATGGATTTTTCATCCCGGCTAGTAATTCTTCGGCCATTAAAATGCGCTGGGTTTGTCCCGTGTAAGAAACAGTAGAATTGCCATCACGTATAAAGCTGTAGGTGACAGGAGCTTCTAGACTTGAGGTAGGAATTGCTAGACTTTCATCATTATTACTGCATGAAAAAAGCAGCGATCCGCCCATGAGACACATCCAGATTTTGTGAGAAAATTTCATCGGTGAGTTGTTTTGAGTGCGCAAAGATAGCTTGCGTTTATTTATTCTAAATAAGATTACGGCGGTTATTTAGAATAATTCTGCTTAAAAATGTTTCAAATATTGGTTGTCAATAATTTATAGGGAAGTAGTCTTTTTTCAGATTTAGTTAGAGTCCAGATTTGAGATTATTTTCTACGATTCTGCTTTTGTAGTTTGATGAAGTCAGTATGAATTCCGCTTTCGCGAAAGCGGAACAATCATCAAATCCTTTTATAAAAGACAAAAACTATAACCATACCCTATGATAGTATATCTACAAACTGCCGCCCTTTAACGATTCCTTGCCTTTACAGCGATGCATAAAAAATAGATTTGTGCAGATTTAGAATTCATGAATTTCCGCAAATTTGTACCCACAACTATTTTTATACTATTCTGTGCGCTATACGCTACTGCACAGCAGACTTACACTGTCAAAGGTCAACTGATAGACCAGTCCAGTGAATCACCACTGGAATTTGCCACCATCTCTTTTATCAGCAACGATCCAGAAAAACTGCCGCAGGGTGGTGTGTCTGATCTAGATGGGAACTACCAGTTTCAGATTACACCTGGCACTTATGAAGTGAAATGGGATTTTATCACTTTCAAGACGATCACTCGTAAAAATGTAGTGATTGATAAGGATATGGATTTCGGCACCATGGCCATGGAAGTCGATCGTGCACAACTGGATGCCGTGGTGGTCATTGCAGAAAAAACCACTGTTGATATACGATTGGATAAAAAAATCTACAATATCGGTCAGGATTTGACCGTGCGTGGTGGTACTGCTAGTGACGTACTGGACAATGTCCCATCAGTAACCGTGGATGTTGAGGGGAACGTAGCATTGAGAGGTAATGATAATGTGACTATACTCATCGATGGTCGCCCCAGCGCGCTGGTAGGATTCAATGGAACAGAGGCATTGCGCCAGATACCAGCAGAGGCAATTGAAAGAGTAGAAGTAATCACCTCACCCAGTGCAAGATATGACGCAGAGGGAACGGCTGGAATTCTTAATATTATCTTACGTAAACAAGTACTGCGTGGCTTTAATGGAACCGCTCAATTTGATACAGGTTATTACCCGCAGGCTGGACTGGCCATAAATGCCAACTATAGGACAGACAAATGGAACTTTTTTACAAACACAGGATTTCGGTATAGGGAGAGACCTGGTAATTCATTTTCTGATGCGCAGTTTTTTGCTGCTACCGCTAGAAACCGTTTTGTCACAGAAGACAGAGAGTTTGACCGTACAGGAAGCAATCTTTTCACAAGCATAGGCGCAGAATACTTCATAAATAAAAACTCGAGTATTGTAGGGAATATCATTTACAGGCTGGGCGACGATGAAGATGTAACGACAAATGATATCATACGTTTGAATGCTTTGAGACAACTCAATGAAAGAACTTTACGTATAGAAGAAGAGGGTGAAGACGAGACCCGTGTACAATACTCCCTAGACTACCGCAATGATCTGGATGATAATGGTCAGAAACTAGTGGCGACTTTACAATATTCCAGTAGTGATGAAAACGAAATCGCAGATATAATTGAAACAGACGTTGTTCAGAATTTTGTCAATGACCGTGAATTTACGGATCAGCTAGAACTGGAAAACAATGTGAATTTACAAATAGATTATGAACTTCCTATAGGTGAAGACACGCAGTGGGAGGCTGGTTATCGTGGTAATTATCGCGATATCCAGAACTCGTTTTTCCTAGCAGAAAACGACGGTACCACAGGTGCGCCGTTGATTCCAGATGCTGGACTAAACAATACATTTGACTATGAGGAACTAGTCAACGCTGTTTATGGGCAATATGGTCGCGAACTAGGTGATTTTTCTATGTTGCTGGGGCTGAGGTATGAATACACAGATATAGAGATAAGGCAACAAACTATTAATACGCGTGATACAAAAGAGTATGGCAACCTCTTCCCTACGGTAAATCTAGGGTATGAGATACGTGAAGGGGAGAACTTCACATTTGGCTATAACCGTAGGATACGCCGGCCACGTGGTAGATTCCTAAACCCTTTCCCCAGCAGATCTAGTGAGAGTAATATTTTTCAGGGAAATGTAGATCTAGACCCCACTTTTACAGATGGATCTGATCTAGGCTATATCAAGCGATGGGAAAAAGTGACGTTGAGCAGCTCCGTATATTATCAATATAGTGAGGACGTATGGAATTTTGTGCAATTTGACACCGGTGAGATTACTGACAATGGTGACCCGGTCATAAGAAGATCCCCTATTAATGCAGGAACAAGCCAGCGTTATGGTTACGAGCTTACACTGACTTATCGCCCCTACAAGTGGTGGACGATTAATATGGACGGAAACCTATACCGGGTGGTGGACAATGGAAATTTTGGAAATGTAGATTTGGACTTTGAGAACACGACCTACTTTGCCCGCTTGAACCAGAAATTCAAACTTCCAGCAGGAATCGATTTACAAACGAGATTGGATTACCGTGGCTCTCGCGAAGATTTCCAAACAAAGACCGAGGGCATACTAAGTCTCAATCTAGCCGCGAGTAAAGATTTGTTAGATGACAAGGCAACCATTTCCATGAATATTAGTGATGTGTTCAACAGCCGTGTGCGCCGCAGTCTAACAACTGGACTTGACGATGTGGGTGGCATCAATTTTATCAACGACAGCGAGTTCCAATGGCGGGAACGTCAGATCAATTTGACATTTGTGTATCGTTTCAATAAGAAAAAAGATCGCGAACGCGGCGGCCGTGGTGATGATGGTGATAATGATGAATTTGAGGGATAAGTACACCTAAACACAGATAATCTTTTTCGTACATATACAGATCAGAATTTATCATTTATAAATGGAAATTAAGTCTGGGAAAATCGGTGATTTGATCAAAATATTGATCATGAAAAAAATATTGTTTTTATCGCTTGTTTTGTTTGGCTTTGTGTTCTCAAACGCCCAGGAAATTTCTAAAAATGCCATCGGGCTGAGGTTTGGTGGTGGTGATGGTTTTGGCACTGAAGTGAACTATCAGCGTGCATTAGGCGGTAACAATAGGCTGGAGCTGGGATTGGGATTTATAACCGATGATGATTATGATGGTTTCCAGCTTTCTGGGATTTACCAGTGGGTGTGGAATCTAGATGGCAATTTTAACTGGTATGCTGGCCCAGGCGCTGGGATAACTAGTCGCGAAAAAGATAACGGTTTCATAAAAAGTTCCGAGACCTCGATTTTCCTCGTAGGCCAGGTGGGCATTGAATATAATTTTGATTTCCCACTGTTATTATCGCTGGACACCAGGCCCGTTTTTGATTTTGGTGATTTCAGGGAAGATTTCGGCTTTGATATCGCACTCGCCGCGCGGTATAGATTCTAGGAGAGTTTCTTGCTCCTAAATTCTCTGGCCTGTTTGTATAAACGCTCGTACTGCGGGATAATGTGGTGTATGTCGTATTGTTCCGCTTTCGCGAAAGCGTGATTCTTAAAATCCTCCAGCCTATCACCGTCTTCTAGGATATAAATAGAATTTTTTGCCATATCCTCTACATCGCCCACATTACTGGTGAATCCTGAAAAGCCGTCCTGATTGACCTCTGGGAGGCCGCCCGTGTTTGTACTCACCACTGGTGTACGGTTTGCCATCGCCTCCAGCGCCGCGAGACCAAAGCTTTCCTGCTCGCTGGGGAGCAAGAATAGATCTGCAAAACAAAGGATGCGGTCCACCTCTGTGCTATTTCCCACCCATTTAATCTGTAGCTGTAGTTTCTTAGACCGCGCATAAGACTCTGCCGCGGCGCGGTCAGGGCCATCGCCTACCATGATCAGTATCGCCGGCACTTTGCGTGTGATCAACTCAAATGTTCGCACCACATCTTTTAATCGCTTAACGGGTCGCATGTTACTCACGTGCACCACGATGCGTTCCTGCGGGAATGCCATAACGGCGCGGTCACAATCCTTAAACTTGTTTTTATATTGTCCTATATCAATAAAATTAGGCACGACATTAATTTCCTTGGTGGTATTGAACAGTTCTTCCGTATCGGTTTTTAGGCTTTGTGATACACTGGTGACCACATCAGAATTATTAATGGAAAACGTAACCGAGGGTTTGTAAACAGGATTGTTGCCCACAAGGGTAATGTCAGTTCCATGCAGGGTTGTTACCATAGGCAGGATAATGCCCTCATCACCCAGCATTTGCTGTGTCATATAACCTGCATAGGCGTGTGGGATGGCGTAATGCACATGTAACAACTGGATGCCATGCTCTTTTACGACGTTGACCAATTTGCTGGAAAGCGCCAGATCGTATGGCTGGTAATGAAACAGCGGGTACTCTTCCACGCTTACCTCATGAAAGAAAATGTTACGTGATAACAGGTCGAGCTTGACAGGTTGTTTGTAGGTCACAAAATGAATCTCGTGACCCCGTTCTGCAAGCGCGGTTCCCAGCATGGTAGCCACGACACCACTCCCGCCGAATGTGGGATAACAAACAATCGCAATCTTCATAAGGCTTCTTTTTTACTCAATGATCGCGTCATAGATAACCTGCTGGATATTAGTACGTATGTTTTCCTTGAGCAGGAAACGATTATCTGCGCTGGGATGAATCCTGTTTGATAAAAATACATAAACGATTTCCTGTTCTGGATCTGCCCAGGTATAGGCACCCGTGAAACCACTGTGGCCAAAGCTGGTCATACTCACACACCCACAGGTAGGACCGTATTCATCCAGCTGCGGTTTATCAAACCCCACGCCGCGGCGCACCTCTTCATCACAGTAAAAACAGGTGTTGAACTTATCAATCGTCCCGGGCTGGAAATAGGTCTTACCGCCATAACTACCGCCCTGCATGTACATCTGCATCATTTTGGCAACGTCGTTTGCATTTGCAAACAGCCCCGCATGGCCACCTATGCCGCCCTGCATGGCCGCACCCTGATCATGTACAAATCCGTGGATTAATTGGCCGCGGTATAGCGTATCGTTTTCAGTAGGAACAATCTGGGTGAGGGCAAATTTTTGCCTGGGCAAATAGCCTGTATTATTCATCCCCATGGAACGGTAGAAATGATCTTGGGTCAATTCATCTAGATTCTTATCATAGTAATCTTCCAGATAATCTTTGAGAATGTAATAAGGCAAATCGCTGTATTTGTACTCGTTTCTGGAACGTAGATCGCTGTCGATAATGCGCTTAAAAATGGTATCTGTCGCGCGCCGATTTGCAAAGAAATTATCTGCCACCTGGATATTGAAGTCACGATCGCGCTTGCCCGAATAAATCTCTGGCAAGGGTTTGCGATCCAAGCTATCAAGCGTGGCAAAATAAAATGGGATCCAGGGCTTTAACCGTGCATAATGCGACAGCATTTGTTTGAGGGTGATGTTTTTCTTGTTAGATTTTTTATAACGCCTATCCAGCTTACCCAACTTATCGTCCAGATCCAGCACGTTGCGTTCTTCCAGTTCCATAATCAGTGGCAGTGTGGCGAGGATCTTAGTAACTGATGCGATATCATATACATCTTCTTCACTTACCGGCTGGCCTTTGTCATAGGTATGGTTCCCAAAAGTCTTGTCATAAACCACTTTACCTTTTCTAGCAACAAGAATCTGCATACCAGGCGCGCCTTTTTGCTGGATGGTATATTGCGCAATGCTATCAATTTTTGAGAGCATTTTACTATCCAGCCCCACGCTAGCTGGCGCCAGACTGTAGGCCAGTCTTCCTAGATTGACCAGATCCATTCCCGCACCGGTTTTGTAAAACCCTGCATCCACTGGGAGGCGACCTACGGCATTGCGCGCGCCGAATATCACCTGCGCACTTACCTGCTGAGCTAGATCACTGTTCTGGTAAGACATGACAAGCGACTCAATATTACCAGTCGTTTTAATTTGTTCAAGAACATAAGGTCTTACAAATGCGTCCACCACCACGTCTTTGATTCTCGATATCTCATACAACCAGTTGAGCTGGCGAGTGTCCAGTTGATAGCTTTTCCACGGATTGTCATTACTACGGTGAAAACCTATGATCACCGTATTGTAGGACTCTAGATTTTTGATGACCTCATCCAGTCGATCACCTACCACTTTATCTACCTTTGCGTATATTTATTCAGTGATTTATAAAACTCCAGTCCAGAATCGTCGCCCATTTCCAGGTAGGCGATTTTTTTAGTTTCTAGATTACGTAGCGGCAATAGGGACTTTTTGTTTTTCAGAACGGTAATTGCTCTGGAAATAGCTTCTTCATATACAATGTCATCTGCTTCTGTATTGAGATCTGCAACGAGATTTTCTGTATCAATCGGCTGGAAGTTGTTTAGGCCTGTGATGAACTTTGCACGCAGGATTTTTTTGACAGAATGCTCCAGGCGTTCATCGGTAATTTCCTTGTCCACCATCGCCTGCTCAATCTTATCAATCGCACGGGGAATATCTTCTGAAATAAGCAGCACGTCGTTACCTGCTTTAAACGCGGCAAGATCGATATCACCAGGCGCACTAAAGTTACTTGCACCTTTCATGTTGAGCGCATCTGTAAAGATCAGGCCGTTGAAACCCAAATCATTTTTAAGCATTCCTGTAACCACTGTCTCGCTGATACTGGTAGGATACCCTGACCGCCTCTCTAAAGACGGGATATTCAGATGCGCCACCATCACGCTGGCCATTCCTCTATCGATCAATTTCTTGTAGGGATAAAGTTCAATGCTATCGATGCGCTTTGCGCTGAATCGCACGGTGGGCAGCGTTTTATGGCTGTCCTGATCTGTATCGCCGTGACCTGGGAAATGCTTTGCGCAGGCAAGAGTTCCCGTGCTTTGCATACCGCGCATAAAAGCTTCTGCTTTTGCGGTCACGCGATCCCGATCCTGACCAAAACTCCTGTTCCCGATAATAGGATTCTGCGGATTTGTGTTGATATCCACCACCGGGGCAAAATTAATATGCACGCCCAGCCGCTTGCTGTGTTCACCTATACGTTTTCCCACGGCATAACTGCTGGCATGTGTGGGATCTGCTCCCAGTGTCATGTTCCAGGGGAAAGCATAGGTGCTATCCAGCCGCATGGATAATCCCCACTCTGCATCCATGGCGATCAGCAGCGGTGTCTTGGTTTTCTTTTGAAATTCATTTGTGAGATGCGCCTGTTGCAGCGGGCCGCCTTTGGAAAATATGATACCGCCTATCTTGTGCTTTTCTACCAGATCCCTCACCCTGTCCACGTGCGCCTTTTCCTTATTGGAAAACAGGTCTACCATAAAGAGCTGGGCGATTTTCTCGCGCTGGGATAAGCTGCTATAAACACTATCCACCCACTTTGCTTGCTGCAGGCTGTCAGTTGCTTGTAATGGTCTATTGTTAGAAAGCTGGGCTTGTAGGGAGTACGCTTTCGCGAAAGCTAACACCATAACAATCCAATGCACATATTTCATCATGAATTAAACGGGGAATTTCTCGTGTGGTTGACCGCCAACCATTCCGCTCACGAAGTTAAGAAATCTTGCAGGCTGCATCCCCACACGGAAAGCTAACTTTAACGAGGGAAGATTATTGGGCTATACGTTATTATGTTACCAAAGAATATCGGGTTTTACCACTGGATATTTAGCCACGCAAAATATACCAGAATCAGAGCTTGAATTCAGTTTTGTACTCATCCTCCACCAGTTCAGAACTGTCCAGCCAGTAATCTGAAGTGGTGATTTTATAGGTATGATCAGCCATGGATTCCATATACCAGATAAGGTGTGGCGCCTCTTCAAACTCCTCGACACCAGACATCTGATCTGCAAAAATACGCTTGATGGTCGCGCGGTCTGAGATTCCATCCTTGAGAACCCGTAGCACGAGAGCCTCATCCACGGTGATATCTGCCTTTTGTCCCGGTGTGATCTGTACCGTCGTGATGGTTGCTTCTGCCTTAGGAAATACGCCGTTAAAGGCGCGGTACAACAAGTTGTTGATATGGAACAGATCGCGTTGCAGCGGGATACCGCTGTAATGTTCTGCCTGGTTTTCCTTAGGCATGTCGTGCGATATCTGGTTGATCTGGTTCTTGTTGAGCGTCTTGCCAAACTTGTATTGCAAAACCGCCTCAGCGGCTTCCTGAGGTTCCATCTCAGACAGCGCCATGTTGAGGTATTCCAGCAATTCATCACCGGTCGCAGTGGCTGCCTCGTCCTGTTCCAGCAATAGCAATATCTGCTTATAATCCTCTATCATTCCAGTAGCCGGGAATGTGGGTTACTGTTTTGGCATCTAGAATCTTAACGTCAAATTTCATATTTGTAAATACTCTTTTAAAAGATTATCGTTTTTGCGAAAGCGGAAAATCAGAAAGTCCGAGACACCCTTTTTAAGCTCCAAATGAGACAATCCACATCATTCAGCCAGGGATCGTGTACGCACGAAGTTAAGAATTGTGACCAGACCTGCCTGCTGCTAATATACCAACTTTAACGTGTGTGGTATCGCTGTAGCGATGGTGACAATTCTTATTTTTATGGCCTATGAAAATCACCCTGCTGGCCATAGGAAAAACAGACGATCCCCGTATCGCAGATCTGGTAGATGTGTACGCACAGCGGTTGCAGCATTATATCAAGTTTGAACTGGAGATCATTCCAGACCTCAAAAACACCAAAAAACTGAGTGTTGATCAGCAAAAGAACCAAGAGGGGCAATTGATCCTGGACAAGCTGCAGAAAAGTGATTTTGTTTATCTTTTGGATGAAAACGGTCGTGAGTACAGCAGCAAGCAATTTGCAAAACTGATCAATAAGCGCAGTGTCTCTGGATTAAAGAATCTAGTGTTTATCATAGGCGGTCCCTACGGTTTCTCACCAGAGGTCTACTCCCGCGCCGACTCAAAGCTATCCCTAAGCCAGATGACTTTTTCGCATCAGATGGTGCGGTTATTTGCTGTGGAACAGTTGTATCGTGCTTTTACTATTTTAAAGGGTGAGCCTTATCATCATGAGTGAACTAATCAAATTACAATATTCACCGGTAAGTACGTTGATCTTCAATAATCAGATATTAAGAATCAAAAAAGCCCAACTCAAAGATTGGGCTTCAAATCAAAATTATTGTAATAATTAAAACTCAATTAAATCTGCTTCCGCAGTCAACAACATCTCATTATTTTCCTCATTAACGGCGAAGTCTACAAAACACTCCCCATAATCTTGTGAGACAGGATCGTTGATTAGAAATCTCCCAGAATGGAAAGTAGATGGGCATGCAGGATCAAATGGACTTCCAAAAATAGGCTCACTTGGCTCCTCATCAGGATTCCAGCAATTTGATACTTCAACAACTCCTTTGGAAAAAAACCATTTCTGACCATTACAATCTGTGCGATAGATGGTGTGTTCTACCCGAGCTACGTCACAAGATGTATTGTTATAACCTGTGGATTCTCGAACACTTAACAATCGTGATTCTACGGAATAACTATCAGGACATAAAACTTGTGTTTCTGATTCGTTATCTATACCAAGTATTGTAAACGGAATTACTAAAAAAGCTAGAATTGAAAACATAAGTAAGAATTTCATAATTAAAATATTAAGTTTTTGGTTTCTTCTAAATGGGCGTCATAAACGTCTTTAACCTGTGGTTCTGCAAGTAATTCGGTAATACATTGTAAATTGTCACTTTCAACGTTTATTATTAATACATCTGAATAATACCCATCTTGACAAGAACCAATTTCAATTGTATCCTCGTGGGTTGAGTTACCACAAAATTTATCTTGAGATATTGCCATTAGAATTTTAGTATCCCCGTATGACATATATAATCTTGTTTCAACTGTAACGCAGCCATCGTCACCAGGAGTGCTAACAGCACTCTCAATTGACCAATTAGCACCTGGAAAAAGATTATCTACTTCTAAAGGGAATATGCCATTATCTTTTAATAAATGTGTTTCGCTGTTTTCTATTGAAGATTCAATCTGTTCTTCTGGGGAACAGGAAACTAGCATAAAAAATGCTACCAGTAAATACATTAAGTTTTTCATAAGAAAAGTTTTTAAGTTTACCCAAATGGTAGCCCCCCCCTTCAAATAGTTACGCTAATTAATATAATTTTAACTTTAGATATTTTCTTTTTTAACTCAAAGACCAGTTACTTGTATTTCAAATTCTCCCCTAAACTCTTCCTAACACAATACCCCACAAAACCACAGGCTGTACCTTTGTAACAGTCGATGAAAAAGATTTCCCAAAAGACCATTCAAGACCTGGAACTGGACACGGTTCTGGATCAGGCGGCGTCCTACTGCGTGACGGATTACGGTAGAGATGCCATGCGTAAACTGCGACCGCTATCCGGTAGGCAACGCATCATGGCTGCCCTACAACATACGCAGGAATACGTGGAGTCCTTTTCCAGTGAATACCGCATTCCAAACCACGGTTTTGACCCAATTGATCACGAGCTACAATTACTGGACATTGAGAATAGCACATTGGAAAAAGGTGGGATCAGGCGTCTTGCGCAGTTACCGCGTCAGGTAAATGAGCATCTCGTATTCTTTAAGAAACAGCAAGAGCATTTCCCGCAGCTTTTTAATCGTACGCAGGATATTCCGCTCAACAATACAGTTCCTCAAGAGGTGGATCTGGTGATCGATCGGTTTGGCGAGATCCGTGACGATGCGTCTCCTGTTTTGAAACACCTACGAGCAGAAATGAACGCCGTGCGCGGGCAGCTCAATGGGAGTTTTGGCCAGGCGTTGAGTCATTACAGCCAGCTGGATTATCTGGACGACATACGGGAATCCGTGGTGGAAAACAGGCGCGTCCTGGCAGTAAAAGCCATGTACCGGCGTAAGGTGAAAGGCAAGATCATGGGCAGCTCAAAAACTGGGAGCATTTCCTATATTGAGCCAGACAGGGTTTTGACGCTTTCGCGAAAGCTAGCAGAACTAGAGCAGGAAGAACGCGAGGAAATCATGCGTATTCTCAAAGAACTTACCGATTTCCTACGCCCATTCATTCCAGATTTCCTGACCCATAAAAAATATCTGACTCAAACAGACGTAATTGCCGCTCGGGCTAGGTATGCACAGAAGATCAATGGCGTTTTACCCATACTGGTGGAACATAAAGAACTGGAGCTAGTGGATGCATACCACCCATTGCTGCTGGTAAGCAACCGTGCGCGTAATGAAAAAACCTACCCGCAAACCATCAGGCTGGCAAAGGAGAATAGAATAATCGTAATTTCTGGGCCTAATGCAGGTGGAAAATCCCTCACCCTCAAAACCGTAGGGCTACTGCAGGTAATGGCGCAATCGGGATTTTTGTTACCCGTTCACGAGAAAAGTAGATTGTGCTTTTTTGATCAGGTGCTTACTGATATAGGCGATAACCAGAGCATCGATAACCACCTGAGTACCTACAGCTACCGTTTGAAGAATATGCGCAAGTTCCTGCGTACGGCAAATGATCGTACGCTATTCCTGATTGATGAATTTGGTACTGGGAGCGATCCTGAGCTGGGTGGTGCGCTGGCAGAAAGTATGCTCGAGGAGCTGCACGCTCGCGGCTGTTACGGCATCATCACAACCCATTACACAAACCTAAAGATGCTGGCCAATGAGCTGGACGATATGTCAAATGCAAACATGCTCTTTGACGCCCGCTCGCTAGAACCTATTTACCAGCTGCAAATGGGCGAGGCGGGGAGCTCGTTTACGTTTGAAGTGGCGCAAAAAAATGGGATTCCGTTTTCATTGATCAATAAAGCAAAAATGAAAGTAGAGCGAGGCAAGATCAGGTTTGACAAGTCCATTGCCGCATTGCAAAAAGAACGTTCTGTCCTGCGCAAAAACAATGAGAGCCTGCGCAGCCGCGAAGTAGAAGCGACAAAGAAAGCCAACAAACTCACCGATACCCAAGACCGCATCCAGCAGAAACTTGAAGACTTTCAGGAAATGTATGATTCCTACCAGCGTTATATCCAGTTGGGTAAAAAGTTTGACAGCATGGCTGCAGACTTTGCGCAGAACAAAAAGAAGAAACAGCTGCAGGATGAATTGATGAAACTCGTAATTACAGAGAATGTAAAACACCGTCCTGAAAAAAGAAAGACGGTAGAACAGCGTAAAGAGAGCGGCAAGAAAAAACAGGTAGAAAATGAACTGCTACAAAAAGCAGAAAAAATACGTACCGAGAAAAAAAAGAAGAACAAGCCACTTGTTAAAACCGTAGAGAAACCACGGCCAGAATTCAAACTGAAAGACCGCGTGCGACTCATGGACTCAAAATCTGTAGGCACGATCGACCGGATAGAAAAAGATAAGGCAATCGTCAATTACGGCTTTTTTACGACTAACGTAAGCCTGGATCAACTGGAAAAAGTAGGCTGATGGAAAAGGACATTATACTTTTTGATGGGGTTTGCAACCTGTGCAACAATGCCATCAATTTTGTGATCGATCACGATCCAGATGACAATTTCAGGTTTGCCGCCCTGCGCAGCAAGACGGGACTGGAATTGCTTAATAAGTATGGTATTGATCCAGATAAAACAGATAGTATTGTGTTGATTAGTAATGGTCACGCTTTCGCGAAAGCGGAAGCAGCTCTACGCATCTCAAAAAAACTATCCGGAGCCTGGAAACTAGCCTACGGATTGAATATAATTCCCGGCTTTATCAAGAATCCAGTCTATGATTTTATTGCGCGCAATAGGTATAAATGGTTTGGCAAAATGGAAAGCTGCAGATTGCCCTCACCAGAACTCAAACAAAAATTTCTACCAAATGGAACTTACTAAAACTACTGAACGGGATGCGCAATTGATAGCCTTGCGTCCAGAATTGCCACGCGCTAGGGTAAGCGACGACATGAGTGCTGACGAGCGTTTCCAGAACGCGACGCTACGGCCTATC
Source organism: uncultured Flavobacteriaceae bacterium (assembly GCA_963740155.1). GTDB lineage: Bacteria > Bacteroidota > Bacteroidia > Flavobacteriales > Flavobacteriaceae > Nonlabens. Next base: position 721,345 of record CAVUDE010000007.1, on the reverse strand, counting down.
GCAAAATATCAGCATGATTTGCTGGTGGACGTTTTCAAAAATTATATCGTTAAACGCAAGAATGTCTTCTACGGTCTCAAAGCCGATAAACGGATTGATTACATAGAAAATGCGGTGAACCGCGACCAGAAATTCCGCAACCTGTTAAAAGGCATTATTACAGGACACTTCACCCTCGCCGAATATCAAACCTATATCAAGAATTCCAGCGCGCTCAACAAACGCATGATGAACATCGTGAGGGAGAGGTTGATTAGTTCTATTCAGGTTTTTGGGGAGTAGATTTTTTCTGATGTATTTTTGTGACAAATCTGCACCACATGTCACGACAAAGCATCACCTTAACAGAACCCAACGACTCCTGGCTAAAAGAACAGGTTGAGAGCAAAGAATACATGAGCAAAAGTGAGGTCGTTAACGATCTTATTAGGCATGCACGCGACGAAAAGAAACAATTAGAATGGCTGAGAGCGAAGCTTGAAAGAGCGGAGCAGAGTGGAATAACTACCAGAAATAGAGAAGAAATTCTGGCTCTTGCCAAATCGCGTATTAATGTACTCTCTTAATATATCTTCTGCTGCAGAAGCCGATTTATTGAATATATATTTTTATGGTGTCTCAATGTTTGGCGAAGCTCAAGCTGAGAAATATTACAATGAGCTCCAAGACTACTTTGAATTTATAGCTCAAAACCCATACAGTTTTGTGCAGGTAAATCATATAAAGAAAGATTATCGTAGAGGTGTTTACAAAAGCCATAGCATTTATTACAAAATCAACGACAAGGATGTAATCATTGTTTCAGTTGTGAGCCAACAGGATGTCAAGAGATGGCTATGAACAATAACAAACCCACCTCGGGATATGTGTTAAAACGTAGAATAGCTATTAGTTGAGCGCCAGCTTGTGATTTACTCTGGCTCTTAGCATAGTAATTCTTTTTCCGCTAGAAACCGCTACTAAAAGACTTACTGAGCATTCAACGCCTGCTCGATATCTTCAATTAGATCATCCATATCCTCGATGCCTACGCTCAGTCGTATGAGTGAATCTACAATGCCCGTTTTTTCTCGCTGCTCTTTGGGAATGCTGGCGTGCGTCATCGTAGCGGGATGACCCGCCAGCGACTCGACGCCGCCTAGCGATTCTGCCAGAGTGAAGATTTTTAGGTTTTCTACGAAGCGCTTTGCGCTTTCTAATGTTCCAGCTTTGGTGGTGAAAGATACCATACCACCGTAGTCACTCATTTGTTCGGTGGCAATCGCATGATTGGGATGATTCTCAAAACCTGGCCAGTACACCTTGTCCACAGCATCGTGTGCTCGCAGTGCCTCTGCAATCGCGCGTCCATTCTCGCAATGTCGCTGCATACGCACGTGCAATGTCTTAATACCGCGCAGCACGAGAAAACAGTCTTGTGGCCCTGGCACGGCACCGCTGGCTTTCTGAATAAAGTATAGTTTATCTGCCACCTCCTTATCTTTTACAACTAGAGAGCCCATAACCACATCGCTATGGCCACCCAGATACTTTGTTGCACTATGCATTACAATATCAGCGCCCAGGTCTAGTGGTTGTTGTAGGTAAGCCGTGGCAAAAGTGTTGTCCACTCCCAGTAGCAGGCTGTGCTTTTGAGCAATTCCCGCCGCCGCCTTGATATCAATGATATTCATCATCGGGTTTGTGGGGGTTTCTAACCAGATGAGTTTTGTATTTGCATTTATAAAATTCTCAATATTGTTGATCCGGTGCATATCGATAAAATGGAATTTGATCCCGAAATTCTCAAATAGCCTCGTAAAAAGGCGATATGAACCACCATACAAATCATTAGTAGAAATGACCTCATCACCAGATTTCAATAATTTGAGGACAGCATCAATGGCAGCAAGTCCAGAACCGAAAGCGATCCCATATTCACCATTCTCAATGCTCGCCAGCGCTTTTTCCAGTGCTGTTCTGGTGGGATTACCACTTCTTGAGTACTCAAATCCCTGATGCTCACCAGGCGATCGCTGTGCATAAGTGGTAGTCTGATAGATGGGAGGCATCACAGAATTATAGGCTGGATCAATATTTTCCTGCCCACCGTGTATGGTCTTTGTATTGAACTTCATCTTCTGGCTTTAGGCGATAAAGGTAGAATTACTGCGCGAGAATAAACATAAACAGTGCTTTGGCGTATATTGAAATAGTTTACGTATTCATTATACTATGACCATGGGTGAATTGTGTTTTATAGATTGAATGAATCACGCTTTCGCGAAAGCGTAAACCCAAACATCCCCAACAACTATCTCATACATCTTAGATTGCGTTTTATGCATTGTAATATTGCAGTATGAAAAACGTGTTTATCTATCTGGCTACCTGTAATACGTGCAAGCGGATACAAAAAGAGATCAATCTACCTGAAAGTGTGCGTTTACAAAACACCAAGGATAAACCTGTTACTACCGAACTAGTAGAATTCTTAAAGGAACAGGCCGGGTCTTATGAGGCGCTTTTCAACAGGAGATCGCAGCAATACAGAGGTAGAAATCTGCATGAGCAGGACTTGAGCGAGGATGATTACAAGAACCTTTTGCTAGACCATTATTCGTTTATCAAGCGTCCAATTCTCGTGCTGGACGGTACTGCCTACATAGGCAATAGCAAGAAAACCGTAGCCGCTGCTGCTCAAGCTCTGGCTGAATGAATATCAGGACAATCGCAATCATTTGTGCAACCCTGGTAGCGTTGTTTTATGCTTTTAATTTTACGATCGCCAAGGAGGTCATGCCGTCCTATATCGGAGCATACGGGTTGACCTGGTACCGCGTGATGGGAGTTTGTGGGCTTTTGTGGCTCATTGATCTATTTGTGCGCTCCAGTAAAAAAATACCATTCAAGCTTTTACCACGCATCGCTCTTGCGGCATTTTGTGGGGTAGGCTTTAACATGGTGACTTTTATGGCGGGTCTGGAATATACCACGCCCATCAGTGCGGCCGTGCTCATGGTCTCTACACCGATCATAGTTCTTGCTTTGAGCGCCCTGTTTTTCAAGGAACGACTTACTGGTTTGAGGATCTTAGGGATTCTGGTAGGTTTTTCTGGTGCCGCAATGCTGATCCTCGCCTCCAGCGATGCGACGGACACGGCCAGCAATCCCACGCTAGGCAACCTGCTCATGTTTGTAAACGCGCTGAGCTATTCCTTTTATATCATTCTCGCTAAAAAGCTGACCGCGCAACTCCCCATCCTGACGCTGATGAAGTGGCTGTATCTGTTTGGGTTTCTATTTATCACGCCTTTGGGATTCCAGCAGGGACTGGCCTTTGATTTTGCGGCGGCACCCACCAGCGCATTGCTGGCAATTGCTTACGTGGTAATGTTTGCGACTTTTGGGACATATATGCTGAACATTGTAGCAATTAAAAATTTGCGCCCCAGTGTAGTGGCCGTTTTTATCTATCTGCAACCACTGCTGGCTGGGATCATTGCCGTTGGGCTGGGAAAAGATACCTTAACCTGGACTAAAGTACTGGCGGCGGTGTTGATTTTTGGCGGTGTGTTTATTACGAGTTTCACGGGGAAAGAAAAAATACTGCAGACTAAGGGGAAAGTCTGATCATCTCGTCCTTGTCTATCGATCTTCTGGCGATTCGGCATCTTTGCGCGTATCAGCTTTTGTGAGTTCTTTGAAGTCTTTTGATTTTGGGAAATCTTCAATCAATTCAATCAGATCTGGATGCAGGGCGGTGATCTTGCGTTCACTCAAGTTCATCCAGGCGCCCATCATTTTACCCCTTGCTAGGTTACGGCCTTTGTCATCATAAAAATCATGACGGAAACTAAACAAACTACTATCTGCACTTATCCCCGTCACCTCACAGCTCACGGTTATAGGTTTGCCCTGAAGTATCTCACGGAAGTAGTAGACCTTCTCTGAGAAGATAACAGGGCCTACGTTGTACTTGTGCATCTCGCGCTGTCCGAAATTATTTTCTATCAAAAATGCCATTCGGGTATGGCTCATAAAATTTTGGTAAGCGCTGTTTGCCATGTGTCTATTAGCATCCAGGTCGCTCCATCGCACGTCAAATTGTTTTGTGTACATTGAGTCAAGTTGTTTTACCAAATTTTGTTCATTTAGAATTACTATTCACCAAAAAAACGTCTTTTAAGTGATTACGTTCACCAAATAATCAGTTAATAAGTGAATAGAATACCTCTGAATGAGAAATATGTAGGCATATAATCGCTGGAATTATGCAGGAACCGCTTCCTGCATCGCCCATTCATCGATCCAGCGCGATAGCACCTTAACCCAATCCTCGCGGTCGTTTAAACAAGGAATAACGTGAAATTCCTTACCACCTACCTCATGAAAGATTTCCTCGCCTTCCATGGCGATTTCTTCTAGGGTTTCTAGGCAATCACTTACAAAAGCTGGTGTTGCTATGGCCATTTTTTTCATACCACCTAATCCCATATTTCTCTATCGTACGATCTGTATAAGGCGTTAACCATGGATCAAAGCCCAAACGTGACTGGAATGAAGTAGAAAAAGTTCCTTCTTCCAGTTCTAGATATTCACCTACCAGTCGAGTCACCTCCTTACACTGATGGCTGTAACAAAACTGATGTGCTGGTGATGGCGTAGCTGCAACATTTACCGTCCATCTTGCAATGTCCGTTTGTGATATCGCTTTTCCTAATGTGACTTTTTGGAACACCGTGATAAGAAAACAACAAATGCTCATAATCCTTACCTTCCAGCGATTCCCTTACAGATTCAGACAGCACTCGTATATAATCCGGATGATTGTAAAAAGGTGGCATATGCGTAAAACTCATTTCTGGAAACTGTTCCTGTCGCAACTCTTCAGCCAGTACCTGAATAGTTTCAGTTGTCGCCATCGCATATTGCGGGTATAACGGAATCAGCAAGACCTCATCCACACCCTTATCATGCAGTTCCTGCATTCCGTTTTCAATGGACATGGAACCATAGCGCATGCGCCAGTGCGATAGGCACACTGGTATAACTATCAATTTTTTCTTGGAGTCTCTCAGAAAGGACAATTAGTGGACTACCTTCTTCCCACCAGATCTTGCCATAAGCCTCGGCACTTTTTTTAGGTCTAGTATTAAGTACAATACCTTTAACTAAAATCGCTCTCAAAATGTACGGCAAATCGATCACCCTCTCGTCCATAAGGAACTCGTCTAGGTATTTTTTTACGTCTTTTGGATTTGGGCTGTCCGGCGATCCCAGATTCACCATTAATACACCTTTCATAAGCAGATATCTATTACAAAGGTCGGTAATACATGGTGTACTTTACTGTTGCCATGGCTTGCATGTTCAAACTATGAATAATGCACTAAGCGAGCACCCGTAGAATTTACTTATACCTTCCTATCTTTAAATATAAAATCAACTGAACTTTCCGCAATGTTACCTGCGACTAGTTGATAGATAACCGCGCTGTCGTAGATCCTTTGCAATTGCGTCTATATCTTCTGGAGTACGTTCTAAGTCTAGCCAGTTTACATCCAGACCGTGAAAAATTGACGCTTTCATCAGGTGTGGTATAGTAACTATTAAATCCCTCAACTCATCTAGCATTTCCTGAAATTCCAAAAACAAATCTTCATGCTGTTTTTGAGTAAGCGCAAGGATCTTAAAAATCCTGGCTACCGTGTACGTAGCTAGTTTATATGATTTTTCATAACTAGCATTATTGATAATTGATTTACCTTGGTTGAGTGCATAAGTCAGCATGAAAAGCTGTAGAGAAATCTCACCTATTTTATCTTTGGTAATTCTCACATGCTCTGTGATATCGCCGCTCGCATAACGCATTTCCATCATGATTATTCCAGGCGTATCGTGAACGTGACTAGCAAGTCGCCTTTCTAATTTTTCTTTCACTTCTAGCCTATGACTTTCCAGATCACCATCTGCCAGTAGTTCATATTCTAGCCTATTCAATAGAGTAACATCCTTTTTAAGCAATCGCAGCAATAGCTTATCCTTCTCCTTTACTGGCAAGTCCAGAATGGCTTCTTTAAGTTCTTTGGGTATAGTCACAGTTACAATATTCTTTTTTAGATTGAAAAATCATTTTTAAAAATCCATTGTTGCTATCCGTATATTTTCAACAACTTTGCTATTCAATTTTTCTAGTACGCTGGTAGTGGTATTTGAGTAAAGCCTGTGATTTCCAATTATCTCAGCGTGATTAATCAACTTAAAGTCAGTTAAAACTTGTTTGACCTGCCGCGCCACCGCTCTCCCACTATCGATTATTTGCACCCGTGTGGGCAATAGTTCTTCCAACAATTCTTTAACATAAGGATAGTGGCTACATCCCAAAACAAGATAATCGATACCCGCAATCATGAATGGCTCAATAATGGAAATAAGCAATTCCCGCATTTCTCGTGAATCGTGCTTGCCGGCCTCTATCAATTCTACAATACCAGTTCCCACCACCTCAATGGTCTCTACCTCACTAGCAAACTCAAGCTGGGTCTTGTGAAACAGCTCGCTGGATAGAGTTCCCATAGTGGCGAGAACGCCTATGCGCTTGCTTTTTGAACCTAGTGCAGCGGGCTTTATAGCAGGCTCGATTCCTACAAAAGGAACTTTATAGGTTTCACGTAAATAGCTGATGGCGTTAGTCGTCGCCGTATTGCAAGGAACAACAATCATCTTGCAATCCATATCCAGTAATAGCTGGGTATTCTTGATGCTAAGATCAATAATTTCCTGCTTGCTGCGCACACCGTAAGGCGCGTTCCTAGAATCTGCCAAATAGACAGTGTTCTCATGCGGCAGCAAAGCAACCACTTCTTTCCAGACGCTGGTTCCTCCCACGCCTGAATCAAAGAAGCCTATGGGATTTGAGTTGCTGATTGCAGTCTTGCTTTTTGGATTTATCGGTAAAGTTAGCTAGAGCCTTTTATAGTGACAATTATAGACGGGTATGTTTTTGTTATTCCGCTTTCGCGAAAGCGTAACAATCACCATCAATGACAACCACAATTATCATCGCAATTACCACCAGATTTTTTACGGCGTGAGAAAAATTTGAGGTAGAGCCAGTAAATCGCACCCAGCAGCAGTAATCCAGTGATGGCGTATTGAAATATCATCAACTCAGCAATTGGAATGCACCCAGCGCGGCAAAGTAAGCGATCAGGGTCATAAAACTGAACTGGATCGCAGGCCATTTCCAGCTATTGGTTTCTCGTTTAACAATCGCTAGCGTGCTCATGCACTGCATGGCAAAAGCATAAAAGAGCAAAAGTGAGATCCCGCTGGCAAACGTAAACAGCGGCCCGCCCAGGACAGGGTTGCGCTCTGCCTGCATGCGCTGCTGGATGGTAGCCTCGTCCTCCTCGCCGCCCTCCACACTGTAGATGGTTGCCAGTGTTCCTACAAAAACCTCACGCGCGGCAAAAGAAGTCAAAATGGCTATCCCTATCTTCCAGTCATAGCCCAGCGGCCGCACCGCCGGCTCAATCGCTTGCCCCAGCTGGCCTATAAAGGAATGCTCAAGCTCATGAGAGGCAATCTTTTTCTCCAGTTCGTTATCTGCGAGGTTCTGACCAGCGTATTGCTGCGTCACAATCTGTTCTGCATTATTGAACTCATCGCCCATCCCGTAACTGGCAAGAAACCAGAGAACAATGGAAATCGCGAGAATAATTTTACCTGCACCTATTACAAAGCTTTTGGTCTTTTCTATCACCGTGATTCCCACATTGCGGAATTGTGGCAACTTATAGGCTGGCATCTCCATCACAAAAAATGCCTTGCGATTGATGGGCAACACCTTATTCAACACCCACGCCGATAGTATGGCCGCGGCAAATCCCAGCAAATACAACAGCATCAAAGTAAGCGCACGGTAGCTTATAAAACCAGCGAACTCACCCTCTGGAATTACCAGACCCACAATGATCAGATAAACCGGCAACCTTGCAGAACAGGTGGTAAATGGCACCACCAGAATCGTAATCAACCGTTCTTTCCAGTCCTCAATATTACGTGTCGCCATAACGGCAGGAATGGCGCAAGCAGTCCCAGAAACAAGTGGCACGACACTCTTGCCGCTCAAGCCGAATTTCTTCATGATATGATCCATAAGAAATACCACGCGGCTCATATATCCACTTTCTTCCAGCAAAGAGATAAACAAAAACAGAATAGCAATCTGCGGTATGAATATCACGATACCACCCAGCCCTGGGATGATTCCCTCTGCCAATAAGCTTGTGAGCGGTCCAGATGGCAAATTGCTTGAGACAAAACCACTTGCCTCTGCAAAAGCGAGGTCAATCCAGTCCATGGGATAAGAACTCCAGTCGTAAATCGCCTGAAATATCAGTAAAAGGATGGAAAAGAAAATCAGATAACCCCATACTTTATGGATAAGAATACGATCCAGTCTGGATCGCAGGTCTTTTGCCGTTGCTATGTCGATGCTCAGAACCTTATCCAGCAAACCATTGATAAACTGATACCTGATTACAGTTTCCCTGTGTTGCATCTTTTTCAAATCTGATTCAGATTTGACTTTGAAACTGGATTTTTTGAGTTTTTCCAGATCGCGATTGCGATCCAGCTTGCCAAAGTTCACATCCTGCGTAATCACAAGCCACAGCTTATAAGGATGCTGATCTGGATAGGTAGTGGCAAGCCGCTGGAAATACTGCGGGTCTATACGCCTATAATCCACGCAAGGTGACGTATTCACATTGCTGTAATTGCTTATCGCCTTTTTAAGATCATCAATTCCCTGATTCTTGCGTGCACTGATGAGAACTGCCTTAGTCTTGAGTTCTTTTTCCAGCGCCTTAATGTCTAGCGTGATGGCTTTACGTTCCATGCGATCAGCCATATTAATGGCTAGGATCGTGGGAATTTCAAGGTCTTTGATCTGTGTGAAAAGCAGCAGGTTGCGTTTGATATTTTCTATATCACTTACAACTACTGCCACGTCTGGGAAATCCTTTGAGTTGCGATTGAGCAAGGTCTCAATAACGACACTCTCGTCCAGTGAACTGGTATTTAAACTATAGGTGCCAGGAAGATCTAGAATATGTGCTTTGAGCGTCCTGTCCAGTTTGCAGATTCCCTCTTTTTTCTCAACCGTGATTCCTGGATAGTTACCTACTTTCTGGTTCAGGCCGGTAAGTCGATTGAAAAGCGAGGTCTTCCCCGTATTGGGATTACCTATCAGGGCAACATTAATGGTTCTAGCCATGTGGTGCCACGATTATCTTTTCTGCCGTTTCCCTGCGTATGGCGAGATGCGTACCATTCACATTCAAATAAAGCGGATCGCTAAAGGGCGCACTTTGCAACATCTGTATCTGATTCCCAGGCAAACAGCCCATCTCGAGCAACTTGAGCGGGACTTCGTTCTCATCAAAACTCTTAATGATAGCAGTATCGCCTCTCTTTAAACTGGCTACGGTCTTTCCCAAATTTTATTTAGAATAACTTTGAATAGCAAAAATAAGGCTTAGAAACTCATTTGATATTACTCTGCCGGAATTTGTCCCGCTTGCTTTGCCCCAGCGTTCTTCTGACAATAATTCAGGTAGAATCGATGGATTTCTGTGATGGTCGCTCCTCTGTACCGCATCCAGTAGATACGTAAATAGAGTGCTTGTAAGCGTAATACGCCGTGTTCTTTGTAACGCCGCGAGCTTGTGATAAGGCTTTTCTGAATGACATGAAACTTCCCTGAGTCGTAGAGTTTATGGATCAACTGGTAGTCTTCATAAATAGGAAGATGCCTGTCGTACCCGCCTATTTGATCGTATAGATCTCTTGTTATGTATTGGGATTGATCACCGCCCCTACTCGCTCGCCAATTGAATCTGGTAAATGAAGCGATAAACATCAACCACGGATGGTGGCTATCAAATTTCATCCTAAAACATCCCGCAGGATGCCCAGCAGCAATTGCCTCCCTGATAAGTAAATCAAAGTCCTGAGGCGGGAATGAATCCACATGCAGGAAGTACAAAATGTCACCAGTCGCATGATCAGCTCCAGTCGCAAGCTGTAGGGCACGGCCCTTGCCGCTGGATATTAATCGAATATTTGAAGTTTTCTGATCAGCAAGGACTTCAGTTACTACGGCAGTAGTCATATCTGTGCTACCGCCGTCCACAAAAAGAATCTCCATTGAACTAAGATCATTAGCCGCAACCACTAGATGGTCTATCAGCCTTGTGACCGTCTTCTCTTCATTGAACAAGGGAATTACAATGCTAATCAAAGACTGCTGCACGGACTATTGCTTATTGATCGACCAGTCGTAGTCCAGATAGTCAACCTCTGCGTCTGGGCTGATTTTTTTATCCGCATACTGATTGACGTACTCAATCAGTGACATACCAGAATCTGTAAAATCAGATCTATACCATTTGAAGATGCTGCTTAACTTTGGATTATCTGGATCTGATAGATCGTTCTTGTCTGAGTTCACAAATTTCGTTGCAGCCTGATTCATCATTTCATCTACATTTTCTGCAGTATAAGCGGTGTCCATCAACTTAGGGCAGGAGTAGCTAGCACAGTTAATTGCAAAGTGAATGCGCGGGTCGCCCATCTCTTGCAGGACACCTTTCTCGATATCTGCTAGGGAATAATTGCTATCACCTATTTCTATAAAATCCTGAATCCACACTGGATTCACCACGCTGCCTATATCCTTGATACTTGCGGGAATATCGTTTTCCAGCATGATATGAATGGTAGCAGCATTGTACAAATTGATATAGTATGCAAACTGTTCATTGATGGGAGTATCATCTGCAGGGGAGTTTTTGCCCAGATATGCCAGATAAGATTTCAGACCCTCATGATTTTCCAGAAATGCCTGATAATCCACAAATCCATCACTATTCACATGCTGATTGAGCAGCTTATCCCAGGCGCTGTGATCCAGCTCACCAGACTCTGATGGAATCTCATCTCCTGCAGCAAGAGAGGAATACGACAATCCAGAACTGCTCACGCATGCGCTGACCAATAGATAAAAGGATAGGTAAAGGATATTTTTCATAACGTTGTTTTTTGCTTGAGCAAATGGAAAAACTAATCTAAATCTTGCCGCGAGAAAGCTTAAACTTAAGAATCACTCAAGGGCTATAATTTTTCTATCACGCCTTTGAATAACTGCACCATGTTGGGCTCAGCTTTTTCTGCGATGGCAATGATTTCTGAAACGTTGACAGGCTCCAGATTTTCAGGATCGCATTCATCTGTCAGAACAGACACCGCGCTCACGGGCAGTCCTAGATGGTTTGCCACGATTACCTCGGGCACCGTGCTCATTCCTACCGCATCTGCACCCAGGGTTTTGAGCATGCGATATTCTGCGCGGGTTTCTAGCTGTGGACCCACCACACTGGCATAAACACCCTCGTGAAGTTTGATGTTTTTCTCGCTCGCCACTGTTTTGAGTAACGAATTCATCTGTGGATCGTAGGGCGCACTCATGTCCACAAAACGCTCGCCAAATTGAGAGACACCTTTAAAAGCAAGGGGACTTCCTCCTTGCAGATTGATGTGGTCATCCAGCAACATCATCTCGCCTTTTTTCATGTCCAGGTTGACGGCTCCTGCTGCATTTGAAATTAGCAGGTGTTTTATTCCCAGGCCTTTCATCACGCGTATGGGATAGGTAATATCTGTAAAGTCGTATCCCTCATAGAAGTGGAACCTACCCTGCATGACGACCACTTTTTTGCCAGCAAGCATCCCATAAATCAGCTTCCCAGAATGGAATTCTACCGTTGCTAGTGGAAACGATGGGATATTGTTATAATGTGCGAGTGTAGAATCCTCAATGCTATCCACAAGCCTGCCTAGTCCCGTACCCAGTACGATTCCCACTTCCGGATTTTCAAAGCCGCGCTGCTTAAGATATTCTATGGAGTTAGCTAGTTGGTTTTCCGTCAGCATAATGTTGTTCTATTAGTTGGTTTAATTCTGGGACACATTTTGCGTCCTCATACGTGTCTATGTCATTGCGTTCTGGCAGCACAAAAGTTTCCAATTCACTTAAGTCATTCATGGTAGCCTCGAATACATCTGGCCCAGACCAGATCTTGTTTTCAAAAACACCCTTGGGTAATTTATCCTTAAAACCCAGCAAGTAATAACCGCCATCAATCGCGGGGCCTATTACCGCGTCATTACTCTCGAGAGCTTTAAAAGCATTTTTAATATCAGCCTGACTGATATCGTATAGATCAGATCCTATAATAATAACCTTTCTTGAGTTCTCAAATGCTTTACGGAATGCGTATTCCATACGATCACCTAGATCGTCACCATATTGCACATACTTTTCATAGGTGGCGTTATCCCAGATATCGTTTTGACGGATTTGATCGGTGTACCAGATCTGCTTGAGAATCGTAAGAGGTTCGGTAATCGAATGCGTATGACTGACCAATTTTTTATAGACTGCATGGGCGGCCTCATCACCTATCGTGGCTGCCAGCCTGCGCTTACCTATACCCAGTTCTGGATGGCGGGTGAAAATCATCAGGCATTTATCATATTTTTCCATTGCCTACAATGATAGTAATTGTGTAGATGACAGTTTGAGAAAGTTGCGTTAGACTTTTTGAATCCAGAATTTCTGAATGAAGAATTCAGAATGTTGAATTCAGAATCTTTGGATTACCGGATATTTCTCTTAAAGCTCATTCAAGCGGCATGGCGATTCTTTTGAGATTATCCAAAGCATAAAAGACGAGTAGATCTTACGGGTTCATCGTAGCGATATATCAAACTTCATTATTGCCGTCTCAATAGGCAATTCAATCTCCGCTCAACAAAATGCTTACTTGAGTTACAGTCAAAACCGAGTATGAATTGTCAAATAGAAACCAATCAAATTAATTCCCTAAATATCCGTACTTTTGCAGCCGCTCATTTAAGAGCAGTCAGATGGTCTGGCGTACATAATATTCATTATTACAAATAATTTTGGCATGTATTTAAGTGCAGAAAAAAAAGCAGAGATCTTTGCAAAACACGGCAAGGATGCAAACGACACAGGTAGTACAGAGGGACAAATCGCCCTTTTTACCTACCGCATCAACTACCTGACGGGTCACCTTAAGAACAACCGTCACGATTACAACACAGAACGTAGCCTCGTAAAACTCGTAGGTAAGCGCCGCTCGTTGCTGGATTACCTGATGAAGAAAGACATTCTGAAATACAGGGAACTCATCAAGGAACTAGGAATCAGAAAGTAATTTTAAAAGGGGGTCATTGCGGCCCCCTTTTTAGTTTTGGTGCGGGAATCATGGATAACCACCTGCTTCTGTACTATCTTTGAAATTCTGGCGGTATAAGTTTATGGCTGTATATTTAAGGAGTACGCTTTCGCGAAAGCGTAATAAAATAATCATCGCGCAACATAAAAGCTAGTTTCTCATAAAGCCCAGTACAACGCTTTCTCTACCACACACAACTTGAGTTAACGTTTATATTTTTTATGAAACCACAAGTTTTTAAAGAGGTGATCAAGTCTGACAATGGACCTGACATCACCATCGAGACCGGTGCACTGGCAAAACAGGCACACGGTAGTGCAGTTATCACCTGCGGCAAGACCATGCTGCTGGCAACAGTCGTATCCAGTTACCGTTCTACGGGTCTGGACTTTTTACCGTTGACGGTGGACTTCCGCGAGAAGTTTGCATCTGCCGGCAAATATCCTGGCGGCTTTTTTAAACGCGAGGCACGTCCTAATGATGGTGAGGTACTCACCATGCGTCTAGTGGATCGTGTACTGCGACCACTTTTCCCTAAAGATTACCATTCAGAAGTCCAGGTGATGATCCAGCTCATGTCTCATGACGAGAACGTGATGCCAGACGCACTTGCGGGACTTGCAGCTTCTACAGTGATCCAGCTTTCAGACATCCCGTTTGAATGCCCGATTTCTGAAGTACGTGTAGGCCGTGTGGATGGTGAATTTGTCATCAATCCTAGTTACGAGCAACTCGAGAAATCTGATATCGACATGATGATAGGCGCCAGCGCTGATAGCGTCATGATGGTTGAAGGCGAGATGAGCGAGATAAGCGAGGAGGAAATGCTGGTAGCGATCAAAGCAGGTCACGATGCGATCAAAAAACAATGTGCCGCGCAAGTTGCACTTGTCGCTCAAGTAGGCGCTAAAGAAGTACGTGAGTACGAGGGCGAGGAAGAAGACGAGGCCATTGAGGCACGTGTTGCTGAACTATCTTATGACAAGATCTACGAGATTGCCAGAAAGGGTAGCGCAAAACAAGACCGCAGCAAGGCATTCAGCGAGCTGAAAGAAGAAATCAAATCCCAATTCAGTGCCGAAGAGCAGGATGAGAAGAGCGATCTGATTTCTAAGTATTTTTCCAAAACCCAGAAAAAAGCCGTGCGTGACGTGCTGCTTAAAGAAGGTATCCGTCTAGACGGCCGCAAGACGACTGACATACGTGACATCTGGTGTGAGGTAGATTACCTACCCTCTACCCACGGTAGTGCGATTTTCTCACGTGGTGAGACACAGGCACTGGCAACGGTAACACTGGGAACCTCACGCGATGCCAATATCATTGATATGGCGTCACAAGAAGGTGAAGAGCGTTTTTATCTACACTACAACTTCCCACCATTCTGTACGGGTGAGGCACGACCACTACGTGGAACCTCACGTCGTGAGGTAGGACACGGTAATCTTGCACAGCGCGCATTAAAACGTATGCTGCCGGATGAGCTTCCCTATACGGTACGTATCGTGAGCGAGGTGCTGGAATCCAATGGTTCTTCTTCCATGGCAACGGTTTGTGCCGGTACCATGGCATTGATGGACGCTGGACTTCCCATGAAAAAACCAGTTTCTGGTATCGCGATGGGATTGATTACTGATGGTGAGAACTATGCGGTACTTTCTGATATTCTAGGTGATGAGGATCACCTGGGTGACATGGACTTTAAGGTCACTGGAACAGAGGATGGGATCACCGCTTGCCAGATGGACATCAAGGTAAAGGGACTTTCTTATGAAATCCTGACCAATGCCCTGAACCAAGCAAAAGATGGACGTATGCACATTCTAGGTAAGCTTACCGAGACGATTGCAGCACCACGCGAGGACGTGAAATCCCACGCTCCAAAGATGGAATCCATGGAAATTGAAGGCAAGTATATAGGTGCCGTGATAGGACCTGGTGGGAAAGTCATTCAGGAAATGCAAAAAGAAACAGATACCGTTATCAACATCAAGGAAGAGGACGATATGGGTATCATCGAGATTGCCGGTACTGATCGTAAAAAGATTGAGGCTGCTCTTGAGCGCATACGCAATATCATCTTTGAACCAGAAGTAGGTTCCATTTATACCGTTAAGGTAGTGAAGATGCTTGATTTTGGCGCAGTAGTAGAATTCAAGCCTGGTAAGGAAACCTTGTTACACGTGAGTGAATTTGACTATAAGCGTATCGAGGATCCGTCGACCGTGTTGAGCGTAGGCGATGTGCTGGACGTGAAGTACATGGGAATAGACCCACGTACCAGAAAGCAAAAAGTATCTCGCAAGGCTGTTTTACCTAAGCCAGAAGGCTGGGAAGAGCGCCCGCCACGCAAGCGTGACGATAGCCGCGGCCGTGGTCGCGATGACCGTCGCAGCGGTGGTGGTGACCGCCGCCGTGATGATAGGCGAGGCAATGACCGCAACCGCGATGATCGCCCACGCAGGAATGATGATAATGATTCCGGCAACGACAAGTCTGAGGATTAATTTATCAGTTTTTGCTAAACTTAGAAACCCTCTAGCCACACGGCTAGAGGGTTTCTTTTTTAATTATACTATTTATCGATCAATATTCCGCATAAATCACGCTTTCTTAGCTCTCACTTTGTGCAATCCCTGCCTACCAGAGGGACGACAGGCAGGCTCCCACTGCGCTCGTAGGTTCCAGAAAAAAATATTTCGTAGCTCTTGCAGCCCACGCACCGCGATAGCGGTAAGAGGACTGCATAAGGCAATTGCCACCACACCCACTCGCCCACTTCTATCGCAGCGTCGTGCCTCGATTGAGAACTGATAAATCAAGATTTGTATACGAAATATCAGTCAACAAATAGTATTAGATCCATTCAATATCTGTCATTATAAAAATCAAAAAGCCCCTTGCAAAAACTGCAAGGGGCTTTTAATATAGAGGGAAAAGATTATCTAGCCTCTTCCATATTATGTACTTTGTTCAAAGCATTCTGAATGTTGTCACGGTGTTTTGTCAACACGCTTTTAGTACTAGCTGGCAAAGTAGTATCATTGATGATTTCATTGTATTCTTCAATCGCGGACTTCTCACCTCTGATGGCTTCCTCCAGCACGGCTTCTTCCTGATCGCCAGAAACAGCTGCTTTTACGTTGATCCATGCACGGTGTGCATCTGCGGTAAAGCTGGTTCCCTTATCTGGGCTTGCGCCGTAGTTTCTGATTTCTTCTTTCAACTCATGACCGAAGTTATAACGGTTCTGTTGTTGCTGGTCAAAAAAGCTTTGTAGTCTAGGACTTTTTACTTTGTCTTTGGCTAGTTTGTAACCAGCTTCAGCATCGTAATTTTTTTCTAATAGGTTGTTTAGCTTACTGGCTACTTTATCTGTATAGCTCATGGTTTTGATTTTAAGTTCACACTAAAATAGATGAACATAGAGTCAGCAATGATGCAATTACCATGAGTTTACAACAACCTTTGCATGGGTTTATGATGCTAAGCTCGATTTGCTTAAAAGTGGGTTAATAAAACCGACTTCAATTGCAAAATAAAACCGTTTCAGAATAAACTAAAACGGTTAGTACAATCATTCACATTGATTATTTAACAGGAAATAACACGGCCGCGAGTCTATTCAATTAAGTGTGTCAAATTAATACCTTAGACACATGAAGAACAAAGAAGAACAAATCGATTTAGACGGTATAGCTACGATGCTGGCCGATGAGGTCTCAAAGGGTCGTCCGCTCTCGGGTGAGGATGGTCTGATGAAGGATTTAATGAAGCGAGTGATTGAGGCGAGCCTGGAGGCAGAGATGGATGAGCACCTAGCCGCCACCAGGGGCAACTCATCAAAGAACCGTCGCAATGGGCGAGGGCGCAAAAATATCCTTAGCTCTTCCGGGGGGCTGGAGATTTTTGCGCCGCGCGACCGCGATGGTAGTTTTGAGCCCCAGATCGTCAAGAAGCGGCAGCGACGACTGGACGGCGGGATAGACAACAAGATACTCTCTCTTTATGGCAAGGGGCTGAGCTACCGTGATATCCAGGATCACCTGCGGGAGATCCATGGGGTGGAACTCTCGGTGGGTACGCTCAATGCGATTACGGACAGGATACTGCCCGAGATCCTTGAGTGGCAACAGCGTCCCCTGGAGACGGTCTATCCCGTGATGTGGCTGGATGCCATGCACTTCAAGGTAAGGGAACATGGCAAGGTGGTGACAAAGGCAGTCTATAACGTCCTGGGGGTGAACCGTGATGGTGAGAAACAAGTACTTGGGCATCTATTTTGGTGACTCTGAATCCAGCAGTTTCTGGCGCAGTGTCCTGCATGAGCTCAAGCAAAGAGGCGTGGAAGATATCTTTGTGGCCTGTATCGACAACCTCTCGGGTTTCGGTGATGCCATAGAGGATATCTTCCCCAGAACGGATGTCCAGCTATGCCTGGCCCACCAGATGCGCAACAGTATCAAGTATGCAGGCAACAAGGACGTAAAACCGCTCATCAAGGACTTAAGGTGCATATATACGGCTCTGAACGAAGAGCAGGCCAAGCAGTACCTGGTACAGGCAGAGGAAAAATGGGGTGCCAGGTATAAGGCTATATTCAAAAGCTGGAACAGCAACTGGAACAGGCTGGTAAACTTCTATAGGTACCCACCAGCACTCAGACGCGTGATCTACACGAACAATCCCATAGAGAGCTATCACCGAATGGTCAGGAAAGTCACCAAGACAAAGGGGGCCTTTACCTCAGAGAACGCCATTGCAAAGCAGATCTATCTAGCCACCATAAACGCAGAGACCCGGTGGAACGGGCGTATGTTTGCATGGTCGTCAGTCAGAAATGACCTCGCAGATTATTTTGATACGAGATTTTTAACCGATGACACACTTAATTGAACACTCCCCGGCCGCATACACGGACATTTAATAAGTTCCTCTTAACTCTAATATCCAAACATTTTCCAGAAGTCAAGCTTTCTTTCAGATCCTCTCCAGCTTTTTCTGACTTTTCCTTAACACACTCTTCTGAGTAACATTTCCCAAAACTTTTCCAACCATCGTCTTCCTTACCGCCACAGTCCTCGTCGTCGCCATTTGCTATCACAACTGGTTCAACAGTACCGCTTCCAGGGGTCACAATAATCTGCCCGCCACCTACTCGTATATCTGCAAAAATAAATTCACCTTCATTCTCAAACTCATGGGAAAAGAGACCATCTATCACTTGATCAATTATTTGATCCAAGTCTTGGTGTTCTACGTTATAAGTTGTAATAAAACTTCCCTCGCCCAAGTCAATCCCTGGCCAGTCCATCGTGTTTAAAAAATCCGTGTTATTTACGGTCTGGTTGGTATCAGGCGTAATTTCAGTCTCTGGTGCCTCTGTTTCACATGATACCAAGAATGCTAGGCACACCACCACTGTGGCTTTTAATAAATTTCTCATAACTAATGTTTTACGATTAATTTGATATAAAGAAATGAAGAAATGAAGAAATGAAAGAGAATATGCAAATTTTATAGATAAAAATTTTAAAAACATTTTTTAATAGCAATGCTTCGGAACTATTTATCAACCATCTTAACCCTACCCTTAATCGTCTCAACAACCGCGGTACTGCTTATAGGGCGGCTCGTAACCTCTTCAATCCTACCGGTGCGATCCAGAGCTCGTAAAAAATATTGTCTTGCATACCATTCCACATTTGCGCTGATCGACCTATAGACTAGATTACCTTTTAAATTAGAAAAAGTTACCGTACCTGAATTCTGATTCACATTCATGGCATTATAAACACCAGAAATACTTAGAACAGCATCCTCTGTCTCGATGCGTAATCGCTTACCGCGAGGAAGACAGATCTTGACCCGTGCATCCATCACCTTATGAGCTGCAAGCTTGTCGTCTTTGCGGTCGTACAATGCGTTTCCAACGTCAGTGATATAAAGCGAGTCATTACTGATACGGGTATTTAAAATCCGCGCATCGTAGTACTCGCCATCACGCATCTCGTCAATCTGGACCTCATCCTCATCAGTTGTGATGATCTCGAGTTCTGCGTAGGTGTTTAATTTGATGAAAACGGTGGTGAATCTAGAGCCCTGAATACTCTTCAAACTACGCTGCTTTTCTTGTCCATACACCTCAGTATTGCTAGAAAAAAGACACGTTACTAAAATCAATAAAACCCTCATGCGGTAAAAGAAAGCTTTTTCTACCATACAAGGGTTCAATTAAAATGTAATAAAATTCCCTACTGCATTTGCTTTGCCTCAATACTAAGTGTTGCATGAGGAACCAGTTCTAGTCGCTCCTTTTTAATCAGCTTTCCTGTTACGCGGCAAATCCCGTAGGTCTTGTTTTCGATGCGTATCAATGCGTTGTTCAGATCGCGGATGAATTTCTCCTGGCGTATCGCCAGTTGCGCGTTTGACTCCTTGCTCATGACGGTACTACCCTCGTCAAATGCCTTGAACTGTGGTGCCGTATCATCTGTACCGTTGTTTGCATCGTTCATGTAGGCGCTTTTGATCAACTGTAGGTGTTCTTTAGCCTCGGCGATTTTCTTTGTGAGAAGTTCTCTGAAATAGTTGAGATCCTCGTCGCTATATCTTAATTTTTCGTCTTTGCTCATGAATTAGTTTTTTATCACTTGGATTGCTGTCGCAATATTATCAAATTCAACTTTTATACCGTTCTCTGAGGTACGCACAATCTGGAGATCATCTGCAAGCACCTCGTCCATGATATATTGACGGTTGCTTTGTACAGCTTTGTCCACTTCTTCCTGCGATTCCACGTGCACCTTGATGCGATCCGTGACTTCCAGTCCGGCATCCTTGCGCATGTTCTGGATGCGGTTTACCAGTTCACGGGCGATTCCCTCCTGCTCCAGCTGTGGTGTAAGGGTCACGTCCAGCGCAACCGTGATCCCAGATTGACTAGCTACCAGCCAGCCCTCGATATCACTAGAAGTGATCTCTACCTCACCTAGTTCAATCGTTGTGGACTCACCCTGAATGTGTAATTCCAGCGAGCCGTTCTTCTCCAGCTGGGCAATGGCATCCTGATCCAGTTGTTTGATCGTACCCGCAATTTTTCCCATATCCTTACCGTACTTAGTGCACAGAACCTTAAAGTTGGGTTTGATCTCTTTGACGAGAATACCGCTGGCATCGTCTATCAGCTCGATTTCTTTTATGTTTACCTCGCTCTTGATCAGATCTGCCACGTCTTCTATTTGTGCGCGATCGCTCTGATCCAGTACCGGAATCATGACGCGCTGCAGCGGCTGGCGCACCTTGATGCTTTCTTTTTTACGCAGGGAAAGCGTCAGGCTGGAAATTACTTGTGCCTTGTGCATTTTTTCCTGTAATCCCGCATCGACCATGCTCGCATCGGCCGCTGGGAAACTGGCGAGGTGAACGCTCTCTGCAGATTCCTCCTCGCAAACGCCAGTGAGATCCTTAAAGAGCTGATCCATAAAAAATGGCGCGACCGGTGCGCTCAATTGCGCGACAGTTTTCAGGCAGGTGTACAGGGTCTGATAAGCTGCGATTTTGTCCTCGCCATATTCACCTTTCCAAAACCTCCTCCTACACAATCGCACGTACCAGTTACTCAAGTTTTGCGTTACAAAGTTGGTAATTGCACGTGTAGCACGGGTGGCGTCGTAATCATCGTAAGCCTCGGTAACGTCTGTCACGAGACTGTTGAGCTCGCTTAGGATCCAGCGGTCTATTTCTGGTCGTTGAGCTGTGGGAATTACGCTTTCGCGAAAGCGGAATCCATCAACATTTGCGTACAGGGCAAAGAAACTGTAAGTGTTATACAGCGTGCCGAAAAACTTGCGCTGCACCTCTACAATTCCCTCCTCATCAAATCGCAGGTTATCCCAGGGGTTTGCGTTACTGAGCATGTACCAGCGGGTCGCATCTGCACCGTATTTATCCAGCGTTTTAAATGGATCGACGGCATTGCTCAGACGTTTGGACATTTTCTGGCCGTTCTTGTCCAGCACCAGTCCATTGGAGACCACATTTTTATAGGCGACGTCATCGTTGATCATCGTGGCGATGGCGTGTAGCGTGTAGAACCAGCCGCGTGTCTGGTTTCACCCCCTCTGCAATAAAATCTGCCTTGCGCAGGCCGTTTTCCACGGCCTCCTTATTCTCAAATGGGTAATGCCATTGTGAGTAGGGCATGCTGCCGCTGTCAAACCAGACATCGATCAGGTCTGCCTCGCGGTATAGTTTATCGCCATTCTTGCCGGTGAGCACGATCTCATCCACAATATTCTTGTGAAGATCCACCAGGCTGTAGTTGCTGTCGTCCATATTGCCTGGCTCAAAACCAGCAAACGGATTCTGCGTCATGTTGCCGGCAGCAATGGACTTTTCAATTTCATTCACCAATTCTTCAATAGAACCGATGATCATTTCTTCCTTGCCAGTCGCATCGCGCCAGATGGGTAGCGGGATTCCCCAGTAACGGGATCTGGACAGGTTCCAGTCATTTGCATTTGCTAGCCAGTTGCCAAATCTTCCCTCCCCCGTACTCTTGGGTTTCCAGTTGATGCCCTTGTTCAACTCGTGCATGCGATCCTTAAAGTCGGTTACTTTTATGAACCATGAATCAAGCGGATAATACAGCACTGGCTTATCTGTACGCCAACAGTGTGGGTAGCTGTGGACGTATTTCTCTACGTGAAATGCGCGGTTGCGTTCCTTGAGTGAGATTGCAATATCAACGTCCACGCTGCGCTTTGGCGCGTTTTCCTTGAAATATTCGTTTTTAACATATTTGCCTCCTACCTCAGGCAACTCCTCGCGGAATTTTCCCTGTAAGTTGACTAGAGGCACCGCCTGATTATTCTCGTCCAGCACGAGCATGGGCGGGACGGGAGGCACGGCCTGTTTTGCAACCATGGCATCATCTGCTCCAAAAGTGGGAGCCGTATGTACGATTCCCGTACCATCTTCTGTGGTTACAAAATCACCAGCAATCACGCGGAAGGCGTCTTGCGCGTTTTTATAAGGTAAGGCGTAGTTGAGTAGTTGGTCGTATTTAATGTTTACGAGGTCAGCGCCTTTTACTTTTGCGAGTACCTGATAGGGTATTTTTTTATCGCCGTGAGTGTAGCCCCCCTGCCCTGCGGGCATCCCCCCTATGGAGGGAGAATCCGTTCCTTTTTATCTCCTTCCCCTAGGGAAGGGTCAGGGACAGGAACATACTTTTTTCCAAATTGCTTCCCCACCAAAGCCTCTGCAAGAATTACTTGCATGGGCTCGCCAGTGTACTGATTAAGTGTATCGACCAGTACGTAATCAATTTTTGAACCCACCGTTAGAGCAGTATTACTAGGCAAAGTCCACGGCGTAGTTGTCCAGGCTAGGAAAAATACCTCGCCGCTGGTCTCAAACGGCAGCTGGCTGGTGTCGCTTACCTTGAACATGGCAGTGACTGTTGTATCGGTCACATCCTGATAAGTTCCCGGCTGGTTGAGCTCGTGGCTGCTTAATCCTGTGCCTGCCGCTGGTGAGTATGGCTGGACGGTGTAGCCTTTATAGAGCAAACCTTTGTTGTATATCTGCTTGAGTAACCACCACACACTTTCCATGTATTGCGGCTTGTAGGTAATGTATGGATCTTCCATATCTACCCAGTAGCCCATATCTGCAGTGAGCTTGCTCCATACATCAGTGTACTTGAGGACGGCATCTTTACAGGCCTGATTATATTCCTCTACAGATATCTTCTTTCCTATATCCTCTTTGGTAATCCCCAGTGCTTTCTCTACGCCCAGTTCCACAGGCAGCCCGTGCGTATCCCAGCCCGCCTTGCGGTTTACCTGATAACCTTGCTGAGTTTTATAGCGGCAAAAAAGATCTTTTACCGTGCGACCCATCACGTGGTGGATGCCCGGCAGGCCATTTGCAGATGGTGGGCCTCAAAAAATATGAATGGCTCATTACCCTCGCGGGTGGAAACTGATTTCTCAAAAATGTTCTGATCGCGCCAAAACTCCTTAATGCGATCATCCACCTCTGGAAGATTCAAGCCATTGTATTCCTTGAATTTAGTTGCCATTTACCACTGGTTTTAAGGGGTGCAAAATTAGGGAATTGTTGTGAGCTTACAGTAGTCTCAATAATTGGGGAACGACTCATACATATGCGCTAATATTTGACGCAATACACAACCCCATCTCAAAAGTTGTTTGGTCGAGAATCATAGTACAAACAACCTTTTTCCTTAATTTACACGCGCATACAACCTCCTAAACCCAACCCACTATGGATGAGCTGTTGTTTTACGTTACTGAAGGTTATCGCCACGTCATCGATTTCAAGAACTACGATCATATCTTGTTCTTTATTCTGATGGCCGTGCCACTCAGTTTTACAAGTTGGAAACGCTTATTATATATCAGTTTGTTTTTTACGCTAGGACATACCTTATCGATAATTCTATCTTATTACGATATTGTAAGTGTTAACGCGGCTTATATAGAGTTTTTAATTGTTTTTTCCATCGCGATTACTGCGCTCTACAACATCTTTTTTGCCGGCGAGTACACTGGTAAGTTTTATGGCTGGCCCATCATGGCCGTCACAGGTTTCTTTGGTTTGATTCACGGCTTTGGTTTTGCAAGCGCCTTTAAGATGCTGGCTAGCGGCGCAGACAATACATTTTTACTCTTACTCAGTTTTGCCGTCGGGATTGAATTAGGACAGATCATGGTTGTGCTGATTGTCTTATTGCTAGGATTCCTAGCCACGCGTATGCTACGGGTAAGTCAGCATGATTGGACGCTTGTTCTTTCAGCTGTCATTTTTGGAATTGTTCTTCCCATGCTTTTTGCACGCTGGTCTTGGTAGTATTTATGACTTTACCTCTTTAGGGTAAAGTGTCCTTTTATTATTTCGCCATCATATCTTAAAATAAACCAATAGTCTGATGATGGCATTTCCTGTCCTGCGCTCGTGCCGTCCCAACCACTTCCATGCGTAGACTGTTGTTTTATGAATCTTCCATACCTATCAAATATTTCAATTGTACCTGTAGCACCGATATCACTTAAATCAATATTCCATCGATCATTAAAGCCATCCCCGTTTGGTGTGAAGTACCGCGGATAATTTAAAAGCACTATCTCCTGTTGAATGGTCTGGCATTCAGATTCATCCTTGACTGTGAGATTGTAGACACCAGATGAGACATTTTCAAATACTGGGTTGGACTGAAAAATTATACCGTCCAAGGAATACAATAGCGCTGGTGAACCCTCAGCAATGACTTCAATCCTACCTCCAGTTGAGGCAAAGTTTTCTATCAGGATATCTTGTAGGGTAATAGAATTAGCTTCTACTACAGTAAAATCAAATATCGAGAAACAAGACCCATCTGAATAGACCCTTTCCACCATTACATCGTAAAGCCCTGGGTTAGCAATTTCAATGTTTGGAGATATTTCACCTGTAGACCATAATACCGAGTCAAACTGGTTTCCCAAATCTAAAACTAATTCAGAATTTTTACAGATGGTGTATTCTTCCTCAAGGGGAATTATTGGATTTCCTAGCACTGCCAGATCAAAAGTTGTTGAGTCACTACATGAGCTATCCAAATTACTTGTTATAATAGCGGTGATAGTCATCGAACCAGAAACATATGGGTTAGGTAAGGGTGACGGGAACATATTCCCCATGGCATCTGTAAAGGTGACCTCTACATCGACCTGACCGTTGAGAAGTTCATTCTCAATCCCAGAGGTATCAAAACCAGCTTGCGAGTTGTCACTACACTCATAACGATCCTGTATCGGATTAGCCGTAGGTATAGGTCTAATCTTAAATTCAAACTGTGTTTCTATAATGCACTCTGGATTGTTTATAGATTCTAGGGTAACATACACGGTTTCTACTGCAAGATTATTAATATAAGCATCCGGATTTACAATAATCTGTGTTCGTGACGCATCAATAAAATAGGTGATATTGAAATTTGCAGGATCACTTCCATTCAACAATAAAGAATTTTGCACAGAAAGATCCATAAGGATCCTGCCATCATCTGCACTCCCTACACTTTCATCGTCACAGAACTCAAGGTCTGGAAGTGGGAGAAGAGAATCTGGTATATTTTGCGTTATAATTTCTAACGAGACTGTAATACTACAAGAATTATTTCTACGATTAGAAATAGTTGCCCATAGTAAAGTGGAAGCATTATTGTTACTTATTGTATAATTAGTCGGGTCTGAAATTGGGTTATCCGCGTTCAAATTCACCTGACTTTCATAATAAGTTACCTCAAATAAAATCATATCATTTGAATCTAGAATTTCAGTATCATACTGCGTAAGATCAACTATTGTTGCAGTATCTGGGGCACAAAGCAGAATATCATCAATAGCACCAACTGGACTAGGTGTCTCAAAAATCTCCAGCTGGATGCTCTGGGTCACTATTTGTCCATTAGCATCTGTTGTTTGAGCAGTAACCGTATAATTACCTGCCTGATTATAAATATGTATAGGGTTTGCTACTGTGCTTGAGTTGTTGGATCCACTAGCTGGATCACCAAAATCCCAAGCCACATTAGGAACAGGGTCTGAAAGACTAAAACTTGTAGGTGACTCTGAGCATGAACCACTGAATTCAATAGGCGGAAAATTAAAGGAACTCTGAATAAAAGGCGGTAGACCACTACGACTGCGCCTACCGCCCAGATTTACAGCGTCTTCCTCAAACATACAACCAGGACCCACTACATTAGGTTGATTGATCACATCCAAGTCAAATTGACTGTTCAATGCTATATAAATCTTACCGTCTAATGCTAATTGCATTCCTGCAAAGCCTGTACTCTGAATTTGGACATCATATCGAGAGTTGATCCAATCTGTAGGTGTAGGGCCACTGAGATCAAATTGATAAACCCCTTGACCTATAACTGTAAGATAAAGTAAACCACTATTAGGTGAAAACTCTAGACCATATGGATCGAAAGAGTTTCCAGGGTCAGAATACAAGGTTACTGGATTAGAAACCCTACCACTAAAAACGTCAAAATCGAAAACCTGTACATCATTTAAACGCTGACCGCAGGCCATTGCAAGATGAGATCCATCCGGTGAAATTTTCATTTGGCCAAAGTCACCACCTGAACCCGTAGCGCTACTAAATCCTCGTATAACCAAACCTTCTGCACTTACAACTGGGGTGGTAACGACACCGCTACTATTTATTTCAAAGGCAACAAACTGATTATTCCCATAACGATGTGCAATTACCCAATACTCATCAAGATTAGGTTTTTTTATTGCCGTAAGTTTTTCAGCTACAAGAGGTTCCAACTGGATATTCTTATCATTAGTTACGGCTCCTAAACCGTTGTCCAACCGCATATCGACAACCGAATATTGCAGACCATCATGGACGCCGTTTGATATATTTAGGCTACTATCTACTGTAAATACCAAGAAAAGATTATTATTTGAAGGATATGGTACGACAATGGCTGATTGTGTACTGGATGAGTCACCATTGAGCCCTGAACCATTTAACATGGGTAAATGATTCCTATTCCAGATGGTGGTTCCATCTGTATAGAAAAGTAGATTCCCATTATTATCAGCAATTGTCGCGCAACCCTCTAGAGTGTCAAGGACACCATTTGTTAACGCCACTGGGTTTCCAGAGTTAAAGTCCAATCCAGCATTCTGACCAAAATACCAGATACTTGTCTCGTTTTGTGCGGAAGTGAATCCAGCGCAAAATAGTAGCACGACAAACCCTAGGTTATAAATATCTTTATACTTGGTCATTTAAATCCTATCATATGTCATCATCATACCTATTTACCAGTCAGGAACCATATTTGCAATTGAAAAACCTACTGGATACTTTGTGAATACTTCAATAACTTCAGAACTTTTATTATAGTTTAAATGTTTAGCATACAATGTGTCATCTTTAATGGTCACTCTCTCCTTGAAAATGAATTTCTCACACTTAAATTGACCGCTGATATATAGACCAAAGCTTCGATCGTCCATTTGTACTATACTTCCTGCCAATCCTTTTTCGGGTGCGAAATCTTCTTTAGCGAGATCATCTATTAACCTTTCCTGCGCTAGGACTTTCCTAAAGGAGTTCAATTTCCCGCTAGAAAAGAATCTCAAAAAATAGAATGTTGAACCAGATACTGATTGAAATTTTTTTTCGTGAATAACACCTATCTGTTTGTATAAACATAAGGTATCTATTTCAGAGAATAAAGAATCATTTACCTGCGGGTCTGGAAGCCCTTCAAATCTAGGTTGGTTGAGGCCGTTGGTAGGAATATAAGACCAGCAGAGGCAACTCTGTACAATACTACAAGCAAAAACTAGGATCACAAAATGTTTAAATCTATACCACATCTTACCAAAGTGTAACTTCATTTCTAGACTGATATTGTATATAGGAATCAATATTATCTGATGTTACTGTAAATCCAGGCTGTTGACTCCAATAGTGATGTGCAAAGATATTTTGTATGGGTCGGCCTATATATCGGTAAGAACCCACACCTACTTGAATCTCTCTATAACCAATATATGCTGCACCCATGCGATATTTGGGTCCTATTTCTAGTACCTCACCGTGGGGAAGATTAGCGCCCCAACCACCCGGCATCCCTACTGGCACTTTGCTCAAAACACGATTTATAAAGCCCAAGATCCCTTTCTGACCCTCTACAGCATCACTATCCTGATAAATTCTTTTACCAGTATATATTTTAAATCCAGCTGACCATTCTAGATAAGTAAATTCCATAGCTGCACTTCGAAATCTATCTTCTCCATCGGCGATAATACCTTTCTTGAATGGGTTTCCATCATTCTCATAACGCAGTCCCCAATCGCCGTGCCTTAAACTTATGCCTCCAACTCTTTGGTCAAATTTTCCGTCGTAACCAGAAAATGAAGTTGAATATAAACCAACACCAAACTCTCCATCATCATAATTAACTTTCCAAGACTGACGGTATTCCCAACCACTAGTATTACTGCCGTGTGATTTGGCAACACCACTCATACCTACTCCGTAAGCAAATCTAAAATCGCCATTGGTATAGCTCATAGTAAAAGTACCACCTAGTGCAATTGCAGAAGTTCCAAACATAATCGATGGGCTTACACTTACAGAAAAATCACCTAGAGGCACATTAAAGGCAGGTAATATACCAGATGCGATTCCCATCCCAACATTTTTAAACATGGTTGCGACGGTCATATTAGCTGAAACTGCACCAGTTAACGCACCTATTGCACCACCTGCGGCACCACTTAGCGCACCTCCTAAAACAGCAATACCAAAATCACCCCAATCAAAATGACCAGTAAAGGCAGCCTGTAAAAGATAGCTACCGCCTGCAACAGCAGCACCTATAATTGCCGCTTTAGCGACTATCACTACAAATGCCCCAAACGCAATTTCACCACTAGGATCTATGATCATTAAAGGATTATTTAATGCATAGCCGTAGCGATTGAAATTCTGAGAGTTATACATATCCTGAATGTAATTATCTACAGACAGGAATCGGCCTAAATTAGGATCATGAACCCTACCATTCATATGGATTAATCCAACAGCGGACAAATGCTCATGACCAGTAAAACCTCGATCAATGATGGAATCCGAACCCAACTCTGCAACGCTGATATTATCGCTTCTGAAGCCATCGACCATTCCCCACGCACCGAATTGACGCTCTTCTACGACATCCCCCTCTTCATCACTTATAGACAGAATGCTGCCTAAATAATCCCTATGCAAATAATGAAAGCCATTAGGCTTTCCTGGAAAGGAATCTTCAATGCCAGAAATGCTTGCACTGTACGCATCACCACCAACAAACGTTATGATTTTTGAATCCCCAGAAGAATTATCCCAAATTATCTCAGCAGGCATAATTGACGAATATTGCTTGTGGTAACGTCTATTCGTCTTGTCCTCATCTAAGCCACCATAGTAAGCGTGGCTACGCTGCATGAGTGGATTGAATTCATAAGAAACCCTATCTTTTCCCTCTTCGTAAATTTCTATTGGTTTACGGTAAGCGTTATACTCAACCTGTTGCAATTTGTTTCTCTGATAGTGCAGATCACCACGATCATTTAATTCTATATCTTTTAGTTGATAAAATTTGTCTGCTAAATAATTATAAGCGCCCATGTACAAATTCTCAACAATTCTACCACTGTCATCGTAGGAGTGCGCGCGATTTGTCGCACCTGTAATCACTGTTAAACGATCTTGTGAGTCATGCGTAAACGTCTCATCCCAATTTGAGAACCCGTAGTTCTTTCTGTAATTGAGTACGTTGCGTATATCATCAAATTCATAATCCATTTTTAAGGCCTGTTGCGCATTAGACCCTGAACTGCTCACATTATGTTTGTTAAGTTACCAAAATTATTGTATGTGTTAGTGCTTACCATACCATTACCATAGGTCACCATTTGATTTTGATTGCGGGCAGTACTTGAATTAATTTGCCAAAGCAAAGTATTGCCTTCATCATCAATAAGTTCTACAAGTGCACCTGAAGCATCATATACGTTTCTAATCGCGTGACTACTACTATTACCCAATTGTAAATCCTGCACATCGTAAGTTTCAATCTCAGGCCGTCCTAGACTATCGTATTTGAGAGAAAATCTGTCCCTACAATTGACGTTAAGAACTTTGTCTCCGTGTCGTAAGTGTATACTGCTTCTGTAGAAGTCAGGTCACCGCTGATAATCTTTTTTCAAGCAGACCATCATTGTTGTATTCGTAAGTAGTTCTCCCTTTTGGACTGGTTTTACTAAGCATTCTTCCTAGCAAATCATACTCGTAATTATATTCCTCTGTATTTGGATCATACATAAACGATTTTCTGCCCCAGTCATCTATTTCGGTCAATATGATGTGACCCCCATAATTTGACGTTTTGACTACCCCATTTGAAAAGTATGTATATTCTATATCTCCGCCATCATCTGATACGAAGATAATATTACCAAATGCGTCGCGTTTAACGGTTGCACTCCTGATACCATCATCTGTCGTCACGACTAGTCCATTATAGGTGGTGGTAATCATTTTACCCCTAAAGTCAACTGTACTCACTTCTCTACCGTATTGATCATAACTAATCGTATTCCATTGAGAAGCTGCCGATCCAAGAAAAAACGGTTCACTACTCGAGATAACCTTACCCACAGTATCATAATTTGTGGTGTAATGGACAAAATGGTTGGTGATTTCGAGTAATTATTTTCAAGTGGACAAAATGGTTGGTCTGTTTGTAAACATTAGTTGTTTGTTATCCTATCCAATTCTATCTTGTCCCGTCCAATTAAACGGAAGCAGGCCCTGCTGGAGAGCAATTTGCCAGGGATACATTGGATGCCTGACGAAAACGTCATTCAGGGAAGCCTTTTCAGGCTTCCCTTTTTGTTGTTTTCAAAAGGCCTCATGCCTTTAAAAACTCATCGATGAACTTTATTTTTCTTTTCATACTCAAACCGTTATGGTTTCTGAGCTTGTTCTTCAGGTCTGAAAAGTGACCATCTATCATGTTCGTGGTATTGGGTATATCCAGTTCTGGATGGTCATACCACGTAAAGAGCCATTCCATGTTCGTGTTCAGGCTTCTGTAGGCGCTCCTCAGTCGTTTGTGGGTGTAGTGGCTCTTTCCGGTCTCTGGATCCACCGTACGCTCATCCAGGAAACCATCCCACCTTTCCCGCCAGAGTTCCAGACCACCCTGGAAAGACTCCCTGTCGGTATGTTTCAGCAGCGCGGCATGCTCCTTTAAGGCAATGGCAGCAGGCATCTTGGGGTTCTTGGTAATATATCTCCTTATGGTGGCGACCTGGTGGAACTGACAGAGCTGAACCGGTATCTGTCCAAATGAATTGACCAATCCCTTTCTTCCGTCACAGACAATGGCATCAATGGTAAAGCCCCTTGATTTGAGTTCGGCGATACCCTTGCGATATAACAGGTTTGTCTCCGACCTTAGGTAATACCACATGATATTTTCTCCGGTATGGGCATCCTTGAAAAGCATCAGCCCGAAGCTTCTTCCCCAATAGGTGCTATCCATGAGGACGATTACGTTTCTGGGAACCGCTATATGTTCCTCGACCTGATGGCTATCGATCCTACGCTGGATGGTTCTTATGGACAGGCCATACTTTTGGGCAAGTTGCAGGTAGGTTTGTTTTCCCTTTGTGTACTCTTCCCAAAGATGGGACGCCTCGATCCGCAAACCACCGGTAAATACCCTTTTGCAGGCCCAGCATCCATAGCGTTGCTTACCTGACCTGACACCATATTTGTGAGTGATGCGGCTGCCACAAAAACTGCATTTTTTTATTCAAAGCCTTTGATTTACACCAAAGCTAGTAATAGCAGGTGTTACTAGTGTTTTTACCAACCATTTTGTCTATTACGCCTAATTTGTAAGTGTTACGATCCAATCGTTGTTAATCGTATTTTTTTCTTGTTTAATTTGCCAACCTAACGCATTATAATAAGAGATTTTTGTTGCACCCGTTGGCCCAGCAACCGATTCTTTAAGACAGTTACCGTAATCTGGCAAGTAAACGGACTCAAAACTGTACGTGGTTTCTTGATCTAGGAAATCTGATTCACTAATTAATCTCCCCCATCCGTCGTAATTAAAATAAGTAGTCTGTCCAACAGCATTTTTTATAGAGGTAGGGTTTCCCGTAAAAGAATTATAAGTAGTGGTTGAAACCAAACCTTTCTCATCAATATTTTTTAACAAAAACCTACCAGATTCATAATACTCGTGTGACTTCACAACATCATTTACCCCTTGAGCACTCGTGATAGTTTCTAGGAGATTTCCATACAAATCATAATGGAAAGAGTCTTGTATCCAACTCGAATTATTTGACTTAACACGTTTAGTAGAAATTAAATTATTGCTGTAGCTATATTCAGTTCTTATCTGATATGGAGATGTCTGAATGTAATTGGTGATTTCCGTTTTTGATAATAAGCGTCCAACATGATAGAGATTATTACTGGGACTTGGATTGTTGGAATATTCGTTGAGAGACTCAGTCGTACCGTCGGGATTTCTTGTAATTATTCTAATGGGATTAAAAAAAGAATCGTAAGAATATTCTTACTCATACTCCACACCTGCTAAAAGATCCTCTTTAAATACTCTGTGCGGGGCATTTATAGAAACTTTATTCGGTAAAATGGAGGATAGATATTCATAAGAAGAACTATTAATAAAATTGAAAGGTGGGTATGAAGGATTTTCACTTGTCCATTTTGATTGAACGACACCCTGTGGGAGTGTTCAATTAAGTGTGTCATCGGTTAAAAATCTCGTTTCAAAATAATCTGCGAGGTCATTTCTGACTGACGACCATGCAAACATACGCCCGTTCCACCGGGTCTCTGCGTTTATGGTGGCTAGATAGATCTGCTTTGCAATGGCGTTCTCTGAGGTAAAGGCCCCCTTTGTCTTGGTGACTTTCCTGACCATTCGGTGATAGCTCTCTATGGGATTGTTCGTGTAGATCACGCGTCTGAGTGCTGGTGGGTACCTATAGAAGTTTACCAGCCTGTTCCAGTTGCTGTTCCAGCTTTTGAATATAGCCTTATACCTGGCACCCCATTTTTCCTCTGCCTGTACCAGGTACTGCTTGGCCTGCTCTTCGTTCAGAGCCGTATATATGCACCTTAAGTCCTTGATGAGCGGTTTTACGTCCTTGTTGCCTGCATACTTGATACTGTTGCGCATCTGGTGGGCCAGGCATAGCTGGACATCCGTTCTGGGGAAGATATCCTCTATGGCATCACCGAAACCCGAGAGGTTGTCGATACAGGCCACAAAGATATCTTCCACGCCTCTTTGCTTGAGCTCATGCAGGACACTGCGCCAGAAACTGCTGGATTCAGAGTCACCAAAATAGATGCCCAATACTTGTTTCTCACCATCACGGTTCACCCCCAGGACGTTATAGACTGCCTTTGTCACCACCTTGCCATGTTCCCTTACCTTGAAGTGCATGGCATCCAGCCACATCACGGGATAGACCGTCTCCAGGGGACGCTGTTGCCACTCAAGGATCTCGGGCAGTATCCTGTCCGTAATCGCATTGAGCGTACCCACCGAGAGTTCCACCCCATGGATCTCCCGCAGGTGATCCTGGATATCACGGTAGCTCAGCCCCTTGCCATAAAGAGAGAGTATCTTGTTGTCTATCCCGCCGTCCAGTCGTCGCTGCCGCTTCTTGACGATCTGGGGCTCAAAACTACCATCGCGGTCGCGCGGCGCAAAAATCTCCAGCCCCCCGGAAGAGCTAAGGATATTTTTGCGCCCTCGCCCATTGCGACGGTTCTTTGATGAGTTGCCCCTGGTGGCGGCTAGGTGCTCATCCATCTCTGCCTCCAGGCTCGCCTCAATCACTCGCTTCATTAAATCCTTCATCAGACCATCCTCACCCGAGAGCGGACGACCCTTTGAGACCTCATCGGCCAGCATCGTAGCTATACCGTCTAAATCGATTTGTTCTTCTTTGTTCTTCATGTGTCTAATTTATTAATTTGACACACTTAATTGAATAGACTCACTAGGGATTTATAAACAGAGAAAAACATTGCTAATCAAATATTAAATATTGTTAATGCTTTTTAACAATAGTGTTTATCAAAAATTAGAATCTGGATAAACTAAAAGTAACAAATTCGTAATTTGCCTACAAATTATTATGACCCCGCTTTCGCGAAAGCGAAATATAAAACACCGCCCGAGACAAGAGTGAAAAAAGCAAAACAACTCAAGTATGACGTAGCCTACCTGCGCATGGCCGTGGAATGGGCAAAGCTTTCCTACTGCCGCCGCAAGCAAGTGGGCGCACTTATAGTGCGGGACCGTATGATCATAAGCGATGGCTACAACGGCACCCCCAGTGGTTTTGAAAACTGCTGCGAGGACGATGATGGCGATACACACTGGTACGTGCTACATGCCGAGGCAAACGCCATTCTAAAGGTCGCCAGATCCACCCAAAGCTGCGAGGGCGCAACCCTATATATTACCATGTCCCCGTGTAAGGATTGTAGCAAACTTATCCACCAAAGTGGCATAAAACGTGTCGTGTACATTCATGCCTATAAAGACAGCAGCGGGATCGATTTTCTGAACCGTGCCGGGGTCGATACCAGGCAGATCACTGATCTGGATTCATGAAGAAAACAAATATCTATCTACCGTTGATGATCGGGATCATCTTTGCGCTGGGGCTCTGGCTGGGCAGCCTGCTGCAAACTGACAGTCCAGGCTACCTGGCGAGCAACAATATCAAAAAACGCAAGCTCAATACACTCATCGACCTGCTGGACGAGCGCTATGTGGACGAGATCAATACGGATAGCATCGTGGATATCACGGTGACCGAGATCATGAAGAACCTGGATCCACACTCGGTTTATATTCCCGGCGATGAGCTGGAAGATATAGACAACCAGATGCGGGGCGATTTTGTGGGAATAGGCATCCGCTTTTTTGTGACAGAGGATTCTATATCTGTTATTTCTGCCATCAAGGATGGGCCTAGCGACCGGGCTGGCATCAAGGGTGGCGACAAGATCCTTTACATGGATGGGAAACCGCTTTTTGGCGAGAATAAGATTTCGTCAGATGCGCTTAAAGGTGAGATAGGCTCAGAAATAGTGCTGGGCGTACTGCGTCCTGGCGATCAAAAAGTTGTCAATGTTCCCGTGACTCGCGGCAACGTGGTTCTCACCAGCATCGACGCTGCCTATATGCTGACAAACGATCTGGGTTATATCAAAATCAACCGTTTTTCAGAATCTACGGAAGAAGAATTCAACAAAGCCGTGGATAAACTCAAACGCCGCGGTGCGCAGAAACTGGCACTAGACCTACGCGACAACCCTGGCGGGATATTAAGCGGTGCGATTGCGATTGCCGATGAGTTCTTGCAAGACGACCAGCTCATCCTTTTCCAGCGCGACCGCAACAATGAGCGTACAGATAGCTACGCGACTGATGAAGGGGACTTCAAGAACAAAGAAGTTTTTATCCTGATGAATGAAAATAGCGCCAGCGCAAGCGAGGTAGTGGCCGGTGCATTGCAGGATAATGATCGTGGGACGATTATCGGGAGACGTAGTTTTGGCAAAGGACTCGTACAACAAGAGATAAAACTAGGCGATGGCAGCGCGGTGCGCCTTACCGTGGCGCGTTATTACACGCCCACCGGTCGCAGCATACAACGTCCCTATGATAATGGGAATGATGAATATTTTAAGGAATATATCGAGCGCTATGAAAATGGCGAGCTGGAAAGTGCAGATAATATAGAAGTAGATGATTCTCTCAAGCGAATCACCCCTGGCGGTAAAGTGGTTTATGGTGGTGGCGGGATCATTCCAGACGTTTTTGTTCCTACCCCAGATGGCTACGTCTCGCAGACACTGGATTATTTTGCTCGGACTGGTTTTGCAGATCAATTTGTCAATCAATATTTGCAAGGAATGGGTGCGGTTCTCAGGGATCTGACCCAGACAGAATTTGTCAATCAATACGAGGTGCCAGAAGACGTGATGGAGGAATTTATCCAGTATGCGCAGCTATACAACACCAGTATAAAATTACCCGGTTACCGTACTGAAATCTCAAATATCATCAAATCCAGCATGGCAGAACAGCTGTTTGACACCAGTCTAAAAGTAAAGTTGCTGAACAAGCAGGATAGGATGATTGAGAAACTGGTTGAGTTGAGTAGAAGCTGAAAATTGCAAATTTCAAGTTCCAAATCTCAAGATTTAAGGTTGTTTACTCTTGTGGTAAGTTGTTTCAAGTTTCATGTTTCATGTTGTTTATCCCTATAAATAGATGTTCTACATTAACTGTCTAAATTTAGATTTAAGTTTAGGTTTAGATTTGTCCAGGGTTCAGCTTTTAAAATAGTTTTGATAATCAGATTTACGCTCACTCTTTTTTTGGTTTTATCTTTTGGTTTGAATGCTCATGCGCAGACTGGAGGACAGACATTCTATTTAAACGGGTTTGAATTTGACCGGATAGAAAGCGCTCTAGATTCAGTGGGTATCAAACCTCACACGGTAAAGATCAAGAAAGGGGATCACACTCTCAAAGAGTTTATCCTATATTCAGAAATAGGCGATTGTAGTTCAACAGAACTAAAAGTAGGTGACTACGACATCCATGATGATCAATTGATATTTTACAGCTACTGGGCAAGTGCAGATAGGATGCCAGGCACATTGCTACCTTATGGTTTTAAAAAAGCAGTTTATACAGCAGACAATGATGGAACCCTAGTCCTGAAATCAGCTGTTATCTACAAAGAAGATTATGTCATAAGCGAGGGTAACAAGTACCTTGAAGATCACGGCTGGAAACATAAGGGAATCGATCTACTAGCCTTATCAACCCCCTCAAAAGCAGAAACAGAAATCATCGACCATTACATTAAGAATATAGAAAAGCAGGAAGAGGCAGTTTTTATTCGTGGGAAAGACAGGGAAAATCTCGAATCACTAGTCAGACAAAAACTGGCAGATAAAATTAAATCTGCCACAGCCGGCTGGGAAAATGCGGAAGTTTATGGGCGTGTGAAAAAATGAACATTGAAATCCTGTCCCATCCACTTTAATAAAATATCCATGCAATGAAAGTCCTCCATTTAGATAGCAATCACGAGATCCTCGCGCAGCGGCTGAAAGAGAATGGGTTTGAAAATCACCACGATTACTCTAACTCAAAAGAAGAGGTGCTCAAAAAAATTCATCTTTACGATGGCATCGTCATTAGAAGTAGGTTTCCACTGGATGCTGAGTTTTTAAACGCTGCCACGTCCTTGAAATTCATAGGCCGGGTGGGAGCTGGTCTTGAGAATATTGATTTGGATCTTGCCCAGCGCAAAGGCATCAAATGCTACAATGCACCAGAAGGCAATCTCAACGCGGTAGGAGAACACGCACTGGGAATGCTACTATCACTATTCAACAAACTCAACAAAGCAGATGCAGATGTGCGGCATGGCATCTGGGATCGCGAGGGAAATCGCGGTATGGAGCTAGAAGGTAAAACCGTGGGATTGATAGGTTATGGCAATATGGGGAAAAGCTTTGCGCGCAAATTATCAGGATTTGACTGCGAGGTTATTTTTCATGATATCTTGCCTGAACTGGGAGATAGAAACGCAAAACAAGTGCGTCTTGAAGAGCTACAAGAAAGATCAGATGTTGTAAGCCTGCACACGCCACAAACGCCGCTTACCCTGGGCATGATCGATAAAGAGTTCATTTCAATAATGCAAAAGCCTTTCTACCTCATCAATACAGCAAGGGGGAAAAGTGTCGATACAGCTGATCTGGTCGCTGGATTGAAGTCGGGAGTAATACTAGGTGCTGGACTTGATGTATTAGAAGAAGAAAAGAGTTCTTTTGGATTACGCTTTCCCGAAGGGAAGTTTACGCTGAGCTCGTCGAAGCGCGAAAGCGGAAACTCCATCAACCCACTGCAGGAGTTACTCACAATGCCTAACACTATACTTTCCCCTCATGTTGCAGGGTGGACGGTAGAGTCAAAATTCAAGCTTGCAAACGTTATTGCAGAAAAGATTATTAATGATTTTAAATCCACCAAATGAGTAAAGTAACAGGAATAGGCGGAGTATTTTTCAAGTGCAGGGACGTTGCAAAAACAAAAGCATGGTACGCAAAGTACCTGGGTTTACCCACTGATGAATACGGCTATACATTCTTCATGAAAACAGAGGTAGAAAAGGATGATAACGCAAGCCAGCAGTGGTCACCATTTAAAAAGGACAGCGATTACTTTGGCGACTCTGGACAACAATTCATGATCAATTATCGAGTAGAGGGACTTGTCGATTTGATTGCTGAGCTTAAAAAAGATGGCGTTGAGATCGTGGGCGAGATAAAGGAATTTGATTACGGGAAATTTGCATGGATCATCGATTGTGATGGTCGTAAAGTCGAGCTATGGGAACCTGCAAATGAAAGCCTGTTCAAAAGTTAGAAAGACTCAGTAATTTTACTCAGCTGGACCATTCCACTTTCCTGAGGATTGATTTCAAGCATCTAGCATCATAGGAGGTTTTGTATCACCATTTTGGCTGGAGGGGTCAAACCAATTTGAAAGATTTTGATAATCAATGCTTATCGTATTGTTTGTCAGTGTTTAAGGTTGTTTTATGTTAAGTTTATCTTTTGCTATTGTAGCTAACTAGGGCACCTACTTAACTTTGCCTTAACGTGAAAATTCTAGTTACTTCTCTTTCTGAATCTGTGCTCGCCCCTATGGTGTATGGATTTGTAGATTACTATACCTCTAAAAAGGTCAAGGTGGAAATAAGCGGTATCCAACATTCAGACCTAGATAAATTGACTAAGAAAGTCATGGGATCCACTGGAATAAAGCTAGCTGAGAATTATTCCCACGTGCCGACTGCGAGTGTCAATTATCCTGATTACGATATTATTCTAACACCGGGTGGCGAGTTCTCAAAACTTCCCGAAACCTCTGAACACAAGCTGCACCATCTGGATCTTAACGTATTTAAGTCTGCTTTTGAAGAAAGTGAGAAAGCCAAATCAGACTACAAAAACTTGAGGAAAAAAATCCAGCACGCCTGCGAGAATTTTGTTGAAGAATTTATTGAGGGAGATCATCTGCGTAGCAAAAAGCGATCTGCTTAGGCTACTCTTCTGAATTATAGTCCAGCGGTAACATTCCAGATAACTTTAGCTTTCCTAGGAATCCGCCGAGTAATAGGTCGCGTTTAGATAGCAAAACACCTTTTTTTGTAAATGGAATTTTATGAGCATTTAACTGGATAAAAGACTCCCCGCCCTCTTTGTCTTGAATACCATATTTTAATTCTCTGAATTCTACCATGAGAATATCGCCGTATTCACGTACTCGAATGTGATCCTTTGGTTTGATAAGCTTACGATTGAATGTCAAGTAGTAAAAATCGTCCAAGTTCTCATTGATCAGACTCTTATAAAATCTTTCAACCGATATCTTCTGCAAGCGGCGGCGATTTCTGGCACGCTTTCTTTTAGATGGCCTTCTGCTCTCAAGTTCACGGAAATAGGTTGAGACCATCATAAATGCACTGTAGGGGTGGTAACGCTGGACTTTAATATTTTCAGGAATCATGAGAGTAAGTTCCTTAGGTGGGTTCAGCTCTTCAAAAATCACCTCAAAGTCTGACATGTCCACCTCGATGGTGTAACCTAGCAATTTATTATCAACGATGATAGGAGTGTCACAGGCGGCATATAAAGTATTGTATGCTGGGTTGAAACGCAGTCTAACCTTATCCAAGTTCCTAATCTCGCACAGCTTTGCAGCTGGCACACTGCCCAGAAAGAAATCCTTAAAATATTTCTCTTTCTTCTCCCTGCTCCATGGGTCTAGATCCAGCACAACTTCTTCCAGCTCATCCTCCATAACCGTCATCCTGATTTCTGAAAGATCTGTGGTCTGTGGATTACCTATCGTGACTTTACTGTAACCTACATAGCTAAAGATTAGTGGGGCTACATAATCTTCTGGATAGTTTATTGAGAATCTACCATCTGCATCTGTGCTGGTTCCTCTGGAACTTCCAGAAATATAAACCGTTACGCCCAGCATGGGCTCACCATTTGCAGCATCTACTACCCTACCTTCAAGTAACGTCTGGGCAGCACACATGTGGCTGACCATCCCAAACGGATAAAATAAGTAGTACAAAACGCATTACACTAATTATTGTTCATAATGACCGTTAGACTTAAAGTACCTAGACTCCATTTCTTCCTGAAACTCCTCCATCACGGGTTTCACGGTACTTTCTGGGAGGTCTGCGATTCTAATATACATGAGTCCATCCACAGCGTTGTTGAAGAGAGGGTCCTCATTGAATGCAACTACGCGCGCATTCTGTTTTACGTACTTTTTGATCAGTACTGGTAGGCGCAGTTCATTGGGTTCAAGTTCATCAATTAGTTTGTCAAACTTATTGAGATCTGCCTCACTCTCATCAAAAATAAAATCTTTATCCGCATCTGCAAGTTTGACTTTGAACTCTTTCTTTGCCTTGATAAACTGTGCGATATATGGATCGTAGTAATTACTTTTCATGAACTCGATCATGAGTGATTTAGAAAAGTTTGAAAACTTGTTACTGATGCTTACGCCACCTATCAGGTATTTATGTTTTGGGAATCTGAGTGTACAATGCACGATTCCCTTCCACAAAAGAAATAGTGGCATGGGTTTCAATTGATATTCTTTTATGATGAAAGCGCGTCCCATTTCAATGGATTCACTCATCATCTTATGCAATTCTGGCTCAAACCTAAAAAGTTCAGAGAGATAGAATCCGCTGATACCATGCTTTTCAAAAATCTGATTTCCCATCCCCATCCTATACGCTCCCGCAATCTTTTGTGCATCTGTATCCCACAGGAACATATGATGGTAATAATCATCATATTTATCCAGATCCGTACTATTGTTAGTCCCCTCACCTATGGCACGAAAAGTGATTTCCCGCAGCCTACCTATCTCCTTTAGCAATTGTGGCATCTCAAGCTTATTAGCCAGAAAGACCTCATAATTTTTTGAGACCAATAGGCGTCTATCGTTTTTGCGCAAGCGGGACACCTCCTTTTGCATTGCAGCATGGTCACCGCTATGTATTATTTCTCTGGGAGCTTTGGGGAGCTTGATATTGCGGGGAATGTCGCTCAATTTTTTGGTCTGCTTATCATACGGTTTTGAAAGCAGATATGTCTTACGGCGCAAGAATTCCGTAAAGTTTTTAAGATCGGGGTGTTCCTGCTGTGTCTGTGGTGATATGGGATTTCCTATACGCACTTTTATAACGCGGTTGCGCTGGGTAAGCAGCTCGCTGGGCAGTTTTGCCGTCCTGAAAATGTCTGAAATCTTTGCCAGCCTGTAAAACAACCTACTATTTTTCGCATGAAAATAAATAGGTATGACTGGGACTTGTGCTCGCTGTATCAGTTTCATGGCTGCCGGTTCCCATTCCTTATCCACCACCAGTTTGCCATCGCGATACGTACTCACCTCGCCTGCTGGAAAGATACCCAGCGGCAGGTCATTTTTCAGGTGCCTGATTGCCTTTATAAATCCAGTTGTGGATGATTGCGCATCCTTATGATCCTCAAAAGGATTGACCGGCATGATATATGGCTTGAGTGGCTCAATACGATGTAGCAGGAAATTTGCGATGATCTTAAAATCTGGCCGCCGTGCCAGTAAAAGCTTGAGCAGAAGAATGCCATCCACGCCGCCTAAAGGATGGTTGCTGATCGTTATAAAACCACCGGTTTTGGGAATGCGGCGTAAATCTTCTTCTGGGATCTCAAACTTGATTTCAAGATCATCCAGCAGTGCATTCAGAAAATCCAGTCCCTCGCGCTGCTTGTGCCTGTTATAGATCCTATTGAGCTTAGATATGCGCAACAGCTTCATGAGCGACCAGCCGCCCAGAGTTCCTAGTAAGCCGTACTTGTCCATCTGGGTGGCACTCGATATTTCCTTTGCTGTGACTAGGCTCATAATGGATGGGTAGGCCTACAAATATAGCCCAACACCATTTCTAAGGATTTATGACCAGCTGCAGGGTTTCCTGGGTGCGCTGTCGCAACAACACATTGCCAGTGGCCTCAATCGCAGCAACGCCATCCTGGTCGTAATGCCTGATGGTATAAAGTGCGACACCAGATTGAGCGACCACCTTATACCGCTCTTCCAGACCAGCCACCAGCTGATCTTTTAAATGGTACTTATCTTCCACACATAGACTAAAGCTGATTGCACTATTCTGCAGCAATCCTACTTGCATCTTGCTAATTGACAACTGTTTAAATATATCGCTGATGCTCTCCTCCCCTATAAAATCAAAATCCCTGCTGGATATTTGCAGAAAAACCATGTTCTTACGCACGATAAAACAAGGCACATTGGGCATGAGCTTCACGGTAGAATCTATACAGGTACCGGGTGCTAGCGGATTCAAAAATGACTTTACGTATAATGGGATTTCCTTGCGTTGTAACGGTTGGAGAGTTTTTGGGTGAATGACACTTGCCCCATAAAATGCCAGTTCGATCGCCTCATTGTAGGGTATTTTTTCCAGAAGTTGTGTATCCTCAAATTCCCTCGGATCTGCATTGAGCACCCCCGGGACGTCCTTCCAGATGGTTACACTTTCTGATTCCAGGCAATATGCAATGATAGCAGCGGTATAATCACTTCCCTCCCGCCCTAGCGTGGTAGTCAGGCCATTAGCATCAGAGCCTATAAAACCTTGTGTGAGAAAGGAGGTGCTGCTCAGCTGTGTCGTTATCTGACCACAGGTTTTTTCCCAATTCACCTGCGCATCACGATATTTATTATCTGTAGCGATCAACTGGCGCGCATCGTGCCAGTTGAAGTCCAGGCGGCATGCATTCAGGTAGGCTGCGATGATTCGGGTAGATAACAGCTCGCCGTGACTAACTACCTGGTCATAGAGAAAACTGTAATTTTTACTTTTGTTGCGCGTAAATTCTTGTTTGAGGGATTCAGTGGTTGCTTTGAGGATTTTTAATATTCCGCTTTCGCGAAAGCGTAATCCCACATCTCCCCCATCTTCTTCCAACTCCTTAACAATGGTAAGATGCTGCCCGTACAGCTCCTCAATCCGTTGTAGATAAGCTGAATCCTCATTTCCATATAACTCGATGATCTCCTCGAGTGCATTAGTGGTCTTGCCCATCGCACTAACCACGACACCTACGGTTTCATTACTATAGGACTGCAGGACTTTCCTCACGTTGCGCACGCCAGCGGCATCCTTTACAGACGCACCACCAAATTTAAATATCTTCATT
Organism: uncultured Flavobacteriaceae bacterium; assembly: GCA_963740155.1. GTDB lineage: Bacteria > Bacteroidota > Bacteroidia > Flavobacteriales > Flavobacteriaceae > Nonlabens. The sequence continues at coordinate 678,023 of CAVUDE010000007.1, read as the reverse complement.
ATCAATGTAAGTTGCAAGGGTTTTGCCATCCATCTGCGCGATATACCAGTCTTTAATCATTACTGCGCCAGATCGCTCGTAGAATTCAATGGCAGACCTGTTCCAGTCCAGCACTACCCACTCCACACGGCGTACCTTAAGGTCATGCGCGTGCTTAAGCACCCGATTATAAAGTTTTTTGCCCAGCCCCTTTCCCCGATGGGATTTACTCACAATCAGATCCTCAAGATGAATCGTCTTTCCCGCCCAGGTAGAAAATCTGGGATAGCATAATGCCATTCCCTCGATCTTATCATTTATCAAACCCACAAAACAGGTGAATTGAGCCGGATCGCCCTGTAACCCCTGAATGAGCTCATCCACGGTGACGACAACGGCATCCGGCTCTTTTTCAAAAGTAGCCAGTTCTTTTATGAGATTGAGAACACGAGGCATGTCTGCGGCTACTGCTGGTCTAATGGTACACATAGCGTGAATTTAGTGCAATATAAATAAGGGCTTTGAGGATTGACTAGTTAAGAATGTACTACATCGTTGTAACTAGCGCAGGTTTTAGTGATATTTACAGCCACAAACATAAACATGGCAACCAGAAACCAGACCCTAGGTGAATTTATCATCGATAATCAATCTGAATTCCAGTACAGCAGCGGTGAGCTCTCACGTCTTATCAACAGCATACGGCTAGCCGCAAAGATGGTGAACCACGAGGTAAACAAGGCCGGACTGGTGGATATCACCGGTAGTGCTGGCGAGATCAATACGCAAGGGGAAGATCAACAAAAGCTGGACGTTTTTGCAAACAATGTCTTTATACAGACGCTGACAAACCGACAAATCGTATGCGGTATCGCCAGTGAAGAAAATGATGACTTTATAACCATCAAGGGGAGCAGGAATGACCACGGCAATAAATATGTGGTAGCTATGGATCCACTGGATGGCAGTTCAAACATAGACGTAAACGTTTCCGTAGGGACTATTTTCTCCATCTACCGTAGGATAACACCTGTGGGAACACCGGTGCAGGAGGAAGATTTTCTACAACCGGGAAACATGCAGGTTGCCGCTGGGTACATCATCTATGGGACTTCTACCATGCTGGTCTATACAACAGGTCACGGGGTCAATGGCTTTACCCTGAACCCTGCACTGGGAACTTATTATCTATCTCACCCTAACATGACTTTTCCAGAGAATGGAAGAATCTATAGCGTAAACGAGGGTAATTATATCCACTTTCCACAGGGCGTAAAGGATTACATCAAATATTGCCAGAAAGAAGAAGAGGATCGCCCCTACACCAGTCGCTATATAGGTAGCCTGGTGAGTGATATACATCGCAATATTATCAAGGGCGGGATCTATATGTATCCCAAAAGCTCTAAAGCAAGCAACGGAAAATTGCGCTTGCTTTATGAATGTAACCCCATGGCATTTATTGCAGAACAGGCCGGCGGCGCAGCCAGCGATGGCCACCAGCGTATTCTAGATCTAAAACCTACAGAATTGCACCAGCGTGTACCGTTCTTCTGCGGGAATATGGATATGGTAGAAAAGGTGGAAGAGTTTATTATTGCAAGGAAAGATTAAACAATACCGATTCAATCTTAAGCAAGATCTATAAACAAATATCCCCAGCCGTAAATGGCTGGGGATATTTGTTTACGCAATTATAAGCAGTTCTACCTATTTTTATTGAGCAGGTATCTATAATCTTCCAGGTCTAATCCACCGCTGAATATTTGGATTGATCTTTTTACCAGAAACTCTGCATCTTCATGATTATAGCCTATTGCGGTAGCATAGCGCTTAAGCAACTTGTGCTCTGCTGGGTCTAGTTCCCTATCTGCAAATACAATCTTGAATAAATCGTGCAACCACTGTATGCGCTCTTCATTGTCATTAGGCGGTGTAATGGGATAAATAGCAGGATTCTCAATGATTTTGTCAAAGTTGCTATCTGAAATGTCCAGTTTAGATTTAAGTCTTGTAAGCACTACCATCTCCTCATCTTTAAGAGGCCCATCAGAAAGCGCGATAGACACCAGCATGGCAAAATGGCTCTGGTTTCGGGTAGTTTCACCAGACTGGAATAAAGCAGAAAAAGACATAGTAATTTCGGATTAGTTCAATTTGCAAAGATAGGAATTCGCTAGACCTTTTAATAGTTGCTCGGGTGGCATATTTTAACAGAGTCAGCTACTTTACATGATAGGTCAAGGCATAAAAAAGCCCCTACAAACTGTAGAGGCCTTTTGGGATTTATTGGACAATTCTTATTTAATGATCAGCTTGCGTGATTCAGAATTGCTGCCTTCTGTAATTTTAAGTATGTAGATTCCAGAATTAAGTGCAGAAACATTGAGTTGCTCACGAGTCCCATTAAATGCTGATGAAAGTACTCGCTTTCCTAATACATTATAAATTTCAATATTTTTAGAAGTTGCACTTAGTGTTTTTACATTGAGCAATCCATTTGAAACTGGATTAGGATACATCGTAAAACCAGCAATGCTGCTACTATCGATGGAAGCAGCAGAAGTAGGGGTAACCTCTGCATAGGAAGTAGCTATACGCAGCTCATCCACTAGCATAAACGGTGTCTCGCGATCAGAATCCTGACGCAATTGAAAAGAACCTATGCTGGACGCTGGGTTTGCACTATCATCACTAACGATATCAGCTGTGGCTGGTGCAGTCGAGCCAAAAGTGCTCTGCGCTGGGTTGATATACAATCTAGCCTCTGAATTGTCAATGTCATAAGCCATGACCACAAATACCGTATCACCTAAATTATAGGTGCCTGAAGCAAATTGTGGATTAGAGGACTCCTCACCATAGCCTATTTCATAAGTACTGCCCAGCATCATAGTTGCAGGATCTTCAATAGGTCTCACCCATAGTCTAGACTGGAAACCACCACCGCCGTCAGAGAAGATCGCAAAATAACCACCATCTGTAGTGTCTGGATTATTACCCGTTTGAAAAGCAGATACCTGAAAGGCAAAACCAGCATAAACAACACCACTGCTCGCAGGTGTAAAGTTTAAGATCGCTTCCTGACCATCTTCACTAAAAGTCACATGGTTTCCCTGAGAAGGTGCTAGACCGGATACCGTCAGGTTTCCATTGCTCACAAGAATCTCATCACCCGTATTATCTGGTGACCAGTTAGTCTGATCAACTAGGAAATCACCTACCGTATAATCAAATTGCTCTGTGATAGGCAGACTCAAACAAGTAGGGCTGAAAAAAGTTGCCGTTAGGTCGCAGCTACTGCCGCTATTGCCAGTCAACATGATATCTGTATCTGTGCCTTCCTGCATGTTAGATAGCTGTATTGTTCCCATCGCAACGTTATCTGGATTATCACCTGTAACAACCACACCTGTAGGAACGGTAAAATTATAAGTCACACCTGTATTACCTCCATTAAAATCTATTGTTGCAGAGTATGTATCAACGCCAGCCGTAGAATTATCACAAGTTGTTGTGATAGATCCTAAATCAAGATTCAGATCACAAGGGAAATCTACCGTAAAAGTGACCATGCTTGAAGACTCTGAATTAGTCAGAGCGTTACCATTAGTGTCCCTTAACTGCGCTGTCAGCGTGTAAGTTTCCCCTGGGGTAACACTGATTGTTTCAAAAGTATCGTCTGGTTTTACAGAACTTACAGCGGTACCACCAGTTGCCACCGTGAAAGACAGATCACCGTCAGTATTGTAATTGAAATTTGCCGTAGAAAACTGAACATCTACAGAAGTTGTTGCTGGTATTGTAGTATTATCTGGCGGCGAGGTAATACTGATGGACGGATTAGTTGTTGCCGCTTGAATCGTAAAATTAGTCGTAATCTCAGAATTAGGGTCTTTACTGTCATCTCCTACCCAGTTTGCAGAATCACCCACCGCTGCAGAAAGTGCGTCTCTGGAACCCGTAGTTATACCCACATAATAAATGTTATCAAACTCATCACCTGCGCCTGTACCGGCACCTGCAGCTGCTGCATTGACATCGTTAGTCAATCCTGGTGGTAGTGCAGAATTTGTAGAGGCAGTAGCATCTGCCTGCCATTCTGAACTATTGCTTTGAACGGCAAAAAGAAAAGTAGGTGTCGCATCTGGCCCTTGATACACTAGCACCTGATCACCACTCGCAGAAAAATTGACGCTCGTATTGGTAAATTCAGGGGGAAGATTTGTTAGATCAACTGCGATATTTGTTCCAGCAGCTATAGTTGTACCAGCCGGCACTACATAGGTGATTATACCTTCATTTGCTCTAAACATACCAGTAGAAGATTCCCATCCGTTATCGGTAAATTTGATTTCGGTCATGGGTAATAGATCGACCAGCGGTACAAACCTAAACGTATCTGGAGCATCAGCCTCTAGCGAGATGACCACCAGGTCACCTGGTCCCAGTGCTGTTTGTGCTTTTGTAAAAGCACCTGCAAATAGAATTGCAAACAATAAAATGATGTAGTTCTTCTTCATAATAGTAGATTTTCTTAGGGAATGCAAGATAAAACCTTACTACCCTTACTTGTTAAATTTTGACTTTATGTTATGGTTAAGGATTGAAATCAATCGCATTCAATTTTGATGAAAGATCGCTCACGCCTAAAGAAGTTAGATAAAAAACCACTTTTTTTTGACTTCCAGCGTTTTGATAAAAATAAAAGTAGACCTAAAAAAAGTCGTTGTTTGAAAGTGCACGGTGTCAGTGGCTCAGGCCTTGCGATATGTGTGGCTTTCTGTTCTCAATAGTCGCACAATACGCCTAACGGGAGAACAAAAGGTGTGAATAATCTCTACTTCCAGCTAGACATCCTGGCGCATATCGTGCCTTTAAAAGCAATTAATTCTTTACTGCTGCAGCTTTTCCAGCATGATTTTTACCGTGGATGCCAGATCGTATTTAACATTCCAGCCCCAGTCACGCCTTGCGTGGGAGTCATCTATGGAGCCCGGCCAGCTATCTGCGATGGCCTGTCTGAAATCAGGTTCATAATCAATGGTAAATTCTGGAATATGCTTGCGTATCTCGCTGGTTATGTCCTCTGGGGTAAAGCTCATTCCAGATAAATTGTATGCGCCGCGTTGCTTAATGTTTTCTGCTGGGGCACTCATGATATCTATGGTTGCTGTAATCGCATCATGCATATACATCATGGGCAGCATAGTTTCCTTGCTTAGGAAACAGGTGTATTTTCTATCTGCAATAGCCTTGTGGAAAATTTCTACCGCATAATCTGTCGTGCCGCCGCCTGGCAAGGTTTTCCAGGATATAAGACCGGGATATCGTATCGATCGCACATCAACACCATACTTCTTATGATAGTACTCGCACCATCGCTCGCCCGTCTGTTTACTGATGCCATAGACCGTCGCAGGTTCCATAATGGTTTGTTGAGGGGTATCCACCTTGGGAGTCGTATGGCCAAAAACCGCAATGCTGGATGGCCAGAATACTTTTTTGACTTTTCCCTCCTTTGCAATGTCCAGCACATTGAAAAGAGATCCCATATTTAGATCCCATGCTTTCTTAGGGAACTTTTCACCCGTCGCGCTCAACATGGCAGCCATAAGATAGACCTCGGTAATCTCGTAATGCAGGCAGATATCCTCAATCGCATTCATATCCGTGGCATCCAGCTTTTCGTAAGGCCCGTCACTTAGAACCTGCATGTTTGCCTCTCGTATATCAGAAGCAATCACGTTTTCTGCCCCGTGCAATTTGCGCAACCGCAGCACCAGTTCAGTTCCTATCTGTCCACAAGCACCTACTACGAGAATCTTCATATCGGTTTTTTCACAAAGATAGTCGCCTACCACAAGGTTTCAAACGTTTTCGCTGGTTGTATGTGGTTAGAAATCATGGTTACTGTTTATTGAGTTTGTTATGAGATTGTTGAGATTCCGCTTTCGCGAAAGCGTAATTTTCAAAAACACTGTTAAACCAATGATGGATTTAAGGTATAGATTAACAGCACATGGGAATATCTTGTGTAAATAGCTGTATAGTTTTGTAATAAATAATTTGTTATGAAAAAGATTGTGATGAGTATCCTGCTCATATCTGCCCTGATGGTAGGTTGCAAGGATCAGGAAACAGAAAATGAAAAATCTGATGAAACCGCGATGAACGCAGATCAAGCGGACAATTCATCCAGCGATGGAGAGGAGTGGAAATACGAGGAAAATAGCGATTCCAATTCCTCAATGAATCAAACTGGTGAATCCAGTGGCAATAATAATAATGGCAAAAATCCCGAGGAAATGAAGCGCCGCGATGGCCTGACAGAAGAAAAGCAGCAAAAACTGGGGATGAATAGCGTAAACAAGAAAGAAGTGGTTTACACATTTACCCGTGCAGAGGTAGAATCCATGGCCACCGACTTTGAACGCAATGTGGAAACAGATGCCAGCAATGCGGTCAGAATTAGAAATTATCCTACTTATACCATCATGCGAGGCTATGTAATTGACCTCTCAAAATCTGATGACAGTAACGAGGCCGCTAGGGAAAAAACCTTGCGCCAGGCTTACAACGAGTTCAAGCGTACCGTTCCATCCTATTTGCAACGCAACGACGTGATAGACGCAATGGCAAATGTGGAACACAGACTAAATGTATATGAACGCGAGCGCAATATGTCTAAAACCAGCAAGGAGGACAATCGCGAAAATATAGATGCTATCCAACGCGCCTTTGATGATATGGAAGAGGAAATCGCTGAAGTTAGAAAGAGATTTAAGGAAAATCGTGAGGATGCTCTGGAGGAATTCATGGAAGAAATCAACGATAAAGATCCAGGTAAGAGCAGGATGGAGCGTTACAGGGATGCGCTGGAAGAATATAACGAAGAGATAGAGGATTAAACAATAAATCCTTACATAAAAAATCCCGCTAGCATTGCTGCTAGCGGGATTTTTTTTAGTGGAAAATTTAAGTTTACATCGCTTTTTTACCTCCTGTAACCACTATAGTAGTCATAGCCTCAGTATCAACGACCATTTCTTCTGGGCCAGCTGCTCCTGCAGGAATCGTAATCTTTCCTTTTACCGTACCAGAGTTTTCAGAAGAAGTAATCCAGCCAGATTTTCTATCTAGCGTTGTTGTTCCCTGTGTGGTACCTTCCATGTCTGTTTTTGCGGCGATACCCATCATCATGGTGTCTTGAACTCCACCAGTAGTCATCGTACCGTCTGTGGCGATGACAACTTTCTCGCCGGTCATACTCTTGATAGTATTTGTAGCTTCTGATTTTAAAGTGATCCCCATAAGATCCTGATCAGTCATTGTGTTCCAGGTAGCACCTTCTTTAACCTTTGAATCTTTCATGTATGCAAATGCGTTTGTATAAGAACGCTTCAATTTATCTTCAGTCATTTCAGCCTTGATCATGCCTTCCATCTGGAGTTTTTGCATGTCGTCCATCTGTACATCTTTCATGATATCGTCACCGTAACCGTTAAGATCCAGCTTAATCACTTGTCCAACTGGTGACAAAGTCAGTTTCATTACCTTATTTGTCATGTTCTTAAAAATTTGGTTCATGGGATTAGTCATGTCACCATCAGAAGACATAATTTGACTCCCCATAGAGGACTTGGTCTCGTTTGACATTTTTGTGGGAATGACATCAACCAGGTAATTATCACCGTCTTTGCCGGTGACTATATACTCCATCTCTTCGGTTACAATAGTTGTGCTGTTCTGAGGCATACCGCCCACGACTTGTTTGTTTTCACTGGTCGTTTCTTTCTTGAGTGTATAAGTCTCACCTACTTCCAGGTTGAGTTTCAGAGCCTCTTGAGCAGAGGTGACGGCAGCACATAGAAATGCGGCAATAAAGATTACTTTTTTCATTGTTTTGGATTTTGATCAAAAGTAGGCGACCTACTTATAATTGGAGGCGAATTTATTTCCGTTTTAAGACCTTTTCAGCCTTTGATTTAATGTTTACGGCATTCAAACCGTACTTTTCCAGCAGTTGTGCTGGGGTGCCACTCTCGCCAAATGTATCCTGAGTAGCCACAAATTCTTGTGGTGCGGGATGATATTGCGCCAGCACTCTGGCAACGCTCTCACCCAAACCGCCTAGATAATTATGTTCCTCTGCCGTTACGATGCAACCTGTTTTCTTTATGGATTTCAATATCGCATCGTCGTCCAGTGGTTTGATCGTATGAATATTGATCACCTCTGCACTAATGCCGTTCGCTTGCAACTGTTCTGCTGCTTGTAGGGCCTCCCAGACAAGATGGCCCGTTGCAACGATAGTTACGTCAGTTCCTTCTTGCAAGGTTACCGCTTTACCGATGTGGAACTCGCCATTTTCTGGTGTGAAATTAGCAACCTTGGGACGACCAAAGCGTAGATAAACCGGCCCGTCATAATCTGCGATGGCTAGGGTTGCTGCTTTGGTCTGGTTATAATCACAGGTGTTAATCACCGTCATGCCAGGCAGCATCTTCATCAATCCTATATCTTCCAGAATCTGGTGGGTTGCCCCATCCTCGCCTAGCGTAAGTCCAGAATGGGATGCACAAATCTTTACGTTCTTACCTGAATAAGCGATACTCTGCCTGATCTGGTCGTAAACACGGCCCGTGGAGAAATTTGCAAAAGTCCCCGTAAATGGAATCTTACCGCCTATGGTCATTCCCGCGGCGATACCCATCATGTTAGCCTCTGCGATTCCCACCTGGAAAAACCGGTCTGGGTGGTTATCTGCAAAATCGTTCATTTTTAATGATCCTGTCAGATCTGCACAGAGTGCGACGACGTTTTCATTCGTTTTACCCAGTTCTGATAGACCAGCACCAAAACCTGATCGCGTATCCTTATTTCCTGTGTTCTCGTATTTTTTCATATCGTGACGACCGCATTCAGCGGTCATTTTAATTAATAATCGCCTAGGGTTTCTGGGTTCTGGGCAAGCGCTGCCTCTAGTTGCTCATCATTAGGCGCAACCCCGTGCCATTTGTGGGATCCCATCATGAAATCTACACCGTTGCCCATTTCTGTATGCAACAGGATGCAGATGGGTTTACGCTTTCGCGAAAGCGAGATCGCCTTCCTAACACCACTCAATACGAGTTCTATGTCGTTGCCATTTTCTACCGTCACAACATCCCAGCCGAAAGCGCTGAACTTACGTTCCAGATCACCTAGAGCAAGTACCTTTTCAGTACTGCCGTCGATCTGCTGACCGTTGACATCGATGGCGGTAATCAGGTTGTCCACCTTATTTGCAGCCGCATACATCGCAGCTTCCCATATTTGTCCTTCTTGCAACTCACCGTCACCGTGCAGGGTAAATACGGTTTTATCGTCGCCGTTGAGTTTTTTGGTCTCGGCAGCACCTATCCCTACACTCAAACCCTGGCCTAACGAGCCACTGGCAATACGCACACCCGGTAATCCCTCGTGTGTGGTGGGATGACCCTGCAGCCTGGAATTCAATTTTCTGAACGTGTTGAGTTCTTCTACCGGGAAGTAACCGGCACGCGCAAGAACGCTGTAGAAAACAGGTGATATGTGACCGTTTGAGAGAAAAAATAAATCCTCACCCTTTCCGTCCATATTGAACGCTGGATCGTGGTCCATTACCTCGTTGTACAAGGTGACAAGAAACTCCGCACAACCCAGTGAACCACCCGGGTGGCCACTGTTCACAGCATGTACCTGCCGCACGATATCACGCCTTACCTGCGAGACAATTTTTTCTAAACGCTGTATATCAGCCATTTTGCTAGTTTTTAAGCCTTTTACAAAAGTACAGGCTTCCAGCAGATGCAGGCGGGCTAGCTACAACGTATTTGTCAACGCAGGGGAGTGAGTTATAAACATCGCGGTATAGTTATCAGTTGAATGGTTATTATTTAATCGGGCTTACTCATGTGGTTTACTCTTCTGGTTCACTCTTGCTCCACACCCCTCGCTATCGCTCTGCCCCTCAAGGGGCGACTGGTGCAAAATATTTTGAGCTAGCGCATTATTTGAAAAACGTAAAAAAAAGAGAACTGAGTGGACGGCCTTCCCTTGAGGGAAGGTTTGGATGGGTGTTCAACCCGTTGGAATTTCTATACAAAATCAACTCCCCTTCTGTGGAAGGGGCTGGGAGTAGGCTCACACCCATTGACTAGACATCAGTTATTTGGGTTTACTCATGTGGTTTACTCTTGCTCCACACCCCTCGCTATCGCTCTGCCCCTCGAGGGCGACTGATGCAAAATCTTTTGAACTAGCACATTATTTAGACACGTAAAAAAAAGAACTGGGTGGACGGCCTTCCCTTGAGGGAGGGTTTGGATGGGTGTTCAACCCGTTGGAATTTCTATACAAAATCAACTCCCCTTCTGTGGAAGGGGGCTGGGAGTAGGCTCACACCATTGACTAGACATCAGTTAATCGGGTTTACTCCTGGGGTTTACTCTTGCTCGTTAGGAATCTTAGTTGAATGGTTATTGGTTAATCGGATTTACTCTTGTGGTTTACTCATGCTTTTAATAGCTATCAGTTGAATGGTTAGTGGTTAATTGCGTTCACCCTTGGGGTTTACTCATGTGGTTTACTCTTCTGGTTCACTCTTGCTCCACACCCCTCGCTATCACTCTGCCCCTCGAGGGGCAGCCTGTTCAAAATCTTTTGAGCTTTGATATTAGTTGTGGGATTTGAAAAAAGTATAGAATGAAAAGCCTTCCCTCGAGGGAAGGTTTGGATGGGTGTTAATACTGATATGCATCAGTATGCTCCATCAACCTGTAAATGAGATTGGTAATTCGTAAACAACCTGATAAGCTGAATTTATTTCCGCTTCCCATCGCTACAATTACGCTGCAAGAATTAATGTTTTTTCTGCTGTATGGCTTCGAAATAGAAAAGACTTGCCCAAAGCGTTTTGTAAGATGCTGACCTGCGTCAGCATGACAGGGAGTCATTAAATAGAACCATGTTTATACTGACGCAATCATCCACCAATAATAAACTCCCCTTCCATGGAAAGAGCTGGGAGTAGCCTCACACCATTCACTCAACTACATAGGTAGTTCCATCCACACCGTCTTTAAGGCTTATTCCAGCGGCAGCCAGCTCATCGCGGATGGTATCGCTGGTTGAAAAATCCCTGTTGGCTCGTGCTTTTGCACGTAGCTCAATGATCAGTTTCATGGCAGCGTCCAGTGCCTGGCTGCTTGAGTCTGCGACCTCTACGGTCTCTGTCTTAAGACCCAGAACATCAACAAAAAATGACGTGAATGAATCTGCTAGTTTGTCAAGATGCTCTTGCTTTAACTGCTCGCGACCGTCATCTACTGCGGTGATAATTTTGGCAGCTTCAAAAAGCTGGGCAACCAGCATGGGAGTGTTGAAGTCATCATTCATGGCCGCATTACAGTTGTCCTGCCATTTCTGAACATCCCAAGTAGAGGTTTCAGAACTAGGAAGATCCTCCAGTTTTTGTAGGGCCTCGAGTAATTTATTATATCCTTTTTCTGCCGCGGTAATGGCATCGTTGCTGAAATCCAAAACAGATCTATAATGCGCTTGCATCATAAAAAAGCGCACGATACTGGGAGAAAAGGGCTTCTCCATAAAATCGTTTTCGCCAGAGAAAAGCTCTTGGGGCAAGATGCTGTTTCCCGTGGATTTGCTCATCTTCTGGCCATTCAACGTCAGCATATTAGTATGCATCCAGTAATTTACCGGGCTGTGACCATGAGCCGCCTGTCCCTGGGCAATCTCACACTCGTGGTGCGGGAACTTGAGATCAAGACCGCCACCATGTATATCAAAGGTCTCGCCCAGATACTTAGAAGACATCACCGTGCACTCAAGGTGCCAGCCTGGGAATCCATCTCCCCACGGGCTAGGCCAGCGCATGATATGCTGGTCACTTGCTTTCTTCCATAAGGCAAAATCCTGCGGATTGTCCTTTTCTTCCTGTCCTGAAAGTTCACGGGAATTAGACATCATATCCTCGAGGTTGCGACCGCTGAGCTTCCCGTAGTCGTGATTCTCGTTGAACTTATTGACATCAAAATAAACCGACCCATTGCGCTCATAGGCAAAACCTTTATCGATGATGGTCTTGATAATCTCGATCTGCTCCACGATATGACCGGTGGCCGTGGGTTCTATGCTGGGTGGGATGGTATTAAATCGCGCCAAAACATTGTGGAAATCCAGCGTATATCGCTGCACAACTTCCATAGGTTCCAGTTTCTCGAGCCTGGCTTTTTTGGATATTTTGTCCTCACCCTGGTCCGCATCATCAGTCAGGTGACCAGCATCTGTAATATTGCGCACATAACGCACCTTGTAATCCAGATAGCGCAGGTAGCGATAGATCATGTCAAAACTGATAAACGTCCTACAATTACCCAGATGCACATTGCTGTAAACGGTAGGCCCGCACACATACATCCCGACCCAGCCCGGCACAATAGGCTGGAAAACTTCTTTCTCGCCCGTCATGGAATTGTAGATCTTCAGCTCGCTCATGATTTGGATTTTAGATGATCAGTTATCAGTTGATTAGGTTGTTGTGATTACGCTTTCGCGAAAGCGTAAACCTTAAAAGCCTAAAGGAAACCAGATTAGAATTTAGTCTCCATGCGTATGTAGTCCAGAAACTCGCGACGTGTTTCAAGATTTTTAAACGCACCGCCGAATTCACCCGTCACCGTACTACTCTCGATATCTTTTATCCCGCGGCTATTGACGCACAGGTGCTTTGCATCGATCACGCAAGCGACATCATCAGTTCCCAGCACGCCCTGCAGCTCACGTACGATCTGTATGTTTAATCGCTCCTGTACCTGCGGGCGTCGCGCGTAATAATCTACGATGCGGTTCATCTTAGAAAGTCCCACCACGGTACCATTTGAGATATAGGCAACATGGGCGCGCCCCACGATAGGCAGTAAATGGTGCTCGCAAGTGGAATAGAGTACGATATTTTTTTCCACCAGCATCTCGCCATATTTATACTTGTTTTCAAAAGTACTGGCACTGGGTTTACGTTCTGGATGCAATCCACCGAAGAGATCGTTCACAAACATTTTTGCCACGCGATTAGGTGTTCCCTTAAGGCTATCATCAGTCATATCCATGCCCAGCGTGGTGAGGATACTGTGCACGTCTTTTTTGATACGCTCAATCTTTTCAGCATCGCTTAATTCAAAAGCATCAGGGCGCAGCGGTGTCCTCTCATTAGCAGAAAAATGATCGTTTTCTTCCTCCCGCAACAAAGCTTCTAGGTTCAAATCCTGTTTCATAGACTACAAATTTACCGCCTTTTGCATGAATAGCGGGAAGTTTAAAACTTTTGGTAAGACAAAGTTAGAGTACATCAATTTTTCACAAAAAAGCCATAAATTACGCGTTTAAAGTTTCTAGTGATGAAAAGAGTTTTACTTCTATTGTTTTTTGTTGTTTTTGGTATCTCTGAGATGAGTGCGCAGGATATTGTTATGGTTGCTGGTGCAACACAGCAATATAGAGGCTGCAGTGGTGCTTTATTTTTTGACTCTGGTGGACGCAGGGGAGATTATGGTTCGAATGAGAACAATATAGCTATTTTTTGTCCGGTGATAGCTACAGATAAAATAGAGCTCAATTTCTCGCAATTAAATTTGGGCTTTGGTGATGTGCTTACCATTCATGATGGTAATTCTGTAGGGGCACCAGTTCTAAGCACTAGTACCAACACTACGATGGCAGTAGGTCTCATCCGAGCATCTGCTACAAATACCTCTGGTTGCCTAACGGTAAGATTCACTTCTAATGGTTCTGGGAGTAATGCTGGATGGTTGGCGCAGCGTGGTTGCTTTAATCCTTGCCAAGCTATCAGTCCAGTAATCACCACTACACCAGCGACCAGTCCAGATGGAATTTTACGAGTATGTCAAGGTCAACAAATCGACTTCAATGGAACGGCCAACTTTTCAGTAGATGGAACTGGCGCCACTTATGAGTGGAATCTAGATGATGGAGCTGGAACGCGTACAGGACAGAACCAGATGACCAGCTACCCAAACGAAGGTGTGTATTTTATCAATTATAAGGTAACAGATGCAGATGGCTGTAGTGATCGGGAAGACGTAGATCTTGTGGTACAAGTATCCACCGATCCAGATTTTAATAGCAGTGCCGCAGATACGGATATCTGTCTGGGCGAGACGACGACAATAACAGGATCCGCTCAATCCACTCAATTTCAAGTAGTGGTTGCACCACCAGTAGCAGGAACTACGTTTCTTCCTGATGGCAGCGGCGTTTCTTATCAAACTTGCATTAATGTGGATTTATTTCCCCCTGGGAGTTTTATTAATAACGCAAGCGATTTACTGAATATCCTGATAAATATGGAACATTCCTTTATCGGAGATCTAGAAATCCTGCTTACATCCCCTAGCGGTCAGCAGGTTTTACTTCTGCCAAATCCAAATAGTGGTGGTGGAACCTACTTAGGTATCCCAATCGACGTGGATTCTAACTTGAATCCAGGAACAGGATTTGACTACATTTTTACAGAACAGCCAGTCGCCACGCAGACATTAAATCAGTACGTCGCTAGCAATAACATCTCGCCGGTTCCGAATGGAACCAACCTACTTCCTGAGAGTCCTTTTGCTGCGCTAGTAGGAAGTCCTTTAAATGGACAATGGTGTTTGACAATAACAGATAATATAGGATCTGATAATGGATATATATTCGCGTGGGAACTTAACTTCAACCCATCGATTATCCCCAGTGAATTCACATTTACGCCTGCTCAGAATTCAACCAGGTGGCTCCCTGACCCCACCATCATCTCTACAAATGGTGAAACCATTACCGTTCAACCTACCACTACTGGAACGGTATGCTACACCTACGAGTTTTCAGATGACTTCGGCTGTAGTTATACAGAGGATGTCTGTATAAATGTAAATCCGGGTGTCATGGGTGCACCACCTGAGAATTTATTGATCTGTGACACTACCGGCAGCATCACCACGATTGATCTCACGCAAAATGATGTCAACATTCTAAATGGATTATCACCTGGTAATCATACGGTAGAATATTACACGGATATAAATGATGCTACCACTCGAACCAATCCAATTACCAATCCTGCTAATTTTACCTTTACGCCACCTAACCAGACAATTTATTCTGTACTTGTGGAGAATGCGACTGGGTGTGAATTACTCGATGATTTTGAAGTAGGCCGCATCAGTTTTGATCCTTTCACGGTCGATAATCTCGAGCAGTGCGGTGAGTTGATCGGTTACAATCTGGATGGTTATGTTAGAGGATTTTTGACCCCCAGCCTAAACAGTACAGATTATAACATCACCTATTACACAAGTCAGGCAAATGCCCAAAGCTCCATGAATCCGCTAGCGACTCCCATGAATTATGATCAAGGGATCGGGGTACAGGAAATTTTTGTGCGTGTAGATGCTGCAAGTGATCCTACTTGCAATGTGATTGAATCATTCATCATAGATTTAGAAGAACTGCAGGGAACTGGTACCGCAGATAATATTCAATTGTGTGATGACTTGACTGAAGATGGTACAGAAGAATTTGATCTTACCCAGCGTGAGAATGTAATTATAAACACCCTCGACCCAAGTATTTATACGGCAACCTATCATGAGAATCAAGCAGATGCAGATGGTAACATCAATGCCATCGCAAACCCTGCTGCCTATGACAACACATCCAGCCCGCAAACAATTTACGTGCGAGTGACGGACAATAACAATGCAACTTGTTATGCGGTTGAAACCTTTGATATTGAAGTTTTAATTATTCCAGACATCGCAACTCCTAACAACCCAGAGCAATGTGATGATACAAGTGCGGATGGTTTTGAGGATTTTGATCTTACACTGTTAGAGACAGATGTTTTAAATGGATTAGACCCATCAGAATATACCATCGGATTCTTTCCCACCAGAATGGATGCTGAAATTAAAGCAAACCAACTTATAACCCCTTATACCAACACAGCACCTACCGAGGATATATTTGTTTGTGTTGAAAATAATACGACTGGCTGTGTCAATATAGTCAGCTTTCAAATTACCGTGTTGCCTGTTCCTACAACTGGAACACCGATGGATCTTGAACAATGCGCTAATCTCCTCACTGTTTTACCAGAATTTGACTTAACAGTAAATACTGCTGATATCGTAAATGGTCAATCCCCAGTAACGGTGACGTATCACGAGCTGCGATCAGAAGCTGACGCAGGAACAAATTCCGTTAATGCAACTAACTATACGGTAATTTCTGACCCTCAAACTATTTTCTACCGCATTGAGTTTGATGATACTGGTTGCCATAATATTGGTGATTTTGTGTTGCGCACGGTGCAACCACCTACAATCAATACACCAGCTGACCAGGAAAACTGTGATAGTGGGGATGGTACTGCAAGTATTGACCTAGTTACTCTAGACAATACGATAACGGGTGGGGCTGCCTTCGCGGTTTCCTACCACTCTAGTCAGCCCGATGCTGAAAATGGTAGCAATGCCTTACCTACCAACTATTCCTATAGCGCAGATGAAACAATTTTTGTACGAGTTGAGGATACAGCATCCCCTTGTATAAATCTGACGTCATTTGAATTGATCTTTAATGAGTTGCCCGTTCTAGGATCTGCAGATGATATAGATTTGAATGACGATTTGAGCGATGATCTTGTTGAAGTATTTGACCTAACGGCAAATGATGCTGATATTCTAGACACCTTAAATCCTGGTGATTTTACGATCTCGTACTATTCAAGCTTAATGGATGCACAGAATAAATTGAATGCACTACCTAGCAATTACCAGAATACCATTTCACCACAAACAATTTTTGTTTGTGTAGAGAATAATGATACTGGTTGTGCAAGTATCACAGATTTTGACTTAATCGTAAACCCGATTCCCGATGCAATTACTGGAACCACATTAATTGAATGTGATCAGGATGAAGATAATGTGGCTTCATTCCAGCTCAGCGAAAACAACGCAGAGTTGCGCAACAACCAGACGGATGTCACCATCACCTACTATGAATCACAAAATAATGCAGAAAATGCGATTAACGAGTTGGATCCTGACTCATACGATAATACGAGTGACCCACAAACGATCCATTATCGCATAGAATTTGACGATACCGGAAGTTTTAACATTGGAACATTCCAGATCGAGACTATAGGGGCACCTACAGCAATGATGCCTGATGAATTTGAGGATTGTGATAGTGGCGATGGTACGATAAGTATTGATCTGTTACAATTTGAGACAGAGATCACTCAAGGGGAACCAGACACAAGCATCTCTTTTTACACTACAGATGATGATGCAATCAACCAGACAAACGAGGTATCTACACCGTTTGTGTATGAAGATGACACGGTTCTTTTTGTACGTGTGGACAGCGATATAACAGAATGTGTAAACTTCACGACGCTGAACCTCTTGTTTAATGAACTACCGGAACCGCAGTTATTCAATCAGTTTGTACTTTGTGTTGGACCAGGTGGCGAGTTGTTACAAGGACCTGTAGAACTCACGACAGGGTTGGATCCTGGATTATTCACTTTCCAGTGGTTCCTTGATGGACAGGCAATCACAGATGCAACAGATGCCGATTACCTCGCAACGGAGATAGGAAATTATGAGGTTGAAGCCATTGATAGTATGACAGGCTGCGTCGGGATGGCTACTACAAATGTGCGTTCTATAGGTTTACCAGAAAATTATGACGTCAGCGTACTGAGTGAGAATTATGACAAAACTCATAACGTGCAAGCTACGGTAAACAGCGATGGCAATTATTTGTTCAGACTAGACGACGGCCCTTATGTCACAGATGGTCTGTTTGAAAATATCCAACCAGGACCACACACAGTCTCCATCAGGGAAGCGTCTGGATGTGGTGAGGTAACCATAGATGTATTTGTCTTCGGTTATCCAGATTTCTTCACACCTAATGGTGATGGATTCAATGATCGCTGGAACATTGTGGGTGGCAGCCAGTTCCCTAACACCCAGCTTTATATCTTTGACCGCTACGGCAAGCTGGTAAAGCAGATTAGTGCAGATAGTGCTGGATGGGACGGTAATTCAAATGGACAACCTCTACCTGGCAGTGATTACTGGTTTAAGATTCAATATGATGACAATGGCGTACAGGCAGAAGCTACCGGCCATTTTGCGTTGAAACGATGATGATAATTATTTTGCTTTCGCACTTCGACAGGCTCAGTGTAAACTTCCCTAGCGGGTAAGCATAATTTCAAAAAGCCCAGAAAAAAAACCATAGCTGATTGACGATAAGTTCTGGCTCAAAAACTCAACTTATAATCAATCGCCTTGTTTCTGGATCGATATTTTCAATACTGATGGTCTGATACTCGTCCAAAAACTCCGTCGCGTGTTCTGGCCACTCGATGAATTTAAAACCAGCCCGATCTAAGTAGTCCTCAAACCCGATATCATATAATTCCTCAGTAGATTCCACCCTGTAGAGGTCGAAATGTAATACGTCTGCTTTACCGCTATACTCATTAACCAGCGAAAAAGTGGGAGAAGAAACCTCATCAGTTACTCCCAGTTGATGACACATGGCCTTGATCAGCGTTGTTTTACCAGCACCCATTTGTCCCTTGAATAGTAATGTTTTCGCTTTCGCGAAAGCGAGAACCTCTTCTGCTACTTTATCCAATTCCTGTAAGCTATAGGTAATCTCCATTTATCGAGGGTCAAAAACGGCAAAGGGTATCAACATCTCTTCCAGCGAGACGCCGCCGTGCTGATAGGTGTTGCGGTAATAACTCACGTAGTGGTTGAAGTTATTTGGATAGGCAAAAAAGAGGTCTCCCTTGGCAAAAATATAGCTGCTGCTCATATAAATTTTGGGAAGTTTTATTGTGCTGGGATCCCTGGCAGCCAGCACATCTTTATCTTCATACGTGAGGCTACGACCAGTCTTATAACGTAAATTCAAACTCGTATTTTTATCGCCTATGACTTTGCTGGGACTGGTCACGTTAATGGTTCCATGATCAGTAGTTAGAATCAATTTAAAACCTAGCTGCTGCGCACGCTGGATGATATCAAAAAGCGGTGAGTTCTTGAACCAGCTCAACGTGAGCGATCTATACGATTTATCTGTACTAGCGAGTTCCTTGATTACTTCCATTTCGGTTTTTGCGTGGGACAGCATATCCACAAAATTGTAAACCACTACGGTAAGATCGTTGTCTTTCTGGGATTTGAAGTTTTCTGCCAGCTTGCGACCGTTGTTCTCATTGGTGATTTTATGGTACTGATGCTTGATATCTAGACGCAGCCTTTGCAATTGCGCAGTGAGGAAGTCATTCTCATGCATGTTTTTCCCGCCATCTTCTGTATCATCTTTCCAATAATTTGGATGGCGTTTTTTCATATCTTCTGGCATTAATCCAGAGAAAATGGCATTGCGCGCATACTGGGTCGCAGTAGGTAAAATGGAGCAATAGGTTTCCTCACTACTCTTTTTATAGTAATTGTTGATCAGGTTTTCAAACACCTTGAACTGGTCATAGCGCAGGTTATCCACTACAACGAGCAGCACTGGATCTTTTTGTTGAAGATGCGGCACGACTAACCGCTTGAACAGCGTATGACTCAAAACGGGTGCCTCCTCCTCATCATCAAACCAGCCTGGATAATTGCGATCAACAAATTTCCCGAATTGCTGATTTGCCTCTGCTTTCTGGGTAGTCAGGATTTCAAACATTCCCGGGTCATCGACATCTTCCAGTTCCAGTTCCCAGTAGATCAGACGGTGATACAGTTGCACCCACTCCTCATAGCTATTGACCATGGACATATCCATGGCGATCTTTCTGAACTCACGCTGGTAATCGCTGGTGGTTTTCTCATTGACCAGGCGATTGTGATCCAGGTTCTTTTTGAGTGATAATAGAATCTGGTTAGGATTTACGGGCTTGATCAGGTAATCGGCAATTTTTGAACCTATCGCCTCTTCCATGATCATTTCCTCCTCGCTTTTGGTAATCATGATCACCGGGAGGTTTGCTTGTTTCTCCTTTATCTCGTGCAGGGTTTCCAGACCTGTAAGGCCGGGCATGTTTTCATCCAACAAGACGATATCGTAGGAAGTCTCGTCTATGGCCTCAATAGCCTCAGTCCCGCTTACACGTGTATCCACCTCGTAACCCTTGTTGTTTAAGAAAATAATATGTGGTTTGAGTAGATCGACCTCGTCATCTACCCATAATATCTTAAATGCTGCCATAGTTTACTTTTGTGGGAAACGCACCTGTATTGAAGGCACAGAACAAACTTAAAATTTTAAACGATCCCATTTACGGATTTATTTCAGTGCCCAGCGAGGAGGTTTTTCAGATTATCGAGCATCCCTACTTCCAGCGATTGAGGAGAGTGACGCAAATGGGGCTGAGTTATCTGGTGTATCCAGGTGCGCACCATACCCGTTTTCACCATGCGCTGGGCTGCCTCTCATTGATGATCAAGGCTGTTCAAACCCTTAGAAACAAAGGGGTTAAAATATCAGATCAAGAGGAAGATGGCCTCTACAAAGCAATCTTGTTACACGATATAGGACACGGCCCCTATTCCCACGCACTGGAACATCAAATTGTAACCGGCGCTACCCATGAGGATCTTTCCTTGTGTTTTATGGAAAATCTCAATGCCGAGTTTAACGGCAGTTTAACGCTGGCCATTCAGATCTTCAAAGGTGAATATCACCGCCCATTTATGCTGGATCTAGTTTCTAGTCAGCTGGACATTGACCGCCTGGACTACCTAAAACGGGACAGCTTTTACACGGGAGTTGTTGAAGGCGATATTAATTCCCAGCGATTGATAAGTATGCTTAATGTGGTTGATGATAGACTGGTCGTTGAGGAAAAGGGAATCTACAGCGTTGAAAATTTCCTATCTGGGCGGCGGCTCATGTACTGGCAGGTCTATCTACACAAAACCGGTATAGGTGCAGAACATTTGTTACAATCCGTGTTACAGCGCATTAAAGAGTTGGATGAAAAGGGTGTAAACGTGCCCGCTACCGATAATCTGCATTTTTTCCTTACCCACGATGATCTGGATTTTAAGGATCCGAATATTATCCATCGCTTTGCACTGCTGGACGATAGCGACGTGATCATGACTTTAAAGCAATGCCTGAATCACGATGATTTTGTATTGAGAGAATTATGCAGAATGCTCCTGCACCGCGAGCTGCTCAAAATCAAGTTCACCAAAAAACCTATCGCACAGGAAAAAATCCAAAAACGCATCGATAAACTCAAAGACCAGTATCACATCACAGATCAAGAGGCTGCCTATTTTGTTTTCTCTGGCGTTGTGAGCAACATTGCCTATAGCGATCTGGAACCTATCAATATTCTGACTAAAAACAATAAAGTTGTCGAATTTACCCGCGTGGGGAATGAGAAAAGTTTTAAGGCGCTCAATCTAAAAACCGTGAAATATTACTGCTGCTATCCCAAACCAAAAGAAATCAATGAGTAGCCACCATTACGATACGCTTATTATAGGCGGTGGGGCGGCTGGCTTTTTTACGGCGATCAACCTGGCAGAGCGGCTGCCCGGCCATCGCATTGCGATTTTGGAACGAGGTGGCGAGGTGCTCAATAAGGTGCGCATTTCTGGTGGCGGCCGCTGCAACGTGACCCACGCACAATTTGAACCACGCGAGCTCAGCCGCAGTTACCCGCGTGGGCAGCGGGAATTGCTGGGGCCATTCCACACCTTCATGACAGGCGATACGGTCGCCTGGTTTGAAGAAAGAGGTGTGGAACTCAAGATCGAGGAAGACGGGAGGATGTTTCCTATCAGTAACTCGTCCTCTAGCATTGTGGATTGTTTTATGACGCTTTCGCGAAAGCATAACATCGACATACACCTCAAAAGCAACGTGCAGCAGATTGAAAAGAACGATGCGGGCTGGTCATGTAAAACCTCAACCCAATATTTTTCTGCTACAAATCTGGTAGTTACCGCGGGGAGCAGTCCCAAAATGTGGAATCTTTTAGAGCAACTGGGTCACACGATCACCCCTGCCGTTCCATCGCTGTTCACATTCAATCTAGTGGAAAAAACTATTACTGAATTAGCTGGGATCGCGCTAGAGGCTCGAGTTGAAATCCCACTATTGAAACTAGAATCAGAAGGGCCGCTACTCATCACCCACTGGGGATTCTCAGGCCCGGCCATCTTAAAGATGAGCGCCTGGGGAGCGCGGGAACTACACGATTGCGGCTATAAATTTGACCTAGTGATCAATTGGCTCAATTACATAACAGCCTCCGATTGCCTAGCATCTCTCAAAGTAAAACGCGATAGCAGCAGAAAGCAGATTATCAATGACAGCCCGTTCAATCTGCCTAAACGACTCTGGCAAGACCTTGCCGCTAGCCAGCTTGCAACCGATCTTAGCTGGGCAGATGTGTCCAACAAACAATTGGAAATACTGACCCAGGTGCTGACTGCAAGCGTTTATCGAGTGGATGGAAAAAGCACGTTCAAGGAAGAATTTGTCACCGCCGGTGGCGTGGAACTGAAGGAAATCAATTTTAAAACTTTCGGATCTAAAGTTCATGACAACCTCTATCTAGCGGGCGAAGTCCTTAATATAGATGCAATCACAGGCGGGTTTAATTTCCAGAATGCCTGGACGGGCGGCTGGATGATTGCGCAGGCGATAGAGTGATGATTAAAAATCTGTTGTTTGAATTGTACCTTAGCCTTTAAATGAAATGGTTTGAATAAGAAAACAATATTAATGATTCTAGACGGCTGGGGAATCACCCAAGATCCAGCCGTGAGCGCCGTCGCACAGGCAAAAACCCCGTTTATTGACAGCCTCTATGAGAATTATCCGCATGCCACTTTGCGCACTGATGGCGAGCATGTGGGATTGCCAGATGGGCAAATGGGCAACAGCGAGGTGGGTCACATGAACCTGGGCGCCGGTCGTATTGTTTATCAGGATCTTGCCAAAATCAACAAAGCCATTCAAGACGACACGCTTAAAGATGAGCAGGTGCTGGTGGATGCACTCGCTCATGCGAAAGCGGAAAATAAAGAAGTTCATTTTCTGGGACTAGTATCTGATGGTGGCGTGCATGCCCACATTGATCACTTAAAAACATTGATCGATATTGCTATTGAACAAGGCTGCGGGCATCTATTTATTCATGCATTTACTGATGGTCGTGATGTAGATCCAAAATCAGGAAAGGGATTTATTGAAGATTTGCTCAAACACATCAAAGGCAAACCCGCGCAACTGGCCAGCATCATAGGTCGCTATTACGCCATGGATCGCGACCAGCGCTGGGAACGTGTTGCCAAAGCCTATAACCTACTTACGCAAGGAATGGGCGCGCCATCACATGACGCACTAGAGAGCATCCAGCTGAGTTATGACAATGATATTACAGATGAGTTTATCGATCCCATCGTGATGCTTAATGGGACTGAACCAGTTGCTACGATTGAGGAGGGTGACGTGGTTATCTTTTTCAACTACCGTACAGACCGTGGGCGCGAGCTCACACAGATGCTATCTCAACAGGACTACCCGGATAGTGGCACCCGCAGGCTGGATTTGAAATATGTCACAATGACGACATACGATGAAAGCTACAAAGGCATCGACGTGATATTTACCAAAGACAATCTCAAAAATACCTTAGGCGAAGTGCTGAGCAAGGCTGGGAAAAAGCAGATTAGAATCGCTGAGACCGAGAAATATCCGCATGTGACGTTTTTCTTCAACGGTGGTAGGGAAGAGCCATTTGACCACGAAAACAGAATCATGTGCAACTCACCTAAAGTTGCCACCTACGATCTACAACCTGAAATGTCGATCAACTGTGTCACCGATAAAATCATCCCTGAAATCAACCAGCAGAGCGCCGATTTTATTTGCCTGAATTTTGCCAACCCAGACATGGTAGGACACACAGGTTCCATGGAAGCAGCTGTTGCCGCCTGTGAGGCGGTAGATCAGGCGGCAAAGAAAGTAATAGAAGCCGCAAACGAGCAAGATTATACGACGATCGTCATTGCAGATCACGGCAATTGCGAGGTGATGATCAATGCAGATGGCAGCGTAAATACCGCTCATACGACAAATCCAGTTCCCATCATCATGGTTGATAAAGAAGTCAAATCTGTGAAACCTGGAATACTGGGAGACATTGCTCCTACCATCCTGAAATTAATGGGCGTGGATCAACCTGAGGAAATGACTCAAAAATCACTATTTTAGAACCATGAAAAAAATCATCTACCTTTTTGCCGCTGTCGCACTGATGGCGTGTAGCTCACAAAAATCTGCTAGTAGCACCAGCAGTACTTCCAGTAAGACCACAGAGACAGAAACCGTTGAAAAAGAAATGGAAGATCGCACGCTTAACAAGGATGCATCTGGAAACCTGACGGGTGTTCATACAATATGGGCTTTTCAACAGGCACCTTATAGTTCATGGTTCACTCCCAAATATGAATCCTACACTCCAGATCAAAGCATTGTCAATTCTTTGAAAGAAGAGATGGACGGTGTTACCGTGCGGGCATATATGGGAACCTGGTGTGGCGATTCAAAAAGGGAAACCCCTCAGTTTTATAAGTTAATGGATAAAGTAGGATTTGATTATGACGACCTCACCATGATAACAGTGGATAGAACTAAAAAACAGCCCGTGGAACTAGTTTCAGGCTATAACGTGATACGTGTTCCTACTTTTATTTTTTATAAAAATGGTAGTGAGATAGGTCGCTATGTAGAGCGCCCACGCGAGTCACTTGCGCAGGATATTTTAAAAATCGTGAGTGGTCAAGAGTACAAGCATTACTACGATAGGTCTTAATCCTATGATTATCAATTAGAAATTTCCCTCAATACATCTGTTGAAATAATAGTATGGTAAGCCAGGTTTCAAATGAACGATGGCTTGCCATTTTTTTTAGTCTGGTCTGGATATCGACTTTCGTTATAGGTTATGATGCTTTCACTTCTAATGATCCTTTATTTACCGTAGCGCTTTTTTCAGTTGAACAGGATTGGATACTCTTTTCAGTTGGTGTTGTTTTCTTTCTGGTTGTTCTGATCGCAACTTGGAAACGGGGCAGATCCTGGTTCTACACAGGTCTTGCCGCGTATCTGGTTTTTGTGATGCTAGATATAAATAGGGTAACCCCCTATTTTATTTGCTATCTGGGCATTGTTTACTGTTTGTGCTTTTTTAAGAAATCTTTGCCGGTGGGACTGATGGTTTTGGCGAGTGGCATATACATTTTTAGCGGGTTGCATAAATTTAATAATGGATTTTACAGTCAGATTTTACCACATATTTGGTTTTACTCGCTGGGAACAGAAATTCCCAAGTCCATCTCTTATATTACCCCGGCGATAGAAGTATTGGCAGGTCTGGGTTTATTGTTTAAAAAAACGCGACGCGTCAGCACAGTCATTTTGATCAGTATTCATTTGTTGTTGCTCTGGAAACTGGGACCATTTAAGGCGAGCTGGAATTTAATTGTCTGGCCGTGGAATTTAATTATGATAGCTGTCCTATTATTCATGAACTTAAAACCTATCAATCCTAGAAATATTCTCGCTAGTAGCAAAATTGCTCTGATTCCGCTGCTGGTTTTTTTCTTTCTGATACCATCATTTAGTTTGACAATGCCAGGATGGAGCAATATGGGTTTCCAACTGTATTCAGGCGATGTGCTATTTGCAGAGTTGATTTTACCTAAAAAAATCGACTTACCAGAATCCCGCGACCGCTCACCCAAATCTGATGAAATTGCCATCAACTTGCAGACGTTTTCTCTCAGGAGACGTCAGATTGCAGTAAATGCAGAACCTTGGGTCTATAAAAAAATCCAGCAAAATTTTGAGAATCACTACCAGATGGACACTCGGCTAAAATTCTATAATGAGTGGGGCAAACCGTCCATGCCCGATCGTATCAGGAATATCATCCCGCAAACAGACTGCTCAAGTGTACAACAGGATGGTGAATAGTAAGTTCACTATAAACCGACCTTACATCTTATCGCTCAGTAGCTCTCGCAGTAAATGAGATTAGAATTTTAAGACCTGATCTTTTGAAGCAGTTCTTTTAAAACTGCATAGCCGGGAGTCTGACTTCCCAGGCTGTCAATGATTTGTTTCTTTTCAGTTTTGGTAGCTCCTATCTGTTCCAGCATGTTATTGAGGTGCATCTTCATGTGGCCTTTCTGGATGCCCGTCGTTACCAGTGAATGCAGGGCAGCAAAATTTTGCGCTAGGCCGCACACGGCGGTAACCCGCATCAAATCCTCTGCGGTGGGGTTTCCTAGAATTTGCATGCTCAATTTTGAAAGCGGGTGCAGCGATGTAAGACCGCCCACCGTTCCCAGTGCGAGTGGAAATTCTGCCTCAAATTTGAATTTATTGTTTGTAAGACTTGCTTTAGTTAGACTGCGGTATTGCCCGTCTCTAGCGGCATAAGCGTGTACGCCAGCCTCTACGGCTCTGAAATCATTACCTGTAGCAATGACCACGGCGTCTATACCATTCATGATTCCCTTATTGTGAGTGACGGCGCGGTATGGCTCGATGGTAGCGATCTCGACTGCCTGAATGAACTTTTTTACAAACTCGCTGGCAGGAACGCCGTTGATCTCACCCAGTTCTTCCAGATCACAATCTACCTGCACCTGCACCCGGCAGTTGGGAACATAGTTGCTCAAAATACTCATCACAACCTGTGGTTCTTCTGCGCTGAATCCCTGATATTCCTGTGCTTTCTCCTCCAGTGTGGCAGCCAGTTGCTCCAGGGTGCTGTTAATAAAGTTTGCCCCCATGGCATCCCGCGTTTCAAATGTCGCGTGCAGCTGATAATAACCTGCCAGGCTTTTGGTCTTGTCCACCAGTTCAAGTGTTTGCAAGCCGCCGCCACGTTTTTTCATGCTGGCATTAATGGATTCTATGGATTGTAGGAGGTACGCTTTCGCGAAAGCGTAAAATGCTTCCATCTCACTAGTCAACCCGTGGTACATAACATGCACCTGACCCACTTTTTCAGTTCCCATGATCTGGGTCTTAAAACCACCGCGATTCATCCAGAATTTTGCGGCCTTACTGGCAGCGGCAACCACGCTACTCTCCTCTATCGCCATGGGAATGGTCGTTATCTTACCATCAATCAAAAAGTTAGGCGCCAGGCCGTAGGGCAGGTAAAAATTACTCACCGTATTCTCGCTGAAGCCATCGTGCAACTCCTGCAATTGCTGATCGCTGTTCCAGTACTGTTCCAGCACGTTCCTGGTCTGTGCATCATCTGCTAGATGGTTGCTTACCAGCCAGTCAATTTTCTCTGATTTTGTGAGACGGGAGAATCCAGCTACACTGCCTGCCATAATGAATAGGTTAATGGGCAAATATACCGATTGCTTCATGGGCATTTCTTGCAGAAACTGGTGGCAAAGAGCGTTTCTTTGGGAATTATTTAGTAAACTTGAACTCAAACTTTGCAAACACATTTTATGCAGTTCAGAAGCCTATGGCTCGTGGTCTTTCTTATGGCCAGCGCGGGCGTTATTGCCCAGCAAAACATTACGGTAGAAGATATTTATACGGGGAAATTCCGCACGGAGGGGTTGCAGTCGCTGCGATCCATGAATGACGGCAAGCACTACCTCGTGCTCAACTACAACCGTGACCGCACACAGTCTGTCGATAAATATAGTTACCGTACCGGTGAAAAGGTAGGAACGCTGGTTTCCAGTACAGACGTGGAACTGCCCATTAGGAACTATATTCTGAGCGATGATGAGCAAAAGGTGATGATCATATCTGAGCGCGAGCCCATATTCCGTCGCAGTGCAAACCGCATGGTGCATATCTATGATCTGAATGATAAAACCCTAGGACAATTGCGGGAGGATCTGGTGCGCAGCCCGGCGTTTTCGCCAGATGGTAGCAAGGTGGGATACGTTTTTGAGAACAACCTGTACTACAAGAATCTCGCGACTGGCGAGACGGTGCAAGTGACAGATGATGGGGTGCCTAATGAGCTTATCAATGGGGTGAGCGATTGGGTGTATGAAGAAGAGTTTGCCATCGTTCAGGCTTTCCAGTGGAGTCCAGATGGGGAGCAGATTGCTTTCCTATCTTTTGACGAGCGCGAGGTGCCAGAATTTTCCATGGACGTTTACGGTCAGGACTTGTATCAATATCCGTATGTGTTCAAATATCCCAAAGCGGGTGAGAAAAATTCGGTGGTAGGGCTGCATGTGTATGATTTGCTTTCGCGAAAGCGTAAACCCATCAACCTCAACAAAAACGATGAGTTCTACATTGCCCGACTCAATTATGCGCCCACCGGCGTACTGACCGCCCAGGTGCTGAACCGCCATCAGGATCAGCTGGATTTTTATTACGTGGATAGAAAAGGTGAGTCAAAAATTGCCTTTACCGAAAAAGACGCCGCGTACGTAGATGTGACTGATGATCTTACATTCCTGGATGACGGTAGTTTTTTATGGACAAGTGAAAAAGACAATCGACGCCATATCTACTTATATGATAGCAACGGGAAAGAAAAAAGCCAAATCACCAGCGGTGACTGGGACGTAACTTCCTACTACGGTTATGACCCAAAGCAAAAGCGCATCTACTACCAGAGCACGGAAGATGGTAGCATCAACCGCAGCGTATATTCCATCAAGCTGAATGGAAAGGGAAAGAAGAAGCTTTCTAGCCTCGTGGGAACTAATGATGCATCCTTTAGCGCAGATTTCACCTACTATATCAACACACTGTCCAGTGCCACTACCCCACCAGTTTACACACTGAACGATGCCAAGACCGGCAACCGGATCCGCATGATTCAGGATAACGATGGGCTTAAAAAAACGCTGGATGGTTATAAGATATCGCAAAAGGAATTCAGCACCATCAACGTGAATGGCAATGAGTTGAACATGTGGATGATGAAGCCACTGGACTTTGACCCAAGTAAAAAATATCCCGTATTGATGTTCCAGTACAGTGGTCCTGGATCACAACAGGTAAGCAACAGCTGGTACGGTGCAAATGACTTCTGGCACAGTATGCTGGCAAACGATGGCTATATCATCGCCTGCGTGGATGGCCGCGGAACAGGTTATATGGGTGCCGACTTTAAAAAAATTACCCAAAAGGAGCTGGGCAAATTTGAAGTGGAAGACCAGATCGCCGCTGCCAAAAAACTGGGTGCCATGGACTACGTAGACGCAGATCGCATAGGCATCTGGGGCTGGAGTTATGGCGGGTTCATGAGCTCCAATTGTATTCTAAAAGGAAACGATGTTTTCAGCACCGCAATTGCCGTTGCCCCAGTGACTAACTGGAGGTTCTACGATACGATTTATACAGAGCGCTATATGACCACACCGCAAGAAAACGCGAGTGGCTATGACGAGAACAGCCCGATCAACCATGTAGAAAAACTGAAAGGCGATTACCTCCTCATCCACGGTAGCGCAGATGATAATGTACACGTGCAAAATACAATGCTGATGATTGAGGCGCTGGTACAGGCAAACAAACAATTTGACTGGGCGATCTATCCAGACAAGAACCACGGCATCTATGGTGGCAACACCCGCATCCACCTGTATAACAAGATGACGGATTTTATTAAAGAAAAATTGTAAACTAATATTTAAAACATGAGTGTACCCGCTTATAAATTTGGTGGTTCTGCCACAAATCAAAAAACCGTTCTAGGTCACCCATCTGGGTTATTTGTACTGTTCTTTACAGAAATGTGGGAGCGATTTTCCTACTATGGGATGAGAGTTCTTCTGGTGGTATTTCTGGTGGAGGTTGCTTTTGACGACCAATGGTCGCGAGCTGATGCGCTAGCGCTCTACGGGATATATACTGGATTTGTTTACTTCACACCGATGATCGGTGGTATTTTGGCAGACAAACTCCTAGGCTATAGAAAAGCCGTGCTGTTAGGTTCTCTTATAATGACCTTGGGCCACGCCAGTATGGCCATTGAAACTTCCTATTCATTTTATTTGGGATTACTGCTTTTAATTTTAGGAAATGGTCTTTTTAAGCCCAACATTTCTTCTATCGTCGGGAATATGTATGCCAAAAATCCAGATATGAAGGATGGTGCTTATACAATATTCTATATGGGTATTAATGCCGGCGCCTTTCTGGGAATTGGGCTTTGTAGCTATTACGGTGAACAGATCAGTTATTCTCTAGGCTTTGGGCTTGCGGGGATATTTATGCTGGTAGGATTACTGCAGTTTTTCTTTACACAAAAGATTTTTGGTAATATAGGCTTGCCGCCATCTCATCCAGACTATGAGGCAGTTCAGGTCGAACCTGGCGAAAGTCCCGTGGCAGTGCACTATGAAGATCAGGTAATTGATGATGATCTAGCCAGCAAGGGTAAAAGCACCATCCCCACGCAATCCACTGATAAGAGTCGTGCCATCAAGTGGGGTGTCATCGGCCTTGTAATAGCGGGTATCGTTTATGGGTTGATAAGTTTTTTTGGTGAGGAACAGGCAAATGCGCTTCAGACCTTTTCGCGAGAAATGATGCCTCCCATAATTCTAGCGGCAGTAATCGGTTTTGTAGGCTGGATCGTGTCAGATCCCTTATTAAGTAAGATAGAGCGTGACCGTGTCTGGGTAATTATGGTCTTGAGCTTCTTCATAGTGTTCTTCTGGTGGGCATTTGAACAAGCTGGTGGATCTATGACAATTTTCGCTCTGGATTACACGGATCGTAGTCTTGTAGATGATCAAGCGCAGTTGTTTTCAATCATAAATGCTGTGTTGAACGTTGTACCTATGCTACTGCTTACTTGGGTGCTTTTAAAGCTATTCAGGGTTACCTTTAGTAGATTTTCTACCGGAAATCTGATTTTAGGCTTGGGGTTTATCGGGGTTTGGGCTTTGATAGGATTCATGCTTTATAAGCAGTTTGTAGCAGACAGCAATGAAGTGCCTGCGGGATGGTTCCAGATTTTCAATAGTCTGTTTATTATTTGTCTTGCACCACTTTTCAGCAAATTGTGGTCTAAAAATATTAGTTGGTTGCATAGTGGGCCTGTCAAGTTTGCTTTAGGACTTATATTGCTAGGCCTAGGATTTGCAGTGCTTTCATACGGCGCATCCAGTATCCCAAATGGCGCCACTACGGCTAGTGTGAGTATGTTTTGGCTTATAGGCGCATATTTACTGCATACACTGGGCGAGCTATGTATCTCACCTGTAGGTTTGAGTTATGTTTCAAAATTGGCCCCGGTGCGTTTGGTCGGCTTGATGTTTGGAGTATTTTTTGTCGCAAACTTTATCGCAAATTTTGCTGGAGGTCTGACAGGCTCCTACATTGAGCCTATTGCTGAAGAAGTGGGCTTAAGCGGTTTCTTTTTGATCTTTACTGCCATACCCATTTGCGCGGGACTAGTGCTCTTGCTGCTCAATAAAACCTTACTTAAAAAAATGCACGGAATCAGATAAAATAAATCTGAAGATCAAAAACGCACCGCTTAAAAACGGTGCGTTTTACCAGCTGAGAATTCAAATTCCCTGACTTACAGTTATTTTTACAAAAATATCACGCGAAATTTACTTTCAAATGAAAAAAGCAAACCTGCGTCCATTTACTTTTTACCTGATAATTCTTCTAAGTTTTGCTGCTTGTTCATCTTCAGACGATGCATCACCCTTACCTCCTGCGCCCAGAACTTTTGACTTTCCTAACGGTGTTTTTGTAGAAGCAATAGTAAACGGTGAAAATTTCTCACACGTCATCAACCATTCTCCTGGAAGTTATAATTATGGATCTTTTCAATCAAATATTACGGTCGGTAGTGATTGTGACCCTGCCTATGGCGGGGGTCTAAGAAACAATTCTGGAGGTGGCATCTTCATAGTTTTTAATGGTGCAGCTCGCGCCTATGGTGATTTAGATGCCTGTACAAATCCTAATCTAAATAATTTCAAAGATTATTTTCCAGTTGGAAGTATTCCAGTTAACCAGACTCATCAGAGATTAGACTCCAGACTTACAGGCGGTATTTCTCTTATTGCCACATTTGGGCGAGAATTCCCAGGCCCTAGCGCAACCTCATATTCCCTTACACAAAATCCATATCCACAACCTAACTCTACATTTGAAATTCTAAAATCAGGAGAAAAAGTTTTGGAGGGTGGACTTATCGTAATAGAAGTAGAGGGGATTTTTGACAACATAACTCTTTATGATGAGAACGGCAGCCCGTCGCATTTTGTCGAGGATGGGAGTTTCAGAGTCTGGTTGCAGCAATTTTAAACCTATATCAAATTCATGACCAAAACCTTCTAAAACAGCTACCCTAAGAACGGTGCGTAGGAATTGGTTTTCAGTCAAAAAAACTCAATGGAGTTAGCTATAACCCAACCAAATGAATATTTACGTTGAGTACAAAACGATACTAACATATAAACTTAAGTTGTTTTAAACTAGTAGTGGGAATGTTGCTCTATAAGATATATCTTGTTAATATTGCGCAAAATATTTTCCTATGACCATTAATAAACTTTCGTTTCTCTTCGTTTTAACTTTATTACTATTCAGTTGTTCGTCTGATGATGATAGTAGTGCAATCGACCCTATAAGCCTTCCTTTGACCGAGGGGTTATTTTTTAAAGCCAAAGTAGATGGTCAAGAAGTTTTCTTTGCAACTAATATGAGTACAGATATTCTTACAGGTGGTGGTGAAGCCACAATAAGTCTAGGCGGTGACTGTGAGCCCAATTACAGAGGGAGTATATCCAAAAGTGAATTCAATTCTACGGGCGAATCCTGGGCAGTCCATTTGATGGGACTAGCAGCGGCCTATGGCGATAGCAATGCATGTTTCGGTGGTGATTTTGCAAACTTTCAAGAATATTTTGTCGAGGGTGTATTTCCAGTGGCTGAGTTTGATTATCAAGCTGCAAATGAAATTGTCGCTGGGATTACCTACGGGGATCCTGTAGATAGCAACGGCATAGGTGATTTTTACAGCTCTTACTCTCGAACTCAAACACCTTATCCACATAACAATTCTACCTTTGAAGTAACTAATGTTACACCATTAGGCGCAGGTGCTTTCGGTCGTTCTACTGTTGAAGTTGAAGGTGTTTTCAATAATATTAACCTTTATGATATTAATGATAACATTGCTTACACACTTACAGATGGTAGCTTTAGATTAGAATTTCAAAATCCATAATTCTTTCCTCAGTACTATTAAGAAAACGCACCGCCTAAAAACGGTGCGTTTTTTGTTTCTGGACAATTGTAAATTTGGTATTATGAAGTATTTGTTTGCCGTACTCTTTTTGGTCCCGCTTTTTTCAAGCGCGCAGGTCAACTGGATGAGTATGGATGAGGCACTCGCTGCACAGAAAGAGGAGCCACGCAAGATCCTGCTCAAGTCTTACACAGACTGGTGCAGCAACTGTAAGTGGATGGATAAGTACGCTTTCGCGAAAGCGGACATCGCCACCTACATCAACAAAAACTATTATCCGGTTGCACTGGACGCAGAGGGCACGACACCCGTCACCTACAAAGGGAAGGAATACTTAAATCCAGATAAACGCCGGAACAAAAACGCACAACATCAGTTTGCAGAATATCTAGGCATCATGGAATATCCCACGCTGGTATTCTTTGATGAGCGGGGTAACGTGATCAACCCCGTGCCTGGTAAAATGGACGCCCGCAAGCTTGAGATCTACATCACCATGCTAAGTGACGACACCTACAAATCCATCAGAACCGGCAAGCAGTGGAGTGATTACCAGAAAGGGTTTGAGTACAGGTTACAGTAGTAGTCTAGCCATCAGAATGATCCAGATCATGTATTTTAATTATATCAGTAATTTCAAATTTCAGTTTTGGTATATGTGCAGTCACTATAGACCAGATATTTTCATCTGAAATGTTGTCATAGGAATGTATGATCTGATTGCGTAAACCTATTATTGACCGTGAGCTAGTAATTCTTTTTGCTAAATCAGGATCTTTTTTTATTATTCTGTTCATTACCTCGCCTATTATCTCAAGATTACGCTCGACCGCTCGTTTGAGCATTACGTTTTTCTGATATTCAAAGAAGTTGCTATTTACAGGTCGAACGAAATTTTCAATTTCTTCAATTGAAAATGCTATGTCATAAATCCATTTAAGGATTTGTTCATCCATAAATCAATTTTTTTGAATTCTCAATCGACTTGATGAGGATAGGGTTCTTTAAAGTTTGCTCTTCAGTTAAATCAACATCTCGCCCCAGAAGTGTTTTCAGACTTTCTTTAAAACTCAGATAATTATCAAAATACCTGGCAAGATCAAATTTTTTGAACCTAACTAACAAGTCGATATCACTCTGATCAGTAAAACCAGCACCCACAGCAGAACCGAACAGATAAATCTTATCGACCTCGTGCTGTTCACATAGCATTTTGAATTCGGGCATGTGGTCTTTAAGAATCTGCATATTTCAAAGTTAAGTCAAAAGTTCGATCCCACAGACAGCGCAAATTTTGACTTGAGTTTGATGCTCGGGTTATACTACAGAAGTGAAAACAACTTTACTTAAAAAACATGCGCAAGAATTATCTTGTCCCCATGAAAAACATTTTCCACCCAGAAACGACTACCACTCTGATCAATCGCATTAATCATCTATCACCAGATTCCCAGCCGCAGTGGGGAAAGATGAATGTCGCCCAGATGCTGGCACATTGCAATGTTACCTATGAAATGGTTTTTACGGATAAACACCCACGATCCAAAGGTTTGATGAAATGGATCCTAAAAACCTTTGTCAAACGCATGGTGGTCTCTGAAAAGCCGTATCCAAAAAATGGCCGCACTGCAAAAGCCTTTCTAGTGGCTGACGAGCAGGATTTTGAACTAGAGAAAACCAGATTGATCAACCACATCCAGAAAACCGAAGAACTGGGAGAACAGCGTTTTGATGGGTTGGAATCACATAGTTTTGGGAATCTGACCAGCGCAGAATGGCACCAGCTTTTCTACAAACATCTGGATCATCATCTACGGCAATTCGGCGTTTAACTGCGTGATATCCACAGCTCCATCCTCATACGTATTATAAAATGGTATGCCCGAGACATCACAAGTTTCTTCCCACCGCTGCACAAAACTGCGATAGTTGGAGCCGTCGCTAATTATGGCGTTGGGTTGTAGGGAATCTATCAATCGCTGTAAATGGATTCTAGGCGAGTGAGAAAGTAAAACTGGGGTGTTTTTAATACTACTGTGGTAAATCCCGGTCGAGTCAACGACCACTAACTGCTGATTCTGGAATTGAATTAGGTTGATTAGATTTTTGCGATCCACCTCCTTATCCCTCAGCAATTCCATTGATTGCAATCGCGTCATGCTCTTTTCACGCCAGTATTGATCCTGTCTTGCGAGATTTGTAAATAAAACTGCTTTAGAATCATTGGCAACGGTGATGGCAGTCCCCCTTGTTTGATGGAGGACGTAGAAGTCGGTCGGACTCTTCTTGGTTACGTTGTAGATTTTGGAGCAAACCAGCAACAATCCAGAGACCAGCGCCAGATGGAACGTCCAGTTCATTTTACTGCGTACGTGACGCTCTTTTCTCGATCTGTTTACATGTGGGCGGATAAATATGACCACCCCGATGATGCATCCATAAATCAGTAACAGTTCTATAAAATCGAGATAAAGATCTTTGAGTATGAAA
The DNA here is from genome assembly GCA_963740155.1 of uncultured Flavobacteriaceae bacterium. Taxonomy (GTDB): domain Bacteria; phylum Bacteroidota; class Bacteroidia; order Flavobacteriales; family Flavobacteriaceae; genus Nonlabens. Next base: position 642,163 of record CAVUDE010000007.1, on the reverse strand, counting down.
TCTTCCAGCGAGCTGATATAAGATACCTGAGCTATCAGCCATTCCAGAATTGGATTTAGAATTGCCACCAGCAAATCGATTAGAAAATCGAGATTTAGTAAAAGCCCAATCATCAAAAGAATCGCCCCGCCCAGGATAAATGGTAGCAATGGTAATAATAGCATGTTCCCCAAAATAAATAGCCCAGGAAATTGATGGAAATAAAAAATACTGATCGGCGCGATGCCTAATTGCGCCGCAACCGTCACCGTAAATATTTCCCAACCTTTCTTCCTGAACCATTGCCACTGCCACCAGTGTTCAACATACTGCTGGGCAGCCGGCCATAGTCTTGCCAGAACTGGCTGGATCAAAACAATGGAAAGCACAGCAGAATAACTTAGCTGGAATCCCACTTGAAACAATAACCGTGGATCCAGGATAAGCAGGACAAAAGCAGATACGGTAAGACTGTGGAAAACACTGGACTTGTACTTAATATTAAGTCCCACCGCAATAAAGCTAAACATGGTGACCGCCCTGCGTATAGATGGCGACATACCAGTAAGAAAGCCGAATGCGATCAAGCAGCTAATCAGAAATACCGTCTGCACCGCAGCCCCATACTTGAATCGCTTCATCCAGCCCGTGACATTTTGTAGCAAAAGCAAAATGATGCCCACATGCATACCGCTCAAAGCGAGGATATGAATAACACCAGCATCCCTGAAGCTTCTAGTCACTTCTGGGTCGATGCTGTCGCGCTGTCCCAGCAGCAACGCCTGTATCATTGCCAGTGGTTGATCTTTCAAGCCACTATCACTCAGTAAACTAATTAGATTATTTCTTGCGCGGATAGAATAGCTCAGTTTATCACCCGCAGCACTTACTTCAAACAGGTCGCTAGTGTTGACATAAATTTGTCCATACACGTCTATGGAGGCTAGATATTCCTTGTAATCAAAATCGCCTGGATTACGAGCTTTGGCAGGTAAGCCCAAGTCTGCATATACCAAAACTACGTCTCCTGCTGCAAGCGATACATTGCTGCCCGTATCAAACAGCACGAGTACTTTTCCAGAACTCACTGCGTCATTTATGGCAACGACCTCCGCATAGAATCGGTCATTAAATGCATTAGGTGGCAGCTGCTTTTCCAGCCTCAGTTGAATTAATTCTGGCTGGTCATCCATCGCTAGATGGGAATAATGACTGTCTGGTTGATAGTTTGAATGCCATTCAAAACTGGCAGCACCCATACAGAAAAACAGGAATAGAACAGCTACACCAAAAACGTGAACCGCGATCTGGTTATATCGAGCAACAAAAAGTGACAGCAGAAGAATCAGAGAACTACTGCCGCCAATCACGCCTAGCGTAAAAAGTGACACGCCTGTAAACTTGGCCGTAATTATTCCCGCGAGAAATACCAGCAGAATCCTATAAAATGGGTAGCTCAACTTTTGCACCCCTAAATATAGAACGCCTACCTCAATCTCCCAGCACTCAGATAAGCCTGTAGCCAGTAAGGCTCATTAAGGCTAGAAATGATCACCCCGCGCGAGGTGGTGGAGTGGATAAATAGGATTTCGGCTGGGGTGACGCGTGTCACTATTCCCACATGATTGAGTCGCTTACTGCTTTTCCCGGTGCTAAAAAACAGTAGATCGCCCTCTGCCACCTCGTCCAGATCGATCTCGCCCGTCGCCTTGTAGAGCGTTCCCGTCGTGCGCGGTACACGCTGCCCAGCGTTTGCAAAAGCCGTGTTGATCAGCCCGCTGCAATCCATTCCCCGCTTTGTGCCGCCGCCGTATTTATAGGGAGTTCCCAGATATTTTTGCGCCTCGTTTACCACCGTCGTGCTTGAAGTTACCACGGTCGTTCTTTTACTCGCAGGCCGTTTATAGCTGGATTTTTTCCTGCTTCCACAGCTTACCAGCACAAGGGCAAGGAGCAATAGTGGCAGTAGGATCTTTAATTGTTTCATAGGGGATTGTTGTGTGTATGCTTTCGCGAAAGCGTAACAGATAACCTACCTTTCATCATTAATGGCATCATAAATAAGACCGGCCGTTTGCTCGCTGGCTCCCACCCCACCCAGTTTTTTCTCGAGTTCATAATAATCCGTAAAAAGGCGGGTGCGGTGTGTCTTGTCCAGAATGAGCTGCAACTCTCTGCGCAAGCGCTTTTTGTTAAAGTCGCGCTGGATCAACTCTGTCACCACGGGCGCATCCATGATCAGATTGACCAGCGAGATATAATCCAGCTTGATAATGCGTTTTGCAATATGGTAGGAAATCGTGCCACCTTTATAACATACCACCTGGGGCACCTTGAACAGCGCGGTCTCCAGCGTTGCGGTACCAGACGTGACCAGGGCCGCGTGGCTCAGACTCAACAAGTCATAGGTGCGGTTCATAATCAGCGTGACGGGGTAGTTTTTTAAATACGGTGCGTAAAAGTCTGCATCCTGTCCTGGCGCACCGGCGATGATAAACTGGTAGTCTGGATACAACTCCACCATTTCCAGCATGACGGCCAGCATCTTCCTGATCTCCTGCTTGCGGCTACCGGGCAGCAAAGCAATGAGTGGCCTATCGTCAAGCTGGTATTTTTTGAGAAATTCCTTGTGTTTAACCTTATCGCGCCTTGATATGGCATCGATAAGTGGATGACCTACAAAATGGACGGGAAATTGATGCTTCTGCTCATAGAATGTTTTCTCAAATGGCAGGATGACGTACATTTCATCCACGTCGCGTTTAATGGCCTTGATGCGGTTTTCTTTCCACGCCCAGATCTGGGGTGATATATAATAATGATTGCGATAACCTTTTATGCGCGCCCATTTCATGATCCTAAAATTGAATCCAGGGTAGTCGATATAGACAATCACGTCTGGATTGAATTCCTCAATGTCTTCCTTGCAGGCTCTTATATTCTTGAGAATGGTGGATATATTAGACAGCACTTCTACAAAACCCATAAATGCAAGATCGCGGTAATGTCTAACGAGTGTACCGCCCTGCGCCTGCATAAGATCGCCACCCCAGTAACGGAATTCTGCACTCGGCATCCTTTCCTGCCAGTTCTTGCATAAGTAGCGATCCATGTAGATCGCCACTGGCCTCGCCCGCGATTAGATAGTATTTCATGTGCTAGAATTCAAAATAGATCACGGCTAGTGCTGCCAGAATGGTCGCCATGAGAACGCCCCTTGCTTCATAGATTTTTTGGGGCTTTTTAAACTTGCCCACCTTTTCAGTCAGCAAGAAGAAAAATAGCAGGAGGTTAAGCACCGCTCCCAGCCCGATCAGGCCTCCCAGGAAACCGTTGCGATACCCTTTTTCCAGGGTATAGATAAACTCTTCACCTATCACCAGCATGATATATAGGTAGGTTCCCAGCGCATTTGCCAGTAAACCCATGAGAAAGCCTTTGATAATTTTAGCTGCCAAAACCCCACGTGTTTAGTTCCTGCACATAGTGATGGGCAGTCAGGTCAAATTGTGTGGGAACCAGCGATACATAGTTATGCGCAAGTGCCCATTCATCAGTATCCTCGCCCTTGTCCTCATTGATAAACTTACCGGTCAACCAGTAATAATCTTTCCCGTAAGGGTTTGTACGCTTGTCAAATTCTTCTTTCCACCTTGCCGCTGCCTGGCGGCATATCTTGATTCCTTTGGGCGGTTCTGCCTGACTTTTTGGAACATTGACGTTGAATACAACACCCTTGCTCATCCCGTGCTTAAGGACTTGCTCAATGATGGATCTTACGAAAGGTACGGCGTGTGAAAAATCTGCCTCTGCGCTATAATCACAAAGTGAGAAGCCTATGGAGGGGATGCCCTCAATGCCTGCCTCTACCGCAGCACTCATGGTACCGCTGTAGATGACATTGATGGAACTGTTACTACCGTGGTTAATGCCACTTAGGCATAAGTCAGGTTTACGTTTCAGGATTTCATGGCTAGCCATTTTTACACAATCCACCGGTGTACCGCTGGTGGTGTATTCCATGTGCTCGTGATCGTGCAACTTAAATTCCTTGAGGTACAAAGTGTCGTTGATCGTTATGGCGTGACCCATGGCACTCTGGGGTTTGTCTGGTGCTACCACAACCACATCGCCCAGTTCTACGGCAATGTCGATGAGTGTCCTGATTCCCTTTGCGGTGATACCGTCATCATTAGTAACCAAAATGAGTGGACGTTTGTTTGTTTCCATACTTGTTAAAAGCTGGGTTAAAATTAAGTAAATTAGCCGTAGCCCCAGCTTATGCGGCTTACTTTCCTTGCCTAAATTGGCACGGTTTTTTGTGCCTAGATGATTACTGAATGAATACCTGTATGAAATTTATAAAGAACAATTTCTTTATCGCCATATTTACCCTGCTGATTGCCACGGCAAGCTGCAGTTTTACAAACACGATAGACCCCGGCGACAAGGAGAAAGAAGAGTTGCTGGTCAACCTGATATCACACGTTTTACAACGCAACCACTTTGCCCCTGCAGATCTAACAGACCAGTTCTCAAAAGATGTTTTTGATAATTTCATGAATGATCTGGATCCGGGAAAACGATACTTTCTAAAAAGTGACTACGAGGAATTCAAGGCATTTGAAAATCAACTGGACGACGAGATACAGAACAGCAGCGTAAAGTTCTTTAGCCTTGTCCATAAAAGATTACTGAAAAGACAGAAAGAGGCAGAAAAGATTTTTTCCAAAGCGATTGAAAAGCCATTTGATCTCACGCAGGATGAAAGCATAAGCGTGGATTATGAAAGCATTGCCTATAGCGACGGGCCAGATGCCCACCGCGAGCACTGGAGAAAATTGCTCAAGCTATCTGTTATCAATAGTGTTTATGATAAAGCACAAGAGCAAAAATCCCTCCCAGCAAATGAGCAGAAGTCTATGGAAGAGCTTGAAATGGAGGCGCGTAAGGAGGTAAAAAAGAATCTTAAGGAAAGTTTTGACCTGACGGAGGACGTTGAGCGACTGGATTATTTTGCCGCCTACCTAAATGCGATCATGGCACATTTTGACCCGCACACGACCTATTTCCCACCACAGAACAAAGATAGATTTGACATTGCCATGAGCGGCAAGCTGCAAGGTATAGGTGCCAGATTGCAGAAGAAAATGGACTACATAAGTGTGGTCGAGCTTATATCTGGCGGGCCAGCCTGGAAAAGTAAAAAGATAGAAGTAGGTGACCAGATCCTTAAGGTAAAGCAAGAAACTGACAGCATCGCTACCAGCATCGTGGGAATGCGCATCAGTAATGCCGTGGATCTGATAAAAGGTCCCAAAGGAACTAAAGTCATCCTTACCCTTAAAAAAGTAGATGGTAGTACAAAGGACATAGTTCTAACTAGGGACGTGGTAGAATTGGAAGACACATACGCAAAAGCCATCATGACCCAGGATGAGGGGATCAATTACGGAATCATCGATTTGCCCAAATTCTACTTTGACATGGAGAACCGTGAGAGCCGCGCTGCAGGGAATGACGTTGCCAAAGAAATTAAACGATTGAAAGCAGAAGGCATGGAAGGCCTGATCATCGACCTGCGTAACAACGGCGGTGGATCATTGCGTGAGGTGGTAGAGATGATGGGGCTGTTTATTGAAGATGGCCCAGTTGTTCAAGTAGCGCTTAAAAACCGCGCTACCCAGACGCTGAATGATGATGACGATGGAACCACCCTTTGGGATGGGCCTATGGTAGTTTTGGTCAATGAATTCAGCGCATCAGCATCTGAGATACTGGCGGCGGCGTTGCAGGACTATGAGCGTGCAGTGATTTTGGGTAGCGAGCAGACCTTTGGAAAAGGGACTGTACAAAACGTGGACGACCTGAACCGCTGGGTGCGCAACAGCGAGCACGGCGATCTAGGTGCCATTAAACTGACCACCCAAAAATTCTACCGCGTAAACGGCAGCAGTACACAACTGGAAGGTGTCAAAAGTGATGTGGTACTTCCCAGCCGCTACAGCTTTATGGATCTAGGCGAGCGCGATGAAAATTATCCCTTACCCTACGATGAGATCAAACCGGCAGACTATGATAAATACACTGGTTATGCAAACCTAGCAGAGACCATTGAGGAATCCAGAAGACGCGTAAGTGAAAACAACACCTTCGACCTGATCAAGCAAAATGCGCAATGGCTCAAGGGACAGCAAGAAGACAACACCATCCCGTTAAAATATGATGATTATGTGAATAGGATCGATGAGCTGGACAGCCAGACAGAAAGATTTGATGCGCTGGATGACTATAAAAACAGCCTAAGTTTCCAGTTATTGAAAAATGACGTTGATGCTACCCAAAAAGACAGCGTACTGCTGGATAAGCGCGAGCGCTGGATAGAAAGCCTGAACAAGGACGTATATCTAGAAGAGGCCGTAAATGTTCTCAAGAATCTTAAAATGCGCACCATCAAAAATGGTTATACGATAAAAGACTAATGGCTGCATCTGGCAAGTCACTTTCTTCCCTAGCGCTCCAAAAATTCAAGAAGAGTTTTTGGGGCGTTTTTAGTCTCTGTATTATTGTGTTTTACGGCTTGCTCGCCTTATTTGCATATTTGGTCGCACCGGATAACACCCAGTACGCAAACCAGATGCACCTTTCCATCCACTCACAGCCACCAGGGTTTACGGTAGATATGCTAGAGCTGCCCATCGCTGGCAGAGAGCCCGATGCCCGCTACATGGATTTGTGGACGGGACGGGAATCAAGTGTGGAAGAGATCCCCATTTCCGAACTTAAAAAAGTAGGCAATCAGTTTTTCTATCGCCCGTATGATGTGGACAACCTGACCCAGCCGCTGATGGCGATCGATATGAAATATTACGGTGATGGTGATGTGTCAAGCTTTCGCGAAAGCGTAATCCACAAAAAGACATTCTTATTAGGAACCGATAAATATGGTCGCGATCTGCTCAGCCGGATGATCGTGGGAACGCGCATCAGTATTTCCATAGGCTTTGTGACGGTTTTTATCTCACTACTGATCGGGGTCTTGCTGGGAGCGATGGCTGGTTATTATGGTGGCGCAGTTGACAGAGTCATTATGTGGATCATCAACGTGACCTGGAGTGTACCCACGCTGCTCATGGTGATCGCCATAAGTATCGCGCTGGGGAAAGGTTTTCTCACGGTGTTTATCGCGGTGGGACTTACCATGTGGGTAGAAGTTGCCCGGGTGGTGCGCGGGCAGGTCATCGTTGCCAGGGAATATCAATATGTTACCGCCGCCAGAGCGCTGGGCTACAATAATTACCGCATTATCACCAGACATATCCTGCCTAATATCATGGCACCCGTCATCGTGATCTGTGCGGCAAATTTTGCCGCGTCCATTCTTATCGAGAGCGGGCTGAGCTTTCTGGGGCTGGGAACCCAGCCACCCATGCCCAGCTGGGGAAGTATGATCAAAGATCATTACCAGTATATTATTTTGGACAAGGCATACATGGCGATTGTTCCCGGCATCGCCATTATGACTCTGGTCATGGCGTTTATGTTGTTAGGCAATGCGCTACGCGATGCGCTGGATGTGCGCAGCTGATAATGGGCTGATTGTTTTCTTTAAGTTTCTATGCGCGAGTTTTTCCTTGACTATTCAGGGTCGGGTTTATAGATTTTCAAATGTTGAATCATTGTCCCTTCCCCCAGCCCCTTCCAACGGAAGGGGAGTTGCTCTTGTTGAGCTCCCTTCCATTACAACATCCGGCGTAGTACAAGTGGAATGCTTGGGTTCAAAATTGGAAGAGATTAGTAGCAATTGAAATCATCCGAAAGACTCAAAGCTTTTCCCTTCCCCCAGCCCCTTCCAATGGAAGGGGAGTTGCACTCAATAATACTAAATGTTTTTTTATGATTTAGTTTTTAGCCCCCTTCCCTTGCAGCATCCGGCGAGGTACGAGTGGAATGCTTAGGGTCGGGGAGGGGAATATTCAGCGTGTAGTAAACCGATATTTTGAAACACCTACTTTATTTTTTCACAGCATGCGGCTAGGAACAAGCGTAACGCTTATAGGGATTAGAAAAACCGTGGCTGTTGAGATCACCTGAAAGACCAAAAGCTTTTCCCTTCCCCCCGCCCCTTCCAATGGAAGGGGAGTTGCTCTAGGTGAAATTCATTAATTTAATAGAATAAAGTATTGAGCTCCATTCCCTTACAGAATCCGGCGAGGTACGAGCAAAATGCCTAGATTAAGCTTAAGATCACCTGTGAATGAGTAAAACTTGAAACGTGAATAGAACTCCCTAAGCCAAAACCTGTCATATATGGTATCTGACTTTCACAGCGCTCATAAAAAACCACCAGAATTCCTCAAGGCATGCATTTTGCTAAGTAGAAGAGTAAGTTTCTGTTCTAACGTATCTTTGCAAAATCATGCAAAAATGGCTATTTAACATACTGGCAATTGCACTTAGTGTGAATGTGGTTTTTTCAACCACCTCGTTCTCTGTGTACCAGCATTTTTGTGGGGCATTTTTACAGGACGTTTCCCTACTCGTTCCCGGCGATGGCTGTGGAATGGAAATGTCTGGAGGCTGCAGTATGGAAATGGATGGCTACGATTGCTGTGATGACCATCAGGAAGTCGTTAAAGGTCAGGATGACCTAAGGCTGGACACGATCAAGGATTTTGAATTCCAGCCGTTTTATGCCAGCACAAGCATTTCCTTTGACTTAGTTACCGCTGATCAGTATGAGACGCGGCATGCCGCCTATCTCCACAAGAGGCCACCGCCTCCCAAAACCAGTTATTACATTCTTTACGAGTCCTTTCTGATCTAGAAATGCAGCTGAGTATTTAGGGCAACATCACATCGTTGCCTGTTATCTACAGTTGTCAATTTCTAAATCAAAACAATGAATCTTACTAATATATGGTGGTTTGTCCTATTGCTATGCGCGATGGGTAACGCACAGGGACCACCCATTACAGCCGATAAACCCATCATGCTGGGCGGCAAGAGCTTTACGACAAAAACCCTTGCAGAAATCAGAACCACAGAACGCGGTACGGTTACCTATCTACCGCTCATGCTGCATTATCTACCTACGTCTAATAGCCTGGTTGCCATTCACATTCCTTATGTGAATTATGATCTGGAAGACACGAGCGGCAGCTCACTGGCAGACATTAAATTGCAGGGTAAATACCAGTTCTACCGCAAGGATGGAACCGGTAAGACATTCCGCATGGTGGCAAAAACCATCCAGACGCTTCCCACTGGGGATGAAATCGACGTGATGGATATCAGCACCGGTAAATATGCTGGTTATTATGGTGTCGTGAGCGGGCTGGAAGACACTCAAATACGGTATTTCCAGCGAGGTGGGCTACAACTGGATGCCAGATGGCACGCTGGACGAGATGCGAGCAAAACTGGGTTTTGGACTGCCGCTGCTCAAACCACAGTACCCTAACAAACAGGTCAATCTCTACTTTGAGTACCAGAGCACCTGGCTGCATGAGCGTGACTGGTACCAGTTGTTATATGCGCAGGGAATCCAGTACGCCCGCAAAAATATCACCTTTGACCTGGCACTACAATTGCCCCTGGTTCAAGAAATGGATCCCACCAGGGAACTCAAATATTCACTATTCGTCGGTACACGATACACATTTTAAACACTTATAACATGAAAACATTTTTTATAACAATAGCATTGATTTTAATGGGTTCCGCTTTCGCGAAAGCGCAACAACCATCAGACATGGATAAATACGAGGTACAGGTGGATGGCCTGGGCTGTCCCTTTTGCGCCTATGGGCTTGAGAAAAAATTCAAGGAATTCAAGGGCATCAAAAAAATCGCAATCGACATCAAGACGGGTGACTTTTCTTTCCTATATCCTGAATCAAAGGCACTGACCATGGAACAGGTACTCAACCAAGTTCAGAAAGCGGGCTACACGCCTAACGAGGCAGTGATCACCCGGGCAGATGGCACGGTGGAACGCAATTCCAGTGAAAAGATGAACTTTGACAACGCGGTGGAAAAAACACTCTACGTATATGGAACCTGTGGGATGTGCAAGGCGCGGATCGAGGGTACACTGAATGCAATGCCTGCAGTAAAATCTGCTGTATGGGATGTAGATTCTAAGCAGCTCACGGTAAGCTACAATCCAGAGGGCACGAGTCAGGAAATGCTGGAAAAAGCGCTGGTTAACGCCGGTCATGACACAAAAAATCTGAAAGCCAGAGAAAATATCTATAACAAGCTGCCAGCCTGCTGTCACTATGAAAGAGAACTATAATGGGTAGGTTCTTAATCATTGCGATAATCTGTAGCCTTACAGTAGGCTGCAAGCAAAAGAAAATGGAAAAGCCGCCAGCAGAAAGGTGGCAGTTGGAAAAAGTGGTGGATCTGAAAGGTGTGCGGCCCATAGGTTTGGTAAAGGTCGATGACGGGTTCTACCTATCAGATGGCGACCACAATCAAGTCATTTTTACAGATCACGATTTTGTCGCAACCGGAAAGAAAATCCAGGGATTGCAAAGACCCATGCATCTAGATACACGTGTAGTGGATGGCAGCGTTCAATTGCTAGTGCCAGAATATGGGCGGGACAGTATTGCCAGCATCGTTAACGGTAAGATGCGCTATCTGACCATCCCAGATTCACTGGATGCGCCCGCAGCGGTGAGTGCGCAAAAAGATGAACTGGCCATAGCAGATTTCTATAACAACCGGATTCTTTATTACGATGGTACCGACTGGAAAAGTTACGGTACGCCCGGCAAACACGAGGGCGAGCTCAATTATCCCACGGATGTCCAGCTGGCCGGTGAAGAAATCTACATCGCAGATGCCTATAACCACCGGGTGCAGGTTTTTGATAAAACCGGTGAGTTTGTGCGCATGATAGGCCAGCAAGAAAAGATGAACGCTTCTACGGGATTGCACGTATCTGGTAAGCTGCTGGCAGTAACAGATTTTGAAAACGATCGTGTAATTTTATATGATACCGCTGGCGGGCTCATACAGATTCTGGAAGAGGGCATCAAAAAACCTACTGATGTATTACTGGATGGCAACCTCTTGTATATCACAAACTATCAGGCTGGTGAAATCGTGATTTACCGCAAGATGGAATAGATCATGTATTTTCAGATGATAAAAGCGCGGTTGATCCCGCGCTTTTTTATGGGTGTGGGCGATTGCGTTTTCGCTTAAAGCGAAAATGTACATCTATTTATCCCGATCAATCACATAATCCACCATGGTAATCAATGAACTTTTAAATTCCGAGTCTGGATAGGTATGTAAGATATCCAATGCCTTATTCTTATAATCATACATGGATCTAACGGCATAATCCAGCCCGCCATTGTCCTTAACATAATCGATTACGGCGCGTACCCTTTTCTTGTCCCGGTTGTGTCGCTTGACCGAATTAATGAGCCATTTCTTGTTTTTGGGAGTGGCAGTGTTGATCGCATAAATAAGTGGCAGTGTCATCTTCTGCTCCTTGATATCGATCCCCGTGGGTTTACCTATGCGCTGGTTGCCGTAATCAAAAAGATCATCTTTTATCTGAAAGGCGATCCCAATCAACTCGCCAAACTTGCGCATCTTTTCAACATCATTACTATCGGGTGCTATCGCGCATGCGCCCAGGCTGCAGCAAGCTGCGATAAGCGTGGCGGTCTTCATGCGGATGATGTCATAATAGACTTCCTCTGTAATATCCAGCCGTCTAGCCTTCTCGATTTGCAGCAACTCGCCCTCGCTCATCTCGCGTACCGCGACACTGATTATCTGGAGTAGATCAAAGTCTTTATTATCGATGCTGAGCAGCAAGCCCTTGGATAACAAATAATCCCCTACTAGTACGGCAATCTTATTTTTCCAAAGCGCGTTTACAGAAAAGAAACCGCGACGCTTGAGGCTATCATCCACCACGTCATCATGCACTAGGGTTGCCGTATGGATTAGCTCGATGACAGATGCACCGCGATAGGTGCGGTCATTGACCATGCCTTTGCCTACCATTTTGGCCACCAGAAACACAAACATGGGGCGCATCTGCTTGCCCTTGCGGTTTACGATAAAGTGGGTGATTCTATTGAGCAGTGGGATGCGTGACGCCATGGAAAGCCTGAACTTTTCTTCAAAAAGTTCCATTTCCATCGCAATGGGTTCCTTTATTTTCTCTACTGTTTTCACTTGTGTAAAGATATGATGGGTTTTTAAAGAGCTGCCTGAGGCAACGGTGTAACAATGCTTTTGTTTTTTAGTCTAGTATTAAGAGTGTTGACAACTTCAATGCATTACATTAATTTCTTATTTTAGCGTTTTAAATTCTATATTATGAAAAAAATTACTTTTTTAGTTGCACTTCTAATTACCTCGCTTTCTCAAGCGCAGTTTTTAGAAGATTTCAATTCGGCTGCTTTTCCTCCAACAGGATGGGCGGTATTTAATGGGGCAAACGGCTTAGGGACAGTAGAGCAATGGGAACAAGCTGGAACCGCACCTGAATTCAGAGCTCAATGTATCTGGGAGGATGTTAGTCCTGACACCGCATTGGCAGAGGATTGGATTGTCTCTCCATTAATACCTATCAATAGTATGCAAAACATTCTTCAATTTGACGCTACTGATTTGAATCAAGGAGCTTTCGGTTCAGTATTATCTGTACGGGTGTCAACTACCTCACAAACTAATACTGCATCATTTACAGAAATTGATAGCTTTACAGAAGCTGAATTAGGTAACAATCCTAGCGCCGTATTCTCAAGTTTTAGCATCGGACTGAATTCATTTACTGGGCAAAGTGTATATATAGCTTTTGTTCATGTTCAAAACGATGGTGACGCTGTGACTATAGACAATGTTGAAGTTGTTCAAGGAGCTACTTCGCCGCCGAACCCTACAACAAGCCCCACACCTACTGATATGGCTACTGGCGTAATCGTTGATGTTTCAGACGCTAATATGGATGGAACAAACGATAACTCAGTAACTTTTGCATGGATGGATACCGTGGTTCCTGGTGCGCCCGGAGTTGATGACTATGAGATTTTCTTAGGTGATTCACCTACGACTCTGGTAAGTTTAGGAGCTACACCTAATCAAACTGTCGATATCACAGGTTTATTTTATAACACAACTTACTTCTGGCAAGCTGTAGCTCGGAACGGTGCTGGTTCTGCTGCGAATTCACCTGTATGGCGCTTTACGACCGAAATGGGCAATGTGAGTGCGCCGCCGGTTGTGACAGGTTTAATTCCAAGCGATATGGCGACGGTAGGTCTTGATATTTCTGATCAGGATATGGATGGTAATCCAGATAACGCAGTAGGATTTGAGTGGACATTGCCAACAACTGGTGATTCAATAGAAGCAGTAGTTTTTAATCTAGGAACAACGCCTACTGATCAATCTGCATTTGTAAGTAATAGAGGTACGACCGCAGAAACTCTTAGATTATCAGGACTAGCAGATAATACTACATATTACTGGAGAGTGGATTTAAGGAATGTAGGCGGTGTGACGACCGGTCCTGTCTTTGAATTCACTACAGATTCTACTGCATCAGTAGGTGATGTTAAGCCAGTAAATGCCTTATCCATATTCCCTAATCCAGTCGAGAATATTTTAAGTTTACAGGGGATATCCAATATTTCAGCAGCTAAGATTTTCAATGCCCTTGGACAAGAAGTAATGAACATTAATGAGCTTTCTGAAAAGCAGATTGATGTTTCTTCCCTAAGTGATGGTGTTTATATGTTACAGGTTGACAACGGAACAATCAATCAAACTGTGAGATTTATTAAGGAGTAAGGATTTACAATTATCCAAAGTACAAACCGCTACAGTCACTGTAGCGGTTTTTTTTGTCCATTACACCATATTTTATTGATAGCTATATTAGCTTTAAAGAAACAAATGGTTAAAGGTGGACATCTAATCAAGGAAAAAGCCTTAGTGACTTAGAAAAATACATTCTATAACGAATCTACCTTTAACATTTAGTGATCGGATGGAGTTCAGCTTTGCCTTGGATAATAAAGATGGCAAAGGCAGCATCATGGTATTTGATATGACGGGTAACATTGCCCGAGAATTCAATCTAAAACGACCCAAAGGTGAACTCACCAACACCGCAGATCAAATAGGGAAAGGAATGTCTATCTATGCTCTTGTACAGAATGGCGAGGAGCTGGCTTCTAAAAAGATGATTATTAAATAATCAATTGAAGATTCACGTTTTGGATAAAAGCAGCTGCATTTTAAGGTGTAGCTGCTTTTCTATTGACAGAATAAACAAGCTGCGATAAGTCACCAACTAATTAAAGCCCCTGTATATCGGAACATTTATACTCAAGAAACCAGGTTAAACAAAAAAACCGCTCATCGAGCGGTTTAATATTGAGTTCTTAAAATGAAAAGAGAGCTTACTCTTTAACCAACTTCATTGATTGCTTAGCACCTGATTGAGTGGTTGCCTCAACTAGATAAATCCCTGATTTGAGTCCAGAAGCATCATGCTGATATTCTGAAGTATTGACCTTTTGGGAAAATACCATCTTACCGCTCATGTCGAAAATATTCACGTTAGATAGCGCATCTTGATTGTTGCTAGCGATAGTAAATTGGTTACTAACTGGATTAGGATATAAACTCAACGAAGCAGCGGAATTTTGGGCATCTGGGGTTGATAAAAGACCTTCCATTGTTACAGCTTGGACTTCAATGTTATCAATTAAGGCCGTCGTTGCGGTAGTATTAGTACTTAATGAACCCATCTCGATTTGAAATCTAACTGGTGTCATATTGGGAACGAGTAAATTGGTGCTTGTAGCGACTACACCTCGCTGACCTCTCGTTCCACCATTAGCATCTGTTGCCCAAGTTAATATACCCGTTGAAACATCGTATGCAGCTGCAATAGTTACCCATGAATCATTTGGCAAAACCAAACCTGGCGCTGCTGCTAGACCAAAATTAAAAGTTACGGGCCCTGGAGTGGCTGGAGGAGTAACCACGGTTCTATTTAACGTTCCAAGACCTCTTAAGATTTTGGTATTGTAATTAAAATCAAATCCAACAATTATTCCGGCTGGAAATGTTCCTGGACGATCACCAAAAATAAAAAAACTTGCAGTTGACTCACTAGAGGTAGCGGCACCAGTGTTAATCTGCAACTCCATCTCGACAACATTATTTCCAGGCGTTCTTGAGGCCCAAGGTGTAGGAAAAGGATTTTTCGTTATCAATCTAAAACCCTGATTCCCATTAGGGCTTGTTATTTGCAAACCTTGAGTGCTACCAAAACCGTTAGCCACAATCTGATAATTGCTGTTAGCGGCATTTGTAGTTGTAGAACCTGCTGGCATTGCAGGATCATCAACGTTGGTTGATAGAGTAACGTAGTTTGCTTGACCTGCGACTGATGCATCAAATGCAGTACCTATATTACCTACAGTTAAAGAGTTAAAATCTTCAGCATCCAGCACCTGCGCACTCACAAGCCCAGCCAAAAGAAACAGTAAATAAAAGTAGTTTGTTTTCATAACATAAAGTTTAAGAGGTGAAGATAAGACAGAATTTTATTATGCAATGCATTTAGTGGAAGATCTGGATAAAATTTTTGTGGATTTTTTAGAATTCCGCTTTCTTGATATGGGAAGTTTATATTGAGCCTTTCAAAGAGCGAAAGCGAAACCCATCATCCCCTTATTTGCCAGTTGCCCACAGGCCGCATCAATATCCTTGCCCCTGCTCCTGCGTACATTGACAATGACGTTATTTTTCTCTAAGGCATTTTTATAAGATTCAATTGATCGGTTGCTGGCTTGCTGGAAACGGTCGTCGTCTATGCTGTTGTATTCTATGATATTCACCTTGCAGGGAATAAGCTTGCAAAACTTTACCAGCTCATGAATGTCTTCCTCGGTATCGTTAATGCCTTTCCAAACCACGTATTCATAAGTTACCCGAGTCCCGGTTTTATCGTACCAATACCTGAGTGCGTCCTTAATATCGGCAAGAGGGAACTGATCATTGAAAGGCATGATCTTGACCCGTTTTTCATCTATGGCGCTATGTAGTGATAGCGCAAGATTGAACTTGGGACGGTCGTCTGCCAGTTTCTTCATCATCTTAGGAACCCCGCTAGTGGATAGCGTGATCCTACGCGGTGACATTCCCAGGCCTTCATCGCCAGTAACCTTGTCTATGGATTTCAGCACGTTGTTGTAGTTCATGAGCGGCTCGCCCATTCCCATAAAAACAATGTTTGAAAGCGGTCTGTCAAAAAACTCACGACTCTGCCTGTCTATGGCAACTACCTGATCATAAATCTCATCTGGATTCAGGTTGCGCATGCGTTTTAGGCGTGCCGTGGCGCAAAACTCACAGTTCAGGCTGCAGCCTACCTGTGATGAGACACAGGCGGTGGTGCGTGTATCGGTAGGAATAAGTACAGATTCCACAATTAATCCATCGTGTAGGCGTACAGCATTTTTAATCGTGCCATCGCTGCTGCGTTGTATATTATCAACGCTAATATTGTTGATCACAAACCGTTCTTCCAGTTTCTCTCGCAATTCCAGCGATAGGTTTGTCATATCAGAAAACTCATAGGCACCTTTTTTCCACAGCCATTCATAGACCTGCTTTGCACGGAAAGCCTTCTCACCACCAGCCACCAAAAAATCTTTTATTTCTTCTGGCGACAGTTTTCTGATGTCAATTTTTGAATCCTTCAAAAGATTTTGAAATATACTGTTGCAAAGTTAGTTGTTGTAGACCAGTAGTGAACGGCAAAGACTGAAGATCGCTTACGCTTTAAGACGTAAGACATAAGACCTTTATATTCATTGAGCGCAAAACGGTTAAGAACAGGAATAGACCTCTAAGAAATGGTTCTTTAACTGGAATTGCTGGTTTCAAAGAATAGAAATACCCAAAACAAAAATGTTACCACCGCTTCAACACACCGAAAGTAGATTGACTTTTCAAAAATCGCTTCAGACGTGTGAGTGCGTATAGCAGCTGCCATAAAAAAAGCCGCCCTGACGGACGGCTTTCAACCTTAACCTAACTTCAACTATGAAAACTATTTCTTGTTCAGAAAATCGTTGACAAGCTCTGGCGCCATGATAGCACTCACAAATGTGTAGGCACCTGTTTTAGGTGACTTGACCATTTTGATCGCTTTGGTCAATCTTTTTGAACCGGACTGTAATGTTGCGATTGATTTCTTTGCCATGACTTAAATTATTTAATTTCTTTATGAACGGTCATACGCTTCAACACCGGGTTGAATTTCTTCAACTCCAGGCGGTCTGGCGTGTTCTTTTTGTTCTTTGTCGTGATGTAGCGAGACATTCCAGGTTGCCCTGATTCTTTGTGCTCTGTACATTGTAGAATAACCTGTATTCTATTTCCTTTGCTCTTTGCCATCTTAGAAAACTTTTAGTCGGGTTATTTATTAGTGTAACCCTTTGCCCTAGCTTCTTTCACTACGGCAGTAATACCATTCTTGTTGATATTCTTGATCGCTCTGGCGCTTACCTTTAGCGTTACAAATCTATCTTCTTCAGGTAGGTAGAATTTTTTCTTGAATAGGTTTACGTTAAACCTACGCTTGGTTTTATTCATCGCGTGGGAAACATTGTTCCCAGTCATTGCTCTCTTACCAGTAAGTTCACAAACTCTAGACATGGTATTATCTCTTTAAAATCGGACTGCAAAATAACAACCTTTTCTTTGATTGTACAAGATTATTATTAATCTGTTTCAAAACTGTATTCCACAGGTTTATAAACTCTGAAAACACAGTCATAAGACTCGTGAGATTAAGCGCTTAGTTTACGGATAGGTAGTAAATTAGCCAGCTACCTGAAGTTCCCGTATCAGCAATTCAATCGATTTATTGACCGTTTTTCCTATCACGCGCTCACGGTGGCTGCCCATCATGAATTCATGAGCCTCTGTCCCGCTGGGTGTGGCCACTCCTATAAATACGGTTCCCACAGCAGCATCGCTATCGCCTTTTTCTGGACCCGCATTCCCTGTAGTTGCCACGGCATAATCAGTATTAAATTTATCCTTGACAGCTTGTGCCATTGCCACTGCCACCGCCGCACTTACTACAGAATTGTTTGCGATAATACTAGGTTCAATCCCTAGGATATCCATTTTACTCTGCGTCGCATAAGTCACGGTACTTCCTGCAAAAAACTGGGAGGCACCTGGAATTTCTGTAATTAGGTTTGCAATCTTTCCACCCGTACAGCTTTCTGCGGTGGAAAGGGTTTTACCGGCAGCCTTAAACAGGTTGCTCAATCGCTCTACCGGGCTGTCATTGAACGCTTCTGCAATGACCAGCGCGCCCAGAACCAACTTTATTTTATCGATCTCCACGTCCACCGCCTTGCGTACGTCAGTCTCGATGTTGCCCGTGCTGGATAATCTCAATCGCACCTGTCCGGCACCTGGTAGGTAGGCGAGTTTCACTTGTTTGGGTAAACTATCCTCAATATCAGCAATCATGTTTGCGATAACACTCTCGCCCTTGCCGCTTGTTATCAGCGTCCTGTGGTAGATGAAAGGTAAATTACCGCGCTTCCTAATACGTGGCAAGACCTCGCTCTCCATCAGGCTCTTCATCTCAAAAGGGACGCCGGGCATACTCACCAGCACTTTCCAGTCGCGCTCAAACCACATTCCAGGCGCGGTTCCATACTGGTTGTGCAAGATCTGCGCCTTGCTGGGAACCATTGCCTGCAACCTGTTTTCTGGCAGGATATCGTCCTTTACATAACGCTTGAAAATGTCTTCAATATGCTGCAACACCTCACTATTTTCCACGAGCTGATCACTGTAGTACTCGCAGAATGTTGCTTTGGTCACGTCGTCTTTTGTAGGGCCCAGGCCGCCTGTAACTAGTACGATGTCTGATTGCTGTTCCGCTTTCGCGAAAGCGGAAAACAAATGATCCCTATCGTCATTCACAGTCAGTATTTCAAAAATCGTCACCCCTATCGCGTTGAGCTGCTGCGCCATCCACGCCGAATTAGTATCCACGATCTGGCCTATCAGGATCTCATCGCCTATGGTAATTAGGGTAGCGCGCATGGAAGGTGTTTTAAAGCTGTTTTATTTGTGGAACGATTGAAAATGTATTGTGCCAATTCGAGAGCAGGGAAAGAAACAAGAGACTAGAATCAAGAGTAAAGAATGTTATGTAATAATCAGTATTGAATCTGCATCAATTTACCCCCATCCAACATTCTGAATTCTGAATTCATAATTCTAAATTGAGAGATTATTTCACCCTAATATCAAACATGGTGCGCCCCTCCAGCTCACCGCGCAATGTATCGCCATCCTGAACACGTGAGACGCCTGCGGGAGTCCCGGTAAAAATTAGATCACCTATCTTCAAGGTAAAGTACTGGGATACGTGCGCAATCAACTCGTCAATTTGCCATAACATGTGGCTGGTGGAACCATCCTGTTGCAGCTCATCATTTTTAAACAACTTAAAGCTGAGCTTATTGAGGTCGCCCAGTTCTGATTTATGGATGAAGTCTCGAGAGACCACACTTGCCCCGTCAAAGCTTTTGGCCTTTTCCCATGGCAGCCCTTTCTCCTTACATTCCGCCTGGATATCCCTAGCGGTAAAATCGATGCCCAACCCTATCTCATCATAATATTTGCTGGCAAACTTCTCGGCAATGTGTTTTCCCACCCGATTGATCCTGACGACCACCTCTACCTCGTGGTGCACATCATCACTAAACGGCGGAATAAAAAATGGCTGTTTATTTAGCAGAATTGAGGTGTCTGGCTTTAGGAAAACGATGGGTTCCGTGGGACGCTCGTTATCCAGTTCTGCAATATGGTTTGCGTAATTGCGGCCTATACAAATGATCTTCATGGGCTAGCGGCTATAGTTGGGTGCTTCTTTAGTAATCGTCACGTCATGCGGGTGACTCTCGTTCATACCGGCAGCGGTGATCTTTACAAACTGCCCAGTTTCCTTGAGGGTTTCAATATCCTTTGCACCGCAATAACCCATCCCGGCACGCAACCCGCCTATGAACTGGGTCATGCTTTCCACCAGGTCGCCTTTATAAGGTACACGACCCACGATGCCCTCTGGAACCAATTTTTTAATATCGTCTTCCACGTCCTGGAAATAACGATCTTTTGAGCCTTGTTTCATGGCCTCTACACTTCCCATACCGCGGTAGGATTTGAATTTTCTCCCGTCGTAGATGATGGTTTCCCCGGGGCTTTCAGTCGTTCCGGCCAGCATGGAACCCAGCATGACACTGTCTGCACCGGCTGCAATGGCTTTGGGAATGTCCCCTGTGTAGCGTATCCCGCCATCTGCAATTACGGGAACACCAGTACCTTTTAATGCGGTTGCTGCCTCCATTACCGCACTGAGTTGTGGAAAGCCTACCCCTGCCACCACACGGGTGGTACAAATAGATCCAGGACCTATTCCTACTTTTACAGCATCTGCACCTGCATCTGCCAGGTATTTTGCAGCTTCTGCCGTTGCCACGTTACCTACTACCACGTCCAGATCTGGATAGCTTTTCTTAACTTCTTTGAGAACGTCTACCACGCCTTTGGTATGACCGTGGGCGGTATCAATCACAACGGCATCCACACCAGCCTCCACCAGCGCACCGGCACGCTCTACCGCATCGCCAGTAACGCCCAGTGCAGCTGCGACGCGCAACCTTCCGTATTGATCTTTATTGGCATTAGGTTGTAGGGTAAGTTTTGTGATATCCCTAAACGTAATCAGACCGATCAACTTATTGTGATCATCAACGACCAACAGTTTCTCGATCTTGTGTTCTTGCAAAATGGATTCCGCATCATTGAGCGAGGTTCCAGCTTTTGCAGTAATCAGGTTTTTTGAAGTCATTACCTCACTCACCGGTCTGCTGCTGTCCTTTTCAAAACGCAAATCGCGGTTAGTCACGATTCCCTTGATGAAGTTATCCTTGTCCACAATCGGAATACCTCCTATGCTGTGCTCGCGCATGCTGGCCTGAGCATCACCAATTGTTGCGTCTTCATTGAGCGTGACCGGATCGAGGATCATCCCACTTTCTGCACGTTTTACCCTGCGCACTTTTTGCGCCTGGGCTTCAATACTCATGTTCTTGTGTAAAATCCCGATCCCACCCTCTTGTGCTATGGCTATCGCCATACGACTCTCGGTCACCGTGTCCATCGCGGCAGAAATGATGGGAACATTGAGCGTGATGTTGCGGGTAAATTTTGTTTTGATACTTACTTCTCTGGGCAGCACCTCGCTATAAGCGGGAACCAGAAGTACGTCGTCGTAGGTAAGTCCCTCACCTAGAAACTTATTATCGTGGGAAAGCATGCAATCGAATTTAATTGCACGCAAAGATAGTTGTTTTGGCGTGGGTGGTGATTTAGGGTTTTAGGATTCACATTGTGTACTCTTGAGGAGAGTTTGTTTCAGGTTTCAGGTTGTTTGATTCTGGAAGAAAGTTTAAAGTTCATGGTTGTCTACTGTCGTTTGAGCCCCCTAGCCCCCCGGGGGGAATTCCATTTGAAAATCTCAAATTACAAGATACAAATCACAATACTCTGATTTAGTTTTACTTGGGTCAAAATTAAATTTAGATTTGAGTTTAGTTTTAGATTTTTCTTCCCCCCAGCCCCCAAAGGGGGTTCAATCGTTAAAGCACAAATCACAATCCCCAAAACTCAAAACGCTGGATAGAATGAGATCCGGATTGTTTTTATTTTTCGGTTAAATTTTAGTTTAAACCACGTTCTGAGATTTTGAATGGGTGTCTCCTGAGTCAATGATAAATAACAAGCATGAGTTTGAGCTTAGCCATGCCTCAGAATTAAATTTAGATTTGAGTCTAGATTTTCTTCCCCCTAGCCCCCAAAGGGGGTTCACTCGCTAAAGCAATAACCATAAGATCCTAATCTCAAAAACAATGTACCAAAGCACACAGCATCTACAGTGATTCTAGACTTAAGTTTAGCGAGGTGAAATAATGACTTGCGTCTGCATCATAGGTGAAAATTTTTATTTTCAATCCTATTAAAAATTCGTAATCCGATCAACTGATAACCCTGGTAATCTGACCAACCCTGATAATCTGAACGCCGATTAACTGATTAGCTGACTAACTGAATTACAGCAAACTATACCGTCATAATTTCTTTTTCCTTAATCGCAATCATCTCGTCGATTTTGGTGACGTGTTTATCGGTGAGTTGCTGGATCTCGTCTTCCACTACTTTTTGCAGATCTTCTGAGACGTCTGCTTTTTTAAGGTCATTCATGGCAGATTTGCGGTCGTTGCGAACGCCTATCTTGGCTTCCTCGCCCTCGGCTTTTGCTTGTTTGCTCAGATCGCGGCGGCGTTCTTCAGTCAGCGCGGGAACATTGATGATAACACTCTCGCCATTATTCATGGGATTGAGTCCCAGGTTTGCGAGCATGATTCCTTTCTCGATAGGCTGGATCATGTTCTTTTCCCACGGCTGCACACTGATCGTGCGTGCGTCTGGTGTGTTGATATTAGCAACCTGGGTAAGTGGGGTCTGGCTGCCATAATAGTCCACCATCACGCTGCCCAGCATGGCGGGTGCCGCTTTACCGGCACGTATATTCAGCAGCTCTTTCTCGAGGTGCTTGATGGCCTTGTCCATATTTTCAGCGGCGCTGTCGATGATAAAATCAGTTTCTTCGTTCATAGCTTAATTGGTTTGAGGAGTTGTGATTGTTACGCTTTCGCGAAAGCGTACTTCTCAAAATCACCAAAGTACTTTTTACTTTATTTACTTACAAATATATCGGGTTGCGATTATAGCTGCACGACCGTACCTATATTTTCACCTTTTAATAACTTCAAAAGGTTGCCGCCAGTGTTCATGTCAAAAACGATGATGGGCAGCTTGTTCTCCTGGCTAAGCGTAAATGCAGTGGTATCCATGACCTTGAGGCCTTTAGTAAGTACGTCATCAAAGGTAATGTGGTCAAATTTTGTCGCGTTTTTGTCTTTTTCTGGATCTGCCGTGTAGATTCCGTCCACACGGGTTCCTTTTAAAATAACGTCTGCCTCGATCTCGATCGCGCGTAATACGGCAGCACTATCTGTCGTGAAATAGGGATTCCCGGTTCCCCCGCCAAAAATCACCACACGACCTTTTTCCAAATGACGCATGGCGCGACGGCGTATAAATGGTTCTGCGACCTCGTTGATCTTAATAGCGGTTTGTAACCTGGTCTGTACCTGTGCATCTTCAAGTGCACTTTGCAGGGCGAGGCCATTAATGACCGTGGCAAGCATGCCCATGTGATCACCCTGAACACGGTCCATCCCGTTGCTGGCACCGGCCACGCCGCGGAAAATATTGCCACCACCTATGACGATCGCTACCTCAACACCCAGTTCAACGACCTCCTTTATTTCCTGGGCATATTCTGCCAGGCGTTTAGGATCTATACCATACTGGCGCTCACCCATTAGGGCCTCGCCAGAGAGTTTGAGAAGAATACGTTTGAATTTCATGTGGGTCTAGGCTTAGACTGCAAATATAAAGAGGTGGAATTCTACGCGGTGGCGTTTTGGTGTTTTATACTGGTAGAGCTAGCGTTTGATTGCATCTCACGCTTTGTTCAAGATGAGAGATTGGTTAAAAACGAGGGGTTTGACTGACGACGAGCTGTGAGCTGTGAGCCGTGAGCCGTGAGTGATGAGTTATGAGTTATGAGTTATGAGTTATGAGTTATGAGTTATGAAATTAATTGAACTCGGCTTACTTATAGGGTTTGAAGTTTACAATTGTAAAAGCCTTAGCATGTAGGTAAATTCCGGTTTTTTATCTGTTGCTGTGCAAGTTGTTGTGGGCTTTGTGAAGAGGCTGGCGATGCAGCGTGATACTCGATTCTTAAAATTCATTACAAATCATTTAACTAGGGCTAGTTAAGGGTAGTTAATCTTTGGTGTAATAATCAGCCAAAAATCTATTTTTGATTCAAATACTTAACTAATGCGCAAAATTATTGCAATACCCTTACTGTTGTTGCTGATCGCCTGTGGTGGTTCCCGCAACGCGGCAGCACCAGATCCTACTGAAGAAAGTGATCTTAAAGGAGACTGGACGCTTACTTCCATCGACTTTGATGGCTTTAGGGATTATAGTGTGACCCTATTTGATGATACGACCAATGAATGTATCCTTAACAGTCGCTGGAATTTTGTGTCAAACAACAATCGCGGCAGTTACGACGTCTTGCAGCCTGGTTGTAACGAGGGTACCAGGAACTTTATCTGGACGCTGGATGATAGCAGCAAGTTCACCCTAAAACCTACTAACGAGAAATTACAAGTCGGCCACTGGAAATGGATACAGCCTAAGACTTAAGGACTTCAATGAAACTACCATGACACTTTCACAAACCCTACAGATAGATGGCGGGCCAGTTGTTATGGACATTTACTTTATTAAATCACAAGCAGACTAAACATGAAAAAGATAAATCTCTTAAAAGTATTATTCCTGGCCGTCCTACTTATAGGATGCGAGTCAGTTAAGAACAGCAACAAGCAACAACGCGGTACAGCGGTAGGCGCTGCGGGTGGAACAATCCTAGGCCTGATTGTAGGAAACAATGTGGGCGATGGTGACAACCAGACCGAGGGTGCCATTATAGGTGCTGCCGTAGGTGGAGTTCTAGGAAACGTGATAGGTCGCCGTATGGATAAGCAAGCTCAAGAAATTGAGAATGAACTTCCCGGCGCAGAGGTAAATCGTGTGGGCGAGGGAATTGTCGTGACCTTTGACGAGGGTAGTGGTGTAAAGTTTGACACTAATCAAAGTACCTTGAATCAGTCGTCAAAAAATACGCTGGACCAATTGCTGAACGTCATGAATAAATACTCAGGTACTGAGGTGCTTGTTGCAGGACATACAGATAGCCAGGGCGCAGCGGACTATAACATGGAGCTTTCCAGAAAACGTGCACAGAGTGTGATGGATTATCTCGCTACACATGGTATAGAGCGTGATCGCATTACCATGACTTATGCTGGTGAAAGCGACCCACGAGACACCAACGAAACTCCAGAGGGGCGCGCTCACAACCGCCGTGTGGAAATAGGAATTGTTGCCGGTGAAGAAATGCGTGAAGAGGCAAGAAAAGAAACTGGAAATACTAACTCCTCAGAATTTCAGATCAAAAAATAGCGGGACTTTTTATTCCTCATACTAAACCTGAGCATGGAAGTTACTACTTCTGTTCTCGGGTTTTTAATTTAGCCGTGAGTTTTGAGCTTTGAGTGGTGAGCTGTGAGCCTTGAGCCTTGAGCGATTAGATATTAGTTTGTTAGTTTGTTAGTTTGTTAGTTGTATGGGGTTTTGGATTTGTGATTTGTGATTTGTGATTTGTGATTTGTGATTTGTGATTTGCGATTTAAAACCTACTTATTCGCAGCACATTTCTTGCTGCAATATTTTACATTTTCCCAGTTTTTCTCCCATTTCTTGCGCCATACAAAGGGCCGCTCGCAAACGGAGCAGATTTTCGTAGGGAGATTGTGGGGGTTTCTGAATGACATGGTAGGCTATAAATCGTTTGTTATTTGTTCGACCCTAAATGGTTAGGATCTTAAAAACGGTCGCTACTACAAGGAATCAAAACTTAAATCTAAATTTAAACTTAAACTTAAGCTTAAGCGTGAATTACGACCAGTCTGAGAATCGAGATTACAAGCTTACTATTTAAGTCTTATCTAGCGCTCTCGTTCCTAAGCTTGAGGTATCACGCTTGCCACCTAAAATACTGAACTTTGGAAGTGAAACATAAAACTTTAAACATTCAGCTTTTGAAACTCAATCTCCTGCAAATCCTCATCCACCTGCGCATAGCTCAGTCGTTGCTCGATACTACCAGTGGCATACGCATCCAGGCCGTTGATCGTGACTGTCCCTGCTTTTTCTAGATTGACAAATCCATCGTCCAGTTGATAATCACCATTGATAAATACATCGGTAATGCGGCAGATGACTAGAATACAGTTATTTTCCTTGAGGAAATACTCGCTTTCATAAGTGGCAGCTAGCTGAATGTTTGCCTCTGCCACAAAAGGTGCATTAAAACCGTCACGCTCCTGCTTTTCAATCTTGAGTACGTCAAACTCGCTGACTGGCTCAGGGTATTTTGCGCTACTCTGGTGGCCGCGTTTTACCAGATCCATTTTCAGGTGATTGAGCGTGATATGTCCAGTTGCCTTAAGGGTTTCATACGTATGACCCACGCCATATCCCAGTGGTCGCTGGACAAAACTGAACATGGCAGGATTACTCCCCAGGTGGGTAACGCTTGAAAATATCGCCACGTTGTCGATCCCATCTTTAGAGCGGGTCGCAAGAAGATTAGCGCTTTTATAGCCCGTAATGCTATTGATCAGGTTTCCCCGATAGATACGTTCCATATCTTTCAAATCCTGCAATGTGTAATGGGTCATAGGTATGATTGAAGTTAAAACCCAAAAATAAGCGCAGCATTGAATCGGTAGAGCCAAGAAGAGTTTAAATCTAGCCTAGCTTGAATGAATCAATAACAATTAAACATTCTAAGTGAGCGACTTCAAAAAGCTATTAAAAACGAGAAGGATTTGCTCAAAGAAGTAAGTTCCAAAACGGATCAGACCTAACAGGTTTTGAAAACCTGTTAGGTCTAATCAGGTAGCTTTAAGAATTAAAAGAAAAAAGACTGATTAACCGAGCCAGTATTAACGCCACAAAACTTATTCAGTGATTCCGGGAAAGGTTTATGGCACGCTTTCGCGAAAGCGTAATCATCAACATACGACCAGCTATCACAAAACTGAGAGGAAAAACAAAAAGTTCAGGATCCACACATTATTTAGCCCATCAACAACTCCAACATTTTGTTAACAGTTTCGGTGCGGTGTGGTGAAACAGTAGCTTTGGAGATTATCTCATATAAAGACTTGAAGTCACGATTTCACATAGTAATACTCATACTGGCCTGTGCGGCTCAAAATGCACTTGCCCAGCAGTCTGCACAGGAAATCATGGATAGCGTGATCGTTAAAAAACAAGTCAACGATCCACGATTAAGGTATGACGATTATAGCTATGAGAGCTACCAGAACCTGCGCGTACTGGGCGATCCAGAGGCTCTCACCGGCCCAGGCTACAAAAAGACAGAACTGCGTAAAACCCTTAAGAAAACGGGAGTATTCTTTGCAGAAAAGACCTCGCGTCGCCTTTATTCTAAAGATGAGGGAAACAAGGAATTGATCACCGCGGCAAACATGCCCGGGTTTGATACGCCCGTATATCCCATTTACACGATTGATTTTCAGAGCGATGATATCTATGATAGCGACTATGTCATTTTTGACAGGCGGTTCAAGAGTCCGCTGCGGGATAATACGGGCAGTTACTACAATTTCCAGCGCACGGCAGATAGTACCATTCAAGGACGACAGGTCGCAATCGTGGAGTTCATGCCCCAGGATTCCACCCGCATAGATGTAATCAAGGGCAGATTGTATGTGGACACCGCAACCTATGCCGTTGCAGGTGCGGCTTTCCAGCGCGATGGCGAGCTGGAGATAGATGCTACTCACGAGTTTAGTTATGATACACAGCTAGACGTATGGCACCCGATCAGCAAGGAATTATTTGTGCGTAAAAAGAAAACCGCCAAGGAACTCGAACTCTTCGGCGGGAGGTTGCAGGTGGGAAATGAAGATAATGAGGGCGAGGGCACGCCAGAGGATGACCTCTACCTGCTGCTCAACTCGCGCAATACAGATTTTAGCAAGGATCCCATTACGGATTACGGCCAGCGCGGGCTCACCATTGAGTTGCGGGAAGAGGCGCTGGAACAACCCGCAAGCTACTGGAACCAGTATCAGGCGGCAGACAGGTTGAACAACACAGAACTTGCCGCCGCGCTACAGCTGGACAGCATCGTGGATGATTCCCGCATAACGCGCAAGCTGGAGACGCTTGATAAATTCAAGGTGGGCTACTATCCCGTGGGCTTCTTTGACTTTGACCTTAAGTACCTGGTTAAGTACAATGACTACGAGGCGCTGCGCGTGGGACTGGGTGGACAGACTAACAGCAAGCTGAGCGAGAGCTTCCGCATAGGTGGTTATGGTGCCTATGGAACCCGCGATGGCCGCTTCAAGTACATGATCAATCTGGGCTACCGCATCAATAAAAACATGGATACCTGGCTCAACGTTTACCGCCGCGACGACATCACAGAATTTGCCGCAGAGAGCTTCCTGACAGATGCCCGCGTGTACTCGCTTTTTGAGCCCCGCCTGATCAACATTCCCACGTTTTACAGGTACGAGGAATACGGTTCTTCTCTACAGCAGCGGTTGTTGCCATCAGTGCTTAGTGAGATTGCGCTTTCGCGAAAGCGTGTCCTACAAACAACAGATTACCAGTTTAGACCAGGCGGAAGTGCCGAGACATTCCAGAATTACGTACTTTCTGAATTGATCGTTGCAGCAAGGTATAGCCCGCGCAGCAGTTTTATGCGCACGCCAAAGGGCTATCAAGTCATTCAGGCCGGCTATCCGATTTTTAGCGGGCAGGCGACCAAAGGTTTTGAGAACATATCGCGTTCGGATTTCAGTTATCTCAAGGTTTCTGGAAAAGCATATTATGCGACTGACAATCCCAATGGAACGCAAACCGAGTTTACCGTTGAGGGACATTACGGCACGGGCGAGATACCGCTCACCCACCTATTTCATGCCTATCCCAATGCGCCCAATCAGCCAGAGGTCATGCAACGATTCTCGGTCGCGGGGCGACGCAGTTTTGAGACCATGTATTTTAATGAGTTTTTTAGTGACCGCCTGTTGATAGGCCAGGTAAAGCACCACCTGAAACCTTTTGATATCGCCAGTTTCCTAAAACCTGAAATGGTGCTGATCACCCGCGCCGCGTGGGGAAATCTACAGGAACAGGATGAGCACCTCAACGTTGCTTTCAACACGCTGGAAAAGGGCTATTTTGAAAGCGGCTTTGAGTTGAATAAGCTGCTATTCGGTTTTGGACTTAGTGTTAATTACCGCTATGGCGCTTACCATTTATCCAATATCGAGGATAACCTGGCGGTGAAATTTACTTTTTATCTGGAGTTGTAGGTTTTAGCTGTTAGCTGTTAGCTGTTAGCTGTTAGCTGTTAGCTGTTAGCTGTTAGCTGTTAGTGAAAAAACAGAATTATTGATTCCCGAAACACTGTTTATCAATTAATTATAAATATTTTTTGATTGCGGGAATTTAGGAAATCGGACCTGGCCATGAGCTGTAACATGAAGTATTAAAATCTTGTTGTGCTCCTTTTCGAGAGCCTCATGAAAGATTCTGTATAAAACAGCGAGAGCAACCTTGAACACTGAACTTTCAACCTTGAACAAACATTAAACATGAAACGTGAAACGTGAGACATGAAACGCAAAGCGTAAAACCCCCATCCCCTACCTTTGTATTCCAGCAAGAATAGATGAACGGTAGTTTTAGGTTTTGGAATGGTCTGGCGCGTACCATACTGCGTAATCGCGAGATTATACTTGGGCTAGTTGTTCTGATTACCATTTTGCTAGCCACCCAGTGGCGGCATATCGAGTTCACCCATTCAGAGGCTAACCTGCTACCAGACGACCATCCGGTCAATGAGGAGTATCAGGAATTTCTGGAAAGATTTGGTGAAGAGGGGAATCTAATTATCCTGGGATTGCCATTATCATCACAAGGTACCTATCAGCAATTCAACGCCTGGAACAAACTGGCAGATACGCTGGAGACCTTTGACGAAGTGGACTTTGTACTTTCAACGGGCAATCTTCCTGACCTACAAAAAGCTTCAGACAACAGCAAATTCCTTGCGAAACCTCTTCTAGCAAAACCCTTAAAAAATAATGCCGAACTAAGAGGGTTTAAGAACAAGCTTTTCAATCAGCTCCCTTTTTACCGCAATCTGATTTTTAGCGAGCGCGACAGTACGCTACGCACCGCTATCTACCTCAAGAAAGACATTGTCAATACCATTACTCGCAAGGAGTTTGTACTGGATGATTTCGTACCTCTCATTGAGAATTACAGAACCGAATATGATCTGGATCTCAAGGTATCTGGAATGCCATATATACGTACCCTCAATGCTAAAAACATTGTAGATGAGATAGGTTACTTCTTGATTGCTGCGCTGCTGATTACGTCTGGGATTTTCTTTTTCTTCTTCCGCTCTGGGCGGGCTACGTTTATTTCCATTGTTACCGTGATTATCGGGGTAATGTGGGCGTTTGGATTTTTAGGACTGTTCCATTACCAGATTACGGTACTTACCGCGCTTATCCCGCCACTGATTATTGTCATAGGAATACCCAACTGTATTTTCTTGATCAATAAGTATCAGCAGGAAATCAAAAACCACGGCAACCAGGCAAAATCGCTGCAGCGTGTGATTACCAAAGTGGGCAACGCTACCCTGATGACAAATCTGACCACCGCCAGCGGTTTTGCCACTTTTATATTTACGGAAAGCACACTGCTTAAGGAATTTGGTATTGTAGCCTCCATCTGTATCATCTCCATCTTCCTGATTAGCTTGATGATCATTCCTGTTATCTATAGCTATTTACCAGTGCCAAAAGACCGCCACCTAGAACACCTGCGCAGGCGCTGGATAGGATCTTTTGTACGTTTTAATGAACAACTCGTAAGGCGCAATCGCACGGGTATTTATATCGCTAGCACGCTTATATTAATTATCAGTTTTATAGGCATCTATCAGATCAGGGTGTCAGGGAGCCTGATAGAAGACTTACCGCGCAAGACCCAGTTTTACAAGGATATCAAATTTTTTGAAAGCAGCTTTGACGGCATTATGCCGCTGGAAATCGTGATCGATGCAAAAAAGCGGGACGGCATCTCAAAAAGCAAGACGCTCAAAAAACTGGACAAGCTGGAAGAACATATATAGAAACTCCAGAACTTTCCAGACCATTGTCACTGGTCTCAATCGTCAAATACATAAAACAGGCATTTTACGGTGGCGATCCAGAATTCTATGATCTGCCCACCAGTAACGAGCGATTGTTTATGGCGCCATTACTCAAGGGAAGTGGCGGTGACATTTCCCTAATGAAAAGCTATGTGGACAGCACGGGGCAATATGCCCGCATCACCACATTTATGAAAGACATGGGAACTGATCGCATGGAGCGCGTGGAAGAAAACCTGCGCCTAGAGATTGAAAATACGTTTCCTGCAGATGATTACAATGTCACCCTAACTGGAAAAGCACTCATGTTCCAGAAAGGAACTGACTATTTGATAAACAATCTTGTGCTATCTCTTTCCCTTGCCATTCTTCTGATTGCGTTGTTTATTGCCTGGATGTTCAAATCCCTGCGCATGATTCTGGTATCGCTGGTTCCTAACTTGCTCCCGCTGCTTCTCACCGCAGGGTTGATGGGTTATATAGGTGTGCCTATCAAGCCGTCAACTATATTGGTTTTCTCCATTGCCTTTGGTATATCCGTAGATGATACGATACACTTTCTGGCAAAATATAGGCAGGAACTCAATGCTAGCAACTGGAACATACGGCCATCAGTTTATGCGGCACTCAATGAGACTGGAGTGAGCATGTTTTATACCTCGATCGTTTTGTTCTTTGGTTTTTCTGCGTTTACGATATCGAGTTTTGGCGGGACGGTTGCGCTGGGCGCACTGGTAAGTGCGACCCTATTGTTTGCCATGCTGGCAAATCTGTTATTGCTCCCCAGTATGTTACTATCATTACAAAAAGATATAGCAAATCGCAAGACACTCAAGAAACCCGCACTACCTATTATAGAGCGGGATATAGATCTTGAAAAACTTGATGACGATAGGGAATAATGCAAATACGTGATGTGGCTATTTGGTACCAAGAAACCACTAGCATACTTTTCTATAAAATTCTAGAGCCTTATACTAATTATCAACCAGTATTTCGCATAAATCACTTTTTTCTAATCCCTCGCGGTGCTCGTAAGTCGCAGTAAAAAATCACTCCGTAGCTCTTGCAGCCTTTGCACCGAAATAGCGTTGAAAGGACTTCACATGTAATTGCCTGCGCACCCACTCGCGCACTTTCATCACAGCGTCAAGCCCGTAGTGAGAACTGCTAAACCATGATTTATACACCAAAAATCAATCAGTGAATAGCCTGAGAAATAGTATTATTGGAGCGATACAAGCAGTAAACCACCCGTATAATTCAGCGTAAAGCTTTCATCCATAGAATCCGTCACACCATTATTCACGGTCACGGAATAGGAATCATCGGTAATCTTTGTGATCGTGAGCGTACCACTTAAGTAAATCTTGCTCATCATTTGAAGTATCGGCACTTATGTCTAAACCAATTGTATAATACATATAAGCTACACCCTCTTCCTCATCATCGTCTGATAGGAGGTACGTACCCTCTAAGAAAATTCGCGTGTATCAGAGTATAATTCTACGCAATTGCATCACCAGTACCTACAACCGCACCTAAGTTACTATCCACGTCAATACCATCGCTCACAAGAAAAAGGGTCTTGTAAAAAATATCTGGATCTTCCAGCTCAAAGGAATTTGAAAAAAAACCTCGAGCAAGATCAAAAGTTTGTGTTTCGACCGTAAAATTACCGCTACCATCACTACTACTAGTGCCGTTATCAATGCTCTCTACCGGGGGAGTAATGGCAATCGGCGCAGCAGCGTGATCATCTGAATCGCATGACCAGAAAGTAAATAGAGCTATCGCGCAGTACAGAAATTTTATGTTTTTCATAGAAAAAGATTTCAATAGTGAAAATATTATAACTGCCTTACCGGCCAAAGTTTTGAATCATAAAATATTGCCCGCCAGCAACTTTAAGTCTTGGATGGCAATATCTTAGGTACGTGTACGCTTTCGCGAAAGCGTAATAATCAAAATCCCTCTAAATCTACCAGCAGTAGATTACCCGTATAATCAAGGCGGAAATCCTGATCCATAAAATCAGTAAATCCATTATTTACCGTGATCTCATAATCATCACTGGCGTTGCGGGAAATGGTGAGGGTGCCGCCTATAACGTTTCCCTCTTCCACACTGGCATCTGTCTGGAAATTATTCCCGGTGGCATATCTAACGAAAGCACTCCCACCTGCAGAGCCCATCGTAGAGATCGTATAATCCCCTCTACCTCAAAGTCCTCATTATCATCGTACAAATCGATAACGATCAAATCACCTGTTCCCTCTAGCTCAAGACTGGTAGGGTCAAAAGAAACACCGGTGCTTACCAGACTGATCGTCCTCAAATATGTCGTGATGTTTGTATTGCTCTGGCAAAGCTAAGCAAAGCCACGTTCCAGTCATAATCATCCTGGTCAACGGTAAAAGTCCCGTCACCGCTGGATGGCAGAATTTGATCGATCACAGCATCTGCATCATCAGAACCACAGGAAGTGAGGAATAAAATGAGTACAGGGAAAAGGAATCTAAAAGCTAATTTCATGATTGTCGCGTTACTTGGCAAATGTAATGTTCTGGACTTCAATATGCACTCTCTATTACAGCATTACTATAGCTAGTAATTATTACGGTTTATGCATGAGTAATCAAAGCATTCATTAGTATAGGCAATTGCTCACATGGAGACTTAGCTTATCCTGCTAGCCAGACCTTATCGAACTGCCTATCTTTGCCGATTCATTAAAAACGCCCTTGACATGAAGCGTATAGTACAAATTTTATCTGCTGAACCCAGTATGCAGGAAATCACCGTACGGGGATGGGTGCGCAGCTTTAGAAACGATCGTTTTATCGCGCTTAATGATGGATCCACCATTCACAACCTACAGTGCGTGATTGATCCTGAAAAAGTGGACGATGCCACCCGCAACCAGATCAACGTAGCCGCGGCAGTCGCCGTGACAGGTACGCTGGTAGAAAGTGAGGGAAAAGGACAGAATGTGGAGTTGCAAACTTCAAAGGTCAAGATCCTCGCTACCGCAGATCCTGAAGATGTCAAGCTCACCGTACTATCGCCTAAACGCCATAAGCTGGATACGCTTAGGGAGCAGGCGCATTTGCGCGTGCGTACTAATACTTTTGGCGCGGTGATGCGGGTACGAGCGACCCTATCGTATGCGGTACACAAATATTTTAATGAGAATGGTTTTTACCAGGCACATACACCTATCCTGACGGGTAGCGATGCAGAGGGCGCTGGTGAGATGTTCCGTGTTTCTACACTGGATCATAAGAACATGCCGCTGGACAAAAACGGCAATGTGGATTACTCACAGGATTTCTTTGCAAAGGAATCAAACCTTACCGTTTCTGGACAACTAGAAGCAGAGACCTATGCCATGGGACTGGGGCAGGTCTATACATTTGGCCCCACATTTAGGGCTGAGAACTCAAATACTTCCAGGCACCTCGCAGAATTCTGGATGATCGAGCCAGAAGTGGCCTTTAACGACCTGGATGCAAACATGGATCTGGCAGAAGATTTTATTCAGGAAGTGATCAAATACACGCTGGAAAACTGTGCAGATGACATTGAATTCCTAGAACAGCGCCAGGCTAACGAGGACAAGACTAAACCCATGGCAGAGCGCAGCCCCATGGCACTGCGTGAGAAGCTGGAATTTGTGTTGAAAAACAACTTCAAACGAGTTTCTTATACTGAAGCGATCGACATTCTGAAAAATAGCAAGCCCAACAAAAAGAAGAAATTCCAGTATCCCATTGATGGCTGGGGCGCAGACTTGCAATCAGAGCACGAGCGTTACCTGGTAGAAAAACATTTTGAATGCCCAGTCATATTATTTGATTACCCAGCAGATATAAAGGCATTCTATATGCGCCTTAATGAGCCAGACGATGAGGGTCGTGAGACC
Source organism: uncultured Flavobacteriaceae bacterium (assembly GCA_963740155.1). Classification (GTDB taxonomy): domain Bacteria; phylum Bacteroidota; class Bacteroidia; order Flavobacteriales; family Flavobacteriaceae; genus Nonlabens. Next base: position 607,169 of record CAVUDE010000007.1, on the reverse strand, counting down.
GTGCGAGCGATGGACATTCTTTTCCCTGGAATAGGCGAAATCGTGGGTGGCTCACAACGTGAGGAACGCTACGACGTCTTAAAAGAGAAAATGGCAGCCATGAATATCCCAGAAGAAGAACTTTGGTGGTATTTGGAAATGAGGAAATTCGGTAGTGTGGTGCATAGTGGATTTGGCCTAGGCTTTGAACGCCTGGTCATGTTTGTTACCGGGATGGGTAACGTACGGGATGTCATTCCTTACCCACGAACACCGGGGAATGCTGATTTTTAAAACCCTAAGTTCAGAAAGTTATTACGATTGATCTAATATAACCGTATCACTGATCCACTGACAACCAGACTAACCCATCACAAAAAAATGATAGAAAACAAATCACCACAACGCACACCTGTGGAGCAATTGGGAGAATTCGGTCTGATTGATCACCTGACTCAGGGTTTTAAAGCATCACAGCCATCCACCATACTTTCCATAGGTGATGATGCGGCGGTGCTTAAGCACGATCATCACATGGTAATCAGTACAGACATGCTGGTGGAGGGAGTTCATTTTGACTTGAGCTATGTTCCGCTTAAGCATCTAGGATATAAGGCGGTGATGGTCAACCTGTCTGATATATATGCGATGAATGTGCATGCCTCTCAGATCACTGTATCTGTGGCGGTATCCAACAGATTTCCTGTCGAGGCGCTGGAAGAATTGTACAGCGGGATCCAGCTGGCTTGTAAAACCTATGAAGTTGACTTGATAGGTGGCGATACCACAGCCTCAAAAAGCGGACTTATTATTTCTGTTACGGCTGTGGGTAGCCAGAAAGAAGAAAAAATCACCAAAAGATCTGGAGCACACGACGGCGACCTACTTGTGGTGAGTGGCGACGTGGGAGCGGCATATATGGGCTTGCAGATTTTAGAGCGGGAAAAAGCCGTCTATAAAGCAAATCCAAACAATCAACCCGATATCGAGGCCTACAGTTACCTGCTAGAGAGGCAGCTCAAACCAGAGGCCCGTAAGGATATTATCAAATTACTGGAAGAACTGGAAGTCCAGCCCACGAGCATGATCGATTTAAGTGACGGGTTGAGCTCTGAAATCATCCACCTTTCCAAAAATTCTGGCGTAGGCTTTAAATTATACGAGGACAAGATCCCGCTGGATCCTACGGTAATTTCCAGTTGCGAGGAATTCAATCTGGATAGCACGACCATTGCCCTGAGCGGTGGGGAGGATTACGAGTTATTATTTACCGTGGCACAAGAAGATTTTACTAAGATCAAGGCAAATCCCAGCCTTAGTATTATAGGACACGTAGTGGATAAAAGTTTTGGCAACCATCTAGTCACCCGTGGCGGTGAGCAGATCCCGATCAAAGCGATGGGCTGGAATAGCCTGGAGGATGGTCAGGGCTGATCATAGCAGTATATGACCCACCTCTTCCACGTGCGTGAGAATACTCATGTGACCACTTTCCAAAACCAGCATTTTACCAGCAGTCGCATCACAATCTGCTTTGATCAATTCTAGTGGAATGATCTGGTCATCCCGCCCTGCAACGTACGTAATGGGAATACCCAGACTTGCCATCGCCTGCTGATAGCTGGGGCGGTCGCGCATGGCGATGATCGCAGCTTTTACGGATGCTGGATGCAAGGTTTTGGCGCGTTCTTTCATTCTAGTGATGGCATCCTGAAATCCTACCCGCTCATCCACGGTAAACAGATTTGATATCGCCATATTCACATAAGCGTCTTTGTATTTCTCAATAAGCCTTAGCGACCTGTTGCGTAATTTTAGCCTTTTCAGGTGAATCTGCCGCGGTGATGCTATTGATTAAGGTGAGGGACAGAATTTTTTGAGGATACGCTTTCGCGAAAGCGCAACCCAAATAACCACCCATGCTATGACCTACCACATGAACCTTATCAATCTTCATATCTATGAGGACTGCGTTTATGTTTCTAGATAGTTCATCCAGTTTATAATTCTGCACCTGCTTGCTCGAGCCGTGTCCTGGCAGATCAATCTTTAAAATTTTCTTGCGAGTAAAATATCGCTCATTTAGGGAATCCCATTGACTGGAGTCCCCCAGAAAACCGTGCAAGAACAAATAGCACGGCCCAGTAGCGGGTAGATAGTGATAAGAAAGTTGTATCATGAAACGATGGAAAAGTAGTTAATTCTGCCGCCTGTAATATAGATTTTGTAAGAAAACGTTAAGTTTGACCTTTCTTTATCATGTATAGATCTGCGCTATTTTTACTGGTCATCCTCACGCTCGCGTCCTGTAGCGACGAGGCAGACTATGAATTGCAGCGATCTGAACTGGACATACGACTGGACGAGTTGCTCAACCGCGCATCCCAGGGACAAGGCAATAATTTCTTTGTACTGCCATCCAGCCGCCACCTTGCTGCCATCCCCCAAGATCCACAAAATCCCCTCAACCATGATAAGGTTGCGCTGGGTAAATTACTTGTGCATGAGACGGCTACTGCTGGCGTGCCTAAGATGAATGTGATGGAGGGCACCTATTCCTGTGCGTCCTGCCATCCCGTAGCTAGTAGTTTTTATTCAGGCCGCAGGCAGGGTGTGGGCGAGAGCGGCGTGGGTTTTGGCATCGCGGGTGAGAGTCGCGCCATAGACCTTTCCATGCCGTTGGATAGTGTTGATATCCAGCCTATCAGACCACCTACACTACTTAATGTTGCCTATCAGGACGTTGCTCTATGGAATGGGATGCTGGGTGCCACCGGCACAAATGCAAATACGGTCGCACAATGGACCGCAGCTGGAATTCCAGAAAATCACAGAGGATTTCAAGGACTGGAGATTCAAGGGTTAGTGGGTCAGGCGACCCACAGATTGAAGATAGATGAGGAATTTGTGGATGCCCATGGATATCGCGGTCTTTTTGACGCTGCCTTTCCAGAAGTTCCTACGGCAGAACGTTACACTCCCCTTTACGCTGGACTCGCGATCGCTGCCTATAATCGTACGCTGTTGTCTAATCAAGCACCCTGGCAAGATTACCTCAAAGGTGACCTGGACGCGATGAGCGATGCACAGAAACGTGGCGCGATTGCTTTTGCGGGCAAAGGAGAATGTATCTCATGCCATACAGGGCCAGCACTAAAGGACAAATCTTTCCATGCGTGGGGATTCGGTCACTTTGATGATTCTGGTGAGGCGGTTGTGCTGGACGATAATAATTTTGACACCGTGCGCCGTGGTCGTGGTGGATTTACCGGCGTTGCAGACGATAATTATAAATTCAAGACACCTACCCTCTATAACTTGAGAGATGCCCGTTTTTACGGTCATGGTGGCACTTTTAACAATATTGAAGAGGTCGTGCGCTACAAAAATGAGGCTGATCTACAAGATCCTCTTGCCAGTCAGAATATTGCCAGCCAAAAAGGCTCTATCAACCTCACTGAACAGGAAATTACGGATTTGGTTGATTTTGTGGAAAACGCCTTATACGACCCCTATCTGGAGAGGTATGTTCCTGAGCAGGTGCTGTCTGGCAACTGTTTCCCTAATGCAGATCATCAGAGCAAGCTGGATCTGGGCTGTAACTAATCATTTTTTTCAGTACGGGATTTTGTAGTGATCCCGCTTTCCCGATAGGGAAGTTTATACTGAGTGCAGTCGAAGTGCAAGAGTGGAAAAAGCATCCACCTACCCGTCCACAACACGCATCGTATAGTACATTAGGCACAAAAGCAAAAATTTGCAGATCAATCCGCACGCATTTGAACAATACACGATTGCATTCTACAATCTGGAGAACCTGTTTGACTACAGGCGCAACCCCCGTATCCTAGATGCAGAGTTCACCCCATCCAGCAGGCGTAACTGGAACAAAGAACGTTATCAGAACAAGATCAACAAACTGGCAGATGCGATTAGCAAAATAGGTTTTAATGAGACTGGGCACCTGCCAGATATCATAGGCGTGGCAGAAGTCGAGAATGAAGAAGTGCTGGATGACCTTATCGCGCACGACAAACTTGCCAAAATCGATTACGCATACATCCACTACCACAGTCCAGATGAGCGCGGTATAGACGTCGCCCTGATCTATAACAAAAAAGTGTTTAAGCCTACGGAATCAGCGCCTATCACCATCCATCTGTATGATGACCATATTAGGGACACGACACGCGATATACTCTATGTAGAGGGTAAACTCGCGGGCACACAGATTTCCCTATATGTCAACCACTGGCCATCCAGACGCAGGGGTGAACTGGAAACAAATACCAAAAGGATCGAGGTGGCAGAACAACTTATCCAGCATGTAAACCAGCTGGATCCGGATGGGCGGCGGTATGACCAGCTGGATACCGCAGGAAGAAAATATATTATCAGCCTGGGAGACTACAATGACGATCCAGAAGATGATAGTGTTGCCAAGGGAATAATCCCGCATGGTTTTAAAAATCATTTTGACGGTTTGAAAAACTATCATCGTGGCAGTGTGAATCACCAGGGAAGATGGTATCTATTTGATCAGATCATTACCAGTCAAAGTATGGACAACGACCTGACCGGAGAGCTCTACATGCATCAATCCCAGATATTTGACGATATTATGTTGCGACAATGGAAGGGTAAGATACAGAGGACAACCCGCACGTACTTACGTGGGAAACAGATATCAGGGAGGGTACAGCGATCACTTCCCGGTTTTCATCATTTTAAGACGCAACTAATTGTAGGCAGCAAGAAATTGCTTGTATATTTCTTTGAATAAAGTAAGATATTCTTATTTTAGCTTATCGTTAAGATTGCCCAGGCTCTCAAGCTACAAAGCCTAACCTGATCGTAATCGGTAACAGATTAACTAAACCTACTCTATGAGAATGAAGAAATTACTATTTTGGGGAATGGCCGTCGCGTTCTCTGCCACGACCGTGGTGCAGGCCCAGCAAGAACCGCAGTACACGCAATATATGTACAACCAGAACATCATCAACCCTGCCTATGCGGGTACGGAAGATGCCTGGAAGGCCACAGCTTTATACCGCCAGCAATACAGCGGGTTGGATGGAGGACCTGAGACAATTACTTTTTCTGGTAGTACGGCACTGGGTGAGAATGTCGGGCTAGGATTAAATTTTCTGAATGATGAAATAGGTCCTGTAAGCGAGCAAAACATCAATGCAGATTTTGCCTACAGGTTTCAAGTGAGTTCAAACGTAAGGTTGTCCCTAGGTTTAAAAGCTGGTGTAAGTCTTATTGATGTCAATTTAGACAGTACTAGCCCTATACAAACCATGGATCCATTGTTGACAGGGCAAGTAAATGAGACCTATCTTAATCTAGGTGCAGGTGCTTTTCTATACAGCGATAACTGGTATGTAGGACTTTCTGCTCCTAACTTCCTTGACAACACCTATGCAGATACCAATGGGCAGGAACTAGAAGCTTCAGAGGAACTGCATTACTTCTTAACGGGTGGATATGTATTTGACATTAGCAACAACTTCAAGTTGAAGCCTCACTTTCTCGTGAAAAGTACCTTTGAAGCACCTATCAGTTATGACCTTAACCTGAACGCATTGTTATATGACCGTTTCGAAATAGGTGGATCGTATCGATTGGACGATTCTTTCAGCGCCGTGACAAGCTTTCTGGTAACAGAAAATATACGCGTAGGTTACGCTTATGACTTTGTCACTTCAAACATCAACAATGTAGGGGATGGTTCACACGAGGTTTTTGCTTCGTTTATCTTCAACCTGCCACGCAAGGTGATGCAGTCGCCACGTTTCTTCTAGTAAAGCATTTTAAGCAAAGACACCATCATGAAAAACTTATATATTATTCTAGCCGTCCTTATAGGCGGCACAACTACACTACAAGCACAAAGTAGCGCGCAGAAACGCGGTGATAAATTCTACAAGGACAAGTACTATGTTACTGCCGCAAAAGCCTACGAGAAAGCTTTAACCAAAGGCGATCGCACGCAAGAGGTTTACACAAATCTAGCCAATAGCTATTACTTCATCAGCGACTACGCAAATGCGGCAAAGTATTATAAAGAGGCGGCAGAAGAAGGTGCAGAGCCCATCATCTATTATCGTCTAGCCCAATCCCAGAAAGCGATCAGCGACTACGACGGTGCAAAAGGCAGCATGAGAAAATTTGCCACGATGATGCCTAATGATCCACGTGCAAAAATGTTTATGCAGAACCCTGATCACGTCTCTGAAATAAAGGGAATGCCGGAAGCCTATGAACTAAAAAGTATTGTACTTAACACGGCTGCAAGTGATTTTGCCTCTGTCGAAACAAATGGAAAAATCTACTTTTCCAGCTCACGTAACTCATCACGTAACAAATACGGTAGAACCAAAGAACCTTATCTGGACATCTACCAGGTGGCCATGACTGACGGTGATACTTTAGGAAACCCAGTGCTTGTACCAGGTGACGTAAACACAAAATTCCACGAGGGAACGCTAGCGGTAACTCCAGATGACCAGTATATGTTTTTTACCAGAGTAGATTACTACGACGGTGACTATGAAAAAGCTGAAGACGGTGAGAGTAAATTGAACATATACCGTGCAATGAATGCAGGCGGTGAGTGGAGAGACATAAAAACCACTTCCCTAGAATCTGAAGAGTATGGTGTAGGTCACCCCAGTATCACTGCAGATGGTAAGATGATATATTTTGCCAGCGAGGCACCGGGTGGTCAGGGAGGAACTGATATTTACAAGGCAGAGTTGAAAAACGGCGTGATCTCTAATCCTGTAAACCTGGGCGATAAAGTGAATACGCCAGGTGATGACTCTTTCCCCTTTATGGCAGCTGATGGCACGCTATACTTTGCCAGTAACGGTCATCTAGGTTTAGGTGGACTAGACGTTTATAAATACAAAGATGGAAAGGTCATGAACCTAGGAATGCCATTGAACTCACCTCTGGATGATTTTGCTTTTACCATAGATGCTGAAAGTGGTCGTGGATATGTTTCTTCTAATCGTGAGGGCGGCGCTGGTAGTGATGACATCTACCGCGTTCAAGAAATTAGAATGGATACCGTGGATCTGAATGTCACCATCATCGATGATGAGACCGGCAAACCTATTCAAAACGCCATCGTAAGTGTAGGTATTGAAGATGGTGAAGAGATTCCAGCCCAAACCACCGGCAAAGACGGTAAAGCAATGTTTACAGTAAATGACATGCAGGAAGTACAGATCTATTCTAATATAGCAGGCTATGAAAGCGGTGAGTCCAGTATGGAACTGAATAACACCAGAGACATGGCAGACATTACGATCAGAATGCGTCCAGAACCAAAAATTGTCGAAAACAAGATTATCCTCAACAAGATTTACTTTGATCTGGACAAATCAAACATCCGTCCCGATGCGGCACTGGAGCTGGATCGACTAGTCGATTTAATGGAAAAGAATCCAGAGCTAGAGGTAATGGCAGAAACCTATGCTGATATACGTGGTAGCGATTCTTACAACCAGGCACTTACTGAGCGTCGCGCACAATCGATCGTTGATTACGTTGCTTCGCAAGGAATTGACAAGTCACGTCTAGAAGCTGTAGGTCGTGGTGAATCTAATCCAGTTGTGGACTGTGCAAATAAAAAATGTACCAAAGAAGAATACGAGTTGTCTCGTAGATCTGAATTTACGGTCATGGAAAAATAAAAGAAGGTTCCAACCAACCATCTTTTACCCTATCGCCTTGCGGTAGGGTTTTTTATTTCCCATTTTTAAAGTTCAGAGTTATCAATCGACCGCATGAATACATTTCTTGACTTAGTACTAGATCACCTGCAGGAAACGGGAAAAGACATCACGCAGTTACGCTATGTGCTTCCCTCCCGCAGATCTGGGCTTTTTTTAAGCAAGGCAATTGCGCGTCGCATTTCAAAACCCATCATCCAACCAGAGATATCAAGCATAGATGATTTCATCTCTGGACAGAGCCGGCAGCACGTGCGCACAGATCTTGAACTGCTTCCGCTTTTCTATAAAGCCTATCTGCAAATAGAGCAGGACAAAGCAGATAGCTATGATAAATTCCTAGGCTGGGCACCTACCATCCTGCATGATTTCAACGAGGTGGACAGACATCTAGTTGATCCTGAAAAATTCTTTGATTACTGGAAAGATATACGAGAGCTGGAAGAGGGAATCAAGCACTGGTCAACAGAAGAAAACAAAACTGAGCTGGTCACGAAATATCTCAGGTTTTGGTACAGCTTGAAATCCTATTACGATAGGTTCAGACAGCTATGTATTGATAACAATGTAATTTACGACGGTCTTTCCTATAGGAAAGCCTATCAGAACTAACAGAAAATCCAAAGAAAGAATCAGAATCCATAACAATTTTTTTAGGCTTTAATGCCCTGAACCGGGCAGAGTCACAGATCATTCAAGAAATGTTGGATACTGGGCAAGCGCTGGTATTTTGGGATACTGACAAATATTTTTTAGAAAACAACTATCACGAGGCGGGAAAATTTATCAGGGAATACCGTGATAAATGGAATTTTTATCAGAACAACAAATTGAACCTCATAGGGACTTCGTTTAATTCTGAGAAGAACATTCACCTTCATTCTGTGGTGGGTAATATAGCAACTGTACAAAAAGCCGCAAATATCCTAAAAGAGATACCTGCAGATGAAATAGAGCAAACAGCGGTCATTCTAGCAGATGAAAGCCTGCTTACACCGCTTCTAAGTGTTATTCCAGAAAGCATTGAACACGTCAATGTCACATTGAGCCTACCTCTGGAAAACCTGCCCGCGGCATCTTTCTTTAAAAATTTGATTCATCTCTTACAAAGCGATAATGAACGTGGTTTTTACTACAAGGATCTTTTACGGGTCGTAGAGTCCAGTTTTGCGCCGTTTCTGTTCCCTGAACACAGGGAAAAGATCACCCGGTACATAAAAAGGAAAAACCTCATCTATGTCAATATGGATGAATTGGCTACCGAGTTACAGATAGACGATTTTCTGTTTACCTCAGCTATCAAAGCTGATTCTCCTGCAAAACTGGTTGACATCATACAGGAACTTCATCAGTACTTGTAAAAACAATATCCTAGAAAAGGAAAATGCGAGACTTGAGCTGGAACAGCTTCTGGGAGTCAGTCAGGTCATGGGAACCCTTAAAAAGATTCTGGCAGATATTCCCGTGCAGGATAAAGCCGTAGTAAAGCAACTATTTACACAGCTCGTTCCATTGGAAAAGCTATCGTTCATAGGTGAGCCCGTCAGGGGATTACAAGTCATGGGGATCCTGGAATCACGCGCGCTGGATTTCAAGAATATTATCATGCTGTCAGTAAATGAGGGGCTTCTGCCAGCTGGCAAGAACAACGCGAGCTACATTCCCTATGATATGCGGCGCAGATTTGGACTACCCACCTATCGAGAGAAAGACAGTATCTATGCCTATCATTTTTATCGCCTCCTACACCGTGTCGAGAATGCACATTTCATCTACGATAATGCACAGCAGGCACTAGGCAGCAGCGAGAAAAGCAGGTTCCTGACCCAGCTGGAGACCAGTATGGACACAGATCACCACATCACCACCCACAACCACTCGATCCAGAGTAATCCAGTCACGCAGGAATTACTGACTATACCAAAAACTGAGCTGTATTTTGAGAGATTGCGAGCCGTTGCCAGCTCTGGATTTAGCCCATCTGCGCTCACCTCCTACGTGCGCAATCCCCTGGACTTCAGCACCAGTAAAATACTGAAGATTCACGACGTGGATGCGGTTGAGGAAGATATGGCGCTCAACACTATGGGAACCATTATTCACGACAGCCTGGAACAACTCTACACACCATTGATTGATCGCGTGCTGTTAAAAGAAGATCTTAAACAACTTATTCCCAAAATCGACAACCAGCTCACCATCGCTTATAAAAATGCCTGTCAGATAGATCAGGAGCCGTCCGGAAGAAACAAGATCATCTACGAGGTCTCTAGACACTATTTGAAGAAGATGGTTGAGATGGATATCAAACTCATCAATGACGGGAATGAACTCATCATAATCGCGCTAGAGAAGAGACTTCATGGTGACATAGAAATTCCTGCTTTGGGCAACATAAAGCTCAAGGGAACGGTGGACAGGGTGGATAGACTCAATGGGGAGATCAGGATCATCGACTACAAAACGGGAAAAGTGGAACAAAAACAGGTGGGACTTGCGGCAGATGAATACGACCTGTTGATTACCGATTATGAGAAATCCAAAGCCTTTCAAGTACTCATGTACGCTTATCTCTACCGTAATGAATCTGCGCAGGATCCAGCGCACTGGGCCGGGATCATCAGCTTTAAAAACCTACAGGCTGGCTTTATCCCATTCAGCACAAAGGATAAAAGAAAGTATGAGCCCACGCGTATGACTGCAGAGGTTTTGGCAGATTTTGAAATTCAACTCATCCGTCTGATCCAGGAATTATTTGATGAGAAAATCCCAATAACAGAAAAGGCAGTTTAGATGATGGAACAACGCAACTTACAGACGCCGGGGGAGAACGGTCGCCCGCTCATGATCAATACTATTTATTCAGAGGGACAGCAGGATCTACCGGTGATTCTGTTTTGTCACGGGTTTAAAGGTTTTAAGGATTGGGGAGCATGGAATTTGATGGGTTCCGCTTTCGCGAAAGCGGGATACCTCTACATCTCTTTCAACTATTCACACAACGGTGGTACCGCAACTGAGCCCATCGACTTTCCAGATCTAGAGGCATTTGGCAACAACAATTATAGCATCGAGGTACGAGACACACAGCGGATGCTGGACTGGATAGAAAAAAGTGACCTGCCAGCAGACCTCAACCGAATTGTGTTACTGGGACATTCACGAGCCGGTGGAATTACCACGCTGGTAGCCGCTGAGGATGACCGGTTAAGCGCACTCATCACCATGGCAAGCGTCGCAGACTATGGAGAACGCTTCCCTGAGGATATCGCGCAATGGAAGAAAGATGGCGTTTACTATATCAAAAATGGCCGTACAAATCAGCAAATGCCGCTGTATTATCAGTTCTATGAGGACTGGCTGGCAAACAAGGATGAACTGGATATTTTAAAAGCTGCTGGCCAGATCAGCATTCCACATTTCATCATCCACGGCACCGAAGATCCCACAGTCCAGGCGTCTGACGCGCATAGGTTGCATAAAGCAAGTCCCAATTCAGAACTGCGGCTGGTGGCTGGTGCAGATCATGTTTTCGGCGCCTCGCATCCATGGGAAAACGACTATCTACCCGGTGATCTGGGACAGGTAGTGCAATGCACTGTGAACTGGCTGGATAAGAACCTAAACAAATAACAGCACCAGCGTCACCACGATCCCGGCAGCTGTAAAAATCAAGCTCTTTCTGAAAATAGGTGATCGCGGCATAAACATCCAGAAAGCCGAGACCACAAAGAATAGCAGCGCAAGCCCAAAGAAGATATTTAGGAAAAAGAGTGGCTGCCCAGACTTAGCTTTGTGAAAGCCCGTCATTTTCTTCATCACAAAGGGTAATTCCTTAGTGGTGATCACCGCCTCGCCAGTAGCGGAATCGTAAGAACCATTTTTGAAGTAGGTAATATTTGCCACCGTACTGTCAATTTTGAATTTGCGTACGTCGGCTGCTTTTCCTATTGCATCGCCCGTTAAACCGGTTTCGATTTTTAGTGTTTCGACAGTCTCGCGTTTAAAAGTATCCGAATCCCTGAAAATCAAAACGATGCCGCTTATGGCATAGACCGCCATGATCCCAGCAAGAAAAAAACCCAGATAACGGTGGGCGATACGCATTTTCATAGTCAAAATTTGAATCGACAAAAATAGCGGAAAACTTCTATTTAGAAAAAGTCTAAATAGAAAATGGGGAATAAAAAAACCTCGCGTGATGCGAGGTTGATGGTGGAGGATACCGGATTCGAACCGGTCGCCTCTACGCTGCCAGCGTAGCGCTCTAGCCAAATGAGCTAATCCCCCAATACTGGTTTGCAAATATAATAGGTATGGCATTACCTACATTCACTTTTAAAACCGCTTTCTATCTAATACTATTTGCCAACTACATAAGTTTGCAGCGTGTCCCATTCACTTACCATCACCACAAAAGACATCCTGCGTCTAGCGATCCCCGCCATCATAGCAGGAATCGCAGAACCACTCATAAGTCTTACTGACGTTGCGGTAATCGGCAACATGGGATCAAATGCAACAGTTGCGCTGGCAGCCGTAGGACTGGTGGGCACTTTTTTAAATGCCATCATCTGGACGCTGGCGCAAACAAAAACCTCCATTTCCTCAATCGTGTCCCAGGCATTGGGCAGCAATAGGCTTGAACGGAGTAGGTTTCTCGTGCCGCAGGTAATAGGTCTGAATATTTTTCTTGGAATAGTCATTTACTTGATTACCGCACCGCTCGCCACATTCATTTTTAAATTGTATAATCCAGCCAGCGAGGTGCTGGGTGTAGCCGTAGGCTACTACCGCATCCGTGCGCTGGGATTCCCGCTTACGCTTAGTGCTTTTGCGATTTTTGGGATATTCCGTGGCCTGCAGAATACCTCATGGGCAATGGCGGCTAGTCTCGCTGGGGCTATCGTGAATATCGCGCTGGATTATCTATTGGTTTACGGACTTGACGGTTTTATCCCAGCATGCGGTGTGGATGGCGCTGCCTATGCAAGCCTTGCTGCACAAACGGTCATGCTGACAATTGCCTTGTACTACCTCTATAAAAAAACACCTTACAGGCTTTGGATACCACGGTGGAGACCTCACCCAGCGCTCAAACAGCATTTGTCGCTTACCGCAAATTTCTTCCTGCGCACCCTTGCTATCAATGTTCTGATCTACCTCACCTATCGATTTGCTGGGAAAGAGGGAACCGTGACCGTTGCCACTCACGCCATTCTGATGAACATCTGGCTATTTTTCTCATTCCTGACAGATGGATTTGCTAATGCCGGTAATGCCATCGGCGGGCGATTGCTGGGATCCCGCAATGTGGATGGCCTGAAATATCTAGCCCGAAAAACAATCACTTATGGTGTAGCCATCGCCACCTTGCTTTCATTGATTTGTGCAGCGGGATATAATTGCCTGGGATGGTGGTTTACAAATGATCAGGCGGTGATCGATGAGTTTGTATCGGTGTTTTGGCTGGTGCTGCTTATGCAGCCTATCAATGCCGTGGCATTTGTATTTGACGGCATCTTCAAAGGCTGGGGAGAGGCAGTTTACTTACGTAATTTACTTTTCGTGCTCACGCTATTCGTTTTCATTCCCAGCTTGCTGATTCTATATTACTTGGACTACGGCATCTACGCCATCTGGTGGTCCATCTTTTTATGGATGGTAGGTCGCGCGGTCGCGCTGGTCGTTACGTTTAGGTTGCGGTTGCGGGGGATGGATTTGTCAGATAATCAGTGAATCGGTTGATCGGTTGATCGGTTGATCGGTGATTAGGTTATCAGGTTATCAGTTGATTAGTGTATTGCTTTGCTGGTTTTCCTGCGTTATTGCGTTGTTGCGTTATTGCGTTATTGCGTTATTGCGTTATTGAAAAGACTAAACCGGGGCTCGGAAACATCCAGTATATTATTAAATTTCAAGCTTTAAGCCAGATTTGCTACAACATATAATTTCTAGATTTCTACGTAATTAGTCGGTAATCTGTAGTCGGTCGTCAATAGTCGGTCGTCGAAATGAACAACTGGCTTTTGGGAAATAACCACAACTCATCGTATTGAAACTCGCCGCGCTATCTTTGCCAAAAATCACTTTATGCTATTCCTACAACAGGAGGACAATTGGTTTCTGGGGGTTTCTCGGTTTTTGGGTGGGCCAGGTGTTTTTCTGATCATCGCGATAATCCTCGTGATCGTTGTAGCATATAAGAAATACTTCAAGAATCGTTGATGAAGAAAGTACGTATCACCAAGGAATTCAATTTTGAAACTGGTCACGCATTGCACGGTTACGACGGCAAATGCCGGAATGTGCATGGTCACAGTTATAAACTGGCGGTAACCGTCATAGGTACACCCATCATGGACACCAGTCATGTCAAGCAGGGGATGGTGATCGATTTTGGTGATTTAAAAAAAATTGTCAAAGAGGAGATCGTCGATCCTTTTGACCACGCAACTGTTTTCAATAAAAATACTCCGCATATTGAATTGGCACGCGAACTCAAAGATCGCGGTCACGACGTCATTTTAGCCGATTACCAGCCTACAAGTGAAATGATGATCCTAGACTTTGCCGATAAAATCAAGAACCGACTTCCAGAAAATATAGAACTTTACGCATTACGCTTACGCGAAACTGATACCTCCTATGCAGAATGGTTTGCTGGGGATCAGTGAGCTGCTATTAAGTTGAGCCTAGATATAACAAATGCTGGCAAAAACTACGATTGATTCATTAACTCGTTCTCGACTGCGCTCGAACTGACATTGCGGTAGTGAAATCTCTGAGAAGTTCAACACTCGTACTCCGTCCCCGACTAAAATAATAACACCTACTTAAAAAGTACTTATAAACTCAAGTGTCATGTCGAGCGCAGTCGAGACAGAGTTGGTTTTTCACATTTCGATTGATTGTTTACTTTTCACGCCTTGATCGTCAATCTACACGCAACGCAGTTTCTCTAAAAATAAGCCTTCAACTGCACACTGCCATTATGCACCGTTCGCGCATCCTCGCTGCTGCGGCCGTTATAGGTGAGGTTCACATCAAGGAATTTGGTCAGGTTTTTCTGGAAGAGTAGGTTCCAGGTAAAGTTGGTACCGGGCTGCAAGCCTTCCAGCATCTGAAATCCTACCGGTGAAAACGACTGCCCCTCAAACTGATTATCCACATACCGCGCCTCACCGTTGATGGCAAATTGTTGGGCTTTGGTAAAAGACCAGCTCAGCCCCAGATTGTGCTGGGTGAGCACCGCAATATCATTGATCTCGTTTGCCTTTTCCTGCAATTCATAAAAGACATCAATCCGATTGCTCGCGCTGAACAAATAAGATATTTGCGGGCGCAGCTGGTCATCGGTAATTTTAAAATTGCGATTCACAAAATTCTCGCTACTGCTGGAATTGAAACCCGTTTGTGCGTTGAAAGTGAGCAACCACTGTTCGGCGATTTTGTGCAGGAAACTTATCTGGTGACTTTCCAGCTCGGTATTGAGCAAACCTATGCTTTGCAGGGCTTCGGTTTCTGTGCTTAGGTAGGTGTAATTTGTGGTGTACCGCTGCTTGCCCCGATTAAAGAACAAACTGTTTCTAAAACTCAGGTTCAACCCCAGCTGATCATCACTGCCGTTAAAAGGATTTAGGTCAAAATCTTTTCCCTCCCGCGGCACCATGCGGTCAATCAGGTAGCTGGTCTGGTTAAAAAAGTGTGACAGCACCGCTTTCACACCATTTTGCTTTTCCCATTGTTTGGGATCCAGACTCAAAGTCGTGGAAAAACGGTTGCTGTGCGTGGGCAGGAAAGTCTGGTTGGGCAACAGCACGCGTACATAACGCGCCTGATCCTGAAACTGCGCCACCTCAAACTCATTCAGATCCTGGATGCCATCCCCATTGTAATCGATCCATGTAAAAGTCCCTTGCCCCTCATTTACCTCCACATACGTAAAATCCTGTCGCGGCACGCTGGCGCTACTGGTTTCATAGGTCGTGATCAGCCGGATCTTATTACCGTAAAAACGCTTGCGGTATTGCAACCGCGAGTTGAGCGACACCTCGTCCTCCACGCCCGGCGTCTCACTTTTCAGCACCCTGTAATTTGCATAGACCCGCAGGTTGCTGGTCGCATTTTTCACCGGCTGCGCATCCACGTAATAATTATTGGAAACATTCACCCGCTCCAGATTGTTTGCACGCAAACTATCATTCACCCGGTATCGATACCCCACCTCTACAAAAGTCGTGGTCGTATCCCCCCGCCCCGTATAAAACTCGTAATTCTGGAATCGCTGCGAGATGGGAGTAAAAGTCTCGGTTTCCTTTTCTATCTGCTGGTTGTCCTCGCTATTAAACCGCACGCCCACGTAGTTTTTACCCAGCCTTTTTAGCACGTCCAGGTCTGATCTGGTAAAATCTGATCGTTGTTGCTGGGAGTCTGTATTTAGTACGCTTCCGCGAAAGCGAGCAAGCCATCCACCACCAGAATAATTTCCAGCCAGGTTGTGTCTATAGCCCCGGTAATCGCTGCCCAATTCCAGGAGCTGAAATTCATAGACGGAACTGATGATGGTATCACGGCGATATTCCAGTCCAGCCCTGCCCAGAAACTGGTTGCCCATCACCTGGTCAATGTTCCAGTCGCGATTGAATTCAATGTTGTAAACACGCTCCACATTGCGGAAGTTGCGGTGAATAAAGTCTGCACCCAGACTGGCCGCCAGCGTATTGAGACTATCGCGCTGCATGAGTTCATGCCTTGCCGCCACCCGCGCCGCGATTCCCTCGTTATCGCCATCATCCTCGTCAGAAAAAGTGTTCAAATCTTTTGTACTGGCAGAAAGCTCTGTCTCGATCAGTGTTTTTTGTGTGGGTGCAAAGGTGGATTTTAGGCCAGTAATCGTGAGTGTTTCTGGCGAAAACAGCCGCACCAACGGCGCATATTCACCTTGCGGCACCCCATCAATGGGAGGCACGTATTCATAAATATTGGAAATCGCCTGATCGTCCACCAGTCTATAATCCCCGTTGCCCTGACCTACCAGCGTAAACCGCACGGTGAATAATTCGGCTGCGGAATCTTGTGAGAACACAAACGCCTCCTCACCATTGATGATTTCTCGGGTATAAAGAATCCGGTTTTCAGAAAACTCATCTGGTACGGCACTGGGCGCAAAGGCTTGCGATAAATCATCTCCCGCGGCTGCGAGAACTCCTACCTGCTCTGGAGTGAGGGTTTGCTGTAGTGGCTGGTTCTTTGAATCACCCTCCGTATATGCATAGGCATCGATGCTGAATTTCTTTGTTTTGAACCCGCCGTTTCCATAAGCGATCAGGCGGGTAAAATTGCGCTCGCTATATTGATATTCAATAGAAATACGCATCTCGCTAGTGATGGGGAATGTAGGTGTGAATCTCAGTTCACCAGCATTGTAGTCGATCACATAATCTGCGTTCTCACCACGGGTAAGTGGGACGCCGTTGACAAAAACACGCTCACTTCCAGAAACCACCAGAATAAACAACTCACCGTTCACGCCGCGTAGTTTGTAGGGACCTTGATTCCCCTCTTCACCTGTAAAGCGGCTGATATTGAAAGTCCCACGTACAAGCGCGCCGGCAGCCGCGGCATAGCCAGCAGATTCTTCCCCCTCAAATTTTACCAACCCAGAAATTCCCTGAACACGCTTTGTAAATCGATTGAATTGGAAATCAGTTGAGATCAGATCTACGTCCCCTGCCCTAATGTTCCAGCTATCGCTGAAAAGTTCAATGAATATTTGGTCAAATTCATCCAGGCGCTGGGAATAGCCGTTTTGGGTTTGGGGGACGTTTGCATCCTGAATGGAGGCGCGCAGGGAAACACGCTCATTCAACTTCCCTGTGATACGCAGGTCCAGCTCGCTGTCCACGACGCTGTTCTGATTATTTCCCACCCGCAAACCACGGGTGATGCTTCCCGTAGTCTGTAATCCATCAAAAGGCACAAAACGTTTTTTGTTAGTTGTCTCGCGCATGGCGATAATGCGCTCCTGGCGGGAATCATTGTCCAAAATAATGCTGGAATCGTAGAACGAGTAGGTTCTAGTGAGATAATCGGGCAGTCTAAGGTATTCGACTTCCACCGAATCCTGCAAGATCCTATCCAGCCGCAATCGCAATAAGGACTTTGAGGTTTCCAGCTCATACACACTGGAATCCAGCGCAACACCGTTAGTCGCTCGCAGCTTGAAATAGAACGGATTGATGGGGATGCTGTCCAGCCGTATGCTATCAGTGACCTTAAAACGTTTTACAATGGCATCACTACGCTGCTGAGCGCTGCACCATGCGGTCACAAACAGACATCCCAAAACCCACCACAAGCGCATACACGGATAAAACAGCAATGTGGGGAAAATATTTTAAATCGACGGTGGCGTATATGAGAGGAAAGAGAAAAGAGGAAAAAGACAAGAGAAATACTGAGACTCAAGACTCAAGAAACATAGCTGGTAGTTGTGGAAAAGAGAATTTAGAATTGAGGGCGCGTAGAACGATTACTAATTCATACTTAGTCTTTTTTGCCTTAAATTAATTTTAACCTCGTCCCAAGACAAGGCGCTATCATTTTTTTTAAGTATTCCTCCCGCCTTTCTGCGACTTTTTTATAATGCTCTTCAGAAACACCTGCGTTTGAACTTCCGGATCCTACCAAAGAATCAAAAAAACCATTCAGCATATCGTAATTGGTTTCATCGTCAATCAATAAATTGAACTGTTTAACTATGCGCTCTTTTAATTTGACCTGACTCATAATCTAGTTATTCCATCAAAATTGGGCGTTTTTTCCAATAAAAAAGCCCCTGCGAGAGCAAGGGTTTTAAGCGTTAACTACATGAACTTTTAATTACTCAAATCAAGAGCATTTACGTTTTCACCTATGTCATAACCCTGCTCCAAACCTAGGAAGATAGCCTCATCATAGTGGATGCCGCCATACAGTCTGGAAAGAGCTGCTTCATTTGCCATCTCGTAAAAGTTGCTATAGGTACGTGGCGTCCCATCGATATCTGTTCTGTTCTCGTGGGTGCGATCCGTAAAAGTATAGCTATCACCGAACATATCTGTCATCAACTCTGCAAGAGCACCCGATTGAACCGAGTGACCAGACGTGTATTCAGGAAACGGCGGAGTCTCAAGTATGGGATCCCAACTTGAATCAATGTTGTCCCTGATATAGGTGATAGGTCGCAGATAGTTTGTTTCATACTTTGTTTTCCAGCAAGAAACAAACGCATCAGAAATTGCGATACCCAGCTTACCAAAAGCCTCTGCAGACTCAGCTAGATTTGCATCGTTCTCACGCAACAATTGATTAAGGATTGAGATTGAGTGTCCCGGTGGTGTTGCTGTAGTAACTGGATCATCAGACCAGAATTGTGCGATGATCACCTCTTCTGGTGTAACGTTTTCTACCACATTGTAAACTTCTAGAGCCCTCGCGTAGAATACACTGGACGGGTCAGTTGAATATGGCGGTGGCGGTGCAGGTTGCGTGCTCTCGATATTTGCCATCATAAACGGGCGGTTTGAGCCCCAGTAAGGTTGTAATGCTGGCAAATTACTAGGTGGTGTAGGCACCCAGAATTCAGGTCCAGTAGGTGGATTGTAGTCCGCAGGGAAGTTTCTGAATTGTGCATTGTGACCACCATCGTCCAGCGAGTAGCTGATTACCTGATCAGTCACGTCCCTTGCCAGTGCAATGGACTGCTCATAAGATGCAGATGAAATCTGCACACGCGCCTCATCATTCAATCTAGACTGTAGTTCCAGCACTGCTTGATAACGTTCTGGCGAGGTATTGTTATAGAAATACTTGGTCATCTCGGCTAGCGTGGCATTTGCCACAAGTGGCCAGTAAATATCCTGACCATCTATATTAGATAGGACAGGGTCAAAATCAGTGATCTTCCCGCCTAATGATTCTCTGCCTGGGATTCCGTATTGCATGGACTCATATAGTGCGACACCCGTATAACCAAATGCTCTAGCAGCCACCGGCGGTGTATATCCTACGGTTTCCGTCGTGAGTGTGGCGATCAGGTCATACCACTGCGTGACAACGCCTGATTGAAACTCAGTCGCCATGGGAGTGATGGGTGAATCCATATCGTCATCGTCATTGCTACAGGCATTGATAATAAGGGCAAACAACAACAGCGACAACACTCTCAATGGCAATCGATTGAATTTTGTAATTCTTGACTTCATAGTAAATTAACTATTTAACATTTCATTAATCAATCGCGAAAATAACGGAACATCGACTAAACAAGCTGCCTAACATACCGTACTTCCCAAAAACAGGGACTTACTTCCCAGATAGCTGATGCACTATGACACTGCTGGTCGATTCATATCTCCGGATTAGGTGATACATCTTGGCGAAATGATTCAGTAGTCGATGGTCATCGGCACCTCAAAGCAGCATTCACCTATCATCCTTAAAAATTTAATCCAGATAGCTTTCTAGATAACGCTCTTTACATAGATTACGAGTAAATTCGGTAACTTTGATTCAGAACTAAATACGATGGAAGCGGTAAACTTGAAAAGAGAACTACAAAAATATGTGGAGATTGGTGATGAAGCCTTTTTGAAAGAATTATATAAAACGGCTCAGAATTATATCAATCAAAAAAAACTGGACAGATTGATTCTTCAAGGAGAAGATGATATCGCAGCAGGTAAGACACATGACGCAAATGAAGTCCAAGGCATGATAAGATCATGGACGAATCAGTAAAAAATATAAGGTGGACCTCCAGATCTGTAAAAGATTTGAAAAAACTCACCGCATTCTACTCATCACTTTATGGAAATGAAAAAGCATTCAAAATAGTTTCTGAGATCAAAGAATCTACAGATGGTTTAATGAATGACGACGTGGATAAGACTCAGAGGGGAGCTATTGATGAAGCTTTTAATCATTTTAAACACACCTACAGAAAACTGATTCACCACAATTGTAAGATAACTTACCGCATTAGCAATGAAACCATTTTTATAGTGCGTGTATTTGACATGAGGCAAGATCCAAATAAAAATCTGTAGCAAGATTTTTAATGACATGTAAAACTACAAGTCAATCCCACACAAAAATTCCTAGGCAGCTTATCTACACCAAAGATTGCGCGTGAATGCATTCCTTTTTCACCTAGCGCATTCACAAACAAATCTGATGCCCCATCCATAACCTGCGGCGATTCATCCCAGTCACCAGCCGCCTGGAAATAAGCATCCATGCGATTG
This sequence comes from uncultured Flavobacteriaceae bacterium, assembly GCA_963740155.1. Classification (GTDB taxonomy): domain Bacteria; phylum Bacteroidota; class Bacteroidia; order Flavobacteriales; family Flavobacteriaceae; genus Nonlabens. Next base: position 586,153 of record CAVUDE010000007.1, on the reverse strand, counting down.
AGCCCTATCACAGAGTCAAATCCCACATTCTTCTCAATTTGCGCGAGCACGTTGAGCGCGCATAATTGCATGGCTTTATAACCACCAGCTGTTTGAATATCACTTCCTAGTCTGCCCGTGTAATGATATTCCCCATTCAAAATGGGAAACTGGATGGCCAGAAAAGCAATGTTACCTCGCATGTTAACTGACGCGTAATTGCCGCCAGGTGTCGATACCTCCGGCAGGGTTAAGCCTAAGCTTGCTAATTTTTTATGGATATTGAGCATTGTGGTTCGGGAACAAGTCTAATCCTTATCAACATCCAGCTTCAATCCCAGTTCCTGCAACTGCTCGTCATCTACCGGCGACGGTGCATCTATCATTACGTCGCGCCCGCTGTTGTTTTTAGGGAACGCGATATAATCACGTATGGTCTCGTGTCCATCAAGAATAGCCACCAGTCGATCAAAACCAAACGCCAGTCCTGCATGCGGCGGCGCACCATATTCAAAGGCATCCATGAGGAAACCGAATTGCGCCCTCGCCTCTTCATCTGTAAAGCCTAGGTGCTTAAACATGAGCGCCTGCAACTTTTTATCGTGGATACGTACTGATCCACCGCCTATCTCGTTACCGTTTAGAACCAGGTCATAGGCATTTGCACGCACGCTACCCGGATCGGTCGAGAGTTTATCGATGTCTTCTGGTTTGGGTGAGGTGAATGGATGGTGCATCGCGTGATAGCGCTGCGTGTCTTCATCCCATTCCAGCAGTGGGAAATCTATTACCCACAATGGCGCAAATTCGGCTGGATTGCGCAATTCCAGCTGTTCTGCCAGTTCCATGCGCAGTGCGCTCAACTGTGTGCGGGTCTTGTCCAGCTCGCCAGACAGTACGCAGATGAGGTCACCAGGTTTTGCACCGGTGGCATCTGCCCATTTGGCGAGGTCTTCCTGGTCGTAGAATTTGTCCACGCTGGACTTAAAGCTACCGTCCTGGTTGTATTTTACATAGACCATTCCCATCGCGCCTACTTGCGGCCGTTTTACCCAGTCAATCAATTTATCGATCTGCTTGCGGGTATAGCTGGCGGCACCAGGCACGGCGATGGAAAGGATGGCTTCTGCCTCGTTGAAGATTTTAAAGGATCCCGCTTTCGCGAAAGCGGAAATATCACCAAACTCCATCCCAAACCGAATATCTGGTTTATCATTCCCATACTTTTCTATGGCTTGCTGATAGGTCATACGCGGGAATTGCTCAATATCTACACCCTTGACCGTTTTGAGTAAGTGACGGGTCATGCCCTCAAAGATCTGCAAAACGTCTTCCTGTTCTACAAAGGACATCTCGCAGTCTATCTGTGTAAATTCTGGCTGGCGGTCTGCGCGCAGATCCTCATCGCGAAAGCATTTCACAATCTGGAAATAGCGATCCATGCCACCTACCATAAGCAGCTGCTTGAAAGTCTGCGGGCTTTGCGGTAGCGCGTAGAACTGGCCCTCATTAAGCCGGGACGGCACGACAAAATCGCGCGCACCCTCTGGCGTGGATTTAATAAGGACAGGGGTCTCCACCTCGATAAAATTCTGATCTGTCAAATAGTTGCGCACCTGCATGGCCACCCGGGATCTGAAGATCAATTTCTCACGCACCGGGTTGCGGCGTATGTCCAGGTAGCGGTATTTCATGCGCAGCTCCTCGCCGCCATCCGTATCATCCTCAATGGTGAACGGTGGGGTTATAGCGGTGCTTAATATCTTTAGGTCGCTCACAAGGATCTCGATATCACCGGTGGGAAGATTGGGATTTTTAGACTCGCGCTCAATCACCTTGCCAGTAGCCTGTACGACAAACTCACGACCCAGTTGCTGTGCCTGTTGCAGCAAATCACTAGCGGTGCGGTCCTCATCAAAGACTAGCTGGGTAATCCCATAGCGATCACGCAGGTCCACCCATACGACAAATCCCTTGTCGCGCACACGTTGCACCCAGCCTGCCAGTTGTACCTCTTTACCTACATCTGCCATTCTCAGGCTACCACAATCCTGCGTTCTATACATATCGCTTGTTCAATTAGGGCGCAAAAATAATGCGATTTACCCGCGTAAACTGCTTTTGTGGGGATTCTCTTGCTTTCGCGAAAGCGTAAAACCTAAAAATTATTCAAGCCTTTTCAATTGTATAACAGTCTTTTACAGCCACAATGTAAATTTAATGTTACCTGTATGTTGCGTGTAGGTTTAGTTTATGTTACCTTTGTGTTGTAATTATAAATACAAGGCCATGAAAAATGTACTGATGATGGTTGTTTTTATGATGGGAATCATAGCTACAGCACAAGAGAAAGAGCCTACGATTGAGGTGATGGACAACGGTAAAAGCAAGGTGACTTTTTACCACGAGAATGGAAAGATCGCCCAGCAGGGAATGATCGCAGATGGAAAGCGTGACGGTGAGTGGTTGAGCTATGACGTAAAAGGCAATAAGACCGCGCAAGCAGAATATACTGCCGACAAGAAAACCGGTAAATGGTTTATCTGGACAGATGCAGAGCTTATCGAGATCGACTACCGCGATAACCGCGTTGCCAGTGTCAACAAATGGGTCAACAAAGACGCCATCGCCGACAATAGGCCATAAAACAGAACTAGCTTTAAATAAGAACCCGCTGCATCTCGCAGCGGGTTTTTTGTTATGTTGAATTTGAGTAACAATAGTTTATTCATTGGCGCTGGTTTTAAACAAGTGCTTCCAACAATGCAAGGACTTAATTGCCTGCAATACTTAAATAACTTTGAGGTTAAAATCACATTCTCCTGAGAAGAGGTCTTTAAAAGCTTTGAAGAAAGAAAATATTTTACACAAAAAATAGGTTGCTAAACAGATCAGACCTAACAGGTTTTAAAAACCTGTTAGGTCTAAAACGGCAAAGCTAGCATAGCATCAGCACCAGTAAGGCGGGTTGTTTTGTAAGTTAAAAATGAAAATGGATTTTATTCCCGTCAAGATTTGCAAGTCCGAAACAACTAAAGTAAAATGGATTAAGTTCTCACTCAAAATACCTAAACAAATCCAGCTTCTTACTGGGACTCACTGGTAATTCTACTGCACCCAGCTGGACACTACCACCTTTTCCCTTATTATACGCCGTGACCGCCGCCGTATTGATCAAATAGGATTTGTGGATGCGGCAAAATCCTTTATCGGTTAGTAGGTCATCAAAATGTTTTAGGGTTTTGCTCACCAGTTTTTTATCATTTTTCAAATGGATATGGGTGTAATTGTTATCTGCCATGCAGTACACAATATCGTCTATCGTTAGCACTTCAAAGCCTGACTGGGTGGGAATCGTGATCCTATCGCTAGTAATTGTTTCTATAGGTGTGATTACCTCGCTTATAGCGAGCTCCTTTTCCCTGATCTGGCGTACGGTTTCTACCGCATTGATCAATTCATCTATTTCCAGTGGTTTCAATAGATAATAGGCCGCCTGCTGGTTGAGCGCATCGCGCGCATACTGCTCGTAAGCGGTGACAAAAACAGTTTCAAAATCCCGGTCTGGCAATTTATCCAGTAAATCAAATGCCGTCCCAAAAGGCATCTCCACATCCAGAAACACCAGATCAACATCCAGCTTTTGCAACTTTTTATAGGCTTGTTCCACATCTGCTGCCTCGCCTAGGACTTCTACCGCTGGACAGTATTTAGTTAGGTAACGGCGCAGGATATCCCTGGACACCTGCTCGTCCTCAACAATAAGTGCTTTTAATTTCATGATGGATGATTTGTTTTGATTTCCAGCGTAACCCTTGTGCCTATATCAGGACTGTAACCTGCATCCTCTACCCGCATATGGATATCAAGATTCTTAAGGCTGTTGAGCAGCGCCACCCGATTCTGGATATTGCCCATCCCTTTGCTTTTTCTAGTTTTCTGGTGATCGGTTTTGATTTCTTGTGAGCGATGGCGGCCTATGCCGTCATCCACAACAGTGATGCTTAGGGTGTTCTCTGTTTTCTTTTCAATGACCAACTCTAAAACCCCCATGCTTTTTTTATAGCGCAGGCCGTGCCAGATGGCATTTTCAATAATGGGTTGTACCAGCATGGGCGGCACCTTTAGATCTGAGTCGGCTAGCGATGGATCTACCCTAACCTCGTAATCAAACTTATCCTGAAACCGCTGGTGTTCCAGTTTCAGGTATAATTTCAGCAATTGTATTTCATCCCGCAATGGAATCAAATCCAACTCTGAATTTTCCAGAACGCTGCGCATCAACTTTGAAAAGTCGGACAAATAACGGTTTGCCGCACGCTCGTCATTGAGCGCAATAAAACTATTGACTGAGTTTAATGCATTAAAAATAAAATGCGGGTTCATCTGGCTGCGCAGCGACTTAAGCGCCAGCAACCGATTATTGATTTTCTGCTGGCGGTTGTTGCGGTACATTGCATAGGCAAGCCCCAAAAGCATCAATGCAAGCACTGCCAGTGAGTAGATGATCCAGCGCTGACGCTGAGTTGCTTCTGCATCTAGTGCTTGCTGGGTGAGAGCGAGCTGTAGCTGTTTCTGGTTCAGGTTGCGTACGGTTTCCAGATTTGCAATGCGATTTTGCTGCTGTGCAAAACGCTCGTTGCTGCGTGCCATTTCCTCTACCTCGTCTTTCTGCTCTTTGTAAAACGCATCTGCAGCGTTGACATAGATCATACCGTATTTCATGGCCTCGCGGGAATTGCCCGCCTCTCGATATAAATCTGACAATCTGATGGCAGCATCCTTACTGGTTTCCAGATCTTCCTTTGCCATAGCCTCGCTCAGGCTACTCGTGTAGTAATCGATGGCCTCTACAGTTTTGTTCTGGGCTTTGAGCGCTTCGGCAATTTTAAATTGCTCGCCTTGTTTAGTGATTGCTGGCGCATCGTTATCAACGACTTCAATCTCGTCAAGATCCATTTCTGGTGCTACCAGATAGCTTTCTGCGAGATCTGCATCCTCACTCAACACCACTTTTGCAGGTTTCTTGTCACGTGTTAAGGTAACGGTTACATTGCTTTCCAAAACCTGTATATTCTGCTTGCGCAGCTCAATTTCATCAGTAAAATTGGAGTTCTGGTTGTAGAAATTTGCTTTGTTCATTCTCGCCTGGATGGCGGTTGCTGGGGCGGTATTTTGCGCGACCTGTATCGCCTCGCTGTACAATTTTTCTGCCTCGGCGGTATTTCCTGCCTGCTGATTGACATCTGCCAGGCTGGTGGTGATGGCGCTTACCTGTTTTGAGTCGGCGGCTTTTTTTGCAAGTTCAAGGGACTGCTGGTAGGAATTGATGGCTTTGGTAAATTCACCGGTTTTGGCATAGCTGGCGGCCAGGCCGTTGAGTAATGGGATCTTGGCGACAGGATCTGTTTCCTTTGCCAGTAGGGATCTGTAAGCGTTGATCGCCTCCTGAAAATTACCATTTAACCGCAATGCGGTAGCGAGTGCCGTCCTACCTTTTGAATCGTCAAACAACTCCACCGCTCTGGAAAGCTGATCTACCGCCAGATCGTATTGCTTGTCCTTTATATATAGCTTTCCCAGTTGCAGGTAAGCACGGGATTTTTGCAGGTTGCTGATGGATGAGGTCGTATTGCTGAGCGCGGTAATCAGGAATTCTGCGGTTTTACTACTATTGCGGGTAAAATAATAACCCGCGCTATCCATGGCGGTGGCATACGGTAGCACGGCAACTTCCTGATCATCTGCACTTTCCACCCTGATCTCCAGGTCATCTGGCGTGCGCACCTTATAATATACGGTTTCAAAACCCAATCCGCGCACGATAATCTCATCGCCCAGATTTGCCGGGATCTCAAACTTACCGAATACATCGGTCGTGGCATAACGACCCTGCCTGCCCTCAACATTTACGCCTACCAGCGGCCTACCGCGCTCATCCACCACCTCACCCTTGATGACCAGCGCAGCAGTTTCTGCAGAGCGCCGCTCATTAGATTGAGCCGTGACAATTATCGTGGCAAGTAACAATAGCAAAGTAAACATGCTTCTCATAGCCAGTAAACATAGGCAATGTGCAGGACATCGCCAGCCATAATCCATTGATCCCAGCGGGGTACGCTCGATTGTTTAAGGAGTTTACGGTTGCCTGCATCTCATTTACTCAACCGAGTATATCGTTCACTCATTTGTAGGGAATCGCAACTATTTCACTTTGGAATATCACAATTTGAGTCACTTTATTTGGTACCAAATCCCCTATTCATAGATTTTGTAGCTACCGTTATGCAACCCACCTAGAGCTACTTTACTAGAAAAAGTGACAGCAGTTTTAGACGGGTTTGTGGTTATTCCGCTTTCGCGAAAGCGGGCACTCAAAAATCATTATCCTGAAAAAGGCATTTCACTCACTCAAAAGGCGGCGTTGCTCATTGCAGCTGGTGGCGGCGATGGGAAGTGGGTAGGTTTGAACCAAATTAAATATTATGAAAGCATTACTGATTCTACTCCTATGCTGCAGCTGGCTACCTGCCCAGCACATGGGGAATTTCAATGACCAGGCAAATGATATGCACCTGTCACGTGCCAATATCGCAACTGGCAATCCACAACATTCCGGCTATGTGGCGGTACCAAATCTGAATGTTTCCACGACGCTCACCCATACGGTGCGGGCGCTTTATAATGTGGGAGCGACTCACTACACGGCGGTTTTTAACATCAACCAGATAGGCAAGACCGCTTCCCAGACGACCCAACTCATGAATGACAAGATCGATGCGATCAAGCGCGAATTGACCGCAAATGGGTTCAAGGGTGAATTTGCCGTGGACATGATCACGTTCCTACCGCAATACGAGATCGAGGTGACGCGCAAGCTTTTTTCCAAAACCTACACAGAAATCCCCGTGGGCTTTGAACTGCAGCAAAACCTGATGATCAGCTACTCAGAAGACTCGGATTTCCAGAAAATCTTATCGGCCTGCGCTGCTGCCGAGGTCTATAACCTGGTCAAAGTGGATTATTACGTTAAGAACCTAGAGGCAATCTATGCAGAATTACAGGTAAAGATTCTCGCTGAAGTGAGCCAGAAAAAGGAATATTATACTGCTTTGGGATTTGATATGGACAACTACGACGTGATGATGGCAGACCAGAAATATTACCACCTACCCAAGGATTTCTACAAAAGCTACCAGGCGGCAGAAAACATAAGCATGGAAGTCCTGGATGGAAAGAAAAATGTCAATGCTATCAAAAAACCCGTGAGTTACTATTATGATCCCATTCCCTATTCTGGCTACGACCTAGTGGTCAACGCAGAGATTTCAAAACCCATGATCCAGCTGGGAATGGACTTGCGCTTGCAGTATGTGGTAAAACCAGAAAAGCCAAAACCAGTTCCACAACCGCAACCAGTGCAAAAGCCAGAACCCAAAGTCTATGTAATCTCACCCAGCGGAAAAATCGACATTAAGCAGTTGCCGGATAGTTAGTGGGTTGTAGATAGTATTTAGTATTTAGTATTTAGTATTTAGTATTTAGCATTTAGTATTTAGTATTTAGTATTTAGTATTTAGTATTTAGTATTTAGTATTTAGTATTTAGTAGAAAGTACTGAGACTTGTGGGAATGTATATGTATTTTGATTGCGGACTATCACTTGTTATACAGCATTTACAATGTCATGTCGAGTCCCGGCAGAGCCGAGATAGACTGCAGTCGGAGTCTATTCAATTAAGTGTGTCAAATTAATAAATTAGACACATGAAGAACAAAGAAGAACAAATCGATTTAGACGGTATAGCTACGATGCTGGCCGATGAGGTTTCAAAGGGTCGTCCGCTCTCGGGTGAGGATGGTCTGATGAAGGATTTAATGAAGCGAGTGATTGAGGCGAGCCTGGAGGCAGAGATGGATGAGCACCTAGCCGCCACCAGGGGCAACTCATCAAAGAACCGTCGCAATGGGCGAGGGCGCAAAAATATCCTTAGCTCTTCCGGGGGGCTGGAGATTTTTGCGCCGCGCGACCGCGATGGTAGTTTTGAGCCCCAGATCGTCAAGAAGCGGCAGCGACGACTGGACGGCGGGATAGACAACAAGATACTCTCTCTTTATGGCAAGGGGCTGAGCTACCGTGATATCCAGGATCACCTGCGGGAGATCCATGGGGTGGAACTCTCGGTGGGTACGCTCAATGCGATTACGGACAGGATACTGCCCGAGATCCTTGAGTGGCAACAGCGTCCCCTGGAGACGGTCTATCCCGTGATGTGGCTGGATGCCATGCACTTCAAGGTAAGGGAACATGGCAAGGTGGTGACAAAGGCAGTCTATAACGTCCTGGGGGTGAACCGTGATGGTGAGAAACAAGTATTGGGCATCTATTTTGGTGACTCTGAATCCAGCAGTTTCTGGCGCGGTGTCCTGCATGAGCTCAAGCAAAGAGGCGTGGAAGATATCTTTGTGGCCTGTATCGACAACCTCTCGGGTTTCGGTGATGCCATAGAGGATATCTTTCCCAGAACGGATGTCCAGCTATGCCTGGTTCACCAGATGCGCAACAGTATCAAGTATGCAGGCAACAAGGACGTAAAACCGCTCATCAAGGACTTAAGGTGCATATATACGGCCCTGAACGAAGAGCAGGCCAAGCAGTACCTGGTACAGGCAGAGGAAAAATGGGGTGCCAGGTATAAGGCTATATTCAAAAGCTGGAACAGCAACTGGAACAGGCTGGTAAACTTCTATAGGTACCCACCAGCACTCAGACGCGTGATCTACACGAACAATCCCATAGAGAGCTATCACCGAATGGTCAGGAAAGTCACCAAGACAAAGGGGCCTTTACCTCAGAGAACGCCATTGCAAAGCAGATCTATCTAGCCACCATAAACGCAGAGACCCGGTGGAACGGGCGTATGTTTGCATGGTCGTCAGTCAGAAATGACCTCGCAGATTATTTTGAAACGAGATTTTTAACCGATGACACACTTAATTGAACACTCCCGGACTATCACTTGTTACAGCATTTACAATGTCATGTCGAGTCCCGGCAGAGCCGAGATAGACTGCAGTCGAGACAGAGTCGATTTCACTTTACACCGGGATTCACGAAAAGTTATGAGATACAGTTTACAATTACAGGCTCAAAGGTTTCAAGTTTAAAAACTCACGGCTCAAAGCTCAAAGCTCAAAGCTCTAAATCAAAGAAAATGAAATTGAAAAGATTGAAGACTGTAACTTCTTATGTTTTTCTAGTATTCACCATCACTGCTGTTTATGGTCAGGAAGACAACCAGCCCATGGATGGTGCATATAGTACTGAAGCATATTTTGTTGGTCAGCTGCAGCTGGAGGAATACACCTACCACCAGATGGACAGCTTGAATAGTGCAGGAAAACTAGTACTGAAGAGTTATGGCATAATTCCCGCCAATTATCAAAAAACAGAAAAGTTCAAAAAGAAATACGGTGTAGGATACATTCAGGAGACCTGTGTAAACATTCAGCGGCGCAGTACATCGCTCAACAATCATGCGATCGTTGATTATCTGGATAGGAAGTATGGCAAGGAATGGCGGGGGCTGTTGCCGGCTACACCTTGTGCAAGAAAAAAGAAAGAAAATGGAAAGTCACCCAACAAAAAAACCGTCCAGATTTCTCTGGACGGTTTTGGTTTTGCTGGTGAGCAGAAATTATTTTCTGCGCGCCTCTCTGATACGGGCTTTCTTACCAGTAAGGTTTCTGAAGTAGAAGATACGCTTGCGACGTACTTTACCTTTCTTGTTGATCTCGATCTTCTGGATCGCTGGCAAGTTCAATGGGAAAATACGCTCCACCCCTACGTTACCACTCATTTTTCTGATGGTAAAGGTTTTGGTAGCACCAGTTCCTCTCAACTGTAAAACTACACCACGAAAAAACTGCGTACGGCTCTTTTCACCCTCTCTAATTTCATAAAACACGGTGATGGTATCACCTGCGCTGAATTCTGGAAGATCCTTTTTCTCGATAAACTCGTTCTGAACGAACTTTACTAAATCTGTCATTACTATTGACTTATAGGTTAAATAAAAGCAACATCCACGATTATCGCCAGAGGTTGAATTTACGGTCTGCAAAAGTACAATGCTTTTTTAATTCTGCAAAGAGCAGGAGGCCACGTTTTTAAATGGCTTGCTAGGTAGTGAAATCGTGAAAACTGATGACTGACGACTGACCATTGACGACTGACGACTGACGACTGACGATCGACGAGTGAAGAAGATGAAAGACTCGAGACTCAAGACTCAAGAGGAAAGACTAAAGACTGCGGCCGCTGTAAGACGTCTGATTTCACATTACGTTAAAATGACATTTACTTTTGACTACTGACTACTGACTACTGACTACTGACGACCGACGATTGAGGTATGTGGTGTGTGGTGCAATAATCCTGATTGCAATAAAAATTGACAATTTTCCTATTCTCCATCCAGCAAATCTGGACGCAGCTGCTTAGTGCGCTCGTAAGCTTTATCTTCCCGCCATTGCTCGATTGCGCCAGCGTTGCCGCTCATCAGGATCTCTGGGACGCTCGCACCTTTATATTCGGCTGGGCGAGTGTAAACGGGTGGTGCGAGCAGGCCATCCTGGAAACTATCCGTCAGCGCACTGGTCTCATCTGAAATTACTCCTGGAATCAACCGTATGATAGCATCGCACAGAACAGCCGCGCCCAGCTCACCACCAGAAAGGACGTAATCGCCTATAGAAATCTCTCGGGTAACAAACAGATCCCGCACACGCTGATCCACACCTTTATAATGACCGCACAGGATGATGATATTCTTCTTAAGTGATAAGGTATTTGCGATTCCCTGATTTAACGTCTTGCCATCTGGTGTCATATAGATGACCTCATCATATTCCCGTTCTGTTTTTAAGTCGGTGATCAGGCGGTCGATGGGCTCGATCATCATGACCATGCCGGCACCACCACCGTACTGGTAATCGTCCACCTGGTTATACTTATTCAGCCCGTACCTGCGCAAGTCGTGCATGTGGACTTCTACCAGGCCTTTTTCAATACCGCGTTTGAGAATGGATGCCTCAAACGGACTCTTAATTAATTCTGGCAATAAGGTGACGATATCAATGCGCATGGCGAGGAAGTTTGCGGCAAAATTAGTATTTCGGAGGTTGGTGTATTAGAAGAAAGAGAAAAGAGTAAAGATCGCTGCGCTCAAAGACGCGGGACGTAGGAGCGCTTCGTTTTTTGACGTAGGACTTAAGACAGTAGCTGCGTGTTTAATAGACAGGAAACAAGAGACAAGACTCACAACGTAAGATCGCTACGCTTTAAGAGTCAGCATGTAAGACTTTGTAAAGCGGCTGTTGTACGTTCTCACTACCGCTCAGTCCTTCTTCTTTTCTCTTTCCTCTTTGTTCTTGCTTCTTGGTTCTTGCCTCTTTGTTCTATAAGCGTTAAGCATTTACGATCTTTTACCGTTAAAACATGACTGTTTCCAATCATTTGCTAACATGAAAAATCTTCACTTCTTCTCCCAGTCTGACTCTTCTATGGCAAAGATCTCTAGGACGGGTGCGTTGAATACACTAGCCATTTTTAGTGCTAGCAAGGTGGACGGTACGTATTTTCCTTTTTCGATTGCGTTGATGGTCTGGCGGGTGACCTGAATCTTATCGGCTAGATCTTGCTGGGTGAAGTCATTCATGGCACGGTACACTTTGATTTTATTCTTCATGTCCACCCTTTAAAAGTTTGTGCCTTTTGTAATGGTAAACGATGACAAAGAAAAGTAAGGTACTTAATAAATTCACTTCCATCACATATAAATAGAGCATGTCGTAAATAAGCACGGTCGTTAGGATGAGAATTATATAGTTCAGATATACAGCAATGATGAGCGCTTTTTTCCTTATTTCAGAAATTAACTCATCCTCCACTTTCTCGCGGCTGAAAGCAAAAATCAAACCGCTCACAATCGTTAGAACCATCAGTATCTCATCCAGTAGATTATTTAGTGAATAGTACTCGCCGTGAACATCCTCGGAGATTACAAATGTCCTAATCGGCGTTACGACCATTGAATCTAAAAACTCTGGATCGTACTCTAAATACTCTGTCAAGATCAGAGTAATGAGACTAAGAATAAACAAAACCCCAGACCACAATCGATGCTTATGCGCAAAAAGTAAATTTTTCATAGAACTTACATTAGTCATGCAAACATAACACAATGTATGGTTTATTTTACATTATGTCTAGTTTAAAACTGTTTTCACTACGATTTTAATCTTTCGTAATCCGTCTTGCTCGTAGAAGATTCTGCTTTCGTAATTCGGCAGTTCCTTGTAAAAGTCCGCTTTCGCGAAAGCGGAATTGCCACAATCAACTACCATAATAGTTGCATAACTATTTTTATAGTTATATGTTTGTGGTGTCGCAAAAAACTTCACCTATGGAACAGCTTACTAATAAAGAAGAGGAAGTCATGCAGGTATTGTGGGATCTCAAGCAGGCCTTTGTCAAAGAGATCGTACCGCTGCTGCCTGGCAAGAATCATTACAATACGGTCTCTACCATCGTGCGCAAGCTGGTGGATAAGTCGTATGTGGGTTATGAGGCATTTGGCAAGACGCATCGCTACCACCCCATTGTGGAACGGGATGAATATCGCAAAAAGTTTATGAGCGGCGCAATTTCAAATTATTTCAACAACAGCTATAAGAACGTGGTTTCCTTTTTTGCGCAAGAGGATAAAATTAGCGCAGCAGACTTGCGGGAGATCCTGGACGTGATCGAGAAAAAAGAAAAATAATATGGAAGAACTACTCAACTACCTCATTTACAGCGCAGGGATTCTAGGGGTTTTCTGCCTTATCTATCATTTCCTACTTAGGCGACTCACCTTTTTCCAACTCAATCGCTGGTTCCTGGTTACCGGGATCATCGCCAGCCTCAATTTGCCGCTGGTAGAGATAGAGCAAACCGTTTATGTGGAGCGGCCAGAACTTGCCACGACAGATATCCCGCTGGAATATTTGCTGATGGCGCAGAACCTTGACCCAGAACCTGCCGTCATGAAGGAAGAAAAAATCTCGCTGGCCGAGTTTCTTCTCTACGCCTACATTGCCATTGCGCTTGTATTTTTAGGGAAGATGGTGATCGAGCTGCTGTCGTTATATCGATGCATACGCTCAGGACGTAAACTTAAAAAAGAGAGGTTCACCCATGTCCTACTCAATGAGAACGGTGCATCGCAACCCATCGCGCCATTTAGCTTTTTCAACTACATCTGCTATTCACCCCAGCAGCATGATACCGCTGAGCTGGAGCTGATACTGAATCACGAGCGCGTCCACGCCAGGCAATACCACAGCATAGATCTACTCGCCTCGCACGTTTATCGGGCGGTGTTTTGGGTGAATCCGCTGGCATGGTTGCTCAAGCAGCAGATAGGTGAGAACCTGGAGTTTATTGCAGATGCGCAGGCCAGCAAGCGCAACGTTACAGATTTGAGTTACGAGCGCGCACTGCTCAGTAGTGCGGCTGGCCACCTGCAACCCGCGCTAGCTAATAATTTTTTCACCCCATTCATTAAAAAACGCATTCTTATGTTACAGCAACAAGCCAGCAAAAAATGGCAGGTCTATAAATACGCTTTTGTCCTACCCGTCATCGTGCTTTTCCTCTACAGTTTTAACGTGGTGGAGCGTGTCGAGTGGGTGGAAAAGGAGCCTGCCTCCGCAAAAAGTGAAACAGGCGAAAGCACCTCGGCTGGGATAACTGATGAGAAAGTCACGGATGAGCTTACCTCACAGAGTCTGGTTTTGAGTGATAGTGATGATGAGGATTCCGCTTTCGCGAAAGCGGAACAACAACAAAACCCCGAGGTGCTATTTGTCAAAATTCTGGCGACAACTACCCAGGAAGGCCCTGGACTCAAAAGTCAAATCATTTGCCGAGGAAGGGATAACGTTGAAAATAATCAAAGCAAAATACAAAAATGATAAACTGGTACACTTACAGTTTAAGTTGAATCAGGGGTCAGAATACAGTGCCCAGCAGAACTATAAATCAACCGATGGGATTGCGCCTGTATGCATCATGAGAAAAACAGATAAAAATGGCGAACATACATGGAGCATAGGCGATTGCAACAGGGTAAACGTGGACGACTTGGGTTCTGGCTTCCTTTCCAGATATATTAACAACATTGTAAAGCACGACAGTGCCATGTTTGCTAAAGTCACCCATGCTGATGGTATGACCGAAAAAACCGCTGATCTCTATACAGAAAATGGTGATCAAAAAGTTGCACTTAAAAGATATAAGGAGGCACTAAAAACCCAGCGTAAAATGCTGGCAGAACAGCGCAATCTTCTTTCAGAAACGCTGGGCGATTCCGTAAGCATGGCAAAAAATAGGGCGTTGCTAAAAGAGCAAATGGCAATGATGGAACAAAACCTGGCTCATTCACAAAAGGAACTGGCTAAAATTCAACAGGAGATGTCAACCATTAATTGGGATAGTTTGCAAGCAGATATTCATTTCAGTAAACAATCCGTTGATAGTTTGATCAACTCAAAAATGATCGACTTAAATTATGTCAAGGTTGATTCAATGTGGGCGCAAAACCTGGATTCAATATTTGGTGACGCTCATGAATTAATCATGACCATGGACTATGATTCTATCAATAAGGTAATGCGAGACCGGCTTAACAAGGTGAAGTTTGACACCATCTTTACTTCTGGAGGTAAAATGAGTATGTCTGTAGATTCTGTTCACTTCTCACCTACCAGTCAATTTAAGAAAATTACTCGTGTTGATAAGGTTCTGGATGATGCCACACATTATGCTGATGACCATAATATAATATACGGTTCCAATCCCATTGTTTTTGTAAACGGTAAAGAATTTAGTTATGAAGATTTTCTCAAACTGGATTCAGATGAATTCCAGAGCATGAATGTTTTGAAGTACAAGAGTGCCGTAAGCCTTTATGGAGAAAAAGGGAAGAACGGTGCGATCATCGTAACAGCGGCAGAGCCGCTGGTGTTCATGCAGCATCCTAGAGAAACAGATGTAATCACTATTGATGGCCCTACTAGCTATGAAGGAAACTTCCAAGATCCATCTATCTCTTCTGAAGAGGTTATAACAAACCCTACGCGCGAAAAACTTGAAGCCTACGGTAAGGAAATCCGTGAGATGGGATATGAGTTCGATATCAAACGTTATAAGGTACGTAATGGAAAGCTAGTTAAACTCAAAGTTGATTTTGCAGGCGGGATAAGATCTATCGAGATGAGTGATGGAATTGAAAATCTCGTTTTTATATATTATAATGATGGAAAGAAGCCTAGTTTAGGCGTCAAACTGCACTAATGGATTAACATCACTCAAAGACCCTGCACCTATGCATTCAGTTACATTTGTATGTCACACAAAAAGTAACTTATGTTTTGCCAGATTACAGACCAGTTAGACCGTATTATCGCTCTAGACGCGTTGCCGCAGCGCATCATCTCGCTGGTTCCCTCGCAAACAGAGTTGATGGTCGACCTGGGATTGAAAGATAAACTGGTGGGAATCACCAGATACTGCATTCACCCTAAAGGCTTGATCGATGAGATCCCAGTCATGGGTGGCACAAAAAAAATCGTGCAATCCAGAATTATTGAGGCGCAACCAGATCTGATCATCTGTAATAAGGAAGAAAACACGCAAGATATCGTGGCTTTTTGCGATACTATCGCCCCGGTGTATGTGAGCGATATCGACCATCTGGATCAGGCGACAGAGATGATTACTGACGTAGGAGCACTTACCGGTACCAGCTTTAAGGCAAAAAGCCTGGCTCGCAATATCAAGCGTGCATTTACAGAAATTTCCAAACCTGCCAGCCGTCCCAAAGCGCTTTACCTGATCTGGAAAGAGCCATACATGACCATAGGCGGCGGTACGTTTATAAGCGATATGATGGATCGTGCTGGATTTGATAACGTATGTGCAGATCAATCACGGTATCCAGAACTTACCATGGATGAGATCGTACAATTACAGCCAGACGTAATTTTCCTCTCATCAGAACCGTATCCTTTCAGGGAAAAAGATAAAAATTTATTCTATCAGCCATTTTTAATGGCACCCAGTATCAATGCAGTCAAACCAAACGTGGACCCTAAAGTGATGATGGTGGATGGAGAAATGTTCTCATGGTATGGAAGTCGCCTGCTTTCAGCTCCTGAATATTTGAAAGATTTGCAGCGCGAACTGGAATCGGTAGATTGAATCTATTTCTCGCGTAGGTTCTCAGTACGGCCCTGTTGTCGCCTTTGAATCAGTTTTCTGACTTCCAGATAGGCCAGCCATTGACCTATAATACCAGACAGTATAACGATGGTGTACAACTTGGTTTTATCTTTCAGGTAATCCATGCGATACAGCCAGATACAGGCAAAAATCGCAATCGCCATATATAATAGCAGCGTAATAGTGATGGCTGTCGTAAAATCGCCCGATTTGACTTGAGTAAAAAAGAACAACAGCCCAGCAACAACAATGTAAGTAACGGAAGTTATCAGAAAAAATTCCTTGATTTTACGCAAACACTCAACACCTTTCATAGCACAAAATTAATTCCAAAAGCGGCAATTTATGGAAAGTCAAGAACTTGAAATCAATCCAAGTCAAAAAACTTCAGTAAACAGTTATTATCATTGACCAAACAAGTGTTTGAAGAAACAATAGTTTAGATAGCAACGGAAAAAAACCACACAACAACAACGTGGGCAGATTCACTCAATTCTCTCAATCACGGAAATCCAGGCCCGCTCACCATTTTCCATGCGTTCAAGTTTGTTCTGAATCTCGCTAAGTCTCTTATAGACATTCACAAATCCAAAAGGACCATAACCAAAAAGATTTCGGACATAGCCGCTCGTCTTGGTTAAAACGGTCGTCTGTTTAATCAGGATAGAAGCCACAGCGGCGATTGAGAAGTAAATTATGATAAAAATCATAACCCCAATAGCGCTGGTATGTTCTGCAAGTAGCGCCTTGTAAAGACCATAGATCACGGCCACGATATACGCGATACTACCTATCAGAAGTACACGCTTGATGTTCTTGATTTTATCGATTTCATCCATGCCCCTAAAATTAATATACCAGATTATATACTTTTTGTTAATTAGGAATTTAATGCACTAATCTGATTGTGTATTTAGCTCGTTGTCCAAATTTATACAGAGCAAAAAAACTCATATCTGATACTTTATCAAGCTGAGCACAGGCAGGAAGAAAGACCGTAGTAAATTTTGACCAGTCATGTCCCTAGAAAAAACATCAGATTTTAAAATAAGAAATCCTTTTATCTCTAACTTACGCCGCTATAGCGCAGTTTCTTACGCAGCTTGCCCAGTTTATAGTAAGCCAGCCAAAAACCAAGAACACCAAAAATCAAGATATCCCTGTATAACCAGCCTTTGGTCTTTACTACCTTGGAGCCTTGAATCGCAGAAAAAGACAACACTACCGTAATTAAGTATGACAGAATCATTACCCCCAGTAAAAAGAAAGAAGTTTCGGTTGTGATATTGTTAATCACAAAAAAAATGACGGCAGCGATTGTGTAAACTAGACCGCCATAGTACAATACCCGTCTGGTTTTGTCAACGTGATGGAATTTTGAGGCGATGGTTCAAGTATTAATTGGAGCGGTAATATACACTTAGAGTGTATTTTACAAAATCTTATTGATAAATTTACTATTCATGTCGCAATAAACTTACCTGTATTACAAAAACTAAAATCGTTTATTTTAGCAATTCCAGCAACCAATTATGAGACATCCCATACGGTCGCAATTTAAATTCCGCGGTGCAGATTGCCTGAATTGTGGGGCGCCTCTTGACCTTGTAGATAAGTATTGCCATCAGTGTAGCCAGCTTAACACGACTAAAAGACTCGCTCTCAAAGATTTCTTTCTTGAATTTTTTGCTGGTGTGTTTTCCTATGATAGTCGCACCTGGCGTACCGTAAAGCATTTGCTGTTTAAACCAGGTCGCGT
This sequence comes from uncultured Flavobacteriaceae bacterium, assembly GCA_963740155.1. GTDB lineage: Bacteria > Bacteroidota > Bacteroidia > Flavobacteriales > Flavobacteriaceae > Nonlabens. The sequence continues at coordinate 568,088 of CAVUDE010000007.1, read as the reverse complement.
TACCAAGGAGTACGTACAGGGGCGCAGGCTGCGTTATGCAAACCCATTCAGGTTCTTTTTAAGCGTATGTATAATATTCTTCCTGCTGCTACAGGTGCTATCCGCCTTGAGGTCTTATGGCATCTACGATGCAGAGAATAGCTATGATACCAGTAGCTACTACACAAAAGAGAATGACAGAAACTCATTTATCAACATCGATGTAAAAGGAAAAAATACTGATTCCCTAAAAAACCAAACTGCCATCACAATACTGGATGCAGATACCATGAAAGAGGTAGAGAAACTGGAAAAGGGCAATGCCGTGGAACAGAAGATCGCTCTGGAGATGAGAAAAAAACTGGAAGAGCAAAAAGAGCTGCTGCGTGATACTACCAGCGTTAAAATAACCGATATAACCACCTACAACTCCCAGCAGGAGCTGGACGATATGAATGTGGTGGTGCGCCTCTTTAAACAGATAGACAGCTACTCTGACTATATGGAGAAAAACGATACAGAATCGTACCAGAAAGCTATGGCTGGTCTAAAGTACCGTGATGATAGATTAGGGAATATTGCTTTCCAGCGGGCACGAGCGATTAGTAGGATTGACGATAACCCTGCTGTACTCGTAGAGGCAATATTACCTAAACTGCCTGTCTTTCTATTCTTGTTCACACCTATTGTCGCGCTGGCTTTCTGGCTCGTATATATCAGGCACAACATCAACTATATGGAGCACCTGGTGTTTGTGTTCAATCTACAGGGCTTTGTATTTCTGTGTCTCATTATTCTCACGCTGCTGGAAGAGTTGAGCTGGGGATACCTAGAGTTCATTACGGGATTCTTCTTTCTAGTAATCGGCCCCTTTTACTTGTACAAGGCCATGCGCAAATTTTACCAGCAACGCCGTATAAAGACCATACTAAAATTTTTGTTTGTTAACTTTGCTTACTTTATCTTATTTGCGCTTACCAGTGCGGTAGTCGTATTTGTAGGGCTAGCGACAATATAGGTGATGATACAACAGGTAACCAGAGGCATTAAAATTGCCGTCAAAACCGTTTTTGAGGGCACCTTTTACAGGAATTCAAAAATGCACTTTGCCCATACCTATTTTATCACCATCACAAACCAGAGTAAGGACAGTGTGCAGCTCACCAGTCGCCACTGGCGTATCAAGGATGCGCTCAATAGCCTGGAAACCGTGGATGGCGAGGGCGTAATAGGTAAGAAACCCGTGCTGCGTCCCGGCGACTCGCACACCTACCAGAGCGGCTGCCTGCTCAACTCGCCCTTTGGCAGCATGAGTGGTTTTTATACCATGGTGAACTTTACTTCCACGCGGCAATTTAGGGTCGTGATCCCAGCATTTAGATTGCATGCCCCATTTGCTTTGAATTAGTACGCTTTCGCGAAAGCGTAACATATACAACTCCCCTACACCACAACATCATCCTCGGGTATAATGGCTCTTCTACATACCTAAACGTGTGGAAAACGGATGGAGAAATAGTCATGGATTGAGAAACTTTACCCATTGCTAATTTTTATCTTTGAGAGTTAAAATCATCAGAAACAAGGATCGTGGCAGGAAAGAAGAAGGTGACACCGCTCATGCAGCAATACAACAAGATCAAGACTAAATATCCTGATGCGCTGTTGCTATTTAGGGTAGGTGATTTTTATGAAACCTTTGGTGGGGATGCGATTAAAACCGCTCGTATCCTTAACATCGTCCTTACCTACCGCAATAACGGCGGTGAAAAGACAGAACTGGCCGGGTTCCCGCACCATTCACTCAACACATACCTGCCCAAACTTGTGCGCGCAGGCGAGCGGGTCGCTATCTGTGACCAGCTGGAAGATCCTAAACAGACTAAAACCATCGTAAAGCGCGGTGTGACAGAATTGATCACACCGGGTGTAGCCCTAAATGATGAGGTGCTGAATGCCAAATCTAATAACTTCCTCGCGGCATTGTCCCGCAGCCCACAGCGCGGTTCAAAAAGCGATTTGTACGGCGTGGCGTTTCTGGACATCTCAACTGGGGAATACCTCATATCACAGGGAAACAAGGAAGAAGTAGATAAGCTGCTACAAAATTTTGAGCCCAGCGAGCTACTCGTGCCACGCGGGGATAAAAAGGAACTTGCGCAGGCATTCCCCTATGATTTGCCTTTCTTCCATCTGGAAGACTGGATCTTCCAGATTGATTTTGCACGCGAGTCGCTCCTCAAGCATTTTAAGGTAGCATCGCTCAAAGGCTACGGTGTGGAAAAACTGGATCAGGCTTTGATTTCGGCTGGGGCGATTTTACATTACCTGCAGGAAACCCAGCACGATAAACTGGATCATATTTCAAACATCTCGCGCATTGAGGACAAGCAGTACGTGTGGATGGATAGATTTACGGTGCGTAATCTGGAATTGTACCACCCGCTTTCACCAGGTGCGGTAACACTGCTGGAAGTGCTGGATAAGACCATCACTCCCATGGGTGGCCGTATGCTCAGGAGATGGCTGGCGTTCCCACTCAAAGAACAGAGCCAGATTACCAAACGCCACGAGGTAGTGGCCCATTTTATAGAACATCCAGAATTACAAGACACGATTGCAGAGCACCTCAAGGCAATGAGCGATCTGGAACGGTTGATCTCAAAGGTTGCCGTAGAAAAAATATGTCCGCGTGAGGTAATCCAGCTCAAGAATAGTCTGCAAGCCATTGCGCCCATCAAGCAAGCCGCAGAAGAGGCAAAGAACCCGTCCCTGGAAACGATCGGTGAGGGACTCAATCCCTGTAAGCACCTGATCCAGCTGATCAAAACCGCCATAGATGCGGAGGCTCCCGTCAACATCTTAAAGGGAACCACAATTGCTGGCGGCCATTGTGCAGAGCTGGATGAATTGCGCGATCTAGCTGATTCTGGTAAAGAATACCTGGACAAGATGCTCAAGCGTCATGCAACCGAGACTGGAATCACCAGTTTGAAAATCGCGAGTAACAATGTGTTTGGGTATTACATTGAAGTACGCAACACTCATAAAGACAAAGTTCCTGAGAGCTGGACACGCAAGCAAACACTGGTGAATGCAGAACGCTACATCACAGAAGAACTCAAGGAATACGAGAGCAAGATCCTAGGGGCAGAAGATCGCATCCACACCCTGCAGGTGGAGCTCTTTACCAAAGTCATCAAAGAAATCATGCCATTCATCAAGGCGATTCAGAACAACTCACATCTAATCAGCGAGCTGGATTGCCTCCTGTCTTTTGCAAAACAAGCTGCCGATTCTAATTACACAAGACCCCAGCTATTAGAGAATGACGTATTGCAAATAGTAGGTGGCCGCCATCCCGTGATAGAAAAAATGCTCCCTGCAGATAAACCTTATATTCCAAATGACGTTGAACTGGATCAGGAAAGCCAGCAGGTGATCATGATTACTGGGCCTAATATGAGTGGTAAAAGTGCCATTTTACGACAGACTGCGCTTATTGTATTACTGGCTCAAATAGGAAGTTTTGTCCCAGCGCATGAAGTCAAGATGGGCGTGGTGGACAAGATTTTTACCCGCGTGGGCGCCAGTGATAACATCTCGCAAGGTGAATCCACCTTTATGACAGAGATGAATGAGAGCGCCAGCATCTTAAATAACGTAAGCGAGCGCAGCCTTATTTTACTGGATGAAATAGGTCGTGGAACCAGCACCTACGATGGGATATCCATCGCCTGGGCAATAACAGAATATCTGCACGAGCATCCATTCAAGCCCAAAACATTATTTGCCACCCATTACCACGAGCTCAACGAGATGACGGAGCAATTTGAGCGCATCAAGAATTTTAACGTAGAAGTGCGCGAGCTCAAGGATAAAGTGCTGTTTATGCGCAAACTGGTCGCTGGGGGCAGTCACCATAGTTTTGGTATCCATGTCGCACGTATGGCGGGAATGCCGCAACAGGTGATACGCAAAGCCAACAAGATTCTTAAAACCCTTGAGAAATCCTCGCGCAATCAGGAGCATCAAAAAACACTCAAGGCAGTTCAGGATGATGAGTTGCAATTGAGCTTTTTCAATCTGGATGATCCGCTGCTGGAAAACATCAAAGAAGAAATCCTGCAGGTAGATATCAATACACTTACACCTGTTGAGGCGCTCATGAAATTAAACGAGATCAAACGAATGATCTCTGGCAGCAACTCGGCTAGTGCCTAGCTTATCTGAGTAAAAAAGGAATCAGGTTAAAGCAGATTGATCGGCTCAAAAAAAGCTGCGATATTCCATCGTTATTTCTTTGTGGATTGCTCATTATGTTTAAATTTGCAATCCGTTTGTAAAACGGTTGTTCTTAAACATTACATTCAAAAGTAGTTCCATGCCTCCGACGAGTGAGGTAAGGAACGAGAGGAAGGCATGGCATCACCTTGCCACTCTCTCTCTACTTTTATAGAATGCGAAAGTAGCTCCATGCCTCCGACGAGTGAGGCAAGGAACGAGAGGAAGGCATGGCATTTCCTTGCCACTCTCTACTACTTTTATAGAATGCGAAAGTAGCTCCCTGCCTCCGACGAGTGAGGCAAGGAACGAGAGGAAGGCATGGCATTTCCTTGCCACTCTCTACTACTTTTATAGAATGCGAAAGTAGCTCAGGGGTAGAGCATCACCTTGCCAAGGTGGGGGTCGCGGGTTCAAATCCCGTCTTTCGCTCTAGAACAAAAGCCGATGGAAGCATCGGCTTTTTGTTTATAACACCAATTTTGTGATGCCGCTGGCACACATGCTCGAGTGGTGGAATTGGTAGACACGTTGGACTTAAAATCCAATGGGCAGTAATGCCCGTACGGGTTCAAGTCCCGTCTCGAGTACAAAAGCCTCGTTTATAGCGGGGCTTTTCTATACCTAGAATTTTATCTTGAATTGAGAATTCCGCTTTCGCGAAAGCAGAATAAGCAAACAATCTACTTATTTCTCCTAGTAGATTAGTATTTACAGAATCCTTTTTATACTATTTGCGGACTAAGATTTCGTAATTCAATCCTGATTTCTCAGCTCTCAATCGAGGCACGAAGCTGCAATAGCAGTGGGCGAGTGGGTGCGCTGGCAGTTGCATTGTGCAGTCCTCTTACCGCTATTACGGTGCGTAGGCTGCTGGAGCTACGGAATAGTTTTTTCTTGCGAACGACGAGCGTAGCGAGAGGATCGCATAAAGTGAGAGCTAAGAAAGCGTGATTTATGCGGAATAATAGTCGGCAAGTAGTATTACTTCGCATTGTTTGCAAATACTCACCCTGCGGCTAGCGCCGCTGGGTTTTTGTTTCCCGCAATCGCTCAAACTGCGTTTGGCGTTGTGGGAAACAAAAAACCCTGGAACAAAGCTCCAGGGCAAGTACTTGTCGGGAAGACAGGATTTGAACCTGCGACCTCACGGCCCCCAGCCGTGCGCGCTAACCGAACTGCGCCACATCCCGATAATTATAAATTCGCAGAGTTCTTCAACTCACCGATAAATAAAAAACCCTTACAAAACTGCAAGGGCTTTAATTTGCTCCCCCTCTTGGACTCGAACCAAGGACCCTCTGATTAACAGTCAGATGCTCTAACCAACTGAGCTAAGGAGGACTGTGATATACACAAACCTAAGCGTTTTGCTTAAGCGAGGGCAAATATACAATCTTCTATATTTTGCACAAAAAAAATATGCGATTTGTTGGCAGAGATTATTTCGTGGACTGATCCTTAAAAACAACCGTACTCTGCCTGGTACGATCTACGATAAGCTGCGTCACGTCTGGTCTGGAATAGTGGCCTACCGCGTCAAAGTTCTGGCGTTCCTCGTGAACCCTTTGCAAATCGAGCTCCTGATAGAAAATTTCTTCTCTGCCTATTTGCGGTTCTAGAATCCACTCACCATCAGGGCCTGCGATACAACTGCCGCCATTAGTCAACATATCTGGGCAATTCTTTATCACCTCATCGTAGTGAGGCATTTTTGTGGGGAAATCAGATTTCTGCATCGGGCTGGCTACAGATAGAACGTAACAGCGACCCTCACGGGCGATAAATCTAGTGATATCTCTAGTGTTGTGATCGCTACCCGGCCAGCAAGCCACGTGTAGATTCGTTCCCTGCGCGTACATAGCTGCACGTGGTAAAGGCATCCAGTTCTCCCAGCAATTTAATCCGCTAACCGTAAAAGCTTTCAGCTTATGTGTGACTAGGCCGTGACCATCGCCTGGCGACCAGGTAAGCCGCTCGTCATACGTAGGCTGTAGTTTTCTGTGTACACTTTTTATTTCACCTCGCTGATTAATGTAAACCATACTGGCATATATAGAGTGACCACCGCGATCTTGTGGACGCTCGATGATGCCTAGGTAGATGGCAATCTTATGTTCGGCAGCAAGGGTGCAGACGCTATTCAGATCACCATTTTCAATGCTGATGCTGTTTACGACGTAGTGCGCATGAAGTTCCTTGACGATTTTCTTGTTCCAGGCAGCGCCATCTGTGAGCGCTAGCCAAAACGGATACCCTGGCAACAACGCCTCGCCAAAAACCACAAGTTCAGCCCCGTTGCTGGCAGCTTCGTTTATAGCAGATTCGATTTTATGGATCGTCCCGTTTTTATCGCCCCACGCTGGTGCAATTTGTGCGAGACCTACCCTAATTCTAAAATCCCTATTCATTACTAGAAATTTTGAAGTCGTAACAGAATACCATCCAGATCAATCAGCAAAATGGAAAACACCCCGATCACGATAATCATCTTGAGTATAAAATGGTTCAGTAAGTATTCCCGCCGCCGCCCAGAAGACCATAGTAACGGCAAGCAAACCAGTAACGCGCCAGTGATCATGGCAAAATAATAGGACATATAGCCTATATCATAAAACAATACCAGAACCGCGATAGGGACAATGGCAATGATAGTGAGTAAGGTGTAAAAACGTTTTGCTGTCACCTCGCCCAGCACCACGGGAATCGTACGGTAGCCTTGTGCCAGATCACCACGCAAGTTCTCAAGATCTTTAATTATTTCCCGCATCCCGATGATCAAAAACAGAAAAAATCCATGCACCAATATCACGCTATAAAAATTCTTATAATACATGAATAATACAAAAAAAGGCGCAATTGCCAGCAATGCAGCCAGTAGGTTTCCCGCAAAAAGCAGTCGTTTTATCTTGTGGGAATACAACCACATGGCAAGTATATAGGCCGCAAAGAATGCACCCGCTTTCCATGAGACCAGCAGGGATAATATGAATGCAATCGTGTTAAGCGCAAAATAAACCGCCCACAGCGTATTGCGACTTACGCGTTTTTCCAGCAGGGTTTTCTGTGGCCTATTGATCAGGTCTTTTTCCTGGTCGTAAAAATTATTGATAATGTAGCCGCCGGCGATTGCAGCGCTGCTAGCTAGGATAAGCAACCATAGCTTATAATCACTCACGACACCCCTCACACTCTGGCTACTGGAAATAATGAATACCGCGGCAAAAAGCTGTGCAATAGCGATCATCACGATATTATAGAGCCTGACGCTGGAAAAAAGTCCAAGCACCTTTACCAGCAGGGAAGTCTGTCTATTCTCTAGTTGTTTGTTAACCGTTCCAGATGCCATGACCACAAATCTAGCACTTTAACGATGCGGATTCATAAATCGTGTTTAATACTATTTACCGACAAATATTTCGCATAAATTACGCTTTCTAAGCTCTCACTTTATGCGATCCTCTCACTATGCTCGTCGTTCGCAAGGAAAAATTATTCTGTTGCTACGGCTATGCAGTTGCCACCGCACCCACTCGCCCACTGCTATCGCAGCGTCGTGCCTCGATTGAGAACTGATACATCAAAATTTATATACGAAATATCAGTCAGCAAATAGTATAAGCGCTCAAATCCATCCAGCATCAATCTATCAGATTGAGCTCCTGCTCGTAGTCGTACTGCAGGTCTTCATGCAACGTGGAAATACGCACGCGGGCCAGCAGCGTTTGCCGTGCGACTACTTCCTTGATCACCCGTATGCTCATCAGCTGGGGATACTCCTCCTTTAGCACTTTGCAGAAATGAATGAGTAGGGCAACTTCAGTTTCCTTGTTGCCGCTGTATCGTATGTATTTTTTGACTTCTCGCAGCACCTTGCGCACGCTTTTTTTCTGGTGGTATCCCGTCTTTCCCTTAACGTTTTTGAGACTTTCCTCCATCAGTGATTTGACGGATTCCACATATATTTCCTCATTATCACTCTCAAAAAGTAGATAGGTAAGCAGTTCCTTATTCTCTTTCTTGAAACGGGAAAGGCGCAGAATGATCTTTACCAGCTCGGGTTGCGAGCGGTGTTTCAATTCATCACGTACTTCTTTTACACTTGCCGCTTTCATATCAACTGGATCCTCTGGTCGTACTGTAGGTCGTAATTAACAGGTCTGTCTTATAAATGTGGTTTTGGGTTTACGCTTTCGCGAAAGCATAACGTCAAAGAGTTCTAGCTTTAAAAAAGTCACTCGAAACACTAAATACCTATAATGCTACGGGCGATAAGAAAATAAATCAAAATCCCAAAAATATCGTTGCTGGTCGTGATAAATGGCCCCGTAGCCAGTGCCGGGTCAATGCCGCGCTTGTGCAAGGCCAGTGGTACAAAAGTCCCAATCAGGCCTGCCACGATGATTACCGCAAAGAGCGATACTGATATTGCCAGCGAGGTCAGAACCGCGCCGCTGGTCGCATAGGTGTAGATAAATAAAAGTATGGCTAGAATGATCCCGTTGAGCATGGCCAGCAATACTTCCTTAAGGAGGCGATTACCCACGCTGCCCTTTAAATCATCGTTTGCGATTCCCTGTACGATGATCGCGCTGGACTGGACACCCACGTTTCCTGCCATCGCAGCAATTAAGGGGGTAAACAAAAACAATACTGCGTGTTTTTCAATCATGTGTTCAAAACCGCCCATGATGGCGGCCGCCCCCACTCCACCTACAAGACCCAGTACGAGCCAGGGCAATCTTGCACGCGTGAGTTGCCAGATGCTGTCATTTGCCTCTACGTCCTGTGAGATACCGCTGGCGAGCTGGTAATCCTTTTCGGCTTCTTCTGCGATAAAATCTACTATATCATCAATGGTGATACGGCCTACGAGCCTATCCAGCTCGTCCACCACGGGTATTGCCTCCAGGTCATACTTACGCATGATGCGCGCAACTTCCTCGCCGCTGGTGTTGACATTTACGTAGTCCACTTTTGGAATATAGACCTCGCTTATAGGCGTTGATTCTGCACTGGTGAGTAGGTCCTTGAGTGACAATCGCCCTTTGAGCTTGTTGTTGTTATCCACCACATAGATGGAATGGACGCGGGTTACGTTTTCTGCCTGTGCGCGCATCTCGCTTACACAACCTATCACGGTCCAGTTTTCATTGACCTTGACCAGTTCTTTGGCCATCAATCCCCCTGCCGAGTTCTCTTCAAACCTCAACAGATCCACGATATCTGTGGCGTGTTGCTCGTCCACGATCTCGTTGATTACTTCTTTGGCTACGTCGTCTGGGAGGTCATTGAGGATATCTGCCGCGTCATCTGTATCCATTTCTTCCAGCTCGCCGGCAATTTCCTTAGGGCTTAACGCATTCAAGATGCGGTCACGCTGGTCCTCGTCCAGCTCCATGAGCGCCTCACTGGTCTTGTCACTTTCCAGCAACTTAATAATAAAAACTGCCTGCTCGAGATTGAGCTCGTCGATGATTTCTGCCACGTCTGCAAAGTGCAACTCCCGTAGGATCTCTTCTACCCGCGCCTTATCATCTGCAGCAATCAGCTGCTCAATCTGCTCAAGAAAATCCTCTGTGATGGTAAACTGCATGCCCTAAATTATCTACGCAAAGATAGCGAGGTGATAAGTGGGTTTTAGGTTTCTGGATTTCATGTTCAAAAAGAAAATCACACATACCTAGCTCCAAATTCAAATGTTTCAGGTTTCACTTAAAAATCACAAATCTCAAGCTTCAAATTCCAAAGTTTCAGGTTTCAGGTTATCTAATCTTGTTGGGACGGGTTCAAAGTTCATGGTAGTGCTGTGTTTTTACTCTGTCTTCACACCCCCAACCCCCTCAAGGGGGCTTTTGGCAATTGGAAATCGAAATCAGATTTTTTTTAAGCTAGAAGCCTATGGACAACTTAAAAATCATAAATCTCAAGCTCCAAATTCCAAAGTTTCATGTTCCAGGTTTCATATCAAGGTTCAGCACTCACTGTTCAGTGTTCACATTCCGTGTTCAGTGTTCAGTGTTTAGTGTTTAATTGTAGCTTTCTCGCATGCCCTGTGCGTCCTGTGGGATACTGACCTGCGTCAGCATGACAAACCATACGTGGGGTGTCGTGTGCCATTATAGGTTAAAGGTTCGGTATTCGGTATTCGACAATCAGTGTTCAGTATTAAAATTCGGTGTTCAGTGTTTAGTTTTTAATTATAGCTTTCTCGCATGCCCTTTGCGTCCTGTGGGATGGTGATCTGCGTGAGCATGACAAACCATACGTGGGGTGTCGTGTGCCATTATAGGTTAAAGGTTCGGTATTCGGTATTCGGTATTCGGTATTCGGTATTCGGTATTCGGTATTCGACAATCAGTGTTCAGTATTAAAATTCGGTGTTCAGTGTTTAGTGTTTAATTATAGCTTTCTCGCATGCCCTTTGCGTCCTGTGGGATGGTGATCTGCGTGAGCATGACAGAAACTGGCTAAAGCCATGCTATTCAAAAGCTCGATAAAAACTGGAACGCGTTTTGTAAATTGAGATTGGCCAAGTTGTTTATTTTTGGTTTTGCTATGAAAAAGATCTTCCCTGTTTTAGTTGTTTTGCTGTTGTCTGTTACTGGTTTTGGAATGCTGGAACAGCCGCCGGTTGATCCTCCCCAGATGGCTTTTCAGGATGGTGAGTGGTTTAAATTCCGCATTCACTACGGGATTTTTAACGCCAGTTATGCAGAGCTGGAAATAAAGAAGAAAAGACTCAACGGCAACAAGGTGTACCATATTAAAGGGAAAGGTGAGAGCACGGGGCTGCTGGACCTATTCTTTAAAGTGGATGACAAGTATGAAACCTATATCGACCGTGATGAGGTAAAACCCTATCGCTTTATCCGCAAGATCAATGAGGGTGGACATATAAAGGACATTCAGATCGACTTTGACCATGACGCCGGTACCGCACTGGTTCACAACAAAAAATATGACACTAAGGAAACGATGGAGATCAAGCCACAGACCCAGGACATGGTGAGTGCGTTCTACCGCCTGCGTAATCTAGTGGACGTAAATAGCCTGCAACCTGGTGACGAGTTTGTCTTGCCCATGTTTTTTGATAACGAGAACTACGATTTCAAACTAAAGTTCCTAAAATACGAGACGGTCAAAACGAAATTTGGTAAAGTAAAGGCCTGTAAATTCCGTCCCTATGTGCAATCGGGTCGCGTATTTGAAGAGGAAGAGGCACTGACGGTCTGGATAAGTGCAGATGAGAACAAAATCCCACTCAGAATAAAGGCAGACATTCTGGTAGGTTCCATTACCGCAGACCTTGAGGCGTTTAAAGGCTTGAAACATTCTTTTAGAATCATGCCTGAATAACGAGAATTTGTCCCAATCCTGGGGACTAGACTTAATAGGAGTTTTTGAAATTTGTCAGGGTTATCCTTATACAATCATCATGTATATGACTTTGTAACTGTTCCATCGATCAATCTTACAGCCTAGCATTACGGCTAGTTCTTGCCGATAATCGTATTTTTACGACTGCTTTTAACAAGACCTTATGTCCCAGGAGATCAGTCCAGAAATAGCCCAGCGCATCCAGCTGCTGGAAGAAAAATTCAAAAATTCTGGGCAGGACATGCTCTCTTACCTGGACGGGCTGCTCTACGACACCTACACCACCTACTGGGATTACATACGCCTAGATACGCTATTGAGCCTGCAAGTGCCATCCACTGAGTTCCCAGATGAGATGATTTTTATAGGTTACCACCAGATTACAGAATTGTATTTCAAACTGCTGATCCACGAGCAGATGCAGGTGATCGAGAGAGTGGACCTGACTGCCGGATTCTTCAAAGAGCGTGTAGAGCGCATGAACCGGTATTTTAATGTTTTGATCTATTCGTTTGACGTGATGATACGCGGGATGGAGCGCGAGCAATTTTTGAAGTTCCGCATGTCGTTGTTACCTGCGAGTGGCTTCCAGAGCGCGCAATACCGCATGATTGAGTTGTATAGTACGGATCTTATAAATCTAGTTCATCCCTCTGTGCGACCACGCTTTCGCGAAAGCGTAAAAAACAACACCACTAAAACCACAAACCTGGATCTGTTTGAAAATATCTACTGGAAACGTGGCGGGATCGATATGAAAAGTGGTGAAAAAACACTGACACTAAAACAGTTTGAAGAACGTTACACTCCCAGATTCCTGCGTATCGCAAACCAGGTGCAGAGTACAAACCTGAACCAGCGTTACCTGGGGCTACCAGAAAGCGAGAAGACAGAGGAATTGAAAGAGGCTTTGAGAATCTTTGACCAAAACACAAATATCAACTGGCTGCTCATGCACATGGGTGCCGCCCATCGCTACCTGCGCAAGGAGGGCAATGCAGTGCAGGCAACCGGCGGGACTAACTGGAAGGAATTCCTGCCTCCCAGTTTCCAGAAAATCACCTTTTTCCCCAGTCTATGGACTGATGAGGAACACGACAACTGGGGCAAGCAATGGGTGGAACACGCACTAAACACAAAATGAGAATGAAATACCTAGTCGCAGCCATGGCAGCGCTGCTAGTCCTTAATTCCTGCAAGGAAGACCAGCCAGAAACCGTACCAGTAGAAACCGCCGTGGTGGAAAAGCCGGCTCCCGTTGAGCCTAAGGTACGCTTCGGTTACGATTACAACGATTATGAGGTGATTACAGATACGGTGAAGAGTGGTGACACCTTTGGCGATTTGATCGACGACCACCTAGTGACTGGGCAAAGTTCTTTTCTAGCCGCACAAAAACTGGACGAGGTGTATAGCGTACGCCGCATCCAGGTGGGAAAACCCTATACCATTCTCAAAAAACAGGACAGCGCAAACAGCGTTGCCGCATTTATCTACGAACCCAATAAAATGGATTACGTCGTGGTAAATATGGCCGATAGTCTTAGTGCGTATAAGGCCAGTCATCCCCTAAGCTACAAAAGCAGGACGGCCAGCGGCATTATCACCAGCACCTTATCTGAGGCGATGGAAGATGAAGGGCTGGGAATGAGCGCGATCAATGAGCTGTCTGATATCTATAAATGGTCAATTGACTTTTTTAAATTGCAAAAAGGCGACAGATTCAAGATGATCTTTAAGGAACGCTATATCAATGATACCGTGTACGCAGGAATTGAAAGTATAGATGCCGCGGTATTTGAAACGGATAAAACTCCGTTTTACGCATTCAACTATGTGACTGATAGCATTACCCAGCTGGACGATTATTACGATGAGACGGGTAAACCGCTGCGCAGTTTTTTCCTTAAAGCGCCCGTGAACTACACCCGTATTTCCAGCCGCTATACAAAACGAAGATTCCATCCCGTACAAAAACGCTGGAAAGCACACAAGGGAACGGATTATGCCGCTGGCTATGGAACACCCATTGTTTCTACCGCAAATGGGGTAGTGATCAAATCCAGTTACACCCGCGGTAATGGAAACTACGTCAAGGTAAAACACAACGAAACCTACACCACTCAATATCTACACATGACTAAACGCCTGGTTAAAGTAGGCCAGCGGGTCAAACAGGGACAGACCATAGGAACGGTGGGTAGTACGGGACTGGCTACCGGGCCGCATGTATGTTATAGATTTTGGGTAAATGGGCAACAGGTAGATCCCTACAAGCAAAACCTGCCCAGTGCAAAACCATTGCCTGAGAAAATGAAGGAAGCTTATCTGGAGAGCATCGTGGATTTAAAGGAACAGATTGACATGGTTCCTTTTAAGGATGATGGTGGGGAGGTTATTTGATTTTATACAAATTCAACTTAACAAAAAAACCCGAGGCTCACGCCTTGGGTTTTTACTTAATGAACTACCACGAGGCAGAGCCGTCGGAGTATCAAAAGGAAATTATTTTTATTTCGACGCAGAGCGTCGGGGAATTTAACCCAATTTGGATTAAATGGAAACTTAGTCTTCTAGCGGTTTCATTTTAAAGGTGTTCATAAATGCCGTGGTGTAATTTCCTGCCACGTAGTCTGGATGATCCATCAGCTGGCGGTGGAAAGGGATGGTCGTTTTAATTCCCTCGATGTGGAATTCATCTAGGGCACGTTTCATCTTGTCGATCGCTTCCTGGCGTGTACGGGCAGTCGTGATTAACTTGGCAATCATGCTGTCGTAATTAGGAGGAATAGAATAACCTGCATACACATGCGTATCTAGTCGTATCCCATGACCACCAGGCGCATGTAGGACGGTAATCTTACCTGGCGATGGTCTAAAACCTTGGTAAGGATCCTCTGCATTTATACGGCACTCAATACTGTGTAGCGCTGGTTCATAATTTTTTCCAGAGATTTTTACACCTGCTGCGACTAGAATCTGCTCACGTATAAGGTCAAAGTCTATCACTTGCTCCGTAATCGGGTGTTCTACCTGAATACGGGTATTCATCTCCATAAAGTAGAAATTACGGTGTTTATCCACCAGAAATTCTACCGTACCCGCACCCTCGTATGCTATAAATTCGGCAGCGCGTACGGCGGCCTCGCCCATTGCCTTGCGCAGTTTTTTAGTCATAAAAGGTGATGGCACCTCTTCAGTAAGCTTCTGGTGGCGGCGCTGGATACTACAATCACGTTCACTCAGGTGACATGCCTTGCCGTAGGCATCGCCCACGACCTGAATCTCGATATGGCGCGGCTCTTCAATGAGCTTTTCCATATACATATCATCATTGCCAAAGGCGGCCTTACTTTCCTGACGCGCACTGTCCCATGCATCTTTTAATTGATCTTCTTCCCACACCGCACGCATTCCCTTACCGCCGCCACCGGCAGTGGCTTTAAGCATCACGGGATAGCCGGTTTCCTTGGCAATTTTCTGGCAATCTTCAAAATCTTCAATGATCCCCTCGCTGCCTGGCACACAGGGAACGCCGGCTGCTTTCATGGTGGCTTTGGCAGTTGCCTTGTCACCCATCTTGGAAATCATCTCTGCACTGGCACCTATAAATTTTATATCGTGTTCCTCGCAGATACGCGAGAAATCTGCATTTTCAGAAAGGAAGCCATATCCCGGATGTATGGCATCTGCATTAGTGATTTCTGCAGCGCTGATAATATTACTCATCTTGAGGTAGGACTGGTTACTGGGCGGCGGTCCTATACAGACGGCTTCATCAGCAAACTTGACGTGCAGGCTATCTGCATCTGCGGTGGAATATACGGCTACCGTCTTGATTCCCATTTCCTTACAGGTTCTAATAACCCTTAGGGCGATCTCACCGCGGTTTGCAATCAGTATCTTCTTAAACATACGATTCTAGTTTTAAGCAGGTGGATGTTTTTGATGCACGCATTCGTATTTGACTAGGTCAGTACAGACTTCGCTTTCGCGAAAGCGCACAAAATATGATCCCCTTAAATAATTAAATTACCACGATCTACGACGGATCCACCAAGAATAGAGGCTGGTCAAATTCTACCGGGGAGGAATCATCAATCAGTACTTTAACGATTGTACCATTTACCTCGCTCTCGATCTCGTTGAAGAGTTTCATCGCCTCGATAACACAGAGGGTATCGCCCTCCTTAATGGAGTCGCCCACTTCAACAAAAACGGGCTTGTCTGGGGATGGTTTTCTATAAAAAGTACCTATGATGGGTGATTTTACGGTCACGTATTTATCGCTCGCGGCCTGTTCTGTAGGCGCTTCTGCACTTGTAGCAGCAGGTGCTGGTGTGGGAGCGGCCGGCATGGATGCCTGTTGAGGCACGGCAGCCTGCATGTGTTGCGCTGGTTGCTGGATATAGGTGATATCACCCTCATCCCTACCCGTCTTGATGGTGATCTTTATATCATCCATCTCCAGTTTGACCTCGCTTGCACCAGATTTTGCGACAAATTTGATGAGGTTTTGAATTTCTTTTAGTTCCATGGTTAATGGTTTTAGTTTTGGTAATCGTATGCCCAGGTGAGCAATATGGCGCCCCAGGAGAAGCCACCACCAAAGGCGGCAAACACCAGGTGGTCGCCCTTTTTTAATCGTGACTCATAATCAAATAGGCACAAGGGCAGGGTTGCACTGGTCGTGTTCCCGTACTTATGTATGTTCATCATGACCTTTTCTTCTGGCAGGTCTATGCGTTTTGCGGTGGCGTCTATGATACGCTTGTTTGCCTGATGCGGCACCAGCCAGTCCACCTGGTCATTTGAAAGATTATTGCGTTTTACGATCTGTTCAGAGACGTCTGCCATATTTGATACGGCATATTTGAAAACATTTTTACCGTCCTGAAAGACATAATGCTGCTTATTGGCAACCGTTTCTTGCGAGGCTGGCAAAATAGAGCCGCCGGCGTCAATCTTAAGGAACTCACGTCCCAAGCCATCAGTCTTATGGATTTCATCCTGCAGTCCATAGCCGTCCTCATTAGGCTCAAAGAGAACCGCGCCACCTGCATCACCAAAAATGATACACGTGGCGCGGTCTGTATAGTCTATAATGGACGACATTTTATCTGCACCTATGAGTAGGATTTTTTTATATCGACCAGATTCTATGTAGCTACTTGCCGTACTCATTCCATACAAGAAACTGGAACAGGCAGAATGCAAGTCATAGGAAAAAGCATTTTTTGCACCTATCGCCGTAGCCACATACGCAGCCGTGGATGCCACGGGCATGTCTGGTGTAGCGGTTGCGACGATGATTAGCTCAAGTTCTGCTGGATCCAGATCACGTTTCTTTAAAAGGTTCTTTGCAGCCTCAATTGCCAAAAAGGAAGTTCCAGCCCCTGGTTCTTTAAGAATGCGACGTTCCTTAATTCCCGTTCTGGTGGTTATCCATTCATCGTTTGTATCCACCATAGTTTCCAGCACGGCATTAGTGAGCCGGTATTCTGGAAGGTAGGCACCTACAGCGGTGATGGCAGCTTTAATATTACCCATACGAGTAACCTAAAATTTTTTGTTACAGCCGTGAAAGCTACTAAAAAACCAATGAATAGCGCGAGAATAGCACTGTTTTTTCGGTTTACGCGAGTAAACAGCTGCTGTAAAGTCTATTCAACAAAAAATGACACGTCTGTTTAGAACGTGTCATTTCGCTAATTCATAATTGATGTCCAGCGTTGAGCTAAAAAACTACGCCTCTACCTCCTCTGTCTTATCGATCAAAACTTTACCGCGGTAGTACAATTTACCCTCATGCCAGTGGGCACGGTGATACAGGTGAGCCTCGCCAGTAGTTGAGTCTGTAGCGATTTGTGGTATGCTTGCCTTGTAATGAGTTCTTCTCTTATCTCTTCTTGTCTTTGAGATTTTTCTCTTTGGATGCGCCATGGCTATTTCTAATTATCTGTCTTTAAACTTTTGAGCACGTCCCATCTGGGATCGGTCTCTTTATTATCTTCTTGTGGTTCTTGAACGCTCAATTCTTCCAACTTATCCAGCACGTCTGATTGCAATGTGCCATCTTCTATGCCTGGATGTTCTTTTTTTGCTGGGACAGATAGCACGATCATCTCATACACATATTGTGCAATGTTGAATTTATACTCGCCATGGGGCAGGATAAGAATCTCTTCATTCTCATCGTTAAATTCCTCACCAAACTTTATCACCAGATCCATTCTAGAATCCAGTGGCATGTCAAATGGCTCATCTGTCACGTCACAGTTGACGTTTACATGACCCGTTGAACTTAGGTGAAGATCCATAAGCGTATTGCGCTTGTCCAGCAATGCGGTGACTTTCAGGTCAACCGAATTGAACTCTTCAAAACCAAAATTTTCAAAAAACGTATTGTCCAAATCGTATTGAAACTCATGCTTACCCAGCTTCAATCCTGCAAAGGATATATCAAAGGCCTTGAGTTCCATACCGATTCCTCATTTTAAATGAGCGTGCAAAGATACAAACTTTGTTTGAAGTTCAAAGTTGTTTACTCCTGTGTTAAATGTTTCAGGTTTCACGTTCCAGGTTGTTCACTCATGAGGAAAAGTTCAACGTTCAAGGTTCAGAGTTGTTTACTCCTGTGGTGAAATGTTTCAGGTTTCAGGCTGCATGTTGTTTACTCTTGTGGTGAGTTGTTTCACGTTTCACGTTCCATGTTTACAGCTGAACGTTTCTTGTTTCTTGTTTCTTGTTTTCTTTTTTCTTATTACTCGCGTCTTGCTCGTTGTTCCTTGATTAACGATTGGTCGCTCATCACAAAACGTCCTACTATTTGGTTTCGAGGTTTCACGACGCACGCTCACACGAGGTGCGGTAAACAAATATGTTCTCAATAAACAATCGGGATCCGAATTTCAATTTGAAACTTAAGAACTTAGATGTTGGGATTGGGACTTGGGATTTGGGATTTGGGATTTGAGGATTTAAAACTAGCAATTTCCTCCCGTGCAAAATGCTTTTCTTATCTACGCTTTCGCGAAAGCTTCTTTAAAGGATCTGCACTGATTTCTTGATATTCTTCCCTGGCTCTATAAATATCTGCCGCGTAATGGATGGCGGTTATAAAGGAGGACTCATCTGCTAGGTTTTGGCCAGCAATGTCAAAACCGGTGCCGTGATCTGGACTTGTGCGTACATGGCTCAATCCCGCAGTAAAATTCACTCCACTACCGAAAGCCAGCGTCTTAAATGGCACCAGCCCCTGATCGTGATAACTAGCGAGTATGGCATCAAATTCCAAATGCTTCTTGTTGCCAAAAAATGAATCGGCTGGATAGGGACCAAATATCAGCGTTCCATCCTCGCGCAAGGATTCCAAGGTCGGGATAAGTGTGGTCTGGTCATCATCACCTATCACACCATTGTCACCCACATGCGGGTTGATTCCCAGAACGGCGATGCGGGGCTTAGTTATTCTAAAATCCTTTTTGAGCGATTCCTTGATACTGCCTATTTTGGTTTTAATGACTTTAGGTGTGATGGTAGAGGTCACTTTGTCAATGGGTACGTGATCCGTGAGCAGTCCTACCCGCAACTGGCGCGATACCATAAACATAAGGCTCTCGCCATCGAGTTCCTGATTTAAATAATCTGTGTGACCTGGGAATTTAAAATCATCAGAATGGATAGATTCCTTGTTGATGGGTGCCGTGACCAGCACGTCGATGCCATCATTCTTAAGCGCCGCAACAGCATGGGAAAGACTTAGTACCGCTAGTTCACCAGCCTCACTTGTCACCTTGCCCCATTGTACTTCATACGGCTTATCCAGCAATCGCATCACATTGAACTTACCTGCTACCGCATCTTCCACATTACGTATACCATGAATCTTTACGTTCAGATTAAAGTGCTTTGCATAAAAGCTCATGAGCTTTGAACTGGCAAACACGATAGGCGTGTACAATTCAAGCATTCTGGAATCTTGAAATGCCTTAAGAATTATCTCGCCACCCACTCCATTAGGATCGCCTAGTGAAATACCTACTCTGATCTTATCTGTTTTTTGCATTAGCCTTGCTGGTTTGACATGTATTTTTGAACCTATAAAAGTACAAGAAATCCATCATGTTTACAGGAATTATAGAGGCGATTGCAAAGGTAGAGGCTGTTGAGAAACAGGGCACAAACGTGAATCTCACGCTCTCGTCGCCTATTACTCAAGAACTTAAGATAGATCAGAGCCTGGCTCACAACGGGGTTTGCCTGACTGTTGTTCATATTAACGATCAACAGTACAAGGTCACAGCCGTTCAGGAAACGCTGGAGAAGTCTAACATAAGTGACCTAAAACACGGTGATTTAGTCAATCTAGAAAGAGCCATGGTGATGAATGCGAGACTGGATGGGCATATTGTACAGGGTCATGTAGATCAGGTTGCTACTTGTACACTCGTAGAAGAAAGGGATGGATCCTGGATGTATAGCTTTGAATACGATGCAGCTGCTGGTAATGTCACTATTGAAAAAGGGAGCATCTGCATCAATGGGGTGAGCCTGACCGTTGTGGATTCACGCCCCAGCGAATTCTCTGTAACAATAATCCCGTATACCTATGAGCATACGGGATTTAAAAATTTTAAAATCGGTTCCAGAGTCAATCTGGAATTTGATGTAATCGGTAAGTATGTAGCGCGCTTATTGAAACAGGGCTAGGCTATCGATTTCTTTCTATTACGTATCACGGTAAATGCCGTTACAAGCAAAACCGCTGCAATCATTAGAATCCACTCGTTAGTATCTAATGGAACATTCTCGTTGGGCGGTGGTGGTGGAAACCCACCTGGCTGAACAAGCATCAAAGTGAACAAATTATTCAACATAACTAATTTTTATTATCTTAATGAACGTGCAAATGTAGCGGTTCGGGGTACAAATGACAATAATTATCTCTTAAAGAAATTGTTATCTTTTATGAGGTTACATTTTTGATGCCAGAATGAGCGCATTGTAGAGATTTACCATCTTCCCAGAGGTAGTCACGTCTTTGAAAGGCTTTGCACCATCACTCTTGCCGCCCAGGTTAACCACTGCCTGAGTAGATAGACCACTATCCATAATTACCTGTTTTACTTGCGCAGCTGTAAGCTTAGGGAAGTAAGACATGATCACCGCAGCAACCCCTGCAGTTGCTGGAGCAGCCATGGAAGTACCACTAGCATTTCTGTATTCATCATTAGGCGCGGTAGAATAAATCTGTACACCTGGTGCAAACACGTCCACGCTACTCTTACCGTAATTTGAAAATCCAGCTAGCAAATTAGATCCATATTCATAGTTCAGTGCTCCTACCGTTAGAAAGGTATCTGCTATCTCCTCACCGTCCAGTTCTTGATCTTGCGGATATACCTGGGTGAAGTCTGTATCCAGGCCTTCATTACCGGCGGCATTGACAAATAACACGTTATTTTCTGCGGCATACTCTAACGCTTCCCATACCCATTCTGGATTTGTGGAATGGTATTTTCCAAAACTTCCGTTGATTACCCGCGCACCATTGTCCACGGCATAGCGTATAGCCTTTGCCACGTCCTTATCATATTCATCTGCCTGGCTTACGGCACGCAGCACCATGACCTCAACATTATTTGCCACACCATCTACACCCATGCCGTTATTGCGCTCTGCAGCGATTATTCCGGCTACGTGTGTACCGTGGAATGCATCTGCTTTCTCTGGATCTGGACCTGAGTATTTGTTGTTACCATACATTCCCGTGTCCCATATATAAGGATCATCATTTAGGATGTCGCGGCGGTAGTTTGTTTTAAGTTTTTCACCACTTACCAGATTATTACCGTCATCCACGAGCTTTTGAAGTTCTTTTTTAAGTTCAGGCATGGTCTCGATTCCCAATCCTAGGGCATAAACACCAAATTGTTTAGCTTGAGTAAGCTCCTCGCCTTCTACTTTAAGGACCTGTACTTCATCCTTTGTATAATCTTGTTTCCCGGTAGCTTTTACCAGCATGGGATGAAATTTATTGACTTGAGCTAGAAGGCCCTCATAGCGTTGTTTTCCAGCTTGAGCTTCAGCAACTTTCTTGTCATATTCTTTCTGTGCTTTTGCCACCATATCAGCGGGCAACTTGTCCTTATCCCGCAGGATGCGTTCATATTCTAGGTTCTCATCCACGATGTCACCCAGAAAATTCCAGCCATGGATATCATCCACATAGCCATTCTTATCATCGTCAATGCCGTTGCCTGGAATCTCATCCTTATTTGTCCAGATCACGCCATCCAGATCCTCGTGGTCTATATCCACACCAGAATCAATCACGGCCACAATCACGGTCTTACCTTTCTTGCGTTTGCTGATGATTTCTTCATAAGCCTTATCCACGCTCATCCCGGGGATCGTGTCCTGCATCAGGTCATAATCTTTCCAGTTTTTCTTTTGAACCTCAGTCAGTTCTTGAGTCTTAAGCGGTATCTGGTCGATATTCTCTATGGGTGGGGAGATGATCGCACCACCGCTACCACAACTGGCGATCATTCCAGCAATGGCGATTCCTAGTATGGGTTTTAAAATTGAATTCTTGTTCATGTGTATCTAATTAAAAAGTTCTTGAAATGTATAATTGTCTTTTAATCGCACTCCCCTATCTGTATGCTGTACCGTAATGATCTCGTGATGTGGATCGTGTTCTAGGATCAGATAGTAATTCTCATCTGCAGCTTTTTTGAGAAAGGTTTCTTTTTCATCCAGCGTGAGCAAGGGTCGTGTATCGTATCCCATTACGTAGGGAATGGGAATATGGCCTGCGGTGGGCAGCAGGTCTGCCATGTAAACAAAGGTTTTATCTTCTATCTGGATGTGCGGGATCATTTGTTTTTCCGTATGGCCATCTACAAACAGGATACCAAAATCCATCCCCGTCGCACTTTCAAACCCTTTGTTCTGCTCTATATAATTGAGCTGGCCGCTTTGCTCAATGGGCAGAATGTTCTCGCTTAGGAAACTGGCCTTTTCTCTTTTGTTTGGGTTTGTGGCCCACTGCCAGTGTTTTTCATTTGTATGGAATCGTGCATTTTTAAACGCCGGCTCATAGCCGTCCCCTTTCTTAATAATCACGCCACCACAGTGGTCAAAGTGCAGGTGCGTCAGGAATACGTCTGTAATATCGTCTTTTGAGAATCCCAGTTTTTTAAGTGAACTATCCAGGTCAAACTTGTGATCCATATAATAGTAACCGTAGAATTTCTCATTCTGCTTGTTCCCCATCCCGGTATCAATCAGCGTGAGCCGGTCGCCGTTCTCGATCAGCAGGCAGCGCGCCGCCATGTCGATCATGTTGTTTGAGTCTGCAGGGTTTGTGCGTTGCCATAGGCTTTTAGGCACCACGCCAAACATGGCACCACCATCCAACTTAAAATTTCCAGATTCTACGGGGTGAATTGTCATAGCTACCAAAAATGCAACTTACAGCCCGTGCACTAAAACAGTTAAGGTATTTTTAAGGAATCCCCTAGGATAACTTTATCTATATGAACTGATATTTCAGATCTGGAATAAGCCTTGGAGATTGGATCTTTACGCTTTCGCGAAAGCGTAATTCTCAAAAGACACCCATATTTTACCGCTCCTTATTTAATGAGATTTACGAAATAGCTGTGATGGGATTATGCATAAGTATCTTATTCAATAAATCCTGAAGTAAGCAAGGGAGATTGATTGTTCAGCTTTCCCAATAGAGAAATTTATGCTGAGCGCAGCCAAAGTACGAAAGCATAATTTTCAAACTCATCTATTGCTAATTAAGTCCTCAACATAAGACACAAATGACATAAACTGCCGCGGCTGGCTTGTCAATTATAAAGCACCACTTTCAAAATTGCGGATTAAAACAGGCCTAAAAAAGATCAATGCTTATTTCCTAGCAAAATAGATCAAACCTACTAGGTTTTGAAAACCTGGTAGGTTTAAACAGCAAAGATAAAATAGCGTTACCAGCAACTAAGCAGGTGGTTTAATGGTTCAGATAAAACTAGAGAACAGCAACCACCACCTCATGCGTAATAGTTAAGGTTGCAGACTGGGAAATGAAAAGATTGTATTTTTCGCCAAAATTGAGAAGTAAATGCTGGAACTGGCAGGGATTATAATACTGGGAATACTGGCGCAATGGATGGCGTGGAGGTTAAAAATCCCGGCCATTCTACCTTTAATCATCATCGGACTACTGGTGGGCCCCATCGCAACTCTATATACTGAGACGGGTACAAAACTTATCCAGCCCCGCTTTGACAACGGTATAGGTCTCTTCCCTGGTGAGGGACTCTATTACTTTGTCTCACTGGCAATTAGCATCATTCTTTTTGAGGGAGGACTAACTCTGAAACGTGCCGAAATCCTCAATACAGGCGGCGTGATAGGAAAACTAATTTCCGTAGGCGTGCTGATTACCTTTATAGGTGGTGGGATCGCAACGCACTATTTATTTGGTTTTAGCTGGAAGATTGCGCTATTATTTAGCGCGCTGATTATCGTGACTGGGCCTACCGTGATAACGCCTATCTTACGGAACATTCCACTAAAGAAAGATGTAAGTTCAATTCTTAAATGGGAGGGAATTCTGATCGATCCGATTGGGGCGCTTTTTGCGGTTCTCGTATTTGAGTTTATCAGTGCTGGCGCAGGAACCGAGTTCACCAAAACAGCGCTGGAAGAGTTTGGAAAGATTGTCCTTTTTGGGTTCACATTTGGTTTCTCCTTTGCCCACGCACTGGCATTTTCCATCAAGAAAAAACTTGTCCCACATTACCTTTTAAATGTATTTACGCTAGCCATTGTGCTGGGAGTGTTTGTCCTGAGCGATGAGTTTGCCCATGAATCTGGGCTGCTGGCCGTGGTGGTGATGGGAATGGTACTGGGAAACATCAACTTACCCAATATCAAGGAATTACTTTATTTCAAGGAATCCCTCAGCGTTCTATTGATCTCCATCCTTTTTATACTTCTGGCGGCTAATATTGAAATGGAAGACCTCTACCTGATCTACCGCTGGGAGACGGCAGTAATCTTTGTGGTGGTGGCTTTTGTACTGCGGCCACTGAGTGTTTTTGCAAGTTCCATCAACAGCAATCTGAAACTCAATGAGAAACTGTTCATCTCGTGGGTAGGGCCACGCGGTATCGTGGCGGCGGGTATTGCATCGCTATTCGGTTCAAAGCTGGTGGCACAATTTGAATTTATGGGTGATCTGGATGCGGCAAATGAGGCCCGTTATATCACACCGCTAGTATTTATGATCGTGCTGGGAACGGTACTGCTCAATGCTACCACTGCCAGGGTTTTTGCAAAAATCGTGGGAGTTTTCCTCAAACGATCTGAGGGAATCATGATCGTGGGCGCGTCCAAGTTTGCGCGCGTTATCGCCAAGTACCTCAAGGACCACGACCGTAGTGTTGTGCTGGTGGATTCTAATGCAAACAACGTACGCATTGCCAAAGAAAATGGGCTAGACGCCCTGACAGCAGATATCTATGCAGATGCACTATCAGACGATATTGAGTTCTCTAACATAGGCTTCCTGCTGGCACTTACCGGTAATGCGAGTATCAACGAGTATGCGATCGAGCGTTTTGGAGATCGTTTTGGAGAGCACGGTTCCCACCGTCTCGTGCATAGTACAGAAGTGCGCAATCCCAACGAGAATCCACAAGAGGGACTTTTTTCAAGTACAGATGATTATGTGAGTATGATGGAAGTGGCGCGCTATAACGGTGATATCCACGAGATCGCCATTAAATCACAGGAACATTACGAGGCACTGATAGAAATCACAAAAACCGACGAGGACATTGTCCCGCTCTTTATCAGAAAGAACAAGAAAATAGAGGTCATCCCATCCCACTCCCTACGTATGGAGGTAGAAGAGGGCCAGATGCTGGTCTATCTAGGGAAAGAGATTGTCGAGCAAGCTAGTGGTGAGGTGGTGATGGAGTGATAACGCCTTAGGTAAGTCGTTTTATTTGACAGGCAATCACCGCTTTTGGTAATATGAACTGTTTTTTCTATTTTACAGCTTACCAATTTCAGAAAAAGAAATCATGTCCATCACTCTTGGCAATGCAAAAAGTAGCGGTTTTGTTTTGCTTTATTTGGGAGTTTTTTTACTCACACTGAGCTGTTCAAAATCTGGAAAACTATTGAAAAATGATAAGGTGAGAATACCAGCGGACAGTCTTTATTTCACAACGCATTACCGCAATAAAATGGAGATTGTTCTTCCTGCCTCGATTGATACTACTGCACTTTACCAAAGAATTGGGAACATTAGCTATGGAAAATTCTATCCTGAGAATCCAATTGCAGGTTACCGCTTATGGAGATTTTATGAAAACGGCTCACTAAATGATTTCTATATAGGCAAATCCAGTATGAACGTTAATGCAGCTCGCAATTATGATCCAGAGTTTTCTGGTAATCGAGGAATAGTTTACTTTAAAAAAAATGAAGGGTATTTTATTGATCTAGTTGGTACTGCATCGCCTCTGGGTGGCTTAGGAACCTATACATTTAAATTTGTCTACACTTCAAGAGACACCGTTAAGATTCAAAGAATTAGTAAAAAAAGTGAGGCTGTTGATGTATATATACGTACGCCTTTCCCCAATGATTCAATTGCTAACTTTAATGCCTCATGGTGAAAAGGTATGCGATACTACTGGCTTTATTTTTCTTACTTGCTTCTTGCAATGATATGTTAGCTACCCAAGGTGGCGGGATCAGAAGTAAGAGAAACTTTAAAAAATTTATTGATGATAGAACAAACCCCTTACTATCAGACATCAAGACAAAAGTTATATATAAAAAACTCGAGATTGCAAAATACTCATACGCTCAAAACGCACATAATTTAAGTCAAAAAAGAACTAATAATGGGTTTCTTTTATTCCATGAGAATGGGAATGTTTATTCTTTCGTGTATCCTAAGGTGAAGCAATTGAATGAGGCAGATTTTGACACCATACGAGGCAAATTAGACTATTTGTTGAAAAGAGAAAACAATATTTACCACGCAAGCTATCGCCCCATTAATGAAGGTGTTTTTGTTCTGTACAGTGTAGAAGTTGATAATGACACACTCATAATGACAAGCACAAATCACGGCACTAAAATTAGTTACTACTACTATCCTATAAATTTAATGAAATGAGAAGAGTTTTCATCATACTACTTATACTTTCCATTCTTTCCTGCTCCAGCGATGACGAAGGAACAACAACGCCACAAATGATTTCTGAGCCATTTGAAGTTGAGATGGCCGCGCCTACTGCTGTAGAGGTAGATGTTCCTTATACCGTGACTTTTACTGCAAATCAAAACATAAGCTCTGTGGCCGTAGATCTGGATAATGGTAGTTTGGAGACCAGGAAGTTTTTTAATGACATTTCAGATTCACGCGAGTTCATCGTGCGTTTTTTAAATCCTGATAGCTCGAGAAATTTGACATTCACGGTCAACAACAGTAATAATGAGGCGCAGATTTTCAACTATTCACCAAATGTGTCTACGGGCGATGCTGTTAGAATAACCAGCGTTGAGGTGATTGATTTCCCAAACATCAATGCTACATAAGATCCAGAATTCAATTCCTCTGATCCTAATCGGTTAGCAGATTTATTTCTCAGTTTCAGAAAAATGTCAAGTGGTCCTTTTACAAATGATGAATACTTTATAGAGTGGATGGAATCAGACATCACTCAAAATCAGTCCAGCCTGGTATTTAACTTTCAAAATGCTTTTGTAGGTTTTAATACACCGTTTTCTATCTTTCTGGTTGACGATGATGAGAATCAGACGGTGGATGCAATCTCAAACGAAATTATCATTGATCTAGAGAATTATAGATACACCATGCCACGAGTGATAGCTATAGATGATAATGGCGTGAGACTCAACCTCAATGTTGAGTGGCAATAAAAGCTCACTAAAATATTCATTCAGTGTTATTATGCCCTTACTAGGTTAATGACATCGATATAGGTTCAGAATTATTCTCGACTGTTAGTTGAAGACTGCCGTGAACAATATGTAGCTGTGTTATACCTTTACTTTACCTCCCACATAAGCCACCGCGCCCTTTACATTGCGGTCGTACATGACGATACTACCGGCAACGCTTACATTTAAACTGCGCGGGGTCTCAAATTTGATAAGGTGATGGCATTTTTCTATGGCTTCATTATTCAATCCATGATCTTCTGCACCCAGTAAATATACCGCATTGCGAGGATGATAAAAATCTGCTAGCAAGCTGGCGCGATCATCCAGCTCCACACCTATGAGCATGGCGCCTTTTGGTAGGTGGTTATAGAACGTGCTGAAGTCTTTAATAATGAAAGTATGGAATCGCGCCTACCGCATTGTGCGTATCACAAGCCTGTTTTGCATACTGGCGACCTATGGTAAAAATAAAACTCGCCCCAAGATTCTGAGCGCTGCGCCACAACACACCTAGGTTTTCTGGAGTCTTGCCATTCATGATGCCTATGCCGTAGTAACCAGGTTCCAGCTGGTCACGTAAACCTGCATTCTTTTCCATGCCTGTTATGCTATAACGCGTTTGCGATCAGTCTCTGCGACGGTAAAGGCTAGCCGCAGCGTGCCATAATCTACCTTTTCTTCCAGTTCATCAAAAAAGGGTTTTAAGGATCTCTCTGCCATGTATTTAGACAGGTTGCGCTGGACATAATCCATATCGACACCCGTGAGAAATTGCCGGACGTCCACGTCACGGTGGCTGGCGTAGCGTTTAGAGAGATGGCCTAGAATTGTGCTAGAGGTCAAATCACGGTCTGCTGCGATCTGCTCTATCGTCTCGCCGTTCCAGAATTTTTTTACGGATGCCATCACGGTGTCCGTTTTTCCAGAAGTGGATTTTCTGGGTTTCCGCTTTCGCGAAAGCGAACTCCTAAAAACAAAATCCCCTGAACGTTCTTCCTTGAAATTTTTCAAGACTGCGGTAAACTTGTTCCCGTATTCCTCTTTTTTGTGCTCGCCCACGCCTGTAATGTCGCCAAACTCCTCGATAGTCAAAGGGATACGAGCCGCCATATCGCGCAAGCTCGCATCGCTAAAAACCATGAAAGGGGCAATGGCGCTATCCTGAGCAATCTGCGTGCGCATTTCTCTAAGCGCCCCATAAAGTTCCTTGTTGATCTCGCTGGGAAGTTCAGTTACCTTAGATTGAGAAGCGGCGGTCTCCTTAGGCACGACAGCCAGTTGCACGGGCGCATTCTTAAAAAGCACCTGTTCTGCCTGGGGCGTGAGTTTTAAATGGTTGTTCTCGTGAAAGGCAATCTCCAGCAGCCCCTGATTGATCATCTGGATGATATATTGCTGCCAGTCCCGCCAAGATATATCGCGACCAGCGCCGTAGGTCTTGATCTTGTTAAAGCTTGATTCCATGACCGCGGCATTACTGGCCCCGCGTAATACGTCAATAAGAAGATTTAGGGACGCCTGGCCGCGCATGCGATACACGGCACTCAGTGCTTTTTGCGCAGTGGTCGTGGCCTCAATAAAATCGGGTTTGTTCAAGCACACGTCACAACTGCCGCAATCCTCCTGCAGGTACTCGTTAAAATAACTGAGCAACATGCGGCGGCGGCAGGTAAGCGCATCTGCAAACTGTTTCATGCGCTCCAGTTTGGCAATCTGTACGGCGCTGTTACCGCTATTCTCTGCAAAGCGGCGCAGCTGGATCACGTCTGCATAGCTATGGAAAAGGATGGCGCGGGCGTCCAGTCCATCACGCCCCGCACGACCTATTTCTTGGTAGTAACCCTCAACGTTTTTGGGCATGTTGTAATGAATCACATACCGCACGTTAGATTTGTCGATCCCCATTCCAAAAGCGATGGTCGCACAAATGACGTCTATCTGGTCGTGGATGAATTTGTTTTGTACGCTTTCGCGAAAGCTATATTCCATACCAGCATGATAGGCAGCAGCACGCACCCCGTGAGCTTCCAGCTTGCTTGCCAGATCCTCGCAGGACTTGCGGCTCAGGCAATAGATGATGCCAGACTCACCCTCACGATCTGCTACATAGCGACGTATCTGCTGGAAACGCTGGTTGCCGGGACGTACTTCCAGAAAGATATTGGGACGGTCAAAGGAGGCGACAAACTCCTGTGCGCTTGCAATGTTGAGCTGCTGCTTGATATCTGCACGGGTGGCACGATCTGCCGTGGCGGTAAGCGCGACCACGGTTGTGTTTGTAAAAGTGTTTTTAAGGTGGGATAACTGGGTATAGGCTGGCCTGAAATCGTGGCCCCAGGTAGAAATGCAATGCGCCTCGTCCACCGCAATAAGTGACAGTTGCGTCTCGCGCAGGTAATTGTGGATCCCGGCCATACTTTCTGGCGCGGTATAGAGCAACCTGAGTTTCCCAGAGCGTATATCCTGCTGGACTTGCTGCTGCTCCAGATGATCCTGGGTACTGTTGTAAAAAGCTGCTGCGATCCCGTTTGCCTTAAGTGCATCTACCTGATCTTTCATGAGCGCGATAAGGGGCGATATCACCAGCGTAAGCCCAGGCAGCATAAGTGCCGGTAGCTGGAAACACAGGGATTTACCGCCTCCCGTAGGCATGACCACCATCAGGTCGTTACCAGACATTATTTTCTCAATAATCGCTTCCTGCTGCGGGCGGAAGCTGTCGTAACCAAAATGTTGTTTAAGGAGTGAAAGTGCAGAAGACATGAATCAATTCGTTTAAATGGCGTAGAAAACGCAAAGTTAGTGGAATGAAAAAACAAACCCATATTTTTGTAGTATGGAAACGACAGAATTGAGATTGAAATGGTTGGAATCAATTAAACATGTGGATGATAGGTTCCTCAGAATGATAGATTCGCTACACGAATCCTATACAGACACCCCTGATAATATTGCTCGTAATCAGTTGCCTGAAGAGGTTCAAACCTTGATACGTCTTGGCTTGAAAGATGTTCAAAATGATAATACGATCTCTCACGACGCAGCTATATCAAGGATCAAAGAACGCTATAATTTTAATGGTTAATGTACGAGGTGCGCTGGACAGAAACTGCCTATGACACTTATGTCACAGAAGCCAGTTTTGTTCACTCTAAGTGGGGAGCATCTGGAGTGCAAAAGTTTATTTATGTCACAGAAGATTTCATCTCTACTCTAAAAACAGGAATTTTAGTTGGTAAGCCCGCGCTGAACAGCAACGTTCGCATTTCTGTTATCTCAAAGCAGAATTCCATTGCCTATACGGTTGATGAAGAAAACAAATTAATCCATTTGATCGTCTTCTGGAACAATAAGCGAGATCCCATCTACTTGCAGCAAATAATTGAACAGTATAGAGAGTAGTGGTCATTTAATCTTGATTTCTTAAGATGTCGCTACGAATAATTAAAAAATCTAAACGTTTTAGGGTTTTATTTTCAAAGTCGATATTACTTAGCCTATTTTCAAGCGATGAAATACAAACTACTACTTTTTAGTCTCATTGGTTTTAATCTACACGCCCAGCAGCTCAACAACTTCAAATATGTGGTCGTGAGCGACCAGTACGATTTCCAGTCTGAAGCAAACCGGTACAACCTCAACGATTTGATGATTTTTGAGCTCAAGAAATATGGCTTTACGGCATTTAAGAATTCGCAGATCCTGCCAGCAGATATGAATACCGGCAACTGCAATACACTACAGCTGGACGTAGAGAAATCTGGATTTCTATCCACCCAGCTGGATTTTATTTTCAAGGATTGTAATGATCAAGAGGTATTGCGCCTCGATGGCTCCAGCAAGAAAAAGGATTATGACAAGGCTTATTTCGACGCTGTACGCAAGGCGATGAAATCCCTCAAAAAGTTAAACTATGAGTATCAACCTAATCAAAAGAAAACACCACCAGCAATAATAAATACAGATGTTGACGATATTAAAAAGAATGCCGTTGCTGATTCAGTAATAAAGTCACAAAGAAAAATAGCGGATGAAAATCTAGAAGTAGCATATATCAGTAAGGACAAATTATATACAATGGTTGAGACCGCCCTGGGTTATGACATATATCAAAACATGAAACCAGTAGGTGACGCAAAACGCGGCAGCAACGGTTGTTATCTAGTCACCACTGATAATTTTCAAGGCCTAGGCAATAAAAACGGAGATCTTTTTGTCGTAGAAGTCTTTACGGATAGTGGCAGTAGTCTGATTGTTTTTGAGTGATCCGACTCAAACCATAACTTCACGTAAAGCTATAAGAAATCTTTGTGGTAAGTAAAGTATTGTAGCCCCGCCAAGAATCGAACTTGGATCTAAAGTTTAGGAAACTCTTATTCTATCCATTGAACTACGGGGCCAGAAATAAGACTGGCGAAATTAAGGTATGTGCGCTAATTTTAACACAGCTCTCTATCACGGCCAGTCAAAATTTATTTTTGGCAGCTTTGAAAAATTGGCTATACTTATAACATTTCCAAAATTAAATTCGTTTCTCGAAATTTGTCGACTATGAGCAAAGAGATTGTTAGATTCAGTCCATCATTGAAGAGACAGCAGATAATGTATAGCCTGGCCTATGCATTATTTCTCTCTGTCATATTGGGGATCTTTAGAATACTGATGGGTGAGGAATTAATACCTGAAGTGTTGTTTTTCTTCATACAAGTACCCATTTTTGGAACAGTGTACTACTTCATGAGCCGTAGCCGGCTCCCTAAACAAGATCAGATTGACGCCATAGAAGAGAAACTAGCTGCCGATTCCAATCCCGACTATGAGCTGGCCGGTGCCGCTACCTGGCACGATGGCTTTAAACTCAGATACGGCACTCTTAAATTAAAGGAAGACAAGCTCGTTTTTGAAGATGCAGAGAATCAGAAAAACATAGAACTAGACCTACATAAAATCAAAAGTGTAAAATCGCAGCATTTTATTATCGCAGGCTCACATCAGCTGAGATTGAAAACACAGTATAATCAGTATCTGTTTTATGTAGGTGACGCGTCCATCTGGAAAGACCATATAACAGCGACCCAATTCAATCCCATCGCAGCATGAAAGAAATAGGAACCAAAACTCCAAAGATTGGTCTCAAGTTCAGAATCATATTTGCCATTCTGAGTGGATTATTGTTTGCCGGAATCACACTTTTGATGGACTGGGCTATGGGAGACATTGAATCAGCTGGCAAGTATATTTTTTATGCGTCATTTTTCGGTTTGTTTTATGGAGTAGGATTTCCATTTGTCATGATCTGGATGGCAAAAAAGATGAATAAAAAAGTTACGGTGAATCCAGAACTTCAAGATGGTGAGGAAATTAATTTCTACGGCCCAGCCAACTATGCAAAAACATGGATGGCGATAGGCGGCAAGCTTTTTATAACGGATCGTAACCTTATCTTCAAATCACATAAATACAACCTACAAAAACCGCAGGTCACCATTCCACTCGATGCGATCCAACAAATCAAGTTGCAATCCACGCTCAATATTCTGGACAACGCCATGGTCGTAGATTCCATAGAAGGTAGCTATAAGTTCACGGTAAATGAAAGAGCCGTTTGGCTAGAGCGTTTACAAGCTACCAGGCCGGAACTGGAACTAGCTTGAGAAAACAGTCTTACTAAAACCTTATCGTAAATATTTACCTCCAGATTAATGGCGGTAGCCTTGAATGTTTAGCATCTTGCGGTTTCAATACACTTAAGACCGCAACGCCATGAAAAATATCGACCCCACCTCTACTGATGCCTGGAAAAAACTGACTTCGCATTTTGAAGCAAATGCCAAATTCAATTTGCGCGAGGCATTTGCAGCAGATAAACACCGTGCCGATACATTCACGCTGCGCTTTGAGGATTTCTATGTCGATCTTTCTAAAAACCTAATCGACCAGAAGGCTCAGAATCTTCTAGTAGATCTTGCCAAAGATTGCAAACTGGAAGAGGCGATTGAAAGCTATTTTAATGGCGATAAGATTAACAGGACAGAAAATCGTGCAGTATTGCATACAGCTCTACGAGCAAAAAAACCTGTAGACCCCGTAAAAGAACATATTCAAGCCGCGCAGGAAAGCAAGTCGCAAATGTTTGACTTTGTCGATAAAGTCCATCATGGCAAGATCACCGCTGCAAATGGCCAGCCGTTTACAACTGTAGTCAATATAGGTATAGGCGGCAGCGATCTGGGACCAGTGATGATTTACGAGGCGCTTAAAGCCTATAAAAATGATTTGGATCTTCATTTTGTGTCAAATGTAGAGGGCGATCATGTGGAAGAAGTACTCAAGCAGATCGATCCAGCCACCACGCTGTTTGTGATTGTTTCAAAATCTTTTGGGACGCAAGAGACACTTACTAATGCAACCACCATCAGAAACTGGTTCAAACAAGAAGTAGGCAATGACGCCGTCTCCAGTCACTTTATTGCGGTAAGCAGCAATGTGGATCGGGCTACGGATTTTGGTATAAATAGCAAAAATATCTTTCCCATGTTTGACTGGGTAGGTGGTCGATTCTCATTGTGGAGTACCGTGGGAATGACGGTCGCGCTAGGTGTGGGGACAGAAAACTTCCAATCGCTTTTAGATGGTGCTGCCGGCATGGACCAGCATTTCAGAAATACCGATTTCACAAGAAAATATTCCCGTTCAGCTGGCATTACTGACCATCTGGTACAATAACTTCCACGCGGCAGAAAGTGAGGCCGTCATACCCTACACCCAGTATCTGCACCGCCTGCCCGCCTACTTGCAGCAAGCCATCATGGAAAGTAACGGTAAGAGCGTGGATCGCAATGGCGAGCGCGTGGATTACCAGACCGGCAACATTGTATGGGGTGAACCGGGAACCAACTCACAACATGCCTTTTTCCAGCTTATTCATCAAGGAACAAAACTGATTCCTGCTCATTTTCTCGCTTTCGCGAAAGCGAAATACCACCATCCAGACCACCACAACAAGCTCATGGCAAACTTTTTTGCACAGACTGAGGCGCTCATGAACGGGAAGACCATCGAGGAGGCTAGCCGGGATCTGGAGGAAAGCGGTAAAACCGTCGAGGAAATGCGCAAACTACTCCCTTTCAAGGTCTTTAAGGGAAACAATCCTACCACAACCATTCTGATTGATGGGCTTACTCCAGAAAGCTTGGGCAAGCTAGTCGCCATGTACGAGCACAAGATTTTTGTGGAGGGCGTGATCTGGAACATTTACAGCTATGATCAGTGGGGAGTAGAACTGGGCAAGGTACTGGCAGACCGTATTCTGGAAGAGCTTGAAGACAAGGTGGTCAAATCACATGATTCGAGTACAAAATCTTTACTTAAACACTACTTAACTATACAACACTCTAATTAGAGTTTAAGTTGGCATTTAGGAGTCCTTAGTTTGAGTATTTCTTAAAACTCACTTAATCTACAACAGACATTGCAGAAATAGCTTTGTGGCCATAAACCATAATTCATCTGCGATGAAAAGAAACTTACGATTTTTTACACTACTGGGATTGCTGCTCTGCTTTTCCACTCTAAGCGCTCAGGTAACCACCTCCAGCATAAATGGACGCATATTTGAAACCGACAAGGAACCATTACTAGGGGCTACTGTCCAGGCCCTGCACACACCCACGGGAACTAAGTATGCTACCTCTACAGATATAGATGGTTATTACCGCATACAGAATATGCGTGTGGGCGGCCCTTACGTCGTTACAATTTCCTATGTGGGTAAAAAAGAACAGGTGCTAGACAACATTAACCTGGAGCTGGGTGAATCTGAAAACATAAGCCTAACGCTGGAAGACCAGGCAAATGCATTAGAAGAAGTGACCATCACGGCTGTACGTGATGGAATATTTGACTCCAGCAATACGGGGCCAGAAACAAATATTTCCACCCGGGAAATAAATTCACTCCCCACGGTCACTCGTAGCATTGCAGACATTTTACGTAAGACTCCCCAAGCACAGGTTAGCGAGGGAGGTGCAATAAGTATTGCGGGCCAGAACAACCGGTACAATTCCATATTCATAGATGGTGCGGTAAATAACGATGTTTTTGGACTTGCAGGAACTGGAACAAACGGTGGGCAAATAGGGATCAACCCTATATCCCTGGATGCGATAGAATCCTTTCAGGTAAATATCGCACCCTTTGATGTGCGTCAGTCTGGTTTTGCCGGGGGCGCAATCAACGCGATTACAAGATCAGGAACTAATAACTGGGAAGGAAGTGCCTACTGGTTCTTTAGAAACGAGGAAATTGCTGGTAAAACACCAGGTGGAGTTATAGATCAGTTAGACCGTCTAAACGGTGATGAACCGGCACCAGAGCGCGAGCGCCTGGATGAATTTTCTACAAATCTATACGGTGCCCGTATAGGTGGACCAATCGTTAAGAACAAACTTTTCTTCTTTTTCAATGCAGAAATTGAGCGAGAAGAATCCCCCACTCCATTTCGGTTTGATCAATACGCTGGGGACAGCTCTATAGAAGATATCGTGCAACTTCAAGAAAATCTAAGCAGCCGCGGTTACAATCCTGGCGGATTTTTGAACACGCTTGAGACACTAGACACAGAAAGGTTTACCGCTAGAATAGACTGGAATGCAGATGCTAAAAACACATTTACCCTCAAGCATAATTATGTGAGGGGTGAATCTACCTCACCAGACAATAGTGGAAACTTCGGTATCAACTTTGCCAATAGCGGTATCTTCTTCCCGTCAGAAACAAACTTTACCACATTTGAATGGAACAGTTCTATCACAAACTCTCTTTCAAATAATCTAGTAGTAAGCTATACCGCCGTAAGGGATGATAGAAACCCGATAGGTGATCCATTCCCATTTGTGCGTATCAACGATGGTGATGGTCAGATCTCTTTTGGTTCTGAGCGCTTTTCTACTGGTAATATCCTAGATCAGGATGTATGGACAGTAATGAACAACTTCAACATTGCTACCGGTGGTCATAACATTACCCTAGGTGGTAACTTTGAGGCCTACGGTGTCAGAAACGTATTTATACGAGAGAACTTTGGTAGCTACCGTTTTACATCACTTGACGACTTTAATACATATTTTGATGGTGATGATAGTAATAATGCAACCCCATTGGATTATGACTATTCATATTCATTGCTGGATCCTGCAGGGACTACAGGTGATGATGCGCAAGAGGCCGCCGCAAGTTTTGACCTGATGCAAATGGGGCTATATGCACAGGACGAGTGGAATATTACCAGTGACTTTAGGCTTACTTATGGAGTGCGCTTTGACGTACCATTCTTTGAAGAAGGCATTGCAAACGACGATTTCAATAATAACGCGATACCGTTGCTAGAAGCTGCTGGGAAAGATCTTCAAGGCGCACGAGTAGGAAAGGCCATAAAAAGCCAGATTCATTTATCGCCGCGACTGGGGGTGAATTGGGACGTTTTCAGTGACAAGAAGACCCAGATACGTGGTGGACTGGGAATATTTACTTCACGTATTCCATTAGTATGGCCAGGAGGAACCTACAACAACAATGGTGTTGCCGTAGGTGGCGTTAACGAAAGGGACTTTGATGCACAGAATCCACTGGAATTTGAGTTTGACCCATTCAACCAGCCCATAGGAACTGGTGCGCAGCCCGGAAGTGGAGCTTTTGGTGGGCAGATAGACTTATTTGCACCAGACTTTAAACTGCCACAGGTAGCAAAATACAGTATAGGTATAGACCAGAAACTACCTTTCTGGGGGTTAATCGCCTCTGCAGATTTTCTCTATAACGAGACCATTAACAATGTATCCTACCAGAATCTAAATGTAGATGAGCCGGTAGGCAGACTCAATGGTGCAGACAACCGTCCCTTTTACAGTACAGATAGAATCGTGGGCGACTATTCCAGGATTATCCTAGGTACAAATACAAGTGAGGGCTGGTCTTACAATGCGTCATTCACACTTACAAAACCATTTGAGAACGGATTTGCTGGTCAGGCAGCCTATTCTTATGGACAAGGAAAATCGATTTTTGAGGGCACCAGCTCACAGAACAGCTCGCAGTGGCGTAATGTTGTCACGGTGAATGGTAAAAACCGTGCAAGAGTAGGAAATTCTGAATTTGCACTGGGTCATAGGATCACTGCAAATGCATCCTACCAGATGGACTGGACAGAGAACATTGCTACTACCATCAGTCTCTTCTATAATGGGCAACAAGGTGGCACCATCAGCTATATCTACAATGAGGGTAGTGATTTGCTAGGTGACGACTCCAATGACAACGCTTTGATTTATGTGCCTAGAAACGCAAGTGAGATTAATCTAGTCCCCTATTTTGTGGAACGTCCTGATGGAACAGATAGAATCGTATTGCCAGAAGAACAGTGGGAGGCCTTGAATGGTTTTATAGAACGCAATGACTACCTATCAGAAAGACGCGGCCAGTATGCAGAACGCGGCGGCGACCGCAATCTATGGGAACACACTCTGGATCTGAAAGTCTTGCAGGATTTTAACCTTAACATAGGTGGAAAAGAACACACTTTCCAGATAAGTGCAGATATCTTTAATTTCTTGAACTTCCTAAACAAGGACTGGGGACAGATAAAAACGTTCTCTAGCAACTTTAATAATATTGCACCTATCACCACGGTAAGTGGAGGGCCAGAGCCAGAGTTTAATTATGACGTGGACTTTGAGCGCAATCTTGAACAATTTGACGATCGCGGTGTGAGATCATCCAGATGGCAAGCGCAAGTAGGATTGAGATATATCTTCCAATAAACGATTAGAATTAGCCAGTCGTAAGAACCCTGTCCATAAAAGGACGGGGTTCTTTGTTTCACCCTATTTTTACGACTCAATATTGACTATGGAAATTTTAAAGCATGCCCACTCAGGCTGGGCATATTTGTTATTGCTGGTACTAGGCGTTGCGACCATCAATTCTTTGATTGGTTTTTTTTCTAGAAAGGAATTCGGTAACAGGGATTTTAGCCTGGCACTTGTGGCGCTGATTGTTACGCATATTCAGCTTTTGATGGGGCTTGCACTATGGTTGTTTGGGCCTTATTTTGAGATTTTGATCAGCGACTTCGGCAGTTTGATGACGCCAGAAATGCGCTCTGTCAGATTACTGGCGCTGGAACACCCACTCACGATGATGATCGCTGTCGCGGTACTTACCGTGGGATATTCCAAACACAAAAAGAAGATCGTGAGCCGCGGTAAGTTCAAGATGCTCGCCGTCTTTTATACCATTGCATTTGTCCTTGTGCTTTCCCGCGTACCGTGGAATCAGTGGATGTAAATGGAAAATCGTAATAAGAATTTAACGGCAGTAATCGTGGGCAGCACCGGCCTGGCAGGAGGCACATTAGTTGACCTGCTGCTGGAAGAAGATGCGTATGATAGAGTTGTTACGCTTTCGCGAAAGCGTACCCACAAAAACCATCCAAAACACCATAATTACATAGCTGATTTATTTGATCCCGCGACCTATAAAGAGCACCTGACGGGCGATCATTTATTTATCTGTACGGGAACCACGCAGGCAAAAACAAACGACAATGATGAATATTACCGCGTCGAGCATGACCTGCCACTTACGGTTGCGAGAACGGCAAGGGAAAATGGCGTCGGCACCCTCGTGGCGATTTCTGCGCTGGGGGCAGATCCGGATAGCCGTTTCAGATACAATCGTGGGAAAGGTGAAATGGAGCGCGATCTGGAAGCGCTGGGTTTTGAGGACTGCTATTTTGTCCAGCCTGCACTTATAGGCGGTGACCGCGACGAGAGCAGGCCCTTTGAGCGCGCCTGGAAAAAATTTCAAGACCTGGTCGACCCGCTGATGGTAGGTTTTCTAAGAAAATACCGCACCATAGAACCAGAAACCATTGCCAGAGCGATGATTTACCTCGCAAAAAACGGTCACCCACACAAACGCATCGAGAGCGATAAGCTCAAGCAACTTGCAAAAAGATGATTGAAATCGAGCGCAAGTTTTTGGTCAAAAAAGCTGAGTTCCTAAAAGATTTATCCGGAACTAGATTCAAACAAGGCTATCTATCCACAGATTCTAACCGGGCGGTACGGGTGCGTACAGCAGGCGACCGCGCATTTCTCACAATTAAGGGCAAGTCCAGCGCTAGTGGCCTGAGCCGCTATGAGTGGGAAAAGGAAATAGGAATAACGGAAGCAGATGAACTTTTAAAGCTTTGTTTACCTACACCCATTGAAAAGACTAGATACATAATCCCCCACCGCGGCTCTAACTGGGAAGTAGATATTTTCCATGGTGCAAATTCAGGACTGATTCTAGCAGAAATTGAATTGCTGGATGAGGATCAAATTTTTGAAAAGCCCATCTGGCTGGGAACAGAAGTCACAAATGATCACCGCTATTACAATGCATACCTGAGTGAGCATCCATTGCTGGAATGGTGATAATTATTTGATTGCCCGAGCCAGTTGTAAATTCAATCCTTATGTCAAAAATAATGAGATAATTAGCATGATGCAGAAAGCTGTTAATTTACAAACAGACTCACTACTTTCTTTCCCACTGACTTACCTGAGTGATCAAATGATGGTGCTTTCATAACACGTTCATTTGCCTGATTCGTATAATATTTCTCTCGCGTTATATGCGGCTCGCTTACCGCATGCAAAATGCGTGGAGGCTCATGATATTTCAATAGTTTGATGATTTGGTGGATCGCATAATCACGACTCACCAGGTTCACGGGCGCATCTGGATTTGCCACGTTTTCTCTTCCAGATAAATAGGTCACTGGGTGCCTATCAGATCCTATCAAACCGCCCAGTCGTATGATTGTGGTGGGATGCTCGTAGCTGGTAATTTCATCTTCGGCAGCAATTAGTGATTTACTGCGGTCACTTGTAGCGTTGGGAGCTGAGTTTTCATCATAAGTTGGAAAGTTTTCTTGATCCTGGAAAACACCAGTGCTGGAGGTGTAGATTACGTACTTGATATCATAAACTGTAGCAAAGGTCAATACCATCTTCAACCGGTAGGCGAGTGAGGTTTGCTGATTTTTTGAATCGGGCGGCAGGGTGATGATTAGCGTTTCAATGGACTGGAGAAAATTCTTTAGATCACCATAGATCCGTTTGTCTTTAAGCTCAATGTTATGCGGTGTGATTCCCGTTTCTGCAATGGATTTGAATTGCTCCTCGCTACGGGCGGTACCGTGTGACTCATAACCCTCCAGGATTACACGCCTGCCCAGTTCAAGTCCCAGCCAGCCGCAGCCCAGAATCCCGATTGATTTATTCATCGGTGACGTCAGATCTTTTCTACGTTAAGCTCTAGCCGTACCGTCTTCTTTCTAATGATGGCATCGTTAAGAACAAATGGCCGGCTCATCTCTGCGCCTGGGCGTGGTGAGACGTTCAATTGTTTGTTATCCAGCAAATCATAGGATGCTGCATAGACCGTTATCTCGGGAACGGTAGAGCTTTCAAAACTCAGCTCGATTTCCAGCGGCTCATTACCACTCATAAAAGCACTCAGGATTCTACCACCGCGTCTATAGGTAAGCGCCTCGCCGGTACGGCTGTTGGTTTTGGCATTTTTACCGTTGATGCTAGCCGTATTAAATCTAAAGACGGAATCTGCAAACAGCTCGTATCGCTGTACGGGAGAAACACTACTCAACTTGAATTTTACCGTGCGCACCTCGCTAAAAGTTGAATCTACAAGGATTGTCACGTCCACTTCTTCCAGATCTATCACTGGAGCAGATTGCGTGTAACGGAAGCGGGTGCCGTACTTTGACTCGATGGAGTTGCTCGCGAGCTTTCCAGCGTCTTGGGGGTCGGCTCCCATTTTCTCGCTCACCCAGGGTGATAGCTTGCGATCGTAAGTCGCCCATTGCGCCTCACTTGCATCTGTGTCCATAAAATATACGATGCTGGAAGCTCTGGGCTGTGATGATGAGAATTCCGCTTTCGCGAAAGCGGTAACAACACAACCCACCAAAACCACAAATGACAGGCTAGCAAGTACATGTTTCTTACGATAATGGCCAATTATAGGTACCAGCAACCCAAAAATCAGTGCAGTAAGAATCCCGGCGACAAATAGGATACCCATCCCCAGCGCAACTGGGAAACCCTTGATAAACGGTACAAAAATGTAGATCGCGGGAATGGCCAGTAAAACAAGAATGATAAAACTGGGCCTAAGTGATTTGATATTGAACCACAGCATGACCAGCCCCGCGATAAACGGTACGATGAAAAATCCCGCACCTGGTAGGTACACCCCGGGGATCAAACCGCCATCGCCCACAGGGAATGCTAGCAGCAAGTTAAAAAGCCATAGAACGAATAGAGGGGCGACACTATGGCTGGCCACGCGACTGCGGTGGTAGAATTTATGATAGATAAAAAACGCGAGCGCAAGCGTACAGAATACCGCCGCGGCAATCCACCAGTACCCGGTATAGGGAAAGACCCTGCTCCTGTTCACATAAAAGTAATCAGCAGCAACCGCCTGCCAGCCATAATGAATCAGCAGATACGCTAGTAGAATCGTGCCTAAAAACGGAATGAATCCCAGCAACAGATCGCTGATGCGGATACGGCGACGCCTGACGCCCACCACTATTAGAAAAACAAAGGTAATACCGCTGGCGATGATAAGGAATCCCAGCCAGCTAAAAGGAAAATGCAACATACCGAAGAGTGGTAGCGAAAAATAGACGTCATCCTCACCTTTTAAGGATTGTAAGCCATTACCCAAATCTGCTTGAGCAAAATAATTGAGCAGCGGCATGAGGTAAGAACCCTGATGGGCAAGTGTATTTTCATCCAGCCGGTCTGGTGTGTCCAGCGCCGTATGGTAATCAAAATGGTCACCTATAAAGGCAAAGTTGAGCCCATTGATATTTCCATCCCTGCGGAATACGGTGAGATCCGTATCATTGGGAATCATTTTATAGATGCTGTAGGCAAGTGAGTTGGCAACCGGGTACTCCACCCCGGCATCTGTAAATGCCTCTATAATGCGCCTGTTACCGTCGGGAGTTTCCACCAGCATATAGCTGGGACCGCCGCTACCGCGTGCTTCAAAATTGAGCACCATGCCCACGTCCTGCGCCCAGGGATGTTCATCCACAAATAATTGAGCGCCCAGCAATCCCAGCTCTTCCGCATCTGTAAATAGGATGATGATGTCGTTTTTTGGTTTTTTGTTGCTGGCTATAAATGCCCTGACTCCCTCGAGAATCGTTGCCACGCCACTACCCGCATCGCTTGCACCTATTGCGCTGTGGGGGTCGCTATCATAGTGGCTTAATAATAGTAGGGCATCACCACCCGCATTATCTCCCTCGATCCTGGCTAGGACATTGCTAGGTCTTGCCATGTTTCCATAGGCGTCCAGCGCATAACCCGTTTGGGTGGATGGGTTGAGTCCCAGCTTTTGCAGCTGGCTGACTAAATAACTACGCACTTCATCATTTGCCGCACTTCCCGTGTAATGAGGTTGCTGCGCTATTTTCTCTACGTGCTGCATCGCCCTAAACGTTGACCAGTCAGTCAATGGTACGTCATTGTCCATAGAAGCATCGGGGGTCTGGCTTGTGATTGCATACCAGGCAATCCCTAAGATAAACAGAAATGAAACAGCGGCAGAGAAATGGGATTTAGGTCGCATGGATGGTAATAACTATAAAGCAGGCTGAAAGGTACAAAGTTTTATAGAGGGTGATTGATTACTAAGAATTTTACGATTTCCATGGATTAGGGAGGGGGTTGTTGATTTAGTATAACCTTACTTTCTGATGACCCGATCAACTAATTGACAAGTTGTCTTAATTGTATTCGTTGTCTGGCTGCCTAGTCAACGTGCAAGCGGTCAACGGTAAATTCCTTAGATAAACTATTAGCCCAACCATAACATACACTCGCGCACAAAAATGCAGCAAATTCCGACATTTATACATAAGTCTTAAAATTTACTATGCATGCATAGTTATTTTACTCGTATGTGTTAACTTCGCAAACGTTTGAAAAAACCCTAAAAAAGCTAATTAGATGAAGATATTAGTATGTATCAGCCACGTACCTGATACCACTTCAAAGATCAATTTTACAGATGGCGATACCCAGTTTGATAAGAACGGGGTGCAGTTTGTCATTAACCCTAATGATGAATTCGGCCTGACCAGAGCCATGTGGTTCAAGGAAAAACAGGGCGCCAGCGTTGAGGTCGTGACCGTAGGCGGTGCAGATGTAGAACCTACATTGCGCAAGGCACTTGCCATAGGAGCTGATAGCGCTACCCGCGTGGACGCAGAACCTACCGACGGTCATAGCGTTGCAAAGCATCTTGCAGAGGTGGTTAAAAATGGTGGTTATGATCTGGTTATTGCCGGTCGTGAGTCCATTGACTACAATGGCGGGATGGTACCTGGAATGCTAGCTGCCATGACGGGAGCCAGTTTTGTAAATACCTGCATCGCACTAGAAATTGAGGGTGATAAAGCCACCGCGACCCGTGAGATTGACGGCGGTAAGGAAA
Organism: uncultured Flavobacteriaceae bacterium; assembly: GCA_963740155.1. GTDB lineage: Bacteria > Bacteroidota > Bacteroidia > Flavobacteriales > Flavobacteriaceae > Nonlabens. The sequence goes on along the minus strand of CAVUDE010000007.1, from coordinate 523,850 downwards.
CCGTGACAGCCAGCCTGCCACTGGTCATAGGTGGTCAGAAAGGTCTTGTGGAAGAAAGTGACCTGCGCATTCCCAATATGCGCGGTATCATGATGGCTCGCAAGAAACCACTCAATGTAGTTCAACCTACTGATGCAACCGCAGCCACTAAAACCCAGAACTTTGAGAAACCAGATCCCAAAGGTGAGGTGACACTCGTGGATGCAGACAATCTGGACAAACTTATCGACTTGTTACACAACGAGGCAAAAGCGATATAAAGGTCATTTTTACGCTTTCACGCATGCATGTCTAATTTGAGCTTGCCAAAATGCAAAAGCGTTATTTTAACAACAATCGGTCATCATCTGACTTTCCAGAAATTGCCCGGTCTTAAAAAAATCAGAAATATGTCAGTACTAGTTTATACAGAATCAGAAAACGGGAAATTCAAGAAAACGGCTTACGAGGTAGCCAGTTACGCAAAAGGCGTGGCAGACATGCTGGGAACAGACGTGGCAGCCATTGCATTTAACAGCGATGGTGCTGGCGATCTAGGAACCTACGGCGTGAGCAGATTGCATCAGGTAAAGGATAGCGCACTGGAGAAATTCAACGCTGGTGCCTATGCAAATGCCATCGCACAAGCCGCTAAGGCAGAAGACGCTAAAGTGGTCATCATATCTTCCAGCGCAGATAGTAAATACCTGGGCTCATTGCTTAGTGTAAATCTGGATGCTGGATACGTGACAAACGTTACGACGCTGCCATCATCTGCAGATCCATTTACCGTAAAGCGCCACGTATTTACAAACAAGGCATACGCAAATACAACCATCACCACAGATGCAAAGCTCATAGGACTTTCTAAAAATGCCTACGGCTTAAAAGAAAACCCTACAGAATGTAGCTTGAACGATTTTGCGCCCAGCATCGATAGCAGTGATCTCAAGGTGCAAGTGCAATCCGTTGACAAAGCAACAGATAAGGTTACCATTGCAGATGCAGAAGTGGTCGTGAGCGCAGGTCGTGGAATGAAAGGGCCAGAAAACTGGGGAATGATTGAGGAGCTTGCAGAAGTTCTGGGGGCGGCGACCGCCTGTTCAAAACCAGTGAGTGATATGGGCTGGAGACCTCACGGCGAGCACGTGGGGCAGACTGGGAAACCGGTTGCCAGTAACTTGTACATCGCCATAGGAATTTCTGGTGCGATCCAGCACCTCGCAGGAATCAATTCCAGCAAGACTAAAGTCGTTATCAATACAGATAGTGAGGCACCATTCTTTAAGGCTGCAGATTATGGCGTAGTGGGCGATGCATTTGAAGTCGTGCCCGCGCTCATTGAAAAGCTAAAAGCTTTTAAGGCAGCAAATGCTTAAAACGATTTAAAATATATCAGTTAAAAGCCCTGGCATCTTTTGCCGGGGCTTTTGTTTTTCCGGGACTTATCTGGTAAACTGGTTTTGCAGACCCTTATTGACGCGGTAAGTTGGTTTTTTGCTGGTATATTTGATTTTTACGCTTTCGCGAAAGCGTAATCTACAGAAATACACGATTTTTGCAAACCATTAAGAACTTACGATTTCTATGAGTCTCAAACGGCTTTCCATACGCGGGATCTCCTATAGCCAGACCCAGAATGGTGCTTATGCGCTGGTCTTAAAAGAAGTAGGTGGCGACAGGCAGTTGCCCATAGTGATAGGTGCTTTTGAGGCCCAAAGCATCGCCATCGCGCTGGAGAAAGAGATAAGCCCGCCACGGCCGCTTACCCACGATTTGTTCAAGTCTTTTGCAGAACGGTTCTCCATCGTGGTCAAGCAGGTCATCATCCACAAACTGGTGGACGGTGTTTTTTACAGTAGCCTGATTTGTGAGCGTGACGGTATCGAGGAAATCATCGATGCCCGTACCAGCGATGCAATTGCGCTCGCGGTGCGTTTTAAAGCACCGGTTTTTACTTATATAAATATACTAGAAGAGGCAGGGATCCAGCAGAATATCAAGCCAGATAAGGAACTTACGGATGATCAGGAAATGGATGAGGAGGAATTGATCGAGGATCTGATCAATAACCCTACGTCTAGCGGTGATAAGTATGACAAGTACAGCCTGAAAGACCTGAACAAGATGCTGGAAAAAGCCGTGTCCAGCGAGGATTATGAGCTTGCCGCACGCCTGAGGGACGAGATTTCTAAACGATAACCAGCCCAGAGTACATGCCCCACCTAAATCCTGCCTATACTTTCTTACTGTTTATCGGGATTTTTCTGATGGGAAGTTTTGCCGGTATAGCTCAGGAAACCGATATCGCGCCCATGCTGGACGTCAATGCCACTGATGGTTATGGGCTGACTTTTGAGAGTTTTTACCGTGCCGTGATCGGTATCGTGTTTTTGATCGGACTGTGTTTTCTGCTCAGTTCTTCCCGTAAGAATATTGACTGGAAACTGGTGGGTATAGGGATAAGTCTGCAAATTCTTTTTGCCGTTTTGTTTCTCAAGGTTGAGGAAGTCGCCATGGTTTTCCAGTGGATCGCAGAAAAGGTGGTCGAGTTTCTTACGGTGGCAGAAGAGGGCGCGTTGTTTGTTTTTGGCGGGCTGGTGGATCCATCACAATCGCTAGGATACATTTTTGCTTTTAAGGTACTGCCTACCATCGTGTTCTTTTCGGCGTTCACTTCATTGCTTTACTATCTGGGCATCTTGCAAAAAATCGTTTATGTTTTTGCCTGGCTCATGAGCAAGACCATGCGCCTGAGTGGTGCAGAAAGCCTAGCAGCCGCAGCCAATATCTTCATAGGACAAACCGAGGCGCCGCTGGTCGTCAAACCCTATCTGGAAAAGATGACCAAATCAGAAATCCTCTGCCTCATGGTAGGTGGAATGGCTACTATTGCTGGTGGCGTGCTTGCCGCTTTTATAGAATTTTTAGGCGGTCAGGATCCAGCCGCCAAAGCAGAATTTGCACGACACCTTATCACAGCATCCATCATGAGCGCGCCGGCAGCCATCGTCATGGCAAAAATCCTTTTCCCGGAAGACACACCAGAAAAGATTGACCGTAAACTCAATATCTCAAAAGAAAAAATAGGCTCCAATATCCTGGATGCCATTTCCATAGGAACTACTGACGGATTAAAACTTGCGGTAAACGTGGGTGCCATGCTGCTAGTTTTCACGGCTCTTATCGCCGTGGTCAACTGGTTTCTAGGTGATCTGATAGGTGATCCTACTGGTCTAAACAGCATTATAGCAGATAGTACGGATGGGCGGTACGAGAAATTCTCCATGCAATACATTTTGGGGAATCTTTTTGCTCCGGTAGCCTGGATCATAGGTGTTCCCATGGCAGATATTGTCTCTGTAGGACAGCTACTGGGGGAAAAAACGATCCTGAACGAATTTTTTGCCTACAAATCCCTAAGTGAGATGAAAGCAGCAGAAACACTGGTGAACTATCGCAGCATTGTTATTTCTACTTATGCCTTGTGCGGCTTTGCAAATTTTGCGAGTATAGGTATCCAGATAGGTGGTATAGGTGTTCTTGCACCGGGACAGCGCAAGGTGCTGGCGGCCTTTGGTATCAAGGCATTAATAGGTGGGACCTGTGCTGCGCTGCTTACGGCAACTATCGCCGGAATGTTGTTTGGTTAAAAAAAGTTTTCTTAATTTTAGTGGAGTAATTTATAGTAATATTGTATTACTATTCATTCAATTTAGTAGTTATGGAAGTCGCTGATCAATCTCCCAAGTGCCTCCTTGAAAAGGAATACCCGTTTGGGTGCTTACAATATTTTGATACGTACGTGATTGATAAGCTCAAATCTGGGCTTGTAATAACAACTGATATAGCGACACAAATTCTTACAGACCTCAATCAACACTACAAGGCCGCCCCCATCATCTATATTTCCCACAGGCTTTTTACAAATGCAATTGACCCATCAGTCTATTCGCTTGTTGATCCCAACCTCATTAGAGGCATTGCTGTAGTGGGACAAAATGATGAGATAAAAACTCAGGCTTTGAGCGAGCAATCATTATATGATGGGAGGTTCACATTTTTTCCAGATCTGAATCATGCAGTCTCTTGGGCTCGTAGCTTTTCAAGATGATGCTTTTCAATTAGCGCTTTAAAAGCTATAGATGATGCCGGTTCCGTTTTTCAGCGTAGTGCGAATTACGGGCTAGTGAACCCATTGACTCACCAATTAGTAATCTTCCCGCCCGGACATTCAGTAGAATAATCTTTAGTTGCGATTGGCAAGATGAGGGTTTAAAATTTACCGTGCCATTCTATTAATAGCTATCTGACTACCAACAGTAACACAACCTACCCATCAATCTTTCTGGTAAATCAGACTTCACAATTAACAATTTACCAGTTGAAATCCAGATTAGCTTTGTTTTGAATAAAACCGGCACAACAGCTTATGACCTTAACTACTTTAAAACAAGAATGTCAACTTGACGTCAAATATGATTTTGGCAGTCTTAGATATTTTGACACCTATGTCATAGGAATGCTCAACGATAATGTTGAGGTAAACACAGCGGTTGCCAAAGAAATACTTAGCGATATCGACACATTCTATCAGGACAGATCGGTGGTTTATATTTCTAATCGCCAGTTCCATAGATCTGTGGATCCCTCAGTCTATAAACTGGTCGACCCTAAAATGATCAAGGGAATCGCCATCGTAGGTTATTCTGATAGCGATAAATTACAAGCCATGGAAGAGCAATCACTTTACGCGGGGAGATTTACGTATTTCTTAAAATTAGACGACGCCATTTCATGGGCTGAAAGTTTGTTTTAATCCCTACTGATTAAAGACAAGTATTTTTGCTCGTGGATTTTTTTTGACCCTGACTCGTTTTATAAGTTTTTAGACAGAAAGTTCAATAGCAGAACTCCCAGTTGAAGGGTGCGCATCAGAAAAAATTGCCTGAAACAGGTTGCATCTAAAATAGGTTTTACCAAAACTAAGAAAAACTTTATACAATTGAAATCTTGATGCCCCATCAACAACATGTGAAATGATGCGGCGTGACTCGCTCGTGGTTTCTCTATTGAGTTCAAGAGACGATACACTTTTATCGCTATTGGCAGATACCTATATTTGGGCTGGATGGCAATGCTGTTTTTGGTAGCAGCAAAATCTTATCCGTCACCTGTAAATCTACTAGATGAAACAATACCACGATCTCCTGCAACGCATTCTGGATGAGGGAGTAGATAAGGGCGATCGCACCGGTACGGGGACGCGCAGCATATTTGGACACCAGATGCGGTTTGACCTCGCAGATGGTTTTCCACTGGTAACGACTAAAAAAGTCCATCTCAAGAGTATTATTCACGAGTTGCTGTGGCTAATTTCCGGTGATACTAATATCAGTTACTTAAAAGAGAACAACGTGCGCATCTGGAATGAATGGGCAGATGAGAATGGTGATCTAGGCCCCGTATATGGCCACCAGTGGCGCAACTGGAACAGCGAGGGAATTGATCAGATAAAAAATGTCATCCATACCTTAAAAAAAAATCCAGACAGTCGCCGCATGATGGTCACCGCCTGGAACCCCAGCGTGATGCCAGATACCAGTAAGAGCTTTTCTGAAAATGTAGCAAATGGTAAGGCTGCCCTCCCACCCTGCCATGCATTTTTTCAATTTTACGTGGCAGATGAAAAATTGAGCTGCCAGCTTTACCAGCGCAGCGCAGACGTCTTTCTGGGCGTCCCTTTTAATATCGCGAGTTATGCCCTACTTACCATGATGGTAGCGCAGGTTTGTGATCTGGGCGTTAGGGATTTTGTACACACCTTTGGTGATGTACATATCTATAACAACCTGAGAGAGCAAGTAGAATTACAACTCACCCGTGAGCCACGCGCACTACCCACCATGCAGATCAATCCAGAAGTCAGGGATATATTTAAGTTTACATACGAGGATTTCAAATTAGAGGGTTACGACCCCCATCCATCCATTAAAGGAGTTGTTGCGGTGTAAAGTTCAAGGATTATGAATCCTAACAAATAGTAAACAAATCAAATGGACATTTCCAAAACACTTCTCCTAACAATACTACTTTCTATTGCAGCAACCAGTCATGGCCAGCGCAAGGAAAGAATGATCGGTAGATTGTTGTATCCAGGCTGCGAGCGGGCAGAAGATAAAGATGAGTGCATGAGAGAAAAATTTGCGCAATTCTATATTGACAATCTGGACAAGAGTTACTTCAAGCCGCAGGACACGGTAGATGGCAGGATTTACAGTTATATTAGAGGTTACTACAACTTTACAACTACTGGTGAGTATGACTGGGAAGTTAGCTCAGGTAGAACAGAATTGAACGATTCGATCATTAATGATATAAATAGAAAACTTCCTAGAATGATGATGCCCATAGATGCTAAAGGCTATAGGGTAGCTCAGGATTACCGCAACCTTTTGCGTTATGAACTTATTTATGAAAATGATGCATTAGAAAAGGTAAAGTATAGCCCAGTAAAAGAAAAAGACTTTATCGTTTATGAGGGCCCGAATAAGGCTTTAGAAAAATGGCCAGTGTATCCCGGCTGTAATCCAGCAGACAGTCCTGGATCATTAAGAGATTGTCTAAGCGAACAACTGTCAATTTTAGTAAAGGAAAATTTCAATATTGACGTGGTTGATAGTGAAAACAGCAAAGAAGGCACCGTACGCATCCTATTGATATTTACAATTAATAAACGCGGAATAATTGATCGTATAGATGCTTCTGCAAAATATCCTGAATTGGAAAAAGAGGCTCAACGTTGTCTACGCCTAGCAAAAAAAATGGTGCGCCCAGCAATACGTGATGGCAAACCAGTTAATTTAAGTTTGACCATTCCGCTTTTGGTCAGTATTTGATATCCCCTTTGTTGCGAGGTTTGTGTTTATGTTAACGCTTTCGCGAAAGCGTAATTATCAAAAACCCATAAATTTGAGTTGCACATGACCCATAAGCAACTCACCACACTTTTTCAAGATACCAGACAGCAATCAGAAGACCTCTGCAAGCCATTGCAGATAGAGGATTATGTCGTTCAACCCATCGTGGACGTCTCACCGCCCAAGTGGCACCTGGGACACACGACCTGGTTCTTTGAAGAGTTTTTACTTTGTCCCAATTTACCTGATTATCAAAGGTTCAATAAACAATATGCCTACGTTTTCAACAGCTACTACGAGAGTATGGGAAAGCGGGTGGTACGCACGGATCGTGGGAATCTTTCCAGACCCAGCGTATCAGAAATCTATGATTACCGCAAGTATGTGACTACCCACATGATGGACTTGTTGAACAACCATTTTAATGATGCATGGCGACCAGTCTTGGAAATAGGTATCCACCACGAGAAACAACACCAGGAACTTCTACTTACAGACATTAAGTATATTCTGGGAAACAATCCTTTACAGCCTGTTTATGGGATGGTAAACAATGAAGTACTGGTGGAAAAGGAAGATGCTGGTTTTATAGAGATTGATGAGGGCATCTACCACATAGGTCATGATGATGACTCATTTTGCTATGATAACGAGTTGCCGCGGCACCGCGTGTTTGTAGAGCCTTTTGCCATTGCCAGCAAGCTGGTCACAAACGCTGAATGGATGGAATTTATGAGGGATGGCGGCTATACCAATGCGCTGCTATGGCATACAGAGGGATGGGACTGGGTAAAGAAAAACAGCATTGAATCACCCATGTACTGGCAGCAGCAAGATGGTAAGTGGCATAACTATTTATTGGGTGGACCTCAAGAAATAGACCCGCGCGCAGCTGTTACACATATCTCGTATTACGAGGCTTTTGCCTATGCGCAATACAAAAAACTTAGACTCCCTACAGAATTTGAATGGGAGGTAGCTGCCAGTAAACTGGAGAACGGCAACCGCTGGGAATGGACAGAAAGTGCCTACCTGCCCTACCCCGATTACCAAAAGCCTGACGGTGCGCTGGGGGAATACAATGGTAAATTTATGGTCAACCAGAAAGTACTGCGCGGTGGCAGCATCGCCACGCCCAGCAATCATTACAGACCATCCTATCGCAATTTTTTTCATGCCCCGCTTAGGTGGCAGTTTACAGGCTTGAGACTGGCCAAATCACTATGACAAAAAAAGAATCGTTCCAGCAGGAATTTGAAGACCATGTACGGGAGGGACTTACGACCTATCCCAAATTCCTGAGTTCAAAATATATCTATGACGACCGCGGCGACCAGCTGTTCCAGCAGATCATGGAGCTCCCGGAATACTACCTGACAAATGCCGAATACAATATTATCGACAAGCATAAGGTCGCTCTTAGGGAATCATTGGAGTGTCAAAAAGGTTTTGACCTGATTGAGCTGGGTGCCGGAGATGGCAAAAAAACCAAGGTCCTGCTGGGTGAATTAGATAAACACAACTGCAGTTTCACCTACATTCCCATCGATATAAGCCAGCATGCAATAGATGAACTTACCGCCAGCATCCAGGCTAACATGGCCAGCCATGGACGTTCAGGGAGAGCAGGGAACCTATTTCAAGGTGCTGGAACAGCTGGCTCGCTACAACCAGCGACCTAAGTTGATACTAGTACTGGGATCAAACATAGGTAATCTGGATCACCCCAGTGCGATTGAATTCCTCAAACAATTAAAGGATCTAATGTCTGCGGGAGATCAGTTGTTTATGGGTTTTGACCAGAAAAAAGACCCTTTGACGATCCAGAATGCCTATGCAGATAAGACTGGCGTGACCCAAGAATTCAACCGGAACTTATTACACCGCATCAATCGGGAGATAGGTGCTGATTTTCCTGTGGACAAATTTGAACACTGGGAGGCTTATGATCCAGAATCTGGTACCGCCCGCAGTTACCTGTTGGCGACGCAGGATTGCGAGGTAAGAATAAAAAAACTGGATCTGACCGTGCAGTTCAAAAAATGGGAAACCATCCATACAGAAATCTCACAGAAATACGATGATGAAGTCGTCGAGTGGCTGGCCGCCCAGGCAGGACTGGAAATAAGTGGCATTTACGAGGATGACAACCTCATGTTCAAAGATTATATGTTTATAGCTAAATAAAATTGATATGAAAGCAATGTGGAACAATCAGGTACTCGCAGAAAGCGATGACACCATCGTGATAGAGAACAATCACTACTTCCCACCCACCTCGCTGAATGAGGAGTATTTCACCTCCAGCGACAAGCATACAAACTGCCCGTGGAAAGGCACCGCCAGCTACTATACGCTAGAGGTGGACGGGTCTAAAAACCAGGATGCGGCCTGGTACTATCCAGACGCAAAACATGCCGCCAAAAACATTGAGGGCTATGTTGCGTTTTGGAAAGGTGTAGAGGTAAAAGAGTAATACTTCTTACCTGTAATAACAAAAGCCCCTCATTTCATGGATAAGGGGCTTTATTGTGTCTTTGGAAAAGCGTTTTTAAATACGCGTATAAGTCACCTGAATGGTATTGATCGCATCGGCAGGGGTGCCGGTGGTGGGATTTATGTATTGCATCACCTCTGCACGATTCAGCGTAAATGAAAATGTCGTGTTTGTCACCGTGACGGTTTTGTCTTCAGAGACGCTACCACCATTGATCGGGTACGTAATTGTGAGCAGGCTATTCATATCAATGGTATATGTACCAGCATAAGAATTATCCACACAGGTAAGTACATTGTTGTTATCCAGATCCAGGTCTGGAACGTCCACCGTAAAATTCCCCGCAGCGTCAAATGAGATCATCCGGTTGTCAAAGCAGAATGATTCATTGAACAACTGGGTGGAACTGGTGCCATCACCATTAAAATCCACGGCAGCATCTGCCACGAGCGAGGTGAGCTCATAATTACCTATTATATTAGGCGTGTTTGAGGTACTGGTAGTAGCCAGGTTCTCGTCATCCTCACAAGCGGTAAAAGCAACCGCGAGGATCAAAAGGGTGAATAGACGTTTCATAGTAAAATGAGTTATAAGTGTGTGTCGCAATGGAATTCAATGCATTGCAGGATAATGAGTATTTACGCTTTCGCGAAAGCGTAATAAGCAACAATACTAACAAATATATTGACATTCTCAGTGCCTTTCATCATAAAAGACTTGTAATAAGACCGGTAATGGAAATTTGCGTTGTGGGTGTGAGGGTTGAAAAAACACGTTAGGATAACTGGTCTAGCCGCTTGTCATTCAAATATAAAAGATTACATTTGCAGCCCGATTTTAGACAATAAAATCAATATAGCACACTAAAAGGATTTAAGAGTGAACACTTTAAGTTACAAAACGGTATCAGCAAACAGCGCTACAGTAACCAAAAACTGGGTATTGATAGACGCGGCTGACCAGCCTCTAGGTCGTATGTCCTCCATAGCTGCAAAGTTCTTGCGTGGTAAGTACAAGACAGACTTTACACCGCACGTAGATTGTGGTGACAACGTCATCATCATCAATGCCGATAAGATAAAACTGAGCGGCAACAAATGGAATGACAAGACCTACATACGCCACACGGGTTATCCAGGTGGACAGCGCAGCCTTACTGCCCAGGAACTTTATGACAAGGATCCCAGGAGAGTGGTACAGAAAGCGATCAAGGGCATGCTGCCCAAGAACAGATTGGGTAGCGCGATTTTCCGCAACCTGAAAGTGTACACTGGTGCAGAACACGAGCACGAGGCACAACAACCAGAAGTAATTAACCTTAACGAGGTAAAGTAATATGGAGACCCTACACAAAATAGGTAGAAGAAAAACTGCCGTAGCTCGTGTGTACATGAGTGAGGGAAAAGGTAATGTTACCGTAAACAAGAAAGACTACAAGGATTACTTTACAACAGGTGTCCTGCAGTATAAAGTCACGCAACCTTTTGGACTGACTGAAACCATGGGCAACTATGACGTTTCTGTGAATGTGAACGGTGGTGGTATCACTGGCCAGGCAGAAGCCGTGCGACTAGCGATATCCCGTGCACTTGTACAAATCGACGAGGAGAATAAGCCTAAGCTTAAGGCAGAAGGCCTGATGACTCGCGACCCACGTATGGTGGAACGCAAGAAATTTGGTCAGAAGAAAGCAAGGAAGAAATTCCAGTTCTCTAAGCGTTAATACGTATTTTATTATTCCCGTCCAGGCTAAGCCCAGACGGGATTTGTTCTTTTATATTTTTAATTTGCTGTCAGCACCTGGTTGCCACCAGGCAAGTTTAGCATCTAAATGGTAGGGGCGCGCGCCCCGCTGGTGCAACCACCCTACTATTGCTATCGACAGAACGTAAACTTTAAATTATGGCAAATAACACAGAGGTCAAGTCAATGCTTGACGCGGGTGTCCACTTCGGTCACCTTACCCGTAAGTGGGATCCTAACATGGCTCCCTACATCTACATGGAGCGTAACGGGATCCACATTATCAATCTCTACAAGACGGCTGCAAAGCTGGAGGAGGCAAAACGCGCATTGCGCAAAATTGCTGCCTCTGGACGTAAGGTGCTTTTTGTTGCTACAAAAAAGCAGGCAAAAGACTTTGTCGCAAAACACGCCGGCAACGCAAACATGCCTTATATCACAGAGAGATGGCCGGGCGGGATGCTTACAAACTTTGTAACCATCCGTAAAGCTGTTAAGAAGATGGCTCTCGTAGACCGCATGAAGAAAGATGGTCGCTATGAGACACTTTCCAAAAAAGAGCGTCTGCAAGTAGATCGTATGCGTGACAAGCTGGAAAAGAACCTAGGTTCCATCAGTGACATGACGCGTATGCCAGCAGCTCTGTTTATCGTGGATACGGTACGTGAGCACATTGCCGTAAAAGAGGCATTGAAACTGGGAATCCCGATTTTTGCAATGACGGATACAAATGCCAATCCACGTGAGATCGATTTTGTAATTCCATCTAATGATGATGCGTCTAAATCCATCGACCTGATCGTAAAAGAAGTAAGTGATGCTATCGTAGAAGGTCATCAAGACCGCAAGAACGAGAAGCAAGCTGCTGACGATAGAGCCGCCATGGAAGCTCAGGCAAAGAAAGATGCTAAGGAAGCCAAAGAAGCAGCAGAGGCTCCAGCAAAAGACGCAAAGAAGGACGAAGAAGAGTAAATTTCTAGCTAGCTAGACTTAAAAAAATAATATTATGGCAAAGATTTCTGCAGCCGAAGTAGGTAAACTGAGAAAGACTACCGGCGCTGGTATGATGGATTGCAAGAAAGCCCTCGTAGAAGCAGAGGGTGACTTTGACAAAGCCATCGAGATACTTAGAAAAAAAGGACAAAAAGTAGCGGCAAAGCGTGCTGATCGTGATTCTAGCGAGGGCGTTGTAGTTGCTCGCATCAATGATGAGAACACGCGTGGCGTTGTTTTTTCACTGAACTGTGAGACAGATTTTGTAGCAAAAAATGATTCTTACGTAGAACTTGCAAACCAGATAGCAGACAATGCACTGGATTGTAACTCTAAAGAAGAATTACTTGCCAGCAAGGTAGGTGACATGACTGTGGAAGAGAAGCTTGTTGAACAAACAGGTGTGATAGGTGAGAAACTGGAGATAGGTGGTTTTGAGGTATTGGAAGCTCCCTATATAGGTTCTTACGTGCACAACAATAAGATAGGTGCACTTACTGCATTGTCCACAAACAGTGACAACTCAGAAGAAGTTGCTAAAAACGTTTCCATGCAGGTAGCATCCATGGGTGCAACTACATTGTCCTATAAAGATTTTGATCCCGCATACGTGCAAGCAGAAACTGAAGCGCGTATCGCAGCAATCGAAAAAGATAATATCGAGTTAGGTCGTCTAGGTAAACCCCAGAAAAACATTCCTGAGTTTATCTCAAGATCACAATTGACTGACGATGCGCTGGGAACCGCTAAGATGAAATTTGAAAAGGAACTGGAGGCAGAAGGTAAACCTGCTGCTATCTGGGACCGCATCATTCCTGGTAAGATCGAGCGATATATCTCTGATAACTCTACGCTGGACAAAGAACAGGCGTTGCTAGATCAAGATTATATCATGGACGACAAGAAAACCGTTGCAGAATACGTGAGCTCAAAAGATGCTGACGTGGTAGGATTCAAAAGAGTTTCTATCGCTTAAACTGAAATAATCGGATTAAGAAACCGCTTGTAGCCTAGTGCTACAAGCGGTTTTTTTATGCGTGCTATTTTCTAAAAGATTCTCAATTGATTAGTACGATGGCGTAGATTTACGGGATGGTTAAAACGGGAATTCGCTTTTTTAATGTACTGCCAGCCGTATTCTGTATGCTGGTGAGTTTTACTCTAGCGTCTTGCAGCAGCCAATCAGATATTGCAAAAACTTCTAAGCCATCTACTAGGTTTGAATTCCATCAAATCGCCGCGACCCCCATCGGGCTTACGGAATCCTCTGGACTTATCAATCTAAACGGAAACCTTTGGACCCATAATGATTCTGGAATGGGAAGTAAGATTTTCAAAATTGATAGTTTGGGAAATGTGCTGCAAACTGTCACCTATAAAAATCTACGTAACGTAGACTGGGAAGCCTTTGCTCAGGATGGAGATTATGTTTATGTAGGAGATTTTGGCAACAATTATGGCAATCGCAAGGATCAGACTATCTACAAGATTCCAAAATCAAAAATGACCGATCCCAACGCGGATCCAGAAAAAATCCAGTTCAGTTTTGCAGATCAAACCGATTTTTCCATCAGGCCACAGAACCATTCTTTTGATATGGAAGCCATGGTTGTCATCAACGGTAAAATCTATCTGTTTTCAAAAGACTGGCGCAACTTTACCACCACCGTTTACAAGTTGACTAACGAGCCTGGCAATCATCAACTGCAAAAATTACAAACACTGGACTCAAAATGCGTAGTAACAGACGCAACTTATAATCCTATTTCTGGGGAGATCATTCTCACTGGATACAATACCCAGCTTACCCCCTACTTCATACGAGTTGAGAAAAATGAGGATAATTTTACCTTGATCGATCGCCAGCAACTTAGCGATCAATCTTCACAAATTGAGGCCATCACATATTACAAAAGTGCGAAAGGAAAACACATGTATTATCTCACGAGCGAGGCAGTAAGCGTATCCATTGATGTGGATGAGGCAACGGTGTCCGGTGCTATTTATAAACTTACCATCTCCGATTAGTGACTGAAGTGGTTTTGGCGATCTGATTTTCTTCTTGTAACAGCTATTTATCATCTTGCGTTTTTTGAAACCTGCCTTGCAACCCTTTGCGCGAGGGCTTAATTCAAAGCAATCTTGTCCAGTCAAATTTTACTAGTAATGAGAGATGGTCTTTCCTTAAGCGTCATGATCTGCTCGCCGGCCTATGAAAATCTGAATTCTTGAAAAGTTGGTTGTACTCGCTTTCTCGACTCTCCACCAGCGGTTATTCAACCAAGTGAGAACAAAGTTTTATCTTCTTTCAATCAGCGTTAGCGGTTCTATCTTTACTAGAGACCAGTAATTTCAAAACAAATATTTAATCATAATTTAAACCATACCAGGGTAAAGCCAGGCTCAAATTAAGACTACTTTTGCGCGCTTAAATTTTGGGGATGGAATTCTTTACAAATGCGCTAGAGGCACTGGATATCAAGGAGATGTTTACCGCTGGCATGATACTTTTTGCCGTGATTGACATAGTGGGTAGCATTCCCATCATCGTTGATCTGCGCCGCAAGGTGGGACACGTGCAGAGTGAGAAAGCATCTATCGTTGCCGGGCTGCTCATGATCGTTTTTATGTTTGTGGGCGAGCGCATGTTATCGCTTATAGGCATCGATGTCAACTCATTTGCCGTGGCCGGTGCATTCATTATATTTTTTATAGCCCTAGAAATGATTCTGGGCGTGCAACTTTATCGAGACGATGCGCCAGAGACTGCTGCGATCATACCCATCGCATTCCCACTGATTGCCGGTGCGGGTACGCTTACGTCTGTATTATCGCTGCGCTCAGAATTTGCCGCGATCAATATTGTCATTGCGATTATCGTAAACATAGGCTTTGTGTACCTGGTGCTTAAAACCTCTGGACGTATCGAGAAAGTGCTGGGTAAACAAGGGATAGGTGTGGTGAGGAAAATTTTTGGCGTCATTTTACTGGCGATAGCTGTAAAACTTTTTGCGACCAATATCAAAGAACTTTTCTAGCACATGAAATACTTTTTCTACGTCATACTCGTACTTTCCCTAGGAAGCATCATCTTCAGCGTATTTAAGTTGGATTTCTCTAATCTTCTCGTAGGCGACAGCCAGATCGCCGCCATCAGCATCATCGCTGCACTTTGTGTCATGGTTCTTGCAGCCATCATGCTGGTAAGCTTAAAGATTCAAGAAAAGCAGGAGGGGTGATGTATTCCGCTTTCGCGAAAGCGGGATAATAACAAGTTTTTACCAGATTTTATAAAATGTCGGCTAATAAACTCATGGTTAAGCTGCTAATTGTTATAGGCATTTCTATAGGCTTGCTTTACTTAATTGGATTTATTATACCATCGCTTTTGAAAAGCGTAAGCAAATATCAAGACAGACCTGAAGTAGAGATATGGAAGATTCTAATAGCAGGAATTCAAGCAACTGCGGTTATTTATCTTGTTTTGAAGGGGGTTCAAAAATCCGCTCGTTGAGGAAATAAGTGAACTCCTAGATAGCGGTCACAGCGCATCACTCTATCTCAAAAAAACACGCTCTTTCATCAATTTTTATTTTCCACCAAGTAACTGGCACAACTAATTAACAGTCCTTTTACAATTCTTAGAATCCAATATTAGGTTCCAATTCAAGTTCGAGTTCGAGTTCGAGTTCGAGTTCATTTTAGATTTAGACTTTAATTTAGATTTAGGTTTAAGGTCAGTTTCCCTCCCCCACACCGCCCATTCACTCAATTAACCTTTCCCACGCTGGCGATCTAGTCCTATATTTAGAGAACTAAAATCCACACCATGCGTTTTTTTACTCTCATTTTTCTCTTATTCATCGCCTTTACAGTGACAGCTCAGGACTGGTATACAGAAAAATGGCGTGAGCTGGAAAAACTAGAGGTAAAAGGAAAGGTAGAAGACGCACAAGAGATTCTAGAAAAAATTGAGCGCAGGGCAGATCGCCAGGACAATGAAGTCCAGTTGGTAAAAGTGTTTTTGTTTGAAAGCAAGTTTGCCATGCTTAAAGAAGAGGACGCACACCAAGCAATACTAGATAGATTGCAACGTAAGATCGATACGGCTCCATTTCCCGTCCAGAATGTCTATCACTCGATTTATGCAGAGTTACTACGAGGGTACTATGCTGCTAACACCTATAAAATTAGCAAACGAACTACAGGTGCTCAAAGCGGTGATTTTCATACATGGGATAAAAAACAGTTTTTATCAAAAATTGAGTATCACCTATATAAGTCAATTTCTGGATCAGAAAGACTTTCCAATGTACCGATAGGCAAATATGCTAAAATTCTGAAGACCGAATCAGGTAATCGTAACCTAAGACCCTATTTACTAGATTTATTAGTTCACCGGACAATTAAAACATTTCAACAGGAACATCATCGATATGGAACTGTGTCTTCTACAGAACTAGCGAGTGAATCGGCATATGCTGTTCCTATGAAGGTGAAAGAAAATAAATCACTAGATAGTCTAACAGCACTTCAACGCATTCTGCCTTTATACGGTCTGCTGGAAGAAATTCACCTTGAATTAAATAATGACTTTGCATACTTGCATAATGTTATAAATCGAATAGATTATGTCCATCGCAGATCAAAACTAATTTATGATAAAGCATATGAGAAAAGTCTCAAAACACTTCAAGCTAGATTTCATGACAGTCCGCTTGAAACCATAGTCAACTATTCCCTCGCTGAATACTATTATACTTTAAGTAATAGCAATCGCAAGGACAAAGAAAAATACCGTGTCCTAGCTTTAGAGTTAATTGAGGAGTCTATAAACAGATTCCCGGACTCTTTTGGGACAAAGAAATGCTCGGTTCTAAAATCTGAAATTTATTCTCCATTTTTAGAAATGAAATTTGATACTAATATTCCTTCTCAAGCAAGCTTTCTTGCAAATATTAATTATCGCAATTTAAAAAGGGTTTCCTTATTTGCTTTCCCTTTACATATAGACCTAGATACTGTTTATAAAAAACAGAATAGCCTTCTAGATGTATTACTTGTCGATGCGCAAAGAAAAGAACATATTGTTCTTGCCAGAACTATCGATCTGCCTGATGCTAATGACACATATATAGATTCTCTTACCGTTGAATTGCAAGGACTGCCAGCAAGTCGATATGCGCTAGTTGCGCATACGGTAAAATATGGATCAAGGGAAATTAATGGTGATATGCTACAGATAAGTGATCTGGCTGTATTTCAAAAAACAGTTAAAAGTGGACAACAAATACAGGTGCTGGATAGAACTTATGGAATCCCAATCAAAGATGCACATGTAACCATCATTGACTTGAAAAGTGAAGAAACAGATTCACTTAAAACAGATAATATGGGCATTGCTTTAATAAAAAAATGGATAAAATTTAGAGATCCAATCGTCGTAACCAGCTAATCTGGTGACACATTAAGATCTGACACCTATTTTGACCGATTTGATGACCCTGAACCTAGAACTCAAGAGAAGCCTAAATTAAATCATTTTGTTTATTTAGACCGTGCTATTTATCGTCCAGGGCAAGAAGTTTTTTACAAGGTAGTTACTGCTTTTAAAATTGCCGATGAAATAAAAGTCATTGAGAATCAATCTCTTAAACTCACAGTTCAAAATAGTAGCAATGATAATATCTATGAAGCTTCAGAAACTAGTAATGAATTTGGTTCTTTCAATGGTTCATTTCATTTGCCTAAGGATAGTCCTACAGGAAGCTTTAAATTGACTGTAACTAGTAAAAGCACACAAGACGTTTCAGAAAAGAACCAGAATTACTATCCTACCAGGAAATACTTCCGCGTGGAGGAGTATAAGAGACCTACTTTCAGAGTTGGTTTTGATAAGCTGGATGGCGCCTACAAAACTGGGGATAGTGTTCATGTTGCCGCTTTCGCGAAAGCATATATAGGACAGCCCCTAACAAATGCAAAAGTAAAATATACCATAACCCGAAGTATGAGAAATGGCTATTGGGGCAGGGAGGGTGATTTCTTTAGTGAGGAAAAGATTATTGCATCGCAGCAAACAAACACCGATGCAAATGGGAAAATTCAGATTGATTTTAAAGCGTTGCCCGATCAGCAACTTATTAATATGGATTACAACCCAGTCTACAACTATGGGATTAGACTTGAGGTAACAGATATAAATGGTGAAACCCAAGGCAGGAACAAAACCGTGCAAATTGCCTATGAACCATTTGAAATATTAATGGACTTCCCTTACCCACTGGATATAAACAAAAATAAAATTCAAATATCCCCCCGTTCATTCAGCGGTAATCCAGTAAACGCCCATGTAATTATGGAGATTTATAGTACTAGCGATCCGGAAATAAAGGCTATACCTACGACGCTGATTTCACAAGAGTTTTTACTTAAATTGAATGGTGAAGTTAGTCTTACAACGAAATTAAAAGAGAAGAAAAAGACGCTTGTTTATTTAGACACTTTGTATATCGATAATAAGAAGAAAGTAGATTTACCCATCACACTTAACTGGAAAAACGGCTTCTATCTCATTAAACTGAGAGCTGCAGAGGAAATAGAAAACCTCTCAGACCCTCAAATTACACATGAGGAAGAAATACCGATTTGGGTAAACAAGGAATTACCCATTCAGCAATCTATATTAGGTCATCAAGAAACGGTAAAAGGCGATGAGGTCACCGTCGATTTATTTACCAGCTTAGATTCTGTACGCGTTGATGTTCTTGCTTATGATCGTGATGGAATAGTAAAGCAGGAAATCGTCAACATTAAAAAAGGTAAAACGACACTTACCTACAAATTAGACGAATTTGAGGGTGATGATGTCAACTTTCAAATAGTAGCTTAACGGAATAATCGATATATCAGAGAACGTTTGACCCTATTAAAACCACAAAGTATTGAGGAACCTCTGTATAATATGGAGACCAAAACCTTTAGAAACAAGCTATCACCCAATCAAGAAGAAACCTGGTCATTTCAAGTAACCAGAGAGGATAAAAAAGAATTTAATCTTGAGTTTCTAGCAAGCATGTACGATATGAGTCTGGATCAATTTGTTTATGATGACTGGAATCCAATAAGTTTCTATGAGAATTCTACTAAGTACAGACCTAAAGAATATGGGCAACTCACCGCTCTTTCCAGAAGACAGATTAATTTTATCCTGCCATACAGTGTGATCCCGCAACCTAGGCTTTTCTTTGATAACATTAATAAGTTCGGGTTATCGATCGACAATTTTCCTAGAAAATATGATAATTACTTAAGATATAAAAGCGCTGTCTTGCGCCGATTAAAACCAGTTATGGGGAAGATTGTGGGTCGAGTAATAGACCCTAGCGGTGAACCAGTTTTTGGTTCAACAGTACAGATCAAGGACACACAGATATTTACAACAACTGACTTTGATGGTTTATTTAGTATTGAAGCTAATAAAAAGGACATCTTAGTATTTACCTACACCGATTATTATCCAATAGAGAAAAAAGTAGGCTCCAACAGGGTGATGGAAATCCAGCTAGGTTCTGGATTGGATGAAGTAGTCGTAATTGGTTATAATACAACTGAAAAATATAGTGTAGTATCAGCAGTTTCAGTTGTTACATCAACTAAACTGCATGAAGAGACTAGTGCAGCTGCATTTAATGACAAAGCATCTGTTCTTGCTGGACTTACTCCGGGTGTAGACATTTCTATAAGCAGCGGCGATGAGGCTCGCAGTAAGTCAGTCATTATCAGAGGTAGGAGTTCTTTGAAAAATGCTGTAACTCCACTTTATATCGTAGATGGTACAGTAGTTTCACATGAAGAATTTAGTAAACTAAATGTTCAGGATATAAGAGAAATAGCAATTCTAAAAGATGCAAATGCCACTGCTATCTACGGCAACCGCGGTGCAAATGGTGTAGTCGTGATATCTACAAAAAAGGGGGTAAGCGCTCAAGACTTGATCGATCAGGATTCCAACATGGCAAACGTCCAGGTACGCCGCGACCTGGATGAAACGGCGTTCTTCCTTCCAGAATTGTATACCGATAAGGAAGGTAACCTCAGCTTTACGTTCACTACGCCAGAATTACTTACACAGTGGAAATTGCGGCTTTTGGGTCATGATAAAAATGGGAATTCTACCCAGTTCGAGAAAACCGTTGTCACGCAAAAAGAAATGAGTCTAGTGCCTAATGCACCCAGATTCCTGCGGAAGGGTGATACCATCACCTTCAGCACTAAGATTGCAAATCTTACCAGCCAAGATATGAATGGAACTGCACGGCTGGAGCTTTTTGACGCGACTACTCTCAAGCCAGTGGATCAAATCATGGGCAACACCAGCAATCGATTACCTTTTAAAGCAGCCGCCAAAGGAAATACCAGCGTCGCATGGCAGTTCACGGTTCCAGAGGGAATACCCGCAGTCAACTACCGCGTGGTAGCCGCCACAAACAAATTTTCTGATGGGGAAGAAAACACCTTGCCCGTGCTGACTAATCGGGAGCTGGTGACAGAATCCAGAACATTGTGGATGCGTCCTGATCAAGAAAAAACCATCACGCTCGAGAACCTGGCAAATAATGAATCTGCAACGCTTTCCAGTCATCGCATGACGCTGGAATACACCAGCAATCCTGCTTGGTACGCCATCAAATCGCTGCCCTATTTAATGGAATATCAGTACGATTGTAGCGAGCAATTACTGTCCCGCTATTTTGCAGATGCAACTGCACAACACATACTCAACAGTAATCCCAAAATCAAAGAAGTATTTGACAACTGGTCTCAGAACGAGTCGCTTGAAAGCAACCTAGAAAAGAATGAAGAGCTTAAGAACATAGTTCTTGCCCACACGCCATGGCTGCTCACCGCAAGATCTGGAACTGGCCCAGCAGAAGAGGCTGGCACAGCTTTTTGATCCAGAACGTACCCGCAAGGCACAGGAAGAAATCGCCCGCAAACTCAAACAGCGCCAGCTGTCTCATGGCGCTTTCCCTTGGTTCAACGGTGGCCTGGCAAATGAATACATTACCCGCCACCTCGTTGCGGGAATAGGTCACCTGCAGGTGCTGGAGGTGGACAACCAACTTAAGGAAATGCAAGAGCGGGCGCTGGAATATCTGGATGGCAACTGGGTAGAAACGTTCAACAACTATCTGCGCGACCACGATGATCTGTCAGGTTTCAATTACGGTGTGAACTACTGGCATTACCAGTATGCGCGATCGTTTACAGAGTCTCAGAACGGGAATAGTGTTTTGGGAGATGGTTTTGAGTACGCTTTCGCGAAAGCGGAAAAATCAAACGCCTCACAACCTCTCTACCAGCGATTGCTCATAGCACTTACACTTGATCGGTACGGCAAGCAAGAATTGGCAAAAGAAATACTGGAGGGCGTGAAACAAGGCGCGGTAAACAGCGCGGAAAAAGGAATGTTCTGGAAAGAAAACCAGAACGGCTACAGCTGGTACGCCAGCGATATTGAAACCCAGGCACTGGCCATAGAGGCTTTTGCAGAAATCACGGGCGACATCCAGACCGTGGAAGAATTGAAAACCTGGTTGCTATATAAGAAACGATCTACCGCTGGAAATCAACCAAAGCGACAGCACTCGCCTCCTATGCGCTGTTATTAAAAGGGAATGACTGGCTGGACACGAGGGATAGAACAACCATCACCTGGGCGGACAAATCGTTACCAGTAGAAAAATTGAAAGAAGTGGAAAAAGAGGCCGGTAGTGGCTATTTTAAGATACAGCTTTCGCCAGAAGAGATCACGCCGGCACATGCCACGATAACCGTGAATAACAAAAGCGAGGTGACGGGATACGGCAGTCTTTACTGGCAATACTTTGAAGATCTGGATAAGATAAAAGATGACGGTGCGGGCGGATTATCCATTAAAAAAGAGCTCTATAAATACATGATAACGGCAGATGGTGATCTCCTGGAAAAAATCACGGCCAGCGGTCCTCTCAAGGTGGGTGATAAGGTAACGGTAAGAATTGAGATCAGAGCTAATCAGGACATGGATTTTATCCACCTCAAGGATATGCGCGCCAGCGGTTTTGAGCCAGTAGACGTGATCTCCACCTACAAATACCAGGATGGCTTGGGATATTACCAGAGCACGCAGGACGTGGCCACACATTTCTTTTTTGACCAGGTCAGGAAAGGAACCTACGTTTTTGAATACGAGGTGCGGGCAAACAACGCAGGTGACTTCTCTGGCGGTATTGCGCATATTGAGAATATGTACGCGCCAGAATTTTCAAGCCACTCTGCCGGGCAGCGGGTAATTATTGTGGATGAGTGAGTAAAAATGACTACACGGCAGATTTAATTTTAAGGATTTTGGGAACAAAATGTTGCTCATTATATGTCATGGAACCATTTTTGAAACGTCATGGAAAATTTGAAGCGTGAAATCAGTTAATCCTATAATAACCTTTGTGTTGACGATGGTGTCAATGTTCCAGGTATTGGCTGGTCCATTTAGAAACACACCCCGGTCATTTGAGGTAATTCTGATGGTTCAGCCAGATCTATCAACTATTGAACGCAAAGCACACGAGGCGGCAGAAAATGGTGATTTCAAAACTGCATCTGACTATTATGAGCAACTTGTAAATATTGCACCTAGCAATGCAGAATATCACTTTAGATATGGTGGGACGCTGGGATTGTATGCTAGAGAGGTGTCTAAGTTTACCGCTCTGGGAATGCTGGAGGAAATTAAATTTCATCTTAAAGAAGCAATCAGGCTGGAACCGGGTCATATTGAAGCTAGACATGCGCTATCCCAGATTTATTGCGAGCTACCAGGAATTGTAGGCGGTTCATACAGCAAGGCTCGTGACTATGCGCAGGAACTGGTAGCTCTTTCACCAGTCGATGGATACCTAGCTCTAGGCTATGTTGCTGAACACGAAGAGGATTTCAAGACTGCCACTAAACATTACAAAAAAGCCATAGAAATCGGGCAATCTGAGACGACTTATCATAAACTTGCCATGCTATATAAGAAAATGAAAGAGCAACGTCTCGCGCTTTCTGTTATTGAACAAGGGTTATCTAGGCATCCAGAAAGTACACAGCTGGACCGTGACCGCAGGGAGCTTATTAATCAAGGCTAGATTTTAACCAGTCAACTGTAACAAACTCTTAATAATCTATAGGCAGGGGCATGAAACAAGGTTTTCTTAATCCGTATTTTTACCTAAAACCTTTTCATGCAGGTACATTTTATTGCTATAGGTGGAAGTGCGATGCACAACCTTGCTTTGGCATTACACCATAAAGGATATCAGATAACCGGCAGCGACGATGCCATATTTGAACCCAGCAAGTCCCGATTGGCTAAACACGGCCTGCTCCCAGAAAAAATGGGCTGGAACCCAGAAAAAATCGACAAACACCTGGACGCGGTTATTCTGGGAATGCACGCGAGAAAGGATAATCCAGAATTACTTAAAGCACAGGAGCTAGGCCTTAAAATCTATTCCTACCCAGAATACCTCTACGAGCAGAGTAATGACAAAACCCGTGTAGTCATAGGTGGCTCGCATGGCAAGACTACAATCACCGCCATGATCCTGCACGTATTGCACTACCACGATCGCGAGGTGGATTATATGGTAGGCGCGCAACTGGAGGGTTTTGACACGATGGTGCACCTGACAGAGGAAAATGAATTTATGCTACTGGAGGGTGATGAGTATCTAAGTAGCCCCATCGATAGACGGCCAAAATTTCACCTTTACAAGCCCAATATCGCATTGCTATCAGGAATTGCCTGGGATCACATAAATGTATTTCCTACTTATGAAAATTACGTAGCTCAGTTTGAACAGTTTGTAGATCTGATGAAGAACGGCAGTATTCTGGTTTATAACGAGGAGGACGCAGAGGTAAAACGCATTGCAGAAACTGCCATCAAACCTACCCGCAAACATGCCTATTCCACTCCAGAACATCACGTTGAAAACGGCTCCACTTATCTGGAAACTCCAGAAGGTGCAATGCCCATTGAGGTTTTTGGCGAGCATAATCTGAGTAATCTCGCAGGTGCCAAATGGATTTGCCAGCACATGGGAATAGACGAGGATGATTTTTATGAGGCTATTGCCACATTTAAAGGCGCGTCAAAGCGACTCGAGAAGATTGCTGAAAATAGTAACAGCGTCGTGTACAAGGATTTTGCACACTCCCCCAGCAAAGTCATAGCAACTAATGCAGCGGTACGCCAGCAATATCCAGATCGTAAATTGATTACCTGCCTGGAACTACACACCTACTCCAGCCTGACTCCAGAATTTCTGGAACAATACAAGGGCAGTTTAAATGGGAGTGATACAGCCGTCGTTTTTTATAGTCCAGATGCGGTAGCCATTAAAAAATTGGAGCCAGTGAGCAAGGAGCAGATCCTTAAGGCATTTGACCAAAAAGATTTGACGGTCATGACAAATCCACAGGAATTTGAGGAATGGTTGCTGGGTCAGGATCTATCTAATTCTGTATTGCTTTTAATGAGCAGCGGGAATTACGGTGGGCTTGATCTCAATAAAATCCAGATATAGAATTTTAGGCATTTTGTTTTGTGACAATTTTAAATAGCTTGATAATTCTAAGCTCATAATTCAACATTTTTAATTAATCTCATGGCACATTCTGATAAAGGCGTACGGGCAAAAAAGCACTTGGGACAGCACTTTCTCAAGGATGAGGCTACAGCAGTAAAAATCGCTGATTGTCTTTCCTACAAGGGTTACGGTCAGGTGCTGGAGATAGGCCCTGGGACAGGTGTCCTGACTAAGCATATCCTGAGAAAAGGCATCAAGGTTACTGCCATGGAACTCGACAGCGAGTCGGTAGTGTATTTGAAACATAGTTTCCAGCTGGATCACCACAAACTGGTTAATAATGATACGTTTGAGGTGCTGGAAACAGATTTTTTGCAACATGATTTGAGCAAGGTTTTTGGCAATCAGCCGTTTGCGATCATCGGGAATTTTCCCTACAACATCAGTACGCAGATTGTTTTCAGAATGCTGGAATACCGGGATCAGGTAATTGAATTTGGTGGTATGTTTCAAAAAGAAGTAGCTAAGCGCATTTGCGCACCACACGGTTCAAAAACCTATGGAATATTATCTGTACTCACCCAGGCATACTACGACGCCCAGTATTTATTTACCGTGCCACCAAGTGTGTTCAATCCGCCGCCTAAGGTAGATAGTGGGGTTTTATTGCTTTCGCGAAAGCGTGATTACGACAATCACCCAGTCACCTACAAACAGCTGAAACAAATCGTCAAACTAGCTTTTCAGCAACGCCGCAAAACATTGCGCAACACCTTGAAAACACTTCAATTATCTGATGATCTTAGGGAAATGGAAATCATGTCAAAACGCCCCGAGCAGATCACGGTAGCCCAGTTTGTGGAACTCACAAAAATGATCCATTCAGAAAATTATAAATAATCCGTCTATCAAATGGAAATTAAGAGAATTTCTGGGCAGAAATCAACCAAATCATTTCTTGAACAGTTCAGCCCAGAGAATCGTGAGTATGGGTGGCAAGAAATGCGTGCGATGATGCATAGTTTAGTAGAAAAATTAGAAGTAATAGATCACGATCCAGTCTGGGCATATACATCGATGCATACGTTGAGATTTACTTTATCTGATGACTATGAGCAGTGGCAAGCTTCTGTTCAGATTGAAAAAATAGGTTGCAAACATCTTTATAAGGTGTGTGCTGTCCAGAATGCGCCCTGGACTTATCTGAGTTCCCATTTAGACAGTGTGAATGATACTGCAAATCTGATCAAGCTAGCGTTGAAATGTTCAGTTCCATTTGATAATAATAATCTTTGGGTTCCCTCGTAGAACAATGATCAGGGCAGAATAAAATTAATAGAACACCAACTAATTACAATTCAATAACACATAATGAAAATCATCTCTTACAACGTCAATGGCATACGCGCAGCCATGAAGAAAGACTTTATCAGCTGGTTAAAAGCAGCTGATCCTGATATCCTTTGTTTGCAAGAAATCAAGGCTCAAGAAGACCAGATAAATACACAAGCTTTTACAGATGCTGGGTATGCTTTTCAGTATTATTTCAGCGCACAAAAGAAAGGTTATTCCGGGACGGCGATCCTATGCAAGCAAGAACCCAACCACGTGGAATATGGTACCGGGATCGAGACGATGGATGACGAGGGTCGCAATCTGCGGGTGGATTACGATGATATTTCCATCATGTCCATGTATTTACCCAGCGGTACAAACGATGCAAGACTTGAATTCAAGTTTCAGTACATGGATGAATTCCTGGACTACATTAACAGTTTGCGCAAGGAAATTCCTAACCTTATAGTATGCGGCGATTACAATATTTGTCACAAGGCCATCGATATTCACGACCCCGTACGACTCAAAAACACATCTGGATTTTTGCCAGAAGAACGCGCCTGGATGGATCGATTTGTAGAGAGTGGTTTTGTAGATACGTTCAGATTGTTCAACGACCAGCCAGATCAGTATTCCTGGTGGAGTTACCGCGGTGGATCCCGCGCCCGCAATAAGGGATGGAGACTCGATTACCACATGGCTACAAGTCCCTTGGAAAATAAGATAAAACGTGCCGCGATATTAAGAGATGCCGTGCATAGTGATCATTGTCCTGTCTTAGTCGAAGTTGAATAAGCGATAGAAAAAATTGTGGAATTCAATGTTTAGACATTTAGAAAAGGGAAAAGACTGATATACAAATTGCATTAGATTTTGCCTCGCTTCAACTTGTATGAGATCGCTGGCGTTTCGATTTAACAAATCAATTTTAATTAGGCTAACTCCTTTGAAACTAAAAAGTTATTTGATTTGTGGTTTTTCAGAATTTAATCACGGTGGATTATATTCTTTTAAGTAGAATGAATCCTGATTTTGTCGGATTACATATCTGTATTATTTTTAATAACAGCCACTAAGCAACAGATCATGTACACACCCATCAATCGCCCAGAAGACTTTTTTGCAGAGGACGAGGAACTCCTGCAGAATCCTGCTGTTAAAAAACTTATCTCTGCCTACCATGAGGTAGGTGACGAATTGATTGACCTACAACAAACCTCTGGATTTTCAAAAGAGACAGCGCTAAAGGAATTGGTGCAACAAATACGCGATTCCATCGCCTTGGAACTAAAACGCGATGAAGAATCTATACGATTCAAAGAAAGTGAGCGGGTAGATTTTAAACAAGCGGTGCAGAATCTGCAGGATTACTTGAGGCAGTATCTCAGAGAGCATCATGTCTATTTGTGAACGGTTGTTATCTGAGAGATTAGGGATGTGGTATGTGGTATGTGGTATGTGGTAAGAACTAAAAAACTGACGACTAACACCTTTGGGAAATCATCATATTACTATTTCTTTTAAGGGTAATCCTTGCATTGACTACGTAAGCTTAAGGCTCAATTCATTCAAGTCCCTTGCGTCCCGTGAGATGCTGACCTGCGTCAGCATGACAGTGCATTTTCGGTGATCGTGGGATGCGGAAGAATGCTGAGAACACTTATGTACATTATACTAAGAGCTAATGGCTAATGGCTTAAAGCTAAGCGCAAACAACTCAAACCAAACAACGACCAGACAAAAAAACTAAAACACTAAAAGACTAAAAGACTAAGAGACTAAGAGACTAAGAGACTAAGAACTAACTCACCGCTTTCAACTTCTGCAAGGCACTCTTGTTAAGTTTGCTTTCTGCGTAGTCCTTTGTCACGTGTAATGATTTCTCTTCCCCGCCAGGCATGTCAAACATGGCATCTGTTAGGATGGCCTCGCATAAGGATCGCAAGCCGCGGGCGCCTAGTTTGTATTCAATCGCTTTGGTGACGATATAATCCAGCGCGCCATCTGTAATGCTGAACTCGATATCATCCATATCAAACAACTTGATATATTGTTTTATGATCGCATTTTTAGGCTCGGTCAGAATAGCTCGCAAGGTACCCGCGTCTAGCGGATCCATGTGGGTAAGCACTGGCAAACGACCGATGATCTCTGGTATCAACCCAAAATCCTTGATATCCTTAGGTGTGATATACTGCAAAAGATTTTCCTTGTTCTCTACACCACGGTTGGAAATACTCGCGCTGAAACCTACCGCCTGCATATTCATACGCATACGGATCACTTTTTCAATACCATCAAAAGCGCCCCCGGCAATAAAGAGGATATTCTCTGTATTGACCTCGATGAACTTCTGATCTGGGTGCTTGCGACCGCCCTTGGGTGGTACATTTACCACAGTTCCCTCCAGCAATTTAAGCAATCCCTGCTGGACGCCCTCTCCAGAAACATCACGGGTTATGGATGGGTTGTCTCCTTTTCGGGCGATCTTATCAATCTCATCTAGAAACACGATGCCACGTTGGGCTTTTTCCAGATTATAATCTGCAGCCTGTAGAAGTCTAGTAAGAATGCTTTCCACGTCCTCGCCCACATAACCAGCCTCAGTCAGCACGGTTGCATCAACAATAGCCAGTGGTACGTTGAGCATGCGGGCAACGGTTTTTGCGATAAGGGTTTTACCCGTACCGGTTTGCCCCACCATCAGGATATTTGATTTTTGTATCTCTACATCATCATTGTTATCTTTTTGCAATAGACGTTTGTAGTGATTGTACACCGCGACGGCCATCACTTTCTTGGTGAAATCCTGCCCTATGACATATTGATCCAGAAATTTCTTGATGCTCTGCGGTTTTTTCAATTCCAGATCACCCCTAGTCACGCCGCCATCTTCTGTAGCGCTGTCTTCCAGCACGATGCCGTGTGCCTGCTCGATGCAGCGATCACAAATGTGGGCATCCAGACCCGCGATCAATAGATTAGTCTCTGATTTATTCCGCCCGCAAAAACTGCATTCCAGTTGTTCCTTACTCATTGTATTGTCTTTGGCGGGAGTGCCGCCCGTTTTCCTCGCCTGGAATCGTCATCTCCAGATCTGGTAATTTTTATTTTTGATGATGGTAATTACGCTTTCGCGAAAGCATAAAAACACCACTTATTGCCACCTTACAGCGCAATAAGCTTAATCATTCCTGCGCAATACCTCGTCGATCATGCCGTACTCCAGTGCCTCATCTGCCTTCATCCAGTAATCCCTATCAGAGTCATTGTAGATCTGGTCGTAGGTCTTACCAGAGTGGTTTGCGATGATGGTATAGAGTTCCTCACGCAACTTGACCACCTCACGTGCGGTGATCTCGATATCACTGGCCTGACCCTGGGCACCACCGCTCACCTGGTGAATCATCACGCGGCTATGTGGCAATGCGCTGCGCTTGCCTTTCTGGCCTGCACACAACAATACGGCGCCCATACTGGCAGCCATACCGGTGCAAATAGTCGCAACATCTGGCTTAATAAACTGCATGGTATCGTAAATACCCAGTCCTGCGTACACACTACCACCTGGCGAATTGATATAAATCTGGATATCCTTGCTGGCATCAGTACTTTCTAAAAACAGCAACTGCGCCTGGATGATATTTGCCACCTGGTCATTGACACCAGTGCCCATAAAGATGATGCGATCCATCATGAGGCGAGAGAATACGTCCATCGCGGCAATATTCATTTTGCGCTCCTCTATAATATTGGGAGTCAGATTTGTGGGATACATTGACCCCATCATTTTATCGTAATAGTTGGGGTTGACGCCTTGGTCTTTTACCGCAAACTTTTCAAATTCTTTAGCAACATCCATAAATCCAATAATACTTTTAATAAACCAATCAGGCGTTAACTCTTTTGTAAAAGTCAACGCCTGATAAAGGTAGGTGATCTCCCACTAACGGGAAATGCTATCTAAGCGTCGTACGCCTCTTTAATGAACTCATCATAGGTGAGTTCTTTCTTGTTTGTATTTACTTTTTCCTTGAAGAAAGTGAGCATCTTCTCATTTTGTAACTGCTCGCTCATGCGTTTTACCTCTTCCTGATTGCTCATGATACGCGCAACTACCTGATCAACCTCTTCATCTGTCGCGTCAGTATGACCGTATTGTGCCATCTGGATTCTGATCATGTTGCGTGAATATTCCTGCAAGTCTTCAAACTTAAGCTGCAGCTCCTCATTGTTTTTAATTAGCTGTGACTCGATCAACTGGTAGCGCAGGCCTTTTTCAGAACGTTTGTATTCTTCTGCTGCCTCTTCCATGCTCATTTCCTTCTCGCCACCTTGTGCGATCCAGCGAGTCAGGAAGTCACCTGGCAAGTCAAATTTTGTATTCTCGATCAGGTATTCCGTAACGTCAGTGAGCAACTTCTGGTCAGTTTGCTGTACAAACTGCTTGCGACTTTCCTCACGCAATTTTTCTTTGAGCTCTTCCTCGCTATTCACATTACCCTCACCGAATAGCTTATCAAAGAACTCTTGGTTCAATTCTGCTTTCTCACGAGTATTGATTTCTGTGATTTCAATTTTGATAGGTGCATCCAGACTGTGCGCCTTGTCGTGATCCAATTTTAGAAAAGATTGCAAATCATGGGCATCCTTGAAAATCTGCTGTGCATTCATTTCTAGTTCTGCACCAGACTTTTTGCCTTTCATCGCCTTGAGTGCCTCTTCAGAGAGCTTTGCGGTAGAGAAAGTCGCATCAGTATTGATTTCTTCATCATCATTTCTAAAAACGGCGGTGATCTCATCACCCTCTTCTACCTTTTCTTTGGCGACTAACTTTCCATATTGTTCACGGATCCTGTCCAGCTGATTATTGATGGTTTTCTCATCCGTTGTGATCTCGTAAGCCGGGACACCTTTTACGCTGTCCAGATCCACGGTAAATTCTGGCGCCATACCGATTTCAAACTCAAACGTGAAATCTTCACCCGTCCAGTCGATCTCATTATCTTCCTTGGGCAATGGATTCCCTAGAAGATTCAATTCGTTTTTCTGCACATAATCGTTCAATTCCTGCTGAATGATCTTATTGATTTCTTCCACAAGCACAGAAGTACCAAACTTCTTTCTAATCAGCGATGCTGGAACATGTCCCTTTCTAAAACCGGGGATATTTGCCGTCTTGCGGTAGTCAGTCAATATCTTATTGACCTTTTCCTTATAATCTTCTTGGGAGATATGCAGGGCAAGCTTTGCATTAAGCTGATCTATATCAGTACGTTCTATCTTCATTAGGGAATTTTATATGCGATTTTAATCGGGCTGCAAAATTAAGCGGTTTTATCGGGGTGGCAAAATGGGGATTTGTTTGATTAGGTGATTGGGTTATCGGCGAATTAGTAATTAGTAAATTAGTGGATTGGTTAGTGGTTTACTCTTGTGAGCCCACCTAACCCCCGAGGGGGAATTTTTACTCTTACATTTTGCACATGAGCTGAACACAATATTGTTACGTAGAATGAACTCCTTTCCTCGAGGGAAGGTTGGGATGGGAGTTATTGTGATGATTTACTCTTACCATTATATTTTACTCCAGCTTGTTCAATCTCGCGCTAGCTCCCTAATCCCCAATGAAGGCTTTTATTACTCAGCTGCTAACTCCCCTTCCGTGGAAGGGGCTGGGGGTTGGCTTATAAATATATTGGATAATATAACGCAATATTTATTTTTTGTCAATAATGCTGAGCCCCCCTAGCCCCCGAGGGGGAATTTTTACTCATTATATTTTACTCCAGAGTGTTCACTCTTGCGCAAGCCCCATAAACCCCCAAGGGGGCTTATATACTCAGCCGCTAACTCCCCTTCCGTGGAAGGGGCTGGGGGGTTGGCTTATGGGTTTGGTTGTCTGGTATTTTGTGTTTCCGTCACTTTTGTCTCTCTTGCTTTTGCCCCCCTAACCCCCGAGGGGGATTTTTACTCCTGCGCCCATCCCTCATTTCAAGGCAACCTATGCCACACTAAGAAGATAACCTTTTCGATTCAAAAAACCAAAAACATCCACCAGTTGCCAATAGTCAGTCATCGGTCGTCGGTGTCATAAGTCTTTATCATCCGATTACACTATTTTTTTTCAGTACGATAATCTATTGTGACAACTGACTTTCCTCACTCCTCATACATCCCCACAACAAGCTCCCCTTGCTCATTCATGCTGGCGCGATACATCCCTGCAGTATTGAATTCCATGGAGATATTTCCTAAGTGGTCTAGCGCAATCACGCCCCCTGTGCCGCCCAGATCGGTAAGTTTTTCTTGAATGACTTTTTCCGTGGCTTGTTCTAGGCTCAAGCCCCTATATTCCATGAGTGCGCTAATATCATGAGCCACCTGCGCGCGGATGAAGTATTCCCCGTGCCCCGTACTGGAAACACCACAGGTAGCATTATTTGCATAGGTTCCACTACCTATGATGGGGGAGTCGCCTATCCTGCCGTAACGCTTGTTTGTCATACCGCCGGTACTTGTTCCTGCGGCAATGTTCCCTTTTCTATCCAGGGCAACGCAACCCACCGTACCGTATTTGGTGTCTTTGAGGAATGGATCTTCCAGTTCTAGCAAGGCCTGTTCTTTCTGGGTACGTTCTTTTTCCCGCTGTAAGACCCTTTGCAATGACTGGTAGCGCTTCTCTGTGTAGAAATAATTGTTATCAACAATCTCAATATTTTCATCACTTAAAAATTCGGCAAACTGATCCGCTCCCTCGCCGCTCAGTAGGACGTGTTCTGAATAGGTCATTACCTTTCGCGCAAGCGATATGGGATTTTTTACGGTAGTAACACCAGCTACTGCACCCGCGTTGAGCGTTTTACCATCCATAAAACTAGCATCAAGCGAGTTGATCGCATCGTGGGTAAACACGGCACCCTTTCCAGAGTTGAACAGTGGCGAGTCCTCCATGATCCTGATGCTGGCCTCTACCGCATCCATGGCAGTACCACCTAGATCCAGCACGGCATGCCCCGCCTGGACAGCCTCGGTAAGTTTAACATTATAGGCCTGCTCGAGTTCTGGAGTCATATTCTCTTTTTTGATGGTACCAGCACCACCATGGATCACAATGGCAAATTCATTTACCTGCTCGCTCTTGATGCCCGTGGATTCTTCTGCATTATTGGTTGACTGGCTGGTTGTCCTATCAGAATCCTGACAGGAAAACAACATGAAAAGCAACAAAAACGAAAACAAATATCTCATAGCAGCAAAATTTTTAACCAATTTAAGGAATAATCAGCATTCATCCACGTACAAGTCCATAGGTATAACCACTAACTATTATCATTGCAGTATGAATTGGCTAGACATCGTTTTATGCATCGCCCTGCTCATAGGTGCCTGGAAAGGATATCTCAACGGATTGTTCATTGAGATCACCTCGCTACTGGCACTGGTGGCTGCCATCTACGGTTCTATTTATTTCTCAAATTACGCCGGGGACTGGCTTACGGAACAGGTCAACTGGGATCCACAATACATAACGATCGCCAGTTTTGTCATCACTTTTCTAATCATCATTCTGGTCATTACCTACGTGGGAAAACTATTCACCAAAATTATAAAAACCGTACAGCTCAGCTTTATCAATAAGATTGCAGGCGCAGCATTCGGCATCCTGAAACTAGGGTTTCTATGCAGTGTATTACTCATGTTTATCAACACGGCAAGCGGGGAGTTTGACCTACTGGCACCAGAAACTACGCAGGAGAGCATCCTTTACCCGCACATAGAACCCATCGCCCCCATCGTACTTCCCAGACTCATGGAAGAGGCCAGCAAGGTGGATGAACAGATCCGAGGGGTGGAAAATGACTAGGTTCACACAGTTTCACAATTAATTTTTCCCAGTAAATTCCGTGGCTTGATCCTACCCTATTGGCGATCATTTCAGTATGATAAATTGATTGTTACGCTTTCCCGATAGGGAAGTTTATGCTGAGCTCGCCGAAGTACGAAAGCGGGCAATTTACAGTCCCCATCAACCAGTTGTAAATCTGGTTAGTAACCTACTTACCAAATGTTTAACACTCATTAAACCTACCTTAGTATAATTAAATCGCATCTTTACCATGTCGTAAGAAACAAAGTAAATTCTTACACGCTGCCGCCCGTGGCAGTCATGATATTAAGTATCCAGTTTGCGATACAAGATTTGGTTGGTTGGAAGCCGTCTGTTAAACATTCTTTGTTTGCAGGCGGTTTTTTATGGGATCTATTTATAAAAAAACATCTCTTCCACATAGCGTTGCACCTCATGATGCATGAAATAACGCAAGTCCTTTCCGTCCTTTACGGCATTCCGGATCATGGTAGAAGATATTTCCATGATGGGTGCCTCGATTCTGGTGATGCTGGGATGATTATCCAGTCCTGCTGGCACAGTTCCCGGTGAAAGCCTGGGGTAAACAATAATGCTGTATTCCTCTAGCAGTACCTGATAATTCTTCCATTTGGGTAGGCTCTTCAAATTGTCCTCTCCCATGATGAGTGTAAAATTGTGATCCCGGTATTTCTCGCTCAGATGCGCAAGCGTGTTCACCGTATAGTTGGGCTGCGGCAAGCCGAATTCAATATTACTCGCCTTGATATGATCGTAATCATCGGTCGCGAGATGTACCATGTGCAGGCGCTGGTAGTCGTCCAGCAAGGTCTTTTTCTTTTTGTGCGGATTGTGCGGCGTCACCACCATCCAGATCTCTTCCAGCTCGCTGTATTCCACTAGAAAATTTGCTATCGCCAGGTGCCCAATATGAATGGGGTTAAACGTACCAAAATACAGACCTATATTCCTAGCCATCACACTTCTTTCTGAATGAATTGCTTTACGGTATCGTAGGCTTGAACTTTAGCTCGCTCAAGATCATCGTTCTCGATAATCACGTCAAATTGTGGTGCGGTAGCCATTTCTGTACTGGCCTTTGCCACGCGCATGGCGATTTTTTCAGAGCTTTCAGTCTTGCGGTTTTTAAGGCGCTTTTGCAGCTCGTTGATGGAAGGCGGTTTTACAAAAATGGATATGCATCGCTCTGGAAACTTTTTCTTGAGCCGCAACCCACCCACGACATCAATGTCAAAAATCACATTTTTACCTTCTGCCCATAGGCGTTCCACCTCTGCCTTAAGCGTACCGTAGAATTGATCCCTGTACACCTCTTCAAATTCCAGGAAGTCATTGTGTCGTATGCGATTCTTGAATTCCTTTATCCCCAGAAAATAATAATCCACCTTGTCCTGTTCCCCCATCCTAGGTTCACGCGACGCGGCGCTAATGGAAAAGGCAAGATTCAGTTCTGGTTTTTCCAGCAAATGACGCACCAGCGTGGTCTTCCCTGCACCGCTGGGCGCGCTGAATACGATGAGCTTAGGGACTGCCGCCATCCTACAATACGTTTAAAAGTTGTTCCTTGATCTTTTCCAATTCATCTTTCATCTGCACCACCAGCTGCTGCATTTGTGCATCATTTGCCTTGCTGCCTATCGTATTGATCTCGCGGCCTATTTCCTGGGAGATAAAACCCAGTTTTTTCCCTTGCGAACTAGGCAGCTGCATCGTCTGGATAAAGTAGTCTAGATGATTGCGTAGGCGCACTTTCTCCTCGGTAATGTCGTATTTCTCCAGATAGTAGATCAACTCTTGCTCAAAGCGATTCTCATCTACCTTTTCTTTGATTTCCTGCACGGCTTTTTCCAGTCTGGTGCGCACTTCATTCAACCTGCTTTCATCACGCTCAACAACTTTTTCCAGCAGAACGGCAATTGTCGCAATGCGGTGGGTAAAATCCTTTTCCAAAACATCGCCCTCGTCCTTGCGATAATCCAGCAATTTTACCACCGCTTTCTCAATCACTTCGCTCACTTGCTCGAGTTCATCATCAGTAGGTTCGCCCGTGGTAGAAGAAAAAACCTCCGGCATCCCAGCGGCAATCTCAAGCAACTTCATTTTATGACCAGCATTAGCGTAAAGAACGCCATCCAGTTGTGCCATCTGGCACATGTATTTTTCCACGACCTCCATATTCAATTCAGGCGCTGCACTTACTCCTGTTTCTTCGACATGTAGGGCTAGATCCACCTTGCCACGCAAGAGTTTTTTGGCCAGTTGCTGGCGCAGCGGCAATTCCTGGTCGCGGTAAGCCTGCGGCAATCGCAGGTTGAGATCCAGGTTTTTGCTGTTGAGCGCCCTGATTTCTGCGGTGAGTTTTTTATCGGCTAGCTGCGTAACAGCCTTGCCATATCCAGTCATGGACGTGATCATATATGTGATTTGTCACGCAAAGATAGGGAGGGAGATTTGAGTATATAGGCGATAACCTTTAGCTCTTGGCTGTTAGGTATTAGGTATTGTGTTGCTTGTAGCTGCTGTGAGCCGTGGGCCGTGAGTTTTTAGTTTTCAGCTATTAGCTATTAGCTATGAGTTATGAGCTATGAGTTAAAAGTGTAAAATATAAATATGAGCCCTGAAACTTCCTAAAAGGATTGAACTATTGTGAAGTATGCAACAATTTTTCAACTGAGTACGCGATTTAAAAGGGAGTGTTCAATTAAGTGTCATCCTCTCAATCGCATGCGCTCTTTCGCAGGCGACAGGTCGAGCCTCAGGGTTGCATCTTATGTAAAAATGTCTTTAAACAAAGAGTCCCCACAGGAGTAAACAACTTTAAACATTCAACCTTGAACATTGAACCTGAATATTGAACGTGAAACGTGAAACGTGAAACGTGAAACCTGAAACCTGAAACCTAACTTTGCCTCATGGATAAAACCATCCTTTCCACAAAAACTCTCCCCGCGCCGCTACAGGAACGGGTGCTGAATGCTGGTTATGGACTGGTTCACTATGACTTGTTGCAGATCAAACAGATTAATGCAGATTTTACGCTGGACAGCAATCACGTCATTATTACCAGCAAAAATGCGATCCCAGCGCTGGAAAAAGCTGACCAAAACCGCAATGATATTACTGTTTTCTGCGTGGGGAGCGTGACCGCTGGCTTGTTAACGGATAAAGGTTTCAGTATTGCGCATCAAGCAGAAAACGCTGATGAGCTCGCTGATTACATCCTAGAAAATCATCGAGAGGCAAGTTTTACATTTCTGACATCTGCGCAACGCCGGGACGAGTTGCCGTGTAAATTGACACGGGAAAATATCACTTTTACAGAGCTGCATGTTTATGATAGCCACCCCAGATTCCGTCGCTTTGAACGTACTTTTGCGGCTGTGCTTTTTTATAGTGCTGGTGGGGTTTACGCTTTCGCGAAAGCTAACCCACAACAAACCACCGCCATATGTATAGGAGGCACCACGGCGGTAGCTGCGGGGGAGTTTTACGACAACGTTAAAATCGCCAGTAGAACAACCGTTGAAAACACGGTCGTGACCGCCATCAAAACCATGAGAAATGAAAAATGATCTTTTTTTACGTGCGCTGAAAGGGGAAACCGTAGAGCGACCTCCCGTGTGGATGATGCGTCAGGCGGGGCGTTACCTGCCCGATTTTATGAAACTCAAGGCAAAATATGACTTCTTCACTCGTTGCCGTACTCCAGAACTAGCTACCGAAATCACCGTCATGCCCATCGATCAGATAGGGCCTGATGCTGCCATCCTGTTTTCTGATATTCTGGTGATTCCACAGGCGATGAATATTGAGGTAGAAATGCGTCCTGGTGTGGGACCGTGGTTGCCCAATCCCATACGCACCACCGCAGATCTGGATCACGTGCGGGTTCCAGACGTGAATGAGGAACTGGATTACGTTTTCCAGGCGATAGACATGACCAAAAAAGAGCTCGCAGATCGCGTACCGCTCATAGGTTTTGCAGGGTCGCCATGGACGATTCTATGTTATTGCGTGCAGGGTCAGGGCAGCAAGAATTTTGACAAAGCAAAGGAATTCTGTTTTACTAATCCTACCGCCGCCCACGAACTTCTACAACGCATTACCGATACCACGATTGCCTATTTGAAGGAAAAGGTCAAGCATGGCGTGAACGCCGTTCAGGTATTTGACAGCTGGGGGGGTATGTTGTCACCAGTGGATTATAAAGAGTTTTCCTGGCAGTATATCCAGCAAATTGTCAACGCACTCAAACCCATGACAGAGGTGATCGTTTTTGGGAAAGGATGCTGGTTTGCATTGAATGATATGGCACAGAGCGGCGCAGCCGCGCTGGGCGTGGACTGGACCTGCAGCGCGCGCAACGCGCGCTACCTAAGCGGTGGCGAGATCACACTGCAAGGAAACTTTGATCCGTCCAGACTATTCTCGCCTCCGGCCGAAATCAAAAAGATGGTGCATGAGATGATTGATGCTTTTGGCAAGGACAACTACATCGTGAATTTGGGACATGGAATTTTGCCGAATATTCCTGTGGAAAATGCGCAGGCTTTTGTGGATGCGGTGAAAGAATACAACTCTTAAAAATCGCAAATTTCAAGCTCCAAATTTCAAAAATGTGTCAGTCTGAGCCTGTCGAAGACAAGTTGATGCTACCGTTGATTTGTCTAATCCTGATTGGCAAAAAATGTAGTTGAGAATAAAAAGCAAAAATCGCAAATTTCAAAAATGACTCTTGGTTCATGGTTTAAATAAAATGTCAATTTGAGCGTAATCCATGAAAAGATGATCCGAACCGCTTAATTTATTCGACAACCGCTAGAGATGATAGACGAATCGGGATCGTAAATTGCATTGCATCAGTACAAACTCTGATAAAGCCGAAGTAAGAAATTACTCAAACACCAAAGTTGAATTGAAATCATTTGAAAAACTTTTCTGAAACCCAGAGCACAATTCACCGACAACAAACACAAACCTCAACAATATGTCCACCCTCAGACTTCTAGCCATTCTATTTGCCGGTGCGGTGGTATTCGTCGGTTATGGTTTTTACAAGGTGGAATATGGCAATGCTGCCGAGGGTCATCAGTACATTGGATATTCCACGGCCTTTATTTTTGTGGTGATCATGCCTATCTTTATTTGGTTACGTTATAAGAACAAAGATTTCAGCAAATTTGACTTCAACCACTACCAGAAAAAAGATGAGCCTAAAGACCCGCTAGATTTTGACAATGACCAGCTGAATTAGGCGGTTATATTTTAGTGGAGTCCAGAAGTATTTGTTACAATTGACCCTATCTCGACTACAGTGTATCTCGGCTTAGCCGTGACTGGATATGACATCAGTAGTACACATTTCCCTAGCGGTAATAGCAGAAAAAACACGGGACTATCGCTAGAACAGGCACAACAACCTCTAATCATCAATTATCATGTTAATTCGAGAGCAGTCGAGAATGATTTGAAAAATTCAAAAGCATTCGCAAGACAAAAAGCTCTCGACTCTCGCTCGAGCAGGCATGTTGACCTGGGAAATTATTTCAGATGCTAATACGAGTGGCAGTGGAGATTGGGTTGAAATTCAAAAGCATTGGCAAGTTGAATAAGCTCTCGACTCTCGCTCGAGCAGGCATCTGTTAAATCACATTATATTAATTATGTCAATTCGAGTGCAGTCGAGAATGATTTTAGAATATAAATTGCTAGTTTCAGAATAAAGATCTCAAAAATTCCAACAGTAAATAAGAGAGCCTGACCAATGATAAACAAAACGTGAAACTTGAAACTTATTGATTTAGATTTAGATTTAGATTTAGATTTAGATTTAGATTTAAGTCTAGTAAACCTTCACTCCAGTCCGCAGGTATTTGCCCCAGCGTTTTGAGAACACGTGCACGGTATCAGTAGGTTTGCCGTATTTATTGACTAGCTCGTGCCCGGCATCTTTCCAGTAAAAAATGCTGCCGTAAAGATTGAGGACATTCTTGAAACCGTTATCCATCAGATTCTTTCCATAGGTTTCAGATCGTGCACCTATCGTGCAATACACCACGATCGGTTTATCTGCTGGGATTTTTTCCAGATCTTTCTTATTAAAACTTGATCCTACCCAGATCGCACCTGGCAGGTGGCTTACATCATATTCTGCACGGCGGCGGGTGTCTAGCACCGTGTAGTTTTTATAATCTTCCATCAATTGCGATACAAGAATATAGGTAACCGTTCCATCATTGAATTTCTCGAGTAGCGCTGGAACTTCGTCTTGGTAATCTTTGTTTTGAGCAAAGCAGATATTTTGGCAGCCTATCAAAATCACACACAAAAGCAAAAGCAACATTCTCATCTAGCTGTCGATTCGTTTCTCATTTTGCTTGACAAACGCCGCCCAGCCCGTATAACTTTTACCTACCTCTACCCTACCGCTATTGTAAAAATGACACACCGCTGCCGCGAGGCCATCAGTCATATCTAGGTTTTTAGGGAGTTCTTTCAAGTTGAGCAGGGACTTCAACATCAGTGCCACTTGTTCCTTGCTGGCCGTACCGCGACCGGTAATAGCCTGTTTGATCTTGCGCGGCGCATATTCCACTACCGGGATATCTCGTGAGAGTCCCGCCGCCATTGCCACGCCTTGCGCGCGTCCCAACTTAAGCATGGATTGTACATTCTTGCCAAAAAACGGTGCCTCCAGCGCGATCTCGTCTGGATTAAAGCTATCGATCAACTCTAGGGTGCGCTCAAAAATGCGTCTGAGTTTCACGTACGGATCCTTGACCTTGCGCAAGTCCAGCTCGTTCATCTGAACAAACTTCATCTCGTTGCGCTGTACACTGATCACACCAAAACCCATGATCGCCGTCCCCGGATCGATGCCCAGGATGATCTTTTCTGTCGTGGATTGTTGTAATTTTCGCCCGTGGTTCATACCTGGAACAAAGCTAAGCAATATGCGGGCCCCGCCATCAAGACGGTTTTGGTGGTCGCCTGCCTTGTCGTGGTCTATCAGCAAGTCCAGAATCGCGCCCTAACTCTGGATGCCGCACTTGAGGCTGCAGGCAGCATTACGTGGTTCATCATTCCCTTGATGGCGCTGTTGAGCCTATCCAGCTGGCTGGTTGAAAGCTTCAAATGGCAGTTGCTGGTAAAGGATTTTTATGGGTTACGCTTTCGCGAAAGCGTAATTCACAACCTCACCGCACAGGCCGCCAGCTTTATCACGCCGCTGCGCAGTGGTGAGTACGTGCTTAAAACGCTCTATTTTCCTGCCGATCAAAAGAAGAATATCCTGAACCGCGTGCTGTTGGGCAACGTGAACCAGATGCTGGTAACTGTCGTTTGCGGGATAGGCGCATTGTTTTTTTATACCCTGAATTTTGTGGATCCATACATTTTATTGGCCGGCGGACTGGGAATGGCCGTGATGGGCGGGATGGTTTATTTTCTAATCGGTAAGAAATTAAATCTTCCCAAAGCCACTTTGTCGCTCTGGTTGCCGACTTTCCTGCTATCGCTGGTGCGCTATGTACTTTTTTCTGCCTGCTGGTGGCTCGTACTTTACCAGATTGAGCCAGGTCTGGCCTTGCTGGAAACCATTACCGCTGTTGCCGTTTTTTATCTGGTAGTATCTGTTTTACCGCTGATCCAGTTGCTGGATATTCCCGTTAAAATCACACTGGCAGGCCTGGTATTTTCTGCGATCGTAAATAACGAAAGCGCAATCGCCACCGCCACGCTACTGGTATGGGCGACAAATACGCTGCTACCCACGCTGCTGGGCTGTGCGTTGCTGCCTGGGCGTGAGCTAAAGGCGCTGCGCGCATGATACTGGTGCTGGTAGTTTTTCTGGTCTATCTATTTCTGCTTACTGGACTGGCGCTAGAGGGACATACCTACAAACCACGACCCAGTTTCCACAAAAGACAACAACCTATTCACGATGATCTAGGGTTTACCATCATCATCAACTACCGCAACGAGCACAATCACCTACCACAACTATTTACTGACCTGATCAATCAGACGCACCCGCGCGAACTAATCCAAATCATCCTGGTAAACGACCATTCTACGGATCGCAGCAATGATCTGGCCGCAGGTTTTCAGCAAAATCATCCAGCGTTGAACATTCAGTTACTGGATAGAAAGACGCGCAGTAACTCTGCCAAAAAAGACGGTATCACACAGGCTATCCAGGTCGCCTCCCACGAGCGTATCCTGTGCACAGATGCTGATTGCCGGCTGCCCGGCAGCTGGATCGCCAGTTACAACGCTTTCTATAAAAAATATGGCAGCAGCCATTTTGTCGCAGGGCCAGTCGTGATGAAAATGGGGAAATACTGGCTGCACCTATTGCAACAACAGGAGATGATCTCCTTGCAGATTGTTACCGCAGGCAGCTTTCATCTGCGCAAGGCGTTTATGTGCAATGGTGCAAATATGAGTTTCACCCGCACGGCGTTTGCCCAGGCAGATGGATATACCGGCAACAATCATATCGCTAGTGGCGATGACGTTTTCCTGCTGGAAAAAATGCTGGAACTGGACGTGGAGCGTTGTCATTATATAAAGGATGCCGCCGCGTGTGTCACCACTATTCCAAAAAGCAGCTGGATGGACATGGTCCTGCAGCGCGCACGCTGGGCAGGAAAAGGAAAACAGACCAGAAGCCTACTTAATAAACTGCTCGCTTTTAGCGTGCTGATTACGAGTCTTGCTTTTTATATGGTGCCGTTCTTATATGCTTTTGAGATGCTGGCACTGGACATTCTGCTGCTCAGTTTTACAGTAAAGTTTTTGACAGATGCCGTGGTACTGGTTTTGGCAGAACGGGCATTTGAAACACGGTTAAAATGGCTGTGGTTCCCGTTACTCTGGATAGTTTACCCAGCCGTTGTTTTGCATACGGCCATTTGCTCAATGACACCACAAAAAATCCAGTGGCATGATCGTGCTACTCATCCTCAGGATCAGGCGCGGGAGTAAGTACTATGGGTAGCCTATAGGTGGAGGTCACTGGTATATCTTGTTTTAAAGCGCTCTGGATAGCCGGTAAATGTGATAGCCTTGCTTTTAATAAACTATCAATTTTCTTGTGCGCGACATGGTTTTCGCTAGGTTGCAGAATACTATCATAACGTATTTGGCCAGATTTCAGCACTGTTATACTTGCCACCACACTATCCCTAGCAGCTAGCTGGACATCCAGATCGCACATGGCCAGTCGATCATTGACCAGAGATTGTAGATGGCGATAAAAGCAATCGGGAGAGTTTTCCAGCTCATCGCAGCCGTCAAATAACGGGTAAGCATCCAGCCTGGACCTGTCCAGTTCCTGAAATCGCTGGCTGGCTTTTTCTTGCGCCTCCAGGCTGATCTCCTGATCTGTTTTACAGCCTGCCAGTAGCAGTAAGAACGCAATGACGTAGCCGGGTTTCATAACGGGCTAAAATACAATGTTTCTATTTGCCCGCAGACATGAAGATGGCTTCTCTCAGGTCGCTCATGCGCTCGCCTGCAATGGTATTATACTCGCTGTCTGGGAACTTGCGCACAAATGCCTTATAATGATCCAGCTTTTTCTGGTCATCCTTGAAATGCCTATCTGCACCGGTTGCCAGCTGGTAGGCAATTACATCATTGTCTGGTTTTTGTGCGCTGGCTTTGCGCAGGGATTCGTAGGCTTTCTTTGCATCGCCACCGCGACGGTAGATGGTTGCCAGCTGTAAATATTCCTGATCCAGCGGTGGTCTTCTAGGTCCATGGTGCGTTCAATGGCTTGCTGCGCCTCGCTCAGCCTATTCAGAGCTGTCAGTGTTTTTGAAATCATGAAATAAACATCAGCGTCCTGATCATCATTATCTGCCAGGTATAACTCATAATTTTCGAGCGATTTTTCCATCTCCTTTTCATAGAAATAGGCCAGTGCCAGGTTCTTGCGGTTGTAGGCTGTATCGTTTTTAAGTTCAAATAGCTTTTCAAAAATCTTAATGGCGGCTTTAAATTGTTTGGAGGCCATCATGGCCTGCGCCGTGAGGCTCAACAATTTTATATCGTCAGGGTCCTGTGCCAGTCCTGTTTTGGCAGTTTTAATAGCGCGCACATAGGCCTTGCGCCTGATGAGTATTTTGACAAGTTCAATTCTTGCACTGCGATAGCGATGGTTGAGTTGTAACGCTTTCGCGAAAGCGGAACCCGCATCATCACCCTGCTCTTTAAGGATTTGCTTAAACAATAAATCTCCCTCTAAAATTATAAGGGATTTACCCAGATGATAGTGATAAGTCGCCACATCAGGATTGGAATCAATCAGGTTTTTAAAAGTGTAATATGATTGGGCTGGCTGGTTAAGGCGATAGAGCAGTTTGCCATATTCATAGCGTGCCCTCACGTCCACACTGTCCAGAGCCATTCCCTGCAGGTTGTTCTGGTAAGAAGAGGCCAGGTCACCCATCGCGTTGTTTGCTCTGGCTATTTTAAAAAACCGATTGGCAGTTTTTGTAGAATTTTCATAGGCTCTAATCGCACCACTAAAGTCTCCCATAGCCATGAGCGAGTCGCCCATCTGAACCTGTGAATGGGCAGATATCATAATAAATAGAAAAGTAGGAAGTAGAATGGATCTCATGCGCATAAATTTAGGCACGTTTATTGAAAACTCCTGTCGAAAGTACAATCATGAAAAAATTTATCCTAC
The DNA here is from genome assembly GCA_963740155.1 of uncultured Flavobacteriaceae bacterium. GTDB lineage: Bacteria > Bacteroidota > Bacteroidia > Flavobacteriales > Flavobacteriaceae > Nonlabens. Next base: position 479,170 of record CAVUDE010000007.1, on the reverse strand, counting down.
TTCTAGCCCTAGCCGTAACATTTATTGCCTGTGAGGGCGACCAGGGACCTCCTGGAGTGACCATTGTGGGGCAATCTTTTGAGCGTGAAGTCGATTTTAGGCCGGAAAATGACTATGCTGCATTTATTCCTTTCCCTAACGGGATTGAAGCATTTGAAACTGATCGCGTTCTAGTTTATCGCCTCGAGTTTGTTGATGATGCAGTTGATGGTGGCACCGTAGATGTATGGAGCTTGTTACCCCAACTCAAGTATACTATCGACGGTGAATCATTCCAGTATAATTTTGTTTCTTCTGGTGGTGATGTGGAAATTTTCATGGATTCCCCCGATCGCGCGCTTCTGGACGTGATCGACTTTGACTTTGTAGAAGATCAGATTTTTAGGATTGTTATCCTCCCCGTTGACCTCATTCAGGGCGTAGACCTAATGGATTATGAGGCTGTGATGAAGGCTGGACAAGTGCAACAAATAGACGTACAAATGTAAATATTTGATTACCGGGATTACAAAGGGTGGCTCAATGCCGCCCTTTTTTATAGGCTGTGAGCCAGGTAGCTACACCATCTTTTTTATGGTGGCTAGTCAAATATCTAGCAGCTTGTTTGACGACATCCCTCGCGTTTTCTACAGCAACACCATAACCCACAGCGCCTAGCATCTCCTCATCATTATAATTATCACCGAAGGCTACTACCTCATCTAGTAGAACTTCTGGAAAGCGTTGTTGAAGAAGTATCTTTAGGGCAACAAGTTTAGAAGTGCCTCTGGGCGTTACCTCTGTATAAGTGTCTTTTGATCTGTATAGATGTACTTTATCTGCCATTTGTTGATCGGCTTCCTGATACGCTTTATCCATGCGATTTGCATCGCCCATAAGCATGACTTTATGAGCGGTTCCTTTAAGTGAAGTTTGGTCTAAGTATTCCAAGGTCTTTTCGGTGGATTGTACTTGTGGTTCTACCCTTGTGTTGTTTATTTCCCGTTGTGCCCATTGATCCAGCTGCGGTACATACCACTCATCATGGCGATAAATACTGAGGTGTAGATCGTGCTTGCTAGCAATTTGAGCAAACTTCTGCGCCTCTGTCATTTGAATCGACAGATCCAAAAGCACTTCGGTTTTATCCAAGACTAGCGCACCGTTATAACAAACCAGCGCAGAATTTTTAATATTTAAGGCTTCTTGTAAATAATACATCGCACTAGGCATGCGTGCTGAAATAAGAATTTTTGGAATATCAAATGCCGCAAATGCTTTTACTGTGGCAGGTGAGATAAATCGATTAGCATCCAGCAATGTGCCGTCTATATCTGTAGCAATAAGCTTTATCATTGTATTAGTTTAAGATACGCTGCAAAAGAAAAGAATTCCAGGCGCACGCCGTACGTATTGATCGTAATTTAGAGTAAGCAACATTTTTCCGAAAATTTATTGCAGGAATATAGAAACAAAGTATATTTGCACCCGCTAGAAACAAATTTGTTGACAGCAATCATGGACATCGCTTACAAAGTCCTTAAAATAGTAGCACGGTCTGGTAGTTCAGCTGGTTAGAATACCTGCCTGTCACGCAGGGGGTCGCGGGTTCGAGTCCCGTCCAGACCGCAATCTCAACTTAAGTTGAGAAAACTTTCAAGTTGTGTGTCTCCTAAAACAATTGGAGATTGAAAGTGTTCATAAGGACGCTTTTTGAGAAGCTTTACCTGTAATATGGTGAGGCTTTTTTGTTTTAAACGGACCATGTATTATACTTATATCATTTTTTCCAAAAGACTAGACGTTTATTATAAAGGCTCCAGCAGTAACCCATGCAAGAGACTGGTCAAGCATAATTCAGGCGGATCCTCCTATACCTCAAAAACTGATGACTGGATGCTGGTTTTTGCCAGAAGGTTTGAAAACAAGACCGATGCTCTCAAATATGAAAAGATGCTCAAACGACAGAACAGAAAATATTTGCTTTGGTTGATTGACCAGGATTTCAATGATCTGAAGAAATGAAGTGATACTGTTTAGAATACCTGCCTGTCACACAGGGGGTCGTCTCGGCTCTGCCGAGATCCAGACCGCAATCTCAACTTAAGTTGAGAAAACTTTCAAGTTGTGCCTGTCTCAGCTCAGCCGATGAGATACAAGAAACCAGGTTGAGTTTAGGATGATCAGGAGTGTTTGATCGAATTGTTAGTCGGGCAATGACTCTAAAAGTTCTACAAGTTCTTTGTTGGTCAAATTTCCTTTGTCAACCTTATCGTAAATTGATAGCAAAAAAACTGAATATTCGGAAACAACGAAATGAGTGATTATCCTAGCGCCACCAGACTTTCCTTCTCCTTTAGATCTTACACTAAGACGGATTTTAAAACAGTTTTTACCAAGAGAAGTACCTTTAGACGGATTAAGTTTTAAATCTTCAACTAAAGCTAGAAGCTCAGATTTTAGAGAAGGAAATTTTTTGATTAATCTCTTTGCTTGACGCTCAAAAACCGCAATTGATTTTACACTATAATTCATTTAGAAAATCTTCCGCACTTCGAGCTTGCTTTTTTCCTTCTTTGATTAATTTAACTTCTTCCACAGCTTCTCTAATCTCAAATAACAGCTTTGCCTTGGTGTCTGTAATGAGTTTTGTCCTAACATAGGGCAAGCTCTTAAGAACCTCGACCAAATGGTGAGCTTTGCTGTCTTTTATGTCAAGTAAAACTTTCATTATTTTGTTTTTAGGATCAATAGTATTTTGTGAGTAGCGGTCTCTTTTTGGATGATTAATTTAAAAACAAACTTTTTTATATCTATCAAAAAACCCTAAACAAAGTTAAAGATAACAATTTTGATATCTACATTTAGATTGGAATGGAGCAACAAACCATAGATGAACAAGCTGTTAACTAAATTGACCCGCGTTCACAATAAACTTCCAAATAAATCAGACCATGCAAAATTAAGTCTTTTTTGCACCCTTCAATTAATACAGCATAGGAAAGTCATACTGGAAGCCATCCCATTAAGTTGATAACCAACCACAAAAAATCCCCAGCCTTTCAGACTGGGGATTTTGGGATTGTAAAAAAAAATATACTTTAGAACAAACTACTGGATAACTCTTACGTTAACAGCGTTCATGCCTTTTTTACCTTCTTTCTCCTCGTACTCAACTTTGTCGCCTTCTCTGATCTCATCGATCAAGCCAGTTACGTGCACGAAGCAATCTTGATTTGTTCCGTCTTCAACGATAAAACCGAAGCCTTTTGACTCATTGAAGAATTTTACGGTACCTTCTTTCATTGTAATATAATAAATAATTAAGCTGCAAATGTACAGGGTTTTATGTATCCTCAACGTTAAGTCTGCAAAAAATTTGAAAATTTGCGGTTCACCCTCAAAGTTTTATCGCCAGAAAGCTTCATCGCGGGCTTTCTACGGACCCCTAGTGACAGCAAATAGATGAGGATTTTGCGATATATACTTTCGCACTTTAGCGATCTCGGTAAAAATTCCGCTTTCGCGAAAGCGGAACCATCCATTAAAATAAACACTTAAAAGCAAGTACGTAACATTCAGTCTTCTTCTGGTGCCAGCTCTATGACTAGTCCCTCGAGTTCTGGCGTGATCGGGATCTGGCAGCCCAGTCGCGAATTCTCCCGCACATTCTCTGCTTCCCATAGCATTGCCTCCTCATCCTCATTGCGCTCGCCCAGATCGTGACCACTTATGATATAACACTGGCAGGTCGCGCACATGGCCATACCGCCACAAACTGCCTGCACGGGCAAATCGTAGGACTTGCACACTTCCATCAGATTCATGTTCATATCTGTGGGTGCCATGACCTTATGAGGTGCACCCGCACGGTCTATAATGGTAATCTCTATGTCGGGAGCCATGCAATTCTTTAAAACGCTGCAAAACTACGACCTTATAAGCAGGTTCACGATAGAAGAATTGGACTGACTGGCAGTACCGCGTCAGTCGTTTTGAATCTTTTTTACTACGGCTTTTTCTGCCACTTTTTTACTCCCGTCAAAACCGCTCACGCCACCCACCGTCGTGTATTTCATCACATAACGCTTATCTGGATGAATGCGCTGGTAGGCACTCTGGCACATCAGGGTCGCCTCGTGAAACCCGCAGAGGATTAATTTGAGCTTCCCTGGGTAGGTATTTACATCGCCTATCGCGTAGATACCCGGTATATTAGTCTGATAATCCAGCGTGTTGTCCACCTTGATCGCATTCTTCTCGATTTCCAGTCCCCAATCACCTATAGGCCCCAATTTAGGTGACAAGCCGAATAAAGGAATAAACGCATCACAGGGAATCTCTTCCATGCGCTTTGCCTTGTCATTGTGCTGGACGACTACAGCGTCCAGATGCTCCTCGCCTTTTATTTCCAGCACCTCAGCAGGAGTAATCAACCTGATTTTACCAGCCTTGACCAGTTCCTGTACTTTTTCTACACTATCCAGCGCCCCACGGAATTCCTCGCGCCGGTGAATCAGCGTTACCTCACTGGCAAAATCTGCCAGGAAGATGGTCCAGTCCAGCGCAGAATCACCACCACCAGCTAGAACAACTTTTTTACCCCGATATTCTTCTGGATCCTTGATCATATAGGCCAAGCCTTTGTCCTCAAATTTCTCCAGGTCAGAAATGTTCGGTTTACGTGGTTCAAAGGAACCCAACCCGCCTGCGATCGCAACGACTTTTGCGTGGTGCTGCGTTCCCTTGTTTGTGGTGACGATAAAGCTGCCATCTTCCTGTTTCTCTATATCCTGCGCGCGCTCGCCCAGCGTAAAACCGGGCTGGAAAGGCTCGATCTGTTTCATGAGATTATCGACCAGATCACCTGCCAGAACTTCTGGAAAACCAGGAATGTCATAAATAGGTTTTTTAGGATAGAGCTCAGAACACTGCCCACCCGGCTGCGCAAGCGCATCTATCAGGTGGCATTTAAGCTGTAACAGGCCAGCTTCAAAAACAGTAAAAAGACCGGTAGGACCGGCACCGATGATCAAAATATCTGTGGTAATAAGTGCTTTACTCATGTATGGAAATCTAGTACAAAGGTCGGGCGAGGACGTAGTTCTTACAAACACGACATTCTTATTTTTAACCACCTAGCTACGGTTGCAAATATCACTTAAGATAGCCTCAACCCTTGTAGTCATGTCCAAGAGTAAATTCCCGTAAAAATTATTTGGTCAAGAACTCCTTTTAATTTTGATTTGATGGGAGCTAAAGATGCACTAGTGCTACCTTAATAGTATATGTATTTTTGCCGCTTACGCAAAAGCGCATACATGTTACTGTACGACCACAAGGAGATAGAGAGTAAATGGCAGAAATTCTGGGCAGAAAACCAGACTTTTAAAGCTAGCAACCATTCTGACAAACCCAAATTCTACGCACTGGACATGTTCCCCTATCCCAGTGGTGCCGGGCTACACGTGGGTCACCCGCTAGGGTATATCGCCAGTGACATCGTCTCTCGATTTAAGCGTCACACCGGTCACAACGTCTTGCATCCCATGGGCTACGACAGCTTTGGCCTGCCTGCAGAACAATATGCCATCCAGACGGGGCAACATCCAGCCATCACCACCCGCGATAACATCGCCCGCTACCGGGAACAGATGGATCGCATAGGTTTCAGCTTTGACTGGTCGCGCGAGGTAAAAACCAGTGAACCAGATTATTATAAATTCACGCAAGAGATTTTTATCATGCTTTTTGAGAGCTGGTATGATAAGGATGAAGATCGTGCTAGACCTGTGGAGGATTTGGTTTCCCGCTTTCGCGAAAGCGGAACAAACAACATCAACGCTGCCACAGAAGAAGACCTGAAACAATTTACGGCTGCCGAATGGAGCGCAATGACCCACCAGCAGCAACAAGAAATACTGCTGAATTACAGACTCACTTACCTAGCCGACACCGAAGTAAACTGGTGTCCTGCATTAGGCACCGTGCTGGCCAATGATGAGATCGTCAACGGTGTTTCAGAACGCGGTGGTCACCCAGTGGTGCGCAAGAAAATGCGCCAGTGGATGATGCGCATCAGTGCCTTTGCAGAACGTCTGTTGAATGACCTGGAAGATCTAGACTGGAGCGACAGCATCAAGGAAATCCAGCGCAACTGGATCGGGAAATCTGTGGGGGCGATGGTTAAGTTCAGAATTCAAAGCCTACCCCCGACCCCTTCCAGCGGAAGGGGGGACTCGAACGAAACAATACCTGTTTCTACAGGTTTACACCCAGTTAGAAATGCGCAGAATTCAGAGGGGGCTACTGATTACCTGATCCCAGTATTTACAACAAGGCCTGACACGATCTACGGCGTGACGTTTATGACGCTGGCTCCAGAACATGAGCTGGTGGATCAGATCACAACCCCAGAACAGCGCAAGGCTGTTGAAGAATATAAAAGGGCAACCGCAGCAAGGTCAGAACGCGACCGCATGGCAGACGTAAAAACCATAAGCGGTGTATTTACTGGGGCTTATGCAATACACCCGCTGAGTGGCGAGCCTATTCCTGTTTGGATAGGTGATTATGTTTTGGCTGGATATGGAACAGGCGCAGTGATGGCCGTCCCCTGCGGCGATGAGCGCGACCATGCTTTTGCCAATTATTTTGCAGGGCAAGAAGGAATGCCACCCATCAAAAACATTTTTGCCGGAGTAGATATATCTGAGGAGGCGCATACTGCCAAAGACGATACACCGCTTACAAACAGCGATTTCTTGGACGGATTGAGTTATCAACTAGCCATGAAAGCGGCCATTGAAAAACTGGAACACGTAGGTGCCGGAATAGGAAATACCAACTACCGATTGCGTGATGCTGTCTTTTCCCGCCAGCGCTACTGGGGCGAGCCATTCCCTGTCTATTATAAGGACGGCTTGCCACAAATGATAGATCGCAAGCACCTGCCCATTTGGTTACCTTCGGTAGAAGATTTTACTCCCACAGAGGATGGTAAACCACCATTGGGCAATGCTCTCTTTTGGTATTGGGACTTAAAAAATACTCAAATTACAATTTCCCCTATTGATGAAGATGAGTATTTCGATTTTGAATATAATACGGGTGATAAGACTCAGGCTAGTAGAATTTTCGTAAAAGATTACGATGAGGTTAATTTTGGTGAAGAACTTGATATTTTTCTTGAAAACCAAGATGAAGAATACAAAACCCCAATAGAGAAACAATTAGAAACTAAATACTCTAATAAAAACGATATTAGAAAAATAACCGATTATTCTGCTTGTTACCCGATGGAATTAAACACTATGCCTGGCTGGGCAGGGAGTTCATGGTACATGTTCCGTTACATGGATGCTGGGAATGAAAATGAAATGTTCTCGCAAGAAGCACAGCAATACTGGGAAAATGTAGATCTATATATAGGAGGAAGCGAGCATGCTACCGGTCACCTGTTGTACAGTAGGTTTTGGGTAAAATTCCTTCACGACCGCGGGAAAGTGAGCGTGAAAGAACCTTTTAAAAAGATGATCAATCAAGGGATGATTCTTGGGGAAAGTCATTTTTTACCTGCTTTATTGATAGAATTAGAAATTGAAATTGAACATAATTCAATTCGAGAAACAGAATTCACCACTAAGCTTTTCAATAAAAAATCCAGCACAATTTATTTATCTAGATCTGCATTTATTTATTATAAAGATTCACCTGAGCAACTATTGGAGACTTATTGTTCCAAAGTTGTTGAGGAATTTTCAAACAACTTGAGTTCTGCCATCGGTGAAGTGAGCAACATTGATTTTGATTTGACAAACTATGTTTTTGTAGAACAAAAAAGAATAGCATCTGAAAGTTACGATGTTGATGAAAAACTTTTTTCAGAAACGAAATTAAAAGAGATTGCTGCTTTTGCTGAAGATTTTATTTTTCAAAAAATTAAGCTTGAAGATTCAGGTTTTGAAGTAGAAAAAATGTCCAAGTCCAAATTCAACGTCGTCAACCCAGACGACATTTGTAACCAGTACGGCGCAGATACCCTGCGATTATACGAAATGTTCTTAGGGCCGCTGGAGCAGGCTAAGCCATGGAATACTGCTGGGATTACCGGTGTCTATGGTTTTATGAAAAAGCTATGGAAACTCTATCATGACAATAATGGCTTTGCTGTGAGCGATGAAAAGGCATCTCCAGAAAACATGAAGACCCTGCACAAGACCATCAAGAAAGTGCGCGAGGATATAGAAAACTTCTCTTTCAATACTACTGTAAGTAGTTTTATGATCGCGGTAAACGAATTCACCGCACAAAAATGCAATAGCCGCGAGGTGCTGGAACCGCTGGCTGTTTTGGTAAGCCCATACGCGCCACACATTGCAGAGGAATTATGGTCATTGTTAGGTCACGAGGAAAGCATTGCCTACGCCAGCTTTCCTGAATTTGATGAGAAATTTCTTGTGGAAAGCAGCAAGACCTATCCTATTTCGTTCAACGGTAAAATGCGCTTCACACTCGACTTACCAGCAGATGCAAGTAAGGATGAGCTTGAAAAAATGGTGCTTGAAAACGAGAAAGTTCAAGAACAACTCACTGGTAAAACCATCCGTAAGACGATTGTGGTGCCAGGCAAGGTGGTGAACTTTGTGGTGGGGTAACTTATTTATGTAGAGCCGGGGATGGAACACTTGTAGTAAGATTTTCAAGAATTAATTTCTACGATTTGATTATCATTACAGTGTCGGTTATTTCCAGACAAGCATCAAAATAATTAACCATTCTCAACAGGATTCTATTTTTAATTTTCGCAACTCTCTTACTTGCGTCCTGCACTTCTCATTCAGAAGAGGATCTAGTAGAAGAGGTTAGCTATACAAATGATGGCTATTTAGACATTAAGGCAGTAAGTGGATCGAGCCTGACTCCACTATCAGATCCTAAATTGAGCTACATAAATGGCAAGTACTGGTTTAAGGTGCAACTTAAGGATACTTTTAAAGACAGTGAGATCGTTCTCGACATAGGTGGGAACACCATTGAGTCGATTGAATTTTTTAATAGCGACGGTAAAGCAATCGAGGATCCAGAGCGCTTAACAATGCGTAACCATTCCTATAAAATCAAGAATAATTCTAGCAGCTATTACATTCAGGTGCTTTTCAAGAAACAGGCCTACTTCCCGATTAGCGCTTATTCTCTAGAACGGTTTTATCGTCTAGAAAGCCGGGTATTATTCCTCAATGGTCTTTTCTACGGTTTTGTTGCTATTGTATTACTAATCAATCTGATTCTTTACATCGCTCTTAAGGACAAATCGTTCTTGACTTATTTGATATTTTTAGCTCTGACCATTCTGGCCATAACAGATTTTGACGGTTTAATGGGATTGTACACCTCATTCCGACTTCGCTTTTGGATAAGTACACTTCTTCATTTTATTGTCCCTGCATCTGCGGCAATTTTTGCCTCAACGATTTTAGGCCATCACAGGAGCCGTCCTAGAAGTGTGATAATTACTGGCTTGTTATTGATTTTATCAGCAATCTGCTACACTTCTTTCATTATTTCAGGGGATTACTTGTTTTCTGCTTTGGGTGACATCATCGGTCTAGTCATAGTATCTTATTATATGTATTTGGGGATTTTAGAGTTACCTAAACAACGATTTGCAAAGTTCACGGTTTTCGGGTATTGTCTGATCTGGATCTCTGCCATCCTATATATGATACCGCTCAATTTTGGTATAAGCGAGCCGTCAGTCACTATTCAAACCGTCAAGATGGGATCCATCCTTGAAATGCTGGTACTCACCTACTCTATTGTGTACAGAATGAAATTATTGCAAAAGGAGAATAGGCGGTTTTCTGCACTTACAAAAAACCATCTACAACTGATTTCTGAATTAGAAGACCAGATTCAAACCATCGATATAGAACAAAGAGCGCAATTACCAGAGGAGAAAGTTCTTGAAATAGCTATATCAAATAACTTGACAGCCAGGGAAATAGATGTGCTTCTGGAATTGATATCTGGGCTTGCTAATCGAGAGATTGCTGAAAAGCTATCAATCTCTGTAAATACGGTTAAATACCATACTAAGAATATTTATGAGAAGCTGGGTGTCAAAAAGCGCGGTGAATTGTCTTCTAAACTGTTTTTAGCTAAATAGAGCCTGTCGCGTATTCTTCAGATCGAAAGATTCTTTTCCGGAAATTTGAGAAACAAGTGATTGTGCTGATCCAGGCTCAGTCCATAAAGTATGTTTTGCTGGTGTATTTGTTTTATTCCGCTTTCGCGAAAGCGGAAACTCAAAAAAACTAATCTGGTATATTTAGGTAATGGAACATCCCCTGTGTGATAGCGATTGAACTGCTGAATAGTATCTAGGATCATGTCGATTCTATCGTTTAGTCATCAAAATCATCATGTGAAAGGAGGCTATTTGGGTTATAAGCAGACGCTATAAACCTTAATAAAATACGGATTCCCTAATAGACTGATTATAAAATTGCGAAATCACTATTTACTAAAATACTTCATACTTTTTCAATTAATACTTCTTCATTTTACCACTTTACCACTTGCTGATCAAACACTACTATTTATGGTCGATTCAAGGGTTTAAGGGTCAACGATTCATTTTCAACACAAGCAGTTATTTCCATAGAAAGCCTACCTACCCATGTGGGTAGGCGTTAAATGTCAGTCAATTACTGTTAATAAAATTTCTCGCTGCTTGATGCAATTAGCTTTGTTTCTTTTAAAAACAATTGATAGATGAAGTATTTATTATCACTTTCAGCCCTTCTATTATGCTTTTGCCTTCAGGGTCAAAATCAAATTTACCTATCGGAAGATTTTGAAAATGGGCTGGGTGCTTTTAGCAACGATTCAGGTAATACTGTGGACTGGACGATCTCGACTAATTATAACCATACAGGATCGCAAAGTGCTGCAAATAGGTATGGTCAATCACAGCTAAACGTACTTACCCAGACTACCAGCATCGACCTTTCAGGAGCGAGCCATCCAGTTTTTGAATTCTATCAAATAGCAAAAACCACTAATTTTTCAGATCGCAGCTCTGTTCAAATATCAATTGATGGTGGTACTACCTATTTTAATCTACCCTCAAGCGCCTACCGCGGTAGCGCGTCAAATTATGATACCCGTGGCTATTTCGATGAAGAATCATACGCCATCTGGGAAAAAGAACCCGCCACACCAGATGACAATAGCTGGTGGAAAAGGGAGGTGTTTGACCTTTCAAATTATGCGGTTGCAAATGTCAAGATACGTTTTAGGCTTAGCTCAACTACAGCAATCCCGCGCACGGGATGGTTTGTTGATGATGTTAAAATATATGAGCCAGACTGTGTAAGTCCAGATGATCAGATGGCATCAAATCTTACGGATAATTCAGTAGAACTGGATTGGAATGAGCGAGGTACAGCGACGGAATGGGACATTGAATATGGAGCAACCGGCTTTAGACAGGGAAATGGTATTCCTGTTTTGCGTGGTGTGGGCAAACCGTATCAACTGACTAATTTATCACCCCAGACTTCTTATGATTTTTATGTAAGATCAGCATGCGGTCCCACAGAAAACAGTGAGTGGGTGGGTCCTTTCAAGTTTGAGACGGATTGTGTTGCGGTGAGCTCTTTTGGTGAAGATTTTGAATCTGTTATTCTGCCTGCCTTACCAGGTTGCTGGAGTAAATTAGTAGGGACTGGCAGTTCTGCCCTTCCAGAGATCGAGACCAGTAGAAGGTTGATTTCATCATCTATAACAAATGCGGTAGAATTATATAACGGTAACAATCTGACCGATCCCGTTATTCTGGTATCTCCTCTGTTATCTAGTCTTTCAGACGGCACGCACCGCTTGAGTTTTCAAGCGAGTAATTCCACTTCTTCACAGGATCTAATCGTCGGGACGCTGTCTAATCGTAGTGATGCCAGTACATTTACTCCTTTTGCTACAGTAGATATCAACTTTAGTTCTGACGAGTATCAGGTAGATTTCAGCACCTACACCGGCACAGACCGCTATATAGGCTTTAGCAGAGTTAATACTCAATCATTTTCTCGAGTCTTTTTAGATGATATTAGATGGGAATCTACAGCTTGTCTAGCACCACATAATCTTTCAGCTACACGTATTACCAGCACTAGTGCTCAAATAGATTGGAATCAAACAGGTACAGCGGTCGCCTGGGATATTGAATACGGACCTACCGGTTTTGCAAGAGGTAGTGGCATGATGGTTCAAGATGTGAGCAGTAATTCCTATGTGATAAGTAATTTGAGCAGCTCAACAGAATATGATGTTTATATCAAGGCAGATTGCGGGATGGGTGAAGAGAGTATCTGGACTAATCCCCTGACATTTAAAACGGCTTGCGGCAGCATCGATCTACCCTACCTTGAAACCTTTACAACTGATCCAGATTGCTGGCAGGGTGCGCAAGGTGAGCTCTCTATAAATACAGTTTTTACAGATACGTCCTCAGAGTGGACATTTGGAAATTTTGGGAATACTGGCAGCAATAATGCAGCTTACCTTAACATCTATAGTGACGATTTTTATGAATGGTATATTTCCCCCAGTTTTGTATTGAACGGTAATCAACAGCTCAGTTTTGATATCGCGCTTACGGAATATTTTGGGACTGGCCCAGCTGATACCTTCTCTGGTTTTGATGATTTGTTTGCCGTAGTCATCTCTTTAGATGATGGGGTTACGTGAACCAGTGCAAACGTATTAAAGCGATGGGACAATACTGGCTCTACAGATGTTTACAATAATATATCACCTACAGGAGAGTCAGTCACCATCAACCTAAGCGCTTATTCAGGAACTATAAAAATTGGGTTGTATGGTGAGACTACAAATGATGATTCAGATAATGATCTGTTTATTGATAATTTTAATGTTTCTGATATTCCCACATGCCCGCCACCGTCAACTATTGTAATCTCTAATAACAGTACTAATAGTGCAGATGTAAACTGGGTAGAAAATGGAACCGCTACCTTGTGGAACCTGGAATATGGAGTTACAGGTTTCACTCTGGGATCAGGTACGGCAATAAACAATCTGAACGCAACTACTGCACAGATAACTAGCCTGAATGACTCCACGAGCTATGATGTTTACGTTAGATCTGATTGTGGAGGTGGCGATGCAAGTACGTGGACTGGCCCTGTTTCCTTTACAACGGATTGCCTGGCCGTAACAAATTTCAATGAAGATTTTGAAAATGTAAATGAACCGGATCTACCCCTATGCTGGTCATCACTCGTACCTATGGGTGCATCCACCCCACCAGCAGTAGAAACCAGTTTTAATAACACAGATGCAAATACAGAAATAAGAATGTATCAGGGTAGCTCAACTTCTGGAGATATAATTCTCGTTTTGCCAGAAATGTCAAATCTTACCTCTGGGACACATGAATTGCTTTTTGATGCTCGATCGCCCATTACCGCAACCCAAGATATTATCGTAGGAACATTAGCTGACCCTACTGATGCTTCTACATTTATCGCATTAGCAACTAAAGATGTGAGCACGACCTATCAATCTTTTACTCAAGATTTTTCAAGTTATACGGGTACTGATCGATACGTAGGTCTTAAGAGAATCGCAACGTCAACCTTCACAAGTGTAAATATCGACAATGTGATTTGGAGAACCATCCCTACCTGCAAGGCACCTGTATCATTGGATATTCGGAATGTATCAGATACCGCAGCAGACTTGAGCTGGACCAGTGGTGGGAGCGGTGAGGGAAACTGGAATGTTGAATACGGTATTTCAGGATTTACAGTAGGAAACGGCACTATCGTAAGTGTGACAACTCCGTCCTTCAACATTACAAATCTAGAAGCTGCTACCGCCTATGACGTTTACGTTACTGCTGTCTGTAGCCCGACTGATCAAAGCGATTCAACCTTAATTTCCTTCACGACATCATGTGGTGCTCTTAGCGATCTGGATGAAAACTTTGAGTCTGTTTCACTAGGCACTATACCTAACTGTTGGACAGCTTTGAAACCAGGCACTGATTTCTTTGCAGATTTCAATGTGCGCAATATAAATGGCGGCAAGGTCATCAATATGAACAATAGTGGTTCTAGCAGCGGGAGTATGGTTCTGGTCACACCATTTCTTACCACTATTTCAGCTGGAAACTATCGATTAGAACTTGAAGCTCAAGCCACCAGCGCTTCTCAGGATCTTATAGTGGGAACTATGTCTAATCCTAGCGATGTATCAAGTTTCACTGCTTTTTCAACGTTAGATCTTTCTACTGGTTATCAAAATTTCACAGTCGATTTCAGTTCTTACTCTGGTACAGATAAATATATAGGATTCAGTAGGGTAATGACCCAGGCTTTCACTCAAGTAAATATTGACAATATTGTCTGGGAAGTCATTCCTACCTGTGTAGCGCCACCGCAAGTTGCAGTCAATCAGGAATTAACCACCGCACAAGTTTCCTGGGTGTCAGGAGGTAGCGGGGAAACACAGTGGGAACTTCAATACGGGCCTAGTGGTTTTACGTTAGGTACTGGGACATCGCTGATTAGTACTACCATCAGCCAAACTATCTCAAACCTAACTGAGAACACAATATATGATGTCTATGTGCGAGCAATTTGCAATCCAGGTGATTTGAGTAAATGGTCTGATGTAACGTCTTTTACCACCTTAATTGATTATTGCGGCATAGGTGTAGTATCTAACAATACCAGCAACAATGGAAGTAATGTGTATACCATATGCCCTAGCACGCCTGGCGAAACAGTCATTCTGGATTTCAGCAAGCTCAACTTACAAAGCGCTGGTGGCAATGGGTGTGTTGAGTACCTGAGAATTTATGATGGTAAAGACACGAGCGCTACCTTTTTCCGTACCCCTAGTGGCAACAATCAGTTTTGTTTTGACGATGAGGGAGGAACTTATAACCTCAAAAACAGGGTCATCGCAGCCACTAACCCATCAGGATGTGTTACAATCGAACTTAAAACTTTTAGTAGTCTAACTGCTGCACAAGGGTTTATCGCAAATATCTACTGCACTGCAACACCTTACCTGTGGGATGGTGATAGCTGGAGAAATAACCCAGAGGGAAATATTACCGATGCTGACAGGCTCTACATCGTTAAAGGAAACTCCTCACCATCACTAAGTAGCTCCATCGCTGTAAACAGCATTTTTACGGAAGAAGGAGCAATTCTATCCTCTACTACAGGATCTGTAATGATAAACGGCGAGCTCATTAACCATGGGAAACTTGCTGGCACACAAGCGTATATTCTTAGATCCACTAATGGTCAAAGTATCACTGGTAATGGATCGATAGATCATCTAGAAATAGACAATTCTGCCGGTGTAACTATCAACAATTCCCATGGGATCAACAAAAGTCTCACTTTGACTAGTGGCGTATTCACAACAAACGATGCCCTTACGATGAAGAGTTCAGCGCAAGGCACGGGAATGATTAATAAGATTCTGGGTACAGGCACCATAAGTGGAGAGGTAGTGGTAGAACGATTTATTCCATCAGGCAATAGGGCATACCGCTTCATAGGTTCTACCGTGGGTGGACAAAGTGTTTATGATGGGTGGCAAGAAAGTGGCACAAATGACAATGGCTTTGGAACACATATCACAGGATTGATAGGTGTCCCAAATACTATAGACGCAACCACAGGTCTGGATCTTACCACATCTGGAAATCCCAGTCTTTATGAATGGGATCAAATCAATTCCAGGTGGGGTGCCATCCTCGACACACAAAATGAACTATTTGAAACTGGTAAGTTCTTGAGAGTTCTCGTAAGAGGCGATAGAATAACTAATCTCTCTTTCAACTCTAGTGAACACTCAACGGCAACCTTAAGATCCAAAGGTATTTTAACAACAGGGCCAAAAACTTTAAACGGAACTTCCACCGCTGGTTTTATGGCACTGGCTAATCCCTATCAATCCCGAGTAGATATGAACCTGACTGTAAAAAATAATCTCGCGGGAGATATGTACTACTGGGATCCTACCGTGAACATGAGAGGCGCATATACAACTATAGAAATATCTTCTGGCACTGGTACTGTGGGTAGCGCAGGTAAGATTCTAGAACCAGGGCAAGGTGTGTTTTTACAACAAACGGGAGCCGGAATGTCCACAGTGTTGTTTGAAGAATCTGATAAGGTTAGTGGCAGTGAGAACTTAGGCGTTTTATCTACTTCAAATGCCTCCCAGTATTTGAAGTTATCCCTGTTTGACACCACAGCTTTCTCAAGTGGTGACAAAGCCATGGATGGGCTAATCATGAAGTTTGATCCCACAGAAAACCTTGCTGTGGACTTGAATGATGCTATTAAGTTTGGGAATCTGGATGAAAACATGGCTATCTCTCATTCTGACGGCAGCCTTTTGGCTATTGAAAGAAGACCACTCCCTATGGCAGATGAGGTAGTCAATCTTGATATTACTCGATTCAGAAATACAAATTACACGTTTGCCACTACTCTAGATGATTTGCCTACGGTGCGCGCCTATATCAAAGATAGATTTACAAATACCATGACAGAAATCGTCCCTGGCAATGGCAACACCTACACTACTGTAGACTTTACAATCGACACCAGTAATCCTGCAACCTACGCTCCAGACAGATTTCAATTAGTATTTGAAATGAAAACGCTAGGATTGGAAACAGCGACAACTGATAAATTCACCATGTATCCTAATCCTATTGCATCAGACGTGCTCAAGATACGACTGGGCAACATCAATGACTCAGACAGTGTTGATTACAAGATTTACAACAGCTTAGGTCAACTAGTCAAAAGTAAAAATCTGATCCACGATGGTTCTGGTATCCTGACGATAAGCGGCATTAGTGAGCTCAACAATGGTATTTACCTCGTCCAAATCACTAATGGGAACCTGAACTATACAGGCAGGATGGTTGTTAATAGATAACAGATACACTTGTAGATTTTGAGGATTGGTCATAGTTGTTTGAGAATTACGCTTTCGCGAAAGCGCAAACTATAAGAAACACAAAACCCTTATTTTTGACACCTGAGCAATAATCAGAGATTACGATAGTTAGTGTCTGAAAGATCCTATTAGTTTGAGACCTCTTATCAAGGGAATATTTTTTACTTTTCTTTTAGTTCTCGTGGTAGTGGGCTGCAGCCGCAAGCGCAATACCCGCGTGAGCCGCAACCTGCACGCCGTGGGCACAGAATATAATGTGCTTTATAATGGCAATCTTGCACTGGAAGCTGGACTGGAAGAACTGGAACTCACCTATCAGGATGACTACTGGCGTGTCCTGCCTACTGAACGCATCGCAAAACGAGAAGAGACGTTCCTCCCCGGCCAGAAAGAATCAAATCCAAATTTTGAACGCGCAGAAGAAAAAGCCGTAAAAGCCGTTCAAAAACACTCCATACTCATCGATGGGACGGAATATAATCCGCAGATCGATGAGGCATATATGCTGCTGGGCAAGGCGCGTTACTACGATCAGCGGTACATACAGGCGCAGGAAGCTTTTAACTATATCCTGCAATTCATGCCAGAGAGCAACTCGTTCTACATGGCAGAGGTGTGGAAACAGCGCACAAAAATGCGCCTGGATAATAACGAGGCTGCTATTGAAAAGCTGCGCAAAATCCTCAACGAAAACAAAAAAGAACTAGACAAGGAAGACCTCGCAACGGTAAATTCTACCCTCTCGCAGGCATTTCTAAACATGGACATGGTGGACAGCGCACTCGTTTACATGTACCGCGCAGCAAACCAGACCAAAAACCGCGACACAGAGGGACGTTATAAATTTATCGCCGGGCAGTTATTTGCAGAAACAGGACAGGTAGATAGCGCCATCGCATATTACGATCGTGTCATTGAGCTGCATCGTAAAATCCCGCGCAATTATTATGTCAATGCCTTTATTCAAAAGATCAAGCTTTTTGATACCATCAATGGCAATCGCGTTGCCCTGCTAGAACTCATGGACGAGCTGGAAGAGAACCGTGAGAACCGTCCATGGCTGGATGATATCTATTCTAGAAAAGCCATCTATTACGACTGGCGGGACAGTACAGATCGCGCAGTAGACTACTACAACAAATCACTGCGTGAGAACCGTACCCCAGATCGTTACCTGAAAGGGAACAACTACACGGCGCTGGGCAATATCAACTTTGACAATGCGCGATTCATACGTGCCGGGAAATACTTTGACAGCGCGCTCACTAACTATACAAAGAAAACAGTCGAGTATCGCAGCGTGAGCAAAAAGCGCAACAACCTGGAGGACGTCATTTTCTATGAGCTGCGCCGCCGCAGTGCAGATAGTATTTTTGAGGTTTTGGCGATGGATGATATTGCTCAAGACCAGTATTATCAGAGTTACATTGATGAGTTGATTGCAGAGGAAGAACGACTGGCCAGAGAGGCAGAAATCGCGGCAGCAAACGCAGCCCAGCAGGGTAAATCAGCTTTCCAGACGGTCAACAACAATGCCCAGAAACTGGGCAGGTTAAGTGGCAATCAGGTCACAGCAAACGGTAAGGCCGGCGCGGGAGGCATACCGCCACCACCCGTTGCTCCTGTGATAGGCCCCAGCAGCAGGAATAGCGGTAGCAGCTTTTATTTTTATAATCCACAGACGGTGGCTCGCGGCAAGCAGGCATTCCAGAACAGGTGGGGACAGCGCCCACTGACAGACAACTGGCGCCTGGCGAGCAAGGCCAGCGGCCCTGACGATATTACCTTGCCAGAATCTGCAGAGGAACTGGAAAAGGAGCTCAAGCCAGAATACACCACGACTTTTTATACAGATCAACTTCCCACAGAGCAACCCGCGCTGGACAGCATACAGCTCGCGCGCGAGCAGGCCTACTACAAACTGGGCGTCATATATAAAGAGAAGTTCAAGCGCAACGATCTCGCCATCGACCGGTTCAATACCCTACTGGACTTTGATCCAGATGACAGGTTGCTGTTACCGGCGCTGTATAATTTGTATTTGATTTATAAGGATGACGCTTTCGCGAAAGCGGAACAGCTAAAAAACCGCATCATACAAGAGTTCCCAGAAACCCGATATGCGCAATTGCTCAGGGATCCCAGCAGCAAACTGGACGATGAAAGCAATCCAGACGCGGTATATAAAAAATTGTACAAGTCCTACGAAAAACAGGATTACAAGACCGTGATCACCCAGGCAGATAGATATATCGAGGTTTTCAGCGGTGATAAGATCGTGCCCAGGCTGGAACTGCTCAAGGCGTTTGCCGCAGGAAGATTGTATGGCGTAAATGCATACCGCGAGGGGCTGGATAAGGTGGCGCTCAATTACCCTAATACGGAATTTGGCAAGAGTGCACAGCAGTTGCTCAAGGATTCCCAAAAAATGGGGATCAAGGAAAGCTTTACTCCAGAGGATGGCCTTACGGATTTTAAACTAGTCTTCAAATTTGACAACTCAGATATACCGGCAGCAGAAGCATTGCGAGAGCAGATTATCGCCTACAATACAGAACGTGACTATGGATTTAGAATCTCTATCGACAAGTATGATGAGAACCAGTCCTTTCTGGTGGTACATGGATTAAATTCCAAACTGGGAGCGACAGGCCTGGCAGATTCCCTCAAGGATAGTGACTTTGAAATCACCAGACCATCTATCGCCATTGCCACCGTGAATTACAAAACCATTCAGGCATTTAAAAATCTAGACGATTACGAGCAAAATATGCAGTAAACCAATTAGAAACCACTAAAACCATCCACCATGTTCAACAAAAATTCAAAGCGCAAGAGTGATTATCAGGAGTCGATAGGCAAGGGAACCCAGATAAGCGGTGACATTAAAAGTGAGAACAACTTCAGACTGGACGGTGGATTGAACGGTAGCCTGACTACCACCGCAAAAGTGGTCATGGGTAAAGAAAGTGCGATAGAGGGCGACCTGACCTGCGAGAGTGCCTGTATCGCGGGAAAAGTGACTGGAATCATTAAAGTCAACGGGCATCTCCTTATCAAAAGCACCGCCCAGCTCGCTGGAAAAATAACCGCCGGCAGCCTACAGGTGGAGGACGGTGGCAAGGTAGAGGCCATTTGCAAGATCAGTAAAAGGAATGACGGTACCGTTTCCCTACCACAAATAAACGGCGACAAGCAGATCGCGTGAAAAGATTTTTTCTGGCACTGGTGCTGGTTACCACCATCACCACCATTATCTCATTTACCATACACAGCTTAATCGTAGAAAGCCCAGCGATCCCGCTATGGGAAATCTACACTTTCTTTGGGTTTGCCACCATGGTGACGGTATTTGTCTTAAGGTGGATGCAAATAAAAATGCCAGAAAAGCTGGCGCTGGGTTTCTTGATCCTGATGAGCTTGAAACTGGGATTAATACTCTTCCTCTTTCCAGAATTACTGTTCTCAGAACCTAAGCTGCCCATATTGCAGGTAGTTGGTTTTATGGCACCGTATTTTATCTATCTTTTCCTAGAAATAGGGATGGTTCTTAAATGGCTCAACAATAATTAATTAAGCCGTTATGGAATAGAACGGGACACCGCATAATTTAACTTGTGGCGTGGGGACTTTCCGATTGATTTTATTCATACATTTGCACCCGAATTTACAGACCTATCTAACAAGAGGTATTACATGAGTGCAGCAAGATTAAAAACAGCTTTCGTTCTATTATTTCTTTTAGGGTTTACAGCTATTCAGGCTCAGGATCCAGACGAGGATGATAGCCACTATGCGCATGTACTGGAAGAAGATGGCGGCAAGGTCAACACCTCTGAAGAGATCAACGACTACATTGCACACCACTTAAAGGATTCTCACGACTTTCACCTTTTTTCCTATACTAACGATGCAAACGAGCGTCTCCATGTAGGTTTCCAGCTGCCGGTCATCGTGTGGACCACTGGTGGATTGAAAGTATTTATGTCTTCAGAATTCCACCACGATGATGATGGTGAGGTGCTGGTTGAAATAGGGAACGTTACACTGGTTAAATTACACAGTAAGATCTACGAGATGCAGGATGGTGCTACCACGGTTGCTTTTGATGCAGAACACCACCCTACCAATGCCGCAAAGGTGCTGGACTTTTCTATAACCAAATCTGTTTTCGGCCTACTGGTTATCGGTTTGTTGCTTGTATTCTGGTTTGGTCGTCTTGCAAGACAATACAAGAAAAGAAAAATACCGATTGGTTTTGGGCGCGTTTTGGAGCCTTTGGTGATTTATATCAGGGACGAGATCGCACGTCCTAACATAGGGGAGCAAAAGCATAAGAAGTTCATGCCTTATCTGCTTACCGTATTCTTCCTTATATGGATTGCAAACCTACTAGGCCTTACGCCACTAGGCTTTAACATTTCAGGTCAGTTGGCAGTAACGGCATGCTTAGCGGTTTTTACGCTGGTTATCTACCTATTCAGCGGTAACATGGAATTTTGGGGACACATGTTGTGGATGCCAGGTATTCCAGTAATATTTAAACCAGTACTCGCGGTAATCGAGCTGGTGGGCTTTTTGTTGATCAAGCCTTTCTCATTATTGATGCGTCTGTTTGCAAACATTACGGCTGGGCACTTTGTTTTGATGAGTCTTATCGCCCTAATGATTACGTTGAAAGATCAATTTGGCGCTGTGGGCTCCACAGGGGTTTCCTTTGTTCTAGCTGCATTTATTATGGTGATTGAGTTACTGGTCGCCTTTTTACAGGCATTCATTTTTACCATGCTCTCTGCCTTGTTTATAGGTATGGCGGTGGCAGAACATGATCATGAGGAACATGAGCATATGCCAGAGGATGATATTGATGAGGTAAGAGAACGTTTTATATAGTAGAGTTTTTTATTAATTTTTAAATCAATTGTTATGTACAATTTAGTAGGAGCAGGCCTTGTCGTAATCGGTGGTGGTATCGGTCTAGGTATGATAGGTGGAAAAGCTATGGAAGCTATCGCCCGTCAACCTGAAGCAGCTGGAAAAATCCAGACTGCGATGATCATTATTGCAGCACTTCTTGAAGGGCTAGGCTTTGGTGCACTTATTCTAGGTCAAGTACTCTAGAACGCACTGCAGAATTAGAAATGCAACCTGTGACGGTTGGTCACAGGTTGTATTTTTAAACCATTGATTTACACTAGTATTGAGCTAATAGAATTATGTTAGAAGATTTTTCACCAGGGTTATTTATAATGACCGCCATCATTCTGGTCGTACTGATCGTACTGATGGGAAAATTTGCATGGAAACCTATTCTCGCATCTCTGGATGAGCGGGAATCTGGAATCGCAGATGCACTTGCCGCTGCAGAAAGAGCAAAGCTGGAAATGGCACAACTACAGGCCAGCAACGAGGCTGCTGCAAAAGAAGCCCGTGAGCAGCGTGACATTATGATTAAAGAAGCCAGGGAGATCAAGGAAAAAATGATTGCAGACGCTGGTGCAGATGCGCAGGCAAAAGCAGACAAGATCATGATCAGCGCCCAGGAAGCCATCGAGGCAGAAAAGAAAGCTGCCCTAGCAGATATCAAAGCACAGGTAGCCGAATTATCTATTGAGATTGCAGAAAAAGTGACCCGCAAGGAGTTGTCTGAAAAAGACGCCCAGCTGGCACTCATCGATAAAATGCTAGCAGAAGCAAACGTATAACCCATGAGATTATCACGCGCCTCTTCCCGTTATGCCAAAGCCGTTCTGAGCATCGCCCAGGACAAGCAGCAGGCTGATGTAGTAAACGAGGATATGAAGAGTATCCTGGGAACTGTTTCTAAAAGCAAAGATTTGCGCAGTTTCCTGACCAGTCCATTGGTTAAGGGAGATAACAAGCGTGCCGGTTTAAAGGCGGTGTTCAAATCCACTAACGGTATCACACAGGGCTTGCTCGATCTACTGGTAGATAACAACCGTGCAGATATCCTTGAAGACGTAGCAACCAGCTATGTAGTCATGTATGAGGATATGAATAAGCGCGAGATTGCAACCGTGACCACCGCCGTAGAGATTACTCCCGCGCTGGAAGCAAAGATTCTTGCCAAGGCAAAAGAAATTGCAGGACAGGATATTTCACTGGTCAAAAAAGTCGATCCCAGCATCATGGGTGGATTTATCCTACGTGTGGGCGATAAGGAGATCAACGCGAGTGTACAGAATAATTTCAGCGAGCTCAAGAGGACGTTTGCTGTTTAGATAGATTGAACTTTTTACGCTTTCGCGAAAGCGTACAACATAAAATTACCCGCAAGGGAACAATAGTAAAAGTAGCAACATGGCAGAAGTGAATCCAGCAGAAGTATCTGCAATACTTAAGCAACAGTTATCAGGATTTGACGCTACGGCGTCGCTTGATGAGGTAGGAACCGTACTTACCGTGGGGGATGGTATCGCCCGTGTTTACGGCCTATCTAATGCCCAGTATGGTGAACTTGTTTCTTTTGATAGCGGCCTGGAAGGTATCGTATTGAACCTGGAAGAAGATAACGTAGGTGTGGTTCTACTGGGCCATCTACCGAAATCAGTGAGGGAGATACCGTAAAGCGCACGCAACGCATCGCATCACTTAAAGTAGGTGAAGGTATTGTGGGTCGTGTGGTAAATACGCTGGGCGAGCCCATCGACGGTAAAGGCGCTCTAGAAGGTGAGCTTTATGAAATGCCACTGGAACGCAAGGCACCTGGGGTAATCTATCGCCAGCCAGTAACTGAGCCCATGCAAACGGGTATCAAGGCGATTGATGCGATGATACCTATAGGCCGTGGACAGCGTGAGCTCGTGATCGGTGACCGCCAGACGGGGAAATCTACCGTGTGTATCGACACCATCATCAACCAAAAAGAATTTTATGATGCCGGCGAGCCAGTATATTGTATCTATGTTGCCATAGGCCAGAAAGCATCTACGGTTGCTGGAATTGCCAAGGTTCTTGAAGATGCCGGCGCACTTGCCTATACAACCATCGTTGCGGCAAACGCATCAGACCCTGCTCCCATGCAGGTATATGCACCATTTGCTGGTGCGGCGATAGGTGAATACTTCCGTGATACGGGTCGTCCTGCATTGATTGTTTATGATGATTTATCTAAGCAGGCGGTAGCTTACCGTGAGGTTTCACTCTTGCTACGTCGTCCACCAGGGCGTGAGGCGTATCCTGGTGACGTTTTCTACCTACACTCAAGATTACTCGAGCGTGCGGCAAAAGTCATTAACGATGACAACATTGCCCAGGAGATGAATGATTTGCCTGACAGCCTGAGACCTATGGTAAAAGGTGGTGGTTCTTTAACAGCCCTGCCTATTATTGAAACACAGGCGGGTGACGTATCTGCTTATATCCCTACAAACGTAATCTCGATTACAGATGGACAGATCTTCCTAGAATCTGACCTCTTCAACTCGGGCGTGCGTCCTGCGATTAACGTGGGTATCTCGGTTTCTCGTGTGGGTGGATCTGCACAGATCAAGTCCATGAAGAAGGTATCTGGTACTTTGAAACTGGATCAGGCGCAGTATCGTGAGCTGGAAGCTTTCGCGAAATTCGGTTCTGACCTAGACGCTGCTACCTTAAACATTATTGAAAAAGGAAAGCGCAACGTGGAGATTTTAAAGCAAGCGCAAAACAACCCTTACACCGTAGAAGATCAGGTAGCGATTATTTACGCAGGTTCAAAAAACTTGCTGCGCAACGTACCAGTCGAAAAGGTAAAAGAATTTGAAAAGGATTATATCGAGCTATTGAATGCTAAGCATCGCGGTACACTTGATACAGTTAAGTCAGGTAAATTAACCGATGAGGTAATCGATACGTTGACTAGTGTGGCAAAAGATCTTTCCTCGCGGTACTAACTTCAAGTTCTGAGTTCAGAGTTATGAGTTATGAGTCGACTCATCTGAACAAATTCTTAATCGATGAAACACGAGAATAGTCCTATACGCATAAAGAGTTTTGATTTTGCTTGTGATATCGTCCATTATTGTGATGAACTTAAACGAAATAAGGATTTTGAGCTTGCGTCTCAACTACTGAAAAGCGGGACAAGCATAGGAGCTAATACCAGAGAGGCTCAAAGAGGTGTAAGCACCAAAGATTTTAAAAACAAGTTTGGAATTGCACTGAAAGAGGCAGACGAAACGAAATTCTGGCTTGAAATCCTAGAAGCTACGGGATAGGAAAGTACCAGAAGGATTATTGGATAGGTGTGAGGAGTTGATTAGAATTCTAGTAGCAATAATAAAAAACTCATAACTCAGCACTCATAACTCATAACTTGAAAAATGGCTAACTTAAAAGAGATCAGAAATAGAATCAGCAGCGTATCCTCTACGATGCAGATTACTAGTGCCATGAAAATGGTAAGTGCGGCCAAGTTGAAGAAAGCGCAGGATGCGATTACCGCCATGCGCCCTTATTCTGATAAACTGACTGAGATATTACAGAACCTGAGCGCAACGCTAGAGGGTGAGGCTGGAAGCCAGTACACCGCACAGCGCGAGCTGGATCGGGTGCTGGTAGTTGCAATTACTTCTAATCGTGGTCTGGCTGGAGCTTTCAACACAAATATCATCAAAGAATTAATACGTTTGAACCAGAACGAGTTGCAAAATGCGGCTGTATCCTACATGGCGATTGGTAAGAAAGCAAATGACTTTGTAAGCAAGGATAGCAACGTCCAGAGCAACAAGAGCGATCTTTTTGAAGACGTCAACTATGAGAACGTAGAGGTAATCGCTGAAGAGTTGATGGAGCTTTTTACAAACCAAGAATTTGATAAGATCATCCTCGTGTACAACAGCTTTAAAAATGCCGCTACCCAGATCGTACGTACAGAGGACTTTTTGCCACTTAAGCCAGTAGCTCAGGACGAGGAGGCTCTGCAAGCACAAAAAGACCAGGATTACATTTTTGAACCATCCAAAGAAGAGATCGTAGAAGAATTGATTCCCAAGTCTTTAAAAATGCAGCTGTACAAAGCAGTACGTGATTCATTTGCCAGTGAGCACGGCGCACGTATGACGGCCATGCACAAAGCAACCGATAACGCTACCGAATTACGTGACCAGCTGAAACTGACCTACAACAAGGCGAGACAAGCAGCCATTACAAACGAGATCCTAGAAATCGTAGGTGGTGCAGAGGCGCTGAATAACTAGAAAGCTTTTGACAATAGTACAAGCCTGATGGGATTTCCTGTCAGGCTTTTTTTTGTGTTTAAACCACAGCTCTATAGGGTTTTGTAGGATTTTGTAACTTTATGGAAACTTAAAATCATGAATTACTTATCATCCCTTATCCTGTTTCTAGTGTGCAGTGCAATAGCAAACGCGCAAGAAACCCCAGCAGACGCATCTGTCATACTAGTCTCTGTTAAGACCAAAGCACCGCCTTAACCCACAACGGCGCTCGTTAAAACGAAATATATTTTCCTAACCCATAATGATCAAATGGATCCAAGCGCGTTGTGTGATACGACGCCTACAAATCCCGTTGCCTTTAAAGAAATCTGGAAAAATGAGTATCCTGCGCATCCTAGTGTCTGGTATCAGGTTTCAAAAATTAAGATAAACGCTGCAGATGCAATTAAAGAAGCTTGTATTCTGGAAGATCCGACAGTAGCATCAGGTGATATTCAAAAGTTTCCAGTCTTGATTAAACAGTACTATCCTGAATTTAGAAAAGAGTAGGAATGGAAACAGGCTGCTTAAAATTCCAAAAGAGAAAAGAACAGATCCTGTAACATTTTACATATCGTGCATCAAAAGGGTATATCTATAAACTACCTACCCTGTGCAAATTGAATCTGATTGCTCTTTTACTACTTTCGGTCATCCTAAGCAGCAATGCACAAAAGGCAATCCAATTTACTTCTTATGGGTCTGGCTGTTCTATTCTGCTGCTGCTTGGCTTTACTGGTTGCCCATAACCCGGCTCTTCTGGTAATTTACTGGACTGGATTTATTTTACTGATTCCCACGTTTAAGGAACACTTGAGCAACTTTATGTTTTGGTGCGTTTGTATTTCCAGTGTTCCCATCGCAATAGCGATGTTATCTTCATTCACGATCAGATCCATAAAGAAAAAACGGGTGCTGGAAAGTTGGTTGAGTGATAAGATATTATACGTTTGAAAGGGATAGTCCATATTAAGCTTTCGCGAAAGCGTAATTCTCAATTAACTACGGTCGCAGTAGAGATTTTAGTGCAGTCCTCGTCATCCTTACCATTGCAGGCAAAATGACCATCCAGCAAACGCAAGGACTTCCTAGCTGTACAACCTACGCAAGTAGTGGTTCTGTTGTTTAATTTAAAACCACCTTTGTACTTTTCCAGAATAGCAGCAGTAGTGACTTTAGTATCATTGCAGATGCCAATTAATACATCCGTTTTTTTGCCAGTTTCCTCGTCGGTAATTTCATATGTGCCTATGCTATTGATAGACGTCCCCGTGTTTTCTTCTTCTAACCGTTTATTCCATGTGGCCATGATTTCTTCTATAGTCATGGGATCTTCATCCATATCATAGAACAAAAGATTATTGTAGTCCGTCGGGATTTCTTCAGACTTTTCTGTTTCACACGAAATGATGGATGTGGCGACGAAAAGTACAAGGACGAATCTGCTCATGACAATACATTAAGAAACGAAAAGATACAATTTTCTGAACAACAATAATTTGCCACCTATTATTGCACGGCGGAGACATGTTTTTTCTGAATTGCCTTGTCGATCGCACTAGCCAAATACAAATGATCGCTAGCGCTATTCTTACTCAAAATATTACTTTCTAGACACACGATATAATTCACGCCGTTGGGATGTTCTACGATACAAACGCTGTTCATGTAATTGAACTTGTTCCCCGCATAATCTGCACAGTAGGTAGGTTTGCTGCGGTCACAACTATAAAAACTTCCTGATTTAAAATAAACCGCGGCGTCATCCAGAGCGGGACTTGCCCCGTACCGTATCCTGCGATCTGTCATGTAGAGTAATCGCTTGATCTCTAGGCTTGTGGGACGATCAATGACCTCGCCTTTTTCTAGTTTGATACAATATTTCATAAGGCCTTTAGGCGTACCTATGCTGCCGCCCTTGCTGCCTACAAACTTATCTGCACCATTGGTAAAAAAACTGCCCAGCCGCCATTCATCACTCGTGATTCCCAGATCCCGCAACGGCTGATTAACTAGATCAATGGCCCTGTCTGTGATTTCCTTGCGGTCTGTATTCTTGAAGTACTCGTCTGCTTCTTCTTGGGTCAGTCCAAAATATGCGCCCTTAAAAACATTCATCAGCAATGCTTCTCGCCATACGATACTAGCTGCACCGTTGTTGCTCACGCTCATCATATGATCCAGCCACTCGTATAATGAAAATTCATCACTGGCAACGACTTGGCGTTTTTTAAAGGTATCCTTTTCCACGTCATAAACAGGAATGGTGTGGTGGTCATACAATCCCCAGTTGCCAGACCGCACGATTTTCTCCCGTAGCAATCGAGTACGTATGGCAAGATCTTCCGGGCACAGCTTTTTCAACTCATTGAACAGCGCGGTGGCCACAACAATTTTCCCCACGCTGCCTGGCTGGAAGCCAGTGGTCTCATTCAATTGCGCATAGCGCATATCATCTGGATCAGTCATGTCCAGCACGGTTATCCCATAGCCAGAACGGCTGGGAAAAAGACCTCTCATTTCTTTCTGGAACTCATCATCCTCAGTCATGATTTCCTGCACGCTGTCTTTTATTTCACATAGCCAGAGAGTCATCTCATCATGCTTTTTAAAAGACCCGGGTTTTAGAAAACGCTCAGTAATCGTGCTATCCAGTGTTTTTTCAAGTCTTTTCAGTCGCTTGATGCCAGTTTTCTCATAACCATCAATCGGGTAGAAAGCTAGTACTACCATCGCCACGAGAGGCAAGAGAAAAAGTCGGTTTAGGGTTTTCATAGTTCTATTTCACGATTGATATAAAGCTGGGTGTTGAGGTCAATGTTCTCGTCGATGCTATTGAGGTATTCTGAATTCACCGCCTGGTTGTTCTCGACAAAAGGCCTGATCTGGAAAAGATATAGTTTCCCGTCCTTAAACCCCAATTCAATATCCCACGCGCCGCTATAGCTGCCATCTTTTGACCCAGGCATGGTCTGATGCACCTCTTCTGCAAAGGCGCGCATCTTTTTTAATTCTGCTGGACTCAGGATACGCTGGTCAAAATCCACCTGTTCCATCACGCTACCTCCCGTGGCGGGAAGCTTGCGCATCTTATTCTCGCGGGCGGGTGATATCAGCCTACCATTTCCGTCCTTGTTAATTATATAGGTTTCTGCCGCCTGGCCATCCACTGCTCCACCCGCTCCCCTACTCATTGCCACGGTGATGCTGCCTTTCTCGTTGTTGAGAAAATCCTTTGTGATCAGCACGCCGCTGTAATCCACATCCACGGTAGGAATGACCAAAATCGATGGATACACATTCTCAGGATTCTCCAGATAGACCTGGCGCCATTTGAAACTGCGTTCTGTATATGGACTTGCCCACACATCGCGTATGCCGTTGAGGATCTTGTCACGGTTTACTGCATTAAAAACAGTCAGGTTCAATCCCGCTCCCGTGAATTCCTCCAGATCTTCCATGTTTGTATCACTACGTAAGAAGACGGGTACGTTGCCCAAATTGCCGCCCAAGATATTCCTGAAATCATTTTCCAGAGCGTTTAGAAAATCGGGCTTTAAAGGCATTTTATTGATCGCATCCCGCAACGTGGCGAGTTGTTGCAACATATAGGTTTCTGCTTGCTGGTCGTCATTGATCAATTTGAACTGTTCCGCTTTCGCGAAAGCGGAAATCAAAAAATCCCAGTAACTACCTACCTGTCCCGGCATCGCCTGATCCATGTGGTCGCGGAAAACCCCAAACGGAATCACGACCCCATTCACGACCTTATCTGGAAACATCTGTTTGAGCTGGCCTAGATTTGCTGCCTTGGGACCACATAAAATCCCACTATCCTCGCTGCCCACAGCCGCCATATCAATGGGTAATTTACCGTCCAGCTTGAGCTTGCCCTCTGGAATGCGGATGGTCTGGCGTTCCTTACGGTCATTCTTGTTGAATAGGTTACGCTCCTGATCTGTCATGTCCTGCGCGGGTTTGAGAACAACCGTGCCGCTATTGCTCACGGCATAGAAGACATCCTCCCCATCCAGGGATCTGAGGTCATTGAGGTTATCTGTGGAAATCGCGGCATTAGGGATTCCCAGATTGCGGGCAAGTAGCTGTACGTGTGATACAAGATTGCCCTCGCTCACGGTAGCGATTCCCGCCACCGGTTTAAGGTCACTGGGCGGGTGGTCAAAAAGATAGATCTTATCTGCATCCACATTTATCCCCTCTGCATTTCCAGAAACCACGACCAGTTTGCCCTGCGTATAACCAGGGTTCAGGCCGCGCACGGTGCTAGGATTGTCCACTCTAGCAATCTGGCTAATCATACCTATCTGCCTGTTTACAAGCGCCCCCAGCTGACCTATTGCATCGCCCAGCGGCAATAGCAGCGAGCTGCGCACGCGATCGTCCAGAAACCCGTAGGCGAGCGGCTCAAAGCCCACATATTCCTCGATAACATCGCCATAGATTGCATTGACCATTCCAGTTCCCCACTCGACCTGGCTGCGGGCTGCCGCTATAAAATCCTGCAACTCGTGTGCTTGCATGGTCTGGCCAGCTGTGACAAATAGTTCTGGCTCGATCGCCTGCCATTCCCAGCGTTCTGCATAGCCAGCACTGGCAAGTGCCTGGGATAAATAGAAGATCTTGTCCAGATGCTCCCGCACCGTTACGGGTTCCCATTGACCCGCCTGCTGAAAAATAAGTTCCTCCAGGCGTAGGCTCAATTTCATCGCACTCGTGCGTCGCGTCCCACGCTTATCACTTTTGATATTGTCGCGTATGTCGCACATGAAGTTTGAAGCGGCGGGAAGCAGCACCACGGCATCAGTATCTTGTGAGTAACGTGATGAGAATTCCAGGGCGCGCTGCTTGATATATGAATCATCATTCCAGCCTGCCACGAGTTTTTGCAGATCGTTTACTGGAACTGGCTGGAAAAATTCCTGCATGTCTGCCAGTAGTTTTTTGAACTCCTTTCTGGCGGCATCGTCCAGATCCTGCTCGTTCTTGTCTAGCCACTTCTTGACAGACTCGATATCGCTGGCCTCTGGATCGCCATGGATCTTGATGCGCAGCGTCATGAACTTAGGGTAACGCTCTGCCAATGTCTTGCTTAGGCTGCGTATTTCCTGGGCTAGGTTTGTATCACCATCATGCGGAATATCCCGCAGGCTCTCACGCAACAGGAAGAAATCACGGTCAATTAAATCATCATCGCCCAGAACGGTATAATAGAACTTGCGTCCCCATTCCTCTTCATCCTCTATCTGTACGGCACCGCGGTAGAATTGTGACCGCTGCTGGATCCAGCCATTATCTGCATTTTCCAGGTATTGCTGCAGCTGGTATTGTTTCACCCGGCTGTGGTTATTGAGTCCATCCCAGAAATCCCAAATATCATTGGACGCAAGAATCTCTGATAGGTAAATGTGTCTGCTGGCAGCAAGAGCCTTGACCTCTGGGCGGTAGCTGGCGTGCTGGATGCCCTCGCCTATTTCCTTGGGACAGGGATCTTTTGAATCCCGCACGCTACCATCAGGACAGAACCAGTTGATGGACTTGTAAGGCCCGCGATCCAGCTGGCGGTATTCTGCGATCATTTTTGCGATGCGCTGGTCAGTAAAATTTTGGGTGTTTGCAGCGGGTGTCTCTTGCTGCGCAAGGGCTGTAAAGCCGGCTGACAACAACAAAAACAAGAGTAGAAAACGGTGGTTGAATTTCATGCCCAAAAGTAGGATTTTGGGTAGTGATAATTAGTTTTTTTATTGTTAATGAGAGGGGTTGTTTTAGGTTGCTGGATTGACGTTTTGTCTTGCGGGTCAAAAGTCTAGGGTTTATGGTTTGCACTTTAATATTGAGTAAGGAATTGTATTACTAGTGCGGTTCAACCTTGCCCTCAAAGGGGGAATTTCTTATTTCGGTTTACATATTGAGCTTGTGGTGTCACACAGGTCGATCGTATTGTGTAGGATATATGAACTAAATGGACTTTGAGACCTTACTGTTTATTCAGTCGCGAGTTCAAATTTTAAGGGTGATATGAAGTTGTCATTTGCCCAACCGATTAAAAATGCCCTAACTCTGTTACAAAAATTGATTGATATTACCCTAACTTTGTTACAAGGTAATTCATTTTTTACCCTAACTCTGTTACAAAGTCTTCCATTTTTTACCCTAACCCTGTTACAAGTTAAGCAGTAAATTGCCCTAACTTTGTTACAAATCAGTTTTAAATCTGCCATGAATGTTGTTTTATCGTAGCAAAATCAAACCTTTAAAAGCGTGGAGTGAAAGACCTCATCGGAAACCCCTGATCTTAAGAGGTGCCCGCCAAGTTGGAAAAACCACATTAGTGAATGAGTTGGCAAGCGAGTACCCCCAATTTATCAGTCTCAATCTCGAAAAGAAAAACGACCTACAATTATTTGTAGACCATGAGAACGTAGAAGATATACTGGACATCCTATTATTGGAACGTGGGTTTAAATCGTACGAGAAGTAAAGACCTTGCTTTTTATTGATGAGGTACAAGAATCCCCCAAGGCAATAGGCATGCTGCGGTACTTTTATGAAGAAGTACCTGAAGTTCATATGATTGCTGCGGGATCGCTGCTGGAACATGCTCTTTCTGCCGTAAAATCCTTGCCAGTGGGAAGAGTGGAATATCTATACGTCTTCCCGATGAGTTTTGCAGAATTCCTCATGGCCCATGAAATGCACAATCTGCTAGAGAGGATTGAAGACAATGTACCCATCGATTCTACCACGGCGCGCGTCGCTATGAACTGGTTCCATAAATATACAATGGTGGGCGGGATGCCAGAGATAGTACAGCAATATGTAAAAGACGAGGCGCTTAACCAGCTACCTAGATTCTATGAAAGCATCTGGACAAGTTATAAGGATGACGTAGTAAAGTATGCCGAAAACAAAACGGAAGAAAAAGTCATAAAACACTTGATGAATACCGCACCGCTGTATCTGGATAGCAGGATCACGTTTCAGGGTTTTGGCAAGAGTAATTACCGCAGCAGGGAAGTGGGGGAAAGCTTTAGAGCCCTGGACGACGCAAAAATCATCCAGCTGATCTACCCCAGCACAGATACCGAATTTCCACTAGTGACAGATTACCGCAAGAGTCCACGGTTACAGTTTCTGGATACCGGATTGCTTAATCACGCTCTCAATCTACATAGCAGTCTGGTGGGTATACATGATTTAAGCACCGCTTACAAGGGAGCATTGCTGCCTCACATTATCACGCAGGAGTTGATCGCCCAGCAGGATTACAATTATACCAAACCAAATTTCTGGGTACGGCAGAAGAAAACCGCCCAGGCAGAAGTGGATCTAATCTACGTACACGATGGACTGATCATACCGATCGAAATCAAATCTGGCAAGGCGGGAAAGCTTAGATCCCTGCATCAATTTATAGAAGCTGCGCCACATGGATATGCAGTAAGAATGTACGCAGGTGAATTCAGAGTAGAATCGCACGAGACCCCGGGCGGCAAGGCATATACCCTTATGAACCTACCTTACTGTTTAATGGGGCAGATAAACACTTATCTGGATTATTTCTTGCAGAACTACTAGCTGGAAAAACTTAGAAAAACCATAATCTTTCATAGCGCTGGATATTATTTACCATCGCTCGCCGCGCCACCTATATATAGCTGATCTGACTTTAACTCTGAATTGGATCGTGACTAATCCTATAACTACTGAAGTTGCGATACACCTCTGCGACACCCATTCCTACGACGTTTGCCTTGATTTCAAATTGATTGACCACGCTGGATCCAGGAATTGTTTTCATGAGCTCTGATTTTGCAGCAAAGAAAACCAGCCGGTACGCCATAGCATGTCGTAGTGAGTGGTAATGATGGGAATTCCGCTTTCGCGAAAGCGTAACAAACACAATCAACTTACTAATCTTCAATAATGCACCTGTCAGTTAAGTTTATGAATAAGAGTAACTAAAAAATTGAGCACATGTCGCGCAGCTGCCATAAACAGGCGTTTTGGGAATTATTTGAGTAGGATTTAACGTACTAAACTGAAAGGTCACGTTGCCAACTTGCTAGTTTTATAACTTAAAATCTAACACAATGGCAGAAATCAACATTGAAAAAAAGAAAAGTCCCATCTGGCCGTGGATACTCCTGGCCCTTATCGCAGCTGCGATTATCTTATTCCTCTTATTTTCTGAGGATGATGACCTCGATGACGGGGACATGACCGTCCAGGAAACAGAACAGATTGAAGAAATGGATACGGATGATGGATCCGTGACGGACTATCAGTCCAATGATAGCGATACCGTAGATCGCAATCGATCTGCATCGATGGAACAGGGCGCGACCCGGGATTATCTGGCTTACATTGATAAAAACGTGGATATGGGACTGGATCATGTCTACAGCAGCACCGCCATGGAAAAACTGATCGCTGCCACTAGACAGCAGGCAGAAATGCATGGTGTAAACGTGGATGCAGACCTCAAACAGGCTAAAGAGTATGCCATGGACATTAAGGAGGATCCCATGGATACTACGCATGCAGATAAAATCAAGAAAGCAGCAACCTCTGTAGGTAAGGCGATGGGAACCATTCAAAAAGCAAAATTCCCAGACCTGGCCAGCAACCACACCTCGTTCATGGCAGAAATCAACGCCATCCAGCCGGGGACGCTTACCCTAGACCAGAAACAGGATGTCAAAACCATGTTTAACGATGCTGCAGATCTATTAACCAAAATGAACAAATAATGAATACGGATAACAACAAGCACCTACACAGACTAGACGAACTTTCTGACTGGAAAGTAGCGAGCCATGACCCAGATATCAGGGGATGGAAAGTAAAGGACATGAACAATAGAATCGTGGGAAAGGTGGATCACCTGCTCGTAAACCGCGATCTCAAAAAGGTGCTCTATCTGGATATCGAGCTGGATGAGTCCATCCTGCGCGCTGGAACCAGACCTTACAATCCATATAAGACTGGAGTAACCACAGATTCAAAATTCACGAGGGACGCAGGTACCCAGCCTCTGGCAGATCCATTGCCACACACCGGTGCTACTGGTACCGTGCCCAGAAAAGAACCTGTCAGAACAACTCACCACGATGCGCATCACGATACTGAATTTGTTAACGAGGATGGTGATACGCACGTTATCCTACCCATAGGATACGCACGACTGATTCCTGATGATGACCATGTACAGGTGGATATTCTTACCTATGACGTTTTTGCAGAGACAAAGCGCTATTCACCCGCAACTGGTGTGAACCGCGATTATGAAGTCATCGTTTTGGGAACTTATGATAGGAATGAAGATTACACACAGTACAGAGGTGATGAAAAAGTTATTTACGATAGGAGTGAATATGCTAATTATCGCAAGTAAAATTTCTACTACCGTAAATGATCATTCAAGACATGTGCTGTACTAGGAAAATTGAACAGTTATTCATTTCAGTTAGAAAAAATTTGTTTGATTGATGATGATTACGCTTTCGCGAAAGCGTTCTAAAAAAATGGCGGCTCTTTTGAGGCCGCCATTTTTATTGGTTCATGTTTAATACTATTTATCATAAATCATAACGCACCTGGAAGTAGATAATCCTAGGTAGGATGAATGTACTGTTTGTACTCGTATTTATCTGCCCAAAGGAGTTGCTCACCCGTGCATCCAGGTCTAGCAGGTTTGAACCTATCAGGCTATACTCCCACTTACTTTCTGGCTTGTTGTATCTGATGGTAGCGTCCAGCAGGTCAAAGTTGTTTTCAATACCACCAGTTGCGGTAAAAATGTTGTAATTATAATTCCCACGTACAAACCAGCGCTTGCCAATTTGCCAATCCACCGTAGAGCCAATGGTATGAGTAGTGGAATTATTTTCAAAGTCACCATTCTCACTATTGTTTAAATTGAGGCTGTAGTCTAAATTGAAGTTTACCCCTTTCTGAAAGTTAGAGCGTGCTCCAAAACTGTAATTCTGATTAAAATTACGTGATTCAGTAAGGATACCGTTGAACTCATTGCTGAACTCACTAAAACTCAACAGAGCGCCCGTACTTAATTGAATTTTCTTTACCTCGCGACCGTAACCACCACTGAACGTAAGAGATTCTATAGGTAATGGCGAGTTGAAAAACACCCTTTCTTGATTAATCCCATTGATCTGAACCTGACTTTGGATAGCATCTGTCTGGCGAGTATATACTATACTACCGCGTATGTTCTCATAAGCAAACATGTTGAAGTTAAAGTAACGCAGGCTTACTACATCAGAGGTGGCGCCCTCTAACCGATTATTCCCTCTTCCCAAACTGCTGAAGTTATTTAGCACTAGTCCTCTAGCATAAGCTTCTATATCAGTAAACGTGACACTGCGTCGATAATTGAAACGTAAGTTATGAGAACTACGAAAGTCGTAGCGCACGTCAAATTCTGGTAGAATCCGTTGCGACTCAATACTATTTTCTACTCCCAGTTGTTTATCCTGAGTTCTAAACAAGTGACCTGAAACACCCGGTGTAAAGGTGAATTTGCCAGTAATGAACTTATAACGCAAAGTGGCGTAAAAATCTGAAAAGTCATAATTTACATCATCATTAGTCGTAGAAGGGTCTAGATCATTTGCCGTACCATCGGTAAGTCGCTGAAAGATATTTGAATTATAATTTTGACCTACGACGATACTCCCCAGCGTAAAATTCAAATTACTCTTTTTATTCAATACCCTCCAGTAATCTAATTTAGCATCTGCCCGATTAGTATGTACGAGGTTTGTCTGATTCAAATTATACGGTTCATCATTAACAATACCCAGATTGTCAAATGGATCTGGCTCATCTACCCCTCTAACATCTCTGATGGCATTTAAAAATGGATCTTCTTCCTGATTAATAAAGCGTCCTTCAAAGGAAAAGATGTCACTTTCACTCAATGTATAATACATATTTAGGGATTGATCAAAAGTGATGGGATTCTGATTATTCAATGACTGGATATCTTCGATTGCATTTCCCGTAGTGCTATCGCGTTCAGAAATCTCTACGACTGAAGAACTCTGGTCTGTAAGATTGATTTGCCCATCGTAGTCTAGGGAAAAATTACTGCTAGGCTTGTAGTCTGCTCCAAGTCTGAATAGCGCAGATGTAGCACTTTCTACTGTATTAGACTCTCTAAATTCATTTAGTCCCGTAGTAAAAATCCTTCGGCTTTCTGTTCTTGCTTTTGTATCGTTGTGAGACACAATAGCAAAGGCTTTGAGATCTAGTTTGTCATTCACTGAATAGCTGGTGTTCACCGCACCAAACTTTGTCTCAATATCAGTAACGTTCCCTACGCCTAGGCTAAGTCCATTATCTGCACCAGTACTTATGTTCCCACCTGAGTCATCGGTATTGTTCCTATTAAATCCTACAAATCTGAAATAATCCCTACCTGTAAAAGCAGGCACTCCCACGTTATTTAGATCGGTCAGGATATTCATGGAAAGTTTCTCGCTGTAAAAAAAGGCTTTGGGTTGTAGTAAATACCTCTCCTGTAATCCTCCATATCCCACGGCACCTTGACCCTCGCCAAACCAGAAGTTTGTCTTCCCCTCTTTCAATCTAATGTTGATTGCAATGCGATCCTGATCATTTCCCAGGCCTTTGAGCTGGCTGACATTATTATAGTTTTTGAGCACCTCTACCTTATCGACTGCATTTGCCGGAATGTTCTTTGTGCCCAGTCGTGTATCGCCCTCAAAGAAGTCTTTCCCATTCACCATCAGTTTTTCAACTTTCTGACCTTCTACTTCTACGTCTCCATCTGCGTTCACTTCTACTCCAGGCAACTTCTGTAACACCTCACCCAGCTTACGCTCTGTGCCGTTTGTAAAACTGTCTGTATTATAGATGATCGTATCGCCTTTTATGGAAACCGGCATTTCATATACAATGTTTACCGCATCCAGGGTATTCTGATCTTCTAGCAGCACGTATGTTTTTTCTAAGTCTTGCTGAATATTTCTGATAGTGTCTTCATAGGTTTTCAATCCCAAAAACGAAACCTTGACCACATACGTACTATCTTTCTTAAGACTTAGTAACTGGAAACGGCCTGCGTTGTTTGTAATGCCAAATGCCCCTAGATTGTTGTCTTTCTGGTAGGCGATCACGTTTGCCATGGGTAATGGCAAACCCAGACTGTCTACGACCTTACCGGTGATCTGGACATTCTGCGCAGCGGCAGTGCCCGCGATAAAAAGTGCGAGCGAGAGTAATAAATTTTTCAATTTCATAGATTTTTCAGTAGCGGCGCTTCGCAAGCGCCATTTTAACGGGCACCGGTTATGCGCCATTAGATCCGTAGGGGCGCTTCGCAAGCGCCCTTATCGTTTATCAAATGGTTTTACGCAGGTATCCATTATGGCGCTTCGCAGGCGACCTTATCGTTTTTCAAACGCTGTATCGCGGTTCCGTAGGGGCGCTTCGCAAGCGCCCTGATCATATTTCAAATACTGTAGCGCCGTTCTGTATGGGCGCTTGCGAAGCGCCCATACGCTTAATCAGGTGCGCGAGGCGCCCCTACGATCAACCATGCACCTATCGACGGCCGCCGCGGCCGCCTCTCCAGCGCTGGCGCATTTCCTGCATCTTCTCTGTAAATAATTCTGCGTATTCTTCTTCTGAAATCTCCTTGCCCTTTGTGGCCGGTTCAATTTCTTCCCGGTTTTCTGGATTGAGCTCGATCTTGCTACATAATAATACCGTGTTTCCCGCGCTCACTTCCAGGATCAATCCAGGCAAACCAGCGTAATCCCCAGGACCGTGTTGTACGGGTATTTGTGGCGTAAACCAGGCAGTAACCTCTGTGGTCTCATCCTGCTCTACCATGTCCAGCAAACTGGTAGAACTATTTGCCTCGTCCTTTTCTTTCTTGTCTTCTTCCTTTTTATCATCATCCCTCTTGCGTCTCATGGAAGACCAGTCTAGGGCATCGTTCTCTTTGATTGCGGTTGCCTTGATGGCTTGATACTGTCCTATCATTTTTGTCTCACCGGTAATTTTCCAGTCCAATTGCGGTATGCTGTCCTGAACAAGGAACATTTTGCCAAACATATCACGCTGTTCACTCCACATTTGAGAGTTTAGGTTCTTGTATTTATCACCACCCATGGAGGATCCCATAAAATTCCCCCAGCCACCGCGATCATTGCCCGGTGCGGCTAGTTCTTTTTCTTCTTTGTACATGCTCTCGTTGCGATTGAATGTCAGCACATAGGTCTTCTCACCCATCTTCTTCATGCGCTCCTCGATTTGCTTGCGACGCTCTGCCGGCATCTGTTTCATACGGTCGCTGTCCATCCAGCTGGTGTCCATTTTTTGTTTGGACATATAAGTAGCCACGCCATAGAACTCTTGTGCGCTGGCGGTAGCAGCAATAAACAATAAAAAAATAACTGAAACAATTGACTTCATAGTGTGTGATTTATCTGTAAATGTAATGGGCTAATTCAGTCGATAGGACTACACGCGAAGCCAATAGTTTCATGTTGTGCTAATTTTAACTTTAAAACCCGCCGATTATCTGGACTCCAGAGTCGCCGCCGCGTTTGTTTTTAAAGCGTTCCATCATTTCATCCTGTTTTTGCTTCTGCAATTTGTTGAATGCCTCCAGCTTCATCTTTTTCCCTTTTTTGGGTTTTTTGATCTGGATCATTTCTGGATTGAGTTCTATTTGTGTACATAAAATGGTGACTTCACCTGTATTGAGTTCAAGGATCAGTCCTGGCAAGCCCTGATAGGCACCCGGCCCATTGCTTATAGGGATCTGTGGGGTGAACCACGCGGTGACTACCTCTTCTTCATCGGGGATCATATCCAGCAGGCTGGTTCCCTCGCTCTCGTCATCACTTTCTTCTGGTTTCTGCGTATAAGTCGCTTTTATGGCCTGGTACTGGCCTATCATTTTTGTCTCGCTGCTGATTTTCCACTCATATTTGGGCAACTCATCAGTCACAAGGAATTCCTTGCCCATAATATTGTCCTCTCTTATAAAGGTCTGCTCTTTCAGGTCTTTGTAGGTTTTTCCATAAGTATCGCCGCCGCCGCTTATTGTCATGCTAAATCCAGACTTAGGCTTTGGTTTTGCCAGTTCTTTCATCTTTTCATAGATGGATTCATCTTTATTGAATTGTAGCGTAAAAGTGGCTTGACCGGCATTCTTGATAGCCGCCTCGATCGCGGCCTGTACTTTTGGATCGCGCTTGGCATGTTTTGCTAGTGCGGTGCTATCCGTAGAGCGCTCAATGGTCATCTTACTCTGGTAGGTAGCGATGCCTGTAAAGTTTTGCTGGGCATTTGCTTGATACGCTTTCGCGAAAGCGAAAATCACAAATAGCACCGTAATTCTAGTAATTGCATTCATGGCTCAATTGTTTTTGTTTGTAGTACAAATATGCGGCGTGATGCATCCTGCCGTGAGTTAACCAGCGTTAACGTGTGTTAAGTGGTTTCTTTTCAATCATTTAAATATCGCACCTTTGAAACATGAACGAGAAAAAATACCGTTACGCACTGATTCTTATAAGCATTGTCATACTTACGACGCTGGGAATTCAAGTGTACTGGAATTTTAAGAATTATGAGGAGGCGCGACGGCAGCTGATCGCAGACGTGCAGATAAGCCTGGACCAGAGTGTGGATGAGTATTTTACACAGCGGGCAAAGAATGAGACATTTGGCATCTTCAGTCCTGATGGATTGAGCGACGCAGAACTGGATTCACTTACCAGGCGGCTGGACAGGGGGAAGAAACAGAACGGTTTTTTTGACTTAAAAAAGATAGAGTCTAGTGATCTCACAAGCGTTACCATCGTACCCGGTGCGACAATGGATAGCCTGACCAAATTAGAAAAACAGGCCGGGATCAAAGGGTTGGGTAGGTTCAATATAACCGATTCATATTTAACTAACGCAAAGAAGTCTGCAGCAGATTCTGCTTATTTCTCTCAAGACCTGATGGGCATGGACAGTCTTATAAGTGCAAGCAACAATTCTACTTTTCCCAATTATGCAGACTTCTTCAGAAAAGAACCTCTTTCTTCAACAGAGATTGATACGGTTTTCTATCGTAAAACACCTCTGAAGTACACTTTTAAGCGCCGGGACAGCCTGACTGGATTGCGCTATTCCCGGCAAACGCTGATCTACAATCCCAAACCGCAGTACGCAGACAGTTTACAGACTATTAAAATAGAGAACCCGGCAATACGCGTGGACACGATGAGCATAGCCAGCGGCACCCGTTTCAAATTTCCGAAACCGGGTGAAAAAATGGAGCTGCTGGTCGCTACTCAAGAGGATAGCGCCGCGATCACACAACGTCGCGACAGGTTCAATGAATCCCTTAAAAGCCTAACCACCAAAATGATCATCAGCTACTCAAATGATGAAATCGACACCAGCGTTCTTCACGACCTCGTAAAAAAATCCATGCGGAATAAAGGAATCAACATTTCATTCATTCTAGGAGCCACTGATTCCTTTGCAGGAATGACCGCCATGGAAAACAACGACAATTTTAGAGCTGTTGCCCAGAACCCGCTAATCAAAAATGGACAGCAAATTTTTGTCGAATATAGTAATATCACCAGCCAAGTTTTAAAACAGAATATGACCGGAATATTGCTGAGCCTTTTACTGATAAGCTGTGTGGTATTCTGTCTTTTTTATCTGCTACAGGTTATCAAAAGACAAAAACAGCTGGGAGAGATGAAGAACGATCTGATCTCAAACATTACCCACGAGTTTAAAACGCCCATCGCTACTACCGCCGCTGCGCTGGAGGGCGTACAGAGTTTTACCGCCAGCGGCGATACGGTAAAAACAGATCGCTATCTCAATATGGGACAGGAACAGCTGCGCAAACTAAACGGGATGGTGGAAAAACTGCTGGAAACTGCTACGCTGGATAGCAACGAGCTGGAATTACAGATGAGCAAAGTTGAAATCAACCAGATGATCACAACATTGGTTGCACGCGCTCATACTCAAACAGAGAAACAAATAAAGTTTACAACCAGCACCGCCGTCGTTACTTTTATGGGCGATGCTTTCCACCTGGAAAATGCCCTCAACAATTTGATTGACAATGCCATTAAATATGGTGGGAATAGAATTGAAATCCGACTTGAAAACTCTGAGAAATCCATCCAGATGGAAGTAATTGATTCTGGTACAAATCTTAGCCAGAGAGACGCGCGTATGATTTTTGATAAATTCTATCGCGTGGGATCGGGAGACCGGCATAATATCAAGGGATTTGGGATAGGATTGTTCTACACAAAATCCATTATTGAAAAACACGGCGGTACTATTGAAGTCTCAACAATGCCCAGCACACGATTTATCATAACCCTACCACATGGAAAATAAAACCGTAGACCTCATCCTGGCAGAAGATGAGCCAGCGCTGGGCATGATAGTCAAGGAAAGCCTGCAAACGCGCGGTTTTACCGTGAGGTTGTGTGAGGATGGCGAGAAAGCGCTTATCGCATTTCAGAATAGAGAACCACAGATCATGGTACTGGACGTCATGATGCCTATCATGGATGGTTTTACACTCGCCAAAAAAATACGTGCAGAAAATGAGGAAATCCCCATCATCTTCCTGACCGCAAAATCCCAAACCGAGGACGTCCTGACCGGCTTTGACGTAGGTGGAAACGATTATCTGAAAAAGCCGTTCTCCATGGAGGAACTGATCGTGCGGATCAGGAACCTCTTGCAACGTGGGCAGTTGCAACGCACGGCTGCGATCCACGAGATAGGAGAATACACCTTTGATTTTCCCAGGCAAAAACTCTCTTTTAAAAACGAAGATGCCGTGCACCTGACCCATCGCGAGTCACATTTGCTTTATCACCTGATACAGAAAAAGAACCAAGTGCTGGATCGCGGATTTATTCTAAAAAAGCTATGGGGAAATGACGACTTTTTTACCGGCCGCAGCATGGACGTCTTCATCACAAAACTGCGTAAAAAACTAGCCGGTGATCCAGATATTGAGATTGTAAATGTGCGTGGTTATGGTTATAAACTGGTGGTGTGATTTTGACTTCCGCTTTCGCGAAAGCGTATAAATCAAGAATCTCTTAAATACTTCCCAGCAAACTATTCCACTCATGTTTTACCACCTCCCATGAGTATTCCTGGACTTTCTTGCGAGCTGCATGAATAATATTCCCCGCATACTCATGATCTGAAATCAGATTATCTACGGCAGCTGCCATCGCCTGTACGTCCCCATCTGGTACGAGAAGTCCGGTTTTATTGTCATCAATCAAGTGTGGGATACCGCCCACATCAGTAGATACAACAGGTAATCCCAGCGCCATAGCCTCGATCAAGCTTACGGGTAGGTTATCAAAGTGGGTTGTATTTATAAATACATCATAGTTCTCACTCAACTTGTGCCAGTCGGCTTTGGGCAGTTTGCCGGTAGTGGTGAGATTTACGTTGCTCTCATTTGCCAGTTGAATGGTGGTTTGCAGCGATCCATCCTTGTCTGGGCCTACCATGCACAGT
Organism: uncultured Flavobacteriaceae bacterium; assembly: GCA_963740155.1. Classification (GTDB taxonomy): domain Bacteria; phylum Bacteroidota; class Bacteroidia; order Flavobacteriales; family Flavobacteriaceae; genus Nonlabens. Next base: position 435,353 of record CAVUDE010000007.1, on the reverse strand, counting down.
TCCACTTGGTCGTATTTGCCGTTTAGCTTTTGGGCAACTTTTACAGCCATTGTGGGATTATAGATTTCGGCAAACGATCTGACCCATAACAGTCTGGGATGGATTTTATCTCTGTGGGTAAAAGTGTATTTATCCAGCTCAATCGTGTTATTGATGATTTGCAGTTTTTGGTAGCCGGCCTTTTCAAACTGTTCTAGCAAATAACCGCTGGGACAAATGACCCTAAACGCTCCATTGATAAATGTGTCGAGCGTCTTTTTACTGCTCACGATGCGCTTAGGCAAATCCCCACCATGTAGAATGGGGATATATGGAATATCATAGCGACGACATAACATCGCTGCAGAAATTGCGTACCAATAATTTGCCGTACTGTAGGTGTCAATCAGAACCACCTCGCACCACTTCCTGTTCTTTACCACCGCAGTAAGCATATCTGCCAGCCTGCGCACTTTGCCAGCGTATGAGGATGCTGTTCTTACTGCATGACCCTCTGCCTCCAGCAATGGGGTGAGCGTATCGATATGGGTGGGGGTCTTACCTATTTCGGCTAGCTTGTTGCCTATATAGAGGATTTTTTTATCCATATCAGGATTTGATCAATGAATTGTAAACGGGTAGAAGTCTTTCCATGTATTGCTGCTCACCATACAGCTGTTTTACCCTGTTGTGATAGGTGGCGGCATCCTGATTACGCTTATCGGGATTTTCCAGATAATCCAGCAGCGCGGCACTCATGCTTTCTAGGTCGCCGTTTTTTACCACTTTACCACAATCGCCTACAACCTCTGCACAAGCACCAATGTCTGTAACGACGACGGCAAGTTTACTCATTCCATATTCCAAAAGCGCAATAGGTAAGCCCTCTATCTGCGATGATATTACGCCCACGTCCATTTGCGCCAGCAAGTTTGATGTATCGTTGCGCGAGCCGTAAATAATGACATTTTCCTCCAGATTATTCTCAGAAATAAACGTTTTAATACTGTCGCTATAGGCATCATTATCATCCCGTCCTATGAGGTGCAGGCTTGCTGCTGGAACCTGACCGACTACCTTTTTAAAGCTGCTGAGCAAAAACAGAATATCTTTCTGGTAGCGCAAATTTGCCAGACAGACTAATCTTTTTCCTTGTTCACCTTTGACTACCGGCAGCTGATCTGATAAAACTGGAATGGTCGAGAAATTACGCAGATAAATGGGTGTTTTAAAACCGAGGGTCTGTTTAGTCCACGCATTTAAATCCTCATTTACATTGATTACACCGTCAAAGAGATTTGAAGCCAGTCGCAAGGCCAGCGTTCTCTTCCAGCCTATCGCTCGCGATTCACCATTGTGGTTGTGCCAGATGAGCTTGAAACCCGGGTACTGCATTTTTGCCAGTACCGCAAAGAAATAGGATGAGGAGTGCGCGTGGACAATATTGATTTGATGGTATTTCAAATAATCGATAAATGTGCGTAATGCAGACCTGTCAAAAGTTGATTTCCTTTCTAGATAGCAGTAAGAAACTTCAGTATGAATGGATGATTTGAGTGCGCCCTCGCTACGCGTTACGGCCAGATTGCTCTGGTCAATTGGTGATACGAGTGTATTGGCAAGGTTCACCGCGAGTCTTTCTGCACCGCCCGGCTCCAGGCTATCGATGAGCTGTAGCACCCTCATGAATGCAAAAGATCTTTGATCGCAGCCTCAAACTTTTCTGTTGTGTACTGCCGTGAGAATTCCTGTCCTGCGGTGGACATTCTATAATAGACTACTGGATGATCCAGTAAAAATTTGATCTGGTCAATCGTATGCTCATTGGAAACATGCACAATCCCTCTAGCTGAATCTGCTTTTTCTGGATTGAAAATTTCTTGCGGCACCGGCATTGCTATATTGCTGATTATTGAGCATCCAGGGCACACAGCTTACTGGTGTTGCAACTGGAATGCAGCCGTGCCACATGGCTTCTGCAACTACTTTAGGCCAGCCCTCACTTTGCGAGATCAAAAATGAAAAGTGTGATCTTTTATAAGCAGCTGCCACGACCTCTTGCGGCTGGTTGCCGTGCACCCTGACTTTTTCCTGTAGGTTCCTTTCTTTCACCTTATCAGCAATCACCTCCTTTAAATCGCCCTCGCCATAAAAATCAAGTTCAGAATCGACACCATCTTCCCTAAGCTGAGCGATGATATTCAGTACGCGTTCTGGATCCTTATTTTTTGTCATCGTGCCCACATACATGGCGTAAAATGGTGCATCCCGCGACTTTTTGATAGGCTCTGGAATTTCTTTCTCGCTGTAGGTTGCGGTAAAGAACTTCTTGACATTAGCTGATTGATCAGGCCATTCACCGTAAGCCATCACGCTTAGGTTCTTACTCCAGACAGGATCTGCAAACAATTGCCGCTGCCACCTGTAGGCAAGTGGTTGTTCAGAATCTGGATCCCAGTTACCCGCGTATTTAACGCTCTTTTTCTTTCCCGGGAACAGCACCTGTACCAGTCCGCCTAATAGCGCCAGATTGCTGGGACTGCGGAAGTGTATATGATCAGCCCGCTTCATCTCCACAATCATCAAAATGATCTTGTAGGGCAGCGACAGCAATGACTTAAAAATGGCAGATGGCCTGTGGAAATCCAGACGGCCTACTTTTTTATGCGTAAAATCCTGTGTTTCCAGCGCGCGTCCCAGTAGTTTTTTTGGTGATTTGTCTGGTGAGATTATGGTCGTGTGATCCACGTGGCGCATCCATAGATCCAGCTCCTTTACATAAGGCGCATAGGCCGCTTTCTCACCGCCATCATTTATGACTACGGGTGCATCTGAAATTACGAGCAGCTTCATTGTATGAGCAAAAGTCTTATGGATTTAAGCTCGCAAGATAGATAGTTCATTTTATAACTGGCGCATCTTTTGACTACCTTAGTACGCTTACACCTGGTATGAAACTTATTTCTTTCCTAATTTTGGGCTTATGTTATTTTACGGGATACGCCCAGCAGAATATTACGATTCCTAAAAATGCCGATTCATTCTACGGTGTGGATGATTTTGATGCGGTGTATTATGAGGTACAGGATGCCCTGTTCAAGGTGAATAATCTCGCCCGGTTCAGATTCTACGATATCCAGCTGGGACAGATCACCAGCGTTGACCTGATCAACCCGCTTAAAGTGCTGGTATTTTATGAAGAAACCCAGACGGTGCTACTGCTGGACAACCGCCTAAATGAACTGGAGCGCATCGATCTCAAACTGCTCAAACCCTATCGCTATATTGATCACGTCTCACTTGCGGGAGAGCGCAGGCTGTGGATGCACAACCAGGATGAGAACGTGATAGAACTGTTCAATTATGTGGAAAACAGGCTCATCGTGCGATCACCCATCCTACCTGGCATCGTAGAAAATTTCTATACCGATTATAATTTTTGCCACGTCGCCATCGCAGATGCTATCCATACCTACAACACGTATGGCAGCAGGACCGGGAAAATTGATGTCCCGCCCTCCAGCAAGATGGGATACGATTTTGAAAAGCTGGTTGCCTGTCACGACCAGCAGGTAGGTGTTTATGAGTTTAGTGGGGAATTCCGCTTTCGCGAAAGCGGGAAAATCATCATCCCCCCAGAAATTACAAGCATTAAGAACCTCTACCTTAAGGCTGGAAAACTTTATCTTTGGGACGGAAAAACCATCCACCACCTAAGCGTAAACCTGAATAAAGACTAACCATGCATATTGCCGTTGCCGGTAACATAGGCGCGGGTAAAACTACCCTTACCCAGCTTCTAGCCAAACATTACAGATGGACCGCCCAGTTTGAGGACGTCCTTGAGAACCCCTATCTAGAGGACTTTTACAACGATATGGAACGCTGGTCGTTCAACCTGCAGGTGTACTTCCTGAACAGCCGTTTTTCACAGGTGCTGGCGATACGAGAGAGCGGGAAGAAGATCATTCAGGCCGTACGATCTACGAGGATGCCAATATTTTTGCACCTAACCTGCACGCTATGGGGCTGCTATCGCAGCGCGATTACGATAATTACAGTACGCTTTTTGCCCTGATGGAAAAACTGGTCGCAGCACCAGATCTACTGATCTACCTGCGCAGCAGTATCCCAAATCTGGTGAACCAGATCCATAAACGTGGACGGGAATATGAGAATACGATTTCCATTGATTACCTGAGCCGCCTGAACGAGCGTTATGAGGCGTGGATCCACGATTATGATAAAGGCAACCTGCTGGTCATAGACGTGGATCATATAGACTTTGTGAACAATCCAGAAGATCTGGGTGAGATCATCAACAAGATCGACGCAGAGCTTACCGGGCTATTTGCCTAGTTTAATATCCCAGTTTTTCCCGTACGCGGCTTATCACGCCTTTAGAAACCACGCTGGCCTTTGCTGCACCCGCGGCTAGAAACTGGTCAATCTCTGACTTATTGTCCATGAAGTAGTTGTACTTCTCGCGCTGCTGTGCAAAACGATCCACGATTAGTTCATACAATTCCTGTTTTGCATGACCGTAGCCATAGTTACCGCCCAGATAGTTCTTGCGCATTTTCTCTATTTGCATTGAATTTGCAAGCAGTTTATACAATGCAAAAACATTACAATTCTCAGGATCTTTTGGATCTTCCATGGGTGTGCTATCCGTTTCTATGGACATACATTGCTTGCGCAGTTTTTTATCAGGCAGGAAGATATTGATGATATTGTTGCGTGACTTACTCATCTTATGCCCATCCGTGCCGGGGATGAGCTGGGACTCTTGCTGGATTTTTGCTTCTGGCAGCACCAGGGTCTCACCCATCTGGTTATTGAATCTACCTACCACGTCCCTAGACATTTCCAGGTGTTGGAGCTGGTCTTTTCCCACGGGCACAATCTCTGCATCATAGGCGAGAATATCTGCCGCCATCAACATGGGGTAGGTAAACAATCCCGTATTTACATCGCCCAGTCTATCTGCCTTGTCCTTAAAACTATGCGCGAGCGTGAGCCGCTGGTAGGGGTAAAAACAAGATAGGTACCATGAGAGTTCCGTCACCTGGGGAACATCGCTCTGTCGGTAAAACGTGGTTTTTTCTGTGTCCAGGCCGCAGGCTAACCATACAGCAGCCGTGCTGTAGGTGTTCTCCCGCAATAATTGACCATCTTTAATCTGGGTAAGGGAGTGCAGGTCTGCGATAAAAAGGAATGAATCAGCATCCTTGCTTGCCGCCATTTCAATGGCTGGCAATATGGCACCTAGCAGATTACCTAGGTGCGGTGTTCCCGTGGACTGAATTCCAGTTAAGATTCTGGGCATAGAATAAATTTATCGTCCAAAAATAAGACCCATCAAATCAATAGCGCTTCAAGTTATGATAAATGGGAGATGATAGATGGCGTTCCAGTACATTTGGGGCTGTGAAATGGTACAGATATATTTTGATGCCCCTGTACAGGGTTTGGTTTGGTCTTTTGCTGGGCGTTCCCATTATCATTATGTTTCCCATTCTATTGCTGGCCACGTTATCAGAAAAGACTTATCCCATATTTTTTAGACTCGCCCAGTTCTGGGCTGGAATCGTGATTTACGGGATGGGGTTTATACCCATTATCAAGCGTGAGCAAAAACTAAACCCGCGGCAGAGTTATATGCTGGTTGCAAACCATACCAGTATGACAGATATCATGCTTATGCTGCTGATCTCACGTAGCCCGTTTGTGTTTGTGGGAAAGGCAGAACTTGCTAAGATTCCCATTTTTGGATTCTTCTACAAGCGCACCTGTATCCTGGTGGATCGTGGGAACGCGCGCAGCCGCAAGGCCGTCTTTGACCGGGCGCGGCAGCGGCTGGAAAACGGTTACGGCATCTGCATTTTTCCAGAGGGAGGGGTTCCAGATGATGAGACTATATTACTGGACACATTTAAAGATGGCGCTTTCAGGCTCGCGATTGAGCACCAGATTGATATCGTCCCCATCACGATCCCTGATAGTAAGAAACGGTTTGCCTTTGACTTCTATAAGGGCAGTCCCGGCCGTATGCGCGCATTTGTCCACGCTCCTGTTTCAACCCAGGGAAGTAAGCTGGTTGATAAGTCACGCTTTCGCGAAAGCGTACGACAAACAATCCACGATAAATTAAAGGAGTATAACGTTGAGTAATTGCATCAGAAAACGGGTGGAGTTATGATTATGTGATCCATTGCTTAATACGATTTACCGACCAATATTTCATTTGAATCGCGTTTTCTGAGCCTTCATTTTGGTGATCTCTAACTGCCAGAGGTACTACGGGCAGGCTCGCGCTGCGCTTTCAGATCGCTCAAAAGAATACCCATAATCTTACAGCTTGCGTACCGTGAAAGCAGTACGGGACTGTATAATACGAAATTTTTTACCTCGATTAAGAAAGGATGAATCGAGATTCGTTTGGGAAACATAAGTCATCAAATAGTTTAATACTTGGAAATCGTGATAAGCCTGCGGGGGTGCTTCCAAGTGATAATAGTGATTTGAATGTATAAAAAAACCGCCTTGTTAAAAGCGGTTTTTAATTTTCTTGGGCTTATAGCCTACTGCTCCACCATTTTCATGGCTTCGGCAATTTTTTTGTCCAGCTCCTCCATAAGTTCCGGATTGTCTTTCAAGATGGTTTTTACAGCATCACGCCCCTGACCCAATTTTGTATCCTCGTAAGAGAACCATGAACCGGATTTATTGATAATCTCATAAGCGACCCCCAGATCGATGATCTCGCCGATTCTAGAAACACCCTCACCATACATGATATCAAACTCTGCCGTGCGGAATGGTGGTGCCACCTTGTTTTTAATGACTTTGACGCGGGTTTTATTCCCCATGACGTTACCGCCGCTGTCCTTGATCTGGGTAGAACGACGTATGTCCAATCTTACAGAAGCATAAAATTTAAGTGCGTTTCCACCCGTTGTAGTTTCTGGGTTTCCAAACATGACACCTATTTTTTCCCTCAGCTGGTTAATAAAGATTACCGTACAATTGGTCTTAGATATTGTTCCCGTCATTTTACGCAAGGCTTGTGACATGAGGCGCGCGTGCAGTCCCATCTTGCTATCACCCATCTCGCCCTCGATCTCACTTTTAGGTGTAAGTGCCGCTACCGAGTCAATGACAATAATATCTATTGCCCCTGATCTTATGAGGTTTTCTGCAATCTCGAGTGCTTGCTCACCATTGTCTGGCTGCGATATGATCAGGTTGTCCAGATCAATTCCCAGCTTTTCAGCATAGAATCTATCAAATGCATGCTCTGCATCAATGAATGCAGCGATACCGCCTGCTTTTTGTGCCTCTGCAATGGCATGTAGGGTCAGCGTAGTTTTACCAGAAGATTCTGGACCGTAGATTTCTACCACACGGCCACGTGGATAACCTCCTACCCCCAGTGCAGCATCCAGAGCCAGTGAACCAGTAGGTATAGAATCGACATCCACAACCTGGCGGTCGCCCATCTTCATAACGGTTCCTTTCCCGTATGCCTTGTCTAGTTTATCTAATGTTAGTTTGAGAGCTTTGTCCTTTGCTTCCCGTTCTTTGGTTTTTTCTTTAGTATCTGCCATTGTAATCTTTAATTGCTAGAAATCAGTAGTCGTAAAAAAAGCTATAGCCTAGATTCCTGAATATGACTTCAAGCAAATAAGCTATAGCAGTAAAGTTAACTGGTTATTTGTCAATTGCCAGTCATGTCATGGTTTAGTTTTTCACAAACCTAAAAGTTTCCTGTGTAGATTCATTCTCTAAGGTCAATAAGTAAACTCCGTCTGACAGATTTTCTAGGCCTCTAATTGTTTTAGAATTTGAACCAGCTTCTATGCTGGTGGTTCTTATGACCCTGCCATTTGAATCAATAACGTTTATTATACTTTTTGAGCTAAATGCACCGGGAATCTGAATGGTAAGCTCACCATTGTTTCCTACTGGATTAGGGAAAAGTGTAATTGCTGACTGTTCAACCTCATTGATACTAGCAACACTATCAACAAAGAACAATCCCGTATGGAAATCGTAATCTATTCCAGCATCATCAATATCACCATCTGTTGCAAAAAATGCAAATTCTACTAGACCAGTGATATTGCTCAAATCAACAAATTCACGTTGTCCAGTTGATGGTGGTGTGTTTGATGCATTCCATGTTCTGAGTTCTTGCCATGCGCCAGGGGTGCTTCCAGACATATCGCGGTACAAGAGTCTTACCTCATCATCCACACCCATTGAGGCAGTCTGGTTAGGAGTTGCGACACCAGTGCCGTCCCAGGTTGTAACGGCCACCTCAACGCTGAGTACATTGCTGGCTGAGCTATTTACATCGTACACACCAGAGATCAACCATTCTTCATTTTCTGCCTTATTAAGTCTTACAGCATTAGAGGGTTGTACTCTTCCCTCTCTATCTGTATAAGCGCGACCACCTCTCCAGAATGATTCGCCAAATCTTGTAGGGCCAGCGGCCACAGTTCCATCGCCAGCTTCTCTCCAGCAATCACCAGGAGTGTGATTAACAAAGTTTATATCTACGGGGAAAGTATCCTGAATGGTGTTACAGGTAGTCGTCAATGGTGATCGTGGCGACCATGGCGTGAAATTGCCTGGTGTACATTCCTCCCTTATATAAAGATCATAGTCAGTTTCTGGATCTAAGGATGCATTCATACCTGTACCATTACCTATGGTGAAAAACACAAGACCTGCATTTGTAGGGCCTGAAAAAGTATCCATTCTCAAAGGTGTTCTTGTAGCAGATGGCTCTCCTAGAAATGGTGTCGTAAGTGCAAACTGGTAATTTCCTGTTGCGCCATTGTTTGTGGTTTCAAAATGAACTGATACCCACGTTGAACCTACATCATCGATAGTTATATCATCAGTTGGGGAACAGTCAGAAGAGGTCTCAATTACAAAATCATCCAAATGAAAGTCATACGGCTGCATGTCATCCACACTACCCGTATCTGCCAGAATTGCAAAAGTCACCGTAGAACTTGTGATCCCGCTTAGGTCTATTGTATTTCCATCTCTAGTATTACTGACATCTGTTGAGGCATCGATTGTGTATAATATTGACCATGTTGTGCCACCATCTGGTGTAAATACCAATGCGAAAAAGTCATCACTACCTATGACTCCCACACCCTCGTTATCTACAGCTGTGACCGCAGAGTCAAAGTTCATCTCATAACCGCCTCCTGAAAGATCAAATTCTGGTGTTACCAGCCAGTCACGAGTGCCTGAGCCACTCATCAAAATATTCACGGCACCACCACCGGTGGATAAATCGTGTGCAAATTCCTCTACAGTCCATGCACTTGAGCCAAATGTAGGTGGGCCAGAGGTTGCTGATCCACCAGTAGCTTCCTGCCAGCATGTAGGTGGAAAGGTGTCAAAATTTTCAGCATAGGTAGGAATAATCCCAGCGCAATTTTGCGCATTCAGCTGCGCGGTTACCGAAAGACAGATCATCAATCCCACGGTATATAAGACATGTAGTGATTTTTTCATCAAAATAATTTTTTGGTAAATCTAGTCTTAGAATGTAGGAATAAACTGTTATGGGTTCTGGAATTGGCATGAGGTTAGCACACAAATTGCTGTTAACAAAAAAAGGATCGCATTGCTGCGATCCTTTTTGATTAATTATCAAAGTCTTACCCTATCACTCTTTCAAGAACTTAAGCGTGGACTCTGCCATGTCACCTTTAATGGATATGAAATACATACCTGAAGATAGTCCATCTAGATCCTCAACTCTAATCACATTAGATACTGGCTCTATGGAAGTAGATAGTATCTGCTGTCCTAAAGTATTGTAGATCGCAACATTGTATTTGCTAGAAGTATCCCCAGCAACTACAACATTGAGCGTACCTTCCTTCAAAGGATTAGGATATAAGTTAAAACTTACGTTGCTAATAGACTGAGTGCTTGCTGTGGCATCAATTCTGAATTCACTTACGTGGAAATCAAAATCCTCTGGATCACTTGCATTAGTAGAACCTACAAATGCAAATCTATAAGTACCACCTAGTAGTGCTGAAAGGTCATAGTTAGAAGCTGTACCATTCACAGATGGCACCGCAGTAGTAAGCGGATCCTCACTCCAAACTTCAAGCTCAACCCACGTTGCATTCGCATCATTCATGTCTAAGTAAGCAAGCTGCATTGTATCATCCGCCCCCATTGATTCGGCAGCAGTAGGATCATCAAAAGCTGTTACCGCAGTCGTGACATTTAAGGTAGCAGAGACAAGTCCATTGAAATCAAATTGCTCTGAAACCAACCAATTTACTGTTGAATTACCAAACATGTTTAAAGATGAACTCTGTACAACATTCCCACCTGAATCTAAATGATCGTCAGCTTTCCATTCTGATGTTCCCTGCGCTAGGATACCCACGGTAAGATCTCCACCTTCACCCTCTTCCCAGCAAGTTGCAGGTCCTAGGTTAGTGTTGAAATCCGTAGCATAAGGGAAACTAGTCACGGCCTCACAATCTGTCAAGAAAGTTGCAGGATCAGATGCTAAACTATCATCCCCGGGGCCACAATTTGCAATCACATAAACGTCATAAGCCGTAGAGCCCAACAATCCATTCAAACGGAAAGGTGCGGCTGCAGTAGGTAACGCAGTTGCAACATCAGTCGCTGCAGGTGTACCTACTGGTGGCTGACCTGCTAAATAAGCATTAACGGTAAAGTCATTCTGACCCATTGCACCAGCTTCCCAAGTAAGATCAACACTACTCGTTTGAACATCTACAACAATCACGTTTAGAGGTCTGCGACATGAAATGATGTTTTGTACACTGAAATCATCGATCATGATATCTGATTCGAAGCTTGTACCACGTGTACCGATCAGTCTGAATTGTAATGGATTATTCATTGGATTGGGATTGGCAGCTACAAAAGCGGTCAAATCGATTTCAGCCTCTATCCATGGTGCTGTTTCAGATGTTTGTTGTTCTCCCGTAAGGTTAAAAACATTGGTAAATGTGACACCATTGTCGAGGGACACCTCTACATCATATGAGCCCATATCCTCACCGAACATATGGTAGTAGAAATATATAGCAGGGTTTGTCAACCCAGAAATATCCACTAGCGGCCCTGTAACTATCGTAACGTCACCAGTAGCACCGCTAGAAGCTTCTGCATATAGATAATTAGTTCCACTAAACGGAGCATCAGGACCTGTATCGATAGAATCAAAGCCACCCCAGTTGGGACCAAATATTTGCCAGTCATAACCTGTACCTGCAGTTAGAGACCAACATTGATCTACAGCAAATTCATCAGAAGGTGTGAAGTTCTCAAAGTTTGTGAAATAAGGTGCTACAAACGCATCACAAGCTGTAGTGAATGTAGCTGGGCTAATAGTCCAAGCACTTACATCACCAGGTGCACACACTTCTCTCACATAAACATCATAATCAGTATTACTGGTCAGTCCCATGATAGTATAAGTAATCATCGGATTAGCCTGGCCTACGGCTCCAGCGTCAGACCAAGCACCAGTAACCATCGTAGGTGTACCTGCACCAGGTGCCGTAACAGCATATTCAAAATTACCTGAAGAAGAAGTGGAACCACTTACAAATGATATTGTAGCAGTTGTAGAACCAAATGCGTCCACACTTAAGCTTCTGGTATCAGGACAACTTGGGATAGTTCTGATTCTGAAATTATCGATAAAGAAATCAGTCTCAGTAGCAAATCCACCAGTAGTTGAACCCGTATCTGTTACCACGGCAATACGCACACTTGCAGCCGTAGAAGGAATAGGGATGAAATAAGTCTCGCCTAACTCAGATGGTTGATTATTTATATCCCAAACATAAAATTCAGTATAAGTCAAACCATTATCATCTGAATAAGCTAAAGAAACTTTATCATCAGTATCAAAATCCAATTGATTGGAGTTGAACTCATCAGTCAATGCTGCATCAACGACAACCTCATAATTACCAGCAGTAAGATCAAATCGTGGAGAAATTATCCAGTCAACGTTACCAGTTCCTGATAGATTACCATTTGCAGATTCACTTCCATTAGTAAAGTCATTTAAAAATTCATCCTCTGACCAGCCTAGTGATTCACCTATAGAGGCAGGGCCGGTAGCTATCGTGCCGTCTTCAGCTTCCTCCCAACAATCGCCAGGATTTGTATTCACATAAAAAGTGAAGTCCTCTAGATAAGGTGGTGTAATTGCGATGCTACAATCAGGCCCTTCCTCAACACAAACGTCACCTTGTGTATTTGTAGGTAGTGATGCAGTTGCAAAACGTCTAAGAACTAGCTTATAAGTCTGACCTGGGATTAGATTACTTACAACTCCAGTGGTATCAGCTGTCGTTAAAGTACTACATACGATTTCCACCCCATTCTCATCAAAAATTGTGTACTCTAGATTTTGGAATGTAATGATAACAGCACCGGTAGAAGGGGCTACAAATTCAAACCAAGCTCCATACACAGAAGTACTGGTCTCGCAATTACCTAGATTAGATGTGTCAAGATCAAAAGCTGCAGCAGGCCCGAAGGGGAAAGTTACTGCTGATGGATCATCACAATCAGCATTTACAGTCAAGGGTATAGCAGAAGTAATTGTTTCACCTAATGCACTAACTCTAAATGTAAGTGGATCAGATCTCTCACTGAGGTCTGTTCCAGCACCACCTGAACAATCAGATGTTACATAAAAGTCATAGAACTGACCCTCAACAAGCGTATTAGGCGACATGTATGGAATGCTAGTAACACCCATCTCATCTACCACTGGCATATCAATATCAGGATCATCACCGCTATTGAAAATCAAAATATTAAAGTTATTCTGGAAATTCTCTCCTGGTGTCCAGGATAGAACAGCCGTATCTGTAATTGCGCTGATAAGCTCTAAATCATAAGGCGCCACACAATCTGGCCCTTCTTCGACACATACATTAACTGACGGGGTGGCAGTAGAAGTACTCCATACCACCATCTTGTAATCCGTACGGGCATCAAGGTCCCCTAAATCAGCAGACTGAGTTGCAGAAAGCGTCCCACAACGTAGCTCTATACCGGCACAAGCGTCAAAAATGGCAAAGCTTGTAGCTTCAGAAGCATTTACGGTAATAGATGATTGTCCTCTACCTACATTGAATTCAAACCATGCACCTAGATTGGGACCCGTGCCCGCACAACTTGCAAATCCAGTTCCTAAATCAATGGCATTTGTTAGGTCTAAATTAAAACCTGCAGCAGCCATACAATCTGGCTCAACATTTATATTAAAAGGCTCTGCACATTCATCACCAGGTCCTGGTGTTCTGAAGGCAGTAGGGCCAGCATAAAAACTTACCCCATCCATGGCACCACAATCTGCGCGCACATAAGCGTCAAATCTTGTACCTGGTGTCAAGTTCCCGATCGTAGTTATAGTCCCGGTTATACCTGGGTTAGTAGGGGGTGTACTACCGCTAATCGGGGTACCAGACGTAACGATAAGAATATCAAACAAATTCTGAGTTGGCCCCCCAGCAGTCCAGTCAAGATCTACACTGGAAGTACCTGCTGTACTGTCAAACATAGCATTTGAAGCATTTAGGTTTGCTGGTCGCAAACACGGTGGTGCTTCGAGAACTCTGAAGTCATCAATCGCAACATCGCCTTCATCGCTATCACCAGGAGTAGGCGTTGAATCAACTTTAGTTGACTCAAATTTTACTCGGATAGTTTGATTAGCGTAAGAACTCAAATCTAGAACAGCCTCAATCCATGGATCAGAAGATGCAGTTTGTTGTTGTCCTACAATGCTTGAAATTAACGTATAAGTTGCACCAGAATCATCACTCACATAAACATCGAGGGAAGATATGGCAGAACCAAACATATGATAGTAGAAAAACAAAGCAGGTGCCGTGAGAGTAGAAGTATCGATATCTGGTGATACCAGGCTGGCCACGTCACCAATAGCGCCACTACTGGATTCAACATATAAGAATGTGGTAGGCGAGAATGCAGCATCAGGTCCTGTATTAGCAGTACCGGTCCCACCAGAATTATCCCCGCGCCAGTTGTAGATACCTGCACTCGTATCATTCCAGCACTGATCATCTATCACTTGAGTTCCAAAACTGGACGCAGTTGCGAAATCCTCAAAGTCTGCAGTATAAGGCGCTGGAAAAGCAGCACACAAAGTTTTAAACCTTACAGGACCAGCTGCAACACTGGATGTTCCAGAACTACAATTTGTAGTAACATAAATATCATACTCCGTATTACCTATTAAACCAGACACTATAGTAGGGTTTGTAACATTTGTAAATGTGATAACAGGTGCCGTTATAGGATCACCTGCATTGGTAACTACAACATCAAAATCAACCACGTTATTTCCTTGTGCTATCCAGTCCACATCAACACCATCCGAAGAAATGTTTGCTAAAGAAATATCCCTAGCTGGAAAGCAATCAATGTTTAAAACTGAAAAATCATCTAGGGCAACATCATTCTCATAGAAGAAATTCACATTGGGCCCATCAATAATAGTGTTCTCAAATTTAAATCTTACAATATCGTTAGCATAAGCACTTAAGTCCAAAGCTCTAAGCAACCATGGATCAAGCTCATCAGTTTGTTGCTGACCTACGATTTGATCAAAAAGTACGTATGTCGCACCACCATCATTAGTAATGTAGAGATCTAAGGATGATACAGCGCTACCATACATGTGGTAATAGAAAGACACCGCAGGGGAGGACAAACCTGTTAAGTCGAACTCAGGAGTTTCCAACACGGCAATATCCCCTACAACAGATGGCGAACTAGCCTCAGTAAAAATAAATGTTGTCCCACTGAAAGCACCAGAGGGGCCTGTAGCTGTCGAACCCGTTCCAGTTAGATTATCTGCATTCCAGTCAAAACCATCCACACTTATATCGTTCCAGCATTCTTCATCCTGAACTCTTAAACCAGCAGATGATGCAGTAAATCCTTCGAAGTCTTGAAAATAAGGAGTTGGCAGCGGCGCACATGCTGTAGTAAAACTAACAGGTACGGTGAAAGGACTTTCATTTGTACCAGTACAATTTGTCATTACAAAAACGTCATAATTTGATAATCCAGATAATCCTGAAACAGTAGCTGGACTTGTTACGTTGCTGGCACTAGCTACCACCGGCCCGGTAACTGGATCACCCTGGGCAACTACTACTACATCATAATCAACAATATTTGCACCCGGTGCATCAACCCATGAAATCTCAGCCATAGTTCCAGTAATACTCCCAACGGTTATACCCGATGGTGGCAAACAAGTCGGGCCTTCCTCAAGACAAATGTCTACTACATCCATACTCAAGCCGTCAACCCAAATAGCAATTTTATAGTTGGTAGAAGGCGTGAGACTCGAGATGATTTCTGCAGAACCGCCGACTGTGGATTCACACACTATTGAAGTTCCAGCGCAAGCATCAAAAACTTCATACTTCATATCTATACTTGTGGTGAGTGTCACGTTTTCAAGGGTTCCACTGGTAAACTCATACCAGGCACCCGTATTAGTTCCTAATGTATCACAGCCTGCAAATGATCCTAGATCAATTCTGGCACCTAGATCCAGTTGCTCACTAACAGCAGCAGGGTCACTACAATCAGCATTAAGTGTCAGTGGTAGAGCGGTTGCACAATCATCTCCACGACCTGGGGTTCTGAATGAGACAGGTCCCGAGGCAATACTTTTACCATCTGCCGCACCACAATCAGCAACGATATAAGCATCATATGCGGTTGCTGGTGTTAAACTAGATATAGTAGTATTTAAAGTAGTAATACCAGAGACAGTGGGCGTGCCAGTAGGTGCGACACCTCGATCTGTAATTTCTATCTCGTAGGAAGATTGATTTGGACTGCCACCGGAAGTCCAGGTGAAGTCAGCCGTTGTATCTGTAACAGTTCCTACTGCAAAACTCATGGGTCTCAAACATGTTGGCGGGGGGCCGAACGTAATGTCCACTTGAAACCTTCTGGTTTGAGTAGAGGCTAAACTTATTGTCGCGAGAGAGGATGATGAATCATTTCCTCGTGATTGAATACCCGGTACGGTATCATATAACCAAGAAAACTCACCTGTAGTTGGATTTCCTGTAATACCACTTATATCCCAATCCATCCCTATAGCTAAGGAACCACCGTTATAACTGAAACCATTCTGAAAATCTATAGTAACTAGATTGGCCGTTGAAAACACTGTGTTGTCTACAGTACCAGAAAAAGTACGCGTAGCTGTGGACGTCAAGTTGATGTAAGTATCGCTCACATCCAGTGACGTTGCTGTTGTAGTATATAGATCTACGTTGAGATTTGCTACCCCGCCGGGTACTATCTCGTTGCCATCATCCTTGTAAAAACCTATAGAATATATAAACTCACCAGGAAAGATGCCTGCTGCCTGCAGGTCACTTTCCGTGTAAAGCATGATGCTTTGGGAGAAGTCAAAACTGCTGGTAGCACTTGACCTATACACTGGTTTTACCCGTTCCGTACCACCTGATGAACCACTGGTTCCAGAACCTATTGTCACTGTTGTCTGAGAATGAACCCAGGACGCTGTTATTCCAAAGAGGAACAACAAGAGTAATTTAAATTTCATATGAAAAGTATTAGAGATTAAATGTTTTAATAGCCTTTGAAATTATCATTATATGAGCTATTAACTTTCTATTTGATATTAAAATAGTTTAAGTACATAAATATACGATTAAAAGCTGTTAATTTTAAAATCTTTTGGTTTGTGTGTATGTACAATTTTTCGTGCCCTTACTTATTCCGCTTTCGCGAAAGCGTGAAAATCATAATCACTGTAAACTCAATTTTGAGAGGTCATCATTTCACATAGAAGAAATCCTTAAATCAAAAAAGGGTTGCATTGCTGCAACCCTTTCCTGTCAAATTTCAATATTTCCTTCCCTAGTTCTTCAAGAACTTCAGAGTCGTTTCTGCAGCATTACCCTTTATCGATATGAAATACATACCTGAGGCTAATCCTTGCAGACCATCTACACGAATCGTATTAGAAACTGATTCTATAGTTTGGGTCATGATCTGTTGTCCCATTGAATTGTAGATCGATATCCCATAATCGCCTGATTGCGCTCCAGAGATGCTAATATTTAGAGTATCACCAGTGACCGGATTAGGATACAACGCAAAAACACTGCTTTCCATGGATGAATTACTTGCCGTTGCGTCAACAGTAAACTGACTTACATGAAAGTCGTAATCTTCCAAATCACTCGCATTTGTAGATCCTATAAATGCAAATCTGTAAACCCCACCACTTAGAGCATCAAGGTTATAGGAAGATGCAGAACCATTGATATCTGGCTCGTTTGTAGTCATTGGGTCATTTGTACTTTGCCATACATCCAATTGAATCCACGAAGCATTGGGATCATTCTGGTCAAGATAAACTAATTGCACCGTATCATCAGATCCCATACCAGATGGTGTACTGGGGTCATCAAATGCGGTTAAAGCAGTAGTTATGTTTAAGGATGCAGATGATGTCCCGGTCAAGTCAAAACTTTCGGTAACTAACCAGTTAACGGTCGAATTCCCAAATAGATTTAATGCTGAGCTCTCGATAACATTACCGCCCGCATCGAGATAATCATCTTCTTTCCACTCTGAAGTTCCTGGTGATAATATGCCCGTGGTTACATCACCACCTTCACCTTCATCCCAACAAGTTGTAGGGTCAAGATTAGTAGTAAAATTAGTTGAGTGAGGATAGGATGAAATTGCCTCACATTCAGTAACAATACTGATCGACCCTGCAAATAGGCTTTCGTCATTAGGCGCACAAACTTCTCTTACATAAAGATCATAACCTGTACTGGCCATAAGCCCTGGAATAGTATAGGTAACCATGGGATTTGCCTGACCTACAGCGGCAGCATCACTCCAGCTACCTGTCGCAGCGGCTGGAATTCCAGCGCCTGGTGCAGTCACCGCGTATTCAAAATTACCTGATGATGATGCAGATCCACTTTCCAGTGTGATAGTCGCGGTCGTAGAAGTAAAGCTGAACAGCTGAAAGTCCAAAATATCTGGACAAGTGGGCACATCTCTTACCTCAAAATTATCTACAAAGAAGTCATTGTCTTCAAATCCCGGATTAGTAGGTCCAGAATCAGCATAGAAAGCAAATTGAACACTTGAGCCGGTAGAGGACAGTAATGTGTTATAGGTTTCACCTGCAGCTGCAGGTTCACCATTTTGCTCCCATCTTTTCAACTCTGTCCATGTGACCCCGTTGTCCTCAGTGTAGATCAAGACAACCTTGTCATCTAGATCAAAGTTACCTTGTACCGTACTGGCAAATTCAGTTAAAGCAACATCTACATTCAACTGATAGCCTCCAGCAGATAGGTCAAATACAGGTGATACGATCCAGCCTGATCTATTTGTTGTATATATATTGAATTTGGCAGATCCAGTAGAACCCGCGTTAGCAAATCCGTCCTCTATCCAAAGAGAGCCTTCAATAATTGCTGGGCCAGTCACCTCGTCGCCACCTGTTGCTTCTGACCAGCAATCTGCAGGAATGTCACCTACGTAGTTGTCAAATGCTTCAAAATACCGTGGTACAAACGTGTCACATGCCGTTCTTAAAAATTGTGGCCTTCTTGACCAAGCGCTTACATCACCTGGCGCGCAGATCTCTCTTACATACACATCATACTCTGTATTACTGCTCAAGCCCATAATCGTATAATTGATCATAGGATTAGCCTGACCTACGGCTGCAGCATCATTCCATGCACCAGTAGCCATGGTGGGTGTTCCAGCACCTGGCGCTGTCACTGCGTATTCAAAATCTCCAGAGGATGATGTAGAACCACTTTCAAATGAGATACTTGCTGTAGTATTTGTAAAACTATCGATGGATAGGTCACGTGTGTCTGGGCAACTAGGTATCGTTCTAATCTGAAAATTATCCACAAAGAAATCATTGTCCTCAAATCCAGGATTAGTAGGTCCTGAGTCTGCATAGAAACCAAATTGGACACTAGAACCTGTCGTAGGAAGCGCTACATTGTAAGCATCGCCGGTGTTTGTAGGCTGGTTACTACTGTTCCAAGTATTAAGTTCTGTCCAGGTAACACCATCTTCCGTGTAAACTAGTACGACTCTGTCATCTAGATCAAATGTTCCCTGATTAGTACTGGCAAAATCTGTGAGGGCAACATCCACATTAAGTTCATAACCACCAGCCGTAAGATCAAATTCTGGAGTCAGAATCCATCCATCGCGATTGGTTGTATAAATGTTGATTCTAGCGGAACCGGTAGTCCCATTATTGCCGAATCCATCTTGTCCCCAGACAGAACTACCTGTAGTCGCAGGACCATTCACGATATCACCGTCATCACCCTCTGCCCAGCAATCTCCTGGCGAGTCACCTATATAGTTGTCAAAACTATAAGCGTAATCTGGGATTAGAGGTGAACAATCTGGACCTTCCTCAATACAAATTGTTGATGTTGCACCAGAACCAAAAGTTTCCCATAGAGCCATTTTATAGGTCTGACCAGGGATCAGGTCGATAATGGCACCTGTAGAATTAGTTCCTGAAAATGGATCTGAACAAATCAATTCATTACCGTTACAGCCGTCAAACAAGGCATAACCCATACTGTCAAAAGACACCCTTACAGAACCAACAGCTGGCGCAACAAATTCTACCCAAACCCCTGGATCAGAGCCAAATTTACAGCTGGCGTCATTTGCACCTATTGTAGTAGCTTGAGAAAAATCCACAGTATAGGTCATCGCCGTTGGGTCTGTACAATCTGTGTTAACTGTCATCGCTACTGCAGATAAACAGCTCTCACCAGGCTCTTCCACTTTAAAAGTAAGTGGTCCTGACGACTCACTTAAATCTGTGTTTGCTCCATTTGAACAGTCAGAAACTACATAAAAGTCATAAAACTGACCTTGCATTAATGGTGAAGCAGTGTAAGGTATCGTAGTTACACCCATATCATCAATTACGGGGGCGTCCACTGTGGGATCTGCACCTGCGTCAAATATCAACACATTAAACGTTGTCTGAAAAGTTTCACCAGGCGTCCAGCTTATAATAGCGTTATCCACTACAGCGCTTATAAGTTCTAGATCATAAGGCGCGACACAATCGGGACCTTCCTCAAGACAAATATCTACAGATGGTGTTGCTCTAGAAGAACTCCACACCACAAGTTTATAATCTGTACGAGCATCAAGGTCACCTAAATCAGCAGACTCTGTTGCTGTAAGCGTACCACATCTAAGTTCATTTCCAGAACATGCGTCAAAAATAGCAAAGCTAGAAGCCTCAGAAGCATTAACGGTAATTGATGACTGACCGCGACCTACATTAAATTCAAACCATGCACCGAAGTTAGGCCCTGTCCCAGCACAGCTGGCAAACCCAGTTCCCAAATCAACTGCATTAGTTAAGTCTAAATTGAATGGTGTTGCCGTCGCGCAATCTGGTTCAACGTTGATTGAAATAGGTTCTGCACAATTATCGCCAGGCCCAGGAGTTCTAAACGCTGCCGGACCTGCATAAAAACTAACACCGTCCATAGCACCACAATCAGCTCGTACATAAGCCTCATATCTAATACCTGGTGTCAAGTTGCCTATTGTTGTAGAAGTTCCTGTTATACCTGGATTAGTAGGTGCGGTACTACCTGTAACTGAACTTCCTTCTGGAACAATTACAATATCAAATAAATTCTGGGTAGGACCTCCAGCCGTCCATGCAAGATCTACACTTGCCGTACCTGCCGTACTATCAAACATTGCATTAGTTGCAACAAGATTTGCGGGGCTTAAGCATGGTGGTGCCTCGTTAATTTTGAAATCGTCAATTGAGACATCACCTTCAAAGTCAAATCCCGTAGCGGGTGTGATTTTTGTGGTTTCAAATTTTACAATTATCGTTTGATTGCTATACGGACTCAAGTCTAATATAGACTGTATCCATGGCTCTGCACTACCCATTTGTTGCTGACCCACTATCTGGCTCACCAAAGTGAATGTAGCACCCGCATCATCTGAAACGTAAATGTCGAGCGAGGAAATTCCTGCACCGTACATGTGGTAATAAAAATAAAGAGCAGGAACACTTAAAGCAGATAGATCAATTGAAGGGGACTCAATAGATGCTATATCATTTACGCTGCCATTGCTAGCCTCTGAATAAATGAACGTATTGCCGCTGAAAGCAGCACTGGGCCCCGTATTACTAGATCCAGTACCACCTGAACTATCTGCATTCCATGCATAAGTCGTGGAACTAGTTTCATTCCAACAAGTCGTACCATCAACAGTAATACCACCGGCTGCAGCTGTGAAATCTTCAAAGTCTGTAGAGTAAGGAGCTGAAAAAATTGCAGGACAAGCTGTGATGAACGTGGCTGGGCCACCCGCCGTACTCAATCCATCTGTCGCGCCGCAATTAGTTGTTACAAAAACATCGTATTGCTCAGCTGGACTCAAACCTGTGGCAGTGACTGATAAGCCAGTCACCATACTATCTTGAAATACTGGAGTCCCTGTAGAACCAGAGCCTTGAAGAACAACTACCACGTCATAGTCCACAGCATTTGAAACTGCGTCCCATGAAACATCTGCACTATCTGCAGTGATGTTTGCAACGGTAATATTAGTTGCTGGCAAACAAGTAGGTGGCTGTGGTACGACAATCATAAAAGAAGCTTCCAGCTCTTGGGCCTGAGTGTCACCAAACGCGAAAGTAGCATCCTCATCATTTCCATCACTAGGCGAGACACCACCATTGTCACCTATAATACTACTGTATGCAGTTACACTAATAGTAGTCCCATCCCAGCCATCATCGTAAGCATCATAACAATTTACCCAGTAGGTTCCAGGCGCAAGAGTTACAACCTCGTTTGCGAGCAACCCAGCGTTACCCCCGTAATTTGATCCAAAGGGCATTCCCCCTTGATCCCAGATAACTGTACCTGCACCATCTGCCATGTCTGTAATCGATACCCACTTTTCATTAGCAAAACTACCGCCAGAGGTGGTAATCTCGATCGTACTTTCTACTCCTTGAAAGAAAGAAATAGGACCCTCAATCGCACTCACGCCGTCAGCAGCACCGCAATTAGTTGTAATAAAAACGTCGTAATTAGATGAAGCGGTAAGTCCTGTTGCGGTAACCATGGTTCCCGTTGCCATACTGTCTTGAAAAACAGGTGTGCCATTAGAGCCATCACCCTGATTCACAACAACAACGTCGTAATCAACAGCATTGGACACTGCATTCCATGAGATGTCTGCACTACCAGCGCCTATATTCCCTACAGTAATTCCCGTTGGCGGTAAACATGTGGGTGGCGATGGTACAACAATCATGAAAGAAGCTTCAAGCTCATCAGATCGTGGGTTTCCCCAACCGAAACCACCGTTAGTATCAATTCCATCATCAGGGGATACACCACCATTGTCCCCTATTACAGAGCCGAAGGCTGTAACGCTAATTACTGAGCCGTCCCAGCTATCACCATATTGATCATAACAGTTTACCCAGTATGTGCCAGGCGCTAGATTTACAACTTCATTAGTGAGGTATCCAGCATTCCCACCATAGTTTGAGTCAAAAGGCATACCGCCCTGATCCCAGATAACCGTTCCTGTAGCATTGGCCATATCTGTTATGGACACCCATTTTTCACCTGGGAAACTGCCGCCAGATGTGGTAATCTCAATGGTACTCTGTGCCTGCAGCAATGAGAATGTCATCGCAAAGAATGACAATAAGAGTAGTTTAAGTTTCATATAGAATAGATTATTGATTTATACCTATTTATCTTTAGGAACGCATGAAAATAGAATTCTTTTCGGAGTCTAGTTAACCTTAACTTAACAAATAGATAAAATACGTTTTTTATCGATTAAATACATACTTTCATTGCTATCTAACCTAAGT
The DNA here is from genome assembly GCA_963740155.1 of uncultured Flavobacteriaceae bacterium. Lineage (GTDB taxonomy): Bacteria > Bacteroidota > Bacteroidia > Flavobacteriales > Flavobacteriaceae > Nonlabens. The sequence continues at coordinate 412,333 of CAVUDE010000007.1, read as the reverse complement.
TCGACTTAAGAAATACTATAAGCTTTTGATCTTTATAACTTAACAAACTGTCACATTGAAGGCAGTCTAAACAGGTTACAGGGTTTCGATATAAAATCGTTCTCGACTGTCGCTTGAACTGACATTTGAATTATTATCGATCATAAATTTTTATTAGTTAGATAGTTACATAAATTATCAGATTGAACTCATGTATCTATTTAGACGTATATGTATTTTTGCGGTACTCAACTTAAGGTGTTTATAGCATGCAACTGTATAACAAACTAAGTGCTGAGGAACGCAGACAACTTATACGCGAGGCCGGTAAAGATCGCCTCACGATCTCCTTCTATCAGTACGCGCACATTATCAATCCCAGTTTCTTTAGGGATCATCTCTTTATTCATTTTGACCAGCTAGAAATTTTGGGTCGCATTTATGTAGCCCATGAGGGAATCAATGCCCAGCTATCTCTTCCCGCAGACCGTATGGAGGAATTTAGGCAATTCTTGAATACCATCGATTTTCTGGAAGATGTAAGAATCAATGTGGCTCGCGAGCAGGATGATGAGAGCTTCCTAAAGCTGCGTATCAAGGTGCGCAACAAGATCGTTGCAGATGGTCTGGAGGATGACTCCTTTGATGTAACAAATAAAGGAATTCATGTAGATGCCACAACATTTAATGAGTTGATTGAGGATCCTGATACGGTGCTGGTAGATATGCGCAACCACTATGAGACTGAAATAGGGCATTTTAAAAATGCCTGGACGCCTGATGTGGATACCTTCCGTGATAGTTTACCCATTATTGAGGAGGAGATCAAGGATCACAAGGAAGACAAGAAACTGGTCATGTACTGCACGGGCGGCATACGCTGCGAGAAAGCGAGTGCCTATTACAAGCATCGTGGCTTTAAGGACGTGTATCAACTAGAGGGCGGCATTATTGAGTACCACCGCCAGGTGACTGAGCAGGGTCTGGAAAACAAGTTCAAGGGGAAGAACTTTGTGTTTGACCACCGCATGGCAGAGACCATAGGCCATGAAATAATTTCAAACTGCCACCAGTGTGGTGCACCTTGTGACAGCCATACCAATTGTGCAAACGAGGCCTGCCACCTATTATTTATCCAGTGCGATAATTGCCAGATGGCTTATAAAAACTGCTGCAGCTCTGAATGCCACGAGGTGATACAGCTACCCATAGCCGAACAGAAAGCCCTGCGCGCCGGCCAGGCAAATAGCAACAAGATTTTCAAAAAAGGACGTTCAGAGAAATTGGCTTTTAAAAAAGGGTAGTTGCCAGATCAGTAGGTTTCAATAGGGATGAGGGATAATGATCACTATAATTCAGTTCCTCTCAGCAGCCTGCTTAAAGACTCAACAACGGTTTTATTTTTTGGTTTTAAGAGTTTGGAGTCAGAAAAGGAAGTCTTCTGACGAAATTTTGTTTCATGTAAAAGCATCGTGTGAAAAATTAGCGCATCTATAATATTGGTGGCGCCATAGCCTCATCAAATTGAAAATACACTTTATTGAATCATCAGGTTTATCAGTAGGAAATCTGATTCTTTCCGTGTCTATAATATGGAGCAGATTAATTTGTTGGTTCATGCTTTCGCGAAAACGTAATTCTCAAAACTCTCCCGCAATAGGGATAGTAGTGGAAAACCCACAGCGAGGCACGAGCGAGGATTTGTAACGGATAGCCCGCCCCGAGTGCGCGAGGGGATTGCCCTAACAAAAAAGCCACTACCCAATACGGCAGTGGCTCTTCAATCACTTATTACTGTTACTGGCTTACATGTCTATCTTCTCGCCTTTCTGGTAATTGAATAGCTCATCAATGTCCATCTCTTGCACCTTGCCCAGCTGTCGCAATGCCTCAAAATCAATGTCTTTCTTATTCCCAATCACCATCACATTGTATTGCTCGCCCTTGATGTTCTTGTTGAAATAGTTGCGCAGGTCTTCCATGGTCATGTCCTTGATCTCATTATACATTTGCTGGCGCATGTCTTCTGAAATCCCGCGTTTTTTGAGTCCCTCGTAGGTCCAGAAAATATTGCTTTTGGTAACACGGTTTGCGGCGATCTGTTTGAGGGTTGCCTCCTTGGCTTGTTCAAACTGCTCCTGGGCCTCTGGCATGTCTGTCATGATTTCCAGCATTGCATCCACGGCCTGTGGCAATTTGTTTGCCTGTGTTCCCACGTATGCCATCACATAATCGCTCTTGCCTTTTTCCTGCGCCTGGCGGTAGGCAGAGTATGCAGAATATGCCAGCGACTTGCTCTCGCGTATCTCCTGAAAGACAATGGATGATAACCCGCTCCCGAAGTAGGTGTTAAACAATCTGGTAGCTGCCATTTGCTCAGGATCAAACTCCTCACCTTTTGCCATGAGGATCATCTCGCTCTGTACCATGTCATAATCCACAAAATATACGTTGCCGCCGGTTTCCAGTTCCTCGTATTCTTTTCTTTCTGGGTAATCCTTTAAGCTGGCTGGCACCTCGTGGTGCTCATTGAGGGCGGCGATGGCATTGTCCACGTCCTTACCGTAATAGAAAATACGGTGCTTGTAGTTGCGCAGGTCCTTTACCTTATCCACCAGTATTGCTGGATCTATGCTCTTGAGCTGCTCCTCGCTATAGATGTCTCGCAACCTTGAGTTCTCGCCATAGGTTCCCCAGTTGACCAGTCCATTATAAAGGATGTTGCCTTTCTGGGTCTTGCCGTCCATACGGCCTTTCATAATCTGTGCAACATATTTATCGTAAGCCTCCTGATCTGGTACGGCATTGTTCCATAGATGCTCGATGAGCTCCAGTCCTGCTGGTAGGTTTTCCTTGAGCCCGGACAGGCTCACGTAGGTTTTATCTGTTCCAGAGAAGATGCTGTAACTCACACCTTTCTTATAGAATTCCTGCTTGAGCTCTTCTGGTGTGTATTTATCTGTCCCCAGGTAATCCAGATAACCTGCCGCAAGTGCGACCTGTTTATCGTTGTCACTTCCCATGTCCAGAATGATATTCATGTTGAATATATCGTTGTTGGGATTCTCGATATAAGAAACCTGCAAGCCATTGTCAGTCTGCATCGTTTTTATCGCTTCTGAATAGTCAATGGATTGTGGTTTAAGTGCCGGCACCTTCATCTTGCTGAATTCAGTCAGGTAGGTAGATTCCTTGCCACGGTTGAGCTCGATGGGTGTGATGCCTGGGTTTTCTACTTTGGCAATGTTCTTGTCCTCGCCCTGGATCTTGTGAACCTCAACATAGTTGTCCTTGTAGGTCTTGTTTGCAAAGTCAACGACATCCTGCTTTGTGATCTCTTTCATCTTGTCCAGCATCTCCAGCCTGTTAGGCCATTCCTGAAAACCGATGAACGCATCTAGATAAGCGTAAGCAGTGCTTGAGGCATCCTCATACTGACGCGTCTGACTCAATCGCAAGTCATTTACCACGGCCTCTAGCAACCATTCATCAAATTCACCTTTCTTGATTTTCTCTACTTGATCCAGTAAAAGGTCACGCACCTCGTCCAGCGATTGTTCCTCCTTAGGCATTCCATACATGAGGTGGAAACCGTAATCGTTATCAAAGTTTGTAAATGATGAGGCATTTTGCACCATCTGCTTTTGGTTCAGATTTAGGTCTATAAGTCCTGCCTGTGAATTAGCTAGCATATAGTCCACCAAGGTAGTCATCACCTCATCCTTGCTGCCCTTGCCATCTGTACGGAAAGCAACATAAACAGATTCTGCCGTGGGGCCATACACTTCTTTTTTAATAGGTGCGGTGATGGCTTCCTGGTCTGGAAAAGTAGGGTGTGTTACCTCTTTAGATTCATAGTCACCAAAAGCGTCATCCACCTTCTTGATGGTTTCTTCATAATCCAGGTCACCCACCATGATCACGGCCATGTTGTTAGGCACATAATACTTATCAAAGTAGTTGTTTATCGCCACCATGGACGGACTTTTCAAATGCTCTGCCGTTCCTATGGTAGATTGGGTTCCATAGGGATGATTGGGATAAAGCCCCTCTAAAACAGCAAAGTATTGCTTGCGTCCATCACTATCCTGGCCGCGGTTGAATTCTTCATACACGGCCTCCAGCTCTGTATGGAAAAGACGTAGGACAAGTTTACTAAAACGTTCTCCCTCCAGTTTGAGCCATTTATCCATCTCGTTGCTGGGGATTTTATTCACATACACGGTTTGCTCTGTAGAAGTGAACGCGTTTGTTCCTTCTGCCCCTAGTGAGCTTACGGCTTTATCGTATTCATTAGCGATGGAAATTTTTGACGCCTCGTAGGATGCGCTGTCGATCTGCTTATAGATCACTTTCTTTTTTTCGGGATCTGTTTCGGCTTTGTGCTTCTCGTAAAGATCAGAAATGTGGCTGATCGCTTTTTCCTCTGCCACGTAGTCTGTAGTACCTATATCATCTGTTCCCTTAAAGACCATGTGCTCCAGATAGTGGGCTAGACCCGTATTATCTGCCGGGTCATAGGTGGATCCAGCGCGCACGGCGATGAGCGTCTGGATTTTAGGTTCTTCCTCGTTTTTGCCTAGATAGACCTTTAGGCCGTTTTCCAAGGTATATAAACGTAATCCTGTGGGATCATCGTTATAAGTAGTGTAAGAATACCCGTTTGCGTCCTCTTTTTCTAATGCATTGTAGGCAACTGCAGGTTCTTCTTTGTCCTCTTTACAGGAAAACAGCGAAGCCAGCAAAAACAAGCTTAAGATAAATGAATGTTTCTTCATGGTTGATGGTTTATCGATAACAGTTAACGCAAGTACTTTCAGAGTATTGCGGCACAGATCGCGATTATTGTGTAAAAATACGCTCGAAACCACTATTCTTAAAAAATCTTTAAAAAGTCTATCTTGCGTATCTAACTTTCAACCTTCATATTATGCTCAAAGAATTTAAGAACTTTATCATGACGGGTAACGTCATAGATCTTGCGGTGGCGGTCATTCTTGCCGGTGCGGTAAGTGCAGTAGTCAAGGGGTTTGTCAACCTGATCATGATGCCATTTATAGGTTACTTCCTAGGTGGTGTGGACTTCAAGGATTTCAAGTACATTCTGTCAGAGGCTGAACTAGCAGCAGACGGTACCGTAGTCACTCCTGAAAGCGCAATTCTTTATGGCGAATGGATCAACACCATCGTATCGCTGGTAATCATAGGCTTTGTTCTTTTCCTGATCGTCAAAGGATATAACAACGTGCGCAAGAAAGAAGAGAAGAAAGAAACGCCACCACCTGGGCCTACTAAAGAAGAACAGCTACTGATGGAGATACGGGATGCGCTGAAAGCGCGGAAGTAGTTGATTTGCTAATTCGCTGATTCGTTATTCGTTATTCGTTATTCGTTATTCGTTGATTAAGGAAATTCTTCTTTAGTGGATTGATTTACTTTTTGAGATTATTTATCAACGTGTTTACACCCCTTTGCTTGCGCAAGGTGGTGTTTTTTTTGCGCTCTGCACAGAAAGAATTTATTGTCGTATGAAGCTGGCTAATGAGTAACCTGGAAACGCTTTGACTTGCCAAAGGATGTATAAAATTGTCTGACTATTCTATTCTGAGTATTTCTTTGCACATGTGGACACCCCCTGCCCCCTCAAGGGGGTTACGATTTCTGCGCTTTGCGCGCAGTCCTGCAAAATGATTAATAATTATCGGTATCGGTATCGGTTAAGGATCTCTGGGCTTATAATCACTTAAATATCATTAAACGTACGCACGTTGAAAAGCAAAGAAGCAGAGGAGATTTTATATATGTATCGCTGAGGACGTATCCTAACATCCGCCTTAATGTGGTGGATATTCATACATAATGAAATCAGCCATTCAAATAACAATGAACTTCACAAGCTACTCGCAAAATCAATTGCTTAATAAGCCCTTTCCTTATTCCCCTCAAAGAAGTTGACGTACGCCTGATTGACCACTCTGTTCCCGCCTGGCGTGGGATAGTTCCCTGTAAAATACCAGTCGCCTAGGTTTTTAGGACAGGCTTTGTGTAGATTGTCCACGGTTTGGTAGATGATTTTGACTTCAGCATCGATGGTGGAATCTGTTAGCAGCTCTGCAATCTTGTCAGAAATCTGTTGATCTGTAAATGGCTCATACAATGCCTGCACCTCGTTGTGTATTTTCTTATCTGGATGCTCTAGTTGTGCCTTACACTTGTGGTAGATTTCTTCAACTGTATTGTAGGTGCCATTATCGCGGTGCAGTTCAAGCGCAGCTCTGAAAGCAATCAACGTTTCCAGTCTCGCCATGTCTATTCCATAGCAATCTGGGTAACGTATTTGCGGCGCGCTGGAAACCACGACGATACGCTTGGGCTTTAATCGATCCATCATTTTTAGAATGGACTTTTCCAGTGTAGTTCCCCTAACGATGGAGTCATCGATGATCACCAAATTATCTTCTGGCTGCACCACACCATAAGTCACGTCATACACATGCGCGACTAGGTCATCACGAGAACTATCTTCTGTAATAAAAGTGCGCAACTTGGCATCTTTTATGGCGATCTTTTCGGTTCTTAGCTTTCGCGAAAGCGAGATATCCACCTCCTCCTTGCTCAACTTGCCACCACCAGCAATCATGGTATCAAATTTTTGCCTGTCCTGCACGCGGTGACCCTCTTCTACCATGCCGTAGAAACAGGTTTCGGCTGTATTAGGTATGTAAGAGAAAACCGTGTTATCTATGTCTTGATCGATCGCCTCCATGATCTGCGAGAAAAGCAACTCACCCAGTTTTTTGCGCTCCTGATAGATTTCTGCATCGCTACCACGCGAGAAATAAATGCGCTCAAACGAACAGGCCTTGCGTTCTAGGGGTTTGGTGATTTGCTCCAGGCTCACCTTACCGTTCTTCTTGATGATAATCGCCTTGCCGGGATCGAGTTCATGAACGTCCTCAAACCTTGTGTTGAAAGCAGTTTGTATGACGGGCCGCTCGCTGGCGATAACAACTACCTCATCATCCTTATAATAATAAGCTGGTCTAATCCCGGCAGGATCCCTGAGTAGGAAAGCATCGCCGTGACCCATCAGGCCGCCCATGGCATAGCCGCCGTCCCAGTCGCGGGCACTTTTCTTTAAGATTTTTGCGACGTCCAGCTCCTCAACTATTTTGGGGCTTGCCTCGATCTTTGTTAATCCCTGGGACTTGAATTTCTTGTACAGTTTGCTGACCTGGCGATCTTGAAAATGACCTACTTTCTCCATCACCGTCACAGTATCTGCCATGTCTTTAGGATGTTGCCCTAATTCGACCAGTTTGCTAAATAGCTCATTGACATTGGTCATATTGAAATTCCCCGCCATGATCAGGTTGCGGTGCATCCAGTTGTTCTGGCGCAAAAATGGATGAACAGATTCAATGCTATTCTTGCCAAAAGTCCCATACCGCACATGTCCCATAAGCAACTCGCCTATGTAGGGAATGTGTTTTTTCTGCGCGGCGACGTCGTTCTTGATTTCTGGGCGCAACTCCATTTCTGTATTGACCCGGTCATTGATCTGCGCAAATATGTCCTGAATAGGCTGGGCAGCATTACTGCGCACCCGTGAGATATAGCGCTGCCCAGGCTCTACGTCCATTTTTATGCTGGCAAAACCGGCGCCGTCCTGGCCGCGGTTGTGCTGCTTTTCCATCATGAGGTACATTTTATTGATACCGTAGAAAGCCGTCCCGTACTTGTTCTTGTAATAGTCCAGTGGCTTGAGCAGGCGTATCATCGCAATACCACACTCATGTTTTATCTGATCACTCATAGCAGCTAGTAAGTCGTAAAAATACAGAGAGCATGCGTAAAAATTCACTACCCGAGTAACCAATATCTCAACAACCGTAGCTTCTCACAAAACAACAGATATGTTAATATCAAACTAGAGTCTTACAATCTGACAGAATCTAGATCTATCGGTTTTCAGTTAATTAAATTTCCTAAGAATGCTCTCAAGCCTTTGCTGCTGCATAGGCTTTGAATTATTTAATTGTTAGTATCGTTCAGCTCAAACTTTGTCAGTTTTTTAAACTGTTCAAGCCTGGTGGCAATCTCTTTATCGGTAATGGACTGCATACGTTCTGTACCGAATTTCTCTACACAGAAACTTGCGAAATTTGAACCATAGATGATCGCGCGTTTCATGTTTTCAAAACTGTAATCACCGGTAGCAGCTAGAAAGCCGGAAAAACCACCCGCAAAGGTGTCACCAGCACCGGTAGGATCGTACACTTCCTGTAGAGGCAATGCGGGAGCAAAGAAAATATCCTCGCCATGAAACAGCAATGCACCGTGCTCCCCTTTCTTGATCACCACATATTCAGGACCCATTTCATGGATCTTGCGAGCAGCATTTACCAGGCTGTACTCACCAGAAAGCTGGCGAGCCTCCTCATCGTTAATGCATATAACATTGACCTTTTCAATCACCTGATGCAGCATGTCCAGCGCACTATCCATCCAGAAATTCATGGTGTCTAGGATAACCAGTTCTGCTTTAGGGGTTTGCTCAATCACGCCTAGTTGTACCGCGGGGTGCAGGTTACCTAGCATGACCACCTCAGCGTTTTTAAAACTTTCTGGAACCTTAGGGTTGAAGTCTGCCAGTACGTTAAGCTCAGTAGCAAGCGTATCGCGCGAGTTCATGTCATTGTGGTATTTACCACTCCAGAAAAAGGTCTTGCCGTCTTTGACAACCTCGATCCCTTCTATGTTCATCCCGCGCTCTTCCAGCATGTCCAGATATTCCTGCGGGAAGTCACCCCCCACGACGCTTACCAGACCTACCTGGGTTTTAAAGTGCGCGGCGGCCAGTCCTATAAATGTGGCGGCACCACCCAGTATTTTATCAGTTTTACCAAAAGGGGTTTCTATGGCATCAAATGCGACCGTTCCTACAACTACTAGCTTACTCATGTGAAATTTTCTGCAAAGGTAAGGTTTGTGAAAAATGAAAAACGTTGCGAGTGACCAGCTTAAAATTCAGTTGGCAGGTTGTTTTTATGCTTTCGCGAAAGCGTAATTCTACCCATCAACGTTACTACTAAACAACTGCTGAGTTTTCAATCTCTTCCTGACCTAAAGCATCTGTGCTACCCCAGGCAATTGCGGTTGCTGAACTTGCTACCAGAATTACGATCAACTGGAAAGGAGCCATGTAGCGCGCCGTATTTACCGGGCCGGTGAGCAAGACGTAACCACCAAAAAACAGAAAGAAATAAGCCACACGCCAGTTCCATTGCCTAAAGTTTACCCTGTAGAAGAAAAACCCCCATTTTATGATCGCGAGAATCAGCAGCGGGGTGACAATAATAAAGCTCCACGAGGTAAATGCTTCCTGCACTTTCTGCCATTTATTATCAGAATTCAATACGGTCATAAAGCCTATTCCCGTATCTTCCAGATCACCAAATGTCATCAAATCATACCTACCAGGATCGACCAGCCCCCTTATAGCCGTTTTTACATGATAGATCGCATAACCTGTAATGTCAGAAGATAATTCCTCAAACGCTTGTTCGCGGGCATATTGATTCTTTAGAGCATTGTCATCGAGCCTAGACAAGCTGTCCCTGATAGGTTCTATCCATTTGGTAGCGGCTTGTTCACCATCAGAACTTCTCTTGTATAATTTCAGATTAAATTCTAGGAGATTGAAGTTTTCAATGGAAGAAAAATGCCTATAACCCATTACCGATTGATTGACCAGCATGACAGACTGGACTACAAGAACGGGTAGAAATATCCACATACTAAACATCTGTATTCTATAGAAATAGATCGCAAAAAACAACAGGTTGAAATATGCCAAAGGATAAAAAACGGGTTTGATCAAAATCAGACCCGCAGTAATCAACTGGACATAAAAGAAGCGCTTCTTTTCATAAGGGAATAGCAGCTGGAAGAAGAGCAAGTTGATCAATAGGGTGACCATCCACTCTGTCATCAGTAGGTGCGTATAGACAAAAACAGCTGGCACACTTAAAATAAATACGTAAAACCTGGATGATAGCTGCAAATTCAACTTTCTCTTAATAGCAATCATTAATGGAATGTTGAATAGGGATAGTATAGTCTGCAGAATAACGATACCCACCGGTTGCAACCATGCAAATAATGCCAGGAACAAAGGATAGCCTATAGGTCTTCTCGTCTGATAATCTGCCTCATTCTGGTCCGTCACACTGTTGATTAGCCATTGTGCCTGATCCATGTACTCGTAGGAGTCGCGTATGAAATAATTATCCACATATATCCTTGCCACGAGGTAGGCCAGATAACAACCAGATAGAAAGAATGTTATGATTCTCTCCTGTTTATCTAGATGGTGCCAGTAAGCCGCAAGTTTATTTCTCCTCGTTGTAATTTTCTTCAGTATTAATTTCCCAGACTGGAGACTTATCTGTCTCGCCTTTTTTGATAAGTTCAACAACTTTCATGGCGGTAAGCATGGAATGATCCTGGTTGTTGTACTTGTGCAGCCCATTGCGACCTGCTAGAAAGAGATTTTCAAAACCATCCAGATATTCACGCACCACGGAAAATTCGCTATAAGTCCCAAAGTATCCTGGATAAGCCTTAGGTGCCCTGATGACTTTAGATAGGCGTTGAACCGCATCCTGTTTTACAAATTCAAGGATTTTTAATTCCTTCAAGGCTAGCTGCACCAGTTCCTCATCTTTCAGATTCCATATATCATCACCTACTGTGCAGAAATACTCCAATCCGATCCATGTTTTCCCAGCATCTGCTACCATGTGTGGGCTCCAGTTGTTAAAGACTTGCAATCTTCCCACTTTTACGTAGCTTTCCTGAATGTAGATCCAGGTGTCGTCCAGATCAAATATAAGTTCATCCAGCAGCAAACCCACGGTGATAAAATCGCGGTAGTTCAGTCCGGTTGCTACCTTTTCTACCTTCTTTGGCACTTTGTGGGTAAATGCCTTGACAAGATGCTTGATGGGCATGCTGGAAAGGACGTAATCCACTTTTATATCTTCTACTACGCCCGTTAGGATATTTTCAACACCTACTGATTGAATGGATCTGCCATCACCGCAAAGTTTGACAGCTTTGCGCTGCTTTAAAACCATGCCGCCTAGTTCTTCAATCCTCTCGGCTACCAGTTCCCACATTTGACCTGGACCATATTTGGGATAGAGAAAATACTCAATAAGTGAGGTTTCTGTTTTTTTCTGGTTGATATCCACCTTCTTACTCTTGCTGGCTACCATCTTTTTTGCTGCATCCAGCAATGTCTTTGTGACTGAAAGTCCTTTTATACGCTGCGCACCCCATTCTGCTGTGATTTTTGTGCAGGGTACTCCCCAGACTTTTTCAGTATAATCCTTAAAAAAGGTCTGGTAAAGCCTTTTGCCGAATCGATTGATAAAAAAATCCTCTAGCGTCTCAACATTTCTGACAGGAAAAGCAGCAGAATACAAATAGCTTCTACCTATATGAAAGGTGTTGAGCAATCCCAGCTTCTTGAGCGTATCAAAGCTTAGCGATATGGGGTAGTTGAAAAACTGCTTGTTATGATAAATACGTGACTTGCGTTTTCTAATCAACATAACGTTATCAGGATTGTCCGCAGTTCTAGTTGTGTCGATCTTGCGCTTCTTGTTGTGGTAGCTGATCTGCACCTGATCCTGATCACTTTGTACGGGCATAAAATCCTGCCACCACTCCATAACGCGGTCGGATTTTGAAAAAAAACGATGCCCGCCTATATCTATCCTGTTGCCCTCTATCTGCTCCGTACGGGAAATACCGCCCAGATGCTCGCTTTGTTCAACGACAAGCGGGATAACGTCTGTCTGTCTGAGAAATTCATAGGCAGCCGTGAGACCGGCTGGACCACCGCCTATAATTAAAACTGTTTTTTTTGTGGACAATCTAGAATCTTAAAGAGTTGCAAAAATAAGGGAGTTGAGGAATCTATTTCCTCCCAAAATCAGCTGGGATCTCACCCCAGGCCTTTGTCTCCCATTTGAGGATTTTATTGCGGTACGTATTGCTTTTGATCCATGTCATAGCTCGATCCATAAGCTCAAACGAGTCCTGGTTTTGTTTACTGGGCTTGAGGGTGGTTTTGATTTTCTTGTTGCGCACCCAGCTCATAGCGGTGCGGCTATCAGTATAAATGGGGCGCGGGTCATTGTTTTTCTTGCACAGAGCAAGTACGTGTACCAGCGCAAGAAACTCTCCTACATTATTGGTGCTTTTTTCAAACGGGCCTTTTCTGAAAATTTGCTGTTTTGAGGTAGTGTGTACCCCACGGTATTCCATCTTTCCAGGATTCCCGCTACAGGCAGCATCCACACTTATTGAATCTTCAATGGGACGTCCCACTTTGAGCAACAGGTTTTTATCCAGCGGTTTTTCGGCTTTCTTGCCGGCGTATTTCCAGTAGTTACCATTCAAAGCCTCTTCTGCCTGTTCACGGGTGGGGAATGACTTATACTTTGCCTGCGGGTAGTTCTTGATCTGTAGCTGGCATTGCGTCCAGGAATCGTAAATCCCTGGCCGGTGGCCTTCCCATACGGTATAGAATTTTTTCTTACTGGCCATTCAGCACTTGTTCAATGACTTTGGAGAAATGGCGTTGCTCAAGCACGTGGATTTTTGCAGCAACGTCTTCAGGGTTATCGGTGCGCTCCACGCCGCACTTAAACTGGGCAATAATGGCCCCCTCGTCGTAATTTTCATTTACGTAATGGATGGTAATCCCCGTCTCATTATCGCTGGCGGCGACTACCGCGTCATGCACGTGTTTACCATACATCCCTTTACCTCCATGTTTGGGCAACAAGGCTGGGTGGATATTGATGATCTTGCCTTCAAACATATGGATCATGAACTCTGGGATTTTCCATAAGAATCCAGCCAATACTATAAGGTCAGGTTGTAATTGTTGTAGGAGTGATTGTAGGGGTCCCGCTTTCGCGAAAGCGTACTTATTAAAACTCATCGCGGCCACACCTGCATTTTTAGATCTTTCAAGGACCCTTGCACTAGGATTATTAGTCAAAACCAAACTTACCCTAGCCAAATCACCGGCATGGAAGTAGTCAATGATGGCTTGCGCGTTAGTACCGCTACCACTGGCAAATACGACGATATTCTTCATAATTCTTTCCTCACGATCTACAAAGATGCTCTTTATTTGCCGCGGTCACAAGTAGGTTAAACGGATAGAAAAATTGTTTAATGGCAAAGTTTGTTATTTTTGCCGTTCATTAAAATTTAAAACAACACATTATGTCAGACATTGCATCACGAGTAAAGGCAATTATCGTAGACAAGCTAGGAGTAGATGAGAACGAGGTAGTTCCTGAAGCTAGCTTTACAAATGACCTGGGTGCAGATTCACTGGACACCGTAGAGTTGATCATGGAATTTGAAAAGGAATTTGATATCCAGATTCCAGACGACCAGGCTGAAAACATCGCCACGGTAGGTCAGGCCATTACTTATATAGAAGAAGCCAAAGCATAACCAACTGCATGGAACTTAAGCGAGTTGTCATCACGGGAATGGGTGCCCTGACTCCTATAGGTAACAACCTAGGTGAGTACTGGAATGGACTCAAGAATGGTAAAAGCGGCTGTGCGCCCATTACCTATTTTGATACGGAACATTTCAAGACAAAATTCGCTTGCGAGGTCAAGGACTTTAACGTCACTGACTTTATAGACCGCAAAGAAGCTAGACGCATGGATCGATTTGCCCAGTATGCACTGGTGGCAGGCGATGAGGCGATAGCAGACTCTGGACTGGACACCGACTCTATGGATAAATATAGAGTGGGTGTTATCTGGGGTGCCGGAATAGGCGGTCTGGAAACTTTTCAAGAAGAGGTAAAGGCCTTTGCCGCCGGAAACGGTACGCCCAGGTTCAATCCATTCTTTATTCCAAAAATGATTGCAGACATCGCACCTGCCCACATTTCCATCAAGTACGGATTTATGGGGCCCAACTATACGACGGTTTCTGCTTGTGCGTCCAGTGCAAATGCGATGCTGGATTCACTCAACTACATTAGACTAGGTCACTGTGACGTAATCGTCACTGGCGGGTCTGAAGCTGCCGGTAACGCAGGCCGGGATGGGTGGCTTTAATGCCATGCATGCCTTATCCACTAGAAACGATAGTCCAGAAACTGCGAGTCGTCCCTTTGACGCGACCAGGGACGGGTTTGTTCTAGGTGAAGGTGCCGGTGCGCTGGTTCTAGAAAGCCTGGAACATGCACAAGCTCGCGGCGCTACCATCTATGCAGAAGTAATAGGCGGTGGTTTTTCAAGCGATGCCTATCACATTACTGCACCAGACCCAGAGGGTCGGGGCGTGATTGCCGTGATGAAGAACACGCTGGAGAACGCAGGACTCAATCCTGAAGACGTGGATCACATCAACACGCATGGAACTTCCACACCACTAGGGGACGTAGCCGAATTAAAGGCAATAAAAGCCGTTTTTGGTGATCATGCGCCCAATATCAGTATCAATTCCACAAAATCCATGACTGGTCACCTGCTGGGTGCTGCCGGTGCAATCGAATCCATTGCTAGTGTCATGGCGATCAATGAAGGTATTGTAGCGCCTACCATCAACCATTCTACGGTTGATGAAAATATAGACTCCAGTCTGCATCTTGTACTCAACAAGGCAGAAAATCGAGAGGTGAATGTCGCGCTGAGCAACACGTTTGGCTTTGGTGGTCATAACTGCTGTATAGCTTTTAGGAAGTTTAAGTAGCACATTCTACGCATGGGGCTGCGCCAGTTTCTACAGTCTAAATCGCAGTTACAGAATGATCCCTTTTTCAAGGAGATCAAAAAGATTACTGGTCTCAAGCCTAAAAATCTAGATATTTATTCTACGGCGTTTACCCATAAATCAATGGGCATCACTAGAGAAGATGGTTTGCCGGTGAGCTACGAGCGATTGGAATTTCTAGGCGATGCGATTTTAGGTTCCATCATTGCAGAATATATCTACAATAAGGTGCCCAGTGCAGATGAAGGTTACCTGACTAAAATGCGCTCCAAAATAGTAAGCCGTGCCCATCTCAATGAGTTGGGAAGGGATTTTGGACTGTTGAAGCTTGCCAAAACACAGGTGCCGTCTAGTCATTTTGGCGCAAATATCTACGGTAATTTATTTGAAGCTCTGGTAGGTGCTGTCTATCTGGATCGCGGTTACGTTGCCTGTAAAAAGTTTATCTGCAAGAAAGTAGTCGAGCCATACGTGGATATAGAAAAGCTAGAGGGAAAAATAACGTCCTATAAAAGCCTGCTTATCGAGTGGTGCCAGAAACACAAGAAACGATATGACTTTCATGCCTATGAGGATAATGGCGCAGACTTACAGCGATATTTTGCCGTAAAGCTATCCATTGAGGGAAAGGTCGTGGCAAAAGCAAGGGCAACCTCTAAAAAGAAAGCAGAGGAAAAGGCCAGCAAGCGCGCCTACTTTGCGCTACAAGATCGCATTCAGAAGTGATAGAAAGCATCTTCAATATGCTCTACCTGAATTCCCCGTTTGTTTTTAATGATCGCAACAATGTCAAAGCGCAGCTCAATATCCTCGTCGATCTCATTCTCCATAAAGTGATTTGCGGTAGTTACGAGTCTCTTGATCTGTGCAGGTTTTAAAAAGTCCTGCGGATTCCCAAAATCTGGAGTAGAACGCGTCTTTACCTCAACGATTAGGATCAAGTCATCTCTTCTAGCGATGATATCAATCTCACCTTTCAGATAGGTATAATTGGTCGTAACAATTGTATGGCCAGTCTTTTCTAGTAGTTCACACGCGAGTATCTCACCCTCTTTTCCCAGTTCATTGTGCTGTGCCATAAACCAATTTTAGTTGGGTGGATTCCGTTTTTCTATTACTATGAACTTATACTATTTATCAACCAATATTTCGCATAAAACACGCTTTCTTAGCTCTCACTTTGTGTAATCCTCTCTCTGCGCTCGTAGTTTGCAAGAAAAAATACTTGCGTAGCTACAACTATGCAAGAATTTTTGTCTCGATTGAGAACTGATAAATTTATATACGAAATATCAGTCAACAAATAGTATCACAAATCATATCCCATGGGAAAATGGTAAGTAGTTATCTTTTCAAAGCAAAATAGCCTCTCACCAGCGGGCGATTAGGAATCTCTAGTGTGAACCAGTATGTGCTGCTAGGCATGGGTTGGTTGCGGTACATACCGTCCCACCCAGCGCCTTCTGGAGAGATTTGCTTGAGCAGTTTTCCATTGCGATCATAAATATATACGATTGCTTCTGGAAATTCTGTCAGACCTTCCAGTGTCCAGCGATCGTTGAACCCATCTGCATTAGGGGTGAAGAATTCTTGAAAATCAAGAATGACAAAAGTCTGCTCCACGCTACCGCATCCATTCTTGTCACGTATGGTAAGATCCTGAAAACCCTTGCGCAATCCCGTAAACTCATTGCTATCCTGAAAACCTATATCGCCTATTTTGAACTCATAGTCACCCGTCCCGCTCACCTGCACGGTGACAGTATTATTGTTTCTATTAAAATCATCAATAACAATATCTTCTAAGGTAGCTGGTTCTGATGGAATAACCTCAAGGTCTAATGAACTTGTGCACCCTAGGGTATTTGTCACTTCAACAGTGTAGGTTCCTGGCATATCCACGGTAATGGAATTCAACCCATTGCCATTCTCGCCAGTACTCCACTCATAAAAATCAAATCCACCTTCTACCGTTAAAACCACTGGATCCATAAGGTTTGTACATAGAATCTGTTCTGATTGTGGGGCAAGATCTGGACTGGGATTGATGATATAAGAAAAATCCAAATCAGAGAAACATTCTGAATCAACTTCTGTGACCCGTGCGTATAACAGACCGCTAGGCGTTGTACCGTTGATCGTACTGCCTATTGCGGCAGTATTACTCGCACGATCACCTACTGTGGCATAATAATCCACGGTAAAATCTGCAGCGGTGAGGCCGTCCAGGATCTGATCTGTAAAATCAGAAAGTGCGATCTCCTCTACACCGTCGTTATCAATATCACAATAGGTCGCCTCATCTGGATCAAACACAACAGGCGGTGCAGCGAGAACAATAGGTGCGGTTATAACAAAATCACACTCGACACCCGCTGGATATTCCACACGTACAAAAATTTCTCTGACAGTAGAAGTGACTGAAACTACCGCGCTTATGGCATTCACACCATCCAGTGCATCCATCTGGGAGTTGTGATAAGAAATATTGACAGCTGCAGGGTCTGCGACCAGCTCGCTTTCTATAGTTCTGAAATCAAACGAATCACTCGCATCTGTAGAGCAGATAAATCGAGTGTCCAGTTCTGTATCGCTTGTTCCTGCTTGAACGATTAGATCAAACTCTGTAAAGTCCAGACAATTGGAATCTGTTCTTTCTGCGCGGGCAAAGATTGTTTGTGGGTTTGAGGTGTTAGTATAGGGGGACATGATCGCATTGATACCGATGTTTGCGTCATTCAATGATTCGTAAAAAGTCACGTCTACCATGCTCTGCCCGTTCAGAATCTCGTTTTCTGCATCTGTGAGGTCAAAAGCGGTTGTCTCATCCTCTAGACCATCTGTATCACATATTTCAATATCTGCAGGTTGATTTGCCGTGGGTGACGGGGGCAAATCTGCACTACCGCTGGTGCTCATTGTAAATCCTCCTGCACCTTCTGCAAGACCTACGATGATGTAGTAGGTCTCACCGGCAATCACATCCAGTTCTCTCAAAAAGCCTATTCCCGTCCCGGGACCTTCACTTACACCAGTGGCAGTATCATTTAATCCAGTGTCGCCTGAAACCCCAGCAACTGTAGGGTTTGTGCTTGAACAGCGTATCGCCGCACCTAGATTGCTACAATCTGTTGTAGGGCCGAATATTGCAAAATCATAATCTGCGTTTGTTACATCTGGAGATAAAACGAATCTAAATATTCCCGTAGTCTCTATTTCAACTTCAAACCATACCTGCGGAGCTTGAAAACCAAAGCAAGTAGGCGAAGGGTTTCCTGGAAGACTAAATTCATTGAATCCAATTCCCGCGGGATCCACACCTATGTCTGTATTACCACACAGCAGAATGGCATCTGTACAGTCATTTGGGTTTTGGGCAATCGTAAATCCTGAAATCAGGAATAAGAAAAGTAATTTCTTCATTAAAATTGGTCTATAATTTTCAATAGGTAGTTGAGGTCCTGATCCGTATTAAAATAGTGAAATCCGACTCGTACGCCCTTGCCACGCTGGGAGCAGAAAATTTTTGAGGCGTAAAGATATTGAAACTGTTTTGCGTCCAGCGCCAGATTGTAGATGGAAGAATGACTTTCTCTGGAAATGACCTCTGGGGCGAGTAATTTGCGGTCACAGAATTCTGATTTTGCCCGATCAGATAGCCTCTGAATTTGTCTGGATATATTCTCTATTCCCGCATGTCGTGACTCGCGTACGGCAAATCCCAGACCAGCGATTGCGAGCACGTCCTGATGACCAGGTTCAAAATATCCTATAAATGTTCCCCGCTCATTGGTGAATGGGGCTTTGGCATCGTAGGATAATTTCGAGTTTGATAATTGGTCGATTACCTCTCGATGGAATGCCATGACCGCACAACCCTCTCCGGCATTCAGCCACTTGTAGCAGCTTGCGATGATGATGTCTATTCCGCTTTCGCGAAAGCGGAATTCCTCAACACCCAAATACTGTGTAGCATCTGCAATAATGACCAGCTCAGGAAACTGTCTCTTGAGATAACGCAGAAAACCAAGATCTATCTTGATCCCAGAAAGATATTGCACCACGGACAAGCATAGGAAATCTGGTCTATTTTCCCTTACCGCATTGAGAATATTATCCTCCAGCTGGTCGTCAATGACCGCATAACAGTATTTGAAACCTTGCGACTGCACCGCAAAATTGATGGATGGGTAATCACCGTCAAGCAACAAAAAAGTGGAATCTGTATCAATAAGACTGAGCAGCGAATTGAAAGCGAGCGAGAAATTAGGAACCAGTGCCGTGGAACTAGCATCAGCATCCATGAATGCTGCAATGTCACGTCGCGCCTGATGAATGATTCCATCACGCTGCTCCAGAAATTGTTGTGGCTGATGCGTGAATTGATCCATCAGGCCTTTTCTATAGCTTGCCAATCCTGTGCTGATCAAACCGTGGGCAGGCGTGTTCAGATATGTCATATCGTCCAATGAGGGGAATCGACTTCTCAAATTTTCCATATCAGTTAAGAATACCCTAGCTCGTGATGGGCTACTTTTGGGTAAAATTACTACAATGCTGGGCTCAAAAAGAAAAGAGAAAACAGGCATCGATCCAGAGCAGCGCGAGATGATCGAGAATGCGCAACGCAGGATCAAACAGAAACGCGGGCTTTTCACTCATTTTATCGTTTTTCTAGTGGGCGCGATAGGGCTGATCATCATTAGCAAGGTGCTGATGCAAAACGAGCCCATGCCTATTCTGGGTGTAGAATGGTGGATCTGGTTGATATTTATATGGTTGCTCTTGCTGCTGTATCATGCATTCAGCGTTTTTGTCACAAAGCGGTTGCTGGGGCCTGAATGGGAAAAGAAGCAATATGACAAACTGGTTCAAAAACAACAAGAACGTGTTGTTAAGTTAGAAGAAAAGATTGAAAAGAATCATCCACTTCCAGCCATTAGCAACGTTGAGCAGGATTCAGCTAATCACGGGAAGCAGCTTACCATGATAGCCGCTATGGATGGAAATATGGGTCTGGGAAAGGAAAATGACCTTGTATGGCATCTACCCGATGACTTCCAGCGCTTTAAGAAACTTACCAGCGGTCATTATATCATCATGGGTCGCAAGACGTTTGAAAGCCTACCTGGCAAACTACCCAATCGCACGCACATTGTCATTACCCGTGATGAAAATTACAAGGCAGAAGGCGCGATTGTTACCCACGATCTGGAAACGGCCATTGCTGCCGCGAGCGATGATGACCAGCCATTTATCATAGGCGGTGGGGAAATCTATAAACAGGCACTTGAGAAGTCCAATCGGCTTGAGTTAACGCGCGTACACCATGTGTTTGATGTGGATACCTACTTTCCAGAGTTCAGGAAGAGAAACTGGAAGCTGCTGGAAACAAGGCACCATCCCGCTGATGAGCGGCATAAGTATGCATTTGACTATGAGACCTGGGTGAGGAGATAGTGATTAGTTTATTCATTGTTACATTTGGTTTTTATAGACGATTGATATGAAAGCATACGTTTTTCCTGGACAGGGATCACAATTTACAGGGATGGGTAAAGATGTTTACGAGTCCTCCCCTACCGCTCGACAGATGTTTGAGACTGCAAATGCTGTTTTGGGATTTGATATTCAGAAGATCATGTTTGAGGGTTCTGCTGAGGAACTTAAGAAAACCAAGGTGACCCAACCAGCTGTATTTATACATTCAACCGTTCTTGCTGCCAGCATGGGCGATGCCTTTGCACCTACCATGGTAGCGGGTCATTCATTAGGAGAAATAAGTGCTCTGACTGCTATAGGTAGCCTGACTTTTGAAGAAGGCCTCTCACTTGTCTCTGAACGTGCGCAAGCCATGCAATCTGCCTGCGAGGCTAGCCACAGTACCATGGCGGCTATACTAGGACTGGAAGACAGTACCGTAGAAATGATTTGCAATGAAGCCCAGGGTATCGTGGTAGCGGCAAATTATAATTGTCCGGGACAGCTTGTGATCAGTGGCAGCTATAAAGCTGTGGAAGATGCTTGTGGAAAATTAAAAGAGGCTGGCGCAAAACGTGCTTTGATACTACCCGTAGGTGGAGCTTTCCACTCACCATTGATGGAACCCGCAAGAGAAAGACTGGCAAAAGCTATTAGATCCATTGAATTCAAGAAGCCTTCCTGCCCTATCTACCAGAATGTATCCACATTTGCAGTTACTGATACAGAAGACATCCAAACCAATCTTATTTATCAGCTCACCGCACCTGTAAAATGGACACAATCCATACTCAGTATGATAAGCGATGGAGCCACAGAATTTATTGAGGTAGGCCCTGGAAAGGCACTACAGGGAATGATTAAAAAAATAGATCGTAACGCAAACGTAAGTCAGGCTAGTCTGTAGAGGCGGATTTTAATTTATGGTATAAATCGTATACTACAATTCCAGCACATACAGATATGTTGAGGCTGTGCTTTGTGCCATACTGTTCAAGCTCAATAACTTTATCGCAAGCATCCACAACTTCCTGCTGGACGCCTTGCACCTCGTTTCCTAGAACGATTGCTAGTTTCTCTCCAGTCTTTACATGAGCGTCATATAGGCTTATGGAATTCTCAGCCTGTTCTATTGCACAGGTAGTATAGCCAGTATTTGTAAGGTGATTTACAACGTCAAGTGTACTCTCTGAATACGACCATGGTACAGTCTCTGTTGCGCCCAGGGCAGTTTTTCTTATATCCCTATGGGGCGGCTGTGCAGTAATACCACAAAGAAAGATTTTCTCGACCAGAAAACAATCTGCCGTGCGGAAAACAGAACCTATGTTATTCAAACTACGCACATTGTCAAGTATAATGACCAGTGAGGTCTTTACCGCATCCTTATAGTCAACTGCCTGAAGTCGATCTAGCTCTTCGTTTTTAAGTTTCCGATGCTGTTTCATGTATAAAAAATAAATGCCCTCTTAAAGAAGGCATTTATATAAATTAATGTCGTTGAAATCATAAGTTGACCGCAGGGCAGTTACAACTCCATCTATCTTTTGTACATAAGAAATCAAACCCGATGGTGATCTGGTGAAAACCACCGCTGTCAAAAGTCACGTCCCCAAATTGATAACTATAGGTGTAACCAAAACTGAAGTTGTTGTATTTGATCCCTACTAACGGGGAAAGCAAGGAAAGATTCTGCTCCTGGATACTTGTACCGTCCAGGAATTCAGTTCCCTCAAAACTCTGGCGGTAGGACAATCCTAGATAAAGAACGCTTGTGTCATTAATATCGTAGTAAGCTTTACCGTTGATATCCACAAACTGCTCTTCTGTGCGATCCGTTCTTTGATACAGTACAGACGGCTCAAATTGCCAGTCCCAGTCGCGGGGTGCAAATAAATAACCCACGGTGGCAATGTAACGGCGCTGGTTAGAGCTTTCAAACTCTTCTGAGAAGATATCACGGTTTTGGAAGATAAGGTTCTTTGCAGTGAAGTGAACATAAAACTCCTTGAAGAAGTAGGACATACCTACGTCTATATTGAAGTATGAGTCGCTGCGCAGGATTCCATTGATGATGGGGTCAAAACGTCTGGGGTCAAAATCCGTCTCATCTAGCCTAGACTGGACTAGACCGGCATTCATACCAAAGGATAGTCTGTTCAAATCATTATATCCACCACCTACTTGCAAGTGGTAAGCACCAGAAAGATATGCACCGGTTTGAGAGTGGTAACCATTCTGGTCATTGAATAGAATTGCACCCACACCTACATTTTGCCCTACGGCAGTATTGAAACTGAGTGTTTGCAGATTAGGGGCATCATCCTGATCAAACCATTGTTGTCTTGCTGTACCTCTTACCTTACCACAGTTAGCAGCACCCGCCATAGATGGGTGTAATAGATAATAATTATCCATTAAGTAGTCCAGATAAACGGGCACACCCTCTTGGGCGGTACCTACCTGAACGGTAATAAAAATAGCAATTAGACCTAAAATCTTCTTCATTCTTCTTATGTCTATCATGTTAAAACACGGTCGTCTGCGATAAAATCAAGACGCTCATCGAGCGCAATTCTCAGCAACCGTGACAATCCTCAAATATATAAATAAGTGTTAAGCAATCCCACATCTATTTTGGACTTATAGGCAATCCATTTCTGAGGTCGGGCTATACTATTCTATATCAACTGAATTCACCTCTACAAATTGCCTATCTGGTCATAAAATTTAATAATCAGCTAAGCAGGATACAAGGTGTGGTGCACCATTATCTTTACAAAAAACAGCTGATGTCCACACATATTATAAAAATCCAGCCCACTAAGAATGATTCAATCATCAAGTTTGAGTCCTCAGAATTTCTGGTCTCTGGAAATGCTTATGAATTTAAAAACGTGGATGAGGCTCAACCCTCTCCTCTAGCCCAAGAGCTTTTCTATTTACCATTTGTAAAAACTGTTTACATCGCACAGAATTTCATCGCAATCGAGCGCTATAGCATTGTAGAATGGAAAGACGTTCAAGAAGAAGTAAGAGAACAGATAGAGAACTACCTAAATAGCGGTAGACCTCTTATTACTCAAGAGCAGAAACCTGATAAAATTCCAGTGACAGTCTATGCAGAGGCTACGCCTAATCCTACTGCCATGAAATTTGTGGCAAATAAGAAGCTAACGGTCTCCAGCAAAGAATTTAAAACTATTGCTGATACAGAGGATGGAACACTTGCAAGATCACTTTTCCAGTTCCCATTTATTAAAGAGCTCTATGTAGATGAGAACTACATATCTGTGCAACGACATGAGATTGTGACCTGGGAAGAAGTCACCCAGCAGATTAGGTCATATATTAAGGAGGAACTTGAGAAAGGTGCGCAAATAGGTGAATCCTCACATACGGGTGGTATCAAGATAACAACCACTAACAACACCCAGAAAAATACCAGCTATGAGAATCTGGATGACATATCAAAAAAGATCGTGGAGATTCTAGATGAATATATCAAACCAGCCGTAGCCAGTGATGGTGGCAATATAGTGTTTGATAGTTATGATAAGAAAAACCAGGCCGTGAATGTCATCCTTCAAGGTGCGTGTAGCGGCTGTCCATCTTCCACGATGACTTTGAGAAACGGTATAGAAACCATGCTTAAGGAAATGATACCTGGGAAGATAAATTCAGTAATCGCTATAAATGGGTAAATTTGATTGTTCATTGAAAGTTGCTTACTTACCAATCTCGCACAGTGTTTGATCAAGTTTCTTAAAACCTCAAATATGAAAAAGTTTAGTTTTTTAATAGTTGCAAGTTTAATTTATTCCATGAGTTCACAGGCACAGGTTTTACGAGGCCAGAATAATCTTGTGATTAATGAAAGTACTTCAATGACCATTTTCCAAGAGGACAAAAGAGAATTTGATGGCTCGCCATTCTTGATAGATGATGAGTTGAAGCTTGCCTTTGTAAGTGACGAGTCTGGAAATTCGCAAAAGATCTTCCTGCGGTATAACGTATTGAATGGCCGCATGGAATTCTCGACCAATAGCAACGTTCAAAATCTTCTACAGCTCCCTGAATCAGAGGATTTAACTATCACAGTTGACAATAGGACGTTTAAGTACATGCGTAATAACCCAGCGGATATTTCAAATGGATACTATGAAATTATCCAAGCTTATAGCAAAAATGTATTTTTAGTTGCAAAACATGCCAAAGTCCTTCCGGAGATTACAAGTTTTGACAAAGGACCTTATGCAACTCAAAGAAAAAAGAAAATCAGAAGCTCAAGAGAACTTTTCTATATTGATCAGAATGGCGATGGATTTGAAGTTTCAAACAATAAGCGCAGATTAATAAAGTCTTTCCCAAAGCTTGATCAGGATCGTATATCTGACTACATCAAAGTAAACAAAGTAAAATTTAAAGATGACTTGATTGGATTAAAAAAGGTTATTAGATATTATAGCAGTACCTGAACATCCTGTTAAATCCAATTGAAGTACAAGTGAATTAACATTGTTATTTGAGAATTTGCTAGGATAGTTCTCAACTTAGTGCATAACTAAAAAATAATAATACTATGGCAGTTTTAAAAGTAATTGAAATTTTAGCAAACAGTCCTAAGGGATTTGAAGATGCAGCAAAAAACGCTGTGAAAGAAGGCTTCCAAAAGCGTAAAAAACATTCAATCTTGCTATATCAAGGAGCAGACTTGTTCAGTGGAAAATGGTGAGATTACTGATTATCGTGTAAACGTAAAAATCACTTTTAAAGTGAATTAATCATTTTACCTTAAAATCTTTCAAGTAAAAAGGTTCAAAATAGGCGACATCTACGGTGTCGCCTTTTTTCATGGCCTCTTGTGCCAGATCACACATGGTGAGCGCGGTGGGTCTGACTTCTACAAATTGCGTAGTTCTATCAGAACCACCTAGTAGGGTCTCAAACTTTTTTGTACCAGTTCCTATGATTGTGGTTGTTCCGCTTTCGCGAAAGCGTAAAAAACTTTCTGCATCCAGAACAACTGCTTTAACTGGCGATACACATTCATCCTTTTTCCAAACGCTGGCATAGACCTCCATACGCCGGGCGTCCAGAAAAGGTATCGTAAAGTCGCTTGAAGTGGTATCTTGAATTGCTAGAGCCTGCAACGTATCAATCGCGATTAGCGGAATATCGAGCGCATAACACAAACCCTTTGCGGCACTTGTACCTATACGCAACCCAGTATAAGATCCGGGTTCCATGCTTATGGCAACGGCATCCAGGTCACCGGTGACAAAATTATTTCTCTTGAGCAACTCATCGATATAGACGTGCAGTACCTCGCCATGTGAATAGCCCGTAGTATCATCTTCTAATAAGTCCAGAGCGCTGGCAACGCCGTATGAATTCTTGGATTTACCGTCCTGAATGGAAAGCGCCACAGAGCAATTTGTAGAACTGGTCTCTAGACATAGGATCAGGCTCATTCCTCAGTTTCTGCTGTATCCTCTTCCTCGCTATTGCTATCAGAATCTTTTTTCAAGCGGATTTTTTTACCGCTGCGTAATGTGTTTGTCACGGTACGATAAGGTCCCGTGATCACTGTATCGCCTATTTCAAGACCGGACAGCACCACAATATTGCGATCATCCTGTATGCCTGTCGTGACCACTTGCAACTCTGCTTTACCATTCTTCTCGAGGTAAACACACTCAAATTTCTCGTCAACCAATGTGTTCTTATTCTTGCGACGGGAATCTGTCGTGTCGCTTTTTACTACTATTGAACTGATGGGTACGGCAATAGCATCCTTTTTCTCACGGGTTATAATATCCACGGTAGCGGTCATTCCTGGCTTGAAAGGGCTATAGTTTTCGCTTTTACCTTCCAGTAGATCTTTGTAGCTTTCCTGTACTATGCGCACCTTGACCTTGAAATTTGTCACCTGATCTGCACTCAGCTGCCCACTGGCCGTATTTGCAATTTCAGTAACCAGTCCCTCAAACTTCTTTTTGAGATAGGCATCCACTTCCACGATGGCCTTATCGCCTACTTCAATTTTTACAATGTCATTTTCATTGACATCCACTTCTACCTCCATTTTGGAAAGGTCTGCAACGCGCAATAATTCAGTACCCGCCATTTGTTGGGTTCCCACTACGCGCTCTCCCAGTTCAACAGCAAGCAAAGAGATAGTCCCTGTCATAGGGGCAAAAATCGAGGTGCGCCCTAGGTTATCTGTAGATTCATTGACCGTGGCACCAGCACTCTGAACGCTGAAAAAAGCTGAACGTTCCTGTGCTTTTGCCCTGTCAAAAGCTGCTTGAGCAGTATCAAAATCTGCCTGCGAGATCACACCTTTTTTGAAAAGCGTAGAGCTACGCTCATAATTTGCTCTTGCCTCCACGAGCGAGGCTTGCGCCTGGTTGTAGTTTGCCTGGGCATTTGCAAGACCAGCACGTGACCTGCTCACGCTGGACTGTAAAAGGTCTGGATTGATCTTTACCAGTAAGTCGCCTTTTTTAACCGACTGGCCTTCTTTAACGGGCAACTCAATGATCTCGCCAGGAACCTCTGGTGAGATACTGACTTCAATCTCAGGTTTGATCTTACCAGTGGCACTTACCGTTTCTGTCACGTCCATTTTTGTGACCCCCATAACCTCTACCAGGACACCGACCTCAGTATCGTCTTTCAGCAAAAAGAAGTATGCTGCAGCCCCTACCAGCACTAATACAAAAATGACAATCAAGGTTTTTTTCATGATACTACAATTTCAATTCAGATGGTTCTACGCCAAAATATAGCTCCAAAACCTTTAAACGAAACAAGTAATCAAATTTAGCCTGGTTCAAATTAATCTTTGCGTTATTGAGCCTTAATTTACTCTGGCTGAAATCAAAGGCGTTTGTCAGACCCACGTCGTACCTCTCCTGGGCATAATCATACGCCAGCTCTTGAGACTCCATCGCGACCCTAGCAGCCTCATAGGATTTTTTTGACCCCCTGGCATCCACATAGGCTTGATACACGGTACTTTCCAGATCAAGTTTTGCCTGCTCCAGCTGGAACTGGCGGCGCTCTACATCTATCTCACGTCGCTGTACATTACTACGCGTGGCAAAACCATTAAAAATAGGCACGCTTAACTGAAAACCATAGGCAATACCATCGTTCTGGTAGAGCTGATTTACAAATGGATCTGCGCCTACTATGGTATTAATGGAGTTGGAAAACTCACTTACAACTGGTTGACCCGTTCCTTGAACAACACCTATCTGCTGTACAGAAGTGGGATTATCCGGATCCTGGATCCTTTCAAAAGAGGTCGCATCAGTATATCTGGTGTCATAGCCAAAAAATGCACTGATCGTAGGGTAATAAGCTCCACGTGCAATCTGTAAATCCTTCTCGGCGAGCTCGACATCCTGTTCTGCAATTAATACCTCAGACCTGTTTTCTTCTGCAGCATCAATGATTTCTTCTACAGGTTTTTCAGAAAAACTCTCGTCTGTAATCTCAAAATCACTATCCACGATATCAAAGTTCTCATAGTCCTTGATAAGCAACAGTTGTGCAAGTCCTATTTTACTGATCGTGACGTTATTTTGTGCAATAATGATCTGTTGTTGTTCAGACGCATCCTGGGCTTTTATTTCAAGTAGGTCGCCGCGTGGTAGCTGCCCAGCATCCACCAGTTCTTGGGTCTGGTCAATCTGTTTTTTGGTCACTTCATTTTGCGCTACAAAAGTTTCCAGGTTTGCCTTGTTAGTCAGTATTTGCAGGTAGCTGTTTGCAACAGCTAGTGAAATATCGTCTTTCATCTTGTCCAGACGGTACTGATTGGACAGTTCAGAAAGCTTTGCGCGCTGTAGCTGCCTGATATTACGCAATCCGTCAAAAAGGGTGTAACCCACATTCACACGACCCGTGACTGAAAGAAAAGTCGTGGTCTGTGCGTTGTTTGTTACTGGGTTGAAACTAAGCCCCGTGTTTTCTGAAACACCTGCATTTGCATTGAATGATGGGAGCAGATTGCCCAGTGCACTCAACTTATCTGCATCTACGGCTGCCAGATCCAGCTCGCTTTGTTTGATGGAAATGTTATTGTCCAGCGCGTGTTGAACACATTCCTGCAGTGTCCATTTTTTTTGATTGTTCTGGGTGCTGTCGTTTTGCGCTTTCGCGAAAGCGAAAACCAAACAAACCGCAATGCTTATAAAATTCTTCATGGTTGTATAGTTGTCTATGGGTAGGTATCTAAATTAAATTGTGACAGGTCTAGCCACCGTAACCACCGCGACCTTGTGGAGCTTTAAGTGGATTCCACACCTTGATAGATTCTCCTTCTTTTATACCATCCAGCACCTGTACATGGATTCCATCACTCAATCCCAGTTCTACGTCGCGACGTTCAAATTGCTGATCGCCAGTGGCAATCTCTACGTAGGGTTTTTTGGTTTCTGGGTCGTACTGGACCAGCGCCTCCTTAATGGCAAGCACCTGGTCTGCCTTATCTAGGATGATGCTTGCATTAGCACTTAATCCCGCTCGTATAAAGGTACTATCTTGACGTGTCTCTTCAAGTGTCCCCTTGATGGCAAACTGGATGGCACCATTTTCTGCCACACCTTTTGGCGCGATATAATCCAGCGTCGCTGCATACTTTTTATTATCATACGCCCCAACGGTAATTTCTAGCGGCAGTCCCTCCTTGATCTTACCTACCTCGCTTTCATCCACTTTTCCTTCAAAGATCATCTTATTGATATCTGCAATCGTAGCAATGGGCGTTCCCTCGTTAAAGTTGTTTGCCTCAATGACCTGGTTCCCCTCCTTAACAGGGACGTCCAGCACCATTCCTGATACGGTGGCGCGCACATTTGTATTTGCGTACTCGCTCAGTCCTGCGGTTGTACCTGTCTTAATAATATCAAAATTCTGTTGGTTGCTTACAAGATTGACCTGTTCCTGCTTATAGCGCTGTACTGCGTTGTTGTAGTTGTTTTGCGCAATGTCAAAGTCATTTGCAGCGATTACGCCCTTGTCGAAAAGCGCCTTCTGGCGATCGTAGATGGACTTCTGGTTTTCCATGGCGAGCCTCGCAGTCTCGACTGAAGTGCGCTGGGCGGCGATACTGTTTTTTGCACTTGTGAGAGAATTGATATTAGGTACGACTTTTATCTCTGCGATAAGATCGCCGGCTTCCACAAATTCCCCGGCCTCGACATGAATCTTGTCGATAACACCTGAAATGTTTGGTTTGATGCTTACTTCCTCTTTAGGTACAAGGCTACCAGTAGCAACAGTCTCCTTAATGATGGTTTGATTACTGGGCTCTTCTGTAGTGTAAGTGATGGGATCTTCCAGATCTTTCTGGTAGATATACCATATCCCCAGTCCTGCCGCTAGCAGAATGATAACGAGGGTTATGACGGTTCCTGTTCTTTTCATGAATGGTTGTAATTAATGTACTTAAAGTTTCTATTCTGTTCTTAAAGCGTCCACTGGTTTCATTTTTGTCGCTCTGGATGAGGGGATAAAACCAGCCAGTAATCCTGATATGATCAGAATGATCAGTGCGATCATGACCACAGTAATATTGACACTGGGATTTCTGAAGTTTTCTACCCCACCTGCTGAATCGATGGCATAGTTAAGCACCCATATCAATCCTGCGGCAAACGCTATTCCAGCCAGACCAGAAATCAAGGTCAAGACAATTGATTCTTGTAAGATCTGTGATTTAATATTCCACGGAGTGGCACCCAGCGCACGGCGTACGCCTATCTCGTTTGTACGTTCTTTTACGACTATCAACATGATATTGCTGATGCCTATTCCACCAGAAAGCAGTACAAGAGCCCCTACGAAGTATCCTACAAAACTTAAAATATCAAATAGTCCAGTGAATTTTGCAAACTGTTCTGCCAGATCAAAGTTTCCTATCGCCCGCAAATCATCTGGATGCACACCGCGTTGCTCGCGCATGATGGATAATACTTCTGGCTTGAGTGCCGTCATGCTCACGTCATCCTGTGCTGTTATTGCCATCCAGCCTACGTTATCGCCGCTATTGAATGCCTTGCCAAAAGTCGTGAACGGTATAAAAATATTATTTGCCTCTTCCTCGCTGTCACCCTGGCTATTTGGATTGCTAAAAACACCCACCACCTTGAAGTTTACGCCCTGGATTGAAATGTATTGCCCCAGCGGATCTTCTCCCAAATCAAAGAGTCCCTTTTCCACCCCCTCACCTATGACACAAACCTTCATTAATTTCTGAATGTCAGAATAGTTGAGCCAGCGGCCTTTGAGGATATCCATCGGCTGCTGCTCCAGATATTCTGGGTAATCACCGTTTACTTGAAAGGCACCCGTTTTATCCTTGCGTGTAACATTGTTTGCCCCGCGATAACCGCCTAGCTGCAATCTGGGGGAAACGATTTTTAGATTCGGCATCTGGGTTTTTAGCGCCTGTACGTCTGCTAGCTTAAATTGTACGCGGCGACCCTTGTTCATTCCCTTATAAGGCATGGACGTGCTCTGGCCCCACATGAACATTGTGTTTGTAGCACCATCACCAAAATCAGCCATCGCGCCATACTTCAATCCGTTTGTAAGGGCTAGAAGTACCACGAGGATAAATATCCCCCAAAAAACCCCAAAGGCAGTAAGCAGCGTCCTCAACCTATTAGAGTTGAGCGCCTCCAGAATCTCGTTCCATCTATCTCTACTCCACATATTACTCGTCTCTTAAGGCATCAATAGGTTTGATATTAGCAGCTCTGCGTGCGGGAATATACCCTGCAAGTGCGCCAGCCACCACGAGAATTACCACCGTCGTTATTGAGGTTGTAAAATCAACATTGGGAGATTTGATAAAGTCTTCCTGGATAAGCGGTGAGATCAATTCCAGCAGTCCTACCCCTAGAAACAATCCTATAAGTCCTGCGATTGCGGTTATAAATACTGATTCCTGCAGCACCATCCAGATGATTTCCAGCGGCTCTGCACCTAGCGCTTTGCGTATGCCTATTTCTTTAGTACGTTCTTTTACGACAATCAGCATGATGTTACCTACCCCCACTACACCGGCGATGATTGTTCCCAACCCAATAAACCAGAAAACCGACTGGATCATCCCGATAATGCTGTAAAATTCCTGCGCGCTCTCTAGGCTATCATATACATTGACTGCTGCCCTATCATCTGGCGCGATTTGGAATCGCGTACGCAAATCCTGCTCTATCGCGGCTTTCATTCCAGCGCTGAGTGCAACAGCCTCATCAAAATTATCGCTCATTTTAACTGTGAACGCCATGCGGTTGATATTCCCACCAGCGTTAAAGATTTTTTGTGCAGTGGTGATGGGCATGAACATTCTGCTCTCCTCACGAGTACCGCCTGGATCTGTGTAAACACCTACGATCTTAAAATTCAGGTTGCCGTTTATATTTATGGATTTCCCTACGGCCTCCTCTTTTTTAAAGAGATCCTCTTTCATCTGGTAACCTATGACACCTACTTTTTTAGACTCATCAATATCTTCCTGGCTTATAAAGCGACCAGAGACCAGCGTCGCGTTCTCTATCCATTGCTGGTCAGGGGAGATTCCCTCTACCCTATAGTTTCCTTGCTGCGCCTTATAGTTCATCTGGGCACCCCAGATATTGTAGATGGGCGTCTTGTATTCTATGTTGTCTGCGTATTTTTTGCTGGTATTTTCAAAATCAGAATTACGCAGCTGTAACCGCCGGCCCGGATTAAGACCTTTGTGTTCTTTAGTAGTCATCCACACGCTGGCTTGCAGCCTATTTGTGGCGTCCTGTTCAAATTGTGATCTTATCCCGTTTTCCAGTCCTGTTGAAAATCCTAGAAGGATAACCAAGATAAAAATACCAGAGGCGACAGATAAACTGGTCAGGAAAGTACGCAGCTTGTTCTTCTTGATCGTTTCAAAGATTTCCTGCCAGCGCTCAATATTAAACATGGGCAACAGCTTTTACCTGTTCCACTCTTGTATCATCTATGATGCGACCGTCTTTAAGGTTAACGATACGTTTAGTCATTTGGGCAATGTCAGGCTCGTGGGTGACGACCAGTATGGTACGTCCCTCATCGTTGATCCCCTGGATCAGTTCCATGACCTCATACGAGGTTTTGGTATCGAGTGCTCCGGTAGGTTCATCTGCAAGGAGAACTTTGGGATCGCTTGCCAGCGCGCGGGCGATGGCAACACGTTGCTTCTGCCCACCAGATAGCTGGTTGGGTAGGTGGTCTGCCCATTCTGCAAGACCTACTTTCTCTAGATAGTGCAATGCCTTCTCGTCACGTTCCTTGCGACCCACACCCTGATAAAAAAGCGGGAGCGATACGTTATCAATCGCATTCTTATAACTGATAAGGTTAAATGACTGAAAGACAAATCCCAAAAACTTGTTGCGATACCTGGCGGCGATTTTTTCGTTAAGATTTTTAATGGGAGTTCCATCCAGCGTGTAAGAACCCTCATCTGCCTCGTCCAGCATTCCCAGGATGTTGAGTAAGGTGGATTTTCCAGAACCAGAAGAACCCATGATGGAAACCAGCTCACCCTCAGCCACATTGAAGTCAATACCTTTTAATACGTGTAGCGAGTTAGATCCGGTTTTGTAGGATTTATGCAGGTTCTTAATCTCAATCATGGTTAGCGTGTGACAAGTGTCTGGTCTTATAGACTCACAAAGTTGAACCTTGTTACAGTCTGTTACATTAACAAAATGTTAAACAAAAGGCAAG
This sequence comes from uncultured Flavobacteriaceae bacterium, assembly GCA_963740155.1. Lineage (GTDB taxonomy): Bacteria > Bacteroidota > Bacteroidia > Flavobacteriales > Flavobacteriaceae > Nonlabens. The sequence continues at coordinate 379,276 of CAVUDE010000007.1, read as the reverse complement.
CAGCTGACATTCAGAAGATATGATTTTATGTAGAATGATGCTAGATTGCAGGTGGGTGGTTTAGGGTTTTGCATTCTCGCGGTCGCCATGAGCAATCCGTGTGAAAACAAAATATCAATCAATCCAGTCCCTGCTTACAAACAGAACAACACACGAAATATTGGGGATAAAAAGGCAGACCTTACTTTTCCAACAATGTAAAAGTGGTCTATTCCACAGCAGTATTTTCCCGTTTACTGGTAGAGCGATAAATCATATAAATAATCCCGCCCACGATAATGTACGGGAACGCCATCAAGTAGGTGATACCACTGTTCAGAGCCTCTGCCTGTGAGTTGTCACCGCTGTTTTCTATGACGGCGCGGCACATGGCACATTGCGCTTTCGCGAAAGCGGAAAAAAGAAAAGCAACTACAAAAATCAGTGTCTTTTTCATATCACATTAGTAGTAGGGACGCATGAAAACATACACGAGAACTCCCGTGATGGCTATGTATAACCAAATGGGAAATGTCCAGCGTGCAACTTTCTTATGTGTCGCAAATTTTCTGGTCCAGGCAAAATACATGGTAAACAATACCAGCGGCAAGATGATGCCAGACAAAACTATGTGGGTAACCAGAATGAATAGATATAGGCCTTTGAGCGGTGCATCATCTGGATATGGAACAGGCTCGTTGCTAATTTTAGAAATTACGTAGCTTACTAAAAAAATGGCACTCAACACAAATGCAGTGGTCATCACGTACCGGTGCGCGCGTGCATTTTTATCTGGCAATGGATCGCCTTTTACAATACCGCTTCCCACAAGCTCCACCCCCCTATTTCTGATTAATACGTATCCCGTTATTAGAAGAAGTCCAGTCATTGCATTAAGCACCGCATGGAATAGCGGAAACAGACCGGCATCCACACCCAGAAAGTTGAAACGTTCTGGCATGAACATGAGTGCTACTACCACCAGCGGCACGGCGATAGAAATGGCAACAATAATTGCGGGGCCTCTCTTTTCTAACATGGTTATTTATTGAGTAGGGTAATGGCGTCCTGGGTTATTTCTTCAATCTGTGCGGGCTGGAATTCACCCTCTGCAACTCCTGCATAACTGTAAATCCAGTTTTTGTTGTCGCCGTCTAGAATGATCGACCGCGAGCGTATGTAACCATACCGATCCACCAGCGCAAAGTTACCGCTGTGCTCAAAGCCTACGGCCTCATTATCACTGCGGTCTACGAAACTGTTGAAACCTGTTCTGGAAAGTTTGAAAATCGCCTCCTGATCACCTGTCAAGAAATGCCACTTTCCTTCTGGGAAGTCAAATTTAGACGCATATTTTTTAAGCACTTCTGTTGTGTCGTAGGTAGGGTCTATGCTGATGCTTACGGCTGTAAAATCATCGTACTCTTCCAGCTCATCCACGATGCTGGCAAGATTTGCGCTCATGGGCGTGCAGATGGTGGGACATGAGGTGAAAAAGAAATCCACGATATAAACGCTGCCCAGCAGATCTTTGTTAGAGATAGTATCGCCGTTTTGGTTAACGAATTCAAAGTCTGGAACCTTGTTGAATTTTTTCAGAAACTTATCACCTACGGGTGCGCGGTCTTCTGTGCGGTTGCTGGTAACCACTTTATCCTTATTGATATAGTCGATGACATTGGTAACGGCAAAGTATCCAAAAATAAGAATGATGATCCCCAGTCCTATGTAGTACGGCGTGTCGCTCTTCTTACTCATCCTCCTTGATTTTATCGTCCCGATTCTTCTTAAAGGCAAATCTATATTCTGCCAGTAAAACTCGTACATCGTCAATCATGACCTTTTGCAGGGCAGATATGGAACTGGTATCATAACCATAAACTTCTTCCTCTTCTGGATAAGAATCATCCCGCCCCCTCAGGGCGGCATTCTTATCTATAATAAATGCATAATCTGACGAGAGGTTCTGATTGAGCAGAAAATTGGTTTGTAGCGAGTTAAAGAAGTTGTTGATTTCATGATCACTCCCTATCAGAAAATGCCAGTCAGTCACGTCTGTAGTTTCCTGCATCTGGTTCACGATCTCTGCAATGTCATCTCGACCTTCTTCTGGGAGAATGCTTATCATCTGGAAACTATCAAATTTGTGGAATTCCTTATAGATCTTCTCGTTGATATTAGAAATGTACCCAAGCCTGTCATAAGGTTTGTCCCCCAGAAAATTAATGACAGACACACTATCTTTCAATTGCAGCTGCTCACCGTCCAGCGTCTGGAAATTCTCCAGTGTGCCTATCTCGCTCACCATCACGGGTAGCGTGTCAAAATTATGCTTGCCCTGCAAAAAGAAAAGGTAGGCGACCAGTGGCAACGCAAATAGGACGAAAAGTACGGTATATTTTGCTGCACCGCTTGTTTTTTTGATCCCCTTTGCCTCTAAGCCTTTGTTCATGTATAGGTATAAAAAAAGGACGGTTGCGACCATCCTTTGTTGCTATGCAATTAGTTTCATCTAGAAGTCAAAACTTACAGCAGCTCGCTTATAAACCTCATAGATATAATCGCCTTCTACTAGAAGAATTGCTATAAGATAAATGATCAGGAAAACTGCCGTCCACACTACCGCCCTACGCAAACCACTTACCTCGTCACGCATGTGCATAAAGTCCCAGGTAATGTAGTATGCCTTTACCAGCGTTAGGATGATAAAGATCCAGTTCAAATATTTAAGTGCTAGAAAAGTACCATTCAAAAAGTCTGGTTTGATATAACCCAGCGCCACCTCTACGGCTGTAACGATGGATAGGAATATCAAAACACCCCAGATCTTCTGGACGTTGTTTTTGAACTTCAACCTCCCACGGAAGATGGCCAACTTATGCTCGTGATGCTCGCCGTGGTGCTGTGCTGCGTGATCTGCCATAATTAATTTCTTATCGTTTATACCAGGTAGAAAAATGTGAATACAAATACCCAGACAAGGTCAACAAAGTGCCAATACAATCCTACTTTCTCGATCATCTCGTAATGACCGCGGCGCTCGTACGTACCCAGCAAAACATTAAAGAAGATGATGATATTAAACATCACCCCAGAGAATACGTGGAAACCGTGGAAACCCGTGATAAAGAAGAAAAAGTCTGCAAAAAGTGGTGCGCCGTATTCGTTTTCGGTAAGGTTTGCACCTTGTACCACACCTACGGCATCTGTAGTCATACGCTCAATGGCTTCTGCCCTGGACACTACCTGTTTCTCACTACCGCCTGTTTCCTCGTTTACAACTAGCTGCTGCAATCTTACCGTAATGGTAGGATTTGCCATAAAACCCTGTCGTACTTCTTCAATTGTGTAATCTGCGCTATAGTCACCAGATCGCTCATACCAGATTCCCTGACTCTCATCATAGGTTTCTACATCGCGCTCGCCAGCGGCTACAAATTGATTAAGCGCGACGCGCTCGCCGGTCTCTGTATCCACAAACTGAAGAATCTTACCACCACGAGTCTTAACCGCACCATATTCACCTTTGATAAAGTTTGCCCATTCCCAGGCTTGAGAACCTACAAAAATGGCACCCCCGATAATCGTGAGCAACATGTAAAGGGCAACCTTCTTGCGCTCCATACGGTGACCAGCATCTACTGCCAGCACCATGGTCACAGAAGAACCTATGAGAATAAACGTCATTAGCGCTACATAGAACATGGGCGCATCCGTACCGTGTAGGAACGGGAAGTGGTTAAAGACCTCATCTGCGATGGGCCATTCCTCGATAAACTTGAATCTGGAAAAACCGTATGCGGCTAGAAACCCAGAAAATGTGAGTGCATCAGAGAGGATGAAAAACCACATCATCATCTTGCCATAACTGGCATTGAGTGGTTTAACGCCCGTGCCGCCACCCCATTTTTGGCCTTCGGTACCAGTAGAAACTACGGTTGTGTCCATATCGCGAATTTAATATCCTGCAAAAGTAGGTAATAGGGTCTTAAAAGTAAAGTAAAAAACAGAGCAGGAAAATCCAGAGTAAGTCCACAAAGTGCCAGAATATGGCACCCAGCTCAAATCCCAGGTAATTTGTGGGCGCATATTTGCCTCTCAAAATCTGGATGGTAACCACCAGTAGGGTTATCAACCCTGCAACAATGTGGGCAAGGTGAGCCATGACTATCAGATAGATAAAAGATGCACGTACGTTGCTACCCTCTCCCGTAAAATAGATATCCAGCTCAATCAGACTCTCAAAACCCATGAACTGCATCACCACAAATACAGACCCTAAAATAAAGGTGATAACCGTGAGTATGGTTGCGCCTTTCATGTTATTCTGGGAAATGCTGCGCTTAGCCAGCAATAGGGTAAGCGAGCTTAACAAGATTACGCCCGTGCTATAATAAAATTCCTGCGGCAGGTCAAAATCCGTCCAGTCCCTGCGGCTGCTGCTCACGATATAGGCGCTGGTAAGCCCGGCAAACATCATGATCAGGCTGGCAATACCGAACCACATCATCTGTTTCTTAGACCTTGCCAGCTTTTCCTTGCGGGGCAACTGTGTTACATCTGTCATTCTTATCTCAATAATTTATCGACCACATAAATGATCTGAATTAATGTTATATAACTCACGCTCACCAGCATAAGCTTGCGGGCGATCTCAAGGGTACGCTTACGGTACAATTCTACTGCACTGTAGAGGAACCAGATCCCCAGCAACCCCACGATTACCGCCGTATAGGGCGTGATGAATAGTTCACCCGTGATGCCAAAGGCCGGCACCAGCGACACCATCACCGTCCATACCGTGTAGAGTACCGTTTGCAACGCGGTACCGCGATCTGCAGCACCAGTAGGCAGCATCTTGAACCCTCCTGCATTGTAGTCGTCTTCCAGCATCCATCCTATCGCCCAGAAGTGTGGAAACTGCCAGAAAAACTGTAGCATAAACAAGGTGCCCGGTTCAATGCCAAAGCTCCCACTAGCCGCCACCCATCCCAGCATATAAGGAATGGCACCAGGGAATGCGCCCACAAAAACACACAATGGCGTCACAGTCTTGAGGGGCGTGTATAAAGCAGCATAAAGCACGATGCTCAAAGCGCCAAAAATCGCCGTAGGAATATTGATCAGGTACAAAAGAAACACACCCGTGAAAGCCATGAGCAACCCATAGACCCACGCATGGGAGACAGCGATCCTGCCCGTGGGAATAGGCCGGTTCATCGTGCGCTTCATAAGCGCATCCTTATCTTTCTCGATGATCTGGTTAAACACGTTAGAAGAGCCTACCAGGAAATAACCACCTATGCACAGGAACAATATGGTGAGTGGGTCATAGGTAGTAGCACCCAGAAAATATCCCGCTACAGATGAAAAAACCACCACCACAGACAAGCGTGGCTTGGTGATTTCCAGATAGTTCCTGAAGATTCCAGGACTTTTTTCAATAGCTGCGGCTTGTGCCAAAAACGCTGTTTTTTAAAGGTTTGCAAAGATACTTCCCACGTATTTGGTAGCAAAGCAACTATTAGCCTTTCACCTAGGTTTGGCAATCGGGCAAGGAGGTGGTTTTTGTTACGCTTTCGCGAAAGCGTAATTCAACAAATTAACCACAAGTAATGTCGCCAGTTGCAGGAATCCAAGCTTTTAGAATTACTGGGTTCCTGCATAAGTTTTTTCATCACTTCATTAGTAGAAATGAGCTGTGGAACAGTAAAATTGTATTCTTCATAATCGGTGCGACGTGATTTATAAAAGAATTGATCTTTCAAATTATATTTTTTTACTATTCGATTTATTTCTTTTATATCGGTCCCTTTTCTGAACTCAATAGCAATTTTATTTGAAACAACCTCGGTAAAACGATTGTGGGATGCCTATTTTTTCTACCTGATTTATCTTTCTAATATTTTCAAATATTTTATTCTTAAGATTAAAGTCTGATGAATCATTTTTTTGAAGCCAGTAAGTATATTGTGATTCGCGATCTAGACAACCATAAGCTTCTTGAACATACCCAGAACTAATCGACTTAGCTAATTTTAGTATTTCGGTTCTAAAGTTGCGCGCAATAAAGAGATCATTCTTGTTACATAGACTATCAATTATTTCTTGACCTTTCTCGGGTGTTAATTCGTGTCTATTCCACAATTTAATTGCCATTATTTTTCTTTCGTATTTCAAAGGAATCTTCACTCCGTTAGTTACGTAATAAGATTCATTTTTTCTTAGCATAAATAATCGATCGACGCCTATAAAGGCAGAATCTAATTTTAGCGTCTCAAAATCAGTATGCTTAATTTTTATATTAGCCTTTGTATTTATAAAGTATTTAGACGGAACCTTATATCCAAAATGTGAATTGCCGAAATTTTTCCTTTGAATCGTATCTCCATTGATTATAAAAAGCGCATCATTAATTACACAATTATTACTGATACTGCTACAATTAATATTAATGTATTGAAATTCCTTATCTGGAGCTTGACACAGACTGCATAAACTAAAAATAAAACAAATGGAAATCATTAACTTTAAAAAGTTCATTTTAAATGTTTTAATGTATATAAACTCTAGCATTGAAATAACAGCATTTTTTGTCGTCTCCCTCGTGATTAGTTTTGCATCCAGACTCACTAATGCCGAGACTCGTAGTGGAAAACCCCATATCTTTTTTGTTAGTCTAGCAGGTCTAATTCCTTTCGAGGTTAAATAATCAAAAACAAAATCTATTCTTTTAGATGATAGGCATGCATCCTCATTATAATGGCTGTAACCATAAATTGTATAAATGTCAGATGGTGAATTTCTTATTCTTCGATAATGATAATCAAGCCAAGAACTATCCTTGTGACTATTTAACAAAACAGTATTGCAGTTGAACCTTATAAATGAAATATCTGGGCTATGTTGCATCATTCTTGCATATTCTATCATTTTTATCTGATTATCGTCTTTAGATATTAAAAAAAAAACCTGTTTTGCATTATTAATTTTGTAACCAAAACGCCCATTTTCTGTATATATAACTAGGGAATCACCAATAATTTTATGGTCGCTAAGGTCATATATAAAACTTCCTGCGGTATCAGTTACTAATTCATGAATTACAATATCCGAACTATAATTATACAGTAAAACCTTACTGTTTTTTAATGGATTATTTATTTAAAGTATCATTGGATCTACCTGTATATATATTACCATCATCTCGAGAAAGTCTTCCCACAACTATTTGGCTTTGAGCAACACTCAAGAAGCTAAAGAACGCGATAAGCGTAACTATTGTTCTTATCATAGAATTGCCATCATTCAAAAATCATGCTAGTTATAATTTTAAAATATTTATGCTCTCCGGTATATGGTGCTAACAGTTATCTAAATAGCGCTCAAACATACTTAGAATTTCAGATGATAGATAAATCACCCCGTCAATTTTCCCTCACAACATCATCAACGTTATCAAAACCATCCGCAAGCCCTAACATTTGACTTATAATTTGAGAACTTTGATTACCACCAAGACATTTGAGTTTGTCAAGCTCTGCAGGGAATTTCAGTACCTCGTATCAGCTATTTGATTTCCATTTAAGAGTAAGCTAAATTCTACAAACTCGGTTTGTTAGAATACCTACAAACTTCTAGCACATTCTTCTAAACGTTTTGATAAATCCAGCAATGCATCTTTGAGTTGCTGCCGTTCTTGATCACTGAAATCGTTCTTCTCGTAATTCCCATCATACCCATTCAATCGCTGGCTGAACCAGCTTCTGGACTTCCCGAAATAATGGGTGGAAATATGCGCCCACTTAACAGCTAATAGAACATCTGAAAGTTCTGCTTTTACCGACTTTTTCTCTTCGACAATCATATTTGACGTTTTTTACTATTAGCTACTCCATTAGCTTATCAACTAGAAACTCAATGTATAGTTCTAGTTCCATTGAACGTGGATAGGTTTTCTTATAATTTCTAATTGTGTCAATCAATTCCCATTCCTGATCGTTGAGTTCAATCTTCATACTTGGAATATATTATCAAATATAATAAACTTTTGTTTACTGACTGATGTTGCAGTATCAACATCCCCAGCCAACAACTAGGGAGTCGAATCTCTATTTGTTCCCGTCAACCCTTCTCGCAGGACATCTCTTATTTCATCAAGTACCTCCGTAAACTCCATCATCTGACTCAATACCTGGGACATTTGATTGCCCCCTAGGCCTTTAAGTTTATTGTTTTTCTGAAAGATCGCTTTGATGTCCGTCCAGCGTTGCTGCTCTTCATCGGTGAGCTTATTGATGAGATCGCGGTATTTCAAAAGATTGGCCTCTGCGGCGCTGGTTAAAGTCTGGGACTCGCTCTCGTAGTGGGACAACAATAGCGTGTCCAATTCTTTGTCATCCATGATGGGAACGACTTTGGCGACCAACTTGTTCATATCACGATACGAACCTTGCAATTTAAAACTAGGCTCTGTACGGTATGCATCTTCCATTCCCGCGCTTGAAATATAGGTTTCGTTGATCTTAAGAACGGTATCTCTAATCTTTAACACCTTTTCCAAAACCGCCACATAATCAGCGATTTCTTGCGTGCTGTGATTACCTTTGAGTTCCATCTGTCCGAGGGCTGAGGCACCTTGAGAACCGCCATTCTGTACCCGATCAATCAGTGCATACACATCGTCAAAATATCTATTGCTCAACTGCTGCAACACAGGATTGCTGGTCAGTGCATTCTCTACCAAACTCAATTCAAATAAGTGCGCGGTATCGCCTATGATATCTCCCAGATTGTAGATATCGGCACGGTTGGCCAGCATGTCTGGGATCTGGAATTTATCGCCGCTCTCCGTATAAGGATTACCCGCCATGATCACACAGAATTTTTTACTGCGCAGATCGTAGGTTTTGGGCTTGCCGTTATAAACCCCCTCAATCTTACGCGTCCCATCAGAAAGGCTGATGAACTTCTGCAAAAACTCAGGGTTACAGTGCTGGAAGTCATCCAGATACAGCATCACATTATCGCCCATCTCAAAGGCGAGGTTGAGCTTTTTCAGTTCCTCTCGAGTAGCCGAATTGGTCGCTGCCTCCGGATCTACCGATGTGATTTCATGACCAATCGCCGGCCCGTTGATTTTCATAAAAATCAATCCCAGTCGATTGGCGACGTATTCCATCAAGGTGGTTTTACCGTAACCCGGTGGCGAGATCAATAACAACAGTCCCATGCGGTCGGTACGTTTTGTATCGCCCACGGTTCCCAATTGCTTAGCGAGATTATCTCCTATCAGTGGGAAATACACCTGATCGATCAATTTGTTACGTACAAAACTGCTCAATACACGTGGCTTAAATTCTTCCAGTCGCAACTGCTCTTTCAAGGTTTCTGTGACCTCGTGTTTTGCTTTTCGGAATGCGTTGTAAGCCGGCACTTCTACTGCGGTAAAATGCGCCAAAGTCTTTACAAACTCATGGTAATGAAACAACATTTTGCCGTCGTCAACGGTTGCGTGCGCGCCTTTTAAATTCTTAATTTCCTCATGCGGTGCGATCGCGATTACTTCTGCCGTCACCCGCTCGCCGTAAAGGATGTTTGCCACGCACTCGTCTATGTAATCTACTAACCCTTTGTCAGACTGAGTTTGTCGAAGTCCTTGTCGAGACCCGAGGTCTTTGTGCCATCATCGCGCTTCGACAGGCTCTGCGTGACATTGTTGTATTCCGCTTTCGCGAAAGCGGAAACCCACAAGCGCACCAGTTCCACCCGGGCCTCATCGTTTTTACAAGCCTCCAGACTACTCTTGAACTTCTGTGTAGCATTTTGCTCCTATAATTTTCTTCTCAAAGGCTTCCTTTAAATCCCGCGCCGAACTGCTCACGATAAAATGATCGTTGTCTTTAAGTTCGTAGAAGAGGTATTCGGCGGCTGACTTGTAAAAATTATTGTCACGCTGACCCTGTTTGAAGTAAAGTTTCGGACTCATTAAGCTTTTGCCATCCTACCCGTCTTCGACGGTTCAGACTGACATCCCCGAGGTTATTGAGCATTTCGACTTCGCTCAATGACCAAGTAGTCGAAGTACTGATTACTCTCTCAATTTTCCCCACCACATGATCATATTCCTTGCTATCGGGAAAAACTTCCAGCACCTCGCCAGCACTTTTAATTATTTGATTAAAGGCTGCTTGCTCGTTTTTCGGCAAAGCATTCCAAAACAGCTGCGCCTGCGCCCGTACCTGTGGCGGATAAATCAACAGCCCCAGATCGTGGTGCTTGTGCAGCAATGTCTTTAAAATGTGCATCGCATCGTGGTCGTGCACGCCTTTTACATATCCCGCCGAGTAATTACCGCTAGCAGTTTCCTGAACCACTTTTAGTAAATCCTCATCCGACTTTAATCGCAAATCATCTTTATCGGCTGTTTTGAAAATGGTGTAGGCGAGGTAACCGGAACGATAGACCTGAGCGTTTTCCGAGACCAGATCCTGATCCCACAAGTAACGACTTGCGGTCAAGGTCTCGTTGTGCAATTGCTGATAGAAATCGGTTCCCGTGAGGTGGTAATACAGCGCGTCGTCCTTGTAAACGATGGTCAAATCCAGTTGCTGTTTATTGACACCAAATTTGTGTTTCCCCAGTTTGATAATATTATCGCCGTCCTCGTATAGCTCGTTTTTGTCTTTGAGTTTGCGCAGTGCGTCTTCCCGAGCCGTTTTCAGTGCCGTTTCAATGGCTTCGGCCTTACCGGCGTCTTCCAGTTCCTTGAGTTGCGCAATGATATCCCGCACTTTATTAATCATGAGATCACTGGCGAAATACCCATTGATTTCCGTAGCTGTAGCGAGTGATTGCGCGCGTTTTTGCACTCCCTTGATGATGCGTTCGGCAGCATTTTGTAGGGCAATTGCCTTTTTGTTACGCGCCTCGACTAAGCTGTTTTTGCGATTATCAAAGGCAGCATAAACTTCCTCACGCTTCTCGATGATCTCGGTAATGTATTCCTCATAATCGGCAAAACGTCCCTCCAGTTCCTCCAGCTGGATGGAAATCTTGTTCAGAAATTCATCGCATTTTTCCGGCGTGTTTGCGATGTCAAGATAGTTGATGATACTTTGATCAATGAGCTTAAGCTGCGCTGCAAATTCGGCTTGTGCCTCTTTTTTTCCTACCTGCTTGATCTTGTTTTTAATCGCCGCCTTGACCTGATTGATCGTTGCAAAAATCAGCGAGATGTTCTCAATAATTTTGGTGGATTGTGAGGTGTCCTCGATGTCAAGATTTGACACGATCTCAATCAAGAGTTCCAGATCCTCGGCGATCTGATTGACCTCTTTTTCCAATGCTTTGATCTCGACGACTTTTTTAGCCTCCTTGAGTGCTTGATCTTTTTCGGCAATTGCGTTGTGATAGGGTGCGAGTGCCTTATCATCCAGTAAAAAAGTAACCGCGCGACGCGAAATCATCTCGTTCTGCTCTACGATCTGTTCCTCAATGCCTTTGATAAATTCCTCGTCCACATAGCGCACCTCGTACAAACCTATCGCCTCGCCACGAAGCGTGCGTAACTGGGTCAACAGTTGAACAAAGTCATTAATCGTTTTAAAGCTGGTACTGCGTATTTTACTGAAAAGTTCTTCTCCTTTTCGCGAAAGTGAACTCGTCTCCTGCGTCGCTTTTTTACGTAATTGCTTTACTTTTTCAAACTCGTCGATCGCCGCATTTGAGGCCTTGTTGATCTCGCGCAACGGCAAGTCGAGTCGTTCTGTTTCTTCCTCGTTCAACCAATAATACGCATCCAGTAAATCCTTACTGGCGTCAGCAATATCGTCGTATAAGCCCTCGTAACTGTCCTCCTTGTTGAGCAGTGTGATGAGTTCGTGCGACTCGGCCATCGCCTTGACGATGTCCTTGTTGCCGATCTTGTACAGCAGCGTGTCCTGATGCTCAGACGGCATGATGTCGCCTTTCATAAAGGGCGTTTGCCAGATCTGCATCATGTGGTGCTTCGTCTGCTCGTCTTCATTCCTGAAATAACACAGCTCGCCACGTTCCAAAATCGTGAAACCGCTACAAACGATAGGCGTTTTAACCTCCTGCTCGATCACGTTGTAGGACATGAGTACATAGATCCCATCTGCCTGATTGTAAAACACATATAGGTGGTCCTCGCCGTTGGGCGACGCGATTTTCTTCTGGAATTTTAGATTTTTACTAATAGACGGGAACACATTGTACTGTCCCGTTTGCAGGTAATAACCATCAGGAAAAATGATACCCTGATCGTCTGGCAACAGCACCGCCGCCTGTGCGATACTATCGATTTTTTCAACTTCCTTGATCTTGTGATTGTACACAAAATACCGCGGCTCTTCCTGAAACGGCTTAATTTCCAGAACGATAAGATTACCGAGATCGGCATAGCGATACTGACCGTCATCCAGCGTCTGGTCGCGGTGCACCACGTCTTCACGGTAAATTCCCATGCCGTCGTCCGTATTGTCCTCCACCTTGATCGTGAGATCGCCGCCTATGGTTTCCACAAAAACCTTGTCCTGAATCGACACGTGCGCATGCTCGCCGTACCGCTGGTCGTCACGACCGGCCTCTTTCCACTCAAATCCATATTGGGGTGGGAAACGCACCTCGTGCTCACTGCGGTTATCGATATATTCCAGCCCGCCGTCGGTAATCAGCCATTTGAACGACTTGATGTCCGTTACGCTCTCACTCAGCTGAAACACCATGTGCAGGTAGTTACCCATGATGGCAAAGCGCGCAAAAATCGTGTTTCGGTAATATTTGTAGAGGTTTTCAAAGTCGGTTTGAAAGGTGCTGTTTTGTAAGAGCTGTAGCTTATTTCCGCTTTCGCGAAAGCGTAATTCTGATTTGGCATCTCGATTTTTTTCCTTTTCTGGACGATCTTCCTCAATAAGGCTATCCTGATCGTTGGGGCGATCAGGATCGTTGGGGCGCATGGCATGCGCCCCTTTCTCGTCCTGTGGGCGCTTGCGAAGCGCCCCTACCGCATTGGGGTGCATTGCATGCGCCCTTTCCCCGTCCTCATCATTGCGTGGGCGCTTGCGAAGCGCCCCTACCGTATCGCTTTGCGATGCGTCGCCAAATTCATAAACGCTAAAAACGTCGCTCAACTTGATCTCCGTACGCAGCCCAAAATGCACGTTATACCCAAAAATACTGTGCTTACCGATGGTCACGATGTCCCGCGCGATACAATTGTTCTCCGTATTGATACGATCGTTTGCGATCAGTCGCGTTTCCAGTGAACCAAAGACTTTCTTACGCTCTTCATTCAGCGCATTGAGACGCTGCTGCAAGTCGGTTTTTTGCTTGAGCAGGCGGCTCTGGATGATCTCGTAGGTTCCTGAGTCGAGTTGGGTTTGCGTGGTTTTATCTTTTTCTGTCATTTCTTTTCTTTGATTGGGCGCTTGCGAAGCGCCCTTACGCGGTTGGGGCGCATCGTTGGGGCGCATCGCATGCGCCTTTTTTGCTTGCCCTTTTGGGATCTTTACTCTGGTGGGGGCGCTTGCGAAGCGCCCTTACTGGGTCTCTCTTTTATTCCTCCCGTTGGGGCGCATCGCATGCGCCCTTTTCAAGCGCCCTTACCGATCTTTCTTCCAGTTTATTGGGTTGTCTCTTATATACTGCTCGATATTTTTATAGGCCCTATCACTACGGATGATATGATCGTAGTAGTTGCGTACCCAGATCGTTTTTTCCCCAGCGAGCTGGCGAGAGAGATTTATCTCTTTTGGGGACGCCCGTTGGGGCGCATCGCAAGCGCCATCTTCAGAAATGCCCTGTGCTGATAAAGACGCTATTGAAACGTTCCTGCCAAGTTGGGGCGCATCGCATGCGCCCTTTACTGATGAAGACGCTTGCGAAGCGTCTCCACGGATGCTTTCAGCCATCTCTAAAACCTGTCTCGTGACTGCTCCCTTAAAACCTCGGATGATGGTACTGACGGATTTGGTTTTGGTCAAGTGTTTTCCAGTGACTGCTCCGGCGCGCCGCTCTCTTTCCTCATCAGTCCATAGTTCTTGAGGCTCTTCAATCGTAATGTTAAGGACCATGTGCATGTGGTCTGGCATAACGATGTGCTCGCCGAGAATGATCTCCTCTCGCAGCTCGACTGTTTTCAGCCATTCATTCTGAGCGATCATACCAAAACGATTTAAAATCATTTTGTCATTTTCAATGTATCCAAAAAGCGGCAGTCGATTTCTGGTAGTAACCGTAATAAAATAACGTTCCGCAGAAGCGTAATTATGATTTTTTAGTCTTACCGATTTTCTTCTTTTCAAGATATAGGTATTGAGATAAATATTACTGATGAACGGATTTCAATTAAATGTTACAAACCAGCGCTAGGGATAGCAGTGGAAATCCCGCAGCGAGAGCAACGAGCGAGGAATAGTAATACATTCGACTACGCTCAGTATAAACTCCTGACCCGACCCCAGCCTTTTTCAGGCTGGGGTAGTGCCGTTAAAATAATCTCATACATATTTCAGCGGACGCTTGCGAAGCGTCTCTACGCCGTGTTCTGCGAAGCGCCCCTACAGATCGCTAATTTTCTTACCAGAAAGTTCCAAACCTTTTGCCATACTCAACAAGTTGCCCAGCATGGTTTGCTCATCATTATCACTGGTTTTGTGCTGTAAGTTGCTTAACAAGTTTGCGATGGTCAGATTCTTGATGTCCTCGCTGCTGATGTTGTATTTATCGACAAAGTCGCGGACTTTTTCAAGTAGGTTGCCTTTTACATCATCGCTGCCCAAGATGGCATCTTTTACTTCGCTTACGGTTTCAGAATGGTTGACGAGTCTGTCATAACCTTTGGCCTTAGTGATCTGACCGATGATCTGTTCAAAGAACATGGTCTCGCCACCTACGATGTCGATTTTGGCGGCTTTAAGCGCATCGCCTATGACCTGAGCCTGCGCATTTGCGATGTCTTTCTGGATGTTGATCTGGGCGAGATCTACCTGAAGTTCTTTGTCCAGACGTAGCTTGAACTCTTCGTGGTCTTTTCCAACACCGTCCAGTTTTTTCATGGCTTCTGCTTTTTCCTCGATACCTGCGGCATCGGCTAGGGCTTTTTCCTTAATGACCTCAGCCTGTGCGAGTCCATCTTTGCGGTTTGCCTCGGCTTTTGCAGTGATACCACTGGCTTCCGCCTCGGCTTTTTTCTGAATGATCAGTGCGTCAACGATACCCTGACGCTCGCTGGCCTCAGCTTTTGCGTGCATAACCTGAGCTTCAGAAAGACCGACGGTTGCTTCTTCCTTAGCAGTTGCTTCGGCTAAGATTTTTCTGGCTTCGGCTTCCTTTTCACTGGCTTCTTTATTTGCTAGAGCTTCAATATTGATCTCTTCTGCTTTTTGTTTGGCAGCCATTTTTGACGCCTCGGCGGCTTTTATGGTTCTGATCAAGTCGTCCTGAGCCTTGGCCTCAGCATTTGTGATGGTTACCTGCTTGATACGATCTGCAGTTTTAAAAGCCTCGATATCTTTCATATTCTCCTGCTCTTCAACCACGCCTTTTTCAAGGATTACACGGTCGCGTATCACATCTTGAATATTCTTTTTCTCTACCTCAACTACTTTTTCTTTTTCGATTTCGGCAAGAGTTACGACTCGTTCACGTTCCGTGCGCTCCAGCTCGCGGTCTTTCTCTACACGTTCTGTTTCTACAGCTTCAGTACGTTGCTTGTTCTTCTCGGCAACGATGATCTGGCGTTGCATATTCTCTTCGGCAACCTTTACTTTTTCAGTGGTTGCGATGCGGGCGGTTTCTGACTTGAGACGCTCTTCTTCGGCTACTTTCAGCGTTTCGGCTTCTTCACGAGATTTGATGTTTGCGATCTCTCGTTTTTGCTGCTCTTCTTTTTCGGCGAGTTGCTTGTCGAGTTCTAGAATGGCCTCACGCGCCTCCACATCTTGCTTGCGGATGGTTTTTTCCTCATCGCGAGTAATCAAGTTGGACTTGATATTTTGTGCTGCGGTCAACTCCGTAATCTTTTTGATACCCTCTGCATCGAGAATGTTGTCTGGTTTCAGAACACTTACCGAGGTCTGCTCCAAATAATCAATGGCACAATCTTCCAGCGTATAGCCGTTCAGATCGGTACCGATAATATCTACGATCTCATCGCGGAACTCGCGACGCGCCTCGTACAAGTCGATGAATTGGAATTTTTTACCGACAGTTTTTAATGCTTCAGAAAATTTGGCTTCAAAAAGATCTTCCAAAGTCTCGATACGAGAGGCACGTTGCACACCTATGGTTTGCGCCACTTTTTTGATGTATTCCACCTCGTTGTTTACACGTACGAAGAACGCGACCTTGATATCTGCCCGCAGGTTGTCCTTACAGATTAATCCCTCCACGCCCATACGCTCGATCTGGATCTTTTTGACCGAGATATCCATGACTTCCACACGGTGGAAGACGGGAACGACGTAAAGTCCTTTATCAGTTGCGACTTTAGTACCTCTGAATCCAGTACGAACGAGTGCTTCACCCTGATGCACTTTCTTGTAGAACATGGCAACAATAATGAATACCAATACTCCCAAGAGTATTGCGCCCACGACGATTGCGCCTAAAATAAATCCGATGTTTTCCATAAATTTAATTGTTTGATTTAGTTGTTATTTTAATATGTTGGCACTTGCAAAGCGCCCTTATCAGCTGTGGCGCATCGCATGCGCCTTTTTTATATGCGTGAGCGGTTGCCTAGCGCCCCTGCTTTTACTCATGCGCAAGCCTCACCCCCAACCTCTCTCCAAAAGAGAGGGGAGTTGTCAGCTTTTACTCACTAGAAAGTAGTTTTTATCTGTTGATTGCTTGATGATGAGTACGCTTTCGCGAAAGCGTAATTCTGATCCATCTATTGATTTTACATAGATACTCATGGGATTGCCATCTGCAAGAACTTCTGCGTTACCCATTTTATCTCCTGAAATCGTACTGGCTAAAATAGCTTTTCTACCTATAAAATCCACCGCCTTGTCGCCGTCTCTATTCAGTTGTTTAAAGAAACCCTTGAATGGATTAGTGAATAATTTATTTACAAATAATGATGGTATAAGAGCTCCCAGCATGATCAAGTGACCAATAAAATTCTCTGAAGTATAGGTAATTGAGGTTAGACTAATGGTCATCAACCACCAAACGAAAACCCAGCATGTAAACGTGAACATAAATGGTAAGCCTACAAAATTGAAATAGACGAGAAACACCTGATACCATTTGAGTGGCCTGGGTCTCCTGCTCACTATGTGTTCACGATCAATCTCGCCGCTAGCCACATCTTGAAAATCCATGTTACCAGCGTCCATCGCATCAAAATCAGCATCTGTATCGATGTCAATATCCATGTCGTAGTCAAAATCGATCCCACTTACTGCCGTCAACACCCAATAGATTATGAGCAGCAATAACAGGCCTGTCAATACCTGGTTAGATGGCGCAAATAGTAGGTCTATAAAGTTTCCCATAGGTAAGTGTGATTGTGATGCATTACATGCGATGTCATATTCTCTAGTGGGCGCTTGCGAAGCGCCCTTACCAGTTATGGCGTGTTGCTTGCGGAGCGCCACGTGTGCGGGCGCTTGCGAAGCGCCCTTACAGCCCGAGTTGCGCTTTGAGCTTCTCCAGATCGTCCTCGACTTTTGCGTTTTTAGAGTCTGCTGCGGCGTTGATCTCGTCGTCTATGCTGTCTTTTGTACTTGCTAGGTCGCCGTAGGCTTCTGCTAGTGCTTCATCTTGTGCGACTTTTTCTTTCATGCGCTCCAGCATGCTCACGGTGCCGGCATTGTCTAGTTCTGCCATTTGCTTGTTAACGTTTTTTGTGGCATCGCTCACCTTGACTCGCGCTTTAAGGGTTTTGAGCTCGTTTTCCCAGTTGGAAATGTTTGACTTGATGCGGGTAATCGTAGATTGCAATTGTTCCACGTTCTTCTGGAATTTTTCAGATTCTACTTTTGCGCGGTCTGCATTTTTTCTGGCTTCTTCTTTTTTGGCGAGCGCTTCTTTTGCCAGGCGATCTGCCTCTGCTGTTTCGATCTCGCCTTTTGAGGCTTTCTTTAAAATAAGAATGGCCTTGCTCTCATAGTCTTTGGCTTTTTCTTCAAATTCCTCGTGGTCATTCTTTGACCTGATGGCAAGTGCCTTTACCTGCGCCATGGCTTCTACGCTTTTGTTCAGGTCTTCCTTCATGTCGCGTATGCCTTGCTCTGTCATTTTGATGGGATCTTCCATGTTATCGATGGAGGCATGTGCTTCTGCCTGGCCTATTTTGAATAATCTTCTAAATATGTTCATTGTTTGAGTGTTTAGTAGTTAGTATCTAGTAGCTAGACACATAATTATTAATATTTGGAGAATTTGATGATGTGCTCACCGTACTCACTCATGAGTAAACTAAGTGAATTAAGCGAGGCTTCCAGCTCGTTGAGATCCAGGTTTTCCACTTGTAAAGTGTCGCGGAATATCACCTTGCTGCCAGAGCTGTCCAGTACAAATGCGCCGTGGATGATATCGCGGTTCTTTTGCAAGAGGCTTTTAAAGACTTCCTCGTTCTTATTGTTGATCTTAAAGATAAATTGCTCCATAATTAAAATGGGCGGTGCAATCCCTAGGATCAGGTTCTTGATACCAGCATTCTCACGATCGATTACCAGAATCCCACTCTCGGGATTCTCACGGGTAATGTCATAATTGAGCTCCAGTAGATATTCCCGGATAACTGCTAGGTAGTTTTTCATAGGCCATAGGTTTGAGGTTGTTAGTTCATGCGGTGTAATTCACCCCACTAATATATGGGTTGCCGCGACAATGATTTCAAAGGTTAATGCGATCATTACTTTTAATTTTAGTGAGGAGCAACTAGAAAATTTAGTTGCTCATAATTTTGGGTTTATCTGATTTATTAGCTAATATTGTTAGACAAATATACGCAAGTATTTCAATCTTGCAAATAATATTAGCATATCTTGTCATTTTTCGGTAAGAACATAAAAAAGATCAGAAGTGTAAAGGGACTCAGCCAGCAAGCCTTTGCAGATGTATTTGACTTAAAAAGAGGGACTTTAGGGGCTTATGAGGAAGGTAGGAGTGAGCCTAAGATAGATACAATCATCAAGATTGCTAACCATTTTAGCATCGCGATCGATGATTTCCTTACCTCAGAGCTTACGGTAAATCAATTGCTCAGGTTTAATGACGCGTTGCCCATAAGCGGTGATCAGTTTGTGAAAACCGCCTTTGCCTCCATCCCCTGCATCACAGATAGTGCTGCAGCAGATTACATAGAACACTACGACAACACAGCATTTATAGAAGAACTTCCCAAGCTCGCGTTACCACTGAATACAGAAAAGACATTCCGCGGTTATACGGTCAATAATCTTGAAATGACTTCCCACGACAAGGGCCTTTATCCCAAGGATGTCGTTATAGGTGAGCTGGTTCCAAAAAACGTCATCAAAAAACTCAACAATGGAACGGTCGTAATTTGTGTTTGTGATGAAGCGATCATTTTACGCAGGCTCTTTTCTACCAGCAATGGACTTATCCTGAGGGCAGACCATAAAAATCTGGAGGATATATCCATGAGCGTCAAAGATATCAACGAGTTGTGGCGGGTACGGTACGTTTTCTACCGGCGACTGCCTGAAATCACCACTGGAATCGAGGATAAACTTGCGCTGCTAGAATTGCAGATGCGCGAGTTGCGAGATAGTGCGACTTAGAGTCTATGAAGTATACTGATTTTTACGCTTTCGCGAAAGCGTAATTCTAATCATCCTGCGGTCTGGAAGGATATTCCATGCGGCCACGACTTTTTAAGCCCGTCAATTTTAGGTACTGTTTCTTGCCATTCTTTATAGTCACGATCAGCGCCTCACCATCTGCCAGCGGGATGGGAGATGAGTTGATTCAATCTGATTGCTGCTTTCCCTCACCACGTCTGCATCCATTATTAGATCGCGGGAAGGCATCGCAGCTAGGCGCACGCGTATCATCTGAGTATCCATGCCAAAGTATTCAATACGCGCACTGCGATTGCCATTGAAATATACCTCTACAGGCTCACCGCTGTCCAGCATGGCAACTGGGACGTATAGCATACTCCCCATCCCAGAACCTGGCGCACCACCTACCCATTCCTCATAATAGGCCTGACTATCTGACGGCAACTGAGTGGTGTCTATTTGTTGATCGACTTTGTGCGAGCTGCAACTCATCAAAATCAGCATTATAAAAACGGGAAAGCATCGCATAAAATTTTTTTTTATAATTCAGGCACTAATCATGCCCGCAGTAAAAGTAAGCCCACGAGGTTTATAAACCGTTCAAGATCCCTGCCGCTGTTACCAGTTCACGATCTTCTTTGGCAAAGCAAAAGCGTAGCATTTTGGGATCCGTACCATTCATAAAAACCGAGATAGGTATGCTGGCGATCTTATTCTCCCTCGTCAATCTCTTGGCAAAAATCGTGTCATCTTCATCTGAAATGGCGCTATAATCCAGCAGCTGGAAATAGGTGCTTTTTGTAGGCTCAAAGCTGAACTTACTATCTTTTATCAGGTTGAGGAACAAGTCGCGCTTGCGCTGGTAGAACCGGCTCAGGTTCAGGTAGTGTTCTGGTTCTTGTAAATATTGCGAAATCGCTACCTGCGTAGGACGATTGACGCAAAAGACCACGTTCTGATGGACTTTTAAAAATTCTTTCATCAGGTAATCTGGTGCAAGGCAATATCCCATCTTCCATCCAGTCACATGAAATGTCTTACCAAAACTCCCAGTAATAAAACTGCGCTCCTGCAAGGCCTCAAACCTAGCCGCACTGTAATGAGTTGCACCATCAAAAACCATGTGCTCATAGACCTCATCACTCAATAAAAGTAGATCATTCTGTACAATGATCTCTTGTAGCTCAAGCATGTCATTTTTACTGAGCACCGCACCGGTGGGATTGTGCGGGGAATTGATGATGACCATACGAGTTCTATGAGTCACGGCATCTTTAACACGCTGCCAGTCAGGCTTAAAAGAGGGTATTTCCAGCGGAACCTCCACCACCCGGCCGCCTGCAATTTTTACTGCTGGTGCGTAACAATCGTAAGCTGGGGTCAGGATGATAACCTCATCGCCATGGTGGATGACAGATTGAATAGCCGTGAAAATTGCCTGGGTAGCACCTACGGTCAGGCAGATATTCTTATCAGGATTGTAACTGGAGCCGTGCAGCTCTTGCATCATCGTGCTGATCTGTTGTCGTAGTTCTGGCAGTCCCTGCATGGGCGCGTACTGGTTGTGATCTTCTGCAATCGCCTGCTGGTGAAGTTTTTTCAACTCTTGTGATGCCGCAAAACTGGGAAAACCCTGTGACATGTTGAGCGCATCGTATTGTGCAGCCAGTTGCGACATGGTGGCGAAGATGGATGGGGTGGTGTGGGGGAGTTTTGATTTCATTTGAATCACAAAATAATGGTTTAATTTGCTAAGCTGCAATTTGCCAATCTATGGGAAAGAATAATTACTTAGAATATGTGACAGATGAGCACTTACTTTCATGCATAGGTCACTTGCATGACTCTTATCTTAAGGCGAGAAAGAAACTTACAAAAAAGAAGTTCTATAAGAATAAAGTTGATGTATTCAAATTGACTTTTGACCAGAAATTCAATGGACTTGACGAGAAGGAATTAATCAAGTTTGAAATCTCTAGACAAATTGATAAGTCCGTCAATAATGCAATAGGAACCTTTCATGAAAATGTGCTGGGCGGTATTGAGGGATATGAGAGAGGCAATTTATCAGGCTTTGATATAAAATCCATCGGCGATACTCTTTTTGCCGATATAAAGAACAAACACAACACAATGAATAGCAGTGCTGCAGAAAGCCTGTTCCAAAAACTGGCGAGATATGCAGATTATTATAGAGGTGCAACCTGTTACTGGGTTCAAATGCTTGCTAATGACAGTTTTGATGAGCAGTGGTTTTCAATTATCAATGGTAAGGAATACAGCCATTCCAGAGTGAGGAAGATATCTGGCGACCGGTTTTATGGAAAATTGACTGGTCAAGATGATGCGCTTTTCCAGTTGTACAACGCTCTCAAAACAGCTATTCCAGATTATCTAGAGACCGTTTCTGCCGAAGATAAAAGCCCTCAGTCTGCATTTGAAGAAATCTCTGCTGCAGGTAAACAAAACGACCGGCGTATTCTTGATGAGATTACGTTTGATAATTATCAGTACTATTTGGGCTTTGATTCTTTATAGTATTCATTCAAAAAGGCAATAACAGAATAGCCGATCTCTTTACCTAGATTTACAGGACCGCATTACCTATTTGCTTGTAAACCTGAGAGACTGAACCGGCAAATTCCCAATCATCTGGGAAAGTCTGGATTCTGGCATATTCCCTAGTAGTAAACGGTCTGGTCTCATCTGGATGACACCTTTCCGTTTGTTTTTGAGCTGGGCTGCATGTAAGTGTAAGGCAGGGTTCATCCCAGCCTATGCGTCTAGCCATTCCCGTCTTACCACCCCCTAGATAATAGCTTTTCATCATATACTCTTTCTGCATTTTAACCGGCAGATCGCGCCAGTAGCCCTTAGGCGGTATCAGGTCTAGATATTTTTTTTTGGATTCTGGATAAGATGATTCCCCAGCTGCTGGCACATTACAATCGTAAAGACTTGCCCTTTTTTAGAGCGTCTTCCAGGTTATAGATCGTGTCGTTAGGCAAGGGATATTCATAATTCACACTTATATCCTTGCGTATCCCGACTAATATCAATCGCTCCCTTTTCTGAGGAACATTATAATTAATGGCTTTCAGAACCTGGGGTTCAACTACATTATAGCCCACTTCATCCAGAATAGAAATCATCCCCTTTAGGGTGCGGCCTTTATCGTGGCTTTTTAAGCCTTTTACATTTTCCCCTATACAGATATGTGGCATTACTTCCTTAACAACTCTAGCAAATTCATAAAACAAGGTGCCACGGGCATCCTCCAGTCCCAGTTTCTTGCCGGCATAGCTAAAGGCCTGACAGGGAAAACCTCCTGTTACCAGATCAATCTGACCACGATATTTAATGAATTCAAAATCCCTGATATCACCCTCTAAAACATTCCATTGAGGCCTATTTTTTCTTAACGTATTACAAGCCCACTTATCAACCTCGTTAAGAACCTCACACTTTAAACCCGCTTTTTCCATTCCTATTGCCAGCCCGCCTGCACCAGCAAAAAGCTCAATGACCTTGTAATCTGAATGTGGTTCAACCTCGTTTAAGATTTCCGTATCCTGACCATTAAATGGCTTAAAAAGGTCTAGCTGCTCTTTACTATAAATCCTATAGTTACTTCCGGGCTCTCTTACTGCGATCAACTTACCGTCCTGATCCCATCGTCGCAGGGTTTCTGGATTTTTGTTTAAATATTCTGCTGCCTCACCTACCGTAAAGTATTTTTTAGTAACCATGTATGATGTTGTGTAAGATGGTTACAAATATAAGCTTTAATCATCGTAGGAATGACTTCTCAGTTTTAATAAAATGGCAGCAAAATGCTAACTACTTACCACCCAGCAAAACTCATTTCATTGCGGCATAGTCGCAAGATGGACGGGGTAATGTGGGGGAGTTTTGAGCTAATCATTTTTAAAAATAGGTACTAAAGGCGAGAGTTCAATCAATCAATAAACTCCCAGAAATTGTTCTTGTCCACTACGTTATAGTCGGCATTATATGTTTCAATAAAATCGTGTGGCGGTTTAACGCGCTTTTGTTTCCATTTAATTTCTGTAGCGGTCACACTGCCATTTGTCACCTCCACTAGATCAATTTCTTTTTGTGTGCGCGTGCGCCAGAAATAGAGTTCCGTGGGTTTTTTATTATAAGTAATACGCTTTAGTCGTTCTGTAATTAGCCAGTTTTCCCATAATGCCCCCATGTCATTGCGCAGGTGTGGCGGCGCAAAATTCCTGATGACAGCATTGCGTACGCCGTTGTCATAAAAATAGATCTTCTTACCAAATTTGATCTCATTGCGTAAATTCCTGCTATAGGAACCTAATCTATATACCACGAAGCCTTTTTCAAGAACGTCAATATATCGTTGTACCGTATCTTTTGTGAGACGCAAATGTTTTGCCAGTTCAGAATAAGACACCTCACTACCTATCTGAAAGGCCAGTGCCTGTGTAAGTCGCTGTAATTCATCTGCTTTTTGAACATTGCTTAAGGCAAGAATATCCTTATATAAATAGCTGTTAGCCAACTCTTGTAATAACAATTCCTGCTCGTTAGGGTGGGTCAATATTTCAGGATACATTCCATAAATAAGGTGTTGCTCGAGGCTTTTGCTAGCCTCTGCAAAGCCCTTATGTTCTGACCACTCTTTCCATGAGATTGGAAAGAGGTTGAGCTCAAATTTGCGACCAGTAAGAGGTTCGTTGATTTGACTGTTCAAGTCGAAAGAACTGGATCCAGTTAGGATAACTTGAATACCTGGCAATTCATCAATGATAAGTTTTGCGATGACACCTATGTTAGGTATGCGCTGCGCCTCATCGATATATAAAAAATCATTTTTGCCTATAAGTTGTTTTAGGTAACTCAATCTGGGCTGTAGCTGTTCTATATCTTCAGCATTATCCCCGTTGAACCGTAAAACCTTCTTGTTTTTAAGGACGGATTTAGTCAGCGTGGTTTTTCCTACTTGCCTAGGACCTGTCAGAATAATTGCTTTCCCCTTATGAGAATTATTGAGTATCTGAGCACCAAGTTCACGATTGATCATACTGCTAAAATAGCTGAATTACACGTAATACGGCAGATTAATTAGCCAAATTACATGTAATTCAGCTAATCGATTAGCCAAAAAGCATGTAATTTGGCTAATACATATGACAATCACTTGTTGACCCGCTCAAAAAAAGCTTTCTTATACGTCTCACTCACCGGCAGGTGCTCGCCTAGAACAACGGCACGATTGCGCTCAATGTACTCGATTTTATCCATGGCGATGATGTAGCTTTTATGGATGCGCATGAATCTGTCGGGTAGCGTGGCCTGATAGTGCTTGAGATTTTCTAGCGTATGGATTTTCTGGTCAGGTAGAACTAGGGTCACATAGTCTGCCATTCCCTTGATGTAATGGATATCATCTAAATCGACTTTCAGGGTTTTATATTCACTCTTGACAAAAATATAATCCGGCGGCTTTGCATCTGGCGCAGGACTTTGCCCGGTGCGTTGCTTGATTTTTTCTACGCTAGAGCGAAAGCGTTCCAACGTAATGGGCTTTAATAAATAATCGACCACGTCCAGGTCAAAACCCTGCACGGCATACTGCTCATAAGCAGTAGTAAATATGACGGGGATCTTTTTACCGATAATTTTGGCAAACTGCACGCCGTTGAGTTCGGGCATCTGTATGTCAGAGAAAATAATATCTGGTTGTAGCTTGTCGATCTCCTGCAACGCCTGGATCGGATTAGTAAACGATTGCAGGGTCTGAATACCATCTGTCTGGGCGATGTGCGATTCCAGCAAATCCAGCGCTAGTGGCTCATCGTCTATAAGAAGTGCTTTGATCATGGTGTGATGGTTATCTGGGTTGTAAAATGCCTGTGAGTTACCACCTGCCTAAAAGTATGCGCCCCGTTATAGATCAACTGGAGGCGTTTCTTAAGGTTGTCAATTCCTATCCCGCCTACTTCATCTTTCTCGCGCCGTGCAATGGCATTACCTACCTCGAGCATGATGGAACCGCCCTGCTTTTCTGCCTTAACCTGAATGGGTTGCTCTGGATCTGTCGCGAGGCCGTGCTTGAAACTGTTCTCCACCAGCGGCAGGAGTATGAATGGGGCGATATGCTGATGGGCGATAATAGGGTCTAGGTGGATGTTGATGTGTACGCTTTCGCGAAAGCGTAATTCCTGCAATTCCACGTAATCTCTAATAGATTGTATCTCCTGTTCCAGCGTCACTTTCTGACCACTCTCATACAGGCTATACCGCAACAGTTTGCTCAGTTTATCCGTCGCCGTAAGGGCTTTGGGGGATTGCATGGTGATCAGGGAGTAGATGTTGTTGAGCATGTTGAACAAGAAATGCGGGTTCACCTGCGATCGCAGGAAAGCTAATTCTGTCTTCTTGTTTTCCAGCAGCAGTTGCTGTTGCTGCCGCTCGCGATACTGCGTGTAATGCACAAAATAAAAAATCACACCAAACGACGTATAAAGAATCGCATAGTAGAGATTGTCACCTATATAATAAAGCGGTGTCGTGCCCTCGTAGTAGTTGCCATAGCCGGTGATAGCCTTGATAATTACCTCTTCAGCCAGATAGCGCAATCCTATGACGCCGATTGAAATCACAACGATCCCCATGGCAATAAACCATCTGGGACGGTGGCCATAAGCGTAAAACAGAAATAGATAATTGAACAACGCGTAGCCAAGAAATAAGACTGAGGACTGAAAAAGCAGAAGTATCATCTGCGCGGGTTGCTGCAAGAATTCATTCAGGAAGTTCTCTGACAACAGCAATTCCCGTAGCACCTCCATGACGATGAAGAATGCATAAAAAGCACCGATAAATCTAGCTAGCCTCAGTTTCATGCTGGGAAGATAACGGGTAACTGAGTAATTAAATAGCATGTGTCTATGAACGGCAGGATCATGTCTATGAAACTAACCCATGAACCAAATTATGATTTCATAGACACAATTTGCCGGCTTGTCGATTAGTGAGTAATGGAGGTTGTGATTGCCGCTAGGTTTGTCCCATCATCTAAAACAAATCACATGATACGTTGCATTTACCTACTGGCATTATTACTTATTTCTAATTTGGTATTCTCCCAGCAGCCTACCGAGCAGGAATTTCTAGCAGCCACCAAAGAAGGCATTTAACTTCAAAGGAGCAGATGTCCTACTGCTGGGAACCTGGCACATGGGGGCAACGAGTGACGCTACCAAGTCCCGTTATGACGCAAGCACACCAAAACGCCAGAAAGAGATCGCAGAATTAGCCATCCAGCTAGCCAAAGAATTCAAGCCTACCAAAATTCTCGTGGAGGTGGTACCAGAACTACAGGCAGAAATGGATTCTCTTTATCAGGTTTATACAAATAACCCAGAAAACGTGAGTACTTTCTACGGTGAGGTAGGTTTACTCGCCTTTCAGATTGCGCGGCATAGCAATGCGAGCTTACATGCCATCGACCATAAGATGGAATACGACTACGGCGCTTATAGGCCAGCTGGCAAATGAAACTGATAATGCAGCTGTCAACAAATATTATGGCCAGCTCATGCCTCTTCTCCAACAAGCAGCGCAGCTTGAATCCAGCGCATCTACCAAACAACTATACCGCTTTACAAATACTCCTGAATATATCAGTTTTCTAAAGCACGCAAACGCAGACCTGCTCACCTACGTGAATACAGAAGATAACTTTGAGGGTGCAGATGTCGCGGCAGACTTCTATAAACGCAACCTGCGGATTTTTGCCAATATCAACCGGCTAGACATTCAGCCTGATGATCGCGTGCTTATCCTGAATGGCGCCACGCATATTGCTTTCTTCCATGAGTTTATGAAGATGAGCCCAGTATATAATGTAGTGGATGCGCAGGAATATTTGAGAGATTAAGACACTATTACAGAACACGTATTGTCATAACTAAAAAAATCTAGTCATGATCACTTTTGATCTAAATATTCTCATCATTAGAAACCATCAAATCATTTACAAATAATCTTAAACTCAACACGCTTTAAATCGGCTGATTGCTCTACTGGTGACGATTGTTTGATACCATCTAAATTTTCTACAACCAGTATTAGAGATTCCAAGCCTAGAGATTCAAGGTACTGCTTTACGGCTCTCGCCCTTTCTCTAGAAAGTTTAGCATTTCGCTCATCCGTACCATTTTCACTGGCAGAGCCCCGGATGTGCAACACACAATCCTTTTGCATTTTGAGGTGCGCAGCGAGTTGGTTAAGTTTAGTGTATTCTGAATCCTTAATTACCGCACTATCGTGATCAAAAGTGATGATTGGTAATTTATAAACGTCATCTTCAATCAACTCGATTTGCTGTTCTTCGATTCTTTCTAGGCTAACCGAGTCTACGTAATAATATGCATGTTTGTTTAATCTGGGATCATCAACATTAGAAAGTTCAAGGGTCACTTCATTATCCTTGAAATGACCGATTATCAAAAAACGCTCGTAGCCATCAGCTCTAAAACTATATGATACTTTCATCCAGCTTAATTTATCGTCGATCTTTTTATCACAGTCCTGCTCCAGAATTTTATAATTCTCTATTCCGAATGAGGATAGGTTTTCCGGCCTAAGTGTTAACGGTGTATTTGCCTTAATTTTATTTTCAGATAAAATAGCGCCGAGACCACAAACCCCGAAGTCAGAGGCTTCCGCTAGGCTAACAAAAAAGGACAATTGATAAAATTCTTTTTCAATGAGGGATGAGATTAGTTGAACTTCTATATATTCAGAGAAATGTGGCATTTTTTCGTAACCAACAGTCACCGCATAAATCCCAGCATAATTATCGCCATGATGCGCTTCTTGAGATCCTACAAAATTATTGGGTACACCAGTAGTTGATCTCGTGTTACAACCATTGAAGATATCTGAAGTACCCAGATTAGGCGTAGTCCAGCCATTCACCTGATATTTAAATCTTGAGTGCTGGTATTCACAGCTATTGGTTTCTTCAAAACTGGGATTGGGAACTAGGTTCTGCGAATTTGCTACCACAGCTAATAGCAAAGCAATCAGTAAAGTGTGGTTTGTCATTAGCCCCTGTTTGAGCGACTAAATATAGGAGTTGAATTCTCAGCTTAATTTTTTTGCTGCTCAATATGGGAAGTGATCTCATCCACTACTCTATCCAGCTCTTTCAGCACCTCCTTGCTCCAAAACCTAAAAACTTTGTAGCCCTGCTCTTCTAGCCGCGCGTTTACCTCACGATCGCGTTGCATATTGCGCTCAATTTTTGGAATCCAGAAATCACGATTGGATTTGATTTTCTGCTTGCGGATTTCCCAGTCGTAGCCATGCCAGAACTCGCCATCCACAAATATGACCACTTTATGAATGGACATGGCGATATCTGGTTTTCCGATCAGTTTTTTAAAATCCTTGCGGTAGCGATAGCCTTTTGCCCACAGCGCTTTACGCAGCATGATCTCTGGCTTGGTATCCTTGCCCCGTATTTTGCTCATCTGATTTGAGCGCTGGGCAGTAGTATAGAATCCAGCTTCCTCAGAAAACTTAGGGACTTTAATGGGTTCTTCTTGCTCGTAGCGTTTCATGTTTCAAGCTAAACATAAGATCGCACCTAACTTATTTAATCCAGGTTAAATGACGCCAAAAAGAAACCCAAGCCTTTTCAGGCTTGGGTCAAATAAATAATTCAAGACAAAGTGATCTAACCGATCACCTCTGCTTTTACGTAGTCGCGATTCATACGGGCGATGTTCTCTAGCTTGATACCTTTAGGACATTCCACCATACAGGCTCCAGTGTTTGAACAGTTCCCAAAACCTTCAATGTCCATCTGGCGCACCATATTCTGTACACGCTGGGTTGCTTCTACCTCACCTTGCGGTAACAATGCATATTGTGAAATCTTTGCACTGGTAAACAACATGGCGCTGGCATTTTTACACGCCGCCACACAGGCACCACAACCTATACAGGTCGCGCTCCAGAATGCTTCATCTGCCTTTTCTTTCTCAATCGGGATTGAGTTGGCATCTTGTGTGTTCCCTGAGGTATTGACAGACACATAACCACCCGCCTGCTGTATGCGGTCAAATGCGCTGCGATCCACGATCAAATCCTTGATCACCGGGAATGCCTTTGCACGCCATGGTTCTACCGTAATGGTATCGCCATCCTTGAATTTACGCATGTGCAACTGGCAAGTAGTGACCATCTTTTGTGGGCCGTGCGGCTCGCCGTTGATCATCATGTTACAAGATCCACAGATTCCCTCACGACAGTCGTGGTCAAATTCTACCGGCTCTTCCCCTTTTGACACAAGTTCCTCGTTCAGGATATCCATCATTTCCAGAAATGACATGTCACCATCTACACCATCGATGGGATAAGTGACCATTTTCCCTTTTGCGTTAGGACCCGCTTGTCTCCAAATTTCTAAAGTAAGCTTCATAAGCTTTGCGTTAAATGTTATTTGTTAACCGTTGATTGTTAACTGTTACTTTTTGGCTTTCTCAAGGTAGTTGATATAGCCATTCAATACTTTTATACAATCCAGACAGCCTTTTTCCAGCGCATCTGCTCTATCGCTATTTATATACTCATCGCAATGAGCGCAATCTACCTGATCGATCAGCTCATATAAAGAACCTCTCGATATGCGGCAAAACTGAATGTTTTCCTGATAGTGATATCTACCATAACCTTCAGCTATATTATGCGTTACAGATCTGGACGCTCGCCGCATCTGTGACACAAGCTCAAATCTTTCATGAGCTGGAAATGTTTTGATCACTTTAGAAATCTCATTTCTAAGTTCTCTGCCCAGTTTCCAGCAATTCAAATCTTTGAAACTCTTAATCGTACTCATTTGCCTTTAAAATTCCGCTTTCGCGAAAGCGAACCCTAAACAACAATTAACCATTTTCCAAATAACAATTAACTGCGATAGGCACTACTTATAACTTCGCGTCTTCAACTCAACATTTTCAAAGACAAGGTCTTCTTTGTGTAGTTTTGAATCGCGGATGTTTGCTGCGTACTCCCAGGCGCTGACGAATGTAAAATTCTCGTCATCACGTACGGCCTCACCATCCTCAGTCTGGTATTCCTCACGGAAGTGACCTCCACAGCTCTCATCCCTTTTCAAGGCATCCATGGCAAACAATTCGCCAAGTTCTAGGAAGTCTGCCACGCGTCCTGCTTTTTCTAGTTCCTGATTCTTGCTGTCCACACTACCAGTCACACGCACATTCTGCCAGAAATCCTCGCGCAGATCCCTGATCTCATCCATCGCACGCTTCAAATCTGGCGCGTTACGGGACATTCCGCAATCATCCCACATAATGTGGCCCAGCTTCTTGTGGTAATAATCTACCGTGTTTGTACCGTTGTTATTAATAAACTTGTTGAGTCGTTCCTTAACCTCTTCCTCTGCTTGCGCAAACTCTGGAGTATCCGTCGGGATAGCACCAGTTCTGATTTCGTTTGCGAGGTAATCACCTATGGTGTAGGGCAACACAAAATATCCATCGGCTAGTCCCTGCATGAGCGCGCTTGCTCCTAGGCGGTTTGCACCGTGGTCAGAAAAGTTTGCTTCTCCAGCCGCAAAACATCCTGGAATCGTGGTCTGTAGATTATAATCTACCCATAGTCCACCCATTGTATAGTGAACCGCTGGGAAAATCTTCATGGGAACCTCGTAGGGATTGTCATCAGAAATGTTCTGATACATATCAAAGAGGTTACCGTATTTCTTCTCGATTACCTTTTTACCCAGTGCAATCATCTCGGCCTCGGTAGCGTTTTTGTTACCGCTGGTCAGGGCTTCTACCTTACCATAACGCAGGAATGATTCTGCAAAGTCCAGATAAACCGCATTACCGGTTTTGTTGACACCGTAACCGGCATCGCAGCGCTCTTTGGCAGCACGGGAGGCAACGTCACGCGGCACCAGGTTACCAAACGCAGGATAACGACGTTCCAGATAATAATCTCTTTTTTCTTCTGGCAGATCCACACCGCGCAATTTCCCCTCGCGGATGGCTTTTGCATCGTCCAGTTCCTTGGGAACCCAAATACGTCCATCATTACGCAGGGATTCTGACATGAGCGTCAGCTTACTCTGGTGCTCACCACTTACTGGAATACACGTAGGGTGAATTTGTGTAAAACATGGATTTGCCATGTAGGCACCACGCTTGTGCGTGCGCCAGGCAGCTCCCACGTTACTTCCCATCGCATTAGTCGATAGGAAAAATACGTTTCCATAACCACCAGATGCAATAACTACAGCGTGTGCTCCATGTCGCTGGATCTCACCAGTAACAAGGTTACGGGCAATGATACCACGGGCTTTACCGTCCACAACCACCAGATCCATCATCTCGTGACGGTTGAATGGCTGTACTTTACCACGGTTGATCTGTCTGTTAAGTGCGCTGTAGGCACCTAGCAATAGCTGCTGGCCAGTCTGTCCCGCAGCGTAGAATGTACGGGAAACAAGCACCCCACCAAAAGAGCGGTTATCCAGCAACCCACCATATTCACGTGCAAAGGGAACCCCCTGGGCAACACATTGGTCGATAATGTTTGAAGAAACCTCGGCAAGGCGATATACGTTTGCCTCGCGGCTGCGGTAATCACCACCCTTGATCGTGTCGTAAAAAAGGCGGTAGTTTGAATCACCATCTCCTTGATAGTTCTTGGCAGCATTTATACCACCTTGTGCTGCAATCGAGTGCGCGCGGCGAGGGCTGTCGTTGTAGCAAAATGTTTTGACATTGTAACCCAGCTCTGCCAGGGTTGCCGCGGCAGATCCACCCGCAAGTCCCGTTCCCACCACGATGACGTCTATGTTACGTTTATTAGCAGGATTGACAAGGTTGATCGTATTCTTATGATTGGTCCACTTCTCATCCAGTGGTCCTATAGGTACTTTACTGTCTAATACTGCCATAACTTAAGCTGTTGTAGGGTTCAGATGATGATACAGGGCGATAAATACAAATCCCGCAGGAATAAGTACTGCCCATGCATAGGTGATTTTTCTAAGCGTATCACCTTTCTTAACGCTTTTTGCACCCACCGTCTGGAACGAGCTGTTAAAGCCATGCCATAAGTGTAATGAGAGCAAGCCAAATGCAATTACATACAGCACCACGCGCCAGATAGGCTCAAATTTAGCCACCGTCTCTGCATGGTATCTGGTTGCATTTTCAGGTACCGCCTTGATAAATTTATAGGCAATCTCATGCGCCCAGAAATCATACATGTGCAATCCCAGAAAAGCTAGTACCACAAGTCCCGTGATGATCATGTTGCGGCTTACCCAGGTAGAATTCTGATTGCCCGCAAAGTTCTTGTACTTGATGGGACGCGCCTTGTTGTTTTTGTACTCCAGAATGATTCCATACACAAAGTGGATGATCAGCCCCCCTAAAAGGATAGGCTGCAACACAAACTGCACGATGGGATTGTAACCCATAAAGTGCGACCACTCATTGAACGTGTCAGGCGCAAGGACTGATGTGACGTTGATTACAAAGTGCTGTGTAAGAAATATGACAAGAAATAGACCCGAGAGTGCCATGATCCACTTACGTGCTATTGAAGATTTAACCCAAGCTGCCATATAAGATTTTGTTTAGTTTGCCGCAAATATAGTTGCCGTTACAGGGATTTTCAATCGTAATAGTTAAAAGCCCAACGGCTTAAAAGTTATTTGGACTGACTATGAATAACTATTTTCCATTATTCCCGCTGGCACAGTAGAGTAGTAGCCATTGAGTGGTTTTCCTTGCAGTTCATCAGCTTTTATTCTAGGAGGAATATTTGGGTGATTACGCTTTCGTACTTAGACAAGCTCAGCATAAACTTCCCTATCGGGAAAGCGGAATAGATAACCACCCAGGAATAATTTCAACACAAAGTTTAGTATCATTCTTTAGACCGTGCCGCAGAAATGAAATCCAACATAAAGAAAAGCATGAAACCCGCTGGCCCCATCATAAAAGTGAATAAGAGCACGGGCAGCATCAACCATTTAGAAAGCCCCACCTGCCGATTCTGCACCACCAGCCACATTCCTACCGCCAGGTCAAAACACAGGTAATGGATCCAGCCTGCCAGCACGGCCTCTTCAGTAGAGAATAGCGTGATCAAACCCGCCAATGTGGTAAAGTCCATATAGTCTGCATCCTGCAGACCGGGGATGACAACCACGACATAGGTAGCTGCCAGCAGCAGTGGGGTAACCGGCAAACGGATGAAGAATTTTGTAATGCGATGGTCAGGTATGATGACCAGCAGCAACCACATGGGTAGCACTATGGCGTTCACAATTTCAAATAGCAGGGAGTTGCTCACGCGCCTGGATATGGGTTACTCAACAACTGGCTCATAAGACTGCCCATCTGCCAGCTGGCTAAGCACCGCAAAAACCTCGCCCTCTTCCTCATATTCATTGATTAGGTAAACTAGCTCGTTTTCCCTCACAGTGAACTTGACATTAGCATCAGGTAGCAAGTCATAGCTTTGGTTTTGCCGTCCGGTGTCCTTATCACGCACCGCGATCCTCACCTGAATCAGTCCAGAATTATCTACCTGCAGGGTATAGTCACCATCCATATCTTCATCTAATAGCACCTCCTCTCCCGCTGAAATAGTGATGGGAGCCTCGGTTTGCGCACATGAAGTAACGATGATCATAATAAGAGAAAATAGAAAAATAATTTTTTTCATCGTTGAGGTTTTTACAAAGGTTCGACGTATAGCCGCTGGAACGTGGTAAGTTAGAAAACTTTTAACTGGGAATGGGAAGATTATTAAATGGGACAACCCACTTTATAGAAATTGGTATTGAACTGTTCCGCTTTCGCTTCAGGAATAATTAGATAGAGTACGCTTTCGCGAAAGCGGAATAATCAACTTGAAAAATACCCATACATCTGCCAGCAAAATAAACCGATTCCTGCAATCACCAGATACCAGTTGGCAGCCTTAAAAAAGGCGGTGTAGCTATCGTACTTCTTCCACTGGGTGATGAGCAATACGATGGGAATAAGTGCGAGCACCTGGCCTGCCTCTACCCCTAGATTGAAACTCAGAATCTTCAACAGAAATTGATTGTTACCCAGATCAAAGGATTGCAATCGCGTGGAAAGACCGAATCCATGGATCAGACCAAACAGAAACACCATCGCAAGCAGATTAGGCGACCTGACGCCCAATTTATTAAATCCGCCCAGATTTTCAAATCCCTTGTACAACACACTCAAGGCGATGACTGCATCAATCAGATGCTCATCTGCCTGGACGGCGTAATAG
Source organism: uncultured Flavobacteriaceae bacterium (assembly GCA_963740155.1). Taxonomy (GTDB): domain Bacteria; phylum Bacteroidota; class Bacteroidia; order Flavobacteriales; family Flavobacteriaceae; genus Nonlabens. Next base: position 344,153 of record CAVUDE010000007.1, on the reverse strand, counting down.
GTTGCTGCAATGAGGGTGATACAGTGGGCAATCGTAAAAATCGTGATGAACTTCAATATGTCCTTGATTCCTTTTAGAAAAAAAATCACTCCCGCTAAAAACAGTAAATGATCATAACCGGTCACCATGTGTTTTGCACCCACATAAATGTATGACCACAATCTACCATCACTCAAGATGGCCTGATCGCCCTCACTAACTCCATGCGCCATAACAAGTGTAGGCACAACAAGCAGCAGCGGTAACATCCATTTGCGGGACGTGCAATTTTTGGCGGGAATATGTTTTATCATTTATGCGGTTTTTCTGCTCCTGAAGAAAAAGTACAAACCAAACAGTACCGCAACGCTAGCTACCCAGAATATCCAGTCTGGCAACCCATCCTCGTGCTCATGGTCATGATCATGGTCGTGAGCATCATCGTGCGCGTGTGACACTTCAAATGTGAGTGTGGACCAGTTAGACTCGTGGGTGAGTCCATCCTCATTGCGTTCCATCATGTGGATCGTGCGCAGGTACCAGATACCATCGTGCGTGAGCTTGAGTTCCACAACACCATCATTATCGGTAGTTAATTTTTGTGCGGCAGTGTGTGTATGGTTCTCACCCTGTTCATCATGGTTGTGTGGCTCACCACCGTCATGGGAATGCTCGCCATCATGGCTGTGGTCGCTACCGGCATCATGAGAGTGACCGTGGGCAGCTGGCTTATAATCTGCATAGACCAGTTGGTTTGCCAGTGGTTTGCCATCCCTCAGTAATCTTACCTTGAGGGCGTCGCCTGTTTTCTTCTCATACGGATTGGATAGCGGCACAAACTCGATCGGATAGCCCAGTTCTTTTGCCCAGTCGCCAGATCGCGTGTCGCCCACCTGGTAGATCGCCTTTACGTGCTTGGAATAACGTTCTGTCGCGTCCATGTCCATCTGGTTGCTGTCGCGCCTTTTCTGGAGCATGTCCAGTACGCCATCGTGTTCCAGGTAATTATTGAATTTTTCTGCTTCTAGCGTGATGTTGCGTGCACGTGTCGAGACTCCAGCCACATAAGTCCCTGGATCACCGGCCGTAAAGTCGAGAACGGTGATGCTATCCCGCGTTGTCCAGCTACTGGATTCCATGATCTGCCGGTTGCCGTTGCCCATCAGGCTCACGTCGATCATCCTGTCCCGATCGATGGTGTTATCACTGCGGTCAAATGTGCCGTTGTACAGATCAATCTGCGCTTTTTTGCCGGGTTCCAGAAAGTAGGTATCCATGATCAGGAACATGTCGTGGCTGCACAGCAATATGCAGAATGCCAGAAGTGGTAAGATGATTTTTCTCATGCGGGTTGATTGTGGGAATTACGCTATCGTACTTCGGCAAGCTCAGTATAAACTTTCCTATCGGGAAAGCGCAATAAACAAAATTATTGTGTCCTAAAACAGGTCTTTAACAATCACAAACCTACAGATAAACGCTGTCACTCCCATACCTATCATGGATGGCCATATCAATGTCTGCGCGGTGGTCTGGATGGGCAATGGACTGCAACAGCCTGCTGCGCTCCTTGAGATTCCTGCCAAAGAGGTTTACCGCACCATATTCCGTCACCACCCAGTGGACGTGTGCGCGGGTCGTGGTCACCCCAGCGCCAGACTTGAGAAAAGGCACAATCTTAGAATCGCCGTGCCTGGTCGTGGACGGTAGCGCAATGATGGGCTTCCCGCCCTGCGAGAGTGCGGCGCCGCGTATAAAATCCATCTGGCCGCCTACACCGCTATATTGTTTCATGCCTATGGTATCTGCACACACCTGGCCGGTGAGGTCAATCTCTATCGCGCTGTTGATGGCAGTTACCTTGGGATTGCGCCTGATGATGGCAGTATCATTTGTATAGGCGGCTGCCTTAAAATGCACCAGCGGATTATCATCGATGAAGTCATAGAGCTGTTGCGTTCCCACGGCAAAACAGGTGACCAACTTCCCGCGCTTCACGACCTTTTCCTCACCGGTGATGATGCCTTTCTGGATAAGGGGCAGGACGCCATCACTAAACATTTCTGTATGGATGCCCAGCGATTTGTGGTTTTCTAAATTTGCCAAAACCGCATTAGGAATGTTCCCTATTCCCATTTGCAGGGTGGCGCCGTCATCAATCAGATTTGCAATGTGTTTGCCTATCTGCACCTCTACATCGCTCATGGATTTTGAACCGCTTTCTGGCAGTGGCTCGTGATGCTCGATAGCAGCATTGATCTGTGAGCGGTGGATAATGCCGTCTCCGTGCGATCTGGGAACATGTTTGTTAATCTGTGCGATGACTGTTCTCGCAGATTGCAGCGCGGGCAGTGTGACATCCACACTGGTTCCCAGCGAGCAGTAACCATGCTTATCTGGCGGCGATACCTGAATAAGCGCAACATCCAGTGGCAATATATGCTGGCGGAAGAGGTGGTGGATATCACTCAGAAAAACGGGAATATATCCACCGTTACCGGTATTTACTGCCTCGCGCACGTTCCTACCCACAAAGGCCGCATTTACCTTAAATGCTTTTTTGTAAGGTTCCTGTGTGTAGGGCGCTTCTTTTTCGGTATGGATACAGACCAGCTCCACATCTTTCAATTCCTCATACCGCTGCACCATCGCCTGTATAAGTGGATGCGGGGTCATAGCCGCGCCCTGTATAAAGACGCGGTCGCCGCTGTTTATATGTTTGGCAATTTGTTCTGGCGTGGAAAATTCTAAAGGCTTCATGAAAAATGTGTTGTTTCCCAAAGATATTTGCCAGTAGCTGGAGAGCTGCGTATTTATTAGGTTTTAAGTTGGATTTAGGTATTTGCCCGCTAAGTATGAATTACCGATATCCTAACTCATTGGATGTTGTAATTAAGCTTTCTACGAGTAATAAAATGTTGCTCACTATTTACGTGAATCACCGCTTTGATTGAAAAAAGAATGTTAGATGGTGAAGACGATGGTTTAAAACGCGAATAGCTTGATAAGAATCAGTTCCGGATATATTTCACATGTCTCTCCCTATTGCGCAGCGACAATTCATCTGGATTGTTTAATTGCCCGCTCGCGCCAGAAAGCAATTCGACCAGCTGGTTTTCCCAATCTGCGCCAGGCTCGCAGGCTTTTTCGGTTTTTTCAATGCGCTTGCCTAAGAGAATTGCGTCACCATCGATTTTAAATGTGAGAGTAAAACTATTGCAGCCTGTGTGGCCACTTGCTATTTTACTGGTGGTGTCAAAGGTTAGATACGGCTGGGGTACATCGCCACCATAAACCGTTCCCGCCGCAACTCGCTCACCATTGTAGGAAACCAATTTATAGATGCCCGATAGGTCTAGACCATTCTGGTTTTGGGAGGTGCCGCTATGTAAAGTGATGTTTTTAGGTTGTACGTTTTCGCGACAGCTAATGGACAGGCATAAAATGAATATCAAAATTACCTTGTGCCAGTTTTTGAGATTGAAGTTCATGGCCCTATTTACGATTTGCTAAAATTTACTTGGTTATTACGCGCCTGCCAGCGCCAGACGTATGGGCCTATCGCCGCTTACGATCTCAAAAGTTTTCTGGTGGGCGATTCTGTCATCCAGCGAGTCCACCAGTACCTGGGCAACATCTGCGCGTGGGATCTCGCCGGGGTTGTCAATTTTCTCTTCTAGTCTGATCGACCCTGTTTCATCCTCGTTGTTGAGCGGGCCTGGCCGTACGATGGTGTAGTTGAGATTTGTATCGCGCAAGAACTCATCTGCTTTGTGTTTTGCCTCAAGGTAGGGTTGCATGTCCTCACCAGCTTCCTCTGGTTTATCTGCACCTACAGAGCTGAGCATCACAAACTTTTTGACCTCGTGTTTTACGGCATCTTTGATTAGATCGATAGCACCGTCACGATCCACCTCTTCTACATTCTCGCCACCAGAACCTGCGGCAAAAATCACCCGGTCGATTCCCTGTGTGATACCGCTCAAGTCATTTGTGAGATCTGCCATGCGGGTCTCGATTTTGGCATTGTCAAACTGGCTTTTTTGCTCTTGTTTGCGCACCATCGCGATGGGTGTGTAATCCTTGTGCTTATTTAAAATTTCCACTACTTGTTTTCCCGTGGTGCCTGTGGCACCTGCTACCAATACTTTTTCCATGGAATGAAGATACCAGTAACTGAACCGATAATATTATTTGAGAGGTTCTTTTAACCCTGATTTGGCCTTGTACTAGGCTATTTCTGAATAAAATGGTAAGGCGACTGGTGGGATAGATCCTTTCTATTTTACAGCACCATGTATTACCACCCCAGGAAAAGCCCGCGATCACTAAACATTACTTTAGGAAACTGGCAGCAATCGCGTTGCTATATTGCTGGCAAACCCATTTCCCATGAAAATCCTATATGTCTATGATGCCCTGTGCGGCTGGTGTTATGGCTTCTCGCCAGTAATTACTGATTTTGTGAATCGGCATGAATTGGAATGCAGCGTGATCTCTGGCGGGATGATTACCGGCGACCGTATAGGCCCCATAGGTGAGGTTGCGCCGTATATCAAACAGGCGTATAAGGAAGTTGAGGATCGCTGTGGCGTCACATTTGGCCAGGCATTTCTGGACGTGCTGGATGAGGGCAGCATGGTATTTACCTCCATTCCCGCTGCGGTGGCGATGAGTGTGTTTAAGGATTGCGGTGATGGGGATGATCTCGCTTTCGCGAAAGCGGTACAAGAACAGATCTACTACCACGGTAAGGCACCGGGTAACCCGCAAACTTTTGCAACACTGGCCGCCCAGCACGGCTGCGACAAAGAGGCATTTTTAAATGACATGCAAAGCAACACCTACCAGCAAAAAGCACAAGCCGACTTCCAGTTGAGCCAGCAACTGCAGGTAAGCGGCTTTCCCACCGTTTTCCTCACCCAGGGACAGCAGGCCATCCACATCGCCCGCGGCTATGTCCCGCTGGAAGATCTGGAAAAGAACTATGAGATGGCGGTGGAGAAGTTTGGGTGAGTCGGAATAGCTAAATAAATTAAAATTATTGGTTCTAAAAATTGATGACGATTAAAAGATGGGTTTTCCGCAGAACAGATATCTCTGGGAATTACCCGGACTTACGGCAACCCGTAAAAGGATCGTGGAAATTAGCTTTATTTTTAAGCAATCAAAAAACTTAAAACCATGACAAAGCAAGACAATCACAAAGCAAACCAGCAAAATGCAAATAAGGGAACTAGCGGCACCAACAAAGCATACGACAAAGCGCAGGGAAATCGCGGTAAGCAGATGAATCCTAATCAGAAGGGGAAGAAGTAAGTAAACTGCTTGATTGCGGTATATTTAGATTTTTACGCTTTCCCACAGGGAAGTTTATGCTGAGTTTGTCGAAGTGCGAAAGCGTAACACTTTTTATGTATCAGGGTTAGAGCTGTTTTGGGTATCGCAAATACTCTATACTGCTATCAAGCTCTGCCTAAAATTGTCGTTCATCTATTACCACTATTCTTATCTTACCCCATTCAACTTAACCAATCAATGACCCACAAAAAACTGACCCTATCCTGGCTTGAGGGCTTCCTCATGGACGCGTGTGACATCTTGAGGGGGAACATGGACGCTTCTGAATTTAAGGAATATATTTTCGGAATGCTGTTCTTGAAGCGGCTGAGCGATAAGTACGAGCAGGACAGATCGCAACGCTATAAAGAGCTCAAGTCCCGTGGCTTTACAGAAGAGAAAATTGAGACGGCTCTCAACCGGCCTAATGCCTACGACTACTATGTACCCGCACGGGCAAGATGGAACTATACCATTAAAAATGATAAGGGCGTAGCCGTCAATGAAGGAATTCTACACCTCAAAAAAGATGTAGGAGATCATCTTAACAAGGCGCTGGAAGCGCTGGAAGAAGCTAATCCTGACAAACTGAGCGGCGTTTTGACTAACGTCAACTTTAACCGCACCATCGGGAAAAATAAGAATGCGCTGAGCGACGAGAAGCTTATCGAGTTTATCACACATTTCAATAAGGTGACGCTTACTGATGATCAATTTGAATTTCCTGATCTACTGGGTGCGGCCTATGAATATTTAATCAAATATTTTGCTGATAGTGCCGGTAAAAAAGGTGGCGAGTTCTACACGCCCAACGAAGTAGTGCAACTACTTGTTGCGATGCTGGCACCGCCAGCCGATGCGGAAATTTATGATCCTACCTGTGGATCTGGCGGTATGCTCATAGAAAACAAAAATTATGTGGAAGCCCGCTACGGCGATGCCTCGCGTTTAAGTTTTTACGGTCAGGAATTGAGCGGCACGACCTGGTCACTCTGCAAAATGAACATGCTGTTTCATGACATTTATGACGCAACCATCCTGCAGGGTGATACGATAGCCAACCCACAGCACGTCGAGAACGGTGAGCTCAAGCGGTTTGACATCGTAATTGCAAATCCACCCTTTTCTGCCAATTACAGCGATATCAAAAACCACCGCGACCGTTTCCACTACTGGATGCCCAAAAAGAAGAAGGCTGACTTCATGTTTGTGCAGCACATGATAAGCGTGCTCAAGGCAAATGGTCGTATGGCGGTCGTGATGCCTCATGGTGTACTTTTTCGCGGAAGCGAAGAAAAAAACATGCGCCAATGGCTGGTAGAACGCGGCTATCTCGAGGCCGTCGTAGGATTGCCGGCAGGACTTTTTTACGGTACGGGCATTCCAGCATCGGTTTTGGTCATTAATAAAAAAGATGCGGGACAGCGGGAAAAAGTCTTGTTTATCAATGCAGATCGTGAGTATAAAGAGGGAAAGAACCAGAACAAGCTGCGTCCCGAGGACATCGCAAAGATCAGCTACATCTATCAGGCGCGGGAAGAACTGGACGGCTACTCGAGAAATGTGGATAGGGAAGAGTTGGCGCGCGAGGATTATAATTTCAACATACGCCGTTATGTGGACAACAGCCCACCCGCGCAACCTCAAGATGTACACGCGCATCTGAACGGCGGTATTCCCACGGTTGAGGTAGATGCGCTACAAGGGTTTTGGGACAATTTTCCCAACCTGCGCGATGACCTATTTCAGAAAACAGACAAACCCGATTACGATGCTTTTACCGATAGCATTACTGCGAAAACGGATTTAAAACAAACCCTACAGGAGTATAAGGACATCCTGGACAAGCGTCAAGCCTATGTGCAAAGTATTGCCGCGTGGTGGGAGGCGCACGTGGGTAAGCTAGAATCGCTGCCACAAAGCCAAAACATCTTTGACCTGCGGCAGGATTTTGCCACGAGCATCGCGCAAACCTTTAACCAGCTGGGCATACTGGACCTACACAAGAGCCGTGGTGCTTTTGCCGCCTACTGGGACGCGCTGGAGACCGATTTGAAGAGTATTGCCGCCAGCGGCTGGAATGCAGACCTGATCCCGGCAGGTGCCATCCTGCAATCCCAGTTTCCAGCTGTGCTGGAAGAACTCGCCACAAACGAGGCACGCAGGGACGAGCTGGAAGCATTGTTCACTGCTGTAAATGAGCTGGACGAGGAGGAATATGAAGAAGACGACCACGAGGTGTTCCCCAAGGAAGTGCTCAAGGAATTAAAGTTAGATCTTAAAGAATTAAATTCCAAACTTAGAGAGCAAAAAAAGGATATCAAGGCCGTTAAAATTAGGATCAAGGCAAACGCTGAACATAGCGGTCATCCTGAGCCTGTCGAAGGAGATCGCGCTGTAGTAGATACCTTGAAAGGCGGGATCTATCGAGAAGCAGGCACCGTTAATAAAACCGACTTAGAAGAACAATTGAATCAACTGGAAAACCAGCTAGCCCAAGCCGAAACACAAAAAGCCAGTATTGACAAAAAATTGGCTCGTCACAATGAATTGACCAGCGAGCTCAAAAACTGCCGTGCGACCATCAAGGAAATCAAGGACAAGAAAGAAGATCTGGTCGCCCGAGCTCGAGAGAAAATCACGCCCGAAGAGGCAAAAGTGTTGATATTGTTACGCTTTCGCGAAAGCTTGCACACTACCGTCATGGATTATGTAAATCGCTATGAGCGTGAACTACTGGCAGCGCTGGAAGCTCGCTTTATCAAATACGAGCATACGCTGGTAAGTATTATCAACGAGCGCGATCAGGCAGCAGATAAGTTGCAGAACTATTTAAGTGCGCTGGGGTATGAGGGATAATTGGCGATTGGTCAAACTTGATGACTTAGGCAAACATTATGGTGGGCTAACAAATAAAACCAAAGATGATTTCGGTGTAGGTAAGCCATATATTCCTTATTTAAACATCTTTCAAAATAGCAGCATTTACTTATCCAATTTGGAATTGGTCAGTATTGGAAAAAGTGAACATCAAAACCAAATTCGGCAGGGAGATATTTTCTTCACGACTTCATCTGAAACGCCACACGAGGTTGGAATGACTTCAGTATTAGTTGATGAAATTGAGGAGGCTTACTTAAATAGCTTTTGTTTTGGATTTAGATTATATGATTTCGATGAATTACTGCCAGAGTTCGCGGTTTACCTTTTTAGAGGAAAAGAAGTGCGGCAAGCTATATCAGAGTTGGCTCAAGGTTCGACACGCTATAATCTTTCGAAAAGTATATTTTTCGATAAACTTACTTTACGTCTTCCACCCTTACCCCAACAACGCAAAATCGCCAAAATCCTCTGCACGGTAGATACCGTCATAGAAAAAACCCAAGCGGCGATTGCCAAATACCAGCAGCTCAAGCAGGGCATGATGCAGGACCTGTTTACACGCGGTATCGATGGCACCACCGGCAAACTGCGCCCCAAACCGCAAGACGCCCCAGAACTGTATTGTGAAAGTGAGTTGGGTCTGGTGCCTCGGGAGTGGGAGGTGGAAGAGTTGGGAGTAAACAACACAACGTACGCAGGCGGAACACCTAATAGATCGAATCCAAAATTTTTCGGAGGAACCATTCCGTGGGTTTCATCAGGAGAGGTAAATCAGGATTTCATAGAAGATACGAAAGAGAAGATTACGGACGAGGCTCTAAGGTTTAGTGCAGCTAAAATGGTTCCACAGAATTCGGTTTTGATTGCGTTGTATGGAGCTACAGCGGGTCAGGTTTCTATGCTGAAAATTAAAGCCTGTGCAAATCAGGCAGTTTTGGCGGTACTAACAGGATCTGAATGGGATAATGATTTTGTTTACTACGCTTTAAATCATTCAAGAAACAGAATTCTTTATCTGGCTCAAGGAAGCGGACAACCAAATCTCAATAAGGGTTTAATTGACTCAGCAAATTTTTGGAAACCTAATCCAAAAGAGCAAAACTTAATAGCCCAAAAATTAAAAAATATAGATCAAAAAATCCAGATCGAGCAGCAGTCGCTGGCCAAACACGAGCAGTTAAAAGCGGGCTTGATGCAGGATTTGTTGACTGGTAGGGTTGGGGTTGAGGGGATAGATATATAATGGCAACAAAAAGAAACATACGTAACTATCTAGGTGAAAACAGCAATAGAACATTCGTCATTCCAGCCTATCAACGTGGTTTCAAATGGGGTGTGACCTATACTAATGGAGAAAGTGCGGCAACCACCTTATTCAAAAACATCCACGATGCCTTAAAAGCTGAGAAACAAGAATATTTTATCCAAGGTATAACCGTGTATGAGGAGGGAACTAATATCATCTTGATAGATGGTCAGCAAAGAACTACGGTTTTATTCTTATTACTAAGTTTACTGTGTGATAAAAATGAACGGGAAAAGCTATTATTTTATCAAGGTCAATTTAAACTACGCTATACGATAAGACAACTATCACACGAAACACTAGAAAGAATATGTCTGAAACAGGATGTCATTATTGATAAGAATGAACGACAGGATATATTCTTTTTTCATCAGGTTATCGATCAATTAGGTGATCTTCTCAGCTCTTTAAATGATAATGAAAAACAAGAATTCAAAACCTATGTATTAGAGCAGGTTCAACTCTTTTATATCAATGTAAGAAAAGACCAAGCGATCAAGTTGTTTACCATGATGAATGGTGCTAAGGCATTCATGAAAACAGATGAATTGGTCAAAGCTGATATTTTAAGCAAGGCGTCAAAAATTGATAATCAACAGCTTGAAGTGCCGAAAACCATTCAAGACAGTATGGAAATTCTTAAAGATCAGATTGGTGAAGATTGGAAATCTTCAGCTTTGAGAAGTCAGTTTGCTCGTCAATGGGACAAATGGATGTACTGGTGGAATAGACAAGATGTAAAACTATTTTATAACTGTGGCAATAACCCTATGGGCTTGTTATTACCATTTTTCTACGAAAGGAACAGGGTTGCTGATGAAAATACGAGAGCTATCTATTCTAATAAGCATACCGAGGTTGCACAGATGTTCATGGATTTTCAAAACCTTTTCTTACAGGATAAAAAGAGCGCACTCGAAAATTTTGAAGCCCTACGCAAGTTGCAGAAACGGTTTGAGGACATTTTTAATACTGTGGAAGTCTACAATTATTTTGGGTTAGCTCATGAGACTTTGAGGAGCAGAGAAGCTAGAAAGAAAACCGTAAATTTTTTTCTAGATAATTATAAGACTGTTTATATTATAGAGTCGTACGTATTGTTTACTATTTTGGACATCAAAGAAATATCATCATCAAAAAGCGCTGAAAGAGACGGTCAAGAAATAAGAGACGAGTTGTCTGACGTTTTTAGATCCCTTGACGAGACTAAGGTGTATATAGCAGAAGACAAAGAATATGCTTTCCGATTACTACTGAAAATAAACGTAGAAGCTGCAATCGATCGTGATGTCAAGTTTGATTTTTTTGTGAGTAGAAACGGTAAAATGCAAAGCCTCTACGCAAATAGGTCTTTAGAACACATCTGGCCCAAGTCAAAAATAGCTGTAAAGACAGAACATAAAAAGTATAAAGATATACACGACAAAGAAATAGATAAAAGTGCTATAGATTATTACCTCAAAGATGACGATCTGACTAATGAGAAACTTTCAGAGCATCATTTAGGTAATCTTGTTTTACTACATAAAAATGACAATTCAACATTTCAGGATAAACTGCCAGAAGCTAAAAAGCAGCTGTACTTTGATTTAAATCAGAAGTTGTGGAGTAGAAATCTGCTACATACAATGAGCGTGTTTGCTTACGATAATTGGAGTTCAAAAAATGCCATAGCAACCATAAAGGCCAATCAAGAAAAGGTGTTGCAACTAATGAAGAAAGGATACGAGGCCTATGTTGACTAGTGGTAAATCATACAATCTCTCGCAATTATTTAGCGGCGCTTTGAATATTGTAATACCAGACATGCAGCGAGAGTATTGCTGGCCTACTGCTGTATCTAATATCAATAACAAAAATCTGGTTGAAAATTTTGTTTTTGATCTGTTGCATTCTGATAAAAAGCAAACCGTCCAGTTAGGTTTATTATATGCTTACGAAAGTCCAAAAAATGATTTACAACTATGTGATGGACAGCAACGCTTAACCACTCTCTACTTGCTTCTGGGCTATTTGTTCAATCGCGTTAAGAATCCTGAATTTAAAGAGTCTATTAAACAGTTTTTAGTCTGTGATACTATTCACAGTAGAAACCGATTAAAGTATGCTATACGTGAAACCACATTACATTTTCTAAATGATTTAGTAGAAACATGTTTTTTAAAGGGTGCAGTTAATGATGACGAAAACGTTATTGAGACTATAAAAGATCAAGACTGGTATTTCAATGAGTACGACCTAGATCCATCCATTCAAAATATACTGTTGGCGCTTCAGGTTTTTGACAATTTTAAAAAAGAGATGGATGACGATTTTGCATTTTTTTTATTAAACAGAATTGAATTTTTGTTTTTTGATATGGTTAATAGATCCTACGGTGAGGAACAATTTGTCGTACTTAATACTACTGGACAACCGCTCACAAAAACAGAAAATCTGAAACCACAGTTTTTAGGTAATTTAAATCAAGGAGAAAAAAAGTATTTAGAAAATACTAAAACAGAATTAGAGTACTACGCTGATCTATGGGAGGAATGGGAAACATTTTTTTGGCAGCATAAAAATGAAAATCACAGTACAGCAGATAAAGGTTTCAACGAGTTCCTACGATGGGTTTTCATAATAGAAAAGGTATCTCTTACCGACAGTGTAGCCTCTGAAAAGCAAAAGTATAGCAAAGCACAGCGAGCTCTAGCATTAGAGTTATTCAATATTTTTGAATTAAATGAATGGAAACATAAGACCGAAATACTGGATGTGATCAATGAGTATTTTCTTACTCTCAAACTTCTCGAGACGGATAAAGACCTATATTATAAATTCCTGTTTCAAGAAAAGCCACTTTCTCAAATAGCCTTATTTGAATGGTTGCCGACTTTGTATTTCGCAAAAAGTTTTAAGAAAGAAATTGCTAGCAAGCGATTCAGAGGTTTAAAACAGTTTTTAAAATCTAGAGCCAAAGATGTCAATGTATCGAAGGCTTCAATAACAACCACAGTTAACGCCATTCAGATAGTCAAGAAAATGGTGGAATTGGACGAGAAAGATATCGCTAAATATAGAGTTTATAAGAAAGTCGCCTCACAAACCATTTTAAATCGCATTTCAAGATTTAAATTCAAAATTATATTAAAATCTGAAAACAGAGAAAAAATCGAGGCTGCCTTTGCAAAAGCCGAAAATCTGAAAACTACCCAAGGTAATATCACTTTTATGTTGCTTGCTCAGCAGGATGTAGAAAAAGTAAAAAACCTCAAGCTCAAAAACTTTGAAATTAATGCTTTTTGTAAGCTGATCGAAATCGTAAAACTTAGCTTTGACAATCATTCCGATCTCATGAGACGCGCACTATTCACTTTTGGGTTTTATGACAAACATCATGGTTATACCACAAGTTTATCATCAGATCGATACAGTCTGGGTAATTCGCCACAATATTATGGTGAAATTGCTAATGATTTTAATTATGACTTCCAAAATACAATTTTTAAATACCTTATTGCGGCACAAAAACTTAAAAAAATATCCCTATCTGAAATAAAACGATGGATGCAGGATATAGTATATGAATACAAGTGCTCAGATGATGATATCTATCAAAAGATCAGATGTAAACTAATTAAGAAGAAAAAGTTGCTCAATGCAATGACCGGTAATTTTTATTGTGTGTCGTACGATGAATCGAGAGCATACATTCTATATAAGCAAAAAGTTACTGGAGAAAGAAGTTATAAAAAAATAGTGTAAACCATGTCCGAATACTCAAACGTAGAAAAACCGTTTTTAGATAAGCTTGCCGCTTTGGATTGGCGCATTGTCAATCAAGGCAGCTCGGGCATTCCAACAGATCCTGCTATAAGCCTGCGCACTAGCTTTAGGGAAGTGACGTTAAAGAAAGAGTTTTTAAATGCTGTTTCAAAGATCAATACTCACGAGGGCAAGCCATGGCTTAATCCAAAGCAGCTTGACGAGATTTACAATGAATTTCTAAGCATTGAGCGATCCAACTTATCGCTACTCGAAGCTAATAAACAAATCTTTGAAAAAATCATCGGTAAGACCAAAACGACCGTTGCGCTCAATGAGTTAACTGGAGAAGAAAACGCTCTGGTTAAAATTATTGACTTTAAGAACTGGTCTAATAACGAGTTTGTTGCGATTAATCAATTTAGAGTTACCACGCCAGGCGGTCCGCGGGAAGATGTTATTCCAGATATCGTTCTTTTTGTCAATGGACTGCCCATCGCAGTCGTGGAATGTAAAGAAGTAGATGTAGCAGACCCTATTTCCAGTGCGGTAGATCAAATCATGCGATATGCCAATACGCGTGAAGATGAATTTGGTACAAAGGAAGGCGAAGAGCGACTATTTTATTATAACTTATTCAGTATCGCCACGCATGGTGAAGAGACCCGCGTAGGATCCATTACGGGCGATTATGAGTATTATTTAAACTGGAAAGACATTTTTCCAGAAACCTATAGAGATATCGACATCGGCAGCTATGTCGCCGAGGAAGAGGCTCGCTATGTCATAAACGGTTTGCTCAATGATCCACGAGTTCGTCAAGAAGTCTTGATCAAAGGAATTTTAAACAAAGAGATCATGCTGGATATTTTACAGCATTTCACTTTGTTCATGGAAATCAAAGAAGGTATCGAGGTCAAGATCGTATGTCGTTACCAGCAATATCGTGCCGTGGGTAAAATACTAGATAGATTGCGCAATGCAAACTCAGGGCAGACTCGTTCCGGTGTGGTCTGGCATACACAGGGCTCAGGAAAATCGCTTACCATGGTGTTTTTAGTGCGCAAACTGCGATCACAGTCTGATCTGAAAGATTTCAAAGTCATCATGATGGTAGATCGCAAGGATTTGCAAAAACAGTTGTCTGCCACCGCACGTTTGACCAACGAATTCAAAGAAGCTAATGTCGTCAGTTCGCGTAAAGAATTAGTTTCAAAACTAAGCAGCGATGCATCCAACCTCAACATGGTGATGGTGCACAAATTTGTTCAAGAAGAACTCATACATTCAAAAGCATTACTCAAAGCGTATGAATTACGCGGAGAAGTACCAGAATTCAAGCCTTTTGATGTCGTAAACACTTCGGAGCGAATTGTAATTCTTATTGACGAGGCACACCGCACCCAAGGTGGAGATATGGGAAATAATCTCTTTGCAGCATTTCCAAATGCGGCCAAAATTGCCTTTACAGGAACACCTTTATTAACAGACCGCCACAAACAAAAAACCCATGAGCGATTTGGTGGTACAGGTGAGTTTATCGACACCTATAAAATACGTGAGGCGGTGGATGATCGTGCGACATTAGACATTAGGTATATCGGCAAAACAACAAACGATAATATTTCTTCACGAGAAGCTTTTGACGCCGAGTTTGAGGACGTATTCAGAAAACAGACTCAGGAAGAAAAAGAAGAAATCCAGCGACGCTACGGTACCATGCAGGCGTACCTTGAAAACAAAGATCGCTTACGACAGATTGCCAAGGATGTAGTTGAACATTATGCAAAAGATATCTTGCCGAATGGATTTAAAGCTATGGTCGTGGGGAGTTCTGTACTCGCTGCAGCACGCTACCAATATTACATTCAGGAATATATTGAAGAATACATCAAGGAAGAACAACAAAAGTTTGAGCCTAATCTTGAACTTATTGAGCAGCTCCAATTTTTGAAAGTGGCCACCATTGTTACCAAACAGGACAATAATGAGTTAGGTTTTATCAGCGCTGCGAGAAAACAAGCCAAGGAACTCAAAGCTGTCGATAACTTTAAAAAGGATTTCGATTACTCGAAAGATGAACATGGAAATTATCTGAAACCAGAAACGGGTGTCGCATTTTTATGTGTTTGTGATAAATTGCTCACTGGTTTTGATGCACCCGTTGCTCAAGTGATGTATCTGGATAAGAATATCCGTGAGCATGATTTATTGCAAGCAATAGCCAGAGTTAATCGCACCAAAAAAAATAAGAAACATGGGATTTTGGTGGATTATTTTGGCGTCTCTAATCATTTAAAGGATGCTTTAAACATTTGGGGTGCAGAAGACGAGGAGGACATTAAAGAGCTGCTCGCTTACTTCAAGGATATTGATCAGGAAATTCCTGTTTTGGAAGCTAGGTATAATCGGATGATCCAGCTTTTCACAGATAAAGGCATAAAGGATTTTAAGAAGTTCGCAGAGCAGACAATGAAGGATAAGGCGGAAGAATTTCAACTTGCCGAAGATTGCATTGCTTTAGCAGAGTCGGTGGCTTTCCGTGCTCAGTTTGATACCTATTTGAAAGCGTTTTTTGACAGCCTTGATTTACTGTTCAATTCTAAGGTAGCATCACGTTATTATATTCCTGCAAAGCGATTTGGATATTTACTGGTTCGCATAAGAAATCGCTATAAAGATCCCAGCTTGGACCTCAAATGGGCAAAGCCTAAGATCAGAAAAATGATTGACACCTATTTGGAAACTTTAGGCATCGATAGTAAAATACCACCTGTCAACCTTCTTTCCGAAGACTTTTTTAATGAAGTAGAAAAATTGGGCGATAACCCCAAAGCAAAAGCGTCTGAAATGGAGCATGCCATCAGAAGGCATATTAAAGTCAACTTACAGAAAGATCCGACGCTCTACAAGCGTTTTTTAAGACGAATGGAAGAAATTCTGGAACGATATGCTGGGAACTGGGAATTGATCGTCCAGGAATTCTACAAGGTTAGAGAGGACATGGAAAAGGGTCGAGAAGGTCAGGAAAAAGAAAGCGGCTTGTCGCAACAAGAGCTTCCTTTTTATGACTTCATAATTTTTACAATCTATAAAGACCTACAACCCGACGAAATTGAGAAAGAAGAACTTAAGAATTTAGTGAAAGACCTAGTCGTTTTGCTTCAAGATGCGATTAATAAACCTAATTTCTGGAAAGGACGACCGTCAGAAATCAGAAAACTTCAAGGACGTATAGAAGACGAGATTTCGTTTGTAAGCCTCGAGGTTGTAGCAAAACAATATGCTAAACTAAGTGTGGAAATTATGAATTTGGCTAAACGCCGCAATGATGAATTACTAGGGTAATGGAAATAGCAGGCAAAGAGGTTACAATATTAAAAAGCGATAGAAAGACGGTCAGCATTTTCATTGAGAGAGACGGGTCTTTATCGGCTCGAGTTCCCACGACCATCTCGGAAGAGGAGATGAAAGAAGTTTTGCAGGCAAAGGAATATCAAATTTTCAAACACCTAGCAGAATGGGAACAATTAAACTCAAAAGCTGTAGAACGTGAATATGTTGCTGGTCAATCATTTTTATATCTTGGTCGTAATTACCGCTTAAAGTTTGATGAGATAGAATCAGGAAAGCTTCACTTCAGGAGAAATACTTTTTGGCTCAATCCAAAAGACCTTATTAACGCCAAACATCTATTCAAGGAATTCTATAAGATTAAGCTGATTGAAAAATTACATCCTTTAATTGACCGCTTTAAGCACCAACTAGGTAAGGATCCTAAAAATGTAAGGGTAATGGAATTGCAGCATCGCTGGGCATCGTGTACTTCAGATAATAATCTTAATTTTCATTGGAAGTGTGCTATGGCACCAATTGATGTGCTGCAATATATCGTTGTACATGAACTTGTTCATTTAATTCACAAAAACCATTCACGAGAATTCTGGAACGAATTGGACAAGATTTTACCTAATTATGATTCTCAAAAACATTGGCTCAAGGTTAATGGTGCTGGGATGGATTTGTAGTTGTAGAAATAGTGCTATATTATAATAATTAGACGTTTATCGGTCAATTGCGCTTGGTATTGATACAAAGTGGAAGGTCGTGACTAACAGCCAGCCTGGTGACAATGACCTCAAACAGATGTACGTGTATAATCAATACTGGGATGCGCAAGAAAGTGTTCTACTCTATCCTACTGTAGGTAATCAGAAGGATTGTGTGGGTAGATTTTCATCAGACGATAAAAGCAAGGAAGCGCGCTATCACTGCTCACTCAAGTTTGCTAAAGTTCTAAGCGGCAGTAATCTGAATGAAAATATAGGTTCAGAAATCTTAGACAAACTAAATATACGGTGAATAATCAGGAATCAGTCAATTCAAGTTTTTTCTTAAAGATTGAACAGGCAACATGTATTAGGAATCATTTTAATTTAAGTGTCTATGAGTAGTCGGTCAATAAAGGTTGGGAACCCTTGCCGCCCCATAAACTCCCACTAAAAATAATTATCAGTGCTTTAAAAATCATACTTTAGCTTACAATTACATTTGCCCTCTAATTTACCCTAGCATGCTGCGCAAACCCACCTACCTATTATTACTTCTCGCAGTCCTGCTTTGTAGCCACGATATGTATCTAAAAATGGACACGTTTTTTCTGGAACCTAATCAGCAAGCAACGTTGAGTCTCTATAACGGTACGTTTGATAAAAGCGAGGCTATTCTTACCCGTGAGCGCATGCGCGATGCGTCCATGGTTGCACAAGGTGAACGCAAGGCGATCACACAGGATCGCTGGACCTATCGAGACAGCACGCTCACACAGCTCAGGTTTAATACTGGTGAAGCGGGAACTTACGTAATAGGTGTTTCCAGAGAAACCAGCCAGCTCGCCATGGAAGCAGACCGTTTTAATAGTTATTTGGAACACGACGGCGTGCTGGGCATGCTGGAGCAGCGACGTAAAAACAATACGCTGGATCAGGATAGCAAGGAGCAGTATGCAAAACACGGTAAGGCGATTTATCAGGTAGGGGATGCCAAAACAGATGATTGGAAAACGGTTCTGGGCTACCCTATTGAGTTTGTCCCACTAGAGAATCCGTATGACAACTATACCGGCGACACCCTACCTGTCCAACTTCTACTAGACGGTAAACCGCTGGCAGATCAGTTTGTTTATGCAGAGCATGTCCCTTCCAGTGGCCATACCCACGACGGGAGCACCCATGACCACGATCACTCAACAGAAGATCACGCCCACGATGGTACAGCAAGTGATCACAACCACGACAATAACAGTGCGGGCGACCACACGCATGCCAGCGGCCAGCAAATGAAAACAGATCAGAATGGCGTGGTGAATGTAGAGCTGCCAGAAGATGGCGTCTATTACCTGCGTACCATTAACATGGTGACAGTGGATGATGATTCTGATCTTACCCACGAGTCTAAATGGGCTACACTTACCTTTGAGGTCACGCACAAACACGGCAGTGACACCCACACCCATGAAGATTCTGACCATTCACATGATGATGGTTTTCCTACCTGGGTTTTTATTGTGGGTAGTTTGGTATTGATTGGGATATTATTTCTCCTATTTAGAAAAACAGGATCATAGATACGGCACCGCATTCTTTCCCTGATAAGCCTAATGTAGATAGTCGCCAAATTCAAGGTTTCACTCACATGAACGCATTGACTCAAGCTATGTTATAACGAATTATTCGTAACTTCACTAGATCACCATTGACTATGAAAGCTAGATGCCTGGTTGTTCTTTTAGTGTTTTTCACCGCCATGGTTGCTTATGGCCAGAGATCGTTTAACTTCGACTTCGGTTCCTTTGCGCTAGAAGAGGGTTCGCTGGGAAATGTCAATAACATCTCAAGATCCTATACGGCTGGAACTATCAATGACGTAAGATTAATCACCACAAATGCCCTGCAGACAAACATTATCCTGCGCGTAACAGATGATTTTGCAAATCGCAATACCAGTGGTACAGATTTGCCCGATTATCTTCTGGGATATGGCAGCAGTCAATCCAGCGATAGTTTTTTCGGGAACACGCAAAGCTTTGGCGGGAATACAAATCCTACGGGTGGCTTTAAACTTAGCGGTCTGGACAGCACAAAGCTGTATTCGTTTGACATTTTTGCCTCACGCATGGGCGTGAGCGACAATCGCCAAACCGCCTATACCGTAACGGGAATGAATTCCCAGACCGTCGTGCTGGATGCGTCAAATAACACATCCAGTTCCGTTCAGGTACTGAACATGATACCAGATACTAATGGCGAGATCAACATTAGCATGACAGCAGGCCCGGCCAACTCAAACACTAGTGGTTTTTTCTACCTCAATGCCATGCAGATGCTGGAGACCGCCACCAGTATTTCTACTTTCCCTTCCACCCCATCGCTAGAATTGACATACCCTTTACAACCTGCCGTGTGGGAAGAGGGCAAGACTGTTGACGTCACCTGGTCTAGCAGATTTGTCAACAACCTCACGCCTGAACAAAGTCTGGATGGTGGGAATAGTTTTCAGATCCTGGCGACCGTGCCAGCCGATACACAATCCTACAGCTATACCGTTCCCAGTGGTTTGGGAAATGTACTTTTTCGCGTAAGCGGTAACGGTATGAACAGCACCAGCGCACCAGTTACGGTCATACCTGATGATGGCGTCTCCTATAATATAATTGTACTGGGAAGCAGCACCGCAGCAGGCACGGGGCCATCACATCCACTCAATACCTGGGTCAATAAATACACGCGGCATTTGAACCAGCTGGACACACGGTACGAGGTCGTTAATCTAGCCGTGGGCGGTCAGACCACCTACAATCTTTTACCTACAGGCACTGCGATTCCACCAGCTGTAAACCAGACCATTAACACTGCCGGTAATGTTACCGCAGCCCTCAATGCTGGCGCAGATGGAATAGTAATCAATCTTCCCAGCAACGACGCTGCCCGCGGTTACCCAGTGACAAATCAACTGCAAAATTACCAGTGCATCATCGCAAATGCGACAGCCGCAAACGTGCCTGTATGGATCACCACGCCGCAGCCCAGGGATTTTGGCGGTAATACCACCGCGCTGACCATCCAGCAGAATATGCTGGCAGCCACCTGGAACACCTACCCCAGCATCACTGTGGACTTCTGGACCGGTTTTCCAGTTGCGGGCGACAATGGACTATTGGCTATCTACGACAGCGGTGACGGCGTTCATGCAAACAATACGGCTCACCAGATATTTTTTGAACGCATGCTTGCCTTTGACATTCATGGTATGGTAAAGCAGCGTGTGGATTCTGCCTTGGATAGTTCCGCTTGCCCACCGGGCAGTTCATACCGAGCCTGTCGAGGTACGAAAGCAGAATTATCCATCTACCCTAACCCTGCGTCAAGCATCTTACATATCCACGGGCTTCAGGAAATGTCATCCTATCAGATCATCGATATGAGTGGGAGAACATTGTTGCAAGGCACGACTGATGAACAGATTGAAATCGTAGAGTTGATTGCCGGCACCTATCTACTTCTCATAAGTGGCCAGCAGCATAAAATTATAAAGAAGTAATTACCACTCCGCGATTATCTCGATTTCCATTTTCAATGCCTTATTCAGGGAGTTTACCATAAAAATAATTTTTATCAAATAAAATTTCTGCTTTACGGTTTCACGTAAGAATAAGGGTTTGCATCTCAGTACTTTTCGCCAAACTAGAATTCTTACCATGAAAAAAATTGTACTTACCCTGGCAGCTGTAGCGCTATTAACCTCCTGCTCTGTCACTAAAACAGGAACGGCCAAAAGCATTGACATCACCGGTGCAGGCGTGATCCATACACCCGTCACGGCAGATCTAGAGGTAGATGACCAAAAGGCCAGCCACACCATTACACTAAAAAAGGTGGAGAACAAAACTGAGGCGAGGAACACCGCCATCAGGGAATTGCTCGCTCTCAAAAACGCAGACGTGCTGGTAGAGCCTACCTATACCACAGAAACCAGCCGCGGTAAAACAAAACTTACCGTCACTGGATGGCCTGCCAGATACGTGAATTTCAGAAAAATGACTGAGGAAGACCGCGCTCTCATAGAATTCTTGCCCCAGTATAAAAAGGCAGAATCATCACAGCCCGCCACTAGTAATTTCCAATTATTCAAAACAAATTAGGAAATCAAACTGGACTTAAATTCTGTGTGCCAAAAACCAATCGACCTTAAGTGGCATAATGGCAAACTGGAACTGACTTGTTAAAAAGCTTAGTGCGGAAAATTACTCAAGGAACTCAATAAAGACAAGGGATTGCCACAGAATGATACATCAACCATGGGCGGGATTTCATCATCCCGTCTTTTTTTTAGTCAATAATTGCGCATGAACCAGAATTCATCGTCCAGGTCAGACCTATCGTCTTTCTTCACATCTGCGCCATTGTACCACACCTCGCGCAGCACATCGTCCAGGTAGTGTGACTGGCGTGCATCCCTTAACAGTCGTACCGCAATGATACGTATGGGAATCATGAGTATTGCCAGCGCCGCACACATGATAAACATTTCAATACATATATTTCCCAGGTAAAAAGTAAGACCGGCCAGGCAACACAGTATCCACAGCGCAATGAAGTAGTGCGCGATCACATCCAGCACGGCTTTTTGCCAGCCGGGAAGTTGCAGCCACAGATGATCCAGTTTATCAATCATACCGGCATAAAGCTATTTAATTCATTTGCACTTGACTGTTAATCCACCACTAATTTACACAATTCATAAGTAAACCTGCTTGTAAAGTTCTGTCCTTGTGTTTATTCCGCTTTCGCGAAAGCGGAATACCTACTACTATATGCTGTCTGAAATGCTATTTAGTGACTGATTTTTTGCATCTGAACAATAGTTTATCAGTTCTCAATCGAGGCGCCATGCTGCTTTCTGACGGTGGGTTATACCAGCAAATACATCTTCACCCTACAAACCTGAGTTCGATCTGATAATTTATGTGACTATCAAATTAATAAATAGATATGATCGATAATAATTCAAATGTCAGTTCGATCTAAAGTCGAGAACGATTTTATATCAAAACCCTGTAACCTGTTTATACTGCCTCCTATGTGTTCGATGTAACAGTTTGTTAAGTTTTGAAGATCAAAAGCTTATAGTAATTCTCAAGTCGAACTCAGGTTACATCCCTTAGATATACCAAGTATTTGCGTCATATAAAAAGTACACGGCCTTTTACAAGAAGCTACAGGAACACATTCTATTCAAGACCGCGTGGCTATCCATAAAAAAAGCCCCCACGAAGATCGTGCGGGCTTTTCTGGTTGGTAAGGTCTTTGTTCTTTTTACTGGTCCGTCGTTGACGGCCGGTGTGCCATTGCCGCCTGGGCCTCCCCACTGGAAGCGTACCCTCAGGCCGGTGTAGAACAGGCGCGCCTCCTCCACGGCCGGGCGGTCACCCCGCACGTTTGAGCCGAAGGCGCCGTTGTTGATGAAGTCCGTGGGTTCCTGGGCGTTGTAGCTCACGAAGGATCCCCTGGTCTCGTCACTGCTGATATCGTTGAGCCCGTGCTCGACGAACAGCCCCACGTAGATCGAGCTGCCCGCCTCAAAGACCTGCTTGACCCCGGCCTCCAGGGACAGGTTGATGCTGTCGTCCAGGTCCAGGTCCCGCTCGGAGAACTCGCGGTCGCCAAAGGTGCCGAAGCCCTCAAAGGCCGGCGCGGTGAGCGTCCCGTTGAAGCGCGGGAAGAAGCCAGAGGTCTCCAGCCTGCCCACGCTGCCCTGCTGGGTCTGGCCCAGCAGGATGTTGTAGCTCGCGCCACCCCGCACGTAGAACCTGGTAGTGCCACTGCCCTCGTACTGCAGGTGCAGCGGTATGCTCACCACGCCGAACTCCTGGCGCTCGGCATAGTTGTCCAGCGCATAGTTGAAGGTGAAGTCCTCGCCCTCGACGTCCGTCGCATCGACGCTGCCGGACAGGCCGGTCCAGCTCAAGCCTGGTCTTGAACAGCGAGTAGCCCGCACCGGTATGGATGCTCCAGTGGTCGCCCAGCTGCAGTCCCAGGTCCAGCATCAGTCCACCACCCCCGCCGTATCCCAGGTCGGAGGTCTCCGCCACGCCCACGGCATCCAGTGCCGATAGCTGTACCTGGGCTCCCACCCCGAAGGTAAATTCCTGCGCCGTGGCCACCGTCATTCCGGCGGCCGCCAGTGCGATGCCCGTGACTATGTTCTTAAGTACGTTTCTCATGATTTGCATTGTTTCTTGGTGGTTCTGTTTGTTTTCCTACTTCTTGATGAACTTGATCGATTCCGTCCTCGCCGTTGTCTGCAGCACTACCACATACACCGCGGATGGAAGGCCCACCGGCAACTCGATGCTCGTCCTGCTGCTGCTTGAGGCCATCGTGGCCACCAGCCTGCCGCTGATGTCGAACACGCGGTAGGTCGCGCCGTCCAGCTCGCCCTGCGGGAAGTCCGCCGTCACGTCCAGTGTTGCCGTGCCCACCACGGGGTTGGTCACCACGTTGAACGAGAAGGTATTGCCCAGGCTCGGCGTGGAGACGCATGTCTGCAGCACGTCGCCGTTGGCCAGTGTCATCCTCACAAAGAACCTGTCATCCGGATCTAGCCTGTCGCTCTCACGGTCGCCCTCTGAATAGAACTGCTCGGTGGTCACCAGCTGGCCGTTTTTGTACCACTCGTAGGCCACGAACTCGTACCCGCCGTTGTTTGCCGGGTTGTTGTTCACCACCAGTATGTTGTCGTACTTCTGCTCGACGATCTCGTCAAAGCGGAACTGCCTCTCGATCTCGATGTCATAGGTCTCCACGTCACGGCCGTTCTGCGCGGTCACCGTGATGGTGCGTCGATAGATGCCTGCCCTTGGGGTGTCCACCGTAAAGGTCTGGCCCGGGTCAAAGGTCGCGTCCAGTGCATTGGTAAGCACCACCTCGACTTCATCGCTCTGGTCGTCACAACCGATCACGTAGCGCAGCTCGTTTGCGGGATCGTTGAACACGTCACCGTTGAAGCTGATCGTGTCTATGTTGGTATCACTGTTCAGGAATACCTCCAGCTCACGCGTCACGGACGTGGCCGGTAGGAAGTTCGCACTTCCGGGCTGGGTCGCGGTGATGTCCACAAAGCCCTCGTTGAGCAGAGTGACAAAACCGCCCGGCGTCACGCTCACCGCGTCAGGCGCGGTAAGTGGGTTGAAGGTGTAGGTCACCGGTAGGCCGGAACTGGCCGTGGCGGTCAGCTGGAAGTTTGTGTCGTTGATCAGGTTGCGCGGCGCGAGTGGCGCAAAGGTGATCGTCTGGGGCGCACGCAGGATGGTCAGCGTCGCCTGTAGGGTCACGCTGCCACAACTGGTGGTTCCCGATGTCACCACCGCGGTCACCAGATAGGTGCCCGCGTTCACCTGGCCGTTGTTGGAATAGGTCACGCTTGCCGTTGGCGGTAGGTTGTCCACAAAGATCGACCTGCTGGTCCCGTCAAAGGTGAACGTCGCATCGCCAAAGGTCACGACGCCCAGGTCAAAGTTCTCTATCGTCACGTTCCTGGTACTGCTGGCCGCACACCTGCCCGAGGTTGCATAGGTCACCACATAGGCGCCCACCGTCGATGCGGATACGTCGATCTGCCCCGTTGCCGAGTTGATCACCAGTCCGGCACTGGAACTGAATGTACCACCCGTCGTACCAGTGATGGTGGGTACCGGATCCGCCGCGTTGTTGCAGAAGGCCCCCGCAGCATAGCTGAAGGATGCATCGTCCTGCGCGTCGATCGTGATCGTCTGGGTAGAGGTGTTTTGGCATGGTGCCGGGGTAAAGTAGGTCACCACATAGGTACCGGGCACGCTGTTGGACAGGTCGACCGCACCGTTGGACGGGTTGATCGCGATACCGCCCGTCGATGAGAACGTCCCACCGGTCGCGCCGGAGATCAGTGCCACCGGATCGGCATCATTGCTGCAGTAGCTGGCACGTGGGTAGCTGAAGGTCGCATCCATCAGCGGTGCGATCCTCAGGTCAAAGGTACCGGTGTCGCTACAGGGCCCGGGAGTGGTATAGGTTACCGTATAGGATCCCGTGGCAGATGCACTTATGTCGATGGTACCGGTATTCGGGTCTATCACGAGTCCCGCGCCCGCACCGAACGTACCGCCGGTGGTTCCCTGTATCGCGGGGCTCGGGTCGGTGGAGTCCGCACAGAAGGTGGTCGCCGGATAGTTGAAGGCAGGGATGCCCACGGCATTCACCGTAACACTTGCCGTACTGCTGCTTCCGCACACGCCTGGCGTCGTATAGGTCACCACATAGGTGCCGGGCGTTGAAGCGGATAGGTCGATCACACCGGTCGTCGGGCTGATCGCAAGGCCTCCCGTGGAACTATAGCGGCCCGACCAGTGGTGCCGGATAGCGATGGGATCGGATCCGCCTCGTCCGCACAGTAGGTGCTCGCGTTGTAGGCAAAGGTCGCGTCGTCCTGCGTGTTGATCCTTACCGATACGGTCAGGTTGCTGTCGCAGCTGCCCGTGGTCGTGTAGGTAACCGCATAGAGCCCAGGCGTCGATGCGGACAGGTCGATCGTACCGGTCGATGGGTCGATCACCAGGCCTGCGCCGGAGGTAAAGCTTCCGCCGGTCGTTCCGGTCACCGTGGGGGTAGGGTCAACACCCGCCGCACAGTAGCTGGAAGCCGGGTAGCTGAACGTCGCGTCGTCCACCGCGTCTATGGTCACCATCTGGGTGCTGCTCGCAGGGCACTGCCCGCCGGTCGTATAGGTAACGGTATATGTCCCCGCAACGGATGCCGATAGGTCGATCACGCCGTTGGATGGGTTGATCACGAGTCCCGGGCCGGAGGTGAACGCCCCACCGGTATTCCCGGATATGGTCGCCACCGGGTCTGCATCGTCCTGGCAGTAGGTCGTACTGTTGTAGGCAAAGGTCGCATCGTCCACCGTGTTGATCTCGACGGTCTCCATCTCGCTGTAGCTGTTGCACTGCGCCACCGTATAGGTCACGTCATAGATGCCGGGGCGTGATGCGGATACGTCAATGGTTCCCGTGATCGGGTCGATCACCAGTCCCAGCGTACTGCTGAAAACGCCGCCGGGAACGTTGCCCGAGACGATCGCTGATGGGCCCGTGTCGTCCTGGCAGTAGGCCGCCGCACCGTACTCAAAGGCATCGTCGTCATTGGTGATGGTCACCGTCGCGGTATCCGTCAGGTCGATCGCAC
Organism: uncultured Flavobacteriaceae bacterium; assembly: GCA_963740155.1. Lineage (GTDB taxonomy): Bacteria > Bacteroidota > Bacteroidia > Flavobacteriales > Flavobacteriaceae > Nonlabens. The sequence goes on along the minus strand of CAVUDE010000007.1, from coordinate 317,618 downwards.
TGGTCATGATCGCACCCAGGTTGCTTAGTTCCAGTGTAAGGCCCTCGTCGCACTCATAGGTGTTGTCGTCGATCGGATCCACGGTCAGGGTCTGTACCTCACCCGCCGTACCGGCAAAGGTAAGGGTCGTGTTCACCGCTGTATAGTCCATATCTGCCGTGGTCGCCGTGCCGTCCAGTGAGCCCACGTCCACCGTAAAGCCGCCCTGCACGTCGCTGTCCAGGGTCACGCTCACCGTGATCGGGCCACCCGACTCGCTACCGCTTGCATCCATGATGGTCAGCGCGGCGCTGTCGTTGTCCCCGATAGTATAGGTAAACTCGGTCACCGTGCCCAGCATGGCGTTGGTGGGGTTGATAAGGGTGATGACCACCGTCTCATCGGTCTCCACGACCATGTCGTCCACGATCATGTCGATCAGTATATCCTCGGTAACGTCGCCTGGTGCAAAGCTCACCGTACCACCCGTCAGCGTAAAGTCGCTGGCGGGATCTGCCGTGCCGCTCACCACATAGTCCACGGTGATGGTCTGGGTTGATGGTTCTGATAGTTCCGCTTCCGCGAAAGCTGAAGAAACACTCTCATCGCCCATTCCACCTGCATTTGCAAACTCGATGAACGGTACTGCCTCCCCGGTGATGTCAAAACTGTATTCCGGATCGATCGTGTTCAGCGTGTTGACCGTCACCGTCGCATCGTCCGTGCCCTGTGCGGTGGGTGCATACTCGATCCTGAAGATCTTCGATGTACCTGCCGCGACGGTAGATACCGGCTGCGCGCTCACCCTGTATCGGGCGGCACCAGGGCCCGATAGGGTCACCGGTGCTGATGGGTCGAGCTCAAGATCATCCATGCCATTGTTGGTAATCGTAAAGGTTCTAATAAGCGTGTTGCCCACGCCCACTTGACCGAAGTCCGTATCGTCGTTCAGCGCGGGGGTGGTGTCGCCATCCGCGATCACGCTGCCGTTACCGGATACCTCTATCTCACCCGGCACGAATATCTGTACGTCGTCAAAGGCAAAGCCCTCCACCACGAATATGTCGTCGGAGGCAAGTACCACGCGCAGCTGCACGCCGGACTGCCCGGCAAGGCCGGTCAGGGTGTTGCCCGCCAGCCTATAGCCGTTTGAGCCCCTGGCTGCCCGTCCAGCCCTGCGGCTGGCCACCCGGCATGTCCAGGATGTTGTTGTCGTTGTACCAGTTCTGGCCGCTGCCCTGGCTGCCCACCAGCTGCCAGCTCATACCGCCGTCTACCGATGACTGGACCGCCACGCCGTCAAAGCCGTCGTCCAGGTCCCACCATACGTTCAGCGAGATCTGTGGATCCCGCGCCAGGCCGGAAAAGTCGAATATCGGACTGGCCACCTGTGACTCCTCGTCCAGGTTGTAGTCCCCGTCCAGGTTGGTCACCCACGCATTGCTGCCCGAGGCCGCCCGGTCGATGATCGCGTTGCTCGGCGTGCCGAACTCCCACGAGCTCAACGTGCCGGATGATGCCCAGCCACCCTGGTTGTTCTCAAAGTCCTCCGCATAGGGGAAGGCATCAATGGTGGGCTGCCCCACCGTAAAGGTGATCGTGGCCACGTTTGATAGCGCGCCCTGGTCATCGTTGATGGTATATCCGATAGTGGCGTCGCCCGCAAAGCCGGTGGCGGGGGTAAAGGTCACGACGCCCATGGCGTCCACCACGAACCTGCCCGCGGGGGTCGTCACGTCCGTGTTGCGGGTACCGGGCACGGATGGGTCAAGGTCCGACCGTGGCCACGTCTATCATCCCGTCGCTGTCGCTGTCGTTAAGGGTAACGTCCACCGTGCCGGCGGTCTGGAAGGGAACCCTTGCCGTATCGTCAACCGCCAATGGGTTGTTGCTGAACCTGATCTCCAGGCCCTTGTTGTCGCTCAGCGAGCCTGCCGTCCCCGGAACCGGAAGGTTCAGGTTGGCATCGCGGCCAAAGGTATCCTGGATGCTGCCGCCGCCCCTCAGGGTGATCGCCATCGCAGACTCATAGGCCAGGTCAGGGCTCAGGTCGCCACGCTGTACGGTATATCTGTAGTTGAGAACCGTGTTGCCACTGCCCCCCGTGTAAATCGCCTCGCGATCCACTACACCGGTCTCCAGCAGCAGTTGTGAGGGCGCGCCGTTTACTATTACTATTTGGTCAAACTCCACCTGGATGTCGATCACGTCGCCCACCACATACAGACCATCCATATTAGTAGAAGTTACGTTCACCACCTGCGCAGCAGGGGCCGGGGCTACCATGAAGTCGTCGATCGCCATGTCGCTTCTAAAGCCCGTGCCGGTTGTTCCGGTGAACCTGAACTGGACGACCTCACCAGCATAGCTGGATACGTCGGTCACTATCTGTTGCCACAGGTCCTGGTTGTCGGTAAACTGTGGAACCACGTTTACGAAGGTGGGGTTGCTGCGCGTGCGCACATCTACCTCGATGGTACCCATCTCGGTGCCCAGCATGTGGTACCAGAAGGACATATCTATGGGTGCGCTCGCACCCGTAAGGTCTATCTCGGGGGTAAGCAGCTCCGCAACGTCGTTGTTGTCACAGCTGGATGCCTCTATGAACAGGTAATAGCCGTCTGCCGTTCCCAGCGTGCTGCGTCCACCGATGGGCCGGTGCTTCCCGATGTCGTGCCGTTGCGGGTCCGCACGCCAGTCCGTATCATCAGTCCTCACGTTTGTCCAGAACTCGTCCAGGTCGATGCTGTTTGTACAGCCGCTGCTGGTAGAGCTCTGGCTGAACATGTCAAAGTCCTGTACGTATGGGAAGGCCTCCGGTGCGGGGGTTACCGTTACCGTGATGTCCGCCTGGTTTGAGGTGGCGCCGTTGTCGTCGCCCACCGTATAGGTAATGGTAGAACTTCCCACGTAGCCCATCTCTGGCACGAAAGTCACCATGCCCATGTTGTCAACACTGAAGCTGCCCTCGCCCATCACCGCGATGGTGTCCTGGAAGCCCGCGGTCGCGGGGTCGAGGCCCACCGTCGCAGGGTCGATCATCCCATCGGTGTCATTGTCGTTTGCCAAAATGTCAAAGCTCACCATCATGTCCTGCTCGGTGGTCGCCACATCATCCACCGCCACGGGTGAGTCGTTGACCGTAACCGTGATGGTGGCAACGTTGGACGTGCCGCCCAGGTCGTCGCCTATCGTATAGCTCGCCGTGCTGGCGCCGCTGAAGCCTGCGTCCGGCGTGAAGTCCACCATGCCCATGTTGAGCTGGTAGGTTCCCTCGCCCATGGCCGTAAAGCTGGTCTGCTGGCCTGCCGTCGCCGGATCCAGGTCGATCGTCGATGCATCCACCATGCCGTCCGTATCCGTGTCGTTTGCCGCTGCGTCTATGCTCACCAGCGTATCCTCGTTGGTCATCGCCATGTCATCCACCGCCACGGTGCCGTCGTTGACCGTCACCGTGATGGTCGCTATATTACTGGTCGCGCCAAGATCGTCACTCACCGTATAGCTGGCCGTGGTCACCCCACTGAAGCCCGCCTGCGGCGAGAAGGTCACAACGCCCATCCCGTCAACGGCAAACACGCCCTGGTTCGGGCAAAAGCTCGCCTGGCGGCCCGGTGACGATGGATCCAGATCGACACTGCCCATGGCCAAGGTCCCGTCGCTGTCAGAGTCGTTTGTTAGGATGTTGATCATAGTGGCAACCCCAGGTGAAGTGTTTGCCACATCGTCTACCGCAATCGGTGCAGCGTTGATGTTAACGGTTATCAATGCCGTGTTAGACACATCGCCATTATTATCCAAAACAGTGTAAGTAGCAGTCGATGTACCAGTAATACCCGTCTGAGGAGTAAATGTGACGTTTCCTAAATTATCAACAACGTAAACCCCCTCACCTGAAATTACAATGTTAGTTTGTCGTCCAGCAGTACTTGGATTAAGGTCAACCGTAGAGACATCCACGGTGCCGTCGCTGTCCGTGTCGTTTGTTGTTACATTGAATGTTGATGCGTTATTCTCATTCGCGAAAGCGGTATCATCATTTGCCACGGGTGCGGCATTAGGAATCACGTTGATTGTCACCGTTTCCACCGAACTGGTGTTTGTACCATCACTTACGGTAATGCCTAAAACATATTGAGGCGTGGTACTCGAATCCAGGGCAGCTGCATTATCAACGAAGATCTCCCCGTTGGAATTGATACCGAACTCAGTAGTAGGATTACCACTGGTGATATCCCAGTTTTGGAATGTAGTACCAGCATCTGCATCTGTAGCGAGCACAGTTCCTATTACAAAGCCTGGTAGTTCTACATCACGTACCGTGAAGCTCTGATTTTGCGTAACAACCGGTGTATCATCATCATCCATTATCGTTACCGTAGCGGTATCGCTTGTACCCACGAGTACATTCATGTTATCTGTACCGGTAAGGGTTACAATTACCGTCTCGTTCATTTCATCCAGATTATCTGCAATGACCGAAACAGGCAGGGTGATTGATGACGTATTTGCCGGGAAGTTTACACTGGTTCCCAGATTTGAAAAATCTATGCCTTGTGTAGCGGTACCGGTAACGTTGAAGTTTACCTGAGTATCTGTTACAAACTGGCTATCTGTGGTGATGGTGAATTCGCCATCTGTCATGTCTTCTGCCGCTTGTACAGTGGCGATGATGGACAGGGTCGAGTTAGGCAGTATCACCAATGAGCTATTGCTGCCCAAACTATTAGGTGAACTGACGGCTGGTAATGTGCGATTTGCAGCATTTCCTGCGGGATCTTGTATCGTACCACCATTAAGAATCAATGATGAGGTGTCCACATAATTGAGGTTGCTGGTATTATCACCTGCTTGGACCATATAATTAAACAGCAGAATCTTGGATCCTGAACCGGAAAGATAATTTGCCGATCTATCGATGGCACCTGTCTCAAGTATAAGTTGAGGGGTTCCAGTCACGTCCACAGACTCTGCGAACATCACTTGAATCTGAATGGTCTGTCCAGTAGCATAATTCCCGTCTGGCGATAACGAAACTACATCTGTAACTCTGGCAGCGGTAAGAATGCTTGCCGTCATGTTTGAAGCCTCGGTAATTGAATAGTTACTTGCCGAGAAGCCATTAGACCCGGTGGGAGCTAGTGTTCCATTCACGGGTATGTTGCTACCAACATTCGCGGAAGCGAAATCATAACTACCATTCAAAGCATCTATGGTTTCACCATTAGGTAAAGTATTATCGTTGTCCACCAGATCGTTAACGATAAAACCAGTTTCATTTACAACCGCAGTAGTATTGCCATCAAAAATCTTATCGGCTGCGGTGAGACCTGTAATCGACACAGGACGTGGTATGATGGTAAGATCACCATCAACAAAAGCCACATTGTAGTTAGGGCTGGAAAGCCCACCTATGACGATTTCATCTGTGTAGGCGCCCACGCTGGACGTAGTATTAGAATCAATTCCTGTAACGGAAGTAATCGTGGCAGAATTCCAACCCAAAGAAGCTGCGGTGTCACCATTTACGAGACCAGAGGTGATAAAAGCGGTGTTGTCCAATGTGAGATTTACACCGTAGATCTTAGATTGCGGGCTGGCCGTAACGGTTGCGTTTGCAGGATTAATGGTAAGTACGATATCCCTAATTGCTTGATTGTAAAGTGTAGTTTGATCCTGCGTCAATCTAATGTTTACAGTACCTGCGTTACCCAAATCAACAATGCGATTATTTATACCAGAAAGTGAGGCAGAACCTGTACCGCCAGGTAGGATGCTATAGGTAATATTTCCAGAGCTGTTTGAAGTAGCAGCAAGCGTAATATCTGCATCACCATAAGTGGCGGTGATATTGTTAAATGTAATAACAGGATCTACTCTACCCTGAATCACGATATCCTTATTAGCGCTTAAACTTCCAGCAGTAGCTGGGGTAGGTAAAGTGAGAATAGCTGGATTACCCACAGCATCAGTAATACTGCCACCGTTTAGGCTAAGCGCACTCGTTGAGACGTAACCCAAATCTGATGAGCTATCACTGGGCTGTACGGTGTAGTTGAAGGAAAGTGTGCTTGTACCATTACCGCTGGTGTAGTTTGCAGTTTGATCTGTAGTTCCTGTTTCCAGTGTAATCTGTGGTGCACCCGTCACGGTCACCGCCTCACTAAACTGCACGGTTACAGTTATGACACTACCGGTGTTGTAAGTCCCGTTAGGCGTTGTTGAACTTACGCTAGTCACTGAAACGGAATCATCATTCAAAATAGTCACTATTGCACCATCCGTAATATCAATATCGGCTGATGCTACCATTACAGGTGACAACCCACTCATGCCGATGATAACAGTTTCATTGGGCTCTACCATTGAGTCTACAATGGGCGTTACGGTAAAGGTTTCTGTTTCTCCTGCCGTTCCCGAAAAGGTCAGGGTCTGGCTTGTGACAGATATATAGTCCGAATCTGCTGTCGTGGCCGTACCGTCTGCTGTTGAGACGTCCACATCAAAGCCGCCGTCAACTGCACTGTCCACTATGACCGTGACGGTAATCGCGCCATCGTCTTCATTCCCGCTTACATTGGCTATCGTTACGGTAGCACTATCATCATTGACAATAGTTAGCTTTGCCGAGTCTGTAATGTCTATATCGCCAGAAGACACTGTGGTCGCCACTAGGTTGCTCATCGCGATATCTACAAGTTCATCGATCTCAACCTTGGTATCTCCGCCGATGGTTACCGTAAAGGTTTGCATCTCGTTTGCCGATCCTGAAAAGGTGAGTGTTTGACTTGTTACAGCCGTGTAATCTCCATCTGCCGTGGTTGCCGTATTGTTTGCTGTACTGACATCCACATCAAAACCACCGTCCACTGCATTGTCCACTGCTAAGGTGACTGTTGCGGTTCCAGAGTTCTCGTTTGCCACAACATTGGCTATGGTTACCATTGCTGCATCGTCGTTTGTGATTGTTCCCGTTCCAGAGTTGTCTGCTATGACCACATTTGTTCCTGTGGGATTTGATAGGGTCACGGTTAGTGTCTCGTCGAGTTCCACAATCGCATCGCTATTTACGGTGACGTCTATGGTCTTGCTGGTCTCGCCTGCAGCAAAACTTATCTTACCCGTGGTTGCGATATAATCACTTCCTGCAATTGCAGTTGCGTTAGCGGTTGAAAAATCTACCGATGCACCTCCCGCGAGAGCTGGAGCATCTAAAGATACCGTAAACTGTAATATGGTAGATCCAACATCTCCCTCGGCTACGCTTGGGTCGTTTATGCTCAATGCATTACTATCATCACTTATGATAGTCACTATTGCACCATCTGTAATATCAATATCGCCTGATGCCACCATTACAGTTGACAATCCACTCATGCCTATGATAACAGTTTCATTGGGCTCTACCATTGAATCTGCAATAGGTGTTACGGTGAAGGTTTCTGTTTCTCCTGCTGTTCCCGAAAAGGTCAGGGTCTGGCTTGTGACAGGTATATAGTCCGAATCTGCTGTCGTGGCCGTACCGTCTGCTGTTGAGACGTCCACATCAAAGCCGCCATCAACTGCACTGTCCACTATGACCGTGACGGTGATCGCACCATCGTCTTCATTCCCGCTTACATCTGCAATTGTAACCGTTGCGCTGTCGTCATTTAGAATAGTGAGGGTTGCGGAGTCTGTGATGTCTATATCGCCAGAAGATACTGTGGTCGCCACTAGGTTGCTCATCGCGATATCTACAAGTTCATCGATCTCGACCTTGGTATCTCCGCCGATGGTTACCGTAAAGGTCTGCATCTCGTTTGCCGATCCTGAAAAGGTGAGTGTCTGACTTGTTACAGCCGTGTAGTCGCCATCTGCCGTCGTGGCGGTATTATCTGAGGTGGACACATCCACATCAAAACCACCATCTACCGCATTGTCGAGTGTTGCCGTGATGGTCGCCGTGCCGGCGTTCTCGTTTACCGCAACATTGGCTATGGTTACCATTGCTGCATCGTCGTTTGTGATTGTTCCCGTTCCAGAGTTGTCTGCTATGACCACATTTGTTCCTGTGGGATTTGATAGGGTCACGGTTAGTGTCTCGTCGAGTTCCACAATCGCATCACTATTCACGGTGACGTCTATCGTCTTGCTGGTCTCGCCTGCAGCAAAACTTACCGTTCCACTTGCTGCTGTGTAATCTATTCCTGCCGTGGCTGTTCCATTACTTGTGGTATAATCCACAGTCACACCTCCTGCGGGTGCAGGGCTGTCAAGACTAACCGTAAAACTTAAGTTACTGGTTCCCGTATCGCCCTCTGCTATCGTAGGGTCGTTGATTGTAAATTCATTATCCACATTCACCTGCACCGCAACTCTGTTGGAAGTTTGCGCCGCGCTGATCCTCTTGACAGCACTATTCCCAGTATCTGCAACTAGGATGTTTCCTGATTCATCTACCGCTAGGCCAGTAGGAGAACTGAATCCGGATCCTAAGGTAACTATATTGCTCCCATTGGAGTCCATACGCTTAATCGCGTTATTACCACGATCTGCAATTAGGATTTTGCCCGAGGCATCTACCGCAATATCGGCAGGCTGGCTAAAACCTGATCCTAAGGTGACTATATTGCTTCCACTGGCATCCATTCGTTTAATAGCATTGTTACCAAAATCAGCCACTAATATGTTACCCACAGCATCTACTGCCACACCGGTGGGAAAACTGAAACTAGAATTCAAAGTGACTATATTGTTTCCGCTAGAATTCATGCGCTTAATCGCATTATTATCTTGATCTGCCACTAAAATGTTACCGGTAGCATCTACCGCCACACGTGAAGGCCTAGCGAAACCAGGTCCCAAGGTCATAATGTTGTTCCCGTTGGAATCCATTCGCTTGATAGCGTTATTATTTGTATCTGCGACCAAGATGTTGCCGGCGGCATCTACCGCCACGTGAAAAGGATTAGCAAAACCAGATCCTAAGGTGATTATGTTGTTTCCGTTTGAATCCATTCGTTTGATGTTGGCAGCACTAGTATTTGCTATGAGAATATTTCCAGCAGCATCTACATTCACGCCGAATGGCTGCGTAAAACCAGAACCCAGTGTCTGTACACTAGCAGCACGTCCCTGTTCCACATAATATATCTGGGAGCTCAATACATTAGTGCTTGCCAGAGCAGTAATGCCACTTGCGGTGGTGTACCATCTGGCAATCTGTCCTGTTAATGGTGTAGCGATGAGGTCTGCCACCGTTGCACCACTGCTCACATTTTGAGTTGGACTACATATCTCGTTCACTGGTATAGCTAGACGGGAGCTACTTTCTGTACTACTAATTACTTGTACGGCATATACAGTGGTATCGTCTGTAAGGTTTGTGCCGCTACTGATTTCATTGCCCCCAGTGGCGGCATCGTATACCTTAAAGCTACTACCGGCATTGCCCGTAAGCAAGGCGGTAAGGTTGTCCACATTTGCGTTGCCACCGGTGTAGATGTAGGTGTCAAAGGCGTAGGTGGGTGCCTCTATAGTATTAATTACAATCGACTTGTTAGCCCCTAGACTATTTGCTGCACCTGGTGCAGGGAGCGTATTATCTGTTGCTATTCCACCTAAGACAGCACTAATCTCACCACCATTTAATGCTAAAGCGGTAGTTGACGTGTAGTCTAAATCTTGAGAAGTATCTCCTAACTGAACGGTGTACTCAAAAACAAGGGTATCAGTTCCATTACCACTTACATAGATTGCGTTCTGATCTGTGGTGCCAGTTTCTAATTCTAGTAATGGGGTGCCATTTGTAACATCTACATTTACCGCTTGATCATACTTCACTTCTAGCGTGATGATATCGCCAATATTGTAAATGCCATCGGCGTTTGTAGCCATAACACTAGTTACCACAGGGGCACCAGGTACTGAGATTACTACATCATCAAATGCAAAACCGTCAAAATTAGGCCCACCAGTCTCTGAGGCAAAAGCTACTCGCAATTGCACAGCATTCTCTCCAGCTAGACCGGTAAGGGAGTTTTCTGCGGTCACCCAACTACCACCACTACCATTCCATTTAGCTGCTCTATCAGGGCGTGCACCAGATGCTTGAGTATTGCCCGTATACCAGTTAGTACCTGTTCCTACGTCTCCTAATGACACCCAGGTAGAACCACCGTCCACACTCGATTCTATAAAACTACCATCCCAAGAAGGCTCGGTTTCCCACCAGACCTTTAAAGTGATAACAGGGTCTTGACCGGTTGTTGCAGAAAAATCAAACACTGGACTGGTCACATGAGAATCCTCACTATAATTATAAAAACCACTTGCGTTATCTGTTGCCCAACTATTACTTCCCTCAGCCGCTGTATTGATGATAGGACCAGATGGTGTTCCCAGTTGCCAAGAACTATTTGTTCCACCAGCGACCCACCCGCCGTTACCGCTCTCAAAACCTTCTTGATATGGAAAAGTAGCTATCTTTTCATCCTTTAAAATCGTTACTGTTGCTCCATCAGTAATATCGATATCACTTGATGACACTGTTGCCGGTGATAATCCTGTCATGCCAATAAGAAAGTTCTCATCTGGCTCTAAGGTGGCATCTGCCGTGGGAGTTACTGTAAAGGTTTCTGATTCCCCAGCTGTTCCTGTAAAACTCAAGGTTTGATTTGTAACTGCAGTATAATCAGAGTCTGCTGTGGTTGCTGTGTTGTCTGCCGTGCTAACATCAACATCAAAACCACCATCAACAGCATTATTTACAGTTACGGTTACTGTTATTGCTCCGTCATCTTCGTTACCACTCACATTAGCGATAGTGACAGTAGCCGTGTCATCATTTTGTATGGTGTACGTAACCTGCTGAACCCCACTTTCAGAGCCGTTATTTACAGAATTAATATCGACAATAATAGTCTCGTCAGCCTCTACAACCGCATCGTTGACGGGTGAAAAGGTCGTTGTACCTGTGGTATTACCACTTGTAACAGTAATAGAGGTTGCAGCTCGTGTATAGTCTGAATTTAGTTGTGCCGTTCCTGAAAAGCTCAGGTTTACCGTTACATCATTAGGATAGGCGTTTGAGAGCGTAGCAGTTACCGTAACGGGAGTCGTAACAGACTCTGCAAACGATGTTCTATTCAACGACAGCGTCACGGTGGGTCGCGGCGTCACATTCAATGTAGCAATATAATTACCCGTACTATTTTCTGTGCCATCATTGACCTCAAATTGAAAAGAGGTATTTGTGGATCCATTTTGGATATATTGCAGGTTGCCGGAATCCAGATTTGCCTTTGATACAGTTGAACCGTTTGACAATGCCTCTCCACCATCCAATGCGTCGTTGCCATTAGCATCTACATAAAGAGTTCCTGCAGCAGGCAATAATTCAATCAATAAGTTGTTTAAAGGATCACCATCGCCATCATTATAGCCAAAGTCTGAAGTGGCAAACGTATAGGTAAGATCTTCAAAAGGACCGTTAGATGTGGTAAATGAGGATGCCGTAGGGGCGGTATTAGCTACCGTTCCAGTTATTACAGGTGTAGGATAGTTAGCTGGCTGTATGGCATAAGGAGTAGTATTATCACTAACCCAATTAGTCCTGTCATTGATCAAAGCTCTTACAGTATCAGCATCGCCTGTTAAGATTCCATTATATTTTGCATTATCGTCTTCTGAACCAGTTGAAAAAAGTGCAATAGCATTTGTTCCATTCGTCAGGCCTGCTGGTAGCCCAGAAGTAGATGTGCTAGTAGTGCTACAGTTCTGACCTGCCACGCTACAATTTGCACAGTCAAACCATCCTGAGGCAGCATCACAACCGGTAGAGTGGACAAAATTATCATCTCCATACAATCCTGCCAGAAATACTGGTGTTGCCGGTGCTGCCCCAGAACTACTCTGATAGGCAAACATATTGTCACCTGCTGACAAGTTAAAACTCGTACCTGACGCTATTGAAACCGTTCCCGTTGTAACTCTGAAGGTGTTAGCAGATGCCTCCTCTGTAATTTCTACAATATCACCAATTGAAAGTCCACCAGATGGCGCAGTATACAAAAGATGAGATTCTGAATTTACATACCACTGGGCATTAGCACTATTCCAGCCTTGCTCCGTAAAATAAATGACCTCATTTGCAGGAATATCTTTCAATGTAATAAAGGCAAATCCATCAGGCGTATCGGTATTCCAACCTATGAAGGCAATGTCTCCCGCAGCTAATTGTGCACTGCTATAATAAAAGCTGCTTAAAGCTATAATTAGAAGTAAAAATCTATTCATCTGTATTTTATTCAATTGTGGGCAAAAAAAATTATCTGTTGGGGTGTAACATTAATTTTGAAAAGGGTGAACACTTAAATTACAACTACACAGCATGATTGAAAAAGATTATTTATCGAATCCACACATTGTTAGGTAGTAACGCAATCAACTTTTCTGTTTTTAGATTTTCCTAACAAAAAAAGCAAAAAAAGAAACACCATCGTAAACATTAACACCCAATCCTTAACAATCAACTGGTTACATGTTTATTTTACTAGATTCAAAACTATGAGTGAATTTGATTGATGGATCTTCATCAGTTTACTTAAAATAATGCTTTTTTATCAATCAGAATTTTTCATGATTATCTGGATTATGAAAGCCCTTACCGCTAGAACGGCAGATAAACGCATTGGCCACCAATGACTTTGATATTTTGCTGAATTGAATACTTACAAATAGAGGTCTATAATCTCTGCAATGAATCATAAGTGATTTAGAGAGAAACTTCATAACAGCTATACAAAATCAACAAGGCATTGATTGTTATTACGAGGTAATTAGTGGTGTTAAATATTACGCTTTCGCGAAAGCGATATAAACCCTGTTATCAGAAAAGTTTAGACCATCTCTCACGAGAAAAGAATCTTATAACTAGACCATCATCTGCCTAATCCTGTCTGCATAGGTACGGCTTACCCTGACTTTTACAGCATTGCTTAGGGTAAGCACAAACCCCTTACCTATCTTACTGATCTCACTGATCTGATCCACGCGCACGATATGACTGCGGTGGACGCGCATAAAATTTACCGGATCCAGTTTGTTTTCCATATCCCCTAGACCGTGGTTGCCTAGAAAAATATCATTAGCACTAAATATCCTTGAATAATCACCATAGGCCTCCAGATACAAGATTGTCGCAGTGTCCAGCGTGACGTACCTGTCCATTTTCTGAACTATAATACGTGTGGGATACATCTCTTTTCTAGAAAGTTGCTCTTCGGCGAGTGGGGCGATATGTTCTGCAGTCGTTCTGGATTTAACTTTTTCTAACGCAGTATTAAAGCGCTCCCTCGTGTAAGGCTTTAACAGGTAGTCTACTGCATGCACCTCAAATGCCTTTAAGGCATATTGATCATAGGCAGTACTAAAAACGATATCTGGCAATTCATCCAGATGTCCCAGAACCTCAAATCCAGTCATGCCAGGCATCTGTATATCCATGAAAACAAGATCGGGCTTGAATTTATTAATAATGGATATCGCGTCCACACCGTTGTTTGCCTCACCCATCACAATCATATCTGGATGGTGCTTTAGATATTGATTGATCAGGGTGCGGCCTGCATCCTCATCGTCAACAATAATTACTTTTTTCAAGGCTGGATTATTTTCATTCTTAAATAGTGAACTTTACTCGCAGTCCCTGCGGTTGATTTTCATACAACTCTATACTGCTATTAAACATTTTTTGTAGCCTTAATTGCGTATTACCCAGACCCACGCCGCGATCAAATATGTTTTTCTTTTCTGTGGGATGAATGCCTGTTCCCGTGTCTGCTATTTCAAAAACCAGACGTTCATCCTCAGTTGTAATATACACATCCACCCTACCGCCCTCGATCAGCGGGGAAATACCATGCTTTACGGCGTTTTCTACCAGCGGCTGTAGTATCATGGGCGGTACCTGATTCTCCAGTAGTTCTTTTGGTACGTGAATGTGGGTTTGTAATCTTTCGCGAAAGCGTAATTTTTCCAACTCCAGATACTTCTCCACAAATTCCAATTCTTCTCTCAATGTCACCGTATCCTCACGGCTAGCCTTTAACTGATAGCGGAAGAGATCACTGAGACGCGCAATCATCTCCCGCGTGTCCTCCATTTCTTCTGGCACACTCGCGCTGATGGAATTGAATACATTGTATAAAAAGTGAGGGTTGAGCTGCGCCTTAATTGCGCTCAACTCGTTCTTGAGCGCAATATTATTAAGCTCGATTTCTGTACGCAGCTTGCGCTGGTTGATCACATAATATTCATAGGCATGCATCGCACCGAATTGTACAAAATAGACCAGCCCGGGAATGTAAATGTCCCACACCTGGCCGTATTCCCCAAGGTGCCCCATGCCCACCGCATCGCAAATGGCATAATAAATCTTCCAGCTGAAAAGTATAAAAATGGGCAGTCCCAGAAGATGCAACCATAAGCGCCGCAAGAGTGGCCAGTGTGCAAAAATGCGGAAGATAAAAAACCAGATGATCCCCGTCGCCAGTAACATGAGCGCATATTGCATACCACCGCCATCCCACCAGGCCCACCAGTTGAAAAGCCGGTCCCAGCCACTACTAAAAGCAGAACCGTTTCCCCATACCGTTGCGCGGTACAGCCAGCTGGCAATAAAGTAGATGCCTATAAGAAGAGATAATTCTTTTAGACGGACTGTTAAAAGTCTACTTATTGGTTTTTTTGACATTTATATAGCATTAGTATGAATTGAATTTCATGGACTTTTGATAGTCTAAAAGAGGAAACAAAGTAACAATATCATGTTACCTCACCACAAACTTGTCGTGGAACAATTCAATACAGGAACTTGCACTAAAAGAAACACCTATCTCCAGAAATTTTCTTTTAATACTTTGAGAAGATGGTTGTTTTGAATATTCCCAGTTTTAATAATCAGTTAATATTCTGGCTGTCCATTGATCACCACGTACTTATTCTGTGTAGCATACCTGCTGATCTCTATGTCACTAGTAAGGTTACCCTGCGGCAGGTCTAGTGTATGGATACAATCAAATCCCAGTTCCCTAATTATAATAAGAAGGCTTTTAGGCAACTGCGCATCTACCAGATATTTCATGATGCCAGTGTGTGGACTCCCCTCATCTGCATAAATCTTGAGGCAAATAGCAAACAAGCTTTAAGATCTTCTCGCTCTAGATCAGGATAGTCTTCAAGAATCTCATCATCATTCATTCCTGAAGCCATTAATTGGAGTAATGTTTCTACGGGATACCTCAAACCTCTAATTACGGGTTTGCCGTGGCATATTTCAGGATTAGAGGTTATTCTACTAATTGAAGATTCCATAACACAGCTGTTGTATGTAAATTTAGTTTTTTTCAATCACAAATCAAACCTCCGTATTATACGGATTATAACTCAGTTTTAGTTTCCCATCGCTGTAATCTACCACATACTTCCCTGTGTGTTCTAGATCTTTTCCATTACGTGAGAAACTGGCAGCACCGTTCCTATGCGTAAATACAATCCCATTGCTGAATTCTATTCTGGCATTGTTGCCGCGACCATCTTTAGTTTCCGTAAAAACCTTTTTTGACAATGGAGACTCCGCCACTCAGCTCCATTTGTGCATCATCAGTAATGGGCATGCGCTGGTGGTAATTATCAGACGCATCATGGTCGTGACTTGCGATGGATACACTTGCACCAGCCCTAAGCTTATAAATTTCAACCTTAGGATTCCAGCTAGTTTTAACTCGTAACTCAACAGGATCTTCCACTTCAAAAACTTTGCCTAGGCTGGACTGGTCGACGAGTACGTTTCCCCTCTCATCAATGATGGAGAACTGCGTATTTTCTGGATAATTGATCTCTTGATCCTTATCCACCTGGATTTTCAAATAGGTGTTTTGCGCCGTCAATCCATGGCAGATCGATATGGCAATGAGGCAGATGATCAGCGTGATTCTGTTCATAATTTATGTATTTGTTCAAATTTATAAATATCAGCATGCCACACCGCGACTTTATCGATAAGCCGCCGCATACGGCGATGAATCGCCCCGGTACATTCAGCGCCATATAAGCCGTTCCGTCGTTCAGATTTTTGGTGGTGATTGATTATCCAGCAGGTTTGCAGTATAAATAAAGGTCATGGATAATTTGAAATGGTGGGCGGTGACTGTGTTTTTTGCTTTCGCGAAAGCGTACCCTCAACAACTCACAGGAAAAATAACAGACTCAAACAATAAGCCACTAGCCTACATAAATGTGTTGCTTTATGACAAACTAGACGATCCGGTCTATGCGACCATCACCCGTGCAGATGGAAGTTTCACCATTGAAAGCGTTGCTGCAGATTACTACCAGATCGAGGTAAAAACCACAGGTTACGAGACCTATCGCAACGGTTTAAACATGCCCGCCAAAAACAAGAAACTGGAAAACATTATCCTCAAGGAATATGCTGCAACGCTGGATGCAGTCACCGTCACCGCCCAAAAACCCGTTGTAGAGATACAGCCAGATAAGACCGTTCTCAATGTAGAATCCATGGCGGTCGTGGCGGGTGATAACGCGCTGGAATTGCTGCGCCGCGCACCTGGAGTGCGACTGGACAATGACGATAACGTGATTGTTGAGGGTCGCAGTGGCGTGACCTACTATATCAATGGCCGCCAGTCATATCTAACTGGGGAAGATCTCAAAAACTTTTTGCGATCACTTACTGCAGATGATATCTCTACCATAGAATTGATTACTCAACCATCTTCCAAATACGATGCTGCGGGAAGCGGTGGAATTATCAATATCAATCTAAAAAGCATTAAAGGACAGGGACTGCGAGGCAGCGCGGCAAACACATTGACCCTGGGAAATCTACCTGAACCCACTCTTCCACAACCGGAACGTATAGGTATCTCACCAGTGAATGCAGGACTTTTCAATCCAGATGCTGACGCTGAATTGAACCCTAGAGCAAACACAAGCGTTAACCTCACTTACAGATCCAGTAAATGGGATCTTGCTGCAAATTTGAGTAACTACTGGGGTAGAAGCACAGGGTTTTTATATTTATATCGCCTGCAGTGTGATAAAATATTTGACGACCAGACTAACTCAATCTATAATGGCCAGCGCAACAACCTCAACCTACGTACGGATTATAGAGTCAATGATCGTCAGACACTAGGTGCAAACCTTAATCTGAACTACAGCAATAGCGACAATCAAAGCTCAAACCGCACTCCTTTAATCGACAGGCCTAGCCAGCAGCTGGACAGCGTACTGGAGGCTCCCAATCGCTCTGATGCAATAAGCTTTAATCTATCCAGCAACCTGAGCTATCGCTATGCAGATACGCTGGGAAATGTGTTTACCGCAGACCTGGATTACGGGCGGTTTATAAGGGATACTGATAATCTGCAACCCAACTTTTACCGTGACGGCATGGGACGGATCTTAAGCCAAGATATCAACAGCCAGCAGACTGCCATCCATATTGATATCTATGCGGTAAAGGCTGATTTTGAAACAAAGCTTTGGGGGGGAAACCTTTCCACGGGAATCAAATACAGTCCGGTAAGTACCGATAACGATTTTGATTTTCTGAACATAGCCGGGAATGTACAAACTCTTGATCCACAGCTTTCCAATAGATTCTTTTACGATGAGCAGATCAGGGCTGCGTATCTCAATTACAGTTTTGGTATCATCTCAAAATCAAAGGAAAGCCAGGCAGAGTTGAAAGCCCAACTGGGATTGCGCGTGGAACAGACCGTTTCCAAAGGCGATCTAATCACCGCCAGCACTCAAACTGATCAGCTGGTCGAGAGGGATTATGTAAATCTCTTTCCCAGTGGTGGTCTCACCTTTAAACCCAGCTGGAAACATAGCTTGTCCCTCACCTATAGTAGACGCATTGAACGTCCCAATTACAGCACACTCAATCCGTTTGAGTTTCAATTGAATGAATTGAGCAGTAGTCGTGGAAATCCCTTTTTACAACCACAATACATTGACAACTTAAAGTTGTCGCACACGTTTGAATATAAATTGACTACTAGCATTAGCTATTCTTATATCAATGACTTTTTTGCGCAAATCACACAGGCGCTACCTGGCGGGCGCAACTTTCTATCCCTGCAAAACGTGGCAGATCAACAGATCTGGAACCTGAGCATAGGCAGTCCCGTTAAGTTTACAGATAAATGGTCAGGCTATGTGAGCGGCTACGTCACCTACAACGATTACCAGGCGACAGACCCCAGTTTTATCAGCATCGATTAGACTACCTATGGAGGTTATGCGCAGACGAGTTACGCTTTCCCAAAATCCTGGACGGCAGAAGCGTCAGGATGGTACAGCGGTCCTACCGTCTGGGGTGGCACGTATCAGACTGATCCGCTGGGCTCGCTGAGTCTAGGAATTCAGAAAGAATGGAAAGAATGGACGGCAAAACTAAGTTTCAATGACGTGTTGTTTACCTCCCCATGGGAAGCCACTACGCAGTTTCCAGCCCTGCGCATCAATGGTGCCGGCGGCGGTGACAGTAGGCAGGTAAGCTTCTATTTACGCTATAGTTTTGGCGCAGAAGACGTAAAGGATCTCAAGGATCGTGATGGTGGTAGTAGGGATGAGCGGGATAGGGTGTAATATTTGATTCTTAAAACTAATCAGTCGTACCACCTCATAACTTCAAACTCTGATCGTTTTTGGCTTTCATCACCACCGTAGATCAGCGTCTTTGATCGTACGGCACCGTCAGTCAGCTTATCAAAATAATGCAGGTGAGAAACCAGTTTATTGCTGATGGTAGAAGTGCTTTTCACTTCATAAATGTCATAGGCCAGCCCAGTCTTTTTCAGCAAATCGACCTCTTTACCTGCAGAATCCCGCCAGAACCAGTATTGATGCAAGCTGTTCTCGTGAAAATTACGCTTTACTCTTTCTGCTATGGCAAGATTTTCAAAAAGACTCCCCTTGATCGCCTGATCAGAAAAATCAGAGGCTTGCCTAATCCCTAATAAATAGGCAAGAAGTCCCGTATCATAGAAATATAGTTTTGGGCTTTTGACAATACGCTTGCTGTAATTTTCATAATAAGGCTGCAATAGGAAAATCAGATAACTGCTTTCCATTATCGACAGCCAGGACTTTGCGGTGGGTTGCGATATGCCACATTTTTTGGCAAGGCTGGATAAATTAAGCAGTTGCCCGTGTTGCGCGGCACACAGACCCAGAAAATTTGTAAAGCGGCTCTTGTCCTGAACATTGGTAATCATGGCCACGTCTCGCTGGACATAGGTCTGTACATAGTTGGAATAAAATCGTGGTGAATCCAGTCCTCGATCATAAATCGCCGGGTAAAATCCCTTGACGACGCTTTCTTCCCATGAGCTAGGCAAGAGGTTTTCGTTTTGCAATTCACCGCTGTCAAACGGTAACAACTTGAATAACGCCACCCTACCTGCCAGTGATTGCGTGATACTTTCCATCAATTGGAAATTTTGCGATCCCGATAGTATGAACTGTCCCATTTTGCTGGTGTCGTCCACCAGCGTTTGTAAATAGGAAAATAGTTGCGGTACCCGTTGTACCTCATCCAGAATGACCATGTCAGCGTACTGATTTAGAAAACTGGCAGCGTCGCTAATCGCAAACTCTCTTATGTCAGGATTTTCTAGAGACACATACCTGTATTCTGGAAAAAACTTTTTGAGCAGGGTAGTTTTTCCTGATTGTCTGGGGCCAGTCAGGGCAACGATAGGGTACTGTTTTAAACCCTCTGCAATCTGCGGTAAAATTGACCTTTCTATAGATGACATATCCTGCAATCTAGGATTAAATTTTGAATCTACATAGTTTTTATTTTGAAATTACATAAATAATATTTTGAAATTACATGACTTTTATTTTGAATCTGCACAGATTAGATTTTGAGATTGCATTAAATAGGAACAACGTATCAAATATTTTCTTTTTATTTTTTTTGGGTATTTCGCTTTCGCGAAAGCGTAATCATCCCCACCACTATCCATCATTAATACTATTTACTGACTGAGATTTCGTTTTTAAATCTTGATTTATCAGCTCTCAATCAAGGCACGACGCTTCGATAGCAGTGGGCGAGTAGGTGCGGCGGCGATTGCATAGCCGTCGCTACGGAATAATTTTTTCTTGCGAACGACTAGCACAGCGAGAGGATCGCATAAAGTGAGAGCTTAGAAAGCGTGATTTATGCGAAATATTGGTCGGTAAATAGTATGATTACATTTGAACTTCAAAACCATCATGATGGAAACCCTACGCACCACCCTTATCCAAACTCCCCTACACTGGGAAGACCCTGGGAAAAACAGGAAAATGTTCAGCGAGAAATTAGCGGGACTGGCGGGTAAAACAGATCTGGTGATTTTGCCCGAAATGTTTACCACTGGGTTCTCCATGAATGCTGCGAGATACGCTCACGGAATAGAAATTTACGATTACCTGCAAACCGAAGCTGAAAAAGGTATTTTTGCCATCTATGGAAGCGTCATGTTTAAAGACGGCAACCGCTTTGTCAATCGCGGAATCTTCATGCGACCCAATGGTGATCACACCGTTTATGACAAGCGCCATACGTTTAGTCTTGCCAAAGAGCAACTTACCTATGATAAGGGATCAAAGCCAGTGGTCGTACAATACCGTGACTGGAAGATCTTGCTGCAGATTTGTTACGACCTTAGATTTCCCGTTTATTCCCGGAACACGATGGATTATGATGCCGCAATCTATGTGGCCAACTGGCCTGTGCCTCGAGTGGGAGCTTGGGATTCATTACTAAAAGCTCGCGCCATTGAAAACATGGCTTACTGCATAGGCGTGAACCGCGTGGGACAGGATGGTACAGGGATGGATTATTGTGGCCATTCCCAGGCCTACGATGTTTTGGGTGAACCATTATTTGAACAACCCTGGGATAGCGAGGGAATAAAAACGGTAACTCTAGAAAAAGAACATATCCAGAACTACCGCAGCAAACTGAAATTTCTTCAAGACCGCGATCGGTTTACTCTAGATTTATAGTACGCATATCGTCCCAATTAGACTGCACGGGGAAAACTGGAGAATATTGCACCCGTTCAGGTTGGAAATTGCGTAAAAAATCACCTGGGTCGTACTGGCCATTGTCATTCTGGTCATAGATGATCCTAATCTGAAAGCTGCCGGGATCCATGTAATTGAATTCCACCACCCTGTTTTTTGCTGCGCGTTCCTGGGCTAGCACCGTCATATCGCTGGAGTTGAGCAACTGGACGATGACGGGGAAATCATCACCGTTTTTGAGTGTGACGATAACATTCGCCAGATCAGTAATCTTTTTGGTGGAATAATTGAACGCTAGCGTATCCGCTAGCTGGTTGCCCAGAAAATCGTTTACGGCACCTGGCAGTAGCTGCAGTGTGTAGCGTTGTTTCTCGGTTTTAGGGAAATCCACGCTCATCACGTTTTTGAGCGAGTCCAGCCGCAAGTCAAAATCCATCGCGATACTGTCCATATCCATCAGTAGCATCTTGCTTTTATCAAAACTCGTTATAGGCGTGCCAGCCTGAAACTGGGCAGGACTACGCAAGGAAAACTTCCCGTATTGTTCTAGGGTCAGACTGTCCTTGCCATTCTTTTTAAAGCGTACTTTGAGTGTATCCTCGACGCCACGATATCTGGCGCGCAGCATGAGGCTGTCCAGTCCCTCCCGCGGTTTGAACCAGTAGTTGAGCGTATCAATATCCTCCATCTGGGTAAAACGGCTTTCCAGCACGTCTGCACTGTTGAATGGACGCACGTCAATGGAATCCTTGCTGCCCACATAACCTAGATCTATGCGCCGCGGTGAGACTGCAAAAGCGCGCTTTACCTCTGCCGGGGGGATGGGATCGTACAGGCGCAGGTCATAGACCTCATCAGTGGGTACAGTGATATTTCCCGTCACAAAACCTATGCGATCTGCTGCTGGGTTAAAGCGCAGGTTTGTGGACTTTTCCTTTAAGGCAATCATGCGATATTCACCCGCCTTTAGGTTTTCCATGGTAAAGGAAGTAAGGCTGTCCAGCGTATTGAGCACATAATTGGGAGCCTGGTTATAAACCGCACTGTCCGTATAGGTAGAATCCACTTCATAGAGCAGCACGCTTACAAAATCATCAGTCTTAAACTTGAACGCGCTGCTCACCCTGCCCTGCAGCGTTAGGGAATCAATTACCGCCCCGGTACTGAAAACATATTTCAAAAACGGGTAGGCATTCCCCTCTGTATTATCCACCACACTCTGCCCAAAATTCAGCACGTAGGTCGTATTGTCCTTGAGTGTGTCCCGTATGTAGATGCTGATTTCTTTGGCAACACCGCCTTGCGGCAGGATGATCGGGCGGTTCTTGAGTGGTGGTGAGATCACCAGCTGCTTTTGCAGGTCGTTGAATTTTACAAACTCATTGAAGCGTATTGTAATTTGCTGATTCTCAAAGTTTGTGGAATAATTTGCAGGAAAAGCGCTCACGATGGATGGCGGTGCCTCATCCTCTGGACCTCCAGTGGGATTGCCACGCTGGGCGCATTGCGTAACACAAAATAATATGAGTATTATCAGAGGTAATTTATATTGTCGTTTTCTCAACTTTAATATCTTTTGGGGAGCTAACTTCTGCAATAAAAAAAGGACAGCTCACACCGTCCTCTGTATTTAAAACATTACTTATTACATCCGTTAAGCTGGTGTTGACGATGGGTTGTCAGGTTGAATAGGCCCACTTGAGGTGGTTCTTTTACAATCGCCTTTAACTTCAGAGTTTGGCAGAGGTTTGCATTCCGTACAATAGTCACCATCAGGCAGGCAGCCACCACCCGTCGCACAGGCACTAGACTCACAAATTGTGCCTTCTGTTTGAACGAAACCTGTGTCAGGATTCAAACTAATCTGTACCGTGGAAACAATGTTATCACTAGAATATACTCTTAGGAACATCTTTCCATTGTCCTCAAGAAAAATAATTGATTCTGGTGCAAGGTCTTTACCTTCATTCAATTTGAAAGCTTTTAACAGGTCACTTCTATCAGCAGTCATTCTGAATTTACCATTATTCATAACGCCTACCGCTTGATAGGTAAATCTGGCAACATTAATAGATTCTAGATCATTTTCTAAAACTTCATCTTCTTGACTATCAGAACAAGAGATGAATAAAAAGGCTGTACAGAAAAACAACATCATTGTTTTCATTGTTTTTATTGTTTTCATTGTTTAAACTTACATAGATTAATTCTTTATTTGCTTTTTTTTAACTTTTCTTAAACAGAAACCGCCATGGTCGCCACGTAGAGCCTGAGGTCTGGAATTTTGGCGAGTTCTTTGGCACACAGGGACAGTGTGGTGCCTGTCGTGATCACATCATCCACAAGTAAAACGCTGGAACCTGCGGGCAGGGTTTCCGCCAGTTGGTAAGGCGAGCTGGATTCATCGCTGCGGCTCTTCTGGTTAAGACGGGCCTGTTTAATGGTGTTGCGGGTTTTGATGAGTACGCTTTCGCGAAAGCGTGACCCCAGAACCTCACTTATAACTTTACCAAATCCAGTGACCTGATTATATCCCCGCTGCCTGAATCGCTTTTCATGTACTGGGACGGGAACCACGTAATCGATGGATTCAAAGCGACCATCTTCTTTCATCAACGCTCCCAGCCAGTTGCCCAAATAACCGCTGATCTCCTGCTGGCCGCCATACTTCAATTCATGGATCATACGCTGTACGACCCCGATCTTCTCGTAGTAAAAAAGACTGGTGGCAGCGACCACGTCAGTGCGTCCATAAAACAGTTCCCGCACCTTGTCATCACTGCGTATAAGCCCGTGCGCTATGGGCAGGCGGTGGATGCAGCCCGTGCACAGAATATCCTCGCCACCTACCAGCGTACCATTGCAGCCCACGCATACGGGCGGGTAAAAAAGGTGGATAAAGTCAGTAAGTATTGACAAGCAAGAAAGATTGACGTAATTTGCGTTACCAAAGCTAAAAGTACAAATGGCTGAAGAAAAAGACCAGCGCATTCTCAAGATATTGCTCGCCATCATTCTACTGGTGGCCATCGCGATAGGGATATGGGCTTACAACAACTACAACGAGAACGAGAAGATCAAGGATCAACTCACGACAGAAAAGCAGGCGATCCAGAAAGAGCTGGACAACATTTCGCAGGCCTACAGCGCAGAAATTGAGCGCGGTATAGCGCTGGACAATGAGGTGGTACAGGCGCGCCAGCGCATAGAAAGGCTGGTGGATAGCGTGGACAACCTGCGTGCAGACGTAAAACTGCTGAGCAAGCTGCGGGAGGAACTGGGTGCGATCAAGAAAGAACGCGGCAGGCTGCTGGAACGCATACGTGATCTCGAGGTGGCAAATAGTGATTTGCGCCGTGAGAATGATAGCACGCGACTACAGCTGGACGTGGCAAACAAGGCTCGTACAGAACAGGATAGCACGCTTACACAAATACGTACAGAATTGAGTGAGGCGGCACGCCTGATCCCGGTCAACTTTGAGAGCACCGGTGTAATCATAAGAAACAGCGGTAGGCAAAAAGAAAATGACCGCGCCCGCAGGCTGGATGATCTCAAGGTTTGTTTTACAGTCCCCGCAAACAGCGTTGCGCCCCGTGGGATTACGAGCTACTATCTACAAGTCATCAATCCCGAGAACAATTTACTGGGCACGGGAACCGCCGTACAGTTTGACGAGCAGGAGTTGCGCTATTCAAAGATTGTTGAATTCAACTATGAGGGCAAGGAGCTGGATATTTGCGAGCTGGTAGGAGCTGCCGAGGACAATATCATCAGCGGTGTCTATCGCATCAACCTATTTCAGGAAAACAGGCTGGTGAGTACGAGCACGCTTGAGTTGAGGTAGAATTAGAATGCTAGCATAAAAAACTTTTCTACATTTTGGGCGGGCTGATTATTGTTGCAATTGGCTTAGTCCTAATCTTCGGTATTTCTATAGGGAATGTCAGAATAGGTAAACGCACTGACAGTTTTAAAGCAGAACAACGTTACGATCTAGAGCAAAGTGAATTTGCACAAAATTATCTAGATGAAGACTTGATTGTTTGCGTTAATCTTTGGGCTACATGGTGTGGGCCATGCATAAAGGAAATGCCACTTCTGAACGATATCAAAGAAGAATATGAAAATAAAGCAGAATTCATTTCATCCTCTTTAGATAGAGATTCTACGGCACTGGTAAATTTTATTGATTCAGGAAAGTTTGATTTTAAGGATATCACTTTAGAAAACATAGCGTATCGCGATGCAATTACAAATTTTCTCGCCCAGAGACCCCTAGATTTTCAAAACAAAAACTGGTCAATCCCGATTACGTATTTGATTAAAAATGGTGAGGTCAAATCAACACTCAACGGCAAACTATCTGATGGTGAATTGGAAAGTGAAATTGATAAGCGCATTCAAAAAAAATAGTACAAAGCATTCTGTTAAGACCTGCGCAAAACCGTGCAAGCTATCTGCCGCATCGTATTTTTAGGATTTCAAACCAGATTCTAGATGAAATACGATCCCATAGATCCCCAGCTTTTTATAAAAAACCGCAAGAACTTTATGGCGCAAATGAAGCCGTCCAGCCTTGCAGTCTTCAATTCTAACGATGTATTTACCACCGGTGCAGACAGTACGCTGCCATTTAAGCAGCACCGTGATATTTTCTATTTGAGTGGTGCTGATCAGGAAAACAGCATTCTAGTTCTGTTTCCTGACTGTCCAGACCCAGCGCACAGAGAAGTACTTTTTGTTACCGAGACAAATGAGCACATTGCCGTCTGGGAGGGTGAAAAACTGACCAAAGAAAAAGCAACTAAGACCAGTGGGATCAAAACTGTTTACTGGCTCAAGGATTTTGACAAGAAGTTTTTTGAGATGGTCACGCAATGTAACACGATCTATTACAACACAAACGAGCATTATCGCCAGGCGGTCGAGCTGGAAAGCCGCGAGACCCGCTTTATCAAAAAGATCAAGCAGCAATACCCTGCACACGGTGTCGCGAGATCTGCACCCATCATGCAGCGATTGCGAGCGGTAAAAGACCCGATGGAAATTGAACTGCTACAAAGGGCTTGTGATATTACTAAGGCTGGTTTTGACCGTGTGCTCAAGTTCCTCAAACCTGGCGTAAAAGAATACGAGATCGAGGCAGAATTACTGCATGAATTCATCAGGAGACGCAGCGATGGTTTTGCCTACACGCCCATCATTGCCAGCGGGAATAATGCAAATGTGTTGCATTATATCCAGAACAACGACACCTGCAACGAGCGGCGAGCTGCTGCTGATCGATGCTGGTGCCACCTATGCAAACTACGCCAGCGATATGTCGCGCACGATCCCCGTTTCCGGCAGATTCACCCAGCGTCAAAAAGACGTCTATAACGCCGTTCTAAGCGTCAAGGACGAGGCTACCAAAATGCTCGTGCCTGGAACCATGTGGAAAGAATACCACGTGGAGGTAGGTAAATTGATGACCAGCGAGCTACTTGCGTTAGGCTTACTGGACAAAGCAGATGTTCAGAACGAAAACCCGGACTGGCCAGCCTACAAAAAGTACTTCATGCACGGCACCTCTCACCATATAGGGCTAGACACGCACGATTACGGCATCCTGTGGGAACCCATGCAGGCGGGCAACGTATTTACCGTTGAGCCAGGCATCTATATTCCAGACGAGGGCTTTGGCATCAGGCTGGAAGATGATGTGGTGATTCAAGAAAGTGGCGAGCCATTCAATCTAATGCGCGATATCCCGATCAAGGCAGATGAGATTGAGGATGTGATGAATTCTTGATGATATTTCATTCCTCGCGTCCTGTGGGATACTGACCTGCGTCAGCATGACAGTCTGTGCGTACAATGCTATTCCAAAGGTAATCTGTCAAGCTGAATTTAGTTCAGCTTCTCACAGGACGTTTCTTTCTGATGTTTGTTATTCCTTTTCTAAGATGTTGAAGTTGTATGGATGATGGTAATGTGTACGCTTTCGCGAAAGCGGAATAATTAAAGGCCTGTGTGATTGCCATCATGTAAATTTGCGGCCATGGCAAAAGATCAAGATCAATTCAAGAAAGTGCTATCGCACGCCAAGGAATACGGTTATGTGTTTCAATCCAGCGAAATCTATGATGGGCTACAGGCCGTCTATGACTATGGACAAAATGGCGTGGAGCTGAAGAAAAATATACGCGAATACTGGTGGCGCGCGATGACGCAGCTGAACCAGGATATCGTGGGGCTGGACAGTGCAATTTTTATGCATCCCACTACCTGGAAGGCCAGTGGTCACGTGGATGCGTTCAACGACCCGCTGATCGATAACAAGGATTCCAAAAAACGCTACCGTGCAGATGTGCTGGTGGAGGATTATGCCGAGAAGCAGCGCCAGAAAGCCGAGAAGGAAGTGGCGAAGGCGGCCAAACGATTCGGTGAAGATTTTGATGCAGAGATGTATCGCACGACTAACCCGCGGGTGATGGGTTACCTCAAAAAAGCCAAAGAACCAGTAGAACGACTTGCCCGATTGCTGGAAGCGGAAGACCTGGCGGGTGTGAAAGCCCTGATCGAAGAACTGGGCATCGCAGACCCTGATACGGGTTCAAAAAACTGGACGGATGTGCGTCAGTTCAACCTGATGTTCGGCACAGAAATAGGTGCCAGTGCAGATACTGCTACAAAACTGTACCTGCGTCCAGAAACGGCGCAGGGGATTTTTGTCAATTTCTCAAACGTGCAGAAGTCTGGACGCATGAAGATTCCGTTTGGGATCGCGCAGACGGGTAAAGCCTTTAGGAACGAGATCGTTGCGCGGCAATTTATCTTCCGCCAGCGGGAGTTTGAGCAGATGGAGCTGCAATATTTTGTCAAGCCGGGGACAGAGCTGGAATGGTTTGACGTGTGGAAGGAGCGCCGCATCGCCTGGCACCGCTCACTGGGAATGCCAGAGTGCAGCTACCGTTTTCACGACCACGAGAAAATGGCGCATTATGCAAATGCGGCGACTGATATTGAGTTTGATTTTCCTTTTGGTTTTAAGGAACTGGAGGGGATCCATTCCCGTACGGATTTTGACCTAAAAGCGCACGAGGAACACAGCGGTAAGAAGCTGCAGTTCTTTGACCACGAGGATAACGAGAGCTATGTACCCTACGTTATTGAAACGTCTATAGGTCTAGACCGTATGTTTCTGGCGGTTTTTTCGCAAGCCTTGCAAGATGAGAAATTGGAAGACGGCAGCGAGCGCACGGTGCTCAAAATTCCAGCGGTGCTTGCACCGGTAAAAGCAGCTGTGCTGCCGCTCTTAAAAAAGGACGGGTTGCCAGAAATCGCAATGGAAATCATCGACGAGCTCAAATGGTCGATGACCGTGCAGTACGATGAGAAAGACGCGATAGGCCGCCGCTATCGCCGCCAGGATGCAGCCGGTACGCCTTACTGCATTACCGTAGATCATGAGACCAAAGATGATAAGGCGGTCACGGTACGCCACCGCGATACGATGGAACAGGAACGTGTGGCGATTTCTGATTTAAGGGAATACCTAGTGAGTAGGGTTAGTATGGAAGTTTGGTTGAGAGGGATCGAGAGTTGAACTTGAAATTGAACTTGAACTTGAAGTTTAATTTGTATGTTGTGTTGGGGGTTGAGTTGAAAGTTTTGGTTTAACGTCTCCGCTCTCTCGAGCGCCTCAGGGCTTTAGCAGTAAATACGCGAGTGTTTGGGTCTTTGGACTAAACCGTAAAAACCATAATGTTGTGGGTGATACGTGTACTGACTAATTAATTGAAACGAAAACAACCCGCTCACGGCAAAAGCCATAAGCGGGTTATTATTTTAGGGAGGGAATTCTACTTATCCCCTAGCAGCAAAACCTCGTTTGCAATGATCTCAGTCATGTAGCGCTTGTTGCCATCCTTGTCTTCCCAGCTGCGGTTATTGAGTTTACCCTCAATACCTATGCGCTGGCCTTTCTTTACGTATTGGGAAATGATGCCTGCAGTCCCATTGTAGGCGACCACCTTATGCCACTGGGTATTGCTTACCTGCTCACCTTGCTTATTCTTGTATCGCTCTGTTGTGGCGAGGGAAAGTTTTGCGACTTGTGTGCCGTTGTCCAGGGTGATTGTTTCTGGGTCTGCGCCCAGGTTGCCGATGAGTTGTACTTTGTTGCTTAATGTGTTCATGATACTTGTGTTTAAATTAGTTTGTATGGATTAAAAAAAGTTTGTCATGAGCCACCCGATCGCTGCGACTATTTGACGGTGCAAATATGAGATGACCTAGAAGCCCTAGCCATTGATTAGTCGTTTGCTTACGTTTATTTGTGTTTGTAAGTAATCTTTTTACACGTAATAACCTGCAACTATATTTTTACGATCCTATTTAAAATGACTGATTGTTTATTTGTAAGTTGCGGCTATAAACTAGTTGCCATTAGTGCTGAAAAAAAACAGAGAACGGAATGAAACTTCACGTTGCAATAGAAAAGTTACTTAAAGAAAAAGGAACTTCTATGTCGACAAACGAAATCGCAACTGAACTAAATGAAAACAAATGGTATAGGAAAAAAGACGGTTCTGAAATAAGTGCATTTCAAATTCACGGACGAACAAGAAACTATCCAAATATTTTCGATAGACAAGGTTCGTTGGTAACTCTAAATAATGGAATTTTTAAACCAGTTTCTCAACCGATTAAAAAAGAGAAGATTACAAAAGCAACTAATCGGAATTCGAAATCGGACGAGCAATATGTAATTGATTTGTGCGACAGGATTTTGAATTTAAAATCATCAAGACAACATAAATTTGACTTTTTGTTAGGCGATATAAATTCCAGAGGATTTTCAGCCAAACTGCCAGTTGATTCTTATTATCAAAAATTAAATCTCGTTATTGAATATCGAGAAAGACAACACACAGAAAACGTAAGTTTTTTTGACAGGCCGAATAAACTAACGGTAAGCGGAGTTCATCGAGGCGAACAGCGGAAATTATATGACCAAAGACGAGACGAAATTCTGCCTAAAAACGGAATCAATCTGATTAAAATTTCCTATTTTGATTTCGATTATGACAGTAGGAAAAGAATTATAAGAAACGAAAAAGAAGACCTAAAAACGATTGAAAACCTGATAAAGATTGCGGAAAGCACTAATTGCAACAAAGAACTGACGTAAAAAACAAGCCGTTTCCAAAAACTTTTAAGACGTAGGTAGCTTTTGCTTATACAAAATCTGATTCACCCACCTCATATTTAAACTAAAACTCCATGTTGCATATATAAGTTCTAAGAACGCCCAGCTAAATTTGCGCTATTCATACCCCATGCCAGACTCACTACTCCCCTGCCCGCAATGCAACTCACCTTACGGTTATACCATTGACACCATTCTATACATCTGCCCTGAATGTAATCAGGAGTGGAATCCAGAAGAAAACACGGCGGATACAAATGAAGTCCAGGAAGATAAAGTACTGGACAGCAATGGAAACGAGCTACAAGATGGCGATACCGTTATTGTGATCAAGGACCTCCCCGTAAAAGGCGCGCCCAAACCAGTTAAAGCAGGCACCAAGGTCAAAAATATAAAACTAGTGGATGGTGATCACGATATCAGCTGCAAGATCACAGGTTTTGGCGCGATGGGACTTAAATCTGAATTTGTACGCAAGGCTTAAATGAGAGGTCGTTAAAGAGCTCTTGTAATAATGGGATAAAATATTTATATTTGGTTGTAGATCATGGTATTAACCTAAAACTAAAGTCATGAAGATAAAACTACTACTTCTACTTTCAGCTTTTGTACTGCTCACGGGCTGTAGCGATGATGATGACAACAATACGCAGGTGGAAAGCACGACCCCAGGTGGTAATTATACAGGAACATTTGAACGCAATGGCACTGTTTCAACAGTCAGCTTCACTTTTGACAATGGAAATTTTACGGGCGAAAGCGATACAGATAGGCTTCCAGCCATTTGCAATGGTCAGGGGAATTATGCCATTAACGGTAACATGATCATGTTTGAACACCCCTGCATCTGGACGGCAGATTTTGACTGGACGCTAATCCTGGATGGCGAGTGGTCGTACACCGCTACAGATACTACGCTGGTATTTACAAAGGCAAATGGTGACGTCTACACGCTCACACGTGTTTAATTGGTATAGCAGCCTTTGATTTGTTGAGGGTACGTGGATGTCTTTTTTACGCTTTCGCGAAAGCGTAATCATACCCTCCCCTTGCAAAGAAATTATATTTGCGTAAAGACATACTTCATGAATAGAGTCCACAGAATCATTTTCTGTTTAGTATTATTTGCTGTCACTATTTCTTGCTCAAGCGATGATGACAATGAGACTGCTCCACTACCATGCCCGGTTTTTAATGTTTCATTTATTCAGGATGGCGAGGCTGTTGAATTCACGCAGTCTGGTTTTGGTCTAAGCTTAAGGCAGGATGGTTATGATCTGGAATTGTACTTTGGGTCAACGGATAACAGCAATGGGGTGACCAGCCGCAATCTGAGCATTAGTGTTACCTATGGGGCAACTGGAACAAATGTGATCGATGAACTAGCATATTCACAGAATTCAAATACTGGAAGAATCAGCACGGATCTTGTAAATGAATCGTTCCAGACTGAGGTTCTCATCAATTCTGACACCTGTTTTTCGGCTACGTTTTCTGGGAGTATTGATTTGGGAAACGAGCAAGTTGTGATTACTAACGGTATTATGAATGTCCAGTACGAGGAGTCGATTGCGCCTATCACCATCGCTACCGTTCTATGATTGCTGCCTAGCCTTTATTAAGGGTTGATCGTATATTTGATTGCGACATTTGTAGGTAATGAAAATCAGAATTATTCTTGCGGTATTACTTATGATAATCGACTCAAGTTGTCAGGATAAGAATGTAGCTACTTCACCGGCAGGATCAAATACCCAGAAGACTGAACCTGTGGATTATTCTATTGAAGTGTCCCAGCTCAAATCATGGGATGATAAAAAAGATTTCCCGACTGGGGTTAATGAGGATGATCAGGCCGTGCGCAGTCCTGAACGTGAGCTGGAATTATTAAAGACCTACGGTTACGATTCCGCAGAATACAAAAACAGGGCGATGGAAATGATGCGACAAGACAGTATCAATTTTTTAAAAGTTGCTGCTTATCTTAAACGTTATGGCCATCCCAGTAAAAAGCAGGTGGGTGAAACTGCTGCAAGCACACCCTGGCTGGTTATCCATCATTCAAGCGATGTAAACCTGCGCAATTTCTATTTCAAAACGCTTTACAAGGCTTATCGAGCAGGCGATCTAGACCCTTCTGCCTTTTCCCTCTACCTAGACAGAACCTACCGCATGACTCACGGCGCTGAATTTACGATGACCAGTCCATACACGGAAGAAGAAGAGATTCAGGCACTTATCAAAGTCTTGGGATTTGATTGATGGCAGCATTTTCAAATGCCAATAGTCAGACTTTTAAACCACATAACTTTTCATCCCCTTACCTTTGCAACATGGTACGCATAGGAGACATTGAACTACCCGATTTCCCGCTTTTGCTCGCACCCATGGAGGATGTGAGCGACCCGCCATTCCGTGCGCTGTGTAAGGAAAACGGTGCAGATCTGGTTTATACGGAGTTTATTTCCAGCGAGGGACTCATACGCAACGCTGCCAAAAGCACCATGAAGCTCGATATCTATGAAAGCGAGCGGCCGGTGGGGATCCAGATTTTTGGCGCAAACCTGGACTCTATGCTGCAAAGTGTTGAAATAGTCGAGAAAACAAGACCTGATATCATTGATATCAACTTTGGCTGTCCTGTGAAAAAGGTGGTTTCCAAAGGAGCTGGTGCTGGAATCCTTAAAGACATAGACCTGATGGTTTCCCTAACAGAGGCGATGGTCAAACACACAAATCTGCCCATCACGGTCAAGACTCGCCTGGGCTGGGACCACGATTCTATCAAAATCGTAGAAGTCGCAGAACGACTGCAGGATGTAGGTATAAAAGCAATCTCCATCCACGGTCGCACCCGCGCACAGATGTACAAAGGCGATGCAGACTGGACACCCATTGCGCAGGTAAAGAACAATCCGCGCATGCATATTCCGGTTTTTGGCAATGGCGATGTCACCACACCTGAGCGCGCTGCAGAAATGCGCGATAAATACGGCCTGGACGGTGCGATGATAGGAAGAGCGAGCATAGGTTATCCGTGGTTTTTCCGTGAGGTAAAGCATTTTTTTAAGACGGGTGAGCACCTCGACAAACCCACCATGCAGGAACGCGTGGATGTTGCGCGCCGCCACCTGGAAATGGCGATTGACTGGAAAGGCGAGCATCTGGGTGTTTTTGAAACCCGCCGCCATTATACCAATTACTTCAAGGGAATCCCCAACTTTAAGGAGCTACGTCTAAAAATGGTCACCAGCGACGGTGCGCAGGGTGTTTATGACACTCTGGACGAGGTGCTAGAAAAGCACGGTGATTATAGTTTTGCTTGAGAGAGCAACCGCTCGTTTGCGTTTGCTATATTATGTGCAACCTTAGATCTCGACAAGGATTCCTTTATTCGGAACGGGATGCGAGTAGGCATGATCTTGCGTGAGGGATCGCAATGGAAATCCTTTTTCTGGTTAAGCTGCATAGAAGTGCCGCCTAACCAAAAAAAGATTGTAGTGGAAAGCCCGACCCTTGTGGTCACGCCCACCAAATATGCATTTTACGCAATATTGATTCCTACAGCCTTGCCTGAGAGAGCAAGCGCTCATTCACCCTGCGGGACCCTATGTAACTGGCGATGATTCCCAGGACAACTATAGTCAAAAACGACAGCAGCAGATTTCCCAGCTCCATCCGGAATGGATAGGGCAGCACGGGATTGATGTAGATAAAACTGTACTGAATCTGTAGCCAGACAAAGATCACGCCTACCAGTATCCCGATCATCCCGCCGGTAAGTGTCATGAGGCTGCCCTGTACAAAAAACACGCGCCTGAGCGATCCCACGCTCGCGCCCAGATCGATCAGCGTGCGCAGGTTCTTTTTCTTGTCCAGGATCATCATGATGATGGATCCCACCACATTAAAGAGCGCAATGATCAGTACCAGCGTAAAAATGAGATACACCGCCAGGTTCTCAGAATTGAGCATGCGGTAGAGCGTATCGTTGAGTTGCTGCTTGTTCTTTATTTCTACTGGGATGTCAAAGATGCCGGCGATCTGCTCGCGCACCGCAGCCTCGTCTGCATCTGTTGCCAGTAATAATTCTACGGCCGTGGCGGTGCTGTCGCTATAATTGAGCAGCTGCCGGGCGGCTTTTAGACGGGTAAAGACATAGCGGCTGTCCAGATCCTCGTTTTGGACGCTGTAGATGCCCGTGGGAATCACATCCAGTGAGGAAAATGAACTGTTAAGGTTGAATTCATTCATAATGCCTGTCCCGGGCCGCGGCACCATCATCTGCATAAAGGAGCCGTACTGGCTGGTGGAGAGCGAGAGCTTATCTGCAATGCCGTATCCCACCACGACCTGTACGTCTGTTTGCGTGAGCCAGGTACCCATGTACAGCACGCTATCCGGTTGCACGATCTGGGAGTAGTTCTCTGGCACGCCCTTGATCTGGGCGATGTCGTTCTTATCCTCGTAGCTCAGGAAAACCTTTTCCTCGATGACGGGTGATACCGCGATGACGCCGGGGATGTTGTTGAGTTTATGCTTTCGCGAAAGCGGAATCTCAACAGTCTTCCCAGTAACTGCGGTAATCTTTAAATCTGGATCAAAGTAGCTACTAAAACTCGTGCTGAGATCCATGAGTCCAGAGAAGCCGGACAGGACGATAAACAGCGCCGCCGTGCCCACGACGGTGATGATAAAACTGAGGATATTGATGATATTGATGGCGTTGCGGCCATTTTTAGACACCAGGTAGCGACGCGCTATGTAGAGCGAGAAGTCCACTAGGATTTCTTGCGGCGGGGTAACAGATCGCGGTCCTGGATGGGATTGTTCTCTCCCTTGAGCTCGCGGTTGATCTGGTCCATATATTCCAGCGAGTCGTCGTTGAAGAACTGTAGTTCTGGCATGCGGCGCAGCTGGTGGCGTACTTTGGCGGCCACCTCATAGCGTATCTCACCGCCCATTTCCTGAATCTCCTTAACAACGGTTGCTGCCTTATCTGCCGGGAAGACTGAAAGATAGACTTTTGCATAGCCCAGATCTGGCGTGACATGCACGCGGGTGACGGTCACGAGCATATTGCTCACGGCATTCTTGCGCATCACGTCCTGTATCACACTCGCCAGATCTTCTTGCAGGATCCCGGCGATCTTCTTCTGTCTATTGCTCTCTTCCATGGGGCAAAGTTAGGGGAATGAGAGAGATGTGTGTTTTAATATCATCGCAATTAATGGACTACAGTTTTGATGGTCATTGTTCATGTGGTTTTAAAATCGGTTGTTTAATCCGCAAGGCTAATGGCCTAAGAACATGTAGCGTAAAAAATGAAGTGACGCGTAGGATCAAGCAAAAATCGTCGTATTGCCCTGGCTTGACAAAGGTTCTATGCCTGAGTTCGCACGATGACTATTGCGCATTCTAGACTTTCTTTTTGCGCCGCAGCAAACAAGATTTTTAGCGACGGGTTCTTAAGCCTTGATTTTTTGTTTCGTTTTGATCAAGCAAAACGAAAAAAGAGCTGAATAGGATTTCATTGGTCGTCGTCTAACTCTGCACTACATTAGCCATTGAAAAAGAACAAATCATGTTTGGCAAAATAGAACACCTGGGCATTGCCGTAAAAAACCTCAAAGAAGCAAATGAAACCTATACCAAACTTCTAGGCCGGCCACCCTACAAGGAAGAGGCAGTAGAGAGCGAGGGCGTGATGACCAGTTTTTTTAAGAGCGGTGAAAACAAAATTGAGCTACTTGCCGCCACAAATGATAACAGCGCCATTGCAAAATACCTCAACAAACGTGGCGAGGGCATCCACCACGTGGCTTTTGCCGTGGATGATATTCACGCAGAGTTACAACGCCTAGAGAAAGAGGGCTTCCAGATCCTCAACAAAGAACCCAAACGCGGCGCCGACAATAAACTGATCGCCTTTGTGCATCCCGTGGGAACTAAAGGAGTTTTGGTGGAATTGTGTCAGGAAATGGGGGAATAGTTGGCACAAGTCGCAGAAAAGACTAAATTTGCCATCCTTAAATATAAGAACGCTGTGAAGCTTCTTGTAGGGCCTATAACTCAGCTGGTTAGAGTATCTGACTCATAATCAGAAAGTCCCTGGTTCGAGCCCAGGTGGGCCCACTGAAAGACCTTAGCTTACGCTAGGGTCTTTTTTGTTTATACAAAATCGAATAGAAAACAACTACGCGCGAGAAGTTGATGCTGAGCCAATCAAAGCAAGCACAGTCAGTCCGTCAATTTAAACCCGAGCCCAAGAAGATGAGGCCTCACTTTTAAGTAGTGCTTTCAAAATTAGAATTAGCCGTGTTTATTAAGTTTGAATAGACCTGCAAAAGTTTATTGATCCACTGTTCGTAAATTTATCGATCGATTAACCAGCCAGTCTTGAGCCAAAACCCAGCTTTCTTTTCTATTATCATTCCTACGTATAATGTAGAAAACCTACTTGGTAGAGCATTAAAGAGTGTAATTACTCAAAAATTCCCAAATTTTGAGGTTATCATTATGGATGGAGATTCTACTGACGGCACGGTAGGTTTAGGAAAGGAAATTGCTGAAAACGACCCACGCATTAGAATTTATTCTGAAAAGGATAATGGCATCTATGATGCGATGAATAAAGCCATAGCTAAGGCTAAAGGCAACTACCTCTACTTTCTGGGTAGTGACGATTATTTCTACGATGATGATGTTTTTGCCACCGTACATAAATCACTAAAACAAGATTCTACTGATGTTATATATGGCGATGTATTCAGCCCCAGATTTGAAGGGCGATATGATGGAGCCTTTGACATTGACAAACTCTTTGTAAAAAACATCTGCCACCAAGCAATTTTTCTGCATAAATCGGTCTTTGAGAAAATTGGTGATTTTGATTTAAGGTATTCTGCCCATGCGGATTATTTGCACAATATCAAATGGTTTCTTCATCGCAGTATTAGCCACCGCTATATTGATAGGATTATCGCATATTATGAAGATGGGGGATTTAGTTCCGTGCACGGTGATGCCTTGTTTTCAGAAAATAAGGAAGGCATATTTCTTAAACTCGCTTTGAAAAATTTACACCTAAAGTTTTATTATCAAAAGCAACTTAAGAACCTAAAGGCTAGAAAGAAAGAATTTACGGCATGGTTAAAAGGAATGAAAAAGTGAAAGTCTTTCCGAGTATTTCTTGAAGTTTGCTGCCCTATATAGCTCGTGGTATAAGCTTATGTTTTCAATTAGATCATCTCCTTGCTCTTACCTTTGTTTTAAAATAAATTAATGAACTCCCCCCGCCGCTACACCATTACCGCCGCATTACCCTACACAAATGGCCCCGTCCACATTGGTCATCTGGCTGGGGTGTACGTCCCAGCCGATATCTATGCGCGCTACCAGCGGCTGCAGGGCAATGACGTGGCCTTTATGTGTGGTAGTGATGAACACGGTGTGCCCATTACAATAAGGGCAAAAAAAGAGGGCATTACCCCGCAGGAGCTGGTGGATAGATACCACAAGATCATCGCAGATTCCTTTGATGAATTTGGGATTTCCTTTGACAACTATAGCCGCACCAGTGCTGCTATTCATAAGGACACCGCTCAAGACTTTTTTACTAAGCTATACGAGGACGGCAAGTTCATAGAGCAGGTTACCCAGCAACTCTACGATCCAGAAGCAGATCAGTTTCTGGCAGATCGATTTGTGGTGGGCACCTGTCCCAAATGCGGCAATCCAGAATCCTATGGCGATCAGTGCGAGCAATGCGGCACCAGCCACAACGGCACCGATCTTATCGACCCGCGCAGCGCGATTACAGGCAACAAACCAGAACTTAAGGAAACCAAACACTGGTTCCTCCCCCTTGATCAATACAGCGACTGGCTCAAGGATTGGATCGTGGACGGTCACGCTGCAGACTGGAAACCAAACGTCACCGGCCAGGTAAAGAGTTGGCTGAATGACGGCTTGCACCCACGCGCCGTAACCCGTGATCTGGATTGGGGAATCCCGGTACCTTTGAAAGGCGCAGATGGGAAAGTGCTGTACGTGTGGTTTGATGCGCCCATAGGTTATATCAGTGCGACTAAGGAGTGGGCGGCAAAAAACGATTTGGACTGGAAAGACTATTGGCAAGATAAGGACACAAAACTAGTGCACTTCATCGGCAAGGATAATATCGTGTTCCACTGCATTATTTTCCCAGCGATGTTAAAGGCGCACGGTGACTTTATCCTGCCAGACAACGTGCCGGCAAACGAGTTCCTAAATCTGGAAGACGAGAAGATTTCCACCTCCCGCAACTGGGCAGTGTGGCTGCATGAGTACCTGCAGGAATTCCCCGGCCAGCAGGACGTGCTGCGGTATGTACTCACGGCAAACGCCCCAGAAAGTAAGGACAACAACTTCACCTGGAAGGATTTCCAGGCGCGCAATAACAATGAGCTGGTGGCGATTTTTGGCAATTTTATCCACCGCGCTCTCGTTCTCACGCACAAATATTTCGATGGCGTGATCCCAGAGGCGGGTGAACATTCCGCCTACGATAAGCAGGTGTTGCAGGAGCTGGCCGGCTATCCAGAACGTATAGGGGAGAGTGTGGGGAAATACCGCTTTCGCGAAAGCGTAACAGAATTAGTCAACCTTGCCAGACTAGGAAACAAATACCTCGCTGATGAAGAGCCGTGGAAACTGATCAAAACCGATCCAGAGCGTGTCAAAACCATCATGCATACCGCCCTGCAGATTGCTGCGGGACTGGCGGTGTTGAGTGAGCCGTTCCTACCGCACACCTCGGCAAAATTAAAAGCCATGCTGAACATTGATGATCGCCTTACCGCCCGATTGCGCGCGGACTTGGTTAAGATCGACTGGCAGGACGTCACCGAAAAACCAGAACTGCTGCACCACGGTTACCAGATCAATAAACCCGAATTACTATTTGCCAAAATCGAGGACGAGCAGATCGAGAACCAACTGCAAAAACTAGAAGCCACAAAACTGGCAAATGCCCCAAAAAACAACCTGATGCCACAAAAAGACGAGACCACCTACGACGATTTTATGAAGATGGACCTGCGCGTGGGGGAAATCCTCACCGCAGAAAAAATGCCCAAAACCGATAAACTCATGGTTATGACCGTGGATACCGGCATAGACAAGCGCACAATCGTATCTGGTATAGCGCAACATTATAAAGCAGAAGAACTAGTGGGACGCAAGGTGACCGTCCTAGCAAACCTCGCTCCCCGCAAGCTGCGCGGTGTAGAATCACAGGGTATGATTCTACTGGCAGAAGACCCGGATGGGCAGCTGGTTTTTGTCACCCCAGACGATGCGATCGGGAATGGGAGTGTGATTGCTTGATGACTGGACAGTCTTTTGCGCCCGTTTAATGAGTCTAAACTGGTTTAGTTCTCCGAGATTCTCCTTGATTCTATTAAAATCTCGGAGAATCTCGTAGTTTTACACTATGGTAGAAAAAGCTCCAGCGATACAGGTCAGTGATAAGATCCAGAACTATCTCCACGATAAGCGACTACAATCTATAATAAGGGAGATTAATCAAGATTATCTGTATTGGGATAAAGTGAAGTACAAAGAAAGTACCGTTGCGCCAGAAGAACTCTGGACGGTAGTAAAACTGGATAGGATATTAAAAAGTTCCAGGGTAAGCTTTGGTAACTACTGGTTCCATATCACTATCACCGATTTTATCTCAAAATTGCTACATTTTTTTGACATGCAAATAGGCGGCTATATGGGTGCAAAGAATATTATTCCAGAGGCAGACAAGACCAGATATCTTGTAAGCTCAATTATGGAAGAAGCCATTTCCAGCAGTCAGATGGAAGGTGCCCACACTACTCATCTACGAGCTAAAGAGATGCTGCGTAAGGAAGACAAGCCACTTACAAGATCAGAACAGATGATAGTTAACAATCATCTGACTATTAAGTATATAGTTAAAAACAAGAGCGATAAGCTCACCCCAGAGAGCCTATCAAATATTCACAAACTTATAGCAAATAAAACACTGGATAATCCAGAACGGGAGGGCGTATTCAGAGAGAGTGATGACGTTAGGGTGATCAATTACATGGATGGAATTACAGTACATGACCCACCTACACATACAGAAATCAATGCACTCATAGCTGACCTTTGCGATTTTTTCAATGCAGATGCCACTGAAAAAAACTTTGTGCACCCCATAGTAAAGGGCATAATAATTCACTTTATGATAGGCTGGATCCACCCATTCGCAAATGGTAATGGTCGCACTGCAAGGGCATTGTTCTACTGGTATTTATTAAAAGAAGGATACTGGCTTACAGAATACCTTTCCATCTCTAGAATAATAAAGGATACAAAAAGTCAATACGAGAAAGCATACCTGTATACAGAAAATGATGATAACGACCTATCTTATTTCATTACCTATAATCTTAAGGTGATGAAGGCTTCCTTTGAAGCTCTTAAACAACACATAGAAAAAAAGCAGAAAAACCATTACCAGACAGCAAACTTCCTGCGTATTCCAAGAGTAAATGAACGACAGGCGCATTTGCTCAAAATCCTAGAAGAACACCCTAGTGCCACATTTTCTGTAAAAGAAATTAAAAATAAATTTCAGGTTTCAGAATACACTGCCAGAGCAGATTTAAATGGACTGGTAGCGATGGAATGGATGGAAGTCGTACAAGTGAACAAGGTAAAACGCAACTACATCAAGTCACATAAATTTAGTGCTCTCATGAAAAAGTTCATGCCAGCAGGAAATTAGTGCGCTAGCTTATAGTCGGTAATTCCTTGTCCGCGTTCTAAATGTTTATAGTATGTTAGAGAAGTACAGTCTTAAACCCCACACCGTACCTTTGCAACCATGCTGGATGTACAAAAAATTAGAGCCGATTTTCCCATTCTAAAAAGAGAAGTAAACGGTAAGCCGCTGGTGTATTTTGACAATGCGGCGACCTCGCAAAAACCGCAAAAGGTTATTGATGCGATAACAGAATATTATACGTTGTATAATGCAAACATTCACCGTGGGGTGCATGCATTGAGCCAGGAGGCGACCGATCTATTTGAGGCAGCGCGTGAAAAAGCGAGGGCCTTTTTTAATATCCCGCAAGCCAAACAATGCATCTTCACTTCTGGGAATACGCACAGTATCAATGCCGTGGCAAGCGGTGCGCATGTTTTTGTTAAGCAAGGGGATGAAGTTCTTGTAAGCGCGGTAGAACACCACTCTAATATCGTGCCCTGGCAAATGCTGTGCGAGCGCACCGGTGCAACGCTTAAAGTCATTCCTGTACTGGATAACGGCAAACTGGACATGGAAACCTACCACGAGCTACTGAGTGATAAAACGGCCATGGTGGTGGTCAACCATATTTCAAATGCTTTGGGCGTGGAAAACCCTGTGAAAAAGATGATTGCGGCGGCTCACAAGTACAACGCCATAACACTCATTGACGGTGCTCAATCCTGTGGTCACATGAGAGTAGATGTGCAGGACCTAGATGCAGATTTCTATACCATGGCAGGACACAAAATGTGCGGTCCTACAGGCATCGGTATTTTATATGGGAAAGAAGAACTGCTCAATAAACTCCCCCCATACCAGGGCGGCGGCGAGATGATCGCTACCGTGAGTTTTGAAGAAACCACATATGCCGGGCTACCCCATAAATTTGAAGCAGGAACGCCTAATATCGCTGGCGGTATCGCGCTGGGAGCTGCCATAGATTACCTGAATGAGGTAGGTATGGATAACATTGCCACTTATGAAAATGAGCTGTTGGAATACGGCACAAAAAAGATCAAGGCGATCCCTGGCGCCGTCATTCTAGGTGACGTGACAGACAAAGCGGCAGTCATCAGTTTCAACATTAAGGGACTACATCCTTACGACATCGGGACGATCGTGGACAAGCTGGGAATCGCCGTGCGCACGGGACATCACTGCGCACAACCCGTCATGGACAGGTATCAGGTTTCTGGAACCATACGCGCCAGTTTTGCGTTTTATAATACACGCGAGGAAATCGACACCATGGTACAGGCATTGCAACGTGCAGTATCCATGTTACAATAAACAATGATGAATCTAAAAGGAATTATGCGCCTGTTGATCCTCACCCTGGGACTCACTTCTTGTGATGAGCAGGAATTTGTGGGCGACTACGAGGTGATCAAATTGGACGGTCGCGATATCGAGGATCAGGGAGTCACGATCAACATAAATAATGAAAATGGTTACCGCATAGGCGGCAATAATGGTTGCAACACCTACGGGGCTGACCTGGAATTAAGCGGTGGCAATAACGTAAAGGTAGGACCTGCTATGGCGACCAAAATGTTCTGTCAGGACAAGGCCAAAATCGAGCAGGCATTTATGAGTCAGCTGGAAAAGGTTTCAGCGTATGATTTTAGTCAGGGAAAGTTGAATCTGCTGGACAAGGATGGAAATACGCTTATGGTAGCACAGCGCACAAAAGACAAGGAGTAAATGGCGAGCATACAGGAAATACAAGAAGAAATAGTGGATGAGTTTGCCATGTTTGATGACTGGATGCAGCGCTATGAATACATGATAGATTTGGGTAAAAGCCTGCCATTGATCGATGATTCCCTCAAGACTGAGGATCGCATTATCCAAGGCTGCCAGAGCAAGGTGTGGGTAGCAGCAGATCTCAACGATGATAAAATCCTATTTACTGCAGATAGTGATGCTATAATAACCAAAGGAATCATTGCCATTCTGGTACGCGCGTGGTCTGGACAGCACCCCGTGGACGTCATGAAAGCAGATACCGCATTTATCGACGAGATAGGATTGAAAGAACACTTGTCCCCCACCCGTGCCAATGGACTGGTTTCCATGATCAAACAACTTAAATTGTATGCAGCAGCATACGCAACACAACTCAACTGATGGAAGAAGTAAACGGACAGGAAATAGGAGAAAAAGTGGTCAAAGTTTTGAAAAGCATCTACGACCCAGAAATCCCCGTGGATATTTATGAGCTGGGACTCATTTACGACGTCATGGTAAGCACAGATGCAGATGTGAAAATACTCATGACCCTGACTTCACCCAATTGTCCCGTGGCAGAAACTTTACCCGTTGAGGTAGAGGAAAAGGTGCGCTCGCTCAAAGAAGTGAACGATGCAGAGGTGGAAATCACCTTTGACCCACCGTGGAACAAGGATCTGATGAGCGAGGAGGCAAAACTTGAACTAGGCATGTTATAATGCAGGGCGAGATCGTCAATCGTGTAGCAGGTTCTAAACTGAGAACCTTTGACCTGGAGGATATCTATCCGCAGGGCGAGCGATCAGTGATTGATATTTCTCAATGGCTGGTTGAGGGCATGGTGCTGGTGGAATCCCGCTTTCGCGAAAGCTTAAAAAATACAGACTTCACCACCTACAAAGATCATCACGTAGCCATTCACTGCAGTACCGATGCGATCATCCCACAATGGGCGTGGATGCTGGTGCAAAGTCATTTAACGAGTGTTGCAAAAACGATCGTTTACGGTTCTAGGGAACAACTGGAAACCGAGTTGTACAGACAGGCCATCGAGAAACTGGATCTGGAAGAATACCGCGATCTACCAGTGATTGTAAAAGGCTGTAGCAACAAGCCAGTTCCCATAGCGGCCTACATGATGATTACCGAGAGACTGCAAACTATCGCGAGGTCAGTTATGTATGGTGAGGCTTGTTCTTCTGTGCCGGTGTTTAAACAAAGAAAATTGTAATTTGCAACATAACAAATATTTATATGGCACTGAGATTAAAGCGAAGCTACGGCAGAGATAAAATTAGAAGCATCATTAAGAAATGGAGAGATAACCGCTCTAAATTGACTCAAGACAGGATGAGTTTTGTTGGCAAATTAGACTGGGAAGGCGATGGGCTTGAAATTCAGAAAGAATTGCGAAATGAA
This sequence comes from uncultured Flavobacteriaceae bacterium, assembly GCA_963740155.1. GTDB lineage: Bacteria > Bacteroidota > Bacteroidia > Flavobacteriales > Flavobacteriaceae > Nonlabens. Next base: position 273,378 of record CAVUDE010000007.1, on the reverse strand, counting down.
TGGAGGTAATGTTCTTCTAGATACCAATATTGTAATTTATTATCTGAAAGGGGATAGTGTTCTAGCTGATATGCTCATCGAAGAGAATCTGTATATTTCTTTCATAACAGAAATTGAATTATTGTCTTATAACAAGGGCACTCAGGACAGTTCGATTTTGCTCAAAAACTTTATCAATCAACATTGTACCGTTTTGCCATTCGACCAAAGAGTAAAAGAAGTTACGATTGAAGTTAGAAAGTCTCATAAGCTCAAACTACCTGATGCTTTTATAGCTGCAGCATCAATAGTATCAAACATTCCATTAGTTACCGCTGATGGTGATTTCCTTGTTGTTCAAGAAGCTCAGGTATGGCATTATGATACGAAGAAATAACATGATCTCTTAATAAGCTTGCGTCAATATGAGTTTCCTAGGAATCCTTTTTGTCCTTTTCGTCATCCGCATTGTTTTTAATGCGATCATGGGTGGTAACGGCCAGCCCGCGCAGGGACGTCGGCGTACGATGTTTGACCAGCAGCAATTTGGCCAGCGGTCATCACGGGTGAGTCCGCAGGATTTTGAACTAAATCTCTTATCCCTTACCTCGCTGGTTATCAAGGCAGATGGTCAGGTAAGCCAGCGCGAGCTGGATTATGTGCGCCAGTATTTTGTGAGTTCTTACGGTCGGGATCGGGCAAACGCCATCTTTAAGGTATTCAACGAGGTAGTTAAAAAACGCGAGGTCAATGCGGCGCGCATCTGTATGGTGCTGAATGCGAGAACCAGATATGAAAGCAGGTTACAGATTTTGCATTTTCTTTTTGGTATTGCGCAGGCAGACGGGCACGTGAGCGATTCAGAATCCCGCATGATCGAGCAGATTTCTGGTTATCTGCGGCTTAGTCAGCGTGACTTTATATCGATCAAGGCCATGTTTGTCAAAGATCAGGACAATGCCTATAAAATTCTCGAGATCGATAAATCTGTGCCTGACCATGAAGTCAAGAAAGCCTACCGCACCATGGCAAAAAAGTACCATCCAGACAAATTAATGGATATGGATGAGGCTTACCGCAAGGGCGCAGAGGAAAAGTTCAGAAAAGTTCAGGAAGCTTACGAGACCATCCGCATGGAGAGGGGAATGGCTTAGAAAAGTTTAGTTTATAAGCCCTAGAGATATATCTAAATTACGTGTTTCAACTATATCATCAGTCTCTGAAACTTGGATTCTAGCTAAATTTTTTGAGGTGTTTGTTGGTTGAAACGACACTATTTCAAATGTTTCACTTGTCGCATCACAAATACCTAAAAATATAAAATCTTTTCGATAATCTTTATTTCGATAATCAGCCATATCATCAAAACCTATTAGTTCAATTCCAAAATGGAGCTGTGATTTATTTAATTCTACCAGATTGTCAAATTCAAATGTTATTTTCTGATTTTTATGTAGATCACCTACGTCAACAATATTTTCTAATATTTTGGTCTGATAAGTACTGTCCGAGTAAATATTCAAACGCAAGATTGCCTTACGGTTTTTGAAATTTGCTTTGGGATATCCTCTTGGTCTTTTTATTCTAATTGTAAGCTCTTCTAGGTCGAAGCCTCGAAAGCCTTTATCCATTATGTTAACAGTGTTTAGTAATTCACTTCCAGGTTCAATAAATTGGCTATTAAACATACTAGAGCATCTACTGAACTTCGTTTTAAAACGTTTAGTATTGGACCATACTATAACCGTATCTAGTGTCGATTCTATCTTATTTAGCTTAATTGTGTCAATTAAGCTACGCGTGGCCAAGTACCTTGTTTTGTATCCTAAAGCAGAAATGACAATTGTATCATATTTCGAGTAGTTCTGATTTATTACAAAAACTCCTTTCCGGTTAGTAGTTACTAATTTTAAGTTTGAACGAGTAGAAATTTGAGCGTAAGATATTGGCTTTTTAAATTCATCAGCAACTACTTTAACTTGCTGCCCACTATTATAATTTATAAATAAAAGCGACAAAAAAGACAACATCCATAATTGCTTATGGATGTTGCTTAAAGTTTTAAAGGGAAGGTCATTAATCATCTATTCGAGGGTTATTCCCCGGTTCAAACCCTACTCGAGCTTGTTTGCAGTGATTTCTCATCCACATAATTCTATAGCAACACCTTCTCTCTTTGTAGCCCTTAACTGGGTTATCATGTGCAGGACCACACTGCCATCCCCAAAACCTTCCCTCGATCGCGCTATCATCAAAAGAACTTTGAAAAAGATTGAAAACTGAACCCTCAATAGGTGAGAAGCTTTCATCAAATTCAAATTCCACACTTTCGCTTGTTGACAAATCGATTGATATATAGGATGAAGATGCCCAATTAAAATTCACATAAAAATCACTCCCATCATTAACTTCATCTTCTACTAGATAGACTGTGTTATCGGATTCAGGTATATTAAATTCTGTAACTGTAAAAGTATTCAAATCATCTGTAAGCAAAATGGACTCTGAATACTCGTAGTTATCGCCATGAAGATCCTCCATGATTGGATAAGTAGTATCGATTGATTTGGTTGCTAAGCTTTCATTTGCGGGGGTCAGTGCCTGTGGCGATTCTTCCGTAGAGCAACTAACTAACAATAGGGTTGAAAACCCAATTAGGCTAAAAACATTTTTCATAGTTTTAAGTTTAGATTAGACCACAAACCTTGCAACCTAGCAACCTAGCAACCCAGCAATTATAATATGTTTAACAAAAACGTCTTTTCTGCGGTATTAGTTTAAATGCGATTTGGTTAAAGCCAACAGCAATGGCATTGAAGTTATATTCCGGATGGAGAGGGGAATGGCTTAAAAATTTTTAGAAAGGAATTATACAAATCTTTGGGATTATTGTTTTTGGAAATGGCTGGTTGATGCAGCTACTTTTGCGGTAAAGACCATATCATGAGATATTTATCTGTTGCATTCATTTGTTTTCTTGCCTTAACAAGCTGTAAAGAACAATCTGCGGAACCTGAAGTGCAATCAATAGAAACAAGTGAGTCACCTGTTGTTGATCGAGCCAAAATTCCCAGACGACTGCAAGAAGTATTTAAAGCTCACGGTGGACTGCAGAAATGGAACGATATGACCACGCTCACATTTGAGCTGGGTGAAGAAATTCACACCGTTAATCTAAATAACCGTAATGTTTTAATAGAGAATAAAAACTTTACACTGGGTAGTGAAAATAGCAAGGTCTGGATTGCGCAGGACAGTGTCAATTTCCCGCCCGCCCGTGCAAGGTTCTACCACAACCTAATGTTTTATTTCTATGCGATGCCCTTTGTACTGGCAGATAAGGGAATCACATACACTACAACAGAGCCACTGAATGTGGATGGCAAGTCTTTCCCCGGGATTAGTATTACATATAGTGCCGGTGTAGGCGACTCACCAGATGATGAATACAGGTTGTACTATGATCAGGATACCAATCAAATGAGTTGGTTAGGGTATACGGTTACCTATGGGACAAACGCCCCGTCAGAAAATTACAGCTATATAAAATATACCGACTGGCAAGAAGTCAATGGTCTAAAACTTCCCAAGTCCCTGCAATGGTATCAAGCCAAAGACGGGATTCCCACCCAGCCACAAGGCAAGCCCAGGATTTTCAGCAAGGTTGATATTGACACGGCTCAAATGGACTCGGCTTTTTATAGCAAACCTGAAAATGGTGTTTATGTAGATTGAAAGCTGTTTATCAACTAGTTAATTATTGGTTAGCAAATGGTTTTAATAATTACGCTTTCGCGAAAGCGTAACAACTAAATCATCTTAGAAAAAACCTGCTTATCGACAAATATTTCGTATTAATCCCGTTTTCTAAACCCTCATTTTTGCGATCCCTGCCTACCAGAGGTAAGACAGGCAGGCTCTCCCTGCGCTCGCAGGTCGCAGGAAAAAACACCCGAATAACTCTTGCCGGCTACGCACCGCTGTAGCGGTAAGAAGACTACATACGTAATTGCCACCGCACTCACTCGCACACTGCTATCGGAGCGTAATGCCTCGTTTAAGAATTATTAATACTATTTATCGACCAACACTTCGCATAAATCACGCTTTCTAAGCTCTCACTTTATGCGATCCTCTCGCTAAGCTCGTAGGTCTCAGGAAAAAATTATTCCGTAGCTCTTGCAGCCCACGCACCGCAATAGCGGTAAGAGGACTGCATAATGCAAGATTTTTTTGCCTCGATTGAGAAATCGAAAATTAAGATTTATATACAAAATATCAGTCAACAAATAGTAATAATCTACCACTCCCGTGGATTCCTTAAGACCTCAACCAGCTTTTCTTCTCTGCTTTCGGGTTTTGGGTGGTGGTCGTACTGCCACTGTACGTGTGGTGGTAAGCTCATCAGGATGCTCTCGATGCGGCCATTGGTTTTTAGCCCAAACAGCGTTCCCTTATCATGCACCAGATTAAATTCCACGTATCTTCCCCTGCGTATCTCCTGCCATTCTCTTTCTGCCGCGGTGTAGGGGAGCGATTTTCTCTTCTCCAGGATAGGCAAATAGGCTTTGAGGAAATGTGAGGCCATATCCTGCTGGAAAGACAACCAATCTGCCATTGTGCTATGGTCATCTGCGCGGCAATAATCGTAGAAGAGACCGCCTATCCCACGACCCTCGCCGCGGTGTGAGTTGTAAAAATATTCGTCACATTTTTCTTTGAATAATTTATAATCGGCCATTTGATGCCTGCTGCAAACTTCTTTACAGACCCCGTGGAAGTGTGATGCATCTTCTTCAAAAAGATAATAGGGCGTAAGGTCAAGACCGCCACCAAACCAAGAATCCACGACGACTCCCTGACCATCATACATTTCAAAATATCGGAAGTTGGCATGTACCGTAGGAACAAATGGATTTTCTGGATGCAGCACCAGACTGATACCAGTGGCGTAAAAATCAAGCTCCCCGACCTTGAAATAGGTCTGCATGGCAGGGGGCAAAGTGCCATGTACCGCACTGATATTTACTCCGCCTTTTTCAATGACACCTCCATTCTCAATGACCCGCGTACGGCCACCACCGCCCTCCTTACGCTGCCAGTGATCCTCTTTAAATACGGCCTTGCCATCTGCCTTTTCTAGTGCAGACGTGATCGTGTCCTGCAGATCGCTGATAAATGTGTAAAACTTGTTTTTTATGGTTTGCTCTTCCATTTAGCTTTGTAGTTGATTTCTATTGCCAGATAATTTCTGATTACCGTTCAAGATTTCTAGCGTGGTTTTACTGGCCGCAGTTACTGATACTGGCAATACCAGAATTATACCCACTACAGGTATGAGTGCGAGCGCGACAAAAACGATACCATTCCCCAGCGCATACCCTCGATTTGACTTGACAAACTGGACGCTATCAGGGTAATTAAAGTGTCGTTCAAGTGTATAATCCAGATTTCCAAATCCTGCGTAATACGCCTGTACCAAAAAGAGCAGTGGAGTCGTCACGATCCCTACCAGTGGTACAAATGACAATAGCAAAAGCGGGATTGTGATCATCACCTCAAACAAGAGGTTGCGCAGGTTGATGCGCAGTCCTCGTACTAGTTGCTGCAGGTTAGACGTATCACGGTAATTCCTGTCTAGCGAGAGTTGTGGATAAAGACTTTTCTCAATCTTTTCAGATACGGGAGACATAAATGGTGCGCTCAACGCCATAACGAGGTGCTTATAGAGCAGAAATCCCACGATTACGATAACAACTCCCCCTAGAATGGTAGAAATGGTCTCAAAACCCTCGCTGCCCCAGTCCCAGATCCACAAGCCAGATATCAGATTCCCCAGATCGTCGCTCAATCCCCATGCGGCAAGCACCACCGCGCAAAAGATGAGAAAGCTAATGAGCATGGGCACAGCAAAATATTTCCAGAGACCCACCTGATTGATCAGCGCAAAAGAGTTGCGGTAGTCGCCCAGGGCTTTAAAAACGTTTTTGAGCATGATGGCAGATGTCTTCAAGTTGCGAGTGAGACAAGATAGCAAAATGGTTGTTTGAACTACGCTTTCGCGAAAGCGGAATTACCACCCCACCCCTCAATATTTTCTAAACCGCAATATCTGCCTTGAGTACCTCCCTAGTATTATCGTACTGCCTACTGATCGCCAGACCAAAGGTGATTACACCCAGCCTGCCGATAAACATGAGTAAGATGACGATGACCTTTCCCCAGATCGTGAGAGCGCCGGTGATTCCCGTGGATAAACCTACGGTTCCCAGTGCAGACAATACCTCAAACATAAGTTGCTCAAAGGGCAAGGTCTCGCTATATGTCAACAGCAAAAGTCCCAGAAAGATCAGGATAATGTAAAAAATAAACGTGGAGAGGGCGATCGACACCCGCTCATCTGGAATACGCTTTCCCAGAAAAATGATGTCGTCACTTGATCTGAGTTTACTGCGCAAATAGGCGATCACGGCAGTAAGTGTGGTGATTTTTAAACCACCGCTGGTTCCTGATGGGGATGCGCCCACGTACATTAAGAATACTACCGTAAATAGAATAGGCAATGAGAGTACGCCTATATCTAGTGTGTTGAAGCCTACCGTAGTCATGGCTGTCATGCTTTGGAAAAAAGCAGCGTAGAATCTCGCTGAGCCGTCCAGAGCGGTAACTGCTGGCTCAAAAAAGTAAAGGCTCAATGTTCCTATTGCCAGCAGGCATAAAAATCCATAGAATATGATCTGGGTGGTAAATGAAAGGCGATGTTTCTTCTTTCTGATTCTGAGCCACAGATCCGTGACGACTATGAAGCCCAGCGATCCAGCGATTGCCAGCATGGAAATGGTACAGTTGATCCAGCCGTCTCCCACATAATCAGTAAAACCATTGCCAAACAAGCTGAAACCGGCCGTGCAAAATGCACTTATACTGTGGAATAGACTGACCCAGAGGGTTTGCCAGAATCCCCAGCCGCGATCCATAAAACCTATGTAGAAGAAGATCGTGCCGATGGTCTCCATGATGATGGTAAAGATGATGACTGATTTTAGAAAGTCCTGTAGCTTGAGGGTTTCTGGTAAAGTAAATGCTGCCTCCAGAATCTTCTTGCGCCACAATCCAGATTTGCGTGATGTGCTGAGCAAGACATATGTGGTAAAGGTCATATAACCTATTCCACCTATCTGGAATAGCACCATGAGCACCACATGGCCGAACCCCGTGAAATAGGTTTCCATACTTTCTGTAAGCAAGCCAGTTGTGGATATCGCGCTGGTAGATGCAAACAGGTTATCAATAATCTTGAGATCACCGTAGTGGGCAACAGGTAGGCACAACAATAAAAAACCAATCAGGTTATAGACCAGAAATCCATAAACAAGATTGCGCTGTGGGCTGAGCTTGAGTAGGAAGCGATTATATTTTCTAAGAAAAGGGATCATTTGTAATCAATCATTTACGATTCAAATGTACTGCGTCTCAATCCCTAAAGATTGCTAATTTTTATATCCATTCTCACCCAGCGTTTCAGGTAAGTTTGAGAGAGGTCTTGCTTTCTAAAAATTCATTTGCATAAATTAGAGACGTATCCGGCTGAAATATAGATTTATGTATTTTTGACTTGTATGTTTAAACCTTGACGGATTTATGCAGTCATAGAAAAGCAAACAAAAACAAATAACATGAAAAAATTATTTCTAAAAACATTGGCCTTAGCCAGTCTGGTAACCATCGCCTCCTGTAGTTCTGACACTGATGAAGAAGTCATAGAGCAGATGGACAATTCAGCTACCGAACTTTTCATAGCAGATGCGATAGTGGAAAGCGCCACTGGCGATGAATTCCAGATAGGTCTGGATCTGGATGCAGACATAGATATTACTGTAGATAACTTAACTACCACAGATGATAACGCTACAGATGGCGTGAATGGAAACCGATGCGTAATGATCACGGTAAATGGTACTAGAGGCATGTTCCCGATTACCTATATCGTGGATTTTGGCACCGGGTGTACCGGTCCTAGGGGCAATACACGCAGCGGCATCTTAGAGATTACCTACAGCGATAGATTGCGTGTGCCGGGCGCAACCTTAACCATTTTGCGTAACAACTACACATTTAACGGCAGGGCGCTGGGCGGCACCATCAACTATGTTAACAACGGCACCATGCTGCCAGACTGGACCAGGACGATAACAAATGGTAGTCTTACTAGGCTGAATGGGGATGTTTACACGTATGACTCTAGCCGCAGCGTGAGAACAGTATCTGGAAGTTCTACCGGCCCGCTGAGAGACAATATCTATGAAATCTATAATGGATTCAGAACCGTTAACAGGCCCAACGGTTCAACTATGACGCTGACTGTAGCGACGCCTATCATCAAACCTTTTACTTGCAGGCATGCGGTGAGTGGTACACTGAACGTTGCTGGTACGCGAGTGAATGGCGTACTGGATTATGGAGCAGGGAACTGCGACGACCAGGCAGTTTTTACTGGCGCTGGCGGTAATGTCACCAGCATTACACTTAGATAGATACTTCTTGTAGTTTTATTCAATCAGCCTCGCGTAGCGGGGCTGATTTTCTTTTCCGCATATTGTAATTCTGGCTGCATTGTTATCTTGCGCTAAAGCCTAATAGCCACCATGCGCTGGACGTTAAAAGCATCCCCGGATCCAGAAAAAATCAACGAACTCTCACGATCGCTGGGGACAGACCCCGTGCTTTCTAAATTGTTGTTGCAACGCGGTGTGGAAACCTTTGAGCAGGCGCGTGATTTCTTCAATCCAGACCTCAACCAGCTGCACGATCCATTCTTGATGAAAGACATGGATAAGGCCGTGGAGAGAATCCTGCGAGCGGTCGAGAATCAAGAGAATATCCTGATCTATGGTGATTACGACGTGGATGGCACCACCAGTGTAGCTCTAGTTTCCAGCTTTATAGAGAGTTTTTACGACCGTGTGAGCTGTTATATCCCAGATCGCTACAAAGAAGGTTATGGGGTGAGCTATCAGGGAATCGAGTACGCCCACGACAATGACTTTACCTTAATTATTGCGCTGGATTGTGGGGTTAAGGCTGTTGATAAGATCGCTTTCGCGAAAGCGAAAAACATAGACTTCATCATATGCGACCATCACCGCCCTGGAAAAAAAATCCCAGAGGCAATCGCGGTTCTGGATCCCAAGCAAGTGGATTGCCATTATCCCTATGATGAGCTTTGCGGTTGTGGAGTAGGGTTCAAATTATGCCAAGCAATTACCAAAGCAAAAGGCTGGAAATTTGAGATTCTGATTCCCTACCTGGATCTGGTCGCCACCGCGATAGGTGCAGATATCGTCCCCATTACGGGGGAGAACAGGATTCTGGCCTACCATGGACTACATGTGATCAACAAATCACCGCGGGCGGGATTCAAGGCAATCATCCAGCAGGTCCAAAAAGAGTACCTCACCATTACAGACGTGGTTTTCATCATCGCACCGCGCATCAATGCCGCTGGGCGCATGAAGCATGGTTTGCATGCCGTCGAGTTATTGCGGGAAAATGAGCTGGAAAAGGCGATCGAAATCGCCAAAAGCATCGAGACCTACAATTCAGACCGTAGGGATACAGACCGCAATATTACCCAGCAGGCGCTGGATCAGATTCTAGAAAATAGCGAGGAGGAGCGATCTACCACCGTGGTTTATGACCCAGAATGGCACAAGGGCGTGATAGGCATCGTGGCATCGCGCCTCACCGAAACCTATTACCGTCCCACGCTGGTATTTACGCGTAGTGGCGATAAGCTCGCGGCCAGTGCGCGTAGTGTAAAGGGATTTGACGTTTACAATGCTCTTGAACAATGCGGCGACTTTATCGAGCAATTCGGCGGGCACAAATATGCCGCTGGACTCACCCTGGATGAGGAGAATTATCAGGGATTTAAAGATAGGTTTGAAGAAGTGGTTTGCGCCACGATTGAGAGTCGCCATCTAGAGCCCGTACTCAGTATCGACAGTATATTACCGCTGTCCAGTATTACGGATAAATTCTATAGGATTGTCCAGCGTATGGCGCCCTTTGGCCCTGGGAACATGACCCCTGTTTTCCTAACCCGTGGATTGACAGATACTGGCTACGGCAAATGCGTGGGAAAGGACGATTTGCACCTAAAAATCAAGGTAAAAAGCACAGACAGCAATTTAGCCATCGACGGTATAGGATTCAATCTGGGACCTAAATGTCATCTGGTGGAGGATAAGAAAAAAGTGGACGTGGTCTATTCGCTAGATCAGAATGAATGGCAGGGAAACGTGAGCTTACAGCTTAGGTTGCGGGATTTGAATGAGAGTGTTTGAGAACGTCGGCTAGATTTTATATTGTGATGACAATCTTACGTCAAGTGAGATCATTGATGGTAACAGTGATTCAATAATCACTTTTCAAACTTTTCCAGCCGGAATCCATTCCCGTCATAAACCCCATACGTGTAATGAACTATCCAGTCGCCTAGGTTATAATAGGTGGAATCTGCACCTACATTGATCTTCAAGGGAAGATGCCGGTGACCAAATATGAAATAGTCAAAATGATTCTCTTCAAGCTTTTTCTTTGCATATTGAGCAAGCCACTCGTTTTCCTCACCTAAAAACTTAGCGTCTTCCTCACCGCTTATCAGCTTGTTTTTTACGCTCATATAGCGCGCAAGCTTAACACCCAGATCAGGATGGATCCATTTAAAGCACCACTGGAAAAAAGGACTGGTAAAAACTTTCTTCATTCTTTTATAGCCTTTGTCCCCGGGACCTAGACCGTCACCGTGCCCTATGAAGAATTTCTTGCCATTAAATTCAAACACCTGGGGCTTGTGATAAACGGGGATTCCCAGCTCTTCTTCAAAATAACCAAACATCCATAGATCATGGTTGCCCACAAAATAATAGATGGGGATGCCGCTATCTGCTATTTCGGCGAGTTTTCCTAAAACACGCACCTGGTTTTTAGGTACAACGGTTTTGTATTCAAACCAGAAGTCAAATAAATCCCCCAGCAGAAATATGGCTGCAGCATCTTTTTGCACCATGTCAAGCCATCTCAAAAACTTGCGCTCACGCGGCCTGCTTTGCTCCTGGGTGGGTGCACCCAGATGGTTGTCGCTGGAGAAATAAATTTTTTTGCCCGCAGGTACTTGCATTGGGCAAATATAGAGTTTGTGGTTGCTTTGGGTTGATTGGGTTATCAGGTTATGGGTTGGTCAGGTAATCAGTTTATCAGTTCCTCAGTTGATCGGTTTTTTTATTGTGGTTTACTCTTGTGTGAGCCCCCCTAGCCCCCAAGGGGGGAATTTTTGTTCGTGTCTTGTTTTGCTGGGCAAGTCCGCCATCCCAAGGGTTACTTTTTGTCAATCGTGCGATTAACTCCTGCGCAACTCCCCTTCCGCTGGAAAGGGCTGGGGGAAGGCTTTTCTAAATGTTGCTTGTGGCGTGGTTTACCCCTGCGTTAGCCCCCCTAACCCCCCAAGGGGATTGATCGAAAAAAATATCAGACTCGTGTATTAAAAAACAACACTAGTTGAAACTTTGAAGAAGGATTTTAATTGTCATTTCCCCTAGAGGGGAAGAGCGATAGCGAGGGGTGTGGGGCAAGAGTAAGACCCATGAACTAATAAACAGATTAAACAATAACCTGATTTACTGATAAAAGTCCCCCAACCCCAGAGGGGCTTTTCTCAATCTATATAACTCCCCTTCCGCTGGAAGGGGCTGGGGGAAGATTAATTAATGTGGTTACCTTATATAAATCACCATTACTTCAACCAGGACCTGTTCTGGAGGTGTATTTTTATAGCATGCTCAATAAACGGCTACTTATCCGGAACCTGCTCTCGCACAATGACGAGAATTCGTTTTATGATAAAAAGCTTAAACTCAACTTGGACGATAAGGAGGGGAAGGCAAAGTTCCTCAAGCACATTTGTGCGTTGTCCAACTCAAATCCTGCAAACAACAGTTTTATTGTGGTAGGTGTGGATGACAAGCGCAACGACATCCATGGCGCGCAGTTTTTTGACGATGCGCGGTTGCAAAATTTGGTGGATGCCTATTTAGAAAATTCGCCACACATTCAATATGAGAATGTTGCTTTCCCGCATTTACCTGATAATCTAGTCGTGGGTCTTGTGACCATAGGCCCGCAGCAAAAACTGACCAGCTTCAGGAAGAATATTTGGAAATATTATGGCGGCATGGTCTTTTATCGCCACGGGAGCATTTCCATGCCTCAGGATTTTGAGCCGCCACCTATCCCAGATAACGCGACCATAGTTGATCAGATCGAGAGAGAATCCAGTAACAGGATCAGTGCTCTTGTGGATAGCGTCGTGGGATTTGCAAACCGCGCGGGTGGAATGATGCACGCTGGGCACGAGGTATTTCTGGAGCAGTTTGTCGTATGCTGGTCAGGCAGGATGGTGCGTCGCGACGGCAAGATATTTTATAGCACGGTGGACATTGAGCTGGTCAATGAGCAGGTAAAACTCTTTTATAGTTCGCTGGATCTGGTAAAGCTGGAAGTGCTGCCCGATTCATTCAAGATTACCGAGTTCATCAAGCTGGGCTTGCAGGATCGCGAGCAGCTCCACTTGCTGGAAGAACGCGTAATCATGTTCAAACCTAACGGAACCTACTCCATAAAGAACAAGGTGCTTTTTAAGCCACCGTATTACGACCGCACCACGTTGCATCATTTGTACAACCACAATAGGTTGCTGCTAGATAAACTATCCAAAGGCCACGCCCTGACCACAGATCAATTAAACGATCTGGAAAGACTGCCCGCGACCATGCTGATCTGCCAGTTCAACAACGTGGGGGAGCCGCTGGATAAGATGCGCCACTACAAGCAGTACCTGAAGCCTCATAAAAAGGTATATGAATTGTTCAAGGAAGTCTACCGCATACGGCGTAAAATCAAATACAACTCATGAGAAATATAGTCATAGGCGATATCCACGGCGGTTACCGCGCACTTTTACAACTCATTGATAGGATAGGAGTAACTCCAGAAGACCGGCTCATCTTTCTGGGCGATTATGTAGATGGATGGTCAGAAAGTTTTGAGGTGGTGGAGTGGATGATTACGCTTTCGCGAAAGCGTAACAACAACAATCAAACTGCTCCCATTTACTTGAGGGGGAATCATGATCAACTGTTTTTAGACTATCTGACGGGTGAGAACAAGGAAAACGAAATGTGGCTCTACCACGGTGGTACCAGTACGGTGAGAAGCTATCAGGGCAGGGATGCGGCGGTAGTTGAACAACACATCCAGTTCTTTAAAAACAGTTTAGTTGATTTCTATGAGCACGATGGCTACGGATTTTTTCACGCCGGTTTCCAAAACCTGAAAGGGCCGCATTTTGAACACTTCCCAGAAATGACCTACTGGGATCGCACGCTATGGGAAATGGCGCGCGCCACAGATCCGGCGCTTGCACCAGGAGACAAGCGCTATCCAGAAAGACTGTCGCTATACAATAGAATTTTTATAGGCCATACGCCCACCACCAGAATAGGCAGCACCACACCGGTCACCGCGATGAACGTGACAAATGTGGATACGGGTGCAGCATTCAAAGGGCCGATTAATGCATTGTGTATAGAAACCGGCGAGCTGTGGCAAAGTGATCCCGTGTTTGAGTTGTACCCTGATGAGGATGGGAGGAATTCAAAATAGAACCTATCTGTCTTTATGGATCCCCAATATCGCTGCCGTATTTCTATGAATATAACACTTGCAAGGATGACTTTTATAATCAACATCTGTCACCTCTAATTTGAGCATCACATACCAAACAGCGCCATTTTCTCTTTCCTCAATAATACTCTTTTCAAAAGATTGAAAATCATACTTTGACGGGAATCGCTTTTCAAATATCAGTTTAGCTATGTTATAATACCATTTTAACTTTGTAATGCCGTTATTTTGGATTATATTTATTGATGGCAAAACCACGGTATATCACGGTCAAGGAGAGTTTGGACGAACTCAGAGACCTACGTAGAAGTCAAAAGAACTTCAAACTGGAAAAACGGCTTCTATGGCTCATCTACCTCAAGGAGGATAGGTTCAAGACCAGGAAGGAGCTTTGCGAATATCTGGACATAGATCCACGCACCCAGCAGAGATGGTCAAAGCAATACCGACAGGAAGGGCTCGAGCACCTACTGACCGACCTTCCCAACAAAAGAGTCTCAAAGATCATGACGCCCGAGATCCACAAAGCCCTGGAGCAGCGGCTCAATTCCAGTGATAACGGGTTTTTGGGATATTGGGATGCACGGCAATGGATCAACCAAAACCATGGCGTCAACATCAAGTACCACTGGTTGCGCAAATACCTGGTTACCCACTTCAAGACCAAGTTGAAGAGCCCACGCAAATCTCACTATAAGAAAGATGTGGGAGCTGAAAAGGCTTTTTTAAAAACTCCCCAATGCCCTGAATGAGGTTGGATTAAGTCTAGATAAAGATAAGTATGATGATATCAATCCATACTTTCAGGATGAATGGCGCTTTGGCATGATGACCCATACAGGGAAGCAACTTACCGCGCGCGGAGTAAAGCCCATGGTCAGGTACCAGCAGATACTCCAGACCACCTACCTATACGGAAGCTACTCGCCGATGAACGGAGACAGCTTTGTCTGGGAGATAAATGGAGTCGACTCGACCACATTTGAGTCCTATCTCGACAACTTCTCAAGATACAGGCCCAGAAAGTCCCACGTCAAGAAATTAGAGGAGGCCAAGGCTGATTTTTTAAAACTTTCCATCGCGCCTGGGTCAGATTAGATCCAGTCTAGATAAAGATAGGTACACCGGCTTCAACCTCTACTTCCAGGACGAGGCACGCTTTGGGCTGATCACCCACCTGGGAAGCATGATAACGGCATAGGGCGTTGCCCCCATCACGAATTTCAAACAGGAGTTCAAGAACACCTACCTATACGACAGCTATTCCCCCATCGATGGGGACGCGCTGGTCTGTGAGATCGAGAGCGTGAGCGCCCAGGCCTTTGAGGGGTACCTGCAGCAACTCTCCGACCATAGGCCAAAAGAATACAAGATCGTCGTGATCGACAATGCAGGATTCCATTCCACGAAGAACATCACGGTGCCGGACAACATACACCTACTCAACATACCGGCATACACGCCGGAACTCAACCCCTGCGAGCAGGTCTGGAAATACATCAAGGACAGGTTCAAGAACAGGGCATTCGACACGCTACGGGACATCAAGGAATGGCTGCATGAATTTGTTGGATCAATGGATGGATCGCTGATAAAGTCCATCGTGGGCAACCACCATTACCTGGATGCCCTATATGCGAAATGGTTAAAGGTAAATTGCACTACTTGTCAAGGAGATGTTGAGAATTATACTTTCGCGAAAGCATGACAACTACATAAACCTTATAAAAACTACTCCACCTCACTAACCCGTAATGTATTTACCATCCCCTTATCAGTCACTGGCATTGCGGCAAGGTTGATCAGGAAATCGCCTTTCTCAACGTAACCTTTCTGCCTGGCCATCTCGTTGACGTCTTTAATTGTCTCATCTGTACTGACAAAACGGTCATATTTGAAAGCTTTCACTCCCCACAATAGACTGAGTTGGGTAAGGATACGGTCGTTGTTTGTAAACGTGAGGATATACGCAGCTGGGCGCCAGGCACTGATCTGGAAAGCGGTATAGCCAGAGTTTGTCATCGTGGTAATCGCCTTTGCGCTTATTTCATCTGCCATCTTTGCTGCGTGGTAACACACAGACTTTGTGATATAACGCTTTGTCCTGATGTGCGGTGCAGAATGTGGAACGGTGATCAAATCGCTATCCTCTACAGATCTACAGATACTGGCCATTTTCTCAATCACCTGCACTGGATATTGCCCTACAGAGGTCTCTCCAGATAACATGACGGCATCTGCACCGTCCATAACGCTATTTGCAACGTCGTTTACCTCTGCCCTTGTAGGAGTGAGGCTGGTTATCATAGTTTCCATCATCTGGGTGGCAATGATGACCGGGATGCGCGCTTTTTTTGCCTTAAGCACAAGCTGCTTCTGGATAAGCGGTACTTCCTGCGCGGGAACCTCTACACCTAGATCGCCTCGTGCCACCATCAACCCGTCACAATAGGCAACAATCTTGTCAATATTAGTTACGGCCTCTGGCTTCTCGATCTTTGCCACGATCGGGATCTTGTACTCAGAATGTTCCTTGATCAGCTGCTGCAATTCCATCAGGTCGCGGCTGTGACGCACAAAAGAGAGTGCCATCCAGTCCACCTGCAACTCGCAGGCAAACTTTGCATCCACGATATCCTTTTCAGTCAGCGCTGGCAGGCTGATGTTTGTTTGTGGCAGATTGACCCCTTTTTTGGATCTTAATGGACCACCCTGGATCACTTTTACACGCACTTCTTTCTCTCCATCTGTAGATAGCACCTCAAAAATAAGTTTACCATCATCCAGCAAGATGCGCTCGCCCTCTTTCACATCTCTAGGGAAGTGCTCGTAGTTCATATAGACACGATTTACATCGCCGTGAAATGATTCACCGGTGGCAAAAACCAACTCGTCGCCTGGCTGTACGACCACCTCTGACTTCATCACGCCTACTCGCAACTTGGGACCCTGTAAGTCTCCCAAAATTCCCACAGCATAGCCATGTTCTTTATTAAGATCGCGTATCATTTGCACGCGCTCACGCACTGCCTCGTGGTCTGCGTGTGAAAAATTAATTCTAAAAACGTTTACACCAGCCTCCATCATTTTGAGCAAAACCTCTTTGGTAGAGGTTGCTGGTCCTAGTGTGGCTACTATTTTAGTCTTTTTGGTATTTGGCATTAATCAAAAATTAAATAATCTTGTTTCTTAATGGTGTATGGGTTCAGCTGATAACAGCTGATTACCCGTGGTATTTCCTTGAGCTTCTGCAGCGTTTGCTTAAGTGGATAAATCGCCTCTTCCCTTTCAATCTTCATCAGGAAATCTACGTGAGAATATTCCTTGATCAGCGTGGTCTTAATCAGGTCGTCATCGCCAGCGGCAAAAAGTCCCGTGCTGCTATTCATGGATTTATGCCTACCCCAGACTTTATTGGGCAATAGATACATTGCTGTATTCTGAACTTCATCCGTATAGTTGTAAACGGGAAAAAGCGACACATAGTCTTGAGAAGTGATATCCTGATCCAGATGGAAACGTTCAAATCTTGTTCCCAGATGCTTGTTGATATGGTAAGCCATGCGATATGGCTCAACTACGGCGTGAATACCTACTAGTATAAAAGGTTCTTCTTCAATTGTCCAGTCTGACAGATTGTATGCCGGCATAGGTAGTCATGGGTTCAACCAGTCAAAGTTAAGGCTCACAGGTAAAGCCAGGGTTATCTAAACCTTATTATGCAGCAAATAACAACGAAAACGTGATAGTGGGTATAAAAAAACCACCGTCATGATGACGATGGTTTTGGTATATTAGGATGGTCAGACTCTAATCCTTGCGCTTTTTGAGTTCTGCTTTCACTTTATCGCCAGCCTCATTCATCACGGCATTCTCCTCTATCTCCCGCACAACATAAACATACACCGGAAAGTGGTCACTATAACCGCCCGTAAATGAATTTCCCACAAAGCTGCGGTAGGGATATCCTCGATACCTACCCGTTTTATTAGTCATAAAACTAGGGTTGTGAATATGCGCCTGCCAGTAACGGTAGCCATCTCGCCCCGCCTCGTTTAAAAAAGGATAGGTCATCATGATCTGATCAAAAAGGTTACCTGAATCGCGGTAGGCCAGCGTATTGTAACCGTCCTTAAACATTTGCATAAAAGGATTGTACAACATCTGGGGCTTTACGTCCTCACGGTCCATCTGAGCGTTGAGCGTCTTCTCTACGCTCTCATTATTGGGATCATCATTTAAATCGCCCATGGTAATGATCTTTGCCATGGCATTGATACTATGAATGGAATCCATGATCTTTTTGTTGAGTGCTGCGGCTGCGACACGCTTGGGGCGGCTGCGCTGCTCACCACCACGACGTGACGGCCAGTGGTTCACGATAAAAGTCATCTCATCACCATCCAGCTCGCCAGTTACCACCAGCTGGTCACGCGTAAAGATGCGCTTACCAGATTGGAGATCGTTGATCATTAATCTGCGCGATGCAGAATTAAGCACGTTAAAATCTGCTTTCTTATAGAGTAACCCGGTATCTATCCCGCGACGGTCTGGTGAATCATAATGCTCAATACCGTAATCAAATTCACGTAATAACGGGTGGCTGGCTAGATCTTCCAGCACCTTGCGATTCTCAATCTCACAAACACCTATGATCGACGGTGCGGTCTGTGCTTTCTCGCTACCCATCTTACGTAGGACGCGCGCCATGTTTGTCAGTTTTTTCTGGTAGACCTCCTCGCGATTACCCTCTGCCATCTCCATCATGGGGCTGGCCTCATCGTTGATGCTGGAATCATCTTCCGTATCAAAAAGGTTCTCGAGATTATAGAACGCGATGGTCTTGACCTTGTACTTCTTTGCTGTTTGTTGAGCTTGTAGAGATTCCGCTTTCGCGAAAGCAAACAACACCAAAAAAATGCTAAATATCTTACTGTAAGTCATATAAGGGTTT
Organism: uncultured Flavobacteriaceae bacterium; assembly: GCA_963740155.1. Lineage (GTDB taxonomy): Bacteria > Bacteroidota > Bacteroidia > Flavobacteriales > Flavobacteriaceae > Nonlabens. The sequence goes on along the minus strand of CAVUDE010000007.1, from coordinate 254,702 downwards.
CTAAGTTTATCTTTATGTAAAGAATGATCCGAAATGCGCGCCAAAGGTACTTACTCCATATTGATAGATTACTTTTGCGCCCCAATTCATAACAAATACTTAATATTGATATGAGAAGTAATCAATTCTCGACATGGCTTTTAGGTGTTTTGCTGCTGTTCTCTACTGCAGCAATGGCGCAGGAACTTGTCAAGGGACGTGTGATAGACGATGCGACTGAAGAGCCTATTCCAGGCGTGCAGATCAACATCAAGGGGCTGGATTTCAAAGCCACGACAGATGCAATGGGATACTTTGTCATCACTGGTGCCGTACCTGCTGGTGAGCAAATGCTTATTGCTGGCGCAAATGGCTACTATGTAAAGACCATCCCTATCGTTGTCGATCCACTAAGTGTGATCAACCTAGACCCACTCTACCTGCAACCGGACAATTCTGAAGAAACCCAGGCGCAGGGAATTATTTCCCTCACTGAGAATGATCTTGGCAGAGGATGAAAACGCGGCAAACAACATTTCAGGATTATTGCAAGCTACGCGTGACCAGTTCTTGCGTGCTGCGGCATTTGATTTTAGTGCGACTTTCTTCCGCCCGCGTGGGTTGAATAGTGAGGATGGTAAGGTGATACTTAACGGTATTGAGATGAACAAGCAATTCTCTGGTCGCCCGCAATGGAGCAACTGGGGTGGGCTGAATGACCTGACCCGCAACCAGGTATTTACCATGGCGCTGTCACCTAGTGAAGTAAGCTTTGGTGGCTATGGTGGTGTACAGAGCATCAATATGCGCGCATCGCAACAGCGCCCTGGGACACAGATTTCCTATGCTGCGTCTAACCGTAGTTACGAGGGCAGTTTTATGGGATCCTACCGCAGTGGGTTGTTGAGCAACGGCTGGGCATTTGCGATTAACGCATCCCGCCGCGCTGCAGAAGAGGGCTATTTTGACGGGACATTGTACGACGCAAACTCGCTGGGTATTTCTGTAGAAAAAGTCTTTAACGATAAGCACGCACTGAACTTTACCGGTATCTATGCACCTAACCGCCGCGGCCGTAGAACCGCCGTCACAGATGAGATTGCAGATTTAAAAGGGATCCAGTACAATCCTTTCTGGGGAATTCAGGATGGCGCGCAGCGCAATTCACGTATGCGTGAGATTGATGAGCCCATCTTTATGTTGAACCACTATTGGGATATTACGGACAAGGTTCAGATCAATACAAACGTTTCTTACCAGACTGGTAAAATAGGTAACACGAGGATTGACAATGGTGGTACTACACTGGTTCAAAATAACGGCCGGTCAAGCTATGAAGGTGGTGCGAGAAACCCTAATCCAGATTATTATCAAAATCTACCCAGTTACTTTTTACGTAATAACAATTCCCTCGCTGGGAGAGGAATCGCCTTTGACATTCAACAAGAGTTTATCAATGACGGTCAATTAGACTGGAATGAGATTTATGAGGCCAACAGGATCTTTACTGATCAGGGGGACAATGCTTTATACGTTATCCAGGAAGATCGTATAGATGATGATCAGATCCAAGCAAATATTCTGGTCACCGCAGATCTGGCCGATAACATACTTTTCAATGGCGGGATAAACTACCGTAATTTAAACAGCGAAAACTATGCGCTGGTCAACGATCTTTTAGGCGGTCAGAACGGGTTTCTAGACGTGGACTTTTTTGCAGAAGAATCTGTCGATGTTAATCAAGACATCAACGACCTGGCACAGTCTGATGTGAACAATCCCAATAGAATCGTATTTGAAGGAGATCGCTACAAGTATAACTATGTCATAGACAGTGATGTTATTTCTTCTTTTGCGCAAGCACAATTTAAGACTAAGAAGATAGATTACTACCTAGCGGGGAATGTTTCTCAAACCACGTATCAAAGAGATGGTAAATATGAGAACGGAAACTTCGTAGGTAACTCTTTTGGAAAGAGCGAGAAACTAGAGTTTACTGACTTTGGTGTGAAAGGTGGTGCAACATATAAGCTGAACGGTCAGAACTTTATAGACTTCAATGCAGCCTATATCACTAGAGCGCCATTTATTAGGACAGCATTTTCTAATGCCCGTCAAAACAACAATACCGTGACAGGTCTAGAAAGTGAGCGCAGCTATAGTGGTGACTTGAGTTATATCCTAAGAACACCTACCTGGAAAATCAGACTGACTGGTTATTATACCCAATTTTTAGATGGATCAGATGTTGGTTTCTATTTTACAGAAGACCTTACCTTGAATCAACTTGGCGAAGTACCACCTAGACTTGAAGGTAATCCCAACGTTTTTCTCCAGGAGGTACTTACAAATATTGAGCGTAGGAACGTAGGTGTCGAGGCTGGAATAGAGTATCAGATTACACCTACGATTAAATTGAAAGGTGCAGCAGCGGTAGGTCAGAATGTATTTACTAATAATCCTGACTTTTACGCCACCAGTGATGACTTCCCTGGTGAGCTGCGATTCGGTAATGGGAAAGCGCAATTAGAGGATTATCACGTTGCTGGTGGTCCAGAAACAGCTTTACAAGTAGGATTTGAATACCGCGACCCAGAGTACTGGAACATAGGAATTACCGCAAACTACTTTGCCAATGCATATATCGATGTAAGCAACATACGTAGAACGGATAATTTTGCACAGGACATTGATGGCCAGCTTTATAATGATTATGATCCAGCCGTTGCGGCAAGATTATTGCGCCAGGAGCAATTTGATGACTATGCGATTTTTAACGTGATAGGTGGTAAAAGCTGGAGGATAGGCGATAAATACGTAGGCTTTTTTGCCACTATCAACAATATATTTGATATTGAATATAAAACTGGTGGGTTTGAGGCATCACGAAATTCAAACTTTAGAAGTACCCGGGATGATCAGAACAACCCTATAGAAGTTTTTGCACCGCGCTATTTTTATGGTAACGGTGCAACTTATTATGCAAACGTTTACTTAAGATTTTAAAATTTATAATGAACATTTTCAATACGTTAACAATGAGAAATTTTTCAAAAATATGGGCCCTCATTATGATAGGCTTAGTCACTTTCTCCTGTGTGGAGGATGACGATTTCATGATACCAGAAACAGCACCTGAAGCATTCACGCTGCCAGAAGGTTCTTCTATAATTACAATTTCGGAAGTTTTAGGCCAGATTGATCAGGGATTTGATGGGAGTTTTACTTATAGCAGCGATGCGGACGATCCTCTAGTTTTTGTAGAGGGATTTGTAATTTCCAGTGACCAGGCAGGAAACTTTTTTGAAGAAATGGTCATCCAGAATGCTACTTCTAATGCTACCGCGGGAATTAAAGTGCTAATAGACGACAGTCCCCTATCAGGCTTTTATCAGATAGGACAACGCATTTATGTTCTTATGAATGGCTTAACCGTTACAAGGGACAATGGGGTGCCTGTCATAGGTCTCTCAGGATCTGAAGGGGATGTTGAAAAAATACCGGCACCATTGCGCACCACTTACGTATTTAGAGATAACGTGGTAGAAGAAATAGAGCCTACTGAGATAGAAACAGCTTCGCAATTCAGTGACGAAAACCTGCTTACTCTAATCAAAATGCCGGCGGTTCAATTTTCACAAGAAGACCTTGACGACAATCGCAATTTTGCTAATGAGGATACAGATCAATTCGATGGCTTGAGATTGCTGCAGACTTGTTCAGACTTCTTCGGTGCGGCTATTAGGCTAGAGACTAGTACGTTTGCTGATTTTAGAGGTGCTAAACTATTACCTGGTAGCGGGAGTGTAACCGCTATCCTGAACCGTGATTTTGAGGATGATAACTTTGTACTCACCGTGAACTCTTTGGCAGATTTTGACTTTGACTCAGACGTGCGTTGTGATTTTGACGTTATTTCTTGTGGCACTGCTGCGGCGGCGGGAAGCAATGTAATATTGAGTGAAGACTTTGAGAACGTATTCAATAATCCAGCAGAACCTGCGGGATGGACAAATTTTGTAGAAGCTGGATCTGAGTTCTGGGAAACGTTTACTGGTGCAGATGCACTGGGGCGCACTGTAAGAATGGGGAGTTTTAGATCTGGAGACGCAAGTTCTATAGGCTGGCTGATAACCCCGCAAATAGATTTTGATGCCCAATCAGGCGAGGTTTTCTCATTTGACAACTCGAACAGTTTTGCAGATGGATCAGAAATGCAAGTTCTATTAAGCAACGATTGGGATGGTACAGAAGCTAATATTACCAGTGCTACCTGGGAACCTGTTGCAGATGTAAGAATTGTACAGAACAGCGATAACTTTAGAGACTACTTTAGTTCTGGCAACGCTTCTCTAGACTGTATAAATGGTACTGGCTACATCGCCTTTAAGTATGTAGGTAGTGGTGATAGCAACAGTGACGGGACTTATGAGGTAGACAATATTCTACTGACTAGTGACTAATTCACTTGCATAAATCAGTATTAAAAACCCGATCGCAAGCGATCGGGTTTTTTGTTTGAGAGAATCACATGTTTGACGATATCGGGTGTGGCAAAGTGTGGTCAGCAAATCATACACTAATTTTATGAGGACAAAATTCTTGATATGTACAATCTTGAAAAGGCAACTATTTACCTAATATTGATCGTGTTTGTTCTTACAATGGCTGGCTGTAGAGCAAATCCTGTATTCGAGAATGGTACAGCAGAGGGCTATTATGCTAAGCCTGGGATCATATCATGGAGAACAGATTTAGTCCCAGACAAAGAAACTGCTTATACTATTTTAACTATAAGATGTCGCTAATACGATTTACATTTAATTATTTCGCATATATTGCATCTAGGTAATGATGGTTGCCTACAATTGACTTTATGAGCGATGCATCCATTGATTCGACAAAACCATGCAGCCATTCCCTGATGTCCCGTAGCGTGTCGAAGGCCCTGTTCTTGAACCGGTCCTTGATGTACTTCCAGACCTGTTCGCACGGGTTGAGTTCCGGCGTGTATGCCGGGATGTTGAGTAGGTGTATATTATCCGGGATCGTGATGTTCTTCGTTGAATGGAAACCTGCATTGTCGATCACCACGATCTTGAACTCCCGCGGCCTGTGGTCGGAGAGTTGTTGCAGGTACCTCTCAAAGGCCAGGGTACTCACGCTCTCGATCTCACAGACCAGCGCGTCCCCATCGATGGGGGAATAGCTGCCGTACAGATAGGTGTTCTTGAACTCCTGCTTGAAATCCGTGATGGGGGCCACGCCCCTTGCCGTTATCATGCTTCCCAGATGGGTGATGAGCCCAAAGCGCGCCTCGTCCTGGAAGTAGAGGTTGAGACCGGTATACCTATTTTTATCTAGACTGGATCTAATCTGTTCCAGGCGGGATGGAAGGTTTTAAAAAATCAGCCTTGGCCTCCTCTGATTTCTTGACGTGGGACTTCCTGGGCCGCTTGATCCTTGTCCCAAAGAAGTCCACCATATAGTTGCGCAGCGTGTTGTACTTGATATCGCTGCCGTAGGTCTCCATTACCCACCTGTGGGCATCCACGTAACTCATGAATCCCTTCCTTGGATCGTTCAGCCTCTCGGACAGGCCCTGGTGGATATCCCTTCCCACCAGCCTACGGCGGACCTGTTTCTTTTTGGTCGGGGCGAGCATCTGCTCGATCCCGTGGTCACGGTAGGTCTTCAGCCAGAGCTCCATCGTACGCACGTTGTAGCCCAGGAAGGCGGCAAGGTCGGTGCGTTTTTCGAACTGCGAGGTCTTGATGCAGATCAGTGACTGGATACGTTTTGTATTGGACGCGGTGGTCTGGCTCTTCAACAGGGACTTCAGGGTGGAGAGGGACTCTTTTACTTCTAGGGTGGATTTCTTAGGCATCGCTAAATATACGAAATATTTATCTATAAACCGTATAATTGCTTTTTTGTAGTGGTGGTTACCTGTTATTGATCTTATGTTTTCCTTAGACATGGATCTTACGGTTTCGTGCAGCCATTTCTTCAATTCTTCCATAGACTCAAACCTTCGGTTCTTGAATCTGTTCTTTATGTATTGCCAGACCTGCTCGCATGGATTCAGCTCCGGGTTGTATGGCGGGATCCTCAAGAGATATATGGTGTCGGGTACGGTGATATTTTTGGTTGAATGAAACCCGGCGTTGTCGATGACGACTATTTTAAAATCTCTGGGCCTGTATCTTGAGAAGTTGTCGAGATAGGACTCAAATATGGTCGAGTCGACTCCATTTATCTCCCTGACAAAGCTGTCTCCGTTCATCGGCGAGTAGCTTCCGTATAGGTAGGTGGTCTGGAGTATCTGCTGGTACCTGACCATGGGCTTTACTCCGCGCGCGGTAAGTTGCTTCCCTGTATGGGTCATCATGCCAAAGCGCGATTCATCCTGAAAGTATGGATTGATATCATCATACTTATCTTTATCTAGACTTAATCCAACCTCATTCAGGGCATTGGGGAGTTTTTAAAAAAGCCTTTTCAGCTCCCACATCTTTCTTATAGTGAGATTTGCGTGGGCTCTTCAACTTGGTCTTGAAGTGGGTAACCAGGTATTTGCGCAACCAGTGGTACTTGATGTTGACGCCATGGTTTTGGTTGATCCATTGCCGTGCATCCCAATATCCCAAAAACCCGTTATCACTGGAATTGAGCCGCTGCTCCAGGGCTTTGTGGATCTCGGGCGTTATGATCTTTGAGACTCTTTTGTTGGGAAGGTCGGTCAGTAGGTGCTCGAGCCCTTCCTGTCGGTATTGCTTTGACCACCTCTGCTGGGTGCGTGGATCTATGTCCAGATATTCGCAAAGCTCCTTCCTGGTCTTGAACTTATCCTCCTTGAGGTAGATGAGCCATAGAAGCCGTTTTTCCAGTTTGAAGTTCTTTTGACTTCTACGTAGGTCTCTGAGTTCGTCCAAACTCTCCCTGACCGTGATATACCGTGGTTTTGCCATCAATAAATATAATCCAAAATAACGGCGTTACAAAGTTAAAATGGTATTACTTCTAGGGTGGATTTCTTCAGCATCTATATCTATACGAAATAATTATTGATAATACGTATAACTCCAAAACCCAATCTACCGTAACATAAAAAAAGCCCCCACGAAGATCGTGCGGGCTTTTCTGGTTGGTAAGGTCTTTGTTCTTTTTACTGGTCCTCGTTGACGGCCGGTGTGCCATTGCCGCCTGGGCCTCCCCACTGGAAGCGTACCCTCAGGCCGGTGTAGAACAGGCGCGCCTCCTCCACGGCCGGGCGGTCACCCCGCACGTTTGAGCCGAAGGCGCCGTTGTTGATGAAGTCCGTGGGTTCCTGGGCGTTGTAGCTCACGAAGGATCCCCTGGTCTCGTCACTGCTGATATCGTTGAGCCCGTGCTCGACGAACAGCCCCACGTAGATCGAGCTGCCCGCCTCAAAGACCTGCTTGACCCCGGCCTCCAGGGACAGGTTGATGCTGTCGTCCAGGTCCAGGTCCCGCTCGGAGAACTCGCGGTCGCCAAAGGTGCCGAAGCCCTCAAAGGCCGGCGCGGTGAGCGTCCCGTTGAAGCGCGGGAAGAAGCCAGAGGTCTCCAGCCTGCCCACGCTGCCCTGCTGGGTCTGGTCCAGCAGGATGTTGTAGCTCGCGCCACCCCGCACGTAGAACCTGGTAGTGCCACTGCCCTCGTACTGCAGGTGCAGCGGTATGCTCACCACGCCGAACTCCTGGCGCTCGGCATAGTTGTCCAGCGCATAGTTGAAGGTGAAGTCCTCGCCCTCGACGTCCGTCGCATCGACGCTGCCGGACAGGCGGTCCAGCTCAAGCCTGGTCTTGAACAGCGAGTAGCCCGCACCGGTATGGATGCTCCAGTGGTCGCCCAGCTGCAGTCCCAGGTCCAGCATCAGTCCACCACCCCCGCCGTATCCCAGGTCGGAGGTCTCCGCCACGCCCACGGCATCCAGTGCCGATAGCTGTACCTGGGCTCCCACCCCGAAGGTAAATTCCTGCGCCGTGGCCACCGTCATTCCGGCGGCCGCCAGTGCGATGCCCGTGACTATGTTCTTAAGTACGTTTCTCATGATTTGCATTGTTTCTTGGTGGTTCTGTTTGTTTTCCTACTTCTTGATGAACTTGATCGATTCCGTCCTCGCCGTTGTCTGCAGCACTACCACATACACCGCGGATGGAAGGCCCACCGGCAACTCGATGCTCGTCCTGCTGCTGCTTGAGGCCATCGTGGCCACCAGCCTGCCGCTGATGTCGAACACGCGGTAGGTCGCGCCGTCCAGCTCGCCCTGCGGGAAGTCCGCCGTCACGTCCAGTGTTGCCGTGCCCACCACGGGGTTGGTCACCACGTTGAACGAGAAGGTATTGCCCAGGCTCGGCGTGGAGACGCATGTCTGCAGCACGTCGCCGTTGGCCAGTGTCATCCTCACAAAGAACCTGTCATCCGGATCTAGCCTGTCGCTCTCACGGTCGCCCTCTGAATAGAACTGCTCGGTGGTCACCAGCTGGCCGTTTTTGTACCACTCGTAGGCCACGAACTCGTACCCGCCGTTGTTTGCCGGGTTGTTGTTCACCACCAGTATGTTGTCGTACTTCTGCTCGACGATCTCGTCAAAGCGGAACTGCCTCTCGATCTCGATGTCATAGGTCTCCACGTCACGGCCGTTCTGCGCGGTCACCGTGATGGTGCGTCGATAGATGCCTGCCCTTGGGGTGTCCACCGTAAAGGTCTGGCCCGGGTCAAAGGTCGCGTCCAGTGCATTGGTAAGCACCACCTCGACTTCATCGCTCTGGTCGTCACAACCGATCACGTAGCGCAGCTCGTTTGCGGGATCGTTGAACACGTCACCGTTGAAGCTGATCGTGTCTATGTTGGTATCACTGTTCAGGAATACCTCCAGCTCACGCGTCACGGACGTGGCCGGTAGGAAGTTCGCACTTCCGGGCTGGGTCGCGGTGATGTCCACAAAGCCCTCGTTGAGCAGAGTGACAAAACCGCCCGGCGTCACGCTCACCGCGTCAGGCGCGGTAAGTGGGTTGAAGGTGTAGGTCACCGGTAGGCCGGAACTGGCCGTGGCGGTCAGCTGGAAGTTTGTGTCGTTGATCAGGTTGCGCGGCGCGAGTGGCGCAAAGGTGATCGTCTGGGGCGCACGCAGGATGGTCAGCGTCGCCTGTAGGGTCACGCTGCCACAACTGGTGGTTCCCGATGTCACCACCGCGGTCACCAGATAGGTGCCCGCGTTCACCTGGCCGTTGTTGGAATAGGTCACGCTTGCCGTTGGCGGTAGGTTGTCCACAAAGATCGACCTGCTGGTCCCGTCAAAGGTGAACGTCGCATCGCCAAAGGTCACGACGCCCAGGTCAAAGTTCTCTATCGTCACGTTCCTGGTACTGCTGGCCGCACACCTGCCCGAGGTTGCATAGGTCACCACATAGGCGCCCACCGTCGATGCGGATACGTCGATCTGCCCCGTTGCCGAGTTGATCACCAGTCCGGCACTGGAACTGAATGTACCACCCGTCGTACCAGTGATGGTGGGTACCGGATCCGCCGCGTTGTTGCAGAAGGCCCCCGCAGCATAGCTGAAGGATGCATCGTCCTGCGCGTCGATCGTGATCGTCTGGGTAGAGGTGTTTTGGCATGGTGCCGGGGTAAAGTAGGTCACCACATAGGTACCGGGCACGCTGTTGGACAGGTCGACCGCACCGTTGGACGGGTTGATCGCGATACCGCCCGTCGATGAGAACGTCCCACCGGTCGCGCCGGAGATCAGTGCCACCGGATCGGCATCATTGCTGCAGTAGCTGGCACGTGGGTAGCTGAAGGTCGCATCCATCAGCGGTGCGATCCTCAGGTCAAAGGTACCGGTGTCGCTACAGGGCCCGGGAGTGGTATAGGTTACCGTATAGGATCCCGTGGCAGATGCACTTATGTCGATGGTACCGGTATTCGGGTCTATCACGAGTCCCGCGCCCGCACCGAACGTACCGCCGGTGGTTCCCTGTATCGCGGGGCTCGGGTCGGTGGAGTCCGCACAGAAGGTGGTCGCCGGATAGTTGAAGGCAGGGATGCCCACGGCATTCACCGTAACACTTGCCGTACTGCTGCTTCCGCACACGCCTGGCGTCGTATAGGTCACCACATAGGTGCCGGGCGTTGAAGCGGATAGGTCGATCACACCGGTCGTCGGGCTGATCGCAAGGCCTCCCGTGGAACTATAGGTCCCACCAGTGGTGCCGGATAGCGATGGGATCGGATCCGCCTCGTCCGCACAGTAGGTGCTCGCGTTGTAGGCAAAGGTCGCGTCGTCCTGCGTGTTGATCCTTACCGATACGGTCAGGTTGCTGTCGCAGCTGCCCGTGGTCGTGTAGGTAACCGCATAGAGCCCAGGCGTCGATGCGGACAGGTCGATCGTACCGGTCGATGGGTCGATCACCAGGCCTGCGCCGGAGGTAAAGCTTCCGCCGGTCGTTCCGGTCACCGTGGGGGTAGGGTCAACACCCGCCGCACAGTAGCTGGAAGCCGGGTAGCTGAACGTCGCGTCGTCCACCGCGTCTATGGTCACCATCTGGGTGCTGCTCGCAGGGCACTGCCCGCCGGTCGTATAGGTAACGGTATATGTCCCCGCAACGGATGCCGATAGGTCGATCACGCCGTTGGATGGGTTGATCACGAGTCCCGGGCCGGAGGTGAACGCCCCACCGGTATTCCCGGATATGGTCGCCACCGGGTCTGCATCGTCCTGGCAGTAGGTCGTACTGTTGTAGGCAAAGGTCGCATCGTCCACCGTGTTGATCTCGACGGTCTCCATCTCGCTGTAGCTGTTGCACTGCGCCACCGTATAGGTCACGTCATAGATGCCGGGGCGTGATGCGGATACGTCTATGGTTCCCGTGATCGGGTCGATCACCAGTCCCAGCGTACTGCTGAAAACGCCGCCGGGAACGTTGCCCGAGACGATCGCTGATGGGTCCGTGTCGTCCTGGCAGTAGGCCGCCGCACCGTACTCAAAGGCATCGTCGTCATTGGTGATGGTCACCGTCGCGGTATCCGTCAGGTCGATCGCACTGGTCATGATCGCACCCAGGTTGCTTAGTTCCAGTGTAAGGTCCTCGTCGCACTCATAGGTGTTGTCGTCGATCGGATCCACCGTCAGGGTCTGTACCTCACCCGCCGTACCGGCAAAGGTAAGGGTCGTGTTCACCGCTGTATAGTCCATATCTGCCGTGGTCGCCGTGCCGTCCAGTGAGCCCACGTCCACCGTAAAGCCGCCCTGCACGTCGCTGTCCAGGGTCACGCTCACCGTGATCGGGCCACCCGACTCGCTACCGCTTGCATCCATGATGGTCAGCGCGGCGCTGTCGTTGTCCCCGATAGTATAGGTAAACTCGGTCACCGTGCCCAGCATGGCGTTGGCGGGGTTGATAAGGGTGATGACCACCGTCTCATCGGTCTCCACGACCATGTCGTCCACGATCATGTCGATCAGTATATCCTCGGTAACGTCGCCTGGTGCAAAGCTCACCGTACCACCCGTCAGCGTAAAGTCGCTGGCGGGATCTGCCGTGCCGCTCACCACATAGTCCACGGTGATGGTCTGGGTTGATGGTTCTGATAGTTCCGCTTCCGCGAAAGCTGAAGAAACACTCTCATCGCCCATTCCACCTGCATTTGCAAACTCGATGAACGGTACTGCCTCCCCGGTGATGTCAAAACTGTATTCCGGATCGATCGTGTTCAGCGTGTTGACCGTCACCGTCGCATCGTCCGTGCCCTGTGCGGTGGGTGCATACTCGATCCTGAAGATCTTCCGATGTACCTGCCGCGACGGTAGATACCGGCTGCGCGCTCACCCTGTATCGGGCGGCACCAGGTCCCGATAGGGTCACCGGTGCTGATGGGTCGAGCTCAAGATCATCCATGCCATTGTTGGTAATCGTAAAGGTTCTAATAAGCGTGTTGCCCACGCCCACCTGGCCGAAGTCCGTATCGTCGTTCAGCGCGGGGGTGGTGTCGCCATCCGCGATCACGCTGCCGTTACCGGATACCTCTATCTCACCCGGCACGAATATCTGTACGTCGTCAAAGGCAAAGCCCTCCACCACGAATATGTCGTCGGAGGCAAGTACCACGCGCAGCTGCACGCCGGACTGCCCGGCAAGGCCGGTCAGGGTGTTGCCCGCCAGCCTATAGCCGTTTGAGCCCCTGCCGCTGCCCGTCCAGCCCTGCGGCTGGCCACCCGGCATGTCCAGGATGTTGTTGTCGTTGTACCAGTTCTGGCCGCTGCCCTGGCTGCCCACCAGCTGCCAGCTCATACCGCCGTCTACCGATGACTGCGACCGCCACGCCGTCAAAGCCGTCGTCCAGGTCCCACCATACGTTCAGCGAGATCTGTGGATCCCGCGCCAGGCCGGAAAAGTCGAATATCGGACTGGCCACCTGTGAACTCCTCGTCCAGGTTGTAGTCCCCGTCCAGGTTGGTCACCCACGCATTGCTGCCCGAGGCCGCCCGGTCGATGATCGCGTTGCTCGGCGTGCCGAACTCCCACGAGCTCAACGTGCCGGATGATGCCCAGCCACCCTGGTTGTTCTCAAAGTCCTCCGCATAGGGGAAGGCATCAATGGTGGGCTGCCCCACCGTAAAGGTGATCGTGGCCACGTTTGATAGCGCGCCCTGGTCATCGTTGATGGTATATCCGATAGTGGCGTCGCCCGCAAAGCCGGTGGCGGGGGTAAAGGTCACGACGCCCATGGCGTCCACCACGAACCTGCCCGCGGGGGTCGTCACGTCCGTGTTGCGGGTACCGGGCACGGATGGGTCAAGGCTTCACCGTGGCCACGTCTATCATCCCGTCGCTGTCGCTGTCGTTAAGGGTAACGTCCACCGTGCCGGCGGTCTGGAAGTGGAACCCTTGCCGTATCGTCAACCGCCAATGGGTTGTTGCTGAACCTGATCTCCAGGTCCTTGTTGTCGCTCAGCGAGCCTGCCGTCCCCGGAACCGGAAGGTTCAGGTTGGCATCGCGGCCAAAGGTATCCTGGATGCTGCCGCCGCCCCTCAGGGTGATCGCCATCGCAGACTCATAGGCCAGGTCAGGGCTCAGGTCGCCACGCTGTACGGTATATCTGTAGTTGAGAACCGTGTTGCCACTGCCCCCCGTGTAAATCGCCTCGCGATCCACTACACCGGTCTCCAGCAGCAGTTGTGAGGGCGCGCCGTTTACTATTACTATTTGGTCAAACTCCACCTGGATGTCGATCACGTCGCCCACCACATACAGACCATCCATATTAGTAGAAGTTACGTTCACCACCTGCGCAGCAGGGGCCGGGGCTACCATGAAGTCGTCGATCGCCATGTCGCTTCTAAAGCCCGTGCCGGTTGTTCCGGTGAACCTGAACTGGACGACCTCACCAGCATAGCTGGATACGTCGGTCACTATCTGTTGCCACAGGTCCTGGTTGTCGGTAAACTGTGGAACCACGTTTACGAAGGTGGGGTTGCTGCGCGTGCGCACATCTACCTCGATGGTACCCATCTCGGTGCCCAGCATGTGGTACCAGAAGGACATATCTATGGGTGCGCTCGCACCCGTAAGGTCTATCTCGGGGGTAAGCAGCTCCGCAACGTCGTTGTTGTCACAGCTGGATGCCTCTATGAACAGGTAATAGCCGTCTGCCGTTCCCAGCGTGTGGTCCACCGATGGGCCGGTGCTTCCCGATGTCGTGCCGTTGCGGTCCGCACGCCAGTCCGTATCATCAGTCCTCACGTTTGTCCAGAACTCGTCCAGGTCGATGCTGTTTGTACAGCCGCTGCTGGTAGAGCTCTGGCTGAACATGTCAAAGTCCTGTACGTATGGGAAGGCCTCCGGTGCGGGGGTTACCGTTACCGTGATGTCCGCCTGGTTTGAGGTGGCGCCGTTGTCGTCGCCCACCGTATAGGTAATGGTAGAACTTCCCACGTAGCCCATCTCTGGCACGAAAGTCACCATGCCCATGTTGTCAACACTGAAGCTGCCCTCGCCCATCACCGCGATGGTGTCCTGGAAGCCCGCGGTCGCGGGGTCCAGGGCCACCGTCGCAGGGTCGATCATCCCATCGGTGTCATTGTCGTTTGCCAAAATGTCAAAGCTCACCATCATGTCCTGCTCGGTGGTCGCCACATCATCCACCGCCACGGGTGAGTCGTTGACCGTAACCGTGATGGTGGCAACGTTGGACGTGCCGCCCAGGTCGTCGCCTATCGTATAGCTCGCCGTGCTGGCGCCGCTGAAGCCTGCGTCCGGCGTGAAGTCCACCATGCCCATGTTGAGCTGGTAGGTTCCCTCGCCCATGGCCGTAAAGCTGGTCTGCTGGCCTGCCGTCGCCGGATCCAGGTCGATCGTCGATGCATCCACCATGCCGTCCGTATCCGTGTCGTTTGCCGCTGCGTCTATGCTCACCAGCGTATCCTCGTTGGTCATCGCCATGTCATCCACCGCCACGGGGCCGTCGTTGACCGTCACCGTGATGGTCGCTATATTACTGGTCGCGCCAAGATCGTCACTCACCGTATAGCTGGCCGTGGTCACCCCACTGAAGCCCGCCTGCGGGGAGAAGGTCACAACGCCCATCCCGTCAACGGCAAACACGCCCTGGTTCGGGCCCAAAAAGCTCGCCTGGCGGCCCGGTGACGATGGATCCAGATCGACACTGCCCATGTCCAAGGTCCCGTCGCTGTCAGAGTCGTTTGTTAGGATGTTTATATTGACAGATGTGTTTGGCGTTGTTGTGGCAACATCGTCAACAGCATCTGGTGCGGCGTTGATGTTTACCGTAATGTTTGCAACATTTGAAGTCGCGCCTACGTCATCATTTACTGTATAGCTAGCCATGGAAGACCCTACCACACCTGATTGAGGCGTAAAGGTTACGTTACCCATATTATCAACGACGAAGACACCCTCAGCAGCTATAAAGCTGGTCTGGCGTCCAGCAGTCGCTGGATCAAGATCAACCGTAGAGACATCAACTGTCCCATCTGAGTCTGTGTCATTTGCAGTTACATTAAAGGTAACTGCCATATCCTCGTTTGCAGTCGCCATATCATCTACAGCAACAGGTGGCTCAGATACAAATGCAGTAATAGTAGCGACATTTGAAGAGGCACCTACGTTGTCATCTATCGTGTAGTTAGCAACACTAGAGCCAAAGAAAGTAACCTCTGGTGTGAATGTTACAATTCCATTCATTGTATTGAGAGAGAAAGTTCCCTCACCCATATTATTGAATGTAGTTTGCTGACCCATTGTTGCAGGATCTAAATCGATCGTAGAAATATCTAGTGTGCCATCTGGATCATTATCGTTAGCTGATACGTCAAAATCAAGGCTCATCGTAGAGATAGTAGCACCACTATCATCAACCGCGACTGGTGAATTGTTTACAATTATCGCTTGATTAGCACCTAGGCTGTTTGCAGCCCCAGGTGCAGATAAGGTGTTATCTGCTGCTGCACCACCTAACAAGGCATTGATATTGGAGCCGTTTAAGGCAAGCGCCATTGTTGAAGTGTAATCAAGATCAGTGCTAGTGTCACCCGGCTGAATAGTGTATTCAAAAACAAGCGTATCTGTTCCTGTACCGCTCACATAAACCGCTTCACGATCAGTACTACCAGTTTCTAGTTCCAGAGTAGGAATACCTGCAGTAGTATCAACATTAACAGCCTGATTGTAAGCCGCCTCAATAGTAATAACATCACCCGCAGAATAAATACCGTCTGCCGATGTTGATGAAACGTTATCTACAAATACTGGTGTAGGTGTAAAAACTGCCACCTGGTCAAAGGCAAAACCTTCATCGTTTTGAGAACTGTCAGAGCCAAAGGCTACTCTCATTAAAACAGAAGACTCTCCAGCCAAGCCTGTAAGTGTATTAAGTGCAGTAACCCAACCGTTGGAGCCACCTGACGCACCGGTGCCATTTCTTCCCGTCCAACCAATTTGCTGACCACCTGGTGAGCCATTGATTGTAGTGTCTGTGTACCAATTTGTACCATTTGTATTGTCTCCTACGAGTTGCCAAGTAGTACCACCATCAATAGATGTTTGAACTGCTGCACCGTCCCAAGAAAACTCAGACTCCCACCAAACCATCATCTGAATGGTAGGATCTGTGGCAAAACCAGAAAGGTCAAAAATTGGACTGTCAACCGAAGCATCGACACTTGAAGGATAATTACCAATTGCATTTGTTACCCAGCTATTCATTCCATCGCCTGCTGAATTTATAATAGTATTGCTAGGTGTGGCTAAGTCCCAAGGGTCATTAGTGCCGCTTGATCTCCATCCCGCAGCTCCAGCTTCAAAACTTTCGATATATGGAAAAGTATTCACCACCACTGCATTGATAGTAAAACTGCTATTAGAACTCAAAGAATTTGTGGCTCCTGGATCTGGAAGTGAAGCAAGAACTATATTAGACATACCATCTAAAATCTCTCCGCCATTCATTAAAAATAATGAACTCGAAGAGGCGTAAGAAAGCTCGTTGGAAGAATCCCCCGATTGAATGGTATAGCTGAATGTCAATGTATTTGTCCCTGTACCAGAAGTATAAACTGCACCTGGATTACTATTGGCATCTAATTTAAGGCTAGGTGTCCCATTTGTAAGATCAACTGTTACTGGCTGATCATAAGTAACACTTATACTAATTGATTGTCCTGTTGTATAATTACCATCTGCATTGCTAGAAGTAACACTACTTACGGTAGCAGCAGATGCCGCGGTGATGGTGAACTCGTCAAACAAAAACCCATCTCTAACAGAGGATCCATCAGAAGAAAAAACAAATCGCAATTGCACGGCAGACTGACCTGCTAATCCAGCAAGCACATTGGAGGATTGAACTAGCCCGTTTGAGCTACCATCCCACCATTCATTACCGGAATCGTTATACCAGTTAGACCCGGTTCCTGCAGCACCAACTTTCACCCAAGTCGCACCAGCATCAATGGTTGACTCCAGCCATCCCTCATCACAACAGCCCTCTGTGATATAGTTGAACAAGAACGCGACTGTAGGATCTGTGCCGAATGAGGAGAAATCAAATACGGGACTCGTAACAAAAGAAAGTTCATTGTTGTTGTAGTCGCCTGTTAAATCAGTCACCCAACTATTAGCACCTACTCCTGGCGCATCAATTACAGCGCCTGCGGGTGTGCCTAAGGCCCACGATGAGTTTGTTCCTGAAGCTGTCCAGCCGGCAGCGCCGCTTTCAAACCCCTCCTTGTATGGAAAGCTCGTCACTTGTGCTTGTGCACTCAACATTCCAAGTAGAATTGGAATGATCCAAAGTAATTTAGTTTTCATAAATCAGTAATTGCGTTAGATGGTAATCATGATCAGTTTTAAAACGGAGCTTTAACTACCATTCACAAATAAAGCACTTTTTTTTAACACACAAGGCATAAAATGATTTCTTACAAAAGTTTTTTTAAGTCATAAGGAAACTTCCTACCTGCGGGGCTTTAGCGAGATTACACTCATTGTATATACATGTATTCCTACATTGTCACGAACTGCCATCAGGTGTTAAAACTTCTTAAAACTATGGAAACTTAAAACGTTTCTATAGTTTCCGTTGTCTATATTTGCCCACTCACATGGAATCAGTAAATAAAGATATTTTAGTTCAGGCCACCACGCTGTTTTTGGAACAGGGTTTCAAAAGTGTGACCATGGATGATATATCCCGATCCATGGGCATAAGTAAAAAGACGCTCTATAATCACTATAATAATAAGGAGTCACTGGTGGAAGCAAGTGTTATGTCAGTTTATGATACCATCTGCTGTGGCATTGACCACATTTGTGATCAGCATGTTAATCCCATTCAGGAGCTCTACGATATCAAGAAAACGGTCATGTCCAGTCTTAAAGGCGATAAGACCTCACCTATTTACCAGTTGCAGCGCTACTATCCCAAAGTTCACAAAAAAATAAGCACCATGCAATTTGACTATATGCAGGGATGTGTAAATGAAAATCTGGATCGAGGAATACAGCAAGGACTCTATATCCCTAGCATAAGCAAAGAGTTTGTGTCACGCATCTATTTTGTGGGAATTCAAGGTATCAAGGATTTGAGCCTCTTCCCCACGCAAGGTTTTCCCGTCCAGAAATTATATGATCAGTACCTCGAGTACCACCTGCGTGGCATCGTGACTCCAGAGGGGCGTAAAATATTGAACCAGATTACTAACCAGCACCATGATTAAATCACTTCTTTTAATTTTTGAGCGTACGCTTTTACTCTTAGGTAGGCTTAGCGTCGACCTAACTGCTGAAAAGCAGAGTAAGCAAAATCACTCCTTAATATATATAACAAAAAAAACAGAGCTCTCTTCCCGGAATATTTCCAGTATCAAACACCTTGTTCTATTGAGCGTGCTTTTTCTGTGCTCTACAATTTTGATTGCTCAAGAAAACAATGAGCTACCTAACAGTTTAACCCTGGAAGAGGCCATCAACTACGGGCTGGAAAATAATTATCAGGCGATCAATGCTAGGAGGGATATTGCAAAGTCCCTCAAGCAAAAATGGGAAACCACCGCTGCGGGTTTGCCTCAGGTGAATGGTCAGGTGGGTTATACAAACAATGCTTTTATACCCGCTAAGCCCTATTGCCTGCTCAATTTCCTGATTCCAAGCGCATCCAGAGGGTGAATTTCTCCTGCCAGTCCATTTGCCCACTACAATCGCTAACCTGACTGCGACCCTGAACCAGCTGATCTTTAATGGATCCTATCTAGTCTCACTCGAAGCTTCAAAAACCTTTCTAGAGTTTTCTGAAAACGCCAATAACAAAACCAAATTAGAAGTGCGTAAAGGTATTATCAATGCCTACGGCGGCGTATTGCTAGCGCAAGAAAATATCAAGGTGGTGACCAGCAACCAACAAGCACTGCAAGATAACCTACGAGAAACCAAGAGAAATTTTCAAAAACGGTTTTGCCGAAGAAGAGGATGTGGAACAGCTGCAAATTACTCTAGGTCAAGTCAATAATCAACTGGCCACAGCCAGAGGACAGAAGGCAATTGCGATGGACATGCTCAAACTAGGACTAGGAATGCCCCTAAAAAATCAGTTGCTGCTTGACTGATGGTCTGGGTGCACTGGCCATGGAAAATCTAGATCCCAGTATCTGCGACAAAATCCCTGAGCCTAGAAAATAACCTAGACTACTGCATTGCACAAAACTTCAGCGAGCAACGCAGGCTGGAATACAAACTGGAACGCAGCAAGGCACTTCCCAGCGTTGGCGCATTTGTGAACTATGGGATCAATGCTTTTGACGAGGATTTTGTTTTTTTTGACCGCCAGACGCAATGGTTTGACCAGAGCACGGTAGGCTTAAGCATTAACGTTCCCATTTTCAGCTCATTCGGTCGTGGGGCTGCGCAGGATCGCACAAAACTGGCCTGGGAGCAGGCACAGACAGATCTGGAACGCGTGCAGGCAGAGATCAGGCTGGAATACGAGACGGCGATCAATAATTACCAGACAGCGGTGGACAACTATACCACCAGCCGTGACAACCTGCAACTAGCAGAGCGCATCGAGCAAAAGAACCAGATCAAGTTCAAGGAAGGACTGGCCAGCAGTTTTGACCTGCGCCAGGCGCAGACCCAGCTTTACAGCACGCAAGGCGCCTATTTGCAGAGCCTTTACTCACTCATTACTGAGAAGGCAAATATTGAGACTATACGCAACACACCACGATTTATCAACCAAGACTAATACGACCATGAAACGACCCATAGATTTAATGATTATGAGGAATGTGCTTTTTACGCTTTCGCGAAAGCGTAACCACAAAGGATTATTCACACTGCTACTAGCATTGTTACTTACCTCTTGCGGGAGTGAGCCCACCACCCAGGAAATTGTTGCCAGCGGGGATACTGAGGCGGTAAGCAAGAAAAAAGTAGAGCTGCTCAACCAGAAAAAAGAGCTTGAAACGCAGATAACCGCCATTGAGGATTATCTGGAAGAAAACACCATTAAAAAAGCGGGTGCGCTAGTGAGCGTTACTACCGTGAATGATACGCTTTTCAGGCACTATGTGGAACTACAGGGAAGTGTGGATACAAAGCAAAACATAGTTATCACCCCAGAAATGGCCGGTATCATGACCCTGGTTTATGTCAAGGAAGGCGATCAAGTCAAAAAGGGACAGCGACTCGCAAAAATTGACGACGGTGGCCTCGCCCAGCAGTTGCAGCAGATGAAAGTGCAAGCCGCGCTTGCGCAGACCACCTTTGAGCGCCAGCAACGTCTATGGAACCAGAATATAGGAAGCGAGATCGAGTACCTGCAGGCAAAGGCAAATTATGAAGGCCAGCAAAACGCGATCAATTCCATGCAGGAGCAACTGGCAAAAACGACCGTTACCGCACCTTTCAGCGGCGTGATCGATGACGTAATCACAGAACAAGGGAACGTAGTTGCACCAGGTACCCAGCTTTTTAGACTGGTGAACCTAGATGACATGTATATAGAGGTAGAAGTACCAGAAACCTATATAGCAGACGTGAATGAAGGAACGAGTGTAAAAGTAGAATTTCCCGTGCTGGGCGAGACTGTCGAAAGTAAAGTGCGCCAGAGCAGTTCTTTTATCAATCCAGCCAATAGGTCGTTTAAGATCGATGTTCCCGTGGACAACAAAAACGGCAGGATCAAACCAAATCTTACGGCGCGACTCAAGATCAACGACTACACGCAGGATAATGCCATTCTAGTCCCCAGCGCGGTGGTCAATGAGAATCAGGAAGGTGACCAGTATGTGATGGTCGCTACCCAGGTGCAGGAAAATGGAGAGCAATACGCCACGGGAGTCGCACAACGCAAGATTGTCAAGACTGGAAAAACAACCACCGGAATGGTGGAAATTCTGGAAGGCCTTGAAAAAGGCGACATACTAATCATAGAAGGTGCGCGCACCGTTAAGCAGGATCAAGAGATCCGTATAGATAAAGCATAACCTATCATGGGAAAGAAAAGCGAAAAAGAATTTGGGTTCTCGTCATGGGCGATCAACAACCCTACCGTCATCTGGATCCTGATAGGTCTGGTACTTGTGCTGGGCGTGCAGGGTTATTTTTCCATGCCCAGAGAGGATTATCCAGAGGTCAAGGAAACTAAAATCTACATATCCAGCGTCTATCCAGGAAACACGGCAGAAGATATAGAACGACTGATTACAGAGCCGCTGGAGGATAAGCTGAAGAATATTTCAGGTGTTTCTGAGATTCTCTCTACGTCACAGGAAGACTACAGCATCATCACCGTGGAGTTTGAGGAAGGCGGGCTTTTTAGCTCACCCATCACCGTGGAAGCTGCAAAGCAGAAAGTAAAAGATGAAGTAGATACCGAAACGGCCAATGAAGACTGGCCCACATTCAACGGGGCAAAGATTGAACCCAATGTCTTTGACCTCAAAATGAGTGAGGAAATTCCCATCATGAATATCAATCTGCGGGGCGAGGCTTACACCGTGCGGGCACTTAAGGAGTATGCAGAGTACTTAGAAGATGAGATCGAGAGCCTGCCGCAGATCAAGGCTGCAGACATACGTGGTGCGCAAGAACTGGAAGTAGAAGTAGCTGTGGATATCTATAAAATGACTGCGGCAAAAGTGAGCTTTGACGACGTTATACGCGCCGTGAGCGGTGGAAACACCACCATGAGTGCCGGGAACATTAAAACCGAAAACCAGCGTCGCACCATACGCATACTAGGTGAAGTCCAGGATCCAGCAGAGCTGGAACGTTTTGTTGTAAAAAATGAGCAGGGACCTATTTACCTGAAGGATATAGCAGATATCAGTTTTAAGGAGGAGGATAAAACCACTTTTGCCCGCGAGAGCGGTGATGCTGTTGTCATGATCGATGTGAAAAAGCAATCTGGTAAAAACACCATCATAGCGTCAGAGAATATACGTACAATAGTCGATAAGGCGCAGGAAACTGGTAAGATCCCTAGCAATGTTGAAATAACGATTACCAATGACAACTCCAGTCGCACGCTTAACCAAGTAGATGACCTTGTGAACAATATCATTTTTGGGGTGATACTGGTTGTCGTTGTTCTCATGTTCTTTTTAGGATTTAGGAATGCGCTATTTGTAGGTTTTGCGATTCCCATGTCCATGCTGATGAGTTTTATCATCTTGAGCTTTCTGGGTTATACGCTCAACACCATGATTCTTTTTGCGATGATCATGGGACTGGGAATGCTGGTGGATAATGGTATCGTGGTGGTAGAAAACGTCTATCGCCTGATGGATGAAGAAGGAATGTCCAGATTGCGTGCAGCTAAAGTAGGTATAGGCGAGATCGCCGTGCCCATCATCATTTCCACACTTACCACGGTAGCCGCGTTTGTACCTATTGGGTTATGGCCTGGTGTAATGGGTGAGTTTATGAAATATTTCCCCATCACGTTATCCGTGGTTTTGGGAAGCTCGCTTTTTGTGGCGATCTTTTTCAACAGTATGCTGGTCTCGCAATACATGAGCGTGGATGAAAAGCGCATACCACTTAAAAATCTGATCTGGATTACGGTGATCATGGGTGGAATAGGATTGTTGACAATGTTATTCGGTGGTTCACTCAGAGGTTTGGGAACACTAATGATTGTCACCGTGATCTTGCTGTGGGTTTATAAGTATGCTGTAAAAGGTGCTACCCTATTCTTCCAGCGACGTATGCTCAAGGCTCTGGATAACGCGTATGAGCGATTCCTAAAATTTGCCCTGCGTGGCAAGAAGCCCGTCTTTTTTATGATTGGGATGACGGTGATGTTTTTTGGTGTTCTGGCGCTATATTTTGGCTGGTCTGTGGGAACCGGACGTACCAAAGTTGAATTTTTCCCAGACAACACCCCTAACCAGATTTATGTCTATATCGAGTACCCACAGGGTACTTCTATTGAAAAGACCAATCGTACCACTAAGGAGATTGAGCAGATTGTTTACGATGTCATTGATCAGGAAGAATATCTGGAAGGTGATCGCAACTTTCTGGTAGAGAGCACGGTTTCCCAGGTAGGTGAAGGTGCCGGAAACCCTCAGACAGATGGTGGTAGCGCTGCAGAAATGCCGCATAAGGGAAAAATAACCGCGTCCATGCGGGAATTCAAATACCGCCAGGGGAAAGACAGCGAGGTGCTTACGGGAGAAAATCCAAGAGGCCGTGCAAGGTCGATTTCCTGGAATAGCTATAAGCGTGGAAAAAGACCAGGCAGGCCCGCCCGCTGGTTACCCGGTAAATATAGAATTGCAGGGAGAAGATTACCAAGAGCTTATTGTTACCGCAGAGCAGATGGTGAAGTTCCTCAATGAGAAAAACATTGCCCCAGTTGATGAGCTTAAAATTGACGTAAACAAAAGCAAGCCTGCATTGCAGGTACGCGTGGATCGTGAGAAAGCCGGTGAGCTGGGCGTGAGTGCAGGTCAGGTGGGAATGCAGTTGCGCAGAGCGATTTTTGGCGAGAAGGCTGGTATCTATAAAAAAGAAGGTGAAGATTACGATATCTATGTACGCTTTAACGAGAATGACCGCTATAACCGCAGTGCGTTATTCAACCAGCGTATTACTTTTAGAGACATGGCTACTGGCCAGGTCAAGGAAATCCCCGTAAGTGCAGTCACGACCCAGGAAAATGTTTCTGGATTCAGCGCCATCAAGCGTAAAAACAATAGACGTGTCGTGACCGTTTACAGTGCTCTTAAACCTGGCTATACGGACGCTGGCGCTGCAGTCGCGCAGATACAGAATGAAATGCTAGACTTTGAGGGCATGCCAGAAGATATCAATGTGGATTATACGGGACAGCTGGAAGAACAGAACAAGCAACAGGCATTTCTCATGACTGCCTTGATGGCTGGACTAGCGTTGATATTTTTCATTCTGATATTCCAGTTTGGTGGGTTGTCTAAGCCTACGATCATTATGATTTCCATATTCCTGAGTTTCATAGGAGTGTTTCTGGGATTGATGATTACTGGGTGGCCGTTTGTTATCATGATGACCATGATGGGTATCATATCCCTCGCCGGGATCGTGGTAAACAACTCGGTAGTGCTGATTGACTATGTTGATATTCTCAAACTAAGAAGACGTGAAGAATTAGGCATTGACGATGATAAGCACCTCATCAGCAAAGAAGATAGTTTTAAGGCAATTGTCCAGGCTGGGAAAGCGCGTTTACGCCCAGTAATTCTAACGGCAATCACCACTGTACTAGGGTTGATACCACTGGCGATAGGTTTAAATATTGACTTCTTTAGCCTATTCAGTGAATTTGATCCCAAAGTCTATATAGGCGGTGACAACGTGATCTTTTGGGGCCCACTGGCGTGGACGGTGATTTTTGGATTATTGTTTGCCACGTTCCTCACCTTGATCATTGTTCCCATCCTACTCTATCTAGTCCATCGCGCGAAGTTACGCTGGCAACGCTACCGCCACCCAGAGCGCGTGGAGGAGGTAGAAGAGAAGAGCGGCGCACAGGCAGCTTAGATTTTTAAGTGATTATTTAAAGCCTCGGTATTTACTGGGGCTTTTTATTTTTACGCTTTCGCGAAAGCGTACACATCTTTAAGACTATAATTGCACAAAATCACATTGATGAAATCTACTCTATTCTTTCTATCGCTAATTTTTACGTTAACAGCAGCTGCCCAGTTCCACGTGGGCCATAAAGCAGCAGGCCCTAGAAAAAACAAAAAGATCAGTCCCGAAGCACTGGAAGCTGTGCGTAATATAGAACGTACCGTCTTCGTATATGGCGACCAATCCACCGACTTTATTGAAGAACTAAAGCCCATGCTTAAAAAGGCGTGGACGATTAGCGGTCTGGAATTTAAGCATATCGATAATCTTGATGCACAAAGTGCAGATTGTGGCACTTCCTACATTGTATTTTCTGGACTAGCTTCTACAAAAATCTACACTGGTGCAAGAAAAAATAGCACAGGAATCGATGGCTGGCGCAATTCATATATCCATCTTACTTTACAGACCTGTGTAGATGGTGAACGGCAGGATCTTGCTAGGGGAGAACTTTATCCAGCATTTAGCACGCTGAATTCTGTTGCATCAAAGACAGACGATCTGGCCTATTTCTATAATGATGCAGAATTCTATAATTGGAATCCGGTTATCCTCTTGAATTATGTGCAGGTTTTCAATAAATATCTTACTGAGGGGAAACCATTGTGGTTGTTTGCTAGTAACAGCGATGAGTCTGCGCTAAATAAACTCAAAAATGAAACCCTCTACATCCCCGAAAACACCCTGATTAAATTTAACAAGTTTACTGGCAATGAGTCCAAGCGACACAAGGAAGAAGAGCTTTTTAAAAAATATCCTTTCTCGTACAAAGTCGTAAGTGATGACGTGCTTTTTGACATGGTCAAAAATGGAGAATCCTTTTACTACCTGAACTATATAAAAAGTAGTACGGATAAATACGTATCTGTGCTTAATGGCAAGACTGGTGAGATTCTTTATACTGATTATAGTCCTATGTCTTATAATATCAAATCAAAAGATTTAAAAAGACTTACAAAAGATATTGAGTAGTGTTATCGCGACTTCTGGATTGAAAAGCCCCGATAAAATCGGGGCTTTTTATGTTCTCAATCTATCTGGACTTTAAAATATCCAGCAAGCGAGTATTTACGTAATAGTTGCTCTTGCCTATCTTGAGTTTTTTCAAAATAGGATCCTCGCCAGCAGATAGCTCGTTGAGATAGCTTCTCGCTGTATGCCTATGGACGTTGAGCTCCTTTTTGAGAAAATCAACCTTTGTGTAGGGGTGCCTGAATAGCACATTTATGAGATCGTGACTGTAAAATGAGTAGTTGGACCTTATGCGGTTCTTGACTTCATCCATTAAGAATTTGATTTTATTTACCACATCCACGGTTTCTGAGGCAGTAATTGCAACACCCTCTAGCATCCACAGAATCCATTCTTGCCAATTATTTTTTGTTCTTACTTCCTGTAACAGCCTATAATAATCACTTTTATGATTAATGATGTAACTGCTTAAATACAAGACAGGGATATCTAACAATTGCTGCTGCACTAAATATATAATATTGAGCAATCGACCAGTTCTACCATTTCCATCATAAAAAGGGTGGATGCTTTCAAACTGATAATGAATAATGGGCATTTTGATAATGGGATCAATGTTGTGGAAGTCGGGATCGTTGATATACTTTTCTAGATTTCCAAGCAACTCCCTGATTTCATTGAAATCCTGTGGGGGTGTAAAAATTACTTCGTTAGTCTTAGCGTCTTTTAGGGAGGTGCCTGGAATCTTGCGCTCTGGATGTAATGGGGCGATTAGCTTTTGGATTTTCTTTATGTCACTAGTTCTAAATATCTTATTCTCTTTAATGATATTCATTCCTAGTTTCAGGGCCTGCGAATAGTTTTGAGCCTCTTTAGCCGCTGCAGGCACCTGCTTTTCATCGATTGATGCGCGGTATAACTCGTCATCCGTTGTGACTATGTTTTCTATTTCGTTACTATCCTTTGCCTCCTGCAGAGAGATGGTGTCCAGTAAGATCTGACTGTTGGGAATTTTTTTAATCTCACCCTTGAGCTCACCTAGCTTCCTGCTTGCCAGAATACTTGCCTTAAGAATTTCATTAGTCTCACAATTAACTGTAGGCGGTAGCGGTTTAATCTTAATATCCATGGTAAGTCGAGATTAACGTGTACAACAAAAGCCCATTTCTTATACACGTAGTTATTTGGAGTATAAAAATACGCGATTCTTATACACGTTATCTGGACGTGTATAGAAAACAGCTGTTTGTTATACTCGTGAATCTATCTTGTAAAGCCACGCCTTAATTTTGGGTCGTGCAACCTAGCAAGAAATCCTATACCCTAGAAGAAGCCAAACGCGCAGCAGAACGCTATTGCGCCTATCAGGAGCGCTGCCATAAAGAGGTAGTGGAAAAGCTCAAAAGCATGGGCATGATTCCCATTGCTATAGATGAGATCGTCGTGCACCTGATCCAGCACAAGTTTCTTGACGAGAGCCGCTTTGCCCGGGCGTACGCGGGTGGCAAATTCCGCATTAAGCACTGGGGGCGGATACGCATCACTAGAGAGCTCAAACAGCGTGGCTTGAACGCGAGACTTATCAAAGAAGGTCTTGCAGAGATTCCTGAAGAGGATTATTTGATTGCTTTGGATACGCTTTCGCGAAAGCGTAATCAACAACTCACCACCGTAAAAAACACATACAAACGCCGCAAAAAACTGGCGGACTACCTGCTGTATCGTGGCTGGGAGTCGCACCTGGTTTATGAGAAGGTGCGGGAGTTAGTGGGTTAGTGTGCTGGTGTGCTGGTTAGTTGATTAGTTGATTTGTCAATGAGTTGATAAGTTAATGTGCTGGCTTGCTGGTGGTGCAATGTGCTTGTGTAATAGGGTACTGGTGACGCAATACGCTAATTGTGGCGGTAGGCTGATGGGCATTTAGCTAGTCGAGTCTATTATGCCTGATCAGCTTTGCTACATGAGCCTCAAGCTGGTCTTGCTTATAATCTAACCAAGCCTGACGGTAGTCAGAATTGTCGATCAAATATTTAAAATTTCTGAATGGTTTTCTATCTACCAATGCCTCTTCCAGGCGGTTTCTAAAGTTATCGTCACCTATCTGGACGGTAAATCCCTCCATGATCCTGAATGACTCGTAACTAGGGAGAGGTTCAAATTTGATGTATTCACCTGAATGGTTTTTTATCTTTTCAGATTCTTTACTAAAGTGTTCTCGCATCTCTGATTCATCAGCATGTTGAGAAAGGCTGGGAATTAACACAACCTCACCTGACGCGGGAAAGTAAAAACAATCGTAGCCGCAGTCAATATTTTGGGCTATGTCGTTGATCAAATTATTCTTGTCTTTATCCAAAGAAGCATTCATAATTGTCCTTTTATGTTACTTGTAATGCATCATTGAGATTATTAAATACTGGATCAGGTGTGTAGGGTTCACAATTGCCGCTGGCACATTTCCAGTAAAGCTTCCATTGCTTTCTCGATTTGTAGTATCTGATCTTTAGATACTTAAAATACATAATCATCTGCATCCTTAAAAAAAGTAACTTATTGTAATCAGAACGACAATATTCCCATCATACGAGCAGCCACGATCTAGTTTTGCGTACTTCTTTATCTGCCAGGCGATTGAATTCTCTGAAATCCCTTAATGTTGCTTATCTATTCCTATCAGTTCACCACCCATACCCATGCATTTTATGAGATAAGAAAAGTATTATGATCCATCTAAAACTCAAAGATGGAGCTTCCTATGAGTCCGCACAATGGCCTGTTCATTCTTATAATCGATCCATTCCTGTCCTTTCCTGCGACGCATGAAGTTGTCATAGTAGCGCATAAATAACAGATTATATAATGCCTTGCTTAGGTTTTTCAACTTACGCGGGTACGACCGCAGGCTAATGCTGAATCCTGGTGTCATATAATGCATAAAATGCCAGTAACCCTCTGGCATGTAGAGCATCTCACCGTGGTTGAGCTCGCAAACGTAGCCCTGGGCCTTTTTAAGAGCAGGCCATTTTTCCAGATCAGGGTCTGTAAAGTCGATATCCTCTCTGGAAATAAGTGAGTAAGGAACCCGGTAGAGGTAATCCGTCTGGTCTGGCGGGTAGATGACACAGCGCTTTTTACCGTGGAAATGAAAGTGCAAAATGTTTGTAAAGTCAATGTCATAGTGCATAAAAACCCGTGAATCAGTACCGCCAAAAAACATCATGGGCAACCCCTTGATCAATCGCATGCCCAGATCTGGATACTTGAAGTCCTGTTGCAGGCTGGGCACTTCTTTCATCACGTTATAGAGAAAAATCCGGTAGTTAGTAGGCCCACTCTTAAGCAGGTCAACGTATTCCGTCATCTTCATGGTTGCATGTGCCTCATTAAAACCCTCATCTGCACGTACCGGGCGGTCATCATAAAGCGGGACTGTTTTATCACCAGCGATGCTAGCAATATAGTCCAGCGACCATTTCTCGTAAGCTGGCCAGTCACTCGTGAGCTGCTCTATTACGACAGGTTTTTGTGGCTTTAAATAATCGCGTACAAAAGTTTTCCTGTCCAGGGTTTTGAAACGGGGTATTTCTTCTAACTGAAGCCGCATAAATACTTATTACTCTAAACGCTTGCTTTTTGTTTCTCTTTCTTGGCCGCTTGCTTTGCCTGTTCATTACGGTCGATCTTGTGGTCTGGTCTGGTTCAGCGTGGTTTCTCGCCCATATCCCTATACTGCGAGTACTGCTCTTCTACCGTTTCTGGCTGTGCTTTCTTAACAAAAGGTTCCATGGGTTGCAATCCCAGCAGCCTGAACATATCCATGTCCTCATTCACGTCAGGATTAGGAGTGGTAAGCAATTTATCACCCGCAAAAATCGAGTTGGCTCCTGCAAAAAAGCACATGGCCTGTCCCTCCCTACTCATCTGCGTGCGGCCGGCACTCAATCGCACCTGCGTTTGCGGCATGATGATACGAGTAGTGGCTACCATGCGTATCATTTCCCAGATGGAAACAGGCTGTTGTTCTTCCAGCGGGGTTCCCTCTACGGCAACCAGCGCATTGATGGGGGTACTTTCTGGCTGTGGGTTCAAGCGACTTAGTGCAACCAGCATTCCTGCGCGATCCTTTTCATTCTCACCCATGCCTATAATTCCACCAGAGCATACCGTGACGTTTGTTTTTCTTACGTTGTCAATGGTGTCCAGCCTATCCTGATAGCCGCGAGTAGAGATTACTTCCTTGTAATATTCCTCGCTGCTGTCCAGATTGTGATTATAGGCGTAAAGACCCGCCTCTGCAAGGCGTTTTGCCTGGTTTTCTGTGATCATGCCCAGTGTACAGCACACCTCCATGTCCAGCTTATTGATGGTGCGTACCATTTCCAGCACCTGATCGAATTCAGGCCCGTCCTTTACGTTGCGCCATGCAGCACCCATGCAAACGCGTGAACTACCGCTGGACTTTGCGCGCAAGGCCTGCGCTTTTACTTGCTGGATGCTCATCAAATCATTGCCCTCAATATCCGTATGGTAACGCGCCGCTTGCGGGCAGTAACCACAGTCTTCTGGACAGCCACCCGTCTTTATGGACAACAATGTAGAAACCTGTACCTGGTTGGGATTATGGTTTTTGCGATGGATCGTGGCTGCCTCATACAGCAGATCCATAATGGGTTTGTTATAAATCGCTAGAACTTCTTCTTCTGTCCAGTCGTGTCGCATGGTGGGATAGGTTGAATCTGTAAAAATAATGGTTAATTAGAAAAGCTAATGCCAGACTGGAAGTTTAAAGAAATTGGTGCTATCTATCAGTTGATTTCTCTACCAGCAAACTAACCGCATTCCCGCCAAAACCCGTCGCATTTACCAGCACCCGCTCAGAATTAGAATGCCGGCCTCGGGGGTTTGTAAAATTGTTATCCAGATAGGGAATGGAACGTGTTCCCACCTGATTGATCAGTTCAATCGCCATCGCCAGATTCATCCCGCTGCTAGCCCCCAGCGTGTGGCCCAGTCCCCATTTATTGTTGACCAGTGCAGGGTGATTCTCGCCAAAAACCGCCGTGATGGCATTCATTTCTGCACGATCACCTTTTATCGTTCCAGGCGCATGTGTTACAATGGCATCCACCGATTCTGGATCTAAACCGTCTAGGGCATCAACCATAGAATTTCTTAAGTTTTCCCCATCGCCAGAAACCGAGGTCGCAGAGCTAAGCCTCTCGATCGCGGTACCGTAACCCGTGATAATTGCTAAAGGAGATTTTGTATTCTGATTTTGCACTTCCACAAGCTCAGCAGGGGCTTTGTTTCTAGAGAGCATAAACACCGCAGCTCCCTCGCCCAGCACTATTTGGTTAGATTTTTTTGTGAGATCCAGCGCCCGGCAGGGATATTTCCCCTGCTCATTGCTGTAGATACGCAACGCCCGCATCTGCGCGATGGTAAAGTCTGTAAGCGGCGCCTCGCTGCCGCCTGCGACCATGGTCGTGGCCATTCCGGCCTGTAGCCAGGCAATGCTATTTAAAATAGCATGCGATGCCGTGGCGCAGGTGATTGAATGGGATAAAGCTGGTCCATCTATGCCCAGATGCTGGGCAGTCCAGCTGGAAATGTTCCCCAGCGTTGTGAGTGGCGACGTCTGTACCGGGATCTGTCGCTCGGGATTGTGATGGTTATCTGCATCTACAAATAAGCGGTGGCTAGCCTCCCACAAACCAGTCGCACCACGGCTGGAACCTATATTGATGCCTGCATCTGGTGGGAGGTTTTTCAGCTGGCTGGCTGCCAGTATAGCCAGTTGCACGCTGAGATCCAGATGGCGATACCTCTCATGACGCGCCAGCAGATCCTCTAGCGCTCGCTGGTGTTTACTCGCCAGTGGCGCAATCCAGGTTCCCACAGCATCTTTCCTTATGGCCGTAGCTGCTGGATCCAGACTCGCATCCAGCGCGCTTACGACACTGTAATCGTTGAGATAAATAGGGTGTTGCAATCTGGGCATCCCGCAAAAATCGGTATAGTTCATGGCTTGCTCGCCGCTGGGGGGAAAGATTTTTTGATTTCACGGGCAAACTCTTCAGATCTCGTTAAGTAGTATAGAAAAGTACGATGGTGGTTATGGGGATTTTTGAGAGCCCGCTTTCGCGAAAGCGTAATTATCCAAAACACATACAACATCAATATGCTATTTATCAATAACTTGAGCCATTAATCAAAAGTGCCAGACGCAGATCTACTATTTGTTCTACGTGGATTTGCGTATCTTTATCAGCTTTTTAGAAACGATACAAACCAATTTATTATGGCCGGAACGGTAAACAAGGTCATCCTGGTGGGACACACGGGAGACGCCGTAAAAATGAAATATTTTGAGGGGGGTAACTGCATAGGTAGATTCCCGCTCGCTACAAATGAGGAATACGTGAACCGCAATACGGGCGAGCGCGTCTCAAATACAGAATGGCACAATTGTGTGGTGCGCAACAAGGCTGCAGAGGTGTGCGAGAAATACCTGCATAAAGGCGACAAGGTTTACATCGAGGGGCGCATTAAGAGTCGCCAGTGGACGGGTGATGACGGGCAGCCACGTTACACGACAGAAGTGCAGGTGCAGGAATTTACATTCCTGACGCCCAAAAGCGAGAACAACGCGCCCAGACCCCAGGAAAACCAGCAACAGAATTCCAGCCCACAGCCTGGGACGCAGCAATACGGGAACAACAATCCCTCTACCGCCGCACGACCAGCGCAGGTGACAGAACCCTCTGCCGGTCCAGAACCAGAGGATGACCTCCCTTTCTAGAAGTTGTATAGCTAAGTGGATCCAGACCCCCTCCCCCTATTTACCCTGATGGACGTATCGCCCCTGGCGATGGTGCTCTATTTACTGATCTTTCTGGTATTGCTGCTATGCAGTGCGCTGGTAAGCGGTGCAGAGGTTGCGCTTTTCTCTTTGAGTTCGCTAGAACTAGAAGAAGAAAACACTGCGTTCCCGCGCAGGGAACTGGTCGCAAAACTGCTGATGCGTCCCAAAAAACTACTGGCCACCATACTGATCGCAAACAATGCCATCAATATTTCTTCTGTATTGATTTTTGGCTTGTTGAGCGAGGTGTGGTTTGCAGATATTGAACCTATCCAGGTCGCTTTTCCGTTTGTGTTTGAACTCAATGTACGGTTCCTGATAGAAGTGGTGGTGGTGACGTTTTTGATCCTGCTTTTTGGCGAGATTTTTCCAAAGGTATATGCCAATCGCAACCCGATAGGTTTTGCAAACTTTATGGCGATACCGCTTTCAGTGCTGGATAAGCTCTTCAGTTTTATGAGCCTGCCCATGCGCTATGTAACGCTCAAAATACACGATAGGCTGGGTGGCAAGAAAAGCAATATCACCGTCTCACAATTGAGCCAGGCACTGGAACTGACTGACGATAACGACACCACAGACGAGGAGCAGCAACTGCTGCAGGGTATTGTAAGCTTTGGCAATACAGATACAAAAAACGTGATGCGCAACCGTACGGACGTCTTTGCCCTTGAGGAAAGCCTGCCATTTTATGAGGTGGTGGAACAAGTGGTGGAGCACGGTTATTCCCGTATTCCCGTGTACAAGGAAAGCGTGGATAATATTACTGGCGTACTGTATATTAAAGATCTCCTGCCCTATGTGGATCGCAAGAATTATGAATGGAGCCTGCTGTTGCGCGAGGCCTACTTTGTCCCAGAAAACAAAAAGCTGGATGATCTGCTACAGGAATTCCAAGACCAGAAAAAGCACCTTGCCATCGTGGTAGATGAATATGGCGGCACCAGCGGCCTGATCACCATGGAGGACATTATCGAAGAAATCGTGGGTGATATTAGTGACGAATTTGACGAGGAAGACCTGGTCTATTCTAAACTGGATGAGAAGAACTACATATTTGAGGGGAAGACCCCGCTCAAGGATTTCTACCGGGTGACAGATATGGAAGAAGAGACCATCCTGCTTTTTGAGGGAGAGAAAGGTGAATCTGAAACGCTGGCCGGGTTCCTACTGGAACAAACGGGAAGTTTCCCGCGGAAACTGGACAAAATAAAAATTCACGGTTTCACGTTTCTTATAGAAGCCATGGATAAAAAAAGAATCAAACAGGTAAAATGCACGCTACCGTAAAAACCTTTATCGTTTTATGCCTGTTATTGCTGGCGTCTAGCTGCGGTGAAAATAACAACACGTTGCCGAAACCAGCTGCACAGCTTGCCATGGATTATGGTTCACCTAGCTACCGCCCATTAACACATTCTACCTGCGGCTACACCATGGATGTGAATACCGCTACCCGTGCCATTGCTGCCAGTGATTGTAGCATGCAGATTGAATACCCATCGCTGGATGCAACGGTTTTTCTATCCTATCAGCCAGTAAAGGAGAATCTGAGGCAACTCTTGATTGACGGACAAAAACTATCCTATGGCCACAACCGCATGGCAGATGTGATCGCAGATTATCCCTTTATCAATCCAGATAAGCGGGCGTATGGAATGATGTATGAAATTGAGGGTAACGCTGCATCAAATGCCCAATTCTACGTAACAGATAGTTTAAATCACTTTCTGACGGCGGCTCTATACTTTGATACAGAACCCAATTATGACAGTATTTTTCCTGCAGTGAATTATTTACGAAAGGACATGGTGAAGATGCTGGAAACTCTTGAGTGGGAGTAAACAACAAATTCATATCTTTGCGATTAACATTTTTTAACACATTTAATTATGAAAAGTATTAAGCAGTTATTTTATTCTTTGTTCATAGCAGCCGCCCTAATATCTTGCGGCAGCGATGATGATGCAGCTCCAGTTTCAGTTCCAGTGATCGAATTTGGTACAGGTGTAGGAAGTGCAAATCTGGGTATGGATAGTTTTATCTTAGATAAAGGTTTGTCTACAGACTATGGTGCCAATGGAAATGGTACATTCAATATAGATTTGGAATTATTTTCAGGTGATATCAATATCAATGTTGCTGAACAGTCACTTTCTGGTACCGGCAATTATCTCTATTTTGAAATGAATTCTTCAGGCTCTAATGGCTTAGAGACAGGAACCTACACAATAAATCAAGGCTCGCCAGAGAATTTGTCAATTACCTCAGCAGAATATGCCATCGGTATGAATTTCGCGAACTTTGATTCAACAAATTTTGTTTCTATCGAAAGCGGTACAGTTGTCCTCGCTCGCTCAGGAAACGATTACTCACTGACTTTTGATTTGATAAACGAAGACGGAGAGAGCCTGACTGGGATGTATACAGGCACAATTCTACCCGTTCCCGCTTTCTGAACCTTGTGGCCTACCGCCCAGAATATATAAATTAACTTATTTAAGTTTCTAAAGCTGTTTAAGGGTGACCTTTGCAGCTTTTGTGTTTATGGACAACTCGCGTCTCAAGTATGTTTACCTAGTCATTCTAAGCTTGATATGGGGGTCATCTTTTATCCTGATTAAAAAGGCGCTGGGGGGCGGGTCTGACGGCTCATTTGTATTACAGCCATTGCAGCTGGGGGCGATGCGTAATATTATCTCAGGAATTATACTGGTTGCCATAGGATTCGGTAGTTTTTTATCCACACCTAGGAAATACTGGGGCTGGCTTTTTATTTCTGGCTTACTGGGAACTTTTTTTCCGGCATTTCTATTTGCCTACGCACAAACCGAGATTGATAGTTCAGTAAGTGCCATCCTAAACTCTACGGTGCCGCTTATCACACTTACCATAGGTTCTGTGATATTCAGTATTGCTTTTACACGCAACCAGCTTATAGGCGTGATAATAGGCCTAATAGGCGCGATTGCGCTCGTACTAGCCGGGATGGAAAACAATCCAGAACAGAATTATCTTTTTGTGGGGCTGGTTTTTATCGCCTGCCTATGTTACGCAAGTAATGTCAACATTATCAAGAAATACCTGCAGGACGTCAAGCCACTGGCGATTGCTGTGGGCAACTTTATCTTCTTGATTCCGCTGGCTACTGGTGTTTTTTTCTATTCCGATGGGCATAAACTAGAATTTGATAGCGAGCCAGTTCTTGAGAGTCTGGGTTTTGTGGTGATTCTTTGCGTAATGAGTACCGCGATTGCCAAAGTCATGTTTAACAAACTCGTACAGATGACCTCACCTGTTTTTGCCAGTAGTGTAACTTACCTGATGCCAGTTATCGGGCTGAGCTGGGGTATATTGGATGGTGAGAAGTTTGGGATCTGGCAGGGTGTTGCCACGGGTGTTATCATCCTTGCGGTGGTACTAGTGACTCGCGATAAAAAGAAGCAAACAACCCAGCAAGATTAATACTGCTTACCGCCTAAACACAGCTTTACGCGGGAAGTAGATGGTGCCTTTTACTTCTGTCATGCGTACTGAAAGTTCCTCCCTGCCAGGATTAGGATTGAAAACGATGCTGATTTTTGCTGTACCGTTCCAAGCATTGCTTTTAATAATACCCTCAAAATGATTTTGGTCTAGTTTACTTCGCGTTATTAATATTGAATAGGAGTCATCTTCCCCATCACAATCTGTTTTTTCACCGTCTTCAAAAACTGCACAATAATTTCCCAGATAATCAAAGTGACTATTTAAGCTATCAGACTCTAGACAAAGTAAAGGTAGTCAGGCTGCGTTCTTCAATGTTGCGCCACTCGCCGCTTATGTTTTGGGCATAAACACAGCTGGATAGCAAAACGAATAATGGAAAAAAGAGCTTCACGAGTGAAATATACTGTGAACTATTCATTCGTTTGTATTTATTACGCTTTCGCGAAAGCATAAAAACAAAAAACCCGATGCCTTGCGACAACGGGTTAGTTTTTATAAGAAACCTTAATTACTCAAAATCCTTATCAGACAGTTCAGGATTTATTCTCATATCCTTTACATCAAAGGTGAGGGTCTGACCCATCATGTCCTGCTTTAAAGTCATGGGAAACATAACACCCGCTTTTTCAGCATAGTTCTCAAACTGAAGAATCTGGGATACTTCACCTTGTGGGGTTTGTTGTTTTGTTTCTTCAGCTACTAGAAGACCAGTTTGAATATCGTAGTAGCGATATTTTGTATCGCTCCATTTTACGATATAAACATTGCTGTCCTCGTATTTTTCTGCCTTGACAAGTTCTGCTTT
The DNA here is from genome assembly GCA_963740155.1 of uncultured Flavobacteriaceae bacterium. Classification (GTDB taxonomy): domain Bacteria; phylum Bacteroidota; class Bacteroidia; order Flavobacteriales; family Flavobacteriaceae; genus Nonlabens. The sequence continues at coordinate 217,929 of CAVUDE010000007.1, read as the reverse complement.
ATCTGCCATGGTAAGTTCTGGAAACATGACTGCCTCTGCAGCGACTGATGCCAGTTCTTCTCCTGATAAATCCATGGTCTGACCCTGAGCTACCATTTTGCCCTTTCCGTCCATATAGGTCTGACGCATCATCGTGTTACCACCTACTTTTAAAGTTTGTGCAAATTTGTCTTCGGTTTTCTTAATGTCCAGTACAAGCTCACCCATAGGCGATGCAAACAGCGCCATCATGCTAGTGGAGTTCACCTTGCTCACGGCTTCCTCACCACCTATTGCTTTGATATAGCTATCGAGTACGTCTTGCGCAGTTAACCCTGCTGGAATCTCTACGGTAGATGGACGCTCTACTTCATTTGCCTCGCGGTCGTAAAACTTGATAGGTACGGGACGGCCGTCAATCTGCATTTTCTCAAGGTTCTCAAGAACGTCACCCGCCTTACCTACCAGCACGATACGTGCATCTTCTGGCTTGATGTATTTATTTGCCACACGCTTAACGTCTTCCTTAGTCACCGCGTTGATGTTCTTGATGAAGTTCTTATAGAAGTCATCTGGAAGATCCATGGTTTTGATACGTACGGCACGATCTGCGACCACGCTTTTATCTTCTGACTGCATGATAAAACTACCCAGGAACTTTGCCTTTGCATTTTCCAGTACTTCCTCATCCACATACTCATCGCGTATGCGCTTGATCTCTTTGAATGTCTCAACCACGGCACTATCAGTGACCTCGTTACGTACTTTTGCGGTAGCTCTAAACGTAGATTTGTAATCCCTACCGGTTCCCAGTGATGTACGGGCACCATAGGTGTAACCGTTCTCCTCACGCAAATTCATATTAAGGTAAGAACCGAAAGATCCACCCAAAATATAATTTGCCACAACTGCAGCATAATAATCCGGGTCGTTCATCTTAAGATCTGAAACCATCATTACCGCAAGTTCTGTCTGTACGGCATTAGGCACATCGATAAAATTGATCTGGCGCTCATCCACATCAGTTACCGCTGGAAGTTGTGGCTTAGGCGCCATTCCTTCTTTCCAGTCACCTAGATATTTTTTGGCCAGTTTTTTAGCCTCTTTACCTTTGATGTCTCCACTTATAACCAAGTAACCTCTAGAGGGAACGAAATAGTCATTGTAGAACTTCTTGACGTCTGCCAGCGTTACGTTGTTGACCGTTTCTTCAGTAGCAAACTCACCAGCGGCGTGGTCTTTGCCATAAGCAAGTGCACTACGCACACGACCTGCAATGGCAGCTGCGCTGTTTTGGTTGGATTTGATTCCCTCAATCAATTGGGATTTTTCAAAATCCAACTCTTCCTGAGTAAAGTTAGGTTTGAGTGCCGCATCTGCAAAAAGTTCAAACACCTCATCCTTATACTTGGATAGCGTATAAGCAAAAGCACCACCAGCACCTACTGATACTCTGGCACCTAGATACTCGATCTTTTCATTGAAATAATCCTTAGACATTTCTGTCGTTCCTTTTCCCATTATGGAACCTGTTAGGGATTGTACTCCTGCTTTGTTCCCTTCTACGATAGGTGGATTATCTAGATCCAGACTCATGGTGATTACCGGTAGCTTGGGATCTTCTACGACCAGCACCTGTAAACCGTTCTTAAGTTCAAAAGTGTATGGCTTGCCCAGCTTGATTTCTGGCGATGGGCCTGATTTAGGCGGTTTGGTTCTGTCTATTTGTGCGCTGGCTGTCATTCCCATGAGGAATAAGGCCATTAATAGGGTGATTTGTTTTTTCATCGTTCTTATTTCTTTGTAACGGTAAATTCTGTTCTACGTGACTGCTCATATTCCTCGTCAGTACACTTTTTGTTTTCACAGTCTATGACTGGGTTCTCCTCGCCACGACCTATTGACTTGATGCGGCTGGAGGCTATTCCCTTGCCTACTAGATATCCTTTAACGGCATTTGATCTTCTTTGGGATAATTCCTTGTTATAGGAATCACTACCACGGGTATCTGTATAGGTCTCTGCCATTATTTCCATGGATGGATTCTCGTTCATCAGGTTTGCTACACGATCCAGCTCTCTACGTGCCTGATCCGTAATGTCTGCTTTATCGTCGTCAAAGTAGATGCGATTGATTTGCAGTTTATCATCCTTAATCTTGACACGACCCATCTCTAAATCCTTAACGTCGTCAACATCTGGCTCACCTTCTGGCTCGCTACCAGCTAGATAATCCAGCTCTAGACGCTGGTTAGGTTTCAGGTATTGATTTGCCGCACGACGTATATCCTCGCGAGTCACGCTGCGGTACATATCCAGTTGCTTGTTGATCTGGTCAGTACCACCCTGCAACATGTTGTAAGTCGCAAGTGATCCAGCGATTCCCTGGATACTGGAGTTTGCACTGGCATAGTCTGCTTCAAACTGATTGAGCAGTTTCTGGTACTCACGCTCAGAAATCAATTCCTTCTGAAGTTTTACGATTTCCTCATCCATCATTGTAGCGAGCTTGTCTAGCTCTATATCGCCTTTGGCGAGTGCGCCCATGGTGTACGTGCCATAATCCTGGCTGGCAGAATTAAAAGCAAGAACTTGTAAAGCTACTTGCTCATCTTCTACCATGCGCTTGTACATTCTTGAACTGTTACCGCCGGTAAGAACCGCGCTGATAAAGTCCATTACATACGCATCTTTATCCACACTCTTAGGGGTGATATAAGAGAAAAGCTTTACGGGAATCTGAATGTTCTGGTCATATTCCGTAGCGTAGCGAGTTTCAGTAATAGGATCTTCTACGATCATCTTGCGTATATTGCGCTCTGCATTGTTCTTGATCGGGCCAAAGTAATCTTTGATCATTTTCTTTGCCTCGTCCATATCAATATCCCCAGCAACGACTAGTGTCGCATTGTTTGGATTGTAATACTTCTCATTAAAAGACCTGAATTCATCCAGCTTTGCCGCGTTCAAGTCATCCATGGAACCTATGACACTCTGGCCATACGGGTGTTTTTTAAATAAATGTTTATCCACACCGGTACGGTAGATGATTTTACCATACGGCGCATTGTCTATACGCTGGCGCTTTTCTTCTTTAACGACCTCGTTCTGTGTATCAACACCTACCTGCTCTATAATGGGATGCATCATGCGCTCGCTTTCCATCCACAAGCCCATTTCAAGCTTGTTAGACGGGAAAGTCTCATAATAATAGGTACGGTTGCCTGTGTGGTATTTGCATTGTTGCTTCCACCGTTTGCAGAAACAATATCAAACCATTTCCCGCGCTCTATGTTCTGGGTTCCCTCAAATAATAGATGCTCAAAAAAGTGGGCAAAGCCAGTCCTGCCCGGCTCCTCGTCTTTTGCTCCTACCTGGTACATGACCCCTACGGTCACGACAGGCGCGCTGTTTTCCTGATGTAGAATTACATGTAGCCCGTTGTCCAGGTCATACTCTGTAAACTCTACCTTTTGTGCAAAGCTGACAAAGGCAATCACTGCCATCCCCAGACTTAATACAACTTTTTTCATGTGGTTTGTTTTACGTTAATTGATTTGTAAGTGTTACGGCAATGCAGTTTGTTACACTTGCCGCGGATATTTACGAAAATAAAGACATCCCTTAACATTTGCGTTAAAGTAAGTTCAAAACTACCCCCCACAATCCAGCAGAATTCTATTTTTACTCTTCAATCACAAAGCCACCATGGGAAATTTTATCAAATACGGACTCTATCTGGGTATCACTCTTATCGCCTATTTTGTTCTCATTGACTTGCTGGGCCAGGCAGATAAAATCTATTTCTCATTTGTCAATGCCATCCTTACAGCAGGCAGCCTTTACTTGGCTATGCGGGACGTATATAAACATGAACAGGAAGAATTCAAATATATGGATGGGTTTCAGGCGGCTCTGGTTGCCGGGCTCATAGGTTCCACCATCTTTACCGTATTTATGGCGATCTACTTTTTTGAGATACGCCCAGAACTTGCAGACGATATAATGGCGCAGATCACCGTGCCCGGATCCAGTAAGATGGCGCTTGTGCTGTTTGTATTTCTCTCTGGGGTAGCGACCTCTGTGGTTTCTGCGCTGATTATCATTCCTATTTTTAAAAAATCGTGGAACACCAGGGAGGTCAGAAAAAAACAGGATCCACTCAAACATGAGGCATAACTAATTAATCAACCAGAAAACTAACTATGAAAAGTACCCAGTACGGACTCATCACCGCAGTCGCACTCATTATCTATTTTATCATTCTTGATCTGCTGGGTTTCGGCTCGCAGATTTATCTGTTGTTTTTTAATGCCATCATCGCCGGTGTGGGCGTTTTCCTTACCATAAAGTCAGTTTATGACAAGGAGGAAGAAGAATTTAGATACATGGAGGGGTTTCTCGCCGGTATCAAGATGGGTTTTATAGCAACCACCTTATATTCGATTTTTGTCGCGATCTACATGTTTGAGATCAATCCAGACCTCGCCGAAAGCTTAAAAGGACAGATCGACATCGCGGGTACGGGGATTGAGGCTGCCATCATCCTATTCATATTCCTATCGGGGATTGCAACGGCCATCATAGCCGCGCTGGTGACCATCCCGCTCTATAAACGCACTTGGAATACACGTCGCGTACGTGATGATCAGCACCCATTGCACGGCAAGCAGCAATAGGCTTTAATGGATTTATTGGATGGTTGTTATTACGCTTTCGCGAAAGCGGAAACCCCAAAAACCATCATCGTACCACAAGCTTATATACTAGTTAAACAGCTGCTATAAACGCCTGAATCCTACATCTTCAAAAAAGATCAGAAATAAAAGTTGCGCGGGAATGTTCACAAACTGCAAATAAATTTTGTGAGGTGGCTGGATAACAGTATATTTGCACCCCGAAAATTCAATCAATTATGTACGCAATCGTAGAGATAGCAGGGCAACAATTCAAGATCGAGAAGGATATGAAGTTGTACGTACATCGCCTACAGGATGACGCTGGTGCTGAAATCAGCATCGACAAAGTCCTGATGATAGGAGATGGAGACAATATCACCCTCGGCGCCCCGGTTATAGAAGGAGCCAGCGCAACAGCAAAGGTTCTGGATCACCTTAAAGGTGACAAGGTAATCGTGTTTAAGAAAAAACGCAGAAAAGGTTACCGCACTAAAAACGGCCACAGGCAATACCTGTCACAGATCCAGATTTCTGGCATCAACGTGTCTGGTAAAAAAGCCGCAAAGCCTGCCAAGAAAAAGGAGGCTAAGGAAGAGTCCAAAGAAGAGGAATAAAAGCGTAGCAAATCATTTTCCCGATCATCGGGAGACCTAAAATTTTATATCATGGCTCACAAAAAAGGAGTAGGTAGTTCAAAGAACGGTAGAGAATCAGAATCTAAACGACTGGGTGTAAAAATCTTTGGTGGTCAGGATGCCATCGCAGGCAACATCATCATACGCCAGCGCGGTATGGAACACCACCCAGGTGAAAACGTGTATGCAGGTAAAGACTTTACCCTACACGCACAAGTGGATGGTACCGTTAAGTTTACAAAGAAACGTAACAATAGATCATACGTTTCCATCATTACTGAGGCTCAAGCTTAAGACACACTTTTCAGTATAGCTTTTTGCCTAGCGGCGGTAGGTTTATTGTTTATTAAAATTTCAACCCCTTGCTATCGCAGGGGGTTTTTTTGTCCGCAAAAACTGATTATTTCCAAAGAGAATATTTAAAAATCAAGAAGTCCCTCATGTATAATTCTACGAGGTGCCGGCAATAATTCAATAGATGTAGGCTAATAAGTTGAGTTCGACCTGGTAATCTATGTAACTACCCAAATACTAAATAGATATGATCGGTAATAATTCAAATGTCAGTTCGAGCGACAGTCAAGAACGATTTAATATCGAAACCTTGTAACCTGTTTCGACTGCCGTCGATGTGACGGTTTTTGTAAGTTATGAAGATCAAAAGCGCACAAGCAACTTTAAAGCATTTTCTTCAAAAGCGAATTAATCGCAATCAAAATACCCTTTTTGTCCAAGCCTATCAATTCACGCAACTGGTCAGTTGTACCATGCGTAATAAACTGATTAGGAATTCCCAATTTTGTAATGGTTCCTTTAAAGTTAAATGAGTTGGCATAATCACAAACTGTGCTTCCCAGCCCGCCGGTAATTGTACCGTCCTCTAGTGTGATGATACGCTCATGGCTCTTCAAAATGTCTTGCAGTAATTTTTTATCCATCGGTTTTAGGAAACGCATATCCACGTGGGTAATATTCAGATTGTTTTCCTTGATTATTTCTTGGACTGTTACACCCAGCGTACCCATGCTGAGTACCGCAACGCTTTTTCCCTTTAATAGAGTTTTTGCCTTACCGATCTCAAGCTCCTCAAAGGATTTTTTATAATCCGCAATATGGCAGCGGCCTCGCGGGTAGCGAATTGCGATGGGAAGGTCAAGTCCCTTTTGGGCGGTGTACATCATGTTACGCAGCTCTATCGCATCTATGGGCGCAGCGATTATCAGATCTGGAACACAATTCAAATAAGCGAGGTCAAATGCACCGTGATGGGTAGCGCCATCTTGCCCTACCAGTCCAGCTCGATCCAGGCAAAAGATCACCGGCAATTTTTGAAGAGCCACATCATGAATCACCTGATCATAGGCACGTTGCAGGAAAGTCGAATAAATATTACAAAAGGGGATCAATCCCTCTGCCGCCATACCCGCGGCTAGCGTGACCGCATGCTGCTCTGCTATACCCACATCAAAAGCACGGTCCGGCATGGCGTCTATCATGAATTTAAGCGAGCTGCCCGTAGGCATGGCTGGAGTGATGCCCACGATTTTATCATTCTGCCGCGCTAGTTCAACAATGGTATGACCAAATACATCCTGAAATTTAGGTGGTAAGTCTGCAGTGTTGCTATTGGATAGATTGCCTGTGCGACTGTCAAATTTCCCAGGTGCGTGGTAGCGCACCTGATCTTGTTCTGCTTGTTTGAGTCCTTTACCCTTTATGGTTTTGATATGTAGAAGGCGTGGCTCTTTCAGTTTTTTCTGGCGGTGCAATTCAGTGATTATACCTTCCAGATCATGACCATCCAGCGGACCTGTATAATCCAGATTGAGGGCTTCAAAAATATTATCCTGACCGCTGTCCTTCCCAGACCTGGCGTGCATTAGGTATTCCTTGAGCGCTCCCACACTAGGATCTATTCCTATGGCATTATCATTAAGTATGACTAGTACATCTTTACCGCTCACACCTAGATGGTTCAAGGCTTCAAATGCCATCCCGCTGGCAATACTAGCATCGCCTATTACTGCTATGTGTTTGCGGCTGTTTCCTTGCAGGTTACTTGCCATGGCCATTCCTAGCACCGCGCTTATGGCAGTAGAACTATGCCCGGTACCGAAGGCATCATAATCACTCTCGCTACGCTTAGGGAAACCAGACAGCCCGCCATATTCCCGGTTTGTTTCAAATGCCTCTCTCCTGCCCGTCAATATCTTATGCCCGTAAGCCTGATGCCCCACGTCCCACACAAGTCTGTCATCAGGTGTATTGAACACATAATGCAATGCAATCGTGAGCTCAATCACGCCTAGGCTAGCGCCCAGATGACCCTCTTTAACTGCGACAACATCAATGATTTTACGGCGCAAACTAGCTGCGACCTCCGTAAGCTGACTCTCGTCCAGCGCTTTTAAGTCTGCAGGTGAGTCGATTTTATCTAGAATACCGTAGCCCATTCATCAAAGGTAAGAGCAAAGGGGATTGTAGAATAACTAATGCAGAATATTTGAATTTTGAACAGCGGCGTGTGGTCAAGATGAAAGATCGCTATCGCTTAAAGAAACAAGATAGAAGACATTTTATTTTAGGCAGTCCGCCCTCAATGAGCAGATATAAAAAGCCTGCGATTTAAAGTTTGTGATTTTACCAGCAAGACATCCTTCAAGAGCCTTAGGACTTTAGATTACCAAAAATAATATGCGACTTGTGATTTGGAACTTGTGATTTGAGATTTTTCAGAAAAATCCTCGTCTATAACCACAGGACTTCAGATCACAATCAATTCTGCAATCTTCACCACCTGAGATTTGGAATTTGGAATTTGGGATTTAGTCCAGGCCTTATCCATGCAAAATCCTCGTCATTCCTATCGCCATATCCGTGAGCACCACCTTTCCATTTGCGTTGCGGTCTATGTGGTAGATCGCACTTTCCAGCTCCTTTTGAATCGCCTGCATGCGGTTGCCGGTCATAAAAGGTGCTAGCTTGGAAAGATCAAAACCCGTGTTGCTCTGAAAATAAATCGCTGGCGTTACTTTGTAATTAGACAACATCGCCTGGCGGAAAAACTCAAGACAATACAGTAAAAAACGTTTTTGGGTTTCTCGATTCAGTCCTGCAATCAGATTTGCCCAGTCTATGAGTTCTGCGATGGCGTTGAGTTTTGATTTTGCTTGAACTGCGGTGCGCACCCACTTTACCACCCAGTCTTCAAACTGTGAATCCTCATCACTTTCAGATAGGAATTTTATCGCCTTATTGTAATCTCCGTCAGACTGGCGGGCAACACTTAGTGCTTTGCTCTCGCTGGCGTTTTGGTGATTGATCAGGCCTTGGGCCACGTCATTTGTACCTAGTTTTGGGATATGCAGGATCTGGCAGCGTGACTTAATCGTGTTGATGATGCGGTCTTCGTTCTCTGCGATCAGCAGGATGATGGTTTTGGCAGGTGGTTCCTCGATCAGTTTGAGCAGCTTATTTGCCGCAGCCGTATTCATGCGGTCTGCGCCCCATACGATCAGCACCTTGTAACCGCCCTCGTAAGATTTGAGGCTCAGCTTTTTCATGATGGCCTGAGCCTCGCCCACCTTGATCTCTGCGCTTTTTTTCTCAATTCCAGCCAGCTGGAACCAGTCTGCCGGGCTGCCGTAGGGGTGCTCTTTTAAAAACTTGCGCCACAGCGGTATGAAATCATCACTCTCGGTTTTTGCCCGCCCCGTATCGCTATCGGTTTTTGAGACGTTTGCGACGGGATATGAAAAATGCAGGTCTGGGTGTGACAGCGCATTCATCTGGGCGTGGCAGCCAGTATCTGCACTAGTGCATAAAATATCGCGCGCATAGGCCATGGCAAGCGGCAGGACACCGCTACCGGTATGCCCTACAAAAAGCTGGGCGTGTGCGATGCGATCGTTATCAATCGTTGCCCTGAGGTGACGTTTGATAAAATCCAGTCCCAGAATGTGGTCATAGCGCATGCGGCAAAGATAGAAAGCAGGGCACGCTCCATTACTGCTATATTTGTAAATGAACTGACTGTAAGAAGAACAAACACAATGAATATAAGAGATATCAATTTTCAGGGCAAGCGCGCACTCATACGCGTGGACTTCAACGTACCGCTGGACGATGAGATGAACGTAACTGATGCCACGCGCATAGAGGCTGCAAAAGACACGATTATCCATGTTCTGGAAAACGGCGGCAGCGTCGTGCTTATGTCGCACCTGGGACGTCCCAAAAATCGCGAGACAGAGTTCAGCCTACAGCATGTAGTGGAAAAGGCCAGCGATATCCTGGGCGTGAGCGTTCAGTTTGTGGATGATTGCGATGGCGATATCGTCATGGAAAAGGTGGAGAAACTACAGCCTGGCGAGGTGCTCTTACTGGAAAACCTGCGCTATTATGACGAGGAGACAGGTGGGGATTCCGCTTTCGCGAAAGCGCTATCACGATACGGCGACGTCTATATTAATGACGCATTTGGTACCGCTCACAGGGCCCATGCAAGTACGGCAGTGATCGCACAGTTCTTTGAGGAAAAATGCTACGGCCTGCTCATGGAAAAAGAGATAGAAAACCTCAACAAGGTGCTGGAGACACCAGACCGGCCGCTGGTCGCAATCCTGGGTGGAGCAAAGGTTTCTTCAAAAATTACCGTGATTGAGCACATCCTGGAAAAAGTGGATGACCTAATCATCGCCGGCGGGATGGCCTACACATTTATCAAGGCACAGGGCGGCGAGATAGGCGACTCGCTCGTGGAAGAAGATAAGCAGGAACTGGCGCTGGAAATCCTGGGAAAAGCTAAAGAAACAAATACTAACATCCACCTACCGGTAGACGTTGTGATCGCAAATTCATTCAGCGAGCGCGCAGAGGTTGACCTCTCTCCTGCAGACGATATCGCGCAAGGCTGGATGGGGCTGGACATAGGCGAGAAGTCGCGCGAAAAATTTGATAAGATCATCAACAACGCCAAGACTATTTTATGGAATGGCCCCGCTGGCGTCTTTGAAATGGAGGCATTTTCCCATGGTACGATCGCGATGGGAGAATCCATAGCAAAGGCAACAGCAAACGGCGCTTTCTCGCTAGTAGGAGGCGGTGATAGTGTGAGCGCTGTAAAACAATTCGGTTTTGAGAATAAGGTGAGCTACGTATCTACCGGTGGCGGCGCGATGCTGGAAATGCTGGAGGGTAAGACGTTGCCAGGAGTTGCGGCAATTCAGGATGCCTAAGGTGTGTGATTTTAATTCAATGTGATGGCTATATGTGTTCCAATACAAGTTTTCTTGTGCATCTGCCTGCTAATCTGTAGCCAGTTGCTACAAGCGCAATCACAAAAAGCTGATCTAAAATTTACCGTTGCTGCACTACTCCTTTTTGGGGACGCATCTGGATTCGGTTCTGGGTTTAATGGACTGGTGCTCAAGCCTGGGGTCGGCTATTTTATCAATAACAGCACATCTGTCGATATCAATTTTTCGTACGCACCTTTAAACGATCTACGCATAAGTGGCGTAGATTCCTATTACAACTCCTACGCATTTGTGCCCACGTTGAGAAACAACTTTGTGAACAGGCAGAAGTGGCGCGCGTTTGCAGAGGTAGGTTTTGGACTGGGCACGATTAAATATAAAGCAGAAAACCAGGCGCTAACAACATTCCGGCACGATGAGCTGAGTGGCGGGATCTCTATCCTGACCCTGGGTGCTGGTGTGAATTACTTTGTCAATGACAACTTTGATCTGGAGCTGATCACCCCTTACATCAGCACTCGCAATATTACCTCAGATACTGTGAATAATCTGTACTCAGGCCTAGAGCCTACACTGGGTGTGACTTATGTAATTGATTAGTAATTAATGCATTGAAAAATCCGAGACAGTGTCTCGGATTTTTGAGAATGCCTAGTGACATTCTATATTTTTAAAAGTCTAGCACAAGATTTGTTGCACTATCGTAAATTGAAGCGACTTTGCGCATATCCCTTGTCACTTTGAAGCTGTAAAACCATTTACATGTCTCTAGCAGAAAACAATCAGAACTTTCAAGAACAAGTAATTGCTCTACTGCATTCTGCTCGTAAGAGTGTGGCAAGAACTGTTAATGATGTAATGGTACGTACCTATTTTGAAATAGGTCGTTTAATAGTGGAACATAAGCAGTATGGCAGTGATCGCGCAGGTTATGGGCAGGAATTGCTCAAGGAACTCTCTACTACGCTTACTCAAAGCTTTGGCAGAGGGTTTTCTGTAGATAATTTAGAAAATATGCGCCGGTTCTATACTGCGTATCAGAAATCCGAGACGCTGTCTCGGATTTCTCAATCTGAAACAAAATCACAGTTTTCTGCGACTGACACCCCACCCTTGAGCTGGTCGCATTACTTAAAATTGATGCGTATAGATGATGAGGATGAACGGCGATTCTATGAAATAGAAGCCCAGCGGAACGGCTGGAGTGTCAGGGAACTAAAACGCCAGTACGATACGTCACTTTACACGCGCCTAGCATTGAGTAGGAACAAGAAAGAGACCAGAAAACTATCAGAAGAAGGCCTGATCATTAAACAACCGCAAGACCTGATAAAAGACCCGTACGTTCTGGAGTTTCTGGGGATTCCCGAAAAAAACGTGTATTCTGAAAGTGATCTTGAAGAAGAATTAATTGATAAACTTGAAGCATTCTTACTGGAGCTGGGAAATGGATTTACCTATGTTGCACGACAAAAACGCATCACCTTTGATGAAAAACATTTTAGGATTGATCTCGTTTTCTATAACCGGCTGCTCAAATGCTTTGTCTTGATAGACCTTAAGATAGGAGAGCTCAAACATCAGGATCTAGGCCAGATGCAGATGTATGTTAATTACTACGATCGGGAAATGAGACTGGACGATGAGAACAAAACTATAGGTCTGGTCTTATGTCGCGATAAGAGCCAGTCTGTAGTAGAATACACCTTGCCCGAAAACAACAGCCAGATATATGCTAGCAAATATCAAACAGTCCTACCCAGTCGCGAGGAATTAAAATTATTGCTGGAAATAAAAGAGGAAGAGTAAACTCTGGACAGTTAACTACTATTTTGAAAAATTTGTAAACTATCACGACACGGAACATTATTAAAAGAACTGCTATGCTAAAGCAACTTTGCTTTTGTTTTATAACTTTTACCACTGCAGCCGCCCAGGTGCCGCAGGACAGTTTGCTCCCCGTTCAGAAAAAAGTAGTGCTGGACACACTCTCGCCACAGTTGCCTGAAATTGCACTTGACAGCCTTGCGCAGGGGGAAGATTTTCTTATCCCGATCCAGGAAATGATCATTGACACGCTGGTCGTGGACTCGCTCAATATTCCCATAAAAACCTTTCCCATTGCAGACGAGTTTGACGAGAAACTTCTCAACGAACTCTACAACAACGATCTCTACGAGTATATGTATGACGAAATCATACAAATGGACTACAGCGAGATCGTAGGCCAAAAAGTGCCTACCGATACGCTTAAATCCAGGCTGGAAGCCATCAACGAGAGCACACCATTTACCATAGAATACAATCCCATCCTAGAAAAACTGATCAATAAGAAACTGGGCTACCAGCGCATCTACCTGGAACGACTCATGACGCTTAGTGACTACTACTTTCCGCTGTTTGAAGAACATCTGGATCTTTACGACATCCCACTAGAAATGAAATACCTGGCCGTGGTGGAAAGCGCACTAGATGCGCGTATAAAAAGCCGCGTGGGCGCTACGGGTTTATGGCAATTTATGTTTGCCACGGGTCGTATGTATGGGTTAGAAGTGAACTCTTATGTGGATGAGCGCATGGATCCCCTCAAAAGCACCATCGCAGCCTGTAAATACCTGCGTAGCCTGTATAATATCTACGGTGACTGGGATCTGGTGCTGGCAGCCTACAACTCTGGGCCGGGGAATGTAAACAAGGCGATCAGGCGCAGCGGCGGCTACCGCAACTATTGGAATATACGCCCATATCTACCCCGTGAGACCGCTGGTTATGTCCCGGCTTTCCAGAGCATCATGTACCTTTTTAAACATGCTCGCGACCACGGCTTCCAGCCACAACAGACTGCCTATAAAGTGATCGCTACAGACACTTTGCGGGTCAAGCACACAATTGCCCTCGAACATGTCGCACAGTTTACAGATGAGGATCTGGAGGTGGTTCAGTTCCACAATCCCAGCTACAAACTAGATATTATTCCGGTGATTGAGGGACGCAATTACTCGCTCAGGCTACCGGTAAGGGCGGCGGCAAAATTTGTGGGGAATGAGGAAGCTGTGTACGCCTTCGCGAAAGCGGAATTCGATAAAAAAGAAAAACCTCTTCCAGAACTACTCAAAGCAGAAAGCCGTGTGGTCTATCGGGTGCGCAGCGGTGATTACCTGGGCAAGATAGCAAACCGCTACGGCGTGCGCGTAAGCCAGATCAAGCGGTGGAACTCCCTGCGCAGCAACAACCTGCGCATAGGGCAGAAACTATACATCCATCCCAGGCGCCCGGTGGCAAATGTACCCGTGAAGAAAAAACCCGCATCAGGCAGCTACACCGTAAAAAGCGGCGATAGCCTGTGGAAAATTGCCAATCAGCACGGCATGAGTATTGCAACCTTGCGTAAATTGAACCCCGATAGAACCGAGCGTCTCAAGCCCGGCATGCAACTTAAACTCAAGTAATTTCCATGCGTATCCATACCACCCTACTCGCCCTGCTATTCCTGTTAACCGCCTGTGATGACAAGCCCATTATCAATCGCGACAGCGCCGGCAGGATGAATGATATACTGGTCGTGATGAACAACGACGATTGGGAGGGTGCCGTGGGTGATACGATCAGGAAACAACTGGCCCAGCCATTGAGGGAATCATCAGGGATGAGCCGCTGTTTACCTTGAATCACGTGAAGCCAGAGTCTTTTGGCGGGATACTTACCAAAACCCGCAACTACCTCATCGTCAAAAAAGACGGCGAGCCGCGGGTAACCGTAGAAAAAGATGAGTACGCATTTCCACAACTGGGCGTGATTGTCCACGGGAATACCAGTCAGGAAATAGCAAACGTGATCTCACAGAACTCACAGAACATCATCGATCTTTATACAAAAGGTGAGCTGGAACAGAAACAATATTTAATGGAGCGCACCCAGCTGGATACGGATCGGGTGCGTGAGGCATTTGGCATTGATCTTTCCGTACCGCGCACGTATCACTATGCGCGCAATCGCGATGACGATGATTTTATCTGGTTGCGCCGTGGCATTGCAGAGGGAACCGTGGACATCATGATCTATGAGGTGCCTCTAGGCAAGATTTCCAGAAATGATAATACCATCCAGGATATTATCGCGGTGCGTGATTCCATAGGTGCCATAAAGATTCCTGTAAATGAGCCTGGCGTTTTCATCACAGAACAGGCTTATAGCCCACTACTCCATGAGACCTCGATTGATGGGAAGTTTGCCTTTGAGACTAAGGGCCTGTGGGAAGTAAAGACCCAGTTCATGTCTGGACCTTTTATCAACTATGCCGTTTACAATGAAGAATGGGGAAACTGGTTGATCCTAGAGGGTTATGTAAGCGCCCCTAATACCGCGCATCGCAACTATCTTTTTGAGCTTGAGGCGATTTTACGTAGTACAGAGTTTCTACAAAAGACAGAAGAAGCTGCGGAATAGCTCGGTAAATAGTATCAGTACTCATCATCAAATTCCACCCGTCAAAAAAGCCCTGCTGGACAGGGCTTTTATAGTTATGTGTTGAATCAGTTTTTACTGATTCTTATTTTTGGAATCGTCCTCATCTTCACGAGTGGCATCCTTAAATTCCTTGATTCCACCACCTAGGCCGCGCATCAATTCTGGTATTTTCTTACCACCAAAAATCAGTAGCACCACGACCAGTATCAAAACGATCGACCAGACGCCTGGCATTGCTAAAATGATATTTGAAAACATTGCTTTGTGTTTAAGGTGACAAAGATACAAACAACTTATAAGCTGCTTATCTCGCTGCTGTTAATCTTTCGATTTGTAAGACTGCTTTAAATGAGATCTTTACCACTCATATATTCTCAATCGGCCGTGATAAGTATGATTTGGTCCGTATTCCCGTTAAGAGATGGGATTTGTGGATGGATTGGCGATTATTTTGAGAATCAATTACGCTCTAATCCTGTGGCACCATCTCTTATATTTGTTGATTCAGCATGGCACAAAGCGATCCAAGACCAAAGAAAAAACGCCGCTGGCGTCACCACTACCGCATGGTGGTGCTGGACGACGATACCTTTGAAGAGAAATTTGGTCTCAAGCTCAACAAGCTCAATGTACTGATCACGTTTTTGTTCATTACCGGCATTTTTGTTGCCTCTACCGCACTGGCCATTATCTATACACCGCTAAAGGAATATATCCCTGGGTACGCAGTAAATAAAGTCCCGGTAGAGATGCTGGAACTGGCGCGTGTTACAGATTCACTCATGGATCAGATCGCCATTAACGAGGCGCAGTATGATCGCGTGCGCATGGTGTTGAGCGGTGATATCACCAGTGAGGAATATGAGCGTATAGACAGCATCACCCGTGCAGAGACCGTCATTGACCCAGCAGACCTAGAGCCTATTGAAGAGGACAGCCTGCTACGAGCAGAGGTTGCCCAGGTGGATAGGTATAGCGTGAACAGAGGCGCACAGGTAAAGACAAACTTTGTCTTTTTCCCACCCGTGCAAGGTAAGATCACAGCTGGATATGACAGGGAGATCAAGCATTTTGCCGTTGATATAGCTGCCGAGACCTCCTCCCCTATCAAGGCCGCTGCAGATGGCACGGTGATCTTTTCTGGCTGGACAGTCGATACTGGTTACACCCTGCTTATTGAGCATTCGTATGGGTTGATTACGGTTTACAAGCACGCCGCAACCATCAACAACGAGCAGAATGACCAGGTACTGGCCGGCGAGGTAATCGCTACTGTAGGCAGTACCGGCGAGCTCACAACTGGGCCCCACCTGCATTTTGAGATCTGGAGTGATGGCTACCCGCTGGATCCCACTAATTTTATCACCTTTCAATAAATGTCGATCAAATCCATTGCCGCTCGCCTATTTGCAGCTTACGTCCACCGCAAGAACCAGCGATGGATCCAGAATCCAGTTGCTGCTCAAGATAAGGTGTTTAAAAATTTATTGCGGGTTGCTGGTGATACCGCTTTCGCGAAAGCGCACAACTTTTCCAGCATCAACAATCACGAGGACTTTGTAGAAAACGTACCGGTGAGGGATTACGAGGCTCTTAAGCCATTTGTGGATCGAGTGGTAGCCGGTGAAGAAGACGTTTTGTGGCTGGGCAAACCCCTCTACTTTGCCAAAACATCTGGAACCACGAGTGGCGCAAAATACATTCCGCTGACCCGGGAAAGCATGCCAGAGCATGTCACCGCTGCCCGTAATGCCATATTGAACTACATCCACGAGACGGGCAATTCAGAATTTGTGGACGGAAAGATGATCTTCCTACAAGGCAGTCCAGAAATGGATTCCAAAAATGGGATAGGCCTGGGCAGATTAAGTGGGATAGTTGCGCATTATGTGCCCAATTATTTACAGCGCAACCGCATGCCGTCCTGGGAAACAAATTGTATCGAGGACTGGGAAACCAAGGTCGAGAAAATCATCGATGAGACCCTCCCAGAAAAGATGAGCGTGATCTCAGGCATCCCCAGCTGGGTACAAATGTATTTTGAGAGGATCGTGCAGCGTACTGGCAAGAAAGTGGGAGAGGTATTTCCCGATTTCCAGCTGTTTATTTACGGCGGCGTAAACTACAAGCCGTACCGCGCACGCTTTGAGCAACTTATAGGCCGCAAGGTAGATAGCATTGAATTGTTCCCCGCCAGCGAGGGATTTTTTGCCTATCAGAACCAGCAGGATGATAAGGGGCTATTGCTATTGCTGGATGCGGGCATTTTTTACGAGTTTATCCCAGCAGATCAGTTTCATACTGAAAATGCGCCGCGGCTTACCATCGGTGAAGTGGAGACAGGTGTGAATTATGTCATGATCATTTCTACGACGGCAGGATTGTGGGCATACGACATAGGCGATACGGTAGCCTTTACCAGTCTAATGCCCTATAAGCTGATCGTAACGGGACGTATCAAACATTATATAAGCGCCAGCGGCGAGCATGTAATTGCCAAAGAAGTAGAAGAAGCCATGGAACTTGCAGCTGCCGCACATGATATCGTGGTCAATGAATTCACTGTCGCACCGCAACTTACACCACCCGCTGGCGAGCTGCCTTACCACGAGTGGTTTGTGGATATGGAAGATGCCGCACCGCAAAAAATGGAGTTATTTACTGCCAGGCTAGATCAGGAAATGCGCAAGCAGAATACTTATTATGATGATCTGATCACTGGGAAAATCCTGCAACCGCTTAAAATCACTCAGGTAGTAAATGGCGCATTTCCCAAATACATGAAATCCATAGGTAAACTGGGCGGCCAGAATAAACTGCCTAGATTGAGCAATGACAGGAAGATAGCTGATGGGCTGGAGGTAAAAAACTGATAGCTAGATTTATGCTACAGAAGAAAGCAATAGAACATTTAAAACCAGTCTAATGTCACGATACATATTTTCCTTGATTGCAGTTTTGCTCTTGCATGGTTGCAGCAGCTCATCGGAAACGGAAGAGTCCACCTATGATGAGGATCTCGCTCGATTACAGGCTACTTTCACAATGCTTGAAAGGGAGAGCGCGTCAGTCACTTGTACAGATCCTGCCGAGTGGGATTTTGCCTTGGTGGGGAGTAAAGCCTGTGGTGGCCATCAGACTGCACTGCCCTACCATTCCAGTATCGCAACCAGCTTTTTAGCTGCTGTAGATGATTATACCGCTCAGCAGCAGGCTTTTAATGAGACCTACGGTTTGCCAAGTAATTGCGCCATTGAACCAATACCGCAAAACGTTGTTTGTATGGATGGGGAGGCGCAATTGATTTATTAATATTCATGTTCACACGATAATACACCACCACATTCTCTAAAATACATCCAGCCTACAATGTCAATAACCCAAGCTAAGCCCCGCACCCGCGCCCAAGAAAGCACAAATGCCATCGAGCGTATGTACATCACTATGCGCCACCTTTTTAACCGTGGTTTTTATAAGCCCATGGGTATAAGTGGTGAGGCATTACGTGAATCATTACTCACCCTGCGGCCAGAAATCTATGGCAGCATCGCAGAGGATAAGGTGGAGCTGGACGGCTTGCTGTATGTAATGGATAGGCTGCCCACTGGGATCGAGGAATGTACCTATATCAATCTGACAAGTGACGAGGGGTATGAGAAATCGCATTTTGAGCCCATCATCCCTAAAAAGCGCCGCCGTCACTGCTACCGCATCGACCAGCAGCAAATGAATATTGAGGTGACGCGCGGCAGGTCTGAGATCTATGACATACTTACCCACCTGACCTTTTTGATGATTGAGTCGCATAAGATCATGAAAAATGTGATGCTAAGCGATACGGGCAACACCTCCCGCGACTGGAAATACCTGGAGGAGGCGGTGACTAAAAAGAAACTCACCCAGCAACAAAAAGAAGTCGCCATCGCCCATGTGGCAAACGTACTGGGCCGCACTTTTGAAGAGGTGGACAATGTGTTTCCCGCCTTTGCTACCAGCGATCAACCACATCGGTTTTTGAGCGTGATATACCACCTAGGCATGCTGGCCAAACAGGAAATGCTGGATGAGGAAAAGCGCCTGGTGACATTTTCTGCCGTATTGCGGGAACGATTGGGCCACCACATCCACGGCGAGCGATGGGCAGTGCGTATCAAAAACACGCTGGAAGAGCAAGAGTTGCTCGAGCGACCGCTACATATCATCAGCGCAAACATGCACAGTGTGATGAACTCGCTTTTTGCACCTGTCGCGCTGGCAACCGCCATCAAGAAAAAAGAGCGGCTGGAAGTTTTTTCTGATCTGAGTCAGGACAGCGGCCGCAAGAACAGGGAGCTGGTGAAAAAGCATGCGCTACAAAACGGCATGTACGAGATCAAGGACAAGAGCGGGACAAACATCAATGTTCAGATTTTTGACACGGCATTGTGTGATTATGAGCAGGCAGTATTTTGTGGGCCACGCTTTCGCGAAAGCGGAAAAGACAATCGCCCCGTGCTACTGGTGATGGATTATGCTTTTGGCGAGCAAGCCTACGAGGTGATGGATGAGCTCCTCAAACCACACATCGACAGCAACGGGAATGAGGTAAAAATGAACGTAAAGTCTGTTAACGTGATGGGGAAAGCGGGAATTCTGGAAGGCGGCAAGGGAGACGTGATGCTGCCCAACGCTCACGTTTTTGAAGGTACGTCAGACAACTACCCGCTGGAAAACAAACTCAAGAAAAAGCATCTGGAAAAGAGTGGCCTCAAAGTAGTCAAGGGCTCGATGATTACCGTGCTGGGCACCTCGCTACAAAATAAAGATCTCCTGCAATATTTCTATACCAGTAGCTGGCGCGTGATAGGCCTAGAGATGGAGGGCGCGCATTATCAGAAGGCGATCCAGTCTGCATCGCGGGTGCGGCGATCAATTAGTAAAAACGTGCACGTACGCTATGCCTATTATGCCAGTGACAACCCGCTCAAAACGGGTCATACGCTTGCCAGCGGCGGCCTGGGGCTTACGGGTGTAAAACCTGTTTATGTGATTACAGAGAAAATCCTCGAGCAGATTCTCAACATGCCAGAGGAAGCCGTGACCGCTTCATAATAAAACCTTAACGACTGAGTTATATTTGCAGATGATTAAAAATCTGCACGTATGAGCAACCAGCCGCAACGCACCGAGGAACAGGAAGTAGATCTTGTACCGGTTTTTGTCTGGATAGGGAATGGATTCAAGAACTTTTTCAGGGGAATAGGAAAGGTACTGGGTGCCATCTGGCATTTTTTTGTGCTGTTTTTGATTTTTATCAAGAAGAATATCATTCTGCTGGCGGTGCTTACGCTGATAGGTTTTGGGCTGGGTTTTTATCTGGATCAGAAACAAAACGAGATTTTTACTAGTGTTGTGCGTGTCGAGCCCAACTTTGGTAGCGCGGCGCAAGTATTGTCCAATGTAGAGTTTTACAACTCGCTGGTAGGTCAGGAGGATTATGACAGACTTGCCAAAGAATTGTCTATAAAAACAGAAGAGGCGCAGACCATTAACGGTTTTAGTATAGAAGCAGATTTTACAAACAATGAGCTGCTGCAGGAATATGATGCCCTCGCTAGGCAATCAGATAGTGTAGCGGTAAGTATTTTTGACTTTACGGAATTTAAGGAAGCCAAAAGAGATATCGATTACAAGACATACGTTGTTGAGGTTTATGGTGAGAATAAGGCTGTTGTAGAAAAAACAGCGGTTAAGGCGGTCGAGGTAAAAGAAATGAGTGCTATAGAGGCAATGAAAAAGGCCTCACAACAGACTGCCCGATTCACCATACGTAACATGGAAAATCAGCTTGTAGAACTAGACTCTCTAGTCGCAAGCTACCAGAAAGCGATCACCAATTCTGCCAGCGGTTCTACCGCGGCAACTAACCTCTATTTGAGTGATCAGAAACCATCTGAGGTGCTCAAGCAGCTCTTTGATCAGAAAGACGATATTCTCACACAGTTACGGTATGAGCGCCAGCAATTATACTCTTACGACAATACTGTAAATATTGCTTCTATTTACACAAAAAAAGGTGCCGTAAAAAGCAACCAATACAAGTTTAAGCTCGCACTTATATTGTTTGGACTGGGATTATTGATCGCCTTAGTACCAGTCATATTCAAATGGTTGAATACGTATGAGGCTAGATATCGATCGACAAGTCTATAGGCATGAAAAAAATAGTCCTTACCGGTGCAAATGGTATGCTGGGAACTGCCATCCAGCAGGAACTTACTGGTGTTAAAATCTTTCCTTTTGCCAGCAAGAATCTGGACATTACCTGTGCCAGAGAAGTGCATGAAAAGCTAAATGCTATTAAACCAGACTACATTATCAATTGTGCTGCCTACACCGCGGTAGATAGAGCAGAAAGCGACTCGGCACGATGCTATGAAATCAATGCAACCGCCGTCCAGCACCTGGCGCAAGTCGCAAAACATCTGGACGCCACGCTCATTCATTTCTCTACAGATTACGTTTTTGATGGTACGGCGACGCGGGCTTACGAGGTTGAGGATGCAACAAATCCCATTAACATCTATGGCGCAAGTAAACTAGCGGGTGAACAGGGGATCAAATTAGCAGATGGCAAATTCTACATTTTCAGAATATCTTGGCTTTATGCTGCCCATGGCAAGAATTTTTTCAAGTGGGTGCTAGAAAATAACGCGGAAGAATTGAACATCGTGAGCACACAGATAGGTTCTCCCACCAGCGCTAATTGCGTTGCTGATTTTATCTCTAATCTGTTAGAGAATGACCCCATTAAATATGGCACATATCACTTTGTTAACAAGGGTGAGGTGAGTTGGTACGCTTTCGCGAAAGCGATAAAAGAAAAGGCCGCACTCAAAATCAACATAAATCCAGTTGACCACTTTCCTACTGCGGCGCAACGACCCAGTTACAGTGTAATGGAATGTCAACAGACGGAAGAGGTTTTTGATTACAAAATTGATACGGTAGAAGGTGCATTGCTCAATGTCATAAAACGGGTGGAACAAGAATCCGTCAATCGCCAGATAAGTTAGCCTTATTTTTACCCATTGAATTAAGATACATGTCTAAGTCCAATTCTAGAACAGCTCTTATCACTGGCGTTACAGGTCAGGATGGGGCTTATTTGAGTGAGTTTCTTCTTAAAAAAGGATATGAGGTTCATGGTATAAAACGTAGGGCATCGCTCTTTAATACAGACCGCATAGACCACCTGTATCAGGATCCACATGAGGATAACGTAAAGTTCAAATTGCACTATGGTGATATGACAGATACGACAAATCTGACTCGTATTATTAAAGAAGTGCAGCCTGATGAGATCTACAATCTTGCCGCCATGTCACATGTGCAGGTTTCTTTTGAAATGCCCGAATACACAGCAAATGCAGACGGGATAGGTGCGTTACGGGTTCTGGAATCTGTACGGTTGTTAGGTATGGAGAGTAAAACGAGGGTCTATCAGGCATCCACCTCAGAGTTATATGGCAAGGTGCAAGAAATTCCCCAGTCAGAAACCACTCCATTCTATCCGCGGTCGCCTTATGCAGTTGCAAAAATGTACGCCTACTGGGCAACGGTAAACTATCGTGAGGCCTACGGAATGTTTGCCTGCAATGGCATTCTCTTTAATCATGAATCACCGGTGCGCGGCGAAACATTTGTTACCCGCAAGATCACTCGCGCGGTATCTAGAATTGCACTGGGGCTGCAGGACAAACTATACCTAGGGAATCTAGATGCAAAACGCGACTGGGGACACGCAAAAGATTATGTGCGCATGATGTGGATGATATTGCAACATGATCAGGCAGAGGACTGGGTAATCGCAACGGGAACGACTACCAGCGTGCGGGATTTTGTACGCATGGCATTTAAACATATAGGCGTCCAGCTCGAATTCACTGGAAATGATGATCAGGAAAAAGCAGTAATTACCTCCTGTTCAAATCCCAAATATCAATTAGAAACGGGAAAAGAGGTGGTAGCGGTCGATTCACGATACTACCGCCCTACCGAAGTAGATCTGCTGATAGGTGACCCTTCTAAAGCAAAAGAAAAACTGGGATGGGAACCAGAGATACAACTACCTGAACTCGTGAATGACATGATGGAGAGCGACCTTCAGCTCATGCTTAAAGAGCAATATTTAAAGGCTGGTGGCCATCGCATCAACAACTATTTTGAATAGTATGAGACATGATGCAAAAATCTTTGTGGCTGGGCATAGAGGGCTCGTAGGTAGCGCCATCGTGAAAGAACTGAGGGATCAAGGTTACGAGAACCTTATCGTGAGAACGCATCAAGAACTTGACCTGATCAATCAGGCTGCAACGGCAGATTTTTTTCAGTCAGAAGAGCCGGACTATGTCTTTCTAGCTGCTGCAAGTGTGGGGGGAATTGTAGCAAATAACACCTACCGTGCAGATTTTATCTATCGCAACCTCATGATCCAGAACAACGTCATCCACCAGAGTTATAAGAGTGGTGTAAAAAAGCTGTTATTTCTGGGCAGTACTTGTATCTATCCTAAAATGGCACCACAACCCATTCCAGAAGACTCTTTGCTTACAGGTGAGCTGGAATACACAAATGAACCCTATGCCATCGCAAAGATCGCTGGAATAAAAATGTGTGAAAGCTACAATCTGCAATACGGCACCAACTTTCTATCTGTCATGCCCACAAACCTCTACGGCCCTAATGATAATTTTGATCTGGAGCGGTCGCACGTACTGCCAGCGATGATCAGGAAGATGCATTTGGGTAAGTTACTAATGGAAGGTCGCAAGAAAGAGTTGTTGGCAGATTTGGGTGTTAATGATTATGCTTCCGCGAAAGCGGAATTATCAAAACATGGTATAACTGGGGACAAGATAACTTTGTGGGGCAGTGGCACTCCGCGACGTGAATTCCTCTGGTCGCAAGATATGGCGAGTGCTTGCGTTCATATCATGAAGAATGTTGACTTCAGGGATCTGGCAAAAGATAAAGAGGAAGTTCGTAATACACATATCAACATAGGTACAGGTGAGGATGTGAGCATTAAAGAACTTGCCGAGACAATCCAGCGCACTGTGGGGTATACTGGTCGCATTGAATGGGATACAAGCAAACCAGACGGTACGCCTCGCAAGCTTACTGATGTGAGTAAGTTACATGTACATGGGTGGAGTTATAAGGTTAAACTAGAGCAAGGTATAACTGAATTGTATCGCGGTTATACTATTAAGTCCTGATGAAGAGTCGCAGAAAATGGAGTGAAGAACAAAAAATTGTAGCTCAAAATTATGGAGCTTTGACAGTTTTACAGGCATTGAATTATCTACTTCCTTTTATCATTATTCCATTTTTAGAGCGTTCCTTAGGTCTGGAAAAGTTTGGTCTAATAATGAAGGCTCAATACTTAATGGCTTTCTGCCTCTCAATTACATTTTTTGGTTTTCACATTACCGCTAGTCGAGAGATGTCAATACTCAAGGCGGCAGGTAAGGATTACTCAAGTTTATTTTTTAAAGTCTTTTATGCTAGATTAATATTGCTCATTACAGTATTCTTATTGTTGAGTCTATTGATTTTCAGTATAGAGAAATTCAGAGTGGAATGGGAGGTCTATCTATTAAGCTACGGTGTAGTGATAGGACAAACTCTGGCAGGTAATTGGTTTTTCCAAGGTATGGAGAAAATGAAGCTTATTACCATTATGAATGCCTGCGCAAAACTTCTCTTTACTTTTCTGCTAATAGTTTTCATATCATCGCCTGCTGATTACAGGTATGTGCCTGTATTTAATTCTATGGGTTTTATAATTTCTGGTGCGATCATGTTCTCTGTCAGCTTGAAATACGTGAACTGGCAAAAACCTAATCTATCTGGGAATAAAGTGTTTTATGTGGAAAGCTTTAAGGTTTTCGTGTCTGATGTAGCAACACAGTTTACTTTTGCTGCAAACGGGTTATTATTAGGTTTTTTTGCTGGAGATGCTGTAGTAGGTGTTTTTAGCGCTTTTGATAGATTGATGCTTGCCGCAAAAAAGATGTATATTCCTTTTTATCAAGCAATGTATCCATATATGTCCCGCAAAAATGGAATTGAAAAACGCGCCATGATGGCTAATTTGATACCCATAATTACCATAATCGGTATTCTAGGACTCTTGGCTATTGTGGTCTTTGGTGGTTGGATAGTTGATTTTCTCTTCAAGGATCCTGAAATTTATAATAATAGTAATCTACTCAAGTGGATGGGTCTGATTGCCTTGTTTACCGGTTTGAGCACGCTCTTCACTGAACTCTACGCACCATCAAAAAGGCTGTTTGATCAGAGAATGCGTGTAATGGTGGTAGGTAGTATTTTTAATCTTGCTCTAGGTCTCTCGATAGTTCCTTTGCTGGGGCTTGAGGGAACTGTCATCACCACTATAAGCACTGAATTCGTTTTGCTTATGGCGGCATATTACTTCTATCGAAAAGATAGATCTGTTGTAGTCTCAGATTCTATCAAAAATTGATCGAGGATGCTACTCAGAAATATATTCATCTTTATCTATCTGTTGATAACCGTAATTCTGTTTGCAACATTTGAAACAACGATTGGTCTGTGGAGTTCATTCTTCTTTCAGGCTTTAATACTTGCCTGTATTGCTTACTACCATATTTTTATTGATAAAGATTATAGTCCTTTTTTGAGTACGTATATTGTTTTCAGTTTTCTATTCTTTATTCTCGCACCCATTATTCAAACCACCGTTCTACAAGGTAAACCTGGTGCAACGTTCGATCATAATTACCCCTTTAAGGAGTTTATTATAATTAAGACTTGCTGGTTGATTACTTTTTTTCATGTAATGTTCTTTTCTTCTTATGTACTTATTAAGGGATCATTAAAGACGAGAAAGAGAATTGTTACTAAAGTGCAAAGCAAATTACAATTCAGGAAATTAGATCTTTGGTTAATTATCGGGTTTTCAATAATTTTTCTTTCAATTGGATTTTCATTCCTTATGGAAGAATACTTTCAGCATAACTGGTTGTGGTCAAGTTACTCCCCGGGTTATCAGTTGGTATTTAAAAAAGTGCTATTTACACTACCACTTGCTGGTATTGTGATCTGTAAATACCTGCTAGACCACGGAAAGAAGTATTCTCAAAATTGGTTGGTCATAGTTATCAGCTTTAGTGTTTTATTTTTACTGTTATTAGTAACTAAAAACCCCTTGGTAGAAAAGCGAAATGCATTACTAACCGGTCTACTTGCTAGTTCTTTTTCTCTTCTTTCCGAGGATGCTCAACTCTAATGTTAAAACAACTTTATTTTTGTTTGTAGTGATGATTATCGGTTTTCCGCTTATTCAATTACTCACTCACCTTGAAGCGGGTCTGGGAAATCTTATTTCTAACCCAAGTCTAATTACTAAAACATTTAGTAGGGAAGATTTTAGTCGCGGTTATATGTCGCTCAACTATGATGCATTTGCAAACATGGGTGTGGGAATAGAGATAGTCGCTGACCGGGGTTTATCTTGGGGCTGGCAACTTTTAAGCGGTGTTTTGTTCTTTGTTCCCAGGACTATATGGCCTGGAAAGCCAGATGCTTCTGGTCTTGTGATTGGAAATCATATTATTGATAAGTATGACTATCATTTTGCAAACTTGTCAAATCCATATGTGTCGGAGGGTTACATGAACTTTGGGTACTTGGGAATAATAATAATGGCGTTTTTACTTGCCGTTGCGTGTATTTACTTTTGGATATGGCTTAGAAGTAATGACTATTTAAAAAGAGCGGTAGCATTTTATTTTGCTATGCATATGATTTTTTTATTACGAGGAGACTTTACAAATGGATATAGCTATTTTGTTGGAACTTTTATAGGACTTTATACGCTTCCTAAATTAATTGTAAGAATAAGGCATCTGTTTCTTAATGGTAAAGTATGGGTGGCAAAAACCGTTTAGCTTCAATTCTCCCTACATCCCTTTATTGGTGTGTCGCTGGGCTATTCTTTATGCCCGCTCTGCCTAGAGGCGTGAGACCATTGATAATTGCCCTGTTTCTAATCGGGTCATTTCTGTCTGCTTGGGTCGAAAAATCTAAACCTAAATGGGGATTTATCTTTCTCAACGCTAGTCTGATATTCTTTTATACTTTAAGTCTCATTTATACAGAAGATCTAGCTTATGGTTTCAAAAAGATTCTAACTGCATCTTCTCTTCTGTTGTTCCCATTGGGTTTTTTTTCAATGGGAAAACGCAGTTTACACCATGTTATGGATAGGAAGCATTCTTTAATGTTCATTTTTATCATCGCCACTACTGTTCTGTGTTTAGGCGCATTCGCGCGTTTTTACATCGATTGGACTTTTGATGAAGTAGTATTACATTTTATAAATGTAATACGCGGTGATTTAGGTGGCTGGAGAATACACCCCATCTACTTAAGTATGCATATTGGATTGGCTCTTTTATTCTCCCTATTTATTTTTGACTTAGAGACAAATAAACCAGTAAAATTTTTAGTAGCTATAATGGATGTCTTTTTGATACTTTTTTTGCTGATGATGATAAGAAAAGGGCCTATCATAGCAATTGTTCTGGCAGCTGGATACTTAGTTGTGGTTTTAAAAAATAAAAATCTTCTACTATCGTTTAGTATAGCTGTAGCGACTCTTGTGGGTGCTATCATTTTCAATCCCAAGGTAAGTGCACGATTCTCAGAATTACTCGAGGTACAGGAGTCTGACTCAAATATGAACAACTCAACTAATATAAGATATTCGATCTATAAGTGTGTTACTCAAAAAGTACCACAAGCAGGAATCATGGGTTTTGGTATAGGTGATGGGACAAATGAATTAATAGACTGTTATACCGTCGATTCTGAATTTCTTGTTTCTTCTCGTTATAATTCACATAATCAATATCTAGGCATCATTCTTTATGTAGGGTATGTGGGTTTTTTCATGTTTAGTCTATTTCTGTTTTATCACTTTATTATAGGCTTGAGGAAAAAGAACTATTATCTCGTAACAATTTTGATCTTTTACTGCATTATGATGCTTTCAGAGAATATATTGGAACGAGAAAACGGTGTTGTATTTTTTGCGCTCTTCGTCAGCTTTTTTTGCACGTATAATTTCAAGAAAGCCCCCCTCATAATTTGATGATGCCTTAGATTGAGATGAAGAATTTGTACCATATCACAGAGGATGTATCACGTGCTAGCGGTGGTATTCGCACGGTAGTTTTAGACCTTAAAAGGCAGTTTCCTGAATCTTTGATCTGGACAACAAATAATGATGAAGAAAATAGTAAAATCGTTACATTTCCCTGCAAAGGTCCATGGTTGTATTCTAATAAAATTAGTGCCGCACTTGCAGACCTAAATAACCACTGCATGTTGCATATACATGGGGTGTGGATGCATGCACAGTACGCAGCTGCAAAAGTAGCAGCTCAAAAAAAGATTCCCTTTATAGTGAGTCCTCATGGCATGTTTGAGCCATGGTTATGGAATGAAGGAACACTTAAGAAAAAGCTATATTTCAAGCTGCTCTCGAGTTCCGCTTTCGCGAAAGCGAAATATATACATGCCATAACCCCACAAGAACAAATTAATTTACAGAAACTTTTCCCTGAGACACCTGTCATTTGTATTCCAAACGCAATTACGATAAGTACTCCAGTGGTAAAAGTGAGCACGACGCGTCCATACTTTCTTTTTTTAGGTCGATTGCATCAGAAAAAAGGGCTTGAACTACTTATTAAAACATTTGCCAATCTATCCTTAAAAAATTTTGATTTGAAAATTGCAGGAAGTAAAAATGCTTATGGTGCAAAAATGATGAGGCTTGCTAGTGAACTCAAAAGTAACAGTATCCAGTTCCTAGGGCCTATAAGGGGTGCAGCTAAAGACGCTCTATTCAGAAACGCCTTTTGTTTTGTTGCCCCTAGTTATTCTGAGGTCGTGGGAATGGTTAATCTAGAAGCTGCCATGCAGGCTACCCCAGTTATAACTACCCGTCAAACGGGATTGCTTGAATCCTGGAACACAAATGGTGGTATGCTCATAGAGCCTGCTAGAAAAGATCTTAACAACGCTTTAGTCAGCGCTTCACAATGGAGTGTTGCAGAGAGAAACAAGAGAGGTGCACAACTACGTGAATTCGTAATACGTGAATATTCATGGAAATCAAACCGTAAAAAATGGGTAAAAGCCTATACTGATTAATGATTCTCGATTCAGTTTGGGCGCTTCTCTACTTCACCACTGGTATTACGCGACTCCATTTTACAGTCTAAAGTCATCTAGTCCCCAGTCTCATGACCCTCAGTAAGTACCATCAAAGAGTAGCCGCCAAATAATTTTACAGTAAGATCTGGAGCTACTGAATACATCGCGGTTCTGGCCAGGTTTGCCAGCTTCATCTTGAAGGATTTTTTAGGAGTTTGCATTGTACCATCAGTGTAACAGTAATCGATGATTTTCTGCTCTGTATCTACTAGCGTAGCAAGTGCAGTCTCTTTAGTGTAGTAATGTAGATGACCCACCTCGTTTCTAGCGTCTATCATCTTTCCGCGCAGCAGTGAGCTAATGTGGATGTCTAAAGGTATATGATATACTTTGTATTTAGCCCGTTTAGCACACTTTTCAATAAAACCTATATAATCTGGAACATGCTCAAAAACATCCACCATGAGAAGCACGTCAAAAAATGAGTCCAGTTTAGTCAAGTCATCTCGGTAATACTTTACGTTTTCTGTCTCTTTAGATTTAGCTATGTTTATAGCATCGATAGCAATGTCATAACCACTATATTTAATAGATGAATCTTCAAAATTTTTTTCTATATTTAACAGGACTTCACCCACACCGCAGCCCACCTCAACGATAGACTCTGGATAAATATTATTTTTTACCAATAGGTCATAAGCAAATTTTGCTTTCCATGCAGAGTCCCCTACATCCCAGTCGGACTTTAATTTGAAATATTCTGAACCCTCTTGACTATAAATATCCTTCACCTCTGGTATCTTAATAATAATAAGCAAAAATAAGACATAATTGGTGCTGGTCTATCCCGCAATGAGGTTTGAAAGCCTTGAAAAATCTTGGAAGAAAAGTACGGGGGTGAAAATTCACAGTAGCTAAAAATTGATTTTAATATCTAAAAGAATTGCTCGAAATGTTTTAACATTTATACTTAAGTAGAATTAGAAATATCTTTAACTAATCAGTCTTTCCTACCAAAAGCCTAATTCCACTCCTTTTTCATACCTCAGTATACCCAGCAATTCATAACCTATAGCATTTAAGTGAATAGTATCATGCAATAAAGATGGTGGTGTTTGACCTGACTGCATACTACTTACATCTTGATTCGTAGGATAAGAGCCGTCATTTGGCAGCAGATCATATTCTAAAGCATCGTAAATCGCATGAGAGGACATATATGCCTTTAGGTCTATAACGTTCCTGCCATATTTAGCTCTGATTTTTGAAATGTTTCAGGCCTTCCATTTCCATGAGAAGTAATGTTGATATATTTATCATCTAATTTGTGCTCGACAAAACGATCAATTTGCAGCAGGTAATCTTCAGCCGATTCGAATCCACCATTTTGACCTACAAAAAAAGTTGCCACCGTGTGTTCTTTATTTGACAAGCTACTGTATATATATGTTCCTGGTTCAATCACCTGTTCGCGATCTTTTGTGGAATCTAGTTTTAGTTTATAGAAAGTCCCATCGAACTGGAGCTCGTATTTTTCACCATTTACATAACATGGATTCAAACCCACATCGCCCTGTAATAGTGGATTCACCGCAGAGTTATCAAAGCTTGAAAAAAGACCGCTAGGTATCGAGACTAGACTATCCCCTGCAGGTATAGTGAGCGCGTCGCTAATATAAAATGGTATTGATCCATACCTACCACTAATGGTGAGAGTATTCTCACCACCTACTCCATAGTTGTATACTTCCCACTTATCCCCTAAAAGATCTTTAGTTGTACTACTCATCGTTACACCTTCACCACCATAACCAAAAGTAAGTGAATCACCGATATCGAAAAGCGTAAGCGATTCTGAAGCAATAGGCTCCTGCGCCACAGAGTCTGAACAGTGACCACAATAGTAGCACAGCAACGAGCAATAATGTCTTTAGATAATTTGTGCTAATAATCATAA
The DNA here is from genome assembly GCA_963740155.1 of uncultured Flavobacteriaceae bacterium. Classification (GTDB taxonomy): domain Bacteria; phylum Bacteroidota; class Bacteroidia; order Flavobacteriales; family Flavobacteriaceae; genus Nonlabens. The sequence continues at coordinate 186,702 of CAVUDE010000007.1, read as the reverse complement.
TAGCCGTTTGAAACATTAAACCATAATTGTCAGTAGATTAATTGACGGGATCTACAATTTTAATGACTGTAGGATTCAACAAATTAATACTCTTTTTTTTTCGCATTTGGGGTCAATTACTAGTGCAATATGCTACAGATTGAATCCTTAGGTATCTTAAACTGTAAGCTTGACGTAGTGTTGTATTTTTGAGCTTTGAAATCTTCCTTTCTGAAATTTGAAAACCTACCAGCAGCTCAATCAATTCACCCTCCCGCCCGACTTCAGAGGGAGAGGGACAGTTACAGTACAGCTTTGGTGGATTGTTCAATCAACGCTTTTTGCCTGGTCGCCGCAGTTCATGTATGGCTGGCGTAGGTTTTTACTGCGGACATTTGGGGCAAAAATTGGTCGTAATGTAATTATCAGGCCCACTAGTCGCTTCCAGTTTCCTTGGAAAGTCTCAATAGGCGACTACAGCTGGATAGGTGACGAGGTGAATCTATACAGCCTCGGGCCTATTGAAATAGGTGCTAATGTGGTGATTTCACAACGCGGTTATATCTGTACGGGAACCCATGACCCTCAAGACGTCAGCTTCCGTATTTATCATGAAAAGATCGTGATAGAGGACCAGTGCTGGCTGGCAACAGACGTTTACGTTGCACCAGGGGTAACCATAGGTTATGGTACATTGGTGGGTGCTCGTTCCAGTGTCTTCAAGAATCTACCCGCCGGTAAAATATGTCTGGGAAGCCCGGCACGAGTCATTAAAGATAGATAGTTTGCAGGGAAAGCACATCACCTTCATAGGCCTCAACTTCTATCCAGAGGATACCGCCATAGGCCTATATTCCACCCAGATGGTAGATGCGCTCATCGATGCAGGTGCCATCGTCACCATCATTACAGCAGTTCCCTATTACCCTCAATGGAAAATCCGTAACGATTATGCCAGCAAACCAGATTTTACATCAGAGGATTATCGGGGCGTCACCGTTTATCGCTATAAGTTTTACGTACCAGAACAGCCCACTTTTAAAAAGCGCGTGCGCCATATCCTGAGCTTTACCTACGGCGCTTACCGCAACCTTCAGAAAGTCTCAAAAGCAGACCTCGTCATTTCCATAATCCCTTTTACAGCATCAGCCTGGCTGGGTGATAAACTTGCCAGGCGCAAGAATTGCCCTCACTGGATCCACATCCAGGATTTTGAATTTGACGCAGCCCAGCAATCTGGACTGGCGGGAGGGAACGTTGTTTTTAATAAGCTGTTCAAACTCGAGACTTCCATACTCGATAGGGCGGCTGCCGTGAGCACCATCAGTCACAACATGGTCAAAAAGCTAGAGAAAAAGACTCGTACACCATCATATTACCTTCCCAACTGGATCAGCGATACATCTGAAGATACCAGTGACCAGCCGCATCCATTTTTGAAAGATGACAGGTTCAAGTTATTGTACAGTGGTAATGTGGGTGATAAGCAGGACTGGGAATTTTTTTCCGCTTTCGCGAAAGCGCTACCACAACAACACTATCAAATAATCATAGTAGGTGCCGGTGCGAGATATCAGGAATTAAAGAGTCGTACCCTCCAAAATAATATAGCATTTCACGATTCTGTCCCATTGTCAGAATTGGACGATCTACTCGAGAGTGCAGACGCGCACTTTCTCTTTCAAAAAACCGAAGTACTAGACACTGTTATGCCGTCAAAGCTGCTGGGAATGATGGCTAGTGGACGACCATCGCTAGTTCTGGGCCATGTTGCAAGCGAGGTCAAGGAAGTGATGGACAAATCAAATGCTGGCTTTTACCTCACAAAGAAAGATCTTGAAAAAGCGGTAGATACAGTTGAAAACTGGCGAAATGATAAAAAGCTTTGTGATCAGATGGGGCGATCTGCACGGGAATTCGTTTTCAATAATTTTGCAAAAAACAGAATTTTAGAGAACTGGATTCAGGAACTTTCAAACTTGATACGCAAGAACAATGTCTAATTCCCTCCTCCACACCCTTGCCCTAAAAAAAGCACCACTCGTGGGAGATATCATGGCAAAGAAACTCATTCGCACCTTTGGTAGCGCAGAAGAGGTCTTTGCCCAGAAACTAAGTGATATTGCAGCCATTGAGGGACTGGGCGAGAAAAAGGCACAGTTTATCAACCATCAGGACAATCTGTTGCGGCAGGCAGAAGGCGAGCTGGAATATATGGCTGCCAATGGCATAGAACATTGCACCTATACAGATGACGCCTACTCGCAGCGACTCAGCCATTGTGCAGATAGTCCGATTATCTATTTCAAGAAAGGCAAGATGGATCTGGAGAATCCCTATACGCTCAGTATCGTGGGAACCAGACAGATCACGACCTACGGTGCAGCATTTCTGGAAAAATTCATCGCAGAGATCGCACCGCTCAATCCACTCATCATCAGCGGTTATGCTTATGGAACGGATATCCTGGCGCATAAACTGGCGATGGAGCACAAGCTACAAACCGTAGCCGTACTTGCCCATGGATTGAACCAGACCTACCCGCGCAACCACGAGGCACACAACCAGTCCATGGTGGAAAACGGCGGGTTCATCACCGACTTCTGGCATACAGACACCTTTGACCGGAAGAACTTTCTGGGTCGCAATCGCATCATAGCCGGACTCAGCGAGGCTACTGTCGTTATTGAGAGTGCCGCCAAAGGCGGTTCCCTAGTCACCGCAGATCTTGCCGCCGGCTATAACCGCGAGGTGTTTGCCGTCCCGGGCCGCGTTGCAGACAAGTACTCGATAGGCTGCAACGAGTTGATCAAACAGCATAAAGCCCACACACTCACAAAAACAGCCGACATTCCTTACATTCTGGGCTGGCAAAAGAAAGATGTACAGGTACAAAAGCAACTTTTTGTCGAGCTTACAGATGATGAAAAGAAAGTCTATCGCCACCTTAAGGAACACAAAAAGGAGCTGCTGGATATCATTGCACTCAATATCAATCTGCCGGTGCACCAGGTGGCGTCACTACTCATGTCCATGGAATTGAAAGGGATCATCAAGCCATTACCGGGCAAGCAATTTATGCTGGCCTAGTTTTTATCGCCCAGCAGTTCTAGAATGTGCTCATAAGTGCGGCCGCCATTGAGGCGGGCGAGCAGCCAGCCGTAAAGGCTGATCGCCAGAATATCGTCATTGAGTTGTAGTTGTGGAAGTCTTTCTGCTCGCGAGATAACCTTTTCATCGCCCCATCCCAGCGGGCTGTTTAATGCCAGCTGAATAATCTTGAGGTAATCCTGCAATCCATGCATCACGTTTCCTTGCAATTCTTTGGATTGGGTTTTCAGCAGCTTGATTTTCTGTTCGGCTAGGTCTGGGGCGTTGTTATCGATCAGACCGAGTAATTCCAGCAGGTTCTTTTTCATGCACCACACCAGCCCATACCGTTTTATATACCAGCGATCCCCGTGGTTCAGTTCACGCAGCAACGTTGAACATATAGAAGAGTTTCCCTGCTGCAGTTCCAGCATGGCACTGGTGAGCAAGGTATAAAAATCAGGTTTTTCCAGTTGTATGAGCGTGGTTTTGGCCTGCACCCATTAATTGGTAAAAGTTAGGTTCAGTGCCCGTACGATTGCAAGGTCATTGATGAATTCCGTTGTTTGAATTTTACCAGTATTGATCAGTCGCTTGATGGTTGATTCAGACGTTTGAAACTCCCTCATCCGTGTTTGCACTTGCGCTATCAGCAACAGGGTTTTTGCGTACCAAAAATGATTGCTGGGAGTCGGGCTAGATTTTTTGCTTAGGGTCATTACAACCACAGCAATCGGTGCACGCACCTTTCCAAAATCAGCCATACTGGATCCGCTGGCCACTAGTAATTCCGTTAATTGATATAAGGATGAATAAGTCAGTCTAGGTGAAATGCTGATTTCTTGCCGGTCTCAATTCCTGCAAAATTTCAGCCGGGCTGTGACTACGACTCTTGCTATTTACTTGGGCAAAAAACAGGTTCAGCCGGTCAGCTAGCTGCAATTGCTGCTGGTTCTGCTGGTACTTATCTGCCAGCGCGTCAATTTCTACCTCATTCTTGCACTTATGATGGTATTCCAGCCGCGTGGTAAGGTATTCCTGATAAATGGAATACAACTCTTCCTTACGCGCTTGTTCACCATACTTGGTCAGGGTTTTACTGGCCAGCTCATACAGTCCTCTTTTCATGAGCTTGCGGGCTGCCAGCAGTCTTTTAAGCAACTGCATTTCCTGCTGCTGATCGTGTATGAAACCGTCGCCACCCAGAAACTCGACAATGCTATCCCGCAGCCGTCGCGCTAGGATATAGTATGCGCGGCGATTAGGCTTGCCGTACACCCGTTCATCCATGCGATCGTTGTGACCCGCCCGTATTAGCTTGAAAAGTTTGAGGTTGTGCACGGTGGAGTTTTTGTTTCTCGCTTTCGCGAAAGCGTAATACCTATCAGCTTCACCCACCTCTAAAGACCGTATAAGATCAAATATATCGTTCACCTAAAATTCAAATAGACTAGTAATATAATGTTATAAGATATAAAAAGCTTTATTTATACCGTACACTTTTTTAAAACATCGATTTATTATGTCGTGATAAGCCCTGCATATTTGTACCATCAAAAATCAATATCATGGAATACACAGCAACACAAACCGAGGAAAAGAAACACACAAAACCGAAAGCATTTGACGGCCGTCCCACACCCGCTTTTATCGCCGCATCCTGGATCGCGCTGCTGGTGGGAATAGTGAGTTACTGCGTGGGATTGTGGAATGTGGATATGGAACTCAATGAAAAGGGCTATTACTTTGTGATCTTGCTTTTTGGGCTGTTCTCTGTCATTTCTGTACAGAAATCCGTACGGGACAGGCAGGAGGGCGTCGCGGTGACAGACGTTTACTACGGCATCAGCTGGTTTGTGACCATTGCGTCTATCGTGTTACTGGTGATTGGGTTGTGGAATGCAGATCTATGGTTGAGCGAAAAAGGCTTTTATGGCATCTCCTTTACCATGAGCATGTTTGCCGCCATCGCCGTACAAAAAAACACCCGAGATATTAAATTTTTGGATGATGACAAATAGGTCAATTGTGATAAATTTAATTTGGTATCCATTCCTAGTGATATCGCTTTACCTAATCTGCCTGCATTTGATGCATTATTACAGCGATATGATCCCATCGTTTTTACTAGACAATGTTTTGGTCGGATTTATTGTGGAATTATTCACGTTGCCAGCCCTGCTTGCAATGCCTGCTATTTGCTGTCTGCAGCTTTTTACTAATATTTAAACACAAACTGGACTCTAAACTTATCATAACGTGCTTAGTAAGCGCTGCATGGTCAGTTTACATCTGGTTTACGGTTTTTAAATCTTAAAAAGAGGTTTACCTAGTTAAGCTTATTGTTATCACATAACTTTAAAATCACGCCCCATTTAGCTGGCACGGTAATAACACTTTCCACTTTATCCCCTGTCATTAAGTTTGTTACACAGACATTATTCAACGCAGGTGCGACTGTTCTATAGTTATCATCACCATTATTGATGACTACCGCGATCTTCTCATCCTGATAAGTCCTTGAGAAAGTAAAGATTCCTTTTTCATCATCTGTAGTAGTAGTTTTAAAATCACCTAGCTGTAAGGCTGGATGCTGGTTCCGTATCGCGATGAGTTTCTTGTAATGATTTCGCAGATCTTCATTGATCTCTACAACTTCTGGCGCGTGGGTTGAGCCATCTGCATTGTAAATCTCGTCTGCATACTCAATATCCGCCCAGATCATGGGCTTGCGGCTATCCGGATCATTTGCTCCCCACATTCCTACCTCATCGCCATAATAAATCATGGGTGCGCCCACGTATGTCATCTGTAGTATGGCAAAAAGTTTTTGCAACTCGACGTCTTCTGCAGTCGGTTTGCGGGTGGAGTAATCTGGATTGTTAGCGGCTTGCGATGCGTTAAAATAATCTCCCCAGTTTCTGAAGTTTCCTATCCCGCGATCGCGATTCACGATATGCGAGCCTATCCTATTGCTGTCATGGCTCCCAAACAGATTCTGCGATACATACGCTACTCCCTCTGGATACAATTGCCGCAGTTCTTCCAGTTTTTTGTCTAGCTGGCTGGCAGTAATGCTGGTCAAGTCTGGGTTGAAGAAGAATTCTGCCGCCGCAAAAGCAAAATTATAATTCATCTCGCCATCAAATTCATCTCCCTGCATGTAGGGCTGGACTTTTGCTGGCTCGTCCACAATCTCTGCAGTCATATAGGCTTGCGGATTGATTGACCTGACGTGCTTACGCCACTTCTTCCAGAATGGATGCCCTATGCAAAACGCCACATCAAGCCTCCAGCCATCGATTCCCTTATCAATCCCCTCCCCGCGCGGATTCATCCAGCGCTGAGTGGTGTTGAATATGTATTTTTTAGGACCCGCAACGATTCCCGTGCTATCTTCTTTCAACTCTGGCAAGGATTTTACTCCAAACCAGCCTTTATAGTCAAACTCGGTTCCCTTTTCTGTATCATCCCACGAGTTGATGATAAACCAATTCTTATAAGGAGAATCCTGCTGGTTTTTGATTACGTCCTGAAATGCAAAGCTATTGTAGCCCAAGTGGTTGAATACACCGTCAAAAATGATTTTCATCCCGCGCTGGTGCGCTTTGTCGATCAACACCAGCGCAAGCTTATCTGCGCTGGTTACATACCCAGGTGGCTGGATCCAGCAGATTTTCTGTAGCAATCAATTCACGGTCACCATCTGGATCAGGCCCAAAGTTGGGATCAATATGATGATAGCTCTCGGCATCGTATTTATGTAGCGACGGCGACTGGAAAACTGGATTGAGATATAGAGCAGTTACACCCAGATCTTCCAGATAATCCAGCTTGTCGATCACGCCCTGCAGGTCACCGCCATATCTCCTGCGCAACAAATGTTTCCAAAGCTCGGGCTCGCCGTTTGCCTGCTCATAATTCTGTAGTTCATACCAATCGCTTCCCCAAGGGTGAACCTCCCATTCCACGGGCGGTTCTGCTGGGTCTGCGCCCAGAATGTCATTTACGGTAGGATCATTACTAGGATCGCCGTTTCTGAATCGCTCTGGAAAGATCTGGTACCACACCACGCTTTTTGCCCATTGTGGGACAAATTCTTCATTTTCTGCGATTGTATCTTTTTCTTCAGCTGTTTTTTCTTCACAACCACACAAGATCAATAGACCGATTAGGGAGATAAAAAAGAATCTTAGAAACGATTTTCCCATCGTTTTTTGATTAGTGCTGTAAGGTAATTAATCGTCTAAATAAACGCGATTGACTCGCTTGCGTATCCCAGTAAGCAATTCGTAGGATATGGTTCCTGCGCTTTCGGCAATCAAATCTGCAGGGTTTTCCTTTCCAAAAATCACCACCTCATCCCCCACTCTTGCCTGAGAAATGTGCGTTACGTCCACCATAAACATATCCATGCAAATAATGCCCAGCGTGGGCGCTTGCTGGCCATGTAGAAGAACTTTTAGACTACTATGTCCATTGCGGCGATCGATCCCATCGCCGTGGCCTACCGCGATAACTGCGTAGGTTGTTTTTTCAGTAGCGATAAATTGACGGTTATAGCTAATGCTTTCACCAGCCTCCACCGTTCTAATCTGTGAAATCTGGGAAATCAGCGTCCCTATAGGTTTTAGGTTTTTAGAAAAACATGGGTCATTGCCATAGCCGTACAATCCTATCCCGCTGCGCACCATGTCGTAATGGGCACCCTTGAAGTTTAGGATTCCGCTGGTGTTGGACTGGTGCTTGAGTGTTTTGTAGCCCAGTTTTTGCTCTAGATTGTGTGCCAACTTATTGAAGAGGTCGATCTGGTTTTGGGTAAAATCCTTTTCGGCGGGATCCTCGCTGGCTGCTAGGTGTGATTGTATTCCGCGCACTTTTAGGCCTGGCATTGAACTTAACTTTCGGTGCAGTTTTTCTGCATCCTCTGAATCTATTCCTAGCCTGTTCATACCCGTATTGAACTCGATATGTACGGGATAGGGTGGTCGTTCCGCATTGCCTGGAGGATGTGCGTTGCTAGCTTTCCCGCAGGGAAGTTTATGCTGAGCTTGCCGAAGTACGTAAGCGTAAAACTCATCCAGCATCTCTATCCTATAGATCACCGGTTCCAGACAGCGTTCCAGACATTCCTTCAACTTGTGGGTCTGGGCGTGTAAAACAAGAATCGGGAGCCTGATGCCAGCATCCCTGAGCCTGACGCCCTCTTCTACATAGGCAACCGCCAGATAATCAGCGCCCAGCTGCTCGAGCTTGCGGCCTATCTGAACAATGCCGTGACCGTAGGCATTTGCCTTGACCACGCCCATGAATAAGATGCCGTCGCGCACCTGGCTCTTGATATAATTGAAATTCGATTCAAGCGCATTAAGATCCACTTCTAGACGTGTCCCAAATAGTTCCATTTAGGATGCATTTTTATTGGATGCGGGTGGATTCTTTGCTGCATTCTCACGCTTTGCCCGATAATAGGCGGCGCGGCTCAATGGCTCGTATTCCTGCTGCTCGCCCAGCATCACGACCTTATCATTTGCTGATTTGCGGTAGGAGTATTGCGCCAGATTTCCGGTGCGGGTGCATACTGCGTGGACTTTGGTCACGTATTCTGCGGTGGCCATGAGTGCCGGCATGGGGCCAAATGGATTACCCTTAAAATCCATGTCTAGTCCAGCAACGATTACCCGTTTACCACTATTTGCCAGATCGTTACATACCTGTACGATCGCATCGTCAAAAAACTGTGCCTCATCAATTCCTACCACCTGGCAATCTGTTGCCAGCAGCGGGATATTTGCTGCCGCAGGCACTGGCGTGCTGGGAATCTCATTGCGGTCGTGGGAAACCACGAGCTCATCGTCATAGCGAGTGTCCAGACTGGGTTTGAAGATCTCGACCTTTTGCTGGGCAAACTGCGCGCGTTTCAATCGCCGGATCAACTCTTCTGTCTTTCCAGAAAACATGGAACCGCAAATGACCTCGATCCAGCCGAATTGCTCGTCGTGATTAACGGTATTTTCTAGAAACATTTTGTAATTTCAACGCTTAGACCGCGCCCACAACAGCGCGGGCTACGCCCAAAAATACAAAGAAACACCAGGCACCCGCCCATGAAAAAGAAAATCACCGCAGACCTTACCAGCCTTGCCCACCGTATCCTGCAACTCAAGAAAAAAGAAGATATCAACGAGCTGCTTGCTCTTTCCAGAGAACTGCATGAGCGACTCACCGTTCTTGCCTTTGCGCAAGAACATTTTGCCGAGATCAAGCCTACCGCTGGACTTAAAGAAATTGAAGAAAAACTGGAAGAAGTAACCACGGCTAGGAATGAGGATAAAAATGTGATTGATACTGCAGAAAGCGAGGCAGAGATGGCTTTCCAAGACCCAAACCTAAGCAAGCTTTTTATATCCTCTCAAGAAGATGACCGCGAGGAAATGGATCTTCCTGGCATAGCAACCATCCATAAAATGGTGGAAGAAATGCCAGATGAAGAAGAAAATGCAGATGAGATTCATACGTTAGATTCCAGCGAGAATAGAGCCCCATCAACCGAAGAAACACAGCCTAACGAACCTATCCCTGACCCTGATCGATTCCACAAAAACGACATGGAAAACATTGCCCAGGATTTCCAGACCATGCCCATTTTCCAGCGTAAGGATGAAGAAAAGGAGACGGCTCGCGCAGATCACAATGAAGAAAAAGCGGTTTCTGAAAAATCAAACGATTCAGAAAAAAATCCAAGCGATATAAAATCTAGAAATCGAGGCGCTGGAAAACTATAATTACAGCGAGGACACGTTTACAAGAAAAGAGGAGCAACGAGATCAGGGTATTCCAGCACAAGATTTTAAACAAAACCCTGCAGATCCACAGCAAAGCATGATCAGCTTTGAACCAGCACAGGAACCTCATAAAACCGATGATCGTCCCAAATCACTCAATGACCGCCTGAACCAAGGAATCAAGATAGGCATGAATGACCGCATAGGTTTTATAAAGCATCTATTCAATGGTAACGATACAGAGTACAATCGCGTGGTCTCACAACTCTCTACCATAGAAAAGGCAGATGATGCCCGCAATTTTATCGATTCTCTCGTAAAACCAGATTACAATAACTGGGAGGGTAAAGAAACCTATGCAGAGCGATTTATGGATATTGTTGAGCGTAGTTATTAGCATCTGATCATGAAAACACTAGCAATAGTACTATGCCTATTTACGGCTTGCCACTTTACCATGGCGCAAAGCAATCAATCCAATAATCTCAAGCCATTTAAAATAATCATCCAGAGTACCAAGGATGGCGTGAGTTCTAGAGGTCAGATAAGCCGGGACGTGCAGCAGCAGCTCGCAGATTACTCTTTTCTTATCAGGAAGACCGTCACCGGATTTGAGTTTGTAAGTAATGAGGGAACCGCGGGACTGAACTTAGTTTTTCGCTACCCGTAAGTAAATCGCAAGCGATTGATCAGAACGGAATGACAAGTTTAGAATAGCTTAAAAATATGTCCACAAGTATTACGGTTCCATTCTTTGCTTTCTCGGTTTTGTTCTTTTCACTCGTGAGCACTCAAGCGCTGAATGATATTAATCTAGAACATTTCTTACCTCACGGTTCTGTTGTATTTGAAAAATATACTGGTGATCTCAATAGCGATGGTGTCAACGACTACGTAATAGTTACAAAAAAAACAGATAATAAAAAATTTGTAATCAACAGATTTGACAAGAGAGTAGACAGAAACAGCCGCGGTTTGCTCATATTGCTATCAGAGTCAAACAACTACTAGCTAGCGATAAGTGCCCCCACATGTTTTAGTTCTGAGAACGAAGACGGTGGTGTCTACTACCCACCAGAATTATGGATAAACATAGAGGCCAGCGTACTACAAATACATTACGATCATGGTCGTTATGGCAACTGGTCTTACTTTTTCAAATTGATAGAAGAGGAGTTAAAACTAATAAAATACGAACAAAGAAATAATAGAGGCCCAATATGTGAAAGTTACTATCTACTAGATTATCTAAGCATGGAAAAGACCATAAAAATCAATATTAATAGCAAAGCAAACGGTGGTGGCAAGGAAGTTTTCGAAACTGAGATAAAGCCTATCACCATCAGTACGGAAAATCTGTTGAAACTGAAAAACATCAAGGACTTTGATAATCTAGAATTGCCAGGTAGTTAAATTAATTGGTCTAAAAATAAACGTTGGAAATTTAACTACGGCTGAAACCCCCGATCTTTCTTTTTCTCGCTTTGGCGTTTTTTGTTTTCCAGTCGCTTGTGCTTTATCCTGGCTGGGACTCGGGATTTTTGGCGCACTTTGGTAGGTTTTGCTGCTTCTCGCAACAAGTCGATCAGATCTTGAAACACCTGTTTTTTATTAGTGGCCTGGCTGCGGGATCTCTGGCAGGCGAGTACTAGCATCCCGTCGTTTGTGAGTCGGTTATTGATGCGGGATAGGATTCTTTCTTTTTCCGCTTTCGCGAAAGCGGAACTACCATAAACGTCAAAAAACAATTGCACCCTGGTGGCAACCTTATTGACATGCTGCCCACCCGCACCGCTGCTGGTAGTCGCTTTATAGGTTACTTCTCTGGCAAGTACGTCAATTTCCACTGAGCTGATGGGCTGGTTTGAGTAAGTCGTTCACGGTTTTGACCGGGTTAAAAGTCATGAGCGGCACCTCTATAAAAACGCTGTTCCAGCCTGACATGCCGCCGTTCCATAAACCCGGGAGTTCCTGGGCTTTAAGGTCTTTCCCGTTTCTGCTTTTGTTTGTGATAAAGCCGGTTTCTGGATCGCTGAACTGCAGCAAATCGTATTTCTCACCTTTGTGGTTTTTTACTGAACAAACCAGATCTACGGGATTGAAATGCGTCCCACTGGCAGCAATATTTTTCTGACGCTTGCTCTTCTTGTCTACTTGAGCACTTTCAACTATTTCTAGCGACAGCTCGCCGTTGGGCTGCTGCACCCAGAATGGCCCACCACCTGGCTCGCCCTCATTTTTCACCATTCCACACACCCTAAGCGGCCTATCTAGAATAGCGTACAACGCCTCAAGCTGATATTTGACCGAAAACTTGCGGTAATCGCTAGGCAGCTTCCTGCCTAAACGGTTTTCGATAAAGTCCTCAATTGATTTTCTTTCTGCTTCATCTAGGTCACCATTGTCCAGTTTTTCTAGAAACTGATGAGCCTGCGTCCTAATATCCAGCAGATATCCGGCTAGTAATTTTTTGTATTCGCACACTTTGTTTTCAAGTGTAGAAACGGTCACATTATCAATATTTTTTATAAAAATAAGGTCTGCTTCCAGCTGGTTGATGTTTTCCAGCAATGCACCATGGCCCGCTGGGCGGAATAGAAAAGTACCGTCATCCTCGATGATGGGTCGGTTCTTTTTGTCCACGGCTATGGTGTCTGTATGCGGTTTCTGGAATGAGAATGATACGTCAAACTGGTGACCTGTTTTCTCTTCTACCATAGGCAGAATGCGATCCAGCTCTTTTTGAAAGCTATTTTCATGCTCTGGCGCAATGGTGAAGTGCAAGCGGCACAAGCTCACACAATTTGCATACAGCGTAGCTTCAAACAAATGTTCTGCAAAGGCAGATGCTAGGTGGCTTTTATACCTATGAAATGGCACTAAGCCCTTAGGCATTGCGGCATAGCTACAATCCTCGCCATCCATCATTTCTTTGACAAAAAGATAGCGGCGTTCAGACGCCGTCTTGTTTTCCCAGTCAGGATTGTTTACCTTAAGACTTGCGAGTACTTTATTGTAAAAAGGAAACTTTTCCAGCGCGCTGAAAAAAGTGAAGAGATCTTTATCGTTATGGGTATTGATATAGGAATTGATGCTGTCTGACTGCGGGTTAAAATCATGCATGAACTCATGCAAAAACTTGAACATGCGGGATGCTGCACCGCTTGCAGGCACAAACTTGATTATTTTAATACTATCCCTCTTTTCCTCAAATACCTGGACAAGTTGATCTACCGCAAGCTGCTTGAGCGGCACGATACCGTTTTCTACGGTTAGGCACCCTGCAGTTTGACTACTGGGAATCCCTGCTCAAACCTATCCAGTTGTGATTTCAACTGTTGCTGGGTTATTCCCTTTTCTTTTAGTTGTTGTTTCTGTACTTCAGTCAGTTTCATAATAGGCTATACATAGCTTTTCATGGCGTCTAGTGCCTGTGCAAATCTAGTCTTTTCCATTCCCGATATGATTTTAAAGACTTTACCGCGATCTTCTAGTGCTTTTTTGAAAAGTTTAAAAAGTTCTTGCCGGTCATCTGGCCTATCGCGCAGATCATCTTTCACCCATGGCAAATCGATATCCATCAATAAATAGAGATCGTATTCTGATCTGGCTATAGCTCGTTCCAGTTCTTCAGGAACTTGCTGAAAGTAATAATGGCAGTACACATAAGTTTCCAGCGGGCAGGTATCGGAAAAAAAGTAATACCCGGCCTCGCTCGCTTTCTGGTTCTCGAGTTTGCGCTGGCCAGCAGCAATAGGGACGATGTCTTCAAAAGCGGCTACCTCACCGCGATCGTCAAATTTTTTCTGTAGAAAATCACGGGCAAACTCAGGAACCCATTGCGTATTGAAATGGCTGGCCAGTTGTCTGGCGAGGGTAGTTTTCCCTGTGCTTTCAGGTCCATAAAGGACTACTCGCTTGCCTGCAAAAAGGGTTTGAGGTGGTATTTCTTCCATTGGATAAATCCTATATACGCAATAATAGCCAGAAATATGTACAGCAATGCCGTAAACGCAGCGCCTTTATAGAAATAGAGGGGTATAGACACAACGTTACCTACCAGCAGTACTAGCCAGTGTTCCAGCTTGCGTCTGGCCATGAGCCACATTCCAGCAAAAAATGTTCCCGTGGTAGTCATATCTACATAGCTCACCCAGTTTTCCATCCTGTCTGTAAGTGAGTATAGCACATAAATAGTTGCACCAGTCGTTATAAAGATGAACAAACTGATCCACCATTCTGGGGTTGTGGTAACCGTGATGGTAGTTGACCGTCCAGCTTGATCTCTTTTGGTCCAGATATACCACCCGTAAACGCTCATGATGAAATAATAGGCATTGATGACCATATCGCCCAGCAAGTTCCAGCGATAGAGCAGATATACGAATAATATCGTGCTCAGGATCCCATACGGGAATACTAGTACACTATTGCGTTTTGAATACAATACACTCACCACGCTCGCAGCAACGGCCACCAGTTCCAGAACAATAGTGATTGTTGTGTATTCACTATACTGGGCAAAGATCCAGTCGATCAATTCCATACTAGAAATGGGGTGCGTAGTCGCTGCGGTTTGATTTGACGATTTTCATGTAGATCAGTACCGCGTCCTGCTCTTGCCATACTCTCGTTCATCGCTTGGGTAAGGAAAGGCATGAGCCTGGTGAATTCACCGAAAATCTGTGTGGAGAGCGGATTTTCCAGAACGGTAAACTCGCTGCTTCTCAACACCTTGATAAATTTAATAATATGTTGTTCAAAGTCATCTTGCAGGGGCGACATGGTCAGTTCAATGGATACTTGCATGATTAGATTTTAGCGGTGCTAAATTAACCTTTCCAATCCGGGTCTTCCTCGATTGCCGTGCCCACGACCAGCATGGATGCGCCGGCTTCATAGGCTTTTTGCATATCCTGTATTTTTCGCAAACCACCGCCCACTATCACGGGAATATTGATAGAATCAGAAGTCATTCTGATGATCTGGCTGGAAACTGGATGGATCGCTCCGCTTCCCGCTTCCAGATACACCAGCTCGTGACCCATTAGTTGGCCAGCATAAGCCGTAGTCGCTACGACTTCAGGATCTTTTTGTGACATGGGAGTTGTACCGGTGGTGCGTTCTACCGCGCTGGTGTGACCACCGTCTATCAATAAATATGAGGTGGGAATTACCTCGAGCTGGGTTTCTGTCAATCTTTTTGCCGCTTCCACTTGATGGTCGATCAGGTAAGCTGGATTTCTGCCGGATAGCAGGCTCAAGAAAAGGAGGCCGTCGGCGGCTTCTGTGAGCTGGTCAGGTGAGCCAGGGAACAGAATGATGGGCAAGTCAACCTGTTTTTTCAATTTTTCTACCCAGTGGTTTATGTCCACGCCTTTCATGGTACTCCCCCCTACGAGCAGGCAGCAGTAATCTATGGATAACTTTTCTTTTAGGGAGGAGATTGTTTGGGGAACCGCTTTCGCGAAAGCGGAAACCTCATCATCACCCATTTTTTCAGGATCAATCAGAATTCCTAAAGACCTCTTGCTATTGTTTATGTTTTGGAGGATATTATTCATCGTGTGGGAGGACGTATACCAGCGTAAATTCCATCATCTCATGGAAAAAAACCTTGAATTTCAAATGATCCTGTTCATACTGAATGGCGGCGGTGGCAGTACCTGTTTCCAGCTCAAAATCGCGTACGTGGCAATGCGCCTTAAAGCCCAGGCCGCGTTTACCATATAATTTATACATGGACTCTTTTGCGCCCCAGATGATGGTGAGTGCACGCGTGGGCGCTGGACTTGAGTCCACAAATTCTCGTTCAGATCCTATAAACTTTACGGCAATTTTATTGATTTTCACCCGCTGCATCTCCACGTCGATACCTACCGGTCGCTTGCTAAGAATTATCGCGGTAAATGTAAAACTATGGGTAATACTTATGTAATCCTCCCCTATCAGTCGTGGTTTACCCTCATCTGTATAATACAAATCCTGATCTGTATAACCAGCTGCATGCAAAAGGTGGCGTATGCTCAAAAAGCCTTTTCTATGGAGTGAACTGCTCATGATCGAGAGCCGGTTGAGGGAGTTTTTATTTAGATTGATTCCCCGTCGCAGACCAGCCTCTGTCTCAGTTATATGCCATACGAAAACCCGTGTATCGTGTTTGTTGTTAAGTGTTTGGTAAAGCGGCATATAGATCGATAGAAATTCTTAAGTTTGCGCCCGCAATTTAACATATTATTAATGCGGCATGTCGTATGAGTAGCTGAACTCAACGACTTAATAACTAATTAAAAAGAATAGATGAGCACACAAACCAAAACCTACGTCCCCTACAAAGTTAAAGACATTTCCCTTGCCGATTACGGTAGACTGGAAATTGAGCTGGCAGAGGCAGAAATGCCCGGCCTAATGGCTTTAAGGGAAGAGTATAAAAACGAACAGCCTTTAAAAGGTGCACGTATCGCCGGTTGTTTACACATGACCATCCAGACCGCGGTACTTATTGAGACATTAGTCGCTCTGGGTGCAGATGTTACCTGGTCGAGTTGTAATATCTTCTCAACACAGGATCACGCTGCTGCTGCAATTGCTGCTGCTGGTATTCCCGTGTACGCCTGGAAAGGAATGACTGAGGATGAATTTAACTGGTGTATAGAACAGACATTATTCTTTGGCGAGGATCGTCAACCACTCAACATGATCCTAGATGACGGTGGTGATTTGACAAACATGGTTTTTGATGAGTTCCCAGAATTGGCAGAAGGCATCAAAGGATTAAGTGAAGAGACCACTACTGGGGTTCACCGTCTTTATGAGCGCATGAAAAACGGCTCGCTTGTGATGCCAGCGATCAACGTAAATGATTCTGTGACCAAATCAAAATTTGACAACAAATACGGTTGTAGAGAAAGTGCGGTAGATGCCGTGCGTCGTGCAACGGATACCATGCTTGCTGGAAAGAAAGTCGTGGTTTGTGGATATGGTGATGTAGGGAAAGGAACGGCAGCGTCTTTTAGAGGTGCTGGATCCATCGTGACGGTCACGGAAATCGATCCTATTTGTGCGCTTCAAGCTGCAATGGATGGTTTTGAAGTAAAGAAACTGGAGAGCGTTATTGAAAAAGCTGACGTGGTCATCACCACCACCGGTAACAAGGACATTATACGCGGCGAGCACTTTAAAGCAATGCGCGACAAGGTAATCGTGTGTAACATAGGACACTTTGATAATGAAATCGACGTGGCTTTCTTGAATAACAACTACGGTGATTCTAAAGTTGAGATCAAGCCTCAGGTAGATAAATACACCATCGACGGTAAGGATATCATTCTACTTGCAGAGGGACGCCTTGTTAACCTAGGTTGTGCTACAGGTCACCCAAGTTTTGTAATGAGTAACTCATTTACAAATCAAACCCTAGCGCAAATAGAGCTATGGAAGAACAGCGATAAATATGATAACGAAGTGTACATGCTACCCAAGCACCTGGATGAAAAAGTGGCCGCATTACACCTACACCGTATAGGCGCAGAACTTACTGAACTGAAGAAAGATCAAGCCGATTATATAGGGGTGAA
Source organism: uncultured Flavobacteriaceae bacterium (assembly GCA_963740155.1). Taxonomy (GTDB): domain Bacteria; phylum Bacteroidota; class Bacteroidia; order Flavobacteriales; family Flavobacteriaceae; genus Nonlabens. The sequence continues at coordinate 169,271 of CAVUDE010000007.1, read as the reverse complement.
AGTAGAAGGGCCGTTCAAGCCAGAATACTACCGCTACTAATCAAATATTATTTAAAATTTAGGTAGGAATATAAAGAACACCTATATTCCCCAAATTCTAAATACTAGAAATTTTATTTCTAGCGCAATTGAAAGGTTATGAGTGATAAAGAACAATTGATAGCAGATGCAAATGAATGGCTGGGTGCTTCTATGAGCAACATGTCCACGAGTGATCGTGTACATAGCTCAAGAAAAGCAAAGGCATTGATTTTAGGCATCAACGAGATATACAAGGAAACGAAAGATCCCGAGTTAATGGATCTGATGAAACTGCTTACTGCCAAAAAGCAGAAAGTAGAAAAACGGCTGAAAGGAATCAGAATGTAATTCTGAACTTTTAAACTTCAGAAACCCTACGGATATATTCGTGGGGTTTTTTATTGGTACAAATTTAAACCGCTCAAATTTGAAAATATACGCTGGATGCTGCAGTAACGTTATATTCGTAACAAAGAAACCTCTGTGTCAAAGAAGTGCCTATTTACTTTAGCTATTGTTTCAGCTCTATTGATGAGCTGCTCAACCGATTTCCCAAAACAAGAAATTGAAACGGAAAACTTAAGCGGCTACATAGAGGGTGGTAACGCGACAGGCGTTTACGATAAGGCCGGGTTAAGAATTGACAAAGATTCCATCAGCATGACTGACTGGCCAGTGTCTAGGCTGGTTGATAATTTGAATCGCATTCTTGATACCACGATAACAGATCAAACAAAAACTCGAGATTTCTACACCATCAAAATTGCAAATGCTGGAGAATTGCAGCAAATAGAATTTTGTGATTCCCTGGTCATTGTTTTGTCTGAGCACAGATTGATTCAATAAATCCAGAAATCCGCCTGCTATAAGTTATACTTATTGAGAATAAAAAAGCTATAGCTTTTAGCTTTTAAAAATCGTGCGAAATAAAAGCTCGTGACGCTCAATCGTCAGTATATGTCGGACAACAGTTGTTCCTAATAGAGAAACGCTCAGAAAACCGCTTAAAATCGTTTTTTGAAGATATACGTGAGAGAGGAGGCGTTTCCAGAACCCAATGCTCTTAAATTAGACCACAATCCGATAAAGAGGCCATATATTAATGGAACAGGCTTTTTCTGATATCGTGCTGACAGTATCGAAACATAAAAACTGTCAAACCACATTGGTTGAGTTTTCACCAATTCAAAATCCTCAGATAAAAGGTTTACGATAGTAGCCTTAGAAAAATGATGTAAATGACGCGGCACATCATAACCTGCCCAGAAGGATTTGAAAAAGCCAGCATCATAACTTTCAATATTGGGTAGAGCCAGAATTAAAGTCCCCCTCTCTGCTAAAAGCCTTTTCAATTCCGCTATTTGTATTTGAAGATCTGGAACGTGCTCCAGCACATGATACATACTGATTACCTCAAATTTTTCATTAGGAAGTTCAGCTGTTGAGTTATGTAATTCTACGTTTTGGCGTCTCGCAACTTCTCTTGCCTTTGAACTAGGTTCAACACCTGTAGAATTGATTCCCTTTTGTCTCGCAGCTTTGACAAGATCGCCTATTCCAGCACCTATGTCTAGATGATCTCCTTTTTCAACGAATTCAGAAATTAGCTTTGTTTTGGACTTGAGATTAAAACTTTTTGCCAAAGCATACAGCCTCGCAAACAGTCCGCTCGAGCTATTATTGTGAGACAGGTAATCTTCCGTCTCGTAATATTTATCCAGGTTTTCAGGAACAGGTTGTGTATGTAGAATCTTGGTTGATGGATTCTCAACTATGTGGAATTTTTCACCCGTTAAGAAATGATCAGTAACTTCAAAGGACTTCACTTCAGTATATTGCATTGTAGGTTCCACGTGAAACTATCTACCCATGTGAACAAGAAGTACAGACACATCGCTGGGCGTCACACCAGAAATGCGTGATGCCTGAGAAACTGTGGCTGGCTGGATTTTGGCTAGCTTTTCCCTCGCCTCGTAGGAGAGTGATGCAATATTTGAGTAATCATATCCAGCAGGGATTTTTACATTTTCAAGCCGTTGTAACTTATCAGCGTTTGCTTTTTCCTTCTCTATGTATCCGGCATACTTTACGTGAATCTCAACTTGCTCCAGAATATCACCGTCCACATCGTTTTCAGTGATGTAATCAGACACCTGAGAAACGTTCTTCATATCCTCAAGGGTGATTTGTGGTCTAGAGAATACTTTGAAAAGTTTGTCATTCTGACTGACGGTAGCTGTGTCGTTTGCCTCTAGAATTTCATTGATCTCGCGGTAATCATAGCTGGTTTCTTTTAGAAACTGAACCATTTTGTGTGACTCGCGTTGCTTGCGTTCTACTCGTTTGAGCGCTGCGTCTGAAATAACTCCCAGTTCTACTGCGCGCGGTGTCAATCGCAAATCTGCATTATCCTGTCTGAGGAGCGTGCGGTATTCCGCGCGCGACGTGAACATGCGATAGGGCTCTTCTGTTCCTTTAGTAATCAGATCATCTATGAGAACACCTATATAGGCTTCATCCCTGCCTAGAATAAAAGATTCTTGCTCTCTCAGCTTTAATACGGCATTGATACCAGCCATCAGTCCTTGCGATGCGGCTTCCTCGTAACCTGTTGTACCATTAATTTGACCTGCGAAATAAAGATTCTTCACAAGCTTTGTCTCAAGTGTATGCTTTAACTGCGTAGGCGGGAAATAGTCATATTCAATCGCATATCCCGGACGGAAGAACTTCACATTTTCAAATCCCACTACAGATTTTAACGCATTGTATTGGACGTCCTCGGGTAGAGAGGTGCTGAATCCATTCACGTACATCTCACAAGTTTGCCAGCCTTCAGGCTCTACAAAAATCTGATGCCTGTCTTTAGTCGCAAATCGGTCAATCTTATCCTCAATAGAGGGACAATATCGAGGCCCTATACTCTGGATGCGTCCATTAAACATGGGGCTGCGGTCAAATCCCTCGCGCAACAAATCATGCACTAACGGACTCGTATAAGTCATATGGCAATCACGCTGCGTTTTAAGAGCACTTGTCGCAGTAGAATAACTAAATTTAGAAGTCACCTCATCACCTGGCTGTGGAATCATTTTAGAGAAATCCAGGGAGCGTCCATCCACTCGTGGTGGTGTACCTGTCTTCATACGTCCCGCTTCAAAACCTAAATTGGTAAGCTCTGCGGTAATTCCTGTTGAGGCGCTCTCCCCTGCTCTACCACCACCGAACTGCTTTTCGCCTATGTGGATCAAGCCATTTAAAAATGTGCCATTTGTAAGCACTACGGCTTTGGCTCTGATTTCTAAACCCAAGGAAGTCCTAACTCCTGCGATTCTCTCGCCATCCATAACCAGCCCCGAAACCATCTCCTGATAGAAGTCTAGTTTTGGAATAGCTTCTAATTGCATGCGCCACTCCTCAGCAAAACGCATGCGGTCATTTTGTGTGCGTGGTGACCACATCGCTGGACCTTTGCTTTTATTAAGCATCTTAAATTGGATCGCGCTTTTATCACTTACGATTCCACTTAAACCACCTAGGGCATCGATCTCTCGTACGATTTGACCCTTGGCAATGCCGCCCATCGCTGGGTTGCACGACATCTGGCCGATCGTTTGTAAATTCATTGTAATAAGCAGCGTACTGGCACCCATATTTGCAGCCACGGCAGCTGCCTCACTACCGGCATGCCCCGCACCTACTACAATTACATCATATTCTTTTCCAAACATCCTCTACTGTTTCACGTGAAACATCTCCATTTTTTCGGTTTCTTTAAATCGCATGATTTGCTTCTCTTCAGCTGTTTTATCAGGATAGCCCATCAAGTGTAAAAGACCATGAACCATGACACGGTGCAGCTCGTTTTGTACGCTTTCGCGAAAGCTAACAGCATTATCACTCACCCGATCTGTACTTACATAAATCTCACCATGAATCAGTCCATCCTGCGAATAATCAAAAGTGATGATATCAGTCAATGTATCATGCTTCAAGTAATCCAGATTCAACTTGTGTAGATAGTCATCGCTACAAAAAACATATCCCAAATCACCTATTGTAAATGATTCTGACTGCGCCACCCGGTTTAACCACGTGCTGTAAATTACGTGGTCAATCTCACTAAAATCATTCTGATAACTAAAGCTAATCATTCAACTGAAAATAGGCTTTTACCCGCTGTATATAACGCGGCTGCAAAGGTAATACCTGCCTATTCAAAATCTCTTTGTTGTTGAAGTAGTTAGAGGCATCAGGAATCTGGGCATCTGTATTGTTTTCAAACTGCTTCTGGTTTGTATTTGCCTCGCGCTTCTCATCCTCACCCTGCTTTAAACTGGCATCCTGCAATTTGAGCATCTCATGCTGAATATCCATCATACGCTGCTGGACGTCTCTATCATAGCCCTGGTCTAGCAATTTGCGCTCTACCTGCTTCATGGCATCTGTGATGCTTTGCACCTTTTCCTGAAGACCATCCTGCTGGATAATATCTTCAAGTTGATTGCGCAATACCTGTTGCTGCTTATAAATTTCATAAACACGTTGCGCTTCCTTCTCGCTCTCGCGGTAACTATTCTCACCATCCTCGCCTGTACCAGAACCATTGCCGCTTCCAGAAGAACCGTCAGATCCATTCTCGCCTTCTCCATCTTTTCCTGATTCACCACCTTTGCCTGACTGACCGGGTTTACCATTCTCGCCGGGTTTGCTGCCCTGCCCCTGGCTACCGGGTTTCTCACCCTCGCCAGGTTTATCGCCTTTCTTGCCACCAGGTTTCTCACCCTCGCCAGATAGGCTCTTCTGCTTCTGGATAATATCCTGCAACTGGAAACCCGCACCCTGGCCTTGCCCAGGTTTGGGTAGCCCGCCGCCCTGACCCATTGAAAGTGCGTTATTCATCGCATCCATGGTGTTGCTTAACTTTTCGGCAAGGGTGTTTGCTCCTTTCATTGTGAATTGCTGCGAAATCTGACCCTGATTCATCCTAAATTCTGCGAGGTGATCCATGGACTTTTCAAGATAATACAAGACGTCACTTACTTCCTTATTGATACCGTCACCTATTTTAGGATTGCGACTAGCAAGTGCAAAAAGACTGTCATCCACATGGCGGAAAGCTTTTTCCAGATCCTTTTGTGTTTTAAGCTTCTGTCCAAAACTGGGACTGTTTTTAGTGATTGTCTTGACTTCTTCCAGCAGACCTTCCTGCTCTTGAGAAAAGACAACGAGATTATCCAGAATCTGCCGCAGCATATCAGCATCCTCCTGCATGCTTTCCTGGGATCGCTGTTGTGATTGAGCAGCCATCGCTTGGGCCAGTTTTTTCATCTTGTCGCCCGCCTTTTTCTGCTCTTGCTGCGCGGCTTGGTTTTTTTGCTGTTCTAGTTTATCGCTGGCTTCCTTCTGGTCTTCCTGAATCTCCTCGCTTAGGGGCGGGTCAAACTCCATATCCATAGGTTCCTTTAAGCCATCGTTCTCTTTTTCCAGATTTTCCAGCTCTTCTTTCCAGTCCTCAAACTCTTTGTTAAGCTGGCCTTGATCTTCTTTACGGTTGTCACCCGCCTCTTTATCAGACTGTTCCAACTGCTTATCAGCTAGCTGATCCAGCTTTTTTCCCAGCTGTTCAAACTTCTGTTCAACGTAGTAGCGTTTTGTAAGTTCCAGTAGCTGCTCCAGATTGCGCTGTTGCTGCTTGCTGTTCTTACTGGCTTTATCGAGTTTTTCCTTGAGCTCTTCTTGGGATAATTTGTCCTGATATTGCTGCAGCTGTTTGAGAAGTTCCTCGTTTTTCTTTATTTCCTCCGCGCTGCGTTCCATGCGTTCTTCCAGGTTCTTCTTGGTCTCATCATCACGCTGGGTGGATTTGCTCAAGTTTTCCTTCATGCGCTGCATCTGCTGGCGCAGCTGTTGTTCCTGTCGTAGTTGCTGCTTAAGCACCTGCTCCAGTTTTTTCTTATCATTGAAGCTGCGCTGTTTCTTCTCGATCTGCTCTTTGGTAAGTTGTTCTAATTCCTGACGTTTTTGTTTCTGGTCTGCGAGTGACTTTTCCAGGTTTGATACGCTTTGCTTTTGCTCCTGCAGCTGCTCATTCTCTTTCTCATCCTCGCTAGGCTTGCGGTAACTGTAGGTTTCTGATCTGGTGGATTTGAAGTTGTTCACCGCATCATTGTCTATGGCTTCAAAATAATACTGGTAATAATTTCCCGATTCCAGATCCACATCCCCCGGAAAAGTGAACAGAAACTGATCAAATGTACCCCTGTTCCTGCCCAGAGATACAGTTTTACGATCACTGGTGTCATCTGCCTTGTAGTACACTAACTGAATGGTGCGCAGCCCGTAATCATCTGCCGCGCGACCCCTATAGTAGGCAATATCTGGGTCTATACTGTCCTTGCGCACCTCCATAGTGAGTTCTGGATACTCATCCTTGATCACGTCGATCCTGAAGTTGAGTGACTCGTAATCCTGTACGTTTTTATTTGAGGTCGTGATGCTGTAGGGTGTTGATGATGATTGCGCTTTCGCGAAAGCGTACTCCCCATCACCCCCATCAAACAGTTCCTGCACCTTGCGATCAGAATAAGCCACTTGCCCGGTGGAGGTAGTTTTTAATTTCCAAGTAATCTGGGTTCCCTGTGGTACCAGCGCGTTGCCCGTACTTGTAAGCACTTCATCCTTTTTACCCGTGTGCGCCGGGTAATCCAGCTCCATACGCATTTCCTGAATCACGGGGATTTCCTGAACGTTCAGTATATAATCCTGGCTCATCACCTCGTTTGCCGAAAGATTGAATTCAACCGGTTGCTGCAATCGATTAAACGTGTAGGTGTAGCGACCCGGTAATTGATGGGATAGAAAATAGGATTGACCGTTGTAATTGATCTTCACCGTTTCGGGTAGCTCCTTGCCATTTACTTCTACCTCTAGGGTGTAAGACTGCTTCTGCAGCGCACTTAAATCGTCATTCATGACGCGTATGGTAAACGGTGCCGGTGGGACATACTCATTGCTGAAGTTTGCCACCCGGCTAGCACTATCTGTAATCACGCTATTGTTCCCCGTCGCAAACAAGAGCATGATAATCACCAGCGGTATCGCCAGCAATGGCAAATACTTGCTATTCTTCTTAAAATCAATGGCAAGACTAAACGGAATGGGTTCTAGCTGGGCGCTCTTCTGGTTGATGCTAGCCCAGGTGAGCTCGTTGTCGCCGCCCTTATCACGCAATTGCAGGACGTTGATCAACTTATCAGAGACTTCTGGAAAATGCCTGCCGATCATGTGCCCGGCGTCCCTAAAATCTATACCGGTAGTCAGTTTGCACAATCTGGCCAGCGGGATCATTACAAAACGCACCAGCAAACCGATCTCGACAGCTACAAATAACCAAAACAACACCGTACGCCCCGTAGGACTCAACCACAAAAAATGCTCAATAACGACCGTGAGCAAAAAGTAAAGCAGCCCGATTCCCAGAAAAAGAATCAAACCGCGCAACAATTCATTGCGGTAATATTTGCTGATAAAGCGGGTGAGCTTGCGCTCTATGATTTCAAAGTGTGTCATCCAGTAGCCTGTAGGGTAAAGATAGGTCAAGATTTTGAACGCCAGATGGAGCAAGGATTGTGCCTGTATATTGTATGGAAATGGATTAACTTTGGGTGTGCCGCCTGTTCTACTCACCAGAGGTTATAGATTTTTCTTCTGCACGAATCAACACTTACGAGTGCACCATCATATTGAAAAGGATAACAAAACCGCTAAATTCAATCTAATTCCCATGGTGGAATTAATATATATCTAGAGGTTTCAAAGCTTCTGAAATATCGCTGATTGAAAAGATAGTAAACATTAATTTAGAAGATCTAATACGTAAATGGAATGAATACTTTGACAATCACTAAATCTCGCAACGCAATAGACGTTGAGTTCACGACAAATAAAATAACTATTTTCCTTGAAGACGGTCGTGAATTATCTGCCCCACTGGCCTGGTTTCCGCGGCTGAAGAAAGCTAGTGAAACCGAGCTAAAAAAGTGGCGCTTTATAGGCCGTGGCCAGGGCATTCACTGGGAGGATCTGGATGAAGATATTTCTGTTGAGGATTTGATGGATTGAATTGTTTATGCATTGCACAACCGTTGGGTTGGAAGTTATCAATTAGTACCCAAGCACTGGTAGAAGATTTGATCATCAGTAACCTCAATTCACTTCAATCCCAGAATACTTCTTTCTTCACAAAGAAAACGGTATCAATAAAATACAGCACCCCCTTGCGCGTCAGTACGTTCTCATCGTGTAAATCTTCCAGTATTATTCCCAGTTCAGGGTGATAATAATCGTGGTTACGGTTGTTTTCAAATCCGTTTGAGGTCAAAAAGGTTTTTACATTTCCCAAGTCTGTAAATGCATCTGATTTGATAAAAGGTTGCTTTACCACTGCGTAGAGAACGTCCTCAGAAAGATGAAATCCTACGAAGTCGTAAGCAGTATCTGCAAAAAAATAATTGTGCAATAGCAGATTGTGAAAATAGTCAAGCCATGAACTGTAGTAGATAGCGTCGTTGAGTTTTAAAACTGTTTTATTGTTCTCAATGAACACTTTTTGCTCAGCACCTGATGATACAAAATCTTCCTGATCAATAGCTTGAAGTAGCAAGTTGTCAGACCGCGCAAACTTTAGGATGAACGCTGTTTCTTCTGCTTTGTTTTTGAATTTGTTTTCAACCACTCTGCTTGCGCTCTCATTTCCTCTAAGCTGACTGGTGATTGTTTGGATAAGAACATCATCGCTTGAGCCGCTCTTTCCCGAAAGGATATTTTGTAATTCATGTTTTACCAGTTGTACATTCACAAGTCAAAGATAAACTGATTTGAAACTGGCTGGGTGGGTTCGACGGCATTACCTATGTGGAACGGCAGACTTTGGCAATTCCTATTTCTATCTTTGCCCATCATAAATACCGCACCATGACCCCAGACGTAAGAGTACGCTTTGCCCCCAGCCCTACGGGACCACTTCATATAGGTGGATTGCGCACCGCACTATTTAATTATCTGTTTGCCAAAAAACATAACGGGACATTCATTCTACGCGTCGAGGATACTGACCAGCAGCGTTATGTAGCTGGAGCAGAAGATTATATCAAGGAGGCGCTGGACTGGTGCAACATACCATACGACGAAGGACCTGGTAAGGATGGTGGATATAGTCCATACAAACAGAGTGAGCGCAAAGGCCGTTATAAAAAGTACGCAGATAAACTCATAGAAGATGGGAAGGCTTACTACGCATTTGACACTCCAGAAGAATTGACCCAGGCAAGAAAAGAGGCAGAGGAGCGCAAGGAAAACTTTATCTACAACCACACCAGTCGCAGCAAGTTCATCAATTCGGCAACCTTATCACGGGATGAAGTTAAGCAACGTCTGGATCGCGGCGATGACTACACCGTGCGATTCAAACCAGAGCTCAAGACGCTTACAATGCAGGATGAGATACGCGGTACCATAGAGATCGACACGCGATTGCTGGACGATAAGGTGCTATTCAAAAGCGACGGTATGCCCACCTATCACCTCGCAAACATCGTGGATGATCACGAGATGAAGATCTCGCACGTAATACGTGGCGAGGAATGGCTGCCCAGTATGGGGCTGCACGTGCTGCTGTATGAGAGTTTTGGCTGGGATGCACCGCGTTTTGCGCACCTGCCGCTGATTCTTAAACCTAATGGCAAGGGTAAATTAAGCAAGCGCGATGGTGCGAGGGCTGGCTTTTCGGTTTTCCCGCTTGAGTGGACAGACCCTGTGAGTGGTGAGGTGAGCAGCGGTTTCCGTGAGGATGGTTATCTGCCAGAGGCGATGGTGAATATCCTGGCGTTTCTAGGATGGAATCCGGGGACGGAGCAGGAAATCTTCGGTTTGGAGGAATTGACGGCTGCTTTTCAGATGGATCAAGTGAATCCGTCGGGGGCAAAATTTGACCCGGTAAAGGCAGAATGGTTCCAGCAACAGTGGTTTGTTGAGGTGGACGATGCTGTTTTGGGTGCCGCTTTCGCGAAAGCGTTACAAGAAAAAGACATTCCCTACCCGAGTCAGGACTATGTGAATATCGTGGTGGGGATGGTCAAGGAGAGAGCGGTTTTTGTACTCGACTTTTTTGACCTGGCAGGTTTCTTTTTTGAAGCACCGGAATCCTACGATGAAAAAAATGTCAAGAAGACCTGGAAGCCAGATACGGCGGCGATCATGAAAAAGGTTATTCCCGTTATAGCAAGTGTGGAAGAATTCACTGCTGTAAACCTAAGCAACGCGGTCAAGGGCTGGATCAAGGAACAGGAGATGGGATTTGGCAAAGTGATGATGCCCCTGCGACTATCGCTGGTGGGAAGCCTGATGGGACCAGATGTTTTTGAAATCGCCAGTATGCTGGGAAAGGCTGAAACAATAAGCCGTATAGATAACGCGGTTGATAAATTGGGATAGTATGATTATCATTGTTTTATGAAAACAACCACGACCATAGAAGACTGGCTGCGTGCCAAAATTGCCGATGAAACTGGCGACAAGCCTGAACAAATCGACCTGGATCAACCCTTTGAGAGCTTCCACCTGGACTCGCTTGCATCTATATCACTGGCCTATGATATTGAGCAGGAATATGATGTAGACGAGATCAACCCGACCGTGTTTGATCAGTTCAATACCATCAATAAATTAAGCGCGTGGTTGAGACAGCAACTGTAGGTAAGTGGAATCCTTACTCACGAGGTTATTTCAAAGACCCCTACCCGCACCTTGCTGAATGCAGGGAAAACAATCCCATCCAGCAGTGTTTTGAGGACTCGTATTTCTTCTTCAAATACAAACATGTCCATGCTCTTTTAAAGCAGCGCGACCTGGACGTCATCTCATTAAGCGATTATTTATCGGCTAAGGAAGATTACATCTTTCAGGGTGATCAGAATGCCTGCCCCTATCTGGGCAAGGCCACGCAATCCTGGCCTATGTACTTGAATGGTTCTACCCACCGCGAGGTGCGTACTGCGATCACGAGGGCGTTTCACGCCATTCCCTTTGCACAGATCATCAACGATAGCCTGGACAAGACATTCCATCAGTTTGAATCCCTGAAAAAATTTGATCTCGTGGAATTTTGCGGAACCTTTATCCATCACTTTATTACAGAGGCACTGCAAATGCAAGATCGGGAGCCTGGCCGTATCAGGAAATTTTCTAACCTGCTGGCGGTTTCCCAGGATCTATATGTTCCAAAACAAACCTACCGTGCAATCAATGATGCGGCACTGGAGTCTAAGTCGATTTTTGCCCCCTCACAATTTAAAGATGTACTGCTTGAAAATCTAAGCGAAGACCTGCGAGGTACTGAAAGCCTGTACAGCATCCTCCTACTTACGTTTATGGCTTCTTTTGAAACCTCAAAGGACAATCTATCGCTGGCTCTTTCAGAAATTCTGAAAAATGGGTCTAGCATGGATTACATCGCAACTGCCACAAACGACGAATTAAAAAAAGCAATCGAAGAGACATTCAGGTACAGCAGCCCTTTACAATACACCGTGCGCACATCTATAGAGCCGATGGAGATAGACGGGCACGCCTTTCCTTCAAATAGCAAGCTTTATCTATGTATCGCCAGTGCAAACCGGGATGAGGACGAATTTACTGATGCCGCAGAATTCAAGGTGGATAGGTCACACAATCCGCATGTTGCCTTTGGCTTAGGGCCGCACCAGTGTCTGGGTGCAACCATCGCCAGGAAAGAAATGGATATTTGCCTCCAACCCATGGTCAATTTTTTAAAGGATTATCAGGTTGAAGAGACAAAATTTGCCCGACAGATATTCATGAGAACGGCAAAATCCATTATGGTAGAGCTCCGTTAAGTTGACCAAATGCCAGAAGTAAGTATTACCGCGTGCATCTGCTTTGCAGTTTTAAGCGCATTTCTCTTGTATCTATCGCCAGTTCAACACCGATGGAAGTTCCTGATGTTGACCTGTGTGCTCTTTTACGGTTTTTTATCGCCTTTGAGTCTCGTTGTGGGACTTTCCATTGTTCTCGTTACCTATTTTCTTTCTTTCAGGCAAAAAATCCTCAAAAACCATTTTAAGGTTTTGCTGATCTTTCTATTGCTGCCTTTGTTGTATCAAAAGGTTTATTTGAGCAACCAGCTATTTACTACTTATAGAGTTGCGCAGGACACTGATTACTGGCTGGGCTTATTGAGTATGTCCTATATTACGTTTAATGCGATAGGTTATTTGATGGATGTACGCAGGAAATATGTGGTACCCCAGGAGAATTTAGGGAAACTGGTATTGTATATTCTCTACTTTCCCATCACATTCTCTGGACCACTTACCAGAGCGCAGTATTTTTTTGACAGAGTAAAGGAAATTACAATCCAGAGAGGCAACCTGGTAAAAGGTGCTCGACATATATTGTGGGGGAGCTTTAAAAACCTTGTGGTGGGAGCACGGCTTTTTATATTGCTGGAAGTTTTGATTGATATGTCATTGAGTGGATTCTGGTATCTATTGGTAGGGCTGGTCTTTTTTCTTTATCTGTACACGACATTCAGCTCGTTTATCTCGATTTTCAGGGGAATATCACTTGTGTTTAATATCCCGCTTGAGCAAAATTTTAAGCCCCGCATTTACTTATCTGCCTCCCGCGAAGAATTCTGGAAAGGGTGGCATATTACTCTGAACAACTGGTTCAGGGACTATTTCTTTTATGAGATTGTACGCTGGGATAAAAAACGGAAGTTTACAAACTTGCTATTATTCATCACTTTCTTATGCATAGCGCTGTGGCATAATATCACTTGGGTATTTCTGGTATGGGGAACTCTGAATGCCACCTGGCTTATCGCAGAAAGAAAATTTAAAAAAGCCTTCCCAGACTACCGTGCGCCTAGGATCCTGGGCACTGCCTATCACCTGGCAATTTCATGTGTGCTGGCCACTGTATTTATTGCGCAGGATGTGCAAGGACTTTGGAATTCTTACTTTGAAGGTGATAAAACAGATGTTGATCTAAGACAGCTTCTTATGTTCAATTCTGTTATTTTAGTTTTAAGTTTTGGCTTTATGGACTATATTGAACGCCAGACCAGGGAAATAGAAATACATCAGTATTTAGATCAGCTCAATTTGTTCAAGCGATTTAGCTGGTATTACCTTGTGATCGCCGCTACGCTTTTTCTGAAAGGAAACGACGAGCTGAGTAATTACTACAACCTGTTTTAATGCGGTTTTGGGTCAAAATACTAATTATAATAACGCCATTTACTATCATCTTTGGTTTTAATGCTTTTTATATAAGCAACAGAAGAATACCACCCCTACCAGATAAATCTATTGTATTTGTGGGCTCTAGCAGGACGTGTTTTGGCATTGATCCAGAAATTATACGTGAGAAAACAGATCTTCCCGTTTATAATTACGGATTAAGTGGCGGCACTTTTTTACACAATACCATGATGGCCTATCACCTGATTGATGAATACCAGCCAGAAAAGATTTTTATAGAACTAAGCCCCGCTATACAAGAATTTAATCCGCTGATCGATTATTATAATATCCCTGCATATAACGCAGTGAGTGAAAGATACTCCCCTGCCAATCAGATGTTCTATCTGAAAGATAAACTCGATGCTCTACTTAATGTCCAGCGCAGTCTAAAAGATTTACGTAGAGATACAATAGATGTGAAATTAGGCTACGTCCCTACACTTAACAACACTTATGACCGCAATGATTCATTCTTAAAAATGGAAGATATTAGTATTCATAATGATGTGGAAACAAAAGCCTATCATGAACTAATTTCAGAGTTATCGACATACGCCAAGACTAAAGATGTCGAAATCACCTTTTACTTACCTCTTACCTTTAATAGGAACTCTGAACGTAAATTAACGACCACCATCTATTCTGAACTGGATGATACAAAAAGACTTAAGCTTGATAACGATTTTCTTAGGCAGATCGCAGATCCTCACTATTTACGCGATAAAAACCACTTGAATTCCAAAGGGGCAAAAATCTATTCAGATTATCTGGCAAGAATTCTGGCACGATGATGCGAGATGTGGATCTTTTGACGTAGGGCAAGAAGTAAGTTTTTACAGGCGTTTAAATGGGTACGCTTTCGCGAAAGCGTAATTCTCAAAAAACATTTACCTTAACCTGACTTATATTATCTTCAACTACCTTTACAACATCCACCAATGGATATCATTATCATCCCCGTTTTACTTGTGCTGGCGCTGCTGGTACTTTTTACCGCATTCTTCACCGTAAAGCAACAAACCGCTGCTATCGTTGAGCGTTTTGGGAAGTTTACCAGCATACGCAATTCTGGTTTACAGCTCAAGATTCCCGTGATCGATAAGATTGCTGGTAGGATCAATCTCAAAATCCAGCAACTGGACGTGATTGTGGAGACAAAAACCAAGGACGACGTGTTTGTACGCCTCAAGATTTCCGTGCAATTTCAAGTGCTGCGGGATAAAGTGTATGATGCCTTTTATAGATTAGAAAACCCCCACGACCAGATCACGGCTTACGTATTTGATGTGGTGCGTGCAGAGGTGCCCAAAATGAAGCTGGACTACGTGTTTGAAAAAAAGGATGACATTGCCATCGCCGTTAAAAGTGAGCTGAATGAAGCCATGAGCGATTATGGCTATGACATAATTAAGACCCTGGTAACCGATATCGATCCAGACGTACAGGTAAAAGCGGCCATGAACCGCATTAACGCGAGTGAACGTGAAAAGGTAGCGGCAGAGTATGAAGCCGAGGCAGAACGTATCAAAATCGTCGCAAAAGCCCGCGCTGAGGCAGAATCCAAACGCCTACAAGGCCAGGGAATCGCAGACCAGCGACGTGAGATCGCACGTGGTCTGGAAGAAAGCGTGGATGTGCTGAATAACGTGGGAATCAATAGCCAGGAAGCCAGCGCGCTGATCGTGGTTACCCAACATTACGATACGCTACAATCCATAGGCGAGGAAACCAACAGTAACTTGATCCTGCTTCCCAATTCCCCGCAGGCGGGTAGCGATATGCTCAACAACATGATTGCCAGCTTTACCGCCAGCGCACAGATAGGTGAGCAACTGCGCAAGGAAAATGAGGGATTACCAGCACGCAAGCCCAAAAAACGCAGAACGCCACCACCACCGCGTGTAGAGGATGATGATGATAATGATGAGATGCTGTAATTACGAAAAATGTCCGGAATCAACTTAGTAATACTAGACATTAGAAAAAGGTTATTGTTATGATAGTTTCAAGTCCCGACAGGAATAGTCTAACATGCATGCATCGCTTTACACAATCCAGATATAGCTGCTTCAACCGAAACGGCTCCGCCAGCGGCAAGTCCAGCAAAAACTGCTTTTACAGCATTTACTGAGATACCACAAAACTCTGCAACAGGCTCAACTAACGCCATATCTTCAGGCCAAGCAAGGCACAAAGCTGTTATAGCAGCGACGCCGCCTGTATTCAAACCTGCTTTGCAAGCGATACATTTAGCTGATTCACAACCTAGCAAATCGTGTGGTTCACCTTTAGCTGCATCAATCAAATGCACCCGAACTTGAGGAACTGAACTAAAAAGATGCTGATTGGTTAATTCAGGGTTTGGTATCTTAACCCCATATTTCATTAAAATTTCAGATGGATTAGAAAGTGCTTTCTGTGAATCTTCTTTATTAGAAATTACCTTTTGAAAAGCATTCATCAATTCATCTTTGGATTGTAGTTCTGTCATGATTGAAAATTTGGATTAGTAAGACTTTGTAAAATTGAATTTGAATTGGATATTTAGAGTCTATTCAATTAAGTGTGTCAAATTAATAAATTAGACACATGAAGAACAAAGAAGAACAAATCGATTTAGACGGTATAGCTACGATGCTGGCCGATGAGGTCTCAAAGGGTCGTCCGCTCTCGGGTGAGGATGGTCTGATGAAGGATTTAATGAAGCGAGTGATTGAGGCGAGCCTGGAGGCAGAGATGGATGAGCACCTAGCCGCCACCAGGGGCAACTCATCAAAGAACCGTCGCAATGGGCGAGGGCGCAAAAATATCCTTAGCTCTTCCGGGGGGCTGGAGATTTTTGCGCCGCGCGACCGCGATGGTAGTTTTGAGCCCCAGATCGTCAAGAAGCGGCAGCGACGACTGGACGGCGGGATAGACAACAAGATACTCTCTCTTTATGGCAAGGGGCTGAGCTACCGTGATATCCAGGATCACCTGCGGGAGATCTATGGGGTGGAACTCTCGGTGGGTACGCTCAATGCGATTACGGACAGGATACTGCCCGAGATCCTTGAGTGGCAACAGCGTCCCCTGGAGACGGTCTATCCCGTGATGTGGCTGGATGCCATGCACTTCAAGGTAAGGGAACATGGCAAGGTGGTGACAAAGGCAGTCTATAACGTCCTGGGGGTGAACCGTGATGGTGAGAAACAAGTATTGGGCATCTATTTTGGTGACTCTGAATCCAGCAGTTTCTGGCGCGGTGTCCTGCATGAGCTCAAGCAAAGAGGCGTGGAAGATATCTTTGTGGCCTGTATCGACAACCTCTCGGGTTTCGGTGATGCCATAGAGGATATCTTTCCCAGAACGGATGTCCAGCTATGCCTGGTCTCACCAGATGCGCAACAGTATCAAGTATGCAGGCAACAAGGACGTAAAACCGCTCATCAAGGACTTAAGGTGCATATATACGGCCCTGAACGAAGAGCAGGCCAAGCAGTACCTGGTACAGGCAGAGGAAAAATGGGGTGCCAGGTATAAGGCTATATTCAAAAGCTGGAACAGCAACTGGAACAGGCTGGTAAACTTCTATAGGTACCCACCAGCACTCAGACGCGTGATCTACACGAACAATCCCATAGAGAGCTATCACCGAATGGTCAGGAAAGTCACCAAGACAAAGGGGGCCTTTACCTCAGAGAACGCCATTGCAAAGCAGATCTATCTAGCCACCATAAACGCAGAGACCCGGTGGAACGGGCGTATGTTTGCATGGTCGTCAGTCAGAAATGACCTCGCAGATTATTTTGAAACGAGATTTTTAACCGATGACACACTTAATTGAACACTCCCGATATTTAGCTCAAATATAAATAAATTAATAATAGTATAATAATTAAATCTGTCTTTCTGAACAGTTATGGTATTCAGCGCTCATATTTGCAACCTCATAAACAAAAATTTATACTCTGAGTAAGTTGTTTACCCTCAACAAAGAATATTGTATAAAGAGCATCAAAAAACCCGTAGCTTTCAGCTACGGGTTTAGTTTTTTGAGTGGTGTACTTTAATTTAGGATTTACCTATCAGCTCCATGGCTTTATTGACCGGTCCCAGGCTTGATACCTTATCGGTAAAATTGTCCCAGGCGTTTCCCAAAACATTTTTTGGCGCGAGACTTTCCTTGAATTCATTCATGGTCAATTTTAAACGCTCTTGCTGGACTTGTTGCTCCAGCTTGAGATACATTAAATCGCGGTCTATTTCTTCAAAGCTTTCGTAGGCTCTCATGCTAAATCTCTTCTATTTCGCGATCGCTTTTGATACCAAACAGCGATGCACTGGTTTTCTTCAGTAACATTTTCTCGATTCTGGGTTTGATGGTATACGCAGTGATTATCATTACGATAATGTAGAATATCCCTACGATCAAATAACCCAATCCCAGATTGTCCAGCGCCTCACCTATAAAAATGCTTACGGCAATGCTCAAGAAGAGCAACGCAATAAGACCTATGATGAGCAGGACAAGAATGTAACCCACAGAAATACCAGTCTTCAATCCCTTTTTATAGAGATCCAGTTTCTGGTATCTAATGGTAGTTTCTACGTAATCCTGTGTAGCGCTCGTAAACTCGCTAAAGTGTTCTGAAATTCCTTTTCCCAAATCTGCGCTAGCTTATACGTGTACCGTTGGGTCAACTTTTGCCGCGGCCGTATTCTTAGCCTCATGCATATCAGATGGCTTTTGGTACTTGGCGTTTTTTGAACGTAGCTGTTCTAGTTTCTTTTCCAGTGCGCTTATAGCATCATCTGCCTTGTAGCTTGCACTAGATAGGGCGCTGTCTATACGCTCGCTCACGGTTCCTTTTAATTCCGTCGCCTTGTGCGATACGTCATCATAGGTTCTGCGCGCTTGTGCGTCTATATCTGCTTTGGTCTTGTTTGCCTGCGCCTTAAGCTTGCGTCTAGTTTCCTCGCCGCTTTCTGGGGCGTATAGAAGACCTGCTGCTGCTCCTATTGCTGCTCCTGCTATTAGTGCTAATAATCCTTTACTTGCCATAATATTATCTTTTGTTTTGTTTTGAAGTTCAAAAGTACCGTGAGAACAGCACGCATGTCGTTAATCAGCCGTTAACCTTAAAGACTGCTGCTATTAAAACGCTGCCAAAATTGATTATTATTAGTTAATTTAAGTTAATAGCTGAATATCAAACCCATAAACTTGGCTTTTGATGGTAAATAAGTAAGATGGAATGGTGGGTGGATTGTTGTAATTACGCTTTCGCGAAAGCGCAATAAATACCATCACCACTCTCTATTTAAGCATCAATTTTAGACCAGGTATCGCGCAATGTTGCCGTACGGTTGAATACGATATTATCGTCACTGGAATCTGGATCCACGCAGAAATATCCCATACGCTGGAATTGCACCGTCTCCCCTACCGATAGATCTACCACGCTGGGTTCTGCCATGGCAGTGATGGTTTCTAGGGAATCAGGATTTACAAATTCCAGGAAGTCTTTCTCCTTATCAGTATCTGGTGATGGAACGGTAAATAGGCGGTCGTACAGACGTACTTCTACCGGCAGCGCATGGGCGGCGCTTACCCAGTGCAGGGTTCCCTTGACACGGCGCATACTAGCCTCTGTACCGCTACCGCTGCGGCTATCTGGATCGTAGGTGGCGTATATTTCTGTGATTGTACCATTCTCATCTTTTACACAACCCTCGCCCTGTATGATATACCCATTCTTGAGACGTACCTCCTTGCCTATCTTCAATCGGAAGAATTTTTTGTTTGCCTGTTCTCTAAAGTCCTCGCGCTCGATCAACAACTCACGACTAAAAGGTACCTGGCGATAACCCCTAGACTCATCTTCTTGCGAGTTCTCTGCCTCTAGCATCTCTACCTTGTCCTCTGGATAGTTTGTAATAATCAGTTTGACCGGATCCAGCACGCACATGACGCGATTTGCGTTTGTGTTCAGATCATCCCGCAGGTGGAACTCCAGGTGGTTCATGTCCACCAGGTTGTCACGCTTTCCTATACCAATGCTCTGCGCAAAGTTCTTGATGGACGCTGGTGTGTAGCCCCGCCTGCGCAATCCAGAAATGGTGGTCATACGGGGATCATCCCAGCCGCTCACCAGTCCTTTTTCTACCAGTTGTTGCAATTTGCGTTTGCTCGTGACTGTGTGGGATACGTTCCTGCGGGCAAACTCGCGTTGTTTAGGCCTGATCTTTTCTGGATCGACTACTTGATCCAGAAACCAATCATAAAGCTCTCTGTGCGGCAGGAATTCCAGCGTACAGAAACTGTGTGTGATCTGTTCAATGTAGTCACTCTCGCCGTGCGTCCAGTCGTACATGGGATAAATATGCCAGTCAGTCCCCGTGCGGTGGTGTGAGCGATTGACTACCCGGTACATAATGGGATCACGCATAAGCAGGTTGTTGTGCTGCATATCAATTTTGGCACGTAGGACGTGCTCACTCTCGCCATACTCACCGTTTTTCATTCCCTCAAAAAGGCGCAGATTTTCTTCCACGCTTCTATCGCGGTGCGGGCTGTTAGTTCCAGGTTCCGTTAATGAACCTTTTTGCGTGGCTATTTCCTCGCTGGATTGAGAATCCACATAGGCCTTGCCGCTTTTTACCAGCTCAACAGCCCAGTCATACAGCTGCTGGAAATAATCTGACGCGTAACAGAGATTCTCCCATTTATAACCCAGCCACTCAACGTCTTTCTGGATGGCTTGTACGTACTTAGCTTCTTCCTTTGCCGGGTTAGTATCGTCAAAGCGCAAATTGACAGGCTGATTGTACTTCTCACCCAGCCCAAAATTGAGGCAAATCGCACTAGCATGACCTATGTGCAAATAACCATTAGGCTCAGGCGGAAAGCGAAAACGCAGATCTTTCTGCGACAATCCCTGCTGCAGATCTTCCTCAATGATTTCCTCTATAAAATTGTTGTTTCTCTCGTTTTCGCTCATGATTCTAGCCTTAGATGGGACAAATTTACGGCTAATTTGAGGGGGAAGTGGTGGGTGTTTATTGTGATGGTTATTTGTTAATTGTTATTGGTAAATGGTTTTTCACTCTTGCGTGAGTGCCTGATCCCCAAGGAGGCTTTTACTCTCATGACTGCTTTCTAAACTACCTAACTCCACTTCCTTGGAAGGGGCTGGGGGTTGGCTTTATGCTTGTAATAGCACAACGCTATAACGTTGCGTGAATCCCCCAAACCCCAAAGGGGCTTTTTTTCACTTAAGATCTCAATCCTTTAATTGCACACTCCCCTTCCCTGGAAGGGGCTGGGGGTTGGCTTTATGCTTGTAATAGCACAACGCTATAACGTTGCGTGAGTCCCCCAAACCCCAAAGGGGCTTTTTTTCACTCTTGATCTCAATTCCTTAATTGCAGACTCCCCTTCCCTGGAAGGGGCTGGGGTTGGCTTTATGCTTGTAGTAGTACAACGCTATAACGTTGCGTGAGTCCCCCAAACCCCAAAGGGGCTTTTACTCTCTCGTGATTGCTTTCTCAACTACCTAACTCCCCTTCCGTGGAAGGGGCTGGGGGTTGGCTTTATGCTTGTAATAGCACAACGCTATAACGTTGCGTGACTCCCCCAAACCCCAAAGGAGCTTTTCTCTCTCCCTAGTAATTTCGATTTACCGCATTAAAACTCCCCTTCCAGTGGAAGGGGCTGGGGGTTGGCTACAAATTGTTCAACTAGGCTTCCTAAAGAATAAGCCAGCAATTACCTTTGGACTTCAATCCAGATCATGCGCAAAATTCTGCTAGAAAACGTACGCGTTTTTACAAATCACGGCTGCCTACAAGAAGAAGAGCAGATAGGCTCTGACTACCGGGTGGATCTGGAAGTCCATGCAAACCTCGCAAAGAGTGCCGGCACAGATGACCTTGCAGATACCGTGGACTATGTATCGCTCAACAAGATTATCGTTGAGGAAATGCAGAAAAGGGCGAAATTGCTTGAACAGGTCGCACAGCGCATTCTAGATCGGGTGCTACAGGAGGAGATATTGGTTGAAAAGGCAGAGGTAAAGGTCTCTAAAATCAACCCACCCATAGGCGGCGACGTGCAGCAAGTAACCATTGTCATGAGCCAGGAACGCCACCACCGCATTGCTGGTTTCAAAAGTTGACACATACTTTTACCATACTGATCAGTTCTGAAAAAACAGCTTGCTAGACGGCTGACACTGGTTTTTATTTGGTAATTTTGCCACCTTTGCAGTATGGTACCATGGCCGAGTGGCTAGGCATGGGTCTGCAAAACCTAGTACAGCGGTTCGAATCCGCTTGGTACCTCTCGATCCCCAGGGCTTTTGCTCTGGGGATTTTTGGTTTAAGAACCTCAGTAAATGTGAGGTTTTTTAGTATTCCGCTTTCGCGAAAGCGTAATTACGTCAACTTCAATATAATTTTTACTCCTCTGGATAAATGACCGGTTCTGCCAGCTGGTCTGTACTCTCATTTTCCTGATTCTGCTCATGGATCAGTTGATCCTCAATATCTTCAGTAATTCCTGGGAAAAGTCCTTTAACGATTAAAACCGTACCGCATATTCCCATGATGATCGCGATCAGGCGTTTTAGGTAAAATATACGTAAGGGTGTGAGATAGCGATTGAGTGATTGGGCGAGACTAATTTTTGCAATGTCCACTGCAAGATAGGTAGCCAAGACAGCCGCAAAAAAAGTGAAAACTCGCCCACTGTCGTTATCCAATTGCGGACTGGTGACCAAGATCAATCCCAGCCAAAACCCAAGCACACCTATATTAATAAAGTTGAGTAGAAACCCCTTGATAAATAGCTGCAGGTAATTATTACGCTGTACTTCTACCACTTCCTCATGAACCTCGCGACGGTAATGTCGCCCAGATCGTATGTACGAAATAATTCCATAGATACCCAGGATACTCCCACCAAAAATGTACAGCCCAGGATCATCTTCCAGCTTCTTGAGAATACTGGAAGTCATAAAGTAGGCAATGAATAGAAAAACGACATCTGCCAGGATAACTCCTAAATCCAGTGCCAGCGCGGCCCTGAATCCTTTAATTGCACTGGTTTCCAAGAGCGCAAAGAACACGGGTCCTATCAAAAATGCCATGACAAAACCTATGGGAAGAGCTTTGAGAATATCTGCTAGCATAGGTACTGTCATGGCACCAAAAGTAGGATATTTACAAGTCTTTCAATAAAGAGTGAATCAGCGAAGACACGCCGCTGTTAAATTCCTTACTTCATATTGATCTCGCCACCTAAGAACCTGCTTTTATCCACGTCTTTTGGATTGCCATAAACATCAATGACACCGCCTGCTCTGGTTTTAAGATCTACGTAGTCCGTAGCGTATAGTTCTACTTCACCACCAGCTCTAACGCTGGCTTCCGTGGTTTTGGTTTTTAAGTCGCGGTTATTAACAATACCGCCCGTATAAACGGAAATGTCCTGATTGTTTGCAGTACCAGAAAGTCCTACGATTCCACCTGTTACTGCTCGCACATTTAAAATTTTTACCTCTACACTACCATTTATCATTGCTCCCTCTTGAGCTTCTACAGTAAGCATATTTTGCTTGATGCGATCCTTGATGGTTATTTCTGCACCCTCATTTGCATCAATTTCTTCAACATTTGAATAGTATAGTGTTACCTGTGTCTTATTCCCATCAAACTTTTCGTCCAACTGCATCCTAATTTTAAGTAGCTGATCTCTTTGCACGATTTGGACAGATTTGGGATTCTCTCCGGAAATGACAACTTTATTTTCGGTGGATTTGATCATGGTGACATTGATCAGGTCAAAGACTTTGACTGTGTTGAATTCACCTATACTGCGTTCCATTTTCTCTTGTGCTTTTGCGATAAAAGCACCACATACGAATAATACTAAGGCTAACTTTTTCATTTTTATTTTAAAGATGCAAGAGTTTTATTGATTTCATGCTTAATATTTTCTGAATCAGTAAATGCTTAACACCTTAAGTTCTGAGCAAATCATGGCAAAAAAAGAAACGGTGTCCATTTCTAGACACCGTTTCCCACTAACCAACCAAAAAACTTTATGAAAATTACTCTCAATAACCTTCAGAAAGAATATTTCAAAGCCCGTGCCAAAACACTATGCATGCATATTAAATCTAGTTTTTAACATCTGGCGTATAGAATCATCTTAATGCCTTTTCCCTTTCCAAGTGCCACCGTACCTATACTCTGGAAAAGATTGATGCGCCTCTGTACAGGATTTACAGCAAAAAATCCATTTTTTACCACTGGTCATTTTTATACGGTAGAGTACAGTGTGCGGTTCACCGCAGATGCCGCATGGTTTTGTTTTCATGAGACTCTCTAGTCAAAAAAACCAAATTTCTTTTTGATTTTAGCCTTTATCGTATCTGCGTGTATAACACGATTTCTGATTTCAGAAAGAATTGTAGGGTGAATAGTACCACAGATTATATCAGGATTACTTTCAATAATACTTGTCAATCTAACAACATCATCAATATGCAACTCTGAACAATCGACATAGGAATTATATGATAGAAAATGGTGTTGGGTAGCAGATATTTCAATATGTAATGCCTCTAAATATGGATTCCAATTGATTCTCTGATTAACTCTTGAATTTATAAATAAGGAAGCGACAGCAATCCTATTTTGTTCAAATCCAACTATTACTATAAACTTATATTTAGGCGGATTTGTATCCTCAACCCATAATCGTAGAACGTCTCCAATATTAAGCTTCAAAACCCAGAAGTACGATTTTTTGATTTTCAAGGTACCGCTTTAGGTAAGCGAGAGTTGACGGAACAGCATCTGCGGCTTTTGCTATAATCCGATAATCCATGTTTGAATTATTTTCAGCTTTTTCCCAGGCTAGGTCATGAGACTTGCGTGTTAACTCTTTGAATGACAATTTATAATTCTCTTTAAAACTCAAATCCATAGCTCCCATAGCGGAATTAGGTAGTTCATCAGGATCAAAGGGGCTTACTGCGGTAACCTCATGCTTTCCTGATAATTGAAGATATCTTTTTAAGAACGGTATGTAATCGACCATGTAACTATTATTGCCCTCTAAAGTCTGAATAAAACTATAAGCTATGGATGGCACAGGACCATATTTCATCGCCACATAGCGATCAGTAGTTATAGGTCTACCGTAGTCTCTTAAGTGGATTTTATCTGCAAAGTACAGTAGCTTGAAAAGTTTATGCCTGCTCAATGGCTTATCTGTTTTATTTAGTAAATACAACAGACTGTTTAAAATGACTAAATGTTCTTGATTAATAGATTTCAATGAAAATAGATTTTAACCTAGTTCAATACAAAAATACGAATCCACTTTCTAATTATTTTCAGTGACACCGGTAGCATCGCAGGATAATCTGTGCGGTTTATTACAAAGATGATCAACTGATCACCAATATAGTGAAGACCTATTCCCCCGGTTTACCCAACATCCAGAAATCAAGGTGTTTCTTCACAAGATCTGCATGCTTCACCTTTACGATCACCTCATCACCGAGGGTATAGGTATTTTTTGTGCGACGGCCTACGACGGCAAATTCTTCCTCTACATACTCGTAGCTATCGTCGTCCAGATCGCCCAGTCGCACCATTCCCTCACATTTGTTCTCGATGATCTCTACATAGATTCCCCAGTCTGTCACGCCACTTATTACGCCTAGGAATTCCTCGTCGGCATGATCTTTCATGTATTTGATCTGCATGTATTTGATGCTGTCACGCTCAGCTTTTGTGGCTAGGATCTCCATGTTTGTGGAATGCTGGCATTTCTCTTCATAGACATCCTCACTAGCACTTTTTCCACCATCCAGATAACGCTGTAATAAACGGTGTACCATCACGTCAGGATAGCGACGTATGGGACTGGTAAAGTGCGAGTAATAGTCAAAGGCCAGCCCGTAATGACCTATATTCTGTGTGGAATATTCTGCTTTTGACATGGTGCGTATGGCAAGTGTATCCACCATATTCTGTTCTTTGTTCCCCTTAACATCGGCCAGGAGTTTGTTCAATGATTTTGTCACGCTTTTACGATCGCGCAAATCCAGTCGATGGCCAAATTTAGTTACCACACCTGCCAGCGCCGTCAGTTTTTCATCATTGGGTTCATCGTGGATACGGTACACAAAAGTCTTTTTCTGGTCGCGTTTTCCTATAAATGCCGCTACTTCCCTATTGGCAAGCAACATGAATTCCTCGATCAGTTTATTGGCGTCCTTTGAGGTTTTGAAAAAGACTCCAGTAGGTTCTGCTTTGTCGTTTAAATGGAACTTTACCTCTGTTTTATCAAAGCTCAATGCACCCGCCTGCATCCTGCGAGACCGCATTTCTTTGGTTAGCTCATCTAGTTTAAGGGTCGCCTCTACAATGGGTGATTGTATAGTTGTACGCTTTCGCGAAAGCGAGATATCTTCAGGAATTATACCCCCTTTTGTCTCTATGATATGCTGGGCCTCCTCATAGGCAAATCGCTGGTCACTGTGGATCACCGTGCGACCAAACCATTTCTCGTGCACTTTGCAGTTATCGTCCATCACAAACACCGCCGAAAAGCAAAGCTTGTCCTCGTGCGGGTTGAGCGAGCACACCCCGTTAGACAGCACCTCTGGCAACATGGGAACCACGCGATCCACTAGATAAACAGAGGTGGCGCGCTCGTAGGCCTCATCATCCAGAACCGTATCTGGCTGGACATAATGTGAGACATCTGCTATGTGGATACCAATCTCGTAATGACCGTTTTCCAATTTTTCAAAGGAAAGCGCATCGTCAAAATCCTTTGCATCTGCAGGATCGATGGTAAACGTAAGTGCCTCACGCATATCACGGCGCTTATCGATTTCTTTTTGGTGGATGGATTTGTCCAGTTGATGGGTAAAATTCTCTACGGCTGGCGGGAACTCGTACGGTAAGCCGTATTGTGCAAGAATCGCATGAATCTCCGTATCATGCTCGCCTGGATTGCCCAGGATATCCTTTACCCGCCCATTAGGCGAGTCCTGTTTATCATTCCATTCCACAAACTCTACCAAAACTACCTGACCATCTTTTGCCCCGTTGATCTCACGGCCAGGGATAAAGAAATCTGTAGAAATCTTGGGATCTGAAACATTCACAAACGCAAATTTCTCTAGTACTTCTATGACGCCTACAAATTCGGTTTTGGCGCGTTTAATCACGCGGGTGATCTCCCCCTCTGGCTGTTTCCCGCGACGGCGGTGGTAAACGTATACTTCTACCTCATCACCATTCAATGCCTGACCTACGCTGCGTTTAGGCACCATGATATCTTCCTTGAGTTCGTTTGTGATTACATATCCAGTTCCTCTAGAACTTATGTCGATCTTACCGGTGTAATAGTCGATGGCTTTGATAATCTGGAACTTACCCCGATCTGTTTCCTCCAGCTTTCCTTTAGATTTGAGCTGATGCAGGCGCTTTATGACCTGATTGCGGCCACTGGAATCCGTAATTCCCAGTTTTGCACATATTTGTTTATAGTTGAATGATTTATCTGAGTCTGATTTGAGTACGTTGAGTACCGATTGACTAAGGTTCGAGAACTTTGTTTTGGAACCTTTTTTCTTCTTCTTGTCCATAAGGATTCAAAAATAGGCGTTCTACCCCCGATACCTATGCCAAAAGCTTTTTAAGAAATTGTAAACCAATGGAAATAGAAAGGATACAAAAGATAAAAGACCGCTGCGCTGCTGGATTTAAGTCACAAGACTAATGATTTCCACGATTGCTGACGGTTGACCGCTACGCTAGATGACGACAGACGACTGACTTATTAGTTGACGGAATAGACTTCACCCCCCTGTAGGGGGCGGGGGGTCTAATCTCACTTATGGATAAAGACGAAAGACCGCTGCGCTGCTGAATTCAAGACACAAGACTAAGGATTTCCAAGATTGCTGACGGTTGACCGCTCGCTAGATGACTACAGACCACTGACTTTTACTTGTTCGCAAGCAGCTTAGACTTCAACCCTGAAGGGATTTTGAGGTCAATGAATCAAGACTTGAGGCTGCATCGCTTTTGATGTCTGACTGCTGCGCTTGATGACGACAGATGACTGACTCGCTCGCATGCAAAGCAAAGTGGAGTGAACTTCACCCCCTTTAGGGGGTTGGCGGTCTGACCATACTCATGTATAACGTACAAACTTTAAAAACCAACTCGTGCCTAACAAAACAACATAATTCCATATCTGAGAACATTATCGAAGTGCTATGTCGAGCGAGAGTCGAGACAGGGTTAATTTTAACGATGGACATCTCTACAAAATTCCATTACTGACATTCCTCTCAACCGGCGTCCATTTTCTACACAAAACTTGATTGAAATTTGAAGCTTGTGATTTGGAATTTACTTCACCTGACATCTGTAACAACACACAGGTTAAAAAACATCATCCAGTGCCGCATGAATCGATACCTCAAAAAGTCAAAACACCTTATCAACATTCTATAGAACTACATATTCCTTTTTCTTCTTTTAAAAATAAAAATTGATGATGATGATGTAGTGTGGATAGCGGTATCGTTTTGATGAATTAAAGTTGTTTTACAGCTTCGTTTGAGTTTATCACATCTTATCCACACCTTATCCATTTGTTAAGTAATTGTAAAGAAACAGGATAGCAAAAATGTGACTCTTTTACGCACAAGGTTGATAAGTTCCATCCACAATCAAATGTTGAAAATCGGCTTATCCCTCTGGTGTTAACAAGTTTGAAATGGTGACTGACAACTTTACCAAAAATACCAGAGTTATAATTTGGTTTTCCCAGCATGACGTCCTTATGAAAATTTTAAGATTCAAAAGCAAGACAAATCTATCAGTTCTTATGAACACCTTATCCGTCCTTTATAAGTCTGTGGATAGCCGTGGGAGTTGATAACCTTATAATGGTGTGAGAAGTCACTATTTTTGTCATTCAAAACCCTGTACCGTGAGAATATCCATAGGAAACGACCATGCTGGTCCTGAGTATAAACAAGCTATTGTTGAACTTCTCAAAGAGCGTGGCCACGACATCACAAACCACGGAACGGACTCAACCGATAGTGTTGACTATCCAGATTTTGCCCATGCGGTAGGAAAGGATATCCAGCAGGGAAATGCAGATCTAGGTATTGTTATTTGCGGCAGTGCGCAGGGAGTTTCTATGACAGTCAATAAATACAGCAAGGTGCGCGGTGCAGTGTGCTGGACAAAGGAGATCGCTGCGCTATCTCGTGAACACAACAATGCAAACGTAATATGCATCCCGGCACGATTTACATCAATCCCACAAGCAGTAGCGATGGTAACAACTTTTTTAGATACTGATTTTGCTGGTGGTAGACACGAGCGCAGGGTAGGGAAGATTTCTTGTTGATCAATGACCCGCGATCACCATCAAAAAAAATACTTTGATCTAGGCAACGACCTACCTAATATCTACCCCCATCACAACTTTGACAACCATTGCTACTGGCGCATCGCGCTGGATAATGCGGTGGGAGACATGTGGAAGAAAAAGGTAAAGTCACCTGCGTATAAAAACCTATCAGAAGAGCAGCTGGATAAGGTGATTCATTTACTGGAAAACTATAAAACTGATGAGCAACTTCTACTGGAACACAATCAGAACAGCCTGCGTTGGCGAAACAAGAAGTGATTGGTTAGCTGGATAACAAATTCTACCTACATAGGTAATAGATCAAAGATTCCGTTATAAAATCAAGGTCTATAGCCTATAAAATTATTTAAGATTTCTGAATTCTATTATTAACATGCCCCAAACGCTTATCAATTTCTGTTTATTTAATTTCATAAGATTAAATCACAAGTGATGAAAGAATTGAAAAATAAAGTTGCACTGGTAACAGGTGCGGGATCAGGAATAGGGAAAGCAATAGCAAGGCTATATGCTGATCAGGGCGCAAAAGTTGTTATCAATGATATAGATAAAGGGAGTGGTTTAAAAGTCGTCAACCAGATTGAATCAGCGGGTGGTGAGGCCTATTTTATAGAGGCAGATGCGTCAAAAGACACAGAAGTGGAAAGACTATTTGATCAGACCGTAGATAAATATGGCGG
Organism: uncultured Flavobacteriaceae bacterium; assembly: GCA_963740155.1. Lineage (GTDB taxonomy): Bacteria > Bacteroidota > Bacteroidia > Flavobacteriales > Flavobacteriaceae > Nonlabens. The sequence goes on along the minus strand of CAVUDE010000007.1, from coordinate 139,773 downwards.
TCTGGACATTGTCTGTAACAATGCAGGTATAGGCGGTGAAAAAAACCTGACCGGTGATTATTCCAGCGAAAGCTGGAACAAGGTCGTGGATATCAACTTGAACGGCGTGTTCTATGGTTGTAAATACGCTTTGGAACACATGAGTAAGAACGGTGGCGGCGTGATCGTAAATATGGCCTCTATTCATGGTACGGTTGCAGCTCCTAATTCCGCTGCCTATACAGCGACTAAGCACGCAGTGGTAGGACTCACAAAAAATATAGGTGCAGAATACGGTAATCAGAATATACGATGCAACGCTGTAGGGCCTGCTTATATCGATACGCCTTTACTGGAAAGTCTGGATGATAAGATGATAGAACAACTTATAGAAAAGCATCCCATGAAAAGACTGGGTACACCAGAAGAGGTTGCTCAATTGGTTCTTTTTCTTTCCTGTGATAAATCTTCTTTTATGACGGGTGGTTACTACCTGATAGATGGTGGATATACAGCTATCTAGAAACACCCAATAAAAAATCAGAAAAGATGAGGTAGCAACTATCATTTTGTTCCTGCCTCTATTTCCCGATTTATGAATTAAATTCATCAATTACTCCACTACATGAAAAAAGAAGCCGGCATCATCATCCACCAGATCACCACCGCCGTTCATCCGCAGAAAAAGCTGCTGGATATCTGGAAAGAAATCGAACTCTATGATGAGGATGAACAGGTTGAGGTCCTTGAGGAGCTGGACATCATCCGCCAGGATGAGATGGCACGTGGCAATGAAGAACTGGGCAACATGCTCGAGAAACTGATTACGGATATTAGGGTGGGAGTAAAGGCGCCGCGTTCTAACAATGTTCCTAAAAAGTTCTAGATTACTGCCCTCATGCACATTACCATAAAACCCTTTGTTGAGTTAAATACCTATGAGCTGTACGCGATGCTCAGACTGCGCAGTGCGGTATTTGTCGTGGAGCAGGATTGCGTATATCAGGATATTGACAATAAGGATGCGGCAGCGATTCACGTCATGGGTTTTTCTGGGGATCAGCTGGTTGCTTACGCACGTATTTTCCAGCCGGGGGATTATTTTGATCAGTCCAGCATAGGTAGGGTAGTGGTGGATCAATCTGCCCGCGGCAAGGCTTATGGCAAGCAAATCATGCAGGCCAGCATGAATTATCTGATCCATCGAGACATGCTGCCCATCAAGATATCTGCGCAATGTTATTTGAACACCTTTTACTCAGAGCTGGGTTTTAGTAAGGTGGGAGAGGAATACCTGGAAGACGGTATACCGCATCAGGCGATGATTTATACTACTGATTAATAGATTACTGGGGGTTTTTTTTATTGCGCTTTCGCGAAAGCGTAACAACCACCATCACCCTGCCAACGCTGGATAATATTTTTTCTTCAACCTAAACGCCAACCGCACCAAAAGAATCAAGGCGGGAACTTCTACCAGCGGACCTATCACTCCTACAAATGCCTGCCCAGAGTCCAGACCAAAAACCGCGATTGCCACTGCAATAGCCAGTTCAAAATTGTTGCCCGCAGCAGTAAATGAGATGGCTGCATTCTCTGTATAGCTGGCGCCGCGCCACTTGCTCACAAAGAATCCTATTAAAAACATGATGCCAAAATAGATCAACAAAGGAACAGCGATCAGCAGCACGTCACCGGGCAATTCCACGATCATGTCGCCCTTGAGCGAGAATATGACTATAATCGTAGCTAGCAACGCAATCAAGGTAATTGGCGATATGGCGGGTAGAAAAACTGTTTCCAGCCATTCTTTTCCCTTAGTCGATATGGCAATCCAGCGGGTCAGGATTCCCATCAAAAACGGTATTCCCAGATAAATGGCCACACTTTCTGCAATCGTGGCAATACTTATATCCACGATGACGCCGTCAAATCCCAAATAGGGCGGCAATACGGTGATAAAAATCCACGCATAGAATGAATAGGCAAAAACCTGAAAAATACTGTTGAGCGCAACTAATCCTGCGCCATATTCTGGTGAACCATCAGCTAGGTCATTCCATACCAGCACCATGGCAATACAACGTGCCAAGCCTATCAAAATCAATCCCACCATATATTCTGGATGATCTGAAAGGAATAAAATAGCCAGTACAAACATGAGTACAGGTCCTATGATCCAGTTGAGAACCAGAGATATACTCAACACCTTGGTATTTCTAAAGACTTGTGGCAGCAGCTTGTAATCTGCTTTGGCGAGCGGTGGATACATCATTAATATCAACCCTATCGCCAGCGGAATGTTGATTGTACCCGTGGTATAACGATCAATTGCCGTAGGAAAATCAGGCATAAATCTACCCAGCAAAATACCGATGCCCATGGCAATAAAAATCCAGAGCGTTAGATAACGTGGCAGGAAATCCAGTTGCTTTTTCATTTGACTAGGCTTAGGAAATATTTCATTTGGCTAGCGATCAACAGGCTGGTAGCAGCATAGGTTCCTGCCTCTTGAGCACTGCCGTCAGAGTGTTTGGGATCTGTAAACGTGAGGCCAAACCGGTGATCCATACCAAAAACCAGCGGGCAGTTCTCATACGCATCATCGCACACCATCACTCCGATATAACCCGTCTGCGGATTAAAATCATCATTATAAACCTTTGAAAAACCCACAACGGCTGGCGCATCATCGCTATACCTGATCAGGTGTCTAGCATCCAATTGCTTTTCTATTTTAAAGCCTTGGGATTCCACAGTTTTTAGAACACTTGGATAAATGGCAGTAGCATCTGTACCACCCGAAAAACACAGAATGCCTGGTATTTTATAATAGCTGGCAAGTGTTTGAGTCCATACCTGTGCCAGATGGCTACGCCGTGAATTATGCGTACAGATAAAATTGAGCTTGACTTCTTTTCCTTGCTCAATAATAGCTGAGACCACTTGCGCCATCTGATCTAAAATCTCTTTGCGCTCTGTCGGTATTTTTGAGAAGTCCAAATTTTCTATTTGGTCGTGTATTTTTTGATAAATCATGGTTTGGACTTTTGAACAGATACTTGATTAACAGCAACCAGATCCAGGTGCGCAGGACTGGTTGAGCTGTGATATTCTGATTCTAGGTTTTTCAGCCTTAGGCGCGATTCCGCAGGCCTCTTCTGCCAGACAAGCTGTTTGTGTGGGGGTTAGCACAAGTATATTGTCGCTTATTTCTATCCCGTATTTACCGATGGTGTCTTGCAGATACTCCACCTCAACCTGGTATTCTCCAGGAATCGCGAGAAATTCCTCGGTGTTTTTTACGATGCCCAATAATTTTTCAGGCAGTAATCTGTGATCTGTGTCTTGATCTATCCATAGCTGCAGATTAACCTTGTTTTCCACACGACCTGTCCCACCGCAGTCCATAAACCGGCGGGTGATAACGCCTACCTCAGTCACGTGGAAATGTGGCGGAATGGTCTCACCATTAGCAAGACTTACGTCTAGTTGATCAATTTGTTCTAGGTATTGTATGAGTTCAGATAATGTCATGATATTTTTTTAGCAGGTTTTGCAATCGGTATTGGGTTGTTTGGTTAGAAATCTTTGGATGATATGTCCAGCTTGTTTCCAGGTTGCTGGGTCGATACAATAGCAAATATTTCTACCCTCTACAGTTCCTGTGATCAGGCCTATTTTCTTGAGTTCTTTAAGATGCTGGGAAACGGTTGCCTGTGCCAGGCCTATGTTTTCCACAATATCACCACATACACAGTTTTCTTGCGCGAGTAAATGTTCCAGTATCGCGATCCTGGCTGGATGCGCTAGCGCCTTGCATAGCTGCGCAGTCTGATTTTGCTGCTGCGTGAAGACTTCTGTTTTGACTAATCCCATATTCATCGCAATATTACGATTGGTAAGCGCTCAAAATAGTCTCATCGGTGTTAATTCTATTGCTTTTGGCATTTGTGATTGGAGAAACTCACCATGGCAGGAAAATCACAAATATCAAACTCCAAATCTCAAATTCACCTATACCATCACATTTGTCAGCCAGAGCCTGTTTTACATTGAGCTTGCCGAAATGTCGATGGCGTGTTGAAATTCCCTTCGCCATCCATTTCAGGCAATTGTTTTGACAGGCTTAGTGTGACAGTATTTTTGCTGTTTGATTAAGTGTTTAAAAAATGGTTTGAGAGCAACACCGTTATTCCATAATCTTAAATCCCCAGCAACAAATCTCAAATCTAATTTTGAATTTCTTTTGCAGCCAGAGCCTGTTTTACATTGAGCTTGCCGAAATGTCCAAGGCGTGTTGAAAATTCTTAAGTTATTGAATTTAAGTGTAGGTTGTTTTTTCAGAGCCAGATTGAGAACAATGTCGCATTTTACAAGAAAACTAAATTTTACGATAACTGCAATCCCCCCGAGCCCCCAAAGGGGGACACGATATAAAATCATTAAGAATTCAAAACTTACCGGTACTTTTAAAACTCTAGCATGAGAGCAACACCGTTCTTCAATGATCTCAAATCCCAAGCACCAAATCTCAAACACATTTGTGCAGAACTAGTCTAAAGTTTTTTCAAAACTAAAATCTTGAGTCTAGACCGCAGGTCTAAGTCTTACGTCTTACGTCAAAAAAGGTTGCTAGGTAGATTTATTCCGTACCTATCTTGGTAATATAAAGTTCTACACGTCTGTCCAGCTTATCGCTGCCGCCCAGCGGCTTAGACCTACCGAAACCTATATATTTCATACGGTCGCTGCTTATGCCACGACGCATCAGCTTTTTGTAGATGGATCGCGCACGGTCTTTAGAAAGGTGATTCTTGCGGGTATCCCGATTGTAGGCATCCTCATAGTAGGGATTGATGCAGCACACATGGCCGTGGATTTCAAATTCAATGTCTTTTCTCGCTTGCAGGATTTCTGCGACTCGTTCCAGCAGCGGTTCAGATTCTTCCAGCATCGTGCTACGTCCTTTATAAAACAGAATGTTTTCCAGACGTATGACTTGCCCTTTTTTGAGGTTTTTGCTCAACAGCGTTCTGAATGGCTCCGTATTATTATCTACCGGTGGATCCAGTTTTGTGGGTATGTCCAGCAGGTCATCATCCACTTCAACAACCTCAAAATCTGAAGTTACAACGCTGTCTTGCAGCCTCTCTATGGCAGATTTCTCGTACTCATCGATCACCTTTTCTTCTTTCTCGGTGAGGTTTTCGCGGCTCAGCTTTTTGATTTTGATCTGCTTGACTTTGGCCGCACTCAAGCTGAAAATAATATCCACCCGCCTGTTTTCTGCCCGCTCATCGCTGATGGAATCGTCGCTGGTTTCTTCCCGTGTGAGCGCCACCTCGCCTTTTCCCTCCACCTTTTTTGAGATATGGGAAACATCTATGCTATGCTGCTGCAAATGGTCAGATACGGTCTCTACCCGGCGGTTAGACAGATCCAGATTGTAAGCATAGGAACCGCGATCATCGCAATACCCCAGGATCTTTACATCCAGCAAAGGTTTGTACAACAAGTCGTCCAGAAAATTATCCAGTTGCCTGCCCTCAGAATCAACAAACTGATCCTTATCCACGTTAAAATAGACGCTGTGCTGCTCGATCAGCTGCGCCTGCGCGGTACTTGCCAGGAAAAACAGTATGTATAACAGTCGGTTCACTTATTGTAGGATCTTTTTATAGCGGGCGGGATCATTCAGGATCTCGATGGCGGTTTTGATTTCTGGGTTGTTGGCTATCTGATATTTATACAATCCATCACGGTAAAAGTAGCGTTTTACGATTTCATCGCTTAGAAGACTCTGGATTTCAGCTTTTTTGTCCTTTACATCTTTCTTTTTTGCCTTGGCGATGGCATCCATCATCGAGCTGTATGAGCTATCAATATCGTCGTTCAATTCTTCTTTTGTTGCTGCTGTGTACGCTTTCGCGAAAGCGGACTCTGTAACAGTCTCAAAATCAAATCCACGATCTTCTAGCCAATTTACAAAATCCGTGAAATCCCGATCCGTAAACTCAAACTCCATCAGGTCATCATGCTGGTGGTCGTAGTAGTATTTTGTGGCATAATCAAAGATGGCGTTTTCCTTGAGCAGCGCAGTGGTGATGGGGGAGTAGGCCGCACTGGGCAGCTCCACGTCTGGTAGCACACCGCCGCCATCATATACTGTACGGCCGCTGGTGAGCGTTTGGAATGCATTGTAATCTTTTTGCGCGGTGCGTACCGCATCACCATTTTCATCGCGGTTCCAGTAATCCAAGGCCTGAATACAACGACCGCTAGGCGTATAGTAGCGCGAGATGGTGATCTTTACTTGTGTACCGTAGGAAAGAGGCTTAGGCCTTTGTACCAGCCCCTTGCCAAAACTGCGCGCTCCCACAAGAACCCCACGGTCATAATCCTGAATGCTACCGCTCACGATCTCGCTGGCACTGGCGCTGCGCCCATTGATAAGAATGGCGAGCGGCATATCTGGAAATTCCTCATTGCGTTTTGTGAGGTAGGTCTTGTTGTATTTACCAATACTGGATTGTGTGCTGGTGATCAGCTTTCCTTTGGGCACAAAAAGATTTGAAACATTCACCGCTTCACTGAGCAAGCCGCCTGGGTTACCGCGTAAATCCAAGATTACTTTTTTAGCACCTTGCTTTTCAAGTTCCTTTATCGCATCCTTGGTCTCTCGACTGGCCTTTGCATTGAATTTAGAAAGCACGACATAACCTATGTCCTCTGTCGCCATGCTGTAATGCGGCACCGCTTTTACTTCTACTGCCGCCCGGGTGAGTGTGGCCGTATTTGTTTTACCCTGTCTTGTATAGGTCACGGTAACCTCAGACCCCGCTGATCCCTTGAGCAGTTCGCCAGCATTCTCGCTGTAATCTGCCAGGGTAACATGGTTGATTTTAATGATTTCATCGCCTGCCTTGAGTCCAGCCTTATCTGCCGGGTAATCTTTCCAGGGCTCCATGATAACGATCTTATCATCGCTTGTGCTCACGTTTGCGCCTATGCCCGTAAAAGAGCCGCGCTGGTTGATCTTGCTTTTCTCTACTTCTTGTTCAGTCCAGTAAACGGTGTAGGGATCCAGTCCCTCCAGCATTCCCTCGATGGCATTGTCCATCAGATTTGCTGGGCTGGTCTCATCCACATAATTCATGTTGACCTGCTTGTACATCTCTGTAAAGATCTCGATCTGTTTTGCGATCTCAAAAAAGTCATTCTTGAAACTAAGGCTGCCTACCGCGACTAGCGTTACGGCAGAGAGTAGGATATATTTTTTGCGGAAAAAGGTTTTCATAAGATAGGAAATCAATGATAAAGGTAAGAAACCATATCAAGTAAACACGAGCGATAAATAACTAGTGCACATACCATAACGTTTTCACAGCGCGGTTATTTCTTGAGTCTCTTACTTAAGTCTTTCAGGATAGCAATCATTAATCGTTCCACGGCAGCGTATTCTGGTAATTTGGGACTCTGGAAAAGAAACATGATATTCAGGCTGGTCTGGCCTGGTAGCTGCAGATCGTGCTGATGCAATCGATACGCCTCACGCAACAATCGCTTGACCCGGTTGCGATCCACGGCTTTTTTAAAAAACCGCTTAGACGTACTAAATCCCACTTGCGGCAACCGGTCACCATCCACTTTTTGATAAACGGCTCTAATGGCTCCTTTGCGCACAGATTGCCCGTGGGTAAAGAGCTGGTCGATGGCGATCTTGCTTTTTAATTTTTGGGGTTTTGAGAGGGGGAAGTTTTTGTTCTGGTCAGTCATCTCTCAATCCTTTAAGATATCTATGTAGGGTTCAAAAGAAAAAACCCTACTTCTGGTCTGGCCGGTCACCTCGATAAGTAGACCCAGCTCCTGTAACTTTGCTACAATATTGTTTGCGGATGGATAGCTGCAATTGCATATTTGTGCAGCCTTTTCCACACTGGACAATACTGGGTTTTTAAATAGGTAGTTAAGTAAAATCAAGGCGCTGGACGCACGTCTTCCCATCGTTTCCCTTACCATCAACTCTGTGGATTCTTTGTAGTCCATAAGTGTCCCCAGTGTATCAACGGCTTTTGAGGCGGTATCTCTCATGCCTACCAAAAAATAAATGATCCACTGGCGCATGTCGCCATGGGTCCTCACCCGCATGAGATTATCATAATATAAACTTTTATTCTTCTCTAAATATGAGGATAGGTAGAGCAGGGGTTTATCCAGAATATTCTTAGAAACTAGATAGAGTGTAATCATCAATCTACCCAGTCTTCCATTACCATCCAGAAATGGATGAATAGTTTCAAACTGGTAATGGGCAATAGCTATGCGTACCAGTTCTGGTACATTAATATCCTGGTTGTGAATAAAATTCTCCAGATCTCCCATCAATCTGGGGATATCTGAATGTTGTGGTGGTATAAATACCGCATCTGTGAGGCTTGCGCCACCTATCCAGTTTTGACTTGAGCGATACTCGCCAGGCTGTCTTTCTTTACCCCTCACGCTCTGCAGTAGATGGAAATGTAATTTCTTGAATAATCTGGATGAGAGTGGTAGCTCTGATAGGGATTCAAGACCTGTATTCATTGCCTTTACATAATTTCTAACTTCCTGCCAGTCTTCAAGTCTGGATGGAATGATTTCTTCTTCAGACATGAACGCCTCGCTCAAGTGTGTCTGGGTTCCCTCGATCCTGCTACTTTTTACTGCCTCCTTAGCAACATGCATCTCTATAAAAATATCCACATTTGGAACTATACGTGATAGTGAGTTGAGCTCGCCCAGTTTTATACTCGCTTCCTGCAGCAATTGATTGATTTTAGGTTCAGTCCACAGCCACTGCCCATTGATTGTACTGGGCTGGAAGCAGTCATATCCTAGGCTATTCCCCGTATAGTTCCCCGATTTGTAAGTGCTTAGTTCAATCATTATCCAAACCTTTAATAATGGATTAGTTATTAAAGTTTAAAGGTAGTAAGTTTTAATACGATCTGCGTTATTAAAGTTTGAGGGGTCTAACCTTTAATAACGGGTTTGTTATTAAAGGTTTCTTGCACTAATCGTTCATTGAGCTTTTACAATTTGCAGTTGTGGAAGATGATTACGCTTTCGCGAAAGCGTAAATAAAAACCGCATCAATCTTTAACGACTGATGCGGTTCATACTACTGGAATAGTCTAGTCTATATTACTTTTTCCAGATATTGTTCTCACGATCTGCATCTGCCATCATGCCTGCGGGGTCGATGGTAATTACCTCGATTTGCGATTTCTTTACTCCATCCAGACTCATGGAATAGGTGGGATAAGCCCACGCCCAGTCATTTAAAACAGATACCTCGCCATCCACACTCTTCTCACCACGCATTTCTTCTAGTGGAATGTAAAACATCATTTTTTTACCATCTTGTAGAGTGACCTCTATGTCCAGAGGCATGGGCATTAAACCCTTGCGCTCTATATCTACCCGGGCGCCGGCATCTTTATCAGCAACATCTTGAATGGCGTAATCGATCTTGTTAGTCGTCATGATAAAGTCGCGCAGGTACCAGTCCAGATCCATGCCGCTCACTCTTTCTGCAACGCGTTTAAAGTCATTGGGATCTGGGTGCTTGAACTTCCAGGTGTCGTAGTATTCCTTTATGATCTGATCGCGCACCTCATCACCTACGATATATCCCAGTTGAGCCAGAAATACGGATCCCTTTGAGTACGCAGTTATACCATAATTCCTATTTGTTGCGTAGCGGTCTGCGTGTGTAGTTGCAGGCTGCTCCTGCCCAGAATTTGCCAGAAAAAGATAACCGCGGTAAGATCCAGCATTGGGATTGTCTGCATTGCGGTTATAAATCTCGTCCATCGCTAGATTTGAAATGTAGGTGGTAAAACCTTCATCCATCCATTCATGTTTTGACTCGTTTGTAGCCAGTATATGATTGAACCAGCTGTGCGCAAACTCGTGTGCAGTCACACCTGCTAGACTTCCATATTCCCTACCGCCAGTGATCATGGTACACATGGCGTATTCCATACCACCATCTCCACCTTGTATCACGCTGTATTGCTTGTAAGGATAAGGCCCGATATTCTCGTTGAAGAACTCAAGCATCTTATTAGTATCTGGCTGTAGTTTTTTCCAGTTCTCCATGATAACTTCATCATTCTTATAGAAGAAATGAAGATCCACATCATTTGCTCCTTTATAGATATCATGTGTAAAATCAGGATCTGCCGCCCAGGCAAAGTCGTGCACCATGGGAGCTTTGAAATGATAGGTCAGTTTACCATTCTTACCTTGGGCAGGACCAGAATTAGGCTTGTCATAACCATGACCTATATCTGCTGGGTTTTGTAGATATCCCGTCCCGCCGATGGTGTAGTCTTTGTCAATATTAATTTTTACATCAAAGTCACCCCACACACCATGGAACTCCCGGCCTACATACGGGCTGGTATTCCAGCCAGTCTTGTCAAATTCTGCCATTTTAGGAAACCACTGAGTCATGGTAAGTGCAACGCCCTCTGCGTTATCACGGCCGCTGCGGCGTATTTGTTTGGGAACCTGTCCTGTAAAGTCCAGTGTGAGTTTTGTGCTTGCACCTGGCTTGAGCGGCTGGGCAAGATCTACGATAAGTATGGTTCCCTCTTCTATGGGAGTCAATTCCTTCCCATCCTGACGCAGGTTCATGACACGCAGCATGCCTTGCTCATCTTTTGTTAGTTTCTCGATGCGTGACCCCACCCGTGGATCTGGATCTGCAATGGTGCGCGAGCGCACGTCCATCTGGCTACCAGGCTGGAACGCGTTGAAGAATAGATGGTAATAAACACGATCCATTGTTTCTGGAGAGTTGTTTGTGTACACCAGTTCTTGCGTTCCCGTATAGTTGAAGTTTTCAACATTCATGTCCACCTCCATCTTATAATCTGCATGCTGCTGCCAGTAATCGCGTGTCACGCTGTTCTGCGAGGTTTCTGGCATATTGTTTTGGGCTACTGCCTCTTGATTTGAGCTGCAGCCTATCAATCCTGCGAGCGCGGCTATTCCTAATAATTTATTCATCTTTCTTTTTTCTGGGATAAAGATAGGGAATGCGTGAAATCCTCCCCGACTGTATCACAATCTCGACCTTACAACGACTCAGTACCGCTATCTAGCAATTGAGTAGTTTGAAATTTTAAAATGAGACTATTGCCCGCACCTTTGACCCACAATCAAAGAGCCATGAGAACTTTACTCACTACCGTAAGCTTATTATTTACGTTATTTCTAGCTGCCCAGACCACGATCTTTGGTAGGATAACCGATAAAAAAGGCGAATCCGTTCTAGGTGCCAATGTCTTTCTTGAGGGAACCTACGATGGTGCCACGACAGATCTGGACGGTAAATTCTCATTTACAACCACAGAAATTGGCCTTCAAACGCTCGTGGCGAGTTCGCTGGGATATGAATCCTACAGACTGGAGACGGTTGTGGGCAAGATGGTGGGTCTTGAGATACGCTTTCGCGAAAGCATGAATTCCCTCAACACCGTAGTACTGAGTGCGGGAAGTTTCAGTGCTGGGGACAACACAAAGGTGAATGCGCTTAAACCACTGGACGTGGTGACCACCGCGAGTGCCGTAGGCGATTTTGTGGGCGCATTGCAAACGCTGCCAGGAACCAGCGCAAATCCAGATGATGGGCGTCTTTTTGTACGCGGCGGCCGTGCAGAAGAAACGCAGATTTTCATAGACGGGAACCGTGTTTTCAGACCCTTTACACCTACCACCGGCAACATTCCCACCCGTGGCAGGTTCTCGCCGTTTCTATTTGATGGAATTACTTTTTCCACGGGAGGTTATAGTGCAGAATTTGGTGATGCGCTTTCCAGCGTGCTATTGTTAAACACTACCGATTTTCCTGAAGAAGAAAAGACAGACATAGGGATTATGAGTGTGGGAGGCAGCGTGGGTAACACGCAAATTTGGGGTGACAATAGCCTAAGTGCAAATGTCGCCTACATCAACCTCGCCCCGTATAACGAGATCATCCCACAAAACAACCGTTTTGAGGATCCATTCCAGAGCCTGAGTGGTGAAGCTGTCTATAGACATAAGTTAAACAAAGGCTTATTCAAGGCCTATAGCGCATATTCATACAGTAACTTCAGTATAATCCAAGAAGACATCAACGATCCCAGCGGCTTTTTTGTAGGCATCACAAATCGCAACTATTACGGAAACCTAAATTATCTGGGTGACTTAAATGACAGCTGGAAGATAGAAACGGGCATCAGCCTGGCGCATGACAGCAACGACGGGCAGTTTGCAAGCACGGCATTAGAAGCTCGAGAGAATGCCTTTCATGCTAAAGTGAGATTGCAGAAAAGATGGAACAATTACTACAAGCTCAATTTTGGCGCAGAGCAATTTATCGTTGATTATGCAGAGGATATTGAATCGCAGTTCGGGAATTTTGATACAGGATTGGACTACGGTCTCACCGCGCTTTTTGCCGAAACCGAGATCTTTGCCTCAAAAGATCTTGCCTTTAAAGCTGGCTTGCGCGGCGATTATTACGGTGTCAATGATAGTTTCAAATTATCACCTCGTTTGAGTGCGGCTCTGAGCCTGACCCCAGCCAGCCAGATCTCACTGGCTTACGGTAACTTTTTCCAGCAATCCCAAAACAACATCCAGCAATACCAGCCCGCCCTTGAAGTAGAAAATGCACGGCATTTTATAGCCAACTTTTTATACAATAAAAACAAGCGCATGTTGCGCATTGAGGGATTCTATAAGGCCTATGATGACCTAGTCACGTTCGACGCGCCATTGGGTAGCGCAAACAATGCGATACCTCAATTTGATAGCCAGTATGCTAATGGTGGTTCTGGTTACGCGGGAGGTGTGGACTTGTTTTGGCGGGATGAGACGTCCATCAAGAATCTGGATTATTGGGTCAGTTATTCCTATCTGGATACTGAGCGGCTGGAACGCAATTTCCCCAGTCAGGTGACTCCTAATTATGCAACAGACCACAATTTGAATCTAGTGGGGAAATACTGGATTGAGGACTGGCAATCGCAGGTGGGGCTTACCTATACTTTTGCCAGCGGTCGTCCTTTTACAAATGCTAACCAGCCGGGTTTTCTCAACGATCGCACAAAGTCATTCCAGTCGCTAGACCTGAATTGGGCATACCTGATCGATGACCAAAAGATCATTTACGCCAGCGTGGGTAATGTGCTGGGCAGGGAGAATGTCTTTAACTACCAGTACAGCAATACTCCAGACGTCACGGGCACCTTTAACCGCAGGGCGATAGGCCAGGTCGCAGATCGGTTTTTCTTTGTCGGTTTTTTCTGGACGATAGGGGGGAATGATAACCAGCTGGATAATTTGTAGTGTTTTTGTAATTCCGCTTTCGCGAAAGCGGACAAAACAAGTTAGATTGGCTAAAAACAAAGCTGAAAGTTAGTCTTACAACTTTTCAATAATTGTATTTAAATCATCTTTCAACACTGGTAAATCGTTAATTATAATATTCCAAACAATATCATAATCAACACCAAAATACTCATGAATCAATCTGTTACGATAACCTCTAAGCCGGTTCCATGCTATGCTATTATTCTTGCGTTGAAAGTCTGAATCAATTCTTGTAGCTGCCTCACCTATGATCTCAAAATTTCTGACAACTGCATCTTTGGTTTTTTGATCTTCTAGAAAGACGTCCGATTCCATTCCATCAATATATTTTTCAATCAGAATCACGGAATCCAGCATATCCTGAAGTAGGATTAGATTATTTCTTCTAGACATAGACCAGGTCTGAAACTATTTCATAGTAGTATTTCTTTTTAATACCGTTAGCTGAAACCAGATCAACTTTACGCCCTAGAGTCGATTCAAGTTCATTTGCGAGATCAATAAATCTAGAACCTACCGATTGATTGAATTGAACGAGAAGATCTACGTCACTATGTTCATTGTGGCAGCCTCTCGCAAATGAACCAAACAACGCTAGAGACGCAATAGGGTAACTTTCAAAAAAGTACGATTTTGAATTTTTCAATGTATCTAATATGCTTTCCCTATCCATCATATTTCAAAAGTACAAAACTACCGTATTAAAGTATTAGGCTCATTGTGACATGGCTGTATTGCCAGAGCATTATTCAAGACTTTGTAATCCAGAACATGATTCTTATAAACGTTGAAACAGTCCTATGGTTCATGGCTGTCTTTAGCCATAGTTACAGTTCAGTTTATAAAAGTTACAGCTGGGTAAGCTTAAGTATTTTGACTCTAGAGTGTCTTCCTATTTTTATGGTGTAAACTAAAAACAAACACCATGAAAGCTATTACCTCCATTCTGATTTTATTTGTTTCATTTGGTATTTCTGCTCAGGGCAATTATGAAAAAGCCATGACAAAGGCTATGCAACTCATGCAAACTGATTACGACGCAGCAGGTGTATTGTTTGAACGCATCGCCGCTGCGGAAGAAGACAAATGGCAACCAGCCTACTATGCTGCTCACTACCATATAAACAGCGGCTGGGGACAACATGACAAGGAAACTACAGTGAACCACCTGGATAAGGCCAAAGAATTTTTAGACCAGGCAGAAATGAATTCGCCAGAAAATCCAGAGATCATGGTGTTGCAAGGCCTACTCAATACTGCATGGATTACCTATGATAGCGGTGCTTACGGAATGAAACTCTCGGGTCCTACAACTGCCCTGTACCAAAAAGCATTAAAACTGGCACCGGACAATCCCCGGGTCGTGAGCAATCACGCGCAATGGATGATAGGCAGTGCGCGTTTTTTTGGTAAAGACACAAAACCATACTGCGAGAGGCCTAGAGAGAGCGATCGTGACTTTTCAAAGATGATAAGCCTAATGGATTTGATCCTCGCTGGGGACTGGAAAGAACGCAGGAGGCGCTAGTGGAATGTAAGGAATAACCCTTGAAAGCAATATTCTGTTTATTATTGATCTAATTCCTTTTATATTGGATCCATCCAGTGGGGATTTGTTCATCATAAAATTGTAGCTTGACATCATGTTAGATAGAACCGTTTTGGATAGATTAGGAATAGCAATTCTGGCTGCTAGTTATCTGTTTTGGTTACTTGCAATGACCCCCGTGGCGAGCACGGTATTGTTTGATATAGTTTTTGAAATGGGGTGGTTCTTTGCATTGTTAGCACCGATTTGCTGCAGCACTTATTTTTTTATCCGATTGGTTATGTCAAAATTCAGCTGGAGAAAACCAAATTTATATTTATGCCTATTCGGTCTTTCTATATATGTTATTGCTTACGTAGAGAAATTTTAAGGAACTAAAAAATTTTGAATTTTAGTTATTGATAATCGTAAGAAGAAACTAAAAAGCCACTTTCAAAATGAAAGAAAAACACTATTTTTATAGTAAAATTTGCCTACTACAATGGTAAACAAATTTTCTTTGATTAAATCGGACACCATATTTCTATTGGTACAGGTCTCCATATTGTTATCCTGTGTATTGTCTTATACCTCAGAAGCTAAATTTATTTAGTTTGTTTCGGGTTTGTTGATATATGCAGTTGCATACGCATTCAGAATATTCTAGGTAAATTGATGGATTAATAGTTGTGTAAAATTCATAACTGCCACAGAGTTTAATAGCATTGTAATATTGTCATGGTTTTAGTGTTTTTGAATTAAGTCGATGAATAGAACTGATAAAATGTTTTTATATATGTCACTGGTCGTAATCCTATTTTGGTTTATGACTTGGTCTACTTATTTAGTTAATGAGTCTTACGTTAGTATTTTTTTACAGTTGTTATGGATTCCTGCCTTGCTATTTCCCATGAGTGTATTTATTTATTTTATAGTGAGGTGGGGAATAAAAAAAATTCTCTTTTAAGATTCCGCATTTATACGTGGCTGTTATGTGCTTAGGTACTTATTTGATAGCTTTGGCAGAGAAATTCTAGCTTAAGTGTAGAAGTGAGCTAGAGCTATCAAATCGTTATTTTGCATTCATACAAGATATTATGCCTATCTAAATTGATCTAGAACTTCATGATTCAGATTGCTTATAATAGTGGCAATCGACTGCATAATACTATTTATCATGGTTTGTTTGGTTGATAAATTCTTACAGATTATCTATAAGATATTTTAATGAAAAACCCTGCTCAGGGGTGAATTATAAATAGATGTGCTAATTTTAGGGTATAACTATAGACCGCACAAAATGGTACTCATCCATAAAGGAATGTCACTTTTGCAAATTCTTGATCGCTTGCTTGCTATTGCTCAGATCGGCTACTTAATTTTCTGGTTTCTTTCAAAGACTCAGGTTACATATTATGTATTATATGATGTGTTTTATGAATTGTTTTCCATCCCAGGCATTGTAATCCCCGGAATGTGTAGTATTTATTTTCTGATACGATGGATTATGGTGAAATTTCATATTAAAAGCGCACACTTATACCTAGCGTTAATGAGTTTTATGACTTATTATTTAATGTATCTTACAGGGCAAATCATTTAATCTTTATTATCCCTCGTAGCCATAAAGGTTATTCTGAATTGTCTTGTAGTTTTATCGATTTACCTGCTGTCTATAAACCTTGCATTGATGATCACAACCACAAACAAATTATATTTTCTTGCGGTGGTAGGTATGTTCCTTATCTCCTGCAACCAAACTACTGAGTCCATGCACACCTCCATCCAGCTTACAGAAAGTGAATCCGTCAAAGTAGATTAAGTAATCCTCATGACATTAGCTTACCGGTTACTCACGAGGGCGGCGCAGGTGCCTGGTACATAGACCAGCCCAGGATTTCCCATGTTGAGGTGGATGGTTATGTAGGCAAAGTGGCGCTGGGCGGCTCGACCAATTTCAACAATGTTTTTTTCAACCCGCATAGCCACGGCACGCATACAGAATGCATCGGTCATATTACTCAAGAGTTTCACAGCGTTAACGATGCCCTGCAAAAACACTTCTTCAAGGCACAACTCATCACGGTTGACCCTCTAGCAAAAGATGGTGATCTGATCATCACTTCAGAAATGTTTGACAAAATGGATAAAACGGTCGAGGCGGTCATCATCAGGACAACTCCTAATGGCGATCAGAAAAAATCACGCAATTACTCAAACACAAATCCTCCCTATTTACTGGAGTCTTTAGCATTGCGCTTTCGCAAAAGCGGTATAAAACACCTCCTCATAGATCTCCCCAGCGTGGATAAAGAGAAGGACAACGGTGAGTTGAAAGCACACAAGGCATTCTTCAATTTTAACGGTAAACAAGACCTGCACGCAACGATCACAGAACTGATCTACGCACCAGATAGAATCAAGGACGGCCTATATATTCTCAACTTGCAGGTGGCGCCCATTGTAAATGATGCAGCACCATCGCGCCCTGTTCTATATAAAATTTTGGATTGATCTGCCCACAACACCGTAACTTTACGTCATGGAGTTATTATTCATCGGGCTTGCGGTAGGCGCAGTCGTTGCTTTTTTTGTTTTTAGGATCTTTGCCCGCAACGGTAAAAAAGACAACCGCAACGAGCAAAGCCTCGTGCTTATGGAAAAAATACGCACGGTATGCAAGTTCATCACGGTAGAGGGAGATTTTGCCGAAATCTATCACTATAAGAACGTTAAGGATAAGGTGGCTAATTTCCTGCTGGGAAAGAAAAAAGCCATCATTCTGGTAAGCGCAAAGGCATATGTGGGATTTGACCTTACCAAAATCCAGATGGACAGCGATCCAGAAAAGAAGACCATCTTCCTTACAAACTTCCCGCAGCCACAGGTGCTAAGCATAGAAACTGATTTCAATTATTACGACAAGAGCGAGGGCTGGGCAAACAGTTTTACCAGTGATGACCTGACAGAGGCAAACCGCAACGCAAAACAACATATTATCGACAAGATTCCTGAGAGCGGTCTGATGCAAACCGCCCAGAAAGAAGCCCTTACCGCCATCCAGATGATGGAGGGACTTGCCGCCACCATAGGCTGGAAACTGGACTATAGCAGCCTGATGCTGGAGCTAGACAAAACACCGTCAGAGGTGGAATTGATTGAGGGTAAGGCACTTTAGTTTTTGATAATAACCCATTCTGGTATTTTCGGCATTTATAAAGTATTTTTGCAGCTTGTAACAATGTTAAGCGACCGCAATGAACGATTTTTTTGAAGGTGTAAAAGACGTGACAGATAACGTGCTCATGGCACCATTTGACGCTGTGCGTGAGATGGAACTAGACAACTGGTGGCTGGCAAATGTCGTTACCTGGGTCGCTATCCTTATTTTGATTACTGCTCTGGGTTACTGGATGAATCGGTTGCGCATCTTTGAACAAAACAACGAGGAAGACCATTCACAAACGGCTCACTCTTTTCTAGGTGACAGCCATAAATACAGCTCAAAACACTAGAGTTTGTAAGTTTTACTGAAAAGCCTTTACGCTGCAAAGTGTAAAGGCTTTTTTATTTCACGGTGCATTATACTATTTGTATCCAAATAGTACTATTCACGACCTAAAGATCAAATCCTATGTCTTTTCTATAGTACATTTTATCGTAGCCCAGTTTCTCAATGTTATGGTAAGATTTTTTAAGTGCCTTTTTAAAGTCGCCTCCATAACTGGTCACCGCCAGCACACGCCCGCCGCTGGTTACGACTGTACCATTTTCGATGGTTGTGCCGGCATGAAATACGATGCTATCCGTTATGTTTTCCAGTCCAGAAATAGGCTTTCCTTTTTCATAGTTTTCTGGATAGCCTCCAGAGACACACATGACGGTGGTTGCGCTGCGGTGGTCTATTTGTAGGGTTTCTTTGTGTAATTCCGCTTTCGCGAAAGCGGACAAATGTTCCAGCAAATCACTTTTTATACGCGGTAGTACGACCTCAGTCTCCGGGTCACCCATGCGCACGTTGTACTCGATGACCAAAGGCTCGTTATCAACGATCATCAGACCTATGAAAATGAATCCTTTGTAAGTGATTTTTTCCTTTTTCAATCCACTAACGGTGGGAATGATTACCTGTTTTTCAATCTTCTCCATCAGCGTAGCATCTGCAAACGGGACTGGGGAAACCGCGCCCATACCGCCGGTGTTGAGTCCAGTGTCGCCCTCGCCTATGCGTTTATAGTCTTTGGCAGTAGGCATGACTTTATAGCTATCGCCATCTGTCATTACGAAAACGCTCATCTCAATCCCATCCAGAAACTCTTCTACCACAACCTTATTAGAAGCCGCGCCGAATTTCCCACCCTGCAACATTTCCTCGAGCGAGTTCTGAGCCTCATTGAGATCATCAATGATCAGCACGCCTTTTCCACCCGCAAGTCCATCTGCTTTGAGAACGTAGGGTGATTGAAGTGTAGCAAGAAAATCTTTTCCCTGCGTTAATTTATCCACCGTAAAGCTCTGATAGGCTGCGGTGGGAATGTTGTGGCGCTGCATGAATTCTTTGGCAAACTCTTTTGAACCCTCTAGAACCGCACCCTGTTTAGAAGGGCCTATCACACTAATTCCCTCATACATATCGTGCTGGAAGTAATCGTAGATTCCCTCTACCAGCGGCGCCTCTGGACCTACAACGACCATCGCAACATCATTATGCAAGCAGAATTGACCCACCGCCTCAAAATCAGTAGGGGAGAGGTCTATGTTCTTGGCGAGATCAGCAGTACCAGCGTTACCTGGCGCAACGTATAATTGATCTAGCAATGGACTTTTTGATATGGAATGGGCAAAGGCATGCTCGCGGCCACCGCCGCCTAAAACAAGGACGTTCATAAGGATCGTTTTACGGGAGCAAAAATAAGTTCTACCTTGCCTTTACCTAAGTGCTTTGCCATTATGCCGCTAAAACTGTTTGACAAGATCCTAAGCCTACAGGGCTACAATATAAAACGCGCCAAAAAAGTCTATCGCAAACTGCGCACAGACGATCGCAGGGTAGAGGCAGCAAAACGTGAGATCCTGCAGCATCACCTATCAAACACTCCTTTCTACAAGCAGCTGGTGGATGATCAGGACACAGACTGGGAGGATCTACCCGTTCTTACAAAACGCAACCTGCAACAACCCCTAGCCGATAGGTTGTCCGAAGGGTTTACCACCGACGATATTTTCAAGGGAAAAACCAGTGGCTCCAGTGGGCATCCATTCACCTTTGGCAAGGATAAGTTTGCCCACGCCCTTACCTGGGCTGCATTTCACGAGGCTTACAGCAAGCATGATATTGATTTAAATACTTCTTTGCAGGCTAGATTTTATGGAATTCCGCTTAGCGGGAAAGGACGCTATATGGAACTTGCCAAAGACTTTGTGAGCTACCGCAAGCGTTTTCCGGTTTTTAATCTGAATGATGAGGTGCTGGGTAAATATGTTGCTAGATTCCGTGCGGATGGGTTTGAATACCTGAATGGTTATACCAGTAGTATTTTGCTTTTGGCCAGTTATTGCCGCAAGAACGAGATTGTGCTCAAGGAAATCTGTCCCACACTCAAGATCTGCATCGTGACCAGCGAGATGCTCTTCCCACAGGATAAGGAACTGATGGAAAAATGGTTTGGCGTGCCAGTGATTAATGAATATGGCGCCAGTGAGGTAGGACTTATTGCCATGGAAGATGAAAAAGGAAGATTTCTCCTCAACAACAAAAACCTTTTTATCGAGATTGTTGACGAAAACAATAAACCAGTAAAAAATGGTGAAAAAGGAAAAGTCCTCATAACCGACCTCTTCAATCTGGCGCACCCCATAATCAGGTACGAGATAGGCGATGTAGCCAGCATCGCAGCAACAGATGATGACAGGTTAATTCTACAGGATTTGCAGGGCAGGACAAACGATGTAGCACAACTGCCCAGCGGCAAGGTGATTCCCGGTCTTACTTTTTATTACGTGACAAAATCCATCATCAGTGAGAATCTGGATATTCTGGAATTTGTGGTGATTCAAAAAGACCACGATATATTTGAAATCCAGTATGTGAGCGACAAGGATATGGATCAGGCCACGCGCAAGGCCGTCCAGAATGCGATGGATGAATATGTGGAACCTGGGTTAACAGTGATGTTCAGCCGCCATGAGCAAATGGAGCCGTAGCCGTCGCGGCAAGCTCAAGCAGTTTATGACAGAGGTAGAGAGGGATTAATCAAGCCGTTTCTCAAAACTCTTCTTCACCACCAACTGCTCATAAAGAAATCCAGCCATCAATACAGAACTCTGCAATGCAGAATATCCTAGATGCTGGCGGTAGATGGCATAATTGTATTTGATTAGATCAAACTTGTTTGAAGATAAACCATCGCCCTTGCGGTAGCTGGCAAGCACGTCATTGATTCCTGTAGCGCCGCCTGCTTTTTTTACCGCATCCAGCCACATGGCCCAGTCCTGTCGCTTCCTGATTCTAGGCATGAATACCTTGCCTGTTTTGTGGGTATCGTAGATCCCGGTGAGCATTCCCACGTAATTGGCTTTAAGCAATTTATCGTAGGTCAGCTTTTCTGGAACTTGCTGGATGGCATAGGGTTTTGCCGGGTCTTGATCAAAAATCTCGTAGGCAGCAAACACAACTCCCGCACCTGTTTCTCTGAGGCATGTTACTTGTTTATCCAGCTTTTGCGGTTTCCATAAATCATCAGCATCCAGAAATGCAATGTAGCGACCGCTGGCTTTTTTGATTCCCTTGTTACGGGTCACGCCAGCTCCAGAATTCTGCTCGTTTTTAAGGTTGACAAAGCTGATTTCTGGATCGGTGGTTTTTTGAGAGTACGCTTTCGCAATAGCGTAACTATCATCCACACTGCAATCATCTATCGTGATAATTTCTATGGGCCTATAGGTTTGCTGGACGACGCTGTCCAGTGCCTGCCCAAGAACTTCTGCGCTGTTGTAGGTGGGAATTACCACGCTCACGAGATCCTGCATCAGTAAGCTTTTTCCTCGCCCATAAAGACGTTTGTGATGGTGCGCAGGATGATTTTAAGATCCAGCACGAGGCTCCAGTTTTCTATGTAATAGATGTCGTTGCGCACACGGCCCTTGATATCTTCTTCAGTCTCTACCTCGCCGCGGTAGCCGCTTACCTGCGCTAGTCCTGTGATGCCTGGCTTTACAAAATGGCGCACCATGAATTTATCCACGCGCTGCGCATACATATTTGTGTGGCTCACCATGTGTGGTCGTGGTCCCACGACGCTCATGTCACCCTTGAGCACATTGATAAATTGGGGCAATTCATCTATACTGGTCTTGCGCAGGAACTTACCGATTTTTGTGATCCTGTGGTCATTGCGGGATACCTGGTTGAGGTCTGCCTGCTTATTGGGAACCATGGAACGGAATTTATAACAGGTAAAACGCTTGTAATCCAGCCCGTTGCGCTGCTGCGAAAAGAAGACTGGCCCCTTGCTCTCAAACCTGATGATAAGCGCGATGATTGGGGTGAGCCAGGATAAAACCCCTAGAATGACCAGTAGCGAAAACACGATGTCAAAACCACGTTTTACCACCTGGTTGAACAATTCATCCAGCGGTATCTCCCTGAGCGATAGGATAGGGGTGGTGCCGTAGAAATCGTATTTCATGGTTTTTGTAAGCACTTCTTCTGGACGCGGGATAAATTTGAGGGTGCGTAGGTTGTTATCTGCAAAGTCTGTGAGTTCCAGCAGTTGCTCGTTGTTCATACAACCTACAGAACAGAATATCTCGTCGATGCGGTTGTCCACCAGCTCCTTTTTAAAGGCCTCCATGGAAAAACCGGCAATGCAGGGATCGACAACCTTTTCAGTACGGTAACCCAGATCCTTGTGTTTCTTAAAGAAATCAAACAAATCCAGACTTTCCTGCGATTGCCCTATGATAATCGTCTTTCTAAAATTCCCGCCCAGCAGGCTACGGTAGTTTTTTAATAGAAAGAACAGGCTGGTTTTTGCCGCGCCTATCGCCGCCATGGTGACGAGTGCATATTGCAACTTATGAATGGATCCCTCGTTCAGGTCATAGTAATAACCGAAAAACGCAAATACGATGAAAAGGAAGAAGAGCGTCTGCTGGAAGAGTTTTTTTAGAACGGTGGTGTAAACCGTGTTTCTTTTTATTTTGTAGAATTCCAGCTGGATGGAGGCCACGATCCAGCAGATTCCCATAAAGATGCCGTAAGTGAGGTATTCAAACTCATCGCCAAAATAGAAAGTAGCGATATAATTGACCAGCCCCAGATCCACGATGTAGGACAGGGGTCGTATAAAACCAGAATAGCGCCGGTTGCTATAGACGATTCTATCGTCTGATGTGCTTTGTAAAGTCCTTATGTTCACGTTTCTCCAGATCCTCTTTTGAGAGGGATTTAAAGTATTCATAGGTGATCTTCATACCCTCGGCACGATCCACCTTGGGTTCCCAGCCCAGCACTTTTTTGGCAGTTGTGATGTCTGGGCGTCGTTTCATGGGATCGTCCTGTGGGAGATCTTTATAGACGACTTTTTGGTCTGTTCCTGTCAATTGGATAATTTCCTGTGCAAAATCCTTGATGGAGATCTCGTTAGGGTTGCCTATGTTCACAGGGTCACTGTAGTCACTCAACAACAATCGATAGATTCCCTCTACCTCATCATCTACATAGCAAAAGGACCTGGTTTGAGAACCATCGCCAAAAACGGTGATATCCTCTCCCCGCAATGCCTGACCCATAAATGCTGGGATCACACGGCCATCGTTCAACCGCATGCGTGGCCCGTAGGTATTAAAAATACGTACAATACGAGTTTCCAGGCCATGAAACCTGTGGTAAGCCATGGTAATCGATTCTTGAAAACGCTTTGCCTCATCATAGACCCCACGCGGCCCGATGGTATTGACGTTGCCATAGTAGCTCTCGTGCTGTGGGTGAACCAGCGGGTCACCATAAATCTCACTGGTAGATGCGATTAGGATGCGCGCACCCTTACTTTTTGCTAATCCCAGCAGGTTGTGCGTTCCCAGTGATCCCACCTTGAGCGTCTGGATGGGAATTTTTAAATAATCGATGGGACTGGCAGGACTGGCAAAATGCAAAATGTAGTCTATTTTACCTGAGACATGCACGTAATTAGATACGTCCTGATGGTAGAATTCAAACTGTTCAAGAGGGAAAAGATGCTCAATATTCTTTAGGTCACCCGTAATGAGGTTGTCCATACCTATCACACGGTAACCCTCTTTTATAAAACGGTCGCACAGGTGTGAGCCCAAAAACCCCGCTGCACCCGTAATAAGTATTCTTTTGCTCATGGCTTTCTGGTCTATTGCAAATATAGGTTTAAGAAAATGCTAACGACCTGGTATCACAAGATCTGTGGGATCGATTAATATAGATCGCAGCTTTTCCAGTTGTCTATCAGATGCTACTCCTGGGAAATCACCCCTGTTTCCCAGCATATCCTTCATCAATTGGAAGTGTAGATGTGGGCTATAACCACCATTGACGGCTGGTTTTCCTAGAGTGGCAATTTTCTCGCTTTCGCGAAAGCGTAATCCCTCACGTAGCCCATCCAGACTTTCTAGCGATAAGTGACCGTACAAGCTGTAGAATTTCCCGTCCTTATTCTCATGTTCTAGAATAATCGTAGGTCCGTAATTACCATTGCCCTTATTATGTGCAAAACTGTGTAGAACCCCATCTGCATATGCGTGGACACTCGTTCCAGCAGGAGCCCATAAATCCATCCCCAGATGGATATTGCGATCCCGTTCACCTGTAAATTGTTCTGAGTTGCGGTACAATCCCCGCTTTTCAAAAAAACCACCGTAGGCAATTTTACCACCAGTCTGGACTTGCCGCAGCTTGAGATATTTCTCAAAATCTGCGATGCTTGTAATGTCCAGCTCATTCCACACCGGGTTGTGAACAGACAAGTCAATCGGGAAGTAATCACTCGCTTTATAGGCAGGATCGATGACTGAAGATGCCATTAAGCAAACTGCATCTCTGGGACATTTGCCGGAATTTCAAGGGCGCCCTCAGTAGCTGCTTTAATGTCATCAACGCTTACGCCAGGGGCGCGTTCCAGCAGCTTAAATCCTTGATCTGTGATTTCAAGGACGGCTAGGTTTGTTACCACTTTGGTAATACAGTTCACACCCGTAAGTGGCAAGCTGCATCGCTTGAGCAGTTTTGAGGCTCCCGCGCGGTTTGTGTGCATCATGGCGACGATAATATTTTCTGCGCTCGCCACCAGATCCATGGCGCCACCCATTCCCTTGACCATCTTGCCTGGGATCTTCCAGTTGGCAATATCACCGTTTTCTGCAACTTCCATCGCACCCAGTATGGTGAGGTCAACATGCTGACCGCGTATCATCCCAAAACTAAGCGAGCTGTCAAAAAAGCTAGCTCCCGGCATGGTAGTAATCGTTTGTTTCCCTGCATTAATAACGTCTGCATCTACCTCACCATCGTATGGAAAAGGCCCCATTCCCAACACTCCGTTTTCTGACTGGAATTCTACTTCCAGGCCGTCTGGGACATAATTAGCTACCAGTGTGGGTATTCCTATTCCTAGGTTGACATAATATCCATCCTTTACCTCGCGGGCGATTCTTTGTGCTATTTGTTCCTTGCTTAAACTCATAATTTTGATGTGCTAGTTATTTAGTGTGCTGGTGTGCTGATGCATTAGTGTGCTAATGTTTGAATGTGCTGGTTTTTTAGTGTGCCAGTGTGCTGGTTTTCGAGCGTGCCGGTGATTTATTGTGCTGATATTCTGGTATTCCGGTTTGCTGAAGTTTTTTTTGTTTTTTTTACACCAATCACATATTTCTTTTTGTGGTAGAGATGATTTTAGAGAGGACTTTCTCGATGCTTTCTAAATCTGAGAACATATTGTCATCAGGGCTAGGTAAGTGATTAGACAGTTTGCAAAGGGTCAGCCAGAACTCTGTTTCATCCGCCTCTTTTGCGGCGATTTTTAATTTGTGGACAAAGTCTTTCTTGCTTTCGGCACTTTGCGCCTCCCAGGTATTTGCACCTATGCTTGTGCCACTTCTAAACAATTGATCTGCGAGCGGGTAAAATTTTTTCTCTTTTAATTTCTGTGTGAAATCGACTATTTGTAGTGCATAATCCAAAGTAAGTTTTACAATTACACTGTCCTGTTTTTTATTCCTATTCATAACAATTTATTTTTAAAAAACATTTAAAAGTTCGACTACATAACCAACGCATTAATCCTGTGAATCAAAACAACTGGTACGTTTGCAAACTAGTCTGTTTTCGCACGAGCAAAGTAAACCACTAGCCATTATAGAATTAGCAAACTAGCAAACCAACTAACCAGCACATTGTGAAATTATCACGTTATACACTAACCACACTAGCATCAACTAGCACACTAGCACATTAAC
Organism: uncultured Flavobacteriaceae bacterium; assembly: GCA_963740155.1. Classification (GTDB taxonomy): domain Bacteria; phylum Bacteroidota; class Bacteroidia; order Flavobacteriales; family Flavobacteriaceae; genus Nonlabens. The sequence continues at coordinate 113,369 of CAVUDE010000007.1, read as the reverse complement.
CCACTAGCACACTAATCCCGACTACGCACAGTCCGCTGTTCAATTCTCTTCTCGTAATGTTCATCCTTAAAAATCCGATTGACAAAAACCCCTGGAATATGAATCTGATTGGGATCCAATTCTCCCGCGGGGACTAGTTCTTCGACTTCTGCAACCGTGATTGTTGCTGCGCCGCACATGACGGGATTGAAGTTGCGTGCTGTTCCCTTGAATATTAGGTTGCCCGCCTCATCACCTTTCCAGGCCTTGACAAAGGCAAAGTCTGCTTTAAAAGCGTGTTCCAGAATATGTGGCTTACCGTCAAAGTCGCGTGATTCCTTTCCCTCCGCAACCTCTGTCCCATAACCTGCGGGTGTGTAGAATGCTGGGATGCCGCATTGTGCTGCACGACAACGTTCTGCCAGCGTTCCCTGTGGGATCAAATCCACTTCCAGCTCGCCGCTCAGCATCTGGCGTTCAAATTCATCGTTCTCACCCACGTATGATGAGATCATTTTTTTGATCTGCTTGCCTTGTAGCAATAATCCAAGTCCGAAGTCATCCACGCCCGCATTGTTTGAGATACAGGTCAGATTTTTTGCGCCTATCTCCACTAGCTGGGCGATGCTGTTTTCTGGAATCCCAGAAAGGCCAAAACCGCCCACCATCAGCGTCATATTATCGGTCACACCGTCCAGTGCCTCGCTGACGTTTTTTACCGTTCTATTGATCATGCTTTTTGATTTGCTCTAAAAATAGGAAATCTGCGGGACTGGTGGGTTAAGCGTGAATTGTTATTTGTTAATCGTCAGCCATGATTCTTGCACCTGTCATGGGAAAAAACTTAATGCTGAAAGTTCATTAACAGCTTTTTGTCGCTGCTGGCTGCTTGTGGAGAGCGAATACCAGCTCAAATCGGCAATTATGTTTAGTTGGTTATTTGTAACGATTACTGTAGAGTTCGTCCTTCGTGCAACCTGTGGGAAGCTGAAATGAATTCAGCTTGACAGTCTTGGCTTGGTTGTTTGTCGGTATTACGCTTTCCCTTCGACAGGCTCAGGACATCGCACGAAAGCGGAAAAATTCAAACTCTACGATTAACAGTTAACAAATACGCAGAAACGGTCTACACTTAACACATCACGCTACAATTAACAAATAACCATTTACAGATAACGCTTTAAGCACAAACCATCACTTCTCCTGCCAGCTGGAACTCACGTAGGTAGCGCGACCGCCCACTTTGATCTTCTCGATGGGATCGCCGGTGTGGTAGCAGGTGCCGTCACTCTTGCGGATGTGCATCATAAAATCCTCTGGGAAATCAGAATAATGAGCGTCGTGCTCAATGGCAGTCTTAATCACTTTTTTCATGGCGTCATAAACTTTGCGCAAGTCTTCTTCATCCATGCTGCTTACTTTTTTCTCTGGGTGGATCCTCGCCTAGTACAGAATCTCATCTGCCATCCAGTTGCCCACGCCGGCCGCCACGCTCTGATCCATGATGATGGGTTTGATATAGGTGCTGCGTTTTTCAAAGGACGCCTTGAAATCTTCCCAACTTAGATCGCGGGCATCGTCACTTAGATTATGTTCTTTCTGGAACGCTTCTACAGACTTGGTCAAGTCCAGCCAGCCAAACTTGCGCTTGTTTTCAAACCCAAAGTGATAGCCGTTTTCAAAAGTCAACTGTACGTGTGCAAACTTGGGTCTGGCCTCTTCATCCTTGTAGTAATTAGGCCTGCCCGTCATGCCAAAATGCATCACTACCACCCGATCGCCAGAGGTTTCCAGAAACAGGTATTTCCCTATACGATGGGTTCCCGTGAACTCTTCACCCATCAGATGCCGGTCAAACGTATCTGGATGCATTTTGAGTAATCTATCGTCCCTGCAATCCAGCTTAGATATTTTCTGGTGTAGGCAGGTGGCATTGATATATTGCTGGTAACCGTGTACTTCTGGCAGCTCTGGCATTTGGGTGGTTTAACTTCAAAGGTAGCGAGCAAAATGCTAAATATTTCTAAGCGTAATTATTGATTTACGATAAATACATCTACATTTGTTATTGTAAAACGATAATTATGAGCCTGATTTCTGTATTAAGAGCGATTCTGAATTTTGTCTTTTTCTTTTCAGTCATAGGTGCACTTACAGCGCCAGTTATAGCCTGGATGGCTGTTACAGAAGATATTTATAGTCATTTCAATTACATTGAGAAAGATAGTTTGAATAGCAGCCTATACACTGTTCTGGTGATGTTAATGGTTTTGGGATACTTCCTGTTTGTTGCTATGATCTATTATCTGAAACAAGCAGCCTATACAATTAATCACAGGCAAATGACTTCGGAAAAATTGAGGTTGAGCTTGCATCGCGCTGGCTGGCTATGTATTGCGGGAACTGCGCTCTTCAAATTGCCGCAACTATTAGTAAGTTTCATAATCCGACCCATCAACCATCAATCCTCTAGTTTATCCAGCGGTGTGGAACTCACGTTGTTACCAGACTCTTTTTTAGTTCTTGTGGCATTTGGACTTTTTCTGGTCATTCAGGCCCGCATGATTGCACGGCATCTGGAATTACAAGATGAATTAAAATACACAATCTAAAAAACCCCAGCTATGAAAGTCTTAAAGCTCCTTAGAGTTCTGATGGTAGCATTATTCACGCTGGCTGTAATCGGCGCGTTTGTGATGCCTTACACTATATATGAAGTGATAGAGAACAAAATGCAAAATGAAAACCGATACGTAAGTCAGTGGCCTATAAATGAAGAATGGTGGTGGATCAATTACCCTATTGATTTTTTTGATAAGCTATGTATTCGTTTCTGGTCGATGAGCTATAATTTAATGCGTCTCTCATTTAATCTGAAAGACGACTTTAAGCGTTTGCTCCAAAACAAAAATATACTTGTCAAGGGCAGGAATCTTTCTTAATCCTTGCAGTAACTCTACCTGGTATCACAATGTTAATGAACAAATCTACCCTAATTTACGGATGATATTACTTTGTTTGAACATTCTCCAAATAGAGCTATTCAATTTCGGAATCCATTCGACATTCGTTAGTATTAATCTAGGTCTATTCTTAATCATTCTATCAAGACTTGTAGGACGCAAACTGGAATTACAGGAAGAAGCAAAGCTCACGGTATGAAAAAGAAATACTTCCACCGCTCTACGGTCTGGCTTACTGCAGCCATCGCTTTATATTTTCTCCATGATTCATACGAGTTACTTATCTTATTGATTGACGGAGCATCCGCTCTTTGGTTGCATTTGATAGAACTTGTTCAGAATCTGGTTCTTTCCGCCATCTGCATTTTGTTTATTCTATACGTGCGCCAGGTAAATAGCAAAGGATTGATGCACAGAGGCGCCGCCCAGAAGTTTATGTGGATTTCTACCTTGTTTTTGGCGGCTGGATCCTGCGCAATTATTACCGATCGATTCTTTAAAACAGACGACAGTCTCACTTTTGCCGTTTTTATTTTGTTCTCTACCGTTGCCTACCAGATTTACCGTTTGACAAATGAGGCCGCAACCGCCAAAGAAGAAAACGACCTCACCGTCTAGCCTATGCCTATTTATATTAACCTAGACAAAGTACTTGAGGAACGCGGCATGCAAAGCAACGAACTTGCCGCAGCGATCAATATCACCACCGCTAATCTATCCATCCTAAAAACCGGTAAAGCAAAGGCTATACGTTTTTCAACCCTTGAAGCTATTTGTGAGGTGCTGGACTGCCAGCCGGGGGATTTACTGGAATATCGAGAGGAAGAGATAGTCTGATTATCAGTTTATCAGTTTATCAGTGTATAGGTTCACCGATTGATCGGTGGTCAGGTTGTCAGTTATTAACTTCTCAATGAAGTAGTTGATCAAAATTTAAGTTGACCAGTCTACTAGTTGACCAGTTGGCAAATAGCCTGAGCTTTTTCTGATGCCTGTACCAGTAGTTTTCCTAACATTGAAATTTGGAGCTTGAGATTTGCGATTTTAAGAAACTAGCTTACACGTTCCATCAATTCCAGCGAAAAAGCCTTTAGCGACTTTTTGTGTTCATCGCTTATCGCCAGTTGCGCAATGTTTTTAAGCGCTGCGTCTGTATAGTGTTTGATCGCATCCAGAGTGGCTCTGGCGCCGCCGCTTTCTTCAAAAAACACCTTGACGGTTTCTTTTTTGGTTTCTATGAGTTCCTCATCCATGGATAGGTGATCCATGGCAAACCATTCCATAAGCTCTGTAGAGCTGCCCTCGTGTTCCAGGCTTTTTAGGTAGAGGTAGGTTTTTTTATTCTCGCGTATGTCGCCACCCACCTCTTTGCCAAAGGTCTCTGGATCGCCAAAGGCATCCAGATAATCATCCATTAACTGAAAGGCAAGTCCCAGATTGATCCCATAGTCATAGATCAATCGCTGCTCACTTACTGGTGCGCCAGCGATAATGGCTCCCATTTGTAGCGCACAACCTACAAGGACAGATGTTTTCAGCCGGATCATGGTGAGGTATTCCTCGATATTTACTTCCTCGCGGGTTTCAAAATCCACGTCGTATTGCTGCCCCTCGCATACCTCGATCGCTGTTTTTGAGAACAGTTTGTTCAGGTCATGGCTGGTCTGTGCGTCAAAGTTATTGAGCAGTTGATAGGACATGATCATCATCACGTCACCAGAAAGAATACCCGTATTCACGTCCCATTTCTTGTGGATGGTAGCCTTGCCACGTCGCAAATCTGCGGCATCCATAATGTCGTCGTGCAACAGGGTAAAATTATGGAAGACCTCAACGGCGACGGCTGCGTCCATAGCATCTTTTGCCTCGCCACCGTACATTTCACATGAAACCAGGGTAAGTAACGGTCGCAAGCGTTTTCCACCCAGTTCCAGGATATAGTGGACGGGATCATACAGGTTTGCAGGCTCGGTAGCGCTTACCCGCTTCTTGAGTTCTTCCAGAAAATAAGTGCGCAGCTGTGACAATTGTTCCATGGCCGCAAATGTAAACTGCGTTATCTGAAAGTGGCAGGGTGGTTTGAGGTTTACGCTTTCGCGAAAGCATAATAATAAACAGCATTAAAAATCCCTAAAACCTAAAAATAACAACCCTATAAAAGGAGCAGTAGCGCACGCGGCTTACTTTTAAAACAAAAATGAAATTTTCCAGCATTATTCTCTTTATGTTTTTCATGCTGCCCCGGGCGCAGGAACCCGCAATAGATACTGAGAGTTCCAGCATCTCCTTTGTATTTCTTTCTAAAGACGTGGACGGTACCATAGGCGGCATTGAGTCAGCGTCCAGGATTGATCTGCAGGATCCCACCCGATCCGTGATTAAGGGTTCTGTAGCCGTAAATACGCTGGATACGGATAATTTCCTGCGCGATGGCCACCTTAAGTGGGAAAAATATTTTGACGAGGATGAGCACCCGCGCATCTTTCTATAAAGTAAATCAATCCAGCAAAAAGGCAAAGATTACCAGATCCTCGCAGATATAACGATCAAGGGTGTAACGCGGGAGATTCCCATGATGGCGAGCCTCGACAATAAAATGGTGCGGATCACTGGCGAACTAAATACGTATGATTTTGGGATTAAAATCAATGATGAGCGGGATGAAAATAGATTGGATTTTAAAATGTCTCTAAAGCTCAAGTAATAAACGCCACACAATTAGGGTCTTCTGTCCAGCCTTTGCAACAGCAGCGGCAACATGATAATATGGCTATAAATGGCACCTATGACGGCCAGCGCGGTAAAGAGGCCAAAAAGAAAAATCGTTTTCAAAGAGGCAAAAACCATCAATGAGTGTCCCGCAAGCAGGATCAGGCTGGTAACAATGATCACTGGACCTATCGTCGTAAGTGTCTTGAGGCACGCGTCACGTACCTCTGGATTATTCCTATATATCTTGTAATTATACATGAAGTGCAGAGTATCATCTATACAAAAACTTAGCACGATAGCGCTCACGCTAGCTGTGGCAATGTCCAGGTCTATGCCTAGCCACCCCATGACACCTAGGATAAAAATCACCGGGAAAACATTAGGAATAAGCGCTATAAGAGCTAGTTTAAAGTCCCTTAAAAATATCCACGCGAGCAGTAGGATAAAACAAAAGGCTAGCAACAAGCTATAGATTTGTGACTGTGCGGCATACCTCACGGTCTTTGCATAGAGCGGTAAATATCCAGCCGTGCTCACTGTTGCCATCTCGCCATAAGTGGATTGTGCAAGATTGATCAGATCTGTTTCTTTCTGAGAAAGATTTTCTGCACGTCCCATCTTACCAAACACACGTATGCGAGCCGTCCCGGTCGTGGAATCGACATAGGACGTATGTAGCCGCGGATAAAGTGTCCTCACAAAGCCGTCTACGTTTTTCAACCTTTTGGGATCCTCCATGGTTCTTGCGGCTTTTTTACTATACATGGATCGCATTCCCGCCTGATAGAGCTGTACGTACCCAAAAGTTTCACCCACACCCGCAAGCTCTGCAGCTTTTTGAGAGAACTCCATGCCCGCCTGCATAAATTCTGGCGAGAACACTTCTACCCCTTCTGCAGGTTCAACCACCACTTCTAGCGGCATGTACGGCCCCCATATCTCTTCAATATTATCATGATCCGTGACCACTTTATTATCATCAGGTAGATATCCCAGCGTATAGGTATCATTGTTCAAGTAAAAAATCCCCCATCCAAAACCAAACATGAGGATAAACGAAAACAACAAATAACCTTTCCCATGTGCGGTAATGTGCTGGTAGAGTGCCGTTAGGTTAAAGGTGGAGTCTATCTGAATACGCTTTCGCGAAAGCGGAACAAGAAAAATCAGCCCAAAGAAAAATGTCAGTAGAAGGCAAATGAATATACCGATAGCCGTGTAAAGCCCAAAACTCCTCAAAATGGACATGGGGCTCACAAGCAGGGATAAAAACCCTCCCATTGTGGTAAGCGTGGTATATAGACAGGGTTTAAAAACGCTATTCAAAATTTCTAATGGCGTAGCTTCTGGTTGCCTGTTGCGCGCCTTTATGATGTGGATGACATCCAGAATTCCCAGCAGCACCATAATCGTGGGAATGAGCGTGGTCATGAGATTGAGGCGATAACCAGCCAGACCGTAGATCCCCAGACATAGATAGGTACTCACACTTACGGTCAATAGTGCATATATAAGTATGATACCGCTGCGATATACAAAGAGTAAAAAAAGAAATATAAGAAGATATCCCAGACCTAGGAAGAGCGCAAAATCTTCTTTGGATAGCTGGTTGAGTCCAGAGAAAACGACCCCCACACCACCCATGAATGCCTCTTGCTCGCTGAAGATGGAATACACCGCGGTGTCCACCCTGTCCAGAATATCGTCACGTTTGTAATCAAAATCCTCTACGAGCTCAAAGTTGATGATCAATCTTGCCGCAGTGAGGTCTTCTGTAAATAATTGTTCCTTTAAATAGGGATTGCGCTTAAGGTCACGCTTCACTTTATTGATAGTTGACTCCTCAGTTATCAGATTCTCGCTGGAACCTCCCATCATCGTGGGCGGTACTTTTATGCTTGCCGGCCCCAGAATACTTTGTATCTCTGGAATTGATTGCAAGGCATCTGTTAACTGGACAAGGCGCTGGATATTTTCCTGGGTCAGAATACCGTCTAGGTCCTGCACGACAAGGACTACACTCTCATCGTTACCAAATCTTTGCTGGTAGTTTTCATACCTCACAAGTGCTGGGTCATCTTCCATAAACCAGACGCTAATGCTGTTATCCAGTTCCAGCGCATGCTGCACGCCTGGCCACAAAACAACGGAAATAACCGCCAGTAGGCCTAGAATCCAATATTTAAATTTATCAAGTGTTTGAAACACAGCTTACGAGGCTAGATTTTAGAGTCCTGCAATATATGTAGGGAATGTCCCGTGCGCAACTGCTTGAGAATCCCATCCAGGTTTTGACCATGTATGGAAATATAACCCTAGTGCAGTTCTAGTGATTTTTAAACCATCGATTTAAAGGTATCATGCCGCTCACTTAAAACCCCAGTCTGAGCTGCACCTCGACCGGCTCCTGTTCTTCTTCCTTATTGTTGAGATTGCTTAGGGTGATGCCTAGTAGTCTTACGCTTTCGCGAAAGCGTTCCTGTTCCATCAGCAGAATAGCTACCTGCAAAATGTCTTCTTTACTGGACACAAAATGATCCAGCGTCCTGCTGCGGGTTTGCTGGATAAAGTCGCGGTATTTAATCTTTAGCGTCACGGTTTTTCCTGCGAGTTGGTTTTTTGATAATCTCTTCTCAATCTCGGTAGCAATGTGTTCCAGACGTTCTTTCATGAAGAGTTCGCTGGAGATATTTTCAGAAAAAGTACGCTCTGCACCCAGGGATTTGCGGGTTCTATCTGGTTTTACCGGGCTGTTGTGGATCCCACGCACGATATCATAAAAATACCTCCCACTTTTCCCGAAATGCTCTGACAGATATTCCAGCGACCGCTTTTTGAGATCTGCGCCATTAAAGATACCGTGTCGGTACATGCGCTCTGCCGTCTTTTTACCTATCCCGTGGAATTTGCGTATTTCCAGCGCTTCCAGAAAATCCAGCACCTCTTCTGGCAGGACGGTTTTCTGGCCGTTAGGTTTATTGTAGTCGCTGGCGACTTTGGCGATGAATTTATTGATGGAAATGCCTGCACTGGCAGTGATTCCCGTGGTCTCATAAATGCGCCGTCGTATGTCGTAGGCGATGATCGTGGCACTGGGGAAGTTGTATTTGTTCTGTGTCACGTCCAGATAGGCCTCGTCTAGCGATAGTGGCTGGACAAGGTCTGTGTAGTCGTAGAATATTTCCTTGATTTGTGCACTTATCTCCCGATAGACATCAAAGCGCGTCTTGACAAAAATCAAATCTGGACACAAGCGTTTTGCCGTCACGCTGGGCATCGCGCTGCGCACGCCGTACTTGCGCGCTTCATAACTAGCCGCTGCCACCACGCCGCGCCCGCTGCTACCACCTACCGCAACAGGTTTTCCCTGCAGGCTGGGATCATCCCGCTGCTCCACACTGGCATAGAATGCATCCATATCCACATGGATTATCTTGCGGTTTTCGGGGATTTGATCTGATGCTGACAGGGCAGTGTTTTTCTGTCGTAAAGGTAGAAAGGCATGGTTAAAACTGTCATGCTAAATTAAATATAGCGTCTCGCAGGATTTGGGATTGATTTGAAAAAAGGTCTCGTTTACTATAAACCACTGTTCTGTGAATAGCAAACAAAATTTTGAGTGGTAAATGTTACTAGTTGAAAACTAGTGTTAGAGAAAGGCACCGAGTGCAACTCGGCGCCAGCACGGGGATATATAAATCGTTGGGTATACAAGCTTTTGTGTCCGCGACTTATTCTCCATCACTACGGTTTATAGATGTCGTACCATTATTTCTTATATTTTACAACCGCACAACAAAAATTAGTTGGTTTTGGTCAGTACAATGTCCGTTGGTAGATTGTAATCATCTGGTGCACCTTGAAAAGTGACTAGTTCCTTTGGCTTTTTGATGACCCACCTTATCTGTGGATCACAACCAGTATCCTGGCAGGGGATGTAGGTAATCTTGAGTATACCCTCGATCCCGTAGATATGGTTAAGATTTGAACGATCCTCAATCTGGCCATAGAGGGTCGGAATAGGATTGTCCAAGGCGCCGATTATGCCTCCCAGCGCTAGGTTGCCATTATAATTGATTAAATCTGGCCTTGTTTGATAAATGGTGGTTCCAGAGGCATCCTGTATGCTATAGGCTAGAAAAGAAGGTATTCCCCTCCAGCGGATCAACGCTTTCATATCCAGTATCCCGCAGTGTTACTTTCAAGACCTGATTACCATCCGTCCATTCCCAAGTGGTATTATGAAAGGCGGTTATGGGCTCAATTGAGGGTTGTAATTGGGCTGCCATTTTAAATGACATAAATACCATCAGATATGCAAGCTTTTGCATCAAGGACTCAATCACCATCACCATGGTTTGCGGATATTGTATCATTATTCCTTGCATTTTACTACCGCACAACAAAAATTAGTTGGTTTTGGTCAGTACAATGTCCGTTGGTAGATTGTATTCATCTGGTGCAGAAGGATCTTTTACGAGTTCCTTTGGCCTATTGATGACCCACCTTATCTGTGGATCGCAACCAGTACCCTGACAGGGAATATAGGTAATTTTAAGCATACCCTCGATCCAGTAAATATAATTTGGGTCAGAATGATCCTCAATCTGACCATAAAGGAATGGCGGGTTGCTATCATAAGCACCCAGAATGCCACCTATTGGGTCATCGCTCGGTTGTGCTGGATAGAGTCTCGCCTGGTACAGGATATTGCTCGCGGTGTCTTTCATACTGTAACGAACGTAAGAACAAATCCCAGCTGGCGGCCTATTTGTGATGACCTCACAATCAATGATGTGGACCTGAAAAATATATGTACCATCTGTCCATTCCCATGTAGTGTTATGGAAGGCGGCTATGGGCTCAATTGAGGGTTGTAACTGGGCTGCCGTAATCAGAGGTAGGAGAAGAATTATATTGAGTAGGTTTTTCATAATGGATTTAATTACAGGTTTCTCTTTGGGGTAGATCATTCTCATTGTCCTCATTTAATTCTACCCTTGTAAATTGAGATAGCTGTGCATCTGTCTCAAAAACGGCCACCCCCATCCCACCATTTTCTTCCAGAAATTGCAGAAAATACTTGAGCTGTTGCTCATTATCTGTAGAGGTCTCATCAATTAACGAGCCATTTTCATTGTTGTAATATTTATGATAGATACCATTATCGTTGGACTGTCCACGATCGGTCATTATCTGTAGGTATTCCTTCTTCTCTTCCTGTGTTAATGATGAATTGTTATAGCGATACTTATGATAAGCCCAGAACTCCTTAAATCTTCTGGACGCCCTTATTGTAAGCGCATAGTACGTACCATCTGCCGTAAAGACAAAATATACCATCTCACTGTAGTCCACCTTATTATTTACAACGGCGATATTTCCCAGATTAGCAAGATCCTGTAAAGATGCAACGGAAAAGGTGCCGTTTCCCTGATCACCAGTTCCATCGTGTATATGGGCTATAGACGCATATTTTTCAGAAGGATTAGGAGGTATATCAGGCAGTCCACCAGCCACACCATCAGGAATATTTATATCGTTTCCATCCTTATCTATGGCTATTCCCTTTTCAAAGGTTGCAGTGGGTGCCTCGCTGGCCAGCTGGATTAAGTCTGCCTTATATTGTGGATTGTCATTTAAAAGGTCTGTTATTTTTTTGCATTCTTTTTTATTGCCATCGTCAACAGGAACCAGCACAGTAGGATCACTACCGCTTGCTTAATTTAAGATTAAAGGAAAGTCGTCAGAACATGCTCTACATTCATTGAAGATTATTTAAGGAAAGTCGTCAGAACATGCTCTACATTCATTGAAGATTATTTAAGGAAAGTCGTCAGAACATGCTCTACATTCATTGAAGATTATTTTTTGAATTTCTTAATTAAAAACTTAACGAAGACAAAAAATAAGCACGATAGTATTAGCAGTATTACTAATTGAAAAAGAAAAGCTTGAGTCGAAAAATCGCTTATAATATTGTTCATATATTACTTATTACAGCTTTCTGTAGTTACTTGAACTTCCATCTACAGTTGAAAAGTCTATTTCGTAGGATAAGGAATTTGTAAAAGATAGCGGAATTCCAAACCCGTTTTTTGATACTTTAATACCGATTGTTTCTGTAATGTCAAATCTAACAGTTATCGTATTATCTTGGCTATCTTCGGAAACAATTACAAAATCATTGAGCTCATATGATGCTAAAACGTTTAATCCGTTATTAGTTACCGTAACGTTCTCAATAGAGTGAGGGTTGAGTTCTTGTTTTACCGCTATTTTGAATCCGCCTCCGATTATACCTGTCCTATTCACTGTAATAGTTTCAATTACCCCGTTCAAAGTATTTTCAGCACTATTCGTAAATGTATTTGGTGCACTAAGATAATTGTCTATAAAATTTTGTGAATCATCCAGATTTGTAAATTCTGGCGTATTTGCGCTAATTTGTCCGTCTACTATTATGTTATACCCTGTGAATTGAGATACAATCTCAGAGATAATATATTCTCGACTTAGAGTTAATACAGTGGGATCACTACCACATCCTTCATTGAAAGTTAAGGGATAGTCGTCAGGACATGGCTCTTCTTCCATGGGTCCAGGCGTCCCACCACCCGTGCCACCTGGGAAAGGCGGGTCATCTGCGCCAGAGGGTATCCTAGGGTCTGAGTCGTCATCGCCTCCGTCATGGTCTGGTGGCCAGTTGCTGGAACCACCACTACTGCCGCTGTCACCACCATCGTCAGGGCCGCTACCATCATCCGGACAACCTGGCTGTCCTGTCCTGTCACGAATGAAAAAACCCTTAATTTCATCACCATCTTCCGTAATCTCAATCGTACCATAGTCGACGCATTTACATGGCTGGAAGCTTCCACCGGTGCAAGGTCTAAGATCGCTGGAATAGGTAGTTATATCTGAATTGGATATCTCAAGATTATCAATGAGGATTATTGAATCATCTGCTTGAGATTGATAAGTGAGTAGTTTAGGCTTGTAAGAACCATCAAATTGCTCGCTCAACAGTAAGTTTTGGAACTGGCCTTATGGCAGGGAGTCGTTTATAACTCCGAAAGTGAATGTTTCATAGCCTTGGGTCTGAACCTGATTTACAGTCGTAGTATCAACAAATATTCGATTGCTACTATTGCTCAATGTGGTTAGGTTGCCGGCTATCGTCACCACCTCTTCTAGGGATTCCTTCAGGTTTTGATTAAAAGGCAATTCACTATAAGTGTATTGCTGGACGACAAAATCTGGTGTTCAACACGTGAGACTAGTCTATTAGTGGTGTCACCTTTCTGTTCGTCTTCAAAAACCTCTTCTTTTGAACACCCCGGCATAAATAATATCAAGATAAAGATACAGTTTAAGGGCTTGAAAAATTAAATAGTTTCATAAGGCTTGGTTTTGAGACTACTAAGCTAGTACAAAAACTCAAGTTACACAAATCTAATCTGTATTCAGCTTACGCGAAAGCATAAGAAAAACACCAAATCAAGCCACCACCACCCTCAAAATCTCATAAGCCCGATTCACATCACGCACATTTTCACTAGTCAATAACAGTCTTAATCCTGCGCGAGTTTTTTTCTCTTTCATTTTAAGTTTGCCAGGGTTGTTTTGTACCGCTTTCAGTACGTTCGTAAAGGCTGGGCTCTGGTAGAAATCGCTTTGCTGGTCTGCGATAAAGTAGCCTATAAAGCGGTTTTGCTTCATGACGATTTTTTCTAGTCCCAATCTGGTAGCGAGCCACTTGATGCGCACGCTGGTGAGTAGATCTTCTGCTTCTTGCGGTAGGGGCCAAAACGGTCTTCCAGCTCCTTGCGGTACTTTTCCAATCCAGCCTCATTTTCTACTTCGTTAAGCTTTGAGTATAACGCCAGTCGCTCGGTTACGCTGTTGATATAGCTGTCTGGGAACAATAGTTCAAAGTCAGTATCTATGGTCACGTCTTTTACGTGATCTTTATCTACTTCTTCCTGCTTGTCGTACAAGTCTTTGAACTCGTTGTCCTTGAGCTCTTCGATGGCCTCGCTTAGGATTTTCTGGTAGGTGTCAAAGCCTATCTCATTGATAAAACCACTTTGCTCGCCGCCCAGAATATCGCCAGCGCCGCGTATTTCCAAATCTTTCATCGCGATATTAAAACCGCTGCCCAGTTCAGAGAACTGCTCTACCGCCTGGATGCGCTTGCGCGCATCATCTGTCATGACCTCGTAGGGCGGAGTGATAAAATAGCAAAATGCCTTTTTATTGCTACGTCCCACGCGGCCACGCATCTGGTGCAGGTCTGATAGCCCAAAGTTATTGGCATTATTGATAAAAATGGTATTGGCATTGGGCACGTCCAGCCCACTCTCTATGATGGTGGTAGATACCAGCACGTCATAGGAGCCGTTCATAAAGGCGAGCATGAGTTCCTCGAGCTTTTTCCCGTCCATCTGGCCGTGGCCTATGCCTACTTTTGCATCTGGAACGCTGCGCTGGATCATTCCAGCGACTTCCTTAATGTTGTCGATGCGGTTGTGGACAAAGAACACCTGCCCACCACGCGAGATTTCATAGCTTATGGCATCGCGTATGATTTCCTCGTTGAATCGCACTACCTTGGTTTCAATCGGGTGTCGGTTGGGCGGTGCGGTTTTGATAACGCTTAGGTCACGCGCTGCCATCAGCGAAAACTGCAGCGTACGCGGGATAGGCGTGGCAGTAAGCGTGAGCGTATCAATGTTTTCTTTTAGGGTCTTGAGTTTGTCTTTTACGGCTACGCCAAATTTCTGCTCCTCATCAATCACCAGCAGTCCCAGATCCTTGAACTTGATGGTTTTGTTTACCAGCTGGTGCGTACCTATGACTATATCTATGCTGCCATCTTCCAGCCCCTCTAGCACTGCGCGGCGTTCTTTGGTGGTTCTAAAGCGGTTGAGGTAATCCACTTTGACCGGCATATCTGCCAGGCGTTCCTTAAAGGTTTTGGCATGTTGAAACGCCAGAATAGTTGTAGGCACGAGCACGGCTACTTGCTTTCCATTCACGGCTGCTTTAAATGCAGCGCGTATGGCGACCTCTGTCTTGCCAAAACCCACGTCACCGCACACCAGCCTATCCATGGGGCGGTCGCTTTCCATGTCTGATTTGACATCCTGGGTAGCGGTACTCTGGTCTGGGGTGTCCTCATAGATAAAGCTGGCTTCCAGCTCGTTTTGCAGGTAGCCGTCTGGGTTGTATTGGAATCCCTTTTTGGCGCGTCGCTTTGCGTACAGCTGGATCAGGTCAAAGGCGATTTCCTTGACCTTTTTCTTGGTTTTGGCTTTCAGTTTTTTCCAGGCGGGGCTGCCCAGTTTATAGATTTTGGGCGTCTTGCCGTCGCGGCTGCTGTAACGCGTGATCTTGTGCAGCGAGTGGATGGAGACATACAGAATGTCCCGCTCGCCGTAAATCAATTTGATGGCTTCCTGCTGCTTGCCGTTTACGTCAATCTTTTGCAACCCGCCAAATTTCCCGATCCCATGATCGATATGCGTCACAAAATCACCTATTTCCAGCGTGTTGAGTTCCTTGAGTGTGATGGCCTGCTTTTTTGCATAGCCATTTTTTAGGTGGAACTTGTGGTAACGGTCAAAGATCTGGTGATCTGTATAACAGGTGATTTTTAAGTCATGATCTACAAATCCACGGTAGATGGAAAGCTGTACCGGCTTATAATCCACCTGCGCGCCCATGTCCTGAAAAATATCTGCAAAGCGCTTGATCTGCTGCTCTGTATCGCAAAACAGGTAGTTTGCATAACCTTTCTCGGCATGGTTGTTAAAATCCTTGATCAGCAGATCAAATTGCTTGTTGAATGAGGGCTGCGGTGCAGTATGGAATGCGATGTCCCCGCCATTGGGTTGTAGCTGGAAAACAGTGTAGCTGTCCAGTTGCTGCTGGATATCTGCAGATCTGATAAAAATTTCTTCTGGTGGCAACTGGGAGATGGTTGCTTCTAGAGCTGTGTATGCTTTTTCCGCTTTCGCGAAAGCGTCATCAATACGGCCACACAGCATTTCAAGATTCTGTGCAAAAACGACGGTCTTCTGGGCTATGTACTCCAGAAAACTCTGGCGGCGCTCCTCACTCTTTTTATGCTCGACATTAGGGATGATGGCAATCTTCTTGACCTGCTGGCTGGACAGCTGGCTCTCCACATCAAAGGTGCGTATGCTGTCGATCTCGTTGCCAAAAAACTCGATGCGATACGGCTGGTCGTTTGAAAAAGAAAACACATCCAGAATCCCACCACGCAAGCTGAAAACTCGCCCGGCTCTGTCACAAAATCCACGCGCTTGAACTTGTATTCAAACAGCACCTCATTTGCAAAATCAATGCTGATCTGATCGCCTACAGCGATGTTGAGCGTGTTTTTTTCCAGTTCCTTGCGGGTCACCACTTTCTCAAAAAGCGCATCTGGATAAGAAACGATCACGGCGGGCTTGCGTCGCGAGTTGATGCGGTTAAGAACCTCTGCACGCAGGAGTACGTTTGCATTGTCCGTCTCTTCCTGTTCATACGGCCGTCGATAACTGGCGGGATAGAACAGCACATGCTTCTCACCTATGGTTTTTTCCAGGTCGTTCAGGTAAAAAGCAGCTTCTTCCTTGTCATTGCACAGCAGCAAAAACGGCCGATCAGTCTGCCCATAGAGCAAGTGATCACCAGCGACAGCGAGCTACCATTGAGCCCACCTATGCTGTGGTGACCGTCACTAATTAAGAGCTCGCGAAGTTTCTGAACTTGGGAAGTGCCCTGATAGGCCTCCAGTAGAGGGGTGATGCCAGACATAGCTGCAAAGATAAATGTAGCGGCTTTGTGCTGGGTAAAATTGTGGATACTTAAACGCGGCTTGAGAGCCTCACCATTTATACGGAAAATCTTAAATTTCAAGCTTCAGTTTGAAGAAATTTCAAATCACAAGCTCCAAATCACAATTAATGATGCCAGTTCGAGTACTTCGACTGCGCTTAGCATATACGAGAGTCGAGAACGGGTGGATGTTAACAATGACTTTAGTAATCCTAAACCCTGTCTCGACTCTCGTCCGTACTGAGCAACGTCGAAGTACTCGACATAGCATTTGAATAAGGTTCAGTAAGCGTTCTAATATCTTTCCTTGGAAAAATCACAAATCTCAACTTCCAAATCTCAAAATTGTCGGCGCAAGGCTGCTAAATATTTTTTGATTTTTCTAATGACGTCTTGAGGCTCTCGAAGGGCGTTTCCTGAAAAAATCTAAAACCTCATGCTCCGAATCCCCCCGAGCCCCCAAAGGGGTACAGATGCAATCACTCTGCTGGGGTTCAAATGCGTACCATCATTTGAGCGACATGGGCGGATTTCATTTTACTTTTAGTTTTCATTTTGTTTTACATCCCGTGGTTCAGGAGTCTCACCACTTCAAATGGAGAAACCTTAAATCTTAAATTCCAAATCACAACTATAAATGTCAGTTCGAGTACTTCGACTGCGCTCAGCATATACGTAGAGTCGAGAACGGGTTTGCTACCATCAATGACTTGATAATTTTAGACCTTTTCCCTGAAAAAAATCACAAATTATAGCTGAGCGATAATCGCAGCATTCATTTTACTTTTAGTTTTCATTTTGTTTTTAAAGCGTTTACTATCATCTCGCTACCTAAACTTAGAATTAGATTTCAGTTTAGATTTATTCTAGATCCCCATTCAGGATACGGTAGAGTTTGCTGGCACGAGAATCTGTAAGCGAGGCAACATAGCCACAGGTGTTTAGGATCATTTCATACCTGTCTTCAATAGGGTGGTTGATTTCTGGGCAGGCGCGTAGGACTAGTTTGTCAAAGGCGGTTTCATCCCCGCTAGTCAGTTTTGTGCGTGCATTGAGCAGGTGGGAGAGGATGGTCTGTAAAATCTTATAGCCGCCTATTTCTTTGTGGATGACCTCCTCATTTCTATAGACATTTTCAATGGTCAGGCTCAGAATGTCGTCGATCTGTGGCTTGAAACGTGAGTAGTCCATCAGTGATTTTTCCAGTTTGCCGTCCAGCAACAAGGTTTCGCTATCCATGAATATCTCCACACAATCCCTGATCAAGGTATTAATGGCCAGCGATCGCAGATAGGAAAGCCTGGCCGCAGTCGTGCCCAGCTGGCTGTAGGTGCTGGTCTTGATGCTATCACGCACGAGGTTGATGAGCTGTTCCAGCGCGTGATCCTCGCTTATCCATCCCAGATTTATCCCGTCTTCAAAGTCGATGATGCTGTAGCAAATATCATCTGCCGCCTCTACCAGATAGGCGAGTGGATGGCGGTGATATCTGTTTTCTTGGGTTGCGTCTGCCAATCCCAGAGACTCTGCCACGTCAGCAAAATGCGCGGCATCTGTTTGAAAAACCCCAAATTTTTTATGGGCTACGTGAGAGGTAGTCTTTACCGGTAGCGACTCTTTGGGATACTTGATAAACGCCCCAAGGGTCGCATAAGAGAGCCGCAGGCCACCAGGTGTGCCAGGCTGGTCACGATTGAGAATGTGGTAACCGTTTGCATTTCCCTCGTAATTGAGTAGGTCGTGTTTTTGCTTTCGCGAAAGCGTACTCATCAAATCCTCTCCCGCACTACTGGCAAAAAAGGAACCTATGGCTTTTTCACCACTATGTCCAAAGGGCGGGTTCCCTATATCATGCGCCAGCGCGGCTGCTGCCACGATCGCGCCAAAATCCTGATGCTTATATCCCGCCTCCAGTAATTCTGGATGCCTATCCAGCAAACCGGCACCCGCCATACGCCCTAGCGACCTGCCCACCACGCTTACCTCAAGGCTGTGGGTTAGGCGAGTGTGTACAAACCCTGTCTGGCTCATGGGAATGACTTGGGTTTTGTCCTGCAAGCTGCGGAAGGCCTGCGAGAATATCACCCGGTCGTAATCCACCTCAAATCCCAGCCGCAGCTCGTCCTGCTGGTCGCGGGGTCTGGGTGCGGTGTCACCATGTCTTTTAAGAGAAAGTAGTTGTTGCCAGTTCATGGGGTGAATTTACGGTAGGTGTTGCTTACAAGGCAATCAGCACCTATAATTTGAACTCAATGTTAAGAGATGCGACCTACTATTAACCTTAATTTAAACTATCCTGTTCAGGATATAAAACTGGGTTAACCTCGCAGGGGTATTGTCTGTGTTTCTTTGCAGCATCAAACTAAACAGAAATTTTATCCAAATGAAAAAACTATTTCTTTCAATGCTTGCAGTAGCTGCACTAGCTTTGAACTCTTGTGGCGATGATGATGATGCGCCGATCGTAACTCCAGCCGGCCAAAATGTGGTTCCTAATCAAATCACAACTAACCTGACTCTGACAAATGACCGAGTATGGACTCTAGACGGTCGTACAACTGTAAGTAACGGTGCTGAACTTACCATTGAACCCGGTACTATTGTGAAAGCTAATGCTGGTCAAGGTGCTAATGCAAGTGTACTTATCATTGCTCGCGGTTCTACCATTAATGCAAATGGTACGGCTGCAAACCCAATTGTATTCACTAGTGCTGCAGATAATATCCAGCTAGGTGAATCAGCTGGATCTAATCTAGACCAGAATGATAGAGGGCTATGGGGAGGTTTAATCGTGTTGGGTAGCGCACCTGGTTCTTTTAGAGGCGACGTTGAATCTGTACAGATTGAGGGAATTCCTGCGAATGACAGCAATGGTCTTTACGGTGGTTCTTCACCTGCTGATAATTCAGGAACACTCAATTATATTTCAATTCGTCATGGTGGTACTAACATCGGTGAGGGTAATGAGATCAATGGGCTTACACTAGGTGGTGTAGGTACTGGTACAACTATTTCAAATATAGAAGTTGTTGCAAACGTTGATGACGGTATTGAATTCTTTGGGGGAACTGTAAATGCCTCTAACCTTTTTGTATGGGCTGTAGGTGATGATTCAATTGATATTGATCAAGCATATTCTGGCACAATTACAAACGCTGGTATTGTACTAGGTGATATTTCCGATCACGCTCTGGAAATAGATGGTCCAGAAGGATCAATGGACGGTGCTTTTACAATCAATGATTTGACCATGTTTGGTAACACTACCACACCTAATGGCGAGTATGCAGACTACCGTAGTAATGCACAAGGTGCGACAAACAATGTTTATGCGACAGGCTTTAAAGCTAGCGCTGATGTTGAACTTGATAACAATGCCGTTACTCAAAATTACATAGACGGCGATCTTACTTTCTCGAACTGGGTTTTGAATGTTGCAGATGATGCCACTGCAAGATCTAAGTTTGTAGAAAAAGGTGGATGTATTGCTGGTTGTGATACACAAGACGATGACTCAGATGATGTTTTTGAAAATACAATCCTTCCTAATGGTTTTGATGGTGAGGCTGCAGACTTTGCTACTG
The DNA here is from genome assembly GCA_963740155.1 of uncultured Flavobacteriaceae bacterium. Lineage (GTDB taxonomy): Bacteria > Bacteroidota > Bacteroidia > Flavobacteriales > Flavobacteriaceae > Nonlabens. Next base: position 93,283 of record CAVUDE010000007.1, on the reverse strand, counting down.
CTGGAATGAGCGGTGGTGCTGACTTGAGTGCTTTCTCTTGGACTTATTCAAACAACAAGGCGGGCTTAGGATTCTAAGATATACCTATTCAATATTCAAGATGCCTATCGCTAATTAAAAGCGATAGGCATTTTTACAATCAAACAATTTATTAATTTGAAATATATGACTCACAAAACACTTTTAGCAGCTCTGTTTTTTATCGCTGGCTTATTGCAGCTTTCTGCCCAAACAGGAACGCTGAGTGGCAAGATTCTTGATGGCGATTTCAACGACGCCCTCGCATTTGCAAATGTTGCGGTTAAAAACACCAATTATGGTTCGGCAACAGATTTTGACGGTAAGTATTCCATCGCTATGGAGCCTGGGACTTATACTGTAGTATTCACTTATGTAGGTTATAGTACCAAGGAGGTGACAGATGTTGTAATTAAAGCTGGTGAAGTTACAGAATTGAATGTGACCATGACCAGTGCGGCAGATGCGCTGGATGATGTAGTCATTACTGTAACCAGACGTCAGAACTCAGAGAAAGCGGTATTAGAAACCCAAAAAAACGCAACGGTAGTACTTGATGGACTGTCGAGTGAGAGTATTAAAAAACAAGGCTCTTCAAGCGTGGCATCTGCAGTAAAAGCGGTTCCAGGTGTTTCTGTACAGGGTGGTAAGTTTGTCTATGTAAGGGGTCTGGGTGATAGGTATACAAAAACTCTTCTGAATGGTATGGAGGTGCCAGGGCTCGATCCTGATAGAAACACCTTACAGCTAGACATCTTTCCCACTAATGTGCTGGAAAACCTCCAAGTTGTTAAAAGTGCAACTTCTGAATATACAGCAGACTTTACGGGAGGTATCGTAAACATTATTACGAAAGACATTCCCAGTTCAAAAGAAATAGGAATCAGTGCTGGTCTAGGTTACAATCCAGACATGCACTTTAATGATGATTATCTTTCTTATGAAGGCGGTGATACAGATTTTCTGGGCTTTGATGATGGCACCAGAGAATCCCCGTTGTCCCAGGGGCAGGAAGTTCCCTTAGTTCAAGTAGACGGCGAGACAAACAGAAATTTGCTCACACAGTTTGATCGTACAATGGCTGCCATGAGAGAGCAAAGTTTCATGAACTTTAGTCTAGGATTGAATTATGGCAATAAGTTCAAATTTGAAAATAGCGACCTAGGTATTACCGCTTCTCTATCGTACAAGAATGACACGCGTTACTATGAAGACTTTGTGAGTGGTCAGATTATTAGAAAAGAGCGAAACGATCCAGGTGTTTTTGAACCAGAGGTAGATAGAACTCAAGTAGGGGATGTAGGTTCTAACAATGTTACACTTAACGGATTATTAGGCCTTACATATAAATCTGGAAGATCAAAATACAGATTAAATGTAATGCGTATTCAGAACGGATATCAACAAGCAGGGATTTTCAATCGTAGTAATCAAGAAGGTTCAAGTAATCAGGTTATACGCGATGTCCTTACCTATACTGAAAGTAGTTTGACCAATTTCTTCATAGGTGGTGACCATAGTAATGAAAAGGGTGACTGGATCATTGAATGGAAAGTCGCTCCTACGCTCAATACGGTGGATGACAAAGATTTTAGGGAGACACCATTCCGTGTGGATGGTTCTACTCCTACTATCGAGCCTTCTGAAACAGGGAACCCAAAACGTTTGTTCCGTCAGCTAGATGAAATAAACGCACCAGCTAGAGTAGATTTCAATAAAAAGCACCAATTCCTCAATGCACCTGCAAAATTAAAATTTGGAGCTGGCTATACCTATAAGTTTAGGGATTTTGCGGTAGATGAATACTCATTGATTCTGCAGGGTGACATAGGTCGTGGAGAATTGTTTAATGGCGACCCCAATGAACTACTTAGTCCTGCGAATATTTATGATCCAGCTACAGATTCAGGGGTGGTTTTGCGTAGCGACTTCAATATTTCCAATAACTTTGAGAGTAATATCAGTATTGCCAGTGCGTATGTAAGTGAAGAGTTTCAGGTTACTGATCGATTGAAGTCGATCGTAGGTTTACGCTTTGAGAAGTTTGATCTGTTTTATACGGGGCAAACTCAAGACCGCACAGTGTTTGATAACGAGCAGTTTATAGATAAGGCAGACTTATTTCCTAGTGTTAATCTAATTTATGACCTAAATGAGGATCGTGATTTCAAATTAAGAGGATCGTATGCAAGAACTACAGCTCGCCCCTCGTTTAAGGAGGCATCTCTTGCTCAAATCGTGGACCCTATTGCAGGAACCACCTTTATAGGTAATCCAGAAATCCAGCCATCTTATATCAATAATTTTGATCTAAGGGTTGAGAAGTATTCAGATGGTTCTGACTTCTATGCGGTTAGCGGTTTCTTTAAGACTTTCAAAGATCCTATTGAAATCACTTTCTTTGAGTCAGCTACCGATCAGTTTACCCCTCAAAACCTAGGGGATGCGCGAGTACTAGGTGCAGAGGTTGAATTGAGGAAAACACTTGATTTCATGGGATTAAGGAACTTTAGCTTACAGGCTAATGCCTCATATATATATTCTGAGCAAGATATAGTCCCTCAGGAACTTGGTTTTAGACAGCGTACGGCCAGAACTGGTGAGACGGTTGATGACACACGTGAATTACAGGGTCAGTCACCATACTTAGTGAACGCTGGGATAACTTACCAGACCGAAGAAAGCGGCTGGAGGTCTGGATTTTATTACAATGTTCAGGGTCGTACATTAGAAGTAGTTGCCAGTGAGCTGGTTCCAGACGTCTATACGCTTCCTTTTCACAGCCTCAACTTTACACTTAATAAGACTTGGTCTTCTGATAAAACAGAGCACTCCATCAGCTTTAAAGTGGATAACTTACTGGGTGATGAACGTGAAAGCGAGTTTGATTTTTTCAACACAACAAAGCCTACTTTCTACTTTCTTGATCCAGGTAGAACGGTTAGTCTAGGTTACGGGGTGAAATTTTAGTAATTTTCTGTTTAGTAGCAAGTAGCCATCTTTTTTATAAGGTGGCTTTTTTTTACGCTTTCGCGAAAGCATAAATCCCACAAGCCACCCTGCATTCATAACGATACGGTAACATTCAATACCATTGATTAACCGACTTTTGCAGATTATTTAAAACCCAGCACATGTCTGACATTTATATCTATATGCTCATCATTCTCGCCGGCCTGGCGATTACTGATCTTGTGGTAGGTGTGAGTAATGATGCAGTGAATTTCCTGAACAGTGCCATAGGTTCTAAGGCGATCAGCTTCAGGACGATCATGATTATTGCGAGTGTGGGTATTGCCTTCGGCGCACTATCCTCGCAGGGAATGATGGAGGTAGCGCGCAAGGGGATCTTCAATCCCAGCGAGTTTATGTTTGACGAGGTCATGATCATCTTTATGGCGGTCATGATTACAGATGTGCTGCTGCTGGACTTCTTTAACACCATGGGACTACCCACGTCCACAACGGTTTCAATCGTTTTTGAACTACTGGGAGCGGCGGTGTGTATGTCTATCATAAAGATCAACAACACGTCTGGCGTGGATATCCTACAGCTGGGCGATTATATCGCTACAGATACGGCGCTAACCATCATACTGGGGATTTTGCTGTCTGTCCTGATTGCGTTTACCATAGGTGCGGTGGTACAGTTCTTCTCCCGTTTGTTACTGTCATTCAATTATCAGAATAGGCCGGCTTATCTGGCGGGGGTTTTTGGTGGACTGTCGCTTACGTCTCTTTTTTACTTCATTATAGTCAAGGGATTGAAAGGTTCTGACCTGGGCCCGGTAACCGTCTGGCTGGCAGAAACTGATGTGTACACCCTGCTCACCTATGCCATGATTTTTTGGACGGTACTGAGTTTTATCTATGTCTATGTGCTTAAGTGGGATATTTACAAACTGATCATTATTCTGGGAACTTTTGGTCTTGCCATGGCGTTTGCCGGGAATGACTTGGTAAACTTTATAGGCGTTCCCATAGGTGCATATCAGGCCTGGGAATATGCAGAATCCACCGGACTTCCCGCTAATGCCATCTCCATGGAAAGTCTGGGCGGTAAACTGCCCTCAAATAAGCTGTTACTTGTTTTGGCTGGTGTGATCATGGTCGCGACCTTATGGTTTTCCAGCAAGGCACAAGCGGTGGTAAAAACCTCAGTAGATCTGGCTAGACAGGACTCTGGAACTGAACGATTCAAGGCAAATGCGTTATCGCGTATCCTAGTAAGGTATCCCCTTATGGCCGCCGAAACCATCCAGCGCATCACCCCAGAAAAAACAGCCGCTTTTATCTCCTCACGTTTTGAAAAACGCCCTGAGCCCACGGTCGTGCCAAAACATCAGGATCGTCCCGCATTTGACTACGTACGTGCATCTGTGAACCTGATGGTGGCCAGTGTGCTTATCTCTATCGCCACATCTTACAAACTGCCTCTATCAACCACTTACGTGACCTTTATGGTGGCGATGGGAACCTCACTCGCAGATCGCGCCTGGGGAACAGAAAGCGCGGTTTTCAGGATCGCGGGGGTTTTAAATGTTATAGGTGGGTGGTTTTTTACCGCATTTAGTGCGTTTACCGCTGCAGCCATTTTTGCCTATATCATTTACCTAGGCGGTATCTATGCCATTGCAGGATTAGTGGTGCTGGCTGTTTTTCTTTTGATACGCAGTTTCTTATCACATAAAAAATCCCAGCAGGAAGAAAAAGTCACCACAGAACTCAAAAAAGCCGAAAGCAAAACCATCCAAGGCATTATCGACGAGAGCAGTGCAAACGTTGCCATGGTTTTCCAGCGCAGCAAGAGTATCTATAAAAACACGCTGGACGGTCTGATCGCTCAAGATCTGGGAATTCTAAAAACCTCTAAAAAAGAGAGTAAGAAACTGAGCGCAGAGATTGATGACCTGCGCAACAACATTTATTTCTTTATCCGCAATCTGGACGAAAATAACCTAGCCGCCAGTAATTTTTATATTGAGGTGCTGGGCAATCTGCAGGATGTTTCCCAGTCAATATCGTATATCAGCGAGGCGAGTACCACGCATATTAGCAACAATCACCGTAGTCTGAAGTTTACCCAGATCAGGGACTTGAAAGAGATCATCCTGCGTATTCATGAGATCCTGGACGAGAGCGAGGATATCTTTATGCAACGCAACTTCCCCGCGCTGGAAACCATCATGGAAGAAAAACGCGAGCTCATCGAGCTGGTGAATGATAAAATCAGCAAGCAGGTCAATCGCACTCGTGACAACGAGGAATCCCCCAAGAATACCACGCTATACTTTAGCGTGCTGCTTGAAACCCGTGACCTGATGAATGCGACGGTCAAAATTGTGGAGCAGTATTACCGCGAGTACGATTCTGAAACTGCCAAGACGGTGTAGAATCTAAATTTTGGATTCTAGACACGTAGCGATGAACCACGAGACCTTGATGCAAGTTTGACTAAGTATTATTATTGTACGGCAATTCAAGGTCAGCAGTAGTCCAGATATTAGTTCAAGCAGTAGTCCAGATATTAGTTCAAGCGAAAGTCGAGAACGATTTTAGATCAATAATACTATTTGCTGACTGATATTTCGTATATAAATTTTGATTTATCAGTTCTCAATCGAGGCGAAAAATTATTGCATAGCCGTAGCTACGGAAAATTTTTCAACAAAGAGTGAGAGCTTAGAAAGCGTAATTTGCGCGAAATATTAATCGGTAAATAGTATAACTTGTAACCTGTCTCGAGCGACTTCGACTTGAAAAGTTGATAAGTTTTGATAACGAATCCTTTCATCATTCTCAGAATCACTTCACTTCACTAGTTTTTGTAGAGACTTATGAGATATATCTTTTACGCTTTCGCGAAAGCGTAATAAACCCAATCACTTCACGCTCAATAAATCATTGCACCAGCTGGGATAGGTGAAAATGTTATTTTGAAATTCTTTCATTGTAATCCCATGAGTCATCGCCATCGCAAAAAGGTTGATCTGTTCTGCTGCTTCTGGACCTAGAATATGCGCGCCTAGGATGTTATCATTGTTTTTTTCAAGGATTATGACAAACGAATATAGTTCGCCGTTGACCCTCTTCACGTTGTAAAATTCACTGGCGTCTTTTTCTATCACCTCGATTTCCTTATCGCTGTCTTGTGCTTCTTGAACCGTCATTCCCACGCTGGCAAATTGTGGGATGGTAAACACCACGCTGGGAATCACAGACCTGTCGATGGTCTGACCACTTTTGTGGATGATGTTGTTTTTAACAACAGATGCTTCCCGGGCGCTCAATGGTGTGAGTGGCAGGTGCTTTGCACTCACGTCACCACAGGCATAGATATGAGAGTGGCTCAGGCTTTCCATACGGTCGTCAACCTCAATTCCCTTATCGCTGGTTTTCAATTTGATTTTATCCAGACCCAATTTATCAATCTGGGGGACGCGGCCGGCACAATTAAAAATCATGTTGCAGCCTAGCGTGTAGTCGCTATCATCTTTGTGGTATGATACTTTGTAGCTGTCGCCGTTTTGCTCAACTTTATTGACTTCTGCTTGTTTGATAAAGTTGATGCCCAGTTTGCTTAGGTGTTCTTCCAGCTTATCGGCCAGCCTGGTCTCAAACGGACTCAGGATATGATCCTCGCGCTCAATGATCGTGACTTTGCTGCCCGCACGCATCAGCATGTTGCCAAATTCCAGACTGATATAACCGCCGCCGGCAAATACAACCTCTTTGGGCGGTTTGTCCAGCTCAAAGAATTTCTCGTAGCTCGTCATTAATTCTTCGCCTGGGATATCCAGCTCCAGCGGTTTCATTCCGGTAGCGATCACAAACTTGTCTGCCTGGATATGCTCACCATCCAATTCTACCGTGTGATCATCCACAAAACTGGCCTCGCCGCGCAGGCAAGTGACGCCAGCATCCTGCAGGCTCTTCTTAGAACGTTTTGGCATGTTGTGGGTGTAACTTTTGGCCTTTTCTCTTACACCGTCCCAGTCGATGGATAGACTCGCCTTTCAGACCATCTCCCATCAGTGCCCGTGCAGACTGATAAGCCATGATGGGCGTGAGCATTAATTTTTTGGGATCGCAGCCGCGCAAGGCGCACACGCCGCCGTATTCCCGGCTATCTATAATCGCGGTTTTTAAACCATTCTTTGCACAATCCTTTGCCACATATTGTCCAGCGCTACCCGTACCAAAAATAAACACGTCAAATTTCTTCATGTCCTAAAAATAGAAGAGTCGCGCTGTGCAGGGTGTTAGAGAATTGAGAAAGGTGGTGGAAACATAGAATGATATATAAAACTTCAAACCGAAGGTTGACGTTCAATTCTTAGAACCAAATAAACAATATTATGTGATGATTGTACGATTATTGAGGACAAGTTCAGGTGTAGATATTGGTATTTATTTGAGTTCACCAATCTCTTTTAATTTTTCAACATACTCCTCTGCAGAGAGTGGGCAGTTTACTAAATCAGCGAAATCTTGTTTGGATAATTTACATTGAGTAGACATTTGCTTTAAGAGATAGTTATTAAGGTCTTTCTTCCCTCCATGACTTAATTTAGTGTACAAGATCATTTTACCCTGATAATGAAACTCCAAATACTTGTGGTCATGACTGTGATCTTTCGAATCTGTAAAACCTTTTTTCTTCAGATTTTTGTATGCTTTTTTACTATCTAAAACCATTTAAAGAATTTCTTTAACGAAACTATTTATAACAAATTTTATCCTCAAAAGTCGGCTATTTAAATTACTGTCATTTAGTGAATTAAGTCTTGTGAACAAATAATCAAATTCTTCATTGAAATTCAGTTCTGCTTCATCCTGTGTTTCACCAGTTCCTATTAAATCTAGTTGCTCGTTACTCACAACATAATAATCTTCCTCTTTAGCAAACAAACAGCGCAAAGGAAAATTTAATACGTACTTTTTATTGTGGGCTAAAATAATTTGTGGTGAGTACGCTAAAGAGTGTTGTTCGTCTGTGATTACTTCTTCAATATTATTTCTAATTTTGTCACCTTGTCGAGTAACCTTAATTCTGGCGAACGCTTTCTCTTCTAACTTATCTTCGTCAACTTTCTTGTTATCAACAATCAAGCTTTTCTTTGCGGAAGGCCTTAAATTTTTTAGGCACGTATTTTTCAGTTGTTTCATTAAATTCACCCTTTTCGTAAATTGACACTGGTGAGTTTTTGAAACTTGATGTGAATCCATAAAGCCGTTCAACAATCTCATTTCTTTCGTCAGGTTCTGGATATATATACCTCAATTCATAATATTTGCCTTGATCCGATATTTCAAAAAGCGAGTTTAATTTTTTGTTCATTTCTTCTCTTTGAATTTCGTGACCAGCAATTACAGGTTGCACCCTCTGAGTGAGAGCAAAAGATGGTACAGCACTCCCTTTTTGAAAATCAATTAATTCTAATTTAAAATTATTCAAGTCGATTGATACATCAGAAGGAAGATCATATCGCGCAATAGTTAAAATTAGTTCTTGTAACGATTCTGCAATTTTTACTAAGGACTCTACTGGGAGTGATTGAAATTTTCCAAGTTCTCCCTCTATTTTTAAACTGATGCCTTTATTTAAGTCTATCGCCATTAATCAAATCTAAGAACTTTTTCACTTTGATCCGCAGTTTTGGGAGATGGTTAATCCAATTCTACCCAGCCAGCCACCCCGCAGGATTCACCGTTTTTAGATCTTCCATGAGGATAAAACGTAATTCAGTCACGCCAGAGCGGTCTGTAAAGATGGTACCCAGCGGGTCGCGGGTGCTGACCTTGTCGCCAGTTTGTACGCTAATGGATTTAAGGTTCTCATAGATACTGGTAAAGTTACCGTGGCGCACATGTACGGCAAGGATGCCATTTTTCTTGCGGGTTACATAAACCACCTCACCTTCATAAATCGCGCGTGCCACCGCATCCTGAGGTGCCTGGAACCGCAAGCCGTTTGACATGATCGTGGCGGTGGGAACAATTGGGCTGCGCTGCTTGCCGTATTTCATGGATACAAAACCCTCTGCCACGGGCCAAGGGAGTTTACCGCGGTTTTCTTTAAAACTATTGGCGAGTGCTTTTCCTTCAGGCGTTAGGAAGAATTTATTGGCAACCGTATTTTTCTTCCCCTTATTGGATTTGGCAATATCTGCGGCGACCAGTTTTTTGATATCCGCGATGACTTCTGCGCGTTCCTTTGTTTTTTCGGCGAGTTGCTGGCTGTATTTTTTCTTGTCCTTTTGTGCCTCGGCGATCAGGGTTTGTTGTTCTTTTTTGTCGGCGACCAATTGTTTTTTCTGCTGCCGATTGCTGGCTAGGATGGCGACCTTTTCTTTTTTCTCGGTTTCCAGCTGTCGGTTTTTTTGTTCTACGAGCGACGCTTTTTCTTGGATTTCCAGCGCCTGTTTTTTGCGATAGTCTGCATAGGCATTCAGGTACTGCACGCGTTTATAGGCCTGTAGGAAATCTTCTGAAGACAGCAGGAACATAAGGCGGCTACGGTCATTTGTCTTTTTGTATGACTTTACGACCATCGCGGCATATTCCTCTTTTAGGACTGCCACCTCTTCCTGCAACTCTTTGATCTGCGCCGTATTTTCCCTGATGCTGCGCGTGATCATGTTTGCCTGCCTGTCCGTCAGATTGATCACTTCCTGCGTGCTCGCGATCTTCTTATCGATCGTTTGCACCAGTAGCTGGATATTTGCCTCTTCCTTGCGCACGTCCCGCAACAGGCGGTCGTACTGGTTGATCTCTTTTTGTATCGCCTGTTTTTTTTGTTCCAGATCCTCTCGTGATTGCGCTTTCGCGAAAGCGGAACCCACCACAAACAACACCACCAGAAACCAGCCCTTTTTCATCTACAGTTCCATTTTTTCATAACCGCCCGGAATCTCAAACGGGAAGTTGAGCTCCTCATTAAAGGTCACGCTCTTGAACTCGAGATCGACCTCAGAATATTTCTCGCCGCGCCGCGCCATGATGGACAACTCGCGGGGAATCACCTTGCCATCCACCACCTGGTATTCTGGGTAGCGTATCTGCAACGAGCTGTTTTCAGACGGTTTCATGGCAGATTGCTCCAGCAACTTGAAATCCTGCGGGCGCAACCTAAAGAACTTGTCCACCAGCCCAGTAGCCGTGAGCTGGTACTCGTTATCCACAACCTTTAATTTATAGTCGTCCAGATTTTCCACCGCCTGTCCCAGCAGGAGATCCTGCATCTGTGTAAAATTCAATTCCTGCCCCAGAAACTGGCTGATCAGCGCAAAATCTCCGTCAAAATACCGCCTGTCTTTTTTCTCGTAAAACTGAACGCGATCTGGCGTGATATGAACTTTGGCCACCGTAAAGCCCAGCAGGCGCGCACTCATCCAGATGTGCTTATCTTTTTCCATACGCAGATCTAGCGTCGCAGAAACCGACTGGCTATCATCCTTGTAACGTATGCCCAGCCTGGATTTGATGGTCTCAAAGTCGGTCGCGTTTTCCCGGTGGGCGATGGCGACGCTTTTTGCTTTGGCGCGTTTGTTTGCCGTACCGCCAGCCGTCGCAGGCGATTTACACCCGGTAAGGGCAATGAGAGAAATGAGCGTTAATAGGTAGAAAAAGTTTTTCATTCAATTTTTTTGTTCAGCGCTGCTACCTTGGAACGCATTTCTGCCGCCATTGTTTCATCACCCTTTCCCGTATAGGCCGTCGCCAGCTCGCTGTAAATGTCGCGTTCCAGCGCGGTTTCATCCAGCAGGTAGAGCAGGCCGCTCTCCAGTTGCTCGATCGCCTGGTCGTATTGCTGTGTACGGTTATGTGCCACACCGCCCAAAAGGTAAAACAGCGATTGCGAGGGATAGATCTCCAGCGCGTCGCCGGTAAGTGCGAGCACCTTTTTGTAATCCTGAAGATCAATACTTACCAATGCCGCTTTTTTAAGCAGTTCAAAATTCTGCCCGTCCAGTTCCAGACCGTAGAGGTAGAATTCCTGGGCGAGTTTTGGTTGTTGTTTTTTGGCATAGAATTCACCCAGCGCATTATAGGCATCCACATCCTCCACCTCATCTTTAAAAGTGGTGATGATGCTGGTGGAACTCATGGCAAGTGAGTCGTTTTCCGTTGCCAGTTGTAGGTAATCGTTTAGCACCTTGACTTTAGTAGGTTCTTCAAACTGCGAGGATTCCATCACCCGCTGGATGCTTTCTACGCCTTTTTCCAGTTGCCCGTTGTCCAAATAAACGCGATAGAGGGCGAGTTGCGCCTTGTCGCTCTCGGGGAAACTGTCTTCCAGCGCCTGCGCGGTGGCAATCACCTTTTGCTCGTTTCCCGCCTGGCCATAGGCATAGATCAATTTAACATACAAATCCTCGCTGGGATTGCTGGCCAGTTGTTTTTCTAGGTTTGCAATGCTATTCACCACTCCCGCTTTAGTATCGCGCCCGCTCATGCTTTCCAGTTGCTGGCGCAGGCGGTTGCGGTTGTAGTCTTGCCCCAGCTCGATATCCAGCCTGTCCAGCATCTTGAGCCCGTCTTCATACCTGCCGGCCTGCATGTATTTGTAGGGCAGCAGCTCCTCGTAGTTGGGATTGATTTCTGCGAGTTCTTCCAGTAATTCCAGCGACTCGTCGTTTTTCTGTTGTTTTTCTAGGGCATCGTAGAGTGCATCCAGCAGCCACTCATTTCTCCCGGCTAGTTGAATGGCTTTTGAGATGGATTGTTCCGCTTTCGCGAAAGCATCATTCATCAAATAGTTCTTGCCCAGTTCAAAGTACACCGCACCCGATTCTGGCTCGAGCTCCAGGCATTTTTCAAGTAACGGGATCGCGCGGTCAGGGTTGCCCTTTGCCTTTTCTGCCAGGGCGTTAAAGAAGTTTTCCTTGAACTCATCAGTAACGTTGCCCAGGTCATCCTGATTCACCTCTTCCTGCGCAACGCCCTCCTGCGCCGCCGCCGGAATGGCAACCAGCGAAAACAGGTAAATCACAATAATCTTGAGGTATCGGGTCATGTGGGCTGTGGTACCAAAAGTTATTCCATGACGCTATAGTCGCCTATGGATATTTTTTTGAATTTACCGTCATAGCGCACGTGGCTACCTATCATGGCTTCTTCTAGGTCTGCGTTTTTGATGGTGGAGTTTTTCTGGATCAGTGAGTTTTTAACCGTGCAGTTTTCAACCACGCTGCCCGCGCCTATGGACACGTGTGCGTCCTACGGTACTGTTCCTGATCACCACGCTGTCATCGATCACGCATGGTGGGATGATTTTTGAATTCTCAAGTTTAGGCGAGTTGTTGATCTCATCGCTGCCATCCTGGTGCATGAAATCCATCATGCGCTGGTTAGTCTCTATCGCGACATTTTTGTTCCCGCAATCCATCCATTCATCCACTGTCCCAGTTTTAAACACGTTGCCCTTGCTCATCATGCGCTTGATACCGTCGTTGATCTGGTACTCACCGCCGTTTATAATGTCGTTGTCGATTACGTACTGCAGTTCTTTTTTCAGGTCTGCAATTTCTTTGAAATAATAAATTCCTATCACCGCCTGATCGCTGACGAATTGGGCTGGTTTTTCCACCAATTCTGTAATATGTTCCTGATCGTTGAGCTTTACGACGCCGTAAGCTTCTGGGCGATCCACTTGCTTTGTCCAGATAACGGCATCTGCGGCGGGATCCAGCTGGAAATCTGCGCGTATGAGCGTATCTGCATAAGCAACCACCGCAGGACCCGACAGGGAATCCTCTGCACACATGATCGCATGACCCGTCCCCAGCGGCTGCAGCTGGCGGTAGATGGTGGGTTTTGCGCCCAGTCCTTTGGCAAGATCTTCCAGACTGCTCACGACCTCATCACCAAAAAACGCCGGATCACCCAGAATAAAGGCGATCTCTTTCACCGGCTCGTCCAGAATCTCGGTAATCTCAGTAACTAGGCGGTGTACGATGGGTTTATTGGCAATGGGAATAAGCGGTTTTGGAACCGTCAATGAATGCGGACGTAAACGCGAGCCCCGGCCCGCCATGGGTACAATGATCTTCATATAGCAATCCTGCGCAAGCAGGTAGATTAGTTAGTTCTAGAACAAAGGTAAGGAGATGGGAGGATTGGGTGTTTTTAGGAAAACTTAAAGATAAATCTAGGCTTAAATTTAAATCTAAACCTAAGTTTAGCTGGGTAGATGGTAGTGAGCGCTAAAAAAAATGAAAAAAAAATGAAAATGAATTTGGCGTTTATTGTTGAGCAGATGTTTTGTAATTCAAATTCACCAGAGTGATTGCGCCCCTTTGGGGGCTCGGGGGATTTGGGGATTGAGTTTTTGTCTGGTTGGAATTTGGAGCTTGTAACTTGAGATTTTCTTTTGTTGCAATTAGGAACTTGAGATTTGTGATTTTCCAGATAAAGTGGTGATACATTTAAAAATAAAATGAAAAATAAAATGAAAATTAATTTGGCGTTTATTGTTGAGCAGATGTTTTGTAATTCAAATTCACTAGAGTGATTGCGCAGATTGCCCTTTGGGGGCTCGGGGGCAATTTGGAGATTGAGTTTTTGTCTAGTTGGAATTTGGAGCTTGTAACTTGTGATTTACACTTTTTGAAATTTGGAGCTTGCAGTTTGAGATTTCTCCAATTAGCCTCCGTTTGCCTTATCTTGAACCTCCCATAAAGATTCTTATTATGAAGTCTCGTTTTTCAATCTTCGCGTTTTTTATCACTGGAGTTGTTTTTGCGCAAGTCCCGCCTCCTACGCCCAGCAGCCAGGTGGCTCGCGGGCTGGAAAAGATGCAGCAAATGGCTGCGAGTTCTGAATACAAAAACCTGAAATTTGAGAACATCGGCCCAGCATCATGTCTGGCCGGGTGGTGGATGTGGACGTGAATCCTATAGATCCCACCGAGATGCTGGTTGCCTATGCCAGTGGCGGCCTTTTCCATACGACTAACAACGGGACTAGTTTTACGCCCATTATGGACAACGCGCCCACGGTCAACTTGGGCGATATCGCGGTAGACTGGTCATCAAAAACCATCTGGGCGGGAACTGGCGAGAACAATTCTTCCCGCAGTAGCTATGCAGGCATCGGCATACTCAAGTCAGCAGACTGGGGAAATACATGGAGCAAGCCTATGCTTACAGATGCGCACCATATAGGTCGCATTTTGATCAATCCATCAAATACCGAGAATGTTGTGGTCGCAGTCACTGGCCCGCTGTACTCACAAAGCAATGCCAGCGGTGTTTACGTGACAATGGACGGCGGCGCAAGCTGGAAGAAAACCCAGTCTGCACCGCAGGGTAGTGGTTTTATTGATTTGGCAGTGGTGCCAGGCGATTTCAATACGCAATTTGCCACCAGCTGGGACAAGGATCGCAAGGCGTGGAACTTCCGCGGGAATGGTGATGGCAGCGCGATCTATAAAAGTACTGATGCCGGGATGAGCTGGGAAAAGATCAGTACGGCGAGCAGCGGTTTCCCCACGGGCGATGGCGTGGGCCGCATCGGGCTGGCGGTTTTTGATAAGGACATTGTCTACGCGGTGCATGATTCCCAGTTCCGTAGGGATAAAGATGATTCCGCTTTCGCGAAAGCGGAAAAACAAGATCTAACAAAGAATGATTTTAAATCCATGGACAGGGAAACGTTCCTGAACCTAGACGATAAAAAGCTCAACACATTCCTGAAACAGAACGGATTCCAAGAAAAATACCGCGCCCAAAACGTCAAAAACATGGTACGCGCCGGTGACGCCACCCCAGCAGATGTCGCCAAATATCTGGAGACCGCAAATACCCAATTGTTTGACACTCCCGTAAAAGGTGCAGAACTCTACCGCTCAGACGATGGTGGGAAAACCTGGGCAAAAACCCATGACAAGCAGATAGACGATCTTTTCTATAGTTACGGCTACTACTTTGCGCAGGTACGCGTGGATCCCAGCGATAAGGATCATGTGTACGTGATGGGCGTGCCCATCGTCATGTCTGAGGATGGCGGAAAAACCTTTACCAGTATTTCCAGAGAAAACGTGCATTCTGACCACCACGCGCTGTGGATCGATCCTGATAAGCGCGGGCACCTGATCAACGGTAACGATGGCGGGCTGAATATCACATACGATGATGGCCAGACCTGGATCAAGAACAACACCCCACAAGTAGGTCAGTTTTATGCGATCAACTACGACATGGAAGAACCGTACAACGTGTACGGTGGTCTGCAGGATAACGGAGTCTGGGTAGGGGCGCACGATGCGCCAGAGGATTACGGCTGGCGCCAGGATGGGCAGTATCCATGGGAATTTATCATGGGCGGCGACGGCATGCAGATTCAGATTGATAATCGCAATAGTGATATCGTTTATACGGGCTATCAATTTGGCAATTATTATAGACTGGATCGTGGGAGGGGTGATCGTGCCTACATCCAGCCAAAACACGAGCTAGGCGAAGCGCCCTACCGTTTCAATTGGCAAACGCCTATTTTGTTGAGTTCGCACAATCAGGACATTCTGTATCTGGGCGGGAACAAACTGCACCGCTCCATGAATCAGGGCGATGACTGGACAACGATTTCTGATGATTTGACCCAGGGTGCAAAGGATGGAAACGTGGCCTATGGGACGATAACGAGCATCAGCGAGTCGCCTTTTGAATTTGGGTTGATCTACGTGGGGACAGATGATGGGCTCGTGCAGGTGACTAGAGATGGCGGAGCAACATGGAATGAAATAAAAGGCAACTGGCCGGCAAATCTTTGGGTAAGCAGGGTTGTAGCCTCCCAGCACGACAAAGAAACTGTTTATGTGACATTGAACGGCTATCGCTGGGATGATTTTACACCTTACGTTTTCAAAAGCATGGACTACGGTCAGACCTGGGAAAATATAGGTTCAGAAATACCCACAAGTCCAGTGAATGTGATTATAGAGCATCCAGAGAATGGTAAAGTACTTTTTATAGGTACTGATAATGCGACCTACATCCATGACCACGGTGTGCTAAATTTACTCAACAATAACATGCCGCCAGTTGCCGTGCATGACTTAAAAATCCAGCCGCAGGCACATGATTTACTGGTAGGGACGCATGGCCGCAGCATTTATAGAGCAAACCTCAATGCGTTATCCTTAATACAAAAAGGAAGGCAGGATGAATTTATGAGCGCCGATGACGAATTTGTAAGTATTAATATGTCGGCACTGGATGAAATCAGATCCTCAAAATCATACGGCAGCAAGCGTACCTGGAGCAAGAACGCTTACGAGCCATCAGTAGAAATCGCTTACTACGCAGGAAAATCTGGTGAGGTAACCATGGAAGTTCAGAACAAGGATGGTAAAACTCTTTACACAGAAAAATTGACCGCAGACAAAGGCCTCAATTATGCTGATTACAAAGCCACGGTGAGTAAAAAAGCTTTACGCTATTTTGATAAGGACAATAAACCAGAAGAAGCAGATAACGGTGAGTATTACTTACCCACGGGAGAATATACGCTGGTCTTAAAACAAGGAAAGAAGCAGACTGAGCAAAAACTAGTGGTAAAATAGTGCACTGTTGCTTTTAGAGTTAAGTATTATAGTAAATTTAAAAAAAGCAGAATTACTGGGGCGTGACCACAAGGGTCGGGCATTCCGTTACAATCTTTTACCGTCAAGGTAGCGATGCGTCGCTACCTTGACGGTAAAAGGATTTCCACTACAGTCCCTCACGCGGCTGAACGATTTTTATAGGCTGATTATGAATCCAACACATTAGAATTTTAAAATGCCCACCATTCACCTACGTACTGAAATCAATACCCCGATAGATTTGGTGTTTGATCTATCCAGAAGCATCGACCTGCATGAACTCTCACTTGCAAATACCCATGAGAAAGCCATTGCGGGAAAAACTTCGGGTCTGATAGAGTTGGGCGAGACGGTGACCTGGCGAGCAAAACATTTGGGGTTTTATCAAACCTTAACTTCTAAGGTGACACAAGTTGAACGTCCACACCTATTTGCTGACGAAATGGTCGAGGGCGCTTTTCATAGTTTCAGGCACGAGCATCATTTTACAGAAAACAATGGAATAACCATTTTAAGAGATGTATTTATTTACAAATCACCGCTAGGCTTCATCGGTAAGATGGTAGATGCGCTATTTCTGAAAAATTATATGCAGCGGTTTTTAGAACAACGCAATACCGTTTTAAAAGAGTTTGCAGAATCAGAGCGATGGAGGGAGGTAATGCCAGACTATGAACAGCCAGCTTAAATCCAGATCCCGTGTCGCTGATCATGGTGAGGTTTTTACCGCACCACGAGAAGTGAATGCAATGCTTGATTTGTTACCTCCAGAAAGTTTTGCGCTTGATAAAACTTTCCTAGAACCAGCTTGCGGTACGGGTAATTTTCTGGTGGAGATTCTGGAACATAAATTTAAGTGGCTAAGTTCACGGAAAACTGATAATAGCACCATTGACAAACAACTGCTTAACGCTGTTGCAAGTATTTATGCTATTGACATACAGCAAGACAATGTGATTGAAAGTCGCAGGCGGTTGCTGAATCTGGCTTTAGATTTTATAAAGTCACAAAAAGCAAAAAAACCAACTGACAGTTTTGTAGATGCTCTGAAAAAAATCCTTTCAAAAAATATCATTTGGGGAAATGCCCTTACCTATGCTGATTACGATAGCGATAAGGAACTTGAGTTTTGCGCACGGTCAGGTTTTGATGACTCACAACAAATCGAGAAAGTCTTATTACGTGACATGGTCGAGGGAAGTGCAAAATCTCAATTAAGTTTTCATGCGATTATTGGAAATCCACCATATCAACAGAGTGATGGTGGCGCGGCTGCCAGTGCCATGCCAATCTATCATAAATTTATTGAGCAGGCGATCGCGCTGAACCCTAATTTTATGACGATGATTATACCGTCGCGGTGGTTTACGAGTGGAAAAGGACTGGACAATTTCAGGGAAAACATGCTGGCCGATAAGCGCATCTCGCACATGGTGGACCATCACGATGCTCGACAATGCTTCCCGCAAGTAGAAATTAAGGGCGGTGTCTGCTATTTTCTCTGGGATAAACATCACGATGATAAATGCCAGTTCACAAGCGTCAACAAAAGCGGGAATAGAAACACCGCTCGCCGCTATTTGCTGGAAGAAGATCGCGATGTGTTTATACGCTACAACCAGGCAATTCCTATTCTACAAAAAGTGGAAGCTTTGGGGCAGGTGAGTTTTAGTAAGCTGGTAAGCTCGCGCAAACCATTTGGCCTCTCTACAAATGCATCTGGATTATCGGCAGCGCGATCTGATGAAAACGATATAAAAATCTACGCCAATAAAAAAATAGGCTTTCTCAATTCACAGCAAATTCAAAAAAACAAGGACTGGATAGGGAAATATAAAGTACTTGTCCCTTATGCCGTAGGCTCTGGGAATCCAGGCAGCGATGTGTTGAAACCTATTCTCGCAAAACCAGGAACTGCCTGTACAGAAACCTATCTGATTTACGGGCCATTTGATTCAAAGCGGGAAGCAAGAAATGTATTGAGCTATGTAAACACAAAGTTCTTCCACTTTATGCTCACACTAAGAAAAAACACCCAGCACGCCACGAGAAAAGTCTATGATTATGTGCCGTTGCAGGATTTTACTGAAAGGTGGGATGACACGAAATTATACCAACTGTACAATCTATCAGAAACTGAAATTCAGTTCATTGAGCGTCTAATCATCGATAGAATACCACTTAAGAATCATGGCTAATTACCACAGCGACCGCAACTTTACAGATTACGTACACGCACACCTTGCGCGACCTATCATCTATGTGAAACTGGGCTGGCGGGAGTTGAATGTCCCTGCTCATGTATTGAACCAATTGGATATGAACTTTGGTATAGACTACGTTGCCAGAAATACAGCGGGTAGAAATGTCACGATCCAGGAACGATTCCGCGAGTCAAAATATAGCAATTATGATGATGCTACATTACGTTTTCGCCGTGAGCGCAATAAAAACGCAGATCGGATAGAATCTGAATTTTATAAGATAAAGGCAGATTATCTAGTGTACGGGATTACAGATGGCGACAAGAATCCAGAGAAGCGTGACCAGCTCAAATCATTACGCAAATGGGTGGTGCTGGACTTACAGTTTTTACAAAACAAGTACCAAAATGGAAAACTCAAAATCGTTGACCGCACCCAGAATAAGTGTTTTGTCGATGAGGATATTCTGCATTGTCCAGAGAATTTCAATCCAGATGGTTCTTCCAGTTTTATACCGCTGGATGTGCTGTTTATTCATCAATTATGGGGCAACGCGCCCATTCTTGCGCAGTCAGGTTTTATAGTAGATTGAACCGCACAAAATCATTTCAACCCGGCATATAACAATGCCCGCCGCAAACCGTTATTTTTGCGTAGCAATCCATTGCCATGGCCAGTCAATCAGCTTACCAAAAACGCCGTCTTTTCAGCTCCTACTTCTGGGTGGTGGTCAGTCTTTTTTTGGTGCTGTTCATGATGGGATTGCTGGGCTTTTTCCTGTTGAACAGCCAGAAGCTAGCCAACTTTTTCAGGGAGCAGGTGCCCATGTCCATCTACTTTAAGGAAGGCGTGCGCGATGTGGAGATGAAGCAGCTGGAAAAGACCCTACAAATGGCAGATTATGTTAAGAGTGCCGTATTTGTGAGCAGCGAGGAGGGCGCAGAAAAGACTAAAGAAGAACTGGGCGAGGACTTTATCGCCACACTAGACGGTTTCAACCCCATACCCAATTCCATCGACATACGCCTTAACGCAGATTACGTCACTACAGAAGAGATCCAGCAGATCGCAGATGATCTCGCGTCCCGCAGCTATGTGCAGGAGGTGAGCTTTGACAAGCCGCTGGTGAGCATCCTGAACAAAAACGTAAAACGCATCACGCTCTACATGCTTATTGTGGCAGGGCTTTTTGTTTTTATCGCGTTTTTGCTCATCAACAGCTCGATCAGATTAAGCGTTTACGCAAAACGATTTACCATAAAAACCATGCAGATGGTGGGCGCCACAAAAGGCTTTATCAGGCGGCCGTTTATCGCCACGTCCATCAGGCTGGGGATGATTGCTGCGGTTCTTGCCCTGGCATTGCTCGCGGTGGTGATCTATTATGCAGATGAGGCCATCCCAGAACTCAATATCCTACAGGACTACCAGACCCTGGCGATACTTTTTGTGGGGGTGATGGGCTTTGGCATTCTGATCAGTTTGCTGAGTACATTTTTTGCAACGACCCGCTTTTTGAATTTGAGGACAGACCAGTTGTATTATTAGAATTCCGCTTTCGCGAAAGCGTAATAAAACAAAATCATGAAAGACCAGAAAAGACAGATCGTGAAGAAAGAGGAAGAGAACGTGGAGCCGCGCGTGGAGTTTCTTTTCAAGCGTAAAAACTACCTGTGGATGGTGGTAGGACTGGTGGTGATATCACTGGGATTTATCCTGATGTCTGGCGGTGGCAGCGACGATCCAGAGGTATTCAACGAGGCGATTTTTCACTGGCGACGCATCAGGCTGGCACCCGCGGTGGTGCTGATCGGGTTCGGTATCGAGATTTACGCGATCCTGCTTAATCCAGATAAATAATGAACTGGCTAGACGCGCTGGTTTTAGGTGCCGTTCAGGGCCTGACTGAGTTTCTTCCCGTTTCTTCCAGTGGCCATATTGAGCTGGGCAAGGCCGTGCTGGATGCAGATATGGGCACCAGTGAGGAAAACCTGCTTTTTACCGTTGTCGTTCATTTTGCCACTGCATTGAGCACCATGCTGGTTTTCAGAAAGGACATTGCAAAATTGCTGAAAGGTGCCGCAAGATTTGAGAACAACGAGGACACAAAATTCATAGGTAAAATCCTGTTATCCATGTTGCCAGCCGTGACCATAGGGTTGTTTTTTGAAGATTATCTGGAAACCTTATTTGAGGGTAATCTCGTTCTCGTAGGTTTTATGCTGATCGTGACCGGGTTGCTATTATTTCTAGCAGGTAGAGCAAAAAATACGGGCAAAAAAGTATCGGCAGTAGATGCGATCATGATAGGCATCGCCCAGGCTATCGCGATGCTGCCCGGGATCAGTCGGAGCGGCGCGACCATATCCACCAGTGTCTTGCTGGGCAATGATCGTACGCAAGCCGCGAGGTTCTCATTTTTGATGGTTGTGCCGTTGATTTTTGGCAAGATTGCCAAAGACCTCCTAAGCGGTGACATTTCTTCAGAATCTGCAGATTTGATCCCGCTATTGATAGGTTTTACAGCTGCTTTTATCACTGGATTGCTGGCGTGTACCTGGATGATAGCCCTGGTCAAGCGCGCAAAGCTTCATTACTTTTCTTATTACTGTATTGCGGTGGGTGTGATAGCTGTCTGGGCGAGTGCTGCTTGAGTAGAAGCTTTATTCATTTAGCCAATCCCCGGCCCCTTCCATGGAAGGGGAGACTGCCTTAATGCTTTAACAAGACTATTCTGGTATTGAATAGAATTAAATTCCCCCCTCGGGGGCTAGGGGGGCTTACGACGGAGTGAAGGAGAATGATTAGGTTTCCTAAATAAAACCCTTCCAGTGGAAGTATGGCAGGAATAGAGAACCTACTCAATCACTCCACCATTAACCATGTAGCTTACAATCGCCTCTTTCATCAACAGGGTTTGTTCGCCAGCTTTGAGTGGGGGAAGTTTCTCGCGCACGATGTAATGTGGCCATTTATCATCATCATAGTGCGAAAACTCATAATAACCATACGGCTCTAGCAAGCGGCAGATGGCGATATGCATGAGTTGTAGTTTTTCATCTTTTTTAAATTTGCGGTGCAGCTGTCCCAGTTCCTGTACGCCGATCAAAAAAAGAATCGCATCCAGATCAATCTCCTCACCATCACTGAATTGCTCCTGAAAAAACGCGACCGTGCGCACCCAGCGCTCACGCAACAAATCATCTTTCACCATAAGTGCAAAGGTAGCAAGTGAGCGATTGAAATTGAACCGGAATAAAGACACTCGTACGTCTCCACCAAAAGTTAAACTTCTAAAAAGTACTTTCTGAAACGATCGTTCCATTATTAAGTTTGTATTCTCAAATGGCACGTACAGCGACTTTTAATAAACAGGAAATGCTAGAAAAGGTGATGCACCTATTCTGGGAAAAGGGCTATAATGGCACTTCCCTACAAGACCTGGTTAATACCACGGGATTAAATCGCAGTAGCCTGTACAATACCTACGGTAACAAAATGAAATTGTACCGCATGGCGCTGGACAATTACATGCAACACAGCAGTGGCCAACTAAACGCATCGCTGAAGATAGAAGCCAGCGGATATACGCTTATTCAGAACCTATTTTTCTCATTCCTACCAGAGATCATGACAGATTCACGGGGATGTATGAACGTCAATTGCCGCACGGAGATGAGCAGTGACGCTGATCTTAAGACGTGGTTAATTGATTCGCAAGCGCAATTTCTCAAGTTGTTTGAAAATCTGGTTCAAAAAGGTCAAAGTGACGGGTCGATCAACCAGCATCAGAATGCAGTTGATTACGCCTGGCACCTGCTCAACACATTGCACGGTTTTAGAATCACTGGAATTCTAGAAAAGGATGAAAAAACCCTCAAATCAATTATCAATAACAGTCTAAAAATTTTAGAGTAAATAATTTAACTAGCGGTCATAGACTGCATAAAATTCAAACAATGAGTAGATTTAATGGAAAGACAGTCGTCGTCACCGGCGGCACCAGCGGAATAGGAAAATCAACGGCAAAGGCATTTGCAGAAGAAGGGGCAAAAGTCATCATCACCAGCCGCAAGCAAGAAAATATTGATCAGACCATAAAAGAGCTGGGCAGCAATGTTACTGGATTTGTAAGTGATGCTGGAAAGTGGGATGATCTTCAGAAATTTGGTGAGCACTTAGGAAAGCATACTGATAAGGTGGACGTTCTTTTTGTCAATGCTGGATTTGGTAAGTTTACTCCGCTGAGTGAAGCAACAGAAGAGGTATTCGATTCTCAATTCAATGCTTTGGTAAAGGGCGGTTATTTCACCACTCAGCAAACGCTACCTTACCTGAAGAATGGTAGCAATGTAATCTATAATACTAGTGTGGTAACTGATATGGGCATGCCTGGTGCCAGTATTTATGGTGCGGCAAAAAGCGCAGTGAAATATTTCACCAGCAGCTTTGCCAATGAGTTCAAGGATCATGGAATACGAGTGAATGCCGTAAGCCCTGGACCGATAGACACAAACTTCTTCAATGAAGCTGATGTACCAGAAGACCAGCAAGAACAAATGGCTGAACAAATTTTGTCACAAGTTCCCATGAACAGATTCGGGAAGCCGGAAGAGATCGCAAAAACAGTGCTTTTTCTAGCCAGTGACGATGCAAGTTATATCACAGGCCACGAGATCCAGGTAGATGGCGGAATGGTACAGGTGTAGTTTAGTTGAAAGCTGTTAGCAGGTAGCTTTTACTTTTTAGGACTTTTGACCCCTTTGGTTCTTGCGAATCTTGGGGGTTTTCTTTTTTTGGTCTTTATAGGTTTAAAGCCCCCATAGCCCGCAAGGGGGAGTAATCGGAAAAGTCCAAAGAAATCGCTTATATAGTGAGTATTATCAGATATAAGTTTTTCTCAAGACTTTTAGGGTGGTTCCCCTCGAGGGGAAGAGCGATAGCGAGGGGTGTGGAGCAGGGGTGAATCTGATTAACTGATAGCCAATCAAGTGATAACGACTTCCCCAGCCCCCTAGCACCCGAAGGGGGGGGAATAATCGGAAAAGTAAATAGCATCGGTAAACAGAGAACGACGCATCATAAAAGTTCCGAAAATGACTTTCGATAAAGCGTCCTCTCGTGGGGAAGAGCGATAGCGAGGGGTGTGGAGCAAGAGTAAATCTGATCACCTGATCAACTGACCACTGACCATTGACCACCCGATAAACTATCTTTGAAAAAACTGCTGCATGAAACTCTATCTGGTTCCCACGCCCATCGGTAATTTACGAGACATGACCTACCGTGCGGTAGAGGTCTTGCAGGAGGTGGACGTGATACTGGCAGAGGATACCCGCAACACGGGGAAATTGCTCAAGCATTTTGAGATCACTACACAAATGCTCGCTTATCACATGCACAATGAACACAAACTGGCAGATAGCATCGTAAAGCGTATACAGGCTGGCGAGACCATGGCGCTGGTAAGTGATGCTGGGTTCCCAGGGATAAGCGATCCTGGGTTTTTGCTCGTGCGTAAGCTCATAGAAAATAGTACTCCCGTAGAGGCGTTGCCAGGGGCAACCGCATTTGTACCAGCGCTTACCGTGTCTGGATTGCCCAGTGATCGGTTTGTGTTTGAGGGTTTTTTGCCCGTGAAGAAAGGCCGTAAAAAAAGGTTGGAGGCATTGGTAGAAGAATCCCGCAGCATCATCCTTTACGAGTCGCCCCACAAGTTGCCCCGCACGCTCACTGACCTTGCCGAGACGCTGGGTGCAGACAGGCAGGTGTCCGTTTCTAGGGAGATCACTAAGCTTTACGAGGAACATTATCGCGGTAGTCTCAGCGAGGCTATCCAGTATTTTGAGCAGAAAAAACCTAAGGGAGAGTTTGTACTTGTTGTGGCGGGTACACCTTGATATTCATTGTATTTAGTTTTTAGCAAGGTGGGGATAATAATTCCGCTTTCGCGAAAGCGTGACAATCATCTATCTATCTTTGCAAAAAATCTGGTTATGTCAAAGGAAAAGAGCAGCAAGAAACCATCTGAACCTACACCGGGGAAAAGTCCTCGTGGCGGGAAAAATCAGGTCGTGGGAACCTCGCGTACCGGCAAACCAGTGACCAAAAAACAGTACATCGAGCGCAAAAAGAAAGAAACAGCGCCAAAGAAAAAGAGCAACGACGACGGCATACGACTCAATAAATATATTGCCAACTCTGGCGTGTGTAGCCGTCGTGACGCAGATATCTACATACAGGCGGGAAGTGTAAAAGTAAATGGCAAGCCCGTTACCCAGATGGGTTATAAGGTGCAGCCAGGGGACGAGGTGCGATTTGACGATCGCCTGCTCACGTCCGCGCGCAAGGAATACTATCTTCTCAATAAGCCCAAAGGTTTTATCACGCCCAAAAAAGGTGAGCGATCCAGCAAGACCGTGATGGATCTCATGGCAAATGCCAGCGCGCACCAGTTACATTTTGTAGGTTCTCTCAATAGACACGGTGTGGGTCTCATGTTGTTTACGACAGATCTTGAGATCGCAAATAAACTGAACAACCCAAATCGCAGCCTGCGCAAAATGTATCAGGTTGCGCTGGACCGCAGTTTTAAACACGAGGATCTTATCCAGCTGCGCAAGGGAGTCTCGCTGGATGGTCAGGAAATTGACATCCATGATGTGAATTATGTAGAGGGTGGACGCAACAATGAACTGGGACTGGAGCTTAGTTCTGGTAAGGACAATGTTGTGCCACGCATCTTTGACCAGTTGGGTTACGAAGTTAAAATTCTGGACAGGGTGATGCTAGCTGGATTGACCAAAAAAGACCTGCCACGTGGTAACTACAGACTGCTCAGCGAGCAGGAAGTGATCAATTTAAAAATGCTCTAGCGTATCATGGGAATGATACTGGGATAGGTGATTTGTTTGCCGCGATAATTGAAAATGGCAAAAGTTATTGCAGCTATGTAATTGAGACAGGAGATCAAAAAGTAACTTGCTAATCCACCCCAATCATCTAAAAAGTTGAACTTTTCTATTTTAAATAGAATTACCGCTACTCCCCAGACCCCTATCAGCACCTGAAATACAATCTGAAAATTAAGCAGCTTTGCGCCTATACGCTTTAGTTGGAGGACGTCATTTTTTTTGGTGAGCCATAAGATAAGCGGTAACAGAATATTTCCCAGCGGCAAGAATATTCCAGACAATACCGAAAGGTGAAACCACATCAAGAATTGCCGATCATCTCTTTTGTTATAATCCATTAATTCTTCTATTGGAACACCCAGCGATTCACAAATAAGCTGGAGCGTTCTTCCCTGCGGATTAGTCTGCCCCAGTTCAATGCGCTGGATGGTTCTGATGCTTACGCCAGACTTTTCTGCGAGCATGGCTTGTGCCATTCCCTTGCGTTCCCTGATTTCTTTGATCTTATTTCCTACGAGTCCGTCCATGGTTGTCTTTCTGATGCCGAAACTACTATCGGTTCTCGAGAAAAAGTAAACAAACCGTAGCGTAGGTATTGTGACATTCTTGTGACATTTGTGGCAAGTTGTTGATGTTTAATCTTTTAATATGCCTTTATTTTGTAATCGGTAATACATATTTACCTTTCATTCATCAAATAATATGAGCATTCGCATGATCGATTTTGATGCAGGATTCCCCTTTAGCCTATAAAAGTAACTAATTCGTTACATTTGTATGGTGAGAGAGATTGATATTACTGAAGAGTGTCTGGAGTTTATCGACAATCAAAATGAGAGAGTTTCCCTGAAATTCTTTCAGCTGATTGAAGTTATCGGTGAGATCAAAATCATTAATTCAAACTGCCTTAAAAAATTACAATCAACTCAATTTTATGAGTTGAGAATCAATGCTGGAAACGAATATAGATTTGTATTACATGCTACAGATAACCGCAGCTTTGCAGAATGCACTAAAGCTGTTTGCTTATGCGGATTTCAAAAAAAGGAACAAAAGATTACAAAAAGGCCATTAAAAAAGCGGAAAGTTTATTACAAGACTATTTGAACGATAAATAATTATGGGAAAATCAATAAGTGCAAAAGAACTGATAGCTAAGCGTTACGGAGAAAAAGGTTCAAAAGAACGGGAAAAATTTAGAGAAGATGCTTTTTCCTATTATTTCGGGGAAATTATCAAAAACCGTAGAAAGGAACTACAGCTGACACAAGAAAACCTTGCTGATAGAGTAGGAAAAAAAAGAACCTACATTTCCAGAGTTGAAAATGGCGAGGATATTCAATTGTCAAACTTTGCCCTGCTAGCAAACGCTTTGGAATTATCAATTCAACTGACTGCTAAATAGTAGGTATGCCAGTGAGGCAGAAATTTTGGATTACCACTAAAAGACAGATAATGGAACTATTGGAAAACGTACATCCAGGAGAAATTCTTAAAGAAGATTTTCTACAACCATTACAAATAAGTGCTTATAGATTATCCAAGGATTTACAGATCCCTCAAACCAGAACTGCAGCCATCTTAAAAGGTGAGCGCAGAATTACGGCAGATACTGCGTTGAGGCTCGCAGGATACTTCGGGAATTCTGCAAAATTTTGGCTGGGTCTGCAAAATGATTTTGACATTGAGGAAAAACGCAGAGAGAAACACGTCGAACTTAATTGTATAGATCGACATGACTCTCTAGAATTGAGAGAGAATTAATCACTTAATTCTAGAGATTGTATCTCTTCTCGCTCTACCAGCTCATAGATCAAGAATCCGCAGGCAATCAAATACTCAGCCGCCACCAGCCACAGCTGCTCTTTATAGTCATTATTAGTATATGCACTATAACTTAAAAAGACCAGAAAACTCCAGACCAACATAAATCGGTAGCGGGTGAATACGCTGAAAAGTAGTGGAATGGTCAGGTACCATGGGTGTACGGTGGTGGAAAACAATAAATAGATAAAAAACGAAAAAACGATGGAAGAAATGAGCGTGTGAATACCCTCATTTTTACGCAACAATGCCATGGCTAGAACTGCTACTAAGGTGATTAAAGGCAAAATCTTGCCCGCAGTCTCAATGATATTATAACCCACCACTTGATAACCCACCCACCTAACCAAATAATAAACACTCGCATTAAATTCAAACTTCCCAAACCATAGCCCAACCGACGCACCATACTTCTCAACCAGTCCAGCCGATACAAATGGCAGGTATCCCGCAATACAAACTGCCGCTACTATAGATCCGTAAAGAAACGCCTTATTCCAGCCTAGCCGCTTAATGAATAGTGGCAACGCTATGACAGGCAATAGCTTAACCAAGACTCCTGCAGCAAGAGACAAGCTGCTCATTAACCATTTATTTTTACCCAGCAGATACACCGCAAGCAAAAGAAAAAACGCCATCACCCCCTCAAAATGTAAATTACCGGTCAGTTCTAGGATCACAAATGGATTGAGGAAATAAAGTGCGATGGATAGCGCTGGTAACTTCAAAAGACGCAGTAATCTAGTGCCTATTAGTACAATGCCTATATCTGCCGCGATGAGTATGATGCGCAGCCAAACGACCGTCTTGATCAGGCTGGAACCGCCTAGAAATGCGGCCACGGCAAATAGCAGCTGATTGAGCGGTGGGTAATTTGTATAATGCCCGCTTGAGAGCAACCCCATGTTTTCAGCAACACATGTGCATTTGGGATGTGATCTGCACCTGTGGCAATTACTTCATCTGGCAAGTACAGATATGGATTGTAGCCGTTCAACAACTGGTGGCCATCCCAGATAAATCTGAAAAAGTCTTGAGACAAATTAGGTGTTTCAAAAAGGACGGCCAATCTAAATACCACGCCAGCAAAGAGAATGGCATAGAAAACCGCCTTTTCACGAGACAATTTCTTAAATATGTTCCTGTCTTCTGGCAGTCGCTGTACAAGTTTGTACAACAGCCAGAAAAGGAGGAAAAGGCCAGTATAGGTTAGAGCCGTATTGTGAAACTGCTTTCGCCCTAGCGTAAAAAAAAACAAGTATCCCGCTGCGCTCAGAATCACCAGGATGCCGTACAGGCTGCTCCACCTGCGGGCGATCATTGCTTATCTGTTAGGCTGCGGAAAAACACGAAACCGAATCCAAGAAACAGCATCAAGTGAAATGGAAACAGTCCAAAATCGCCGCCCTGATCACCTACCACAAAGGCAGAATACATTCCAAAAGCAAAGTACAGCATCAGTAAACCCTCCAGAATCAAGTGTGGGCTCAGCTTTTTGCGCAGGTATTTGTTTGCTCGCCAGTTACCTCCCACTGCTGCCAGATTAAATTTAGGCGTGCGTACAAACTCGCTGCGCTTACCCAGGTGCCCCTCAATTACTGCGATGGAATTGTGCAGGGAAAAGCCCATGGCTACCGAGAAAAATGTAAAAAACATACCTATATAGGTGATGAAATTCTTAAAGCCGCCACCGTAGGTATTGCGGTACATGTACCAGTAACACACAAAGAAAATAAGCGTGCTAAGCACAAAAAAGCTCATTACGATAAAGTACACTTTCAGATGCGCATATTCATTCTTAATATACAACATGGGTATACTCAAGACCGCGACGATCAGCACGTTAAGAAACATTGTGCTGTTCAATAAATGTAAAATCCCGTGCAGCTTGCTTTTTACTGAAAGATCAGAACCTATGACTTTTCTGAACATTTTTCTGAAATTTTCTGCCCCGCCCTTGTTCCAGCGGAATTGCTGCGAGCGCGCCGCGCTGATCACGATGGGCAATTCTGCCGGGGTGGTGACTTCTTCCAGGTATCTAAACTTCCAGTGTTTGAGCTGGGCGCGATAGCTTAGATCCAGATCCTCGGTAAGGGTGTCGCCCTCCCAGTTGCCCGCATCCAGAATTGTCGCGCGCCGCCAGATTCCTGCGGTGCCATTAAAGTTGATAAAGTGGCCTCTTGCATTGCGTCCCACCTGCTCAAGTGTAAAATGCGCATCCAGCGCAAAAGCCTGTACCTGTGTGAGGAGCGAGAACTCGCGATTTAAATGTGCCCAGCGGGTTTGAACGACGCCGGTAGATGGATCTACAAAGTAGGGAATGGTTTTCTTCAGCCAGTCTGCAGCGGGCAGGAAATCTGCGTCAAAGATGGCGATCATCTCACCGCGCGCCTGTTCCAGACCCTCTTTAAGCGCGCCCGCTTTGTAGCCCTGTCTATTTGATCTGGTGACGTGTTTGATATCCAGTCCCAGCGCTTTCAGCCGTTTAATGTGGGCGGCGGTTGTTGCCACGGTTTCATCTGTGGAATCGTCCAGCACCTGGATTTCCAGCTTTTCGCGTGGGTATTCCAGCAGGGCAATGTTGTCCAGCAGGCGATCCATCACATAGAGCTCATTATAGACGGGCAGCTGGATGGTCACCACAGGAATCTGCGCATCACTCAAGTCGTCCCATAGGCACTCTGGCTGCTTGTTGCGTTGCGCCCACAGGTAATTAAAAAGCAGGTTGAGCTGGGCGAGCGCATAACATAGTATCATGACAAGCGCGGCACTATAAATAACGATACATAGGTATTCTAGGATCACTTTTTAAGCCCGTATTTGAAGATCCATGTTAAGATTTTAACACCTGCAAAGATAGCACCTTTGAGAGTGCCTGAGACTTTTGAGACTCCTATGCGGTTGCGGTATTTTACGGCAACTTCCATGTATGAAAAGCCCTTTTTCAGCACTTTTAACTGCATTTCTACCGTCCAGCCATAGGTCTTGTCCTGCATATTCAGCTCCAGCAATCTGTCATATTTAATGGCGCGGAATGGCCCCAGATCCGTAAATCTGGAATTGAACAGCATGCGCATAAGTGTAGTTGCCAGCCAATTGCCGAATATTTGTGGAGTTGTCATTGATCCGCTTTCGCGAAAGCGGGACACACGAGCTCCCACCACAAAATCAACATCATCCTCAATAATAGGGGCAACCAGTTCTGTGAGCTGCTCAGGATAATCGCTGTAATCACCATCCAGAAACACCACGATATCTGTGGGCAGATTATTTACTGCTATGTAATCCATCGCCTTTAAGCAGGCATAACCATAGCCAGGACGCGGTTCTTCCAGCACCGTAGCGCCCGCTGCGCGCGCATTTTCAACCGTTGCGTCACTCGAGTTGTTGCTGGTAACGATCACTTGCTCGACCATCTCTGGAATGTCTGCAATCACCAGCCCGATGGAATCTGCCTCGTTATAGGCGGGAATGATCACGCGGATGATCGGCTGTGCTGTGGTGGTGAGTGGGATAGAATAGTGTTTAGCTGGTGGACGTACTGCTCAAATAATGCTGCAAAATAGCTAAAGAAATGAAGTCAGTCTGTGGGAATGGGAGTCTCTTACAAAATGCGGCTCAGATAATTCTCGACTATTTTTGTACGTATGCGCACAACTGGATTTATCACATTTCTAAAGATTTCATTGGTTTTTTTGAGCCTTGAGGGTTGCAAGGAAAGTCTGGACGCAGAAAATAAATCTATAGAGACAAGGATAGAAAACCGTTTGTCAAATGCAAAGAGCCCCTACCTACGTGAGCACGCAGATAATCCCGTGGACTGGTACGAGTGGGGGGATGACGCTTTCGCCAAAGCGGAAAAAGAACAAAAACCCATCATCATATCTGTAGGTTATGCATCCTGCCACTGGTGTCACGTGATGGAAGAAGAGACCTTTATGGACAGTACCGTCGCGCACCTTATGAATGAAAAATTTGTCAATATCAAGGTCGATCGGGAGGAACGCCCAGATGTGGACAAGGTATATATGGACGCGGCGATGCTGATCAACGGCAGCGGTGGGTGGCCGCTCAATGCTTTTGCGCTACCAGACGGCAAGCCTTTTCACGCGGGAACCTACTACACTACCAAAGAATGGACGGCGATGCTCAACAACCTGCACCAGGCGTACCAAAACAAACCAGAAGAAGTACGCAAACAAGCAGAACGCCTCACAAATGGAATAGCGGGCAGGAATACAATTGGAGCTGTTGAGGCAGAGTCGGCTTTTGAGCTTGCGGTAAATGAGAATGCAGTAAAACAATTGCTTAAAGACATAGATACCAAATACGGCGGTACCAGCGGTGCGCCTAAATTCCCCATGCCATCCATCTGGAAATTCATGATGGCGGCAGATCCTGCACAAAGTGCAAGCCAGGCAGATCTCGCGGTAAAGAACACGCTGGATCAGATGATGGCGGGTGGTATTTATGATCATTTGGCGGGTGGATTTGCGCGTTATGCTACAGACAGGCAATGGCGCATCCCGCATTTTGAAAAAATGCTGTATGACAATGCACAGTTATTGGAACTGTATGCCTTGGGATATAAAAAATACGGCGATCAGGAATACGCAAGGATCATCAAAGAAACTGCCGATTTCCTGACTGAAAATATAAGAACAGATAACGGTCTGTTCCTCTCTTCCATAAATGCAGATAGTGAGGGCGAGGAGGGAACCTACTATGTATGGGATTACAGGGAATTGGAAAAACTTTTGAATCAGCAAGAGTTGACATTCCTACGCAAACGATATGGAGTAGAGAAAAAGGGAAACTGGGAAGATTATAAGAATATTTTATTCCATGAGCGGTCACTGGAAAAGACGACCAGCGAAATGGATTTGACTGCGCGAGAAATCAAAGAACTAGACAGCTTTGTTAAACAAAAACTGTTCAACAAACGTTATGAGCGAGTATCGCCCACCATCGATGATAAGGTGGTTTTTGCCTGGAACGCGATGACCATCACGGGTTTTACTGAAGCATTTACGGCAACAGGAAACCCTGAATATCTCACCATTGCAGAATCCACAATGAAATCCCTGCAGCAAAATCTAATTGTTGAAGAAACAATCCATCGCAGCTCGTTTAGGAATGAGCTGGGACCAGCCGGCTTTGCAGATGATTACGCATTCTACATACGTGCGCTGATTGATCTGTACGAGGTAACGTTTGAATTGGCTTACCTGGATGAGGCTAGAAAGTGGATGGAGATCGCGATGAATAAATTCGGTCAGGGTGAGAACGGCTTGTTTTATTATACCGCCTCGGGCAAAGGTCTTGCAAGTATAAAAAGCATCGAAATAAACGATGGAGTCACGCCCTCGTCAAACGCGGTTTTGGCGCGATGCCTGTTTGAACTATCAGAATATTACCAGCTACCAGCCTACCGCAACAGGGCAGAACGAATGGTGAAAACCGTAATAGGTCAGATGGAAATGGAAAACGCACAGTTCTATACAGAATGGCTCAACCTGCATCAGTTGATGGCTACTGGAAATTATGAGGTCGCCATCGTGGGTCCAGATGCACTGGAACTATCCAGAGAATTACAGTCACATTATCTGCCCACGGTCATATTCATGGGCGGTAATGAAGAAAACCTTCCGCTGCTTAAAAATAAAAAAACCAGCCGCACATTAATTTACGTATGCCAGAATCGCAGCTGTAAAATGCCGGTTGAGACTGTTAAAGATGCGATTGAGTCGTTAATTGATTAGTACGGGTTGAGTCGAGAATATGTCATTTCTAAAGAATTTAAAAGTTTAAATATGAAAACTACCCTAAGAGAAGCCGCTGATCAAGCAAAAGAATTGCGGAGCAAGAACTTAATAGACGTTCTAGAGGAGCCATCTGATATAAAAAATATTGGGACAGTTGTCAGAAACATAAATGCTTTAGGAGTAGAAAAGCTTTATATAGTTGATGGTAAAAAAAGGTTGCCTAGCGACTAGGAAGAAATGCGAGAGAGAAAATCACTTCTCAAACCATCCGTTTCTGCTATAAAATGGAGTTTTGTCAAAACATTCAGTAGTACCGAAGAATGTATCGCCCACCTGCAAAGAAATAGGTTTACTTCTGTTGCGACCTCACCCCACGTAAAAGGTAAGACCAATGTCTATTTACAAGACGGTAACTATACATAAAAACGTTTAGCGGTTTGGTTTGGCAATGAGTCTCGTGGGATCAGTGATCTAGCAGTTGATCACTGTAAAGCTTGCATTCAAGTTCAAATGGCTGGGATCATTGAGAGTTTAAACCTCGCCACAAGCACGGGAATCGTACTTTATGAAATAACTAAACAAAGAAGAGAGTATCAAAGTAAAAATAAGAGAGGTCAAAAAGTTGATCCAGATGTAATGTCAAATTAATGGCCCGTTATTTACTTTAATCTTTTTACGATGAGAATTTTGAAGCGAAGGAGAGAGAATTAAAAACATTGGACTAATTAACACGCCTTCGACAGGCTCAGGCTGACAACTGTGCTTTAGTTTCCAATTTATAATTTTAGCAGATTTGTCACGCTGAGCCTGTCGAAGCGGGTGTCTGAAATGGAATCACGGTGATTCTCGATTTGTTTTTGAAGCGGTTGCCCAAAATTAAAACATTTCTTTAATGACTCTTCTAAGCATTTCAGCAAACTCAATGTGAAAGGGCTCAGGCGGGCAGCCATTTATTTTAATTGCTACCAGCCATCCTAAAAAACTGCACCTTTCCATCATTGTTACCCACCAGTATCGCAGGTTTATCCTTGTAGCTGGTTTTAACCATGTTCTTCACGTTATATGGGGCAAAAAATCCAGACTCGGCAGCGTTTACATTGCTGAAATCTCCCTTTACATTACCCAGTAAAATGATTCCGTTGCCCGCGTCGTTGCGGGGAGTTTCTACCTCGCTCTCGTAGAGGTTGCCAGCAGCTACGATATCCAGGTGGCCGTCATTGTTGACGTCCATGGACAAGATGCTATTGAGTGAGGATAGCTGTGCCATGGGTGGCAATTTTCTTCCTGTAAAACTTCCGTCACCCTGATTTTCAAAATACATGTTGGCAAAAGTTGTTGCCTTAAGGACGGTTGCTGTCTCTAGTTTGTCTTCTGGGAGGATTTCTTCTAGGTTCGCTTTCGCGAAAGCGTCATACGTACCAAATTTCTCTTTTACAAAAGGCATCTGCTGGCTGGTGCACTCACGTCCCCGTAAGGGTACACGCCCCTGCTCACTCTCATAGGTCAGGACTATATCGCCGGTTCCGGTATTGTCAAAGTCATCGTAATAGAGATCGAAAGTCTTTTCAGGACTCGCTTGATATTTATAGTTTTCACCCAGATTCCCTGCCACCAGATCCATGTCGCCGTCATTATCAAAATCACCCGCAGCTAGTGAAAACCACCACCCGGTATGTTTATCCAGACCTGTAAAAGCTGTTTTGGTAAATCGGTTTTCATCCTGAAGATAGACCGTAGGGGCAGTCCACTCCCCAGCAGTAACCAGATCTAGTTTTCCATCTCCATTTAGATCCGCAAATTGTGCAGCATTCAACATACCGCTATATTCCACCTCTGGAATCAAGTCAGTAGTGACATCGATAAGTTTGCCATCGTCATTGCGTAATAAGTAACTGCGGTCTGGATTTGGGTAGCTTTTTGATTTTGCACGACCACCTACTAAAACGTCCATGTCGCCATCGGCATCATAGTCTGCAATGGCTAGTGACCCAGCGTTTGACGAGATAGGAATATCAATTTTTTGATTGAAATTTCCTGTGCCATCATTTACTAGAACGTAGTCATATAAATCAGCTCCCATGGCCTCGTGACCACCCGTCGCCACGTAAATATCCAGATCGCCATCGCCATCTAAGTCAAAGCTGGCAGCATGTACTTGATCGACACTGAGTAAGTTGAGTTTGATACTTTTAATTGAATATTCACCACCGTCACCCTGAATCGCCAGCTGCGCTGGCTGCTCACGCGAGCCAGCCATGAATATGTCTTCAAGCCCATCGCCATCGTAATCACCTGTCGCGATAGCTGGCCCATTCACTGACATGCGGTGCGGCAAGAGAATCTCTGCAGCAAAGTCGTTGTAATCGTTCTCTTTGTGTTCTAGCGGCAAAATTCCTTGATCCACTTCTACCAGCAAGGCTTCCTGTCTTTTTACAAGCTCAAATTTTCCCGTAGGTTTATAATCCACGACCAGCCGCTGGTTGCGTTTTACGTCATTTATCATTTGTAATTTTCCATCTGGCCAGCGTATTTCCAGTTGCTCGATTTCATCATCTCCCGCAATGCCAAAATGCACCACCGGACTCACCCCACTCTGGTAGCCGCGGCTCAAATACTGTTCTTTTACCTGAATTCCCTGATCGGTAGTTAGCGTCAATCTTGCGCCTATACCGTTTTTGTTCTTCTCTGATCCTTTTAATTGAACAGCAAGCCAGTTGCCGTTCATCTGGGAGCTTTTGTTCTCATAAATCAAGGCTGGCTGATCGATATTATTGACGATGATTTCCAGATCGCCATCATTGTCCAGATCTGCATAGGCGGCGCCGTTGGAAAACGTTTTTTCGGTAAGTCCCCAGTCGTCAGATCTATCAGTCATATTAAGATCACCATTGTTCTGATATACGTAATTCTGGATGGGATTGACCGGCATGCTGTCTAGGATCTGTTTGAGCACCTGCATGGGTGGTGCCTTTTTCTGCTCCAAATCCTTGAGCAACTTAAATTTTACCTTGATAAAATCATTGTTACGCGCCTCCTTGCGCAAACCGTTTGCAATGAATAGATCCTGCTTGCCGTCCAGGTCAAAATCTGCCCACAGTGGCGCCCATGACCAGTCTGTAGAAGATACACCCGCCTTTTGTGCTACCTCGCTAAAGGTGCCGTTCCCATTGTTGAGCTGCAGGGTGTTCATCATGTACTGATAGTGAAAGCCACGTTCTACAGCGCTTTCAAAATTTTCCTGACTCATTCCGCTCATGTTTGTTTTGATACGGTAATTATCTTCTGCCACCATATCTACCACCATCAGATCCATCTGGCCATCTCCATCCATGTCCCCCGCATCTGATCCCATGGAAAAATTAGAGGTGTGCCGCATGGCGGGAACGCCGTTTACCGCAGGATTACTGGTTAGCACCTCTGTAAAAGCCGTATTGCCGTTCCCTGCATTGTTCATGTATAGAAAATCGCGCTCTATATAGTCGTTTGCCACGTAGAAGTCTGGCCAGCCGTCATTATTAAAATCTGCGATGGATGCACTTAAGCCAAAACCCCTGGGGGTTTTTACCATACCGCTTTGATCAGTGATGTCCACAAATTTCCCATTGTCGTTGCGGTAGAGTTTATCCTGCGTGTACTGATTTGTCTCTGGATTGTCTGTACTGGCTGCCAGCGAGAAGATGGGATGGTTGACCAGCAGCATGTCCAGATCACCGTCACGGTCGTGATCCATGAAGTAGCTTTGTGTGGAATAACTGGGGTCGTGGAGATTGTATTGTTGTGCGCTTTCGCGAAAGCGTAATCCCCCCAGATTCAGGAACAAAGAATTTCGCCGCTGGTCAGGATCCACATTGCCAGAGCGGCACACATAAATGTCCAGCAGCCCGTCATTGTTGATATCCACCATGGTCACGCCGGTGCTCCACCCTATTTCACCGCCCACACCTGCCTCGCGGCCTATCTCGCGGAATTTAAGGTTACCCTCGTTGAGGTACAGTTTATTGGGACCGTAGTTTGCGGTAAAATAAATGTCGTCCAGCCCATCGTTATTGATGTCACCCACCGCCACGCCGCCGCCATTGTGCAGGTATTGATAGGTAAGGACGTTGAGTTGCTGGTTTTCTGGAACTCTATTGACAAAATCAACTCCCGTGCTATCTGCCGGCAACGATACAAAACGCTGGCCGGTATATATTGCCACGGGCTGGTTGTTTTCCTCTTCACAAGACAAGAGAGCCAAAAACGCAAGAATAACAAAAGTGAATAAAGTGAGCTGTCGCATGCGCAAATGTAAATTCTTTGCGGGAAAAACAATCGCGTGCTAGAATCAACTGATCTATCGCCCCATTTACATCCATCGCATAATTGATCAAAACCAGAATCTATCAAGTAGTTCCTAAGTTAGTCTAATGTGACTATATGAATGGATGGACATTTAAAGATGATATATATGATAGGCTGATAATTTGGGAATCCCGCTTTCGCGAAAGCGTAATCGAAAACAACATTTTGCAAGATTTAACTGACGCTTAAAGGGCTACTTCCCAGAAACATGGGTTTACTTCCCAGTTTTTGACTTTTATGCGGTGAATAGCATGTAAAAGTTTAGGTTTAAAGAAAATAAACCAAACGAGCTACAAAAAACTCTTTACAAAAAAATCTCCTGACCATCATTTTGTCTAGTGGCAGTACGTATGAAATTATGGATAACGCAGTGTCAAATGATATGGGACAGGACAATGTCGCAAAAGCCAAACGGCAACAAATAGAAAATGCGATGGAGAATATGGATCATTATGATAAGTTTTCCCACCAGCGCAGGAATCTGGGAAACGTAACAAAATACAACCTGCACTGGATAGAAAGTGGGATAGTAAATGATGCGTAGGCGCAATATTACTTTTAAACTAAAAAACCTAAAACATAATTTATGTACACTCTTAAAATAACCAATCAGTTCCCAGATACAATAGAGTTGTCTGGAGGCGGGAGCATCAACAGTGGTGACACTGGCGAGGTAGAAGAATTAGGCAATTTTCTAGTGACCATCCCTGGAGTGGGACAGGTCAGATTCTTTGATCTGGGTGAGAAAAAGCTACCCAATTATGAAAACTACCCAACAGAGACATGGGGAGTTCTCATAAGGTTCCAGACCACAGAGGCATATTATCGCTACGAGGGTGGTGGTGCCATAGACATGGAAATAGACGCCTACGGATCTATTGCCATTCTATCTGCACAAGGAACAATTATCACCATTAAATTACCAGAACTAACCATTAAAGAACAATAATCATGGACGGAACTATAGGAGAAATAAGAATGTGGAGTGCAGACTGGGCACCTAGCAACTGGTCACTTTGCCAGGGACAGCTAATAGCCATCTCTCGAAACAATGCACTCTTCAGCATAATAGGAACTAAATACGGCGGTGATGGGCGCTCGAGTTTTGGCCTGCCTAATTTACAAGGTCGCGTGCCTATGGGTGCGGGACGTGGGCCAGGTTTGACACCTAGACTAATAGGTCAAGCGGGCGGCCAGGAAACGGTCACTCTCAACATTTTGAACATGCCTAGCCATAACCACATGATTATGGGTACACCGGGGGCATCAGGCCATATTAAGTTAAGTAAGGATAGTGCACTAAGGGATACACCTCAAGAAGGCGACGTTCCCGCAGTAGGTAATTTTTCTTCAGGGCTGGGATCTACTCAGATCACAAATAATTTTGGTTCAAATACAAATACGGTGAATGGGCAGGAGATACCAGGTTTTAATCCGTCCTCTTTGCAGGTGGGTCAATCAGGAGGAAGTCAATCCCATCAAAACATGCAACCATTCATTGTTGTCAATTTTATCATTTGTATGTATGGATTATATCCTAGTAGATCATAGAAACAAAAGAACGTAAAAACCTAATTTTATAAAGGTTGACTTATGTCAGATTCAATAGCTAGAGGATATTAATTCTATATTTACAAAAACTAATTTTTATGAAAAAGATCATTTTTCTTTTTTACTTTTTGACGTCTGCACTGCTGGTACAGGCTCAAACCGTCACTCTCAAAGATCTTGACAGCAATCAGAATAGCCGTAATGTTAAGGTGGCAGCAGTTAAGAATGCGGGTGTAACTGTAGGTTATGTTGCCTATTACCACAGTCAAATTAGTGGAAATTTAGTTTACAAGGCAAGATACTACGACCTCAATCACAATCAGGTGGGGCCGGAACAAGAACCGTTTGGACTAGAAAATGGTAGTTCGACATTATTTGGTCAACTGGACGGGATTACTGACTGGAGTCTTACGACAAACGATAATCTGGGTTTAGCAATCGCTACAGAAAAAGCAAATAATGTTGATAAAGATATCATTGGATACCACACGGTTAATCCAGCAACTGGCATAATTACAGAGGTTCTCGATGAGCGGGTAGTTGATGGATTTTCAGGGGCTAATGGGAGTGCTCAAGCAGTGATTTTAAATAACGGTAACATTGCGGTAGCCTACCGGCAAGGGGATCCACCAGCTGGGGCAAATGAGAACACGATCAGTTTTGACATCGTAAATCCCACAACGGGTGCAACTATTGTAAGTGCATCTATTATAACGACGGAAGGCTTTTCACCTCAAACCACATTGCTAGCCGATGGTAGTTTTATTGTCACCTATGCCAAAATTATAGGATCAGGTAGCCCCACTCAGTTTGAGTTTTATGCACGCAGATATGGTCAGGATGGTACTGCCATAGGAACAGAGTTTCTTATATTTTCATCAAGTTCAAATTCTTTTAATGTTCAGGCACTACTCAGTGATGGGAGACTAATATTCTTTCAAGATAATAGAGCAAAATTCTTGAGTTTTACCCCTACAGCAACAACACTGAGTGCTGAAATCTCAGTGCCAGTAACTTTTGAGGCGACAAGCAGCACCTTCAGGCCTGCTTATACCATTTCAGCATTTGATAATGGAGGATTTGTTTTAGGATTTCTCAATACTGATGATGCGTCCTATCTGAATTTTCAATACAGGATCTTTGACAATAATGGGGTCGCTACCTTCACGGGTAATAAAGATATTACCCCACGTGACCTGACTCTCCTAGCTAATAATCCTTACGTGCAAACTTTACCTAACGGCAGTTTTGTAGCGGGTGTCGCAAACAATCGATCTGGACTGAATACTAATGCCACCATTCAACTGGCCGTAGTACAGCCTGCGTCAGTATTATTTCCCGGTGATATAGCCCTCACCTCCTACAATTCTGATGGGGATGATGAGTTTAGTTTTGTGCTGCTGGAAAACATAGCAAGTGGACAGACCATTTACTTTACAGAGAATGGCTGGGATGATGATGCAAATGGTGGCGGGGCAAATCCCACCTGGGGAAACACTACCGAGGGAACCCTTACCTGGACTGCAACCAGCAATCTGACCGCAGGAACTGAAATTCAAATTTCTGATCCAGCGTCCTCTTCCATAAGTGCGTCTAGCGGCACAGTGACCAGAAGTGGTAGCTGGAGTGTCTCTGGTACAGGTGATGTGGTTATCGCCTACGAGGGAACCGGTATTCCTAACAATGGCTCTGAAGTAGCTGCATTTTTATGGGCATTCAATTCAGGATCTGCTGGATGAACCAGCAACGCAAACTCCACTACTACATCTGGCGTACCCACTGGCCTCACTGACGGCGCAACTGCCATAGACTTTGATAGTACAGATGATAATTTTCAATACGACTGCTCTGTGGTTTCTGATGAAAATGCACTGCGCACCGCACTGGCTACCGAGAGTAATTTTATCACTGGGTTCAATAGTGAAAACTATCAGGCGCCTGGCTGTAGTTACCTATCTACAAATTCTGCCCCTACTGATATCGCACTATCAGCTACTTCCATCAATCAAAGCACTACAGTTTCTAACGCTACGGTAGGAACATTATCCACAACTGATACAGACACGGGGGATACGTTTACCTACTCACTTGTATCAGGGTCGGGCGACGGGAATAATGGTAGTTTCAATATCTCGGGCAGTACCTTAAGAACAGGCAGCACGCTCACCCCAGGTAGCTATAATGTAAGAATCAACACAAACGACGGTACAGCAAATTTTTCTAAGGCGTTTACGATCACCGTGGTGGATGATGTGGATCCAGTCTTAAATTTAAATAACGCCAACTTAACAGTAGGCAACGCTACTGGCAATTGTAACGCGGTCGTCACCTACAGTTCACCCACCGCGACAGACAGCTCTGGCACCACGCCTACAGTTACCCAGGTTGCAGGTCTGTCTTCAGGATCTACTTTTCCGCTGGGAACGACTACAAATACCTTTCGCGCGACAGATGCTGCTGGAAATACAGATGAGGAAAGCTTTACGGTAACGGTAGAAGACAGGCAGAATCCCACGA
Organism: uncultured Flavobacteriaceae bacterium; assembly: GCA_963740155.1. GTDB lineage: Bacteria > Bacteroidota > Bacteroidia > Flavobacteriales > Flavobacteriaceae > Nonlabens. The sequence continues at coordinate 51,561 of CAVUDE010000007.1, read as the reverse complement.
TGATCGTTCCATCAGATATTACGGTTCAGGCCGGTGCTGGTATTACTAGGGTTAGAGTCACCTATCTTGTTAACATAAGCGATAATTGCCCTGGCACAACTCTATCCCAGACGGCAGGCCTACCTTCTGGCTCAGACTTTCTAGTAGGTACCACGATAAATACATATACAGCGACAGACAGTTCTGGCAACACAGATACCAGGAGTTTCACGGTCACGGTTACACCAGCCCCGGCTGGCCTTCAACTAGCCAACACAAACACTTTATTTACCATAAACTTTAATAACACAGTGGCAGGTGTAAATAATGGTTCTTTCAGTTCATCTGGCTTTGTCCCTGCTCCTGGCGCGGGACAGTTGGATTCTGATGCGTGGCGGGTAGAAGGTTTTGGCTCGACGCTTCTTGATTTTGGTGGCACTCAAGCTTCAGGTGATTTTGCAAGGGGTACGTCCACAGGAGGAGTCACTACTGAGGGAATCTATGCCTTTGATGTTTCTAATGGAGGGACTGTGGATCGTGCTTTAGGAATTCAACCGGGTACCAGTGATTTCACGCCTGGTAGGATCATTCTCAGATTTGAAAACAGAACCGGCGCAGCGATCACACAGCTGGACATTGCCTATGAAGTTTATGTCAACAATGATGCAGATAGAGCCAGCAGCTTGAATTTTGAGCATGGGAGTGATTTTGCAAATACCACCGCCGTGACAGCGCTAGATTACACAAGCGAGGAAGCTGAATTTGTACCGCTATCAGGTACGTGGAAAGCAAATTTTTTTACCACCCGTATTACAGGCCTCAATATACCAGATGGCAGCGCCTATTTCCTTAAATGGACAGGCGATGATGAATCTGGCAGCGGCTTGCGGGACGAGTTTGCCCTGGACGATATCCAGATCATTGCAAATGCTACCAGCGTACAACCAGCACTTGCTAGCAGCTATAACGACATGAAAGTCAACGCACCTCTAGCGCTTAATGCAGCACTAGACTTAGAAGGCAAACTCAATATTTCTGGTGGTAGCCTCACGACTAATGACAATCTGACTTTTAAAAGCATCAGGTATGACGATGGTGGCGCAAATGAGGCGACACGTACGGCCATTTTAGAAGAGGTTGTCAATGGAACAATCACAGGCGACGTGACCGTAGAGCAGTTTTATCCAGCAAACCGCGCTTTTAGGTTGCTTAACCCATCGGTTATTTTTACCGGGTCTCTCTTTGACAACTGGCAAGAAGGCGGCAGCAATGCGCCTGGTTTGGGAACACATATAACCGGTGGGATTGCAGCAGATAGATTTGATCAATCTTCTACTAACAGCCCATCGCTATTTGCCTATTTTCCGAATGGATCTGTTACCGGTATCACGCCTGGATGGTCACAATTAATAGGGTCCACTAATTCATCATTTAATATCATTTCCCCCCTGTTCCCGGTTCGCCTATTTTTAAGAGGTGATAGAACAGTATCGCTTACGACCCGCAATGCAACGGCTACTAATACTACGCTTAGGTCTACGGGCAGCTTGATAAGTGGCGACGTGCAAATTCCTTTGCTTGGTGGTACTACGACACCAGTAGTTTTACCTTTTGGTACTGACGGCAGTTTCTACATGGCACCTAACCCCTATCAGGCATCAGTAGATCTTACACTCGCTTTAAACACAGCCAATAGCGAAGACATAGACACCACTGAATTCTATTTTTGGCTGCCAGAGACAAACAATTATGTGACCTATGATCTAGCCTTGGGAGGTGTTCAAAACGGCGTATCGCAATTTATCCAACCCATGCAGGCGTATTTTATTCGCACCTCTGAAACCAGCGGTACAACGGCTGGCTACGATCCATCCATCACTTTTTCAGAATCCATGAAGGGCAGCGAGGTCATCGCCACCACTACCTACAGCCAGCCAGAGGCCAGCTACAGCATCAAGCTTTACGACAGCGCCAGGCTGGGTAGCCCCATTGCAAACGATGTGATACGTACACTGATCAATACGGGATGGAATAATGCCCTGGACTTGAACGATGGTGAGAAGCTGGGCGGTCTAAATGAGCAATTAGCGATCTTAACAAATAACCGCGAGATGGCGCTGGAACGCCGTGACCACTTTACAGATGGTGAGATTGTACCCCTGCGCATCAACCAGATGGATACTGATAATTATACATTTGAACTTGATTTTGAGGGCATGACGGGTCTGGATGTGTTCCTGGTAGATAACTACTTAAACAGCCGTACACCCATCGCCCAAAACACAACCGTGAGCCATGCGTTTACCGTGGATATGAATACTGCGGGTAGTTATGCAGTAGATCGTTTCCAGCTGGAGTTTGCAACGAGCACGCTTTCTGGTGGTGATTACGCTTTCGCGAAAGCGGTACAACTTTATCCCAACCCGGTAGCAACAGACATTTTGCAAGTATCAGGATTGAACAGCAACTCAGAAGTTGACTACGCCATCTACTCATCTGTGGGACAGCAGGTAGGCGCTGGATCCAGAGAGGTTATGGCCGGAAGATTAGAAATAGCTGGCATGAATAATCTCGCTGCTGGCGTCTATCTATTGCAATTACAGCAGGGTGGCAACGAGGCCACGATGAGGTTTATCGTGGAATAGGACTTGAATTTTTAATATTCAAAGCCCATCTACCAATTGTAGGTGGGCTTTTTTATTGAACAAATAATCTAACCTATCGGGATCGGTTTTCAATCATTTAAAAATCGTACTTCCCAAAAAGGCGCCATTACTTCCCAGAAAATATGCTAATAATTCAAAAAAAAGGATTTTAACTTTTAAAGTATTAGCTTTAGAATCATTAGAAACCAATCGACTATAAACTGCTTTAAGCGGAACCCCAAAGATAATTGAACTCATAAATGGCTTTATCTATTTAATTATTTAAACTAAATCCAAATCCCATGACCAACCAAGAACTTTTTGATTCACAGTATCCAACTTTTGATAAAGTAAAGGACGAGTCAGCACTACAATTCTTTGTGCAAGATTCTGAGTTCAGAGTTTACTATCCAGAAACAACCGTACAAACAGACGGCTCTATAGCTCTTACCTGCAAGCTTAAACACATTAGAGATATTAGAACTGATGACTGGGGGGATTTTGCAATGACGGTAAATAACCAGGGGGAAATACTATCCTACAACCATGAAATAGATTTGGGCTCTGATGATAATTCCATCATAGAGATATTCTCTGATATTTCTGCAGTGTGGTCTAAAATAGCTGTTACCCTAGCGCCGCTGGCCGGCGCGGCTGTAGGCGCAGTGGTAACTGTAGAAGGGAGTCCGATTGCGCAAGCCGTTGCGGCAAAGGCAGCAAGCATGGCAGTGGAAGCGGTGGTAAAGGCAGAGGCAAAGCTGGTGGCTTTGGGCTTTACGGCACTCAATGCACTTACTTCTGAATTAAAAGAGTTGAGCGACGATGGTGGAAGGGAATATTTTCCATTTGTCGTGATTCATGCAGCGCTGCGATCCCACAATGCCTTACTGGCCGCTCTAAACAATCAAAACAGCCTAAATCCCATGCTGGCTTTTGACTTTTCACAATTTGTGCAAGCTGTAAAAGATGACGATGATCATGCTGATAATGTGGAAGATGATGCAAAAGATAGCAAGGCGGTAGAGTATGATGACGATGATTATACGTTTAGATCATGGGAACAGGATTTCACCGTAGGCTATAGCAATGGGTACATAATCGTATCTGGCAAAATTGACCGGGATCGTGGCCATAATACGGATGATCACATTCTACTACTAGCGGCGTTTGATTATAACAAAAAACTAATTCTGGCTCAAGCCACTATAGCCATGGAAAATGAGGATACTCAAGCTCTGGGTCCCATTATCATCAACCAGGATCAGGCAATCGTAGAAATAATCAAAACAGATAGCGGAGCCACAACGGCTATACGCAGTGAACCTAGTGTTGAAAAAGCTATCGAAGAGCAAATAGAAGACTCGCTAAAAGCAATGGATAATTACGATGATTTTTCAGATGGCCGCAACCATCTAGGCAAGATTGCTAAATACAACCTACAATGGATGAAAGCCGGGCTGGTGCAGTTGTAGTCGATCGGTTTGTAAGCTAACTTATGTTTCAATAAGCAGATAACCTGTTATAGATAAAAACCTTAAAGCTGTGTGTTCTGCTAATTGACGCCGATAATTTTAAAAGTGTTTTTGAGCTGTGAGCCTTGAGCCGTGAGCCATGAGATTTTCTATCTCAAAAAAACTGTTCCGTTCAGACCCCTAAATCCCCTAGAGGGGGATATTTCCAGTGATAGTTTAAACCTGTATTTGATCCATACGATTTAGGGTAAAACTGTGAGTGTGAAAATCAGGCGGCAATTGAATTTTGGCGTAATAGACAAAATGGTTGGTAAAAACACTAGTAACACCTGCTATTACTAGCTTTGGTGTAAATCAAAGGCTTTGAATAAAAAAATGCAGTTTTTGTGGCAGCCGCATCACTCACAAATATGGTGTCAGGTCAGGTAAGCAACGCTATGGATGCTGGGCCTGCAAAAGGGTATTTACCGGTGGTTTGCGGATCGAGGCGTCCCATCTTTGGGAAGAGTACACAAAGGGAAAACAAACCTACCTGCAACTTGCCCAAAAGTATGGCCTGTCCATAAGAACCATCCAGCGTAGGATCGATAGCCATCAGGTCGAGGAACATATAGCGGTTCCCAGAAACGTAATCGTCCTCATGGATAGCACCTATTGGGGAAGAAGCTTCGGGCTGATGCTTTTCAAAGATGCCCATACCGGAGAAAATATCATGTGGTATTACCTAAGGTCGGAGACAAACCTGTTATATCGCAAGGGTATCGCCGAACTCAAATCAAGGGGCTTTACCATTGATGCCATTGTCTGTGACGGAAGAAAGGGATTGGTCAATTCATTTGGACAGATACCGGTTCAGCTCTGTCAGTTCCACCAGGTCGCCACCATAAGGAGATATATTACCAAGAACCCCAAGATGCCTGCTGCCATTGCCTTAAAGGAGCATGCCGCGCTGCTGAAACATACCGACAGGGAGTCTTTCCAGGGTGGTCTGGAACTCTGGCGGGAAAGGTGGGATGGTTTCCTGGATGAGCGTACGGTGGATCCAGAGACCGGAAAGAGCCACTACACCCACAAACGACTGAGGAGCGCCTACAGAAGCCTGAACACGAACATGGAATGGCTCTTTACGTGGTATGACCATCCAGAACTGGATATACCCAATACCACGAACATGATAGATGGTCACTTTTCAGACCTGAAGAACAAGCTCAGAAACCATAACGGTTTGAGTATGAAAAGAAAAATAAAGTTCATCGATGAGTTTTTAAAGGCATGAGGCCTTTTGAAAACAACAAAAAGGGAAGCCTGAAAAGGCTTCCCTGAATGACGTTTTCGTCAGGCATCCAATGTATCCCTGGCAAGTTGCTCTCCAGCAGGGCCTGCTTCCGTTTAATTGGACGGGACAAGATAGAATTGGATAGGATAACAAACAACTAATGTTGACAAACAGACCAACCATTTTGTCCACTTGAAAATAATTACTCGAAATCACCAACCATTTTGTCCATTACACCTGAATTTTAGAACTTGGGATTTGAGATTTAAAAGCGGCGTTTTTTGCCTTGAGATTTGGAACTTGAGATTTGAGATTTTCCCACGGCGACACCACATTGAATCAATAACCTCCAAATCCACTATAAGGAGCTGTTTTACGCAACCAGAAACTAGCAACCAGTAAAATTTGAGATTTTTCCACAGAACACAAATCTAATCTTTGAGATTTGGAACTTGAGATTTGAGATTTTCCCACGGCGACATCACATTGAATCAATAACCTCCTAATCCTCTACAGGGAGCTATTTTAGTAACCAGAAACTAGTAAAAATTGAGATTTGGAACTTGAGATTTGTGATTTCCCACGGAGACATCACATTGAATCAATAACCTCCTAATCCTCTACAAGGGGCTATTTTTAGTAAACAGTAACTAGTAAAAATTGAGATTTGGAGCTTGGGATTTGAGATTTTTCCAAAGAACAAAAGTCTAATCTTTGCGATTTGCAACTTGCAACTTGAAATTTGAAATTCAACCTACTTCTTCCTCATATAAACACTCACTGGCACTCCTGTAAAATCAAAGTGTTTGCGCAGTTGGTTTTCTAAGTAGCGTTTATACGGCTCACGTACATACTGCGGCAGGTTGCAGAAAAAAGCAAATTGCGGCTGCGGCGTGGGCAGCTGGGTGATAAATTTGATCTTGACAAATTTCCCTTTAAGCGATGGCGGCGGGTAGTTCTCTATCAGCGGGAGCAATACCTCGTTGAGTTTACTGGTCTTTATTTTTTTGGAGCGATTCTGGAAAACCTCTACCGCTGTCTCGATAGCCTTGAATATGCGCTGTTTGTTGAGCACCGACATAAAAACGATGGGCACGTCAGTAAATGGGGCGATCTGCTCGCGTATGTGGGCTTCAAATTCTTTGGCGGTATTTGTTTCCTTGTCCACCAGATCCCATTTATTGACCAAAATCACGATTCCCTTGCGGTTGCGCTCTGCCAGCCAAAATATATTCTGCACCTGCCCATCAAATCCGCGGGTGGCATCTACAACCAGCATGACCACATCTGCATGCTCGATAGCGCGCACGCTGCGCATGACACTATAGAATTCCAGATCTTCCTTGACCTTTTTCTTACGGCGTATTCCAGCCGTATCCACCAGGTTGAACTCAAAGCCAAAACGATTATACTTTGTATTGATGGAATCCCTGGTCGTACCCGCAATGTCGGTCACGATATAGCGCTCCTCGCCTATCAAGGCGTTGATAAAGGAGGATTTACCGGCATTGGGTCTCCCCACCACGGCAAACTTGGGCAGGTTCTCATCATCTTCCTCAATCGTGTCTGGCAAAACTTCCACCAGCGCGTCCAGCAGCTCTCCCGTTCCATTCCCGTTGTTGCTGGAGATGGTAAAATATTCACCCATCCCTAGGTTGTAGAACTCATAGGCGTCCTGCTCGCGCTGGTGGTTGTCCACCTTGTTTACCACAAGCAATACGGGCTTTTTGATCTTGCGCAAGAGTTGTGCAACGTCCTCATCCTGTGGGGTGATACCATCCTCTGCATTTACCATGAACATGATCGCGTCACTCTCGTCAATCGCCAGTTCCACCTGCTGGTCGATCGCCTCTTCAAACTCATCATCACTACCCACGGCATAACCTCCGGTATCGATCACGGAAAACTCCTTGCCGTTCCAGTCGCTTTTCCCGTAATGCCGGTCACGGGTCACGCCACTCACGGAATCGGTAATCGCCTCGCGACGTTGTATAAGCCTGTTAAACAGGGTGGATTTTCCCACATTGGGACGTCCTACGATAGCAACAATACTCATAACACAACAGTTGAACTGGCAAAGGTACTCGTTTACCCAGAGGTAGTTGCGCGCGTTATCTTTTGTTTGATAAATTAGATGAACGGTTACTTTAAGTAGGCCTTTGAGGTGTACGCTTTCGCGAAAGCGTAATCACCAAAACTGCAGTAAAAACTATTTACGTCCACCCGCGCAATAGAGTATAGTGAGTCATGTTATACTATGGGTCGACAAACAGTATAAGAGCGCCAAAAGAATTGAAATGCAAACAATCATCAATTGATAAAAATACCCGACTCCGCCGGTTTCTTCCCGCCAAACTTGCTGAACTTGTACGTAAAGCTTAGCATGAAATACTGGGTGAGCACCAGGCTACGCGTATCTGCCACAAAATCATCAGACACGCTGCGGCGGTTGTTGATGATCTCGTTGAGCAGGTCATAGGCCTTGAGCTTGATATTTGCGCGATCCTTTGAGAATTTATAACCCAGGCTACCTATCAGCACGATGGAATCATCATCAAATTCATCTGTCACGTTGCCAAATTTCTGATACTCGCCCCGTATCCCAAACACGACATTCTCAGGCCAGAACGTGGTCAGGTCCATGCTTACCGTATGGTTTGTAAAATCCTGCTCCTGCGTGCTTATATTCTCAAAGGTGGTGCTGGTGTTGCTCAGGCGGTATTCCAGCCCCACGTCAATAATGTCGTCATAGCTATAGCCCAGTTCTAGGTTAGGATTGAGACCCAGGCGCCGGCTCTCGTACTGCACACCATTGTTGAACGCCTTATTGAGCGCGTATGATGCGTTCATGCCCACGCGGGCAGATATCTCGCGGGCATCCTTTTTCCATTTTTTCCTGTAGCTGGAATAAACGGAACCGTTGTATTGCCCATCAATATTGACAAACGTACTGCGGCGTATAAGGTTATCATCCACGGTAGAAAAACTGGCCACGGCGCGATCCCGCAACCTGAACCTACCGCCACCATAAAAGCCAGAGCCGTCCTCCCAGTTGTAATTATTGACCCTAAAGGAAAAATTGTGGTTTTGGCCAGCGTCCAGGTCTGGATTACCGGTCCTGATGTTTTGGGGGTTTGTGCGGTCCTCAAAAGGCTGTAGCTGGTTTGCGCTGGGAACGTTGATATCGTTATTGTAGTTTACGTAGATACGACCTGACTTCCCGATCTTCCTGCGCACACTAAAATCGATGAACGGATTTGAAAATTCCTTGTCAAAGGAAGTCCCACGCAAGTCATCGCGGTTATCCAGCGTCTGGTAGAGCAGGCCACCCTCCAGTTCTACCGTCCATTTATCCTTGCGGTAGCGCACACCGGCGCGAGGTTGCTGCAATAGGTTTGTGACCTTGAAGTCTGCACTCAACTGCGCATTGAATGTTTGCGTGGCGCCCGCACCAGACCTATCAAAAACCGATCTATCGTTATTCTGCACACGGGATTGTAGGCGGTAGGACGCAGATACCGACCAGTCGTCTGACAGCATCTTGCGGCCGCGAGGATTGAACACCAGCCGGGTATTGTCTGTATGCTCATCAATATTCTGGTCGTGTAGATCCACGCTGCCATCTGCCAGCGTGGTCGTACTGTTGAACAATCGCTGGCTATCATTATCGTCATAGTCCACATTACCACTTATACCGTAGTAATCGCCCTTGCGCTTGCCACGTCGTGTATAGGATAACCTGGCGCCCAGATCCTGTGAATCGCTCACGTTCTCATCTGTCGTGGTGATGGAATTGATAAACTGCCCATCTGCCGCGGTACTGGTGGAGTTGCTGTTACTGCTGCCCTGGTTATTGCTGAAGTTTGAATTCAGATTCACCCGTATGGTCGTGAGCGTATCTGGTTTTACGGTCACCCGTCCAGAAGCGCGGTGGCTGTCGCCCGTGCGGTTGCTGTTGTCAGAAGATATGGTGTTAAAGCTCCTGTCTGGCAGGAAAGTCGTACGCCGTGTGTCTGTCGCTGATCTGGTTTCATTGCCGCCGTAGAAATAGTTTGCATGGGCACTTACCTCATCGCCCCAGTCGTTTGTGATATTTGTTCCCAGACTCCTGCTGCTGGTGATGCCACCACCACCGCCACCAAAGTTGATCCCATCAATCCCAAAACCGCCACCGCCAAAGGAAGTAAAGGAGAACGCACCACCGCCCATGGCATCATAGACCTCGTCAAAAGAGAATCCCGGGCTATTGATATTATTGCTACTACCCAGAACGCTTATCTTAAAATCATAATTAAAGTAGTTAGCGATGCCACTCATGGAGTAGCGCTCCTCTGTCCCGCCACCCGCGGTAAGGCGGGAGAAAAACCCCTTGTTTTTATCCTCGTCGATGGTGATGTTGATCTCGCTCACATTTGCATCACCTATCTCGCCTGCGGCTTTTTCATCATCTGTCTTGCTATCAGTGACCCGGATTTTATCGATGATTTCCTTGGGCAGGTTTTTGAGTGCGATTTTAGGATCATCGCCAAAGAATTCTTTCCCATTCACCAGAATCCTACTCACCTCTTTACCATTGACCGTTACTTTACCGTCTTTATCCACCTCCACCCCCGGCAGCTTTTTCATGATATCTTCCAGCGTGGCATCTGGCTGGGTGTTGAAGGATTTTGCATTGAATTCCAGCGTGTCCTGCTTAACGGTGATGGGTGCTTTTTTTGCGACAACCAGTACGTCTGCAAGCTGTTCTATGTCATCGCTCAGGAGTATGAGCGGCATCTTTATCTCGCGATTTGTCGTGATGTCCAGCAACTGGCTGTAATCTTTATATCCCTGATAGCTTATGGTAAACCGCACCTTATTAGATGCTGTGTTGCCCTGCAGGTTATACAGGCCATCCTTGTCTGTGATGGAATAGGTGATCAACGTACTGTCCTGGACGCTTTCCAGATAGACCGTGGCACTTTGCAAAGCGGATTTTTTAATAGAATCCTGCACGGTGCCAGTAATTTCAAATCGCTGGGCCAGGCAAAATGAGGTGGCGATTAAAAAGATTGGAATAATTAAAAGGTACTTCAAAAGGGTTTGTTTGGCGGTTGAATGTGGCGGCTATACGATGCTTCCTACAAGTATAGCGTTTACCGTGATTATTTATTTCCGTTGTGAGAGGAGATGATTATCGTTGCAGGCATTCTACTACATTTGCCGCCGTGAAACCACCCGCCAGTACAAATAGACTATTCTTTATAGACGCCCTGCGCGGGCTGGCCATTCTGTTGATGCTGGAGGGTCACTTTGTCCATGCCTTGCTGGATCCGGTATATCGCAATCCTGACGTGCCGCTATACGCTGCCTGGGAATATATGCGTGGCATCACGGCGCCGCTTTTCTTTACCATAGCCGGATTGATCTTTACCTTTCTTTTGCTTAAAGCGAAAACGGAAACAGATTTCCACTCCAGAATAAGCAAAGGCTGGCGTCGTGGTTTACAACTCATATTAATAGGCTATCTGTTGCGTTTTTCATTTTTCGGATTGCTGGAAGATCAGCTTAGACCCTATACCATCTATGTAGATGTATTGCAGGTCATGGGTGCGGGTATCGTCTTGCTAACTGCTTTCAATTGGTTACTGAAAAAGAAAGCGACGTTGCTATTAGTGCTGAGTCTAACTTTTGCTCTGATTATATTCCTGCTGGAACCCGTGACCCGAAACTGGGAGCTTGCCAGCTGGCCAGTTGCGATTGCCAACTGGCTAACCAGAGCAAACGGCTCCATCTTTATGCTTTTCCCATGGCTAGGCTACTTATTTATAGGCTGTGCGCTGGGCAGCGTGCTTAAGTTGCTGGAAAACCAGACCTATCGCAAGCTAATGATCTGCAGTAGTTTGGCGATTATCGGGATTTTAATGCTGTCAGGTTCCTCCATGTTTTTTAGTTGGCTGGGATTTGAGACCAGCATCCAGCTATTTCATGATATTGCCATGTACAACTGGATATTTCCCAGGCTGGGTGCCGTGATGTTACTTGTGAGTATTTTCTATGTGCTAAATGACCAATTCAAATGGCGCTGGCTGCAGCAAATTGGAAAGCATACTCTAGGAATCTACGTAGCGCATTTTATCCTGCTGTACGGTAGTTTTACCGGTTTGGGACTGGCCAGATGGGTGGGTCACAGCCTGCATCCATTGACGATTTTTGCGATGCTGATGCTATTTATCCCACTATGTTGTGCTCTGGGCGCAATGGATTATGATAAAGTGTGGGTAAAATTCAAAAAGAACTGGGGAAGAGTGCCGTATCGCTTGCGACTGCGTGGATCTATCTGATATTTTATAAACTATTAACTATCCAGCCGCTGGCAGTAATATACATTTGACCCTTAAACCAATAATCAACATAATGAAAAAGGTACTATTAAGTTTTGCAGTGGTAGGATTGATGATCGCTACGACTTCTTGTAGAGAATCCACAGAAGACAGCGCAGAAGAGACTATTGAAAGAGCAGCAGAAGATACTGAGCGCAACATGGAAAACGCCGGTCGCGAGATCGATGAGGAAATGGAGGAGACAGAACGTGAGGTAGAAGGCGCTGCAGAGCGTGCTGGCCGCGAGCTGGACGAGGCAGGCAGAAAAGCTGGTCAGGAAATCGAGGATGCCGGTAAGGATATCAACCGCGAGATCAACGAGGAAATCAATGAGACAGACGACAACTAGTCGACTTTAAATTAAGACCGTAAGAGCCATCCTGTGAAGGGTGGCTTTTTTTATTGAGGGGGTTGTTACGGTTATGTTTTCGCGAAAGCGGACTACCAAAAAATCTCCCATACAGCAGTAATCAGGTAGTCAATAAATCACCAATAAAATACCCAATTCAACCATTCCAGACCCTACTAGCTTTCATAAATTAGAACCTTAATTTTTCAGGTATGCAGCAAAACCTATTTAGCGATTTGCCCAAAGATGAGAAACCAGCAATCTCGCTCACCATCCCAAATATCAAAGCAGATAAGCGCAAGCAGACCCAGATCAACAACAAGATTAAAAAGATTGAGAAGCTCAAAAAGTTGCATGAAGATACGGTGAAAGTGATCCGGAAAATACAGTTGCAATACGATCAAATCATTGCTGGCAATGAAAAAAAACTAGAAAACCAGCGCACCGCCTTTATCCAAAAATTATATGAGCGCTGGGGACAGAAGGGCTTTGCCAGATGGCAAAAGTTCATGATGCAGGAAATCATCCAGAACCACGCACTATATGTACGCGGTGATTCTGAAAACGCCAGGATCGTCTCTGAGATCAGTGAGGAAATGCTTGCCAATTCAATGGAAGAAATGAACCCTAATGAAAAGGAGGCGATGGAGGAAATGAAAAACGAATTCTTTAATTTCATGGGCATAGACATGACCGATCAGGATATGAACGAGGCCGGTCGGGAGCACTTCTATCAACAATATGCCCGGCAGCAGGAAAAGCAGCGGGAAGAATATAGGGAGATGGAAAAGCGTGAGAAACGCATGAATACGGACAAGGATTTCCAGAAACTATATAAGAACCTGGTCAAACTCGCCCACCCAGACCTGGTCACAGATCCCACAGAAAAGGGGCACCGCGAGCTGCTCATGAAGCAGCTCTCTCGTGCCTGGCAAGAACGCGACTATCACCAGCTACTGCTTTTAAAATCAAGTATAGAGCTGGATGATGAGCAGGCTGTGCCACTAGGCGATGAGCAAGTAAAGATATTGCTCAACCAGCTAAACAATGAGATAAGCGATTGGGAAGTAAAGATCTACGACCTAAAAACTGGCAGGCCTGATACCAGTTTTTACTACCAGAACTTCCATGCCCGCAGCGATAAAGCCATCACCAAAAAAATAGAAAGTTACGAGGCAGAAATCACCCAGCTGATAACTACTTTAGAGGAAGATCTGCAACACTTAAAGACCAAAAAATCTACCAAGGAATTTCTGACCGATACAGAAGAGAGTATGGCAATTCAGGACAATTACTGGAATGACGGCTGGTAGCATAGGCGAGTTATAAGATCAATAGGTAAAAGTTGATTGCGCTTTCGCGAAAGCGTAACTACACCAATCAAGGACCAATCATTTGACACCGTCATCATTTGGCGGTCACAATCCATAGGTTTGTCAAAAACGGTTATGGAAGTTCACAAATACAACAGCATTGAGAACAACTACCGCCAGGAATTTATCGATCAGATAAGAAAGGAAGGGCATGGGGATAGAACCTATGTAGTCCAAGAAAAAGCCCATGGCGCAAACCTGAGTATGATCACAGATGGCAAAACGGTAAGAGCGGCCAGACGAACGGGGCTGCTAGAGCCAGACGAGGTTTTCTACAATTACCTGTCGGTCGTTAGGCGGCTGGAGTCCACGGTGCTGGAACTATTTAAAGAGTTGGCTGCACAACATTCTTTTGAAACGTTGACGATTTTTGGCGAGCTGATAGGTGGTGGCTACCCTCACCCAAAAACCAAGAAGGTTGAAGGCCAGAAACTCGTACAGCGCGGTATCTACTATGCACCCAGAAATAAGTTCTATGCCTTTGACATACTGTTGGACAGCAATAATTTCCTAGACGTTGAAACTGCTAATAGATTATTCAGAAAACACGATTTCCTGCACGCGCAAACCCTGTTCAAGGGAAGCCTGGACGATTGTCTTGCCTATACCTCAAGTCCCAAAACCACTATACCAGAACAACTAGGCCTGCCACCATTAAACGGGAACATAGCTGAGGGCGTGGTGATCAGGCCACAGCAACCTGTATTTTTAAACAATGGTTCCCGCATCCTGGTCAAAAATAAGAATGAACACTGGTCAGAAAACAACGCACAGATCGATCGCAAACTACTCGACTCTATTTTAAGAGAAGAAGCCAGCCCCGCAGCAGAGGCGATGGCCTTTACCTCCCTGCGCTACATATCACGTAACCGGCTCAACAATGTCATCAGCAAACTAGGCCCGGACATTACACTGATACCGTATGGCAAGCTGCTGGGCATGTTTAATCAGGACATTCTAACTGATTTAAAAAAAGATTACCCCATTGCATTTTCAGAGATGGAAAAACAGGACGTCAAACACGTGAGCAAAATGGTGAATGAGCGAGCAGGCAAACTGGTGCAGGCAGTGATCAATATGGAAAAATAGATGGGTGGTTAGGGTTATTGCTTTATTTTACCTCTCAATGGGCATAAGCGGCTTAGAAGTGAAAAAACCACCACCATACTGAAACCCGTATTTTACCTTAACAGGTTTTTTATAACTTCCCGCTCGAATAATCCTATCCATAAGTAGCCTATGCCAGCCATTGACCACCTGATTGATAACATTTCACCGGATCTCATAAAATCATTTTTTCAGACGAAGCTCGATAGCTTTGCAATCGATCAAGAGCTTAAGTCCGTTCACGACGAACGATTTGACCAACTCGAAAAACTGGGAACCGCTGAACTGAATGAGAGCGAAGATCTTTTGATATTTTGCTGTCGGGTAAGAACTGACCTAACAGCCCGCAGTTCCAAGAAAGCACAGTTTGAGGTTGCCAAAAGAGAACTCAAGGAAGAGTTTACGGACGGGGCGATTTTTATATTCTACGATGATGCCGGCCGTTTCAGGTTGAGCCTAATACGCAGGCATTATGGTGAGAAAAAGTCCAAGTATTCCAACTGGAAGCGGTTTACCTATTTTGTAGATCCTGAGAAGTTGAATAAGACATTCAGAAAAAGGCTGGATAGCTGCACATTTGATTCATTAAAAAATGTTCAGAATTGCTTTAGCGTAGAACCACTTTCCAAAGAATTCTATAAAGAATTAAGCCACTGGTATTTCTGGGCTTTAGGCGAAATTAAGTTTCCAAATGATCTCGATCTGCCAGAAGATACTCTAAAGGCAAACGCCATGATCCGCCTGATCACTCGGATGATCTTCGTCTGGTTCATGAAACAAAAAGACCTGGTTCCAGATGAGCTGTTTGACCATGAAAAGTTGGACGAGTTGATCAATCGAAAGGACAAAACAAACAGCACTTACTATAAGGCGATTTTGCAAAATCTGTTCTTTGCCACCCTAAGCACAGAAATCCCAAAAGATGGGAGAAAATTTGTAAAAAATCCTGAATACGGTGTGCAGCATCATTATCGCTACAATCGTTTTATAAAGGATAAAGAGTTATTTCTCGAACTGATGAATAAAGTTCCGTTTCTTAATGGTGGGCTATTTGAAAATCTCGATAAAATCCCAGGTAAAAATGATAAATGGCCAGCAGTAAGGATCGATTGCTTTTCTACCAATCCTAAAAACGAAGACAGGCTTAAAGTACCAGATCATCTGTTTTTTGGTGAAAGCCAAGCGGATATTAGTCGATTTTTTGCGACTGGAAACCAGAGCAATGTGCCTGTTACTGGGCTGATCGATTTACTCAAGAGATACGACTTTACCATAGATGAAAACACGCCTGATGATCAGGAAGTTGCGCTAGATCCAGAATTACTGGGATTGGTATTTGAAAATCTTTTAGCAAGCTATAATCCAGAATCCCGTGAAACTGCACGAAAAGAATCAGGATCATTCTACACCCCACGACCTATCGTGGATTACATGGTAGAGGAAAGCTTGGTGCATAGGCTGGCAGATCTGACTGGACTGGATCAGGAACAGCTAAGAGTTCTTTTACGCAGTGACAAGGAACAACCTTTTAGCACGGAGGATGACCGAAGAACGATCATCGAAGCTATCAGCAATCTTACTATACTCGATCCAGCGTGTGGATCAGGTGCCTATCCCATGGGATGCCTACAAAAGATGACCAAAGTGCTGGAAAAGCTAGACCCTGAAAACAGTATCTGGGAAGAGACGCAACGCCAGATAGCAAAGGAGGCTGCAGCCAAAGCTTATGAAAACAACGATAGTGAAGAGCGAGAGGACAGGTTGAAAGCGGTTGAAGAAGCTTTTAAAAAAGCGCAAAACGAACCAGACTACGCTAGAAAACTATATTTAATAGAGAACTGCCTTTATGGGGTAGATATCCAGCCTATCGCCATGCAGATTGCAAAGCTTAGGTTTTTTATATCTCTGTTGGTCGAGCAGCACGTCGATCTGAATGAGTATAATTTTGGGATCATTCCTTTGCCCAATCTGGAAACCAAATTTGTCGCTGCGAATACGCTGATAAAATTATCGCAGACCGATGCGATAGGGCAGCTAGGGCTTAAGCCTGATAACCTGACAAAACTAGAAAGCGAACTGGAATACGTAAGAGAACGCCATTTTGCAGCCAGAACAAGAGAAACCAAAAAGAAATTCAGAAAAAGGGATAAAGAAATACGAAAGGAAATAGGACAAAACTTAAGAGACAATGGTTTTCCCGATGAATATGCTGGAAAGGTAAGTCAATGGGATCCTTATGACCCGAATACTCTTTCAGAATGGTTTGACCCAATTCATATGTTTAATGAGGAGGGTTTTGATATCGTAATCGGGAACCCACCATATATACAGTTGTCAAAAGCTCTTTCCAGTGGGAACGGCGAAAAATATGGAGATCTATATGCAAATGAGGGATATAAGACATTTGCGAGAACAGGAGACATTTACTGCCTCTTTTACGAGCGCGGTTTTAATGTCCTAAAGCCTGAAGGCGTATTATGTTTTATAACCTCAAACAAATGGATGAGAGCCGCCTATGGAAAAAAGCTAAGAGCTTTCCTCTCTAATTCTAGGACTGAAGTGGTGATAGACATGGGGCCGAATGTATTTGAAGCAGCAACTGTGGATGTGAATATCTATTTAGGTGTGAATAAAAAATGGAAAAAGTCAGACAGCATAAAAGCTTTGATGGTGAAAGAAAAATCCGATATCACGAGATCTACCACTGAAGATTTTGCGACGATGAAAAATCCTTACGACGATATTTGGGTTGTCCTCTCACCTATAGAACAAAGCATCAAAGACAAAATTGATTGGATAGGAACACCTTTGAAAGATTGGGATATCAAGATAAACAGAGGAATACTTACTGGATACAATGAGGCATTTATTATTGATGGTGCTAAAAAAGACGAGTTAATCAGAGCTGATTCTAAATCTGCCGAGATTATACGACCGCTATTACGTGGCAGGGATATTAAACGTTACTCTTACGATTTTGCCGATAAATATATGATTGCGCTATTCCAAGTATGAATATCAAGATATGGAATTGATCTCAAGTATTCTCTGCTATTAGTTCATAAGTAATTATGTAATCGATATCATGTGATTGAGATTTTTCTAAATGATCAGATCAATCTGAGATAAGTACTTATCCAAAGATTAGAAAATAAACGTAGTCCTTTGTTGCAGATTTGTGTTGAGGGAGATATACTCAGGGAGTTGGCTTGACTGCGAAAAAGCACCTTCACCAGATTTTTTATCTGAGAATAGGAGAATTCGCGATATCCAAGTAATTTTGAATCAAGCGAGTGTCTTACAGAAATTGCCGCAAAGGAAAGACGATAATTAGGTTACGAAAATACTAACTTCAAGATCGTTTCTCTGATCATAACCCTATGAGGTGAATCTGGAAAGGTGATAGCTGAAGCGGAAATTTGCCAAGAAGATTTCTCAGAACTATATACACAAGTTCTTCGAAATGAGAGAAACAAACGAACTTGCCGACATAGATTCTTTTACTTGCTGGATAACTCTTCTATAATTATAGGTTTAGAATTATTTAATCAATAGGCGTTTTGATAACCATTTGAAATCTATACCATATCGATTTATGTCTCTGCCACGTAAAATGGGTCGTTATTCCTATACATTTTTTTAGCCTACATTATCGACATGATATATGGCTATATAAGAGTAAGTACAGATGTACAGAATTCAGAAAATCAGCGGTTTGAGATTAATCGCTTTTGCGAGCTGAAAGAGCTGGTCGTACATAAATGGATCGAGGAAACAATCTCTGGCACAAAAAAGGTAGAGGAGCGCAGACTCGGTAAGTTGCTTAAACGTATGAAAAAGGATGATATCCTGATCTGTTCTGAGCTTTCACGACTGGGCCGCAACCTACTGATGATCATGGGAGTGCTAAATGAATGTATGGAGAATGATATACAGGTCTGGACGATAAAAGACAACTACCGGCTGGGCAATGACATTAATTCTAAAGTGCTGGCATTTGCCTTTGGGCTATCTGCAGAGATCGAGCGATCGCTGATATCCCAGCGCACTAAGGAAGCATTAGCCCGCAAACGTGCCGAGGGCGTAATTCTTGGCAGGCCTAAAGGTTCGCGATCCAAGCGCACCAAACTTAGTGGTCAAGAAAAACGCATACAGGATCTACTCGATAAAAAGGTGTCCTACAGCGCCATAGCACGAATTCTTAGCGTTAATCGACTTACCGTGTCCAAATTTGTCAAGGACAATGGTCTGAAAAAATAGCATCGTATTAAATAGTCTGATTCTGTTATAGAGAATGCGCTTTAAACTATACTAATCCCCTACCTTTACCACTCATGTAACAATAAACCCTAATTTATGGGGTCTATCGTGACACAAAAGGTAATGGCGAAAGGAACGTTTATTTCAGAAAATCTCACCGAGTTACAGCTTGCCCTTTTTAAATATCTCAACGATCACGAGATCCTTTATTTTAGACTTAAGGAGCTGGAATTTCAATTGCCAGAGCGGCTATCGGATAAGGTAAATGAATTGGTCGAGAATCTACACCACAAGGGTTTGCAGTATCGTGTGGAGCGCGGTGTGTATGCCCGTGCAAATTATTCAAATGTCCGTGTACTTGCCACATTTATCAGCGGTGGTGGTGCCATAGCCTACTGGTCTGCACTGCACCACCACGGCCTTACCGAGCGGTTTCCTACTACCATCTTTGTAAAGACTGCTAAACGAAAACGGGACACCCAGATCATGGGTACGCCCATACGCTTTGTTACGGTTAAAAGTGATAAGCATAAGGGCACGATCCAGACCGGTTATGATGATGATAGTTATCTGGTGACAGATCTAAATATGACGCTGGTAGATTGCTTTGACCAGCCGCGGTATGCGGGCGGTTTTGAGGATCTGGTCGCGGCTTTTGCCCGTGCCGAGCTTAGCAGTGATGCTTTGATCGCTTACACAGAGTTATATAATAACATTTCGCTGATTAAACGCATGGCCTATCTGGCGACCCTGTTTCATAAGGAGAGGCTGGAGGGTTTTATTGCTTTCGCGAAAGCGAAACTCAACCAAAAATATACCCTGATGGATCCCAGCGGCGCAGATCAGGGAGAGTTTCTAAACGAGTGGAAATTACGACTAAACGTCACCGAGGAGCAGCTCAGGCTGATGGCACAATCTGAATATTAGATGATCCTGCAAAAAGAAATAACGGAGCACGCACGAGCATGGCAGGTACCACCGGACACCGTAGATAAGGACTACGTGCTGGGACATGTGCTGTCGGGAATAGCTGCCCATTATGAAGATAGCCTGATTTTTAAAGGAGGTACCTGCCTGCGCAAGTGCTATTTTCCCGACTACAGATTTTCTGAAGATCTGGACTTTACGGCATCGCCAGAATTTGCGTGGACGCCCCAGGAACTGGAACAGGCACTCGCCACTATTACCGATGCTACAGGCATACGATTTCATATAGGCCCCATCAAGACCTTACAGCATCAGCAGCAGGTGAAGGGCTATCAGGTAAGCATCGCCTACTGGGGCGCAAACCATTCTAGGCATCAGGCCCCACCCCCGCCCGAGCGCTGGCACACCCGTATAAAACTGGAGGTAAGCACTGCAGAGCTATTGCTGGACACACCTGCACACAGAGACCTGTACCATCCCTATTCAGATGATTTGGCCGGTGACCACAGCCTATCGTGTTACACACTATACGAGGTGATGGCCGAGAAGATCAGGGCACTCAGACAGCGTTCCTACACCGCCCCGAGGGATTTCTATGATCTGCATCACCTCTTTGGCTCTCACAAGAATCTGGACTGGGATCGTTTGAGCCAGATGGTAAGGGATAAGATGGCGCATAAGGATCTCGCTTTCGCGAAAGCAGAAGACCTCACCCAGCACATTCAGATTACCCATGTGACCACAGCATGGGATCACAGCCTATCCCATCAGGTGCCACCGGACAAGTCGCATACACCCGAAGAAATCATCAAAAACGTAATTAACCAAATCAATCAGAATCTATAACATGGCAAGAAACTTTATATCAAACAAAACCAAACAGAAGACGCTGGCCGGCAGGCTGAACAATATCATAGGCATAAGCAAGGAGCTACGGTGGCTCGTAGGTTTCTTCTACTTCTCAGGCTGGACAGAGGTCTATAAAAAACTAAAACAGAATAACGACGTAACCATCAAGCTACTGGTAGGACTGCAGGTGGGACAGCATCTGGGAAGAATCTTTGAGCACGACCATCAGGATGCCGGACTAAGCAATGATGACCAGTTTCTTGAATTTATGGAGTCCATGGGTTTTGCACTGAATAATGAACAGCAGGACACACGGGAATTTTACGAGCAGGTGCGGTTTTTTATGCAAATGATATTGGACGATAGGCTGGTTATACGTAAGACACGCGAGCCTAACCATGCCAAGCTGTATCTCTTTGAGATGAATGAAAAAGAACAGGAGAACCACAATATAGACGGCTATCTGATTACCGGCAGCAGCAACCTGACCAGATCTGGACTTAAGGGGCAACATGAATTTAATGTGGAGATTAAGGATTATGGCTATCCGGAGGGCGTGGCCTATTTTGAGGAATTATGGGAAACGGCCATTCCCATCACAGAACATGAGCAGCGGCGTAAGCAGCTGGTAGAATTTGTCCAGTACGGATCGCAGGCAGCGGGCATCATGCCATTTGAAGCCTACGTACTTGTACTCAAAACCTATCTGGATCTACAGAACCAGAAGCAGATCAAGCCTCTGACAGAGGAGCATCTGGAAAAAATAGGTTATAAAAAATTCAGCTATCAGATCGATGCGGTAAACGACGCACTGGGCAAGATCGAGCAGTATAATGGGGTAATCATCGCAGACGTTGTGGGACTGGGTAAATCAGTGATTGCATCACTTCTGGCAAGGGATTTGGGGCTCAAAGGCGTGGTGATCTGCCCGCCTGGGTTGATCGGGTCAGCAGAGGATGCCACAGGATGGCGTGGCTATACCGCCCGTTTTGACCTGCCTGGCTGGAATGTAATCAGCCGTAGCGTTCAGGCCATGGAACGGCTGGCAGAAGATATAGATCATCAGGGTATAGAGGTCGTAATCGTAGATGAGGCGCACAGTTTTAGAAATGAAGATACAACGGCCCACGAGATGCTGAATAAAATCTGTAAAGGACGTAAGGTAATTCTGTTGACGGCCACGCCGTTTAATAATTCGCCGGCAGATATTTTTGCCTTGCTCAAGCTCTTTCTTGTGCCAGGTATGTCACCCATCACGTTTAATGATGATCTGGAGGCGCAGTTCAGGCGTTACACCTACAGATACAGCCTATTATCCTATATATTAAAAAATCACAATAACAAGGATCCAGACAAGCGGGATAGGGCCATCAGCAGTTACGAGAAGATCATAGGAGAACCTCAGCCCATAGAAATTGCCAAAGTGAGGGAGGCCAGTGCTGAACTTTCCCGAGAGATTAAGGAGGTGATAAATCCCGTGGTGATACGCCGTAACCGGATAGATCTTCTGACAGATAGAAGATATAAACCAGAAATGGGTGAGCTGCCTGTGGTCGAGCCACCGGTGCGCATGTTCTACAAATTAAACAAAAAACAGTCTGACTTTTACGATAAGGTGGTGGGTTCCTATTTCGCAGAAAATGGAGTTTTCAAAGGAGCGATCTATCAGCCATTTACCTATGAGCAGAATCCAGATACAGAAAATCTGGATGCAGAGGGGAATCGTGCCTACCAGCAGCAGCGTAACCTGTACGATTTTATGAAGAGGTTGCTGGTCAAGCGTTTTGAGAGTTCTTTTGGGGCTTTCGCCAAAAGTATAGACCGGTTCATCCAAGTGCATGAGCTCGTTTTAAATTTTATAGACAAAACTGGGAACTATATCATGGATCGATCTTTTATGGAGAAGATCTACGAATACGACGAAGATGAAATCGAGGAGAAACTGCACGAGTATGCCAATAATTTGCTCAACCGCAAGACCCCTAAAAACAATTCGGTTTACGTCGTCGATGATTTTGTCAGAAAAGATGATTTCATTAATGATATAGAAGCAGACAAAACCTTATTTGAAAAACTGAAAAATGAAGTGGAGCAATTAGGCTTGGTCGATGAAGATCCCAAGTTAGAGGGGATTATTAACGAAGTCCATATAATCCTAACGTCAGAAACTGATGGTGACCATCCAAGTAAAGTGATCCTGTTTTCGGAATATGTGGACACGGTTAAACATTTAGAAACACGCTTTCGCGAAAGCTTTCCAAAAGAAGTCCTGATCTGCGATGGAACTATCACCGGTGAACTGGATAAGGCTTTACAGAGAAACTTCAATGGACAGCGGGTGGGTGACTGGCATCACGACTATCGCATCCTGATTACGAGTGATAAACTTGCAGAGGGCTATAATCTTAACCGTGCAGGAGACATAATTAATTACGATATCCCATGGAACCCTACCCGTGTGATACAGCGCGTAGGACGTATTAATCGTATAGGTAATATTGTGCATAAGCGATTACGTATCTACAATTACTTCCCCTCAGAAACGGGAGCAGAACATGTACGTTCTGAAGAGATAGCCCGCCAGAAAATGTTTATGATACATAACGCACTGGGTGAGGATGCGCGCATATTCCATCCGGATGAAGAACCCAGCGCATCAGGTCTATATGATAAGATCAATGCACATGTAGAAAGCGAGGACGAGGAAAATCTGGTTACCAAGGTGAGGAACCTTTATGCAGAAATCGAAGAAAAGCACCCCGAAGTGATCGAGCGCATCAGCAAAATGCCGTCCCGTACCAAAACTGGGAAGCACCACCCGACTGGCTCTGTGAACGTACTTAGACGTAAAGGCCTCAGCCTGTTCTCACAACAGGCAACCACAAAAGAAGAAGAAGATGGAATCGAAATTAAAACGATGCCCTTTCAGGATTTGCTCAAGGAAATCGAATGTAAAATCAACACCCCGCGCATCGAGCCGACCGAAACATTCTGGCCTGCCTACGAAAAGGTCAAAAGACATAAAGAAACTGTACGGCTCAATACCTCAGAATTATCGGTAGAACTAAGGGCGCACAATAATATTAAAGCCGCGCTCAAGATGATAGACGCCAGTGAAGAAGAACTGAGAGCATTCCTAATCACACTGCGTAAAGATGCCAAGCAGTACCACACCCTATCAAAATATACCTGGCGCCGTCTCGCCAGTGCAAATCTGGACAAAAGTCCAACGCAGAAAAACTTAAAGACTTTTATCGATGAGGTAAAATATGTACGAAAAACCTTTGGCGCAGATTATCTCGATAAGGTACTGGAGAGAGTAAGCGATCAGGGGGAAGAGATCATCATTGCGGTAGAAAATGTTGAGAGAAAATGAAGTAATGAGCTTGGAATGTGGGAAACCGTATTTTCTGATTATAGCATTTTTGTAGTTTAGCTTTAAGAGCTCAAGCTGTAAGATCTCAACTGTTGATACGCAAAACGCTTCTCGAAGAGCATTGAATTGCTCAAAAATACATTGTATATCAAAAATGATACGGATGGAAACAAACAGCTGAACTTAAAATGGCAATTTGCACACCATGATCCGTTACTGGACATTGTAGGCTTTAAAGTAAGGACATCTAACAAAAAAACCGAAGGAATCTTCAGCGCCGAGGTGTACATCCAAGAACAGCGGATCTGCAAGGCTTGTGAGGTAACGGTTTTACGTGTCAGCTGATCTAATCGAGTATTGAATTGTTATCAACCAGAAAGATGCAAAGAAAACAGCATTAAAATTCATGCCGATCCACGTGTTAACAATTATGTTTACACCATGTGTAAATCTTTTTATACTTTCGCGACAGATTTAACGCAGTAGATGGAGATCATTTTTTCGACCGATAAACTGCGAAAATATGCACAGAATAGAAAATTGGCTGAAAACAGACTGGGAGCAAAGCGAGCAAGGCTCTATCTCAGAAGGCTCGCAGAGATGAAAGCTGCGACAAGTATAGATGAGCTTGCTAGACTTCCCGGTAAACATCATAAACTGACGGGTAACAGGTCAGGTCAATGGGTCTGCCGACTGGATGGCGGCTACCGGCTCGTTTATACACCGGAACATGATACAAAAGGTAACATCGTTAAGATCACATTGAAGATTTTAGAAATCACGGATTATCATTAAACCCACCACCATGAATGAGTTCGTACCACATAGCGCTATTCACCCTGGCGAAACTCTGGCAGAATTGCTGGATGAAAATGATATGTCTAATAAAGAGTTTGCCCTACGTACTGGAAAGCCAGAAAAGACTATCAGCCTAGTTGTGAACGGCAAGAGCGCGATCACCCCAAATATGGCTGTGGCTTTTGAAAAGGTGCTCGGCCTGAATGCAAGGTTCTGGATGAGTCTTCAGCGGGACTATGAGGAAACCCTGGCCAGAATAAGTCATGAACAGCGGTGTGAAGATGCTGCAGATTGGGCACGTGATTTTCCCTACGCAAAAATGGTTAAGCTGGGATGGGTGCCTAAGACTGTTAAAGCACCAGAAAAAGCTCAAAATCTTTTTGACTTTTTTCAAGTCAGTAGCGAATCCGCCTGGCACAAAAGCTACGTTACTGGGGGATTACGTGCTGCCTACAGATTAGACCTCGCCCACAATCCTATAAAACATTCGATTACGGCGTGGCTGAGGAAAGGAGAGATAGAAGCAGGAAAACTGGAGCTACCAGCATATTCATCTAAAAGATTAAAAGCAGCACTTCCTGGGTTGAAGAAAATCATGGCACGTGGTGACCAAAATTTCTATAGTGAGCTCAATCGGCTTTGTGCACATGCTGGAGTATGTATCTTACTAGTACCTAATTTGCCCGGAGCACCCATTCATGGTAGCAGTAGATGGCTTAAAGGGATACCAGTAATACAATTGAGCGTACGGTACAAGAAATATGATAGATTCTGGTTCACCTTGTTCCACGAGATTGCCCATATAATTTTGCACGGCAGCACTTATGTTTCCTTGGAAATAGACCAATATGATGCCAATGATCAGCTAAGAGAAAAAGAAGCAGATGACTGGGCAGCCAAACAGCTCTTTTCTGATTATCATTTAGGTCAGCTCAAACAGATGGATTATTCAAATCCAAAAGTTATCAAAGCATTTGCAGCAGAAATCAACACCCATCCCTCAATCGTTGTTGGTCGATTGCAAAAGGAACAATTAATAAGTTACAGCAATGTGAGACTTAACAACCTCCACATAAGTCTAGACCTTCAATAGCCCCTAAAACCCATAATTAACCCCCAGCCCAAACACCTGGCGTACCTGGAACGCACCCACGGCGTTGTCGTCATAGATGGTCTGGAAGATAAAATTTGTGCTGAGCCACTCGTTGATCTTCATGTTGATATTTGTGCTGTAGTTGATATCCACATTGCCCACGTCTTCCAGATAGTTCATGTAGAGCAACAGGACGTTGTCCATGGTCACGTTTTCAAACAGGGTAATGTTATAGAGAGCGTTGATACTTGCACCCAGCTCGTAGCGCAGGGACTCACCGGCATCCACGCCGAAGTAGTCCCCATCCTCATACCCCTCTGTCGACGTAAATTCATCACTTACGACCACAAACCTAGACGTGGCGGGGGCAATATTCACTGTAAAGTCCTCATCCCGGCGGTAAAGTAGTCCAGGGCCGATCTGGAAAAAACCAGGGGACAGGAATCGGGTGCGCTCTGTCCTGATCTCTTCACCCGTATCTGGATCCTCACTGAACCGATAACCCTTTGCAAACTGCGTGAGTGCATTGACAAAAAACGAATACGACCAGCTACTATCTGCCTTGATCTTATACCCATACACAGAGTTGAACTCGATCCGGTCGTTTGTCTTGCGCTCAAATTCAGAATCGTCCGTTTTTGTAATACCGTATTCCAGAATCAGCTTGTTGTCCCAGCTGTGGCGACCGTCCACATAATTGAGGTCGTAATTAAAACTCGCGTTACCAGCAATATTAGACGTACCACCACCTTGCCATTCTGCGTTGAATGCACTCTGGTTAAAAAGGAACTGGAAGACCCCGTCACTTTTCCAGCCCTGCTGGATGCTGTCTGCAGGTTTTTCTTCTTGGGCGATTGCCAGCGGGCTCATGCCCAGCGTGAGAATAATCAAAAGACGTTTCATCAAACTAATTTTTTTCAGCCTGCAAAAATAGCCTTTTCACCAGCAACGGAGCTATTCCAGGGCCTCTCGCCGGTAAATATCCTTGAGGATGTAGATGTCCTCGATCAGCGCCTCTACCTCGGCTGGATCTGTGCCGTCGTATGAACGGCTGCGCAGGCGTCCCTCCTTGTCCACCAGCATGAAGTTTTCTGTATGAACCATGGCGTACTCGCCACCGTATTTCTTGTCTTTGGCAGCCAGGTAGGATTTACGCGCCAGGTCATAGATTTCCTTGCGATCGCCGGTCACCAGGTTCCAGGTGCCATCGTCTATGCCCTTAATGCGTGCATATTCTTTAAGCACTGCCACACTATCCTGTTCTGGAGTCACGCTGTGCGAGAGGATCAGCACC
Organism: uncultured Flavobacteriaceae bacterium; assembly: GCA_963740155.1. GTDB lineage: Bacteria > Bacteroidota > Bacteroidia > Flavobacteriales > Flavobacteriaceae > Nonlabens. The sequence goes on along the minus strand of CAVUDE010000007.1, from coordinate 24,401 downwards.
TCTGGATCGTTCTTGAACTCTTCCTGCACCATCAGCATATTTTCTGTCATCATGGGGCAAATGCTGGGACAGGTGGTAAAGAAAAAGTCGGCCACGTAGATTTTGTCCTTGTAGAAATCCTGGGTGATGGTGTCGCCGTTCTGATTGACGAGTTCAAAATCTGCAATCGTGTGGTATTTTTTGACAAATTGCTTGCTATCGTCCACCAGCGTGGGATCAAACTGGTCTGGCTGCAGGATGGCAAGTGTCCTCTCTGGCGTGAGCGCATACTGGAACGCCGCCAGGATCCCGCCGCACAGCACGACCATAAAAAGAATCTTCCACTTATGCTTATCTACAAACCCTTTGACCATATCCTGCAAAATTAGGGCAAGCTGATTTACCCGCTGGTTTTGAGTCGTAAAACTACGCGGGAGACTACAGCTTTTAGGTGGGTAGGTGATTGTGATAATTCCGCTTTCGCGAAAGCGTAAAAATTCCCCTCCCTGCAAACTTCTATCAAATACATGGACGTTAAAAGTCACGAGCCTATGTCGTCACTGGCTTTATAGGCATTATGGTTCTTGCCGCATTTTTTAGGAGGGGTTTGCTGTGGTGTAACTCTCAAATATTTGACAATTACAAACATCTGAAATTTGGTTTTTAAAAAGTCTTTCATCTTGTGTCTTTAAGCGATAGGGATCTTTCATCTTTACCAGGCACTACTTATAAATTATCACTAAAGACTTACGCGGCGGCTGGGATGCTGGTTACTTTAGCATTTATGGCATTGGCAAAAAACCTTTCATCATATACGTTGTATCTGTGCATGCTGCTCTATGCTGGACTGGCAGTCGCGCAGGATACAGATAAAAAAATTGAGCGCGAAGCCCGTGTAGAGCGGACAGATTTCCCGCCGGCATCTCTGAGAACCATCGATTTGCTCAACGCAAATGACCGGAAAGTCAAATATTACTGCGAGCGGGATGGTGAGCTAGTGAGTTACGAGGCAAAATTCAAATACGACGGCCGCCGGCACAGTGCAGAATTTGACGCATTGGGCAGGCTGCAAGACGTAGAAGTAAAAATCAGCAAGCGCAGGATCGATCCACGGGCGCGTGAGCTTATAAATCGTACCCTAGACACCGTCGCCCGCAAGTACAGGATTGAAAAAGTGCAGATTCAATACTTATCAGACCAGCTGACGCCACAGCAACTGAAAGCCAAAATCGATTCACGTCAGTTTGAAAATTATGAGCTGGTCGTTGCTTTTAAGGATCAGCGCAAGATCTACCGCCGCGAGTACCTTTTTACCATAAACGGCCTGTTCCTGCGGGTGCGCGATATCAAAAGACTGGAATATGATTTCTTGCTGTTCTAGTTTAGTACGGGCTGCTGGGTTGTTCACCCTGCCTGCAAAGACACGACAAATGACCCAGCTACGGCACAGCTATAAAAACCGTTATCGCCGCTATGTGCTTAGCGCACTATTTTTTATGCCATTTATGGCCATCGCCCAGCTGGATGAGGTGCTGGTACAGCCATCTATCGCCATGTCATGGAAAAGTCCCATGCGCTGGAATCTCAACACCACCATCGCCCAGCGCAACATTGCCAAAACAGAACTACGCGCCCTGCACATACAAGCCGCCCAGTTTGTAAGTTATGAGCTGGGTTTCTATTCCCAGCTAGGTGTGGGAGTAATGTATCGCGAGCTGTTTGACGAGGACAATCCAGAAGAACTACGCTTTACGGAACAATATGTTTACACCCGCCGCTACAACAGCCTAAAAGTCGCGCACCGTGCCCGCTGGGACCAGCGACTGCGCGGCGACAGGCTCACCCACCGCTGGCGTTACCGCCTATCTGCATCACTGCCCCTAAGCGGTGAACAAACAGATTCCAGAGAATACTATCTAACAGGAAACCTTGAAACCCTACTCGTTGCCGAAGATGGGATGAGCGCCGCCTACGACCAGCGATTTGCCGCAGGACTGGGTAGGCAGATAGGCAAGGATATCAAGTTACAACTGGTCACGGAATACCGCATCGAGGATTTTACCGCAGCGAGCGAACAGCTGCTGTTCTTTTATCTGGGGATGTATTATCAGTTGTGAGGGGAAAAGCTGTTAGCTTTTAGTTTGTTAGTCTTTTAGTCTTTTAGTTGCTTACTTATTTGGTTTTAGGCAGGTGGTTTCTTGGAAAATCACAAATCAGCTCCAAGTCTCAAATTCAATCTGAATATAAAATATTCGCGAGTTAGTCCCCCTCTATGGGGTTTGGGGGTCTGCGGTGCTATAAAATTGAGCAGAAAGAAAACCTTAAATTTAAAGCTCCAAATCTCAATAATTGTTGATGTCGGCCTGAGCCTATTTCACCTTGAGCTTGCCGTAATGTCAAAGGCGATTTGAGCGTTGCATTACATTCTATTTTCATTACACGCAGTTCCAGCCCCAGCGTGATGTTCATTTTTCGCTTTAATTTTCATTTTTATTTTCGTTTTCAAAAACGGACTTACCTCTACAAGATCTGCTTTACTAGTAAGTATTTACAAAAAACTCAAAAACACCTCCCGATCAATCTCAACCGCACCTAGACTTGCCAAGTGATCATTATAGATTTGGGCATCTATGAGGCGGTAATTTTTCTTTGGTAGATGTTCTACCAGCCACCAGAGGGCGATCTTGCTGGCATCTGTCGCTAGGGTAAACATGCTCTCACCACAAAAGATTCCTTTTTCTGGCAGATCGATACCATAGAGTCCGCCGACGAGTTGATCGTCTTGAAAGACTTCGATACTTTTTGCGTGTCCCAGATGGTGTAAATGGATATAGGCAGCAATCATCTCATCATGGATCCAGGTGCCTTGCTCGCCATGGCGGGCGATAGCTGCACAATGTGCGATGACCTCTTCAAAACAGGTGTTCTGTTTTACTCGATATCCCCGGTTCCGTTTACTCTGGCGCAGGGATTTTGTGATGCGCATGGGATTATCTGAGCTCAGGTTAAAAACCATCCGTGGGTCTGGTGACCACCAGCAGATGGGCTCACCATCATTGTACCATGGGAAAATACCAGACTTATAAGCAAGTAACAACCGGTCTACACTCAAATCACCACCCACTGCTAGTAAACCATGGTCAGGTGTTTCTCGAGGATCTGGGAAAAATAGCCTGTGATCGAGTACAATCATAGTTTCAAAGCTATGGTATTGTAACTTTAAGTGAATACGCTCTTTACCAAACCTGGGGGAATCACAAGTTCGGATTTAAAATCACAAATCACAAGCTCCAAATCTCAAAAGGCTAAATGGGAAAAAATCACAAGTCACAAGTTCCAAACCACAAGTTCAAATCTGAATCCTAAAAATACGGCCAGTAGCCTCCTCTAGAGGGTTTGGGGTCTGAGATGCAGCTGGATTCCTAGAAAGAAAATCACAGATTACAAGCTCCAAATCACAAGTCCAAATCTGAATTTAAAAATACGGCCAGAAGCCCCCTCTAGGGGGTTGGGGGTCTGAGATGCAACTAGGTTCTAAAAAAGAAAATCTCAAATCACAAGTCCCAAATCCCAAAGTGGATTTCAATACAAATCCCTAGATGACCGGCTAACGGGTAGAATAATTCTTATCCATTCTACGATTAACCCGCTTAAACAATTATCCTGTGCTCAACACAAATACGCTTAGGGTGACGGTCAACCCAATTCAATGATTCTGCATTCTTAATTCTGAATTGAAAATTCTTAAGCCATTGACTCCATACATGGGACTATGTGAATTTTCGCTTGAAACTATTTCAATTTGAAAAGCGCGCAATCCATTTTCCTACCTAACTTTGCCGCATCTCAAGGGGTGCTGTCACGACGGCTGAGATTATACCCGAGGAACCTGGGCGGGTAATGCTGCCAAGGGATGTGAACCACAACCGTGACTGGTCGTGGGCCGGTGGATGGTTGTTTTGTACGCTTTCGCGAAAGCGGAATACTTAAGCCCCTATCTACGCATTGAGGAGCCTCTTATAAATTTTATTGCCGGTAAATATCCCTTTTATCAGCCCAACGAAAAGGCTATGAAAAGGAAGTTATTATTTGGTACCGCATTTGCCATACTAGGAGGTGCAATCGCGCAAAACCCACAAAAACAGGATTCTACCAAAGCAGAAAAGCTGGAGGAAGTGGTCGTGAAATCTACTCGCGCGACTAAGGATACCCCCATCACCTATTCTGAAATCAGCAAGGAGGAATTGAGAAAAACCAATCTGGGCCAGGATATCCCGGTATTGCTCAACTTCCTGCCTAATGTGGTATCGACCACCTTTGACGGGACTGGGATAGGCTATTCTGACCTGCGCATACGTGGTGCAGATAATTCCAGTATCAACGTGACGCTCAACGGGATTCCATACAACGATGCTGATAGCCAGGGCAGTTTCTGGGTGAATCTGCAGGATTTTGCGAGCAGCGTGGAAAACATTCAGGTGCAGCGCGGTGTGGGGACTTCTACAAATGGTGCGGGAGCATTTGGCGCGAGTATCAACGTGCTGACTGACGACAGCCGCCAGTTGCCCTATGCAGAAGTTGCAAGTAGCGCGGGGAGTTTCAATACACTTAAGAACACCATCATGGCAGGTTCTGGATTGATTGCAGATAAATTCAGCTTTAATGCGCGGCTTTCGCAGATTCAGTCTAACGGTTATGTAGATCGTGCTTTTGCAGACCTGCAATCCTACTATCTGAGCGGTGTGTACCGCAATGAGAAAACGCAGGTAAAGACTATCATCTTTGGCGGGGAAGAGCGCACAGGGCTATCATTTGTAGGATTGACCCGTGAGCAACTTGCAGAGGACAGGCGCAGGAATCCAGACGGCATCTACATAGACCCAGCGGGAGTTGAGCGAGCATACCCAGGCCAGACGGACAATTACAAACAGGATCATAACCAGCTCCACATATCGCATAAATTCAACGATTACTGGACGGGGAATATCTCTGGACATTATACCTATAGCCGTGGCTTTTTTGAGCAGTATATGGATGATGCTGCTGTGGTAGATTTTGGATTGCCTGCCATCCCAGTCAGCAGGCCTGCCGTATTTCAGTCAGACCTGATTACCCGCGGTCACTTGAATAGTGATTTCTACGGGACGGTTTTCAGCCTGAATTATAAAAAAGACAAACTAGACGTGATCTTAGGTGGTGGCATGAACCGGTATGATGGCGAGCAATATGGTGAGGTCATCGCGGCGCAGGATGCGCAATTACCCAGTAATCCCTACCGCTATTTTGACAATCATAGCGACAAGACAGATGCAAACCTTTACCTAAAGGCAACCTACAATCTAACCGATAAAATCACTGCCTATGCAGATGCACAGGTGCGTAACATAAGCTATGAAGCTGGCGGATCGCTGCGCGGTGGCCTAGATCTGGATGTGGATGAGAATTATACATTCTTCAACCCAAAGACTGGACTCACCTACAAATTCAATGATCAGAACCGTTTTTACCTTTCTTATTCACGTGCAAATAGAGAACCTGCACGTGTGGATTTTGAAAACGGAAACCCAGAACCGGAAGAACTCAATGACTACGAGCTGGGATGGAGACACGACACAAAGAACTTCAGGCTGAATGCCAATTTGTATTACATGGATTTCAGGAACCAGCTGGTACTTACCGGTGCGATCGATGCAGTGGGGTTTGCCATACGGGAGAACAGCGGTAGCAGCTATAGACTGGGACTCGAGCTGGATGCGGTCTGGAGGCTTAGCGACAAGTTTGTCCTACGTCCCAATCTCTCCCTGAGCCAGAACAGGAATCGGGATTACTTTGCAGAACGCAATGGTGGTTTGCAAAGTTTTGGTGAGACGAAGATATCCTACTCGCCCAGCATCGTGGCGGGGAATGCCATCACCTGGCATGCGACCAGAAATCTAGACGTTACCCTATTTACTAAATATGTGGGTGAGCAATACATGAGCAATATCGAGGCAGAGGCATCGCTGCTGGATGATTATCTGGTGAGGGATTTGAATGTACAATACATTTGGAATACGATGGAATGGGCAAGGGATATCACTTTTACACTGCAAGTCAATAACTTCCTGAATGCGCGGTATGAGAACAATGGCTACTTTTTCAGTTTTGACGCACCAGATGCAGACGGCAATCTAGTCGCCAATGATTTTGCCTTTTTCTACCCACAGGCAGGAATCAATTTTCTGGCAGGAGCTGCGGTGAGGTTTTAGGTAGCTCGCTCTTTTGGTTATTAACAGTACAAGAATAGATTTCTTTATTTTACAAAAATCATTCTGAATATGCGCAGCCTAAGTTTTTTGATCTTTGTAATTAGTCTTTTATCCTGTCAGGATAAAAACAATGCTAGACACTTAAATAGACAATACGGTAATCCAGTAAAGGCACCTGAATCACTTACCAGTGATTATAGAACATGGTGGGGATATCATTACAACAATATCAACCTCTCTGCAGATTTTTTGCCCATTGATCAAGATGGAAATAAAATCTCCAAAAAAGAATTTCTAGAGCTATTTGCCACTGTAAAGTATATTGTAGTAGAACTAGACAAGCCAGGAACCCTCACTTATCAGCTTTTTGAGGTACCTGAAAATGGTTCAAAAGATCTGGTAACCACCATACGTAATTCAGCAAACACACGGTTACACCATTTTAATCTGGAAAGCACGGCGTTCCCAGATTTTGAGGCTGTAACCATCGCTGGGGATACCATGAACAATCAGTCTTTCTTGGGAAAGACGACAGTTGTCAAGAGCTAGTTTATCAATTGTGTTGCCTATATCAAGGAATTCCCAGAGTTGAACGAGATGATTGAGTCCCTAGAAAATAGAAATGTCCAGTTTCTCAGTCTTGCCACAGATGATGATGCAGACCTGGTCAATTTTTTGCAAGAACACAAATTCCTCTATGAAACCATAGGCAATAGCAAGCAACTGATTGAGCAAGTTCTGGGGCTTACCGCATATCCCAGACACTTGATTGTAGATAATAACGGCAAGATTTTCAAGGTGCTCAATAATGTGAACGAACTCAAACTGGCACTGAACTCATATCTTAAGTCGAGGTTGTAAGAGTATTCTCAAACGCGTTGAGTCGGTTTTTTTTAAACCATCCCACTCTAAGGAATTACTTCTCTGGCAAATGAAAATCGCTCACTGCTCTGGATCAAATGGATTCTACCTGAGCCTATTTGCTCTACTGTTTCCTAGAAGTGTTTACAACTGTGGTCTATGATCTTCAGTGATCTTATGACATTGATGCTGTAGAGTAATCTCAAAAAAACTGAATAGATAAAATTTCAGAAAGGGCGGAAGTTGCGGTAAGCCAAGTCTAATTAAACAACCGCACCACGTCGCCCTCACGCGTGACGCGATACGCCTTACAACCGAATCTCCCACCGCCCTCCATGGGCTGGCCAGTCACGAGGTTATAGGTATTGATATCATTGGGACAGGGGCATTTAAGCTCCACGCCATCCACTTCCATTTGTGAGCAATTGTTAGGCTCGTGATTAGGGTCACTCAACTCATAAGCGACATAATTGTCAGTGCTGAGAGTGTAGATCACAGCACCACGTATTCCCACATTAGGCACGATGGTCACGCCACCCGGGAAGCTAAGCCCAGAATTCTGCGGTAGGTTTATATTGAGGTCAACGGCAAATCCCACGTTTACCAGAAACGGGTTTGAACGCTGGTCGTCATCACTGGAGCAATTGACCAGCACCAGCGCCAGGATAAGATAGATGATAGTCCGCATGAGGTTCACGTTGTAAATGTAAAACGCAACAGGTGGGTTTTAGTATATTTGTGTAGAAATCCCGCTGCTATGGGATTTTTCTGTTTGGAGACAGTTGCCAGCATTGTCTAGCCTACTGATTCTGAAGAATGTTCTATAGATTGTAGAGATTACGCTTTCGCGAAAGCGTAATATCCATAAACACCATACAATGAGTAAAGTATCCTACTACACGGCCGAGGGGCTCCAAAAATTGCGCAATGAGTTAAAACAGCTCAAAGACGTGGAAAGGCCCGCGGCATCACAAGCTATCGCAGAAGCGCGCGACAAAGGCGACCTGAGTGAGAATGCAGAATACGACGCTGCCAAGGAAGCCCAGGGAATGCTCGAGATGCGCATCTCAAAGCTGGAAGCCGTCGTGTCTAACGCGAGGGTGGTGGACGAGGCCAGCCTAGACACCTCAAAAGCGTTGATCCACAGCAATGTAAAGATCAAGAACCACAACAACAACATGGTGATGAACTATAAACTGGTGGCGCAAAGCGAGGCAGACCTGAGCAAGGGACTAATATCTGTAGAATCGCCCATAGGCAAAGCGCTGCTGGGCAAGGAGGTGGGTGACATGGCAGAGGCACAGGTGCCCGTGGGAACCCTAAAACTGGAGATATTAGACATAACACGCAACTAGCCATGAGCCTATTTACTAAAATCGTCGCAGGGGAAATACCCTCCCACAAAATTGCAGAAACCAAAGATTTCTACGCCTTTCTGGACATTAACCCAAACGCACCCGGCCACACCCTGTGCATCCCAAAAAAGGAAACCAATAAACTACTGGATCTGAAAGCTGGGGAATATACCGGTCTTATGGAGTTCTCACGCAAGGTGGGTCTAGCCCTGCGGGAAGTGGTGGATTGCAAGCGTATAGGCATGAGCGTGATAGGTCTGGAAGTCCCACACGTGCACGTACACATGATCCCCATCAATAAGATGGATGACATGCGATTTAGCAACAAGGTAAGCTTGACTGATGATGAGATGAAAGATCTCGCGAGCAAGGTGAGTGGGAAATTTGAGGAGATGTTTGTGGGCTCAAACTAATACAAGAGCTAATATCAAATTGATAAAACGACTAAAATTCTAAAACCTGATTTATGGAAGCGATGAATTTACTAAAAGGCAGGCTGGTTGATAGGATTATGCTTGCGAAAAACCAAAAGTTGCTTGCGGCAATTGAAGGCATTTTGAAATCTGCTGAGCCATCAGAAAAGATGGAATTAAATTCCTATCAGATTGAGATGCTGATGATGAGCGAAAAAGATATTGAAGATGGAAATCTTATTTCAGATAAAGATTTACAGGCAGAGGATGCTGAATGGATGAATTAACTATTTTCTGGACCAATTCTGCTAAACGCCAGCGCAATCAAGTATTTGATTATTGGAACAGTCGTAATGGAAGCTCGAGGTATTCCAAAAAGTTGAATCTAGCCATACGTGAACGATTTGCACTCATAAAAACGCAGCCACAAATGGGAAAACCTACGTCTTTCAGAGATACGAGAGCTATTGTGATGGGACACTATAGTATTTGGCGTAATAGACAAAATGGTTGGTAAAAACACTAGTAACACCTGCTGTTACTAGCTTTGGTGTAAATCAAAGGCTTTGAATAAAAAAAATGCAGTTTTTGCGGCAGCCGCATCACTCACAAATATGGTGTCAGGTCAGGTAAGCAACGCTATGGATGCTGGGCCTGCAAAAGGGTGTTTACCGGTGGTTTGCGGATCGAGGCGTCCCATCTTTGGGAAGAGTACACAAAGGGAAAACAAACCTACCTGCAACTTGCCCAAAAGTATGGCCTGTCCATAAGAACCATCCAGCGTAGGATCGATAGCCATCAGGTCGAGGAACATATAGCGGTTCCCAGAAACGTAATCGTCCTCATGGATAGCACCTATTGGGGAAGAAGCTTCGGGCTGATGCTTTTCAAGGATGCCCATACCGGAGAAAATATCATGTGGTATTACCTAAGGTCGGAGACAAACCTGTTATATCGCAAGGGTATCGCCGAACTCAAATCAAGGGGCTTTACCATTGATGCCATTGTCTGTGACGGAAGAAAGGGATTGGTCAATTCATTTGGACAGATACCGGTTCAGCTCTGTCAGTTCCACCAGGTCGCCACCATAAGGAGATATATTACCAAGAACCCCAAGATGCCTGCTGCCATTGCCTTAAAGGAGCATGCCGCGCTGCTGAAACATACCGACAGGGAGTCTTTCCAGGGTGGTCTGGAACTCTGGCGGGAAAGGTGGGATGGTTTCCTGGATGAGCGTACGGTGGATCCAGAGACCGGAAAGAGCCACTACACCCACAAACGACTGAGGAGCGCCTACAGAAGCCTGAACACGAACATGGAATGGCTCTTTACGTGGTATGACCATCCAGAACTGGATATACCCAATACCACGAACATGATAGATGGTCACTTTTCAGACCTGAAGAACAAGCTCAGAAACCATAACGGTTTGAGTATGAAAAGAAAAATAAAGTTCATCGATGAGTTTTTAAAGGCATGAGGCCTTTTTGTTGTTTTCGTCAGGCATCCAATGTATCCCTGGCAAGTTGCTCTCCAGCAGGGCCTGCTTCCGTTTAATTGGACGGGACAAGATAGAATTGGATAGGATAACAAACAACTAATGTTGACAAACAGACCAACCATTTTGTCCACTTGAAAATAATTACTCGAAATCACCAACCATTTTGTCCATTACACCTAGTATTTTGTATCGGCACGTGAAATCTCAAATTGTCATTACGGCGTTTTGGGATAATAGACGCGATCCTAGGGATCTAGTAGATTTATTAAAATAACTGTAAGAACGATTACTACACTATTACCACAGTCAAATCACCTATAGAGACAAGCAATCCATTACGCTCGTAGTATAGGTTCTACAAATTACCTTTGCAAAAAATTGAAGTTATGTATCCACCAGAATTAGTACAACCCATGCGCGACGATCTAGGGAACGCCGGGTTTAAGCATTTATATAATAAAGAAGAGGTTGACAACGCGATCAATGCAAAAGGAACCACGCTGGTCGTGGTGAATTCTGTATGTGGTTGTGCGGCGGCAAATGCACGTCCGGGCGCAAAGATGTCCGTGCAAAATGACAAGCATCCAGATCATCTAGTCACTGTTTTTGCCGGTGTGGATCGCGAGGCGGTAGATGCAGCGCGCAGCAGCATGGTGCCATTCCCGCCCAGCTCACCCAGCATGGCGCTATTCAAAGACGGCGAGCTAGTCCACATGCTAGAACGTCACCACATAGAAGGCCGCCCAGCAGAAATGATCGCAGAAAACCTCAAAGAGGCTTATAACGAGCACTGCTAAGAATCTTTCCAAATTTAGATTTGAGCCCCTTTTTGAGGGGCTTTTTTTATCGATTAATCGGATTATCAGTTATTCAGTTTTTTTGGTTGATAGGGTTTGATCCTGCTCCACACCCCTCGCTATCGCTCTTCCCCTTGAGAGGAAACCACATAAAAGTCTTGAGCAAAACTTTTACCTGGTGTTTTTTTCAATTTGCTAATGCATTTGATTTTTCCGATCAATCCTCCCTTGGGGGGCTAGGGGGGCTTTTGCAGCTTTTATAGTTTAATCAGTCAATCAGTCAATCAGTCAATCAGTCGATCGGGTTTACTCTCTGCTCCACACCCCTCGCTATCGCTCTTCCCCTCGAGGGGAAACCAGATAAAAGTTATTTTCAGAACTTTTATCTGGTGTTGTTTTCGTTTTGCTAATGCATTTGATTTTTCCGATCAATCCCCCCTTTGGGGGGCTAGGGGGGCTTTTGCGGCTTTTATAGTTTAAACAGTTGATCAGTTGATCAGTTGATCAGATTATCAGTCTTTAGGTTCACTCCTGCTCCACACCATTCGCTATCGCTCTTCCCCTCGAGGGGAAACCAGATAAAAGTTATTTTCAGAACTTTTATCTGGTGTTGTTTTCGTTTTGCTAATGCAGTTGATTTTTCCGATCAATCCCCCCTTGGGGGGCTAGGGGGGCTAAACACCACAATCATTTTTCAAACCTCACGCGTTCAACTCCCCCGCCATTCCAGCATCTTCTTAAAAGGATTCGTATCTGTATTGCGTGAACCGTGAATTCCTGCTGCGATGAGTAATAAAATCGCTCCGCCTAGTGCCGTGTAGGCAATAGTTTCCAGGGAATCAGCGTGACGCACATAAATGGCAGCTAGCGCCCACGCGCCTACAATGGCAAACTCGCGCATGTTTTTGAAAATGATCATGAGCAGATTAATCAGCGTTGCTGCGACAATCATAACAAGGGTAAACGTTTCCTGCGTCTCTATCGCAATATCATAACTGCTATTAAGCCAGGCAGAAACATTAGCTACCGTAGCAACACTTATCCATCCGCTGTATAAACATAGCGGCCACCAGACAAAAGCAATGATGGGAAACGGAGCATCCCAGATTTCCATTTTAAGTTTACTCAAACAGGCAATTAAGCTGACCAAAATCCCTAGCATACAGATTACAGAAATCAGCACCATCTCTTCCAGCCAGAACGCCACCCATACAGTACAGAAAATATTTGCTAATAAAAACCACGGCGCGGTGGAAATAACAAAATCAACCTTGGGATCATAAGCTTTCCCGCTACGGTGATAGTCTCGCGAAGTATGATCTGCCAGCCGTTGTGCGTTGTCTAATCCTTGTTTAGAGAATGCTTGATAAACGCCATACAAAGCAAATACCAGCAGCATGATAAAAATCAATCCCCAGATGGAAAAAGCATAGCTGGCTGGTGTGAAGAGGTTATTGTATTCTGCACTCAGATCACCCACGGTCTTGCCGTTGAAGTTGCCAGTATTGGCATAGCCGTTCCAGGCGATTAAGATGATGACACTTAAAAGATTGAGAATGGAGAATAGCTTGCGTTTTGACATGTGTCAAAAGTAAAAGAGCGATACCTGATGATACCGCTCTTTTTGAATAGTTTACAAACCAACTCATTTTTTTTTCTTGAACCAGTTTTTTGGGTGCAAAGTTAGATTGAGACTCCAGTAATTCCCTTGGAAACTATGAACAGTTCCTGTATCTGGGCTATTTACAAGACCCTCAATTATGGCGGCTTCAGAGATAATATTATCTTCTGGAAGACGATTGTACCATTTCACATCTGCCCTCAAAAGAACAGATCCAACTCTAAAATAAGTGCCAACTCCAATAAATGCACCGGTATAGAACTTGTCTTGGTTCTCAAAATAATTTCTCCTTATGGTAGCAGAACCGATTCCCGAAACTAAACTGAATTCATTAGTGTTTAAGTTTCTACTATCAAAATACATGATTTCTACACCTGCAAAAATTGAAATTGCAAAATCCCTTGCTAGAAATTTATTATATTCAAAAGTGATGGGGACATGAAAAGAATATTCCGCATCACCTACAAATTTAAACTCAGAAACGAAAGTTGTTCCTATTTCAGATCCCAGCACATTATATTCAACTACCGTATTGAAGCGCCTAGCGAATACTCCAGCTCTAAAATTGAATCGTCCTGTCTGGTAGAAATTGTAGTCCAGACCAATTATGGGAGCTGGATCACTGTCATATCTATAACCAAAATTTGGGTTGATCTGATTGAACCATTCAAGATCTTGCACACCAATCTTAATTCCAAGTCTCCCAAAATTCTCAAAGATGTTTTCTGAATCTTTGGTGAATCTTGCTTTTTTCGAGAAGTAAATAGAGTCGTTGGTTTGTGAGTAAACAATAGACCCACCCAAAAAGAATACTAAACAAAAACATTGTTTCAAGGCCTTTAAATAGAAAGGTTTCATAAACTAGAACATTTTGAAATTTGACACGACTTACATAATATAATGTTTATTTCAGCACCTGGAATTTATAGGCTACCCAAACAACCACCTAAACAGATCATTCCCGTTTGCCCACAACATCAGGGCGATCAGCACCACAAATCCTACGAGCTGGGCGCGTTCCATAAACTTTTCCCCAGGTGGGCGACCCGTAATAATCTCGTATAATAGGAACATCACGTGACCACCATCCAGTGCTGGGATGGGTAGAATGTTCATGATCGCCAGCACAAAAGATATCCATGCCGTCGTGCTCCAGAACCTGATCCAGTCAAATGTATCTGGGTATAACTTTGCGATCGTTCCAAAACCACCCAATTGTGTCGCCCCCTTAGCAGAAAACAAATACTGCATCTGCGCCAGGTAATCGTGCATCGTCCAGTAGCCCTGAGAAACACCTACACCTACACTCTCGCCAAAACTATAGTTCCGCTTTGTTTCTGTTGCAAATTCTTTGTCTGTTGATAGCATCTTGATGCCAAAACCACTCTTCTTGAACTCTTCATCATTCAAGAAAGTGTACTCAGTAGTCGAGCCATTTTTTTCATAGACCAGGGTAAACTCCTTTCCATCTTCTACTAGATTATTGATCGCATAGGTCACATCAGTTTGAAATTTGATGGGCATACCTGCAATTTCAGTCACGGTACCCCCAGGTTCCATTCCCTTATCATCTGCGTAACCACCTTCTGTGATCTCGACAAGTTCAAAAGGATAGCGGCCTTCCAGTACGGGGCTAGCGCCAGATGAGAACATCTTATCACCTAAATCTTCTGGGATATCAATCTCGACGGTCTTACCATCACGCAGCACTGTTACCGTTTCTACATCACGCAACAAGAGAAAGTGATTCATGCGCGATGCGCGATCCAGGCTGTCACCGTCCACTAGAATAGGTCTGTCTCCCTGCTGGAATCCCACGTCCACCAGCGCCTTGTCAAATCCCATCCCGTATTTATACTCGGTCGCAGGAGAATAATAGGTTCCCTGCGTGTAGATCAGCATGATATAGATAAAGAATCCCACAACCACATTTACCACCACACCACCCAGCATGATGATCAATCGTTGCCACGCCGGCTTAGAGCGGAATTCCCACTCCTGTGGCTCGCCCGCCATCTGTACCTTGTCCATGCTCTCGTCGATCATCCCGGCGATCTTCACGTAACCACCCAGCGGTAGCCAGCCTATCCCGTATACCGTCTCGCCCACTTTCTTTTTAAAGAGGGCAAAATTGATATCAAAAAACAGGAAGAATTTTTCCACCCGCGTACCAAAAAGCCGCGCGGGAATAAAATGCCCCAGCTCGTGCAGTACGATTAGTAGGGAGAGACTCAGTATAAAATTGATTGCCGTTATAAGCATGAAAATGTCCTATGGATTTAAGCAGCGCAAAAATAGGCCTTTGCCCTGTCCACACATAACTTTATTCAGCAGCGGGATATTGCACGGCTGCACCTTTGTCGTAAAGAGGATTGTTGGAATTACGCTTTCGCGAAAGCGGAACAAACAAACACACCATCAACGTGAAAAGCATTGCACAGATTTTATATCTTCTTATATCTAATTCATATGGAAGAAATTCACAAACAATGCCTTTTTTACAAATAGCTAAACGTTTACTAAACGCACGGTCGTAGCCCCAGGGGGGCAAACGGGAGCTAAAGTAGTTGTACCCTTTTGAGACATTCAACCTAATAACGTCAGTCTGATCTAAGACATTTTATGATTGTAATTATGTCTAACGGATAAGGGAAAGAATAATTAAGATGCCAGTTTGCGCGACAGCCTACCTACCGCAAAGGCAGGTCGAGTACGATTTGAGATCGGCATCCTGTAATCTGTCTCGACTGCGCTAGACATGACAGTTTGTTGAATTTTGAAAATCAACACTCTATATGAATTCTTAGGTCAAGTTCACGTTGATACTTAGAGCCTGAGGTCTAAATCAGTATTGAGATTTGGAGCTTGGGATTTGAGATTTTTTCCAAAACACAATGTGGCATAGCAGACCCCCAAACCCCCTAAAGGGGGCTTATACCTTGAACCTTGAGATTTAGAGTCTTGAGATTTGCGATTTTCTCAATTCAACTTTAAGACTTGTGATTTAAACTATATCGATGACAACTTACCTCATGATCATTGACCATTCCCACGGCCTGCATAAAGGCATAGATGGTTGTCGTGCCTATGAATTTAAAGCCCAGCTTTTTCATGTCCTTGGAAAGTTTGTCTGACAGGGGCGCGGAAGTTGGTGCGGTGCGATAATCGGTTACCTTGTTTTGGATAGGTTTGTGATCTACATAACCCAACAGGAAATTAGAAAAAGAGCCGTGCTGACGCTGGACTGCGAGAAAACAGCGCGCATTGTGAACGATGGCCTCGATTTTTTTGCGGTGACGGATCACACCGGGATTATTGAGTAGTTCTTCGATTTTGGCATAGTCATAATCCGAAATCTTTCTGGCACTAAAATCGTCCAGCGCCACCCGGTAGGCCTCGCGTTTTTTGAGCACCGTGATCCAGCTGAGTCCCGCCTGCTGTGTTTCCAGTACCAGGAATTCAAACAAGGTCTGGTCATCATACACAGGCATTCCCCACTCCTGATCGTGGTAATCCTGATATAACTGGCTGCTCTCGCACCAGCCACAGCGTTTTTTATACATACGGTAAAGATAATCTTATGTAGTTTTTTCAACTTGAATCATTCATGGATTACAATGGTTATGGAAAGTCTCCAATCACATAGCAGCCCTCAGAACTCCTCAAGTGGGCTACTTTTACACTCCCTCCACCTTGTCGTAACGAATCATTGAGATTCGGAAATTGAGTTTTGGAGCTTGCGGTTTGTGATTTCTCATAACTCCATATTACCTTGTAGAACCCCAATAAGAGTCTGTAACCATTGACCATTAACAATTAACCAATAACTTGTGCCCATTGAAATTTAGAGTTGAGATTTGATATTTCCGCCCAGGGCGGATAAAACCTATCTTTAACCCATGAAAGCAACACTCACCCTACTTTTTAGCTGTTTTGCGATTGTGTGTTTCTCACAATCTCGTGAGACCAAAACAACCATCAATAAAACCCTGGACGCCTGGCATCAGGCCGCAGCCCGTGCTGATTTTGAAGCGTATTTTGATCACATGACTGCAGATGGAATTTTTATAGGAACAGATGCAGCAGAAAACTGGACAACAACCGAATTCAAAGCTTACTCAAAACCTTATTTTGATAAAGGCCGGGCGTGGTCATTTACACCACTGGAAAGGAACATCTACAGCACTGGCGAGATCGTTTACTTTGATGAATTGCTAAAAACCCAAATGGGCTTATGCCGCGGGAGTGGTATCCTGGTTCAGAAGGATGACATATGGAAGATTGCGCACTATGTGCTTTCCATTGCCGTACCTAATGAAAGCGTTGCTGAATTAACCGTGCTCAAAGCGACCCACGATAAAAACTATGCAGATTCGCTACAGGTACAAAATAGACGATAGTCATGCGTCTATGGCATGAAATGTGAATTATCCCAATATCTAACTAGCAATTAATCACGCATTTACTTCAACTAAAAATGTAGAGACAGAAACTTCTGTCGACTATCTTACAACCCCAAGTCTTTTTATGAGAAAACTCCTCCTCCTTCTAGCCGTAATTATTTCTAATTTTTCACAAGCCCAGCCTGGAACTGAGGCGCCATGGATGCTCCCGCCATATCTTATGGTAGAGGATAGTGAGCCTACCTATCAGGAAATCGTAAATGCGGGAATGCTCTACTGGGAAACCCATGACAAGGATACAAAAGGAAGTGGTTTTAAACCTTTTATGCGCTGGGTGGAACGCAGTGAGGCTTACGTCACCGCAGATGGTACGCTGCAAGCGGTAGGCGAGTTTGAAACTGAACTCAGCAAGAAAAACCTTCAAGGGCGTAACTTTATTACTGATACCAGCAACTGGGGGCTGCAGACTTCAGCCATGCAAACAGCGGTTCATGGTCTTCTGGACAGGGGCGTGTAAATGCGATTACCGTTGATCCAAATAATCCAAATGTCTATTATATCGCCACACCTGGCGGGGGTGTTTTTAAGAGCACAGATGCCGGTGTAAACTGGACACCGCTCAATGATTTTATTTCTAGGGTAGGCGCTAGCGCGGTTGCTGTGGATCCAAATAATTCAAACATAGTCTATATAGGCACTGGTGATGATGATGCTGGTGACAGCCCCAGCATAGGATTATTGAAAAGTACCGATGGTGGCGCGACATTTAATACCACAGGACTTGTTTTTAATCAGTTGACTAATGCAGATATTAGCGAGGTGTATATCGAGCCCGGCAATAGCAACAAGCTGGTCGTATCCTCTGATCAGGGGTTATATATTTCTATGAACGCAGGCGTTTCATTCACCCGCACCTTTAATGATAATGTTAAGGACGTCAAGTATAAACCTGGCAACATAAACACGCTTTACCTAACCACCGCTTTTGACGGTTTTCACAAATCCACTGATGGTGGTTTTACCTGGCGGAAAATTACCAACGGCCTACCATTTGGCAGTGGGCGTATCGTGATTGCCGTGACTCCGGCAAATCCCAACTATGTGTATCTGCTCATTGCAGACACCTCCTCAAGTTATCTGGGACTTTACCGCTCCACAAATTCTGGGGATCGTTTCAGCCTGAGGAATTCCAGTACAGACGTTTTTGAAAGTGCCCAGGCGTGGTATGACCTGGCGCTGGAAGCATCACCTACAAACGCAAACACGATCTACACAGGTTGTCTCAACGTATGGAAATCTACCAGTGGTGGCGCCACATTTACTAAAATCAACAACTGGAGCAGCCCATTTGATGCGAGATACACCCACGCAGACATTCACCAGATCAGGCAATTCGGCAGTGAGCTTTTTGCGCTTACGGATGGTGGTGTGTACCGCAGTACAAACTACGCAAACTCATTTACAGACCTTACCTCTGGCGCGCAGATAGGACAATTCTACCGCATCGCGGTAGGGAGCAACAGCTCAAATATAGCCGGGGGGTTACAGGATAACGGTGGTTACACCAGATCAAACAATGCCTGGTACAATTTCTATGGTGCAGACGGTATGGAGGTAGGCATCCTGCCTGGTAACGACAATACGCGATACGGCTTCACACAATTCGGTGGTGGATTGTATGTGACTAATGATGGCCGTACACTGGCGGGATCCATTTCTGGACAGAGCAGGGAAATTGGATAACACCACTTAAAACAGATCGCAACGGTGTGATCTATGCAGGGTACAATTCCCTCTATAAGATTGAGAATGGTGGTTTCTCGAGAGTCTCACAGAATTTTGGTGCTAGGATAGACGTACTGGAAATTGACAGTTATGATAATACGCTTATGTACCTCGCCGTTAATGATCGATTGTACCGCAGCGAGGATGCCGGCGTGACATTTACTACCGCTTCTTTTTATGCCGCGTAACATTACTGCCATAGAATCCAGTAATACGATAGCGGGCGTGGTATATGTGGCCACTTCTGGATCATTTGGACGCGTTTATAAGAGCACGGATTACGGTAACAACTTTACTGACATCACGGCAAACCTGCCTAACCTGGGGAAAAATACCCTCGCACACCAGCCCAATAATGGGGATGATATCCTGTATCTGGGAACCACGGCTGGAGTGATGGCGCTGGACAATACCTCCACACAATGGACGGCTTATGATATAGACCTGCCCAATATCAACGTGCGGGATCTGGAGATCAATCCAAATGACAACATCATGACCGCCGCCACCTATGGACGCGGGGTCTGGCAAACTGGGATCCCAGTCAACTCGCCCGCTACAGACGTGGAGATTGTCACTCTGGACACGGGTAATAATGGAACACCATCTTGTTCCAGTTCTGGTGTTGAGGTAACGGTAAGAAACAATGGCGCTACTGCCATTTCTAGCCTTGTACTGGATTATAGCATTGATGGTGGTGCGATACAGTCACAAACCTTTACGGTAAACCTAGCACCACAGCAAACTACGCTGATTGCTTTGCCAGTAACCGCAACAACTAACTCATACGACCTGCAGGTAAATGCGCAATTAACAAATGACGCCATAACCGTAAACAATGTTGCTAATGGACGGGTGTCCACAAATATTTCCAGCCAGGTGAACGATACCTATGGATTTGGTACCCGCACCTACGCAACTGGCGGGAGTAAACTATGGGAAGTGGGAGTTCCCACTGCCAGCACGTTGAATACGGCGGGGAGCGGTTCAAACAGTATGGTTTATGCCACAAATGTGGACGGCAATTATAGCAATAACGCCACCAGTTACCTGTACACTGGCTGTTACGACCTGACTCGGGTTACCAGCCCATTCCTACAATTTGAGATGGCCTTTGAGATAGAGGCAGATTATGACGTACTTTATATGGAATACAGTACAGATAATGGTACTAGCTGGAACATACTGGGCAGCGCGGCAGATACTGACTGGTACAATTCCAGCACGCAGCGCAACAATAGCTGCAGGCTTTGTAGAGGTGCGCAGTGGACAGGTTTTGACACCACGATCCAGACCTACCGCCAGTCGCTCGCGTCTTTTGTGGGCGAGAGCAGCATCGTATTTCGTTTTGCGTTTGAGAGCGACCAAAACCTAAACTTTGACGGGGCGGTGATCGACAACCTGGTGGTGACGGGCATACTCAGCACGCCCCAGGCCCAGTCACTGGATGCCTTGCGTATCTATCCCAATCCATCTGCGGCGATCTTTAATCTGGAGCTTGCCACGGCGACTTCCATCGATTATGTCGTGTATAGTGCTAGCGGACAGCAAGTACTATCCCAAGAGAATCTTACCGGGCGTGAGCACCAGATCAACTTAGACGGTCTTGCTAGCGGGGTTTATTTTCTACAGGTGAGCAGCGAGGACGGCAGCGTGACACGTAAATTGCTGCTGCAATAAGTTGCTGTACAAAGTTGTAATATGAGTTACGCTTTCGCGAAAGTGGAATCAAGAAAGACCCATTAAAACATAACAGGAACTTAGGTGGGCTGCCATTGTTTGAATATCGCATTCTTAGGATGATGATCAGTAGGATAAAGTCAGTTATTAATAAATAATTGCATTTATCTCGTTGTTTTTCCTAGCTGAATACAGCCCAGCCAATCTCAGCACCACTTCCTTTTAAACTATTACAGGTCTGTATTTGTCAGCTCCTTGCATTCCAGAAGTCACGCTTTCGCGAAAGCGTTAAGAGAGAAATTCTCCCCTGCCAAGGCTACCGCATATGATTGCATGAACAACTTCATGTATTCAAGAATACCCAGCGTGGCATTTTGGTTTTGTCACGCTTAAAAGTATCAATGACTATAGTATGGTAAAGTGATTCCCGAGCCATTTTGGTATATTTGGGTATGAGTGTCAGTTGGTAATGTATAGTTGGCATTCCGCGCAATGAATCTGAATAGCACGGCAATTATATATAATCAAATGAATATGAAGAAGATTTGGCTTTTGGGATTTATATTGATTTCTCTGATTTCATGTGGGGGTGATAAAAACCCAAAAGTGATTTACCACGGGGATTAAAAGCCTGAAACCACAAAGCTTGAATCAGATACGACCCTGATAAAAATCGCTGACATTCCCATCCATATTGACAGTACTGCCTACTTGATTCATACCATCGGTCAAAGTAAGATGTATGGAAGAGGTAAAGTTTACTTCGGTTCTTCTAGTTACGGTTCCGGGAGTTTTTCATCTACCAATTACAACAGATCTGAAATCACCGGAAATTTTTACAACGTAAAGTTTCAGCATATTGATTCTGAAACCTTAACTACTCTGACTAACAAAAACATTCGCATAAGATCTATTGCTTTTCTCAGATATGTGTTCAACAATACCAAAAAACAGATTTTGGTTTACCGTGTGCTGGATAAAGAAACTAATCGGGATAATAGTCTTGACGACAATGACGTAGAGACTTTGTACATGAGCAATTTAGATGGTTCTAGCTTTGTAAAGCTAACAACCGATTTTCAAGAACTTATCGACTGGAAAGAAGTAGCAGTCAAAAACCGTATATATTTTAGAAGCATGGAAGACACAAATAAAAATGGTGAATTTGACAAAGACGGTATGGTTCATTACCATTATGTGGATCTTAGCAACGATCAACGCAAAGTAACGGAATACGAGCCACTATAATTCAAACTTTCAATCAGTAGAAAACTCGATATTAGTCCAGGTTTACTGATGATAATATTCTCCATGCTCACAAATATGATCAGACATTATAACTTAGTCGCCGGTGCGCCAGAGCGATTTTATCTATTGATAGCTGCAAAATATTTATAACCAAACCCATGAAATACCATCTTACACTTATATCATTTCTATTAATAACCGCGATATGTTTTGCGCAAAATGACAAACCGAACAGAGAGCCTTTTGTTTTAAAACTAGCGGTTGATAGCGTGAATTATTATCAACAGGAAATTCAGAAATCACCCTACTTTGTTAAAGATAATATTCTTTAGATATTCCCGTCAGAAAAACTAAACATTGAGGTTGAAATGGAAAACGACAGCATAGTTTCCATGAAATCAGTAGACAAGATAGAATTTCCTGATAAGACCGTGACCATTGATTTTGTACAAGAAGTTGAAAATAGACAAAGCAAGATGATGCTTCTGACAGTTAAGAACCCATTTGATATGACGATGACCTACGATGCGCGTATGTTCATTGTGGGACGTGAAGAACTGCTGAAAACCAGTATCATCCCGATCCTGCCAAAGCTGACTAACTTCGAAATGTGGAATGATGTCATCATCACCCTAATCTTAGATAACTGGCAGTGGAAAACAGAATAGAGGGTTTTCTAACTCTAGTTTTATCATATGTCCTACTCCCGGATCCCAGATGGAAGCGCTCAGCGTGCAGCCAGATCGGCATGAGCTAATCATGGCTATGATTAATAGCACAGTCTATTTTAATAGCCTGTCAGTCGCTTTAATCATACGCCGATAAATAACTATCTTGATGCGTATAGCCCCATAAAAGTAAATACGAAACGGAATTATTACATTTGGGTGGGACTGTTGGATCAGTAAGTCTGGGTGCTTTGGCTCATGCTATTATACTAGACCGGCACATTGTAAATTACATGAACAAAATGAAATCAACAATTTTAATTTTAATAATTCTCTCAGTTATGTCGTGCAGTAGCGATGATGATAATTCAACTGATTCATCCACAACTTGGACGCCTCAACCCGTTAGTTTTACGGAAATTGGTAAGGGTTTTTAAGGGGTAAAGGTGCTGAAGGAATAGCACAGTCAAATATCATTGTGACAAATGACAACGATTGGCAAAATCTGATGGCTCAGATGAATTCAGTAAATCAAGTAACAGATGGTTTAACCAGACAAATGTTGATTTTAATACATATCAGATCATAGCCGTTTTTACAAATTTAAAACCAGTAAACTGGGAAGTAGAAATAAATGATATTATTGAAAACGCAAATGATTTGACTGTTAGCCTAGTTGAAACTGAAGGTGGTTTTACAGTCGTAACACAACCCTTTCATATCGTGGCAATACCTAAAACGACTAAACCTATCATATTTATTTAATCCAAATTGGGTTTAATATTCACGATGCTGTGCGTCGAAATAAAAAATAATTTTCTTTTGATGCACCGACGGCTCTGCCCCGTGGTAGTTCATTGACTAGACCAAAGTTAAGGTACATTTGCGAGGACTGACAAATTTCAAGTGACCGTGCTTTTGTGTACCTATTTCTATCTTAAGTACTGCCATTTCGAGTAACACGATAAAACTGAAAACGAATGTTTTATAATGGAGCTAATTGCGATATTTACGTTGGAACGGGTGCAGGGAAAAAGCTTTTAAATGACTTGGCCAAAGCACAAAGATCTATAAAAATTGTATCGCCTTATCTATCGCCTCCTCTGATCAAACAATTAATTAGATTTAGAAAGAGGAATGTCGATGTTGAATTAATAACTTGTGACGATATTGAAGATTTTTATGGAAGCTACGATAAAAACATATTTAAATTATTAGAACAGAATAGGGTAACTGACGAACGAGCTGTTGAAATAAGAAAAAAATGGGAGGTAATCTATAAAGTGCTTATTTACGTTGGAACAGTATTTTTAATATTCTCAATGGGAATTGGATTCTATAGTGAAGAGATAAAAGTTGCTTTTGCATTATTTCCAATCACATTTCTATTTTTAGCCGCTAAGCATTACAGAACCAAAATAAAGAATAAGAGGATTTATTCTTACTGGTACAGTCAACTTTTCCCGTTTAAAGTTTACAAAACACCTGCCAGATCTAATAAAAGCGGCACATTTATTCACAGTAAGATTTATTTAATTGATGACCAAATAGCTTACATGGGCTCTTTAAATTTTACTGTAAGCGGAACAAAATATAATTACGAAACTAGAATAAGAACTACTGATCCTGATGCTCTCAAAGAGATTAAAAAAGAAATCTTTCAGCTAATGAATAATTCACATTTACCTGAAAAAGATATTCAAGCTTGGGGTAGTCAATTATACCCAGAACCAATAAATTGAAAAACCTCCATTGCTGACAGAGAACAAATCTGAAAAACAAACCGTTCCAAAACCCCAGTCAACTTTTCCACCACTAATTCTCAAAACCTCACACCTATGA
>CAVUDE010000006.1:0-11681 GCA_963740155.1 uncultured Flavobacteriaceae bacterium | reverse complement strand
ACATATGCATCAATAATAAATTTCATAAGCAATAGAGGTAAGCAGCTACCCTATCATGGTACTGATCCATTGATAATAATCTGTTAAACGGTCTTAATGTACTGTAAAGCCTCAGCCAGCTAGGGGCAGCGGTGCTGTCTTTTCATAGAAAATAAACCACTAATGGACATACAATTTAATTATCAGCACGTTACGGCTAGCGATGAGCTGGAGGACTACGCAAAGGAAAAACTAAGCACCATCTTTGAGCGCTACAGCTGGGTCACCCGCGCAGATGTCTTTTTCAGACTGGAAAATACCGCGAGCGACCAGACCGGCATGATTACTAACATACGTTTGAGCACACCGGCACCGCGCCTGTTTGCCAGAATCCCACCAGACTTCAGAGGGAATCAATAAAGTAACTAAACGGCTCAAGAGACAATGCAAGAAACGTAAATCAACCCTGATCGACCGTCAGTAAAAACCACTTATAGCTCACTACAGATAATAGCCAGATAGTACCCTCATCTATAACAGCACAGAAAAAAAACCATCAGAGAAAATACATGCTACAGGCAAGTATGCTCAAAAGCCGTTATTACCACTGGACATAAAGAAACCAGAATAGCAGCCCGTATGACAGGATTGCAGACCTACTGGATTGCAGGGTGGAAGAACCTGATGAGAATACGGAACATAACAAGTTCACCTCTAAATACGGTACTGACCACAAACTGGATACAAACGGCACTATAACATGCTCCAGAAAGATCCAGAAAATGCTCACTTTCCCAATCATGATACTGGGTGATTATACAAAGATGGTTGAGCTATACGGCAATACCATTAAGTTACTTAATAGAGATACGGCAGGCATACACATCCGTAGTCTATAATTTTCATTCTAAAAACCAGCTGCACCAGGTTTTTTAAAGTGGATAAAGTCAAGCGAATGTACTCTCCTGCATCATCCTTGTCAATATCTGCTACTCCCACATGTAGTTACCATTAAAGAGATTCCTCTTGCCACTTGCGCTTTGCGAGGGACCATAATGTCCTATGGCGATAGCTGTGGCAACGTGGTATTCATCGGGAAATGAGAATTCCTTTTTGGCTTTCTCGTGATCCACGCCCGCCATCTGGTGCAGGGCGATTCCCATGCTTTGCGCCTGGATCGCCATGTTTGCACTGAACTGACCCAGATCATGCAACGCATGAAAATTATCCTTTCCCTCTGGAGTTGTTTTCTTTATAACGCCTAATAACAGTACGGGAGCATTTTTGGCCCAACCCTGGTTAAATTCTACCAGACAATCAAAGATGCGGTCATATTCCTCACTTCCCTTGATTCCCCATACATAATTCCACGGCTGGTAGTTGTAGGAACTAGGAGCCCAGCGACCCGCCTCAAAAAGTACGTTGAGATCGTGCGCAGAGATCGGGGTTTCTGCAAATGTGCGGGGTGACCAGCGATTTTTGATTACGTCCAGTATTTCGTAATCGGTAGGAGTTTCTTTTTTTAGACTTACTTTTTTGTTACTCATAAATAATAGGTAATTGATTATTGATTTATAATGATTTGGTTGACTCCTCCTTGACTAGGTTGCGCATTATTTGAATGCGTTCCTGTTCTGACAGGTCAAATTGTGGTTTGCCGTGCAGCGGCAATATGTGTTCAAAATCCACGCTTATGGACATCCAGCTCTCTCGCAGGGCGAGGTCATTCTGATCACTCTCGATGGGAGGCCGTTCAAAATAGTACTTATCGCTCTCGTAAGGTGAACCCACCGCGCTGTCGCCCGTGTAAAGTGCCTTGTTGATGCCGCAATATATAATGACGGATCCGCTGGTATGACCGGGCGTATGAAATACACTTAGGTCAAAGTCCTTGAAAACGTCATGGTAACCGGTAATGTTAAGCGCATGATCATTGTCATCGCTATCCAGGGAGTGGATAAAGTAGTTTGAATCAAACTCTTCTGCAATCTCGTGCAGCGGTTTGTAGGCCTGTTTTACGATATCGCGGTGCGTGATCAAGATGGCCTTGATTTTATAACCGTCCTTTTTATATCGCTCAAGTGTGGACTGGTGTTCTGGGCGTACGGCATCAATCAGTACTAGGTCCCGCCTATTGCGGTGACGTATGACGTATCCATTACCGTAACGGTGCTGGTGCTTGTCAAATTTTAGTAAAAAACTGTCTGGCAATATGAGCACGGGCTCGCCATAAACAGCCGTGCGCAGTTCATCCAGTCTGGAGAACACATCAATTTTATCCACGATTTCCATATACTTTTTGCTTTAAAAGTAGCTTTGGGAAGCGGGCGTGGATTTGATTTTGGGAACATTTAACCTGTCAATTCACAGGCATTTAACCTTGTGTGGCGATTTACGATTTGGTATGTAGGAATTTACGCAGTTTTTGCCTGCACGATCTCGATGGCCGCGCCCACGGTTTGCATGCGCTCCATGTCCTGCTCGTCCAGGGTAATGTCAAATTCATCTTCCACGTCCAGTGCAACGTCCACCAGGTGGGAGCTATTAATGCCCAGATCCTGCATCAGGTGGTCATCACGCGAGATCTTTTCCACCTTGCTGTCCTGCGGCAGGTATATCTTTACGATCTCTCTCAGCTTTAGCTCGATTTGGTCTTCGGTCATTATTGTCTTACTTATGGGTAAAGGTAAGGTTCTGGCGACTATTGACTGGGTAGGTTTGATCGCTGGGCTGTAATTAAGCGATTTGACCAGTTGCTAGATTTTATGGCAATATCACGTGGGGAGTGTAAATTTATGCCCATAATTCAATGGATGATTTATAGGATTGAGTTAAGCCTGTGTTATTACGCTTTCGCGAAAGCGGAATCACAACTAAATTTATCCGTAAAATAAGCAATCATGATAAAAGAAGGAACCAAGGTAAAATGGGACTGGGGCAACGGCACCGCCCACGGAAAGGTGAAATCTACCTTTACCAAGGAAGTGACCCGCACCATAGACGGCAACGAGGTAACCCGCAAAGGTGAGGAGGGCAACAAGGCGCTCTACATCGAGCAGGAAGACGGCGATAACGTCCTGAAGCTGGAAAGCGAGGTGGAAAGAGACGACTAGCGCATGTCCATCCTCCTCTCCCAAACCAATGAAATGTTATGGCTGCTAGTCGCGGTCGTGGCAATTTCTGTTCTTATCTACCTGCTGGGATCTGGACAGGCAAAACCTGACAGGCTGGGAATCAAGATCACCCGGCAGGGCAAGCGTGTCTATGAACCCATCCCGGATGAACCCTCTGAACGTGTGCCTAACTGGCTCATGGCGGTGTATGTGATCATCGCTCTGGGGCTGCTATTTCTTCCTGCCCATTACTACCTGAACCAAAACTAATCCCATGGCAGAACTGATCAAAATCTACCAGAACAATCCAGATCCCAAACAGCTCAAACAGATCGCCAAGGCCATGAAAAGCGGCGCGCTGGTCATCTATCCTACTGATACGGTGTACGGGCTGGGCTGTGACATTACCAACAAAAACGCGCTGGAGAAGATCGCCCGCATCAAGGGCGTAAAACTTGAAAAAGCAAACTTCTCCTTTATCTGCAGCGATCTGAGCAACCTGAGCGACTATGCCAGCCAGATCAATAGCAGCACTTTTAAAATATTAAAACGCAACCTGCCGGGACCTTTTACGTTTATCCTACCTGGAAGCAACAGCCTGCCCACCTTCTTAAGAAAAAGAAGACTGTGGGTATCAGGATTCCAGATAATTCCATCGCGACTGGACTGGTAGAAGCACTGGGCAATCCCATCGTGAGCACGTCCATCAAGGATGAGGATGAGGTGATCGAGTACACGACAGATCCCAGCCTGATTCTGGAAAAATGGAACAAGCTGGTGGATTATGTGATCGATGGTGGCTATGGCGACAATGTTGCCTCAACCGTGGTGGATCTAACGGGCGATGAACCAGAAATCATACGAGAGGGAAAAGGCGAGTTAAGCTAAATTCTCACACGAGTATTCACATTACTTTATTACCCTATCAACCTACCGAACCCTAACTTAAAAGAAAATACTTAATTATGCCATACCTACAAAAAACGACTGCGCAAAAAAGCGGCGACCTCTCCCTTTATTATGAAGTACACGGTGAGGGACAACCTATTATCCTGATCCACGGCTGGCCGCTAAGCGGTGCCATGTGGGAATACCAGGTGCCAGAATTGATTGAAGCGGGGCACCAGGTGATCACGTATGACCGCAGGGGTTTTGGCAGGTCGTGCCATCCCGGCAATGGATATGACTACAGCACCATGGCGCACGACCTAAGTGAGTTGATGACAAAACTTAATCTAGACAACGTGATCCTCGTGGGCTTTTCCATGGGCGGCGGTGAGCTGGCACAGTATGTCAAGGCTTTTGGCACAAATAAAATTGACAAGCTGGTTTTTATCAGTTCGATTGCCCCTTACATGCTCAAGACAGATGATAATGAGAATGGCGTGGACGAGAGCGTTTTTGAGGGTATGAAAAAGAACCTGCGCGAGGATCGCGCTGGATTCCTGCAGGAATTTGGTAAAGGCTTTGTGAACTACGAGGACAATAAGCACCGCGTATCACAGGGTCAACTGGACTACAACTTCCACATAGCGGTAGATGCCAGTCCCAAGGCAACGGTGGATTGTGTAGATGCCTTTGGCAAGACAGACCTGCGCGAGGCGATGAAAAAAATTGACGTCCCTACCCTATTCATCCACGGCGATGCAGACGAGGTCGTTCCTCCCGCACCCACCAGCCAGCAAGGCCACGAGATGGTCAAAAACTCAAAGCTGGAAATGATCAAGGGCGCACCCCACGGCTTATACGTGACCCACAAAAAAGAACTCAACAAGATTTTGCTGGACTTCTTGAAAAGCTAATGCTTTTTGATTTTTTGAAATTTGAATCCCCTTGTTGCTTATGTGGCTGGGGGTTTTTTGTTTTATACTAGGGTATCTATCCGCCTTTAAAAAATTGCTTTATGAAAGGTGATACCGCTAATAACCGTGTTCCATTAACAAATGTTAAACTTACGTTTGTTAGTAGATGTTTGAGTTCATGTAACTGATATTAAGAAAGTTATATGACGCTTTATTAAAGGTGGTGTATGTGGGGTGTTTGAGTATCTTTGGGGAGTTGCTTATATCACCTAGTTATGTGTAAGCTAAGACAAACACACGAAAAAATAATCGAAATAAATGAAATTAATTAACACAACTGTATCAATGAAAAAAATTACTTTATTAACCGCTTTACTAATCGGAATGTTTGCATTCAGCCAAACATCAATGACTGAATATAATTATTTATCCAAAGGGTATTTACTGGACAAACAAACTGGACGTGATTTAAAAGATGGATATCGAATGGATTTAGTGACGAACACAGTTTCTCAGATTCTAAATGATGGTTCAAATTCAATCAATCGGATGATAACAGTTTACAAGTTTGTAAGAGTTAAAGATGAAAAAGCTGTAGCGCTGCTAATTATTGAAAAAAGAGAAGATACGAATTTTGAAAGTTACATCTGTGTGCCTTCGCCGAAAAGTGTAAGTGCAGTTCGAAACATAGCATCAAAAGATTTCTTCAGTAGAATTGAAAACAAAGAAAGTTCAACTCTTGCCGCTTATCACTATTATTGGTTAGCTCTTCAAGTACTTGCTGAAACAAATACTAATTAACTATTATTTTAAACATATTAGAGACCATTCATTGCGAAAAGCCTACACATAACAACGCATATAAAACATTGCTGGGTTGGTGCTGGATTGCTGGGTTTTGTTTCAACCAGTTTCCGCCAAATTTTATCAAATTTGACTACCGCAATAAATAAGGTCGTCCATAAAATTTGAAAAATTGGCTATAGCGAAATCGAGAATTTCTCTATCTTACGAACGCAACGTTTCATATACAGAGACCGTTAACAGCAATTAAAGCAAACCATTAAACATCAGTCAATAATTTAAAGTATGAGAATTTTTACATTGTTTTTAATAATAATAATCGGAGCAAGTTGCGCCGACAATAAACAGAAAGAAATACAATCTGAAACGGAAAACACTTCGATTGTCCCTGAATTAAAAACAGAAATTCAACCATTCAGAATAGAGTTTGACGAAAAATTAGTTTCATCTTTTAAAATCGAGAATGAAGAACGTGGAAACACAAAAGCGATGGTTAAAAGATTATCAGAATACACAACCAAAGAACTTGAAGAACTGCCGAATAGTAAAAGACTCACTTTATCAATAACAGTTCCTTTCGATATTAGTAAAGAGAGTTTAAGGAATACTTTAAAATCAATAGTATCTGAAAAAACAGATGCAGATAATGATATTGACGAAATTGTAATTTTCGCATACGACGATAAATATGATATTGGACGTGACCAATTTACATTTGGGAAATTACTTTGGGCACCCAATGGAAAGACTGGAAACGTAACGCCACAAATTGCAAAAAATAACAATCGAAATAATTATCAATTCGATATTATTGTAAAAGATAAAGTTGGTAAAATCAAAAAAGCAGATTTGCCAACAGCGAGAGAATTAGAAATTTACAACGAGATTATGTCGGAAAAATACTGGGATATGCAAGAAGAACAATACGAACCGATTATCATGAAAAAGTTCAAAATAACTAAAAAGGAACTTGATGCTATTTGGTTGAAAGTAGCAGCATACAAAATGTAACTGCTGCTAACAACGTATAAAAATAATAGGGCAATTGTAGCAAAACCGAATGATTCGGGCGCATTTGCAAGGTCGCCAAATTTTTAAATTTGGCTTATTGAGAAAAGAAAAATAATAAGAAAGATTTAAAAATTCGGCTTGTGGTTCAACCGAATGGTTTGCGCTCTTTTTCAGCCCTACTATTCTTATACACGACCGTTAGCAACAATTAGAACCAACCATTATGATAATAAGCAATTGGACTAAAAAACATTTTACTGAAACCTCAGAATTCAATTGGAATTGTCCGAATTGTAAAACAAAATCTTTGCAATTAGTTAAGGATAAATTTATTTCAGAAGAAACTCAAGCCTCAAAAGATTATCGTTCCAAAAATGATGATTGGGAAGTTGAATGGATTGAACTGAACATTAATGGACAATTACAATGTAAAAAATGTAATGAATTTGTATTCTTTCTTGCGACTGGAAATCCTCAAGAAAATGGTTATTATGACCATAAATTAGATGACTATATAAGCGAATACGAAACATATTTTAGTCCAACTTACGTTCATCCCACAATAAGTCTATTTGAGATACCTGAAAATTGCCCAGAATTAGTGAGCGAAGAAATTTCTGCTTCCTTCAAATTATTTTGGTGCGATTTGGAATCTTGCGCTAATAAAATTAGAATGTCGTTAGAAATTCTAATGGACGAATTTAAAGTTAAAAAGTATTCAGTAGGTAGTGGAAAAAGAGTACCAATTGCTTTACACCACAGAATTGAGAAATTTCCTAAGAAAGAAATAACCGATATTCTTTTAGCAATCAAATGGATTGGAAATACTGGAAGTCATAAAAGTAAAAATTTAGAGACAATCGACATTGTAGAAACATATTCCCTTTTGGAATTTGCATTACAGAAATTATACAAAGACAAGGAAAAGGAAATCAAAAAGATTGCTAAAGAAATAAACAGCCGAAAAGGAACAAGAAAGCGAAAATAACTGTGGCTAACAAAGAACTGACGTAAAAAACAAGCCGTTTCCTAAAACTTTTTGGACACGGGCAGCCCTTGCTTATTGAAATGGGATAGCCATCAATTATCAGTCTAACCTCCCGTAGGAAGCGCACGGGCTATCTCCAATCCAACAAGCCAATCACAGCATCACTTTTTCAAGCCTTTACAGATCTGTACTCGTCGCAGTACGGTATGCCCGATTGGGAAATGGCAAATGCCTGTCTGAGCAGCTTGTTTGATACCGCTATGAGTGCCAGCTTCTTGCTCTTGCCCTTGTTGACCAAGCGTTCATAGACCCTTCTGCAGCCACTGTTGCTCCTGCAGGCGTTGAACGCGCACATGAACAGCAGGTTGCGCAGCTTTCCGTTTCCCATCTTCGAGATGCGGCTGCGCCCGCGTATGCTTGTGCCCGACTCCCTCATGGTGGGTGATATGCCGGCATGGCTCACCAGCTGGTCCGCATTCTTGAAGCGCGTGAAGCCCCCGGTGAGCAGCAACAGGTAGATCGCCGTGCGCTCCCCTATCCCGGGAATGCTCTTCAGGAGCGTGAGCTCGCCGGCATAGTCTGCCCTGGTAAGCTCGTCCAGGCGATCGATGACCCGTTTTCTCTGTGCATCAAGGTGCGAAAGGTCGGCCTGCATGCATTCAAGTGCCATGGGCGATGGCACGCCCAGCACCTGCTCGCCGTGCATCTTGTTCTTGACCATCGTGCACTGTTTTGTCAACAGGTCCAGATATCTGGATAGCTGCAGGCGTTCCGCCTGGCGGGGGGATCTTCCGCTATAGGGCGGAACCTCGTTCAGGAGTGCATATTCACGAATCTGGAACGCATCGCTGCGATCGGTCTTTACCTTCCCCAGGCGCATCTGTATGAAGCGTTTTACGGAAAGCGGGTTGACCACGGAGGTGGTCATATCGTATTCCGGCAGGAAGCCTGCAAGCCGCGAATAATAATAGCCGGTTGCCTCCATGACCACAAGGTCACCTTCTTCAAGTGACTCGAGAAACCGGTGGAAGCCGTCGTCGTTGTTGGCCAGGCGCTCGTGGCCGTAGCGCTCGCTGTAGACATCAAAACAATCCTTGCTGATGTCCACCCCGTGAATTTCCCTATATTTATCCATGGAACTGATCTTTTGTGAAAGAACGGTCTACAGCGGTCGCAACAACTTAAAAACGAGGTCATATAGCCTCACAGAACTGAACGGGGTCTCTGTAGGAAAAGGGAGGGGACAATCAATGTTGACGAGGTCTTTGCCTCAACGTATATCATTGCCTTATTCCTCCCTTTGTTCTTTCTGGTTGATGTTAGAAATGTAATGAAAATCAAACTTAAGACGTGTATAATTCATTGCTAGTTATAGCCTAAAAACGAAAGTCCTCGCGGACTTTCTATCTGTGATTTATTTGCTAACTTTAGTGCTTAAACACGCAACGAAATCATACACCAAACCGTCAGACTGTCTCAAAACCTCCGTTGTTTTCTTGTTAATGTCGGCATTATTGCCGATATTTATTTATGCAATACCAAGCCAAGCAATCCCGTACCCAGCTCTCCCTTTACACCACCTGCCTCGACGACATGATCGGCTCCGACAACTCGGTGCGCGCCATTGACACGTTCGTAGATTCGCTCGACATGGGGCAGCTGGGCTTTGCCGCCATGCCCTCGCAGGGGCGACCGCCCTACGATCCCGCAGACCTGCTCAAGCTGTACATCTACGGTTATATGAACCGCATGCGCTCATCCCGCAGGCTCGAGCTTGAGTGCAACCGCAACATAGAGCTCATCTGGCTGCTGGGCGACCTGAAGCCCGACCACAATACCATCGCCAGGTTCAGGAAGGACAACCCAGCCGCCATCAAGCGGGTCTTCAGGGCGACCGTGCAGGTGGCCAAAAACCACGACCTGATAGGCGCCCAGGTAATCGCCGGCGACTCCACCAAGCTACGTGCGCAGAACAGCAAGAAGAACAACTACAACCTCAAAAAGGTCGAGCGCCACCTCGAGTACATAGACGGGAAGCTGGAAGAGCACGAGCGGGAGCTCGCCAAGGCTGACGGTGATGGGCGGGAAAAGGCACGCGCAGAGCAGGAGATCAAAAAGCATGGACAACGCAGAAAGGGCTATGAGCGGATAAAGGCGCAGCTGCAGGCCGACGACTCCACCGAAAACCCACAGATCTCAACCTCCGACCCGGACAGCCGCCACCAGATCACACGCGGGATGGTTACAGAAGTGTGCTACACCGCCCAGACCACCGTCGATGCCGAAAACAACCTGCTGATCGACTACAGGCTCACCAACGAGAACGATAAAAAGGCAATGGGCGGCATGCTCAGGCGTGCCAAGACCATCCTGCGCACCAACGGCTTCAAGGCTCTCTACGACAAGGGCTATCACACTGGCAGCGAGTTCTGCACCGCACAACAACTGGGCATCGATACGCTCGTGGCCATTCCCGCCATAGGCAGGAAGAGCCAGGCACCCGACCTGGCCTACAACGTTGAACATTTTGAGTACGACAAAAACTCGGACACCCACACCTGTCCACAGGGACATACCCTGACCAGCAACGGCTCATGGTACCGCGCACGCAACTATCGCTTCAAACAGTACAAGACAAAAGCATGCCGTGACTGCCCCGTGCGCCACCTGTGCACCACTGCCAAACACAACGGCAAGATCATCCAGCGCAGTGAGTTCACCCAGTACATAGAGGCCAATGCAGAAAGAGTGGCCAAAAACGAAGAGCTGTACAAAAGACGCCAGGCCATCGTCGAGCATCCGTTCGGAACCATGAAGAGGCAATGGGGCTTTGACCACATTGTGACCAAGAAGGGCATCAGTGCCGCCAGCGCGGACTTTGGGCTGGTAGCCATCGCGTACAACCTTAAAAGGTTACTGAACATCCTGAAGACCTCCAATATGACCACCAAATAGCCTGTTCGAGGCTATTCTCGCCTTCATGGGCTCAAGAATACGTTTGGCATAGGGTGATTACGACGATTTGAGGCTAGGGCATCTTTTCAATGAAATTACCGTCAAGAGAACCATAATGAAGCAGTTCGCGTATATTTAGTCAAAAAACAGGTGGTTTTGAGACGGACTGCCGTTAGCAATAATTATAACAAAAATCAACACTTGGAAAAGATTTTCACACCTTTAGAAATTAAAGAAATTGAAAAAGATGCTCTTGAAAATTCAGATTTTATCGGTGGCGTAACGATTGACGGAAATTCAACAGAAAAATCCATAAAGACCATTTCAAAGATTAATAATTTAATTTTCGTTGAGGGAAATGAACATACTGGATTTAGGCATTTGAACGAAAGACATTCATACTTTTCGTTGAATAACTATTGGATTACTGACAATTCCAAAATAGTTAAACTCGATAAGCCAAGTAAATTTCATCCGAAAATGATGCCAATTATTGACTACGTAAAAATAGCAGATAACATATTTAAGCCAGAAAATAAAAACATCACAAAAAATTCAAGACCAGAGATTTTTGATAAATTCACGGGAACATATGTTTTTGAAGATAACAAAACTGAAAAGTATCATTTGCTCGTCTATAAGGACACAAAAATAGTTCATACTTTCTTTCCAAATAGTAAGAAGAATAATCGGAAAACCAAAATGAAATATGGACGTGGGATTGTAACGACCAAATTAAAATTCCCAGAAGCAATTAACGATTTAATCATACCCTATGAAGACAAAAATGGAGCTATGGTTTATTCGATTTTAATCAGAAAATACTACGAAGAAAAAATCGAGAGACATATAATTAGAAAGCATAATGAAATTGGAGAAGTTATCGGATATTTGATAATAGGAGAAAGAGAATTCGATAATTTTGAAAGTTTCGGAAGAGACCAAATGAATATATTTCAAAATGGAAATCTATCAGAATATGAAAAACACATCATCCAAATTGAAAGCGGAGAAAATAACTATTGCCAA
>CAVUDE010000005.1:1100000-1139066 GCA_963740155.1 uncultured Flavobacteriaceae bacterium | reverse complement strand
GCGCCCTCGCCCATTGCGACGGTTCTTTGATGAGTTGCCCCTGGTGGCGGCTAGGTGCTCATCCATCTCTGCCTCCAGGCTCGCCTCAATCACTCGCTTCATTAAATCCTTCATCAGACCATCCTCACCCGAGAGCGGACGACCCTTTGAAACCTCATCGGCCAGCATCGTAGCTATACCGTCTAAATCGATTTGTTCTTCTTTGTTCTTCATGTGTCTAATTTATTAATTGACACACTCAATCCAATAGACTCTAAAAATGACGAGTATTAGCCATCACCTATCAAACGAAAACTTCAAACCCCTATAACTCAGATTAAACAATACTAACTAAGTAAGCGAACATTCTATCAGAATCTTAATCCCCGAGTCTTTAATCTTTAATCTTCGATCTTTAATCTTTAATCTTTAATCTTGGAATTTCAAATTTTAGGAATCAGAGCTGAAAATGTGAAGTTTTAGTTTGGGATGAGCGATTCGGAACTTAAAACTTGGATCATGAAACATGAAACATGAAACATGAAACATGAAACAGAAACTTGAAATGTGAAATTTGAGATTTGAGATTTGAGATTTGAGATTTAAAGAAATCAATGATGCTGATAATTACGCTTGACAAAATCCAGCGTAGCGTTTAAAACACCACCCATCGTACTACGTTTTTAAATTTTACGTCGCCAGTGTAATCAAAGAGTCCGCGGCGCAGCTGCTTGAATTTGGCTGGCGTGGATAAGTCATCTGCGCGCATGCATTTAATTAGATTGCGGTAGCGTCGCTCTGAATTGATCAATCGTTTTGCGATCAGCGAGCGTTCCTCTTTTTTGTATTGCTCGATGCTCTCATCTTTCAGGCATTCTGCCACATTGAGCACCATGGACACTTTCTCAAAGAACTGAGGCCTGTACACCTTTACCCTGCCCTCATAACATTGCTGGTCAAAGTCAATCGCACGTATCGCATAACTCACCCTGTCAAAATCGTGGGTAGGAATGATCACATAATTATAGAACCGCATATCACCCAGCAAGCGTATAAAACATCGCTCATTGAACTTAACAAATTCTTTAGCAATCTGCGTGAGTTCCTGATGGTCGCAAGCCTCGAGATAGTCGGCTATAAATTCATCACCGGGTATACCGGCAATATGTTCCTCGATCAGCGTGTCACCGTACACCATAAAGTTGATGCGGTGGGGTGATAAAAGACGCTCGAGTTCCAGTCCATAGACACGGGATGCGTCTGCTTTTTTTACATAGAAATAGGTAAATCCATCATTCAGAATATTACGGATCTTGATCCTAAAGGGCTTTTGTTACCAAAGGTGCAATAATCCACCGCATCCACACTCAAGAAATCCAGGGTTTCATCCCTACCATCACTGTGCAGTATATCATAGATCTTCTTTAGGTTCATATCAATGTTGTCCCGCTCATAATCTGGATAGTAACAGCGTACCCACAGTGTGTCCTGATCATTTTTATCGTACACCGTAAATGAGCCTGCAAAGCGTAACAGGTCATCATAGCTCACCGGGATATTTGTGCTGCGGTTATACCGCTTTACATAATTGGACAGGTTTTCATTGATGGGATAACAGGGTTTCTTATTGGAAAGAAGTTTATCGTTTAGAGGGTTTGATGACATAGGGCGTAACAAATACTTATTGGAGTCGTCACATTATACAACCAATTTAGAAAACTATGTCCACAATTCTGGAAATAAATCAGCTCCACAAGAAATATGGGGCGATTACAGCCGTAGATCATGTAAGCTTTAAAATCGAGAAAGGTCACGTGTATGGAATCCTGGGACCTAACGGTAGCGGTAAGTCCACCACTCTGGGAATGGTGCTCAATGTGGTCAATCCTACCAGCGGCTCTTTTCAATGGTTTGATGGAAAGGTGAACAATCATGATGCGTTAAAGCGTATAGGCGCAATTATTGAGCGACCCAACTTCTACCCTAGCATGAGTGCCGTAAAAAACCTGCAACTGGTGTGTAAAATCAAGCAAATCCCAGAAACCAAAATTGAGGAAACGCTCCAGACCGTTGATCTATATGATAGGCGGCATTTTGCGTTTAAGACGTATTCACTGGGAATGAAGCAAAGGCTTGCCATCGCCAGTGCATTGTTAAACGATCCAGAGATATTGATTCTGGATGAACCTACTAATGGACTGGATCCCCAGGGAATCAGAAAAATACGGGACATCATCACCCATATTGCCACACAGGGCACCACCATCCTCCTCGCCTTCCCACCTACTGGACGAGGTTGAAAAAGTCTGTAGCCATGTAGTCGTGCTGCGTAAGGGAAAAATGCTCTATGCCGGCCCAGTAGATGAAATGGTCAGAAACCATGGCAGCGTGCTGTTAAGCGCTACCGATAAAGATGAGCTGAAGGCATTTATCAATTCCAAAACGTATCTAGGAATGCCAACACCCACGGTAGATGGTATGGAAGTCACTCTCAAAGATGACATCGATCTAGCCAAAATCAACAAAGAGGCTTTTGACTCAGGCATCATACTCACCCAGCTCTATCACAAGAAACAAAGCCTAGAAGACCAATTCATTGAACTAACCAAAAACAACTAAGATGAAGCGATTACTGGAAATAGAATTTTTCAAGTTCAAGAATAGCCGCAGCAGTAAGGTAGTGACGCATTATTTATAACTGGTCGTAATTGTACTGCTCATGCTCATCGCGATTGATCCCATGGCCTGTAATGGGTAAGAGCATCAGCTTTGCAGAGATGGGAATTTTTGACTTCCCATTTGTCTGGCACTTTAATACCTTGGGTTACTAGCTGGCTCAAATCCCTTGATAGCCATTGTGACTCGTGTCCGTAGTCGCGACAGAATATTCCAATCGAACACTTGAAGCAGAACCTAATTGATGGGCTGAGCAAAAAAGAATTTATTCTAGGAAAGTTTTACCTGACAGTTTCTCTCTGGCATTTTTAGTTACCGCTATTGGTCTTTGTTATGAGTTTGATTCTGGGTTTGATTTATTCTGACTACACCCAATTTTCGATAGTTGCGACGAGATCTTGAATATCTAGGAGCGTTCTTCACAAGTCATCTTTCATTTTTTGCATTATGCATATTTTCTAGTACACTGATAAAAAAATCAGCGTTTTCTCTTGCATTTGTTGCTACGATTGGAATTTTTGAAATACTTATCTTGGGTTTGTGCAGTTATTCAAAAATTTTACCAAATTAATATTTGGCAATATCTGGGCGAGCTTCTGCCCTTTTCTGCAACATGGTCGCTGATATCAGAACCTTTCAGTAGGTTAAGTGCTATTAAAAATGGTATAGAATTGATCAGTGATTCAGAATTTGAAAAAGACTATTCCGTGCCTTGGTTAAGTATTGCGGTATGTCTTTTATGGACAGGCATTTTTATCTACAGTTCCTATGCATTGTTAAAGCGTAGGGATTTGTGATGATTCCGCTTTCGCGAAAGCGTAAAACAACAAAACAAGGAATAAACCAAAGCAGTGTTTAAGAACATGTCACCATAACATTAAGTTGTGAGCGCTGCGCAGTAAATTTGCGGCATGCATAAATCTTGGTACCTACCGCTAGCAATTTTGCTATCGTTCTTTTTCAGTCAGAATTTACACGCGCAGCTGCAGGCGTCCAATTGGTATTTTGGCGATAATGCAGGATTGAATTTTGATCCAATAACAGGAGCGGTAACTCCATTAAACAATGGTGCCCTGCGAACGGATGAGGGTTGTGCCGCTATAAGTGATGAGAATGGGCAATTGCTATTTTACACAGATGGTATTACCGTATTTGATCGTACTCATAATCCCATGCCTAACGGTGTAGGATTGTTAGGTGATCCGTCCAGCACTCAAAGTGGTATTATTATACCGAAGCCGCTATCAACAACAAATTATTACATCTTTACTGTTGACACTAGCGTAGGTAGTGATCCAGATTTTGGCTTGCACTGGTATGAAGTGGATATGACGCTTAACTCTGGACTGGGTGATGTAATTACAAATATTTCCAATCCTAACAATTTATTGAGGGATTGTAGTGAAAAAATTACAGCTATCAACAAGTCTGGTAGTGATGACATACTAGTAACAGCGTTAGCCTCTAGAAATGGAAGCTCTAGTGATTATGACACATACTATACATACACCGTATCGCCTACAGGTGTAGATCCCACGCCAGTAATATCCATCCAAAACGCAGTTCTTTCAGATCCTCGCGGTAACTTGAAGATTTCTCCGCAGGGGAATCTCATGGTTTCCTGTAGTATGGCTACTGGAACCTTTATATATGATTATGATAATACTTCTGGTATAGTGAGTAATGAGAGGCGGTTGATATTGTCAAATGGCTCTGATAACGCAGGTTTTGGTGTGGAATTCTCGCCAGATGGGGAGCTACTTTACATAGCAGCGTCAAATAACGCAGGTGGGAATACTCCATCCAATCACAGCAATACTCTCTATCAATTTGACCTAATGGATACTGCTGCCATCTCACAAAACTTTATTACAAATGGTGTGGTAATAGATTCACGCCAAGGCTACCGCAGTACGTTGCAACTGGGAATTGACGGGAAGATTTATATGACCACATCCGAAAGTTATGACAATGGTCGCCCATTTCTAAATGTGATCGGCAATCCCACAGTAAGAGGACTGGGCTGCAACTTCCAGGCAGATGCAATCCGGCTCACCACTGGCGTCGCGCGCCAGGGTTTACCACCATTTATCCAGAGTCTATTTGCACTGATAGAAGTGGAAAATACTTGTGAGGGCGATACAACAGAATTTAGTTATCAATCAGAAAATATGCCCACCAGCATTTCATGGGATTTTGGGGATGGAACGACCTCTAATCTTGAAACGCCTACGCATATTTATGCAGCCGCTGGTGTTTACAATGTTGTGCTAACCCTTACAGTAAATGGGGCTATTAGAGAATTTCGTAAAAACGTGGAAATTTTTAGCACGCCTACAGCAAATCCAATTGATGACCTAGAGCTATGCGACAATGATGGATCGGGCAGTGAGGATTTGGATCTGGGGGTTTATGCATTTGATACACTTGTAGGAATGCAAACCATGGACAACCTAGACGTGACATTTTTTAGTTCGCTGGCAGATGCGATTGCAAACGAAAACTCAATTGCAGAGGATGCCGTTTTTGATATAGGGACAGAAGAGGTTTTTGCTAGACTTTTCAACCGCAACAACAGCGATTGTGCAGAGATAACTTCCTTTGACGTTTCCGTATTTGAAGTTCCCGTTTCTAGTACACCTGATAATTTAGAGGTTTGTGATGATGATTTTGACGGGTTTATCAGTTTCGATCTGGAAGATCAGGATGCAGATATCCTAACTCAAGACCCCGCCCAGTTCACAGTTTCCTACCATCTATCACAAGCAGATGCAGATACTGGTGATAATCCGCTGGTATCGCCTTATACAAATACCACCGCTTTCAATCAAACCATTTTTGTGCGGATTGAAAACAACGATTTTGAGGGTTGTGATGTCAGTGACGTTTCATTTGATCTCATCGTGAATGAGAAACCTCGTGCGCTGGATTTCAATGCTTTTCAATGTGATGAGGATGGCGTCCAGGATGGGCGTACCATTTTCAACCTCTCCAGTTTTGATGATTCCATTGTAGATAATGCAACTGGTGTGACAGTTGATTATTTTTTGAATACAGCAGATGCAAGCAATGATCGCAACCCGCTACCAGATGATTATACAAATATTTCTGCACCGCAAAATATCATCGCACGCGTTACAAATGACACGACAGGTTGTACCACCACGAGTACTGTCACACTAGACGTAAGTGGTAGCGATGCTCAGGATACCAGCTTAGAGCAATGTGATAATGACGGGATGGCAGATGGAATTATCCAGTTTGATCTATCCCTCGCAGATGGTGATGTTCTCATCAATGCCCCAGCCGATGTCGTAGTTGTCTATTACCCCACGCTCAATGATGCCCTCACTGAACAAAACAGTTTACCTGCCTTTTATACAAATACAGTTGCTGGCAACGAGTTGATCTACGCCCGCGCAGAATCTTCAGATGGAAATTGTTTTGGTATCAGCGAGGTAACGCTGACCGTCAACAATCCACCTGTGCTGGAGCCAGATGGTTTTGAGGAATACTGTGGCAATGATCCGCAACCTCTCGAGTTACAACCGGGAATTACCACCGGCGACCTTACAGAATTTGACTACCTGTGGAGTACGGGCGAGACTACACCTACCATCCAGGTGGGCGAGGGTGGTATTTATACCGTAGAAGTTACTAATGATGATGGCTGTACCTCCACCCGCAGCATTGATGTCGTGATTAGTGAGACAGCGACAATTGATGCTATAACCGTCACAAATGCTGGCGGTAACCCTACTGGTTCTGCCACGGTGCAGGTAAGCGGGCGAGGTGGTTATGAATTCAGTCTTGAGCCGTTTTTTGGTTATCAGGACGAGAAAGATTTCCGCGATCTAGCCGCTGGATTCTATACGGTTTCCGTTCAGGATAAGAATGGGTGTGGCATTGCGACCCAGGATTTTATCGTAGTGGGATATCCGCGATTCTTTACTCCTAACGGTGATGGATTCAACGACCGCTGGCAATTGATAGGTGTGTCCAATGTATTTGAACAGGATTCCCTGATCTATATTTTTGACCGTCATGGCAGGCTGCTCAAGCAGATCTTCCCCCAAGGTGCCGGATGGGACGGTACGTTCAATAATATTGAACTTCCCAGCAGCGACTACTGGTTCCGCGCGACGCTTATGGATGGAAGCGAGTTCTCTGGCCACTTTACGTTAAAGAGGTAGGTGGATTATTCCGCTTTCCCGTTAGGGAAGTTTATGCTGAGCTAGTCGAAGTACGAATGCGCAAGTATTGACTAATACTTTGTATCCATTAAAAAACTCTTGCACTTTCAAAGCGGTTCCAATAAGTTAATTTTGGTCTGTTATACTGATTATCAAAACGTATTAGTCTAAGCTTTTACGCTTTACGCAATCGTTTGAAAAATTTTCATAAAGTATTATGCATGCATAGCAGTTTTTTATATCTTGCCTTACTGATATGAGAAACAGAGATAAGACACTGGACCACATACTGCGCACAACGTGGATGTCCATTTCAAAGATGTACAATGAGCAGGCCTCTACTAAGGGTAGTACCATGGCAACAGGGTTTGCCCTGATCAGCATTGATCCAGAATTTGGGACGCCCAGTACAGCATTGGGACCTAAAATGGGCATGGAGGCCACCAGCCTATCGCGCACTTTGCGCATGATGGAAGATAAAGGATTGATCGAGCGACGCCGCAATCCAGAAGATGGTCGTAGCGTGCTTATTCACTTGACCGATTTTGGCCAGGAGATGCGGGATTTTTCCAAAAATGTTGTCAAATCCTTTGACCAGAAAGTACGCGAGGAAATCCCTGCAGAAAAAATCGAGACCTTTCTAGATGTGGCATTCAAGATCAATGAGATCGTATGCTCAAAAAAGATATTTAAAAAAGAACCCGTTCTAACCAAAAGAAGATAATGAAAAAACGTAGGATAAAACACGTAACCGTCATAGGTTCTGGTATAATGGGAAGTGGCATCGCATGCCATTTTGCTAACATAG
Source organism: uncultured Flavobacteriaceae bacterium (assembly GCA_963740155.1). Taxonomy (GTDB): domain Bacteria; phylum Bacteroidota; class Bacteroidia; order Flavobacteriales; family Flavobacteriaceae; genus Nonlabens. The sequence continues at coordinate 1,131,410 of CAVUDE010000005.1, read as the reverse complement.
GCTGCGAGGTACTCCTGCTGGATATAGTCCCACGAGAACTCACGGAAAAGGAAAAAGCCGCGGGACTTACCCTTGAGGATAAAAAAGTGCGCAACCGCATGGTCAACGACAATCTCGCCGCTGCCATTAAAAGTAACCCTGCACCACTTTACAAGAAAGATTTTGCCAATAGGATTTCTACCGGGAACCTAGATGATGATCTACAACTGATCAAGAATACTGACTGGATCATTGAAGTCGTTATTGAGCGTCTGGACATTAAAAAATCCGTTTTTGAAAAAATTGAAGAGCACCGCAAAAAAGGGACGCTCATTACATCAAATACGTCTGGAATTCCTATACAGTACATGAATGATGGGCGCAGTGAGGATTTTAGAGAGCATTTTGCCGTCACTCACTTCTTTAATCCGCCACGTTATCTAAAGCTTTTTGAAGTCGTTCCTGGTCCTGACTGCAAACAGGAAGTCACCGATTTCCTGATGCATTATGGGGAAAAATTTCTGGGTAAAACCTCTGTTCTTGCAAAGGATACCCCAGCATTTATAGGAAATCGCGTGGGTATATTTTCCATACAGAGCCTGTTTCACACGGTTAAGGATATGAACCTCACCGTAACAGAGGTGGATAAATTGACTGGACCAGTCATCGGGCGACCTAAGTCTGCAACCTTCCGCACCGTGGATGTCGTGGGACTGGATACGCTGGTGCATGTTGCAAATGGCGTGCGTGAGAATGCTCCTAAAGATGAGCACAACGACACTTTTGCTTTACCAGGATTTATATCCAGCATGCTGGACAACAAGCAACTGGGGAGTAAAACAGGAAAAGGTTTCTACCAAAAAGTAAAAGATGATTCTGGCAAAAGCACCATACAGGCGCTCAATCTGGAATCCATGGAATATGAAGTACAGCCAAAGGCAAAATTTGCCACGCTAGAACAAACTAAAAGCATCGATCACGTACCAGATAGATTCCCTGTCCTTATTAAAGGAAAGGACAAAGCCGGCGAGTTCTACCGCCAGACCTTTGCAGCACTATTTGCCTATGTGCAGCACCGTATTCCAGAGATATCTGATGAGCTATATCGCATAGACGATGCGATGAGCGCAGGTTTCGGCTGGGAACATGGGCCTTTTGAAATCTGGGATGCCATAGGCGTCCAGAAAGGTGTAGAGCTGATGGAGGCCATCGATAAAAAGCCTGCTGGCTGGGTAAAAGAATTTTTAGATGCAGGTCACGAGTCTTTCTATAAAGTAAAAGACGGCGCGACCTACTACTACTCCATTCCAGATAAGGATTACAAGAAAAAACCTGGACAGGATTCAGTAATTATTCTAGACAACATCCGTGATACCAAGGAAATCTGGAGCAATTCTGGAGTTTCCATTCAGGATCTGGGTGATGGAATCATCAACTGTGAATTCCGCAGTAAGATGAACTCCATAGGTGGCGATGTGCTTGCCGGAGTCAATAAAGCCATTGATCTGGCCGAAGAAAAATACGATGGGCTAGTGATTGCTAATCAGGGAGCAAATTTCTCAGTAGGTGCAAACATAGGTATGATTTTCATGATGGCTGTAGAACAGGAATTTGACGAGCTGAACATGGCGGTCAAGCAGTTCCAGCAAACCACCATGCGCCTCAGATATTCATCTATACCCACGGTAGTAGCACCTCAACAAATGACGCTGGGTGGCGGTTGCGAGATGTCACTACATGCAGATGCGGTCGTGGCAGCAGCAGAAACTTATATAGGCTTAGTCGAATTCGGCGTGGGGTTGATTCCTGGCGGTGGTGGTAGCAAGGAAATGACACTGCGCGCTGCACAGGGTTTTGACAATGGCGATGTAGAACTGAATCGTTTACGCGAGTATTTCTTAACGATCGGTCAGGCCAAGGTTGCCACAAGTGCGCATGAGGCTTTTGACCTAGGCATTTTCCAGCACGGTAAGGATAAAGTGGTTGTTAATGCTGCTCAACAGATAGCTTTCGCGAAAGCGGAAGCACGAATGCTGGCAGACATGGGTTACACACAACCACCACCTAATAAAAACATTAGAGTATTAGGGAAGCAGGCATTAGGGATGTTCCTCGTAGGAACCGAGGCTATGGAATCCGGAAAATACATTAGCGAGCACGACAAAAAGATTGCCAATAAACTTGCCTATGTCATGGCAGGTGGCGATTTAAGCCAAGCGCAAGACGTAAGCGAGCAATACTTGCTAGACCTAGAACGCGAGGCTTTCCTAAGCCTAACCGGAGAACGCAAAACACTGGAGAGACTGCAACACATGATACAAAAAGGAAAACCGTTGAGAAACTGATGTGATAGCTTAATTAATTGTGCTAAAAATTGACGTAGGATGATTTTGCTGCGCAAAATGATGTAAGACTTAAGACTTAATGATGAAATGGAGCTTGATCTGAAAATCTTGATTAATTTATGATGAAACGACATAATTTTAGAAGACTTGAGATTTGGACTAAGGGAATCGATCTTGCGATCGATACTTATAAACTAACACAAGAATTCCCTAGAGAAGAACGCTATGGATTGATCAGTCAAATCCAAAGGGCGTCAGTTTCTATACCATCAAACATTGCAGAAGGCACTTCACGCAGTTCAGACAAACATTTTGTAACCTATCTGGAAAATGCATTAGGGTCTGCCTATGAATGGGAATCTCAACTAGTTATCGCAAATGAAATAGGATATGTAAATCCTAGTGAGTTCAACAATCATTTATCTAGCATACAAAATTTACAAGGAAAAATTTCAAGATTCATAACCAAACTAGAGAATAGTCTTAAGTCCTGAATGAGATTTACGCTAGTAAATCCAGTCTTAAGTCTTCTCTGCAAAGACGAAAAAACATGAAAAACACCGCATATATAGTTGCCGCAAAACGCACCGCCGTAGGAAAATCTGGAAGAGGAGTATTTAGATTCAAGCGTCCAGATGAACTGGCGGCAGAATGTATTCAAGGAATGTTGAGAGACGTTCCTGGATTAGACAAAGGCCACATAGACGATATGATCGTGGGTAATGCGATGCCAGAAGCAGAGCAAGGACTCAACATGGCACGACAAATCTCGCTCATGGCGCTGGACCGCGTGGACGTTCCAGGTATCACCATCAACCGCTGGTGTGCCTCTGGACTGGACGCGATAGGTGCCGCGGTGGCAAGAGTTCAATCAGGCATGGCGCAATGTATCGTGGCTGGTGGCGTAGAAAGTATGAGCTACGTGCCCATGGGCGGCTATAAACCTGCCCCAGACTACAAACTAGCCAAGGAAGGTCACGAAGACTACTACTGGGGAATGGGACTCACGGCAGAAGAAGTTGCCAATGAATATAACATCACTCGCAAGGAGCAGGATGAATTTGCCTATGAGTCACACATGCGTGCGTTAAAAGCACAAGAAGAAGATCGTTTTCAGGATCAAATCGTACCGATCGATGTCGAGGAAGTCTATCTGGACGAGAACGGCAAAAAGAAGACACGTACCTACACCGTCACAAAAGATGAAGGCCCTCGCAAGGGAACCAGCATTGAGGCACTTTCAAAACTGAGACCTGTATTTGCCGCTGGTGGTAGCGTTACGGCAGGTAACAGCTCACAAACCAGTGATGGTGCGGCTTTTACATTGGTGATGAGCGAGGAAATGGTTGAGAAACTGGGCGTCAAGCCTATTGCCAAGTTGGTGAGCTTTGCCGTAGCAGCAGTGGAACCACGCATTATGGGAATAGCACCGATAAAAGCAATCCCCAAGGCGCTAAAGCAAGCTGGTCTCAAACAAGAAGACATGGAACTGATAGAGCTGAACGAGGCATTTGCAAGCCAGTCAGTCGCTGTTGTAAAAGAATTGGGATTAGATAAAGAAAAGGTAAACGTCAATGGTGGTGCCATCGCCCTAGGTCACCCACTGGGATGTTCTGGCGCAAAGTTGAGTGTCCAAATATTTGATGAAATGCGCAAGCGCAACCTACAAGGAAAGCACTGTATGGTCACGATGTGTGTAGGAACAGGACAAGGGGCTGCTGGGATATTTGAGTTTTTGAATTAGCCTTTAGTAGTTAGTAGTAGGTAGTTGGTAGTTAGACCGCTCGCTTTACTCGCTTTTGGTAATTAGACTTTTAGAACTTGAAACCATAGATAATTGTATTCTGATCAACGAAAAAAATATAAGAGAAAATTAAAATGTTATGCATCAATTTGAGAAACTAAAAGTTTGGCAGAAAGCAATGGATCTAACGGTAGATGTTTATTTCGCTACCGAAAACTTCCCTAAAGAGGAAAAATATGGTTTTACTTCACAAATGCGAAGTTCAGCTGTCTCTATTCCATCAAATATTGCAGAAGGTTCAGGACGTAATAGCGATGGTCAATTCAATTACTTTTTAGGTGTTGCGTCTGGTTCTACGTCAGAGCTTTTTACACAAACCTTTTTGAGTGAGAGACTTCACTTAATCAATACGGAAACCATGCGCCTTATTGTTGATCAATGCGTGGAGGTAAGCAAAATGAATAACGCATTACAAAGAAAACTGATGGCCAATAAGCCCTAATAAAAACTTCGAGCAAAGCGAACCGTCTAAATACTAACAGCAAGCGAAGCGAGCGATCTAAATACTAAATACTATAAAATGATAAGAGGAGGACAATTCATCGTACAGGAAACTAACCCGCAAGACGTTTTCACGCCCGAGGACTTTACCGATGAGCAGGAAATGATGAAAGAATCAGTGCGGGAATTTGTGGACAAGGAAATCGTGCCACACAAGGAACGCTTTGAAAACAAAGACTACGCACTTACAGAGGAAGTAATGCGCAAGGCGGGCGAGATGGGCTTTCTAGGCGTTGCCGTGCCGGAAGAATACGACGGGCTGGGAATGGGATTTGTCTCTACCATGCTGGTATGTGACTACATATCTGGTGCGACCGGTTCTATTGCGACAGCCTTTGGTGCGCATACGGGAATCGGTACGATGCCTATCACCTTGTACGGTACAGAAGAACAGAAGAAAAAATATGTACCAAAGCTTGCTACTGGTGAGTGGTTTGGTGCTTATTGCCTGACCGAACCTGGTGCAGGTAGTGACGCAAACTCTGGAAAAACCAGAGCAGAACTTACTGAAGATGGAAAGCATTACAAGATCAACGGCCAGAAAATGTGGATCTCCAATGCTGGTTTCTGTAATGTGTTTATCGTTTTTGCCCGTCTGGAAAAAGATAAAAACATCACTGGTTTTATCGTTGAAAATGATGCCAGCAATGGTATTAGCATGGGCGAGGAAGAAAAGAAGCTGGGAATCCACTCCTCCTCTACCCGTCAGGTATTTTTCAATGATACGATGGTGCCGGTAGAAAATGTATTGGCTGGTCGTGGCGAGGGATTCAAAATCGCCATGAACGCGCTGAACATAGGACGTATCAAACTTGCAGCGGCATGTTTAGACGCTCAGCGCAGGGTGATCTCGCTTGCCACGCAATATGCAAATGACCGTGAACAATTTAATACACCCATTGCCAAATTTGGCGCCATACGCAAAAAGCTGGCTAACATGGCTACCAACGCCTATGTAGGCGAGAGCGCCAGCTACCGTGCTGCAAAAGACATTGAGAATCGCATCCACAAGAGACAGGAAGATGGTGACGCTTTTGCGAAAGCGGAATTAAAAGGAGTAGAAGAATTTGCCATTGAGTGTTCACTACTTAAAGTCGCAGTGTCTGAAGACATGCAGGATTGTAGCGATGAGGGAATCCAGATCTACGGTGGTATGGGTTTCAGTGCAGATGCGCCTATGGAAGCGGCATGGAGAGATGCACGTATCTCGCGAATCTACGAGGGAACTAACGAGATCAATCGCATGCTGGCAGTAGGAATGCTGGTTAAAAAAGCGATGAAAGGCCACGTGAATCTGCTGGAACCAGCCATGGCGGTAGGTCAAGAATTAACTTCTATCCCATCTTTTGAGATACCAGATTTTTCTGAGCCGCTGAGTAAGGAAATGGACATGATCAAGAAATTGAAAAAAGTATTTCTAATGGTCGCCGGGAGTGCGGTACAGAAATTCGGTACGGAGCTGGAAGAAAACCAGCAGTTGTTGCTAGCAGCATCTGATATTCTGATCGAGGTCTATATGGCAGAGAGTGCCATACTGCGCACGCAGAAGAACATTGCCAGAACTTCTGAAGGTGAACAAAAAGAGCAAATTGCCATGAGCCAGTTATATCTATATCAAGCGAGCAAGATCATTCAAGCCCGCGCAGAGGAAGGTATAGGAAGTTTTGCAGAAGGTGACGAGCAGCGCATGATGCTGATGGGCCTGAAAAGGTTTACCAAGTATGCAAACCTGCCTAATGTAATTGAATTGAGAAATACCATTGCTTACAAGGTAACTTCTGAGAATAAGTATCCTTTTTAATAAAGATTGAATCTTGAAATACAAAGGCCGTTATCTATCGATAACGGCTTTGTTATTTTATAGCTTCACCTATGTAGCTTATATTTAACTGACCAACCAATTGAATGGATCTATTCATACATGACAAGGACAGGATCAAAAGCATCAGTGATGGCATTTTTGCTTTTGCGGCTACGCTGGTCGTAGTTTCTCTGGACGTCCCTGAGTCCTTTGAAGAGTTGCGAGCGATGAAGTTGAGCTTGCTCAGTTTTGCTGCTAGTTTTGCCGCGCTAATCTTTATTTGGTTGACGCATTACAATTATTAAAGGCGTATTCAAAATATTGACTACACCATTATCGCGCTCAACTTTACGATGCTTTTTGTGCTGCTCGTGTACGTTTATCCATTGAAATTTCTGGCCAATCTTTCCATAGGCAAAGTGGAACAGATCAATGCTGATAATTTTGCCGAGCTATGGATCTGGTAGGGTCTAGGGTTTACATTTATTTTTCTGAGTGCTGCGCTATTATACCGCCGGCAACTGCATACTAGCTTAGGTCATCCTTTTCCAAAACTGATGCGATACTATTCCTGGCGCTATTTTATCATGGCGTTTGCGGGATTACTTTCTGTGCTGATTGCCTATACGCAAATCGGCATACGCTACGGTATGCCTGGCTTTGCCTACTGGTTGATAGGGCCAGCCATCATTGCGCTCAACAGATTCTATAAAATCAAGGAGTTCAAAACGACAGAAAAAATACCTACTTCTTCTCTTCCCGATTAAAATAAACCAAGTAGTAATACATTTGTTTCTCCTCGTCCCAGCCTTTTTCAATGAACTTTTCTGCACTGCTGGAATTAGTGAAATCCATCTTAATCTGCACGTGCGTATCCAGATTGATAACACTCTTGATCCCTTTGCGCGCGGCGCTTACCGCCGTATTTGAAATGGGAAAGGTGGACACGTCCTCAATACTATATTTTGGACCTTTTTCTACCTTGTAGTTTTTAAACTCTGGGATCAAGTCTGGATTTTCAAAGGTTTCGTTCAGGAACGCCGTTTCTTCAAAGTCATCATTTTTGGCAAAATGGTTGACCGCGCGATTCATAAACATTACCTCTTCTTTCTTGTCCTCAGCGGGTAGAACCACGTCTTTGGCAAAGTCCTGACAAAACTTGAGGTACTTTTTGGTAAAGAAATTCTCATCCTCAAAAATGTCAACTCCCAGGAAACTTTCCAGCCAGTATTTGGCATCATAGCGATTTGAATCCACGCTCAATATCTTGTAGCCTTGTTCTTCCTCGCGATTAAAAATAATGGCACCCTTATCCAATTTATTCAAGTTGACCCCTTGCTGCAGGATCATTTTCAGATCATTCTCGTTTTCTTCAAATTGTAGGAATTCCTGCTTGATTTCGCTCTTAAAAATCCCGATCGCATCTGTCTTCACATTGTCCAGCATCAGCCCATCCAGGTAGCACACATAGACTTCCCCACTACGTATATGAGGATGATCAGACTGCTGGTACAGATGCTTTGCAATCTTCTTGCTGTTGTCCAGTAGGCTGGCGGGTGTTGAGAATACCGCTTTCGCGAAAGCGTACAACTCATGAAACTCTAGATCCTCATCATGAAAGAAGCTATAATAAGCCTCCTCCTTAGACCGGAAGGGCTTCAAAAAATATTCCTTGAGTAGCGAGTGCATCTCGTCATCCAGCGGTGTCGTGCTGCTGGAAGTGAGTAGCATTTCACCCTTGTTCTTGTTGCCTACCCTGTGGATAGCAAGTTGCTCTATTCTAGTATTGTATAGGTTGATCATGGTCTAGTAAAGGTCGTAATCGTCAAAGTTTTCTTCATCGTAGTAATCCTCATCACGGTCTTCTTCATCTTCATCATCTTCTGCAAATCGCGGGTCAGCCTCAAACTCTGGATCAGGCGGTGAATCGGGCAACTCGCCTACCGAGAAAATCACTTGTGGATATGAAGTTCCGTCCACGGCACCGGCAACCTCTGCCAGCTCTACCATAAACGTCCACATATTCAGAAAATCATAGATATAGATCATTCGTGTGTCGCTCTCTGAAAAAACATCCGTGACCGCAGTCTCAGTCATCTTCTTCATACCGGGATTGCCCATATCAAATAGGCCATATTCCTGCCCCTGATTCCAGTCCTCGTCACTCTCATAGAAACTAGCCATCTCATCACCAGGCAATTGGAATGATTGCATGATCACATTATGAAAATCCTCCAGCGTATCACCACCCTGGATTTCAATGTCCCTGAAACAATCATTTGCAGCACTTAACAGCACGCGAAATCTATAAATCATACTTAAAAAAATAAGTGTGCAAAGATAGGTTTATTAGATGGGAAGCTGCTGGATTGAATAGCGGTGTGCAGGAAGAATCTGGTAGAAAATATACCCATTGAAATTCATCCATTTTGCGATTTATGCCTACCGAGTATAAGGGTTTTTAATCTGGAACATGATGATTACCAACTTTAATCCTGAAAATGAAAATGATTTCTTTGTTTACACCGTGAATTTGATCGTCTAAATTTTAAATTTACCTCCCTTGCCCTACTTGCCTATGCAACACTTTATCGATGTCATCTTGCCCCTGCCGCTCAATCGGTATTTCACCTATAGCATCAATAGTGCAGAAGCTGAATTGCTAGAGATGGGAATGCGGGTGGCGGTGCCTTTTGGCAAGTCTAAGATCTACACGGGCATCGTTCACAAAGTCCATTCAAATTCAGATGCCACCTATGAGATCCGGGATCTGGAGTTTGTCATTGATGACGATCCTATCGTGACCCTGCAACAGCTGCGGCTATGGGAGTGGATTGCTTCCTATTATGTATGTAGCGTGGGTGATGTCATGCGGGCTGCAATGCCGCGATCGCTAATGCTGGAAAGTGAGACCATCATTCTCAAAAACGAGAATACCGCCTATGAAGACGATGATCTGGATGACAAGGAATTCTTGATCCTAGAAGCACTGGAAAATCGTAACGCGATCAAGATCCACGAGGTCATGGATATTCTGGAACGCAAAACAGTTCTTCCCATCCTGAGAGCAATGCTGGAAAAACAGCTGGTCATTCTTCAGGAAGAGGTATATAATACCTATAAACCAAAATTACAGAAATACGTCTATCTACACCCAGACTACAGCAACCAGGAAAGCTTAAAAGAGCTGCTGGATGGCCTGACCCGCTCAGAAAAGCAGCGCGATGCAGTTATGACCCTGTTTATGATGAAAGCGGGTACAAAAAAAGAAGTTACCAAAAAACAACTACAAGACCGCGCCGGGGTAAGTGCTGCCGTGGTCAATGCATTGATTAAAAAAAACGTTCTCACAGAGCTGGAAAAAACCGTGGATCGTGTATTACAAGAAGCTGAAGAGGGAAAACCATTGCTGGATCTAAGTCCAGAACAACTGGTAGCGCTGGAAAGCGTACGAAGCCATTTGGATAATGGCAAGACCACACTCTTGCATGGTGTTACCAGCAGTGGTAAGACAGAATTGTACGCCAGACTGATTCAAGAACGGCTGGAACAGGGAAAGCAATGCCTTTACCTAGTTCCAGAGATCGCACTAACTACCCAACTCATAGCAAGACTGCGTAATTTTTTCAAAGAAAAAGTGCTGGTCTATCATTCCAATTACAATCTTAATGAGCGACTAGAAGTCTGGAACCATATTTTAAAAGGTGAACCATTTGTGATCATAGGAGCACGCAGCGCCATATTTCTACCATTCCGAAACCTGAATTTTATCGTTGTGGATGAGGAGCATGAAACAACATTTAAACAATACGATCCAGCGCCGCGATACCATGCGCGGGATACTGCGGTAGTTTTAGCATCCATCCATAAGGCCAGCGTTTTATTGGGAAGTGCCACGCCAGCGCTGGAAACCTATCACAATACAAGCACCCACAAATACGAGCTTGTAGAACTCAAGAAACGGTTCAACAACGTACTGATGCCAGAGATCAATATGGTGGATCTCAAGGAAAAGCATCTCAAAAAACGTATGCAGGGGTTATTCAGTGATACACTGGTGGAACACATGCAGGAAATGTTCAAGGAAAATCAGCAGGTTATCCTTTTCCAGAACAGGCGAGGTTTCTCACCCGTAATGGAATGTATGACTTGCGGGAATGCACCTCAATGTCCCAATTGTGATGTAAGTCTAACCTACCACAAGTATAAAAACCAGTTGCGCTGTCACTATTGCGGTTATCACACTATAACGCCTATGGAATGTCCATCCTGCAGCAGTCGTGCGCTGGATACAAAAGGATTTGGCACAGAGCAGATAGAACAGCAATTCTTAGGGATTTTTCCAGATCAGCGCATTGCCCGGATGGATCTGGACACGACTCGTGGCAAGCACAGCTACGAGAAACTGATCCATCAGATGGATACGGGTGCCGTTCAATGCCTGGTGGGAACACAAATGGTGACTAAGGGATTGGATTTCCGCGATGTGGGGCTGGTGGGAATCATGAATGCAGATAGCATGCTCAATTTTCCAGACTACCGCGCTCATGAACGCACTTTCCAGTTACTTACACAGGTGGCGGGGCGCGCTGGACGTACCAGCCGGCGAGGTAAAGTACTAATTCAGACCTACAGTCCTAACCACCAGATCCTGCAACAGGTGAGTATGCATGATTACGATTCCATGTATAGGGAACAACTCAACGAGAGATACCAGTTTAAATACCCGCCGTTCTCGCGCATGATCAGGATTACATTTAAGCACCGCGATTACAATCGCACGCAGGAAGCCGCACAGTGGTTTGTGAATGCACTGCAGCAATTACCTAAAGGTGTCGATGTTCTAGGCCCAGAATTCCCGCCAGTTTCTAGGATTAGGAATCTATTTATAGTGCATGTGATCGTTAAGATCGACAAGTCTATCCACCCAGAGCGGGTAAAAAAGTTCATCCGAAAGGTGCAACGCAGTTTTGAGTCAATCAAACAATACCGACCCGTGCGCTGTAACGTGGATGTGGATTTTTATTGATCTACTTGCTTGGATGTTATCTCGTAAGCTTTCGCGAAAGCGGAATATCTCAAGTTACATAAATTGATTCAAATATCTGTATATCATTATCTACAAGAACCACTGGATTATGCAACTCACAAATCTTTGATCATCTGAACCGGGCAGGAATAATGGCCAGTGTTGCCTAGAGGTGATTGTAGCAATTCAAAACCATGCTTTCTGTAGAGCGATTGCGCGGCCTGCATGTTGTCCAACGTCTCAATATAGATTTTCCTGAACTTGAACAAACGGGCATTTTCTAAACACCTTTCCATCATCTGATGCCCATACCCATTGCCGCGGGCTTGTGGAAGAAAATACATTTTCTGCAACTCTGCGATGTTATCCTGAGAATTTGCCAGTGGCGCAATTCCAGCGCAGCCTAGAACGGTATCATTTTCCGTTAAAACAAAATAACGCGATCGTGGTGACTGATAATTGCTGTACATGGATTGAGTGGCGGCATCACTATAGGCGGTTCCCGCTTTAGGAGCATCATGCTCCAAAATGACACTCTGAATAATATGCTTTACCTGCTGGTTATCGCTGGGTAATATTTCGCGGATTTTCATAAAGTAAAAGTAATGCCGCAATCCGGATGTCAAAGACATGGACTTATGCATTCAGAATTATACTATTTGCTGACTGACATTTCGAATATGAATTTTGATTTATCAGTTCTCAATCGAGGCGAAAAATTATTGCATAGCCGTAGCTACGGAATAATTTTTTCCTGCGAACCACGAGCGCAGCGAGAGTATCGCATAGAGTGAGAGCTTAGAAAGCGTAATTTATGCGAAATATTAATCAGCAAATAGTATTACACACAAATCACAATGCACTTCATCAGCAAGTTTATATTTGTCCTGATGCACACTGATGAATATTACATGCAGCGTTGCCTGCAACTGGCAAGCAATGGACTGGGCACGACCTATCCCAATCCGCTGGTGGGTAGCGTGATCGTAAAGAATGATAAAGTAATCGGCGAGGGCTGGCACCTGAAATCTGGCAAACCTCATGCCGAGGTGAATGCTATAGCAAACGCTAAAGATTACGGTTATACGAAAGCAGATTTTGAAAACAGTACTATCTATGTCAATCTAGAACCCTGTTCACATACTGGGCGCACTCCGCCTTGTGCAGATCTCATTATAAAGTCAGGTTTTAAAACCGCAGTCGTAGGAACAGAAGATCCTCATAAAAAAGTAGCTGGCAACGGGATCGCCCGTTTACGTGAGTCTGGAATTGAAGTGAAAACGAATGTTCTAGTCAATGAGTGCAATGAACTTAACAAACGATTTTTCACCTATCACAAAAACCAACGTCCTTATATAATTCTAAAATGGGCTGAGAGTGAGGATGGCTTTATCGCACCTCTCAAAAAAGATCACCATCGCCCGGTATGGCTGTCGAGTACCGTTTCGCGCCAACTTACCCACAAATTACGTGCTGAAGAGCAGGCAATTCTAGTGGGTGCAAAAACCTATATTAATGACACACCACAACTGAATGCCAGAGATTACCATGGTGCGGATCCTATTAGATATATCTGGGCAACCGAAATGAGAACAATGGAAAATTTACGTGAGGAGTTTCGTTTGGTAGAAACCAAAAACGTGAAAGAGTTGGTTCATCTGCTTTTTAAAGATCAAATTCAATCCATAATTATCGAGGGCGGTACAAGGACGATCCAGCAATTTATCAATGCTGGATTATGGGATGAGACGCATAGGTTCATGGCCACGCAAATACAGCTCAAAAACGGAATCAAAGCCCCTAGATTAGATCAAAGCGCGATTCTAAAAGATCGTAAAATGATTGCCACAGACGTATTTAAAATCTACCAGCGCTCATGATCTGGCTCTTATTGAGTATCGCAACCTCTAGTTTGCTATACGTGATTTTTAAGGGGTTCAGTATGTACAAAGTGGATACGCTACATGCTATCGTTGTGAACTATTTGATTGCGGGTGTTACTGGACTAGTCGCTTATGGAAAACCCATTGATCTTGCTGAAATAACTTCTTCGGGCTGGCTCGCCCAGGCTGCCGTTCTAGGAACCTTGTTTATCGTTATTTTCAATTTTATGGCACTCACCAGCCAGCAAAATGGATTGAGTGTGGCAGCAATTGCCAGTAAAATGTCGCTGATAATTCCCGTGGTAGCTGGCGTATGGTTGTACAATGAGAGCTTGGGAATTCTTAAGGCTGTAGGGATTCTCGCTGCTTTGGCATCTGTTTATCTGGCCTCTGTACCAGCTAAGAATGCACCTCAACTTGCCAAAGGCTTTCTAATCTACCCGGCGATTGTTTTTTTGGGAAGCGGTGCGATCGACACATTGCTCAAATATGCGCAGGCTACGAGTGTTGCAGATCAGGATGAACCCATTTTTAGTGCGACCTGTTTTTTCTTTGCCTTTGCGATGGGATTGCTAGCACTCATCTACGAGGCGTTTAAGGGCAGGTGGTTGAATTTCAGATCTGTTATAGCTGGTGTAGTACTAGGAGTGCCCAACTACTTTTCCATTTATTTCATAATTCAGGCATTAAAAACCGACTTGGAAAGCAGCACCATCTTCCCTATCAACCATGTAGGGACGGTGTTGCTTACCACCGCTTTGGGATTATGGCTATTTAATGAAAAAATAAACCGCAAGAACTACGTGGGTGTAATTCTTGCGGTTGTGGCTATTGTTGTTATCGCTTTCGCGAAAGCGTAATACAATTATTGTCTTATAAAAAGTGCTTCACCATCGACTTCTAAATCTTGCTGCATACCGCCCCCTAAGTCAATAACGGCATCACCCCCCAATTCAATGATTAAATTAGTTGCATTAAGAGTAGTGATAGTGTAAGTAATATTATCTTGAATTACTGTAAGACCGCCTGTCAAGTCAAATAGAGAACCCTCAAATTGATTACCGTTTACAGAATAATTTCCAGAGATTCCCGAAAGATCTCTGTCTAATGTGGTGGGAGGCGCCGGCGGGTTCTCCACCTCAATAGTTATGGTACCAGACGCAGAGAATGTACCGTCAGCGTTGAAAATTGCCAAAGCATTATCTGTATCAATCAAAGTTGTGGTAGCTGTAAGAACTATAGGTGCGCCGCCGGCGGGATTATCGGTCGTTGTGGTTACATCAACTTCATACTCCTCATACGCCCACGTGCCTACGATGTCACTATTGGTTCCACCACCTCCAGTGCCGCCGCCTGTGCCGCCACCAGTGCCAGTACCTGGATTCAAGGATGGATCCAGCAATGCAGGATCTAGAGGTTCTGTTTCACAGGAAACAGCGATTATGGCAAACAGGGCAAAAACAATTCTTTTCATAGCTTTGAAATATAAAATAGGGCTTTTCTTAATGAGTACTTCAAAAGTAAGTGATTCTTACCAAACTGTTAAACTGCAAGGCCCAGAAATATTGTACAAATCCAAAGGCAGTAAGTTCTACGGCAACGTTTTTCCTTTTACCGATCCTGATCATCTCAAGGATATTATTGATTCCCTACAGCAGCAACACAACAAGGCGGGGCACCATTGTTTTGCCTATAGAATCGATGATCAGTACAGGGCAAATGATGATGGTGAACCATCGCACACCTCGGGCGATCCCATTCTGGGACAGATAGATGCGCATGAATTGAATAAAGTACTTGTGGTGGTGAGTAGGATTTTTGGTGGTACAAAACTGGGTGTTTCGGGATTGATCAAGTCCTATCGCGAGGCAGCACGACTTGCCATCGAGGCTAGTGAAATCTCCACAGCATTGAGAACCAAAATTGTTGTAGCCACCTGTACGTACGATCAATTGTCTGCGCTTAACCGGTTTGTCGCCGTAAACTCGTACACTATCAAAAACCAAGAATTGAAACAGCAGTGCAGACTTTGGATAGAAGTTCCGCTAAGCGAGGTGGGGAAAATCGAGCAGAAATCTGCCTCACTTTATCAGGTCAACTGGGATTTACCCTAGTTTTTACCTAATACCTTTTCCGTTCCCTCGCTCCATTCCTGATTACATTTTTCCACAAAGTCTTTAGGAGGACGTGCGGGTCTAAAATTTTTGCGATCTGTAAATACGAGTGTGAGTTCTGCCTGTGAGATTTTACTGCCAGAATTATCTGTGATCAGGTAGTCAAAAACTACGCGGTTTGTAGGTTTTTTCTTTAGTGTAGTCTTAAGCTGATAATCATTGCCAAAGATCATAGGTTTAAGGTATTTTATATCGATGTGATAGACAGGAAGTAGTATATTATCGCTTTCCATTCTTGCATAGGAAAAGCCCATGGCATTTAACCAGTCCAGCCTACCTATCTCAAAGTACAACAAATAGTTAGCGTGGTGAATAACGCCCATTTGATCTGTATCGCCATAGCGTGGCGTGATGGTGGAAATGAAAGAAATCATACTTTATGGTGTTGTTATGAAGAAGTAAATTCTATGTTTCTAATGCAACTAAATTTCGAGAAAATCAATAGCAGTCTGGATTTTTTTTAGGCTTTTTTTTACACATATTTGCCTCGTGAATGAGCGACCAAAATCGCAGCCTCACAAAACCGTTTTATCACTCAAACCCAACCTCAAAATTAACCCCTAAATGACGAGTACCGCAGCATCAGTTTGGGACAATTGTCTAGCTTTTATCAAAGACAATATCAATAGTCAAGCTTACAAAACCTGGTTCCATCCGATAGTCCCCGTAAAATTGACTGATTCTGCGCTTAGTATCCAGGTTCCCAGTAGGTTTTTTTACGAGTGGCTGGAAGAGCATTATATCAAGTTGCTTAAAACCGCACTCACCCGTGAACTGGGCGAGGGTGCAAAGTTGATCTACGTTATCAGGATGGAGAACAGCATGCAGGGAATGGAGGCTTTTACAGAGAAGATTCCCAGCAGCAACAAATCCATCAACAGTTCACAATCTGTGGATGCCCCGGTCAGGAGCAAGAGCCCAGAACTCAAGAATCCGTTTATCATTCCAGGCATTAGAAATGTAAAGATTGAGTCCCAACTCAACCCTGCATATAATTTTGACACATTTCTAGAGGGTGACTCAAATAGACTTGCGCGCAGCGCAGGTATGGCGGTGGCAAATAAGCCCGGTGGCACTTCCTTTAATCCTTTGTTGATTTTCGGCGGTGTAGGTCTTGGGAAAACCCACCTAGCCCACGCCATAGGCGTAGGCATTAAAGAGAACTATCCAGATAAGACCGCTCTGTATATAAGTGCAGAAAAGTTCACCCAGCAATACATTGAATCCGTCAGGAAAAATACACGCAACGACTTTATTCACTTCTATCAGATCGTGGATGTGCTGATTGTGGACGATATCCAGTTTTTTGCTGGCAAGGCAAGTACACAAGATGTGTTCTTTCACATTTTCAACCACTTGCACCAGAATGGCAAACAAGTGATTCTTACCAGCGATAAAAAGCCGGTGGACATGCAGGATATTGAGCAGCGCTTGCTGTCCAGGTTCAAATGGGGATTGAGTGCAGAGCTCAACCACCCAGATTACGAGACTCGTATCTCCATCATAAAGAACAAGCTCTACCGCGACGGCGTGGAAATGGATGAGAAGATCATCAATTACCTGGCTGAAAATATTAAGACCAACATACGTGAACTGGAGGGTGCGATCATATCGCTTATCGCCCACTCCTCTTTTAATCGTGCAGAAATCACGATCGAGCTCACAAAGAAAATCGTAGAGAACTACGTTAAGAATACCAAGAAAGAACTGTCTATTGAAGAGATTCAGAAAGTAGTCAGTGACTACTTCTCTATGGATGTGGAAACCCTACAGTCCAAGACTCGTAAAAGGCATATCGTACAAGCTAGGCAACTCGCCATGTATTTCTCAAAGAAAATGACCAAAGCGAGTCTGGCAAGCATAGGTTCCCAGATTGGAAAGCGCGATCACGCCACCGTATTGCACGCTTGTAAGACGGTCAATAACCTAGCGTCAACTGATAAGCAGTTCAGCAAATACGTGGATGACCTGCAGGCAAAATTGACCTCATAGTATGGAAAGGACTAGAATCTTAATGGTTTGCCTGGGAAACATTTGCCGCTCACCACTCGCAGAGGGTTTGCTCAAGCAAAAGGTGAATTTCACAAAATTTGAAGTTGATTCTGCCGGGACTAGTGGTGGCCAGCGAGGCGAGGCACCGGATCCACGTTCCATTTCAGAGGCAAAAAAGCACAACATAGATATCTCTACCCAGAGCAGCCGCGCGCTCGTCCCTGCAGATTTTGAGAAATTTGACCTTATCTATGTTATGGATGACCAGAATTATCAGGACGTGACCAGAAGAGCACCCAGCGAGGAGGCAAAAGCAAAAGTCATCAAGATTCTCGAGGAATCTTTCCCCGGGGAGAATCTAAATGTTCCAGATCCCTATCACGGCGGCGCCGCAGGTTTTGCAAACGTGTATCGCATGCTGGATCACGCTACGACTGCCATTGCTAATAGGCTGGACAAAAAAAAGGAGTAATCCCGTCGCATCTCTTCTATAAGGAAATTGCTTTTTGTTTTTGATGGGGATGGGAGTAATTACGCTTTCGCGAAAGCGGAACCTCAACCAACACCTACCCTACTATATTTGTACAAAGTCCTTTTATGAAAATTTACACAAAGACCGGTGATCAGGGTACGACTGCGCTTTACGGCGGTACACGCGTTCCAAAACATAATCTACGCATAGACAGTTATGGAACCGTGGATGAGCTCAATTCATGGATAGGACTGGTCAGGGATCAACCCATCGACCCACACTCAAAATCCATACTGGCAGAAATCCAGGACCGCCTGTTTACCATAGGCGCCATCCTAGCCACACCGCCAGAAAAGGAAAAACTCAAAAACGGTAAGGAGCGACTGAATATCCCTAAAGTGAGTGAGGAAGATATCGAGCTTTTAGAAAACGAAATGGACAAAATGGATCACGACCTCCCCCAGATGACTCATTTTATTCTACCCGGCGGAAATCAATCTGTGTCTTTTTGTCATATCACCAGGACGGTTTGTCGCAGGGCAGAACGCCTGACCAGCGAGCTGAACGCGCAGACTCCGGTGGATGAAAAAGTGATGAAATACCTCAACAGGCTTTCTGATTACCTGTTTGTACTAGCTAGAAAAATGTCAAGTGATCTGGGTGCTGAAGAGGTGAAATGGATTCCAAGAAAATAATCCAACTGTCTATTAGCACCTTTATCTAATGATTATCAAACACTTAACACTGTATCAATTTTATTCTTTAGTAAATTGCCTATAAGCTTGCAGGAATCGGCGATAAGTTTATTTTTGCAAAAATTATAACGAGTAAATTATGTATTGGACACTGGAATTAGCATCCTATTTAAGTGATGCGCCCTGGCCGGCAGAAAAAGACGAGCTGATCGATTACGCGATCCGCACGGGAGCGCCGCTAGAGGTGGTGGAAAATCTACAAGCGATAGAAGATGAGGGCGACCTTTATGAGTCTATTCAAGAGATCTGGCCTGATTATCCTACTGACGACGATTACCTCTGGAACGAGGACGAGTATTAACGATTGAATCAAATCAAACAAAAAAGTCTCACTGCGAGACTTTTTTTTTGCCGTAACGTCAGATATTAGCAGGCGTGGCAATAATATTGTACACAACGCATCACATAAAGCACTTTACATGGGACTATTAGATTCCGTACTCAAAATATTTGTAGGCGATAAATCACAGAAAGATATAAAAGCCATACGCCCAATTGTGGATAAGATCCTAAAGGTGGAACCAGAAATGGAAAAGCTCAGCATTGATGAGCTGCGTAACAAAACAGTGGAGTTCAAGGATAAGATCGCTCAGGCGAAAGCCGAAACACTTCAATCCATCGCAGACCTACAAAAGCAGGCAGATGAAGAAGAAGACATTGATAAGCGAGAGGACATCTACAATGAGATAGACAAGCTGCAGGACGTAGCCTACGATCAGGCAGAACAAGTATTGAGTGATATTCTTCCAGAAGCTTTTGCGGTGATGAAAGAAACTGCAAAACGATTCTACCATAATACAGAACTCAGGGTAACAGCCACCCCGCGAGACCGCGAGCTATCTGCTGATAAAGATTATGTGCAATTGGATGGCGATGATGCTTTATGGAGTAACTCATGGGATGCCGCAGGAAAACCCATCACCTGGGACATGATTCACTACGACGTCCAGCTCATAGGTGGTGTTACCCTACACCAGGGAAAGATTGCAGAAATGCAGACTGGGGAAGGAAAAACACTGGTTGCTACCCTACCCGTTTATATGAATGCCCTTACCGGGAACGGTGTACACGTGGTAACGGTAAACGACTACCTAGCAAAGCGCGATAGCGCGTGGATAGGACCATTGTTTGAGTTCCACGGCCTATCCATCGATTGTATAGATTACCATAAACCAAATAGCGAGGAACGTCGACAGGCTTACCTCGCAGATATTACGTACGGTACAAATAATGAATTTGGTTTTGATTACCTGCGGGACAACATGGCTCACGCCACTAAGGATCTCGTACAACGCAAACACAACTATGCCATCATAGATGAGACGGATTCTGTACTGATTGATGATGCCCGTACGCCACTTATTATTTCTGGCCCCGTGCCAGAAGGTGATCGTCAGGAATTTGACACGCTAAAGTCACCTGTAGAAAATATCGTAAGCGTGCAGCGCAAGGAACTGGTTCAAGTACTCGCGCAAGCAAAAAAACTGATCACAGAGGGCGACACCAAGGAAGGTGGAAAACAACTTCTACAGGTTTACCGCGGATTGCCTAAAAACAAAGCTCTCATCAAATATCTAAGTGAGGAAGGAATCAAGACCCTGCTCCAAAAGACTGAGAATTTCTATATGCAGGATAACAATCGCGAGATGCCCAAGGTGGATGAGGGATTGTATTTTGTGATTGATGAGAAAAACAATCAGGTAGAACTTACGGATAAAGGCATCGAGTTTCTTTCTGGAAAAGATGATCCAGACTTTTTTGTGATGCCAGAGATGGGTCTGGAGATCGGGAAGATCGAGTCGGCTGGATTGAGTAAGGAAGAGGAGGCAGAAAAGAAAGAAGTACTCTTCCGTGAGTTTTCTGTTAAGTCAGAACGTATTCATACGCTCAACCAGCTTTTGAAAGCTTACACCCTATTTGAAAAAGATACCGAGTATGTGGTAATGGCGCATGAAAAGCGCACGCCAAAAGGTATCGTTAAGGAAGAGCAGGTAATGATCGTCGATGAACAAACGGGTCGTATCATGGATGGCCGTCGCTACAGCGATGGACTGCACCAAGCGATCGAGGCTAAGGAAAACGTAAAAATCCAGGACGCCACCCAGACGTTTGCCACCATTACACTGCAGAATTACTTCCGCATGTATAAGAAACTGGCAGGTATGACTGGTACAGCTGTGACAGAGGCTGGTGAATTCTGGGAAATCTATAAATTGGACGTGATTGAAATACCGACCAATAAACCCATCGCTCGTGATGACCGTCAGGATCTGGTCTATAAGACCAAACGAGAGAAATACGGTGCCGTCATTGAAGAAGTCACCAAGCTGAAAGAAGCCGGTCGTCCGGTCTTGATAGGTACAACCTCAGTAGATATTTCTGAGTTGCTTAGTAGAACATTGCAACGCGCAGGAATAGACCATAACGTGCTGAATGCAAAGCAACACAAACGTGAGGCAGAGATCGTCGCTCAGGCCGGTGACCCGGGACAGATTACCATTGCCACAAACATGGCAGGTCGTGGTACGGATATCAAGTTATCTGACGAGGTAAAAGCCGCGGGCGGTCTAGCCATCATAGGTACAGAACGACACGATTCACGTCGTGTAGATAGACAATTGCGTGGTCGTGCCGGTCGCCAGGGTGACCCGGGAAGCTCACAATTTTACGTGTCGCTGGAAGATAATTTGATGCGATTATTCGGTTCTGAGCGTATGGCCAAAACCATGGACAGACTGGGCATGAAAGAAGGCGAGGTCATACAGCACAGTATGATTTCAAAATCCATCGAGCGCGCACAGAAGAAAGTGGAAGAAAATGCTTTTGGTGTGCGTAAGCGTTTGCTGGAATATGATGATGTTATGAACGCGCAGCGTGAGGTGATCTATAAGCGCCGCTATAATGCGCTATTTGGTGATCGCCTTGCGGTGGACATTGCAAACATGATTTATGACATTGCAGAGAATATCACCCAGACCAATAAAATGGCGCAGGATTTCAAAAACTTTGAGTTTGAGATCATCCGTTATTTCTCGATGAGCAGCCCGATTACCGAAGAGGAATTTGGCAGCCAGACAGACCAGCAGATTGCAAATACTGTCTATAAATCTGCTTATGAGCATTATAAGGAAAAAATGGAGCGCACCGCTACAGAGGTTTTTCCGGTAATCAAAAACGTGGTTGAAAATGATGAGCGCAATTACGAGCGTATCGCTGTTCCATTTACCGATGGTATAAAAACGCTGAATGTCGCAACAAATCTGAAAGATGCTTATGAAAGTGAGGGTCGCACGCTGGTAAAGGATTTTGAAAAAAACATCACGCTTGCCATCATCGATGATGCGTGGAAGACGCACTTGCGTAAAATGGATGAACTCAAACAAAGCGTCCAGCTGGCAGTTCACGAGCAAAAAGACCCATTACTCATCTATAAGTTTGAGGCATTTGAACTCTTTAAGGGGATGATCGACAAGGTCAACAAAGAGGTCATCGGCTTTATGTTCAAAGGTGATTTACCTACCCGCAACACAGATGCCATCAGTGAGGCAAAACAGCGCAAAGCAGAAAAGATTAGCACGCAAAAAGAAGAGGTGCTAAATAGTGACGAGCGAGCAGCACAATCCCGTGCAGTAGGCGCTAGTGCAAGCCAGCAGCAACAACGTTCACAAGTGACTGAAACCATCGTACGAGAGCAACCTAAAATAGGTCGCAACGAGAAAGTCACGATCAAAAATGTTATGACGGGGGAAACTAAAGAAGTGAAATACAAAGCTGCTTTACCCTTGATGGATAAGGGTGGATGGGTACTTAATCAGTAAAAAGATTACGCTTTCGCGAAAGCGAAATTCTAAAAGCCAGTGGATTTATTTCTGCTGGCTTTCTTATTTTTAGACTATGCACAAACCTGTTTTACTCTTAATATTTTTTCTTATCTCTATCTCTTGCAAGGATAAAATAACAAGCAAGAAGGCGGATGATCTCAAAGAGACGCTCCAATTGACAGATCAAGAAGTTATTCTCGATCTAGAATATTCAAGCATGTATGTCAACTGGGGAAGCAAATCCACCAGCACTTCAATTACGGCAGAAAATTATAAATCGATCAAAAAAGTCATTCAGCAATCTATCAATAACGGCAATCTTGATTTTTTGTATTCACCGTCATTAGATACAGTTTTTAATTCATATTGCATACAATACATACCATACATCAACGATCTCGGTGAAAAGTTTGTCTACGTAAATGCTTTCTGCCGGGTACCGGGTGAAGAGAATCCATCCGGCGAAATACAAACCGTATTTGATTGGCATAAATATTTCATAAGCGTGCATGATGGTGGACCTTGCTATTGGAGTGTAAAAGACAATTTGGAAACTAAAACTTATACAGACTTTGGTTTGAATGCTCAAGCATAATCTAGAATTTCTAATTACCAGAATATGAAAACCATATACCTTATACCTACTTAACAGCTTTATAACCTACCTATAGCTGAGTTCGTTTTACTTTTAAAACAAAAAGATGAGCGACAAGAGCAAAGATGAGATCTACGATAATTTCTATGACGCGGTAAACATGACACCCAGTGAGATAGAAGACTGGCTGGAAACGGATAAATCTAAAAGCGTAGGCCAGGACAGCGGCGATGGTGAGTCAAAGGGACGCAAGTCTGCCAAGAAAATTATTGAAATCAAGCGAACAAAAAAGGACGACCTGACTGATGACCAGTTGGATCACATGAATAAAGTCGTGGGTTATGTAAATAGGCATCGGGCACAGAAACCAGAGAGTGATATCAAAGAAAGCGACTGGCGCTACAGTTTGAAAAATTGGGGCCACGACCCTTGTAAAGATCTAGATTGCTAGACATAAGCAAAAATGTACGTTTACAATTCTGCTTTCGCACTTCGGCTACGCTAAGTGCGAAAGCGAAATAATCATCAAAAGTCACCCTACCCAATGAGCTTTCACAAATTATTTGAATTCCTGCGCGATCTAAACAAGAACAATACAAAAGAATGGATGGATGAGCACAGGTCACGCTATCATGAGGTGAGGGACTGGTACATTGACTGGCTGAACCAGCTGGATCAAAAACTGGCAGAAGCAGATCCCGATTATAACCATACTGATGGAAAAAAGGCGATCAATCGCATCAATAACAACTTACTTTACCATCCGGATAAACCGGTGTATAAAGATCATTTTGGCGCGGGACTTGATCTGGGGGGCAATGGTAAACAGGGAGACTTTTACATTCATATAGGGATCAACGGATCATTTCTGGCCAGTGGATTCTACAAACCAAAAAAAGAAGTGCTGGATTCCATACGCCAGGCCATAGACTACAACGGTGAGAAACTAAAATCCATTCTTGAGGATAAAAAGTTTCAGAAAACCTTTGACGTAATAGACGATGGTGAGTCGCTCAAAACTGCTCCCAAGGGCTACAGCCAGGATCATAAACACATTGATTTGTTGCGCAAGAAAAGCCACGCCGTACAGCATGACCTGACCCAAAAAAGGATCATGGAAGATGATTTTATGGATCACTGCGTGGATATCTACCAGCAGCTCAAACCATTTAGGAGATATTTGAATAAAGCGGTGAGTGTCTAGCTCAATTCTGAAAAACGCGTAGGGTCGCACCCATTCCATAGCTGGTATGACCGCTGCGCACGAGTTTACTCAATCTATTGTATTCCAGATCCAGCGGCTGCCATTGCTTATCATTGAAAAATACACGTCTTACCATCACACGATCAGCAGATTCCTTTTTAGTAAAAGGCAGCAATGGGCGATAAGTGTTTGAGATTCTCTTGATCCCTCGCTGTGTTTTTACCTCACGGAATTTTTTTGCGTTGATCAACTCGCCATCGGGCGTGGTGTACCCCAGTGCCTGGATCGCGACATACAGACCATTTTTAGGAATGGTGATATTCAGCGTTGTGATATCTAGCTCGTAAATGGGTTTTGACGTATTATCAATAACAAACGTCATGGTGGGATGACTGGTTTGGTTCTCAGGTATATCATCCTCGGTAATGTCATAAAACTGCACTCGGAACATGGTGGAGAATTTTCTCATCCCCGCATTCTTGCGCCCGCCGTTTTTTTCAAGTAATATGGGAAGTTGCAAATGCGTGATTTGCGTGGGCAATCCATCTGGGCGTGAAAACTTTACCGCAATCTCGCTCTCTACGGTAGGTAGCCAGCAATCCTCATAAATATCATGTGCGACTGGCTCAATTTCCATAGTTTTGAAGTCGCCAGTAAGCGAGGCATTGATTACCACCGTAGCCAGCTCACTGGTCTGTTGTTCCAGCAGCAATGGGGATTTGAGATCTGACACGGCAATAGCAAGATCCTTATAGCCCAGCGAGGTGATAAAGAGACTATCCACACCCGTATAAACCTTGCGCGAAAACTTAAATACTCCATCTCCATTTGCAAATGTCCCCAGCCCATTACCGAAGCTAATCGTGGCGTAAGCAACCGGATCTGAGGTGGTAGCGTCGTTCAGCTGGATATTTTGCGCTAGGGCGGTCATACCGCTAAATAAAAAACTAAGTACAAATAAAATCTTCATTGATATTTTTTAAATATTGCAGTGTGGAGGCCGTGGCGCCAGTGTTGCTGTTGATCCAGTGACCACTTATCATTCCAGTTTTGGTACAGAAGTCCTTGTCTGAAAAAAGCTTATCTGCGATCTCCATAAAGCCCCGAGAATCGCTGATGCTGAAAAGCCCACCCAGATCTTCTAATTTTCTGGCCTCTGGGAACTTGTCATAATTCTTGCCTATGACCACGGGAATGCCGTAGGTAGCCGCCTCCAGAATATTATGCAATCCCTTGCTACCCATACCGCCGCCTACGTAAGCTACCTGCGCATAGCTATATGCCCGGGTGAGCATTCCTATGGTATCAATTATTAAAGTATCAGAACTTGTGTGTTTGTCACCGTTTGAAAGATCACTCCACAGCGCAGCATCTGGAAAGTCCTTTCTCAGTCTGGAAATTGAGTTTAAGTCCACCTCGTGCGGGGCGATAATAATCCTGACAGATTCTCTGTTTGCAATAATCCAGTCCTTGATTACTGCAATATCTTCCGGCCAGCTGCTACCCACGACCAGGCAGGGCTTATCACTTACAAATTCTTCTAGAACAGGATGGGAATTATCCCGCTCGATCAGTTGGGATGCCCTGTCAAATCGAGTGTCGCCATTTACGGTAGCATTCTCAAAACCTAGTTTTTCAAGAACGGTCAGTGAGCTCTCATTCTGCAGGAAAAAATGATCAAAAGCATCCAGCGACTGCAGCATCCAGCGACCATACCAGGCATGGAAAATCATTTTTTCTCTAAAAACACCGCTCACTAGAATCGTATGAACGCCTCGCTCGTTGAGCTGGTTCAGATAGTTAGGCCAGAATTCATACTTAACAAAAATGGCCAGTACCGGCTCCACGACGTCCAGGAACTTGATGGCGTTATCTGGCGTGTCTATGGGTAGATAGCAGACTGTATCTGCAAGGGGTGTGTTTTTCTTGTTCTCATATCCAGAGGGAGAGAAAAAGGTGAGTACCACCTGGAAATCTTGCTGGTTCAGTTTTTCAAGTATGGGAACCACTTGTTCATATTCGCCTAGGCTGGCGACATGAACCCATATTTTTGGTAGTGTGTGTTTGATATTCTGATCCAGCACGTCCCAGGTGCGCTCCCGGCCTTTTGCACCTTTATAAAGTTTTTTATTGAATATGCCAGCTATGGGTAGGCACGCTTTCGCGAAAGCGGAAAAAACATCATACAGCGTCTTCAAATTAGATCTTTTAACAAAAATACCATAAATCCTTGCCATAGGCGGGGTCTATCAATAACTTGCCTAGTTAGAAAATTGCCAAAACATGCGTAACATACAGATGGTCGACCTGCAGGGTCAGTTTGAGGGAATCAAGGATCAGGTCAACAAGGGTTTAAAGGAAGTGATCGATAGTGCAGCGTTTATCAACGGTCCAGAGGTACACAACTTCCAGAAAGAACTGGAGGAATATCTGGGCGTGAAACATGTGATTCCCTGCGCAAATGGAACTGATGCACTGCAAGTAGCCATGATGGGGCTGGGGCTGGAACCCGGCGACGAGGTAATCACCGCAGATTTCACCTTTGCCGCCACCGTGGAAGTCATTGCACTACTAAGGCTCACGCCAGTACTGGTGGACGTAAATCCATACAACTTCAACATAGATGCAGATGCGATAAGAGCTGCTATCACACCCAGAACAAAGGCTATTGTTCCCGTACATCTCTTTGGCATGACGGCTGATATGGACGTAATCATGGATATCGCAAAAGAACACGATCTGTATGTGATTGAAGATAACGCGCAAGGCATAGGTGCAAATTACCTGCATAGCAACGGCACAAAATCAAAAACCGGAACCATAGGAAACGTGGGTACGACCTCTTTTTTTCCCTCCAAAAACCTAGGTTGCTACGGCGACGGCGGTGCCATTTTTACTAATGATGATGATCTCGCTCACAACATACGTGGCATTGTAAATCATGGAATGTACGAGCGTTACCACCACGATGTAGTAGGTGTCAATTCACGACTGGACAGTATGCAGGCAACCGTATTGAGAGCAAAGTTGCCACATCTGGATAACTATAATGAGGCGAGAAGAAATGCCGCGAGAAAATACACGGCCGCTTTTGCGCACGAGCCACGTATCATAACGCCCATGGTATGTAGCACGTGCGATTGCCATGTATTCCATCAATATACACTGATCGTAAAAGAAACCGATAGGGATGGGCTGGTAAAACACCTGCAGTCCAAGGGAATACCCTGCGGTGTGTACTACCCTATTCCACTGCACTTACAAAAAGCCTACAAAGACGACCGGTACAATACCGGCGATTTTACGGTGACAAATGAGCTGGTCACTGAATGTATCTCACTGCCTATGCATACAGAACTGGATGATGAGCAAATCGAGTTTATTACTAATGCGGTTTTGGATTTTGTGCAGGGAGAATAAGAGCATAGGGTGATGCGTTTTAAATTAGTCAGCGCTATTGTCTTGAGTTTGGGTATCTGGGTACAGTCTAGCGCTCAGGAAAAATCTATGCGTCGTTATGTAAGCGCTGTTTCTGGATTGAATGTGCGCAATGAGCCAAATACAAATAGTGACATATTACAAACTCTACCTTATGGTGCGGCAGTTGTGGTTTTAGATGACTCGGTAAGAAGTCAATTTATTAATGATAACGGCATAAAGAAAGAGGGTAACTGGGTGAGAATTGAAGTCTTTATGCCCCAGCTAGCAGGATTGATTCCTGTGACAGGTTATGTACATGATGCATATCTGACGAATCACCTTTCTACCATCCCGCCACATTCACTCTATAATTTTACAGAGATTCACCAATTCAGTAATGGCAAAGCCGCCGATGAACTAGTAGGTCTAACCGAGACCTACAATTTTAATACGGGTCAATTTGTAACTATATATCCTATAGATGCTGAACTTGAGAAAACGCTCGAGCAATTCCTGACAATTGAGCTTTCGGAATCCGGTCATATCCCTTCAGAACCAACAAACTCGTTTAAAATTGACTCGAGCTGGAAACCAATTAAAAAGCCTTACGATTCTGAAAATTCTACTTTAGATCTAGAGCATTTTTATCTGCCTTTAAAAGACTCAATGGATTCTCTGCATATCATGGATAATGCTGGTGAGTGGGAATTTCAAAGAGATTACATAGGAAAGGTGGATAGCCTAAACTTGTATATGGTCACAGATTTTCCAGAATTGGAAGAAGTAATAGGCTATGATATGACCACAGGTGAGTCTATTTTTAGAACTGCAGGTGTTCCATCCTTCAATTTAGATGGTACGATTGCAGCAAGTTTGATCGTCAATCCCTTTGACAATGTAAGTATGTTGTCTGTAGAATCGGTTCAGACAGATAAATACCTGCAGGTGGACTTTACCAGTTTTTATAATCTGGGCGAATTTTTCTGGGATACTAATTCGTCATTTGTATTTCAGGCCGCACCATTGGATACGGTCTTCACTGATTCTGATAAATCTTATAGAGAATGGATTAGAATTACCCTTAAGGATTTTTAATAATCCAATCCTTTACCTTGGAACAATCTTGTTTACCTCCTATTTGTATATCTTGACATCAAAATCAACCGATCATGCGTTTTAAAATACTTTTTGTCTTTCTTTTTATAACATCTGTAGCTATTGCCCAAAAAACACTACATCCATGCAGGTCACGTACTGGATGCAGCCGCGGGTAGATGGATGGATGCAACAACCATCGTCGTTGAAAATGATCGCATTGTTAGCGTGAACAATGGCTTTTTAGATCCAGAACCTGATGCTGAAGTTGTTGACTTAAAAAATTATTGGGCAATGCCTGGGTTTACAGATATGCACGTGCACATGGAGACAGAGTACAATCCACACGCCTATGTGCAAAAATATGTGGATGACCCAGCTGACGTAGCTTACGATTCAGTGAAATATGCAGAAGTCACCCTGATGGCTGGTTTTACCACCGTGCGCGATTTAGGTGGTAGCGGTATCAATATTTCACTACGAGATGCTATTAATAAGGGCAAAGTGCCAGGACCTCGCATATTCACGGCAGGAAAATCCATAGCCTCTACCGGCGGGCATGCAGATCCCAGCAATGGAAGCAATCAAAAGTTCATGGGCAACCCTGGACCACGCGAGGGAGTTGCAAATAGCGTAGATGAAGCCAGGGCAGCCGTCAGGCACCGCTATAAAAACGGTGCAGATTGTATTAAGATAACAGCCACGGGCGGTGTTTTGAGTGTAGCAAAAAATGGCAGTAACCCACAATTTACCATTGAAGAAATCAAGGCAATAACCCAGACCGCTGCGGATTACGGTTTTCAAGTAGCAGCCCATGCGCACGGCGACGAGGGAATGTATAGAGCCGTCGTGGGCGGAGTAAAAACCATTGAACATGGCACCTATATGAGTGAGCGCACGATGGACAAGATGAAAGAAATGGATTGCTATCTAGTTCCTACCATTACGGCTGGTAAGGAAGTCGCAGAAAAAGCTGAAGTCGATGGCTTTTACCCAGAAATTGTTGTGCCCAAAGCGCGGAAAGTTGGCCCACAGATTCAAGGAACTTTTAGTCGCGCCTACAAGCGCGGTGTGCCTATTGTGTTTGGTACAGATGCCGGTGTTTTTGCGCACGGCCAGAATGCAAAGGAGTTTGCCTATATGGTGGAAGCTGGAATGCCTATGATGGAAGCTTTACAATCTGCCACCATAACGCCGGCCAAATTACTGAATATGGAAAATGAGCTGGGACAGGTAAAACCATCGTTCATTGCAGATCTCGTGGCAACTACTCAAAATCCCGAAACTGAACCAGCTATTTTAGAAGCAGTTGAGTTTGTGATGAAAGATGGTAAGGTATACAAATCGCCAGTGTATCAATAACCTAGCAGATCAGCCAGATGTTATTTCTTCAGTTTGTTTATCTCTATTTTCAATGATTCCAGTCCTTGTTGTAGAGAAGTAATGGCGTCGTTCTGGGACGGTTCATCCAGGTCAAAACTCAAGTGAGAGTTCACTTCCCATAACTCAGATATACCGTCGATGGATTGCTCAATATTTGGGTACTCAGGATTAAGTGATATCAAATTGACATATGACTGACCTGCCACCTTTTCAAGCTTTTTAACTACTACACTATTGCAGGTTACCACCACATGGATGCGGTCATCATTTGCGAGCCGTACACTTTCTACAGCTTTGGCCATAACCCATTCCTTAGATCTCAAAACGGGCTGCATACTATCGCCCTCCACTTGAAAGGCTCTAAAACTACCATCATTATATTGAGGCAGCGGTATATTAAATGTGGGAAGTGATTCATACCAGTCTATATCCATCACATTATCTGCATATCCTGCGCTCGCTCTTACGGGAACCATAAGCATATTTTCCCGCTCGTGAGCGTCCAGTGCTATTACTTTGGGACTGGTTTGTCCCATGACCTCAATATGCTTATTGAAACTAAAACCATACATCCAGAGAGGATTGATGGAATGCTGTTTAAGCAATTCGGCAATAATCTTACCTGTAATTTTCTTTTTTCCCCGCTCGATATCTGCAGTGCTCCTACCCGCATCCAACTGCAGCGCAAACTCACTTTGCGTAAATCCCAGTTCCTCGCGTACTACTTTAAAACGTTTGGCCTCTATACTCGGTTCTATTCCCATGAGACAAATGTACACAATTTGGAATTATTCCAATAACATTGATAATAATTTCAAATTTGGGATTATTTCCATATATTTGAACTGTTCAAAAATGGAATTGTTCCTAAATTAAAAGTTATGTGTGGACGAGTATCTGTAGTATCAGCATTAAGGGTATATGAGAAACGTTTCAATGCCGCTTTCGCGAAAGCGGAATCATTTAAAGAAAATGTAAACGTAGGACCCGGTCAACAAGTACCAGTAATTACGATGGAAGCACCTGGCGAGATACAATTGTTTACCTATGGTTTTACTCCTAGGTGGGCACACAAAAAAACCTATGTGCTTAACGCGCGTGCAGAGGGAAGCTATAACGAGGAAAACAAGACTAATTATAAAGGAAAACTGGGAATA
>CAVUDE010000005.1:162500-1095000 GCA_963740155.1 uncultured Flavobacteriaceae bacterium | reverse complement strand
CCCTGTATCGCCCCGCTTTCCAGCGGGTTCCGGTTCCTTCTGTGCTTCATGTCGTGGTCCTACAACCCCACACGGCCCGTAAGCCATGTGGTTTGGGCTCTTCCGCGTTCGCTCGCCACTACTGGCGGAATCACTATTGTTTTCTCTTCCTCTGGCTACTTAGATGTTTCAGTTCACCAGGTTTGCCCCCTTGCGGGTACTATATCTTCAATATAGTGGGTTGCCCCATTCGGAAATCCGCGGATCGAAATGTATGTGCCATTCCCCGCAGCTTATCGCAGCTTATCACGTCCTTCATCGCCTCCGAGAGCCTAGGCATCCCCCATACGCCCTTTCTTGCTTGTCATGGCAGACCTTGTCGACGGCAACGATACCATCGGGTCCTGCCCCTTTTCTTCTTGACTCCCATCATCACGACGGAAGCCACTCTATCTTTCTATTACTTTGCCCATCCGTATGAATACGGACGGACGTTACTCGTTTGATCTTACAATATGTCAAAGAACGTACTCAATGAAAGGCAGTTGCCGTTACATCGAGATACCCGCATGCGCGGGTACGTGGTGGAGAATATCGGAGTCGAACCGATGACCTCCTGCGTGCAAGGCAGGCGCTCTAGCCAGCTGAGCTAATCCCCCATGTCGAAATTCAGAATGTTGAATTCAGAATCACGAATGTTGAATTCCCAACTTCCAGAATTTCCTTCCTATATACTAATGAACGTCGCGGTTTGTTTTTACACGCTTTCGCGAAAGCGTGGCAGAATACGATCCTGCACGTATTTTTAATGGTAGTCCCGGGCAGACTCGAACTGCCGACCTCTACATTATCAGTGTAGCGCTCTAACCAGCTGAGCTACGGGACTCTTCCAGATATTCCTTAAGACAGTACTTCTCTCTTTGCGCACGTGGTGCGCCGCAGTAAATAAAACGCATGCGATGCGTCATTACATAAGTATATATTCGGGCCTGGCCGCCGCTTGTCTTCCCAGTAGGGGACGACGCGGTTCTTGCCTCACTTAAGAGACTCCAGAAAGGAGGTGTTCCAGCCGCACCTTCCGGTACGGCTACCTTGTTACGACTTAGCCCCAGTTACCGGTCTTACCCTAGGCAGCTCCTTGCGGTCACCGACTTCAGGTACCCCCAGCTTCCATGGCTTGACGGGCGGTGTGTACAAGGCCCGGGAACGTATTCACCGCATCATGGCTGATATGCGATTACTAGCGATTCCAGCTTCACGCAGTCGAGTTGCAGACTGCGATCCGAACTGTGACATGGTTTGAGGATTCGCTCCACCTCGCGGTGTGGCTGCCCTCTGTCCATGCCATTGTAGCACGTGTGTGGCCCAGGACGTAAGGGCCGTGATGATTTGACGTCATCCCCACCTTCCTCGCGGTTTGCACCGGCAGTCCCACCAGAGTCCCCATCTTTACATGCTGGCAACTGGCGGTAGGGGTTGCGCTCGTTATAGGACTTAACCTGACACCTCACGGCACGAGCTGACGACAACCATGCAGCACCTTGCAATATGTCCGAAGAAAATCCCGTTTCCGGGACTGTCATACTGCATTTAAGCCCTGGTAAGGTTCCTCGCGTATCATCGAATTAAACCACATGCTCCACCGCTTGTGCGGGCCCCCGTCAATTCCTTTGAGTTTCATTCTTGCGAACGTACTCCCCAGGTGGGTTACTTATCACTTTCGCTTGGCCACCCAGCCCTCAATCGGGCCGGACAGCTAGTAACCATCGTTTACGGCGTGGACTACCAGGGTATCTAATCCTGTTCGCTACCCACGCTTTCGTCCATCAGCGTCAATGCGCCGTTAGTGAGCTGCCTTCGCAATCGGTGTTCCATGTAATATCTAAGCATTTCACCGCTACACTACATATTCCGCCCACTTCACGGCGATTCAAGAGACCCAGTATCAATGGCAGTGCCGGAGTTGAGCCCCTGCATTTCACCACTGACTTAAATCCCCGCCTACGGACCCTTTAAACCCAATGATTCCGGATAACGCTTGCACCCTCCGTATTACCGCGGCTGCTGGCACGGAGTTAGCCGGTGCTTATTCTTACGGTACCGTCAACCACCTA
The DNA here is from genome assembly GCA_963740155.1 of uncultured Flavobacteriaceae bacterium. Taxonomy (GTDB): domain Bacteria; phylum Bacteroidota; class Bacteroidia; order Flavobacteriales; family Flavobacteriaceae; genus Nonlabens. The sequence continues at coordinate 1,092,907 of CAVUDE010000005.1, read as the reverse complement.
CACGTAGGTGGGTTTCTTCCCGTACAAAAGCGGTTTACAACCCATAGGGCCGTCTTCCCGCACGCGGCATGGCTGGATCAGGCTCCCGCCCATTGTCCAATATTCCTCACTGCTGCCTCCCGTAGGAGTCTGGTCCGTGTCTCAGTACCAGTGTGGGGGATCTCCCTCTCAGGACCCCTACCCATCGTAGCCATGGTGAGCCGTTACCTCACCATCCAGCTAATGGGACGCATACCCATCCACTACCGTAGCCTTTACCATAGAAACCATGCGGCTCCTATGGACCATGGGGGCTTAATCCAGGTTTCCCCGGGCTATACCCCAGTAGTGGGTAGGTTGTATACGCGTTACGCACCCGTGCGCCGGTCGCCACCAGGTACAAGTACCCGTGCTGCCCCTCGACTTGCATGTGTTAGGCCTGCCGCTAGCGTTCATCCTGAGCCAGGATCAAACTCTTCATCGTCATTACTTGTCATTCTTCCACGTCGCCCCCACTCAAGGAAAACGACGCGGCGGCCGACTATGACCCAAATAAATATACTATTCCGCTTTATAAATCTACCAATACCAATCTCTCGATCGGTATGGCGTGCTGTCTTACAATATCTCAAAGAACGACCCGGACCTACTCTCGCAGCGACCCGTCTTCAAACGGGTATCGCGGCCAGCCTCCCAGGCCTTGTCGCAAGCTCAAAAGGACTGTGCCTCTCTCGCTAAGCGGGTGCAAATATAGCACCCCTTTTTCCTGCCAGCCAAACGAAATTGGAAAATAATTTGATGTTTATTGAAAATAAATTTTACCGCTCTTAAAATCAATGGTTTGGGAAGTGAAAAAAATCACGGATCCCACAATCCCCACCGTTCAATTTGTACCGTATGTCAATCTACCTTTACCAAAACATGAAATACGGTCGCTGTATCCAGCCTCCATAGTCCATTGACCTTGCTACAACTCCATGGGCACCTGTATTACCAGAACGCGTGCAGGGGAATTTGCAGCTACCTCAATCTTTCCAGCTCCCTCTACACCCATGGCATCTCTTTTTCCCAGGCCATGTCCCGCAATCGCAACCTCTCCCGCCGCCACCATAAATATACGCCGTTGCCATCTTCCCGCACTTCATAATCGATCGCACTGCCTGCCTCGAGATTACCATCGATAGGAATGCGTCTTGGTGGATGTAGGCGCTGGCACCATTGGGGTTAGCTCGATGTGTATTGACAACTCAACCAAATATATGATAGCAATACTATCATCTAATTCTGCAGCGGATAGTTCTACGAGCTGGTTGATAACATATAACTGAAAACATCGATTGCGAGAATCCCTATCTAAGTCTGGCGACCTTATATCTGTATCTCAAAAATAACAGAATGCTAGATACGGTAAGCGCTATGAGTAATCCTATCCAGACGCCATTGAGACCGTATCCTGATTTCAATCCTAGCCAGTAAGAAATGGGTAAACCCACCAGCCCATAAGCGATGGCGCAGATTACCATGGGTATCCATACGTCTTGCAAACCACGCAGCACGCCTATTAAAAGTACCTGAAAGCCATCGCTTATCTGGAAAAGTGCTGCTATAAACATGATTCCCGCTGCAAGACGGATCACCTCAGCATCATTTATATATATGGTGGGCAGGAAAAAACGTCCAGCAATAAAGATCGCAGCAAATATGATTTCCATGGCAAAAGTCATAAGTAATAATGAACGCACGATGCGCACCATGCTTATGAAATCCCGCATCCCTAATTGATTCCCTACCCTGATGGTCGCGGTAACCCCCAGCCCTACCCCAAACATAAAAGTGAGTGATGATAAATTCAAAGCGATCTGATTTGCCGCCTGGCTTATGACCCCCAGCGAGCCCGCGAGAAATATTGCTGCCGTAAAGAGTGAGACCTCAAAAAACATCTGCAGCGCCGTGGGGGTCCCCAGATATATTAAGCGCCTCATGGTTTTACCAGACCAGAGTTTGAAATTGTTGAGGTATTTTGAGAGAGTACGCTTTCGCGAAAGCGTAAACATTAATATCACCACCATCATGACCCGTGCAGTAAGTGTGCCTATCCCTGCGCCCTCTACCTCCATTCTGGGCATCCCAAATTTGCCAAATATGAAAACATAATTCACCGCTACGTTAATCACGTTTGCGATAATCGCCGCGATCATGGGCATTCTCGTGAATGATAGACCATCGCAAAATTGTTTGAGTCCCTGAAAGAGCAGCAGCGGTATCATGGAAAACGAGAGGATACGCATGTATGGTAGCGCCAGTTCCACCACCTGGGGCGGCTGATCCATGTAATATAATAAGGGTTCACTACAGATGAGTGCGGCGCACAGCGTACAACCTATGATGATGCAAAGTAGTAGGCCGTTGTCCAGCACACGCTTGCAGCCTTGCCAGTCATTCTGCGCATCGTATTGTGCTATAAGTGGTGTGATGGCAAATGAAAATCCTATACCCAGCGACATAGCAAGAAAAACAAATGTGTTGCCCAGTGATACCGCTGCAAGTTCAAGGGCGCCCAATCTTCCCACCATGATATTATCAACGGCGGCAACCACCATGTGCGCCAGCTGTCCTAAAACGATGGGCACGGCTAGACTGACGTTTCTGGGAACCTCACGTAAAAGTGGTTGCAGGATCAAGCTGCTGGATTTGCGAGTAAAGGCAGCGCCTACTCATTTTTGAGCGCGCGAAGATATACCTTTAGGTCGGCGATTTTTTGTGGATCCAGCGTAGGTTCTTGGATATAGTTATGCTGGCTCAATCTGTCCAAGAGAATCTGGGCTACTAGTAATCTGGCTTTTGGTTTATCATCTGCCGGGATAATGTACCATGGCGCGTGTTCCTTACTGGTATTGCTGATAGCTTGCTGGTAAGCGTGCATGTATTTATCCCAGAGTTTGCGCTCATCCAGATCGCCTGCCGAAAACTTCCAATTCTTCTCTGGCTTTTCCAGACGCCTGATCAGCCTGCGTTTTTGCTCTTCTTTACTTAGATTGAGAAAGAACTTGAAAACAAAGGTGCCGTTCTGGGCGAGTTCCTTTTCAAAATTGTTGATCTGCTCAAAGCGCATCTTCCAGAATTCATCATCTGCATCTTCTGGATCGTGAATTCCAGGAAGTTTCTCAGCCAGTAAATATTCAGGATGCACCCGCGTAACGAGAACGTTCTCATAATGGGTGCGGTTGAAGATGCCGAAAGTTCCTCTGGCAGGTAGTGCGATATAATGACGCCAGAGATAACCGTGCGCAAGCTCGGTTTTGGAGGGTGTTTTAAAACTGTGCTGGACTACGCCACGCACATTAAATTTCTCAAAAACCTCCCGTATCATACTGTCTTTACCCGCAGTATCCATCCCCTGAAAACAAACAAGCACAGAATGACGGCCATGAGCAAATAGTCTCTCCTGAAAATCTGCCAGATCCTTGCGAACCTCGCTCAACTGGTCTTTCACCTCATCCTCTGACGATTGAGAGTCTAGAGAGGTGGGATATTCAGAGATTTTAAAGTCTTTATCTGCGAGGTAGTCCTTGTGGTTGAATTTCATATATAAGCAAGGTAATGAGAACTGATGAATTGATTTCTTTTCCTAGCCCTGAGTGATCCGCTGATTTTTCATTCATCACCCTAAAAAAGAGATACCCGTTCTACAGAAAAAGCGGTACACAGGTGAAAAGTCCTTAATCATCGGTGATCATCTAACCTATTTACTCGCAAAAGCATTGACATCTGCTTGAGTGACTTTTTCACTTCCTAGGATGATTAACCTTTCCACGACATTGCGCAGCTCGCGTATATTGCCAGTCCAGTCGTATTCCATGAGCTGGTCAACGGCGTCTTCCTCAAAGTTTTTTACTGGTGTGCCTTGTTCTTTGGCGATTTTTTTTGCGAAATGATTGATCAAGATTGGGATATCTTCTTTACGCTGATTGAGGGAGGGAACATTAATGAGGATAACTGCCAGTCGATGATATAAATCCTCACGGAATTTTTTATCCTCTATTTCGTTTTTCAGATTCTTGTTTGTCGCGGCTAGAATACGTACGTCAACTTTTATATCCTTATCACTTCCTACCCGCTGGATCTTATTTTCTTGTAGTGCGCGCAGTACTTTGGCTTGAGCGCTCAAACTCATGTCGCCTATCTCATCTAGAAAGATAGTACCGCCATTTGCTGCCTCAAATTTCCCTGCGCGGTCTTTATTTGCGCCCGTAAAACTTCCTTTTACATGACCAAATAATTCACTCTCTATGAGTTCGCTGGGAATCGCTGCACAGTTGACCTCGATAAATGGGCCTTTGGATCGATTGCTTTTCTCGTGCAGCCAGTGAGCCACCAGTTCCTTGCCTGTACCATTGCCGCCGGTAATAAGGACACGCGCATCAGTAGGGGCGACTTTTTCAATAATATTTTTAATAATCGTTATGAGCTCGCTCTCACCTACCATTTCATAGTTCTTGCTTACCTTTTTCTTGAGACGGGTATTTTCAACGACCAGTGTTTTCCTGTCTAATGCATTGCGCACTGTATTGAGCAGTCTGTTGAGATCTGGCGGTTTTGAGATATAATCAAAAGCTCCCAGGCGCATGGTATTTACCGCTGTATCCAGATCACCGTGACCAGAGATCATAACAAATGGCACTTCTGGCTTTATTTTTTTTGCAGCCTCCAGCACCTCGACACCATCCATTTTAGGCATCTTGATATCACAAAGAACGAGATCATAATCATTGTCCTTGAGCAATTCTGTGCCCTCTAGACCATCATTTGCCTCTGTGACTTTATAGTCCTTGCTTTCTTCTGTCAGTATTTTAGTTAGGACGCGGCGTATGGCAGCCTCGTCTTCTATCAGTAGTATGTGAGCCATTATATCTTGAATTTAATTCCTGCCCTAGAGTAGAAAGTATTATCTGTATTTACAATTTTTGCGTCGTTGAACTCATTGTCCCTGACCCTTATTTCATTGACAAACGTATAGCCTATGTATGCGTAGGCAGAAAGGTGTTTGGTAAAATTGTACTGATAACCGGGACCACCCATTGCGGTAGTCATGGAAACGTTCTCACCTATAATGTTTCCCTCTACGACTACGTCATTTTGGATATTGGCAAAAAAACCGTCCAATCTCACGTATGCCTGAATACTATGCTTATCGTCAAAACGGTAACGCAGGTTCATTTTAGGCGCGCCCACCGTATAACTAAGCTTTTCACTTATCTCGCGGTAATATAAAAGATACGGTAGGGGAAATGGACGCCCGGCGGTAGTGTTGTACTGTACACCTGCGACCAGTTGCCAAGGCTTACCACCATCTGTACGGTCTTTTTCATTTTTGATAAAATAGACAGATGCCACCGCAAAAAAGTCATCGCTCTGCGCTTTTCCCTCATCAAAATTAGATGCTGCCAGCACACCCAGCCTGGAACCAAATCGCCAATTCCTCTTCATCTTAAATGTATAGCCTACTGCTAGCTGGAAACTTTCATATCTATCCGTATTGAATTCCTGGAACCTATCATCATCGCGTATTACCAGGTGGACATTCCTGTATTCTAGAAACGGAACGATATAAGCCCCCTCGCCTACTTTGAGCGGTACGTTTACAAAAGTCCTGAACCTGCGGAAGCTGTTATCAGAATTGCGTTGTGGGAAGTAGGTGTATTCTGTTCTGAATAAATCTGTTCCTTGTGAGTACGCTTTCGCGAAAGCGAAACAAAACACACACAATATCAATCGTTTCAACATCATTCTTCTTGTTTGTTAGTAGGATAAAAATGCACATCGCGCTGTGGGAAAGGAATGGTCACGTTGTTCTCACGGAAGAACTTGTCTATTCTGAACCTGATATCACTCTTGATCCGTGGGTCTGTAAAACTATCGCGCACGTAGAAATATAGTCCAAAATCCAGTGAACTGTCCCCAAAGTTGTTGAACATCACAAAAGGTTCTGGTCTTTCCATAACGCCGTCCTGTTCTATGGCAGCCTTTATAAGGAGTTCTTCTACGAGCCGTACGTTACTACCGTAAGCCACTCCCACAAATACTGTTTCCCTGGTTTTAGGGTGGTTCTGGGTATAATTGTAAACTGATTCAGAGAGGAATAAATGGTTAGGGATCACCAGTATCTTATCATCTCTGGTAATGACGCGCGTGCTGCGCAATTTGATTTCTACCACGCGACCCACCTTATCATTCATCTCAATGATATCGCTCACCAAAACAGATTTATCTATCAATATGGTGATCCCAGCAATAATATCTTTAAACAGATCCTGCAACGCAAAACCCAATCCCACAAAGAGCGCGGCACCAGCGGTAAGGAAAGCAGTGATCTTGACTCCTGAACTATTGAGAATAACCGCAACCACGATGATATAAACCACATAGTTGAAGTACTTGAAGATGCTCTGGAACTTGAGCTTGTCCACCTGGCTCATCTTGCGGGTGAAGAAATGTTTGAAAAGTCGCAGGATAAGCGTCGTGGTAAGAATCGCCAGCACTGCAACAATAATCATCCATGTGGAAAGATAAAACTTCCCAGAATCTGCGCTCCCGATGAGTGGGTATGTGAGAAAATCCTTAATTTCTGACCAATCCATTAGTACCTAAGCCATTTATAAAGTTCTTTCCAATTAGTTTTTTTGCCGTACATGAGAATGCCTATGCGGTAGATTTTGGCAGCTACATAAGTCACGCCCAAGATACTCGCATAAAGAATCACGATACTCAAAATAATATTCCCAGTCCCCACATCCCCAAACGGAATACGCATCAACATCACAATGGGTGACGTAAGTGGAATATAGGAAAAGACTACCGCAGTAGTACCATTGGGATCATCCATCACCGAGAAGAATCCCACATATATCGCTAGCATAAGCGGTAGAATTACCGGCAGCATGAATTGCTGTGTATCTGTCTCGCTATCTACTGCAGCGCCTATAGCCGTATAAATGGATGCATATAGAAAGTAGCCACCTATAAAAAAGATGAAAAAGCAAACAATGAGAGTGACAATAGGGAGCTGTGAAATATCCTGTATCAACAATTCCATCTGATCAAGATCTTGAGTTTGCTGGACAATGTCTTGATTTGCTGGATTAGAAACTCCTTCCACGCCCAGAATGGAGGTTGCTATAGTAAGTAATACTCCACCCAAAACCACCCAGATGGCAAACTGTGTAATCCCAGCCAGCGAGGTTCCGGTAATTTTCCCCAGCATGAGGTAAATAGGTTTTACACTGCTTACGATTACCTCGATAATTCGGTTTGTTTTTTCTTCTATGACAGAACGCATCACCATATTGCCATATATAATGATAAACATCATAAGTAGGTAACCAGCAGCGCCACCTGCAGCAATCTTTACCCACGCAGATTGCTTGCTGGTCTGCTCGCCTGAAAATGTCTCAAGCCGTACCAGCGTATTGACTTGAGAGTTCTCAATCGTCTCTAGGTCTATTCCCTGTTCTATCAATTGACTTTCTGTAGCAGCAGTGCTTAATGTGCGCTCGATGCGGTCTATGAAGTTAGATTGCGGTGAATTATCAGAATAAAAGGTTACTTGTGGATCCTGGGCGTCGCCATAAATGTGGATCAGCCCGTAGTAGTTAGACTCCTTTGTCGCTATTCTCGCTGCCTCAAGGGAATTACTTCCTAAATCTATGTATTTATTAGAATCATCACTTTTAAACAGCTTACTGTAGGAGGCTGGATTTTCATCTAGTAGGGCAATCTCTCTAGAGCCATCGCTGTTTAGGCTTGTTAGAAAAGAAATAAGCACGATAACACCCACAAAAATAAGCGGTGATACAAATGTCATGATGATAAATGCGCGGTTCCGCACCTTGTTCAAGTATTCCCTTTTTATAATGAGCCACAACTTATCCATTGTCAGAAACAGTTTGAATGAATATCTCGTTGATCGTGGGGATCACTTCACTAAAATGAACCAGCTCACCCATACCGGTTAACCAGCTAAGGGTTGATTGGATTGTTTTATGTTCTGGTATGGTGATGATAAAGTCCAGCGTCTGATCCAGTCCCTTTAATTCTGTAGCAACAGGATTATATTCTGCGGGCAAATTTTCAAAAACGCCAGCATTATTATTTGTGATTAGTGAAACCGCATATCTGCGGGATCTGAATTTTTCTTTTACCGTATTTACCTCGCCCTCCAGAACAAGATTTGATTTATCAATCAGGGCGATATGATCACACATTTCCTCAACGCTTTCCATGCGGTGCGTGGAAAACAGGATGGTTGCTCCCTCATCACGTAACTGTAGGATTTCATCTTTTATAAGATTAGCATTTACAGGATCAAATCCCGAGAAAGGCTCATCAAAAATCAGCAATTTGGGTTGATGCATGACAGTGGTTACAAACTGTACTTTTTGCGCCATTCCCTTAGAAAGTTCCTGTAGCTTTTTATTCCACCAGCCATTGATATCCAGCCGATCAAACCAGTATTTCAAGCGATCTTTTGCTTGCTGTTTTGACAATCCCTTTAACCTAGCGAGGTAGATACACTGCTCTCCCACTTTCATTGATTTGTACAATCCTCGCTCTTCTGGCATATAGCCTATCTGCTCAATGTGCCTAGGCTGTAACAACTCACCGTTCAATCGTATCTCACCAGCATCTGCCATGGTGATCTGATTGATGATCCTGATGAGGGAGGTTTTACCAGCGCCATTAGGCCCCAGTAAACCATAAATGCTTCCTTGTGGAACCTGTAGGTTTATGTTGTTGAGAGCCTTGTACTCACCGTATGATTTGTGGATATCTCGAGCCTCTAGAGCAAGTTGCATAAATGGGATCAAAGGTGCGAAAGTAAATACTTTGCCAGCCACTGACTTATAGTTTTGTAAAACTTTATTCAGTCGTTAAGGTGGCATCGATAAATCGCAAGTAGCAGTCGTTTAAATTCTTTTTATCTCTTCTAGCATGACAGGTCCCAGTTCATAGCCAGCTTCCATGAGCTCTTCTTTTAATTCTGCTGCTGCTTCTTCCATGCCATTTGCTTTATAGATCAAAGCGCTATGATAAGCGGCAACTGGTTCAAACGTCTTGCCGATTACATGTTCTTTATGGTTTTCCAGAGCAGCTTCTTTTTGATCATTGAGTAATAGTGCATATCCCAGTAAATCGTAGGTTTCTGGGGTCGCGCGATTCCCTATTTCTTCTTTTGCGATAGAAAGCGCCTGTCCTCTATGATTTTCATTTCCCTGTACGAGCTCTTCAATCAGGTAAGTATTATACATATTGCCGTAAGCTGGATTATTTATCTTGTCCAGATACGTATCCATTAATCTATCAGCTTCCTCCAGCTCACCATTATATTCTTTGATTTCTGCCATGAGAGCCAGGTAATCTGGGCTGGGATGGCGGTCGTACAAGGTGGATAGAATATCCATGGCCAGCTCTGTATTCTTATCGTGAGAATAGGCGATCCATGCAATTCCCTTGAGTGCGTAGTTATTATCTGGATCCAGCTCCAGTGTTTTTAGATAGCTGTTGTAAGACTCTTCAATCTGACCGTCATGCCCATAATAATCTGCAATGTTTGAATAGCACCACAACTTGTAACTTTTATTGCCACTCTCCTCTGCCAGCTTTAAGGCTTTTTCCATGTGCATGATAGTGTTGTCTAGCTTGCCCTTGTAGTCATTCCATTTTGCTGCGCGGATTAAATAGTTATAATCATTCTCATTCTGCAACTCGTCCAGCAGATTTTCTGCTTCTTCATAGCGGCCTAACTCCATTGCCACATCAAACATGACCAGCTTACTGTTGCGGCTTGCATACTCGCTCGTAAAGGACTTCATCAAACTATCGGCCATTTTAAAGCGGTGTTGCTTGATATAGGCTTGAGCTAGGGCGCGTTTTGCACCCTCTGGTTTAATAGCGCGGTTTCTAACTACACTCTCGCGGTAGCGTACGGATTTATTCAGATCCTCAACAGTTGCATAAGTATCAAAAAGCCTATCATACATTCCTGCAACTTTATCGCTGGTCAGGATTTTAGTAGGATCATTGGTTGAAATTGCACCTAGACTATCTGCGGTACGCTGGTCAGCGTCACGTGTGGGCATGGGCAAGTCTAGATACTTTTGAATATCAGATCTTTCTACGATTTGTTCGGTTGCATCTTCATTCTCTTTATTCTCATTGCAACTAATCAACAAGGTCGCAAATAAGAGGTAATATATCTTTCTCATGGTTGAATGGATTAAATGAAAAAGCCGATCCTCAAAATGAGAATCGGCTTAGTTTGCAAAAACTATATTTTAGAATCTAGCTTGCGTTAAGTAAGGAAAACTATTACTTACTGCACCACTTTCAACTCCTACGTTGTCGCTTACTAAATTGGGTAAATCTGCATTACCATCTCCGTCTGTATCCTGACCACTAAAACGGTCACCATCATTACCGCCGAATAGAAGAATAAGAGATACATCAATTACATCATCTTGTAATCTTCTTCCTGTTAGAGGGATACCTGTACTGGGATCAAAAGTATAAGGCTGATCCCCATCCGGCGCGACCTGAAGAACATCAAAGCAAGAGCTGTAGTAGTTGGCGCAGCATCTAGACCTAGAACATTATTTTCATACATCGCACCATAAGCCGTGTAAAGACCACCTACAGTATTCAAAAAAGTAGGTTGAAATTCAGCTATCATGTTAGCAGGAATGGTTCTATTAAACTCATTTTCATCAGCATCCGTGGGTGTGAAAACGGTATTGATACCTGGTCTTCCCATCTGGTCTGCCTGAGCAAATGTTCCACTAAAATCAGTATCAGCGGTAATCACACCTATAGGCTCATCGTCATCATTATTACAAGCAGTCACCATAAAGGCAGCCATTGCTATATATAAGAATTTTTTCATCGTATTAAAATTTTTGTATGCGTTAAATTATCGTCTGTTACTAGTTACCCAAACATTGTATGCAACTTGGAAGAGCGGGTGAACCGGCAACCAATTCATTAACTATGTGAGTAGGTGCTCCGCCCATTAGTGCATTAGGCACCTCAAGAACGATGGCATTTACATTATCATCTTCAAAGGTCGTTGTCACCATCCTCGCCGAACCCTCGGCTGGTGGTGGATTGCATAACAACATCGTTAAACGCTACAAAGTCAAAGAAGAATGCGTCACGACGATGTCCAGCAAATGCTTGAATACCGTTATTTAGATCCTCGCCAGCTCCACCTATAGCAACACTGCCTACAAATGCGTTTTCATCGATAGTGTTAGATAATCCAGTAGAGTTAGGTGCATATGGCCCGAAGAAATACATTCTGTTTCCTTGTCTTAGGCATTGGATAACTAGATCTTCAGTAACACCAGTAGTTCCCATATCGACGCCAGTGTTATCAATATTGATTTCAAACATAACGTTCTCGCTAAAATTTGAAGAATTGTCTGCAGCAGGTACGGTTACGATAAATACGGTTGATGCAGCATTTTCACCCTCAAAAGCATAAAAGTCTGCAATATCTGTGGGCTCCATTGCAACGGCAGGTGCGTCCAAGTGATCAGCAGCGATAACGCCACCAGCAACAACTGCTATGAGCAGTAAACCCCATAAGGTCAATTTTTTCATGGTAATAGATTATTTGATTATATGACCAAACTAGCTGCATTCCCCCCACTGGCATATTAAGAAATCGTTAAAGCAAATGGGCGTTGTAAGAAATTTATGAGTTTGAGGAAAAATAACTGCATTATTCACCCTCAAGCCAGTGTTTAAAGTCCTTTACGCGCTCTCGGCTCACGATCAAAGGGAATTCTTTGAACGACTCAATCTTCACCTGTAAACGACTATTTGTATAACTCACCATGTCTTTAATTGCATCTACATTAACGATTGCCTGACGGGATATCCTAAAAAAGCGTTTTGGATCCAGTTCATTTTCCAACCCCTCAAGCTTATTATCAATAAGGTAATTGCGGCCAGTACCTATATTGATGTAGGTACCTTTATTCTCGCTGTAAAATAGATTTATCTCATCCGTCGTGAATAGTTTGAGATGCTCGCCCACTCTTGAAGTATAACGCTTCTTATATTCTCGTTCCACGGGATTAGACAGCAATTGCGCAATCTGCTGCAGATCGATGGTGGCGGGGCTGGTGGTTTTTCCGCTTTCGCGAAAGCGTACCCTAAATTTATCCACGGCACTTTCGAGCTCCTCTTCATCAATAGGCTTCAATAAATAGTCGATGCTGTTGAGTTTAAAGGCCTGTAGGGCATATTCATCATAGGCGGTTGTAAAAATGACCGCGCTCTTTACCTCTAGCTGGTCAAATATTTCAAAGGAAAGCCCATCACTCAATTGTATGTCCAGAAAAATAAGGTCTGGATGCTCGTTATTGAGTAGGTAGTCCATGCTTTCTGCGACGCTGTGCAGCGCGATCTCTACCTCTACTCCCATACTGGTAAGGAGGCGCTGTAACCTGCGTGCAGCGGGTTTTTCATCTTCTATGATTATACTACGCATGGTTCTCCTGGTTTTGTTTATCCTTTATTTCCTTGAGCTTGCGATCTTCCCAGTCCTTTCCCAGAAATAGATTAAGGCCATAAACATTGATCCCATGCACTCCCACTCCTATTGCCCAGCCCAGCAGGCCCACGATAAATACGATAAACAGCTCGTAGGATAGAATCCATCCTATGATTAATGTAATCGTACTGGTTACTAGAAAAATCATTAGGTGAACGTAGAATGCCTTGATCTCATCCACGCGTCTTTTTGCTTTTGTATAGGCTTCTTGCTCGTTTAAATTTCCTGACATGATCATAAGTTTTGGTTTTTATCCTTTTCCATTAGTTCTTTTATCTTCCTTTCCTCCCAGTCGCGAGATACAAACGGATTCATATTAAATGTGCCCAGTGCGTGACCTATCAATCCTATTCCCCAGCCCGCGAGCGGGAATAGGAACCAGGGGTTGCGCCACTCATCCAGATAATAATTGAATGCCGCGATACAGGCATTGATGATGACATAAATGATTAGGTGCGAGTAAAAGGAACGTATTTCCTCCACCCTCGCCTTTGCGCGGGAATATCTTTCCTGATAGGTTTCTTGTGTATTCATTTTAAAAGTTTTTATCGTTCATCAATCGTTCAATCTTCTTTTCTTCCCAGCTACGTCCCAGAAAAAAATTATTGTCAAAAGTGCGCAGGTAATGCATCGTCAGGCCAAATGATATAGCCAGCGTAGGGAATACGGCCCAGGGGAAATCTGAAGTGAAATAATTGAGCATGCACAGGAACAATATCAGAAATACAGATCGTATGACGGCCTGATAGAAATCCTTTAACTGTTTTACCTGGTCTTTTGCTTTTAGAAAGTTTGCTTCCTGAGCTGGAATCGTTGCTTGCATTGTGTCGGTCTTATAGATGATGGGTAGGTTTACCTTAAAGTATTGTTCCTCCTCTTGTATGGTCATTTGTTTATCTGAGAAAAGCGCATATCTGGACGCAATATTCTGTAGCCCCACGCCGCTGCTCTTTTTAACCACGGCCTTTGTCTGCAAATTGTTCTGCACTACCAGATGACCGTTTTCTTCATAGACTTTGAGTTCCAGTGGTTGCTGGTCGCTTACTATATTATGTTTTACCGCATTTTCCAGTAGCAACTGCAAACTTAGCGGTACGATCATTCCCTCTGCATCGATACTGGATTCTGGAATGTCAATGATTAGACTGTCCTCAAAACGCATCTTGAGCAATGTGACATAGGTGCGCGCAAACCTGAGTTCTTCATCAATGGATACCAGCTCCTTGCTACGCTGCTCAAGGACGTACCTATAGACTTTGGAAAGTGAGGTGGTAAATCTTGTAGCGGCTTTGGGATTTTCCTCAATCAGCGACACCAGCACATTTAAGCTATTGAATAAAAAATGTGGATCCAGCTGGCTTTTAAGGGCATCAAATTTTGCCGTTGCCGTGCCGGCGATCACTTTTTGTTCTTTTACCCGCCTACCCTGTAGTTCCTTGTAGAAATAGAATGCGTGAAATATGAGCGATACGATCATGGTAATCAGCAATCCAAATGTGTAGAAATCGGCACCGTGATTACTGCTTGCCTTGGAGAATTCCTGATCAAACACAATCATGCGTACCAGCGTGATGAGTATAAAAAGGCATCCCATGGTAAGAATGACAGAACCCAAAACACCGGTAATCAGGCGTGCCAGTGGTTTAATCTCCCACGAGAGGAAACGGTTGAGCGTGTCAAAGTAATAGGTGTTGACCACCGTGATGGTAATGGCAAAGGCAAAATTGATCGCCAAATCCAGCGCCAGCTTATCCAGAGAGATAAAACCACCATTAGAAAAATTGATGATGCTAATCGCCAGCGCAATGGCTAAACTTATAAAAATGGTGCTGATGACTTTGCGCATGGCTATTCTCTAATTCTGTTGACAAATATGCGGTTCTTCAAGCGTTCATGAGGCGTTCATCCTACCGACTTGTAAAAACCAGTTACCGAATCGTATCAAACCGCGGGTTTGAAATCATTTTGCGAATTTCCACCTGGCGCCTCGCGACAAACTCTGTTTACGTTCTGATGCTTTCCTGCAATATCCTACATTTGTGACAAACCAAAAGAAAATGGACCTACAGCATATAAAAACCACGGCTAAAAGCTGGACGCAAGAACCCTTTGACCAGAAAACCAGAGAAGCGACACTCAAAATGCTGGATGCTCAGGATGATGAGCTGCAGGAGTCATTCTATAAGGATCTGGAATTTGGTACCGGTGGTATGCGCGGTATCATGGGTGTGGGAACAAATAGAATAAATAAATACACCCTGGGCAAAAGCACGCAGGGCCTAGCAGACTACCTTAAGAAATCTTTCCCAGATGACAAGTTAAAAGTCGCCATCGCCTATGATTGCCGCCACAACTCGCAAAGCCTGGCATTCACCTGCGCAGAGGTGCTGAGCGCAAACGGCGTTGAGGTCTATATTTTTGAGGAATTGCGCCCCACGCCCGCCCTATCATTCATGGTGCGCCATAAAAACTGCCACGCAGGGATCGTGCTTACCGCAAGCCACAATCCACCAGAATACAATGGTTATAAAGTATACTGGCAGGACGGCGGCCAGCTGGTGCCACCGCAAGACAGCGAGCTGCTGGAAACCATCAAAAACCTACAGTTTACGGATATAAACTATTATGGAAACGAGAAACTGATCCACACTCTCACAGAAAAAGACGATAATGCTTTTACCAATGCCAGTCTTAAAAACGGGATGATCGCAGGTGAGGTAGATCGCTCACGTGTTAAAGTGGTATTTACCAGCCTGCACGGTACCAGTATCACCATGGTGCCAGAAACTCTCAAACGCGCTGGATATACGGATCTACATGTGGTTAAAGAACAGGCATTCCCAGACGGTGATTTTCCCACCGTCAAATCTCCGAATCCGGAAGAACCAGCGGCACTCGAGATCGCGCTGCAACTGGCAAATAAAATTCATGCAGACATTATCATAGGAACAGATCCCGATTGTGATCGCCTGGGCATTGCCGTGCGTGACAACGATGGCAAAATGGTCTTGCTCAGCGGGAATCAGACCATGGTCGCGATGACCGCTTTTCTTATAGAACGCAGCGATCTAGAGAAACTCAATCAGCCTTTTGTAGGTTCCACGATCGTGAGCACGCCCATGATGCGCGATCTGGCAGCTCACCACGAGATAGATTATAAGGAGGGACTCACCGGTTTTAAATGGATCGCAAAAATGATTGAGGATCACCCTGACCAGGATTTCATAGGCGGTGGTGAGGAGAGTTTCGGATATATGGTGGGTGATTTTGTGAGGGATAAAGATGCAGTTACCGCTAGTTTGCTGGCTTGTGAGATGTACGCTTTCGCGAAAGCAAACAACTCAACCATCTACAAGGAATTACTGAAACTCTACCAGATCCACGGTGCCTATCAGGAAAAATTGGTCTCGCTCGTAAAGAAAGGAATCAGCGGTGCAGGCGAGATCAAGCAGATGATGATCGACCTGCGGGAAAACCCACCCAAAAATATCGCTGGGCAGCAGGTGGTAAAAATCGAGGATTTCCAAAGCAGTTTAAGCACAGACAAAATATCTGGTGACACCACCGCCATAGACCTACCCAAATCAAATGTGCTGATCTTTTATCTGGAAGATGGAACTAAAATCGCTGCCAGGCCCAGCGGGACAGAGCCTAAAATCAAGTTCTATGTATCAGTAAAAGGTGAGCTAGAAAACACGGCAGATTACCCAGAGGTCAAAGAAAAGCTGGACAAAAAGATTAACAAGGTCTTAAAGAATATGGGAGTGTGAGAGTTTCGATTCTTGTTAAGTCATTACATCTCCTACTGATAAAAGATTGTTTTCTTCTGCCTGAGGCAAGAAGTCGATTGACATTGGACTTAAGACTTGTTGGGACAGGACTTTTCATCAGAATCAGCAATCATCGCCTTCTAACACTTACGCTAAAATCAAAAGCAGAAGTACGTTTTCAAACAGCTCGTCTGCAATGATGATACTAGAATTAAATGAGTAGTCATTTAAACCGGTAATGGACAAAAATCACTTCCCCGTTTGAGTTCTCTTTAGGAACGAGAGCAAAATCTTTTGTCTCGTGTCTTGATTCTTTTGTCTTTTGTCTTTTGTCTTTTGTCTTGATTCTTTGATCTTGATCATTTCTTATTTTGTCTCTAGGTCTGTACTATAAAAAACAATGTATGTTTCACAGGTTCCAGCAGCCTACCGGTAATATTGACCTGCCCGCGCAGTTCACTTTTCCGTTTTACTATGAACCGCATGAATTGTGTCGCCTAGCCGCAGATCAAGCGCAGCATTATCTGGATGATTTGGGAGACTGGTTTACGGCACTGGGAATGGGAAGTGATGGGTATGAGTACGCGCGGGGAAAAATGTTTGGCGTACTGGTAGTGCGCGATAAACAGGGTGAGCTGGGTTTTCTCGCTGCGTACTCTGGCGTTATCACAGGCGGGCAAAAGGATTCTTATTTCGTTCCGCCCGTTTTTGACGTGTTCACTCCGGGCAATCGCTATGAATCAGGCAGCCAGAGACTAGCTGAGATCAATCATGAAATCCGCAATATTCAACAAAATCCAGAACTAAATAAGTTGAAAACTCAGCTGAATCAAATGCTTTCTCTTCACTCACGCCTGATGGAAGACGAACGCCTGAAACAAATTACAGACCGCAAAAAAAGAAAAGCAGAACGCGAGCGGCTGGCAAAAGAACTGAATGCAGAAAGGTTTGAACACTTAGTGTCTCAACATAAGCAAACTAGCATCCATACAAAGTTTATGATCAGGGAATATTCTCTCTATTTAAAGGAAAAAGAAAATAGGCTCAAAGAACAATTAGAACCAATTCTCGCAAAACTTGTCGCCCTCAAAAAAGAACGTAAGCAGAGTTCTCAGCAACTACAGGAATGGATATTTAGCCAGTACAGATTTCTCAATGCAAATGGTGAGCACAAAGATGCCTTGGAACTTTTTCAAGACCGCAAGACCGATTTCCCACCGTCAGGGACTGGGGATTGTGCCGCACCCAAGTTGCTGCAATTTGCTTACCAGCACGGTTATGAACCCGTTGCTATGGCAGAGTTTTGGTACGGCGAGCCACTCAAGTCACGCATTAGAAAACACAAATACTTTTATCCTGCCTGTCGCGCAAAATGTGAACCCATTCTAGAACACATGTTACAGGGACTAGACGTGGAACCCAATCCCGTGTTGAAAAACCCAGCAGCAAACAAGCGTCTAGAAATTATCTACGAGGACGATGATATCATCGCCATCGATAAACCTGCCGAGTTTTTATCAGTTGAGGGGATCAATATCAAGGACAGTGTGGAAAGGCGTTTGAGAAAAAAACATCCCGATGCTGGCCCCATGATTGTTCATCGATTGGACATGAGCACCTCTGGAATAATGATCCTCTCTAAAAATCTTGATGCCCACAGAATTCTCCAGGAGCAATTTGAAAACCGAAAAGTTCAGAAGAAATACACAGCCGTTTTGGATGGAGTTCTTCCCGCAAAAAGCGGGGAAATCAGTCTGCCATTACGGGTCGATCTGGACAATCGCCCATATCAGATGGTGGATCATGGTGGCGGCAAGCCGGCGTTGACCAGATTTGAAGTGATAGAAGTATCAACTAATAAAACCAAAGTACATTTTTACCCCATCACAGGCCGCACCCATCAGCTGCGGGTTCATGCCGCTCATCCAGATGGATTAAATTGCCCCATTGTAGGCGATGATCTATATGGCAAGCGATCAGACAGGCTCTTGTTGCACGCGACAACGATTGAATTTGCGCATCCTAGAACAGGTAAGCAAATAGTTCTTTCTACAGCTGTTCCTGCATGTTTTGAATTCTAGAACAATTCTGTTAAACATTAAAAAATTGTTTGCCTAGTCAATTTCAGCATTGATGATGCAAGCTTAAGTTTACTGTTGATCGCAATCGGCGCGATTGACTTCCAAAAAATTTCATTTCATGTCCGCAGATTTATCCAGTCTCTTTTTTCTGATCACAGGTATGGTGGTAGGAGCCGCCGTGATATACTTTATGTTGAATACAAAATGGAGCAGCCAGAATGAAAAACTGGCTGAAGAGAAATCTTTAGTGAATCAGGAATACCAGGTTCTAAAAGCTGAATCACAACAGGTGATCGATGAACGCAATGACCTGCGACTGCAATACACAAAGGTGGAAACCCAGCTGGAACAGAAAGATGCACAGTTGGAAAATATGATTGAGAGACTTGAAAAATCTTCCCAGGAAAACAAGCAAGCCAACGGCAAAGAGACCAAGAAAGAAATGAGCTGGTAAAACAAAAAGAGCTGCTCGCGGTGCAACTGGCTGAATATCGTACCGCTTTCGCGAAAGCGGAAGAAAAACATAACGAGGCACAAAAAGAAATCGAGAAACTGAACGAGAAATTCAGTAAGGAGTTTGAGAACCTTGCCAATAGGATTCTAGAAGAGAAAAGCTCAAAATTCACCGATCAAAACAAAAAGAACATTGAGCAGATCTTATCGCCGCTACAGGACAAGATTCTGAGTTTTGAAAAACGCGTGGAAGACACACACAAGGATACGATCGAACGCCAGAGCCTGCTGCGCCAGCAAATCATAGGCCTGAAAGAACTCAACCAGCAAATGAGCAAGGAAACCAGCAACCTGACCAGGGCATTGAAAGGCGATGCAAAAATGCGCGGCAACTGGGGTGAGCTGGTACTGGAACGCGTGTTGGAAAAATCAGGATTGGTCAAAGGCTCTGAATACGAGGTTCAGCAAGGTTTTAAAACAGAAGAGGGCAAGACCGTTTTTCCTGACGTGATAATCAACCTGCCCGGTGACAAGAGGATGATCATAGACTCAAAAGTATCTCTTAACGCCTATGAACGCTATGTAAACGAGGAAGATGAGCAACTGCAAAATAAGTATCTCAAGGAACACGTGGCAGCGGTAAAAAGGCATGTCGTCGAATTATCTGCAAAGAACTACCACGATTTATACCGCATGGAAAGTCCAGATTTTGTGTTGCTGTTCATACCTATTGAACCGGCTTTTGCCATGGCACTAAATCAGGACGGCAATCTTTACAGCGATGCGTTTGACAGAAATATTGTGATCGTCACTCCTACTACCCTGCTCGCCACCTTACGCACCATTGATACCATGTGGCAAACCGAGAAACAACAGAAAAACGCGCTGGACATTGCAAATGCAGCGGGTGCGCTCTACGATAAATTTGTGGGACTGAGCGAGGATCTACTTAAAGTAGGTGCCCAGCTGGAGACGGTCAAAAAGAGCTATAGTGCCAGTATGAACAAACTGGTCGATGGTAGGGGAAATCTAATCACCGGTGTCGAGAAATTAAAAAGACTGGGCGCCAAAGCCAATAAGTCCATTGACTCTAAATTGGTAGATCGCGCTATTGAGAATGATCCAGATGCTTTTGAGGCTAAATTGTAATTAAACTTGAATTATAATCAGCGGTGGACTGTATTTCTGAAGTTAGACGATAATTCAATGTTTAAAATGACAAGAGCTATACATTACATAAATATGTAATATATAGTTTTATTACGTTTTTAAGTAATATAATGTTTTATAACGGAATAATGTAATATATTGCCGTGTGCTTAAAGGTCAAGTTGTCGTTGCGGGTGATATTATAGATTCTTCAAAAAAGAATGCGGGGCAATTCATGCCCATCTTAGAGAGAGAGTTAGTGATCATATCTACCAGCAATTTATATGACATCTATAGAGGGGATAGCTTTCAGGTGCTGATCAAACATCCAGAAAAGGCGCTACTCAACTGTTTACAGGTCAAAACCGCACTTAAGAAAGAGTGTAATCTAAATGTTAGATTCTCCATAGGAATAGGAAGTGTTGAAGTTAAAGATAAAAATTTGGCAAGGTCATCAGGCAGCGCACTTGAAAGATCAGGTCATCTGCTGGATAGATTAAAAGAGGTGGATCGCAATCTGATGGTATCTTCTGGTACTTTGTGGGATGCTTATTTAAACAATGCCCTTTATCAAGCACTTACTTATTTAGACACATGGAATACAAATGCATGCGAGATCATCTATGAGCTGATAACAAATCCAGGACTCACTCAAAAAGAAATGGGTGAGAGACTGGGATTGCAGCAAGCTACGGTAAGTCGCAGGCTGCAGCGGGCTTACTGGAAACAAATACACGAGCTTACAGTGCTATTTGACCAGTATTACAATGATGTGAGAAATGGAGATTATAGCTAAATTACTTGCGGTTCATTTGCTGGTAGACTTTGTACTGCAGTCAGATAGCTGGGTAAGACATAAAGAGAAAAACAAACTTAAATCAGCATGGTTATATGTTCATGCGGCACTTCATGGTTTGCTTTCATGGCTGGTACTATGGAAAATTGAATACTGGTGGGTTGCCCTGTCCATAGGCTCAAGTCATTTAATTATTGATGCGCTTAAAATAATTTTGAGTGATAAGCGCAACCATCGCTGGCTTTTTCTGATAGACCAGATATTGCATATGGCAATACTAGTCGGGCTCACCCTAACGATCAATCCCATAAACTTTATTGTTTCAGAAGATACTATCCGCCTTTTCTGGCCTTTTATTGCTTGTGTGTTACTACTCACCAGCCCAGTAGCGATAGGTTTAAAAGTATTCTTTACCAGGTGGAAGCTTACGGAAAAGAAAACAGGTATTTACGGCCTGCGCAATGCGGGCCGCTGGATAGGAATCATTGAACGTTTACTCATATTCATATTTGTGGTAACAGATAATTTTAGCGCAGTGGGATTCTTGCTCACAGCAAAATCAGTGTTCAGGTTTGGTGATCTGAGTAAAGCAAAAAACATGAAGCTCACAGAATATGTTCTGATCGGGACATTGCTTAGTTTTGGCATTGCAATCCTCACTGGATTGCTGTTCAATTCAATGGTATGAGAAAAATTCTAGGCGTCATTCTGGCTACGATAGTGATAATGGCTATTCTTTGGTATGTGTTTTTACGATTTGTGAATTATTCTGACGGTGTACGCAGCGGTGAATTGATCAAGTTCTCACATAAGGGTGTGCTGGTCAAAACCTGGGAGGGAGAAATATCGCAGGGAATAAGCGGTGCGCAGATATTTCAGTTTTCGGTGATGGATGGTGAGGAAGAAGTAATCCAGAAACTGAAAGAATATCAGGGCGAGTATGTGAAATTGGAATACGAGGAGAAATTCGGCACGTTCTTTATCTGGGGAGATACCAAATATTTTATCACAGACGTGAAACAGGAGCGCAGCCCACACTTTAGAATGAATTAACCATCATCAGCATTTTTAAACGACGAAAGATCGCTCACGCTTGAAGACGTAAGACAAAAGACTTTTTATAGCTGTCTGAATGACTGTTCTTGGCAGATCAATAATTATAAAGCCTTACAATACAGTTCACCCTTAAGAAACGCAGGTTAGCAATTGTAAAGATTATTGATACACTGGTGATTCCGTTGTGTCAACACGCTCAAAATCATACTGATTAGGTAAGGATGACAGAAATAGTGAAAGTTGATCTCATAAAAAAAGCACCTGTCGCCAGGTGCTTTTATATTATAGGGTAGTGCAAAATCACTTCTTGAACTTCTTGTATTTGTTCTTGAACTTGTCAATACGACCAGCCGTATCGATTAGTTTAGTCTGTCCAGTATAGAATGGGTGAGAAGTGCGAGAGATCTCAAGTTTGATAAGTGGATATTCAGTACCATCCACGTCGATGGTCTCTTTTGTATTCACTACGCTTTTTGTGATAAACACCTCTTCATTAGACATGTCCTTGAACGCAACTAATCTATAATTCTCTGGATGGATTCCTTTTTGCATGATTGCCTGTCTTTTTCAGCGTGCAAATATAATTCTTTACTTTTATTGGACAACATATATCACCGTAAAAAATACCCCTGATATCTCATTCATACCTAACTATTGTCTCAAATTGACTAGAAACTATCTTTGCTGCAATAAAAAATTTGTCATTGGATAATATTGTTAGGAAAACCGGCCTTGTTTATGGCTTGATAGGATCTGTGTTTTTGATTGGATTGTATATTTATTTATCTGAAAATCAGATTTTGACGGGTGGTCTATATGCGGTTCTTATTTATCTGATCCCCATGCTGCTCGCCATAATCGCTCAGGTGCACAGCAAATTCAAATTGAACCAGTTCATCGATCTAAAAAGCGCCATGGTAGCTTATGTAGTGTGCATAGGTTTGATCTGTCTATCAAAACTCATCATCGTCTATTTAATATTCAACGAACTATATCCAGAAATGCAGGACATAGCATTGCAAACGTATGCAGAACGGAAAGCAGAATTGCAGGCACAAGGAATTGAAGTAGGAGAAATGGTAGCAGATTTCTCGCTTAAAACCAGTTTGATCAGCATTGCTATGGAGTTTTTAGGATATCTGATTCCTGGTTTTATCATCGCACTTGTGATTAAGAAAAAACCAGCCGCCGCCTAGATGCAGTTATCACTAGTCATACCACTGCTCAACGAGGCAGATTCCCTGCCAGAACTGCAGCAATGGCTGGACAGGGTTCTTACACAACTCGCGGTAGCGCATGAAATCATCTATATAGATGATGGCAGTACAGACGATAGCTGGAAGATAATTGAGCAAATCAGCCAGCAGGAAAATAGCGCGGTGAGGGGAATCAGGTTTGTTACAAATTATGGCAAATCACAGGCCCTGCACGCAGGATTTGCCGCCGCCCGCGGAAAAGTGGTCATCACCATGGATGCCGATCTTCAGGACTCACCAGATGAGATCCCTGAACTCTATAGGCTTATAGCAGATAAAAACTACGATCTGGTCAGCGGCTGGAAGAAGAAACGCTACGATTCTGTTATCGGGAAGAATCTTCCCAGCAAGTTGTTCAACTGGGCGGCCAGGAAAACCAGTGGTCTCAAACTACACGATTTTAATTGTGGGTTAAAAGCCTACAAACTAGACGTAGTAAAAAATATTGAGGTGACTGGTGAAATGCACCGTTATATTCCGGTTTTGGCAAAAAATGCGGGCTACAAGAATATTTCTGAAAAAGTCGTCCAGCATCAATCCAGAAAATATGGCGCGACAAAATTTGGCTACAACCGTTTCATCAATGGATTCCTTGACCTTATGACTATTGCTTTTCTATCTAGATACGGTCGCAGGCCCATGCACCTTTTTGGCACCCTGGGCGTCATCATGTTTATCGCAGGGTTCCTACTCGCGGCGTATATAGGATGCATGAAACTCTACCGCCTGCAACACAACCTACCCTATCGCCTGGTGACAGATAACCCATATTTCTATATAGCACTCACGACCATGTTGCTGGGAACGCTCTTCTTCATCGCAGGATTCCTGGGTGAACTTATAGTGCGCCACGGGGACGACAGGGAACATTATAAGGTAAGTGAGCGGGTATGAAGTTCATGTTTAGTTCTGGTGATTGTGGGAGTTACGCTTTCGCGAAAGCGTAATCATCTAAAACAATTATCCACACCACAAGCAATTGCCCATAACGAGTGGATGGCGTAACTTTACTTAATGACCGAAGTGGACGTGCAAGACGAGAATAAACTGATCGCCAGAGCCTATAAAGACCTGCTTGCTGTAAGTTATCAGACGCTTTCCAAAGAGGATAAAAAACTCATACGACGCGCATTTGACCTGGCCGTAGATGCCCATGCACCACAACGCCGCAAGAGTGGCGAGGCTTACATTTTCCACCCCATCGCGGTGGCAAAAATCGTTGCCAAAGAAATAGGACTGGACGCCACCGCAATCGCCGCTGCCCTACTTCATGACGTCGTTGAAGATACCCAGTATACCCTCAAAGATCTGGAACGATTATTTGATCCTACCATCGCCATTATAGTCGATGGACTGACCAAAATCGCGCACCTCAAGAAAGATGCAGATATCTCGAGCCAGGCAGAGAACTTCCGCAAGATGCTGCTCACCCTGCACGATGATATCAGGGTAATCATTATCAAGATCGCAGACCGGCTGCACAATATGCAGACCATGGAAAGCATGCCGCCGCACAAGCAGGTAAAGATCGCCAGTGAGACACTCTACATTTATGCGCCCATCGCCCACCGCCTGGGTCTCTACAATATAAAAACAGAACTAGAGGATCTGGGACTCAAATACACAGAGCCCGAAGTCTTTACAGATATACAGCAATCCATTAAGGAAAGCAAGGAGGAGCAGGATGCATACATACGCCAGTTCAATGGTATCATAGACGACTCGCTTACCCGCGAGGGATTGAATTATACCATCCACGGTAGGCCTAAATCCGTTTTTTCCATAAGGCGCAAGATGCTCAAGCAGGGCGTGACCTTTGACGAGGTGTACGATAAGTTTGCCGTGCGCATCATTTTTAAAAGTGACTACAGGAATGAAAAATTCCTGGCATGGAAGATCTACAGCATCGTTACAGACCACTTTACCCCTAACCCTGTTAGGTTGAGAGACTGGATCAGCTCGCCTAAATCTACCGGATACGAGGCACTGCATATTACTGTAATGGGGCCTGACGGCAAATGGGTAGAAGTCCAGATACGGTCTGAACGCATGCACGAGATTGCAGAAAAAGGCTATGCCGCGCACTATAAATATAAGCAGGGCAACAAGGAGGACGGTCTAGAAGAATGGCTATCCAGGTTACAGGAGGCGCTGGAAACCCAGGGTACTGCAATTGACTTTGTAGAGCAGTTCAAACTCAATTTGTACAGCAAGGAGATTTTTGTATTTACCCCTGCTGGCGAACTCAAATCCCTGCCTAAAGGCGCTACACCACTTGACTTTGCCTTTAATATCCATACCGAGGTAGGGATGAAGACAAGAGGCGCACGGGTAAATGGCAAGCTTGTCCCACTATCACACGTTTTGAAAAGTGGAGATCAGGTGGAAATTATTACCAGCGAAAATCAAAAACCCACCAAAAACTGGCTGGATTACGCCCAAACCGCTCGTGCCAGATCAAAAATACGTAGCGCACTTAAAGAAGATCAGAAAGAAATTGCCGAGGAGGGAAGAGTAATCCTAGGCCGTAAACTGCGATCGCAGAAGATTCCTCTGGACGAGTCCAACATCAATAAGATGGTGAACTTCTTCAATCTCAAAACCAGCCAGGATCTTTTTTACCGCGTGGGAAATGGTAATATTGACAATAAGGCGATCAAGGATTTTGCCAATAGCCGCAGCAATGCACTATACTCCTTTTTCAAAAGCAAGATCAGAAAACCAAAGGATAATCCCGACCTGCACAAGGACGAGATCACCCAGAATTATGATGAGTTGGTTTTTGGCCGGGAACAACAACAGCTGGATTATACGCTATCACAATGTTGCAATCCAATTCCAGGTGATGAGGTTTTTGGCTTTACGACCGTGAGCGAGGGAATCAAGGTTCACAAGAAAAATTGTCCCAATGCCATCAGCCTGCAGAGTAAGTATGCCTACCGCATCATAAGCGCAAAATGGATCGACAGTTCACAAAAAGAACACCGTGCAGAACTCAAGCTTACTGGTATAGATCGCATGGGACTGGTGCAGGAAGTGACCAGGCTTATTTCAGAAAACCTGCACGTTAATATCAAAAATATTAGCTTTAGCAGCGATGATGGTATCTTTAAGGGTGCCATCACCGTAGTTGTTACAAATACAAGCATGCTGGACAACCTGATCCAGAAACTGAATAAAATCAACGGCATCGATAAGATCACCAGAAAATAAGCCATGAGCGACACCACCACAGCACTAGAAAAAGAACAAGAGATTGTACGCAATGTCTTTACTCAATATCTCAACGACCATAAACACCGTAAGACGCCAGAACGCTATGCCATTCTAGAGGAGATTTATGCAAGTGAGGAGCACTTTGACGTGGAGGCACTCTATGGTAAGATGAAAGACAAAAACTATAGGGTAAGCCGCGCAACCCTATACAATACGATTGAATTATTGATAGATTGTGGCTTGCTGCGGCGGCATCAATTCGGGCAGAACCAGTCGCATTATGAAAAGTCCTATTTTGATAGGCAGCACGATCATTTAATCTTAACGGATACAAATGAGGTGATTGAATTTTGCGATCCGCGTATTGAGTCCATCAAGCAAACAATAGAAGAGGTATTTAATGTCCAGATAACAAACCATTCTTTATACTTTTACGGGCTTAAAAATCCAACCGAAAACGAGAAATAATGGCAGTTGATCTACTACTGGGATTGCAATGGGGCGATGAGGGAAAAGGCAAAATAGTTGACGTACTCACGGCAGATTACGACATCATCGCAAGATTCCAGGGCGGCCCCAATGCTGGGCACACGCTGGAATTTGATGGAATCAAGCATGTTTTACGCACCATCCCGTCTGGCATCTTCCATAAAAAATCCATCAATGTAATAGGTAACGGTGTAGTCATCGATCCGGTTGTTTTTGTTCTGGAACTGGATGGACTGGACAAGTTTGATATAGACTACAAAAGCAAACTGATCATATCACGCAAAGCCCATATCATCCTACCTACCCACAGGTTGCTGGACGCAGCTAGTGAAACTTCAAAAGGCAAGGCAAAAATAGGTTCCACGCTTAAGGGAATAGGCCCTACATATATGGACAAAACCGGTAGAAATGGGATACGCGTGGGTGACCTGGAACTGGATGGATGGAAAGAGAAATACCGCGCACTTGCTAATAAGCATGAGGCACTGATTACTTTTCACGACGTGGATATTCAGTACAATCTGCAAGAACTGGAAGAAGAATTTTTTGCCGCTGTAGAACGGTTAAAAGAATTGAAATTCATCGATTCTGAAGAATACCTGCAAAATGCACAACAGGATGGCAAAAGCATACTTGCCGAGGGTGCGCAAGGCTCATTGCTAGATATAGATTTTGGAACCTATCCATTTGTTACCTCGTCAAATACTACTGCCGCTGGTGCCTGCACCGGCCTAGGCGTTGCACCTACCCAGATAGGTGAGGTGTATGGTATTTTCAAGGCTTACACCACCCGGGTGGGGAGCGGCCCATTTCCTACTGAGCTTTTTGATGAGGTAGGTAACCGCATGGCTGCGGTGGGTCATGAATTTGGTGCCGTGACGGGTCGTGCACGCCGCTGTGGCTGGCTAGATCTGGTAGCCTTAAAATACACTTGTAAAATCAATGGCGTAACCCAGTTGATGATGATGAAAGGCGACGTTCTTTCAGGATTCAGTGAACTAAAAGTTTGTACAGCCTATAAATACAAAGGCGAGACCATTCAGCACTTACCCTATAATATTGAGTCAGAAAACGTAGAACCTATCTACACCAGTATGCCCTGCTGGAAAACAGATCTAACAGGCATGACAGAAGCTAGACAACTGCCCAAGGAACTAAACGACTATATCGCATTTCTTGAAAAAGAACTCAACATTCCCATCAAAGTCGTAAGTGTGGGTCCTGATAGAAAGCAAACGATCCACAGGTAAACTGCAAACCTCTCAAAGAATTTTATGGGATTCAGAAAAAACCTGACCGTAGTTGCTAAGGGCATCATGATGGGTAGTGCAGACGTTGTTCCCGGTGTATCTGGAGGCACGATTGCATTTATAACCGGTATCTATGAGGAGCTAATCAAAACCATTGACGGTCTGGACTTTGGTGTGGTGAAAGATCTCTTTTCGCAGGGAGTTAAGGCCACCATTATCAAATACAATCTAGGATTTCTGGGATCGCTGGTGCTGGGAATTGCCATCAGTATTTTGAGTCTTTCAAAATTAATCACCTACCTGCTGGACGAGTACCCGGTGCTTTTATGGGCATTCTTTTTTGGGCTTGTACTAGCAAGTGTGCTATATATAGGCAAGCAGATTTCCAAGTGGAATGTGGGAGTCATCATCGCCATTATTCTGGGAACCGCGGTGAGTTATTATATCACGATTGCAGAGCCGCTGGGATCCCCAGATAGCTGGTGGTACATTATTTTCTCAGGTTTTATCGCCATCATTGCCATGATTCTGCCAGGTGTATCTGGTGCGTTTTTGTTGTTGTTACTGGGTAGTTATAAAACGATTTTGGGCAGTATCTCTGGTTTTTTAGAGGCCATTACAGATGGCAACTGGTCAGAAGCGGTGCGTTTGTTGGGGAATCTCGCACTATTCGGCCTAGGCTGTATTTTGGGACTCAAGGTTTTTTCCCGCATTTTGACTTGGCTTTTTGAGAATTATGAAAATCTCACCCTTGCCCTACTTACTGGATTTATGATAGGCTCGCTCAACAAACTCTGGCCTTGGAAAGAGGTCATTGAAACTAGGCTGGACAGGCATGGTAACGAGGTTCCGTTTTTAGAGAAAAGCGTTATGCCGGGCGACTTCTCAGGAGATCCACAGATATTGATGGTCGTAATTCTGGCGGTTGTCGGGTTTGTGCTGATTCTGGGATTGGAGCGGTGGGCGAGTAAAGATCCTGTTTAGGCAATGCAGATTCCCAAAAGCATTTTTGGACTCATAGGTGAGCGGCTGAATTACAGTTTTTCCCGTGCATACTTCTCCCAGAAATTTGATGCGCTAAAATTACCTGATCACGAGTACCGCAATTTTGAGATTGCAGATGCGGGTGGATTATTACGCTTTCGCGAAAGCGTACTATACAACAATTCCACAAAAACAACTGGTGGTAAAAACGAGATCATACGCGGGTTAAACGTTACGATACCCTACAAAGAAGCAATTATTCCCATTCTGGACGAGGTAGATGAAGTAGCACTAGAAATAGGAGCGGTAAATACGATCGTGATCGAGGATAACCACTGGAAAGGCTATAATACAGATATTTACGGATTTGCTAAAAGTCTGGAACCATATCTCCCCATAAACAGCAACGCGCTGATTTTAGGTACAGGCGGCGCTAGTAAGGCCGTCGCCTATGCGCTGGAAAGTTTGCAGATTCCGTTTTTAAAGGTTTCTCGTGATCCTCAGGATGATTTTACAATTGATTATAAATCAATCAATAAGGAGGTACTGCAGCAAGTTGAATTAATCATTAATACTACGCCACTGGGCACGCATCCAGATATCAAATCCAGACCAGCTTTACCGTATGAACACCTAACCGATAAGCATTTGCTTTACGATCTCGTGTATAATCCAGCGCAAACGCTCTTTACGAAACTGGGATTACAGCGTGGCGCGAGAGTCACAAACGGCTACCAGATGCTGGTACATCAGGCAGAACGCGCATGGGAGCTTTGGAATGAATAGCTGATCTGTCGACTACACGTTGAACAGAAAATGCATCACGTCACCATCCTGAACAATATATTCCTTGCCCTCAATTTTTAGTTTACCTGCCTCTTTTACTTTGGCCTCACTTCCATACTCGACATAGGTATCGTACTTGATTACCTCTGCACGTATAAAGCCTTTTTCAAAATCGGTATGGATCACTCCAGCCGCTTGTGGTGCGGTGGACCCAACCTTTACTGTCCAGGCGCGTACTTCTTTCTCTCCAGCCGTAAAGTAAGTTTGCTGATCCAAAAGTTTATAGGCGGCACGTATCAATTTTGCGCTACCAGGCTCTTCCAGCCCCATATCTGACAGGAACATCTGGCGTTCCTCGTAGTCGTCTAGTTCTGTAATGTCTGCCTCTGTCCCTACAGCGAGAACCAGCACCTCAGCATTTTCACCTTTTACAGCTTCCTTTACTTTGTCCACATAATGATTGCCAGTAGCTGCTGCATCGTCGTTGACATTGCATAGGTATAGTACAGGCTTATCTGTAATTAGTTGCAACGGTTTTATAAATTCTGCTCTCAGATCGTTGTCCATTTCTACCGTGCGGACAGAGTTTCCTGCCTCGAGCGCGTTTTTTACCTTGTTAAGCGCCTCTTCTTCCCGGATAGCATCTTTGTTGCCGGTACGAGCCGCACGCTTTACTTTTTCCAGTTTTTTGTCAACCGTCTCTAGATCTTTCAACTGGAGTTCAATATCAATCGTTTCCTTGTCCCTGATAGGGTTTACCGTCTCATCTACATGGACAATATTGTCGTTGTCAAAACAGCGCAGCACGTGAATGATGGCATCCGTCTCCCGTATGTTCCCCAGAAACTGGTTCCCCAATCCCTCGCCTTTACTCGCACCTTTAACAAGGCCTGCAATATCCACGATTTCTACGGTTGCAGGCTGAACCTTTTGCGGATTGACTAGTTCTTCCAGCTTCTCAAGGCGAGGATCAGGAACATTGACTACTCCTACGTTAGGTTCAATCGTGCAAAAAGGGAAATTTGCGCTTTGCGCCTTGGCGTTGGATAGACAATTAAAAAGAGTTGATTTACCTACATTGGGAAGTCCTACAATTCCAGCTTTCATAAGATAATAGTGAGATCAAAATTATTGGTACAGTTTGCAATTATGTTTTCCTGTTAGGGAAGTTTATGCTGAGCCTGCCGAAGCAGGAAAGCGTACCTAAAAAACAGTTTGCAAAGATACTTAGAATATCAGCATTGGTTTTATCACCGTAGAGCATAAAAAAAAGCGTGATCTCACAAGAAGATCACGCTTTCTAGTTTATTTAAACTGCTCTTACTTTACGATCAGTTTTTCGCTCCTACTTGAGCCATTTACAGTGATGGTCACCACATAGATGCCGCTATTGAGATTTGCCACTTCAATGTTATTGACATTATTCTCTAATGCAGCGTTATGTAATAATTGTCCACTTAGACTATACACCTGCGCATTTGCATCAGATCCTGCAAAGTTTCCAGCGATCTGGAAGCTACCATTTGAAGTTGGATTAGGATATAGTTTAAAATCAAGTGTATCAACTGAATTTGAAGATAGAGTACTAGTTTGGAATTCTAAACTGAATCTAGACGGATCAATTTGTGCAGCGACAGTATCATCTGCTGTGAAAGGAACAGTATTCATTCCATCCACCAGTACAGTTCTAGTGTTTCCAGCTGCATCCACTAATACTGCTTCAAGACCAGATGGCAATCCATTGATATCCAAATCAAATTGGTAATCGGAGGTTCTCATACCTACCAGTGAAAGTTGTAAAACCTCGCCGTTAACCGGTTGATTCCTACCTTCTATAGCAAGCAAGTTACCACTGAGATTTCTGGATAAGCTTTCATTGATGTTTGTCAACTTTACTGCGTCCTCTGTATTGATAAACGTATTATCACCTAAGAAATGAATTTTCAAATCATCAATAGCAGAGGCAAAATTGTTATCGACTTTTGATAGTTGCATTTCTATGCCAGGACTGGTAGAAAGCAATTGAATACTCTCGTTCTCCCCGGTGGCCTTATCCTCTGCGCGTATACCGATTTGAGCAGGATTATTTGCTAATGTCTGTACAAAAAATGACTGCCAAGGCTTGATAAAACGTTTAGGGTCATTTGGGTTACCTGTTCCTGCTGTCAGATCGATTGTTTCGTAAGCGCCACTCGAGTTTGTATTAGGATTCCATACCCATAGGAAATTAGAATTAAGATTTACAAAATCAAAAAGACTAAAGTCCATGGTCGCTTGGTAAGGGTTACCTATAAGGCTAAATTGGTTTGCTGCCTCATTTAATCCACTAAAAGAACCACCATCAGTCAATATGAGACTACCGCTAGTTTGTAGCCAGACATCATTATTTGGTGGTGGAGCAGTGGGATCTGCAAGACTGTAATTGCGATCGCCTCTGATTAAGATGCGGTAAGCACTCCCAGCGTTTACCACATCCGTATCAGTATTGGGTACAGGTGACCAAGTATTTGCCGTACCACTATCAAAAACAAACATCGATGGTGCGCCAGTTATGGTTTGATCAAAACCATTTGCTCCTGTCGCAGAGCCGGTAATATGTGTTCCTAAAGTCTGACCCGGGTTTGCTGCCTGAAAACTGGCGTCCAGTGGATTTACTTGCCAGTTATCTCGTATAGGTGTGGTAGATGTAACAGGTGAGGATATAAATCTGAATGCACGACCATTATTTCCAGCACCACGTGTAACACCAGCTCCAGTTTGCGCGGGTATATAAACCGCACTTCCTACTCTTACTGAGCTTTCAATAACTGCATTTTCAGTATTGACAAATTGGGCAAAACGGTATCCACTTTGTGTACCCGTAGGATCCAGCACATTATTGAAGAAGCCTAGTCCAGATTGATTCACGCCAGCACCCTGGCCGCTGATGGTTCCATTTAAGTTCAGTGTGCCAGAACTTACGCCTAAGGCTGCAGGGCTCTCGATCAATACTCTGTTATCAACATTTACCGTTTGGGAAATACCTACCTGGCTTCCCTGTGTAATAACCACATAATCTGTAGAGCTGGGCACAACACCGCCAGCCCAAGTAGCAGTATCACCCCAATCTTTAACAGTAACAAGATCACCAGGCGTATTTGGAATAGAATTTATCGGGTCAGGTGGGAATTTTAAATTATTTGCTATGGTGACTGGTGAAAAACCAACGTCACCAGATGGCGCTGAACCGCCTACAGTGGCACTCCCATAGAACTCATCAGACTTAAAATTTGCATCATTACCACCTCCACCAAAAGGATTTGCATACAGAGCAACAAAATTAAATGAATCAGTTGAAGTTAGTCCTAGATTAGTCCAATCAAAGGTTAATGAAAAAGTAGCGTCATCATTTGCACTAGGTGCACCCACTGCAGTTTGAAATTCTAAATCGTTCCCAAACATAGGATCGGGATCACTGTTTACAATACCTGTAGCTGGGATCCCCCACAATCCACCGAATCCGTTTGCCCTCAACGAGATAGCATGTGTAGCCTCAAATCCTCCTGCAAACGTAATGTCGCCACCGAATCGATTAGATATAGCTACTCGATTATCATCTTGATAATCCTGTACATCACCGTTGATGACCGTGCGACCTGCTGTACCAGCATCAATATAAATAACCAGCCAATCATTTAAATCAGCCGCTCCTTTCGTAAATTCCATAGTAATTGTCGTGCCATCGTCAGACATAACCAATCTACTCTGACCGATAGGCCCACCAAAACTGGAATTGCCATTCCCGTAATACACAAAATCTGGATTTTGCGCGGTCACCATAAATGCTCCCGCTAGCAAAACTGTCAGAACAAAGTAAATCTTTTTCATATTTTACAATTTTATAACAAGCAAATATAATTCAAATCAGTTAAAAGGTTGTAGAGACAAAAATGTGATTCCGCAAACGTTTGCGGTGGACTTTCTAGGGGTTTTATGTTTATAAATTGATAGTTCAATGTTCAGGGTTGTTTACTCCTATGCAGCCCCCCTAGCCCCCGAGGGGGAATTTCCCGGAAAATTATATTCGCTTGTATTAATAAAGTCATGTCACGAGTCAAGCTCGGGATGAGCTATTATACAAATTTTTAATTTGTATAATAACTCACTTCCCGATGCAAAACTGAGAAAAGATATTCCCCAGTAATTCGTCGTTTGTTATTTCTCCCGTGATCAATCCCAATGCTTCTGTCGCGGCGCGTAGGTCGATGGCGAGAAACTCGCTGCTTATCTCATTCTCCATTCCGTTTTGCACGTCGATTAGTGAGCTGTATGCACGTTGCAGTGCATCGTAGTGCCTGGCGTTGCTCACGATGGGATCATTGCTGTTGAGTAGGCCGCTATTAAAGCTGGTTACCAGTGCCTGCTTAAGTTCCTCGACTCCCTTACCTGATTTTGCACTCAAAGAGATCGCTGGAATATCCAGGCCTAATTGATCCAGTCGTTGCTGGATTTCAGAAAGCTCGATACCGTTGATCTGATCCAGCTTGTTGAGTATCAGCACCATCTTTTTATTGGCAAAGCGTTCTTTCATCAGCTGTATGCGCAACATGCAGTGGTTCACACGAGCCTTGGTAAGTAGTTGGGTCGCATCCACGAGATAAAGCACAAGGTTTGACTGGTTTGCTTTATTATAGGATCGCTGGATTCCCATGGTCTCTATCGTATCTGTTGTTTCTCTGATCCCAGCGGTATCGATAAATCTAAACCGGATTCCCTCAATATTTATCTCGTCCTCTATGCTGTCCCTAGTTGTTCCTGCAATGTCAGAAACGATGGCTTTTTCTTCATTGAGCAGGGCGTTCAAAAGAGTTGATTTCCCCACATTGGGCTCACCTATGATTGCCACCGGGATTCCCGTTTTTAAGACGTTTCCCACGGCAAAAGAGTCGATCAGCTTACGCAGTTTTAACTGGGATTTTGAGAGTAGATCGCGCAGTTCATCGCGATTTGCAAAAGCAACGTCTTCCTCGCTGAAGTCCAGTTCCAGCTCGATCAGGCTGGCAAAGTTGAGCAGCTGGGTGCGCAATTCCTTGATATCATCTGTAAAGCCGCCGCGCATCTGGCTCATGGCAATCTCGTGGGCGGTGCGCGATTCACTCGCGATTAGGTCTGCAACGGCCTCTGCTTGTGAGAGATCCATTTTTGCATTCATAAATGCTTGCAGGGTAAACTCGCCAGCCTGCGCGGCACGAGCGTCGTTTTCCAGACATAAGTTGATAATTTCCTGTTGTATAAACGTACTCCCATGGCAGGAAATCTCGACCACGTCCTCGCCCGTATAGGATCGCGGTGTGGAATATTTAGTCAGGATCACCTTATCCACCACCCGTTTCCCATTCTTGATAAATCCCAGGCTAGCCTGATGATCTGGTATATTTTTTAGGTCTCCAGAAGGCTTTGATTTAGACTGGGTGACAAACAGGTTTCCAGCGATGGCATGCGCCTGGGGACCAGACATTCTTATAACGGCAATTGCCCCTACTCCAGGCGCAGTGGCAAGCGCGACAATGGTTTCACTTTTATACATTCCACAAAGATAACGGAATCGATTTGCGACGGGATTACGCATCTCATCATTTGTCAGGTGGATGGTTGTGGGCAGTGGGTTTGAAGATATTTTGCTTTCGCGAAAGCGTAACAATCATCCATCAACACGGCCATCTAAGACACTTGCGGTAATAAAATATTCCGAAAGCCCGGCTACCTATTTGTAAAGCGCAACCAAAGATTTTATCTTGCCCACCTTGTACACATACAACAAAATGGAAGGAAAAGACAACCTGCATAACGCAGACGGAAAACAAAAGAATGCAGATTCTCAAGACGATCTGCTGGAAAACAGCATGGTTGAGACCTCTGAAACCAGCAACAAAGAAGCCGAAAACGTGGAGGTAGAATCTACCTCAAAAGACACCATTGTCGAGGGCACAAACAAACCTGTCAATAAAAGGGTGGATGAATCCACGACCCACGAGGACGCGATTGTAGAAGAAAACCAGGCAAACGACGACCGTGAGGACACCATCGTAGAGGTGGATGATGCCGTGGAAGCTGGACTGGAGAAAAAAGAACTCCCGGCAGAAGAGGTTGCCACCTCATCAGATAATAAGGAGCAACCCGCGACAGAGGGAGCAAAAAAAGCGGAAGAAAAGCTAAAAACATCCTCTGAAAAAGAAAAGAAAGAGCAAGAAGATGCCGATTACAAGAAAGAGGCACCGTCCAAGGATTACGGCGCCATGTCCATGAAGCAACTGATTGATGAGCTGCGCCACATGATGCAGGAATATCCCATTCAGAGTTTCCGCAAGCAGGCTGATGATATCAAAAAAGAGTTTGAATCAAAAGATGCCGCAAACCGCAAGGAAAAGGAAGCCGAATTCAAAGAGGCTAACCCACCTAGCGATGACCCACTAGCGCCACAGTTTGAGTATAAGAATGAGCTGGCACTACAATTCGGCGATCTGCATGCGCTGTACCGTAAGCAGAAAGGTGAATTCCAGCGCGAGAAGCGCAAGCAGGAAGAAGAAAACCTGGCCACCCGCCGCATGGTGATCGAGGGCATCAAACGCCTGATCGATGAGGAGGAAAACATAGGTACGACCTTTAAGAAGTTCAGCGAGCTACAGGATCAATGGAAGTCAACGGGTAACATACCGCATGATGCGTATAACATTACCTGGGAAGACTACAGGCTGGCCACCCAGAATTTTTATGATTACATAGACGTAAGCCGTGAATTGCGTGACAAAGACTTTGAACGCAACCTGGAATTCAAAAAGAAAATCATTGCTCGAGCAGTAGAACTGGGTGATGAGGAAGATATCCATAAAGCATTGCGCGAGCTACAGGAACTGCACCGTATGTGGAAGGAAGATGCTGGACCTGTATCAAAGGAGCAGCGTGATCCCATATGGGATGAATTCAGCGCGGCGACTAAGGTTATCCACGATAAGCGCCAGGCCTATTATGATGAGCGCGACAAGCAACTGGAGAAAAACCAGACGATCAAGGAGAACATAATTACAGAGATCCAGAAGATTACATACAAGGGCGTAAAAAACCACCGCCAGTGGCAGGAACGCCTGCAGGAAATCAATGTGCTAAAAGAACTTTTCTCAAAAACCGGCCCAGCGCCTAAAAAGGTGAACAACCAGCTGTGGGATGAATACCGCAAGGCTACCCGCGAGTTCAACCGTGAAAAAAATGATTTCTACAAACACTTAAAAACAGAACAAAACGACAACCTCGCCAAAAAAATGAAGCTGGTAGAGATTGCAGAGGAACATGAGAAATCAGAAAACTTTGCAGAGTCCATCGAGGTCATCAAGCGCATCCAAGCAGAATGGAAAACCATAGGCCACGTGCCGCGCAAGGACAGCGACCGCATCTGGAAGCGATTCCAGAAAGCCTGTAACAGTTTCTTTGACAAGAAAACAGAGCAGCGCAAGGAGGACAACAAGGAAGAGATGGATAACTACAAGCAGAAGGTGGATATCTATAATGAGCTAAAAGAATTGCTTCCAGAAGAAGACAAGGACGCACTGCAAAACAAGGTGCAGGCCATCATGGAAAAATGGACAGCCGTGGGTCGCGTTCCCTATTCCAAAAAACACATTCAAGATAAGTTTGACAAGCTGGTAAAAGCAAAGTTCAAGAGCTCTGGAATGAATGAGGTGGATGCAGAGATGATGAAATATCAGAACAAGCTGTCCAGCCTAGAACAAGGGAATGAAAAGGACATGAAAAACGAGCGTTTCTATCTAAGAAAGCGCCGTGAGGAAATCGAGGGCGAGGTACGACAGCTGGAAAACAACCTGCAGTTCATCAACGCAAAAGATGACAAAAATCCGTTTCTCGTGCAGCAACGCAAGAATATAGATAATCTGGTAAAGGAAATGGAACTGATCCAGGAAAAACAAAAACAGCTGAACATTCTGGGCAGGCAACTCAAGAAACAGCAGGAAGCAGCAGATGAGAATGAATAATGAAACAGTTATCCCCAGTCCGTTGCTGGGGATTTCTATTCAAATTCAGGTTGAAAAATTTGACAAAAGCTGTGAATGAACAAAATTTCGAAAATAGCAAACCAAGTTTTCTATTCCGTGTTAGGTATTTCACTTTTACTCGGAATTGGGATCTTAGGTTTTGAATTTGAATTTTTCAAAAATCATTATCTTGTAGTAGGTTATTCTTTTGTCCTTTTAATAATTCCTTTGTTGACAATATCACTAGTAATTTTACTCATTTCTAATTTTAAGAGATTTGGGATCTTAAGAGGGATCAAAGAATCAAATATCAATATTTTTGTTTTAATAATATGCTCAATTTTTATTTGGTTTCTTCGATCCTATTCATTTGAAAAAAACAATCAAATGAGTGTAAAGATTATTAACAAAACTGAACTCGGAATTTCAAATATTACGCTTATCGGTCGGAATGCACTGACTGAAGTTGACACTTTAGCACCTGAAGAAAATGAGACTATAATTTTTAAAGGAAAACGAATCAACTATGAAACAGAAAACAACTATGAAAATGAAATTCAATTACTTTACTATTTCGATAATAAATGGAGAGAACATAAAATATTAAGCGGATTTAGTAGATGGCGCGTTATTGATAAAGATTGGGAAATCAAAATTCATAGTGCCGGTTCGATCGAATTGAAACAAAGATAAAACCCTGTTACAATACCTTATAAGTTTGATTGCTAATTTTCGGTATTTAAAACACGCAACAAATAATATACATTTAGGTTAGAAAAAAAAAGAAACCGTCATCCCATTTCAATTAGGTCTCAAAATTGGCACGTTTGTTTCTTGCCTACATACAAATCCATACGATGAAAAAGCTGTTTATACTCGCGATTGCCCTTTTTACTACCCAGATTTTTGCGCAGCAGAAAGGGAGTATTGAACTTGGTTTGTTAGGTGGAGTGGGAATTAGTAGCGTTTCAGGAATAGATAATTTTGATGGGCTGGCAGAATTTAATTACGATCCGGTTTTTGCCTACAATTTTGGCGGATCAGCGCACTACTACTTTTCTGATCGCGTGGGCTTGCGTGCACGTGTACACTGGGAACGCAAGGGTTATGCAGACGAGATTATTAGATTGGATGGCAGGCGCGATTTTAGTATTACAGACCTGGAACTGGATTATATTACTGTTCCCGTGACTGCGTCATTTAATTTTGGCCAGCAGCTGGATTGGTACGTCAACATAGGTCTTTACGGTGGTTTTCTACAAAGCGCGACAGAAACGACCTTTGGGTCAGACCAAGAGTTTGAGTTTGAAAGTTTCGACTTCGGACTGGCGTGGTCCATCGGTTATCGCCATCAGATTGCGAGCAATGCAAAACTGTTTATTGAATTAGATAGCCAAAATGGATTTGTTGATTTATTTGAAAATCGTCCAGGCAATGACTTCCGTTTGAACCGCACGGGATTGAATTTTGGCGTGGTTTTCTTGTTGAAGTAAAATTTTCTAGCCGCTTTATTGCCTTTACGACTACATTCCCTGCTTGACAGAATTTAAATAGTTGCCCTTCTGTATTGAGATTTTTTGCAATCAATCTGCTTCTTTGATGTGATCGGATTTGTAAATATTCCGCTTTCGTGCTTCGGCAAGCTCAGCATAAACTTCCCTATCGGGAAAGCGAATAACAAAGTCACCCTAAAAGATCCTACTGCGGAATTTAAACAGCAAAACCGCACAGATCAAAAATGAGCCGGCCAGTAAACCACCACTCAGCACATCCCCATATAAAATTTTTCCCGTAGAAAACAAAAAGCTGTAAACTCCAATGGTGCCAAGCGCAAAGCCCAGCGTTTTAAATTGGAAGTTGTGGAACTTGCTTTCCTTTCCAAATATGAGCGCATCAAACCTGTCCAGTGTTTCCTGATTGCTTTTCTGTGTAGTAAAGGTGACTATCAACCAGGCCACCGTGGTTATCGCAACATTGATACAAATCATTTGCCAGCCGGCAAGCTCGCCAAAAAGTTCATTTTCCAATCCCAGGTTCTCTGATTGATTGATAAAAAACAGCACGGCAACCACAAATGAGACAATCATGGCCGCAATTTCTGACCAAGGATTGATGCGGTACCAGAACCAGCGCAGGATAAACAATAATCCAGACCCTGCTCCTATTTGGATGATTAGATCAAAGGCAAACTTTGCCTCTTCTAGTACCAGCGATAGCGCCGCAGCGGCGATCATCATCAGTAACATGGAAAACCTGCCGTAATTGACTTGCTGCTTTTCCGTGGCTTTTTTATTGATGAATCTTGCGTAAAAATCATTGACCACATAACTGGAGCCCCAGTTCAAATGAGTGGAGATCGTACTCATAAACGCCGCTACTAGTGAGGTGATTACCAGCCCCAGTAATCCAGCGGGTAAGAACGTAAGCATGGCTGGATAACTCAAATCATCCTTAACAAAACTCGCGCTGAATTCTGGAAACTGCGCTTGCAGCGCAGCAATATCTGGAAAGATGATCAAAGACGCCAGACCTATTATGATCCATGGCCACGGGCGTAAGGCATAATGCGCAAGATTAAAGAAAAGGACTGCCCAAGTGGCGTTTTTTTCATCTTTGGCGGCTAGCATGCGCTGGGCGATATAGCCGCCACCGCCAGGTTCTGCGCCTGGATACCAAGTGGACCACCATTGCACCGCCAGCGGAATAATGATAATTCCCATGGCGATATCCAGATTAGAGAAATCTGGAACTAAGTCTAATTTGGCTTTCACATTTTCATGGTTGACTAGGTTTGCCATCCCATTGATTTCTGGTAAATCCAGAATGTAGATGGTCGCCCAGATGGAACCCACCATCGCAATAATGAATTGAATAAAATCTGTGATCAGCACGCCTTTTAATCCACCCAGAAGAGAATACGCCAGCGTTACGCTACCAGCAATCGCGAGTGTTTCAAACTCATCAAAACCAAACATGACATACCCTATCTTGATCGCAGCAAGACAAACGGTTGCCATGATTACGATATTGAATACCACACCCAGATAGATGGCTCTGAATCCCCGCAGGAATGACGCGCTGCGACCGCTGTACCGCAGCTCATAAAACTCGAGATCTGTTGTGATGCCGCTGCGACGCCATAATCGCGCGTAGAAGAAAACTGTAAGCATACCTGTTAGTAGAAACGCCCACCACACCCAATTTCCAGAAACACCATCTGTACGCACGATGCCAGCAACGAGATTAGGAGTATCCGCAGCAAAGGTGGTCGCGACCATACTTACACCCAGCAACCACCATGGCATATTGCGACCCGATAAATAGAACGAACTACTACTTTTTGAACTACTGCGACTTACGAGGATTCCTACAAGAAGGGACACGAGAAAGAAGCAAGAAATGATCAAAAAGTCTATGATTTCCAGTTGCATAGCAGAAAGTTGTTAACGATAACGTTGTAATTACGACAATTTGCTAAATATAGATTAATACATTATTGTATTCAGCGTTCCTGCAATAGATTTAGCCAGCTATAAAAGCATTTATGAGTAAAAGCATCAGTAAAATAGGCGTTATGACCAGCGGTGGAGATTCACCCGGTATGAACGCTGCCATACGATCTGTGGTGCGTACTTGCGCGTTTCATAAAATAGAATGTGTGGGAATCTATCGTGGTTACCAGGGATTGATTGAAGGTGACTTTAAACCCATGGATGCTCGTAGTGTAAACAACATCATCAATAAAGGCGGTACCATATTAAAGAGCGCCAGATCCCAAGAATTCAGAACTAAAGAAGGCCGCGAGAAAGCCTACAAAAACATGCAGAGCGATAATATGGACGCTCTGGTGGTTATAGGTGGTGATGGTAGCTTTACTGGAGGGATGATTTTTAATCAGGAATTCGGTGTTTCTGTGATGGGAATCCCGGGTACGATTGATAATGATATCATCGGAACTACTTCCACCTTGGGATACGATACTGCCTTAAATACGGTGGTTGAGGCGATTGATAAAATCCGCGATACGGCTAGTTCACACAACCGCTTGTTCTTTGTAGAAGTGATGGGTCGTGACGTAGGTCATATTGCTTTGAACGCTGGCGTAGGCGCTGGTGCAGAAGAAATCCTGATTCCAGAGGAAAATCTGGGAAAAGACAGATTGCTGGAAAGCTTGCGCAGATCCCGTAAATCAGGGAAATCTTCCAGTATTGTCGTGGTGGCAGAAGGTGATAAGACCGGTGAAAACGTCTTTGACCTAAAAGATTACGTAGAAGAAAACCTCCCTGAATATGAGGTGCGTGTTTCTGTACTGGGACACATGCAGCGCGGTGGATCACCATCCTGCTGGGATCGGGTGCTTGCCAGCCGGATGGGTGTTAAAGCCGTGGAAAGCCTAATGGATGGAAAAACCAACTACATGGTGGGAATCATCAATAACGAAATCCAGTTATGCCCGATTGAAAATGCCGTAAAAGGAAAAACCAAAATTGATATGGAACTCATACGTGTGAGTGACATAATGACTACATAAATCAACTATAGGGCTATTCTGCCCACAAATTTTAAAGGATATTACATGAGTAAGAAATTGAGATTGGGAATCAACGGCTTTGGCCGTATAGGTAGAATCGTATTTAGAGCGACACTCGAGCGTGAGAACGTAGAAGTAGTTGCGATCAACGACCTTGTGGACGTTGAGCAACTGGCG
The DNA here is from genome assembly GCA_963740155.1 of uncultured Flavobacteriaceae bacterium. Lineage (GTDB taxonomy): Bacteria > Bacteroidota > Bacteroidia > Flavobacteriales > Flavobacteriaceae > Nonlabens. The sequence continues at coordinate 1,050,297 of CAVUDE010000005.1, read as the reverse complement.
TATTTATTAGAGTACGATAGCGTCCATGGGCGTTACGGCGGTTCTATTGAGATCAAAGATGGTCACCTGATCATAGATGGTGTAAAAGTGCGTGTGACTAGCGAGCGCGATCCCAAAAACCTGAAATGGAATGAAGTGGACGTAGATGTAGTCGCTGATTGTACTGGAATATTTACTGATCTAGACACTGCACAAGCGCACATAGATGCTGGTGCTAAAAAAGTGGTGATTTCTGCACCGTCTAAGACTGCGCCCATGTTTGTGATGGGTGTAAATGATGGTGACCTCACCGCAGATCACAAGATCGTATCAAATGCGTCCTGTACGACCAACTGTCTTGCGCCTATGGCTAAGATTCTGGACGATAACTTCGGTATTGAAGAAGCTTTGATGACGACTGTACACGCTACAACAGCATCACAGATGACTGTGGATGGCCCCGCCAAAAAGAATTACCGTCTAGGACGTAGCGCGATGAACAATATCATCCCTACCTCTACCGGTGCTGCAGTCGCGGTGACTAAGGTAATTCCAGAACTTAAAGGCAAGCTTACTGGAATGGCTTTCCGCGTTCCCACGGCAGATGTTTCCGTGGTAGACCTTACGGTAAAGCTTAAGAAAGAGACCAGTCTTGAGGCAATTCACAAGGCGTTCAAATCTGCCGCAGATGGTGCCATGAAAGGCGTTGTGGGCTACACAGATGAACCAGTCGTATCTCAGGATTTTGTAAGCGATCCCCGCACCAGCATTTATGATGCAGGCGCTGCCATTGAGCTTAACTCCACATTCTACAAGCTAGTAAGCTGGTATGACAACGAGTTCGGCTACTCAAACAAACTGGTGGACCTAGCAGAAAAGGTGCACTCGCTATAATAAGTAGTAAATTAGAAGCCCTAGAGTTATGTTGCTCTGGGGCTTTTTTATGTTTACGCTTTCGCGAAAGCGGAATTATCAAAATCACCCGTATCCTACCAACCATCAATCATCTTCTATGATCATCATAACTGATAGCGGTTCTACAAAATGTGACTGGATTGCCATAGACAGCGAGGGAAACCAGCTGTTTAAATCGCGCACGCAGGGCATGAATCCAGCCATTCTAAGCATCGAGCAACTCAATGAGCGCATACTGGAATCTACCGAACTTCTTGCGCACAAGGACGAGGTGGACAAGGTGTATTTCTATGGCGCGGGTTGTGGGACTGAAAAGCCCAGAACTGCGCTCAAGGGCGTGCTGGAGCAGTTTTTTCAAAAGGCTGGTGAGGTAATTGTCAAAGAAGATACAGCTGCCGCCGTCTATGCTGCCGTAGGTGATAAACCTGGGGTGGTTTGCATTCTGGGAACCGGGTCTAATTGTTGCTTTTCTGATGGGAATAATATCGAGCAACGTGTTACTTCGCTAGGTTATACATTGATGGACGAGGCAAGCGGCAACTGGTATGGCAAGGAATTGATCAGGGATTACTATTTCCATGAAATGCCTGAACACATAAGAAAGGAATTTGCTGCCAAGTATGACATGGAATCGGATTTTATCAAATACAATCTCTACAAGCAGCCCAACCCTAATGCCTATCTAGCGCGCCATGCAGAATTCATCTTCAGCCATCTGGACGAGCGATATATCAAGAAGTTGCTGCGCAGGGGATTGCGCAAGTTCTCCCGTCATATGATCCTACAATTTGCCGAAGAGATCAAACAACACAAAGTGCATTTTGTGGGTAGTATCGCCCATTTTGCAGAACGACGCATCAAACAAGTCGCTGAAGAATTTGAATACGAGATGGGAAATATCGTGCGCAGACCCATCGACGGACTTGTTAAGTACCACGTCAAAAAGCTTAAAACTTCTGCCTAAACAGCTCGATCTCGTTACGCTTTTCATCCAGAAAATAATACAACGCTACTGACGGATATTCCTGAATATAGCTGCAGATGAATTGTAGCGGCTTGACATTTCTAAAATCTGCATTATTGATGAGCCACTGTGGGTAACCGCCTATTTGCAGTAGGCTTTTATCCGTGGTAACCAATTCTGCTTTGGCGAGTTTGTACAGCGTCCATGGTTTTCCCGGTGCGGCAGCTACAATGTTACGATGCGTTTCCAGATCGCGGTGAACTATTTCTTCCCAGATGGGTAGGCTTTTGGCGGGCTTTAAATTTGGAAAAGCCTGCCCAGCTGTTTCTTCTGCAAATCTTAATTCCTGATACTGGTTGTGATTGTGGATCTTCTGTGGATTGACAAACAACTCATAAGTCTTATTATCCCGCTCAAATCGTGCAATAAGAGATAGCTTATTTCCCTTTTTGTCGGTAGGTGCGTTCTGAATATTTTCAGTGGAGGTTTCTGGGATTTCACGATAAACCCAGACATTCAGTAACCAGAGAACCTAGCCATTGCGTGGTTTTGAGAATCAAATGTTCATCGATGGTACCATCATCATTGCGGCTACGCATGAAATTATCGTAATATTCTGAACTACCACCCAGCCATGTATAGATTTTTTTGAACAATGATGGAAGTTAGGCGTTTTTGTGGTTTGGGTTGTGATTTTTTTTCTTGTTTTAGGCGCCGGGGGGAAGGTTTCATGTTTTAAGTTCAAGTTCAAGGTTGTTTACTCCTGTGTGGGAGACCCCCCTGCCCCCAAAGGGGGTTCTTTGTGGTCACAATTTAAGGTTCTTTACTTTTAGGTGAGCCCCGCTAGCCCCCGAGGGGGAACGTTTCAGAGTACAGAGTTATTTACTGCTGTGTGTCCCCCCTTCGCCCCCAAAGGGGGATTCTTTGTTTCTAGATTGTTTACTCCCGTGCTGGAGCCCGCCTAGCCTCCCCTAGGCGGTAAGGTTTTAGTAGCCATATAATTAACTCATGAACGGCTCCTCACTAGCTTTAAAAGAAATATTAGTTGAGTACGTTTTTTCATTGCTCTTGTCGTAAAATAATGAAGGTAAAAGAAATTCTGGATGCTTTAGTTTTTACGCTTTCGCGAAAGCGGAATAATGAACAGAACTAGTTGCTAATCTTTTAGATCCACAACCGGCTTACTGCGACGCCTCCTTATATACCGTATGATGACTATCACAGAAATCAGTCCCATCAGGCCGCTGGCGATCATGAATACGTCTGTTTGTAGGTTTTCAAAGAGTAGGCCGCCCATTACCAGGCCGATCATGCTGGCGAAGCTGCCCATGGAGGTGCCGTAGCCCTGAATGGAACCTTGGGCGGTTCTAGGTCCTGTTCCTGATAGCATCGCCAGAAAACTGGGCCACATAAGACCGTTGCCTAAACTTAGGATCGTATTTGCGCCGTATAGCACATAAAGATCTTGAATGTGCAATAGATAAAAGCTAAGGCATAGCAGTAGTGACCCGATCAAAACCAATTGAAGATTCGTCATGAATCCAGATAAATAGTTGAGCACGGGTCCCTGAACGATGATCATTAAAAAACTGCTGTAGGCGAGGAATAGTCCTAGATCCTGCGCACTCCACTCTAACAGGGTACTGGCATAGATGGGCAAACCAGCGTAAAAAAGACTGAACCCAAAAAATGTGAGAAAATAGATCGCATAAAGCAGCGGAATTCCAGGAATCCTAAGAATGCTGCGCCAGCTGCGTGACTGTTCTGAATCGCTTTCCAGCTCTCCCTCTGTATAGCAATCCTTGTGCTCTACCTGAAAAAAGCGGCGCATATTCTTGAGCGAAACCAGTTTTGTATCTACTATGCAGGGATTGCTTTCCTTAAGTCGTGTACTGATGATAAATATGGCAATCAGCGAGATGATCGCTGCCAGCAATAAAGGTAACGTCACACCCATAAAAGTAGTTGCTAGAATCCCTGCGACTGCTGGACCCAGTACAAAAGCGAGACTGGTGGAGGATCCCATCTTCCCAAAATTCCTGTTGCGATCCTCATCTGTAGAGATATCAGATAAATAGGCATTTGCCACAGAGATATTGCCACCCGTAAAACCATCAAGAATACGGGCCACAAAAATGACGATGAGGGGCAAAGTCATAATGTAGCTGCCGGTAAAATCGGCAGTCTGTGTCCATAACTCGGTTTCTGGCAAGATGAATGCCAGCAGAAAAAGGCACCATGCCAGAAAAGTTCCTACCTGTGAAATTATAAGTACTTTCTTCCTGCCCAGACGATCTGACAACTTCCCTAAGATAGGCGCACCTATAAACTGGAAAAACGGATACATAGCACCTAGTATGCCGTAGATAAATCCGTTACCGCCAAAATCCTGAACAATGTAGATCAGAATGGGAATAACAAGGCTATAACCCAAAATACCGATGAAGTTGACCAGCAGAATGGGGAATATACGCGCCCTAAAAAAGTTGACGACTGCGTTCATCAACTTACGTAGGAACCACTATTCTTCATCAATCGCCTGGCGTGTAGTAACAATTCCACCGTGCCTATAAACAAAATCGCATAACCGAGTAACTCAATGGATTCCTCACTAGCATCCTTAACAGATCGCATATAGAACTCCTCACCCATCAATGATTCCCACAATTTTCCCTTACCATACAATCTGGAATACAACTGCACAATGACAAATCCCACGGTAAGAACACCCAGTGCGACAGAGTTGCGCAAGGCATATAATTGAATAGTGAATAATTTGAAGTTGCGCACAAGGTAAATCACTAAGGGAATAAGTAACACAACAACGATGGCTTGCCAGGCTTTATTAAAGAAATTGGTTTCCAAAAAAGCATCGTGTTCCCGTACAAAAAGCACCAAATAAAATATGCCCAGCACAAAAGCCATGGCATTTACCGGCCGGTATTTTTTAAACATATACAGCGACAGGCTGGCAGATAGAAATAGAAATATCGCCTGGGCGTATTCTGTCATTGAGTCTTCCTTTACCGCCTGGTTCACGGCATCGCTGGCAAAAGCAAGAATGATCAATCCCGTGACGGCAGCATAGCAAATTGCCCGCAGCAGCACGAGCAGAAAACCGTATTTGGGCACTTGAGGTAGTTCCTGAGACATAGCATGATGATTGGAACGGCAAGTTAATGTTTTAGGCGGAGGTAGGTGTGCGCCAATGTGTAGTCGACGACCGAAGATCGACTTGATGACGATGGACGTAGGACGGAAGACCTTGTGGTCTCGATGTAAGACGTAGGACTTTGAGCTGACGCTCTTATCCTGGGGGTGTTGTTTTGACGACCGAGGATCGACTTGATGACGATTGACGTAGGACTGAGACCTGGCGGTCTTTGACACTGGACGTAAAACTTGTTGATGAATTTCAGCGCCGTGGTTCGAGAGCCTCACCACTGCATCGTGGTACTAAAAAAAATTACTACAAGACTAATAGACTTATGATTTATAGTTCACAAGAATATTGGTTCACAATACCTCGAGTCTACTTGACGACGCGACAACAAAACTACGGGACTAAAAAACTAAGAGGCTACGAAACCAATAAATCCCCAGAGAATCGACTAATTAGCCATCAACTAATCAACTAATCAACTAATCAGCACACCAGCACACTAACAATTCAACTCTCACAACCAGCCTTAAACGCGCAGACTTCCTGCAAACATTCTGAGGTTTTTTCCAGTAAAGTTAAATCGGCTTGATCTAGGCTACCTGGGCGGAAATGAACTACATTGTTTCTTATCTCGCGCACGCGATTAAGATCAGTGATGAATGTTGCTTTGTGGAAAGGAATTCTCACTTTTTCCCAGACCTCTTCATTCCCCAAGATAAACATATAATCAGAGAAGTTCAGGTCGCTTAGCGATCTGGGCATGCGGTCTTCTTTTTTGTCATAATTGGCACATTCTGCAAGAAATTCCATCGTGAACTTGCCGTCCAGCAGCATGCGCAGCATGTTCTCGATTTCTTCCAAATGTATAAATGGTGCGATCTGATCCAGGTATTCTAGATTAATATCATGTGCAGTAATAGGTCCCTTGACCGTGCGATCGCCATCCTGTACAAATACAACTCCGCTAGAAATGATATCCCTTATCGCCTGAAACAGGGGCATATCTAGATCCAGCAGCACAAATTCTGAGGACATGACGTCTTCAACCTTGGTGGTTGTAGTGTTGCTGATCATGGCTTTGGCAATCGATTCCCAGTTGATGATCCCGGTGATCTTTTTATGGTTAAGCATGACTGGCAGCTGTGAGAAATCGTGCTGCCACATAAGGTAGGTAGCCTTTTCCAGATCATCATCTGGGCGTACGGAAACAGGTACCGTATCGCAAGCGTGCAGTTCAGACAATCGCTTGATGGGATCAAATTCCTGATTGCCATAATTTGCCGCGTGATCCTCAGAAATACGTGCCTTTTCCGTCTGTACAATGCGCACATAACCATCCATGGTTCCCGCCTGCAGGCTGGGTTTGAGAAATAGATCGTGCCGCCCCAGCTCTTCATTGATGCGCCACACATTACTACTCGTGCGCCGTTTATAATCATCATATCGCTGTAGTAATTTCCGCCGTTTGATCTTGACGCCCTTTTCCTTGGACAGGGCTTTTTCCATCAACTTATTAAAGGATTCTTTCAATGGTTTGAAATTGGCACATGAAAAACATGTAGGATTATAACACTAAGAAACTGGAGATTGTGATAAAGCATAGCTAACTCTAGGTTAAATAAGCTTTTGATGATTGCGCTTTCGCGAAAGCGAAATTCCAATTGAGTGCAGTTAAAGTACAAATGCGTGATATCTCTAAGTCACCTTGCTGATAAATAATCAGAACTTATATCACCTCCTCGCCCGGGTCTGGCTTAATCAATAAACTAGATAATATCCCACCCAACAATGCAAGAGCGATTACACCCAGTGAGACCCATTCAGGAAAATGGAAAACGTCCAGTAGCAGCATTTTGATCCCTACAAACGCAAGGATGACCACCAGGCTATAATTGATATAGCGGAATTTTTGCAGCATGCGAGAGATCAAGAAGTACATAGATCGTAATCCCAAAATGGCAAAAATATTTGAGCTGAAAACGATAAATGGATCTGCCGTGATGGCAAGAATTGCCGGGATGCTGTCCAGCGCAAAAAGTATGTCAGTCAGCTCGATGACCATCAAAGCAACAAATAAAGGTGTCGCCGCTTTTTTCCCCTGCTCAACGATAAAAAATTCCTGCCCATTCATGTGGTTGCTGATGGGAAAAAATCTGCGCAGGATCTTCATCAATTTACTATTGGTAGGGTCAAAATCCGTATCGTCGTGATTGAACATCTTGTAGGCCGTGTAAAGCAAAAACGCACCAAACACATATATGATCCAGTCGAATTTATTGATCAGAGCCACGCCAAAAAAGATCATCAACGCCCTAAAGACTATCGCGCCCAGTATTCCCCAGAATAAAACCCGGTGCTGGTATTTTTCAGGAATACTGAATGAGGAAAAAATGACCGCGATCACAAAGACATTATCGATGCTGAGTGATAGCTCAATCAGATAACCCGTGACATATTTGAGAACGGCTTCCTGCGGGGCAAGGCCCGTAGGATTGCTGAGTAATCCGTCCTGAAACAACCAGTAAATTACTCCAGAAAAACCCAACCCTACTGCCGCCCAGATGGCAGTCCAGATAGCCGCTTCTTTCGTTCTGATCACGTGTGCCTTTCTATTAAAAACACCTAAATCAAGCGCCAGAAATAAAAGAATGGCAACAGAAAACAAAATCCATGGGAGCATAAAGAATCGAGTAATAAACGAGCGAAATTACAATTACACAGAGGACTGCGCGCTGCCTTTTAGAAAGTCTTATTAGCAATTACATTGACATCAGTTCCTTTGCTGAAATGTATAGCTCAAGGTATTGTCGATGATTACATCTCAAATTTTCCCTGCGCCCACAATCTTGATCCCCCCTCTAATGAATACCTCATTTTAGCACAACGGACGCTAATCTCTTAAAACAGATTATTCATCACCGCAAGTCTTACGTCGTATATCATCAAGCGTAGCGATCATAAGTCCAATCCAGATTTCTACTTACTCAAATACATCCTACGTCTCGCATAAAGATCATAAAACTCATCGTCTTTTAAACTATCTACAAACAGAATGCTCTCGCCAGTGGATTTCATTTCTGGACCTAGGCGCTTATCGACATTCGGGAATTTGTTGAATGAGAATACTGGTTGCTTGATCGCGTAGCCGTCCAGTTGCGGGTTGAAATCAAAATCAGTGACTTTGTTATGGCCCAGCATGACTTTGGTGGCGTAGTTTACATACGGCTCTCCATAAGCTTTTGCAATAAATGGTACGGTACGAGATGCACGCGGATTTGCCTCAATGATATACACCGTATCATCTTTGATCGCGAACTGAATATTAATTAAACCTACTGTTTCTAAAGCAATTGCTATCTTCTTCGTATGATCCTTGATTTGTTGCATCACCAGATCACCTAGATTAAATGGCGGTAAGGTGGCATTTGAGTCACCGGAATGGATTCCACATGGCTCAATGTGTTCCATGATACCGATGATATAGACATTCTCCCCATCACAGATGGCATCTGCCTCTGCTTCTATCGCGCCGTCCAGGTAATGATCCAGTAACAAGACATTGTTGGGAATTTTGCGTAAAATATCTACTACATGTTCTTCCAGTTCTTCCTTGTTGATCACGATCTTCATTCCCTGACCACCCAAAACATAAGATGGTCTTACCAAAATCGGGAAGTCCAGTTTATCTGCTACTTGCATGGCCTCATCTGCTGATGTCGCCGTGTCAAATTCTGGATACGGAATATCCAGTTTTTGCAGCATCCTGGAAAACTCGCCGCGATCTTCTGCAAGATCTAGTGCTCGATAACTGGTTCCCATTATTTTGATGCCGTAGCGATCTAGCTTTTCTGCCAGTTTTAAAGCTGTTTGCCCGCCTAGCTGGACAATTACTCCCTCTGGTTTCTCATGACGGATGATATCATAAATATGCTCCCAGAAAACAGGCTCAAAATATAATTTATCTGCCGTATCAAAGTCAGTCGAGACAGTCTCTGGATTACAGTTGATCATGATGGTTTCATAACCACATTCCTGCGCGGCATAAACACCATGTACACAGCAGTAATCAAACTCTATCCCCTGCCCTATTCTGTTAGGTCCAGAACCTAAAACGATTATTTTTTTCCTGTCGCTTACGATGCTTTCGTTTTGCGAGAAGCGTTTACCATCTGCCGTTTGCATATCTGCTTCAAACGTGGAATAGTAATAAGGTGTTACCGCTGGGAATTCTGCTGCGCAGGTATCTACTAACTTATAAACCCGGTTCACATTCAGCTCATCGCGTTTGCTGTAAACTTCACTTTCCAGACAACCCAGCATGTGCGCAATCTGTCGATCTGCAAAGCCTTTCTGTTTTGCTTCCAGGAGCAAATCACGATTGAGCGTGTCAATTTTGTATTTGCCTATCTCTTTTTCTAGCTGGTAGAGTTCCTCAAACTGTTTGAGGTACCACATGTCGATTTTGGTAATTTCATGAATCCGAGAAAGAGAAATTCCCATGGCTACCGCATCGTACAATGCAAAAACTCTATCCCAGCTCGCGTGAGTCAGCTTATCGATCACTTGATTATAGTCTGTATAGCCTTTTCCATCTGCGCCTAGACCGTTGCGTTTGATCTCAAGTGATTGGGTTGCTTTGTGCAGGGCTTCTTGAAAGGAGCGACCAATTCCCATGACCTCACCCACACTCTTCATTTGCAACCCTAGTGTGCGGTCAGAACCCTCAAACTTGTCAAAGTTCCATCGCGGGATTTTTACAATCACGTAATCCAGTGTAGGCTCAAAGAGGGCGCTGGTAGATTTAGTAATTTGATTATCCAACTCATCCAGGGTGTAGCCTATGGCAAGTTTCGAAGCAATCTTAGCAATCGGGTAACCAGTGGCCTTACTTGCTAGAGCACTAGATCTACTTACCCGCGGATTGATCTCTATCGCGATGATATCCTCATTTACATCAGGACTCACAGCAAATTGTACGTTACAACCACCTGCAAACTCACCTATGCTGCGCATCATGTGAATTGCCATGTCACGCATCTTTTGGTATGTTCTATCAGAAAGCGTCATCGCTGGTGCTACCGTGATGCTGTCGCCGGTATGGATTCCCATGGGATCCATGTTCTCGATGGTACAGATGATCACTACGTTATCATTGTCATCGCGTAACAATTCCAACTCGTATTCTTTCCAGCCCAATAGTGCCTTATCAATCAGCACCTCGTGGATGGGGGATGCTTCCAGACCGCGCGTAAGCAATTCCTCAAACTCACTCTCGGTATGGACAAAGCTCGCGCCGAAACCACCTAAAGTAAACGATGGACGTATCACTAGAGGGAAGCCGAATTCCTGAGCAATCTCCTTGCCTTGTAAAAATGATTTGGCCGTTGCCGCTGGCGCAACTGGCACACCTATCTTTTGCATGAGCGCCTTGAACTGATCGCGATCCTCGGTAATATTGATAGCATCAATATCCACACCGATGATCTCCACACCATGGTCTTCCCAGATGCCTTTCTCATCTGCCTCGATACAAAGGTTCAAGGCCGTCTGACCACCCATGGTAGGCAGAACCGCATCGATTTGAGGATGATCCTGCAGGATTTTTTTGATGGACTTTGTGTTGAGCGGCAAGAGGTACACATGATCTGCCATGCTGGGATCTGTCATGATCGTTGCAGGGTTTGAATTGATCAGTATGGTTTCTATACCATCTTCCCTGAGTGACCGCAGTGCCTGCGATCCAGAGTAGTCAAATTCACATGCCTGCCCTATGATGATGGGCCCGCTACCTATGAGTAAAATGGATTTGAGATCTTTTCTTCTGGGCATTGTGGGGATACTTTAGTCTTGCAATTGTAAAATTAGGGCATAAAAAAAGGCGTTAACCCTGATGGACTAACGCCTTTTAAAATACTAATGAACAATCATTATCTTTTATGTCTTCTCTCGGTTGATACAGAAAGTTTCTTGCGTCCTTTTGCACGACGGCGAGCAAGTACCTTACGACCGCTTACAGATGCCATACGCTCTCTGAAACCGTGCTTGTTTCTTCTCTTTCTCTTACTGGGTTGGTATGTTCTCTTCTGTGCCATATCGTGATGAAAGTTCTATATCATAAAAGGCTTTTAAAAAGCCCTGTTTTTTAATCGGGTGCAAATGTAGTGAAAATTTGTTTTTCCCAAAGGAAAAAGTTTCAAGTTTCACGTCTCAAGTTTCATGTTCCATGTTTCACGTCGCGTACTGCTTGTCTTAGTTTCCTGTTCACCTAGTTGATGTTATGCTTTTGTACCTTGACTGCGCTCTGTGTGAACTTCCCTATCAGGAAAGCATGAACTATAACTTCATCGAGAATTAAGGCATTGGTATAATTTTATCTCAGGCGATTCTTTGCGTAAACCAGTCGTAGTCTGTAAAGGATGTTGATGATTACGCTTTCGCGAAAGCGTTATTCCTTCCGTTCTATTGCAGTGGCACACCGTAAAGATCAAAATCCTCTGCGCCTGTAATGGTGACCTCTACAAAACTGCCTACGGATAGGTAATGTTCTTCTGCATCAATTAGCACCTCGTTGTCCACGTCTGGACTATCAAACTCAGTACGACTCACAAAATGGTTGCCGCGCTTGCGATCAATCATCACTTTATAGGTGTTCCCTATTTTCTGTTGATTGAGTTCCCACGAGATCTGGGACTGGATCTCCATGATCTCGTTTGCACGCTCTTGCTTAACCTCTGCCGGAACATCGTCTTCTAGGTTATACGCATGCGTATTTTCCTCGTGTGAATAGGTAAAACAGCCCAGACGTTCAAACCGCTGGTCCTTGACCCATTGCTTTAGAATCTGGTAATCTTCTTCAGTCTCGCCCGGGTAGCCCACTATCAGGGTTGTTCTGATGGCCATGTTTGGTACGCTTTCGCGAAAGCGTGACAATAACGCATTAGTCTTCTCAAAGGTCGTCCCACGTCGCATGGACTTGAGTACCGGTGTGGAAATGTGCTGCAACGGAATATCTAGGTAATTACACACCTTGGGCTCACTTTTCATGACCTCCAGCACGTCCATGGGAAAGCCGGTGGGGAAAGCGTAATGCATGCGTATCCACTCAATACCGTCAACTCCCGCCAGCGCCTTAAGCACATCTGCCAGTCGTCTTTTTTTGTAGATATCCAGGCCGTAATAAGTAAGATCTTGGGCGATAAGGATAAGTTCTTTCACGCCCTTGGCGGCTAGTTTTTCAGCCTCTGTGACGAGATCCTGGATGGGTGTACTGCGGTGCTTACCGCGCATGAGTGGTATGGCACAAAACGAGCAGGGCCTATCGCAACCCTCTGCAATCTTGAGATAGGCAAAGTTTTTAGGTGTGGTAGTAACGCGCTCACCGATGAGCTCATGCTTATAATCTGCGCCCAGCGCCTTGAGCAGTGAGGGAAGCTCTGTCGTGCCAAAATACTGATCCACATCTGGAATTTCTGCCTGTAGGTCTGGCTTGTAGCGTTCTGATAAACAACCTGATACAAAGACCTGATCTACCTCGCCCCTATTCTTGCGCTCTACGAAATCAAGGATGGTGTTGACGCTTTCCTCTTTGGCATTATCGATGAAGCCACAGGTGTTGATCACCACCACGTTACCTTCCTCCTCATACACCACATCCTTACCGCTGGCCTTTAACTGACCCATCAGCACCTCACTGTCATAGACATTTTTTGAACATCCCAGCGTGACGACATTGATACGGTTTTTCTTCCTTGTTTTAGTTCTCATAAGCGGCGGCAAATTTACGGCGATAAGTTGAGTAATGGTTGATCAGTTGATCAGTGGATCAGTTGATCAGTTGATCAGTTGATCAGTTGATTAGATATTAGTTTATCGGTAACCGGTGAATCAGGAAACCAGATTTCAGTTTATCAGTCTGTAGTCTCATGTGTCGTTTGAAATCTCGGATAGGTCGAGATGAATTGCAATTGAGAATGAGTCAGCTGTTTTAATACAAAGGGGTAAAAAATCCTAAGTCAAAGACCGCCAGGTATTCATCTTAAGTCTTAGATCAAAGTCAGAAAGTGAAACATCGGTCGTCAAGCCACGAACGTTATTCGAGCGCAACAGAGAACGATCCGGCAACCACCATTTTCATAAAATCAAAACTCAAAAGAAACGTCCTAAGTCAAAGACCGTCAGGTCTTCGTCTTACGTCCTAAGTCTCAAGTCTTGTCTCTTACATCTTGCTTCTGTCGTCGGTCGTCAACCGTATGTCTTAAATTTGGCAGGGAATGATAGACAAAAACCTTTACATTATTGCTGACTGTAATGGTGCCGGTAAGACAACCGCTTCATTTACGATATTACCAGAAATCATTGAATGTTTTGAGTTTGTGAATGCAAATGAAATTGCCGGAGATTTATCACCATTCCAACCTGAAAAGGTAGCTTTTGAGGCTGATAGGATCATGGTTAATCGAATTGATGATCTTCTCATTGGCGGACAGAGTTTTGGAATAGAAACTACGCTCGCAACAAAAAGCTATCGGAGTAAAATTTTAAAGGCAAAGGAAAATGGCTATTTCGTGACTCTGGTTTTCTTCTGGTTAAACAATGCCCATCTAGCGAAAAAAAAAAGTAAAGACGAGAGTCTCAGAGGGTGGGCATAACATCCCGTCAAATGTAATAGAAAGGCTATACTACAGAGGAATCAGCAAACTGTTTGATATCTACCTCCCCATTGTTGATGGCGCATTAATTTTTGACAACTCAAATAGCGAACAGGATTTAATCGCTCTCAAACTAGAGGAACAGAATTTGCATATAATTGACTCTAAAAAATTGAATGATCTTAAACGTATCTATGACTCAAAAAGATAAACAAATTGAGCTTCACAATAAAATCATTAAAGGCATGGAAACCGTCTTTGAACGCCTGCTCGAGTTCAAAAAAACCAAAAATAGTGAGCTGGTTATAATGAAAGGCGATAAGATAGTAAGGGTAAAGCCAGAAGATATGCCCCAGCCATCTGGGAAGTAGCGAATTTAAGCTCATCACTATTTGAGCTTCCAGTTTGATGATTGATATTTTGATTATCAGTGAATTTGGTATTCGGTTGATCAGCTGATCAATTGACCGGTTAATCCGTAAATCAGATACTAGTTTATCAAGGTGTAGTGCCATTTCCCAATATTATTCTCGGCTAAGTCGAGATGAAACGGAAATGAGAATAAATCAGCTTTTCAATACAAAGGAGTAAAAAGTCTTAAATCAAGACCGCAAGGTCTTCATCCTACGTCTTAAGTCTTGACTCTTGTCTCTTACTTCTTGCGTCAGTCGTCAGTCGTCAGTCGTTAAAAAGTCAGTCGTCAACCACCAAGCGTTATACAAGCGCAACAGAGAACGATCCGGCAGCTACTATTTTCATAAAATTAAAACTCAAAAGAAAAGTCCTACGTCAAAGACCGCCAGGTCTTCATCTTACGTCTTAAGTCTTGACTCTTGTCTCTTACATCTTGATTCTGTCATCAGTCGTCAGTCGTCAAAAAGTCAGTCGTCAGTCTAAAGCGAGTGCCCCTATTCCATTTCCCACACCCACACCGCGATTTCCTGATAATAGAAGTGCAAGACCAGCAATAAGATAGCTACAGGAACGGCAAAAAACCAACTGTACTTTTTCCTGGCGATGATAAGGATGGCAATTAAGAACAACGTTAAATGAACTGCCGCCTGAAATAGCACTGGATCATAATGGTTGTTAGGCATCATCGGGTTATCACTTACCAGATTATTGAAGATGGGCACCAGCGCAACGACTGTCATAAAGATGCAGTAGATCGCAATGATCTTTGTCGTGATAATGAGGCTATGCTGGGTAAATAAAGGTGGTTTCTTTTTGTCCATGGTCAGCTGTGTAGCCGCAAGGCATTGTGATTACTTACTACCCGCTTTAAACAAGGTATCTTTCTCTGCTTTGCTTAGACTATCGTAGCCGCTCTCGCTGATCTTGTCCAGTATCTTGTCGATTTCTATCTGGCTGGGCGAACTGCTTGAACTCGATCTGGTAGTTGTTGCTGATCTAGACTTGTTTTTATAAACGGTTTTCATTTTGGCTTTTTTCTGCGTTCTGCGCTTAGAAGTTGCCTCCGACTTTTTAAAGAAGCCGGCAAAATAATTTCCCACATTAGCAAAACCCTCCAGGATATCAATCCCATCTTTCATCCTTATCGCGGCGTAGTAACCTATTCCCATTCCAGCGAGGTGGGCAAGGCTACTACCAGCTTCAAAACGTGTAGCCAATCCCAAAATATTCATGGCTAGAAATGCATAACCCAAATACTTCAATTTGACATTGAAGAAGAGCAGCCTAATCTCGCTTTCAGCAAAATACGTACAGCAAAAAATGATCAAGGCAAAAACCCCTGCACTCGCACCTATAGCAATACCCGGATTGAACCAAAAATCCATCAGTGACGTCGCTAGCGTATAGGATAAAGCACCTGCCAGCACACCCATAAAGAATAAGGTGAGATACTGCCTACTATTGAAAAGATTCAACATAAACCTACCCGCAATATGCAAACCGATGGAATTACCTATCAAATGAAAAACACCGCCATGCATAAATGCATGGGTTATATATGACCAAGGTTGCAATAAAACAGGAATAAAACCGCTGGGCAATGCTAGCTGTAAATACAACGGCTTATAAAGCAAACCGATGATCCAGGCGGCGATGCTGGTGATGGCGATTACAACAATAAGCCGGCCGCTGGTATCCAGTCCAGCATATTTACTACGAGCATCATCTATTAAACTCATATCTATCTAGTTGATTCTATAATTGTTTAGGTCGTTTTTCTTCCAGTACCATACCATAATAAATCCAAAAACCGCTCCACCCAGATGCGCCAGATGCGCAACGCCAGGGTTTGAACTGATAATTCCAAAAGATGCCAAAGCTTCCTTACCTATATAAAAACCTATAAGGTACTTTACTTTGATGGGAAACGGAATCAAGAACAGATAAATCGATCGATTAGCAAACAGATACATGTAAGCGGCCATAATCCCATAAACCGCGCCACTAGCACCTACTGTAGGAATCCAGAAATCCTGAACATTAGGGTGGATCATCAATCTGTTGTTATAGGCTTCTTGAATCGTCACAATATCATATCCCAGTTCCTGAACTTCCTGAACCGCCATGAAATACTCGATATAATCGATTACGCCCACTACCACAAAAGAACCTACCCCACAAGCCAAATAGAAGAACAAGAATTTCTTGCTGCCCATCCAGTTTTCCACGTCCACACCTAATATAAGTAACCAGAGCATGTTGAATAAAATATGGCTCAGGTCGCTGCTGCTGTGCATAAACATATAGGTAAGCGGCTGCCATACCTGAAAATTTGGATTCTTGATAAACCACAGCGAGAAAATATCATACAGCTGTGGTGCAATAAACACCGTGCAGACGTAAAACACCACATTAAGTATAATGAGGTTTTTTACCATGGGTGTCAATCTATTGAGCATCTAGTTGAATTTTGCGGTTAATTGATCTACGGTAATCTTATCAAAGGTCTTTTTTCCCTGCGGCGTGAGTGATGGCTCAGAACAGCCGAATAGCTGATCCAGCAAATGGTTCATGGAATCTGCATTCATTGCGTCGCCGCTGCGCAATGCCATACCGCGGGCAAGTTTGAGGGCAAGCTGGTTTTTATGCCTATCTGGAGATTCTGGCAGATCCAGTTCTTCTTCTCTCACAACCGCCTCCAGGACTCGACTCACCTCACTTTCCTTGAGTTCCAGCGGCACGCCGTCCAGCTCTGCGGTGTCGGCATCTAGTTTTGTGAATTGAAATCCCGTGGATTCAAGTTCCTTGCGGCAGTTTTTTAAAATTTCTATTTCCTGCGCATTCATCGTAAGGCTTACCGGAAATAACAGTTGCTGGCTCACGCCATTCTGTCCAGAAAGTTGTTTGAGCAATTGTTCAAACAGCACCCGCACGTGCGCATTGCGCTGATGGACTACTAGCAGCCCGCTAGTAAGTGTTTTTACAATAAATTTCTTTTGTAACTGGAAAACCTTTGGTTCATCAGTTTCTGTAGGCTGGAATAGGCCACTTTTTTCAAAAGGCTGTTCTGCTGGCAATGGCGCATCATTCAGCCCACTGTATAGTGCCTCCCATTGTTGTGCACTCTGTCGTTCAGAACGGAAACCTGCTGCTGGTTTTGGCTTGTTGTCGTTCTGGAACGGATTGAAACTAGGATCTACCTCAATTCTTGGGTTATGGATGGATTTTTTCTGGGTCACCTCATAGGGAACCTCATATTCCTTGTCCTGGGTAAAATCTATCTTATCCAGGGAAAACTGCCCTAACGCATGTTTTACACTGGCTCTAACGATGGCATAAAGGCTGTGCTCATCGTCAAACTTGACCTCGGTTTTTGTAGGATGAATATTAATATCCACGCTATCCCGTGGAACTTCCAGATACAGAAAGTAACTGGGATTCTCTTTCTCTCGCAGCAATCCCTCAAATGCGCTGGAAACGGCATGATGCAGGTAGTTGTGCTTGATAAAGCGATCATTCACAAAAAAATATTGCAGTCCCCTGGTCTTACGTGTGAACTCAGGTTTGCCTATAAAACCAGTGATCTTGACCAGCTCAGTCTCCTCATCTACAGGTAGCAGCTTATCGCTGGTACGACTGCCCATCACGTGGATGATGCGTTGTTTCAAACCAGCGACGGGCAAATTAAAAAGTTCAGAATCGTTGTGCGTGAGCCGCATCGCCACTTGTGGATGCGCCAGCGCAACTCTATGAAATTCATCGATGATATGGCGCAGTTCAACATTGTCACTTTTTAAAAATTTGCGCCTGGCTGGAACATTGTAGAAAAGATTTTTGACGTCTATAATGGTACCGCCGGGAGTGACGGTGGGTTCCTGAGAAATCACCTTGCTGCCCTCAATCTCAAGATGGGTTCCCAGATCAGCATCCTGCTCACAGGTCTTTACACTTACATGAGCGATGGCAGCAATGGAGGCCAGCGCCTCCCCGCGGAAGCCTTTGGTTTGCAAATCAAACAAATCATCTGCAGTGCTGATCTTTGAGGTGGCGTGGCGTTCAAAAGCCATGCGCGCATCCAGCATACTCATCCCACGACCATTATCAATGATCTGGACCAGGGTTTTACCCGCATCCTTAACCAGCAACTGAACAGAGGATGCGCCAGCATCTATGGCGTTTTCTACCAGTTCCTTTACCACGCTGGCGGGACGCTGCACGACCTCACCTGCGGCGATCTGGTTTGCCACATGGTCAGGTAGGAGCCTTATTACTTCACTCAAATTTCAATCTTAAAAATGGATAGGTCAAAGTCGATGAACCACAAGAACGCAAGCACCAGAATCGCCAGTATGATATACAGCCGCAATCTAGTCCCGCTATCGCTGCCTTGTTTATAATCGTTGAGCGCATTGACCAGCTTACCACGCAGGCTGGTCTTGCCCACAGTGGTGCGGTGCTCGTCAAAACGGTGCTTTATCTCAAAAGGCCGCTCGCCATCATCCAGCGGCATATAACGCGGCTCATAATCGTAACGCTTGTTCTTTCTTCTGCTCAGTAATCCCATGACTAATGACAAATTTACGGTTCTGCCCCCGCACCTGTTCAAAGAACATACCCTAACCCTTAAAAGTTATGAAAATTTGTACAGTTGGCTATTTCTACTCTTTGTTATGGAAACGGATGCCAGCGTCTTACGTAGGTCATTTGAAAAGTCCCTCGCATTTATATGGGGGATTTGTGGGTGGGTTGTTCCGCTTTCGCGAAAGCGTAATCATCATCATCTCCCTTAATTATGACAGGCAACGGAATAAAATATCTCTTTGCATGCGCTTAACAGGGCTGCGTTAAACCATGTTAATTAGGCGACCTGCGGCGTGGGTGCGGCGTATATTGAAAATAAAAACCATGAGCAAAAACGAGGCAAACCCCGAAAAAACGAGTAAAAAAGAACAGGCGATCAACCTAGAGGCGACGCACGGCAAGGAAATCAACCACCAGGTGAAAGATAAGCAAGAGCATCACCAGCCGCGTGACAGCGTGAAAAATGACCAGCGCAAGTCGTAGAGAAAACCGAGTCCGATGAAAGTCGGACTTTTTTTGTGCTCACTAGCCAGATAACAGAAAAGGATTTATATTTGCACCCGCTAAACGCAAGGCTAGCGACAATTCAGGAGAAGTGGCAGAGTGGTCGAATGCACTGGTCTTGAAAACCAGCGAGGGTCACACCTCCGGGGGTTCGAATCCCTCCTTCTCCGCTAGAGCAAAGCTCGATTCCCGATAGGGAATCGGGCTTTTTGATTTTAGGAACATTCAAACCGCAGGTTTGGAAATGTGGATAAAAACAAAAAGCCCAGAGATCGCGGTAGCGATATCGAGCTTTATTGTCAGGGTGGATATTGTAGGGATCATGAAATAATCCCTTCTTATTCATATTGCATTACAAATGCAGAGCTAAAACACACGCGTTGCAGACGCGCGCGACATCGTTGCAGATTTGAGTGTGCGGACAGAAGCAAAAAGCCCAGAGATCGCGATAGCGAGGTCGAGCTTTATTGTCAGGGCGGATATTGTAGGGATCAATGCAGTTAATCCCTTCTTATTCACATTGTATTACAAATACAAACTAAAACACACACGTTGCAGACGCGCGCGACATCGTTGCACATTTGAGTGTGCGGACAAAATCAAAAAGCCCAGAGATCGCGATAGCGAGGTCGAGCTTTATTGTCAGGGTGGATATTGTAGGGATCAATGCAATTAACCCTTTTTTTCAAGTAGCATGGCAATCAGGATGCTGAGTCACTCGCGTAGCAACTACCCTCAACAATCAATAGTACAACCTAAAATCCAGCTGCGTACATAAGTCAGGATGCTTGTAGAACATGCGCTGCACCACCTCCCTTAGATCATCATTTTCATAGAACAGGCTGAAAAATACGCGATCAATCGTATAAGCACTGGTGATCTTCTCTGATGGCTCACCGTAGCCAGATACGGCGCGAGCGCCGGTCACGTCCAGAAAATACTGGAATTCCTCATCAGTCAGGTCTAGAGGTTTCTTATTAGCAAAATGGATCACCTTGCCCTCCATTTTTCCCATGAATAGCTCGGCGATCTCTTCTATGCTGTAGTAGTAGCCATTGATCAGAATGGAATTTGCCTCGCCAGGCAACACAAGATAAATAAGCTCATAATACCTGAAATGTTGATCCTCGTAGAGCAAATTGTTCAAGCTCTGTTCCAGTGATTCAATGGTATCGCATGTTTTATAGATACTGCTGATTTGCTGCTGCAACGCCATATCTTCAAGGATGGTCACGACGGGCGTGGTTTTTATGACCTCTTCATCAGGCACTACCTCCAGGCAGTAGATAAAGTTGTCTAGTTGTATGTCTAGGGGTTGTGGGTGAGGCATTGATTAGAAAGCTTTTTTAGAAATGTAAAAGTCTGAGAATATAATCTACAGTAATTAAATACAATGTTCATACCTGTGAGACTTTAAGGTTGATTATCAGCTGCATTGATTACAAAGGTTATGAAGTAATCTCACTTTTCTAATCCTATTACAAATGCCATAACACCTCATATGCATTGCAAACGCGCTGGATGAACATGGTACGCTTTTAGACCTAAAAGGTTTTGGCAACTTGTAACGTCCTATCCAGATTACCCCTATTGCGCTAGGGATTGCAGCGGCATCCTTTTTTGAGCTTTTCCTGCTCAAAAAAGATATAGCGGAAAGCCCGCCCGAGCGCCCTAATTATTACCTTCCCCATTTATCATAACATCATCACCCCCGCCATCACCAGCATGATCGCATTCTCAATAAGAGTCGCCTCGGTCATGGGGAGTTTTAGGGCGGTGCCTAGGCAGGCGCACTGGATGGACTTTTTATCCAGTAAAGTTTTCAGTACTCCTACGGTCGTAATTCCCAGGATCACGATGGTCACGATGAGTGCGAGCCTTACCTGATAGCGCATCAGGAACATCAATCCCAGCGCGGTTTCTATAAATGGATACGCCCATGCATAGGCGGGAACGGCTTTGGCAAGCGGGTCGTACATCCTAAAACTATCTGGAAAGCCTTTTAAATCGAGAATCTTAAAAAAGCTGAACACGATAAAAAACAGTCCCATAAAGTCCAGCATCGCCCCATCCCAGGAATCGCGGCTGTAATTGAGTAGTACGGTGGCAACGCTTATATAACCCAGAATGATAAGCAAGGGTTTGAGTTGACGCAATTTTGATGGTTGGGTTTCCGCTTTTGCGCTTTGCGCTGAATCTGTCGAAGTGAGAGCGGACTTACTTTCCTCTTCATTAAGAGAAGTGTCGTTGGTATTATTCACGCGATTAAAAACATTTCTCTCGCCCGACTTTTCTTTCAGCTCATATTTTGATGGCAGGCTGTCTAGTAGCAATGCAACTGGAATAGGCTTATTCATCTGTAGGCTGACGGTCTTTGCCCCCAGATCAACCATGGCAGATTCCACACCATCTACTGTAGATAGGTGGTGTTCTACCGCTGCCTGACAACCAGTGCAGGTCATCCCTGAAACGGTATAGGTTTTCTCCATAGTTAAACGATAAAAAAATTGACGATCAATCCACCCGCCAGCCAAACATAACACGTAAACGCCGCATACTTCAGAATCTTTTCCAGGAGAGGACTTTTGGGCGCCATCTCACTCATCTGGTAATCCAGATCGGTTTTTTTGTAAAATCCCAGATATATCAGGTACCCAGAAACCGCTAGAAATGCCAGGTTTAAAAAAAGCGTATAATCAACTTTAAAGTGCTGGGCATTCTGGATGGTGACCTGGGATGGATCTGGGAGGATTCCCAGCAAATCAAAGCCGTAGTGCAACACGAGCGCCGTGCCCACCAGCGCGGTAAACAGCAGAAAGAGGATGAAAAATGACATTTTCCAACCGTAATATTTAGCATTGATACGTAGTACGGGGAAAACGACCAGATCACTAAAAATGAACGCCATCACACCAGCAAAACTTACTCCCTTGCCAAAGAGCAAAGCCGCCAGCGGTATATTTCCCATGGAACCGATGAATGTGAGAAATGCAGCGACTGGCCACTACGATAATATGTTCCAGAATCTCTAGAAATGTGAAGT
The DNA here is from genome assembly GCA_963740155.1 of uncultured Flavobacteriaceae bacterium. GTDB lineage: Bacteria > Bacteroidota > Bacteroidia > Flavobacteriales > Flavobacteriaceae > Nonlabens. The sequence goes on along the minus strand of CAVUDE010000005.1, from coordinate 1,028,086 downwards.
CGGTCTTGCCCTGACCACTATTGATAAACAGGGTTTCAAAAAACGCATCTGGCACAAAAGCAGCTACGATACCGGCAATCGTAAATCCCACAGTCACATCTTTCCAGACCATTTGCCACTCCATCTTGTATTTTCTGGCTACACGTGCCCAGCTTTCTTCTTGGCGAATCTTTTTCTTCCAGTTTTTGGTGTCTTTTGAATCCTCATCCTCTCCCTCTTGCTCTAGGTTTTTACGCGCTTTTTTAATCAATTTTGAGGGATTGATCAGCCTGATGAGCAACCATGATATCAAAATCAACAAAATGCCGCCCACATACTCGCCCACGACAAACTGCCAACCCAGAAAAATCGAAATGATGATTCCCAGCTCAATGACCAGATTTGTGGAGGCCAGCAGAAACGCCATGGATGATATGAAGCTTGCGCCTTTTTTAAAAAGACTTTTGGCAGAGGCAAGAGCGGCAAAACTGCAGGAGCTGCTTATAAAACCAAAAAAAGTTCCCAGTAAAACTCCCTTACCGCCACTCTCGCTGCCCATGGTTTTTTGCATGCGCTTTTCTGTGATAAAGATCTGGATCATGCTGCTGATGATATATCCCAGAATAATCGCCCACAGCGCCATCCAGAAGAATCCAGCGGTCGTGTACGCCGCCTCGCCCCAGTGTTTTAAGAAGTTGTTCATAGTTCTTGATTTTTAGACCTAACAGGTTTTGGAAACCTGTTAGGTCTGGTGACTCTCAGGCATTTTTTAAAGATATTATTCAAGCAGGAATTCACGCATCGCTTCTTCATCGAGTTTTCTAGCTTGCAATACAGCCTTAAAATTTTCTCTATCCTCAAAATAATCAATTACTTCTTGCCTTTTTAACAGTGTGGCCTTGTCACTTATGAGGGATTGATAAGAAGAATAGGGATAGGTTTTATAATCCTTGATATTGTGATGCGAGCTATTTGTATTAATGTAGAGAATCAGATTGATGAGATACTGTTCATCCTCGACTTTTATTCGTTTTAAGTGTTTTTGAAATAAGCTGCCTCTTCTTCCATAACGTTTGTTAATGGCTTTTGTGTAGGCATTGAACATATTTGAGAAAGGTTGGTGCAACGCTTTTTTACTCTCTTTGATTTGAGTGGGCAATTCTTCCTGATGCTTGAATTTAAATAAGATATGAAAATGATTGGGTAACAAGCAATAACTATATACATCGCCTACCGCCATCAAATATTTCTTCATCAACGATAAAAAGTACAGATAATTCTCCTTTTCCTGAATAATGTGTTCGTGGCTATTTCCGCGATTGTATATGTGGAAATAATGTTCGGTTTCAAAAGGTTGGTATTTCATTATTCTCCATTTGTACGGTTCCAAAACCACCAGGCTTTCTTATTCAAGACCTAACAGGTTTCCAAAACCTGTTAGGTCTGACCACACGCATAAGAATCCTGCTCAAACAATCACAGGTCAATATACAAATCGCGATCATTCCTATTGTACTAGATAAATCGATCTTGAGGCACTGCTGCCATCAAGTAACATGGACTTACACACAATATATTCCGGCTATCTGAAGACCAAGACCTAACAGGTTTCCAAAACCTGTTAGGTCTGACCACACGCATAAAGCTACTACTCAAGTAACTGTACATCAATACGCAAATCAACATCAGAAATAAGATGGGTAACGTGGATATTTTAAAACGCCACTATTCCCATACACAGCCAGCAAACAAGCTATACCGCCATTTAATAACGGTGATTCATACATGCACGACCTTGTACAGCCTGAAAAATATCAATCACTGGTATTAACAATTCAGATGGGTAAATTCAGTATGCACCAGTATAATTTGGTACTGATTTAAATAATATCATGGTCAAATTTACTCAGGCGGTTATTCTGGTAATATGTACGGTGGGAAGTCGGGCAAATGCGCAGGCTGCCAGTGATTCCACCCAGCACAAACTCGCGATTAAGAGTTATGTGGATGGTTATTTTTCCACCTACAGTAACGACTTACAACAAACAGAATTCCAGCCATTTGAGACGGTGGGTGCGCGTGACAATAGCCTTGGCGTGAATGTGGCGCAAATAGGCCTGCATTACAATTATGATAAGGTGCGGGCAAATGTCACGCTGCACTGGGGCGATATACCGCAGGCGACCTGGTCTGGGGATTTCAATGAGATTCAGGAGGCAAACGTGGGATTGCGACTGGCAGATGGGCTTTGGCTGGATGCAGGATTCTTCCGCACGCACATAGGTACGGAAAGTTTTCTGCCAAAAAACAATCCGCTGAGTAACACGGCTTTTGCGACGTTTAACGAACCATTCTATCAGGCTGGCGCGCGATTGAGCTACGATAAATGGGAACGCTGGTATATGGAACTCTGGGCGCTAAACGGTTACAACAGTTTTGTGGACAACAATGACGCAAAAAGTGTGGGGGTGCTGGTGAATTACCGCTTTCGCGAAAGCGGAACAACAACAACCTCCATCACCTATACAAATATCTATGGACGCGAGAATCCTGATGATATCGCACCAAAACAGAATCGGTTTTACCAAAACATCTACCTGAACCAAAACTGGAACGACCTATGGCTGCTCACGATCGGGCTGGATCACGGTTTCCAGACAAATAGTAGCCTAGATAATCCTACCGATGCTGCACATATGTTTACCGCGCTCACGACCCTGCGATACCAGCTCAACCCGCGTTGGTCCATCTCCACCCGTGGCGAGGTCTTCACCGACCCAGACGGATTTATTGCCGGAACAACCCTGAGCAATAAGGGTGAATTTTCTGGAATCACGCTCTACGGAATCTCGCTGGGTGGCGAGTATCGCCCGGTAGAAAACGCATATCTAAGGGCGGAAACCAGATATACGTCTGCCAGCGATGAACTCGATATTTTTATTCAAGATAACAGCCAAACAAATACACGATGGGAGGTGCTTTTTACCATGGGGCTGGATCTGGAAAAAGCATTTGGCTGGTAGGAAGACAGCTTGTCCATGGCAGGGTTTTCTGGAGAGAATAGCTGACATCTACATTTTACTAATTTCTGGTTTTCAGAATCAACTCGCTGCATCGTTTAAAATTAACCACATGCAACTCACTAACCACAAAGTTTCCATAATTATGCGCCAATCATAAGTAAAAGCTGGCCAATTGTTCAAAGCATGCAACTACCTTTAAAATAAAAACTTATGAAAACCATAATGATTACTGGTGCTGGTTCTGGTTTAGGATTAGGCAGCGCAATCGGACTTGCCAAAAAAGGATACAACGTTATCGCTGGGGTACATGTCTGGGAACAGAAATCCAAACTTTTGGAACTCGCGCAAAAACATAAAATCAAAGATAAACTCACGATTATCAAACTAGACATAACCGATGACTTGGATTGTCTCAATGCGTATGCATACGATATAGATATTCTTGTGAATTGTGCAGGGGTGGGTCGATCAGGACCGGTCGCCGAAATGCCACTATCGCTTATACGTGATACTATGGAGATCAATGTCTTCTCTACCCTGGAATTTTCACAGCCGATTATACGTAGTATGGTAGAACGTAAATCAGGTAAGGTTTTATTTGTTTCTTCTATCGCGGGACTTTCAACCTCCCCGTTTTTAGGTGCTTATAATGCTTCAAAACACGCGCTTGAAAGCATCGCACAAAGTTTGCGAGATGAGCTACAGGAGTTCAACGTAGAAGTAGGCACCATCAATCCAGGGCCTTATGAAACAGGTTTCAATGACCGTATGTATGAAAACTTCCAGCAATGGTGGGATGATGAATTTTATTTTACCGACAAAGAAACAATCATAAAGGCAAGCAAAGAATTGCTCAAGAACCAATTTGACCCACAAGATATGATTGATAAAATGGTAGAGGTCATCCCTTTATCAGGACATGAGTTTAGAACGGTCCATCCAGAGAAAATGGTAGAAACCTGTAAAAAATACCAGAATCGCCAGTATGACTTAAAAACCAACCAAAAGGATAAGAGCAAAAAGTAAACTAAAGTTTATTTAGTACAGCACCGCAAGTGTATAGTTCAATCCATACTTCTTGTGGTGTTTTTATTTTGAAAACTAGCTCTAATCCTAAAACATTGAAATTTAGTAATTGTCTTATACTATTTACAAACCGATATTACGCATTAATCACGATTTCTTAGCTCTCACTTTATGCGATCCCTGCCTACTGGAGGTACGACAGGCAGGCTCTCGCTGTGCTCGTAGGTCGCATGAAAATATTCTTCCATAGCTATTGATATGCAAGAATTTTTGGCTTAATTGAGAACTCATAAATCAAGATTTATATACCAGATATCATTCAATATAAAGTATTATAACGTGGTAGCAGCAGCCTTTTCAATTTTACCGATCGCCCTACTCCACTTGCTGGGTAATACAACGGGGTCTGGATAATCATCAGGTTTTTCAGCAGTAGTCCAGGGAATATAGATGAACTCATCAGTCATTGTTTGTAATTCTGGAATCCACTTTTTGATATACTCGGCAGCTTTGTATTTGAGGCTTTGATTGACTGGGTTTGTGTACCAAGTTTGATAGGCCTGATTATGCCAGTTCATCCAGTTGCTGGTGACATCGTAGTCGATCAATTTACTTTCAAAATAAGCCGCACCCCAGGTCCAATCCACTTGCAAGTCAAATACCAAAAAACTGGAACAGTTCACCCTGCCGCGATTGCTCATAAAACCCGTCTTATTCAGCTGGCGCATGTGTGCATCTATAAACGGAACGCCAGTCGTACCGTTGCACCATCTTTCAAACCAATCGTATTTATTCGTAAACTCACGTTCTTTATTAGTAAAACCGCTAGTTGAAAATATTGCGTTGCCTACTCTCATGGCTTTAAACGTAAAAAAGTCCCGCCAAACAACTTCAAAGACAAGCCACCACGTGCTAATGTTCTTCTTTACTTCAGTCTCGTATTTTATAACCTGGTGATAAATACGCCGCGGGCTTATGCAGCCCAGCGCCATGTACGGTGATAACTTGCTGCTATAATCCATCCCCAGGGATCTGTTGCGTGTCCATTTATAACTGGTGAGCAGTTCCGTATCAAATGTATAGTGATCGAGTCTTTCTAATGCCGCAGTCTCACCACCAGCTACAAGAAGTTGTTCATTTTGCAAATCTGCAATAAGCGAATTCAGATCTATGCCACCATCCGATGTTACGGAATGGGGAATTTCGGTGGGTGTGACGAATTCTGCGCGTATCGCTGCTTTTTTAGACGTATTAATTCTAAAAGCCTTTGAAGTCTGCGGGATTTTGTCAATCGTATAAGGCAGATCATCTATATGGTACAAAGTCTTTCCCCAATAAGGTTTTATGGAGCAATCTAGATTTGTTATTTCAGTAGCTAGTCGTTTTTGAAGTTCACGTTCCTCGGCGGCATATTCCTGCTCGCAGTAGATGCTGGTAATAGTGTGTTGTTTTAATTGGTCAGCTATTTTTTTGACTGGATCGCCCTCCTCAACCAGTAAATCAGCATCCAGCTTTTGCAGGGATTCTTGTAGATCAAGTAATGATTGCAGGAGAAAAAGCTTCCTATTCCCACCAGCTTTTTTGAAATGCAGAATTTCTTTATCAAAAACCGCCGTGTCGATGCAATAGTAGAACAGCACTTTCTTGCCAGATGAAAGAGCGCGATGCAAGGCCTCATTGTCATGCAACCGTAAGTCATTTTTGAACCACATCATTACGGTTTCCATGCTAGTTTCTTTTTATCGAATGGGTGTCGAGAATACGCTGTTTTTCTGCGCGAGCAAAATCAGATTTACGCTGGCCGTAAAGTACTTTTAGGGCATGAGCTCTGGTTTCTTTTATATCCACAATACGCCGTGGATAATCCGTTCCATATTGAAATCCAAAACCCAACTCGCCCTCCAGCAACCATGGTTCTATGGCATATTTAGCAGGTAGATCAGCCAATTCAGGGACGTATTTCTTAATGAAGACGGCCTCTGGATCGTGGTCTTGAGCGTTCTTGGTAGGATTGTAAACCCGTACGGTATTGGTACCCGTGAGTCCAGCCTGCATCTGGAACTGGCAATAATGAATCCCTGCTTCAAAGTCCAGAAATTGCCTAGCTAGCCACTTACTGCCCGTCGTAAAATGCTGGAATAAATGATGGGTCAAAAACGAGGTCACCATCGCCCGCATCCTAAAATTGATGTAACCAGTTTGCGCTACCGCGCGCATACTGGCATCTACCAGTGGATAACCCGTAGTGCCGTTTTTCCAGGCTTCTACATATTCCGGAATCAGTGGATGATCAACCGTTAGGAACGCGCGGTTCAGGGCTTCAAATTCCTGTCTGGGTTCCTGTTCAAACTTCTGGATAAAATGGCTTTGCCAGCGCAGTCGCGCACTTATGGCGTTAAGTGATCTCTTGAAAGTACTGGTTTCCTTTTCTTTACGCAACCGCTGGTAAATCTGGCGGATGGAAAGATTCCCCCAGCTGATATAGGGCGACAATCTACTGCAGCCTATCCTACTCTGCTCTGGTTTTGAAATATAGGCACTATACAACTCCAGCCGATTGTTGTAGAAGTCTTCCATGACTTCAACAGCAACGGTCATACCGCCTAGCTGGAAGTTATGATCCGTGATCTTAGGTTTATAGCGCTTTACCTCAGGAAGTAGATTTCCAACTTGCTTTTTAGCAACCAAATTAGCATTAGTAAAGTCAGGATGGTGCTGCTTGCTGGTCATATAGTTATACCATTTGCGTGACCAGTTGTCGCGGTTGTGGATGCCGCGCATGACCCCATTGGTTTGAAATTCATGCCATTGAATCCCATTCTTTTTTAGCAATTTTGCTACTGCTATGTCTCGCTTATAGGTAATCGCGATACCAGTTTCCTCGTTGCTGAAAACCGCGGTAATCTTTTGTTGCTCAATCAATCTTTCAAAAAACGAGACGGCTTCTGATTCTACCAGTAAGATTTTGGTGTCAAATTTTACAAGGGAATTTTGCAGATCAAATAGGCTCTCACTTACAAATTGTTTATGCCGCTCACTATAATGTGGATCATTCCACAGGCTGGGTTCATAGATATAAACGAGCAAGACCTGCTCACCAGAGTCCAGCACGTGCATTAGCGCCGTATTGTCCTCTAGTCGCAGGTCTCGCTTGTACCAAAACACCACCATAAATCGATCTTACCGCAGTGTTCCTGAAAATTAGTCAGCTATATCTTCTAGCTTCTTGACCGTGTCCAGCGTGTTTTTAATACCATTCAACTGGTACTGAACTACTTTTCTGGTAGCTTCTGGAAGACTGGTGTCCATCAGAACTTCCTCGTATTCCTGAACAGCAGTCTTATCACCGCGTATGCATTCTTCTAGAACAGCCTCATCGCTCTTTCCAGTAATGGCCGTTTTAAAATCCATCCAGGTACGGTGGATTCCCGCTTTCACGCTACCAGATTTAGCTGGCTCTGCGTTAAGATCGCGTACTGCCTTGTCTAGTTCCGTCACGTATTGAGCGCGCTGTGCAGCTTGTTTTTTGAAGTAGTTCTTGAGACGGTTGTTATCCGTATCGGTCAGGGCGTTTTTGTACCCCTCCTCACTTTCATAGTTCTTGCTCAGCAAATCGTTGAGGGCGTTAACCCTGTTCTCGTGTTGCTTACTTTCCTGATTTTTGTCAGTTGTTCCCATAGATTTGGTTTTAAATTAGTTTGTTGTTTTTACGCTTTCGCGAAAGCGCACTCATTAAAATACTGATTGTTAAACTTTTAAGACTTTTTAAAAGTCCAAGACTTCAATACAGGTAATGAATGCAAAAGGTAATCCTGTAGCTCCTTACTGCTTGCGAAGGTTATGTTATCTAGTTCATAAACTTCTGTTGTAATGGTGAATTCAGCTGGTGAGAATAACCATGGAGTGACCTGGAGGGAGTCACCGGTTTTACTCAAATAGAAGGTTTGACTATTTATGCTATGATTGATCTCGATTTCTCTCTTATTATTAGGTATCTCTCTCTTTGAGATAATCAAAGACAGGCGATCACAAAATCTTAAGACTTGATAATATTGATGACTAGTGGTAGCGTTTATTTTATAGATGCGCCGCAGCTTAATTTGTAGATCATGCAGCCATTCAAAAAATGTTTTCAAGGGTTCATGGTCATCAGCCCTGTCTTTATGTAAGAATTCCAGGTGCTGCGCAATCATCAAAGTCACCCATCCCGATCTATGCCTAGCCATATCGATAACGCGTTCACATCTGGTAAGCACATCTTTTAAATCGGGTTCAATCAGTGTAAAGTCAACCGGGCGACCATGGGTATCCACATTGTTGTTACGTTCAAAATTGAGTTGTTCATCGTCGTGTTCTATGATAGCGCACAGGCTTTTTAACCAGTGCGGGGTTCTATATTCAGGTGAAATGTGATGCGCAATCTGACCAGCCTGCAGCCCATGAGCGTAATGAGTAATAATCTCGTAACCAGATAAGGTACTATTTACTATCATACGTGTGATCTAAAAAGTCAAGTAACCTCTCTTCAAGTTCTGTATCCTCACCCTCACTGGCATGCAAGACGCTTACATCTCCCGTGCTCTCAAAGACTGCTGCCCTTACCTGATCAAATTTGAGCACATTTGCTTCTCTAAGTTTTGCAATTAGTTCACTTTCAATGAGATTACAACTTTTCAGATTATCATAGTTGATCTTGCCATCGCGCATAAGCAATACTGGGGTGTTTGTCCCCACTTGTGCAAAAGACTTGGATTTCATTTGTAGCGCTGCAAAAATGATTTGGAAAAGGATGATTGCCCCTAGTGCTACCAGTCCATTTCCTACTGACGTGGTAGGATCAATACATGCCGTGGCTAGAATACTACCTATGGCGATGGTCGTGGCAAAATCAAAACTGGTCATTTTTGCAAATGTCCTCAAACCAGCGATTCTAACCATTACTACGAGCCCGGTAAATACAAGCAAGACACTTATTACAATGACGGTAGCTGTCGTAATATCTGGCAGTAGCCATTTACCTAACTGATCCAGATTCAACTCACTTACCAATAATCTCATATCCTATAGGTTTAAATGTTCCACCATTGCTATCTGGCGCACTACATGCGGTCATTCCTATGATCAGATCCATTTCTGCCCTCAAGGTAAGGTAATCGCCGGCATTAGAGGTAGGTGTTGATACGGTAAGTTTTCCATTTTCATCAAACTGAACGTTCATGAAAATATTAAATGCAGTGGGAATGTCATCTTTTTCTATGCCGTAATGTTGAAGATTATCAGTAAGATTCTTATGACAACTAGGATGGTCTGACCTCAAACCTTCATACATAATCTGAAACGTTTTAGAACTACAAGGTGCCAGTAGGATATCGTTGCGTCCATTTGTGTCATCAATGATTTTCAGTAGTTTATTTCCACGATTGGACCACAGGTGGTTGCCTAGTGATATTAAAATGGATTCTTCGAAATCCATGGTTTTGCCAGCACTTATCTTTTCTCTGATATCAATTGCATTAAAGGCGACCAGATCGCTTACTTGTTGTCCTTTTATATCTATAACTTTTAGTTTTTGTCCTTGTGATAGTTTAAAAGCCGCACCGCTTTGAATGGGAATTATATTCATGATTTCTTAAAGTTATAGGGGCATTTCCATTCATTTTCAACAGCTCTACCACTGTACTGCCTGGCTTCACTATTCTTACCGAAATCCTCCAGCATGGGATTTATACTACCCTGATAAGCTTTGTCCCTACGACGAATCAGATTTCTTACCCTCTTGTATCGATTCATCTTGCGCAAAAGTTCAAACTGCTCATGAAGATTAAATACAAGCATGGTATAGGGCGAGGTACGGGCAAAGCGCGAGGACATAGGGTGCAAACCCACTACATAAAACGAGGTAGCATGCAAACTGAAACTAAATTTATGGTCATCGGGATCTGAAGAGGTTTTTACATCCCATTCTGATTTATCCAGCAGGAACAACTCGTGGAGCAATTTCCACATAGCATCTTCAAATTTCACTTCACTTGCAAAACGATTGTTTTTAAAGACCGCAATGAATGAATTAAAATCCTTGCTTTCTAGATCTTGTCGTTCAACGTATATGCGTAAATCTTCAAGTAGCATTGTAATGGACGATGGATCGTTCATGTCGTTGTAGGATATTATTTGCACCGTGTCATCCAATACCATGCTTTGCGCCATGACGCAAGGATGGTCATCTAGGATAAACTCCCTTATTCTATTTACGGTATAATCAGTCATGGGATTGATGATGCTTAGTTAGAACATCTGTTATCTCTTTAACCGGATTGAAACTAGAGGGTTTCAACTGGATAAACATGGTGAGGTAATTACGCATTCCACCATTCCATAATCCGGGTCTCTCGAGGTACTGGATCTTATCAGCGCCTTGTGTTTTTTCCACGACCATAGACAGCTTATCTACTGCATGCTCGTTGAGATCAAAGGGATTGCCCTTGTAATCCTTGCGGTAGATCACCATATCCACCGGATTGAAATGAGTAGAGGATTGCAGGTGTCTTTTCTGTTCTGGAATTTTTGTATTGATCTCTTGTTTCTCAACAACCTGGAGGGTATTGACTCCGTTCTTGTTTTTTACCCAGTACGGGGCGCCACCAGGTTTCCCCTCGTTAGGCACCACACCGGCAATGCGTATGGGAACATTGAGCAAGTGGTACACCGTACTGTGAAAACCCTCTACAGAGTTTTCCAGCATGGTGGGAAGATCGAGGTGAAAATACTTGGCCAAAAACTTGTTGAGCTGGCGTTTCTTCTTTCCAGATAGCTCATCCTTTTCAAGCAAATCGAGGAACTTATGGATACGCCTGGTCACAAACATGAGGTAGCCATTGAGCACCTGCCGTTGCGCACGATATTGCTTGTGGTATTTACGGCAAGAGATATTGTCAATATTACTTATATGAATGATATCCTCGCTTACGGTATCTAAATTACTTATCAGGGCGCCGTGACCAGATGGACGTTTGATGGGTGAACCGTCCTGCCCCAGCAGCAATTCCTTACCATCTTTTAGGCAATAGACATCTGTATCACCATCCTGGATTGAGAACGTCACCTTGCCCTGGCTGGGATTACTTTGACAGCTCAATTCCAGGGCATCTGCAAAGTTTTCTAGGTGCGCGGGCGAGACGGTAAAGTGAATGTGCATGGCCTTGAACTTCCTGCTCATCTGCCTATAACAGGCTATCTGCTCTTCAAATGCGGTAACGCTGCCCTCCTTATATTTATGGAGGGGAACAAGTGCCTTGGGAAGTTTGCACAACGCAAGTCGTTCATCTTCTACGATCAGCCTGGCGATGAGCAATTTTTTCTCATCACTGGTAATGTCAGAAAGGTTTATCTGAGTGATATCATCCTTGAATTCATCGTAAAATGGCAACTCTTTGAGATGTTTGAAAAACTCATTGAGACTGTAAGCTCCCACGCGATTTACGTAAGCAGAAAAGCTCTCCTGTCCCGCGTCATACTTACTGGCAAAGGCAATCAATTTTTTAAACAATCTACTGCCAGAACCACTTGCGGGTATGAAATGAGTATAGCTATAATTCTTCCTGCGTTTTCTGAATATTTTCTTGAAACGCTGTCGCTGGCTGTGGTTAAGCTTGCGCACGCCATTTTTTAAGGTGGCTGGCTTATCTACAGTAGTGTGATGCTCACCGTACAATATATCCTCCAGCAGGCGATCAACAATCTTTAGGTGTTCCTTGTTTGCTAATTCAAGATTCTTTGAGCTCTTTACAGTCGTATTTATTGCGGTATTAAGCATAGGGCTGATCTTTTACGTAAAATTGTTCTAATACAAATGGGGTAGGTATCCTGTTTATTTTTACTGGCTCTGATTGCCCTTCTTTCCAGTTTATGTAACCTTGAGAAGTAAAGGCCTTAAGGTGTTTCTGCATGCACCATTTGCCCCACTTAAACTTAAAGTAATTGCAGTTATCAATTACAGATTCAATTTTGTCTACCGGTGGTGAATAAAAACCGTGTTGTTGATGGAATACTGCACTGCTGGATAAATGAAAAGGCATACCCATTTTTTTACTGGTAAAACTCAAATCTGTATCCTCACCACCGTATCCATGATAATTTTCGTCAAATCCACCTAATTTTTGAAAATCATCACCACGTATAGAAAAACACAAACTCCAAAACAAACCTGGATCGTCGCAGGTTTTCAGGTTATCTACTATCGGTCGCTTATAATGAAAAACACTATTTTCTAATAATTCTTGAGAGTTGAAATACTTACTAGGTTCCGTGAATAAATATCTAGGAGTACCCATTACGAGACCTTTCACATGTTCTAAATGATGAGACATATTACTGAGATATTCATTGCTGGGAATACAGTCAACATCAAGAAAATGCAAATTTTTGCTTCTGGCAAGTTTAGCACCTATGTTACGAGCCGTGCCTATAGGTAGTTTCTCACTTTCACTACCAGAGATTTGCTCTATTCGCAATGGCAAGCCGTAATCTTCAGTAATTGAGGGCTGTGGCCCATGTTTATTATGAGGATTTCATCAGGTTGCAAATTGGACAATGCTATACCGCGCAGCATATTATTGAGCTGCTTATTGCGTTTGTAGTGAATAGTAATAACAGAATTCTTCATTCGTCAGATAAATTTTGTTAGCTCTTCATGCTCAATTAGTTTTGACTCATATTCCCTACATGCTTGGGCAAAATGAGTCATGTTTTGTGGTTTGAATTTCGGAGGTATTTCAGTATCGAGTAGCAGTAATTCTTCAACTGCTTTTTTAAAATCGTAGTTTTCAAGGGAAGTTCCTAAATCATTGCGTACGATCTGTTCAGCAATACAATTCTGCTCTTGGAATGGACGGATCTGAGGCACACAAATGAACTTGCGATTCATTGCCAGTAGTCTTGCTACCGTACCACTACCACACGCTGTGAATATCACATCTGCTGTTTCAACAAATTCTTCAATACTATCAACCACTCCATGATGCTGTAAATTATTCAACCGTGGGACTTCATTAAACTTACCTACCGTATGAATGGTTGCATTTGGGAATTGAATTGCTAGCTGTTCTATTTGTTTAAAAGATATATTATTACCACCCAAGCCCATCAGGAAAAGTATTTCGGTAATACTTTCATGTGATAGTTGTTTCTGAGTATAATTGACTTGTACATTATTCTCTGGTGCAATAAAACCTAAATAGCATGTTTTATCAATAATCCACTGCGGCGTTTGCGTATTCTCAAACTCCCTGGGGTAATAAGCAAAGAGAAATACGGCACCGCGATAAGCTTCTACATGAGCTAAATCATTTCTATTACCTGGCATTCGTCTATAAGCATAGGGTACGCTACTTACACGACACAATGTCGCCACCTCTACACTCACATCAATCAACATTATTTTGATTGATTTGTATATAATTTGATCTAATAAAGTATGACTGCGTTCTCTTATTTTTTTAATTCCTAACGGATTGTAGTGTAGAAATCTGGGTTTTGAGCAATTATGAACATTAAGTTCTGTACCGTCCTTATCTTCATCTGGTAATTCAATAACCCTTGAAACCTGATTAAAAAGATAATTACTACTAGTAAATATCAACAATTCATCACGTAATTCCTCCGCAAGTAATTGCGCATAATTGCTATGACCATGACCATGGCTATGAGCGTAGTAACCTATCATACCGCGATCTTTTTCAGGTTTTTTGTACTCAAAATACTCTTGTAAAGATTTAGATAATTATCAACCATAAGGTCTGCACTACAAAAGCTTTCAGCACGGTCACGACATGCTTTACGAGATATTAACTTTACCTCAGGTAATGCAGTCATGAGCTCATCTACCTGACCTTGTTTTACTACTATCCCGCAAGTTTCATCAATTACTTCAGGACTTGCACCAGAATCATATGCTAAAACAGGTGTTCCACATGCAAGTGACTCTGCCAGAACCAGCCCATAAGGTTCATTCCATAAACTTGTAAACAGCATGGCCTGAGCGTTAGACAAATAGACTTTTACTTCATCGTGCTCTAAATGACCTACGTAGTGGATGAATTGGTTCTCCAGATATGGTTCCACATATCTTTCAAAATAAACGCTATCATATTTTGGCCCCGCAATTACGAGTTTCGTATCTGTATTAATCGCTGCGATGATAGCATGATGAGGCGATTTTTCTTCACACAATCTGCCATACCAAAATACGTAGTCACCTGATGGGTCTGCTTCATACGGCCAATCATTTAAATCAATGCCATTATGGATAACTTCAACATTATCAACGCGCTTTTCCCATTCACGTTTCATAAAATCACTTACTGTGGTGAAAGTTATATTATTAGGATTACCTATTACAGCCACACCACCCAGTACTGATGGTATGATGGGCGTATGAAAGGTATGAACTACAGGTATATCAAGAAAAGATAGGTAGGTTAAAGCAGCACAGTTGAGTGAGTGGTTGTGAACTATATCATAATCGCAATTTGCTATATGAATTATAGCCTTTGCAAATGCAATATCAACTACAGACTGGTCACCATCATTCAGCATTTGAACATCATCAATACTTAATCCAGCTGTACCTACATCAACTGGGATCAAGTTTTCAGTAATATCAGTATCTGGATGCGCGTATAAAGTAATTTCTTGACCGCAATCAAGAAGTCTCTTGACTAGTAGATGAGTAATCATTTCTAATCCACCAGCATAAGGCTGATTTAATGGATAAATGGAATGGGCGATAACAGCTATCTTCATGAAATCAAATTTTCAAATGTGTGAGTTCTAGCATCTCGTAATGAATAATATAAATAGATCCTGCTTACAATCCGAATCATACCACTTGATACAATCATGATTCCTAGAGATATTGACACAGTCTTGCATGCAATCATGCCACAAATTAGTAGCAGAGTGTTGAAAATTATTTGTTCAAGGTCTACACCCACTTTCTTTGAGAACTTATTTGTTCTTGAAAAAGGTCGCTGCTTGCTTATAAAATAACCCCACCAGGCAAATGCGCCCTCAATACTATTTGCTATATGTATAAGATAACTTGATACGGTTGCAGTCCAGTTTTTGAAACCTCTATAGAAAACTATGAGTTGAAAAATGGTGTTTGTAATAATTGTGAGCAATGCAAGGCATACAAGTGAGGTAGAATGATCAACTGGTTGTGACATCCTTAAAACCGGGATTAGTATTAGTACCAGCCATGGAAGTCCGTTCAAATTAATCCACGATGTTAATTGTGCAATTAAAAGTCCTTTAGTTTTATAAGAAATGGACTTAAGACAAATCGCGTGTACCAAGGTCTGAAAATTTCCGAATATCCATCGCATTCGTTGTGTTTTCAAATCACTTGTTGAACTAGGCATTGTTCCTGAACCTATTACCTCATCACAATACCCTAGTTTGCACTTCCTTTTGATTAATTCTACACCTAGAAAAGCATCTTCTGTTATAGAGTTCGTAGGCCATCCACCTACTTTTTCCAGACAATCTACATCGACTAGTGAAAGAGTACCTGTAGGTAGGTTTTTGTAATCGCAACTAGCGTAAGATGAATATGATTTAAAATAGTGTAAAAATTCTCTCGCCAGTCCATTAACCGGTGAATGGTTATTATATGACTGTGGGAATTGAAGAAGGTCCACATCATTTGCTTCCATTTTAGAAACAGCCATTGCAAGCGCATTAGGCTTTAGTACATAGTCAGCATCTAGAGTCAGAATGTAATCTGTTACCGGATTCATGAAGATGCTACACCTGTTTAAAGCTCCCGCTTTGTATCCGGTAATATCTTTTAGGTTGAAGAATCTAACATTCGGTAGAAATTCACAAATAAGCTGGATAGGCAACCATAGTTTTATGTCGCTAGTATTATTATAAACAACAAGTACTTCAAAGCTCTCATAGTTTTGTCTAGAAGCGGCTTTTATTGTTTTGATAACACTATTTACTGGTTCATTACAAATAGCAATCTGAATGCTCACAAACTTTTGATTGTGGGACTCTACGCAAATTTTCGAATTGATTTTATCTCGCTTACGACTAAGCTGGAGACGATGAATGCCTAGAAAAATGGTCAAGCATAGATTTAGGAAAAGTAATACGGCAAAATAACTGGGAAACCATAATAAAAAAACACACGTAACCAGTGCTACTATTAGAAATGCTGTAATTGCTGATTTGTACAAAAGTGTGAGTGTGTAGTTTGTAGTCCAAATCTACAGTCGTCTTTCTGCAGGACTAACACACCCCATTTGCATGTCAACAAATTAGAATAACTTTATCATAATTAAATACAAACGCACCTCTATAACTTACTGATCATAAATATGTTGTTTCAAGTACTAATTAAACGCTAATTATCTGGGTTGTTTTTAACGTTCCTGCGAAACTCATTAGGTGATATGGTAAACTTTTGACGGAAGATCTTACTCAAATAACTGGCGCTGTCAATGCCTACCAGTTTTGCAATATCACCTATGTAAAGGCTAGTGTCTTCCAGCATCTCTACAATAAGATTCATTCTCTTATTCTTCAGGTACTCATTTCCAGTAGAATTAAAGTGCATCTGGAAAAACTTTTGTAGCCTTGGCTCTGGAACTTTGAGCCTTGTGGAAATAGCTCTTACTGTGTTGTACTTCTGAAAGTCTTCTTCTACTAGTTTTTCAATTTCATTCATGAGAATATGATCCTGTTTTGCCATCACCACATCCTTTCTAGCATCACTATAATCCAGTAATTGCGTACCCAGAATCTCGTATGTCTTTGCTGCTAGGAACATCTTTCGCACAAATTGCCCGTATTCAAAACTATCAATGGACTCAAAGATATTTGCGATTTTCAAGGTATATGGCCCCTCAAAGAAATGACTCTGATTTGCTTCTATATCAGTCATTGCATTCTTGAGAGAAGTATCCAGCGATTCAATCGTACAGCTCAAATCATTTAGAAATTTTTCACGATGGATCTCCACACTATTCAATCGGATTCGTTTTCTGGCACCGAATTTCAAAATGTGCCCATTACAATGCCTACTACCTACAATTAAGTTTTGAAATTGATCAGCCTCATGCTGTTCATCTTCATCTTCAAAACGATGGATAAATTTTTCGCTCAGGTTGTAGAGTAGCTTAAGTGGGTGTACATTATTAACTGTAAAACGTATCTCTGTCGCCTCATTGAATTTACAATCGTACTGGATCCAAGCCAGCCCATTGGGGAAGTTTACTCCCTGAACAAACCCCTCCCCATGCGCGGGTGGGATATCTACTCTGTACATTTCGCAATCATTTGAAGGCGTTGTGTCCAGTTCTTCTGCGAGGTTCTGGATAACATCTTTAATGGGCAGTGATCTTACACGCAGTACATTCATTAATAAATGGTTAAATGTGTTATAGTGAGAATGCGCCTGTTATTTCAAGCGATAAGTAAAAGTAGGTGTAAGATTCTTTCTTACAAAAGGATTTAAAGGATTTCTCATTGTAATCTTATTTGATCATCAGATCAGCTAGAATTGCAAGAATTTCAGTTAAATATTAAATTTCTTTACATATACTACCTATTTAAAAAGAGAAAATTAAGAAGAACCTTAGATAAGCTGTATATCAAGCTAGTAGATTTGCAAAAATTTATAGATGATGCTAGACCTTGCGGTAGTAGGTTTTCGTTCAGTCGTGGACTTTATGCACTGGAGTGTTTTGTGGGTACGCTTTCGCGAAAGCGTAATTATCAACAACCACAAATCGCCATATTTGAAGAGAACAAAGACCTGGGTACGGGTACTGCATGGCGCCTTAACCAGCCAGATGGTAACTGGAACAACATAAGCGACAGAAACCTGCAGAATCTGGGTGGTCGTGAAGAAATTATCTTAGGCCATTTCAATATTCCAGCATTTCCATCATTTCTAGAATGGGCCAGGGAAAAATATGACCACGAGGTTGATGAGACAAAAGATTACTACTTCAAGCGGCGGCAACTGGGCAAATATTTAAATGAGCGGGCAACTGGACTGATAGATAAACTGGAAAGAAACGGCTGGTTGCAAATCCATCATCGCCGTATCACCGGCATCGATAAAGAAAATGCGGATTACAAATTGAAAGATGGCAGCCAGAGCTATCAAACCCACAATGTGTTGCTGGCTCTAGGACACCTTGAAACCCGCACCACAGACCAGGGCGCAAAACTGATAAAGCATGCAGCCGCTACGGAATCTGTTTTCATCGACAATATCTACTCAACAGAAAGTTATGAGCATCTAAAAAGTGCCTCCAGCGTTGCTATAAAAGGAATGGGGCTATCCATGATAGACGTGGTGCGTATGTGCATAGATGCTGATGGTACAAAGTTCAGCCGCAAGGATGATGGCATCTTTCTGGATTTTAAGGCTTCATATCCAGATGGCAAAACTATTGCCCCCTACTCGCTGGATGGTTTACCACCCATACCAAAACCAGTAGGTAAGATCGTGGACGATCTATTTGATCCGCCTGAAAATGCGAAAGAAGATTTTCAGGAAGAGGTGAAAACCCTGATTGAGTCTGGCGATGGTGTAGTAAGTTCACTGATTGAGAAAGTAGCCCTGATCGCGGTAGATTGCTTTAGAAATTTAGAAAACAGATTAGAGCCACTTGACTATTCAGAAACAAAATTATGTTCTCTGGTAGCAGAATGGTACGGTGATCCAAAAACGACAAGTGCGTTCTTTATCAGCTCAGAAATTCCCACACTAGATTATATGAGAACCTATGCGCTTATGGCCTACAATGAGGGTGAAATATCGCTGGATTATGTAGCAGGGCAAACCTGGCGCAAATTACAGCCACTTATGTATGAGCTTTTTACCCATGCAGCAGTTTCTCCAGCCACCATGGAAGAATTGATACAAATCGATGAGCAGCTCAAACCCTACACCTACGGGCCACCAGTAGAGAGCATCCTACAACTAATCGCCTTTGCAGAAGATGGCGTTCTCAATCTGGACTTTGCAAATGATCCGGATATAGATCTGGTAGATTCTGGTTTTGAACTCAAAAAAGGAGAAACCAGCAGGGTATTTCAAACCCTAGCCGAATCGATCCTTGCAGACCCTGTTTTTCTGGAAGTGGATGATTCATTGTTCAAGGAAATGAGAGAGAAAAAACTGGCAGAGCCGGTAACTCCTTATCTAGGAATTAGGACTGACGATTCAAGCAGCCACATAGTCATGGGCAAGAAGATCAACGGGCTTTACTCCATAGGGAGAAATACAAAAGGGTCAGTTCTGGGCACAGATGCGATACTAGAGAGCTTTGGCAGCACTGTTATGAAATGGGCAGAAAACTTTACGGAACGTTACACAAAAGCCAACTAAGCCAGTATTTCTATAGTTTTTTCCCAAAGAACTTAGAACTCTAGTTAATCCTAGTTAATTGTAAGTCAATCTGCACGCTTGGTTCATACCTTTAGGAAAACGAAAAAGAATATTATGAAAGCCCAAGAAGGAAAAACAGAGAAAGAAGTAAGAGTAGATTCTTTAAAAAAGAAAATGGCTCACGATAAAGAAACTGTTGAAAACATCCAGAAGAAGGAGGAAAATGACCAGAATGGTTACGGGAATCGCGATTATGAAAATGATCCCGAAGAGTCTAAAGAGGGTGTGAACAATCATCACAACCAGCGCAGCAGCAATCAACCAGTAGCCAGCAATAATTCAAACTCCAGCCAGAGAGACAGAAACGCCCAGGCACAAAACCAGACCGCAAATTATAACGATAATGAGTCTGATAGGTACCAGCCTAAAAAACAAGGATTAAGTGATGACGGCAAATCCTATGGTGGTAGCGACTTCAAGGGAAACCATGACAAGAATAGCAGCAACGATCGTAATTATGACGACCATGAGACGGTAAATGCGCAGTTCCAGCAAGTTCAAGGTGAGTCCAGCACAAAGGGAAACAACTTTGACAGCAAGTATGGGAATCAAAAACAATCCCGTAATAGCAACGACGTGATCATTGCAGGTCCCGGTGATGGGCAGCGCACTACCAGTGAGCAAGCCCACGGAAATACCAGTGGATACGACCAGGGGCATAACAGCAATGAGGGAATGAAAAACCTACAGAACCAGAAAGACCCGCAAATGAGATATGGTGGTAGTGAGTATGATGCAGGTCTGGAATCAAAAAAAGAAAGCACAAAAATGGCAGATGCCCATTCAGGTATTCATAAGACTGATAAGGATTCCTAGAGTCCTATTGGTAGTTGATTGGTTGGTTGATGAGAAGTCCTTGAAATTTTTTCAGGGGCTTCTTTTTTTAGGGCTATTTCTTCTTGACCAGTTCCACCGGCTGCACATTAGGTTTCACAGAATCACTTGGAACGATGGCAGCTCTAAATTCTTTAAGTTCCACCTTATCACTCCCCATGCGGAATTTCAGCCAATTCTGCATGCGTAGGGCAATTTGCGATCGCGCGTTTGTGGTAAGAGTTGTGTCCATATAAGCGATAGTAAACACCTCTGTCGTGTCATACTGCTTAGTGACAAAATCACGATTGACCACAGGTGCGTACGACAGCTTACTGATTTCTGGATAGAGGATCATCGCCTCGTCAGAAATAATCTGTAGATTTTTAAAACGCTCGCTTGTTGCGCGCAACTCCTGTTCCAGTGCCGCGATACGCTGGTCTTTATTCTGTATCAGTTTAATATCGTTGATACGCTCTTCCTGTAGTTTTTCAACGTCCTCATTTCCATCAGAAATAATCGTCATGCTGCCTTGATAAAATTCAATGGTACAATCTTCAAAAGCCTCGTTGTTGTTGAATTTATACTCCCAGTCGTCTAGCGTGGACTGCGGCACCTGTCTCCCCAAAAGAACGACATCTAGCCTTTTCTCCTCTTGGTTCCATTCTGGCTGGGCACGCGTGCCCGGGTGAGTGATGATTTTCTCTACAAATTGCTCACTATTTGTGATATATTGTTGTTTCTGATATAGTTTGATGAACAATACGATAGATGGGATGAGCACGGCTATACCTATCGCGGTGGCGATACGGCTCACTTTCTTGCGCTGGCGGGCATTTGCATACCGCACCATAGGAAATCTAAGCAGTTTACATACCAAATAAGTGGATAGCGCAATAAATACAGAATTGATAAAAAACAGGTAAAGCGCACCCAGCAATTTAAACCATTGCGCTGTTGCCAGTCCATAACCAGCGGTACACAATGGTGGCATGAGCGCCGTTCCTATTGCCACACCGGCAATAGCATTTGAGATGGTGCCTTTTTTTGCTTTGGCAACTATCAGGGCAAGCCCACCAAAAATAGCAACCAGCACGTCCAGGATATTGGGCTCAGTGCGGGCGGCTAGTTCTAGGCTGAGGGTTTTTATGGGAGTAATCAAAAAATATAGGCTTGAGGTAACGATGGACAAAATCACCATTACCAGCATGTTTGTAACGGATCGCCGCAGCATGACGCCATCATTGATGGCCGTCCCCAGACCTACCCCTACGATAGGTCCCATAAGTGGTGATATTAACATCGCACCTATGACCACCGCGGGACTGTTTGCATTCAATCCCACACTTGCCACCATGATACTGAATATCAGAATCCAGGCGTTGTGTCCTTTAAAATTTATGTCTTTACGTACAGAATCTACCGTCTCACTACGATCAGAATCCTCGCGTATATCGAGGAGCTGGTTGAGAAATTCAGTCAAGTTCTGCCAGACCCCTTGTATGGATTTTTCTTCCTCTGGTTTTTGATCTGGGCGTGCACTAGGAGTAGAATCTGCCATTATCCTAGATGATTACCGTATTTTTCCATGACCTGGTTGCGTACTTTTTTGATCTCCTGTTCAGCAGTCTTTGGTAAAATCATGAGTACATCGTCCTGATCCACGATGATATAGTCGCTCAATCCCTGCACGATCACTTTCTTCTCGCCCTTAGTACGTACCATATTGCGTGCTGAATCGATTTCAGTAAGCAAAGCATTTACTGCGACGCTCTCGTTCTCAACAGATAGCTCATCATATAGCGACGGCCAGGTTCCCAGGTCATTCCATTTGAAATGCACTGGTAACACATAGACCTCATCGCTCTTTTCCAGCAAGGCATAGTCCACAGAAATATCTTCTGCATCTGCATAGTTGTTCTGGAGGAAATCCTCTTCAGCAGCGGTATTGTATGCAACCATGCCTTTATTGAAGAGAGATGATAATTTGGGTTGCGCTTTCGCGAAAGCGGAAACTACACCATCCACACTCCACACAAATATGCCTGCATTCCATAAAAATGTCCCCGCATCTAGAAATTGCTGCGCAGTGACATGATCAGGTTTTTCCCTAAACTGAATCACTTTTTTAACCGCGTCTTTAGATGGCTGGTACTCAATGTAACCGTAACCTGTTTTAGGAGCAGCGGGATTTATTCCCAGTGTCATCAGGGCTTCAGGATGAGTCTCGCAAAACTGAAAAGCCTTTTCCAGATCATTTAAAAAAGCCGCCTGATCTGGGATATAGTGGTCACTGGGCGCCACGGTCATGATGGCATTTGGATTCTTCTTTAAAATTTTAAGGCCGGCAAGTAAAATACAGGGGGCCGTGTTACGCATGGCGGGCTCTGCTACGATGTTTTCTTCCAGGATTTCAGGTAATTGATCTTTGACTAGGTCAGTATAATCTGCGTGGGTCAGCACCAGTATCTGATCAGATGGCACCTGCGATTGTAGCCTGTCGTAGGTCATTTGTAATAGCGACCTGCCTATGCCCAGCAGGTCGTGGAATTGTTTGGGATATGATTTCTTGCTGAGTGGCCAGAACCGTGAGCCCACGCCTCCCGCCATAATTACTGCGTAATAATTGTTTTTCATTCTTTTACAATTTCTACCTGCGCATTAGGCTGGAATACATACAGTTTACCGCTTTCAACTTCAAGGCACTGATATCGCTTGCGCAACTTCTTGCCTTTTTTAAACAATCTGCCCTGAAACATGAACAATGCCCCGGTGGAAAGTTCAAAGATAAATGATTTGGCATCACCTGAATCGTACTGCTTTAACGCTATGCTAAGCCTGGAATCCGTATCACTGCTCGATCTGGGATTCTTGAAATGCCTGGCAAGCAACGGTAAAAGATCGATGGGAAATACCTGAGGGCGCAAAAACGGTAGCATCAGGTGCTGGAAAGTGCGCTTCCACTCTACCCCGTGGGGCTTGATAAGCCTGCCATATTTTTCAAAAGCAATCAAATGGGCAATCTCGTGTATCAGGGTGATCAGAAATCTATATCTATTCAGATTTGCATTGATCGTTATGTAATGCAATCCATCATTTCCACGGCGGTAATCCCCGTGTCGAGTCCTGCGCTCATTGACGATTTTGAGTTGTACCCGTTGGGATTCCAGCAGCTGGGTCACAGCTTCTAGTGATGAAATGGGAAGAAATTTCTCTAGCGGATTCAAGCGATTGTCAGACGGTAATGATAAACTTTCAACAAAGATGCTATTATAATAAGGATGCACCTAAATTTGCACGTTTGTTCTGTAGGAATAAAACTATAACGTGGTATGAGAAAAGAAGTGAATGAGAAAGGGTGGAATGACCTGAAGACAAATGATAGCTGGGCAACCTTTAAGATCCTTTCAGAGTTTGTCATGGGATATGAGCGTATGTCACGTATAGGGCCGTGTATCTCTATCTTTGGCAGTGCGCGACTCAAACCGGATCATGAGTATTATAAACTCGCTACAGAGGTTGCCGTAAAAATCGTAGAAAGTGGATACGGCGTGATCACCGGTGGAGGACCTGGCATCATGGAGGCAGGTAACAAGGGTGCGCATACGGCAGGCGGGACTTCTGTGGGATTGAATATCGCCCTACCCTTTGAACAGCATGACAATCCATATATCGACCACGATAAAAGTCTGGATTTTGATTACTTCTTTGCCCGTAAGGTAATGTTTGTCAAATATTCACAGGGATTTGTTGTGATGCCGGGTGGTTTTGGCACGCTTGATGAATTGTTTGAGGCAATCACGCTTATTCAAACAAAAAAAATCGCAAGATTCCCCATCATCCTCGTAGGTACTGAATTCTGGGGCGGATTGATGGACTGGATCAAAAGCACACTGGATAAAAAATTCTTTACCATAAGTCCTGAAGATATTGATTTGCTGCATCTTGTAGATACCAGTGAAGAAGTAGTAGAAATCATTGATGACTTCTATAGAAAATATAGCCTCAGTCCTAATTTTTAAAATTCAAAACGCCTCTCAAGCGTTATATACTAAGCTGCTAACCCACCAATACCTTTCAACATTATCTAATTAGGCAGCCCGAATGCTCAGATTTTTATTACCCATTTTATGTATAGGCTTTCTTGCCAGTGCGCAGCACACTACAAATATGGTGGTTGAGCTTGATGCAGGCAGGGACGTCCTGATCATAGAGCAGGAACTAACGGTTCATAACCAGAGTGAAGATGCTTGGGATAAGGTCGTACTGCTGGACTGGGCAAACGCATTCAGCTCTAAGGAGAGCGCCCTAGCCGCCAGGTTTGCAGAGGATTTTAAAAACCGTTTTGAATTTTCCAGCGATGACAGACGTGGCGGTACCACTATACTTCCTAGTGATTACAAACAGCAAGGCATTGAAATCGTAAGAGATACAGCTGCGCTGGACATTCTATTTTTGAAACTGGAAAACGCTCTAGCCCCTGGACAAAAACGTACATTCAATCTATCCTACGAGGTCAAGATTCCTGATGCCGCCTTTACCGATTATGGTAAGAACAATGATGGAAACTACTCCGTAAAGTACTGGTACTTGCATCCAGCTGCATATCAGGATGGTGAGTGGGATTACTTTTCCCATAAAATGCTGAATGATTTCTATGGTAGCCCCATGGATTTTACAGTTTCGCTACATGTGCCATCGCCTTATAAGGCAGTCTCAAGCATAGGAACAAGACTAGCGACGCAAGTAGAAGAAAAGCGTAGCTACCTTTTTGAAGGAAAAGGGTTACGAGAGGCCAGACTGCACATCTTTCAGGATGAAGATCTTTTTAAAACCTACAATGTTCCAGGCGCAGATATCGTGACGGATATAAAGGATGACAACCTAAACTTTGAGACTAAGCTCATCTTTCTGGATAGGATTGCTACATTTTTACAAGACAGGCTGGGCGGTCTGTCTGATTCGCGCTTATTCATCAATGAGGATTATTATCGGGAAAATCCAGTATATGGCTTGAGCTCACTCCCCAGCTTTATTAATCCATACCCTGCAGGATTCACGTATGAGGCAAAGATGCTCAAAACCATGTCGCGCAAATGGGTGGAAAATGGCATAAATGTCAACCCGCGTGAGGATGCCTGGATGCAGCAATCCATTATGGTTTATCTGCTCATGGAATACATTGATTTGTATTATCCCGACTTAAAAATATCTGGAAAGCTGGGAAACATCTGGGGATTGCGTGGCTTTAATCTGGCTAGACTTAAAATCAATGATCAGTACCCACTTATTTATCTGAATAGTGCAAGATTGAACCTGGATCAATCCATTAACACACCCTCTGACTCACTACTCAAAATCAACGAGCAACTCGCCATTCCCTATAAGGGGGCAGTGGGACTTAGGTACTTTGAGGATTATTTAGGTAATGATATACTGGAAAAATCAATCAGGGAAATCTATTCTACCCGCGATCCATCAGCAATAGATCCAGAAGATTTTAGGAAAGCGGTGGCAGCAAGGACAGATAAAGACGTTGACTGGTTTTTTGATGAGTATGTTGCAAGTTACAAACGTATCGACTGGAAGATCAAGGGCATACGTAAGACGGAAGATTCCGTACGCATAAGGATCAAAAACAAATCACCCCTCAAGATTCCGCTACCCATCTACCTACTGGATAAGGACAGTATAGTTGAAAAAACATATATTCCTGGATTTCTTGGTGATAGTGTTGTTACGCTTTCGCGAAAGCAAGCAAACAGAGTCGCCCTCAATCACGAGCGCATCATTCCAGAGTTCAATCCACGTGACAATTATCGTACGTTAAAATCGCTTCCATCTTTGAACCGGCCCATTGAATTTAGGTTTTTTAAAGACGTGGAGGATCCTGAGCGTTCCCAGGTTTATTTTATACCAGATTTTGAATTCAATATTTACGATGGACTTGCGATAGGAAGTAGGTTTTATAACGGTAATATTCTTTCTAAACCATTTAGATACAGCCTAAAGCCTGCCTATGGATTTGGTTCTGGGCGCATCGTGGGTAGCGTAAGTTTCCAGCACCAGCATCCACTCCAGAATCGCGATGATCCCATGTACCAGGTAACTTATGGTCTGAGTGCCAGTAGGTTTTCTTATGCAGACGATCTGCTGTTTAGACGAGCATCTGGGTATTTGAGTTTCAGTTATAGGCCTAAGGATTTACGTAGCAACCGTAGGCAGCGACTTAGCTTTCGTAATATATTTATTGATCGCGATAGCAATCCAGAGACACCACTGGATGAACCTAATTACAATGTTTTTGCTATCAACTTTGGTGATTCTGACCCCAACTTCAGACGATTTTTTTCTTACAACGTAGGTGCAGAAGTTTCACCCAAGTTTTCTAAAGCCACATTTAGGATGGAATGGCGCAAGCTTTTTAAAGATAACAGGCAGCTTAATTTCAGGTTCTTTGCCGGGACTTTTTTACATAATGATGCCGCAAGCGAGGGTGACTTCTTCTCCTTTGCACTGGATAGGCCTACGGATTATCTCTTTGATTATAACTACTATGGTAGGTCAGAAGACGATGGACTTTTCTCGCAACAGCTCATCATTGCAGAAGGTGGATTCAAGAGCCAGCTGGAACCTGCCTTTGCAAATCAGTGGATAACAACGGTCAATTCATCCTATAGTATCTGGAAATACGTCTTTGCCTATGGCGACGTAGGATTTGTAAATAACCGTGACAGAAGTCCCAAGTTTGTATATGACAGTGGTATCAGACTCAATCTCTTGCAAGATTATTTTGAATTGTACTTTCCCGTTTATAGCAATAATGGATGGGAAATAGCCCAAGACAACTACGACGAAAAAATAAGATTTATCGTGTCGCTGGATATAGGCACGTTTATCAAACTGTTCCAGAGACGGTGGTACTAGGCAACTATTGGCGCTTGCCAGCCTAAACCGTACCTTTGTGAGACTATGAAAGAAACACTGTCGCCACAAGTTCAGGAAGAGAGTCATATAGCTCGCGAGGAGTTTAAAAACCAAGTTCTCAATGATTACAAAATTGCCGTAACCAGTAGGGAATGTAGCCTACTGGGTCGCCGTGAGGTGCTTACTGGCAAGGCAAAGTTTGGAATATTTGGGGATGGTAAAGAACTACCACAACTAGCCTGGGCGCGTGCTTTTAAAAACGGAGATTTTAGGAGTGGTTACTACCGGGACCAGACCTTTATGATGGCGATAGGTGAGCTTACAATTGAGCAGTTTTTTGCCGGCCTATATGCAAATACTGATCTATCACAGGAGCCCATGAGCGCTGGACGGCAGATGGGTGGCCATTTTGCCACGCACAGCCTAAATGAAGATGGCTCGTGGAAGTCTCTCAAAGACCAGAAGAACTCTAGCGCAGACATATCCCCTACCGCCGGGCAGATGCCCAGATTACTGGGACTTGCCCAGGCATCAAAGATCTATCGCCACAACAACCTGATCGATGCAGATAATAAATTTTCAGATAAGGGAAATGAAGTCGCCTGGGGAACTATAGGTAACGCAAGTACCAGTGAAGGACTCTTCTGGGAAACATTTAATGCTGCCGGCGTTCTACAAGTTCCCATGATTATAAGTGTATGGGATGATGAATATGGGATTTCCGTTCATGCGCGCCACCAGACGACCAAGGAAAACATCAGCACTATTCTCGCGGGTTTCCAGCGCGATGTAAATGATAATGGTTTTGAAATCTACCGGGTCAAAGGCTGGGATTACGCAAACCTCGTGGACGTGTATGAGAAAGCAGGTAAGCTTTCCAGAGAACAACACGTGCCCGTTCTCATCCACGTGAATGAGCTCACACAGCCACAGGGTCACAGCACCAGCGGCTCGCATGAGCGCTACAAGGATGAGGATAGATTGCAATGGGAAAGAGATCATGACTGCAACTTGAAGTTCAGGGAATGGCTCATTGCAAATCAATTTTCAACAGATGATGAATTATCTGAACTGGAAAAAGACATTAAAAAAGACGTACGTCAGGGTAAGAAACGTGCCTGGGATAATTATCTGAATCCTATTTTGAGTGAGCGTGACGAGGCAGTCAGCCTTATGGAAAAAGTAGTTTCCAGCCATGATGAAACCATCTTTGTAAAAAATGATATTGAAAAACTTAAAGCAGAGAAAGAGCTCTACCGCAAGGATATTCTAGAAACCGTGCGCAAGACACTCAGGGCGGTTCTTAAAGCAAACAGTGCAGATATAACCGCTCTCGACTCGTGGTACAAAACATATAGCCAGCGACTGCAATCCACATACAGCAAGCACCTACACAGTGAGTCTGAAAAATCAGCGGTCAATGTTGAGCCCGTTGCGCCCAGCTATGAGGATGATGGAAAAGAAGTGGATGCTAGGATAATTATGCGCGATAACTTTGACAAATTGCTTTCTACTGACCCGCGCGTGATGGTTTTTGGTGAGGACGCTGGTGAGATAGGTGACGTAAACCAGGGGCTGGAAGGAATGCAGGAAAAGCACGGCGCTTTGCGCGTAAGTGACACGGGCATACGTGAGGCTACCATCGCAGGCCAGGGAATAGGCCTTGCCATGCGTGGACTCAAACCCATCGCAGAAATCCAGTATCTGGATTACATTTTATATTGCCTACAAATTCTAAGCGATGACCTTGCCACGCTACAATATCGCACCTCTGGAAGGCAAAAAGCTCCTTGCATCATACGCACCAGAGGACACAGGCTAGAGGGAATCTGGCACAGTGGCTCTCAGATGGGTGGGATCATTAATCTAGTGCGTGGGATCCATGTTTTGGTTCCACGGAACATGACACAAGCTGCTGGATTCTATAACACCATGATGGCAAGTGATGAACCAGCGATTATCGTCGAATGTCTCAATGGGTATCGCTTAAAAGAAAAACTACCCAGCAATCTGGGGGAGTTCAAGACCCCAGTAGGTAAAGTTGAAACCCTGCAACAGGGCAAAGATATAACAGTTGTCTCTTACGGATCAACATTACGAATCATTGATGATGCAGCCATTGAACTAGAACGCGCAGGTATTGATATCGAGCTCATTGACGTTCAATCATTGTTACCATTTGACTTATCCCACGATATTGTAGAGAGCGTTAAAAAAACCAACAGACTACTCGTCATCGATGAGGACGCGCCGGGTGGTGCCAGTGCTTACATATTACAGCAAATAGTAGATGGACAGAATGCTTATCGCCATCTGGACAGCAAACCTGAAACGCTCACCGCGCAAGCACATCGACCTGCTTATGGTAGTGATGGGGATTATTTCTCAAAACCTAGTGCAGATGACGTATTTGATGCTGTCTATAAAATCATGAACGAAGCCAGCCCTGCAAAATATCCCGTCCGGTAATGAGTGCACCCAGCGGTAATACGCGTAAAATAAGCCCCTGGCGCAGGAAAGTGCATGAGGTGATCTACGAGGCAGATACACCTGCCGGCAAGTTGTTTGACGTCGTGTTACTTATCATCATCATTATCAGCCTGATTCTGGTGATGCTGGAAAGTGTACCCAGTCTGGGAGCAAAGTATGCCAATGAATTTCTGACCGCAGAGTGGATCATCACCATTTTCTTCACCATTGAGTATATCCTACGCATCATATCGATCAACAAACCCACCAAATATATTTTCAGTTTTTTTGGTGTTATTGATTTGTTATCCACCATACCGCTTTATCTGGCATTTTTCTTTGGCGGGATCAATGCATTGCTGGCGGTAAGGTCACTGCGCTTATTAAGGGTTTTTAGGATATTAAAAATCACCCGCTACATAGGCGAGGCAGACAAACTTACCAAAGCCATTAGATCCAGCGGTCCTAAAATTGCCGTTTTCTTGTTTGCCGTTCTTGTTCTTTCGGTCATTATGGGTACGCTCATGTACCTGGTGGAAGGTGCAGAATCCGGTTTTGTGAGTATCCCCGTTTCTATCTATTGGTGTATTGTGACGCTTACGACGGTGGGCTTTGGTGACATCGCACCCGTCACGCCGCTAGGCCAGTTTCTGGCGACCGTTATAATGATTATGGGTTATGGAATAATCGCTGTGCCCACGGGTATCGTGAGTGCAGAATACTCTGGCAGCGGCCAGCAGGATCCAGAAGATCTCCATTCAGACCCCAATTATAGGCACGTGAATACACAGGTCTGTCAAAATTGTATGGCAAAAAAACATCAGGATGGTGCTGGTTATTGCCACAAGTGTGGTCATAGTCTGGATGATTGAGATAATTACGCTTTCGCGAAAGCGCAACAAACAACCTTAACCCTGCTATTTGAAAGCTCATTCTGGTCATCAAAAATTTCTGATTAGCATTGTAGGTCCCACAGCCGTAGGTAAGACCTCGCTTTCCATCCATCTTGCGCAACACTTCTTTTGCCCGATTATTTCCTGTGATAGCCGCCAGTTTTATCGGGAAATGAAAATAGGTACTGCCGTGCCCACTTCAGAGGAACTTGCTAAAGCAGAACATTACTTCATCCATGATCGTAGTATAACGGCTGAGTATTCCATAGGTGCCTTTGAACGTGATGCGATCAACTTGCTGGACAGATTGTATGAAAACCACAATGTCGTCATTATGGTAGGTGGTTCTGGTATGTATGAAAAAGCCGTAAATACTGGTCTCAACGACTTTCCTGCCGTCTCGACTGAAATAACAGAGACTCTAGAAAAAGAACTACAGGCAACTGGGCTAGAAAATTTAAAGCAGGAGTTGAAGTCTGTTGACCCTATTTACTATGCATCAGTAGATATTGAGAATCCGCGGCGGGTATTGCGTGCGCTGGGAATGTATAGAGGCAACGGTCAAAAAATGAGCGATCTCCAAGACCAGAAACTGGAAACAAGACGATTTACGTCCATCAAAATAGGACTTACAGCTGATCGCGAGGAATTATACCAGCGTATCAACAAGCGTGTAGATACCATGCTAGCGGATGGATTAATTGACGAGGCAAAACAACTGAAAAGATTTCAGTATTTACGACCACTACAGACCGTGGGCTACCAGGAAGTTTTCCCGTATCTAGATGGTGAATACAATCTGGAGGAGGCAATACGTCTTATTAAAAGAAACACTAGAAGATACGCAAAACGCCAGATAACCTGGTACCGCAAGAACGACACCGTCAACTGGTTTAACTACAAAACCCGTCATACAGATATTGCACAACGGGTAGATAACTTACTTATGGATGGTTTAAAAAAATCTGGGGACTAGTAATCCACCTGATCTTTCACAAGTAGTCTGAATCCCTCACCGTGAATGTTAACAATCTCTACGTTATCATCTGGCTTGAGGTATTTACGCAGTTTTGCAATATAAACGTCCATCGATCTAGAGGTAAAGTAATTATCATCCCTCCAGATTTTAGTCAGTGCAAGCTCACGCGGCATTAAATCATTCAAATGCAAAGCAAGCAATCTAAGCAGCTCATTTTCTTTTGGGGAAAGTTTTATAGGCTCTTGCTCGTTATAGGATAAGAACCTAAGCTTTGAATTCAAGTGGAAGTTACCTATCTGGAATTCAAATTCTTTTGAATCTGCAATACTGTCCTGCCCCTTGCGCTGGATGATGGCTTTTATCTTCATCAAAAGCACCTCACTGTCAAATGGCTTGTTCAGATAATCATCTGCACCTACTTTGTAACCGCGTAGGACATCTTCTTTCATAGCCTTGGCAGTTAAGAAAATAATCGGCACTTCTTCATTCTTCTCGCGTATCTCCTTTGCCAGCGTAAAGCCATCCTTATAGGGCATCATGACATCAAGGATACACAGATCGTAATTGTCTTTCTTGAACTTTTCAAAGCCCTCCATGCCGTTCTTAGCATGGACGACGTCAAAGTCGTTCATCAGCAGGTAGTCTTTTAGAACGGTCCCAAAATTTGGGTCGTCTTCTACTAATAGGATTTTTTTGTTTTCAGTTTCCATAAGTAATTGATTTTAGGTTATTAATGGTAATTGTATGGTAAAGGTGCTACCCTTACCTTTTTCACTTTCTACGTTTATCTGACCGTGATGGTCTTCTAGAATTCTTTTTGAATACGCCATGCCCAGCCCGTGACCTTTGACATTGTGAATGTCACCGGTGTGTTCTCTGTAGAACTTTTGGAAAACCTTGCGGCTGGCCGCTTTAGACATTCCTATCCCTTGATCGCGCACTTTGAGTACGATGAGATCCTTGAAATTTTCTGTGTAAACATCTATCACTGGTGGTGTATCACTGTATTTTATGGCATTTTCAAGGATATTGACTATCACGTTTGTGAGGTGGCTCTCATTGCCCAATACATCTGTACGCAATGCACCAAAATGCGTCTGCAACGTCCCGCCCTGCTGCTCTAAGATAAGGGAAATGTGGGAAATGGCCTCTTCTGTTATAGCATTGAGATCCACACGGGTCTTTTCAATGTTCAATTCGTTTTTATCCAGTTTTGAAATCTGGAGCACATTCTCCACCTGACTGTGCATGCGTTTGTTTTCCTCGCGTATCATACGCAGATAATTCTTTACCTTTTCTGGATCTGCAGCAATCTTAGGATGCTTGAGAGAGTCTAGGGCTAGATTGATTGTTGCAATGGGTGTCTTGAACTCATGGGTCATGTTGTTGATGAAATCTGTTTTGATCTGAGAGATCTGACGCTGTTTAAAAATCTGATTCACTGCATTACCATATGCAATGATGATTACGGCGGTAAACAGTAAGCTAAGCAGTGCCATACCTGTTATTGAAGAAAGGATCAATTTGTTCCTGCCGGGAATATTTAATAATAAGGTATAAGACAAAGCCCCCTCTTCTGAAGACTCAAATATCTTGTGACCCCAGGTGGCTTTTTCTTTGAATTTAAAATTATCTGAAATGATGCGGGTGGCAAATCCATCTTGAAATATACCAAACTCAAACTGTGCTTCAATCCCACGATCTTCTAGCTCTTCCTGTAATAATTTCCTTATGAGTTCCTTACTGGTTCTTATGGTAAGTGGTAGCTTGTAGTTATTCTCCCTTACCAGATCACGATACGCCATGAGCTGGTATTCCTCCACATCGAGGATTTTATCCACCTTGCTGCGAGTCATCATCCCGCTTCCATCCAGGCTGGAATCATTGGAAGTTTTTGAGGTTGAATTGTACAGACGAGTAAAAGTGATGCTATCTAGATCAAGCTCTAATAGCTGGGGATCCAACTTATAACTTTCAGTTAAAAGGCTATTCTTATATCGGGATATCTCCTGCTGGCTCCCGTCACGTTCTATATAGAGCAGCTCTAATAGCTCCCTGCGCTCAGGTCGTACGCCTAGGCTATCTGCTAGATCTTCAAAAGCCTGATAATATTTGTATGCTTCTCTTCTTTCAACCTCTTTGACTACATCAGCCAGGCTTTGCTTGATCGCAAATGAGAACTGCTCTTCTTTCTTTTCGATGCTGTCAACGATCCAGTAAATCTGAACGATGATAATACCGATCAGAGCGATTGACATGAGAGCTATTAAAACGTAGAGTAATCGTTTTTGCACATAGCAAACTTAACATTATCACTTTATGTTAAAGATCGTTTAACCGTATATTAACTCTATTAAAAGATAGTATATAATTACTTTTTTAACAAAATAATATTGATACTAGCAACATAATTAGCTAAAAATTCTTTTTCCTCATTGTAGATAACATAATTTGAGAATTCCAGTTTTTTTAAGTCACTCATCTGGTTTTTGATTCTGTTGTGAACTTCTGCCCTATTTGAACCGTCTCTTTTTACAACACGATCAATCCTTTCTTCCATAGGTGCGGTAACAAGAATGATATCATCACACAGAGACTGCCCACCGCTTTCAATTAAAATTGCAGCTTCATAAATGCAATATGCTGAATCCTGTTTGTCACGCCATACTTCAAAATCAGCTCTAACAGTAGGATGAATGATATTATTGAGCTTGTTAAGTTTGCTTTCAGAATTAAAGACAATTTGAGCGATAAAAGGTCTATCAGCGGCCATCTCACCATCTACGGTTTTATAGGACTGTTCACCCAGCAGCTCTACAACTTTTTGACGTACTTCTATATCGGAGTCTAGTATTGCTTTTGATCGATCATCAGCTATATAAATAGGAACACCTAGCTTCTGGAAAAAATTTGCGACGGTGGTCTTACCACTACCTATGCCGCCTGTGAGACCTACGATCTTCATCTAGAACAGTGTTATGACCTTATAACTCTCCAGTGCTTTATGAAGAAGTACTACATCAACTTTCTGGTTGAGCTCATCATCTGCCTCACCTTTTAGAATAAGCCTTGCCCTAAAATCGCCCACATTGAGGCTGTCTCTAAATCTGGATGCCACTCTATACGTAATTGCTACGGAATCTGGCAGCTGTACCGCATCACTTTTTGTGATATTCAATCGATTTGATTGTAATGGTAGTTTAATATCGCCCTCCACTACTTGATCAGCTAGGATCCTATAGTACACAGTTTCTGGTGTCACTATTATATTTTCAAGATAATCATTCAAATCAAACTCAGTCTGTGACTCTATCTCTGCAATTAGGAGTGGTTCTGACCTTACCGTAATTTTATTGATATTGCTAATCTTGCTGTAAACCCCACGCACAACGACGCTATCCGGTGAAAAACCGATAGAATCCAGCGGCACATAATTATCTGCATACAAAATTTGCGTATCCAGGTATAGAGGAACTTTCTTCTCACTAAGTATCTTATCGCTTAGGTCTAAAGATTGCGTATAAATTTCAACCGGATTCAATCCGTAAGGGAGTTTGAAACGCTTATTGGATAAGGTGTAACTCAAAGTACCCGTGGTAGGTGTAAGGTCTTCCTTAAAATCAAGGGCAAGCGCGCCACTAAAAAGCTGAAAAAAATGCAGGTATATACCCTTGCCCCGTACTTTAAATTGTAGGGAGGTAGGTTCTGCATTTTCAGAAAAATTGAGTTCTGCGGGTATGTTTACAAACTCAATGTCTTTCTCAATGATATAGTCATACACATCATTAAACCGCAGAAAATACCACACTACTACTGTCGCCAGTAGTATGGTCAAAAAAATACGTGGTCTGATAATGAATTTAGGCATCAAAGAATAATTCGGGCATTGCTATTTTAGGTTGCTTGCCGCAAATGTTGATTTTCCATTGAGCCTGCGCAAAACCCAATGCGTATGCGACGAATTGTATAAAGGTAGCCAATACAGATTTGATGCCTACCATCAACCCGTGAATTTTACTGGCGGCCACAAAAACAAGCAGGAAGTATAGCAAATAAACGATACATGGCAGCCACCACTGAAAGAAACATAACAGCAAACTCAAAAATAATCCAGAAGTAAAAAGAAACGGAAACCAATAGGTGATCGAGGAATACTGTGGATGCCGCACATTAAGAATAACACGAGCCTTACCAAATTTGCTCATCTGAACATAAAACTTTTTCCAGTCAATCCTGCGTTTATGATAAACTGATAGATGACTGGCTTGGGCAGTTTGAAAACCCTGTTCCCACAATTTAAAAACTAGTTCAGGATCCTCCCCAGGGTGTAAATCCGTAAAACCACCGGTTGCTACAAACGCCTTTCGAGTAAGCCCCATATTAAAGCTACGCGGTTGAAATTTACTGGGGTCTTTCATCTTCCCTCTTACACCACCAGTGGTTAGGATAGAAGTTATTGCAAAGTCTATGGCTTTCTGTGTAGAGGAGAAAGTAGGGTGCGCCTTATCAACGCCACCAAAACAATCCACCTCGTTCTCATCTAAGAAACTGTCAAGCTTAACAAAGTAGTCTTCAGGTAATATACAATCGCTGTCCAAAATGATGAACAGATCTGATTCTGCCCGCTGCATCCCGTAATTTCTGCTATCCCCAGGTCCCGTATTTTTTTTGTAAAAGTATTTAATAGGTATGCTTTCGCGAAAGCGTGAACAAACAGTCTCACATTTTAAAGTTGATCCATCCTCAATAACGATAACCTCAAAAACAGGCGGTGCCGAAGCCTGCGCAACACTATATAACAACTCCTCAATCTCTTGTGGTCTATTGAATACGGGAATAATAAAAGATAAAAATGGCTTCATAAAAAAAGGGCTGCTATTGCTAGCAGCCCCTAAAATAATAATTAGTAAATACTATTCTTTAGCAATCTTGATCGTACTTGAAGCCTCACCCGAAGTGATGCGCACTAAATACAGACCATTACTGTAAGCAGACATATCAATAGTTGCATTGAGGGAGTCATTATCCATCACATCCACCTGCTGACCGAGAAGATTGAATACTTCCACCTTGTTGATCATCGTTTCTGCAGAAACATTCAGCATGCTCGTAGTAGGATTAGGATAAGCCTGCACACCTGGCACTTCTACAGAACCAGAGCTGGCAGTTGCATCTATCTGGAAATTATCAATCCAGAAATCGATAGCATCAGAGTCACTTATAGTTCCAATTGAAGATTTGAACGCAAAACGCACTTTACCAGAAGTACCTGCCAGATTGATATCTTCATTCTGACCAGTATTGCTAATGTTTGAGTTTGAATCATAAGTTCTTAGTACAGTCCAATTCAAGCCTAGATCCCTAGTAATCAACAACTCAACTTTATCATCAACGCCCCATGTACCGGGTGTTGTGTCAAAGAATTCCGTAACCGCAACATCAAATTGAATCCCCAAACCGTGATTCAAGGCTCCCAAGTCAATCATAGGAGAAACAACCCAATCATCTTGTTGTCTACCATCATCATCTAAGCTCACAAATAAGGCTTCGCCACTAGGTGGTGATGACTGATTTGCAAAGTCAAAGAAATCCCAGTAATTCGTAGTTGTAAATACAGGGCCTTCTGAAATTCCCCTATCGTTTACAAAATTCCAACAGGCATCTAATCCATTATCAAATCCAAAGAAATATGGAGCAGATTCTGTTGCACATCCTGTTGAAAACGTTACAGGACCAGCCCATCTGGAAAGGTCAGTGGGATCACAGATCGCTCTTACGTAGACATCATAGCTAGTGCCTGGCGTAAGTGTATCCAGTGCAAAGGGATTAGTGGTTGCGGTAGCAGACAAAACAGCAGGCATAGTTCCCAGTGGAACACCATCAGGCTGCACTTCTATTTCCCACTCACTGGCACCTGCGTTTGCAGTCCATCCAAAAACAGCGCCTTCACCAAAAACTTGTGTAATCTCAAGTTCAGTAGGTGCAGGACACGTAGGTGGTGGAGCACAAGTTACAGATGCTTCAAATCCAGATGCAGTAATTCTATCGTTAGAAGTAAACACAAAAGTTAAACAACCACTAGGCGAGGTACTGAACAACGGAAAATTAGTCAAATCACCCGTACCGATGCCACTTGCTCTATTGAAACACCATTGTGAGTTATTTCCAGTCCCTCTGGGGGCAGGTATAATAGGATCTGTAACAGAGTCACCATCATAGATAGTCAGGAAGTCAAAACAGTTGTTGTTTGCTCTTTGTTCCAGGTTGAATTCAGTAAAGTCAACATATACAATGTCGCCTGGACTGTCAGGACAAATGGTGTAAACAATATTTTCATCATTGCCGTAGTTACCTAGAGTACCACCAGAATCAAGGAAGAGATCACCAGCACAATAGTCTGGAATAGTTTCAAAGAATCCACACTCGTTATCAGAAAAATCAAGCGGACTACATTTTGCTCTTACACAGATTTGATAATCCGTACTTGAATCTAGCATGTCGATGGTTACTGGATTCGTATTTACGGTAATCGTAGTCACATTAGGATTTCCAGCGATAAAACCTTCTGCATAACTGATTTCCCATTCTGTTGAAGAAGCATTGTTAGTCCATGCAAGATCAACAGAGTTTCTCGTTACATTAGATATAACCAGATTAGAGATATTAGGACAAACCTGCTGTGTAGCAACAGTGTATCTCACAGATGGCTGGCTGTCATCGTCAGGCCCGCAATTAAGAACAACAAAGAAATCATAGGATGTATTAGAGAACAGCCCATCTACAAAAATCACAGGTGCTGATGTTCCAGTTTCAACAATCGCGTTAGGGTCAGTAATACCCATCAACGGACTTGGCCCGTAGTAAACAGTATAGTTATTTTCCATGTTACCTTGAGCATTATTAATTGTAAAGGTGACATCATTAGCATTAGTAGTTCCTGGTGTGAATGATAAAATTGCAGGACAGGATGCTGTGGTGGTGAAATTACCAGGTCCACGAGAAGCACTTATATCCCCTGTTGCACGATCACAAACTGCTCTGACATAGTAATCGTATTCAGTTTCAGGGGTCAAACCATCAAGTGTAACCGTCACAACCCTAGGATTTGAGCCAGTTACTGTAACATTAGGGTCACCTACTGCAAAAACCACTACTGGCCCACCGGTTCCCGCGACATAAGGAGCATCGTTGAATTCAACTTCCCACTCGGTTTCTGTACCGTTACTAGTCCAACTAAGCTGGACATCGCGTGGCATGATATTGCTTGTCATTAGATTAGTAGGTGCTGCACAAGTAGGACATTGAACGGTTTCTGTATAAATATCATCTGCAGTAGTAGGCGCAAGGTTTGACTGGTATAACAAGATTCCTTCTGAATCAAATAATCTAAACTCAACATCACCAGGAAGGAGTGGCGCAACATAATCTAACTCAAGGTTATCGCCGGTATTGACCGTAAATGTATTTATGTTTGTTCTGCCCGGGGCGCCCGTACCTGCGTTTACCCATGTATTGTCAGAAACCACCACAACGCCATCTATGACAATCTCAACAGCTGCATTCCCAGATGGATCAAACCATCCTAGGCCATTCACATCTTCTACCTCTAGAACATAATCACATTGAGAATTACCTAGCCATGGCAACATGAGCATGGTAAAAAGGAGTAATTTATATCGCATATTAATTAATTTTTAAGGTTTCGAATATAAGATTTTACTGGTAAATAATCCCACAAACAGTAGATTTTTAATGATTGTTTTTTTAACCGCTTTCGCGAAAGCGTAATCATTACACTCAATCACCACCTGCTATCAGCGGAATTTAATGCAGTTATTTCCTACAAATCAAAGCTATAGGAACTTAGAATTTTTCTATTACTTCCTGGCTTACACCAGTATTTGAAAAGCCGCCATCATGGAAAAGATTCTGCATGGTCACTTTTTTAGTGAGGTCTGAAAACAACGTCATGGTGTATTCTGCACAGTCCATGGCAGTAGCATTCCCTAGCGGACTCATCTTTTCTGCGTAACTCAAGAATTGCTCAAAACCCTTTACCCCGCTACCAGCCGTAGTAGGTGTGGGTGATTGTGAGATGGTGTTTACGCGCACCTTTTTCTCCTTACCATAAAAGTAACCGAAACTGCGTGCAATG
Organism: uncultured Flavobacteriaceae bacterium; assembly: GCA_963740155.1. GTDB lineage: Bacteria > Bacteroidota > Bacteroidia > Flavobacteriales > Flavobacteriaceae > Nonlabens. Next base: position 988,353 of record CAVUDE010000005.1, on the reverse strand, counting down.
GATTCCAGATAAGCCTTGTTATCTGCCATGTCATTGTAATCCGGGAACGTGCGCTGTGCAGCCATATAGGTCAGGGCAACGATACTCCCCCACTCGTTCATCGCATCGTGTTCATAAAGCGTTTGCATGGTTTTGTGAAAAGAAAGTGCACTTACGTCCCAGCCTTTTTCAGTCCAGGCGTAGTTCTGATCTGTGTAGTGTTTGCCTTTACGTACATTAACACTCATACCTATGGAATGCAACACAAAATCTAGTTTACCGCCCAGAATCTCTACCGATTTACTCACTAAGTTTTTTAGATCTTCTACGCTTGTAGCATCTGCAGGGATGATCTCGCTACCCGTATCTTCAGCGAGTTTTTTGATTTCACCCATGCGCATGGCAACGGGCGCATTAGTAAGCACAAAAGTCGCACCCTCCCTATGGGCTAGTTCTGCTGTTTTCCAGGCGATACTGTTTTCATCCAGCGCGCCAAAAATAATCCCGCGCTTTCCTTTAAGTAAGTTATATGACATGGTTAGATAGTTTTAATATTGGTTAAGCAAGATACGAGCATTTTCCCTAGCGGCGTCTGAGACTGTACCACCGCTTAACATTTGGGCGATTTCTTCTGCGCGCTCATCCTTGTTGAGTCGTGAGATTTGTGATACCGTGGTATCATTTGCCACGGCCTTTTTGACTTTCAAATGGTCGTTCCCTGCAGCAGCGATTTGTGGAAGGTGGGTAATTGTTATGACCTGCATACTATTACTCATACTTTTCATGATCTGCGCCATCTTCTCAGAAATGGCGCCGCTCACCCCCGTATCGATCTCATCAAAAATGATGGTAGGTAGGTTTTTGCTATTTGCCAGCATGGCTTTTATCGCCAGCATCAAACGGGATAGCTCACCCCCAGATGCAGCCTTGTCCAGCGGCAGCAATTTTGAGCCTTTGTTTGCTGTAAAAAGAAACTGGATCTTGTCCAGTCCCTCTACTGTATAATCTTCCTGCGGTTGTACGTCCACGATCAATTGACCATCTGGCATGCCCAGATCTCTGACCATCTGGATGATTTCTTTCTGTAAATCTGGAATGTAAGCCTCGCGCAATTCCCGTAGCTCGATTCCCAGCTGTTTGATATTTTCCTCTTCCTTAGTAATTTCTGCTTGCAGCTTTTTCAAGTTGCCCTCAAGATTTTGGGTATCGCCCACTTTTTCATCCAGAATTTCTCGCAATTCTACAAGAGCTGGAATACTGTCTACCTGATGTTTTTTATAAAGATTGTTCAGCGTTGCTAATTGCTGATCTATTTGTGAGAGTCTTTCAGGATCTGCGGTGATGTTCTGGGACTCTCTAGAGAGCTCGTTAGTCAAGTCTTCTAATTCTAGGGTAATTGATTCCAGCCGTGTGCCCAGCTCCTTATAACTAGAATTATAATTAGATATTTTACGCAGTTCTGATAAGGCAGCCCTGAGCTGATCCATGACTCCGAGATCTTCCTGAGTCAATATGTTATCTGACTGCGCCAATGCTTCGGTTATGGACTCGACGTTGCTCAGTTGTTCATTTTCTTCCTCCAGCGCCTTTTCATCGATAGCATCCAGTTGCGCATCCAGTAGCTCGTTGAGGAGATGGTTGTTGTAATCCAGTTCCTTGGTAAGTTCTGCCTCTGTGCTTTTCAGTTTTTTGTAACGCGCTTTGAGATGTCCCAGATTTTTAAACACCGTTACGTACTCATTTCTGACGACTGCGCTATTGCGTTTTAGTTTTGCACTTTTCTTATCCACATAGGCATCCAGTACTTCCATCTGAAAAGCATCTGTCGCGAGTTGCAATGTCTGGTGTTGTGAATGAATGTCGATCAATCGTGCCCCCAGCAAACTCATGATGCTCAGGGTTACTGGTGTATCATTTATAAAAGCACGGCTTTTACCAGATGGCTGGATTTCCCGCCGCAGTATGGTATGACTATCGTAGTCCAGGTCATTGGATTTAAAAAAATCCTCGAGCTTTAGTTTGCTGATATCAAAATCGGCCTCTACAATACATTTTTTGCTGTTGTCACGCACGCTGGATAAATCTGCACGCTTGCCCTGTATAAGTCCCAGCGCGCCCAGCAGGATGGATTTTCCCGCACCTGTCTCACCGGTAATCATCGTTAGACCGCTCTTGAGTTCCAGACCCAGCGACTCTATCAACGCAAAATTAGTAACACTTATTTGTGTAAGCACTTATAAAACAGATATTTACTCCACCACCCTGTCTGGGAATGTAGAATTTTAAAGCTACAAGAATTCAGTAGATGCATAAAGGCTTTACACCTTTATTTGTCGCCATTTTGAAGAATTGGTAGGCGATAGTTGCTGCAACGTACTTTTAAGGTCTGCTATATTGACTGGTGGCCCACCAGAGTAGATGTTTGAAATCTCATCTGCCTTTGCGTCAAAGAATGTCCTAAGCAGGAAACTGTTTGGCCTACGGCTGTTCATCTCCTTAAATGTCATGATTGCCTTCATGATGGTTTCTTTGGCAGCTTTCTGGTCATCTGCAAATTTGTCCAATCCTTTTCTGTGGTAGGTGTACATGACGTCGCGATATTCAGAATAGGTATCCAGCATGATATCATCTGTGAGCCTGAACCTGGAAATCAAGCCGTCATTAGGATTCCAACCCGGTGAACGACTGTTTGCCTGAGCAAGATTTGCAATGCTTTGCGCCTCTCTATAATATTGTTCCCCTCCCTTTGGGGCAAAGGAATCTGCATCCACACCCAGAAATACGTAAGCATAAAAAGTGATGATGGATGTGAGGTTGTTCTCGTACTGATTGTCGTTATAGAAAAAAGGGGAATATTCTACGTATTCAAATACAATATCATTGTCCTTGAAATTAAAGATCTGGGTGGTATAGGATGAATCATGTACAGGCCTGGAAACCGCCACCTGAAAATTACCGGTAAAGTTGTCGTTCAGGTAACTATCTACAATAAATGTGAGCGAGCAGTTGATGCGCTCTTCTTCTGAAAAAGAGTCATCTGTCCATTGGGTATTGTTCATGAAATCCTGGATGGAGGTTTCCAAAGTCTGGAAAATGGGCTGATTGGGTTGTGCCACGTTCTGAGCATTGACCGTTACCGTCACGTTCAGTTCCTGTGCGGTAAGCCATTGCGTGGCAACCAGCATTAAAAGACTACAGATTAATCCTCTCAATAATTTCATGAATGATGTCTTTGGCGACCTCCGTCTTAGGCTTTACGGGAAACTCTGTGACGTTGCGCTGCCTGTCAATAATAGTAATTTTATTGGTATCCTTTTTGAAACCAGCTCCTGGGTCTCGCATGGAGTTTAAAACTAGCAAGTCGGTATTTTTTTTGTCCGCTTTCGCGAAAGCGTGTTCCAGCTCATCATCCGTCTCCAGAGCAAAACCCACTAGATAAGGCCGTTTTGCCATTTGCCCTACACTTTGCAGGATATCTGGATTATTAACGAGCGCGATGCTCATTTCATTGTCTTTTTTCTTGATTTTTTTCCGCGCGACGGTGGCTGGGCGATAATCAGCCACGGCTGCAGCAAAAATAGCTATGTCGATTTCAGAGATATGCTCATGCACCGCATCGTACATTTCCTGAGCGGTAGTGACATTTAAGGTAGTAATATTCAGGTGATTTACTCGGATCGCAGATGGTCCCAACACCAGTATAACCGTTGCGCCCTGATCTGCCAGCTCCTCTGCCAGCGCAACACCCATTTTGCCACTGCTATGGTTGCCTAAAAATCTTACTGGATCGATGGGTTCATGGGTAGGTCCAGCAGTAACCAAACATTCTTTACCCAGCAAAGGCAAACCAGACCTGATATCTGACTCAATAAACTGAATGATTTCCTTAGGTTCTGCCATACGACCCTTTCCAGACAATCCACTGGCAAGTTCCCCCTCGCCTGATGGGATCATTTTGTTACCGTAAGAGGCAAGCTTTTCAAAATTACTTTGGGTGGATGGATGCTTATACATATCCAGATCCATGGCTGGAGCAAAATACACCGGGCATTTTGCACTACAGTAAACTGCCAAAAGCAGGTTGTCAATCCCACCACTCACCATTTTACTCAAGGTGTTTGCAGTGGCTGGGGCGATGATCATAAGATCTGCCCACAATCCCAGCTCCACATGATTGTTCCATGTGTCGTTTTCATCTTCCTCGTTTGTAAAATGGGTAAGGACGGGATTTTTAGAAAGTGTGGATAAAGTGAGAGGCGTGACAAAATCCCTAGCCGCGGGAGTCATCACCACCTTAACAGTTGCGCCCGCTTTTATAAGCAGGCGCACCAGATAGGTTGTTTTATAAGCAGCAATGCCACCGGTAACTCCCAGCAGAACTTTCTTACCACCTAAAACAGAATTCATAAAATCTATTCTTCTACACTCGTGTCACGGTGGTAGATCTTACCATCCATCCATTCCTGTACGGCAAGCATGTGTGGTTTAGGCAAACGCTCGTAGTATTTTGAAACCTCAATCTGCTCCTTGTTTTCAAAAACCTCTTCAAGAGAGTCGTTGAAAGTGGCAAATTCCTCCAGCTTTTCAGTAAGCTCTGCTTTCATATCCGTATTGATTTGCTCAGCGCGCTTTGCTATGATAGAGATGGCCTCATACATATTGCCCGTAGGCTGCGTGAGCAGATCACGGTTATACGTGATGGTGGAATTAGGTGTTTTAGTCGTATCCATAATTATATTGAATCGTAAGAATTGATTTTTTCAAGCAGCTCGTCTGCTTTCTCGCGATACTCACTTTGTGGGTAGCGCTTTTTAAAGTTTTCGTAATATTTTTTTGCTTTGGCCATACGCTCTGCAATCAAATATTCCTGGCTTTTTGAGGCATAAAGAAACTCAGATTCCAGCAGGTAGTAATGCGCATCATCCTGGTACTCGCTACCAGGGTGATCCACAATAAAGTTTTCAAAGGTCTCTATCGCAGGGATATACTGGTCGCGGTGGTGGTAGTTTTTTGCAATCTCGTAAGCTTTCTTGTCCAGCTTCAATCTAAGTTCTTCTACCAGCTGGTTAGCAGATGCGGCAAACTCACCCTCCGGATTCTGGTTGATATAGTCTTGCAATTTGGCTAGGGCAATTTGGGTATCCGTCTGATCTTTGCTGTACACCGGCGACATTTCATAATGGCTTTTTGCCGCCATAAACTCTGAACGCTCATGTTCCTCATGGGAGGGATAATCCCGCGCAAAGGACTCATACTGATAGGCACTATTAGGGAAGTTGCCATCGCCATATAAGGCATCTGCAAATCTGATGCGCACGTATTTTGCGCTATCCGTACCGCGATATTTTGCCCTTACCTGTTCAAAAAGCTGTAAGCTCTTGCCATATTTCTCCTTTTTCATCAAGGTATCAATCATGGCAATTTTATCATTGTAATCCGTTGACTTGAGCGCCTTTTGAAAGGGACTACAGCCCACCAGGACTACAAGCGCGACAACGACATAAAAAGCTCTTTTCATAGAAATTCTAAAGCAGGTGCAAAGGTACGTTTTATACATCATAAGTTAAAACCCATCTTTAACACGGGTGGGATGAGATAACGGGGCGATCTGCGTTCTGGTATTTAGATCAAATTCCATTTACGGATAGTCCGCAATATGGGTGCTTGAGAACCAGTTCCAGAAAATTTGTAACGACTATGCAAACCAGCAAAGTCCTACTTACTACTCTTCCCCGTATCACCGTTCTCATACCTATCCAGAAAGTTACCTAAACGGTTACTCAAACTTTCATCAGCCTTGACTAGCGGTAGTCTTACGTCAGCCCCGCAAATTTCTAGGTGGTGCAACAAACTTTTTATTCCAGCTGGATTTCCCTGTTCAAAGATCAGGTCTATACTGGGAGCGATTCTATAATGCAGGTCATAAGATTCATCCACGTCACCGTTGAGTGCGTAGCGTATCATATCGCCAAAATCCTGAGACAATGCCTGCCCAATCACAGAAATCACTCCCGCACCACCCGCCAGGGTGGTTGCATTTGCAATCATGTCATCACCAGAAATCACTAGAAAATCCTCTGGCGTGTACTGGATCATTTTCATCGCGGCAGCCATATCGCCTGCCGCCTCCTTGATGCCTACGATATTCTCAAAATCGTGCGCAAGACGGGCAACCGTTTCTACACTCATATTTGATGCGGTACGGCCAGGAACATTATATAGAATGACCGGTTTATCAGTTGCGCCGGCAATGGCCTTGAAATGTGCATAAATACCCTTTTGGGTGGGCTTATTATAAGCAGGTGAGACTGAGAGTATGGCCACGTAATCGCTTAGATCCCTGGATTTGAGCTCATCAATCACCGCCTGTGTGTTGTTGCCACCTATCCCTATGACCATGGGAAGTTTGCCATCATTTGCAGATTTGATGGTTGCCAGAACTGCCTCTTTCTCATCTGCGGTGAGGGTGATGCCCTCTGCCGTGGTTCCCAGTGCGACCAGGTAATCCGTACCATTGTCTATCTGGTGGTGAACCAGTTTTTCCAGTGCGGCATGATCCACGCTGCCATCATTTTTAAAAGGCGTTACCAGCGCAACACCCATTCCGATTATATCTTGCATCTATGAATTCTTAAAGTTATGATCACCTACCTTTCTAGGCTCATCCATACAAATGTATCATTTTAGCAGTCAGATATGCTTAATAAAATCACAGTGAATTCAGGCTTTGAAGTGTTTAGGTATTACGCTTTCGCGAAAGCGTTACTCCTACTATCCCTACTACACAGTTGCAAGCAGCAACCAGATTACGTAATCACCACCGTCGCGGGAAAACAGCTCGCCATAGACAGCGAACTTTCCAGCGCAGACTCAATCGCACAGTTTATTGAACCCTATAGAAAAGGGATGGAAAAAGGGATGGATGAGCAGTTGAGCTACAGCCCAGTGGCGATGGCCAAAAATGACTACCCACTCAACACGCCCATAGGCAATATGATGGCAGCAATTGTGCGCAGGCAGGTGTCACCCGTTTACAAGAGCAGGACCGGCAATGCGATCGATGCGGTATTGTTGAACCACGGCGGGGTGCGCGCTGCACTCGCTGCTGGCCCTGTCACGATGCGGGATGCCTACGAGATCATGCCATTTGAAAACAAGATAGTCGTCGCAGAAATGAATGCTACCCAAGTAAAACAAATGGTGGATTATCTGGTCGCTGGTCAGAAAGCCCACCCATTTGACGGGATGGAAATTCACCTGGATGCAAGCGGGAAACTGCGTGAATGGTTGATAGGTGGCGCAGTACTAGATAACACCAGAATCTACCACGTCGCCACCAGCGACTACCTCTACAACGGCGGAGATAACATGACGTTTTTTGCAAATACAGCCTCTACAGACACGGATTACAAACTCAGGAACGCGATGATTGACTATTTCAAGGAAGTAGATACCTTGAACTTTACCAGAGACAATCGCTTTATCAAAGACCCGACCCCATGAAACGCAGACACTTCATAGAACGTAGCGGTAAAGGATTACTGGCCGGCGCAGCACTTTATTCAAATTTCTCGCTCGCGGGAAGTCTGTGGAAACCTGATGCAGTAAACACCGGTAAAAAAATAACCATCCTGCATACTAATGACACGCATTCCCATATCGAACCCATCACTAGTGGCCGCAATGCTGGGCGCGGCGGGGTCGCACGGCGTGCAGCGTTGATCAATAAAATCAGAGAAGAAAATCCAAACACCCTGCTGCTGGACTGTGGCGATATCTTTCAGGGAACTCCCTATTTCAATTTTTATGGGGGCGAGCTCGAGATCAAATTAATGAGCATGCTGGGTTATGATGCCAGTACAATCGGGAATCATGATTTTGACAACGGTATAGGCGGGCTATACAAGCAACTACCCCATGCCGACTTTGATTTTGTGATCTCAAATTATGATTTCAGCAATACGGTGATGGATGGACAGACCATGAGCAATCGGGTGATTGAGAGAGATGGAATTAGGATTGGACTTTTTGGTCTGGGTATTGAGTTGCAGGGGCTGGTTGACCCAAAAATGTATAAAGAGACCAAATACCTTGATCCCATTAGTATTGCCCAAGATCAGGCGAGAATATTACGGGAAGAAAAGAATTGTGATCTGGTGATTTGCATGTCACATTTAGGCTATCAATATGAGAGCGATAAAGTTTCAGATCACGTGATTGCCATTAACACCAGCGGCATAGACCTCATCATAGGTGGTCATACGCATACTTTTCTGGATAAACCAGTTGTCGTAAAGAATCAGGCGGATAAGGACATGCTCATCAATCAGGTAGGGTGCTATGGAATCAACCTGGGCAGGATTGATTTTTATTTTGATGAGGGAAAGGTTGAGAAGAGTGGTGAGGTGGTTTATGAGTTGTGATGTTTTTTAGTTTGTTAGTTTTTTAGTCTGGTTGTTTGGTAGTGAGTTGTTTTTAGTTTTTTAAATGTTGGGTTTTAGCTGTTAGTTGTGAGTTCTTAGCAGTTAGCTATTAGGATTTTTTTGTGAGTTTGAATGTGCGGTTAAATTTGAAAGAGTCTATTCAATTAAGTGTGTCAAATTAATACCTTAGACACATGAAGAACAAAGAAGAACAAATCGATTTAGACGGTATAGCTACGATGCTGGCCGATGAGGTCTCAAAGGGTCGTCCGCTCTCGGGTGAGGATGGTCTGATGAAGGATTTAATGAAGCGAGTGATTGAGGCGAGCCTGGAGGCAGAGATGGATGAGCACCTAGCCGCCACCAGGGGCAACTCATCAAAGAACCGTCGCAATGGGCGAGGGCGCAAAAATATCCTTAGCTCTTCCGGGGGGCTGGAGATTTTTGCGCCGCGCGACCGCGATGGTAGTTTTGAGCCCCAGATCGTCAAGAAGCGGCAGCGACGACTGGACGGCGGGATAGACAACAAGATACTCTCTCTTTATGGCAAGGGGCTGAGCTACCGTGATATCCAGGATCACCTGCGGGAGATCTATGGGGTGGAACTCTCGGTGGGTACGCTCAATGCGATTACGGACAGGATACTGCCCGAGATCCTTGAGTGGCAACAGCGTCCCCTGGAGACGGTCTATCCCGTGATGTGGCTGGATGCCATGCACTTCAAGGTAAGGGAACATGGCAAGGTGGTGACAAAGGCAGTCTATAACGTCCTGGGGGTGAACCGTGATGGTGAGAAACAAGTATTGGGCATCTATTTTGGTGACTCTGAATCCAGCAGTTTCTGGCGCGGTGTCCTGCATGAGCTCAAGCAAAGAGGCGTGGAAGATATCTTTGTGGCCTGTATCGACAACCTCTCGGGTTTCGGTGATGCCATAGAGGATATCTTTCCCAGAACGGATGTCCAGCTATGCCTGGTCCACCAGATGCGCAACAGTATCAAGTATGCAGGCAACAAGGACGTAAAACCGCTCATCAAGGACTTAAGGTGCATATATACGGCCCTGAACGAAGAGCAGGCCAAGCAGTACCTGGTACAGGCAGAGGAAAAATGGGGTGCCAGGTATAAGGCTATATTCAAAAGCTGGAACAGCAACTGGAACAGGCTGGTAAACTTCTATAGGTACCCACCAGCACTCAGACGCGTGATCTACACGAACAATCCCATAGAGAGCTATCACCGAATGGTCAGGAAAGTCACCAAGACAAAGGGGGCCTTTACCTCAGAGAACGCCATTGCAAAGCAGATCTATCTAGCCACCATAAACGCAGAGACCCGGTGGAACGGGCGTATGTTTGCATGGTCGTCAGTCAGAAATGACCTCGCAGATTATTTTGAAACGAGATTTTTAACCGATGACACACTTAATTGAACACTCCCGTGCGGTTAAATTTGAAATTTAGCAATTCAACTCTCTGTCATGCTGACGCAGGTCAGCATCCCACAGGACGCTAGGGATCCTGCAAAATTTTGGGATTTGAGTTTTTTAGATTTGCGACTTGGGATTTGGGATTTGGGATTTGGGATTTGGGATTTGCGATTTAAAACTCCACCATCTGTACTAATTCCTCTTCACTAATCATTGATGTAGCGTTCTTTTCAGCTTTGGCAAGTTTGCTAGGTCCCATGTTCTCACCGCGAACCAGAAAATCTGTTTTACTGCTCAATGAGCTGGAAACTCGGCCACCGTTGTCTTCAATGATTTTTTTGATCTCATTTCTACTGCGCTCAAAAACACCTGAGATCACAAAGGATTTGCCGCCTAGTTTATCTGATTGATTTTGTAATTGATCCTCACTCAGAGTTAATTGAAGTCCCGCTGATTTTAGTCGCTCTACCAATTCCACGTTTTTAGAATCTGCGGCAAATTCAACTACCGCCTGAGCAATTGAACTGCCTATTTCTGGAATAGCTGTTAATTCTTCTAGCTTTTGTTCATGAGCAACATGATCTTGTGCAAACAGATCTGCAGATGGACTTTCTGGTATTGCGAGGAGGGCATCAATATTTTTATAATGCTTGGAAAGTTTTTTAGCAATGGTTTCACCCACGTAACGTATCCCCAGTCCAAAAAGCACTCGCTCAAAAGGTATCATCTTACTGGCTTCCACACCATCCAGCAAACGCTGTGCGCTCTTTTCTGCGATCCTGTCAAGTGGCAAGAGATCTTCCAGTTGCAAGTCGTATAGATCAGCGTAGTTTGAAATCAATCCAGCCTCTACCAGTAGGTCCACGGTCTCATCCCCTATCCCATCGATATCCATCGCCTTGCGCGAGATAAAATGCTGGATACGTCCCTTGACTTGTGGTGGGCAACTGGATTCATTAGGACAGTAATGCTGCGCTTCCCCATCTACCCTGCGCAGTTCTGTACCACATTCTGGGCAGTTTTCTGCAAACTGTGTAGGTTGTGAATTCTCTGGTCGCAGAGTCAGATCTACAGCGACAATCTTTGGGATGATCTCGCCACCTTTTTCCACATATACCATATCACCCTCACGTACGTCCAGTTTAGCGATCTGATCTGCATTATGTAGGCTGGCTCTTTTGACCGTGGTTCCTGAAATTTCTACCGGTTCAAGATTGGCTACGGGTGTGACCGCACCAGTGCGCCCTACCTGATAAGTAATTTTTTCCAGCCTAGTCGAGACCTGCTCTGCCGCAAATTTGTAGGCCATTGCCCATTTGGGTGCTTTGGCAGTGAATCCCAGTTCTTCCTGCTGTTTGAGATCATTGACTTTTATCACGACTCCATCCGTCTCGTAAGGAAGATCATGTCTTGCCGTGTCCCAGTGCTCAATAAAAGCCAGCACCTCATCCATCGATCTTGCAAGCTTGCTTTCTGCCGGAACCTTGAATCCTATTTCGCGGCAAAGTTCCAGTGATTCAAATTGTGTATTGATTCCCAGATCATCACCTATCAGTTGATATAGCAAACACTCCAGAGGTCTTTTAGCCACCTCGGCAGAATCCTGTAGCTTGAGGCTGCCGCTGGCGGTATTACGCGGGTTGCGGTATAATTCCAGTCCCTGTGCCTCACGTTCTGCATTCATGGCGTTGAACCCTGACCAGGGTAAGACAATTTCTCCCCTGATCTCAAAATTCTGAATGTTTGACCCCCGCAACTTCAATGGAACTGAGTTAATGGTTTTGACATTAGCAGTCACCTCATCCCCCTGCATACCATCGCCTCTAGTTACTGCCTTGACAAACTCACCATTTTCATATTGCAAGCTGATGCTCGCACCATCATATTTGAGCTCGCAGGTGTACTGGATTTCACCATCCACACTTTTCCTGATGCGCTTTTCCCAGTCCTGTAAATCCTCTACCGAATAAGAATTGTCCAGCGAGTACATCCTATCCTTGTGGACTACGGTGTTGAAGTTTTTTGTCACCTCACCGCCTACACGCAAACTAGGACTTGTAGGGTCGTATAATTCAGGATGCTTTGCCTCTAGTTGCTTAAGCTGCTCAAGCTTTTTATCAAATTCAAAATCAGAAACCTCTGGTTGATCCAGCACGTAATAATTGTAATTATGGTTTCGCAACTCGCTACGCAGGGATTCTATCTGTGATTTAACGTCCATGAAAGATGGGTCTGATTTATGAAACTGGTTTAGCCTTTGGGTAAAGGTATTTAAGCTTGCTCACCTAGATTGTGAGAAAAAAACAAAATTTACTGATTAAGAATGTCGCGATCAATTGAAGCCTTTAGCGCCAGCACTTCATCATGCGCCAGTTGTGGTTGAGGTCGCGGTAGATTTCAAAATGATAACCTAGCTGTGAGGCTAGTTGCTCCATCTCGGTTCTCAAGTACTGGTTGATTTCAAAGTAAACTATCGTCGCAGGGTGCGGCTGGGTCAGTTGCAGTATTTTTTTATAGAAAACCAGCGGATCATCATCCTTTACAAACAAGGCATTTTTCGGCTCATGTTCTAGAACGTTTCTATGAATCTCGATCTTCTCCAGATCACGTACATAAGGCGGATTACTTACCACGATATCAAATGCCTGGATCGAATCAACTTTTAAAATATCCTGCTCCACAAACTTGATCCTGTTCTGCGCTAGGAGACGATTTGCGTTGCGAGTAGCTACCTCTAGTGCTTTAGGGCTTATGTCAGTTGCTGTGGATTCCGCTTTCGCGAAAGCGTGATTCAAACAAACACTTATACAACCAGAACCAGTCCCTATCTCAAGAATCGACTCTGGCGGCTGGGCAGAGAAATCGCGCTTGATCAACTCAACGAGCTCCTCAGTTTCCTGGCGTGGGATCAACACATGTTCATTCACCTGAAACTGCATCCCACTGAAATGAGCGACACCCGTAATATACTGAACAGGTTTACCGGTCGTGAGCGCTGAAAGGCTTTTCTGCATGATTTGAACTTGCAGATTATTGAGTTCATCCTGCGCATTGAGCAGCAAATCTGTCGATGAGAAGTGCAGCAAATCCTCACACAAAATGCGGAAAATAGCATTGATTTCCTGTGGCGGATATAGCTGTTTGAGCTGCTGCTGGAATGTGTGCTGAATTTCTTGAAGTGTGATCTGAGTTTCTGCTAGCTGATTATATTAGCAAATGTAAATACTCAAGGCATGAAGAAATTGAAATGGTATCATAGATTATTGAGTGCAGCATTTCTAAGCCTCATCATATCTGCCATCTATTCTGCGTTCTGGTTTTATACAGATGAGAAACCTATCTCGATGATTCATCTCGTATTATACTTTGGCGTACAAACGCTGGCGTTTTTTGCTTTATCGTTTGCCACGGATAGAGGTCGTACAATTACTGATAGCCAGCAGTAATCTTTTTAAGATCAAACATCTGTTTGAACTGAATCGCTCTAGCAATGGTGGCGTTAATGCTATCTAGAAATCCAATTTCAAGAACAAAAGACTGTAAATCAAACAAGCCACACCCAAGAGGTGTGACTTGTTAATCTAATTATCTGACCCTGCTTAGAACATTTCTCTACCAGAGAAGTGGAAAGCTGCTTCTATCGCTGCATTCTCATCGCTATCGCTACCGTGAACGGCATTCTCGCCCATGCTGCGCGCATACATTTTTCTGATCGTTCCATCAGCTGCGTTTTCAGGATTTGTTGCACCTATCAACGTACGGAAATCTGATACCGCATTGTCTTTTTGAAGAACTGCTGCCACGATAGGCCCACGGCTCATGAACTCTACCAGCTCACCGTAAAACGGACGCTCACTATGGACTGCATAGAATTCCTTTGCATCTGCAACGGTCATCTGAGTAAGTTTCAACGCTTTGATGCCAAAACCGCTGGAAGTTATTTTTTCAAGAATTGCACCTATGTGACCGTCTTCTACCGCATCCGGCTTGATCATCGTAAAGGTTATGTTATTTGCCATTTGTCAAATTTTTGCGCAAAAATAGGGGTTTAGGGTAGTTGTAATTGCAAAGGCGTCTTAAGAAATGGATTGAAAGCATAAATGCCCAGAAACTAATATCTTCATTCATGTAAGTGTCTGTTCATTCTGGTAGGTAAACGGATCAAATTCCTAGTATGTTCAATAACAGACCAGGACAAATAATCGCAAAATCAAACATTTATCCTCGCAAGTCACTCTGTGGAGACAAAATTTACGAGCTCGTTTGGGTATGACTATTTCTTATCAATCGCCTCTTGCGCCCATTTTACTAATAACTCAAACTGCTCTTCCCTACTCATACTGGACGTATCCAATAAATGCGCATCAGGCAATTGTATGAGCGGGCTATCTGCACGGGTTGAATCGATATGATCGCGCTGGGTGACATTTTTCAAAACTTGGTCATAGGTAATCTGGTCACCTCTCTCAATGAGCTCATCATAACGTCGCTGGGCGCGCACGTCTGGACTGGCAGTCATGAATACCTTTACCTCTGCATCTGGAAAGACCACGCTGCCTATATCGCGACCATCCATAACCAGCCCACCAGATTTTCCCATTTCTTGTTGCTGTTCAACCAGTTTAGCCCTCACTGCTGGAATGGCTGCCACCTGGCTTACCTGATTACTCACCTCCAGCGTGCGTATCTCTTTTTCTATATTCCGGTTATTGAGATAGACATCTGCACGACCGGTCTGCTCGTTAGGTTCAAAATAAATCTGGATGAAGGATAGTTGATCAATGAGTTTATCCTTATCAATGCCATTATCGGTAACAAGATTATTCTCCAAAGCAAAAAAAGCGACTGCCCGGTACATTGCACCCGTATCTACATAAACGTAGTTCAGGTGTGTGGCGAGCTGTTTTGCGGCTGTACTTTTTCCCGTACTGGAATGCCCATCAATGGCTATCGTAATCTTATCCATTTATTGTAAATCTATATTCAGACCGAAGAAGCTCGTATTTGCCGCCAGCGAGTAACGCGCATGCGAGAAGCTGAAGCGTATCTTGTTCATTTTAAGGGAAAACCCACCGCTCAATCCAGAAAAGGCCCGGGTCTCATCTATACGCAACTCCTCTGCCCGGCGGAAGCTGTAACCCAGCCTCACCTGAAAAATCTTCTCTGGCCAGATCTCAATTCCCACGACGGTGTGCCGCAAGGCGTTATTAAAAAAGCCGGGTTCATCACTTACTACGTTCCCTTCCAGATCGCGTCTCTGCCGTGGCTGGATTTTCATAGACCAGATCCCATTGCTGTAAATTTTCCAGCGTGACGTGCAAACGCACGGGAATGTACTTCATCGTATTTGAAAATCCTGCTGAAATCTCGAGCGGCAAATCTTCCTGCAACTCATTATAGGTGGTAAACTGCATACCCAGATTCCTGACGACCACCGCGGCTCTTATGGCCTTGTCCTCACTGTAATACAGGGCGCCTATATCTACCGCACCGCCCAGCGAGCTATATTGCTCCAGCCGGCTGGAAATCAGCTTTGCATTTGCGCCTATATAGAAATCAGTAAAAGGAATATTATAGCTGTAGCCCAGGGATAGCGCGGCCTCACTCCCGCTGAAGCTCCCCGTGGAAACCCCCAGTTCATCATACCCGTCAAAGCTCCCGTAGTTCAAATAAGTGACTCCCGCGTGAAAAGTCTGCACGTGCCTGTCCCAGGTATAGGCATAACTCGCCGTCCCATAATTGATATCTGCCAGGTAATTTACGTAGTTAACTTGCAGCTGGTTGTCCATCTTGTAATTGATGGTTGCCGGGTTTGTAAGTCCAGAAGTAGGATCGTAATCCACGGCGGTAAGTACACGCCCGCCCAGTGCCGCCTGCCTGGTTCCAGCCACGAGATTGAGAAATTGGTAAGTAGATTCTCCTCCTAATTGCGCTTTCGCGAAAGCGGAATAAACCAACACAACAACAACCAGATAAATCTTCATGAAAGGCAAAAAGCGGCTCGCAACCTACGACTATTGCATTAACGCGTGCAAGTTAACTTTATTTTTAGGCTCTGCCGCAGAATCGAGAGGTCGTGTGCGCACGATTCCATCCTCATCAATCTCAACCAATTCCGCTTCCTGCAACTCATTGATAAGTGCTGGGTCAAAAAAGGTTTTTACCTTGACGTAATTTTCGGTAAAGCCATGGATAAAGCCCTCGTGGTTATCTGCCTCCCATAGTACGGTTTTGGCTTTTCCTAGTTGGCTTTCATAAAACGCCCTGCGCTTTTTCACGCTCAGGCCGCGCAGCATTTTGGATCTTTTCTTACGGGTCGCCATGGGCACCACACCATTCATTTGCGCTGCTGTGGTATTATCACGTTCAGAATAGGTAAATACATGTAAATAGGAGATATCCAGATCTGACAAGAATTTATAGGTATCCAGAAAATGGTCATCAGTCTCGCCGGGGAATCCCACGATCACGTCCACGCCTATGCAACAATCTGGCATGGCGTTTTTGATGGATTTCACTCGATCCACGTAAAGCTCGCGGTTGTAGCGACGCCTCATCTTACCTAATAATTCATTACTGCCAGATTGCAATGGTATATGAAAGTGAGGTACAAAAGAGTTTGAGGCAGTGACAAACTGGATGGTCTCATCCTTGAGCAAATTAGGCTCGATGGATGAAATACGTAATCTGTCGATACCGTTGACCTGATCGAGCGCCTTAACGAGATCTAGAAATGTATGCTCATGGCGCTTATTACCAAACTCCCCTTTACCATAATCGCCTATATTCACGCCGGTCAGGACAATTTCCTTAATTCCCTTACTGCTTATCTCACGTGCATTTTCCAATACATTTTCCAAGGCATCACTACGTGAAATACCTCGTGCCAGCGGTATGGTGCAATAGGTACATTTGTAATCACAACCGTCCTGAACTTTTAGAAATGCGCGGGTGCGATCGCCTATGGAATAGGATCCCACGTAAAAAACTGCCTCATCTATTTCACAGGAATGAATTTGCGATGGGGTTGATTTGGATAGCTGGTTAATATAATCTGTAACCTTGAATTTTTCTGTGGCGCCCAGGACTAGATCAACACCATCCACGGCAGCTAGTTGCTCTGGTTTGAGTTGTGCATAACAACCTACACCTATGATGAATGCATCTGGGTTTTTGGACTGTGCTTTTTTGACGACACTTTTAAATCGCTTGTCAGCATTTTCAGTAACGCTACATGTATTGATGACATAAACAGAAGCTTTCTCATCAAATTCCACTACATCATATCCCTCATTTTTAAACGATCGGGCAATAGTGCTGGTCTCGCTAAAATTAAGTTTGCAACCCAGGGTATAAAAGGCGACGGATGATGACATTTAACTAAAGATATTACGCGAATGCAAAAATAGGATTTAGTGCCATGGATAAGCAAAATTCACCTAGCAATATAAATGGATGGCGATTAGGGGCAGAAACAGAAACTAGTAGCACACAACCAAATGGAACCGACTAATGCAACAACACCACAACATTAAGCTGATATTAACAAATACCCCACATAGGTTTTACAATTTATATAAGGACTAATTAATTGTAGATCAGTCTAGTATAATCGAAAAATGTATAAAATCATTTTAGGTTGAGTTCATTTATACTTTTCATAGCGATAACGAGGTAGTTCACCTCCTATATTTAGATGAACTAATTCTTAATCACTTTATTATGAAACAAATTACTTTTTTACTAGCAATGCTTTTAGCGAGCTACGGCTTTTCTCAGAATCTACCTTTAGATTTTGAAGATGGAACAACGGTTCCAGCATTTCAATTCAACGGTTCACCATTTCAAAATGTGGCAAACCCTGAAACTAATAATAACCCATCCACTCGCGTATTAAGAGTGGATAAGAGCACTACTTCACAAGGTGGTAATGCAGCAGATTGGTTTGCAGGTTTTGGATTCCAAGGAACCTCCGTAGTTGATTTGGCAAATGGTACAACGCTTACCATGAAAATATGGTCATCACAAGCTAATGCTCCAGTAAGAGTGAGATTACAAGGAGGAACATCGCCAGCTTATAATTTTGATTTTACGACTGGTGCGACTAGTGGCGTATGGGAAGACATAACTATGGATTTTGCAGCCGCTAATCCGGGAATAACTGGAACTGAGGTATATCCTGAACTAGTTATACAGCCTAATTTTGATTTTGCCTGTGAGGGTGCAAATCCACCCTGTACGGTGGTTACCGTTGATGGTATCTATTATTTTGATGACATCAACCAGCCGAATTCAACCCCACCGTCAGCAGATGCAACCTTATCAGATCTAACAGTTGATAGTGCTCTGATCGCAGGATTTTCACCTAATGTCACCACTTATGACGTTGAGGTTCCTAGCGGTACAACAACGGCGCCTACTGTAGATGGAACAGCAACTCAGGCAGGCAGTGGTTCATCAAGTGTCAATATTGCACAGGCAAATGGTATTCCTGGTCAGGCTACACTTGTTGTAACTGCGCCAGATGGAGTAGCCATGCGTACCTATACCGTCAATTTTGCAGAAGAAGTCGTATCACCTACAGGTATTGCGCCACAACGATTAAGCGATGGCACTAATTTGATAGTTTATAGTGACGTTGCACCGGGTGCAGGTGATAGTACTGTATCAAATTTTGTACTTGACCTATTTGGTAATGCTACTAGAGGTCCTGTTGATCTGGATAATGATATGACAAATGAGACTTTCAGACTACAAGACGTAGGATTTTATGGTGCAGAATGGACAGCAGAGGATTTGACTGCACTTCCTTATAATTTTGTACACGTGCACTATTTTTCTGAGAGCGTGAATGAGTTTAGATTTTTCTTAATTGATCAATCAGCCGGTATTCCAGGAGGTAATCCAGAAGAACCACGCTTTACCGTTAGTAATAGTGGAGCTGGTGATGCGACTTTGGTTCAAGGTTCATGGCAAAGTGTTTTTATGCCTTTGAGCGTTTTTGAAAACTATCCTACACCCAATTTCAATTATGATTTGACCGATATTTTTCAATACAAATTTGAAACTGGTCTACCAGGCGTATTTGGAAATGGTGTTATGTTTTTTGACAACGTCTTCTTCAGTACGACTCAAACATTATCAACATCTAGCTTTTCTGTTGAGTCGCTGTTGATTACACCTAATCCTACACAGGACATCTGGAACTTTAACGACCCGATCAATACCATAAAACAAATATCGCTTTATGATATGACTGGTAAATTAGTGATGGATAATACCCCTAATAGCCATAAAGCCAGACTGGATGGCAGCGCATTAGGAAGCGGTATTTACATCGCAAGCGTTTCTACAGAAGCGGGAACGCAGACTGTAAAGCTTGTCAAGAAATAAGCTTTATTTAGAATAGACTTTTCAAAGCTGTCTCATTTATTTGAGGCAGCTTTTTTATTTACCATGTTATTGTATCAATTCCGTTTTCTTCCAGGTACCTGTTTGCTCGAGAGAAATGCTGGTTGCCAAACCAGTATCCCCTATTTGCACTGAGTGGCGATGGATGACCTGATTCCTGAATAAAATGTTTTTTCCTGTCTATGAACTTATCCTTGCCCCTTGCAAAACCTCCCCATAAGAGAAAGACCAGGTTTTCACGCTCTTGTGCTAGGGTTTTGATAACCTCGTCAGTAAATGTCTCCCATCCTTTTTTCTGGTGGCTACCTGCCTGACCAGCCCGCACGGTGAGTACAGAATTAAGCAGAAAAACACCCTGATCTGCCCAGCGTTCCAGATTACCAGACTTGGGATATGGAATTCCCACGTCCTTTGACAGCTCCTTAAAAATATTGACTAGACTGGGAGGATGTGGTACACCATCTGCCACGCTAAAGGCCAGACCGTTAGCCTGACCTGCACCATGATATGGATCTTGACCTATGATGACCACTTTTACCTTTTCAAAAGGCGTGCGGTCAAATGCATTAAAAATCTTCTTGCCAGGTGGGTAACAAGTATGCTGTTCATACTCGTGTTTGACAAAATCGGTAAGTTGTTCAAAGTACGGTTTGCTGAATTCATCCCGCAACATTTCTTTCCAGCTGGGCTCTATATTGATGCTCATTTTCTAAAGTTATGGTACTAATATGCTTGAAATAATTTAATCATACCTGCTCCTTGAAAAAAGCTTAACAGCCGCGGTCAGTCAGTATCTTTGAAACAATGAAAGAGATCACAAGCCCGCACAACGCGGTGATTAGACTGGTAGAGCAATTGCAGCGTAAGAGCCGCGCCCGTAAAAAGGAAGGGCTTTTTATTATTGAGGGACAGCGGGAATTACGTCTGGCGGTAGATTCTGGATATGAAATCAACAGATTGCTGGTCTCTTCTGAAATCATGCTAGGCAAGAAATCCTGTACAGAGGCAGAGGTAACTGATTTTCTGAAACTTGAATGTTCCTTTGAGATCATTAATGTAACGCCTCAAGTGTATCAAAAGATGGCGTATCGTACGGGGACTGAGGGTTGTCTCGCTTTCGCGAAAGCGAAAAACCACAATCTTAATGACCTCAAACTACCATCCAATCCTTTAATCCTCATTGCAGAATCCATTGAAAAACCTGGAAACGTGGGCGCCCTACTACGCACGGCAGATGCGGCAGGGGTGGACGTCGTCATACTGGCCTCACCAGTAGTAGATCTTTACAATCCCAATGTTATCAGATCTAGCGTAGGTGGATTGTTTACTAATCAAATTGCCATCGCCAGCACAGAAGAAGTCATCAGATATCTAGAGGAAAACAACGTGGCTCTTTATGCCGCAACCTTGCAGGATAGCTCGCCATACACGCGGGAGGATTACAGAGATGGTACTGCCATCGCAGTAGGAACTGAAGCGACTGGATTGTCAGAAACAGTTAGAAATGCAGCCAAAGGCAATATCCTGATTCCCATGCGTGGCAGCATTGATTCCATGAATGTTTCTGTGAGCGCCTCCATATTACTCTTTGAAGCAGTACGTCAAAGGGATCTGGACTGAGCTATTTTTGCATCATGACTGCAGACTTGATTTTTCAGATTATCATTAGTATTTTGATTCTTGAGTTTATCCTCAATAAAACGCTGGGATTTTTGAATTATCGCTGGTATGATAAACCTATCCCCAGTGAGCTAGAGGACGTGTATGATGATGAAAAATACCAGAAATCACAGGAATACAAAAAACTCAATTACCGGTTTGGTCTGGTGAGTAGCGCGGTGTCATTTGTCGTAATTATCACTTTTATTTTATTGGATGGATTTGCCGTGGTGGACATTCTAACCAGAGGCTGGTTTGAGAACGAGCTGGCCATTTCCCTAGCATTTTTTGCGGTTCTGGGAATTGCGAGTGAGTTGCTCGGGCTACCGTTTTCTATCTACCAGACGTTTGTCATTGAAGAAAAATATGGATTTAACAATACAAACGTCAAAACGTTTGTAATCGATAAGCTCAAATCCTATCTGGTAGCCGTCGTTTTGGGTGGTGCATTGCTAGCGGCGCTTATATACGTGTATCAATTGATGGAGGATGATTTCTGGTGGGTCGCCTGGTTACTGATAACTACTGTATCACTCTTACTCAATCTGTTCTATGCCCGGTTGATCGTACCCTTGTTCAACAAGCAGGAACCACTGGCAGAGGGTGATCTAAGGGATGCGATTGAAAGATATGCAGCGACGGTAGGTTTTGCGCTGGACAAGATCTTTGTGATCGATGGCAGCAAGAGGTCTACCAAGGCAAATGCGTATTTCAGCGGTTTCGGTAGCGAGAAGCGCGTTACTCTATATGACACCTTGATCTCAAAATTATCAACCGAAGAAATAGTTGCAGTCCTCGCCCACGAGGTGGGGCACTTCAAGAAAAAACACATCATCTATAATCTCATCGCTGGGATCGTCACGACTGGGATCACACTGTTTATTTTCTCTATCGTGGTGGATAATCCACTACTGGCGCGGGCACTGGGTGTTGAAGAGGTTTCATTTCATGTGGGGCTGGTAGCTTTTGGATTGCTTTATAGCCCTATCTCCATGGCCACTTCCCTGCTAATGAATGTTCTTTCCCGACGGTTTGAGTATCAAGCAGATGCCTATGCGGCAAAAACGTATGATCCAGATCCACTGATAAGCGGACTTAAATCACTATCCAGCGATAGCCTAGGTAATCTGACGCCACACCCTTCCTACGTATTCTTTCATTACTCCCACCCACCGCTATACAGGCGAATTACTGCGATGACGTAGAGAGCAAGAGGTGGTTTGAGTATTATGCTTTCGCGAAAGCGGAACACCGACAAAATACTTTTCCTACAAACTAAACATTAAACCGTACTTAGATTACATTTGCCATACGAATAGGGAAACGCGATGATCGTACCAAAAATACCTACTAACGAGCTGGAAAGGCAAGCAGCTTTGGACAAATATCAGCTACTGGACACCATGTCTGAGGAGCGATATGATGATATTACGGCGATGGTATCCACGATCTGTAACGCGCCAATCGCAATGATTACTTTGGTCGATAAAGATCGTACCTATTTCAAATCAAAGTACGGCGTAAATCTGGAAGAGGCGCCGCGAGATCTGTCTTTTTGTAGTCATGCCATCAATCAGGAGGAAGACCTCATGATAGTTCACGACGCAAGAAAAGACCCAAGGTTTGTTGACAATCCCATTATCAAGGAATATAATACGGTATTTTATGCCGGTGTACAACTAAGGGACTCAAACGGATTCAAACTGGGAATGCTGTGTGTTTATGATCACAGGCCTCGCAGACTAAATAATAATCAAAAAAAGGCTTTACGTGCGCTGAGCCAGCAGGTCATGTTGCTATTTGAAGAACATTACCAGAATATCCAGCTCAGACAAGTGCGCAAAGAGCTTAATGAACGCAATGAAGAATTAAAGGATTTTGCTGGCATCGTGTCCCACGATCTTAAGGCACCTCTTTCCAATATCATAATGATCAGCGATCTTTTGCGCAAGAAAGAGCCCAATCTTAAGCCGAGCTCTATTGATTACATGCAAAAGCTTAAGGACAGCGCAGCTAGCATGAGCAGATATATCGATGGGATGCTCGTGTTTTATAAAAGTGAAGAGCTGGTAAGTGGTGATTATGATGAAGTGAGTTATATAGATATCGTCGAGGACGTCATCGCCATGACCGTACTGGATGAAAATACACATGTAGTCTATAGACCTACGCAAGAAACTACCATCGTAACAAACCATATGGCACTGGAACAGGTGCTTATCAATCTTGTTACAAACGCGATAAAGTATAGCGATAAGGAAAAGACGCTCGTAGAAATAGGCCTAAAAGTTGTCGATGGATGCTACCGCATTTCAATCAGGGATAACGGCAGTGGAATCGCGCCAGATAAATTACCTAGCATATTCAAACTATTCTATATCGCGACTGACAATGACAGGCATGGCAAGCCAGGCACTGGAATAGGACTTGCTACGGTAGCAAGATTATTGGAACACATGAACGGCAGAATAGGCGTGGAATCTGAACTGGGTTCCTGGACTGAATTTACAGTCACCTTACCTATTCCGGAATAATAGTTCCATCCTTTTTGAACATAATGTCGCGATTCTTCCCTTTACGTTTAAATTCGACATCATAAAACTCACCATATTTAGCACTTAAAACGTGCTCGACCTCAGTTATCTGGTCATAATCATACTTGTCTTTGATAATTTTTTTGACAACTTCAGGTAGGTTTTTCTTTTTAATAGAGTTTTCTGTTTCCCGCCATTTTCCGTTATCGTAAAAGTCTGCCCTGTATTTCTCTCCATCTTTTTTAAAATGAGCTTCCCAGTAGCCATGAGCATCTAATTTAAAATCTGGATCGTGCTCATCAGGATACATTTTCTGAAATGTTTTTGCTACTGCCTCGGGCAATTTTTGATTCTCTTGACAGGCAAGGAGGTTGAGGCTAAAAAGTAATAAGATGGTGAGAACGGGGAATTTCATAATCTTATGAAGTTTGATGAGGTTAAAAACAAAAAACTGGATCCAAAAGATCCAGTTTTCTGTTAATTAAATTAAACTGTATATGACTAGCGAATCACAAGTTTCTTGGTCGTACTGGCATTACCGTCAGACACTTTTACAAGGTAAAGTCCACTTCTCAAAGCAGAAACATTCAACTGCTCATCAAAACGCGTTGCATTATTATATTGATTTGAAAGAACCCTTTTCCCCAATGCATCGTATACCTCAATATTGATTTTATCACCAGACAACTGTCCTGCAAATGAAACATTTACAACATCTGTAGCTGGATTAGGGAACAACTTGATTGAGTCTGCTAGATTGAGAGAGTTCTCGACTCCTAAAGTTCCCGGCTGTGCCCCATTAACGAGTATAGAATAATTTTGAGAAGCACCTGTTCTTGTCCCATCCCAAGTAACATTCACGGTGTAATTTCCAGAAGGATTTGGAATTTGAACTACCTCAATGTTATCTACATTGTTGACACCCCTAGTAGCGGCATCACGAGGACGATCTGGATTGAGTTTCCATGGTAAAAACTGAGTACCATTCGCATCTGTAACTACTAGATTTAAATCGTTGACGAGGTCAGGCGTACGATCGTCTTCTGCAGTGCTAGTATTAGCACCACCTGCTCTATCCGTCCATGCGATCGAAATCACAAGTTCTGGTTGATTAGATGTATAGGTGGCTGTATAAGAGGGTTGTGCTGCACTGATACTAAGCTCTTGGAGCTCAGTGGTATTCCCTAAGTCTAGCAACACCTCAGCTGCGGCTTCGACATCCATCAATCCCCATCCAAAAGCATAATCCGGTCCAGGATCGTCCCCGGCTTCCTTGGTAGTTGAGAGCAAAAGATTCCTCATACTAGCTGATGTTAAATAAGAACCTAGAACCGTTGCATCATTTGATAGCTCTTGTAAAAGCATTATGCCTCCTGTAACCATGGGAGAGGCCATAGAAGTTCCACTGCGGACTTGATAGTAACTGGTGTTATTGGGATTTCTTGTATCTATGTCAGTAGACGTTACACCCACACCTTTAGCAGAAATATCGGGTTTTATTCTACCATCGTCAGTTGGACCGAATGAGCTAAATGTTGACATATTAACCGAATTAGGCCCTGTATAAGTAAAAACACCATCTACTGCAGCTACAGTTAAACAATTTTTTGATATGGATCTGTCAGTTAGAATATCGTAGCCACCATCTCTTGAATTATAACCAGAGCCGCGATCATTTCCGGCAGATACTACAGGTAAATAATCGGGAAATTGAAAGGTTATGAGATCAAAAGTATTTGCAAGATTATCATATTTACCGAAAATTGCATTATTAGTTCCGCTTGGGCTCCCTAATGCAAGACCATACGAATGATTTGAGACCAGCATGCCGCCTTGAGCTTCTTGAAACATTTCACCCGTATCAGCACTAAAATCATAACTGGAAAGATCGCCTCCATACGCAATACCGCGATTAGTGGCAGTTGCTGTGCCGTTCCCTATAATCGTCCCGCCCACATGGGTTCCGTGACCACTATTGCCTGCGTTACCATCAAGCTCAAAAACTCGCCCTGTTAAATCTACGTGGTCTGGACGTGTATACCCGCCATCCCAAATACCAGCATCCACACCAACTCCAGTAAGATTGAGTCCCAATGTACCACCGGGATGCAAATGATCTGCCCCTATCGTACGTACACCTACAAAATTATAAACAGCTGTAAAAACAGGATCGCCAAAAATGTCAACATCGCTTAGCACTACAAGCTCACCGTCTGCATCATAGCTTTTGACTGGAACGTTATGAACTCTTGAATATTCAGCTACACGTGCTTTTCTCTCGCTTTCCAATTGCTTAAACTCTTGCTCTGCGATTTTCATCTCTGCTGCACGATCTGCAGATGGTGACTGCGCAATGGCAGAAAAAGTGGACATTAGCAGGCCAATTGCTAATAAAGGAGTAGTTATCTTTTTCATAGTCGTTTGATATCTTTATTAAATTTTACGCGGCAAACTGCATGTAAGGCGGCTACATAAATATATTTGCAAAGCAAGTTATACCTTTAGGTTGCAATTTATAACCAAAACTTACAACTATCAAGCCATAACTGATTGTTATGTAAACAATCTAGTATCAACTATATCAAATCGTTAAGAAATTATGAAATTTATCGTTTCCAGTTCATACCTGCATAAAAACCTCCAGACCTTGGGTGGGGTAATCAATAATAACAACACATTACCCATTTTGGACAATTTCCTTCTCAAACTGGAGGGGTCTGATCTTAAAGTGTCTGCAAGTGATATGGAAACCACCATGATGAGTGCGCTATCTGTAGAAAGCAGCGATTCAGGCAGTATTGCCGTTCCTGCAAAATTACTTTTAGACACTCTAAAAACTTTTCCCGAGCAACCTCTGAATTTCATCGTTGACCAAGGAGTGATGACCATCACCCACGACCGCGGTAAGTCAGAGATTGCCTGCGCAAGTGCAGATGAATTCCCTAAAAGCGTAGAGTTAGACGACCCTCATAGCACAACGATTCCTGGTGTTGTTCTTTCAACGGCAATTACAAAAACAGTTTTTGCTGCTGGGAACGATGACCTTAGACCCGTGATGAGTGGCGTATTCTTTCAACTGGCAAGTGATGGGCTAACGTTTGTTGCGACAGATGCACACAAACTCGTAAAATATCACCGCAGCGATCTGAGTGCTCAAGCAACGGCAGAGTTTATCATGCCTAAAAAACCGCTGAACCTACTGAAATCGATTCTTGCAAATAATGAGGATGACGTTGTCGTTAAATATAACGAGAGTAATGCTAGGTTCGACTTTGGTGGCAATTCAATCATTTGTCGATTAATTGACGGGAAGTATCCTAATTATGAGGCTGTAATACCAAAAGAGAACCCGAACAAATTAACCGTTACACGTACCGAGTTTTTAAATTCCGTGCGTCGTGTGAGTATTTTTTCAAATAAGACCACTCACCAGATACGCCTAAAAATGGCAGGCTCAGAGCTTAACATTAGTGCAGAGGACCTGGACTTTTCCAATAAAGCAGATGAGCGACTTACTTGCGATTATCAGGGTGACGACATGCAAATAGGCTTTAACAGTAGATTCTTGATAGAAATGCTTAACAATCTTGATTGTACAGACGTATCACTGGAAATGTCCTTACCTAATCGTGCGGGGATCCTCACCCCTGTTGACGGTCAGGAGGACGGTGAGCAGATTACGATGCTGGTAATGCCAGTGATGCTAAATAACTAGAGAACACTAAATCACCTCAATCAAAAATCCCCACTGTGAGAACAGCGGGGATTTTTGATTTATACTATTTGTTGACTAATATTTCGTTTATAAATCTTGATTTATCAGCCCTCATTCGAGGCAAAAAATTCTTGCATTATACAGTCCTCTTACCGCTATTGCGGTGCGTAGGCTGCAAGAGCTACAGAATAAATTTTTCCTGAGACCTACGAGCTCAGCGAGAGGATCGCATTAAGTGAGGGCTAAGAAAGCGTGAATTATGCGAGATGTTGGTCGATAAATAGTATTATACAGTTTCAACACCAGCAAACTCCTGCTGTAATGCAACCCTTAGACGGCGGTAATAATCTTCCTCTAGCCAGTCCTTGTAGTTGTTTGTGTTATTGATAATACAATTAGAATACCGTCTGATTCTGTCTTTGATATCATCTTTAAGCAGTTTTGCTAGAATACGTGCATCAAAAACGTCCTCACTATTCTCGACACACCACTGCACGTGTTGCTCAATGGATTCATCCAGCACAAGTTTTGACTTTCTGCCCTCGTTTGTGATTCGCTTATAGGCACCCTTGATATCAAAGCTAAAATCTTTGGTCTTTGGGAATTCAGCTTTAGTCGAGTCCGGCATTTTGTAAACAAAATTGCTTTCTATCTCTTCGTCAGATACAATGTTTTCCACATAGAAATCTGGAGATCTGAATACTTGCTGCCAGTCCACTGGTTCATTCCACAATCCAAAACGAGCCACATTGTTGCCTAGATCCACAATCTGGAACTCTTTCTTGTTTTTCAAGATACGCGAACCTCTACCTATCATCTGATAGTACAGTGTAAGTGACTTGGTCGCACGATTGAGTATAATACTCTCGACAGACGGTTCATCAAATCCAGTGGTTAGGATACTGACTGAGGTAAGAACGGCATCTGGTTTTTCCTTGAACCATTTGAGTATCTCTTTTCTTTCCTGTTTTGAGTTAGTGTTGTCCAGATGCCTTATGGGAATACCTGCCCGCCTAAAGGTGTCCTCTACCTCGATGCTCGTACGTATTCCATTATTGAAAATCAAAGTTTTCTTACCCTTGCAAACTTCGCTGTAGGCTTGCAGGAGTTTATCCTGCATACTGGCATTCCCGTAAAGTTTTTCACTGGACTTTACGGTGTAGTCACCATTCATTCCTATGGTAAGGCCACTCAAACCCACGTCATAGGTATGCGTTACAGCCTGTGCGAGATATCCATCATCCACCAGTGTTGCGATACTATCGCCTACGATAAGTTCATCATAGTTATCCTTCATGGGTAACTTAAAGTTGGAACTCAATGGCGTGGCTGTCACCCCTAGCATAAAACAATGCTTGAAGAACTTAAATAACTTCCTGAAACTATTGTAATGCGCCTCATCCACAATGACCAGGCCTATATCGTCCAGAATCAACTTATCATCCTGAATACGGTTATTCAAGGTTTCCACCATTGCGACAAAACACTGGTAATCTTTCTGATCGTCTAGCTCTTTTACTTTTGAATTGATGATCTTATTGCGCACGTTGAATCCGGTCAGCATCTTTGAAGTCTGCTTGCAGAGCTCGATGCGGTGGGTTAGGATGACGACCTTTTTGTTCTTTTGCTTTAGATATCTTCTTACGATTTCAGAAAAAACAACTGTTTTACCACCACCGGTAGGTAGTTGATACAGCAGGTTATAATCATCTGCCTGGTTATTGATCCTATCAAAAATCTCTTGTAGATCGCGCTCCTGATATTGATAGAGCGATTTGATTTTTGACGGGACTGAAATACTATCTACTTCTTTGGACATGTTCATTTTTGAGGGATGCAAAAATACGGCTTTTTAAGGGTTCATCCCTCGCATTAGTGTAGTTGTAACAACTGTATATTATTTACAATTTAACAGCTAAAACGGGTATTGCGCTTAATTTCGCAGGTAAACACCCCTATCCCAAGTGCCCAAGATATCAAACAAAAAAAAGCGTCCCAAAATTCAGATCGACCGTGCGCATAGATATTATAAGCTTACCGGATTCTACACCTTTGTATGGGATAGTATTAAAAAATCCATGCCACCCGTCCTTATAGTGGTTGGCTTATTATTGATCGTACATTTCTTTGTCCTACCCGTTCCAGAAGCACTGGATATGGCCGTAGAAAGCCTACCAAATGCTGGGGTTCTTGCGTTTTTCTATCTATCTGAGACAGCTTTGGGATTGATCCCACCAGAACTTTTTATCGCCTGGGCGGGTGAGACCTCCACACCCATTCTCAATCTGAGTCTGATCGCGCTGTTTTCTTATCTGGGCGGTCTCACCTCATACTTCATAGGCAGGCGGGCGCTTAGAATTCCTAGCCTGCACGATTATCTGGAGGTTAAAATGGCTAAACAACTCATCATGGCCAGAAAATGGGGCGGTATTCTGATCGCCGTGGGTGCGATGCTACCTCTACCATTTTCCATGGCTAGCCTGGTTGCTGGATTGTTGCGTTATCCCGTTAAAAGCTGGCTGCTGGTAGGCTTACTTAGGTTTGTGCGTTTTGCCATTTACGGTACCGCAATATTTTCTGCTTTTTAGAATTCCGCTTTCGCGAAAGCGTAATCAACCAAATCCTCCTCCCTAATCAAGATCACTATACTCTTTTAAGATAGCTGAACACCCGCAAGAATAGAATGTGATCTTAGGCTTCATTATCATTCTTAAATTATACCCACCAAGCAATTCAATAATCAACTCTGTCGAGCCAGTCTATCTGCAAGATCGCAAATTGAGCTGAACTCCTTGCCTTATTAAAATCAAACGAAAAATATACCCAAACAAAAAAGCCCGCCTGCGGCGAGCTTCCTATTATACATGAGCATTGCAACCTTATTTCTTGGCTGCTTTTTCCTTCCGGGCATTAACTTTTGCCTGCTCCATTCCTTTCTCTACCATATCAAAGAATTGATCCAGTTTAGGTAGCACCACGATGCGCGTGCGTCGGTTTTTTGCTCGTCCCTCAGCCGTATCGTTGCTGGCTACAGGCATGAAGTATGAACGACCTGCAGCAGTCATCCTAGTAGGATTCACATTGAATTCTTCTTGTAAAACACGGGTAACAGCTGTCGCACGAGCAGCACTCAGCGCCCAGTTATCTTCAAATTTTGCACTTGATATAGGCTGGTTATCGGTGTGACCCTCAACCATGATATCGATCTCTGGTTTGTCATTTACCACGGTAGCTACTTTACCTAGTACGCGTTTTGCATTCTCGTTGATCTTATCGCTACCACTGGAAAACAAAAGCTTGTCGCTGATCGAGATATAAACCACGCCCTTTTCAACATTCACGTTGATATCCTCATCTTCCAGGCTACCTAGCGAGCTCTTCAGGCTGGTGACAAGAGCTAGTGTTACACTATCTTTTTTAGTAATTGCATCATTCAGACTCTTGATCTGTAGATCTTTCTCGCGCAAGCTCTCTAGGGAACGTTCTAGGTTCTCACCACCTTGTTTAGTCAGTGTGATGAACTTGTCCTCTTTCTCATATAGCCTGTCCTTTTCTTGTTTAAGCTCGTTCACACGATCTTCCATTACCTTGAGACGTGCCTTGGCAATGTCTAGATCCTTTTCTGCGGCAGCAAGCTTTACAGATGCCGTGTCTAGAAGTTCCTGATTTTTCTGTGCTTCTGCTCTTGCTGCTTCCAGATCTTTTTTAGAGGCACATGAGACTAGAAGTAATGCTGCGATGAGCGTTAAAAAAATATTCTTCATGATGAATAATTCGGTTTTAATTGTTATAACAATGGACAAATGTAAAGATTGCATGAGGATTGCTCAATCACTTAACAACGATTTAAAGGTCGCTAAAGTAATTCTTACCCCTTATAAAATGGGCGATAACGATGCTCGCCACTTTACGGTCAAGTACTTTTTTTCTCTTGGATTGATTGGCAGATCGCTTTTTAATCAATAACTGCATCTCAGAATATAATGATCGATGCGCTTTTAGGATCATGAACAACTTGTTCCATTCACCTTTTAAACAGAACCTGATGCCTGCCACACCGTCCAGCACCATGCGTATGAATAAGGTAGCGACCCAGTTGTTGCGGGACTCGTTTTTGACAATGCTATATAGACTGTTCCTAAAATTCAGGTAAGCTTTTTTCGGACTTTGCATCGCTAGCGTGCCGCCGCCCAGATGATATACATTAGAATCAGGGATACATTTGAGTTCGTACCCAGCCATTTGTAATCGCCAGCAAAGATCGATTTCTTCCTGATGGGCAAAATAGGACTCGTCAAAACCACCTACTTCTTCAAATGCCTTTACACGCAAAAAAAGCGCGGCACCGCTTGCCCAGTCAACATCGGCAACGTCATCATATTGACCTCTATCTTCTTCCAGTTCCTCAAAAATACGTCCCCGGCAATAGGCATATCCCAGACTGTCCAGATAACCACCGCAAGCACCAGCGTATTCAAAAAACTCAGGATTGTTCAGATCCAGAATCTTGGGCTGTGCGGCGGCAAGGCGGTTATTATTTTCAAAAGCATTGATCATGGGATCACACCAGCCCGCCGTAATCTGAACGTCACTGTTTAACAGACAGACCAACTCTTCATCTACCTGCGCCAGTGCTGCATTATAACCGCCCGCATAACCCTTGTTTTCTGGGAGCTGGATTAATTTTACTTGTGGAAAATTATTTTTTACCCAGCTTATGGATTCATCTGTACTGGCATTATCCACCACGTAGATCGCGTGTCCCTCGCTATGCTGCACCACCACTGGCAGGAAACGTTTGAGCAGCTCAATGCCATTCCAGTTGAGAATTAGGATTCCTATGCGCATGGCTCAAATTCTGGTAGATCAGCGATGAATTTGTAATTACCCGCCGTGTAATCGATGGTACAGAAAAGGTTTTGCACACCATTAGAAACCATCAGGTAACTGGCGTGGGCAGTAAGATTGTAGCGCGCAATCTGGTCAAAGACCTGCTGGTCGATCGCGATTTTTGGCGCTTTGCATTCCACGATGAGAAAAATACTGCCATCTGATCGATAGACCACGATATCATACCGCTTTCTAGTACGTGCTACCAGCAATTCTTTTTCTATGCTTATGAGACTTTTGGGGATACGCTTTCGCGAAAGCAAAAACTCAACAACCCCCTGCCGCACGAGTTCTTCTGGAGTCAGCGAGACAAATTTTCTCCTGATGGGATCAAAAATCACCCGACCCTTTGCAGTACTTTTGATCCTGAATCCCGTGGTGGGCAGTTCTGTTTTACTCATGCCACAAAGTTACCTAAACCCCTGCACGCAGCGATGAGCGATGCCCTGAAGATCCTTACTGATTTAAAGAACAAGCGATATGCCCCCATTTATTTCCTGTGTGGGACTGAGCCATTTTTCATAGACCAGATAAGCGATTATATTGAGGATAACGTGCTGGATGAGGGCGAGAGAGCCTTTAACCAGACCATTTTATATGGCGGTGAGACTTCTATCGACGAGATCGTAGAAACGGCAAAACGCTTCCCCATGATGGCAGAATTCCAGGTGGTAATCGTCAAGGAGGCACAGCACCTCTCGCGGCACCTGGAAAAATTGGAAAGCTATCTGGCGGCTCCCATGCAGAGTACGATACTGGTCTTTGCCTATAAATACAAAACTCCAGATGCCCGCAAGAAAGCGGGTAAGATGATCAAGAAACAGACGGTTTTCCTGAACACTAAACCGCTCTACGAGAACAAGATCCCAGCCTTTATCACAACCTCTATCCAGGAAATGGGCTATACCATCTCACCAGACGCTACCTGCATGCTGGTAGAATTCCTGGGAACTGATCTAGGTAAGATCAATAACGAGTTGAAGAAACTAGCCACCGTACACCCTGCATCACAGAAAATCACCCCATCCGTGATAGAAAAAAACATAGGTATCTCAAAGGATTTCAACAACTTTGAGTTACGTAAAGCGCTGGGCGATAGAGACGTGGTAAAAGTCAATAGGATTGTCAACTACTTTGGCGAGAATATCAAGGATCACCCGATTGTTGTCACCATAGGCCAGCTGTATAGTTTGTTCACCCAGATTTTAAAAACGCATTCGCTTCCAGATAAGAATCCGCAGGCGGTGGCAAAAGCGGCGGGAATCAATCCGTTTTTTGCAAGAGAACTGATTACAGCGGCAAACAATTATCCCATGAAATATTGCTCCAGGGCTATCAAATTACTAAGGGATCTAGACGTCAAGACTAAAGGGGTGGGAGCTGCAAATGCAGACCAAGCCTATCTCCTAAGGGAAACACTGGTGAATATCATGTCTAAATGAAAGGCCACCACCAAACTAAACGCATGGATAGGCGCAGCCAGACTCAGGACACTACCGCTAAGCGTGAGCGGCATACTTGTAGGTAGCGCTTACGCATATCTAAGCATTGCGCAAACTCACGATTATCCATCGAGTTTTAGCGAGGCGGTCGCAGATAAAAATCCGTTTGATTTTACGATTGTCCTGCTGGGATTGCTCACAACACTGGGCTTTCAGATACTGTCAAATTTTGCCAATGACTATGGCGATGGAGTCAAGGGAACTGACAACGAGGATCGCATAGGACCGGTACGGGCGATTCAAAGCGGTGTGATAAAGAAAGTAGAAATGAAGAACGCAATTATCCTAACGGCGGTGCTGTCTTTTATTTCTGCGGTCTCATTAATATATTTGAGCCTGGGACTTGAGCGATTAATGATATCGGTTTTATTCTTATTGCTGGGAATCGCGGCCATCTGGGCGGCCATTAAATATACGGTAGGTGATAATGCGTACGGTTATCGTGGGCTGGGTGACGTGTTTGTGTTCCTGTTCTTTGAGCCGGTAAGCGTCATGGGAATTGCCTATCTGCTGACGGCAACTCTGGATTTATGGTTGCTTCTCCCGTCCTTTACCGTTGGCTTACTGAGCGTTTCCGTGTTGAATCTGAACAACATGCGCGATTTTGCAGGCGATAAAAAAGCAGGTAAAAATACGATTGTGGTTGCTCTGGGGTTCAGCGCCGCACGCAGACTACACTATGCAATCATCGCCACCGCTATCATCAGCGCCCTCGTCTATTATTTTCATATTTATCTACCACTTAAAAACAGTCGTGCTGCGTGGTTATTTATTCCAGCCGTTGCCTTTTTCCTACTCATGGGACATGTTGCACGGGTTGTAAAAACAAATTCCCCCGCCCTACTGGATCCCGAATTAAAAAAAGTCGCGCTGACGACTTTTGCTTATGCGCTTTTGTCCATTCTATCTGTTTACCTAGTCACCGCTTAGATAATTTGCTTAACGGAGATCTACCCTTAGCTCTACTTTCCATTTGATAATGTAATCCGGTAAGAATATTAGGACAGGTTTTGGTTTTAATTAACATTGCTATTCCTTGCATAGTATGCCGTCTTTAGGTATATTTAACATCCTTAAAACGACGCCTATAGACGCAGAACTACTCTAATCAAAATTCTTTAATTATGGCAAGAGCTATGTTTGAATACACCAAAACGATCCTTGAAAAGGTGAGTTTTGACGTTCAACTGTTTTGCAGGGAACTTGAAAAAGCAATCACTCGACTGCTTCCCTACGAGATAACAGAACTGCACATTTGGATCAAGCAATTGATGCTGAGAAACCCCGAGTTAGCCACTTGTGTCTCTTTACCTGATTGACAGGTGAGAAGAATCTTGATTATTAAGCTGCCCAAAACAATTTGTTCTGGGCAGTTTTTTTGAAACCATATTTTACCACAGCAAAAGCGCATGACTATTAATTATCCTATTTACTTGTCGACAGCGGGCTGATAATCTTCACATCCTGAAAGGCGATCGCACCCTTTACCACACCACCTATTATTTTATGCAAAGCATCGATGATCTGTAGCTTTAATTCACTCTTATGATAGATCAGGCTCACCTCTCTTGCTGGCGATGGTTCTTTGAAAAACTTAAGATTTGATACTCGCTTATCATTCAGATCCAGCGTAGTGAGGTATGGTAGCAAGGTCATACCCAGTCCCTCGTCTGCCAGCTTTATCAAAGTCTCAAAACTTCCTGATTCCAGCGTGAATCCATGACTATCGCTATTTCTGGAGCCTTTACAAAAATTCAGTACAGAATCTTTGAAACAATGACCATCCTCCAGTAAAAGCAATCTATCCAGATTGATATCCTTTGCAGTGAGTTTTGTCGTATCGCTGGACGTTGAAAACTTGGGATCGTAGGTTACAAACGGCTCAAAGTAGAGAACTCGCTCTTTGATACTTTCATGGTTTAGCGGGGTTGCTGCAATTGCGGCATCCAGGCTACCATCATCCAGTCGCTCAATAATATTATCTGTGGTAAGTTCCTCTACCCGCAATGTTACTTTTGGGTATTTCTTGATAAACGTGTTCAGAAACATAGGGAGAAGCGTGGGCATAATGGTAGGAATGATGCCCAGTTTAAATTCACCACCTATATAACCCTTTTCCTGATCTACAATATCTTGGATGCGATCACTCTCATTGACAATGTTGCGCGCCTGATTGACGATCTTCTTTCCTGCATCTGTCAGCTGGATGGGTTTCTTGCTACGATCAAAGATCTGGATATCCAGTTCATCTTCCAGTTTCTGGATCTGCATGGATAGCGTGGGTTGTGTCACAAAAACTTTATCTGCTGCACGGGTAAAGTTCTGATATTGCGCAACGGCCAGTACATATTTTAGCTGAGTGATAGTCATAACCAATATTTTTACCAAAACTAATAAACAACACCTATCACGCAGGTAAAGTCTTTCATAAATGTTATCCTTGAGAATTAACAGCACATTAGCCACCATTCCTGCCGCCACTCGATATTTTTAAAGCTTAATCAAACAAAAACTATGGCAACCATAACATTAGGTGGAAACAAGATCCACACAACAGGTGAATTACCACAAAAAGGTGCAGCTGCACCAGATTTCAAGCTGGTGAAAAACGATATGAGTGAGGCATCGCTTAGTGACTACAAGGGCAAACGAGTGATCCTAAATATTTTCCCTAGCATAGATACAGACGTTTGTGCAACCTCGGTAAAAAATTTCAGCTCCCGCGCTTCTGAATTGACGAATACGGCGGTGGTCAATGTTTCTAGGGACACACCCTTTGCCCAAAAGAGATTCCTAGAGGAAAATGACGTGAGCGACGTTGAGCTTTTAAGTGATTTTAGGGAGGGTAAATTTGGTAAGGATTATGGACTGATCGTTAAGGACGGCGCATTTTCAGGCTTGCACTCGCGAGCTGTTGTCGTGCTGGATGAAAACGGCAAGGTCATTTATAATGAGCAGGTTTCTGAAATAGGGAATGAACCAGACTATCTAGCCGCACTCAAGAGCCTGCTATAGATTGAGCCTCTATAAATTTATTAAAGGTCGCATTAGGGCCTGTGGATTTGCATTCACAGGCGCAGTGATCTTATTGCGTTCAGAACCCAGCATCCAGGTGCAGGCATTTATTGCCGTATGCATCACTGGTGCTGGATTTTATTTTGAAATTACAAAGACAGAATGGATCGCACAGACCTTATCCATAGGTCTGATCATGGCTGCAGAGGGATTGAACACGACCTGCGAGGCCATTGCAGATTTTATCCATCCAGAATTCCACAAGCGCATAGGCCACATAAAGGATATCGCTGCGGGTGCAGTATTCATCACTGCCATAACTGCAACGATTATAGGTGTGATCATCTACTATCCATACATCAGGGATCTTTTTATGTAATATCTGGGCTTACCAGCTATTGATGGGTTATTCTTTGCGGGTAATCGCTATTTTTGCCAGCTTACAACCGTAAATGGCGCAACGCAAGAAAAAGAACCAGCCAGCTAAAAAATCATTTGCCGCCCGATTCCAGCTCACCCGTTTACAGGAGGTGGTACTGGGTAGCGCGCTTATGGCGCTGGGCTTGTTACTGTTTTTTTCCTTTATCTCATTCCTCTTCACCTGGCGTGCAGACCAGAGCACATTGCAGGCCATCAGCGATCGTGAGATTGCCGCCCAAAACTGGATCAGCAAGCTGGGTGCATTTCTAGGTGACTTTTTTGTGTACGATGGTTTTGGGATCGCCAGCTTTTCCATTGCCATTCTGCTTTTTATTACAGGTTTCTTTCTATTTGTTTCTCGTGATTTTGCATTTACGCTTTCGCGAAAGCGTACTCTCAAAATTTGGTTCTACGGTCTGATCGTCATGCTGTGGTTCTCAATAGCTTTAGGGTTCTTTCATGACTCCTCCCCCCTACTGAGTGGTAAGGTAGGATTTGAACTCAACGATTATCTACAGGATTATATAGGCGTGCTGGGTGTAATTGTTCTACTGGTTTTTACAGCGATTGCCTATCTGGTGGTGAGATTCCGCATTACGCCAGAAAGGGTAATGGCAAAATACCGCCAGTGGTTTCCACCGGCAGATCCACAGAGATCTACTGTTGCCATAGAACACACCGATAAAGAATCACAGTCTTCAGAACCTGAAATCAAAAACGAACCAACAACAGAAGAAACCACAGAATCCGCAAATAGACTAGACCTACGAAACTGAAGAAACTACCGATCCACCTGTTCCCGCAGCTCTGGATTTAGAACCCACCCTTGTGAAAACCGTTGAGCCTAAGGACGAGGACGACATAGGCATGGAAATTGAGCAAGCCGCAGAAGAAGAGGAAATCGTGGATTCCAGCGCGCGCAAGCTGGTGGAGGATTTTGGCGAATTTGATCCTACCCTGGAACTCAGTAATTACCAGTTTCCGCCTATTGATTTACTGAAAGATTACAGTAAAGGAAAAACCATGACAATCAACGAGGCAGAACTACAAGCCAATAAAGACAAAATCGTCCAGACGCTCAAGAACTATAAAATCGGCATTGCCAAGATTACTGCAACCATTGGGCCTACGGTAACACTATACGAGATCGTTCCAGAGGCTGGGATACGTATTTCCAAGATCAAAAACCTAGAGGATGATATTGCGCTCTCACTGGCTGCTTTGGGTATCAGGATCATCGCTCCCATTCCTGGTAAGGGAACCATCGGTATTGAAGTTCCTAATCAGAATCCCAGTCATTGTTTCCATGCGATCTGTGATTGCGTCGCCTAAATTCCAGCATGCAGAAATGGCGCTACCTATTGCTTTTGGGAAGACGATTAGCAATGAAACCTTTGTGGTCGATCTCGCCAAAATGCCTCACATGCTCATGGCAGGTGCCACGGGTCAAGGTAAATCTGTAGGACTAAACGCCGTTCTCACTTCCCTACTCTATTCAAAGCATCCTGCCGAGGTGAAGTTTGTACTTGTAGATCCCAAGAAAGTAGAGCTCACCCTTTTCAATAAAATTGAACGTCATTATCTAGCAAAACTGCCTGATAGTGAGGAGGCAATCATTACCGATAATTCCAAAGTAATCAATACACTCAACAGCCTGTGTATTGAGATGGATAACAGGTATGAGATATTGAAAGAGGCCATGTGCCGCAACATTAAGGAATACAATAAAAAGTTCAAGGCGCGTAAACTCAACCCAGCAAAAGGTCACAAATTCCTACCCTACATCGTTCTGGTGGTTGACGAGTTTGCAGACCTTATCATGACGGCGGGAAAAGAAGTCGAGACTCCCATTGCTACGATTAGCACAGCTGGCGCGCGCAATAGGAATCCACTTGATAATTGCTACACAGCGTCCATCTGTAAACGTGATTACCGGGATGATAAAAGCAAACTTTCCAGCGAGGGTATCCTTTAGTGTGCAGCAAAAGGTGGATTCACGTACGATCCTAGACAGTGGGGGTGCCGATCAATTGATCGGTCGTGGCGATATGTTGTACACCGCAGGAAATGACATTGTACGGATCCAATGTGCCTTTGTGGACACCCCAGAAGTAGAGAAGATTACCGACTTTATAGGATCCCAAAAAGCCTACCCAGATGCACACCTCCTGCCAGAGTACGTGGGCGAGGACGGTGGCACAAGTCTTGATAACAACATCGACGAGCGGGACAGTAAGTTTAAAGAAGCCGCAGAAATCATAGTAACAGCGCAGCAGGGCAGCGCATCGCTACTACAACGCAAAATGAAATTAGGTTACAACCGTGCCGGTAGAATCGTTGATCAACTGGAAGCTGCAGGAATCGTAGGTCGGCTTTTGAGGGAAGTAAGGCGAGACAGGTGCTCGTACCAGATCTAGCCCAGCTGGAAGTATTATTAAATGAAGAGAACGCAAGTTAAAGACATGAAAAAAAGTTTTACCCTATTACTGATATTTCTAGCAAGCTGTTTTATCCAGGCGCAGGACGCGTCTGACCAGAAATCTGAAAAGCTGCTCAACGAGGTTGCTACTAAACTCAAGGGTTATGAGAACATTGCCTTTACCTACAAGGGTAATTTTAAGAATAGCAGATCTGGTGTGGATATGGACATCCAGGGTGATGCACGTGTAAGCGGTGAGAAATATAATGTCAACTATATGGGGAATACCTACCTCTTTGACGGCGCTAGGCAGTATGTTATAAACCGTGAGGATGAGCAGGTAACCATTAGCAAGGCAGAGGGTAGCGATAGCATGATTTTACCCAGTAACTTCTTCACTTTTTATAACAAAGGCTACAGCAAGATCTGGGATATAGAAAAGAACGAAGGCGGCCGCAAGATTCAGTATATAAAATTGATCCCCATCAAATCTGACGCAGACTATAAAAAGGTGTTGCTGGGAATCGATACCATGACAAAGCATATCTACAATGTAATCATCACAGAAAAGTCTGGTACGATGGTCACGTTTACACTCAAGTCATTAAAAACGGATGAGCCACTAGCCAAAAACACGTTCAGCTTTGATAAATCTGACTATCCAGATTACGACATAGAAGTGCTGGACTAGGTTGAAAATTCTAGATCGCTACATATTAAGCCAGTACCTCAAAACATTTGTAAGTGTTTTTGTCGTGCTGCTTTTTATTCTAATTCTACAGGCGATCTGGTTATACATTAAGGAGATTGCTGGTAAAGATCTGGATGCGATCACGATTTTTAAATTTCTCTACTACAACATTCCCATAGTTATACCTATTGCCTTGCCGCTAAGCGTTTTGCTGGCGGCCATTTTGGTTTTTGGGAATCTTGCAGAAAACTATGAGTTTGCGGCAATGAAAGCAAATGGCATCTCGCTACAGCGAGCCATGCGCTCGCTTGCGGTTGTGATAGGTTTTATTGGGATTACTTCATTTGGTTTTGCAAATTACGTGATTCCCTGGGGGCAGCTCAAGCAAAAGAACCTGCGTAACAATATCGCAAAACTTAAGCCTGCAATGGCGATTACAGAGGGTGTTTTCAATCAACTGGGCGAGTTCAACATACGGGTAGCAAAAAAGTCTGGCGAAAACGGAAAGCTACTCGAGGACGTCATCATTCATAAAAAAACAGGTAGGCGATCTGGTAACTACACCGTTATTAAAAGCAATCGCGGTGAACTCAAAAGCTCTCTTTCTTCAAATGTCATTCAGCTGGTGCTTTATGAGGGTAATTATTATGATGATATACAGCTGCGTGACGCGCGCAAGATGCAGAATCTGCCGTTTGTCAAGAGTTATTTTGATGAATACACGATCAACATAGACGTTTCCCAGCTCAATAAAGTTGACCTGGAAGACGAGGCCGTAACTGACAATCATAAAATGTTGCGTATCAATGAGCTTGCTATCCGCATCGATACTTTTGAAGTAGAAATGCGACGCAATATGGATAATTATGCGGTGACCCAGCACAATAGGTGGGCACCAGGTCACTTTAATAAAATGGTAGGTGAGAGTCTGGATACGATAACAACTCTTGCTTATCCAGCTACTTTTTTTGATGAACTAGGGCCTACTGTCCAGAGCCGTGCGATCGACAATGTCCAGCGCAAACTGACCAGTGAACTGGCCATGGTGCGCAACCGCAAGTTCCAGATGGAGCAGGAATACAAGCAGATTGCTGCACACGAGGTACAGATTCATAAGAAGTTTGTACTGGGTGCCGCCTGCATCATCCTATTCTTTATAGGTGCGCCACTGGGAGCGATCATCCGTAAAGGGGGTATGGGATTGCCGCTGGTGGTTGCGACAATATTTTTCTTGGCTTACTGGTTCATCGGTCTCTTTGCTGAAAAGGCAGCTCAGGAGGGGGTTTTTCCAGCATGGTTTGGTGCGTGGATGAGTACGCTGATTATTTTCCCCATAGGATTGATTCTTACCTATCGCGCTACCACGGATCGCGGTCTTCTGGATTTGAGTCGCGCCTGGCGACCGTTCCTGGGTGTCTTCAAAAAGATCCTGACACCCGAGCACGCCGCGGCTAAGCCCTATCTTTGTAGTAACTCTTATTTTTATAGATGATTACCGGAGAAGCAAGCAGTGCAAGTACTATTCAACTAGATTCGCATAGAAAATGCCATTGAAGATATTACAACAGGGCAAGGTAATCATCGTCGTGGACGATGAAAATCGCGAAAATGAGGGGGATTTTCTAGCCAGTGCGCAGTCTGTAACGCCTGAGATGATCAACTTTATGGCCACCCACGGTCGCGGTTTGATCTGCTGCCCGATTACTGAGAAGCGAGTCACGCGAGCTGGAATCTACCCATGATGATCAATAACAATTCTGATCCCATGGAGACGGCGTTTACGGTTTCTGTAGATTTGAGAGGTCATGGTGTTACTACTGGTATAAGTGCCAGTGATAGGGCAAAAACGATTCAATCACTTATTGACCCAGACCTACATCACATGATCTGAGCAAGCCTGGTCATATTTTCCCGCTTAAAGCAAAACCTGGTGGCGTGTTGCGACGCACCGGTCATACAGAAGCAGCGATCGATCTGGCAAGACTTGCAGGACACGAACCCGCAGGCGTGATCGTAGAGATCATGAATGAAGATGGCACCATGGCGCGATTACCGCAACTGGTGCACGTAGCACGCAAGCACAATCTGAAGCTTGTATCGCATAGAAGATCTGGTGGCCTACCGCATGAAGACATGACAGGCTGATAGTCAAGAAGGAGGATTTTGAACTGAATACACGATTCGGCAGACTACGGTTGCGCGCGTATCAACAAACGACAAATGATCAAATTCATATTGCTCTTACCCTGGGACAGTTGGGATCATGACGACACCGTACTTGACACGTATGAACTCACCCAGGTGAACAATGACTTATTTTCGACCCTAACCAGTCAGAGGCAGACCAGAAAATAGACGCCATGTTTGAGCGTTTGAATGCAGAAGGGAAAGGAGCGATCGTCTTTATCAATCAGCAATTTGAACCAGAGAATATGCTGGGTAGACTAGCAAGAACTCAAGGAATTGCAAGAAAAGGGCGAGCACAAAGCACCTAGACGTCAATCTGGACAACAAGGATTATGGTATCGGTGCACAAATCCTACATGATCTGAACATTACCAAAACTCAAATTGATGACAAACTCAGAACAAAGCAAACGTATAGGCATGATAGGTTACGAGCCTTGAAATGTAAGAAACCGTGGGATACTAGAGTATTAATAATTACGCTTTCGCGAAAGCGTAACAACCACAATTACCCACACAACTAATAGTATATGACGACTCCAGAAGACAGCTTTAAAAGAACCACTGAACAGGAATCTGAATACGACTTGCTGGAACAGATGGATGCGCTGGAGATCGCCCGCTCGATAAATGATCAGGATAAAAAAGTCGCACTGGCGGTAGAGAAATGTTTACCTCAAATCGCTGCCCTAATCGACGCCACAGCCAATAAAATGATGGCTGGCGGCAGGCTGTTCTACATAGGCGCGGGAACCAGCGGGCGGCTGGGGATTCTAGATGCGAGCGAGTGTCCACCTACTTTTGGCGTGGAATCTAGCAAAGTCATCGGTTTGATCGCTGGTGGTGA
This sequence comes from uncultured Flavobacteriaceae bacterium, assembly GCA_963740155.1. Lineage (GTDB taxonomy): Bacteria > Bacteroidota > Bacteroidia > Flavobacteriales > Flavobacteriaceae > Nonlabens. The sequence goes on along the minus strand of CAVUDE010000005.1, from coordinate 945,235 downwards.
TGCTGCCATTAGAAATGCAGTGGAAAATGCTGAAGATGATGAGCGCCAAGCGATAAAAGATCTGAATAAATTCAATCTTTCAGCTGCAGATGTGGTAGTAGGAATAGCGGCAAGCGGCACGACTCCCTATGTAGTAGCGTGGATTGAAAGCCTGCAACGAGATGGGCATTCTTACCGCTGGGATTACCTGCAATGCCAGTAGCCCGCTGGATACAGTGGCGCAGTATAGCATTGTTCCCATCGTGGGTCCTGAATTTGTGACTGGTAGCAGTCGTATGAAAGCAGGAACCGCCCAAAAGATGGTACTCAACATGTTGAGTACCGGGGTAATGATCAAGCTGGGACATGTGAAAGGCAACAGGATGGTCGATATGCAGCTGAGCAATAGCAAACTCGTAGATCGCGGGACTCGCATGCTTATGGAACAGATGGACATGGATTACGATAACGCGCGTAAAATGCTGGACAAATACGGGAATGTGCGTATGGCACTGAATAGTCAAAACCTTTGCTAAATGGAACAAAAATCAACTGATAGGGACGTATTGAGCAAAGGTGTCAAACGATTGCTGCTGAGTTTGCCCATGTTTATTGCTGGCCCCATTTTAATTTATATAGGGGCTGGTCATGAAGCGCCCATCATATTTCTACTGCCTGGGATTGCGTTTGCGGTTTTGGCGGTAGTTTTTATGTTCCAAGGGATCAATATAATACTGGATTCCATGTTTAAATCAAATAAAACAAGATGAAATACTTTATACTATTGATTGGATTCTTTGTTTTGGCAAGCTGCAAGCAACCAGAAGAAAAGCCAGATGATATAGAGTCTGAGGAAGCTGTAACTACCACTTCAGAAACAGATAATCCCGCTGAGGAGATTCTAGCCGCGGTTGAAGATGCTTACAAGAACGCTGCTTTCAAGAAAGGACAAATGGTGGGTTTTGATTTAGATCTATCATTTAATGGTGAGGAAAGATTAGTAGGGCGAGTGACTATGAGCACTGATTCCCAATACTTGCGCATCGATAAAAATGACGGTTCAAGTATTCTATATGATGGTGCAAATGTATTTCTGACTCCGCGCGATGCAGATGAGAAAGGTGCGAGATTTGATATTTTCACCTGGACTTATTTTTTTGCTCTACCTTATAAAATGGATGATGACGGCACCAGACTATCACTGATGCAAGAGTCGGATGAGCATTATGCTCTTGAATTGAAATTTGCACCAGAAACTGGCGATGCACCAGATGACTGGTACCATATTTATGTAGATAAGAATTATCTAATCGACTACGTAGGATACATCGTAACCTATGGTGGCAAGGAAATTGAAACAGCCGAAGAGAATGCACACGCCATCAACTATACGGATTACACAGAAGCAAATGGTGTTCCCTATGCACAAAGATGGACTTTTCACGATTATAAGAATATGAGTATAGAAATGGATCAAACCATAGGTGAAGCTAGCATTAGCAATCTAGAGTTCTCAGAGCTTGAAATAGGTCTTTTTATTCAGCCGGCAGATAGTAAAAAAATTGAGTTATAAATGATTTACAGATTTTTAAAAGCCCCATTACTGCTGGTTTTCATTGTTGTTCTTTCTGCTTGTAAGGATGAATCTAAAAAACCTGAAGAACAGCCTGAAAGCAATAGCCTGGTAGTAGAGGGCAAAGTGAATGTGGATCTGGATGCACCCGCTCAGATCAATATCATGGGATTTTTTGTGGATCCCGTTTATGCAGGCGTGATATCTAAAAGTGGTGAATTTACCATAGAACTTCCCGAGTCTTTCACGGATTCTACTACCGCAGCATTCAAAAAATACAACAATAGTCCAGATGCACAGTATATGCTGGAGGATACAAAGCTGGGCGACTACTTTATAGGTGTGGATGATCTGAATAGCAGCGGCCTTTCAAATGCTGCCGCACTTGCCGGGAAATATTATACGTTCTCATCTGATGCAGGCGTCACCATCTATCCGTATACCAGTGCCGAGTTTATGGAGGACGTTATTCAGGGGAATAATAGTGTAGCTGGGAGCTATTATTATTTTCTGTATAGTGATGGTGATTTTCAAATCAAGGGTGAGCAAGAAACTGATCTTGGAACCATGGAGTCCATCCCAGTAAATCAAACCACCACCTACAACGTAGAGGGTAAGGACGGATGGAATATTTTAAAATACTCGGCAGGGGAAGTTGTTTCTATTAATGATACTTTGCAGATCGTAACTTCTAGATCCCATTCCACCGTGGATCGCATTCCTACAAACTTTAAATGGCTAGTTAAAACAAACTGATGGGAAAGCTGGGATTTGGTTTGGGAAACTGGTTTTATTTGTGCCTGGCTATTATTTGCATGGCAACCACTTCAGTGCTTGCACAGGAACAGCCACAGGATTCCATCATCAATGTGACCAGCGACAACTTTTTTAGGGATGAGGCTAGATTTCCTGGCGCTTTTGTTTACCTAAAAACCGGAACTGAACAGGTGTATATAGAACACCGTGGTATCCAAATGTGGTGCGATCAGGCCCTGCTCTACCAAAACGATAATTTTGTACGTGCCATAGGTAACGTACGTATGCGACAGGGCGACAGCATACGCATGCAGTCAAAATTTGCAGAATATAACGGCAATACTAGGCTCGCTTTTGCAAACGGCGCCGTACGGATGAACAATCCAGATACTACCCTAGAGACAGACAGCCTGTTCTTTGACCGCCGGCGACAGGAAGCCTACTATCGTAGCGGCGGTACGGTAAGAGATACGGCCAGCACGCTAACCAGTGATATAGGTCGGTACTTCATCAAGGACAAAAAATATCAGTTTCTGGATGATGTGGTCGTCATCAATCCGGATTACAAGATCAATTCAAACCATCTCAACTTTTTTACTGAAAATGGACATGCCTATATGTATGGGCCATCTACCATTATAGGTACTACCAGCAAGGTGTATTGCGAGCGTGGATTTTACGACACCAGAAACGACACTGGATATTTTGTCAAGAACTCCCGCATTGATTACGAGAGCAGGGTGGTTTACGGCGATAGCTTATTCTTTGATCGCAATCGAGCTTTTGCCAGCGCGACTAATAATATTAAGGTCATCGATACCGTCAACAACTCCATCATCAACGGCCACTATGCAGAGGTCTTCAGGGAGAAAGATTCGGTTTTTATTACCAAACGTGCGGTTGCCATTACCATACAGGAAAATGACAGTATCTACATACATGCAGATACGCTTATGGTCACCGGGGAATCCAGTAAGCGGCTAGTCAGGGGATTTTATGATGCACGTATCTATAAAAGTGATTTGAGTGGCAAGGCAGATTCCATTGTCTCACTGGAACACCTAGGCCTGACAAAGCTTATCAGAAAACCCGTTATGTGGAATGAGGGAAACCAGATGACCGGTGACAGTATCTTTCTACAAAGCAATACAGAGACTGAGCAACTGGATTCACTACATGTATTCAATAACGCATTTGTGATCAATGAGGATACCTTAAGCGGGGGATATAACCAGATCAAGGGAAAAGAAATGTTTGGTTACTTTGAAGAAAACAAATTGAAAGTGATTAAATTCAATCGCAATGTTGAAAACATGATTTATATCCGCGATGATAATCAGGCACTCATAGGGATAAACAAGGGTTCTAGCGGTACGATGGAGATCATCTTGGAGGTAAGCGAGATGAATGATATTACCAGCTACAACCAGTTCAGCGATAAGACCTATCCACCGGAAGAGCTACCAGAAAACGTACGAATCATGCGTGGATTTGTCTGGCGTGGCGATGAAGAACTTATCCAGAAAAGCGACTTGTTCAAAGGAAAAGGTCCCGTTGAACTTACTCCTATCCAGGGCCTGCCCCTACCCGGTCTCGATACCGATTTCTTTGCACCATTCAAGGATCTGGAGGACAATAAGAATTCTAGATTAAGACCCGTAGATCTGCAGCCCAGAAAAACGGACAGCCTATCCCCCCAGCCCAAAGAATTAAAGTCAGAAAACTGACATGCGTGATGATTTTTTAAAATATCAGGCGCAAACTTCCCCCTTTGCCAGCGGGATGGAGATTTCCCACGCCAGTGGCAACTATATCTACGATAAAGCCGGGAAAAAATATTTGGACATGGTGGCGGGTGTGAGTGCCTTACCGCTGGGGCATTGTAATCCCGCGGTAGTAGATGCCATCAAGAATCAGGCAGATCGCTACCTGCACGTCATGGTATATGGTGAGTACACACAACAACCTGCGGTAGAACTATGTAAGTTGATTGCATCACTTCTCCCGCCACCACTGGACAGCACTTACCTCGTAAATAGTGGTACAGAAGCTATTGAAGCTGCGATTAAACTTGCCCGCAGGGCGACCGGTCGCTCGCAGATCATGGCGATGAAGAACTGTTACCACGGCAATACGCTGGGATCGCTCAGCCTGATGGATTATGAAGAACGCAAGGCGCCATTTAGACCATTGTTGCCAGACGTCGCGCATGTTAAATTCAACTGCCTGCCAGACCTGAACAGAATCACAACCAAAACTGCAGCCGTTATCCTGGAAACTATTCAAGGAGGCGCGGGATTTATCCTACCTAGTACAGCATGGTTACAGCAATTACGTAAGAAATGTGATACTACTGGTGCATTGCTCGTGGTGGATGAGATCCAGCCAGGTGTGGGAAGAACAGGTAGTATGTTTCATTTTAGCCAGCACGGTATTATTCCTGACGTCGTGGTTACGGGTAAAGGCCTGGCCGGTGGATTGCCCATAGGTGCATTGACCGCCAGCCATGCGATGATGCAACAATTAAATACCGCGCCTATGCTGGGGCATATTACGACATTTGGCGGGCATCCATTAATAGCCGCTGCTGCTCTGGCCACACTCAAAGAAATCAATAACGGGAATTATTTGCAACAAGTGCTGGATCTTGAAAAAGTGTTTAGGCAAGAGCTTGTGCATCCCTGGATCAGTGAAGTGAGGGGAAAAGGACTTATGCTGGCAGCGATCCTTCATGCGGATATCCCCGCAGATAAGGTGATTGATGCATGCAGAGAAAAAGGCGTGTTGTTCTTTCTTCTATTATTTGAAAAAAAAGCCGTGCGCATCACTCCGCCCTACACGGTGACGGTAGATGAGGTGAGAGTTGCCTGTAAAACATTGAAGAGTGTGCTGGATGGATTTTAGAGATTTGAGCAGGTCACCTTTTTTTAGTCTCGTTTAAAATTCTGTATATAGATGGATGATTTTTGTGTTTATGCTTTCGCGAAAGCGGTATCACAACAACACCCTCAATCATTCAAAATACTAGTAAAATAACCTGTTTATAACCTCTTGACAACCCAAATACCAAGATTAGGGAAAACCAGTTTAAAATATAGAACTTGGTACAACAGCAAGACCAAAATTGCGGCCTATGGGATTTGACTTGGAAAACGATGGGAATTTGAACGTGAGCAGGTTTGAAATCATGCTCAAGACAAATGAAGTAGGGTTCTTTGACAGCGAGGAATTTGAGGACATTATTGAGTACTATCTGGAAGTGGGCAAGATCACCACCGCGCGCAAGGCAATTTCCCTTGCCATCACACAACACCCATCTAGCGTGAGCCTAAAACTCTATCAATCAGAGATGCTGATCCTGGATGATAAGTTTGAACAGGCGGCAGACGTGCTGGACCAACTCTATAATATTGAACCCGGGAACCCAGAAATCTTTATCCAGAAAGCAAATATCCTTTCAAAAACCGAACGTCATAAGCTAGCCATCGAGCTGCTAGAACACGCCGTGACCCTCACGGAAGACCATGCAGATATTTTCAACCTGATAGGTATGGAATATCTTTTTTGCGATGAGTATAGCATGGCGCTGCAAAAGTTTCTAAGGTCGCTAGAGGCAGATACTGGCGATGATGCAGCTTTATACAATGTGATTTATTGCTATGAATACCTAGATAATCATGCAGAAGCGATAGAATTCCTGAATGAATTTCTGGATAAAGAACCCTATAATAAAATAGGCTGGCATCAACTGGGAAAATTGTTTTTTGACCTCCAAGAATATCAGGACGCTTTGCAGGCCTATGATTTTGCCATAATATCAGATGATGGGTTTATAGGTGCCTATCTGGAAAAAGGAAAAGTGCTTGAACGACTGGGAAGAATTGAAGAGGCTATTGAGGTTTACAGCCTTACCCTGACCATGGACGATCCTACGGCCTACGCCTATCATAGACTGGGAATATGCTATCAACTCATAGGAAACGATACCTATGCCATCAGGTTTTTTAAGAGCGCCGTGGACGAGGATCCCTTATCAGACAAAGCCTGGAAAAGTATTGTAGATTATTATATCGATAAGGATATGCACACGGAAGCACTTTTCTATGCCGAGAAAGCTGTGGACATAGACCCAGATAATGCCGCGTACTGGGAGCGTTTTGCAATTATAAATAACTCACTCAATCTACTGGAAGAGGCAGAATATGGCTACCGCCGTTCCATAGAATTAGGTAATCTGGAACTTGATTTGTGGGAAGAACGGGCAGATATTTTATATAAGCTGGGTGAGATGCCGGCTGCAATTCTAAGCTTGGAACAAGGGCTGGAGATTCACCCACAGGTGTGCAGCCTTTTATATCGTCTTGCTGCAATGCATTATCTGTATGGCCAGCATCTCAAAGGTAGATTCTATCTGGACACGGCGATGAGGAACGATCAGTCAGAAGATAATCATTCCTGCAATCTGCTGGAAAACTACCCTGATCTTTGCCTAATTCCAGAACTTGACTTTTTAAAAACCGCTTGATGCATGTGGTTTTTTAATAGGTCTAATTTTCTGATTGATTATCTGGATGGTGTTAAGGACATACACAATCATCTTCTTCCCACACTAGATGATGGATCTACGGATATTGCTACCACTAAAGAAATGATCAGAATGATGCGAGAGTGTAATATCTCTCAAGCGATTGCAACACCGCATATCATGGAAGATTTTTATAATCTGGATAAGCAGACTATTGCGGGCTGTTACAATTCAACGCTACGTGAATTGAATCCTGAGGATCAATATTTCCTCACTGGATTTGCGGCAGAATACATGATTGATCACAGTTTTATCAATATGTCCTGCCACCGTAATCTCTTACTTATCAATGATAAGTACGCACTTACGGAGTTTTCCTATTTCCAAAAACCAGATTTTGTAGAAGAGGTGGCATTTAATTTAAGAACCATAGACGTTGTTCCCATACTGGCGCATCCAGAGCGGTATAACTATATCAAACATATAGATGAGTTCAAAGCCTTAAAGGAACGAGGATTTGTTTTCCAGCTGAATCTTCTGGCGATAAGTGGTCACTACGGTGCGGGCGTGAGAAAAAACGCCTACATGTTGCTGGAAAACGATCTATATGATTTTGTGGGGACAGATGCTCATAAAAAAGACCATTTAGAAGTCTTGAAAATTTCTAAAATAGGCAACAAGTACGAGAGGAAGTTCAAGCAATTGATTGCTGATCATCAGGAAAAGCTTACGCCTGCCTACTGAATTTTTGTTTTAACCTTTGCCAAAGACCTTGTGGTGCAGCTGCATAATGATAGGTGTATTTACTACCGTAACCAAAATTAGATTGTTTAACGTCATTTATAATCATGGTTAAATTCTCCAATTTCCCACGTTCCACATTCTCTTTAATAAAAGATAGTAATGGTTTGTCCGTATAATTTGCTCTTGCCACATAGGCTGTGACGTCTGCATATTTTGAGATGAGTAATGTATCAGTGACTAAAATGGTAGGTGCAGAATCCAAAATTATATAGTCATATTCTTGAGCGGCAGAATCTAGAATAACGTCCATTTCATCTGACATTAACAGTTCAGCTGGGTTAGGTGGAATGGCACCTGAAAGTATAATATCAAGATTAGCAACCTCAGGGTAAGTAACGGTCACGTCTTTAGTCGTCAAATCTGAAGTAGTCAACAACTCAGTCAATCCCTTGCTATTGCGCGATTCATTATTTAAATAGCGATGAATTTGTGGATTACGTATATCCCCGCCGATTAGGAGAACCTTTTTATTAGTCAAGGCTAGGGTTACCGCTAGATTGAAAGACACAAAAGTTTTACCCTCTCCCTTTACAGATGAGGTTACCAGAATTACAGGAGCTGCACGTTTATAGGTGGAAAGAGCAGACAGCTTGAACTGAAGATTAGTTCTGAGAATTCTAAAGGACTCGGCTAAAATTGACCTGTCATTATTGACAATAGTCTGTCTGGTGGAATTTTCAAATTTGGGTATCTCTCCTAGTACGGTAATATTGGGATGAATGTATTCTACGTCCTCTCTGGATTCAATCTTATTATAAATCAGATTACGTGCATACAAAATTCCAAATGGAAGAAGAAAAGAAATTATTAAACTGATTAGTAGTATAATAACCGGTTTAGGTGAAATGGGGGTAGGATCTGTTAGTGCAAAATCTACAACTTTAGCTTTGGGAGTAGTTACCACTAGTGATATAGCAGTGGTTTCTCTTTTCTCACTTAAAAGAAGATAAATGGTTTCAACTACTTCCCTATTACGTAAAAGTGCTCTGCTTAGTCGTTCATTTTCTGGAGTTTCTCTAATCTCGCCGATCGTTCTATTCAGCTCTCTCTGGATATTCTGACTACGAGATTCCAAACTCTGAATGACTTGATTTATAGACAATCTTAATGAGGCTACCAGTTGATCCAGCTCTGACTTTAAAGCTATGAGGGAGGGATTACGTTCTGAGGCAGTTTTACTTAAATCCCTATAACGGGTCAATAATTGGTTAAAGCGTATAGCCTGTTGTTGCAAAGAAGGATCTTCAAAACCAAATGATTCCGGTAGTAAGTTATAGCCTGGGTCATTGAGTGTTCTCGCTATATTTTCAGCAATATTCAGTTGTGATTCAATATTCATCACCTGACCGGTCAGTCCAGTTGTCTCTTCTAGGTTAATGAGTGATTCTGCTGCTATATCTGTCAAGTTGCGATCACTCTTGAAGCCCTCTAGGCGTCTTTCTATACTGTCAAGATCGGTACGTACCTCATCCATCCTATCCTGGATAAATTCTGCAGTTTTTCTCGCTACGGCATTCTTGTCCTTTATAGCATCATCGTTGTATGCCTTGATCAGCTCGTTGATGACATCCTCAGCTCTCTGTGGAACTGGATCCACCTGTGACAAGGATAATACTGAACTGCGGCGATCGATTTTGCTCACAATCAATCTGGATCCATACTTAAGAGTTGCAGATTCAATAGAGCTGATCGTAATATTCAGGCTTGTAAAGTCATTGAGATCTTCAGCAGCTAGATCATCGTAAGTGACAATTAGAGAAAGGTCACCATATTCAAAGACGCTACCGTAGCTATAATCAGACGACCTGCCTTTTAAATCCGTAAGCCGAAAAGAATTCTTATCTATAGCTGATAGTTTGAACTGATGTTTTGGAAAATCCTGTTCTAAAACTTCCTCATTCAATACATCCACTTCTACAGCTGCACCTTTGTAAACTGGAGATTCAATTACTTTTCCCTGAGCTGTATAGCTGATATAGATATCAAGTTCCTTGACCACCTTACGCATCAATCTGCGAGATTTAAGAACTTCAATTTCGTTTTCTACCGTATTATAACTATTACCTAGAATATTCAGATCACCTAGAACACCAGTTTCAGATAGTCCTCCACTCTTTGTATCCTTGATCATGACTGCGGCGGTTGCTTGATAGATATCTATAGAATATCGTTTAATCAAAAAAGCAATCGTGAGACAAACGATCAAACTGATTAAAAACCAGTACCAGTTTTTCACAATCAGATTAAACTGATCCTTGATCGAAAAAATATTATTTGGGTTCTCAGTCATTATCTATCTGCTGCTAGTGACTAAAACTATGACCATTGTAGAAACTAGCGAGGCTATTGACACAAAAAATGTAGCCGTGTTGTAAAAACCAGAGGTCTGGATTTTAGAGCGATTAGGCTCTACAATGATGATATCATCCTGCATGAGATAATAATACTCCGTGTTAATAAAATCAGCTGAAGTTAAGTCAAGTGTCACGGATTTTTTTGAGCCATCTGTTTCTCTAATAACCTTTACTTGTTTTCTGTCACCAGTTATATTCATATCCCCGGCAAGACCCAGTGCTTGTAACAATGTTATTTGTGTATCGTCAATGGGGAAAGTACCGGGACGCAGAACGTCACCTAGAACAGTAATTTTAAAGTTGCGAAGGCGTATCTCTACGGCTACGTCATTTACGTACTCAAGTAATTCAGTAGATAGCTTGCTTTCTGCCTCTTGTAGGGTCAGACCAGATAATTCGATTTTGCCTAGTTGCGGAAATTTTATGAAGCCATTGCTATCAATGATATATTCTGGAACGTTTACGGAGACCCCTGAACTCTCGGGCATAGCAGTATAAGAGATTTTGTAAAAACTACTCAATGCCTCCATACGCTGACTAGCCAGATTAATCGTAATTATATCATTTGGCCGTAATTGAATAGGCTTGTTCACGCCATCGCTTATCTGAACACTATCGATATCCTGTACGTATCTGATTTTAGTGGGTGAAACACAACCTACAATGAGTAACAGGCAAAAAAGCCAGTATATTTTCATAGAAATATTAAAGCGCAAATATAATTAAGATGGCGGGCTTTATTTATCCAGTAACTGATAGACACTATTGTTACTCTTGAACTCTGGAATATATTCCTTAAGCAATGAAACTATGGAAACTTCATTTCTACCCCGCACGAGAATACCCAACTCAATGTGGAAGTTCACGAGGTGATCATAGCTATAGGTAGGGACTTTTGCTATGCATATCTTGTCATGATAGGTGGGTAGCACATGAGACGAAGTTGAAAGTAATTCTTCATACAATTTCTCACCTGGTCTAAGTCCCGTGAATGTAATATCAATCTCTTCGTAGGGTTTGAATCCACTAAGCTTTATCATTTTGATAGCTAGGTCAAGGATCTTAACTGGTTCACCCATGTCGAAGACAAATACCTCGCCCCCTTTTCCCATGGCACCAGCTTGCAAAACAAGTTGACACGCTTCTGGAATAGTCATGAAATATCTGATAATGTCCTTATGAGTAACTGTAACTGGACCTTTTTTAGCAATCTGCTTTTTAAAATGAGGAATCACAGATCCGTTGGAACCCAATACGTTGCCAAATCTAGTAGTGATAAATTTTGTCTTTACATTGCTTGTATCCTGAAGAGCATGCAAGTATATTTCTGCAGCTCTCTTAGTCGCGCCCATCACGTTTGTGGGATTTACTGCTTTATCGGTGCTTACAAAAATAAATCTGTCAACTTGATGCTCTACAGCCAGCTCTGCAAGTGAGATCGTACCTAATGTATTAACCTCTGCCGCTACTATGGGATTGCGTTCCATAAGAGGTACGTGTTTATAAGCTGCAGCGTGATAAATAGTACTTACTTTGTATTGAGCTAGAAGACTGTCCATGTGGGTTCTGTCACAGATATTTGCTACCTGGCAATGCAATCTATCAGCATAATCCCAAAGCTCTATTTCCAGTTCATGCAACGCTGTTTCTGCTTGATCTACCACCAGAATATGTTCTGGTGAATATTTAAGCAGCTGCCGGACAATTTCACTACCTATGCTTCCCGCACCGCCAGTTACAAGGATTGAGGAACCATTGATTGACTCTTTTAATTTGAAGTCATCCAGCTGAATAATATCTCGAGGAAGTAAATCCTCAATTTCCACAGAACGTACCTTATCCTCAATGGTGGATGAACTATTGAAATTAAAAATCCCCTCTGTTTTCAAAATCTCTATCCCGCTATCAATACAATAGTTAATCAACTCACCTATTTTCTCGTCAGAATAATTTGGATTCAAAAACAATACACAGTTTATATCTTCCGGCAAGGAGGGAGTAGGATTCCCGTAGCTGAAATGAAACACTTTTTTACCAAGAATTCGGTAACCCAAACGTTTCTTCCCGAAAGCTATAAAGCCTTTAAATTGATATAAATGGGAGTTAGTATTTATTAAGGACTCAGCGATAGCAACTGAATCATCAGAAACGCCAACAATCAAAACATTCTTTGAGCTTTTACTCTTGGTCTGAACAAGAGTGCCATAAATACCTTTCACAGTAATTCTAAAGAACAATAATAATCCGAGATTAAAGACCATGTTTATGGCTAGAAAAGGAATCAGAAAAATCTTTTCACCTAAAAAAAACAGCCAAGCATAATTTAAGAAGAGAAGTGACCCCGTACTACAAATAATCACCAGTGATAATCTGAAAATATCAAGAAAGGTACTATGACGTACAACTCCATGATATGTTTTGAAAATCAGAAAAAAAGATAGGTAAATGGCAATTACAACGATGAATCGCTGCTCAATATTCAGAGTATTATACCACTCGTGACTGGTAAACTCAATATTTATGTGGGTGAGTATGAATCCGAGACCGACTAACCCTATGTCAAATAAGAGAACTGCCCATCGTGGCAAATAGCGCCAATTAGACAATCCGTTAATCAACCAGGTTCCCAAAATGATTTGTGTTTAATATCCTTGAAATCATTATCAATATTACTCAAAAAAAAGGTAATAAAAAAGGCTCTTAACTGAATAAGAGCCTTTTAGAATCAAAAATTCTGTTATATTATTCCTTGTTGCGCAGTTGCTTGACACCTAGATATAATCCCACTGCTAAAGCAAGCGCAATTCCTGGAACAGGCGCTACGTCATCCACATCTGGATCAAATGCTGGTTGAGCTGCTGCAGATGCACTTACCAGAAGTACAACCATAAGAAACACTAATCTATTCTTCAATTTCATAATTTTATTCCTTAGCGAGTTGAATCGTGTGAGTATTTTCACCCTCTTTTAAAGTGAGTAAATATAAGCCATATTTTAAACTGTCAAAACCTCTGAGCGTTTCTCTTTTCAAAGAATTTTCTATGCTATAAGATTTTACCAGTTGCCCAGTCATATTAAAGAGGTTTACTTCTAAGGGCATACCGCCTTGTAAGCCATCGATTGTCAGTACATCAGATACAGGGTTGGGGTAAGCATTCACACTTACAAGACCTTGATCTGATCCAGCACTTAAGGTTGTGTCCACAAATTCTATGGAGAAACGATCAATTTGTGTGCTACGGGCGTCAGATGGATCAAACGATCTTGCTACCTGATTCAATCCTGTTTGCAACAGTATGCGCTCGTTAGTGTAAGAATCAATGAAGTAAACTTCAAGATTACCTTGGAAATCATTGTCAAACTCAAATGTATAATTCGTGTCATTCAGGTTGCTTATATTCAAATCCAGTACCTCATTATTCACTGGGAATGAATGGGAAAGAAGCATTACATCAGTTCCATTATCATCAACGCTCAAATTATCACCTGGATTTCTGAACTTCACGACATCTTCACCTATCACGTATTGATTTGCAAAATCGTTTGAGAACTTCATTAAAATACCGTCGCGCGCTGGCAGGCCAGTACCCAGCTCATCATCCTCGTACATTCTGATATTTAGACTAGTCACTGAACTATTGTCATATATAGTAGTAGTAAAAGGATCGTCCGTTTTATAATTTTCACGGAATTGCAAGGTAGGAGAACCTGCGGCTTGTGTTTGAACAAAAATGGCCTGAGATGGTTGTATAAAGGCATTTACATCAGATCCAGTTGTATTTGCACCAGTTGAAAAATCGTAGGTTACGTACTGTCCATTACCTGTGGTAGTGCCACTACCTGCTGGTCGATTTGTAGTTCCTGCGGTGGGATCCCAGATCACGTAGGAACCAGTTACCATATTTGTAGTACTGGGATCAGTAAGTACTTGTCCCATGTTGACCTGAGCCTGGTACGGATTACCTATCAAACTAAATCCACCAGCGTTCCCATTCATGGAAACCTCAGCAGATGGGAATTGAAAAGCTCCAATTACGAGATTCCCTTCTGATTCTAACGTTGTTGCAGTTGCAACTGCCGCACTGGGACTTGCCGTTAGATCAACTGATCTATCACCCCTGATCAATATACGCAATGGCTCCCCGGCAGAAAGACCATTTCCAGCACCCCTTGTCCCCGCGATAGCGTTCCATTGTTGGGAAGTATTGTTATAGGTGAAAGCACTAGGGCTATTAGACCCACTCTGATCAAAGCCGTTGGCCGTGCTACCTCCAGTAATTTGAGTTCCAAAATCCGCTCTATATCCAGCATCACCAGGATTACGACCTGATTGTTGCCAGTTTGAAAATAACCCACCGATCATATCCACTGATGAGGACCCAAATCTAAATGCGCGGTTAGACGGGTAAAATTGTTGGACTCTCACCGTTCCATTGATTCCACCAGAACCCACTTCATCCAGCACCGCTGTTTTTAGTTGACCACTGGTATCGCGACCACTCAGAAAGGTAACTATATCATCCCCGATATTTAAGGTTCCATTTTGCAAACGTAATGTTGCACCTATTCTAAGGTTTGCATTTAAAATCAATCCTGCCGAATTATTTAAAATGAATGTATCAACTTCAAAATCGTTCCCTTCCACAAATTGCCTTCTTGTACCGGCAGCATTGATTGTCCCGAGTTGTGCATTAAAGACACCTCTTTCCTGTAGATTACCTGCTAAATTCAGAGTGTTTACACCTAGATCAACCGTGGCGCCATTCTCTATGATAAAATCCAGGGCATCAAAGTCGCCAGTAGCAGTATATGTCCCATCTTGTATGATTACCACATCATCTGCTGTGGAATTCCCCTCTGGATTGACGGGACTCCATACGCCAGAGGCATAAACATACGTTGATCTACCTCTTAGGGTATTGATATACACCGTATTATCACCACCGTTACCTATTCCAGGGGATGCATTAAATGCACTAATACTAGACCAGTTGGCTTCAACTTCTAAAGAAGCTTGCGATGCATCACCGGCCATGTATCTTTTAGAATTTCCTGCAACAGGAGTTGCTATTAAAGGCGTAGGATGCGCAGCGGCCATATCGTGGACAATCATACCCATGTCATTAAAAATCGTAGGGCCATCATCCCGATCACTGTCACTGAATCTCCCCCATCCCGCTGGGTTGAAGTAAAATGTATTATTAGATGGTAGTGTTACACTGTGATCACTAAAGTCAAAATCTGGTGTAATGACTGAATCCACATCGCCAGCATTGTAGATGACTATGATTGTTCCAGCGCTTACAGATGACCACTGTGCTATATTATTGAAAGTAAAGAAAGGATTCTGAACACCATCGTCATTATCTCCTACCTCAAAACCGCGCAGGTCATAATTGTCCTCTACCACCAGTAATTCTACCCATTCCTTATTTCCAGATGTTCCTTGAGAAACCTCGTTAATAATGACTGGTAAAGTTCCACCGGCAGCAGTAACCACCGTGTAGCTTTGTGTTGAGGATTGCCCTACATTCCCACCTTCATCACTAGCAAAGGCTAGAAATGAGACTGTCCCAGTTTCTGACATTCCAGGAATTGATCCTGTATAGGAGTTTCCTGTATTGTTCACTAGTGATACTGTTCCTGAAGCAGGTGAGGACGCACCATTGCTAGGTGCAAAATTCCAAACCAGCGTCGGGTTTTGAATATTATTATTATCGTCAGTAATAGTATATTCAACATCTACTGTTGCACTCACACCAGTACTGCCTCCTGATGTATCACTCACGTAAGTGACTACTGGAGCCGCATTAGCCACACCATCGTTATCCTCAATATCCAATTGCAGGTCTGACCTTGCACCTATTGTTGCATTATCACCTCCAGAAACATTTTGTAGTTCAAATTCAATTGTATCCAGACCTTCCACATCTGTATCATCAGTAATTGTGATAACAGCATTCTGAGCTGTGGTGCTTCCTGCTGGAAAAGTCAGTGTTTGGGTTATATAATTATCCACTTCATTTTGATTGCCACTTATAAGAACAACATCTACGGTTGTCGCATTGGTCGCACTCGGATTGGTAATGTCAACTGTGAGATTTACAGAACTGTCACCCTCATCTACAACAACACTATCCGTAGAAAACTCTACACTGGTATCTGCAGAAGTAGCAGCAACAGTTCCACTTAGAATTATTCCGGTCTGACTAGCAGCAAGTGTTGTGGTTGTCTGGTCATCCTCAATATCAAACGTACCACCACCACTAGTGGCGCCCCACGCGTATAATCTAAAAGTTATTGGCGTCCCACTATTTGCATTAAGCACTGGCGTAACTGAAAACGTAGGATCTTCCCCTGATGCATTCACAGCTCCATCAGAAAATATGGGCGAGGCATAATTATCCAAGCTCGTCCTTATCTCCAATTGATTGGGACCAGAGTTACTACGGTCATAACTGATGGTGATTTGATTTACCGAAACCGTATTACCAGCAGTCGCCTCAATTGACCATTGAACATATTCATCGTTTGCGACAGCTTGCGCTGCTGTAGATGCATCCCATCCATTTGAATTAAAAGTTGTTGATCCAGTACTGTTAATCCCAGAACCTCTGGAAAGACCGGTGGCAACTATGTCAGTAGCGGCGGTGGTATTTGCTGTTTGCCGTCCCTCATAGGCTGCAAGTTCTTGAGCCCGCATCGAGAATGAGCTGATAAACAGCGCAAACAGCATGATTGTAGTATTTTTCATATTAAGTTGTATGTACATATCTGATATTCAATAAGCGATATTACTTCAATAACGGCTCCAAAGTTATTTCTTTCGGTTTTCTTTATCAGTGTAAAGCATAAAGTTTGTGACGTATGACACAGACTTTAACTCGTACATACAAGCTTTATTTACAATATTTTACATTAATTTATGACTAGCTAACACTTCTTTCACAGATGTGGAAATCCGTAATCTATCCTCTGCATCCAGATTTGACCCAGATGGTAGGCACAGTCCTTTTTCAAATAGACTGCCACTCACCCCGTTACTAAAAAATCGTGCCTCCCTAAATAAAGGCTGTAGATGCATAGGCTTCCACAATGGCCTGCATTCGATATTACAGTCCAGCATTGCCTTGCGCAAGGTCTCACGATCCAGACCGTTTGCCGCTTCTGGGTCTATGGTGATACAGCTCAACCAGTGATTTGAAATAATCTCTTTATCAGATTCCTTGTGTAGGTAAATTCCTGGGATAGTTCCAAATAGATCCATGTAAAACTCATTCATCTCCCGCCGCAGTCGCACGTGTTCTCCCAGCACCTGCATCTGCCCCCGCCCTATACCTGCACTTATATTGCTCATCCTATAATTATACCCTAGTTGAGAATGCTCGTAATGTGGCGCATCATCCCTTGCTTGAGTGGCTAGGAAAATGGTTTGCTGTTTACCGTTATGATCATGTGATACCAGGGCACCACCACCGCTGGTCGTGATAATCTTGTTGCCGTTAAAACTCAGTATACCGTAATCACCCAGTTGCCCGCATGCACGGTTTTTGTAGGAACTTCCCAGGGCTTCTGCCGCGTCTTCTATGATGGGTATTTGTTCCGCTTTCGCGAAAGCGTGAATCTCATCAACCTTATATGGCATCCCATACAAATGAACCGCTATAATCGCCTTTACCCGCTGGCCCCGCTTTTTACAATCTGCCACTGCCTCCTGCAATAGATCTGGACACATATTCCAGGTATCTGACTCACTATCCACAAACACGGGGGTTGCACCCAGATATAAAATGGGATTTGCACTCCCACAAAACGTGAACGACTGGCAAATAACAACATCGCCTGGCCCTACCCCTGCCTGAACCAGCGCTAGATGAATGGCAGCCGTACCGCTACTCACAGCCGCGACATGACAATCTCCACCCAGAAAATTTTCAAGATCCTCTTCAAACCCATTGACATTGGGACCTAGCGGTGCTATCCAGTTGGATTCAAATGCCTGGTTGACAAAATCTCTTTCGGCACCTCCCATGTGGGGTGAACTCAGCCAAATTTTCTCTGGATTTTTCATGTAAACAAACTGGTTAGGGTGCGTATTAGTATTTTTATATCTAGCCAGAATGAGCGTTTCTCAAGGTAGGCTAGATTCATTCTCACTTTATCTGGGAAGATGACTTGATCATTGTATTCCAGCGGACTTACCTGTTGTGACAGCAGTTCCTCCTCATTCCTGTATTTGATCGCCGCAGGGCTCGTGATGCCGGGTCGCAGTTGCAACACTCTTCTATCAGTTCCCACCAGCCTATCGTAATAGCCAGGTAGATCAGGGCGTGGTCCCACAAATGCCATGTCGCCTTTTAATATATTGATCAGCTGTGGTAGCTCATCTAGTTTTGATTTGCGTAAGAACCCACCCGTCGCGCTGATCTTCCCATCAGATATCGTTCTGAGCTTATAGATTTTAAACAACTTTGCATCCTGGCCTACGCGCAGCTGTGTAAACCAGCCGTTACTGCTGGTGGCGACTGCGGCCGCCAGCCAGGCGATAAATAATACTGGAGAAATTATAATGGTTGCTGCCAGCGCGATGCAAAATTCCATCCATCTAGGCATATTTACAATGGTTTTGCTGGGTTGCCTGCCACCACTTTTCCATTTGGCACATTGCGGGTCACTACCGCACCGGCGCCTAACGTACAGTTGTCGCCTATTTCCAGACCAGGCAGTACCACTGCACCTGCACCCACATGGGAGTTAGATCCTACCTGAACGCCGCCGCACAGAATAGCACCGGGTGAAATGTGTGAGAAATTCATCACGACACAATCATGTTCTATAATGGCTGCGGTATTAATGATACAAGCATCACCGATTAAGGCATTGGGATTGACCACGGCTCTTGCCATGAGCACGGTTCCCTTGCCTATTTTACTGGTGAGCGATACGATAGCAGATGGGTGGGTAATGGCATCAAATATCTGTTGTTCAAACTTCTCAAAGATCTTTTTCCTTACCTGATTCCGTCCCACGCCTAGTACGATTAGATCTGTGGGGGAAATTAGGTGCTTGACCTCGTAACCAGAACATCGCTTTAGGGATTTATTATCATCTATAAACCCATGAATCGTGCAAACCGATTGCTGGCATATATCCAATACCACCCTACCGTGACCGCTCGCTCCATAGATAAATCGCTCTCTACTCATTACCCGCAAATTTAGTGGTTGTTGCGCTGGAACCGTCTGTAATGCCCTTTCTTAAAAGTACATTCTGAATGGTGCTGAATACTATTCTACAGTCCAACAGAAAAGAAACATGTTTTACGTAATACACATCCATCGCAAGTTTTGTTTTCCAGTCTACAGCGTTGCGGCCATTAACCTGCGCCCATCCCGTTATTCCAGGTTTTACCTCATGGCGCCTGGATTGCTCCTTACTATATAGCGGCAAATATCCTGGAAGTAAAGGTCGCGGTCCCACGATGCTCATATCGCCTTTTAGTACATTCAGCAATTGGGGCAATTCATCAATGGATAGTTTTCTGATCCAGCTGCCTACGGTAGTTAGACGCTGCTCGTCAGGTAAAAGCGCGCCTCTTCCATCTCTAGCATCTGTCATGGTCTTAAACTTGAGAATCGTAAATATCTTACCGTTTTTACCTGGGCGGCGCTGTGTAAAAAAAGGGGTTCCTGAGTTGACAATAAAGAGCAAAATGATGGCTGCAATCCATAATGGTGAAGTCATGATTGCAATGATTATCGCCGCAAACCAGTCTGCAAGAGGTTTGATGATATGTAGATACAAATTACGCAAGCTGATTTAATTCTTTGAGATAAGCCGTTGCGATACTCTCCCTATCAAAATTCTTCATCGCGTAATCGTAACCATTGTTACCCATTTGGACTAGACGATCTTTATCTTCCATGATGGATCTAATCCCATTTGCAATGGCTTCGGCATTTTCTGGTTCTACATAGATTCCGCAATCGGCATGCTGGACTAGTTCCCTGCTTACACCATCTATGGCGAGTAATACGGGAATTCTGCAGGACATATAGTCAAAGGTCTTATTTGAATAGATGGTCTTAAAAGTATCCACTTTCTTAAGAACGGCCGCACCCATATCAGATGCCAGAATGTATTTGAACACCTCTGCCTTTGCTACGGGATCGCGGAATATGACATTGTCCAATTGCATCTTGCCAGCCTTCTCAATTAATTGATCCTTCATCATCCCAGCGCCTATCAGCTGAAAAACGACCTTAGTATCTCTTAGTAATGCCGCCGCATCCAGCAACTGATCCAGATGATTTGCTACACCATGCGCACCCACATAAGTAATCACAAATTTATTTTCCAGCCCTATTTCCTTTTTAAACTCTGTGGCTTTAAAATCAAAAGAGATCTTTTCTGCAAGCGAAAAATCTGCCGCGTTAGGCATAAAAATAATCTTGCTTGCAGGAACACCTTTTTTAATAAGCGCTTCCCTAAAAGCGGGTGTAAGCACATTGACCAGATCTGCCTTGCGATAGATAAAAGATTCAAAGGCGTAGGCAAATTTGATCAACCATTTGTTTTTCAGCACCCCGGTATCGATAGCACTCTCTGGCCATAGATCCCTAACCTCAAATACTAACGGTAGACCTTTCAATCGGCTGAGCAGGTAAGCCGTTATTCCCACAAATAGTGGTGGCGAGGTTACCAGAACCACATCATGCTGATCATTGATTTTAAAAATCCCGACATACAAACTGCTAAAGACAAAAGAAAAATATGCCCACAGCCTACCTAAAAAACTGGAGTTATAACTTTCTGAAACATGTGTACGCCATACGTCCACATTTCTGTAGAAATCAGTATCGCGATCCACATATTTACCTTTGTATCGTGGCAATTTATTACCAGTGGCATAATGCACCATTCCAGCAATTACAGTGACACTGGAACCCATGGATGACCATAGTCGCGTGAGCTCATTGAATCTGGAACCGCCACCGTCATCCTTTTCTAGAAAATACTGGTGTATCAAAAGGATCTTCATGAGGCGTGGATTTTGATCTCCGTTGAGATTGAATCGGTAAACGTGCTAAACGTGCATCTCAATGATTGCTCTTTCTGGCCGTAGTAACTGGAATACCAGGCTTGTTCGATTTTTGGCTTCAATATGTTACCATCAGCATCCATCGCATTGAGCTCGACCTTGTCTTTAAGTGCGAGATTGATCTGCCAGTGCTGCTGGAATTGATCACCAGCCTGTTTTTGCACGCTGTCATTGATTTTCCAGATTTTCCGTCCTTTTACTTTAGTTGCTTCTCTTGATATTTTATTCCCGCCCGTATTTCTATAGGCGATAAGTTCTGCCTTGATATTGTAGTCTTCTGCCGTTTCAGTTGGTTCTAGTGTAGCGTGATTTATCCAGTGATTCCAGATAAATCGACCAGCTTTCCTCATGTGGCTATTCCCCTCTATCGTGCATGTATTATGAGCCTGGGAAGATATAAAATTGTTGAGCTCGCCTATGGGCGCGTTATAAAGGTATGTACCGGGATCCCAGAGGTAATTCTCCCCGCCACACCAGATATCCAGATGCAAATTATCGGCTTGAGATGGTCTATCCCTATATGCTGTGTTTGCAAAAAAGGTTTTAGAATTATCCTGTTCATTGATTACTACATACCCACCTATAGGGTATGTTGAAAGTTTTTCATCCTCAAAATCTTGAACCTCATATCCCTCACTACCGTACCAGTAACCGCTATCAGCTGCTTGAGTGCGTAGGCCATTAAGAACCTGGTTCAAATCGTCCAACTGGCTACGATATACGCGGTAATCATCTTCGGCCCACTTGAAAAATAACGCCCCGTCATTGTTCCCATAATTGGGCAGCTTACCGGATGGTTTGTCCATGCAATTGTAGAGAAAGTCCAGTGTTTTCTGTGCTTTTAGGTTTACGCTTTCGCGAAAGCGTACTCCATAAATCCCCGCCATACCTATCGCCACCGTGAGTAGCTGGACCACGACACGGTGGTAGTTCATGGAAAATTGCAGGTAGGTGCCATCGTCATAAATTTGGTAATCAACCTCTTCTTCAAACCACGCCATGCCCTTGCTGCTCCATCGCGCGGTTTCAGGAATAAAGGGAAAAAGCAGACCAGAAAGAAACAGCATGAGCGTCTCTGTAATCGCGTGGTTGTTGCGCACGGCGATACGGGAAAAGTTGATATTTGTGTAAACGTGATGCAATTGCCAGTAAATGCTGTCCATGATCTTCAAGAATCGATCTTCCGTGAGCGCGTCGCTATCCTTATAATAGTATAGCGCGTAAGTCCAGTTAAGCAGCCGCAGGCTTATCTCCTGGCTGCATTTATAATTTGGGCCGCGATTGATGGGATTGCGATCAATAAAATCAATGATTTGGTCTAGAACAAATTCTGATTGATCTTCCCCAAAATGATAATCATACCTTAACAAATCCTGCAGAAAACCAAATCTAGCTTTCTCCCATACATATTTTATATCACCAGTTTCTGGAGATAGATCCGGTAGATCAGCAAAATGGGCACTCGTGCCAAAATCAAAGCCAGTCACCGGGTGCGTCGTCCAGTTATAATCCGTGCCCAGATCAATCTGCTGAATGGAAAAAAATTTAAATTTACCCTGCTTGATGGCCTGGACACTTTCACTCAACGATTCAGATCTAGCTTTAGATCCCAGATTGCGCTTTTCATCTATCAGAAAGGCGGGTGTGTTTTGCCGCCACTCTGCTAGTGAAATAAATTTCTTAAACGGTGGATCAGTCGGGAATTTACGGTGGAAGATTTCAAGTTTTATCGACAGCGCGTGAACCACCCTAAACCGCGTATAACGCCAGCCCATGTTACGGACTAGATCCAGAAAACCTGCAGCTCTACTCCACACTTATCCAGCTATTATTGCGCAGGCTATCCACGGTTGCAAGTGCCGCGCGGCTCACGTTAACAAGTTCTTCAAATGGAATAAGCGCAGCACCACCTTTCTCAATCTGCTCGCCCAGAAGTGCAAACTGCCGCCTGTGGCCTTTATCCATGGCTGATTTCAATTTTTTGAATCCTGAAAAGCCATACCCTTTCAGGCAGCGCCAGTTGTCCAGTATCAGGGTACGCTCCTGGGAATAGACCTCAACCCGTTCCTTGCTGTAGGCCTTGCTACCATTGGCAAAATAGTTGATCACGCCGTTAGAGCCGTTTTCAAATTTTAATAAGATGCTCGCATTATCGGTATTTTCGGCAGGGCTGGTTCCCATGGAACTCATGCAAACGCCAGTCACGCGGCTGCCTGTGAGGTACACCATCAGATCAATAAAATGACAGGCCTCGCCCACGATGCGCCCGCCGCCTACCTTGAGGTCGTGCACCCACACATTGCTGGGAATGTGACCAGCATTCATGGTCGCAGTGATATTGACAGGTGATGAATCATCGCCCAGCAATTGTTTCATTTTTACCGCAAAATGGGAAAAACGCCTGTTGAAACCTATGGTGATGGTTTGTTCCGCTTTCGCGAAAGCTGTAACCACTTCATCCAGCTCGCCATGATTCAAGGCCAGTGGTTTCTCGACAAAAACACTCTTGCCTGCCTCCAGCGCCTGCAGCACCATGGGCGCGTGCAGGTTATGCCGGGTGGTGATCGCAACGGTGCTGATCTGATCCATCGCGAGGATTTCCTCGTAACTGGTGGAACTTAGGGGAATTTCAAACTTCTGGGCAAGTGCCGTCCCGCTCACCCCGCCAGAACTCACAATGGCAGCTGTGAGAATACCCTCTTTTTTGAGGGCTGGAAGCATGGTCATTTTGGTAAAATTTCCAGCGCCCACAATGGCGAGTTTCCCTTTTTTCGTTTTGTTAACTGGATAGGTGACGGTACTCGTATAATCAGCATCGGCATATTTCAAAATACTACCGATTGATTTTGAGCTGCCTATGTTGACGTAGATCTTTTGGAAATCGTTGATATCCACAACTTCTGTGATCAAGGGATTGACGTCTATATCTCCAGAAGAAATGGCTTGCAAAACAGCCTGAAAATTACGCTGTTCAGTCCAGCGCACAAACGCTAGTGGGTAGTCCTGTCCATGCTGCTCATACCCGTCGTCATAACGGCCAGGGCCGTACGAGCAACTTACCTGAAACGTAAGTTCTTTCTCATAGAAATCTGCCCTACTCAGGTTGAGGCCTATGACGCCTACGAGGATAATACGCCCGCGCTTTCTGGACATTTGTGCCGCCTGGGTGATGATATCGTTGCTCTTACTGGATGCGGTAATAATGACCCCGTCTGCGCCTATGCCGCTAGTTTGCTGTAAAACTGATTTAACGGGATCTGCGCCTTTAGCGGGATTGATCGTGGTAATTCCTAACTTTTCTGCAAGGTCATTTTTTTCCTGATCAACGTCTATGCCTATGACACGGCAGCCACTTGCCCGCAACAATTGCGCGGTAAGCAAACCTATCAATCCCAGCCCGGTAACTACAATGGTCTCGCCCAGGGTAGGCTTGCATAGTCTTATTCCTTGTAAGGCAATGCTGCCTATCACGGTAAAACAGGCCTGATCATCTGTGACGTTATCGGGTATTTTGGCAACCAGGTTTTTGGGCACGTTTACAAACTCGGCATGCTGGCCATTTGAGGCCACGCGGTCGCCTATCTGGAAATCTGTCACTCCATCGCCTACACCCATCACCTCGCCCACGTTGCAGTAGCCCAGCGGCAGCGGCTCGCCCAGTTTATTGAAAACCGCTTCCATGGTGGGCATCAAGCCATCTGTCTTGATTTTATCCAGCACTTGCTTTACCTTGTCTGGTTGCTGGCGCGCCTTTGCGACTAAAGAAGATTTTCCAAACTCCACCAGCATGCGCTCTGTTCCCAGCGAGACCAGGCTGCGCGAGGTACGTATAAGCACATGACCTTTCTTTACCTGTGGTGCGGGAACGTCTTCTAGTATCGTTTCTCCCGTTTTAAAGGACTGGAGGATTTGTTTCACTATTGAGTATTTTTAGGTACTTCTGAGCCCGTGATCTATAAGTTTCAAAAGTAGCCAATTGTTCAACGCCGTTTGCCACCAGCTGACTCCTCAATTCTTTATTGCAGAAGAGATCGTGAATCGCAGCTGCGATTTTTTGAGGGGATAAGGGATCGACGTAATAGGCTGCATCTGCGCATAAGCCCCGTGCAAAACCTAAATCGGAGGTAAGAATCGGGCGACGCATAAACATGGCCTCTGGATATAGCGCGGTAAAGCACTCCAACAATGTAGGGAGAAATACAAGGTCACTTTGCTCATAAAGGGGTGGGCATTGCTCAATACTCACTTTGCCTACGTATGAGATATGCTCCTCGATTTCTGGGGATAGTTGTCCTAATTTACCTTGTGTAAGGCTATAGTATAAAAACAAATTTAAAGGATGGCCACCGTAATTTTAACTGTTTGATTACTTCTGGTATGATTCCAAGATTTTTGTGCGGATAATCATGCGCTATAGTGAGGATCTTGAAAGTATGATCATCTAGAGCAAGTTCTGGGCGAATCCACTTGGACGGTTGTTCAAAAACCTGATTGTAGCAATTGGTAACCGTGTGAATCGTTTTGCTAGGCAGTAATTGCGCAAGTCTATCGCTTACGTCTTGATTTTCTGTGATGAGCGCATCAGCATTGGACTTGAAATCCTTAAGATGCAAATATTCCTTGATGCCTAATCTTATTTTCGCTTTAAGCGAAAGCTGATTAAAAAAAGGAGACTCCTTATAAATGTACTGTGGCTTTGCAAATCCCACGATGTGATGAACCCCCGGTCGCCAGTAAGCCGGTCCAAATACCGAAAACACCCTATCAATTTTAAAGTCCGCGACCAGTTTATCCAGACGATCGTGGCTGTCTGAGATTAAGTTTTCAAAGGTAAAACTGTGGTGTAGCTCTATAATTTGTACACGATTGTTACCACGATGGCCGGTAGCATGCAACGCTTCAACTAACTGTGGCGAGCCCACGATTAGAACAAAAGATTCTGCATGATCCATCAGGTAAGCAACAAAACTATGAGCAACCTGTATCCCACCTCCTACAATGAGATTACTGCCGTTAACTAATAATCTCATAGCGTTCTTTATTCACGACACTCTTCCCCTTGAAGTTAAATGCATTGCGTTTGATCAGGATCAAAAGGAATATGGGTAGATAATTTAAAATAGGGAAAAGAAAAAGTGAAATCAAACCATCTCGCCATACTTGAAAAAGTACCATATTAAAAAGTAATAGAGCTAGGAAACCCCGATGCTGATGATCGCGCAGGCGGTAGGTACGATATAAATACGCGTATAACCTACCTACCAGGAATGGCACTAAAAAGGCTCCCAGATAACCAAAGTTTGCGTAGGCCTCACCAGATAACAATGAGATTTGACCTAGTACCAAGAATTCTCGCCCTGAAGAAGATATTTGCCCTTGCCAGTCATTCAGCGCTGGTTTTTCTGTCCAGATGGCTTTAGGTACCCAGAAAAAGAAAATAGGTAAATAAGTTTCACCATAGAAGTATCGATTACTTTCATTCACACCCGTAATCATTGCGGCACTTTGCTCTATAAAACTTAAATCTCCAGAATCCCCCTCAAGCGTCTCATCATAGGATTCCAAAAAAGCACTACTAAAGTCAATGTGCCCTGAACGCTGAAATTCCTTACCTATTCCCTTTAATGAAAAGGTGATGATTATGACGATGAAACCAGCAGCGATAAACTTAAGAGGGATCCCTCGTAGACTGTTCCTTTTAATATAAAGCGACGCAAGAAAAATCAGTGGCAAAACCACCCTATACCTTTCCCCGCCCTGTAGTGAATAAGCAAGTACCAGCACACCTAGATATGCGAGATATACGGGCTTAAAACCTCTTACGTAAATTAGGAGGACGGCTGATATCATCCCAGCGTTAGTCAATAATGAGGTAAAGACACTTCTATCAACCTCATCCACGCTAGCTCGTTGAGCAACACCTGAAAATAAAACAAGGCCTATAATTCCAGCGATAATCGTGCTGATCAATAGTACGATTACCAGCAACTTATTTTTTTCTTGATAGGCAAAAGATTTTAATGGCTTGATAAAATCATTGCTATAGCTTCTAAAGCCTACGTAAAACCCCAGCAAACATAAATCTGCAGCTATCAGGGCAGGCCATAGCTCATCTGTTGTGAGATGACGGTTGTACCATTTGTTTGATATGATTTCTGAACCCAGTATAAAAATCTGGATCATCCTAATGGATACAAATCCCAAGTGGAATGATGCAAAAAGTAAAAGCGGGTTCATCAAGTCAAATTCTCCTCTCATCTTGAGCGACCAGAAAATAAAACCCACTAAAACAAGATCAATAAATATCATTCAATGCAGCTCACAAGACTTTCAGCCCACATTTCAGGCTTGATCGACAAAGATAGCTGATGACTGCGCTCCCCCATATTTCTTAATTC
The DNA here is from genome assembly GCA_963740155.1 of uncultured Flavobacteriaceae bacterium. Lineage (GTDB taxonomy): Bacteria > Bacteroidota > Bacteroidia > Flavobacteriales > Flavobacteriaceae > Nonlabens. The sequence goes on along the minus strand of CAVUDE010000005.1, from coordinate 917,745 downwards.
CTGCTGGGAGCATTTTTCCATTTGCACAAGCAGTTTCTTTTGCAATTGATTATCGCTAGGTTCAAATACAAATCCGTTCTTTCCATTCTCCAGAAACTGGGACGCGGCACCACAGGTTGTTGTAGTTAGTATGGGCAATCCAGCGGCAGCAGCCTCGTGAATAACTACGCCCCATGCCTCCCTGTGGCTGGGAAGAATAAATCCTCTTACGGTTGCCATGATTTCAATCAGTGCTTCTTGTGGTAAAAAAGGAATATACTCAATTGAAGAATGATCTAAATTCAGGGTATCTCTTAAAGATCCATTTCCTACAACGTGTAACTTCTCAGTGATCTGTCCCGCATCGTAGAGTGATATATAATTCTCAATTAAACCATCGATCCCCTTGATTTTTTCTAATCTACCTATAAACAGCATTCCAGAAAATCCAGCTGTTCTGTTATGCCTGATCTCGTATGCTTTTTCAAAAAGCCGTACGTCAGCACAATATTGTGGGAAAAGTACCTGCTGCTGTTTGAATCCTAATTTCAAGCAATATTCCAGTTGGGGTTTTCCCGGTACAAGCATAAAATCGAAATACCGCCTATAAAAAAAATAGGAAAAGAGAATGGCTACCCGTTGACGCAAGGTTGCATGGTAGTGATTATCGCTGTTGCCCACCCTTACAACACCATCCTGCTTTGCCTTGAGAAGAACAGCAAGATACTTTTCCTCCATCCTGCCAGAGCATAGAACGAGATTGGGATCAAGATCAGCAAATAGTTGCAACAGATTCACTTTGCTCAATTCTGATTCAGTATAGTATGTTATTCTATCATGTTCAGGAACCTGATAACCAGATAGTTTTTTGTCTGCACCATAGTGAACCACCGTAAGTTTACCGTCTGGATACCTTTCCAGAAATGCCCTAAAAGTCACGACCGTGTAAGGCATTACTTCGGCATAGAGGACGAAGACATTAGGAGGCATAAAACTCTATTGTTAAAAACCAAACCTATTTCCCAGGTTCGACATTAAGCTCAAATACTTTTGAAAAAAAACTGCCAGCCACTATTAATATAGTTTTCACTCTTTTTTTGCAACACATCTTACCTGGGAACAACGACTCTTATTCAAATTTCCATATACCCGACATGCAATATGAAAAACCCTAGAGCCAAAGGCTCTTCTCAAATTTTTAGAATAAGGTGGGAATCTATGATGAAAATGAGATGAGTCAATCACCTTATATCCTGCAGAGGCAAACAAATTTCCTAAATTCATTGGACTCCAGGAATAAAGATGTTTGTTTATATCATCAGATTTATAAGTGTAGGTGTCGTTTGGTACGACAAAAATAATTAAGCCTTCTGGCTTGAGTTTTTCCTTGAGTGCTGAAATCGTTTGATGTGGGTTATTGACGTGTTCTAGAGCATGGTTAGATATTATACAATCAGCCCAATCATTAGGTGCATCCATGATGCTATTGTAGGTTTCAATTCCGAAAGACTCTGCAGTCTTTCTAGCTACATCGTTAATATCAATTCCTATCTTGTTTTTGCAGGATAAATTTTTCAGGATGTAACCACCACCACACCCAAAATCAAGGACATTCATATCTTCTGAGATGAATTCCTCGAATTTGATAGTTTCTATAGAACCACCGAACGCCCCAGATGATTTCTGCCAGTCGAAGTAGTCTTTATCGTAATGAGCTTCCATATTTTCCTATTACCTGTAGAACACTTTTACATGACTGGACTACAGTAACTTATAATAATTTTCAAACTATAATAAGCTGACAAATATACGTTTAGCGAACTTATTCTTGTCACTGCTTGAAATTATCTTACTGATAAAAAACATATCGAACTTTCAACAATTGTGACCCAGGCTAGATAATAATCGTACTGCAAATTTTTCATCTGTAAATTCTTCTGCCTTGATTCTTGCGTTAAGGCTCATCTTTTCAAGCATAGCTGATTGATTGATAATCAATTTGATTCTATCTTCTATAGCTTGAATAGACCTAATAGGTAATATAAATCCGTCTATCCCCTCATCAAGAATGTCAAGTGCCGCCGTATGTGCTGATGCTATTACTGGAAGCCCGGTGGCGAGGGATTCAAGAATTACCTGACCAAATCCTTCGCAAATAGATGGAAAGGTGAATAGATGTGCTTTTTTATATTCTTCAAGCAAGTCATCAGTTGATAAATTCAGAAGGACGTCAGCCTTTACACCGGTGCTTTCAATCAATTTCTGATCTGCGCTTCCCCGACCTACCAGAGTTAGATGCACTGGGTAGCCTTGTTGCTGCAAATTAGCAATTGCTTTAGACAGATAGTAGATGCCTTTGCGCTGGTAAATGCTTCCCACAAAAAGACACCTAAACTCCTGCCCTTTCTCATAGGTACGCTGTTTGAAGGAGAATTTTTGTGAATCAACCCCATAGGGTAAAACATTGATATGATTGATCCCTAACTCAATAGCAAGTGTTTTTGCAGTAAAGCTGCTCGCGCACAACAAAAGATCTGCAGCTAACGACTCATTGTTCAAATCTGCAAAATGTCCAGCGTCCTCTGTCATCTCATGCTCTCTTAACAAAGAGTCTGCAGCCAGCGGAACTAATTGAATTTCGTCAACAAATAATTTCTTGACATATTTAGGATGAGGATGAACTTGAAATAAGATTTTTTTGAGACCTTCATCCAATTTACTAAATCCAGGCATCCCGTAATAACTATAACTAATTAAATTGGATCTGGTTTTATTTGCAATATGAGCAGCTTTGAGTGAAAGGTATTTATCTTTTTGCAGCTGCAACGATGGGGCTTTAAAAACTTTAAATAGCAAGGAATAAAGCAAGGCCCTGTAACTTGTGGATACCTTACTTAAAGGCAAGCTTCTATTTTTACCTAGAAGAAACCTCAAAACATAATCATCTGTAACTAAAGTAGTTAAAAGATCGTTCTCAACTAAAGACCTTGCAACCAGATACCGATCACGACTTGATGCATGAACAACTACGTATTTTCTACGATCCAGCATATTGACAAAACTACACCCAGCTAGGAATTAATCTATGACTTCCCACGCTTTCAAAAATAATGGGATTTTACCTAGTGTATAAAATCTAGATTAAAATTCACCAGTGATCTACGAAAATTGCCAGCATAGAAATGAATCCATTTAAAAGTTTTACTTATAATTAGTTTTAGCATTTTATTTCTTACACTCGAACGAAATTGAGTGCAAAAATCGTGCTTGATCCTCAACATAATTGAACATCACATCTCCAGAATCGTTGAATTCACATTGCCTTATTTCCGAAAAACCAATACGTTTTAATTCAGATAATAGCGATTTAGCGTCCCACATCCATAAATGTTGTGAATTGCCGAAAAATGAAGTTGCGAAACCTTTGATTCCTTTTGGTCTTCTTTCAAGCCCGAGTTTTGTCGTCCTGATAAAATCTAAACTCGCATTATTCACACCTCTGGATAGTTCATCCAAATAATTTTTAGCTGTATACTCTAAATCAGGAAGAACACACCTAAATCTTGCTCCTTTTTTCATGATCCTATAAGTGTTTTGTAGGGCAATTCTGAAATCTTCGAGAGACAAATGTTCTAATATATGCGAGCAGTATATTCCGTCAACAGAATTAACCTCTAAAGGCAAACCTTTAGTTATATCACCATACAGAACATTATTGGGGAATATAGTGTTTACTTTCTTCTTCAATAGACTTCCAATGATCGGAGTTTTATTGATCCGAAGAGTTGGTGACGCATCAAAATTTAACCATTCATCCGGAGCAGATAATCCACAACCGTATTGGACGTAAATTTTTTCATTTATTAATTCCTTTTTTTCCAACATTTAATTATTCAAGATATCCTTTTACATGTGCAGCTACATCGACCGATCAGGACGCTAAATATACACGGACTTAATACAAACTTTCGAGTTTTAGAGAAAAAATTGAATAGATATGTCGTGTAGAACTCAAGCAACTACGATACAGCTTTAGGTTCACAAAACATTCTTTGTTCCATAAAAATGACTGAACAAAGGCATTCAGTCTAATGGAATCTAATTTTTGAATAAACTGATTTTTTTGGTTGTCTATTGTTCATTAGAAACTAGACGTCAGGGAATTAAAAAAAGCGAGATATCAAAGAATAACTTATTGCTTTATAGCTAGTTATAATGTTATCCTTTCGTAGTGTCTGTTCTTACTTTAAAATGCACCTTAGAATATAATCCTCTGTTACCAGTGCTGCTAAACAGCCGTTTAAATGTAAAACCTCGTAGTTAGGCGCCTATATCTACTACAGGCGTGTACTACTACGTATTTTTTTGACTGTGAGGCTGTCAGAATTATTTGTTTAGTGACAAATCTAGCAACAAATTACTATTGCTGGTAGAATTACGCTTTCGCGAAAGCGGAGGTATCTGTGTACCTCCTTTAATCGTGGAGTAATGTCTAAGGGCAAATCATACCATTTAAACAAGCTAGAATTTATAAACCTATCTCAAGGATAAATCTGTTTTAAGGGAACATGTTCTCTAAGAATGCAGATTCTTTTTTTCTCGGCTCTAAAACGCACCGGGAAATAGGCAAGAATTACCGGCCACAATCTAGGTGGGAGATGCTTAAAAAAATTGAAAGTTGACATTTTGTCGTGGCCTAAATAATGACATACTAGGGCGCCAGTGGCAATTCTTGTCGGGATAGTAAATAGATTGACTTTTTGAGATATTGATAATGATCGTAAGTTTTCTGCGACAAAATTTTTCCAAAAATTCTGGTGATCCATCAGCGAGCGCATGCTTTTACGCCCATCCACAAAAACCTGATTGCCATGAATCCTTGTCAAAGTCAGGCTTTGATCCAGCTCAAGCAAATCATAATTAGTAAGTAGCTTGATCCATTTGAACACATCAAAATGAATATATTTATTATCAAAACCGCCAGAAATCTCAAAGATATCCTTTCTTACTGCCGCGGTGGTGAGAGCGGGCAGAGCAACTTGTGAACGTGATAAAAGATTTTTTACAAAAAAATTAGAAGTAATATGCTTACTGCGCATTTGATTTAAAATAGATTCATTTTTTCGATAGTTGAGGAAGTCCTCGCATGTCATGAGTTGGGCGTCACCGTCACTGGGTGAATGAACCGTGCCATTTTGGAACAACCAGGCAGGTTTGTGACTTATCAAAGCCACGGGACTATCCTCATCGAGATTTTTTATCATTTGTGATAATCCACTCAAGCAATCCGGCAACATAATATCATCATGGCAAAAAAACTGGATCCATTCACCAGCACAATGATTTGCAGCAAAATTAAAATTATCACCTATAGTTTGGTTTTCTGGAGTCTGAACCACTTTAATGCGTGGGTCAATTTCTGCAAAACCCTTTACTATATTTAACGTTTGATCAGTAGAGCAATTGTCAGAAACTATTAGCTCAAAGTCCTGATGACCTTGAGAAAGAATGCTGTTTATAGCCTTTGAGATAAAATTCTCACCATTGTAAACTGGTAACGCTACTGATATCAACATTAAACAACATTTTTTTTCAAACGCCAAATGTAAAAGGTTATGAGGGAAGCTTGAGTTAAATAACCTAATGAAACAGCTATGGATGCACCCACAAGCTCATAATTCCAGATCAATAATAGAGTGCTTATAACAGTGATGACCATACCGCCTATCTCTGCATAGCTCACAAAAATAGGCTTGCCCAGTCCTTGCATCATAGCTGCTACAACAATTTTGAGATTAAAGAAGAAGTATCCAAAAAATAAAATCTGGGCAATTAATCCACTTTTCTCAAATTCTTCACCATATATAAAAGGTATTATGTAAGGTGCCACTAGAATACTAAAAACGATTCCCAATAAATTGAGGCCACTGAAATTTACCAATGCGGTCTTAACTATAACGAACTTCTCTTTTAGATGTCTCGTTCCAGAAAGAATAGGTAGATAGATGGTTTTAAAAGCATTAGATAAAACGGTACTAAAGTTTGCTACGCTCACAGCCACGACATAAATCCCCAAATCTGCCGGTAAAAGAAAGGCAGCTATTAAAATCTGATCTAACTTGCTATTCAAACCCTGTGAAAGATCCCCTAACCAGACTTGCAAGCCATACTTGTATAGTAATTTACTTATCCGCCATTTAAACCTCAACTGTAAAATAGAGATCACCCTGGTATGGAAACAATAGATCGCGATCACAAATTGAAGAATTATTACCGCCCCTTGAGCAGCAATTACAGTACGTACTGACAATAGATCAGAAAACCACAGACTCACCAAAATAATTAGATAGGCCACTGGCAATATGATGCGCAAAATATTGTAGAGATTGAAAAGCTTGCGAGCTTGCAAAAAACTAACAATAAACTGATTAGCCATGTTCAGCGGTAGCAATGAAAGCAAGAGAACACTATAGAGTAGAATGTCATTATGCTGGCTATCAAGTCCCACGGCGATCAGAATATATCCTATTGCATAACCTATGATTGAGTTGATTGCAAGCACCATCAAGCAACTACCTGCTAGATATCTAATGTTATTAGTTTTGCGAGAAGAGTAATAAACCGCAGCGCTGTAAGTCCCGAATGAAGCGATATAAATCATCAGCGCTGGATAAAGAAATATTGCAGCCACTTCCCCACGACTCACCTTCCCTAGGATTCTACTTATTATAATAGAACCTAACAGACCACACCCGATAATCAATACGGTGTATACCATATTGGAAAAAAGGATGGATCTTAATTTAAGTTTCATTTACACTTGAAAAAACCATTCTTCTAAAGAGTTTACCTTTAAATGCGGCTCATGATTCTAGGATGCAATGATATGAGATCGCTTATAAATTCAGGTCATTAAATGACTTAACTTCTGGGACAAAACGCATTACTTCATTCTCTCGATATGGTAGTATGCCTAGTTTTATTTTTCCAGTGGCATCAAATTCTTCCCATAATTTTTGGGCAAACGCAGCAAGGCTTTGTGCATTGCCAGTCCCCACATTACGCAAGATGGGATCAAATGAATGTTTAGCGGTTGCATCCATCGACTTGATAAGGTCATCCACAACATGGTCAACGGGGGTAAAATCACGTATTTGCCCGCCTAGCGTCATTGGGAAGTCCTGGCTCTTGTGAGCAGCCTTTTTCAATTGTGGGTACAGCCTCGACGCATCCTCTCCCTCTCCATAAACATGAAACAATCTGTTGTAAATAAGCTTGACCTTTTCTTGAACTGCAAAATTTGTAAAGGCCATCGAGGCACAGGATTTAGATATCGCGTAGGTGTTGACTGGATTGAGTGGCGCATCTATAGGGATTAAATCATAATTCTCACCGCTAGTTCCATATTCAAAACAGCTGCCAGTAACTACAAATTTATCGATGCCTTGTTTTGCGGCTTGTTCAAAAAGAGCCAGTGGCTCTACAACATTATACTTCAAACATTCTTCCAGAGGAGCATAAGGTGGTTTCATACTGTGTGCCGCTAGATGAACAAGAACATCCACACCAGCAAATTGTCCAGCAGTCACCGCAGACATATTCCCAGTCAACCATCTAGGTTCTTTACTAAGAGTGAAACGTGGCCGAGAAAATTCTGATCTACGCAAGGCAGTTACCTTAAAACCTAAATCATGGCATTTGTTTACAAAATGAGAGCCTATAAAACCGGTGGCACCAGTTACAAAAACATGCATACTTAAGGTTGTAGATCAGATTACCTCAATTGAAAACTAAAAACTTGCTACAAATTTAATCCATAGCTAAAATCCCAAACCAAAAAACTCTTCCATACACTCTCCTATATAATCAAAATGGTTTTCATCTAGAGCCGGATAAATACCTATCCAGAAAGTTTGATTCATGGTTCTATCGGTATTTGTAAGGTCACCCACAACTCTATATTCTACTCCTTTAAAATAAGGTTGCTTGATCAGGTTTCCTGCAAAAAGGAGTCTAGATCCTATTTTATTATCGTCCAGATATCTTACCAGATCGACTCGATCAATTCCTGAATCCTCCCTAAGGGTAATGGGAAATCCAAACCATGATGGATCACTATTAGGCGTCGCAACTGGTAGGTCTATAAATTCTGTCAGGGTGGATAACCGTTGCCGTAAATAAGAATAGTTCTTTCTCCTTTTTTCTATGAATCCTGTTGCCTTGTCCACTTGAGCCAGGCCACAAGCCGCCTGCATATCAGTAATCTTCAAATTATAACCGCTATGTGAATAAACATATTTATGATCATACCCATAAGGCAGATCACCTTGTTTTTGCTCAAATCTGCAGCCACAGGTATTATCGCAACCCGGCGGACAATAGCAGTCACGTCCCCAGTCCCGGAATGATTCAGCAATAACTTTTAGCTCAGAGTTATTAGTGAAAACAGCACCGCCCTCACCCATGGTGATGTGGTGAGCTGGGTAAAAACTCAAGGTTGCGAGATCGCCCCATGTGCCGCACAGTTTGCCGTCATAGGTTGCGCCCAGCGCATCACAAGTATCCTCAATGAGCCAAAGATTGTGCTCATCACAAATCTCCTTGATCCTTTTGACATTAAACGGATTGCCTAAGGTGTGTGCTAGCATGATGGCTTTGGTTTTGGGCGAGATTGCTGCCTCGACCAGATCTGCGTTTATATTATGCGTGTCAATATCCACATCAACAAATACAGGTATGGCTCCAAATTGAACGATCGGGTTCACGGTTGTGGGAAAACCAGCAGCAACTCCTATTACCTCATCGCCCTTTTTGATCGCACGATCGCCTAGTTTAGGTGAAGTGAGTGTGGAGAATGCTACAAGATTAGCAGATGACCCAGAGTTCACAGATAGGCAGTGTTTCACACCCAGAAAATCTGCCAGCTTTTTCTCAAATTCATCATTGAACCGCCCAGTGGTCAACCAGCCGTCCAGGGAAGCATCCACCATGTTAGTGATCTCATGATGATCCAGCACCTTTCCTGATGGCGGGATGACATCCTTTCCCGGGACAATGGATTGATTACCATATTTCTCTTGAGCAAACTCAATCGTAAGCTTGTTGATCTGATTACGTAAATCCTCTAATTTGTTCATTCGTTTACAAAATCTTTAATTTCTGCTAGGCAAAGTTCTTTAGGATTTATGCCACTGTTCCTTTCCTTATGCCAGGTTGCGATCTTCTGAATAGTTTGTTCAAGACTCCAGCGTGGATTCCAGTTTAGATAACTCTTTGCCTTGGTACAATCCAGTTTGAGAAGTCCTGCCTCATGTGGATTTGAATCCTTATCAGCTTTCCAGGTGGCTTGCTCCCCCCATTCATCAACCATCAGGTTTAGTACTTCTTCAACAGTCCTGCAATCTTTATCCTCGGGGCCAAAATTCCACCCTCCCGCATACTGACTCCCATTTTCATATAGATTCTGTGCTAATATGAGATAACCACTCAAAGGTTCCATGACGTGTTGCCATGGTCTTGTGGCTTTAGGATTTCTGATGATGACGGGTTCCGCTTTCGCGAAAGCGGACAACACATCAGGCACCAGCCTATCCATGGACCAGTCACCCCCACCTATCACGTTGCCAGCACGTGCCGTGGCGATGGAAGCAGTCGTATCAGAGTGGAAAAATGATCTGGCGTAGGCGCTCACTACCAGCTCTGTGCAACCCTTGCTGCTGCTGTATGGGTCGTGACCACCCATGGGATCGTGCTCGCGATAGCCGTAGATGGTCTCCTTATTTTCATAGCATTTATCGGTGGTAACTACAACAATCGATTTGATATTTGCACATTGACGGCAGGCCTCGAGTAGATTCACGGTGCCCATCACATTAGTCTCGTAAGTTTCCACTGGGTTTGCATATGACTTGCGCACAAGTGGTTGCGCGGCCATGTGAATAACAATCTCTGGATCAAATTCCCTCATAGACTCTGTTAATCGCTTGCGATCGCGGATATCTGCAATTTCTGACTGCATGCCATTTGAAACGTCAGCTTCTAAAAACAAGGATGGATCTGTATCTGGTGCAAGACTGTATCCTTGAACAATTGCACCCATTTGCTGCAACCACAAGCTGAGCCAGCTACCCTTAAATCCTGTATGGCCTGTCAGGAAAACGCGTTTGTCACGCCAAAACTCCGCTTGTACTCTCGCCCTGTTCATTCCCATAATTTCCAGGGGGCTTTGCCTTTTTGCCATAAGTCCTCAAGGTGATTCTTGTCCCTCAGAGTATCCATGGGCTGCCAGAAACCGTTGTGGCTATAGCCGTGTAGTTCTCTGTTTTCTGCTAGCTTTTTAAGTGGTTCTTGTTCCCAGGAAGTGCTATCATCTGCAATAAAATTTATCACCTCTGGAGAAAGTACAAAAAAACCACCATTAATCCTCGCTCCATCACCTTTAGGTTTTTCTTGAAAGCGCTCTACCACCGTATCATTGATTTCAAGAGAGCCAAATCTTCCCGGTGGGAATGTGGCAGTCACCGTAGCAAGTTTTCCATGATTGCGATGGAACTTTATAAGTTCATCTAAATCTACGTCTGCGACACCGTCCCCATAGGTAAAACAGAATTCTTTCTCGTCTTTTACATAGTCATGTACGCGCTTGAGTCTGCCGCCGGTCATCGTATTATCACCCGTATCTACAAGTGTTACGTTCCACGGTTCTGCCCTTTCCTGATGCACCTGCATGGTGTTCTCACGCATGTTGAACGTCACGTCTGACTGATGCAGAAAGTAATTGGCAAAATATTCCTTGATTACGTAACCCTTGTAACCACAACAGATGATGAAATCATTGATCCCATAATGCGAATAGATTTTTAGGATATGCCATAGAATAGGTTTGCCACCTATTTCTACCATGGGCTTAGGCTTAGTCACCGTCTCCTCGCTGAGTCGCGTTCCCAGACCGCCTGCTAGAATTACTGCTTTCATGTGATCAAAGGTACTGTGGTTGACTTAATTACTGGGAACGAAAGCATCAGAATAAAACCTATCCCGCGACAAGCCATGCAATTCTAATTGCTCACTAGCAGATCCAATCATCTGCGGATTTCCGCACGCATAGACTTCATAATCTGTGAGATCAGAAATTTGATTCATGGCAACATTCTGCACATGACCTACTGCACCCTTCCAGTGGGCATCTGGCCTAGATACGATTCTTTGAATTCCTGAGTATAGTTCATCAGGTAGATCCAGCGTGAAAAAGTCATCTGGATTGCGCAAACCCCAGAAAATAGACGCATGATTCATATCAAGCTGACCCGAACTCAGCATAGCAACAAACGGCGCTATTCCAGTGCCGGTGGCAAGAATTAATTTTTTTCTTGGCGATGGACGTGCAAAAAAAGTACCCCTAGGACCGTTGATCTGGACAAGGTCGTTCAATTTCATCTGGCTGAAAATGTATTTACTCATCATTCCCCCATCGTACTTTTTTATGTAAAAAGTCAGTTCGTTTTTATCATAATCATTCAGTGCTATAGAGTAGGATCGTCTGATCTTGCGAGCTATGATATCAACATACTGACCAGGCAAAAATTGAAATTGCCTGCGGGGTGGTAAACGCAACACCAGCTTCATGATGCTTTCATTCAGCATTTCAATTTTTGAAACTTTAGCCGGTAATGTTGCTGGTTTAGGAACATTAAATTGGGTGAGATCTTCAATATTTAAGACTAGATCACTTTTGGGCATCGAGTTGCAAGTGAGAATCGCACCAGTTGCAGTGACTTCCATTTGTTTTTCGGTATCATCTTTATGTGTGACCGTACCAGCAACTACCTCGCATCTGCAGGATTCACACCTGGCAGAAAGACAACTATGTTCTAAGGTAATCCCCTGTCTTTGCGCTGCTGCAAAAATGGTCTCCTCACTGGCACATTGGAATTTTTTACCGTCTCTTAAAGTAACGCTATACATGAATATCAGTTTGAGATAGGCAAAATAAAAGTTTCAAGCAGTACCTATTGAGTCACCCCACAAAAATCCAGTACCACCTTATCAGAATCCTTTGGCAACTGCCTGAATTCTTTGTGGGCAACGAGGTAGGCAACTATGTCCGCTTTCGCGAAAGCGAAATCATAATTCGTCAACTTTAATACCTTGTGGGAAGTTATATTAGGTTCAACAATATAGAATTCATCATCCTGTGAATCCTGTAGCACGCGCTGTGCAATGTACTTGGCTGGGGATTCTCGCAAGTCGTCGATATCTGGCTTGAATGCCAATCCCATGAGCGCAATTCTGGGCGACCTACCATGTTCCAAACGGAATTCAAGCCTAGCCGACTTGATTTTTTCTACACACCAGAATGATTTGTAATTATTGATCTCGCGCGCCTTGCCTATAATCTGGGATTCCATGGGATAATCTGCGGTCAGGAAATAAGGATCTACCGCAATGCAGTGACCGCCCACTCCAGCGCCTGGCTTGAGGATATTCACTCTGGGGTGTTTATTTGCAAGGCGTATCAGTTCCCAAACATTGATCCCAGCCTTGTCACAGATGATGGACAATTCATTTGCAAAAGCAATCTGCACGTCGCGTGAGCTGTTCTCTACCAGCTTACACATTTCTGCCGTGCGGGCATTAGTGGGATGCAAATCACCCTTTACATAGCGCTGGTAAAATTCAGTGGCGGCGGTGGTACTTTTCTCGTTCACACCACCTATAACTCGATCATTGTGGATAAGCTCGTGCATCACGTTTCCAGGCAATACGCGCTCTGGGCAGTAAGCCATTAGAATATCATCTTGTATTTCCGGCCTCAAGTAGTTGATAAGCTCCAGCATCTTTTCAGTCGTGCCTATGGGTGAGGTGGACTCGATGATGCACAGATCACCAGATTTAAGTAGCGGTACGATTGCTTTTATGGCAGCCTCTACAAAAGAAATATCAGGTTCGTTCTTATTCTTGAACGGCGTGGGCACAACAATTATGTAGATATCTGCCTCTGTAACCTGGGTACTTGCGGTGAGCAATTTACCGTCAACCGCTTTTCTTACGGCGTCTTCCAGATCTGGCTCGATAATGTGAATCTTCCCAGCGTTGATCGTATCCACGACTTCCTGATTGATATCCACACCACAAACCCTATCACCGTGGGAGGCGATAAGTGCCGCGGTGGGCAGTCCTATATAGCCCAATCCCAAGATGCTTACTTTACAAGAGTCTGCCATAATCACGATTGCTGATCTTCAATCCGCAAACCTAATACATTCAGGGTGCTGATAAGGAATGGGATGGTGTTCATCACTGATACTGGTTTTAGAGACCATCTACAAATTCGATAGTATATGAATAGAATTGATGATAGTGATGATTATGCTTTCGCGAAAGCGGAATTTTCAAAATCCCCTTTACCTCTACCGATTGCAAAATTACTCTACCAAAAGTGGTAAACAGAATTTACTCTCTACAAAGCAGCGATGAAATCCACGATTCTCTTGCTGGCATTTCCGTCCCCGTAAGGGTTGTGTGTACCGCTCATCGCTTCATAGCGCTCTTGATTTTCCAGAAGATCTAGGGTTTCCTTTACGATTAGGTTTTCATCAGTTCCTACAAGCACCACCGTTCCTGCATCTACAGCTTCTGGTCGCTCTGTCGTATCGCGTAAGACCAGTACTGGTTTGCCCAGACTGGGAGCTTCTTCCTGAACGCCACCACTATCTGTAATGATCAACTTAGACCTGTCCATCATCCATATAAAGTCTGGATAACTCAGAGGATCGATCAGCATGACATTATTAATATCTGAAAGCAACCTGTTGACTGGTTCCTGAACCTTTGGGTTCAAATGAACGGGATAGACAAATATGTGATCAGGCTTTTGCAGCGCAACCGTACGTATCGCTCTACAAATACGCTCAAAGCCCTCGCCGTGATTTTCGCGCCTATGTCCGGTAATGAGCACCAGTTGCTTATCACCCAGAACAGCATCTATGTGATCCACAAATTCAGATCGTTTTGTCTTGACGCGATCCACACTATCCAGCAGCGCGTCAATTACCGTGTTTCCAGTAACAAGGATGCGCTTTTCTGGCACATTTTCTTTTGTGAGGTTACGTTTTGAAACTTCAGTAGGGCTGAAATGATAATCTGCAATCCTACCCGTAACTTGCCTATTCACCTCTTCTGGGAAAGGTGATCTTATATTATGCGTGCGCAATCCAGCTTCCACATGGCACACTCTCGCACCCGCATAGAAACTTGCGATACTAGCGGCCATGGTTGTAGTGGTGTCCCCGTGAACGAACACATAGTCTGGCTCAAAATCATCCAGAACCGGTTTCATGCCCAGGATTATTCTGGAAGTAAGCCCATAAAGATCCTGACCAGGTTCCATGAGGTCAAGGTCATAATCTGCCTTAAGTTCAAAAAAGTCCATGACCTGATCCAGCATCTCGCGGTGCTGTGCGGTAACACAAACACGGGTTTCAAATCTAGCCGTATCCTGCTCAAAAGCTTTTACCAGCGGTGCCATTTTAATGGCTTCAGGCCGTGTGCCAAAAATTATTAGACTCTTAATTTGCGCCATATCTATTTAGGCCTGAGCCCTATTATATACTTACCGTAATCGCTTTTTGCGATTGATTTACCTAGTGCACGCATCTGATCGATAGTTATATAACCCATGCGGTAGGCGATTTCTTCTATACAACTTATTTTTAGCGAGGTACGATTCTCAATAGTTTTGACAAATTCAGTGGCCTCTGTCAGTGCGGCGTGTGTTCCCGTATCCAGCCAGGCAAAACCTCTACTAAAAATATCCATCTTTATACGTCCCTGTTCTAGGTATGCATTGTTTACACTGGTAATCTCCAGCTCACCGCGGTGGGATGGTTTTACTTGCTGGGCAACTTTTACAACGTCATTGGGATACATGTAAAGTCCTACTACCGCATAATTGCTGCGCGGATTCTCCGGTTTCTCTTCAATGGTTACCACATTTTTGTGCTCGTCAAATTCTGCAACACCATATCGCTCAGGATCAGTCACGTAGTAGCCAAAAACGACTGCACGACTCTTCTCCTCTACAATTTTTCGGGATGAATTAAGCATGGACTGCAGCCCGGCACCGTAGAATATATTGTCGCCTAAAATCAGGCAGACGTCATCGTCGCCTATGAAGTCCTCGCCCAGTATAAACGCCTGTGCCAGCCCATCTGGAGTGGGCTGCACTTTATAGGATAACTTTATGCCTAGCTGGCTGCCGTCACCCAGCAATCGTTTGAATTGATCCTGGTCGTGGGGTGTAGTGACAATCAGTATCTCTGTTATTCCCGCCAGCATAAGCACAGACAGCGGATAATACACCATAGGCTTATCATGCACGGGCAGCAATTGCTTTGAAACCGCGATGGTAAGGGGATGCAACCTACTACCTGAGCCACCGGCTAGAATTATTCCTTTCATCTTATAATTTTAGGTCTTTGAGCATGGGTAGTTCCAGATCTTTTTCAGAAACGATGGCATCCGCTTGAGGGACTTGCCAGTCTATGTTGAGTTCAGGATCAGCGTAGTGAATACCGCGCTCGTGCTGCTTGCTGTAAAAATTATCGCATTTATAAAAAAATGTTGCCTGCTCGCTCATTACGGCAAAACCATGGAAACAACCACGCGGGACAAATAGTTGCCTCCGTCTGGTTCCATTCAATTTTACGGTGACCACTTCTTTATAAGTAGGTGAATCTGCACGCATATCCACCGCAACGTCGATGACCTCCCCTTGAATGGTGGACACCAGTTTTGCTTGAGCCATATCGCCCACCTGTGCGTGGAGCCCCCTGATCACATTCTTGCTGGAAACAGACATGTTGTCCTGAACGAAGTCAACCTCCAATCCAGTTTCTGCAGCAAAGCGTTTTTTATTGTAGGATTCCAGAAAAGACCCCCGGCTATCCTCGTAGATAGTGGGTTCAATCAGGTAACAGTCTTTTATGGCGGTTGCGTGTATTTTCATGTGTTTTGCTTTCGCGAAAGCGTAATAATCTTAAGCTTTAAAGTTATCCTGATAAGTCCCGTCATGGATCCTTTTGACCCATTCTGGATTTTCCAGATACCATCGCACGGTGTTTTCTAGACCCTGTTCCAGTTGCGCATCTGGCGTCCATCCCAGCTCGCGTTCAATCTTGCTGGCATCAATCGCATAGCGGAAGTCATGGCCCGGTCTATCAGTTACAAAGGAAATCAATTCCTGGCTGTTGTTTAAATCTGGTACCTGCTCATCGACTATATCGCAAATGCGTTTTACCAGATCAATATTTTTCACTTCATTGTGCCCACCTATATTATAGGTCTCACCCAGCTCACCCTTATGTACGATCAAGTCAATTGCCTTAACGTGATCCTCCACATAGAGCCAGTCACGAGTGTTTTGTCCATCACCATAAACGGGTAGCGGCTTTCTAGCTACTATATTATTGATGATGACGGGAATAAGCTTCTCTGGAAACTGGAACGGACCGTAATTGTTTGAGCAATTTGAAACGATATAAGGCATCCCATAAGTCTCACCATAGGCTCTTACAAAATGGTCGCTGCTAGCCTTTGGACGCAGAATATGGCGAATTAGGACTATACGAAGTTTCTTCTGTGAATAATCCAGTCTCTCCTAGTGTTCCATAAACTTCATCTGTACTTATGTGATAAAAAAGCTCACCGATATTTTTTTCTGAACGTTGTGCCTGAAATGCATTTAAAAGATTGACCGTGCCTATCACATTAGTTCTCACAAATGCCATGGGATCCTCAATAGATCGATCCACGTGGGATTCTGCAGCGAGGTGGATGACCTTGTCAAATTGATGTCTGGCAAAAAGTCCATCCACAAAATCTTTTTCTGCAATATCGCCATGGACAAAAAAGTAGTTGTCTGCATCCTGAACGTCTGCAAGATTCATGGGGTTTCCCGCGTAGGTGAGTGCATCCAGATTGAAAAACTGGATATCCTTGTATTTCCCTACCATGTGTCTTACCAGGTGGGAACCTATAAATCCCATACCGCCGGTAATGAGATACTTTTTCATATTAGAGTCTTTTATCTGCCTTGTCGCCGTAGAAACCTTTCACGTCATAAACAACGCTTGTGGCTTTTTTGTATTTATCCAGATCCAGTTCTGCAAATTGCTTGTGTGGCACCGTGAGTACGATTGCATCGTACTTTTCATTGCTTAATGTCTTGCTGCTGGTCAATCCATACTCGTGCTTTACCTCGTCAGGATTTGCCAGTGGATCATGGATGGTTACCTCCACACCATATTCCTGCAGGTTGCTGATTACGTCCACCACTTTGGTATTTCTCACGTCTGGACAGTCTTCTTTAAAGGTAAAGCCCAGGATCAAAATCTTAGAGTTCTTTATACCTATGTCCCTGGAAAGCATGAGCTTTACGATCTCACTTGCCACATAACTTCCCATGCCGTCATTCATCCTGCGGCCAGCGAGTATGATTTCAGGATGGTACCCTACCTCTTGCGCCTTTTGCGCGAGGTAATAAGGATCCACACCTATACAATGCCCACCTACCAATCCTGGTTTGAAAGGCAGGAAATTCCACTTAGTCCCAGCCGCTTCCAGCACGTCGCTGGTATTTATATTTAGTTTATTGAAGATCTTCGCCAGCTCGTTGACAAAGGCAATGTTTATATCGCGCTGGCTGTTCTCAATGACTTTGGCAGCTTCTGCAACTTTTATGGTAGGCGCCAGATGCGTTCCTGCCTCGATTACAGATGCGTACAGCGCATTGACCTCCTCACCTATTTCTGGTGTACTACCAGAAGTGACTTTGAGAATTTTCTCGACCGTGTGTTTCTTGTCGCCTGGATTGATTCTCTCTGGCGAATAACCCACATAGAATCCCTGATTCATTTTGAGTCCACTCTCTTTTTCAAGAACCGGCACACATTCATCTTCTGTGGCGCCTGGATACACGGTGGATTCATAAACCACAATATCACCCTGATTGAGCACCTTGCCTACGGTCTCACTAGACTTGTAGAGTGGCGTGAGGATAGGCCGATTATTTTTATCGACTGGTGTGGGAACGGTAATGATATATATCTGGGAATCTGTGATTTCGTTCATGTCTGCCGTGCAGAACAAACCATTTGCATCATCATTGGTCTTCTTCAAAACACCTTGCAGTACGTCATCTTCTACTTCCAGCGTGCTGTCATGACCTGTATTGAGTTCATTTACACGGGACGTATTGATATCAAATCCTACCACCGAGTATTTTGTGGCAAAAAGCCTGGCTAGAGGCAGTCCCACATATCCCAAACCTACGATGGTGATTTTTTTCTTTTTCATAATTTACAAATGATCAATGTACCATTTTACGGCCTGTTCCAGACCTTTGTCTAAGTTGTACTGCGGGTTATAGTCTATTAATTTACGAGCCTTGTCAATAGAGGCATGCGAGTGTGGAATATCCCCTACACGCAATTCACCGTGGATAGGGTCAATAATCTTTATGGAGGGATCGCTTTTAGAAAGGTGTTTTTTTAACAATCGCACCAGATCATTAAGCGTCGTACGGTCACCAAAAGCCACATTAAACACCTGGTTTTCTGATTCAGATGAATCGGCGAGCATGGCTTGCTCATTTGCGTGGATTACATTATCAATGTAAGTGAAATCCCTGGAATAGGTACCATCGCCATTGATAACAGGTTGCTCGCCCTGAATCAATTTTTTAGTAAACAAGGGAATTACCGCTGCATAGGCACCATTGGGATCCTGTTTCCTGCCAAAGACGTTGAAATATCGCAACCCAACGGAATTGAATCCATACGTCCTATAAAAAACATCAGCATAAAGCTCGTTCACATATTTTGTAATCGCATAAGGGGATAGAGGCTTCCCTATAACGTCCTCGACTTTTGGCAAGCTTTCTGAATCTCCGTAAGTGGAAGAACTAGCGGCATATACCATTTTCTTTACACCGGCATCACGCGATGCCGTCAGAATATTTAGAAAGCCATTGACGTTTACTTCATTACTGGTAATGGGATCCTTGATCGAGCGGGGAACACTACCCAGAGCGGCCTGGTGCAAAACATAGGTGCAGCCTGCTACAGCTTTCTTGCAGGTATCCATATCACGTATATCGCCCTCTATAAAAGTGAAGTTCTCTTTTTCAACGAGGTGCTCAATATTTGAATAATGACCCGTGGCCAGATTATCCAGCGCGACAACGTGGTATCCTTTTGTAACAAAGTAATCACATAGGTTACAACCTATAAAACCTGCGGCACCGGTAATTAATATCTTTTCGCTCATCAGCATGATTGTTTATTCTCCCTTACCTATGGTGTAGGTCTTAAAACCTAATGATTCTAGATGGTCATGATCCAGCAACATTCTACCATCAAACAGAAATGCTGGTTTCAGCATTTTCTCATAAACGGCTTTCCAGTCGTAGGTCTTGAACTCATCCCACTCAGTAAGTATGGCAACACCGTGCGCATCTCCACCGCTTTCATGGGTTCATTGACCACGGTGACCTTATCGTCGATTTCTCTGGAAGAGTGGTTTTGTAGATACGCCAGGTCATTTTTGATCTGGGATTCTTTCACTTTGGGATCATAGACATACACCTCTGCCTGCTCATTCAATAGGTAGTCCACCACATAGATCGCGGCAGACTCGCGGGTATCGTTTGTGTCTTTCTTAAATGCCCATCCTAAAATGGCAATCTTTTTACCTGCAACCGTATTGAAAAGGGTTTTCACGATATTCTGTGCAAATCTTCTTTTCTGGTGGTCATTTAAAATAATGACCTGCTCCCAGTAATCTGCTACTTCCTGCAAGCCAAAACTGCGAGAAATATATACCAGGTTCAATATGTCTTTCTGGAAACAAGACCCGCCGAATCCCACAGACGCCTGCAGGAATTTAGGACCTATCCTACTATCAGTTCCTATGGCACGTGACACCTCCTTGACGTCTGCACCCGTGACCTCACATAATTCTGAAAGCGCATTGATGGAACTTACCCGTTGTGCTAAAAAAGCGTTTGCGGTAAGCTTGGACAATTCTGAAGACCAGACATTTGTTGTTAGGATGCGATCTTTAGGCACCCATTGCGCATACACTTCTACCAGTGCTTGTTGCGCCTTGCGCCCGCGCTCGTTTTGTTCACCTCCTATAAGTACACGGTCTGGATCTAGAAGATCCTCGACGGCGGTACCCTCTGCCAGGAATTCTGGATTTGATAGAATGTCAAATTGTACACCATTGCCCGTATTGTCCAGGATCTGGCGCAACGCATCTGCCGTTCTTACGGGCAGCGTGGATTTTTCCACGACGATCTTATCGCTCGTGGCTACAGCTGCAATCTGACGTGCACACAGCTCAATATACTTAAGATCTGCAGCCATGCCTTTTCCTATACCATAGGTTTTTGTGGGCGTGTTAACAGATATAAAGATCATATCAGCATCCTGGATGGCCTTATCTACCTCGGTGGAAAAAAACAGGTTCTTGCCTCTGGTTTTTCCTACAAAATCAGCTAGTCCAGGCTCATAGATGGGAAGTTTATCCAGGTCATTATCATTCCAGTCTGCTATGCGCTGTTCATTGATATCGACCACATTGACCTTGATGTCTGGACATTTTGCCGCAATCATGGTCATGGTGGGGCCACCTACATAACCGGCACCTATACAACAGATATTTTTGACTCTCATCCGTGTGTTTCTTAGCTATTTGTTAGTTGTGCAAATATATAGTGTTTGAAACGGCTACTATAAAGAGTTGTGCCAGATGTAAGAAAAGTATGGAGGCTTTGATAATTACGCTTTCGCGAAAGCGTAATCCCAACAATCCCCATCCCAAAAACACAGACCCATCCCACGGTAAAAGTCATTGCTGCCATTACCTATATTTGCCTATTCTGAAACTAGCTTAACATGGAGTACCTAGAATTTGAATTACCCATTAAGGAACTGGAAGAAAAACACGCGCAGGCGCTGCAGCTAGGACTGGAAAGCGACGTGGACGTCTCTTCCACCATCAAGCAGATCGAGAAAAAACTAAAGGCAAAACGCAAGGAAATCTATGGCAATCTATCTGCCTGGCAACGCGTGCAGATGTCCCGCCATCCAGAACGTCCCTATACCCTGGATTATATCAAGTCCATTTGTGGCAATACCTGGCTGGAACTGCATGGCGACCGCAATGTAAAAGATGATAAGGCCATGATAGGCGGGCTGGGGAAGATTGATGGACAGAGTTATATGTTCATAGGGCAGCAAAAGGGATATAACACAAAAACCAGACAGTACCGCAACTTTGGAATGGCAAACCCAGAGGGCTACCGCAAGGCATTGCGCCTCATGAAGAGCGCAGAGAAATACGGCATTCCCGTAGTTGCACTAATTGACACACCTGGGGCGTACCCAGGACTGGAGGCAGAAGAGCGTGGACAGGGTGAGGCCATTGCCAGAAACATTCTGGAAATGACGCGCCTAAAAGTCCCGATCATCGTCATAATCATAGGCGAGGGTGCGAGCGGCGGCGCGCTAGGCATAGGTGTGGGAGATCGCGTGGTGATGCTTGAAAATACCTGGTACAGCGTTATTTCACCAGAATCCTGCTCTTCCATTCTATGGCGTAGCTGGGAACACAAAGAAGAGGCTGCAGATGCGCTCAAGCTCACCGCGACCGATATGAAAAAACTGAAACTGGTCGATGAGATCGTTAAGGAACCAGAGGGCGGCGCACACCGCGATCGTGAAGCTACCTTTAGACTAGTGGCAGATTGTATCACAAAATACTACAATGAACTCAAGGACCTGACAGCCCAAAAGCTAGTAGAGCAGCGCATGGATAAATACTGTGAGATGGGAGTTTATAAGAATTGATTCCCGCCTGAGTAATTTACAAAGCCGCGCCACCAGTGCGGCTTTTTTATTAACCGTGTCAGGTAGATTCGTACGGCGGTTTTGCTGATGTTTTGGTATGATTTGAGCACTGAAAACAACATATAAACAGATTGTAAACAACCGCCTTTTGCTTAAAGATAGGATCACATGACGTGGACTGTGTTTAAGTCAATACTTTTGATCGCCCATGAATAAAGTTGCCCCTTTAAGTACAAGTTCCTATAGTAAACCAGACGTCGTAAGCCTCGAGCGCGGCAAGATCCCACCGCAAGCCGTTGACCTAGAAAAAGTTGTCCTAGGCGCGCTGATGATAGACGGTAAAGGAGTGGACGAGGTGATCGATCTACTTACGCCAGATGTCTTCTACCAGAAAAATCATCAGGCAATATTTGATGCGATCGACAAGCTATTTAAGGGTGGGAGCCCGGTCGATTTGCTTACCGTAAGCGCGCAGCTGCGCAAGGATAAGGCACTAGATGCTGCTGGAGGCGATCACTATCTGGTACAACTCTCCCAGCTGGTAAGTTCTACGGCGCATATTGAATACCATGCACGTATCATTTTACAAAAGTTCATCCAGCGCAGCCTGATCAAGATTTCGACAGAAATCATCCACGATAGCTATGATGAGGGAACAGACGTATTTGATCTACTGGATAAGGCAGAGAGTAAATTATATGACGTCACTCAAGGAAACATTAGAAAAAGTACGGAGACCGCCATGGATCTCGTACGCCAGGCAAAAGAACGCATTGAGGAAATTGCAAACCGCGATGGATTAAGCGGTATTCCTACTGGATTTACAGATCTGGACAAACTTACCAGTGGCTGGCAACCGTCTGACCTCATTATCGTTGCCGCGCGACCTGGTATGGGTAAGACTGCCTTTACCTTGAGCATGGCGCGCAACATTGCTGTGGGAAGTAATATTCCGGTAGCGTTTTTCTCGTTAGAGATGAGTTCTGTACAGCTGATTACCCGATTGATTTCCTCAGAGACTGGGCTGAGTTCTGAAAAACTGCGTACCGGGAAATTGGAACCCTTTGAATGGGAACAATTAAATGTCAAGGTAAAAGATCTTGAGCAGGCACCTATTTTTATTGACGATACGCCGTCGCTATCAATTTTTGACTTGCGAGCCAAGTGCCGGCGTCTAGCGTCACAGCATGGTATCAAGCTTATCATGATTGACTACCTGCAATTGATGACCGCACAAACAAATGCCAAGGGCGGGAATCGCGAGCAGGAAATCTCTACCATATCGCGTAATCTAAAAGCACTTGCCAAAGAACTAAGCGTACCCGTAGTCGCCCTATCACAATTATCGCGTGCGGTAGAAACCCGTGGTGGTTCAAAACGTCCACTACTCTCTGACCTGCGTGAATCAGGCGCGATCGAGCAGGATGCAGATATCGTGTCCTTTATCTACCGTCCAGAATATTACGGGATGGATACCTGGGAAGAAGACGATGATCAGGGACCTACAAAAGACCAGGCAGAATTTATAGTCGCAAAACACCGTAACGGTGCCACAGACTCGATCAGACTCAAGTTCATCGGTAAGTTTGGTAAGTTTGATAACTTGGATACTTTTGATTATCCAGAGCAGGTAGGGTCAAAAATGAACGCCGCAAACGATGACACGTTAAAGCCAGACACAGGAATGGATCCTGGTCGTGCCTTTGGGATTGATGCAGATGATGGGATGCCTTTTTAGGGTGTTATACTATTTACCGACCAATATTTCGCATAAATCACGCTTTCTAAGCTCTCACTCTTCGTTAAAAAATTATTCCGTAGCGACGGCTATGCAAGAATTTTTTGCCTTGATTGAGAGCTGATAAATCAAGATTTAAAAACGAAATCTCAGTCAGTAAATAGTATTAGTTCCGCTTTCGCGAAAGCGTAATTCTTATATACACTTTGAGACTTACTGTCAATTTGATTCGTTTAAGTACCGCACTGACAGCATTTGAATGCTAAATCCTGAGCAAAGAGTTGATCAACACCTAAATAACGAAACGGAATTTTCACGCACTTAAACTGAGTTAAATCTCAGGAAATTTGTCCTTATTTTGATATTCAAGGGATTAAAAAATATATCAGATGTCAGTTTGAGCGCAGTCGAAAACATTTTTTTTCAGAAATCCATACTTAGTCTCGACTGCGCTCGACTTGACAGTTTTTGAAAGTTTGAACATCCAAGTATTTTATGAGTGTTAAGTTCAGACTCACGTTGAGTATACAAATTGTTTACTTTCTAATCTTGTTTCAGCTATGAGACTAATAGAAAAAGCAGAAAAAATCTTGTGTCTTGTGTCTTTCATCTTTCCTCTTTCCTCTTTCCTCTTTTTTCTTTTTTCTTTTTTCTATAGCGATATCGATATCCGCCAAACCCAAACAAAACTAAATAGACTTCCATTTTCCGTCTGGTTCAATCTTTGTAACTTGGTCAGTCGCAGTTTCATGTTGTGATGTAGCGTAAATGAGATTTGGATTTATGAAGTATAGATTTTTTGTTTTGGCGATGTTGTTTGCCATTCAGGCAGGGTTTGCGCAGTATGTGCTGGTTCCCATGGATGCAGACACGCAAAATGACCACCTAAAAGCATACGGGGTTGCCTACTGGGTGCTGGCACGTGGCACTAAAGTCAAGTGGCTCCTCAACTACCGCGGCGGCTCTTTTTTGATGCCTGATACGCAGGATATCAAAAACGAACTCACCATACGTGGCGTGAGCTATGAGGCAATAAGTGATGGTGAGGCAGCAGGCATTCTGGATTTGATTTCCAGCCCCTCCCAGAACATGCAGGAAGTCCTGCTGGAAAAAGCGCCCAAAGTCGCCGTTTACACACCCAGCGGTAAATTACCCTGGGACGACGCGGTAACGATGGTGCTGGAATATGCAGAGATTCCGTATGAGAAAGTCTATGACACAGAGGTACTCAATGATCAGCTGTTATTATACGACTGGCTCCACCTGCACCACGAGGATTTTACGGGTCAGTATGGCAAATTCTACCGCAGTTTTAAAAGCGCGCCCTGGTACATTCAAGAGAAAAATGAGGCAGAGAAACTAGCTGTAACCTTGGGCTATTCTAAGGTAAGCCAGGCAAAACTGGACGTTGCCTTAAAAATAAGGGATTATGTGATAGGCGGCGGTTTTATGTTTGCCATGTGTAGCGCGACAGACAGCTTTGACATAGCTCTGAGCGCAGAGGGCGTGGACATTGCAGAACCCATGTTTGATGGTGATGCCAGTGATGGCGGCTACCAGAACAAGATCGACTACAGCCGCACATTTGCCTTTACCGATTATATTCTTGAGCGCTCGCCTAATGTGTATGAGTTCAGCTCGATTGATATGACGCGCAAGCGACGTATAAAAAAGGAGCTGGATTACTTTTCGCTCATGGATTTCAGCGCAAAATGGGATCCCATTCCCACCATGCTCAATCAGAACCACACTAGCCTTGTAAAAGGATTTATGGGGCAAACAACTAGCTTTGAGCGGGAAGAAGTGAAAAAGAATGTGCTGGTGCTGGGGGAGAATAAATCTAACCGCGAGGCAAAATATATACACGGCATACGGGGCAAAGGTTTCTTCACCTTTTACGGTGGCCACGATCCAGAGGATTATCAACATCGCGTGGGTGATCCACCTACAGAATTGAGCCTGCATCCCAACTCGCCTGGCTACAGGCTGATTCTGAACAATATTCTCTTCCCAGCCGCCAAAAAGAAAAAGCAGAAAACGTGATTTTTCAAGGTTGGGAATAGGACGATAGACCGCTGTCGCTTGATGACGACCGACAGATTGACGATGGCCACTTGAGACTGGAAACTAGAATCAAGAGAATAGAGACTAGAGACTAGAAAAAAAAGGATTGGTGGTATGTATTATTATCGCTAGGTGATTCTTTGGTTTTTATGCATTTTCAATAACGGTAAAGTAATTCAAAGCACTGGTAAGTGGGTGATCGGAGTTTATGGCTTTCTGATTCCGTGAAGTTCATTCAAGACTTCAGATAGAATTTTTGAGTCAATATCCCCAGGAGAATGGTAACGTAGGGATCTGAGCATTTTTCTGTTTTCGCCAGCTGTTAGATGGTCATTATTTCTTTTAAGCAAAGCTGCGTAAGGCATTCCCAGTTCCAGAAAATTCTTTCTGTGATTGATAAAGCAAAACATGGTTCTATAGTCTAGATAATAAAAAGGTAACTGCCACTTGTACTTCAACTGAGCCGCCGGGAATTGCTGCTCAATCAGCACCTGCAACTGCAAGGCCATCTGTCTAAATGGTTCTGGTAAATTGTGCACATAGGATTCTGCTGGCTTCATGGATTTTTTAACAATCTAAGTGTCTAAAAGTACATTAGATGACAGTTTCTGAACAACTACTAAATTAACTAGAGTTGAAAGAGTTATTAGGGAATGATGTGATTACGCTTTCGCGAAAGCGGAATAATTATCCATCTTTTAGTTGCGCACAAAGTCAAAATCGTTTTACTTTGCATTTCAAAGTACTTTAGATATGACCAATCAAAAATATCTGGAAGACCTGCGCGAGATAAGGTCGATGATGAGCAAGTCCACGCGGTTTATCTCCCTATCTGGATTGAGTGGCGTGATGGCAGGGATATATGCGCTTATAGGCAGCGCCGTAGGCTACTCCATTATCAATGATGCGCGGCGCAAAGGTTACAGCGATACGGTGGCCGAATTATTCTCCACACCCTGGCAGGAAAACCCGTCGCTCCAGATTATTATGGTAGCCGCCGGTGTGCTGGTGGCAGCAGTCGTAACAGCTTTCTTTCTCACGAGCGCCAAAGCCAAAAAACACAACCAAAAAGTATGGAATGAGCAGTCCATTAGGCTTGCGGTATCATTTCTCACACCACTGGTGATAGGCGGATTATTTATCCTAGCACTTCTACAATATGGACTTCTCGCACTGGTGGCACCCGCCATGCTGGTATTCTATGGGCTGGCCTGTATCATGGCGGCGCCCTACACACGGGGCACCGTGAGGTATCTGGGATTGACCTGCGCATTACTGGGAATGATAAACACGCAGTTCATAGGGTATGGACTGTACTTTTGGGCGGCTGGATTTGGTCTATGTCACATTCTATATGGCGCGTGGATGTATTTCAAATATGATCGTACACCTAAATAACAAGACGTGAGTTTAATCGGTAATCTGAACAAAGCTTTTGACCATCGCGTCCGGCTGGGCATCATGTCCATACTGGTGGTCAATGAGCACGCAGATTTTAAGGAACTGAAAGAATTGCTCAAGGTGACTGATGGCAATCTGGCCAGCCATACAAAGGCACTGGAAAAGAACAATTATGTTTTGGTAGAAAAATCTTTTATAGGCAGGAAACCCAATACAAGATTCAAAGTAACCACCTCTGGCAGGAAAGCATTTGCAGAGCACATTGAGGCGCTGGAAAACATATTAAAGAACACTCAAACCGATAACCCATGAAATCAAAAAGCGTTCACCTTTTTTATTTGACCACTTACTTTGTATTTCAAAGTACTTCATACTTTATTAGAGAAATTGCAGTCCGCAGATTGTTTGAGCTGTCCAGTAAAATGTATGCTTTGTTTAAAACAGGTTATCTATGGACGGTGACTAAAACCGAGCTGCTCCTCTACCCTAGTGATAGTCTGGGTTATCATCTGGGATGTTTCCTGCTGCAAAATTCTTTTCAGCTACAGCCTCGCTGTGAGAGTCACGATGTATTTCATGTGATTACAGGTTACGGGACTGACACCACTTCTGAAATAGCACTGCAATACTGGTTATGGGGGAACGGGAAACGCAGCCCTTTTACGCTGCTAGCCATGTTTGCCGGCTTTGTTCTTTATGCGGATGCCTACAGGCGATTTTCTGTGGCATTGCACTTAGGAAGACAATCGGTTCCTATTTCAAATTATTGCCATCAAGAGGCTCTTAGCCTTCCATTGTCTAACATAAAACTTCTAATCAAAATTCCAATATCATGAAAAAATCAGTTATTTCCCTCGTGGGAGGGATCGTATTTGCAACGCTGTATTATCAGGTAAGTCTGGGACAAAACACCTTGATTTATGGTATATTCCTAATAATAATCTATGCGATCGTTAGACCACAGGCTGTTCTCAAAAAGACCAGTCTGGCAATTGCTGCTACGGTACTTGCCACGGCTATTGCAGTAACTTACCACGGCAGCGGGTTGAGTATTTTCTGCTATTTCACCTCCTGTTTTCTATTTGTAGGCAGCATGGCTCCAAAGCGATGCAGTCTATATGTAAAGTGGTTGAACGGACTGTACAGTTTTGTTTTTGGATCCTTTGACCACTTCATATATCAGCGGGAAACCACAAATTCAGACCTACCTGAAATACGGTACTGGTTCCTGGTAAAACTGATAGGTATTCCATTGATTCTTGTGTTGTTGTTCACCTATTTCTACAGCAGTAGCAACCCAATATTCTCTGGCTGGCTGGATAGATTAGATTATAGCTTTATCAACGTCGGCTGGTTTTTTATGGTGATACTGGGAGTTTTTGCGACATGGAATCTTGTCAACCCTGGCACGATCGACCAGCTGACGGATATGGATGATAATGCATCTGACCATCTCGAGAAAATAGCCATCAATGCATCTGAAAAACCTAAACTGCTAGACAGCATACGTATAGGCAAATGGTGTATGATTTCCCTGAATACCCTACTTGCGCTAGTCCTAGTAACAGAAGTACTTTTCATTTTGCAGATTCATGAGGTCGATCAGGCTCATTTACTGAGCGAGGCGGTTCACAAGGGTGTAGGCTCAAGTATCGTGAGCATTGTCATTGCGATCAGCATCCTGCTTTTCTTCTTCCATGGGAAGATCAACTTCGTCAAAGAAAACCATATCCTAAAAACCTTGAGTATCCTATGGATTGCGCTGAATACGATTTTGGTTATTTGCGTGGTTGTCAAAAACTATCAGTACACCTTTCTATATGGCGTTACGCTCAAAAGACTGGGAGTCTTTTTATACTTGACCCTCTGCTTGATAGGATTGTTTACTACCTATATAAAAATCAACTCGCTGCGTACTAATACCTATTTGATCAGGCGCAACGTTCTCGCTGGGTTTGTACTGCTAAGTATTGCCTCACTCGCCAACTGGTCTGCGATCATAACGCGATTCAATATTGACCAGAATCATATTGATTATGGACAGCTCTACCGTTTGTATCCACAGAATGTGCTGGAGTTGCAGGAGGCAAACCTGGAAAATCAGGTGCTAGGATCTATATATCTACCACAAAAAAGCCTATCCGATAAAAAGCAACAGCGCGAGTGGGTGGAATTCAATTACACTTTTTACCGTGCGCAAAAACAATTAGCCCATGGTGAAAATTGATTGCTTGCCTTTGATGGCCATCAGAGTTGCCGGTTATACCAGTCTGACTGGTGTAGCAACCACATTGCTATATGCATTGTCTCAAGCAACTGTCCTGATTTTTATGGGGCTAGTAATTGCTGTACTGGGTGTACTAAGCCATGTCATTCTCTTGATTTCATTGATTTTAACCATTTGTGTTGAGGACAAACCAGCGACGCAATTCGTTCTCGACATTTACATTTTACTACTCAACATTCCCTTATTCCTTTTATGTTATGAAATTCTATAGACAATTTGACCAGAATCAAAAATCTCTTAGCGGATATCAGGCCAGCATCATAGGTCTCACCCTGTCCAGTGTCATACTGCTGATGCTGAGCATTTTATTGACCGGGGCTCTAAGCGGCACCTTTATGATCTGGAATCTATTCCTTGCAGCGCTGCCATTTGGTTTTACGTATGTGGGAAGAGCCATTATAACTAATCAACCGAGCAGTAAAGAGATACGAATCCCCCTTATCATAGCCTTGATCTCAGGATTTCTGTTTTGGTTGCTGTTGCTGCCTAATGCACCCTATATGCTCACGGATCTGATCCACACAAGCAATACACCGCCACATTTAAAATTCTATGACATTGTTATGTATTCGAGTTTTGGCGTGCTGGGGATCAGTTTGTTTGCGCATAGTTTGCGTGCGTTTGGTGAGATAGCGCATGGGGTGTTGAAATTTAACAATGGAAAAATGCTGCTATGGCTGGAACTTATAATCATCTTCCTCTCCAGTATCGGGGTTTATCTTGGACGCGCCCTGCGGTGGAATAGCTGGGATATTATAACACAACCCATGAATATAATGGAAAGTATTGCCTCCCTCTTTCTCAATCCGCTAGTGCACAGTTATGCATGGGTATCCATTATCCCAATGTTTTTATTGCTGGTCATAGTCCACATTTTTGTCAACTATAGAACTAACCTATCAGCACATGATCATTAGAAAACCTAGGCGTGCTTACCTACTTGCAGGAGTCGCCATTTTTGTGGTAGAGCTGATCATCGCTTTATTTGTCAGGGACAGGTTTATCAGACCTTATTTAGGTGATGCGCTGGTTGTAGGACTGATATACTGTGTACTGATGAGTTATTCACGCTGGCGGGCAGTGACAGGGATAATTTTCACCTTGCTCTTTAGTTACGCGGTTGAAGTAGCTCAGTATTTCAGAGTCATTTACTGGCTGGGGCTGGAAGATTATCGCTGGGCGAGAATTATCATAGGCACGAGTTTTTCCTGGGAAGATCTGGTTATGTACACGCTGGGCGCAATAGCTATTTATGTGGTTGAAAAGCTGAGTAGTTAATTAATCCTTGCGCTTTACCGTCCATTCAAAATCAAAACGGCTTACCACGGCACCTGCCTCGTCCTTGCCTATAGATTGCATCCAGATCGTTTGCGATTCTCCCGTGTTCTTTGTGCGCTCAATGGCATCAGTAATTGCCGTTGCATCCTCACAGATAAAGGTGATCACACCTCGCGCTTTTTTGCTGAAGTTGCTTTTATTATTTAGCACCAGCATGGAAATATTTGTATCACTTTCCTTGATTGCTTTCATGACCAGAGCGCCAGTAGAAAGTTCTGCCGCCATGGCTTGAACCGCAAAATACATGCTATTAAAAGGATTCTGATTGATCCATTGATGGCGCACCGTAACCGTACACCCATTCCCATCTATCCTGCGGCAGCGCACCCCCGTAAGCCATGCGCTGGGCAATTTGAGCATGGCAAATCTGTTGATATTGGACGGGGTAATATTCATTGCGAGGAATAAGACGTGAGGTAAATATAAAGGATTGTCTTGAAGAATAGAACATTTGCAATTTGCCCTTGTTAATGAAATTATGTTGATTATTACACTGTCGTACTTCGGCTGCGCTCAGTATAAACTTCCCTATCGGGAAAGCGTAACCCGCAAAGCACTATCTTAATACCTACTATAAATCAACTTCACGCCATATCTTTAAGGCAGCCTAAAGTTGAGATAGTTTGCAGTGCAAGAGATTTTTTATGTTGTTTTTGGTCTTCAGTACTCTACTGACCAGATCTATCGCGCAGGAAACCGTGTTCCTTACTTCAGACGCACAAGAATACGCACTGGGGGAAACAGCCTACGCGACCGCAGCGGTTTTCAATTCCCTCACTAGGAAACCTTCCACCAAAACTAAAATCCTATATCTCGCATTGCTGGATATGAATAAGAATCTTGTCCAGAAAAGACGTTTTGAAATCCACAATGCCACCGCATCTGCATCCATTGTAATTCCTAACAATCTCAAACTAGGCACTTACTTTTTAACTGCTACAACTGTAAACAGCGATCCAGAGTTTAACACTGTCCTACCTATCAGGATTATAGAAAAGCACGCTGCCAGGTATCAGCTGGATCACAGAATCGCCTATGATCAGGAAGCAGATCGTATGATTGCGCAGTTCTATCCTATTGATCGATTCAACGATAGTGTGGCAGACATGGACCTGATGATAGGCATCTCTAGAAATAACGGCGATTTCAGGAGGCATAAAATAAAACCAGATGCCGATGATAATTTTTTATGGCAGCTAAAACGACCAGACCGCTACGACCTCAATTATATTGAGGTGGTTATCTATAATAAAAATACCACCAGCCGGTACGGTATAAGCCTGCCCAATCCCGACGAATCGCGAGTGACGCTCAACCTTACAGCACAACATCAGTCAAATGACTTTTTAGAAATTCACGCTACGGGATACTTTGGTGAGCCGCTCAATTCAGATGCTACTCTTTATTATGGGGAAGATTCACTGAGTCAAAATGTAATCAATGGACAATTAAAAATACCTTATGACCTTGCAGGAAAAGATCTAAAAGCTGTAGGATTCCTGGGTAAACGATTTCAGCTTGATTATTTAAAACCCAGCATTAAACTGCATCAACAACTTAAGGTTGCCGATGCTCATTAGGAAATCAATCTACAAGGTCTTGAGCCTAGAAAGGGAACGATAAAGGTTTTGGCAAATGGATTGACCAGCAGGATTATTGAGCTCAATAAAATTCAGGACTCAACGCTAGTAATACCGCGTAGTGGTTTGGCGTCAAATCTCGTTGCGATTGTTCATGAATCTATCCACGGTGAGATTATCTCTCAGGTATTTTTACAATTAAATGACAGCAAGAAAAATAGCAAAACTTCAGAAAGCTTGGGGATTTTCCGGCCAAGGGAAGAAGTGAAAATTTCTATCAACAAACTGATCCCCGGTCTGGATAGGGCAGTCAAATTTACTGCCCGTATAAGGAGAGCTGATGCTGACAAACTCCAAAAACAGACCTTAAAAGCTTTTGCAGAAAATGACATGAATTCTTTATTACATCTAGACGGACTAGATCTAGCTAAAAACCACAGCGCTTACACAAGACCCATCAAACCCATTCTCGACTGGACAGAGGATATTGAATTGCGCAAAGTGTCAACAAAAGCAGATGAGCCACTCATCTACCCAGAAGAAATTAATTTGATAACAGACGCGTGTTTTGCAGTAGCTCAAACGGATGATCAAGGAAATGTTAAGATTGCTAGTGAGACGCTGTTCAAATTAGATTCAGGCAGAATCATGGTCGAAAAAAAACCTCTATCTGGTCAGCAGGTTGAGATCAAGGACTTTTTCCTTTACATGGACGAGCTATTAAAGAATACGGACTGGAAATCTAGTAGAATAATAGAGAATCCAACCCACAGAAATCCCTCATTAGACAGTCAATACATACGTTTCATTAGAAAGAATGGTTTGCTAGACGAGGTGAACCTAGATGGGGATAAACGCTTAAAGAGTGTGAAAAAATACCTGCAAAAAGATTATGTATGTGCGTGGAATATCTTAAACTGTGGCGGTTGCCCGACAGGGAGGCCGCCTATTCATGGTCAGACCTACTGGGATCGTTTTCCCGGTAATCCCATCATTTATCAGGATCCCAATTTCCAAGATAAGCCGCTGGATAAACTACATATAATTACCGGAATAGATCGCCATGTGGTTCATGACCCTACGGGTGAGACTGCACTGTCCAGTGAGTTCTTTGACACCAGAAAAACCGTGCTATGGCAACCATTCAAGATTTATTCTGCTAATTCTGATGGCCATCTCAATTTTACCACGCCTCATATGCCAGGGAATTATACAGGTGTCATGGAGTGGTTCAATAGCGATGGCCAGGCTACATATAAAAGCTTCTACTTTACAGTGAAAGACTGAATTTACCAAAAACCTATTTCAAGAATTTCAGGTCATCTTTCTCCCTGTGAATACATTGAAAACTTAAGACTGACAATATTCCCCGAGTTTTAAAAGAGCAGGTATAATTTTTTTATTACGCTTTCGCGAAAGCGTAAAAGCCTCAATAACTTTACTTTAAACGATACTTCCCACCCATATAAATGCGGGAAGAAATAGTCTGTGGAAAAGAAATACAGTACTTTGTATTGCATAATACCTGCCTTAGGATATATATTTGCATAAGAAATTAATAGGTCATGAAATTAACTAACCCAAAACAACACTATAACATTGCTGCTGCGGTGCATTTATCGACTTTCGGAAAGTGGTTATTCCCGCTGGGCAATTTTATCTTTCCCATCGTACTGTGGATCGTTAACGGGAAAAAATCTGAATTTATCGATAGCCACGGTCGCAGCGTGCTTAACTTCCAGTTGAGTATTACCCTCTACACCATCCTGCTGGCGTTTATAGGCGGTGGGATCATTATAGGAACCATGGTTTCTGGCGGGCCGGTATTCTGGGATCATATGGACACGGGCAATTTCTTTGCAGAAGATCTGGGAATCATTTCCACCATTGCGGCGAGTGGATTCTTTTGCGGCGTGGCCATACTGGGTCTGGCAATAATGGATCTGGTCTGTACCATACAGGGAGCCATTAAGGCCAGCGATGGGAAACACTACCGCTACCCGCTCACCATCCATTTTATACCAGGTCAGATCGTGGCACAACCATCTAAGAAAAACTAACATGAAGATAGAAAACACAAAAGCACAAATGAGAAAAGGCGTGCTGGAATACTGCATCCTATCCATTCTCAAGGAGGAGGACGCCTATGTGGCAGAGATTCTGGAAACACTCAAGGACGCAAAGCTACTGGTGGTAGAGGGAACCATCTATCCCCTACTCACCCGATTGAAAAATGCCGGATTGTTGAGCTACCGCTGGGAAGAAAGCACGGGTGGCCCACCTCGCAAATACTACGGCCTGACCGAAACCGGTAAAATATTCCTGCAAGAATTGAGTACCACCTGGCTGGAACTTAAAAACGCAGTCAACCTTGTAACACTACCCAAACAAAAGAAATCATGAACAAGACTATAAACATAAACCTCGCAGGGCTGTTCTTCCATATAGATGAGGACGCCTACAACAGATTACAGCGCTATCTAAGCGCCGTGCGCAGATCCTTTGAGGGAACCACGGGCGCAGATGAAATCATGAGCGATATAGAAAGTCGCATCGCAGAACTCTTCCTGGAGAGGCGTAAGAATGATCAGGCCGTAGTTTCCATTGATCATGTAGAAGAGGTGATCGCCATCATGGGCCAGCCGGAAGACTATGAAGTAGATGAAGAGATTTTTGAGGAACAGACCAGCAATCGCAAATCATCCACGTATTATTCCGCAAACAAAAAGCTGTACCGCGATACTACAAATGGATATGTGGGCGGTGTTGCAACGGGATTAGCCCATTATCTGGGTATCGAGCCTGTATGGTCAATCGTGATCTGGGTATTCCTGATCTTTATGAGTGGTGGCACGATCGTACCGGTATATCTCCTGTTATGGATTCTGGTGCCCGATGCCGTAACCACCAGCGATCGATTGAAAATGATGGGCAAGGAGGTAAACCTTTCCAACCTTAGTGGATCGGGTCGCAATGATTTTAATGAAGTGGCTGGCAATGAGCCCGGTGCTGGTCACAGTAATATCGTAGGGCAACGTACAAAGCGTGGATCTGTGAGGTTCTTTGGCGCACTGGGTAGGGTCATAAAAGGTATCTTTAAGGTATTCCTGAAATTTGTAGGACTTATCATTTTCATTGCAGCGATTGCAGCATTGATGGCGACCATCATTTCTGTCTTTACAATAGGTTTTACAAATTTGGATGGGCTGAATGTGATCGAGATTGCAGATTTTATCGTCCCTGCGCGCTACTCCTCGTGGTTACTGGTTTTGGCATTTTTCCTAGCCGTAGGAATACCGCTGTTCAGTCTTGCTGTACTGGGATTGCGCATACTGGTGAGCAACATGAAACCTATTATCATGCCTGTTAAACTAGGCTTACTGGTCATCTGGATCGTGGCAGTCATATTTATCACGGTGACCATTATCAATATCGCGGCAAGTCAGTCCTATGAAGCCAGCTATAAACAAACAGAGCAGATCAACTTGTCCAAAGATCAAGTCCTCGCACTTTCCATTAATGAAGATCTAGATAATAGGATCACCACGGGTATATCACTCAACCGTAACTGGCTGCAGATCGTAGAATACCAGGATGAGACCGTGCTGAGCCTGGATATCGTAAGAACCGCGATCAAGCCTAGCAAGGACAGCACGGCGACCATTGACTTGATCTATAAAGCGAGGGGAGCAAACTTCCTAGATGCAAAAGAAAGGGCTCAAGACATTATCTACAATTATGAAGTGACAGATTCCACATTTACCGGTAGCGACAGGATTATCCTAAAGCCGGGAACGGGACTATCAGAATATAAGTTGGATATCATTTATGAAATCCCGGTGGGAATGCGATTCAAAGTTGATTTTGCTTTTAAACGTGCCTATGGTAGCTGGATAACAGATAATGCCTTTGAAAACAATTTTGAATTAGGGAAAACCTACATAATGACTACTCAAGGACCAGAATGTGAGGATTGCATCCTAACAGACGATGAGAACAATTCAGAAAAAACGCTGGATCAATGGCAGTATGACTGATCAATAATTACAATGGGATAGAGAAAGTGGCTAGGATTTATTTCTATAAATCTTAACCACTTTCCCTTTATCTAGCAGTATTTTACCCGCAAATCCAAATAAATGAAAACCCGATTAGCACTTATAGTATCCATGGTTATACTGACTGCTTGTAATGCCCAGAAAGTAAAGGGTAATAGAGACGTAACGATTGAATCTAAAGATACGCAACCGTTTACCCACCTTATCGTAGATGAGGATTTTGAAATAGAACT
This sequence comes from uncultured Flavobacteriaceae bacterium, assembly GCA_963740155.1. Taxonomy (GTDB): domain Bacteria; phylum Bacteroidota; class Bacteroidia; order Flavobacteriales; family Flavobacteriaceae; genus Nonlabens. The sequence continues at coordinate 881,156 of CAVUDE010000005.1, read as the reverse complement.
TATCCAAAGCAATCGCACCTACGTAGATATCGAGACAGACTCTAATCTACACGAGCACATTTTTGTAAGCTCAGTAAGCAACACGCTGGACATATCAAAAACGGCAAATATCAGAGGTGAAAAAAGATTGAAAGTAACAGTGTATTGTAATGAACTGCTGGAAAAAATCACGATCAGTGGCAATGGCAAACTGCGCGGTCAGGGCAGGATAAGTACTGAGCGTCTTGAAATCAACCTGCTGGATGATGGAGAGATCAACCTATCTGTCAACTCAAAAGATCTGGTTGTACATGCAAACAAAAGTACAAGGGCAGAGCTGGAGGCCAGTGGCGACATGGTTCAGTTACACGCCTCTCAAAATGCTTTTTTCAAAATGAACCTGGATTATAACCAGGCACAGATCACTATGGATCACCGCAGCGATGCAGAAATTTCTGGAAACGTAAACAACGGATCAGCAGATCTTAAAGAGAATAGCCACCTGCGCTCTAAAGGTCTTACCTGGGATAATCTACAAATCACCGCCAGACACGATTCCAAAGCAGAAATAAGTGTCAAGGATGATCTAATAATCTCTGCCATTGACGACGCAGAACTCACCATCTACAACAGTCCTAAGATCCAGATCGAGAAATTTACTGATAAGGCTGTCTTGAAAAAGCAGGATTAAGACTGAATTCTCAGATGATTATAAAGGGTTACTATCACTCTTAAAATCAAGGTCAAAAGCTATAACAGTTTACAAGTGCAGACGCAATACTGACCCAAGTAGCATTACAAAACCAAAAACGGCTCGCAGGAATTCTGCGAGCCGTTTTAAGTTGTAAAGGTTGCGTTATTACTATTCAATATAATAATCACCCGCAACCGTTTGCTCTACCACGCCTATCTCGGCCAGGTAGCGTTCTGCGTCCAGTGCTGCCATACAGCCGGTACCTGCTGCGGTAATCGCCTGTCGGTAGACTTTATCCTGTACGTCACCACTGGCAAAGACGCCTGGCAGATCGGTTTTTGTGGTGCCGGTTTTGGTCACTATGTAACCGGCGTTATCCATGTCCAGTTGTCCCTTGAAAATATCGGTATTTGGTTTGTGGCCTATCGCGATAAAAAGTCCAGTGATCTCAATCTCTTCCTTGTCACCGGTCTGGTTGTTTATTACACGCAATCCCTCTACAACCTGCTCACCCAGGACTTCATCAACCTCTGTATTGTACATGACCTTAATATTATCCAGACTGTGGATACGGTGCTGCATTGCCTTACTGGCGCGCATGTGATCCTTGCGTACGAGCATGGTTACGCTTTTACAGATATTGGCTAGGTAGCTAGCCTCCTCGGCAGCGGTGTCGCCAGCGCCTACGATGGCTACGTCCTGGTTGCGATAGAAAAACCCATCACAAACCGCACAGGCGCTCACACCGCCACCGCGTAGTCTTTGCTCGCTGGGTAATCCCAGATATTTTGCACTTGCACCGGTTGATATGATCACGGTATTTGCCTCGATATGTGTTTTACCATCGACCACCGCTTTGTGGATTCCGCCTTTCTCTTTAGCCAGGGTGACCTCGGTGATCATTCCTATTCTTACCTGGGTACCAAAACGCTCTGCCTGTTTCTGCAGATCCACCATCATGGCGGGCCCGTCGATACCGTCAGGATACCCTGGGAAATTATCCACCTCAGTCGTAGTGGTGAGCTGGCCGCCGGGTTCCATTCCCGTGTAAACAACGGGTTTCATATCTGCACGGGCAGCATAGATTGCCGCGGTATATCCTGCGGGGCCAGATCCTATGATCAGGCATTTTATACGTTCTGGGGTTTCGGCCATTGTCCTCTAATTTTCCTGCAAATGTAAAAAGCCTTTTTCGGGCATTTGTTAAGACAGGTTTGTAAATTCTGATGATATAATTTGATCTGGTTATGGCTGCTAGGATTGTAAATTGATGTTTATTCCGCTTTCGCGAAAGCGTAACACACCATATCTCCATGGAATTATTCCAGACTTCAATACCTGAACTGCCCGAGTACTTAGGCACACATTTAACACCGAATCTAGAAGCTAGGTGCGGGAAACTGAAAAGTGGTCAATGTTATTTAGGCATGGACAATCTTTGAACTCAGAACGTGAAACGAAAAACCAACTACAGATTCCGTTTGCAACTCGATTAACATTATCGTAACATTACGGGCTATGGAAAGTCAGGCACAGGATAAAAAGAATGAGCAGGTCATCATCAATCGCAAACTGGGGATTTGGGAGGCGCTAATCCCGGTTGTGGCGCTAGTCGGTTTACTGTCGTTCAACGTGTATGTATATGGCGATGACGCGCTGAGTGGTAGTAACCAGTTTATACTTTTGATAGGTGCGGCCGTTGCTGGGATCGTAGGTCATTTCAACAAGGTGAGCTATAGTGTGATGGTGGAAGAAGTCGCCCAAAACCTAAAATCCACCACCGGCGCTATACTTATTCTGCTGATGGTAGGCGCACTGGCTGGGACATGGCTAGCCAGTGGTATTATTCCTACCATGATCTATTACGGGCTGGATATTTTGAACCCAACTATTTTTCTGGCGGCAAGCGTCATTATATGTGCGGTGATATCCGTCGCGACGGGAAGTAGCTGGACGACCAGCGCCACCGTGGGAATCGCACTTATAGGAATTGCGGGTGCGCTGGACATAAGCCCGGGGATGACTGCGGGTGCAGTGTTAAGTGGGGCGTATTTTGGCGATAAGCTCAGCCCGCTGAGTGACACGACAAACCTTGCACCAGCCATGGCGGGTACTGATCTCTTCACACATATCAAGTACATGATGTACACCACGGTGCCTACGATCATCGTGACGTTGATCGTTTTTGTCATCATCGGGTTTTCCATGGACACGACAGGCGTGGCAGACGTGAGCCAATATCAAGAAACAATCGACGCGACTTTCAACACCAGTCCATGGCTGTTTCTTGTTCCCGTACTGGTCATCGCGATGATCGTCAAAAAAATCTCACCGCTTATCGCCCTACTACTGGGGACATTGCTCGCCGGATTGTTTGCTTTGATCTTTCAGCCAGACATTGTGCTGGCAGTGAGTGGTCAGGAAACCTACGATGCGACTGCCGCGTATAAAGGAATCATGAATTCCATTACTGTGGACAGTGCGATCACACCCATCACTGACAATCCAGAAATGGCAGAAAAGCTGTCTGGACTTTTTGAAGCTGGCGGTATGCAGGGAATGCTGGGTACGATCTGGCTGATTGTTTGTGCGATGGTTTTCGGTGGGGTGATGGACGCGATAGGTGCGCTTGCCACGATAAGCAGGGCACTGCTCAATGCATTTGACTCGACTTTTGGGTTGTTTGCCAGCACCGTTGCCAGTTGTTTGGCCATCAACTTTACCGCTAGTGACCAATATCTGGCGCTCGTAGTACCCGGAAAAATGTATGAAAAAGCCTATCGCGAGAAAGGACTGGCACCAGAAAACCTGTCCCGTACGCTAGAAGATTCCGGTACCGTCACCAGCGTGCTGATCCCATGGAATACCTGTGGAGCCTATCATAGCACCACGCTGGGGGTGGACGTGCTTGCGTATTTACCCTACGCGATTTTCAGCTATCTGTCGCCATTCATGACGCTACTATTTGCAGGCCTCAATATCAAAATCCGTCAGCTGACCAATAAGCCAGAACCGCTGAGTACTATTGGGGATTAGCCAGTGTGCTGGTTCCTTAGTGTGCTGGTGTGCTGGTGTGCTGGTGTGCTGGTAATTAATTAGAAGATTAATCAATTTGTTGATTAGTAGATGTGCTGAATGGGTTGATTCCTTCTTTAGTCTTGTAGTTTCGTAATTTACTTTTCTCGTAGTCGATGAAATAATAGTTTTTTGATTAGGATTTTGGACACTGAGCGCAGCCGAAGTGTAATAGCATGAATGCTTAAATTGATTCGTTAATTAGATAATGAGCTAATTAGTCAATTTGCTGTTGGTTTGATGAGTTGGGTAGTCTTGTAGTCTTTTAGTTTCGTAGTTTCATCGTGTATTCTTTTCTTATTAAAACGTAGTGGTGAGGCTCTCGAACCATGGGTTTTGAAAAAGAAAATGAAAACGAAAATGAAAACAAATTTGCCACTTCTGGGCTGTGAGCCTTGAGCCTTGAGCCGTGATCCGCGATCCATGATCCGTGAGCCGTGAGCCGCTGAGCCGCCTAGCTTTAAATATAAAAAATCATCGGCATTTCTCATCGCAAAAAGTCCCCTCAAGGTGGTTGGGGGTGTAACGACAGAATTAAAATGCAATGGAACTAAATATTAAGACTTAAGTAATGAAACTTGGGATTTGGAACTTGGAACTTGGAACTTCGAACTTTGGATTTGAGATTTGAGATTTGGAATTTGGAATTTGGAATTTGTGATTTGGGATTTGGGATTTGGGATTTGGGATTTGGGATTATAAAGCAACTAGTCACTATCGAAACCGTTTCCGATTATCAAATACTATCACAACACGCAGCTTCTATAACCATCCCCTATATCATAATTACCACATAAGATTGAGGAGGGTATGCTTTCGCGTAAGCGTAACACTAAATTTGTATCAAACAAAAAACACGATACAATGGCTATAGTAGGAAGAAAATTTCCCGATCTGACAGTAAATGCGATGAACGAGATGGGTGACACCTTTAAGATCAACGTGCTGGAGGAAGCAAAGAAAAATAACAAAAAAGTACTTTTATTCTGGTATCCAAAAGACTTCACATACGTATGCCCGACTGAACTGCATGCATTCCAGGAAGCACTGCCAGAATTTGAAAAACGCAACACCATCGTGATAGGCGCATCATGCGATACACCAGAAGTGCACTTTGCCTGGTTAAATACGTCAAAGGATAATGGCGGTATCGAGGGGGTTACTTACCCACTAATTGCTGATTCCAACCGCAATCTAGCTGAAACACTGGGAATTCTAGACGCAGACATGGAGTACAATGATGATCTGGAAGATCACTACCTTGTAGGTGATAACGTGAGCTATCGCGCAACTTACCTGATCGATGAAGAAGGAATGGTGTACCACGAGGGAGTGAACCACATGCCAGTAGGTCGTAACGTAAAAGAATTTTTACGTATGATCGACGCATTCACACACGTTCAGAAAAATGGTGAGGTTTGTCCAGCAAACTGGGAAGAGGGGAAAGATGCGATGAAAGACAATCGCGACTCCACCGCCGCTTACCTGTCTAAAAACTAATCAGGAACCAATAGTAGCTTAAAGCACTGGAAAAGGGAATTGCTAGTGCGGTTCCCTTTTTTAGTTGCTTAGCATGAGACTAGCAAATTAGTCAATAAATAATTTAAAGAAAACAAGATGCAAGTATTAGATCAAGACAACCTGCAAGAGATTGTAGCCAATAATGAGAAAGTAGTCGTACAATATTCGGCGACCTGGTGTGGCAACTGCCGTGTGATGAAACCTAAGTTCAAAAAACTGGATGGCGAGGTGGAAGATGCACTTTTTGTAATTGTGGATGCAGAGAAGTATCCAGAATCCCGCAAACTGGCGACCGTGGACAACCTGCCCACTTTTGCTACTTTTAAAAACGGCGCATTTGTGAACCAGGTGCAGACTAATAAATTTGATAACCTAAAAACCCTAGTCGATGAAATTGCCAGTCATTAAACATTTACAAAGAGGTGCGAGCAAAGAGCAACTGGAAACCACGCTAGAGGTTCTTGAACACTTCATTGACCATAGATCTGTGACGGAAGAAGAAACTGACGTGGTAGGTGAATTGATCACCAATATATGCGGTGCGATTGAGGTGCACAACAATCTAGAACAAGGCATGAGCAGCAGTGAGGCTGCCAATAGCTTTGCACAAAAAGTGCTGGGTTCTATAGATCGTTAATGCAGTTAGTAGAATTGTTTTACCTAAGCCAGACCTAACGTCTGGCTTTTATGGTTAGTAGATTTTTACTTTCAGCCATGATTGTTGGTAATCCAAACGCTCGAAAAATCATGTATAGAATAACGTGACTTGACAAGCAATGATTAAAGTAAACCCGTCAAGCTGATTTCTTTTAAGCTCTCGCGTTTTGGCGGGCTCAGTGTAAACTTTCCTACGGTAATGCGTAATAAAAAAGCCAGACCTACTTTAGACCTGGCTTTGTTTTGATTAGATAAAATCTCTACTTCTTCCCTTTCTTTTGTGCCTCTTGCTGCGCTTGCGCCTGCTCCATGATCTGCGCCATTTTGCTAGCAAATTTGCCTTTCTTCTTTTTTGGTTTTGCTTTTGCTTTCTCGATTTTAGCGAGCACTTTATCCTTGTCGATAATCACATATTTAATTACCAGCATCAATCCTATGGTAATCAGGTTTGATACAAAGTAATACAATGACAGGCCGCTCGCGTAACCGTTAAAGAAGACCAGCATAAACAGCGGTGAGAGATACATGATAAACTTCATGTTAGGCATCCCAGGCTGCTGAGTTGCCTGCATGTTCTGACCAGTGGTCATCTGCATATAAAAGAAAATCGCTACAGATGCAAGGATGGGAAAGAGACTCACGTGATCGCCGTAAATAGGGATATCAAATGGCAAGTTGAAAATCACGTCATAGCTACTCAAATCATCTGCCCATAAGAAACTCTTCTGGCGTAGATCAAAAGCAGTAGGGAAAAACTTAAACAGCGCAAAGAACACGGGCATTTGCAGTAATGCTGGCAAGCAGCCCGACAGCGGGCTGGCGCCCGCCTCGCTTTGCACGCGCATGGTTTCCTGCTGCTTTTTCATCGCATTGTCCTTGTACTTCTCTGCAATCTTGTTGAGTTCAGGACGTAGGATTTTCATTTTCGCCTGCGTTAGATACGACTTGTATAAAACAGGTGACAAGACGATACGTACACAAATGGTCAAAAGAATGATACCTAGCCCATACGGAATTCCCAGTCCCTTAACCGGCGAAGTCAAGAATGTGAACAATGGTCTAACCGCGTACTCATTGATCACACCAAAAATTCCCCAACCCAGATCAACCACCTCATCCAGATTGCGCTTGTAATTATCAAGGATATCAAAATCTGTAGGACCGAAATACCAGTCCATGTTATAATTCAACTCACCGCCGGTGAAGTCTAGCTGCGCAGTCGTTGTAAATTCTTTGCTGCGGTCGTTCTGGTTTTCATCGATCTCGGCAAGATTGCGGGACTCCATCAAGGCACTGCTGAACGGAGTATCCGTGAGCAGGATAGCTAGCAAAGAAATGTTGCTTGTAAGCAATGTAGCTCACATTTTCCTCTTGCTCATCTGCTGTCTCGCCCTGACCTGTGTAGTCATCGCTACCGCCGTCGTATTCAAACTTGATCTCTGTATAACGATTCTCATTTGACATACTTTTAGAGCGGCGGTAGGCCGTCATTTGCCACTCAAGTTCTGCAGGCTTTGAGGTGTCAAAAACACTGGACAGACCTTGTGAACGAATCACAAAATCCATCATGTAATCAGCTGGTTTCAATTCATATCTATACTCTAGATATTGACCAGCACCTTGCTGCCACTTGAGACTAAGAACCTTGTTCTCACCATTATTTGAAAATTCTGGTGTAAATACCAGGTTCTCTGTATTCATCAGGCGACCATCCTGTGTTCTGAAACTCAGGTTGAACTTGTGGTCATTGCCCTTTACCAGATAAACCGGTAGCGAGTCGTAGGTTCTAAAATTCTTAAGCAGTGCTTTTGAAATCACACCACCTTTAGTATCAATCTCAAAGTCAATCAACTCATTGCTGAAGTCCAGCACCTCGCCCCGCGTAGCGACAGGCAAGCTGTCTGGCAGTTGTGCTACTGCGGTAGCTGGTGCAGCCGTGGTACCAGCTTCCTCAATCGTAGTCGCCGTAGCATCTTTAGCAGGCTCATCGCTCTGGTTGTTGAGCATGATATACATGAGTAAGCCAAAAATGATGGCCATTCCCAGTATCTGCTTCCAGTCCGTTTTCTTTTCTTCCATATGATATATCTCGCTTTCTTAAAAGGAGTGGTTTCTATTCTGCTTTTGTACTTTGACAAGCTCAATATAAACTTCCTTGCGCGAAAGCGGAATTATTTAATTCCTATTTGCGCTTTTTAGCTTTGTAGTCTCTTGCGGCAGCAATAAATGACACAAAAAGCGGGTGTGGGCTCGCCACCGTACTCTTATATTCTGGGTGATATTGCACACCTATGAACCATGGGTGGTCTTCAACCTCGACGATTTCCACCAGTCCAGATCTGGGATTGATCCCCGTGGTTTTCAATCCAGCTGCCTCCAGCTGCTCACGATATTCATTGTTATATTCATAACGGTGACGGTGGCGCTCACTGATTGTCTCCTTGCCATATATTTTTTTGATCCGTTCTCCGGTCAACTCACAATCCCATGCTCCTAGACGCATGGTACCGCCCATGTCCAATATGTCCTTTTGGTCTTCCATCAAGGCGATAACGGGATGCGCGGTTTCTTCTTCCATTTCAGAGCTATTGGCATCTTTCAATCCCAGCACATTGCGGCTGTACTCAATCACCGCCATTTGCATTCCCAGACAGATTCCAAAAAACGGCAGTCCGTTCTCACGTGCATAGCGCACCGCGTCAATCTTACCGGCAATACCACGCTCGCCAAAACCCGGTGCCACCAGCAAACCATCTAGATGCGATAGTTTCTCTTCCACATTCTGCAACTCGAGGTATTCACTATGAATGGACTCGATCTTTACTTTCACCTCATTTTCTGCACCTGCATGGATAAAGGCCTCGAGAATAGATTTATAGGAATCCTGCAATTCCACATATTTCCCTATCAGGCCTATCGTGACCTGACTCATCGGATTCTTGTGACGTTGCACAAATTCGTTCCAGCTGCGCAGGTTGGGCTCAGTATTAGTCGGTAATTTGAGTTCCTCCAGAACTACCCTATCCAGACCCTCAGAAAGCATCTTGTTAGGCACGTCGTAAATCGTATCCACGTCGATGGACTGGATCACGGCCTCAGAACGTACGTTGCAGAATCTTGCAAGTTTATTTTTTATCTCATCCGTAAGCTCGTGTTCTGTGCGGCAAACCAGAATATCTGCCTGAACTCCACTTTCCATGAGTGTTTTAACGCTGTGCTGGGTAGGTTTGGTTTTCAGCTCGCCCGCTGCACTTAAATAAGGAATCAGCGTCAGGTGGATCACCAGCGAGTTATCCTCGCCCAGTTCCCATTTCAGCTGGCGCACGCTTTCTATATAAGGTAGCGATTCAATATCGCCCACGGTACCGCCTATCTCTGTGATCACAACGTCGTAATCGCCAGATTTTCCCAGTATCTGGATGCGCTCCTTGATCTCATCAGTAATATGCGGAATGACCTGTACGGTTTTTCCCAGGAACTCACCTTTGCGTTCCTTTTGGATGACGCTTTGGTAGATCCGGCCAGTCGTGACATTGTTTGCCTGGGAGGTATTCACATTCAGAAAACGCTCGTAGTGACCTAGATCCAGGTCGGTTTCTGCGCCGTCCTCTGTAACATAACACTCACCGTGCTCGTAGGGATTGAGCGTCCCGGGATCCACATTAATATAGGGATCGAGTTTTTGAATAGTCACACGCAGACCTCTGGCCTGCAATAATTTAGCTAGTGACGCCGCGATGATACCCTTTCCCAGTGATGAGGTTACCCCGCCAGTTACAAAGATGTATTTAGCATGCGCCATGGTCGTGTTTTTAAGATTTCTAAAACAGGCGCAAAAATACGGGTTCTTTGGGGATGTTTTTGGGTTTCGGAATTTGGGTTTCATGTTTCATGTTTCATGTTTCACGTTCAATGTTCAATGTTCAATGTTTAAGGTTGCTTACTCTTATTGTTAGTTGTTTCTTTTTTCTTGTCTCTTGTAACACAGTTCATGTTTACGTTTTATGTCTGTTGTTACGCTTTCGCGAAAGCGTAATAGCAAAACCTTGTCACATCCCTATTAACAAGTTGAACTTGATTCAACTTCTCTCAAGTAGCACGGGTGAGCGTGGAATTCCTTGCGTCCTGTGCGTTGCTGAAACGAATTCAGCATGACAATCGTTGTGGGTAAGTTTGAGGTTGTTGCGCTTTCCCGCAGGGAAGTTCATGCTGAACCTGCCGAAGTACGAAAGCGTTGCAGCACGGCATCCCCATAGCTACTGTCAAGTTGAACGTGATTCAACTTCTCTCAAGTAGCACGGGTGGGCGTAGAATTCCTTGCGTCCTGTGTGTTGCTGAAATGAATTCAGCATGACGGTCGTTGTGGGTAAGGTTGAGGTTGTTTTGCTTTACCGAAGGGAAGTTCATGCTGAGCCTGCCGAAGTACGAAAGCGTAATAGCAAAGCCTTATCACATCCCTACTGTCAAGTTGAACGTGATTCAACTTCTCTCAAGTAGCACGGGTGAGCGTAGAATTCCTTGCGCCATGTGCGATACTGAAATGTATTCAACATGACAGTCTTTTTGGGTAGAAGTTGAAGTTGTTTTGCTTTCCCGCAGGGAGGCTCATGCTGATCCTGCCGAAGTACGAAAGCGTGATTACTCATAATGGCAGCGATAATGACATCCTGTCACTGGAAATCTGGTGGCACAAACCTTGACTTTAGGCTATCGTGAAATTGAAAAACTAATTAAAATCATAGATAATGAGTAAAATTATAGGAATTGACTTAGGTACGACAAACAGCTGTGTCTCTGTAATGGAGGGTAGCGAGCCTGTCGTTATACCTAACGCAGAGGGGAAGCGCACGACTCCATCTGTTATAGCATTTGTTGAGGGCGGCGAGATAAAGGTGGGTGACCCGGCAAAACGCCAGGCGGTTACAAACCCAACCAAAACCGTTGCTTCCATCAAGCGTTTTATGGGGAATAAATACAGTGAGGTTTCTAAGGAAATCGACCGTGTTCCTTATGAAGTGAAAAAAGGTGATAACAACACTCCACGTGTGGATATAGATGGTAGGTTATACACGCCTCAGGAATTGAGCGCGATGATCCTACAGAAAATGAAGAAAACCGCAGAGGATTATCTGGGTACAGAGGTGACTGGCGCGGTAATTACCGTTCCTGCATACTTTAATGACTCACAACGCCAGGCGACCAAGGAAGCTGGTGAAATTGCTGGACTGAAAGTAGAGCGTATTATCAACGAGCCTACAGCGGCTGCACTTGCTTACGGTCTGGACAAGAAAAGTATCGATCAGAAGATCGTTGTATTTGATTTTGGTGGTGGGACGCACGATGTATCCATCCTAGAATTGGGTGACGGTGTATTTGAAGTCCTATCAACAGATGGTGACACGCACCTAGGTGGTGATGATGTAGATGAAAAACTGATCGATTACCTAGCAGATGAGTTCCAGAAAGCGGAAGACATCGACTTGCGTAAAGACCCAATGGCGCTACAACGCCTGAAAGAAGCTGCCGAGAAAGCTAAGATTGAGCTTTCGTCAAGTACGCAAACCGAGGTGAATCTACCTTATGTTACTGCCACAGCCACTGGGCCTAAGCACCTTGTAAAAACCATCACTCGCTCAAAGTTTGAGCAACTGATTGATGACCTGATCAAAAGAACAATTGAGCCTTGCCAAACCGCACTAAAAAATGCTGGATTGAGCACAGGCGATATCGACGAGATTATCCTCGTAGGTGGATCCACCCGTATTCCTGCTGTACAGGAAGCTGTTGAAAAGTTCTTTGGTAAGAAGCCATCAAAAGGAGTGAACCCTGACGAAGTCGTAGCCATAGGTGCTGCCATTCAAGGTGGTGTATTGACTGGTGATGTAAAAGATGTTCTTCTTCTGGATGTGACACCGCTTTCTCTAGGTATTGAAACCATGGGTGGTGTGATGACAAAACTCATCGACGCAAATACGACCATCCCGACTAAAAAGTCGCAGGTGTTTTCTACCGCTGCTGACAATCAGCCGAGTGTTGAGATCCACGTGTTGCAAGGTGAACGCTCCATGGCTGCAGATAACAAGACCATAGGACGTTTCCACCTAGATGGAATCCCACCAGCACGTCGTGGGACACCGCAAATCGAAGTAACCTTTGACATAGATGCAAATGGTATCATCAAAGTAGGTGCAGAAGACAAAGCAACTGGTAAGAAGCAAGATATCCGTATTGAGGCGTCTTCAGGATTGACAGACGATGAAATCGCAAAAATGAAGCAGGAAGCAGAAGCTAATGCCGAAGCGGATAAAGAAGCCAAGGAAAAGGCTGATAAGCTGAATCAGGCAGATCAATTGATCTTCCAGACTGAGCAGCAGCTAGAGGAATTTGGCGATAAGCTTTCTGACGACAAGAAAAAGCCGATTGAGGATGCGCTCGCAGAACTCAAGGCAGCACACGAGTCTAAGGAAATGTCGCAAATCGAGCCAGCGCTCGAGAAAATGAACGCTGCATGGACTGCCGCTAGTGAGGATATGTATAAAGCTCAAGCGGATGCTCAAGGTGGCGCACAAGGCCAGCCGGGTGCAGATGCAGGTGCAGGAACCTCAGGTGATGACACCAGCGATGTAGAAGACGTGGATTTTGAGGAAGTGAAGTAGCCTTTACTGAGCCTATCGAAGTATAGATTTTGAGGTGGTGAAGTAATTACTTCATTACAATAGATAGTAAAATCCCCAGCACATTTGTGCTGGGGATTTTTAGTTTTTAAAAGTGTCGAGGATTAGCTGTTATGTAATAGGAAAAGTTGCGTTGCGCGGTTTAATAACGCGTGTTCACTTGTAGCGATTATTTTATTCTGCAAAATTTATCTGCGTTTATGAAGTGCGTTCACACATGTTGTGAATGCGCGTGGCGGTGAGAGTGCAGCAAATTCAAAGAAATCAGAACCAAAAGTGATGATTGAATAATTATGGAGATGTGCGTACTTCCAGATCAGCAAATCAGAGGCGTCCTCTAATCCTGCAAGACGAACCTTAGTGCAATTAGAAAAAAATTGCTTTAGAGGAGTCTTACTATTCTATTTGAAATATTCTGATCAAATAAAAGCATCTAAGAAGCAATCCGGGTATTCAATTCTCTATTTGCAGCATACCACAAACAGGCAGATAACATATCGTCATTTAGTTCAGGGAAATCTTGAATGATTTGTTCCCTGCTAATTCCATGAGCCATCCAGCTTAATACGTCTTGCACACTAATACGTGTGCCAGATAAAATGGGTTTGCCAAATCTTTTACCAGCCTCGATAACAATGAGTTTTTTAAAATCAATCATGGTATAAAGATAGGAATGAATTAAATATTAAAGCACTTATAGTTGTTCTGTGGCGCGACGTTCAGAAACAGTCATAGAACAGAAAGTTTAAGGTTTATAACGAAAGGGTTATCTTATAAACTGCACTGCATATAATATAGGGTGGGGATGAAAAAAAGAAACCCCTAACTTGTGCAAGGTAATTAAATGTATCGCAAAAAAAAGTACCCGGGATGGGACTTGAACCCACACGTCTTACGACACACGGCCCTCAACCGTGCCTGTCTACCAATTTCAGCACCCGGGTAGAAAAAAAGCCCTCTGGGGAAGAGAGCTTCTGTTATTTTGTAACTGGTAGCCATGCCGCCCAGCTCCTTGTGATCTGGCTGGGGCTCGAACCCAGGACCCTCTCCTTAAAAGGGAGATGCTCTACCAACTGAGCTACCAGATCGACGTCGTTTAAACGCGGGTGCAAATATAAAACTATAATGCAATCTGGCTAAAGTTTTCGGGATTAATTTTGACCTCTTTTTAGGTCAAGATCATGAGTGAACTCAAACACAGTAAAATAGTCCTTTTAGGTTATATGGGTAGCGGTAAATCTACCACTGGAAAAGTACTTGCCAGACAATTAAAAAGGCCGTTTTACGATCTGGATCAGGTCATAGAATCAGAAGTGAATCTGTCCATCAGAGAAATATTTGATCAAAGCGGTGCCATCTTCTTCAGGAAAAAAGAAAAAGAGGTGCTTTCCACCTTATTACAGACAAACGAGAACGCAGTCATTTCCCTGGGCGGTGGCACACCCTGCTACTATGATAACATGGGAGAGATCAACAATACACCTGGATGCATTTCTATCTATTTGAACGCAAGTATAACCACGCTCACCAGCCGACTCAGGGATCAAAAGGTAAACCGGCCGCTACTTAAAAATGTCAATAGCAATCCCGAGCTTGCAGAGTTTATAGCAAAGCATCTATTTGAACGCCGTCCTTTTTATCTGCAGGCTACATGCTCAATCAACGTGGATCACAAAACCAACTCAGCAGTGGTAAATGAGATTCTGACTACTTTAAATTGACACTAAATTCCTGCTCTGTAAGATTGACAATAATATGTTCCTCAAGCGTAGTGCTAAGGGACAACCCTTTGTAATCTGCTTTGACAGGATATTTCTTATGGTTACGATTGACTAGCACGGCAGTCTTAAATCTGCTAAGTGACACGTCCAGAAAATGTCGCACACCATACATGAGAGTGGTTCCACTATTGAGGACGTCATCGCATAGCACGATTCCCTTGTTTGCATAAGCACTAGGTGATAGGGAAGTCGTAATCTGTGTGCGGGGATTATCCTTATCTATATCCACCTGGCATAGCAAGATCTCACGATCTGTAATCTGCTTGAGCTCGGTTTCCAGCAACTGGGCAAACCTGTAGCCGCCACTCATTATTCCAGCAAGAACGATTTGCGGTTCATCCAGGAATTCCTCTGCGATCTGATAGGCGATACGCTTGATCCGGTGGCTTACTTGCTTATGATTCAATATTTTAGTAGGCATATCAGTCTTTCTTGAGTTCAATATATAGTTCTTTTCCGGCGCGATCCGGTTCAGAAAACTCAGCCGGTTCAAGTTTGCAGATCTCAAACAACGGCTCAAACAGACCCTTATATTCTGCTACAGTTCCCGTGTAGGGCGGCTCAGTACGCTGTTCAGGAAAATTGAAAAGAACGCCCTTGAGCATTCCGCCGTTAGAAAGGAGCTGGTGGATTTTAAGGGGGTAGCTTTCGCGAAAGCGTAATTCCAAAGCACAGAAAAAAGTTTGTTCCAGTATCAAATCATACGTGCCATCGTGACCGAAGAAATCGTCATTCACCAAAGTCAAGCGAGATAAATCCAGCCCCCGACCTTTCAATCGATCGAGAGGCGCGCTGGCATAGTCCAGAACGGTAATATCTGTAAATCCCTGCTGGATGACGTACTGTGCCTCATGGGAATTACCTGCACCAGGAATAAGAATACGGATATTTTTGTCGCTGATGGAGTCGATGATTGCTCGCATGGGCGCAGAAACACGGCCTAGATCCCATGCCGTTGACCCCTGCTTGTACCTGTCATTCCAGTATGTTGCATCTAACTTCATTCTTCTTCTGATCTCAAGAGATCGGTAAGCTCCCGTCTATCTTTTTTGGTAGGTCTTCCCTCTCCCTTGCGGCGATAATAGTCCTGATTGAGTTCTACCATTTTACGCGCTTCAAAATTCTCTGCTGGGGTGCGATCCGTCCTATAAAGATTGACCAGCTTATTCCCTACCCTGCTGGGCGGTAAATCCATTACCTCAATCTTATAGTCTATCTGGTCTTTGCGCACCTGGATCATATCGCCGGGGTAAACGTCCCGGGCAGGTTTAACGACCTGATCATTGACTTTTACCCGTCCTTTCTTTGCCGCATCAGTTGCCTTGCTGCGTGTCTTATAATAACGTACGGCCCACAGGTATTTATCTACTCGCATAAGAAGTGTACTAGTACTGCGTTACTACTACAAACATAGGTGAAAATTGTATCTTTGCCGCCTTATAAAACCTGAATGAAAACAGTATTCAAGACACTCCTAGTTATTGCACTTATAACCGGCTTCACTTCCTGTGAAGAAGACGATGATGGCGGTGGTATTCCTATCAGAGATCGCAATGAAGTAGCAGTTGAGGATGCTATCGAGCTGCGTCAATACCTGGAGACGCACTATTATAATTATACTGAATTTGAAAATGCAGCAGCAGATGAAGATCTCGCCATCAGAGTGGCAGATTCTGCAATTGATGGTGGTATGGTGACTTTGTGGGAACAGGTAGAAAGCCGTAATCTCGTGAGGGATGGGATCAATTATGAGTATTATGTCCTTAAAGTGCGCGAGGGATCAGGAGAAATATTCCCCACGTTTGCAGATAGCACGCTGGTTTCATACCAAGGCTTTACACTGGACAACGAGACTTTTGACCTGGCAGAAAATGCGGTATGGTTCAACCTTCCCTCCATTATTGACGGTTTTACGGCAGCGATTGCAGAATTCAAGGGGGCTGATATAATTACCCCTCAACCAGACGGTACGCTGCAATATTCTGGCAGCGGTGTAGGTGCTGTTTTCTTCCCATCAGGTATAGGATATTTTGCTAGTGCTCGTACTGGTATCCCCGCCTACTCACCACTGGCCTTTACCTTTAGATTGCGCAGTGTAAATATTACGGATCATGATCAGGATGGTATTTTGTCACGCTTTGAAGATCTGAATGGCGATGGCGACTTGAATAGCGCTAGCTCACTGGACGATACAGACGGTGATGGTATTCCCAACTATCTAGATACTGATGATGACGGTGATAGAATACGTACAGAAGATGAAGACCCAGATCCCAATGGTGATGGAAATCCCAGCGATGCGATTGATACAGACGGCGATGGAATCCCTGATTATCTAGATAGCGCAACGGCCTGATATAAAAATCAATGTCGTGCTTCACAACCTGTGAACTTTGAATTTCGGTTGATTATAGTCTAGAATTTCACCTATTGCTACTATCTAATTGCTACTCAATGCATACGTTATAGTCGCTCTTTCAGAAAATTATCTACAAATTTTCCCCTAAAAAGTCCCTACGGTCGGGTGCTTTTATATATTTGCGTTAATCTATCAATCAATAGACACTATGAAAAAGGTACTAATAACCGGTCTGATGCTTTGCTCAATGGCCGTATTTGCTCAGCAAGATACAGAGATGCAGGATGAGCAGATGGCAGAAGAAACTGCTCAAGACTCCTTAGACGTACGCCAGACCTATAACCACTGGTCCATAGACGTGGGTGCAGGTTTTCACAAGCCTACACGCCCGTTTGCTCCAGGGGCATTTGTAAATACGCCGTCGTTCTTTCAAGCAGAAGTGGGAGCACGATACATGATCAATAACAAGTTTGGTTTTGGTCTAGAACTGGGCTATGCTAATATTGAGAATGATGAGGATAGTTTCACAAAGTTTGAAACGAACTTTATGCGTTCAAGTTTTGAGGGTTATATTAACCTAGGTGAAGTTTTAGGCTTCAGAAAGTGGACAAAATCCTTTAATATCCTAGCTCATGGTGGTCTGGGTGTTTCACGTATTTCTGCTACACCACTAGGACTTAATGAGCGCACGGAATGGGGCTCACACGCAACCGTAGGATTCACTCCACAAATCAGACTGAGTAACCGCATCGCTTTATACGGCGACTTATCGCTTATAGGTAATATTGATCAGGAGATTACTTGGGATGGTACCATAGACATTCCATCAGAACCGTCAAGAGGCTTCCAAGGAGCAATTTATAACGTAACGGTAGGTGTAAATATCTATTTAGGCAGTAACAACAAACACGCTGACTGGTTCTCAGAAGAAAACCAATTCGATGAGCGACTATCCAACCTAGAAAATGAAGTTGAAAAGCTAATTACAGACCTGACTGACGATGATCAAGATGGTGTTCCTAATTACCTGGATCGTGACAACGATACTGAAAGTGGTGTAGCTGTAGATTCAAAAGGACGCGCTATAGACGTAAACAAGAATGGTATTCCTGATGAACTGGAGTCTTCTCTAGAATCTAGGTATGCAACTAAATCTGAACTTGAAAATCTAAGAAGAGATGGATCAAGCCAGAATGTAATGGAGCAGTTGATAAACCAAGGTTATGTCAATGTCTTCTTCCAGTTCAACAGTACTAAAGTAGAGGGTTATTCATTAGGTGCACTTAATTCCATCGTGACCTACATGAAGAAAAACCCAACCAAAACTGCTACTCTTACTGGATATGCTGATGAAATAGGTGGTGAGGATTACAACCAGCAATTATCTGCTAATAGAGCAGAGCGTATCAAGGAAGTAATGGTAGCTGCAGGAATCGACGCTTCTAGGATCAATGCTTCTGGTGGTGGTGAGGATACTTCAGTACAGAAGTCTAGTAGCACTGCCCGTCATCTTGTAAGAAGGGTGACTTTCAGAGTACAATAAATATTTAGTTCTTTTCAGAATTGATAGTAAGGCCGTCCATTGGACGGCCTTTTTTATTGCTGTTTCTTTGAGAACTATTTATGTAGCTAGCATTCTTTAGTCAGCTTTTGCAGCGTACCTGCGGCGAGCGTGGAACTTGCAATTGCTTATTGAACCCTCAAGGTAGAGTTCTTTAATGTTGCCACTGTCTTTATCTGGAGGTGATTTAGACCGGCAAACGGATTAACTATATGATGGCTTTAGTTAAGCTGATAGGCACGACTTCCTATAGTTTTGAAAGAATATTTGATGACGATTTTCATGCTTTTTCCTTGGTAAGTCTCTTGGTATAGAGCGCAAACTTAGAAACATAAAGAAAAAGCATATTTCAATAGATAGTCTGAAAACAAGCAAACCATCTGATGAAATTATACTCGCTAATTTGCAGTCAAGACAATTATACTTGATAATCCTAAGATCTTGAAATCAGTTAAATCAAAGCGTGGTCGATACATTTTTAGTTTGCTAAGACCTTGTAGATTGAAAGCCCCTACTATGATTATTAGAGCTTACCACGGTTCATTCATTGAAATGAATTTATTTGATGCCATCCCTGACCCAAAACTAGCTAAGTCACATAAAACCATCTGATCACCTACAACGCACTACGCAGCCAGCTCGCATAAACCTCTGCGTCTGGAGTGTAACCTACTGGCTCGACCAGGTCATTGCCGCTGGGATCAATGATGGCATAATACGGCTGGACGTTTACCCCGTAACGTTCAATCTGGAAGTTGCTCCATTTATTCCCCACGGTGCGCAGTCGTTTGCCGGTGGTGGCAGATTGAAGCTGCTCATCTTTAGGGAGTTCTTCACCCTCGTCCAGATAAAGTGATACCAGAACAAATTCATTCTTGAGCAATTCAAGTACCTCTGGCTCGCTCCACACCCGATCTTCCATCTTGCGACAGTTGACACAGGTCCATCCAGTAAAGTCAATGAGAATGGGCTTGTTCACTTCTTTGGCGTAGGCAATGCCATCTTCCAGATTTTCAAAAGCTACGATACCGTGAACGATACGCTTTGCGTTTTCAGGTAAGGTCTCGCTCAGGTCAAACGTCTTCTTGTATCCCACGCCATATACAGATTCCGCATAAGTTTGTGGCGGTGTAAATCCACTTAATATTTTAACTGGAGCGCCCCACATACCTGGCAGTAGATAAACGGCAAAGAAGAGCGATGAGAGTCCCAGCAACATGCGGCCTACAGAAATATTATCTGTAACATCATCGTGAGGCAGTTTTATCCTACCGAATAAGTACAAAGCCATCGTTCCAAATATGGCAATCCAGACGGCAAGAAATATCTCGCGCGGCAAGATTCCAGCCTGCCAGACTAGATCTGCATTGGACAGGAATTTGAATGCAAATGCAAGTTCTACAAATCCTAGAAACACTTTTACCGTATTGAGCCAGCCGCCTGATTTGGGCAGATTGTCCAGCAATGCCGGAAACAACGCAAAAATCGCAAATGGAATACCCAACCCGATTCCGAAACCGAACAAACCTATCGTCAACGCAATCGCACCGCCATCTGATGCTAATGCACCGCCCAAAACCCCGCCTATCACAAGCCCCGTGCAAGAGAATGAAACCAGCACCAGCGTGAGCGCCATAAAGAAAATACCGATCACCCCACCTACATTAGAGGCCTTGTCCACGCGATTGATTAGGCTATTGGGCAAGGTGATTTCAAAAGCGCCAAAAAAACTGATGGCAAAAATCACAAACACCGCAAAAAACACCAAATTCAACCACGGATTAGTAGAAAACTCGTAGAAAAAATCAGGGGAAAAAGATTCAAACAAATAAAACGGCAAGCTGAAAGCCGTATAAATCAACACAATAAAAATCCCGTAGAGGAAACCGTTGAACTTTCCGTTTGCCTTGCCGGTGCTCTGTTTAGTAAAAAAAGAAACCGTCATGGGAATCATGGGAAAAACGCAAGGTGTAAGCAAAGTGAGCATCCCAGCTACCAGACAACCCAGAAAAATAAACCAAAAGCTTTTTTCCTCCCCACTGGATTTGAATCTGCTGGTCTGATTCAAGATGCTGGTTTCTTGATTATCAGAATTCTTAATTACAGATTCTTTACTTTTTTTTCTAGGAATGGAGGAAGCATCTGGCGCCTGGGCTATCTGCGGTTCTAGATCATTTTCATAATAACTTTCTATTACTGCCGTAGCTTCAAATGAGGTTCCGGCATCTGGTTTCAGATTAAATATAAGTTCGGCAGGTGTGGGTGCCAGGCAGGATACGTCATTACAGGCTTGACTTACCGCTTCTGCGATAATGAATTCAATGCTTTTATCCAGTAATTTTATTTTCTGTTTAAAAATCGCTTGATCAGAAAACTGATATACATCTGATTCCCAGATATCCACATATTCTGCATAGACGCCATTTTCCTTATTTATGCCCAGTAGCTCAACGTCATTTTTCGGCGCATAAAACCTAAATTCTGTGGCAGATGGACCATCTACTGCGGTTTGTGAATAGATATGCCATCCAGCATCTAATGTTGCGGTGGCAATGAGCTCGTATTCAGTTTCAGATAATTTTTCAACGCTGGCTTCCCATGTAACTGGCTGGGCAAATTGAGCGGTTGTCAATTGACCCAAAAGCAGCAAAAGCGTTACTATAAAATAATTTCTCATCGGTTTACTTGAATTTTTATAACCCTTTGGGTCTCGGAGTTTAACAAACCATGCCTGCTAGATCGATGCCCTACAACCCATAAAATCTGGTGGGCCACCGTTAGAACAAGACATTTTTCTTTATCAGCTCTGGATATTTTGTTGTCGATCAGCAAGTCGCTTACCAGTTTGCTTCCATTCATGCCAAAAGGTTCTATGCGATCTCCTCTTTTCCACCTACGCAAAGTAAGGGGAAAATTGATTTGGTCAGCATCTAGCAGCAGGACTTCACGACTTGAGTGCTCGCTTAAGGTGGATGAAGTGTCCACTACTTCCAGCAGTTCTACAAAAAACGTAGCATCACCCATTTCGTAAGAGCCAGCACCGTTTATTTTTAAGTCAGATTGATCTTTTTGTAATTGGTAGAGTTCAATCGCATCACGATTCTTGAGCAACCGGTAATCACCAGATTCTAGCTGGGTTCCAGTTTCAGAATCGAGTAACTGCTCGTAATCTGCAGGGTTGAAATTGTATTTCTTCAGCAAGTGATGCAGTAAAAATGCAGGGTTTGAAGACGCCTTTAAATTGTCCAGATGAATAATGAATCCTTGCTGGGTTTTGATAATTGCGCTTTCGCGAAAGCGTAACACCTCATCATCCACAACCCTTGCCGCAGCAGTAAGATGTTTTAAACTATCGCTAATCGTAATTTCCAAACGTGGCAACGCATTCTTTAATTGCGGAATGACCTCGTGACGCAGTTTGTTACGCTGGTATTTTGTGGTAGAATTACTGGAATCCTCGCGCCAATCAAGCTTCATGGATTGCGCTTGATTTTCAATTTCAGCTCGCGTAAAACCTAGCAACGGCCTGCGGATATTCCCATTGATTGCTGGGATTCCGGTCAAACCATGAATGCCGGTACCACGACCTAGATTGATCAAAAACGTCTCTAGCTGGTCATCCAGATGATGGGCCGTGAGAATAAAATCTACTTTTCCATCCTGTATCAACTCATCAAAAAAACAATACCGCAATTCTCTCGCTGCAACCTGGGTGGAGACTTTGTTTTTCTGCGCATAATCATTTGCAGACAATGTCTTTGAATGGAAATGTATCTTCAATTCAGACGCCAGTTTCTTTAAAAATTGCTCATCACCATCTGACTCGTCACCGCGCAACTTGAAATTCACATGGCAGATAGTAAAATCCAATTCCAGCTGATGAGCGAGATGAATCAGCAACGTACTGTCCAGACCACCACTGGCCGCGATACCTAACCTGCTGCCTAGCAGCTCTGGCATGGTCGCGGCAATATGTGACCTGAGTCTATCCAGCATAAACGATTCCCTGTTGTTCCAGCGCCTCAAATAGTGCGGCGGCTTTGATCTGGCATTCCTCGTACTCGTATTCTGGGATTGCTTGTGCGGTAATCGCACTGCCCACGCCCAGCATTAATTTCTTTAAGGCACTATTGTAAAAAACCGAGCGGATCAGGACATTGAAATCACAATTCCTCTCTGGCGAGATATATCCTAATGCGCCGCTGTAAGGGCCACGCTTGAATGATTCCGTTTGTTCTATGATCTTCATGGCGCTGATTTTAGGTGCGCCGGTCATGCTCCCCATGGGAAAAGTGGTTTTGAGCAAATCCATAATATTGTACTGTTCATCCAGCTCACTTGCCACCGTGCTGATCATCTGGTGCACCTGTTTAAAGGTGTATATTTTCAAGAATTCGCTCACGTTTACACTCCCTTTCCTAGCGGTTCTGGAAAGATCATTGCGCACAAGATCAACGATCATTACATTTTCAGATTGCTCTTTTGAGTCGTTTTTTAATCGCTCAATCAAATCCCGGTCTTGAACGGCGTTAGAGGATCTTCTGGCCGTTCCCTTGATGGGCTGGGAAATCACGTGACTTACCGTTTTTCTTATGAATCGTTCTGGACTTGCGCTGGTAATATGATAATCGCCCAGTCTGGCCAGCGCGGCAAATGGCGGTTTACTTATCTCATTAAGGTAATGGAACAACTCGACCGAATCTAGTTCAACTCCCACAGCGGTAAAAGCAGTACAAAAGTTTGCCTCATAAATATCACCGCGATGAATGTGGTTAAGGAATTGGGTTACTTTCTCAATGTATTCTTTTTTAGAGTCCGTAGGTTGCAGTGCGGTTTTAGAATTACTGGAATTGATTGACTCAGCCGATTGATGCACTAGAATCTCACCCACTAAATGATCCAAATTCTCTGAATCCTTAGCTAAGTAATGAATATTCACATGATCGCTACCTACTTCTAAGACCAGTTTTGGAACAAAGAATAATAAATCCGGAAACTCAACCAGATCATCATTGTTGCTGAGTAAATCCTCTAAATCATTTTTGAGATCATAGCCCAGATAACCAAAAATCCAGTCGGCTTGCTCTCTTCCAAAAGTGGCTAATTTTTCCCAGGCATTATCCCAGCTTGATTCAATTGAATCAAGTTTGCCCACTGCCAGCAAAGCGTCGTATTGTGTGCTTGTGTTTTCGCTGGAATTAGTTTCTAGATAAACCAGATATTCCTCATTCCTATAAAAGCTGAGTAGCCGCTTTTTGAAATCTGCAGCATCATCAATAGGATACGTGTGAATATGTCTGGGCATCGTGCCTCAAATAATTAGTATTTCTGATTTACTAGACGTGTACGGCTCTATCGCCGGTTGCTGCAAGAGCTGCTTCTTTTACTGCTTCTGCATAGGTAGGGTGAGCATGTGACATACGTGCAATATCCTCAGCACTTGCGCGGTATTCCATCGCAACCACCGCTTCAGAAATCAAATCTGCAACACGGGCACCGATCATGTGAACGCCCAGCACCTCATCAGTTTCTTTATCAGACAAAATTTTGACCAGTCCATCGATATCACCAGAGGCTCTGGAACGACCTAGCGCCCGCATAGGGAATGAACCAGACTTATAATCCACACCAGCTTCTTTTAATTCTTCCTCAGTTTTTCCGACACTGGCAACTTCTGGCCAGGTGTAGATTACATTGGGAATTAGATTGTAATTGATGTGTGGTTTTTGGCCAGCGATAATTTCAGCAACCATGGTTCCCTCCTCGCTTGCCTTGTGGGCTAGCATGGTTCCTGCAACCACGTCGCCTATCGCGTAGATATTGGCAACATTGGTTTGTAAGTGCTCGTTAGTCTCAATCTGACCGCGCTCATTGATCTTTAAACCAATGGCATCTGCATTCAGTCCATCTGTGTATGGCTTGCGGCCTACTGAAACCAATACATAGTCTGCATCAAAAGTTACTTCTTCGTCTTTTTTATTTTTGGCGGTTACGGTTACGGTGTCACCTTTGCGCTCAACCTTATTCACCGCGTGTGATAGGTGGAATTTTACGCCTTGTTTCTTAAGCACTTTCATCAATTCTTTAGACATTGTTTTGTCCATGGCTGGCGTAATCCTATCCAGATATTCTATCACAGTTACTTCTGCACCTAAACGACGGTACACCTGACCTAACTCCAGCCCGATAACGCCACCGCCTATCACTACCATGTGCTTAGGAATTTCCTTAAGCGATAGAGCCTCTGTAGAAGTTATGATACGTTCTTTATCTAAATTAATGAAAGGAAGATTTGCTGGTTTTGAACCAGTAGCAATGATGGTATGTTTTGCCTCGATGGTTTGTTTTTTCTCGCCGTTGACCTGGATGTGCGTGGCATCTTTGAATGAACCTACGCCTGTCAAAACCTCAATATTATTCTTCTTCATCAAAAAAGCAACCCCATCACAAGTCATATCCACCACACCTTTTTTACGGTCGATCATTTGCTTGAAATTGATTTTTATACCGTCTGGAATTTCTATACCATGTTCCTCAAAATGAGAAATGGCATCGTGATAGTGATGTGAGGAATCCAGCAAGGCTTTGGATGGAATACAGCCCACATTAAGGCATGTACCACCCAGCGTATCATACTTTTCAATCAGGGCGGTTTTCATCCCTAATTGTGCGCAACGTATTGCTGCCACATAACCACCAGGACCAGAACCTATTACTACCACGTCGTAAGAACTCATATAAAAATATTTGAATTGTAAAAAAGTCCCACAAAGGTAGCAAACAGGCTAGATAAAACGGTGTAAAGCACCTTGTTTATGATATAGCAGAATCATAGGGTTGTTCATACTTATCCAGTACGTTTTTCTTATTGAATGGTCGTATGATCAATCGCGATGCCCTATCAAAATTGAAGTAATTGTACACCCAATTGAGGAACACCACAAGACGATTGCGCACGCCTAGCAAGAAGTATAAGTGTACGGCAAGCCATGTAAACCAGGCCAGGAAACCGCCCAGCGTTATACCTGCAACGTCTGCCACGGCTTTATTGCGACCTATCGTCGCCATTGACCCCTTATCAAAATACGAAAACTCTTTCATGTTCTTACCGGCAAGCAAACGCTTAAAATTCTTTACCAGGTTGTCACCTTGCTGGATGGCGGGCTGCGCCACCATGGGATGACCGTCAGGAAACTCAGGCGTTTTCATTAAGGCAATATCACCTACCGCAAAAATATTATCGTAACCGTTGACCTGGTTGAATCTATTGACTAAGAATCGCTTAGGCTTTTCGGCAATGCTTTCCTTTTTCAGCCCTTTCAAAGGATTTCCTATGACCCCTGCACTCCAGATAAATGTATATGCCTCTAGTGTAAGATCAGTGTTTGTTTTTACCACCTCATTGTCATAGCCCTCCACCATGGTATTTAAATGAAGGTTGACGCCTAATTTCTCAAGATATTCTTGAGCCTTGGCACTTGCTTTCTCGCTCATTCCGGCAAGTACTCGTTCCCTGCCATCCAAAAGGTGGATTTCCATCAGATCTGGATTAAGGTCTGGATAATCGCTGGGTAAAACTCCTGACCTGAATTCAGAAAATGCACCCGCTAGTTCACTGCCTGTAGGTCCCGCGCCAGAGATCACGATGCGCATCAACTTACGTTTTTCATCATCATTACTGGTAAGGGTCGCTTTTTCTAGATTTTGTAGCATGTAGCTGCGTATGTTCAACGCCTGCGGTATGGTCTTCATGCTTAATGAGTCTGCTTTTAATTTCTCATTCCCGAAGAAATTGGTGCGCGATCCAGTAGCAATGATTAAATAATCATAACTTGCCTCCCCTATTGAGGTAAAAACTTTTTTTGCGACTGGATCCACTCGCTCCACGTCTGCCAGCCTAAACAGGAAATTTGTATCCCGCTCTCCCACCCCACGCAACGGGAATGCGATTGAATTGGGTTCCAGACCGCTAGTTGCCACCTGATACATAAGAGGTTGAAAATTGTGGTAATTATGCCTGTCTAGTAGGACCACTTGAAGCTTTTGTTTTATAAGCTTTCGCGAAAGCGTAACACCGCCAAATCCCCCACCCACAATTACTACTCTGGGAAGATCTGTCTCTGGAATATTCATGGAATGGTGGTTTCTTACGAAGATAGCGACCAGTCATTTCATGACTCATACACTTAACAATGAGTTACCAGTTTAAAGACGCTGCAACGAGAAATGAACAACGATTTTAATGCAAGTTGTAACTTTTACCGCCCGCCTATCACTAATGAAACACTAAGCCAGCCCGAGTTGAGTAAATTAAGAGAACAGGAATTTGTTGATCTACTGGAAAAGAACCAGAACATCGTGCATAAGATCTGCCGGCTTTACACCTATGATCAAGATGCGCATAATGATCTTTTTCAGGAAGTTACCATACAATTGTGGCGTGCCTATCCTAAATTCAGAGGTGATTCAAAATTCTCTACCTGGATGTACCGGGTGGCGCTCAACACCGCGATCACGCTCTACCGCAAGGGACAGCGGCGGGTAAAGACACAACAGTATGACAATGTGGAATTCAAAATCGCACAAACCGATGATGAAGACCACACCAGCGAGCAGCTAACATTAATGTATGGTGCCATCAAGCAACTCAACGATATTGATAAAGCGCTGATATTCCTCTATCTAGAGGGAAGAAATTACAAGGAAATAAGTGCAACGATGGGGATAAGTGAAGTAAATGCCAGGGTGAAGATGAACCGCATCAAGACAAAACTGACTAACATAATCAATCCATAAGCATGGATCAACTAGAAGCATTAAAACAGCAATGGCACAAGCAGGATGCAGACTATCCGCACTTTTCCAAGGAAAAGATCGCCAGCCTGCTCGCCCATAAATCCAGCAGCATCACAAAGTGGTTGCTCATCATCGCGATCATCGAGTTTGTGATTTTTACCGCCGTGGACCTGTGGTATATGGCATCTGGCGATATTCAGGAAGTAATGGCAATAACGGGAGCAGAACTGATCTACGGGAGCCTGTTTTTCCACCTGTGCGCGATCGGGGTTTTTATTTATCTTTTTTGGCGCAATTACATACGTATCAGCGCAGAACAACCCACGCGCGAACTCATGAAAAATATCCTGCGCACCCGCAAGACCATGAAGTGGTATATCTGGTTCAACCTGATTTATGTCCTGGTATTTACGATGATCACAGCAGTACTCATGTTGCAAAACAGTCCAGATTTTGAGAGCATACGTGCCTCACAGGAATTCCAGGATCATCCTTATCAGGTGGGAGCGGTTGTGCTGGGAGTGTTTTTTGGTGTTACGGTGGTTATTTGTGGATTTCTCTATCTCTTCTACTTTCTACTTTACGGGATCCTACTGCGCAAGCTCAAGAGAAATTATACTGAACTCAAGCGCATGGAGCTGTGATTTGTTTGCCGTTTAGTTAGCTAATCAATGATCGGTCGTTCAGTTTTTTGGAAAATACCAAAAAGACAACCGGATTTGTTGTCTTGACAAAATTTCCCATAAATCGCAGCTTTCATTGATGCAAGCTGATTTGACTTGCAAAGAATACTCTCAGAAAGTCTGGAGAAGTTGGCGTTGTTTGACTAACTTTTGCGCTCTTTCTTATACCTATCCATGAGAGCTATATTTCTAATTGCGTTTTTCATCCTTTCCGTTCAGAATTTAGTAGGTGGTGTAGCTGTTGATGAATCCCGCTTTCGCGAAAGCGTAATTAACAAGAATCACCGCAAACACACTGCCGATTCCATAGCACCGAAACAATTCAAGGGTTTCTATGATTTTACCTACAATGAAAACCAGGGTAAAATTCAGCTACAGGTTAAAGATGAGAATCTGGGTCAGGAATTTCTATATGTCCATGCGCTTACGACTGGAGTGGGTTCAAATGATATAGGCCTGGATCGCGGGCAGCTGGGAGATGGTGTGGTAGTGAAATGGGTGAAAGCTGGAAATAAATTACTGCTTATTCAGCCCAATCTAAAATACCGCGCCACAACTAACAATACCGCAGAAAAAGCTAGCGTGGAACAAGCTTTTGCAAAATCCACACTCTACGGATTTGAAATTATCTCTACTGATAATGGCGTTTATCTTATTGACCTTACACCATTTCTCTTAGAAGACGCCCATGGTGTTGCCAGCACTCTTAAAGCCAAAGGCGAGGGAACCTACAAACTGGACAAATCCCGCAGTGCACTGTGGATGGAAAACACTAAGGCT
This sequence comes from uncultured Flavobacteriaceae bacterium, assembly GCA_963740155.1. Lineage (GTDB taxonomy): Bacteria > Bacteroidota > Bacteroidia > Flavobacteriales > Flavobacteriaceae > Nonlabens. Next base: position 852,596 of record CAVUDE010000005.1, on the reverse strand, counting down.
TTTCCCAAAAACGTAGAGTTTGAAGCGCTGCTGACCTATACCGGTGAGCCAGAGGGCCGCCATCTACTTAGCGTGGTTCCTAACGCCACAAGCGTGAGCGTGGTGCATCACCACAGTTTTGTCATGCTGCCTGATGACGGCTATGAGCCGCGAGCGTTTCACCCACGATCTGGATCATTTTATACCAGTTATTATAATTACAGCAGTCCTGTGGGAACGCCGCTGGAAAAACGCTGGATTACCAGGCATCGCCTTGAAAAGAAAAATCCGCAAGCCAGTGTAAGTGAGGCGGTAGAACCAATCATTTACTATCTAGATCCTGGAACCCCAGAACCCGTACGATCTGCCCTGCTGCAGGGAGCGAGATGGTGGAATCAAGCGTTTGAAAGTACTGGCTATACAAATGCATTTCAGGTAAAAATGCTGCCAGCTGATGCAGATCCCATGGACATGCGCTACAATATGATCCAGTGGGTGCATCGCAGCACGAGAGGCTGGAGTTACGGTGGTTCCATCACAGATCCACGGACGGGTGAGATCCTTAAAGGTCATGTGAGCCTGGGCAGCCTGCGCATACGCCAGGATTATTTGCTTGCCCAAGGAATGTTGAAAGATCCGTTTAAAAACGGCGAGGAATCACCTGAGATGCTTGAAATGGCTTTGGCGCGAATCAGGCAATTGGGTGCGCATGAGATAGGTCACACGCTGGGCTTTGCACACAATTTTGCCGCCAGTACAAGCGAGCGCGCCAGCGTAATGGACTACCCGCATCCCAAATATGAACTAAAAGATGACCAAATCAACCTCACCGATGCCTACGCCACAGGAATAGGTACATGGGATAAACTGACCGTTCAATATTCCTATGGAAATCCACCAAGCGATCAGACAGAAGAGGAATACTTAAAATCGGTTTTGGAAAGTGCGGTACGACAGAATCTACAATTTATCAGTGATCGGGATGCGCGCGACCCAGCCGGGGCGCACGCGAGTGCTCATTTATGGGACAACGGTGTCAATGCTGCTGAAGAACTTGAACGTATGCTGGAGATACGTGAGGTGGCGATGAAACAGTTTGGTTTGAACAATATTCCAGATGGCCAGCCGCTAAGTGTGCTAGAGGATGTTTTTGTGCCAGTATATTTCTCACACCGTTATCAGGTAGAAGCTACCGCAAAACTACTGGGCGGAATGCGATATACTTACGCCATTAAAGGTGATCCAGACTTTGCTTACGTATCTAGAAAAGAACAGCGGGATGCATTACTTGCTTTGCTTAAAACCCTAGACCCTAACCAACTTAAGATCCCAGAGAACCTACTAAAACATTTCCCTCCTCGCACGTATGGTTACAGCAGAACAAGAGAAAGTTTTAAATCAGAAACGGGCGTAGCTTTTGATCCTACTGCTGCGGCCGTGACCAGCGCAGATTTTACGCTGGATTTAATCCTCAATGCCACCAGGCTTAATCGTATTGCCCAGCAATGTATCTATAACCGTAATCTAGAACTGGATGATGTGCTGGGCGCAACCACCGCTGCAATTCTAGACCAAGGCAGATTTACCAATTACAATCGACTGATCAGTAATAGACTAAAAGAACTTTACCTCACAAAACTCCTAATGCTGGATAAGTCGGCTGGAGTAAATGTCAATATTAAAGTTGCGGTAAAAAAGCAAATCAATAGACTAGAAGAGCATTTTCAGGTTTCAAAAAATCCCGTAGATGCGGTATTACTAGAAATGATCAAACAGGCTGATGAGCATCCAGGATTGATAAAAGATATTCCCGTGATGCAGATTCCTGATGGTAGTCCTATTGGGAGTTGCCTAAGTTTGAAACTAGAATAGAAATCAGCAGTTCCCTTTGTATCCTATATTGTTCAAAGGCTAAAAAACAGTCTTATGGAAAGTTTGGATAAAATACTCGAGCTTAAAACTCAGCTAGATCAATTGAGACCCATCAGCAAGGAAAATGAGTTGAGAATCACGCAAAAATTCCGCTTGGATTGGAATTATCATTCCAACCACTTAGAGGGAAATTCCCTTACATATGGTGAGACTAAAGCTTTGATTCTTTTTGGTATCACTGCACAAGGAAAACCTCTGAAAGATCATTTTGAAGTTGCTGGACATGATGAGGCGGTCAAATGGATCCTGGATGTAGTCAAAGAGCAAAGACCGCTTACCGAAAACTTCATCAGAGAATTACACAAACTGAGACCGTTGCACGGTAAATATCAATAATAAACCTTAGTTTTACTTGTATAAGTATTTGTAAATCAATTGATCAATACTTATATTTAGGTATGAAAATACAGCATCACCCTACCCTGGCAGATAGCATTTGTGATCTAAGAACCAGAAAGATTAAAAAAACCTTCTTTAGCCAGATCAACGCCTTGATTGATTGGAAGCCTATCGAAGAACTTATCAATAAGGATTACAATAGGGGTAGGAGTGCCGTAGGCCAGCCAAGCTATAGCGGTCTATTACTCTTTAAGATGTCTTTGTTACAAAGTTGGTACGGTCTGAGTGACTACGAAGTAGAAGATCGCCTTAACGATAGTATCTCCTTCAGCTATTTCTGCGATATGTCCATAGACCAGGTAGCCCCGGACCACAGTACCCTGAGTAGGTTCAGATCGGCCCTTACCAAGACAAACACCTATGAAAAGCTCTTCGGACTGATCAACCAGCAGCTGGTGCAGCACAACATCATAGTAAAAAAGGGACTCCTCGTGGATGCCAGCGTTGTAGATACACCGCTTAGACCAAAGGGAAAGACCAATCATAAAGTGACCCAAGATCGTGGTGAAGAGCAACAAGAGGATCCGGGGGTAGCCAGAGATTATGCAGATAGTGTGGACAGGGATGCAACATGGCTGAAAAAAAACGGTGTCTACCACTTTGGTTTCAAAAAGCACCACATGACCGAGGAACAGGGTCTGGTACTGGGAGTGCTTACCACCACGGCCAGTAAGAATGAGATCTCAAATCTGGAAGAGGTACTCGACACGGTAAATATAGATCTACCCCATAACATACCTCTTAAGGCCGATAAGGGTTATCAATCGGAAAAGAACGCAGCGCTACTAAGAGAGCGAAAGCTCAAGAACCATATTCTAAAAAAAGCCTACAGGAACAGACCCTTGACAAAATGGGAGAGCAAGTTCAATAAACTGATAGGAAAGACAAGGTTTAAGGTAGAGCGCACCTTCGGGGGGATTAAACGCTGGTTTGGTGGTGGAACGGCTCGTTATAGGGGAATGGGAAAAATGCATACCCAAAACATAATGGAAGCCATATGCTACAATTTATACCGAAGTCCGGGGATACTTGCGTCTCAGAATTAAATTTAAAGGGAGTAACCCGCTCGCAACAAAAAAATAGGCCTAAAAAAAGGCTGGAATTAAACTAAGTCGAACTAAATTTAAGAGAAAAATTATGACTACAACTCAATCAGTCTGTTATGCGTAATTATGCAACGGTCTCAAACTCATTCTAAAAGAGCCATACGAAGTAGATGCGATCACTCCAGATGGCCAGCCAACAAAAAAGAAAGTGGCTGTGGGTCAATACAAAACCAGTCCCAACCATGTAAAAACTAAAACTGGCGAGATCTTCAGATTTGCCACGCCTGAAGAAACTCCCGCCATGATGTCTGACCTGTTAGAGTGGTTCAGAAAAAAAAGCGAAAACAACGATGCCAATCCTTTTTTAATTGCCGCTGAATTTCACTACAGATTTATCAGAATTCATCCATTTGACGATGGAAACGGGAGAACTGCCAGAATACTGATGAATTTCGTTTTACTACGAAGTGGTTATCCGCCAGTAGTTATAAAGACAGAAGATAAACAGAAATATCTAAGCGTACTCCAGCAAGCTGACTCAGGGGAATTAAAACCATTAGTCGACTTTATAAGTGAGAATACAATCGCGTCTCTGGAATTAATGATCAAAGGTGCAAAAGGTGAAAGTGTGGAAGAGCCTGATGATATCGATAAGGAGATTACATTGCTAGAGCAGAAGATAAAAGACTTAAGTAAACCGATAACTGTAATTAAAACTAAAAGTAGTCTTCAAGCCATAAATGATAAGGCGATTCAACCTTTGTTAGAGTTCTTTCTTCACCAATGTTCCAAACTGGAAAAGTTCTATCTGAATACCAAATTATATCTTCAGATAAACAGCTCCTCGGCAGAAAAAGTAGAGAAAGATCAAATCAAACTGTTTCTAAGTGAAGTTTTAAGTGTGAAAATTAAAGAAATTGCTATTGAATACTCTTATGAATCTCTCAATAGAAGAGGATTTGAGGACGCTAATCATCGTTCTATTGTGAGAATTTCATTTCATAAAACTCATTATCTGTTTGCGAATTCAGATGAGAGTATTAGAATAAATAAAACCTATGACAAAGCAATTAGCCAATCTGAAATAGATAAACTTGTCAGATCAGAAATTAAAATGCATTTAGAAAAATTAAACGGTCATATGAAAAGCATAGATATTTAGAGGAAGAAATACCTTTTAAAAAAGTGCGATTAAGTTATCAACCCATCACACCCTCTTCTCATGCTTTACCCAGTCCACTTCCATCACCCACTCGCCTGTCATGGGTGAATCTGTGATTTTTGCGTAGTTTAGGATCGCAAACATGGGTTCTGGGTATTTATCGCCCTGGCCCTCGTTGCGATATATTTTTTCTCCATCCAAGCGATAGACTAAGTCACTTCCCTCCCACTCGACGGAATATTCATGAAAGTCATTTAAAGTCGCGGGAAAATTACGGCGGCTACTTTCCCAATCACCTTTATCACATTCACCCAGACTAACGATCGCGCCAGTAGTAAACTCGTTTTTCATGTGGTCACCATGATGCTCAAAAATATCAATTTCACCAGATCCAGTTAGCGGCCAGCAAACGGTTTCATCTGCTTCTTGCACTGGTGCCTCGTTGTTTTGCGCACCCAGCAACCACCACGCGGGAAACATACTAGGCTCACCGTTGCTAGACAGTTTTAGTCTCGCAGTCCATTTTCCTTTGACAAATTCCTGTCGGTTTTTAGAACAAATACGTCCGGCAGCATATTCCGTATGTGGATGCTGATTACCGTGCTTATCGAGGTTATCACACTGCATCTTTTCATCCAGTCGCACGACCTTTAGCTTAAGCGTACCGTCAGAAACTTCTCTGGTGCCATATTCACCATCGGGTACATAACATTGCGCCTCGTTGTTTACCCAGATACGCTGGTCTTGCCAGTTCTCTGCATTAAATGTGTCAAACTCATCGAGAAAGTCAGTTTCCCAGAGTGGCAGTTGCCATTTGTTCATCTGGTTGGTCTCCTTTCATGGTTTCTTGATTTGTTTCCTTGCAACTAATTATGGCTAAGAAAAATACAATACTTAGGAAAAATGAATAACGCATCACTTATGTTTTAAAGTGCCGAATATAATCAACGTGAGCTATTGATCATTTTACGTAAAATAATTGAAAACTGAAATCTCAGTTTCACCTCATCCGCTTTCTGCGGTTAGCATCGTAATCCCTGAAGATCATCTCACCCAGTCCCTGCAATCCTGTGTAGAACGCCTTTCCTTGATTAGCCTCGGTAAACTGATCTACAAACTGTTGTAGATAAGGATCGTTTGCAATCATAAAGGTGGTGATGGGAATGTGCATCCTGCGCGCCTGCGCGGCCATGGTGTAGCATTTTTCAACGATGTAATCATCCAGACCATTTGAATTCTTATAGTATCGACCGTCTTTTAATCGCAGGCAACTGGGCTTGCCATCTGTGATCATAAAAATTTGTTTGTTGGTATTGCGCTTGCGGCGCAATAGATCCATAGCTAGTTGCAGTCCAGCCACCGTATTGGTATGGTAAGGACCTACTCGCAAATAGGGAAGATCGGCAATCTTAATAGGCCAGGCATCGTTCCCGAATACCAAAATATCCAGCGTATCCTTAGGGTATCGCGTCGTGATAAGTTCTGCAAGTGCCATGGCAACTTTTTTAGCCGGTGTAATCCTGTCCTCGCCATATAAAATCATACTGTGCGAGATATCTATCATCAGCACCGTACTCATCTGCGCCTTGAATTGTGTATCCTCAACGACTAGGTCATCTTCTGTCAGAGAAAAGCCGTCCATTCCCCGATTGATTTGTGCATTGCGCAGGCTTTCGGTCATGGAAATACGGTCAAGTCCATCGCCAAATCGATACGCCCGATAGTCACCAGAATGCTCGTCACCCTGACCTAATTTTCCGGTCTTATGGTTCCCAGCACCGCTTTTACGCATATTGCCAAAAATCTGCTCCAGCGCATGTTTGCGCAGTAGTTGCTCTGTTTTTGCGGTGATGGCGTACTTGCCGCTGCCAGTACCACGCTCGCCCTCGCCATCCTTACCCTCACCGTCCTGCGGATCTTCAAATTCCTCACGTATGTAGCCACGTTCCTTTAAATCGTTGATAAAATCATCAATAGTATAATCCGAGGTGGTGAGCTCATATTCCTTGTCCAGCTGTCGTAACCAGTCGATGGCCTCATCAAAATCCCCCGATGTATACGTGATTAGCTCCTTAAAAATGCCAAATAACTTGTCAAATGGATCTTTTTCCTCTGGATTGAAAAACTCAAATTTGTACCCGCGCCGTTCCTGTGTCGTCATATTATAAAAGTAGTCGGCATTGCGGCTGTGCAAATACACTTGAAAAAGATTTAACACTCTGCAATATGGAGCCCGGTTAGTCATGCAGCCCGGTTGCCCATTTTTAAGTGGAGGCGTTTGCTATCTGATTGTCAAGATGGTTAGATTGAGTAATTACGCTTTCGCGAAAGCGTAACAATTCATACTTTTGCCCACCGATTCAAACAACTGATTATGAGTATGAACCCATGGCACGATGTGCATTATGGCGAGAACGCGCCCCAGGAAGTAAAAGCGATTATTGAGATCCCTAAAAACTGCCGCGCAAAATATGAACTTGATAAAGAGAGCGGGATGCTTGTACTGGATCGTGTGATCTATTCAAGTATGTATTACCCAGCCAATTACGGGTTTATCCCACAAACATATTGTGATGATGATGACCCGCTGGATATTCTGGTTCTCAGCCAGATTGAGATCGTCCCGATGTGTCTGGTCGAGGCTAAGGTCATAGGCGTCATGCAGATGATCGATGGTGGTGAAAAAGATGATAAAATCATCGCCGTTGCTGCAAACGATATGAGTGTTGCGCATTTTAATGATGTGAACGAGCTACCGGAATACTGGAAAAAAGAAATGCACAATTTCTTCGAAGACTATAAGAAACTCGAAAATAAAAGCGTTGAAGTCCACGATTTCCAAGGCCGCGACAAGGCGATTGAAATCACTAATCAAGCCATCAAAGACTACGCAGAAAAGTTCAAATAAGATATTGAACTAATATTATTTGAAAAACCGCTCTTTGAGCGGTTTTTTTGTTTTCCCTTCCCCGGCCCCTTCCAATGGAATGGGAGACTCGTGCCGATGTATTTTTTCAGTTGGCAAACTCCCTTCCTTTTGGGAAGGGCTGGGGGTGGGGAAACCTTGCTCGAGAAAACCATCTTTTCCCTTCCCTCCTAACACCTACGAGTGAAGTATGAATGAGAGGATGGGAAAAGGCTGGGGATGGGGAAATCCTTGCTGCAAAACACCCTCATTTCCCTTTCCCCAGCCCCTTTTAGCGGAAAGGTGGACTCGTGCCGATTAACTTTTTCAGTTGGCAAAACTCCCTTCCTTCTGGGAAGGGTTGGGGATGGGAAAATCTTTGCTCGAAAAACACTCATTTCCCTACCCCCGACCCCCTCCAACGGAAGGGGAGAATCGTGCTGATTAATTTTACAGCTAGGAGACTCCCTTGCTTTAGGAAAGTCTGGGTAATGGAAACTCTTCAACTTACCAAAACCCCTCCCACTCTTTAAGCCTACTTTAATGTAAAAATGCAAGGGTAGAATTATCTTGCATCACCATATGCAGGAAACACAGGAGTTCATTGAGGTAAAGGGCGCGCGCGTCCATAACCTGAAAAATATTGATGTCAACATACCGCGGGAAAAGCTGGTGGTGATTACCGGGCTATCGGGTTCTGGGAAGTCGTCGCTTGCCTTTGATACGATTTATGCAGAGGGGCAGCGGCGGTACATTGAGACTTTCAGCGCTTATGCCAGACAGTTTCTGGGCGGGCTGGAACGACCAGATGTAGATAAGATCGATGGGCTTTCGCCCGTGATCGCCATTGAGCAAAAGACTACCAGCAAGAGCCCGCGCAGTACAGTGGGCACTATTACAGAGATCTACGATTTCCTGCGATTGCTTTACGCTAGGGCTAGTGATGCCTATTCCTACAACACGGGGAATAAGATGGTGAGCTATACGGATGAGCAGATCAGGGATCTGATCATTCAGGAATACAATGGCCAGCGCCTCAACATTCTTGCGCCTGTCATCCAGTCTAGAAAAGGACATTACCGCGAGCTTTTTGAACAGATTGCCAAACAAGGTTTTGTCAAAGTACGTACTGATGGTGAGATACGTGATATCGTAAAAGGTATGAAACTGGACCGTTACAAGATCCACGATATTGAAATTGTCATAGACAGATTGCAGGTAGGCGACAGTGAGGAGGATATTAAACGACTGGACGAGGCGATACGCGTGGCCATGTACCACGGGAATGATATCGCCATGACCGTCCCGCATGGTAGCGAGGAGGCACGCTATTTTTCCAGGAACCTCATGTGTCCAGAAACGGGCATTTCCTACCCAGAGCCAGAACCCAATAATTTCTCTTTCAACAGCCCTAAAGGCGCCTGTCCCAAATGCAACGGCATAGGCCAACTTTATCAGGTAAACGATAAAAAAATCATTCCAGATCTGAGTCTGAGCATCAATAAAGGTGGTCTTGCCCCATACCCGCAGAAGAAGAACAATTGGATCTTCAAGCAGCTGGAACTCATAGGCAAAAAGTATAACTTTAAGATGAGCGACCCGCTGGAAAAAGCTCCCGCAGAGGCCATTAAGATGATTCTCTATGGCGGTAGCGATGCGCTGGAGGTAAACAGCAAGGAACTGGGTGTCAATCGTAAATACAAAATTGATTTTGAGGGACTTGCCAATTTTATTGAGCAGACGTATAAGAACAATGACAGCACGAGCCTGGTGCGCTGGGCAAAGTCTTTTATGGACAATGTCACCTGCCCAAAATGTGAGGGCACCCGCCTGAAAAAGGAATCACTCTACTTCCGCGTGGGTGAGAAAAATATCGCCCAGCTTGCCGGTATGGATATCGTACAGCTGGTGGAATGGTTTGAGGGTTTAGAGAGTACGCTTTCGCGAAAGCAAAAACAAATAGCCACAGAACTTCTCAAGGAAATCCGTGAACGACTGCAGTTTTTACTGGACGTGGGACTGGATTATCTATCACTTAATCGCAGTGCCAAAGGGCTTTCTGGCGGGGAAGCGCAACGCATACGGCTTGCAACCCAGATAGGATCACAACTGGTGGGCGTGCTCTACATTCTGGATGAACCCAGCATAGGCCTGCACCAGCGGGACAATGAGAAATTGATCAATTCACTGGAATCGCTAAGGGATACCGGCAATAGTGTCGTGGTTGTGGAACATGATAAGGACATGATCGAGCGCGCAGACCATGTGGTGGATATAGGCCCGCGCGCTGGCAGGCATGGTGGCGAGATCATAAGTGAGGGAACTCCCAGCGAAATTCTAAAACACGATACCCTTACCGCACAGTACCTCAACGGCCAGAAACAGATTGAAATTCCCGCCAAAAGACGCAAAGGAAACGGCAAAAAAATATCTCTCAAGGGTGTGACTGGCAACAACCTCAAGAATGTCAATATCGATTTGCCGCTAGGCAAAATGATTGTTGTTTCTGGTGTTTCAGGATCTGGGAAGAGTACGCTGATCAATGAGACGCTCTACCCTATCATGAATGCTCACTTCTTTAATGGTGTTAAAAACCCCATGCCCTATAAATCTATCAAGGGGCTAGATCACTGTGATAAGGTGATTGACATTAACCAGAGTCCCATAGGCCGCACACCGCGCAGCAATCCAGCGACCTACACGGGAACTTTTAGTGAGATACGAGCACTTTTTGCCAAAACTCCGGAATCCTTGATCCGCGGGTATAAACCAGGGAGATTCAGTTTTAATGTACAAGGTGGCCGTTGCGAAACCTGCAAAGGTGCCGGTGTGCGGGTGATAGAAATGAATTTCTTGCCAGACGTACACGTGACTTGTGAAACCTGCCAGGGTAAGCGCTTTAATCGGGAGACCCTGGAGATACGCTACAAAGGGAAAAGCATCAGCGACGTGCTAAATATGACAATTAATGAGGCAACCGATTTCTTTGAGCCGATTCCAAAAATCTACCGCAAGCTAAAAACCATCAAGGACGTAGGTCTAGGTTATATCACGCTGGGACAGCAGTCCACTACCCTATCTGGTGGTGAGGCGCAGCGTATAAAATTGGCTAGCGAGCTCAGCAAACGCGATACGGGTAATACGTTTTATATTTTGGATGAGCCTACTACCGGACTACATTTTGAAGATATCAGGGTGTTGCTAATCGTACTGAACAAACTGGTCGATAAAGGCAACACGGTTCTTGTTATTGAACATAACATGGACGTTATCAAGATAGCAGATTATATCATTGACGTAGGTCCAGAGGGTGGTCGTGGCGGCGGTAATATTGTTGCAAAGGGAACACCAGAACAGGTCGCCAAAAGCAAGGACAGCCATACGGCGAGGTTTTTGAAAAAGGAATTGAAGATTAAGTGATTTTAGGTTTACGCTTTCGCGAAAGCGTAACACTTTACAACCTAGTAACCACCTACATTTGACCACAAATCATTCACTATGAAAAAGATCATCATTTGTTTTACACTCATACTTGGACTAACAGGCTGTGCAGAATTGCAGCAGGTAGTCAATAATCTACCACAGGCAGGACCAGTTTCTGATCTGGATATCAGCAATGGGTTGCGGGCTGCGCTGGATAAAGGGATTGAACAAGAAGTGAGCAAGCTTATGCAAACCGATGGTTTCTACAGGAACGAGCTGGTGAAAATCTTATTACCAGAAGAGCTACAAAAAGTGGATAGCGGATTGCGAAAACTAGGACTCGACAACGTAGCAGATGAGGGTTTAAAACTTTTGAATCGCGCGGCAGAAGATGCCACCAAAGAAGCCCTGCCCATATTTGTAAATGCGGTAAAGGATATCAGCTTTACTGATGCAAGGGAAATTTTACTGGGGGAAGATGATGCAGCGACCAGTTACCTAAGAAACTCAACCAGACAACAGCTTTACGCAAAATTCAAACCAGTCATCGATAATAATCTGAGCAAGGTGGGAGCAACTACTTTATGGACAGATGCGATCAACAGATACAACAGCCTGCCACTAGTAACTGACGTTAATCCGGATCTTACTGACTATGTTACGGATCAAGCCTTGCAGGGAGTATTTAGAATGATAGAAAAAGAGGAAGTTCAAATCAGGAATAATCTATCTGCCCGTACGAGTGAATTATTGAGACGGGTTTTTTCTTTACAGGACAAATAGCCGAAAATATGATCCCCTGTTTTTATCGGTAAAACCGATCATATCGTCAGCTTTCTGGATGATTAGCGGTTAATATTGTAAGAATAATCTTAATTTAACAAGTATTAACTACTAGGGCATTTGACGTAAATAGACCTTTAACATGATGGTTTTTATACTTGCAACATCAAATAAGAACCATGGGTTACACGGAAGCGCAGGAGAAAATAAGGACGTTGGAAAAAAAGTATTCCGAGCTTATGAAGCGATCTTTTCAGACAGCAGCAAAATGTAGGAATGCAGCCGATGGTATCAACTCACGCGCGCTGGAAATCAAAAAAGAATTGGATTTACTAAAAACTGAGCACAGCTCGTTCTAGAATTTTATTTGTTTTTGAACTGTTTAAAAATTCCTGCGGTAATTGAAAACCCGTTAATTGAGTGCTAGTCAAAGAAACTAGCCAAATGTTTCGCAGATCGCTGGTTGATTTGCTACTGTTTTAGTAAACAAAACAATTGTCGCTAACCACTAGCCTCATCCAACTTCTATTAACCTTCCTATTTTCGGAAGTGGCTAATTTCAAAGACTAAGCTCTCTCCCAGCAGCAAGACGCTGCTCATTAATTAAGAGAAGTAAACGCTTGAGATCTTTTTCCCTAATTTGTGATACGTCAAATGTGTCAAGCCTATTTATACGGACAATTTCAAGCTGACCGTCATTGATTTTTACAGAGTCAATGTGTTTGGCGTCTACCTCTAACTTTTTTTTTCGATTTTTAACCGAAATCGAGTTTGGTTTATTACACTGTACCTGTCGGTCCACCTATTGACAACAAAAATGAAAAGCACGTAAAGCAATAGCAGAGAGTTTAAGCCTATGCTTAAATATTTGAATTTATCAAGCCATTTAAAATAATCTATTGATAAAAGTGGCAGAGTTACAAAAACAAATGTTACCGGAAGCATGATCAACACTTGCTTCCAGAGAGGCATTTTACCTAAATACGTATTATAAAAATAAAGTCGCTTTTGCATGATGCCTAAAGTTAAGTCATCTTTCAGACAATTCCAAAATCACTCTCGCCTAACTACAGACTTTGTAAAAAAAATCACAGCAACCCCCTAGCCTTGATTTCCAAATACTTATTAATCGTATTTACTGTCAGATCCTGTGGTCTGGTGAGGATTGTTTGTATGCCGTATTTGTTGAGCTCGTTGACAATGAGCTTTTTCTCATAGATAAATTTTTCGGCGATGGTTTTTTCAAAAATATCTTGGGTGTTTGCGGCGTCGTTCTGTACGAACTCGTCCAATTCTGTGTTTTTGAAAAAGATGATTACGAGTAAATGGTTTTTGGCGATAGCCTGTAGATATGGCAACTGCCTGTGCAGGGCATCGAGGGTTTCAAAATTACTGTAAAGCAACAGCAGGCTGCGCTGGGTGATCTTGCGCTTGATATCTACGTATAACCTACCGTAATCACTTTCCTTAAAATCTGTATCTAGATTATAGAGCGTTTCTAGAATCAGATTCATTTGGGAGGCTCTTTTCTGCGCTATTACCTGATTTGCCACGCGATCTGAAAAACCAAACATTCCTGCCTTATCCCCTTTCTTCAAGGCGATATTTGAAATAACGAGTGTTGCATTTATCGCATAGTCCAGTAATTTCAATCCCTCAAAAGGCATTTTCATTACCCGGCCTTTATCAATCACCGAATAAATAGGCTGCGACTTCTCATCCTGAAACTGATTGACCATGAGTTCGCGACGTTTTGCGCTGGCTTTCCAGTTAATATTGCGCACGTCATCGCCCAGCACATAATCCTTGATCTGTTCAAATTCCATCGTGTGGCCTATGCGCCTGATTTTCTTGAGGCCGTAGCTTTTCAGTTGGTTTGAAAAAGCCATGAGCTCGTATTTGCGCATCTGCAGGAACGATGGATAATTGGAAACCATCGCGCCTTGATCATAGATATACCTGCGTTTAACCAAACCCAGAAAACTAGCCACAAAAACGTTGACCGCACCATAATGATACTCGCCACGTTCAACTGGTCGTACGGTGTAATTGAACTCCCGCATCTTACCAGAATCAACGGATGCCACAATCTCAAAATCCCTCTTCTGAAACTGGATGGGAAGTTCATCCACGATCTTTACCTGAATTTTAAAACCATATTGATTGCCTATTTCCAGCTGGACAGGGTTCTCATCACCATTTGACAGCTTTTTAGGTAAATGGCGACCGGCCGTAACACCATTGCGGGTGCGGTAGAGCAGTATAATATCCAGGATAAGCAAAGTGACTAGCCCATAAAAAACAAACTGCAGGTAGCCCTGAAATTGCGGAAAGACAAATGCCACCACAAATAAAATTACAAGCACAATCAACACGGTAAAAAACCGCGCAGATAGATACAAGCTCTTGTAGATTTTCTTCACTATCTAGGAATCTCTAGGGTCTCAATAATCTGGGCGACGGCACGATCTGCGGTGAATCCCTCCATCTCGCGCTCTGGTGTAAGGATGATGCGATGGCGCAAGACCGATTTTGCGATATACTTAATATCATCTGGAGTCACAAAATCGCGACCCATCATCGCTGCATAGGCTTTTGAACCACTCATGATAGCGATACTTGCCCTGGGCGATGCTCCTAGATAAAGATTTGCATTTGTACGGGTGTCCATCACGATCTGGGCAATGTACTTGATCAGATTATCCTCGATGATGATCTGCTGCACCTTTTGCTGGTATTTGACAATTTCCTCTGCATTGAGAACGCCTGTGATCAGTGAATCTGGATCTGCATTCTCTCGTTTGTGATTTCCTTCCAGTATTCTGATTTCTTCTTCCAGATTAGGATAATCTACATTGATCTTAAAAAGAAAACGATCCAGTTGCGCCTCTGGCAAGCGATAGGTTCCTTCCTGTTCCACTGGATTCTGTGTGGCAAAAACCAGAAACGGTGCGTTCAACGCATACTCTGTACCATCAATGGTAATTTGCCGCTCTGCCATGGCTTCAAAAAGAGCCGCTTGGGTTTTTGCGGGTGCACGGTTGATCTCATCAATCAGGATAATATTTGAAAAGATGGGGCCTGCCTTGAATTCAAACTCGTTGTTCTTCATTGAAAAAACGCTGGTTCCCAGAATATCGCTGGGCATCAAATCTGGCGTGAACTGGATACGCGAGAAATCTACCTGCATGGTGCGGGCAAGTAATTTTGCAGTGACGGTTTTGGCCACACCAGGAACACCCTCAATCAACGAGTGACCATTTGCTAGAATACTGGCGATAAGCAGCTCGATCATCTCTTCCTGACCTACAATGACCTTGCGCAACTGCGCTTTGATCTTCTCTACGGCGTCTGCTAGATCGCCTAGGTCAATTCTGTTCTTAAATTCAAGATTATCCGTACTTTCACTAAAAGAGTCTGCATCCCCAGTAATTTCTGAGGATTGATTTACTTCTGGTAAGTCTGCTGCTGCATCTTCATCAGGCTGCACCACGTGCTGTTGCTGTGCTGGTTTGGAAAGGTCGATCTTGTTTTGTTCATCTTGTTGTGACTCCTGCTGATCGTTCCCTTGATTGATTTCCTCGTTATAATTGTTTTTGTTTTCTTCCATGTTTTAGTTGTTGTGCTTTCCCTTCGACAGGCTCAGGGCAAAGCGTGAAAGCTGGCCACAATGCCACCCTTTTAATCGGAAGTCAATCTCAAAAATGACCCGCTGCCGATTTAAAAGTCTCTATTTTTTTGTTCAATTGTTTGAGCTCATACTCAATATGTGACGGTTTCCCGCGCAACTGATTGATATAGTTGATCAGATCTGCCGTTTGTTTCTGGTCAACGCCAGATTTGACACTTAGCCGTTCTATTAGTGTGTCATCTAATTGCTGGGTGTCCAGGTAATACTGCGATCTGATGGATTCCAGAAAGTAATTGATCTTCTTTGTGATGATGCCCGTGTGATCGCCACTCTGGAAATATAGATTACCTATTGTGCGCGTGAATTCTACCGTACTGTTTTCAAGTGGCTTGACTACTGGGATAATACGCTGGCGGCGCTTGCTGGCAAAAACCATGTATAGCAACACACCCGCCAAAGCCAAGAAATAAGCCCATTTCAACGGCTGCTGTGACAGCACAAAACGCAGCGGTGACGCAACCACTTTCCTACCAGATTTCCCATAATCGTCAAAGAACACGGGACCATCATTCATATAGGACAGCGCCTCTACCGCGTACTGCTGTTTCCCTTTTAAGAGGTAGTAATTTGTAAAAGCCGCTGGGTTCAGGTTATAATAAATAGCACCATCGCCCACGGCTACTTCTATAAAGTTGACTTGAGGAATATCGCGATTGTCGATTTCTTCCTCTTCCTCGTCATCTTCGGTTGGTTTTTGTTCCTCTGGGTTCCTTATTTAAAAATCTATCGATAAAACCCTTGCTGGGTTCCAGCGGCAATACCTCGCCCAGAATGGTCGTGGTAAGCGTGTCATAGGCTTCCAGATAGGAATATTCCGTGCCGCGGTCATAGACATAGGATCTATCCTTGAATCGTGGATTCACCAGCCGGGTGCGGATCGTATCATACTCCTGGGTATCATAAACAGTAAGCGTGACGTTTTGCATGCCCAGCGTATCTGCCAGCTCGCCAAAAGCACTGTTTGTAGCAATAAAAACCTTATTTCCCCTAGCGGCAAATTTCATCAGATACTCGGCCTCCACCTTGTCAAAATAGAGGTAGTCGTTGATGAATATATAGTTGGCTCCCGTCAGGCTATCATTATCCCTCAAAAAGTCCATGGGGACCTGATCCACGCTTTTGACGGGCTGACCTGGAAAAATCTGGGGTAGCTGGTCAAAAAGCACATACGCGCCAAAGGGGATTTTATCCCCACTCGTATAACTATAACTCCAGTCCAGCGGTCGCGGGCGGGTAAATTCAATTACCACCAGCAGCGCAAGCAACACACCTATCGCATACAATATGATCTTCCCTCTTCTATCGATCATGCGGCCTGATTGTAGAGGTTGTTGAAGTTTACCCTGGCTTTGTCAAATCCTGCCCTATCCAGCGCAAATTCACCGTACCAGACGTGGTCGTAGAGATAGGAGATCTTTTTGAAACGTTCCTTGATCACTGGATTCTTGATCTCGCAGTAGTAATCTGCATTTGATTTCTGGTGGTTCCACTTGATGGCACCGCGCGCGCTCAGATCCTTGAGCACGTCCAGATACAGGAATCGCACCGCGCTGCGGTAATCACCACTGGCGATGCTATCGTCTATAAACCGCTGTAAGATCCACCTGCTCGATATGTGCATCCTCTATCTTTACCTGCGCGGGATTCACGCTGCGGCGAGATAAAAGTGCAGATGGTGATTCCTTGCTCAAAACCTTGACCAGTAAGTAAATTGCAAACGCGCCCATAAGCGCATACACCACATAGGTGAGTACTTCTGCCCAGAATGGACTGAGTGAGATACCGAATAGATCTGCCAGAAATTTAAAAAAACTCTCCAGCAACTCGCTGATGAAATTCTGCGATTTGTCGTTTGACTCGTTGTATTCAAATTCCCTGCCCGTATATGTTTCCTGTAGGTTGTCCAGCGGCGGTACTTCCAGTTTGCGCTCGTCGTACTTGCGGTCCAGCGTATCTGTGATATTCCTGGGCTGCTGCTCGATTGTGGGCACGAGGTCTGGTACTAGTTGCGCTTTCGCGAAAGCGGAACAAACAAACAACACCATAAACAACAACTTTCTCATGTAGTCTGGCCTAGCTGGGTGATGCGTGACTGGAGGTAGGTATTGTACTTAGTCTCGTGCAGGTTAAAGTATAAAAATGCGTTGACGGTTTGTGATAACACTTGTGAAAACATCGCAATCACACATAGCAGGGCCAGCGTAATGACCAGCATGATCTGGCTCAGGACACTCTCTGTAATGCCGCCCTGCTCTTCTACCGTATGAAAAATCACGATGCCCGTGATGATGGCTGGCGCAATGGTGAGTGCGTATAATCCTAGCTGGATGATCAGTCCCAGCACAAAATTGACCCCTATCGCGCGCCAGACGTTTACAAACAGTAGGCTGAACGACTCGCCTATCGCGTCAAAAACGTTTACGTCATCATTGTGTACATAACTAAAAACGGCCATGCTGAGCAGCGCATTAAACGCAAAACCTATAATCAGCGACGCGATGCTGCCTATGATGGGGATGAATGCCAGAATCAACTGGACAATAAAAAATCCTATGTAAAGTAAAATCGCAACCAGGGCAAACAATACCAGCCCAGCCAGAATGCGGACTGTTTTTTTCCAGACAGCGCGGCGGGGAATATTATTGATCTTCTCGCGCTCGTAGATACTTACATAACTACTGGACAAGCCGTAATTAAAAACCGATGCAGCAAGGAAGACGACAATGAAAAGCATCATCCCAAAACCCGCCAGCATGGTGGCAAATGCGTAATCACCGGTTTCTTCATAGGGAACTCTCCCACCGCGCATTCCAGCGACGACGTCTGTAAATCCCGTCACCAGCATGTAGGAGGTGATGACAAACAGGGCGACAAAAATTCCATTGTAAGCAATAAATGCACGGAATATCCCAGCCATGTTTAGCTTAAGGAATTTAAAATAGGCAGTGATGATCCCGCCAAAATCGCGGCGCAATCTAGGCTCTATGTAATCGGCCATAAGTTGATTTTAGGTGTAGTGGGTAAAGTACGTAATAACCTACGATTATTGCTGCGCTAATCAAAACGATCGCATATTTGATGATGCTGGGCATAAATGCGTAGCGGGTAACAAATCCCTCAATAAATCCAGCCACAACAAACAACGGGATGGTGCTGATGACGATTTTAATTCCTTTTTTTGCACCTTTTACAAATGAAACCCGCCTGGCATAAGTACCAGGGAAAAGGATGGCATTTCCCATCACCATTCCTGCCGCACCACATACCACGATGATGGACAGTTCAATGGTACCGTGCAGCATGATCACACTCCAGGATTCCAGCGCAACATTCTCATTAGCAAACATGCCAAAGAAAGCTCCCACCATAATCCCGTTAGAAAACAATATATAACCCGCAGCGATGGACGTGAGTAATCCAGCGGCAAAACACAGCATACCCACACGGATATTATTATAGGTAATACGGGCAAACATCCCAAAAGCCCCGTCCTGCTGATAGACACCGGTAGGATTTCCCTCCTGGATATTGTCCAGGGTCATGTTTACATAAGCATCGCCCAGAATCAATCGAACAAAGGAATCATCGTAAGAAGTACTCAACGCACCTATGGCGACTGCCACCATAAAAATCAAAAAAGCAAATCCCAGCGTTTTGAGATGATCTGCAAAAAACAAGGGGAAATCATGGCTAAAGAATCTGAAGATCTGGTTGCGATCCTTTTTCTTGTTGACATAGATCTTCTGATGCGCCTGGCTTGCGAGAGAGTTCAGGTACTGCAAGGTCTTGCTGGTCTGGTAGTAAGTCTGCGCATAGGACAGATCGTTTGTCAACTGGATATATAGGTTTGCGAGCCTGTCTGGATCTATCTTTGCGCCAGAATCCAGCGCCTTTTCAAAAGCCATCCATTTTTCTTTATTTTGCCTGACGAAAGCAGCTTCCCGCATGAGTCGTTTTTTGCGCTAAGATAACTAGAGTAGCCACCTATGACAAACACCGCCGTATCTACCGCGCAGAATGTAAACATTGACTACAATATTGCCAGCGTGGGCTACCGGATCACCGCATTCCTGATCGATCTATTGATCCTGTTTATCTATGTGATAGGGGTGGAATACCTGGGGCTGGGACTCAAGGAAGTATTTACTAAAAACGATACGATGGGCATCCAGGTATTGTTTTACATACCCGTTTTTATTTACAGCCTGTTGTTCAATATTATTTTTCAGGGACGCACGCTGGGGAAATTTTTGGTGAAAATGAGACTGGTAAAAGTAGATGGATCGCCAGCCACCTGGTCTGATTACCTTATCACCTGGATGATACGACCCATTGATATCTGGGCAACCAATGGTGGCGCGGGAATCATATCCATGATCTTTACACCCCGCACCCAGCGACTGGGAGATACCGCGGCAGATACCATCGTGATTGACTACCGCAAAAAAACCAAGGTAAGCCACACCATCCTAGAAGACCTTGAAGAAGAATATGAACCTGCTTTCCTGACCGTCCACCAGCTGACCGATCATGACGTGAATGAGATCAAGGAAATTTATCGGCTTGCCGGTGAGACCCGCGACTACAACACACTGCACATGCTGCGCAACAAAGTAGCCGCCATGCTAAATATCAATAGCGAA
Source organism: uncultured Flavobacteriaceae bacterium (assembly GCA_963740155.1). Lineage (GTDB taxonomy): Bacteria > Bacteroidota > Bacteroidia > Flavobacteriales > Flavobacteriaceae > Nonlabens. Next base: position 832,633 of record CAVUDE010000005.1, on the reverse strand, counting down.
ATGAAAGATCCTGAATTTATCAGAACCGTTCTGAAAGATTATAGTTACCTGACCCAAGGCAAATGAGATTTATAGAAATAATTGACCTGCTGGGTACAATTGCTTTTGCCATATCTGGTGCGATGGCTGCTTTCAATAAGAAACTGGATCTTTTTGGGATTGTGATCATCGCATTTGTCACCGCCGCAGGCGGTGGTACCCTGCGGGATATTCTGATAGGTGTAAAACCCGTATCCTGGATGCTGAACATGCAGCTGGTTTACACCATTCTTATTTGTGTGTTGGTTAGTTTTCTATTTAGAAAACATTTGCTGAAACTTACCAAAACCCTTTTCCTCTTTGACGCGATCGGGATAGGACTTTATACCGTAGTGGGACTTGAAATGGGACTAGCCGCTGGATTGCATCCAGTAATCTGTATCACGCTGGGTTGTATTACGGCTTGTTTTGGTGGTGTGCTGCGCGATATTCTGGTCAATGAGATTCCAGTAATATTCAGAAAAAACATCTATGCCACCGCCTGCCTTCTAGGCGGCGGGATATATTTTATCCTACTACGCGCCGGCTTGCCCGATGAGATTGTTTTCCCGGGTGCAGCAATTACCGTGATTGCTATCAGGATTCTGGCAGTGGTGTTTAAGATTAGTTTGCCTAGTCCTTATAAGTAATGAGTGACATGGGTGTTTATCAAATTTAAATATTACCACTAATCGTTGATTATCAATAGTTAGCGCATGCTGGTATTATTTTCAAATTATAATCTATTTTAAAGCCACTAGTTGTATTAATAAAATTCAAGTGTTTCAAAATGAACAAAAAAAATGACTATGCGTGCTTTTAGGGATTGCATGTATCGCCCTCCTGGTCTTTGGGATTATTCTATTAAATGAGTTCATACTTAGTACAATTTTTGTGTTATTTGTAGTGGGTATTATTCTCGCATATTTTGGCACGAGAAACAGAAGTTAATTCATTGTGCAGCAAGCATTTATTAGCCCTAAACAGCAGAGCTGAGCGAGATTTTTATCATGCCTCTGAATTTTAACACATATCAGGCTTCTTGAATGCATTGCAAAGTTACTTTGCCATCATATTCTGACAATTAAAAAGGAGAAGACTCAATGCTTTGAATTTTTCTACCTTGAACACTTTATAAGCATTAAAAACAGTAGTCCTAGGAGAACATTCGTCTAATAAGACCTTGGCCGATTGAAAAGTTACCATGATTAGATTTTATTGCTCTACAACAATTAAGTCATTCAATTTACCTTGAATCTTCTTTCCGTGTTGAGGAATTATTTCGATATCTACCTCAATCCTATTTTCACCGGCCTCTAGTTTCTTTGAGTATTTGTAAAGACCTTTCTACGTTAGATAATTCCTCATCATTATCAGAATTCACTAGACTGGAGTACTCGGCACCGTACCCTATAAAATAGACATCCATTCTGTAAAGGCTATCTTTTTGTAAAATATTATTTTCATAAGAGCCGCGCACCATAGGCGATACTGTCGAAAATGTATTTGCTGTCCAAAGTCTCTAAAACATTGATTAATGAATCATTTTCAGCTCTCAATTTTTTTATCGTTTGATTTTCAGTGTGACTATCAGAATTGCATGACATCAACAAAACAGATGAGAATACTAAAACTGATATGAAGTTAGATTTATATTTCATAAGCCTATAAATATAAAGACTAAGAACTTATTCAATATCGCTCAAGCACTTCAGTGACGCATTTACCCATAACCAAGAATTTGTAGTGCATTTACCGTATATAAATCACGCCTGCTGCTAGTATGTTATAGACTTGGTTTCAAACACTAACCACACCCTGCACGCATAGCGTCCAGTGCGACACTTACCTGCGTCAGCATGACAGTCTTAGTGGAATTGCTTGAAATGCCCGTCAAAACTGGTTCAAAACAAAAAATCCCGCTTGATTGCTCAGGCAGGATAGTAAGTTTTAAAGTTTGGATCAAATACTTACGCCAAAACCTCCTGCACCTTATCTGCTGCTTCCTGGAATTCTACGGCGCTTTTTACGTCTAGTCCAGAGTTGTCGATCAGTTCTTTGGCGATCTCTGCGTTTGTTCCCTGTAGTCGTACGATGATGGGTACCTTGATGGCGTCACCCATATTTTTATAGGCATCTACGATACCTTGCGCCACACGGTCGCAACGTACGATCCCGCCAAAAATATTGACCAAAATCGCTTCTACCTTATCATCTTTCAATATGATGCGGAAAGCCTCTTCTACCCTCTTAGCATCTGCCGTTCCACCTACGTCTAGGAAGTTGGCTGGCTCGCCACCGGCTTGCTTGATCAGGTCCATCGTGGCCATGGCCAGTCCTGCACCGTTTACCATACAACCTACGTTACCGTCTAGATCCACGTAATTAAGACCTACGGCTTTTGCTTCTACCTCAGTCGGGTTTTCCTCGCGGGTATCGCGCATGGCAGCCAGATCTTTGTGGCGGAACAATGCATTCTCGTCCAGCGTGATTTTACAGTCCACAGCAATTATGCTGTCATCGCTGGCTTTTAATACGGGATTGATTTCAAACAATGCAGAATCACTTCCTACATAAGCGTTGTAAAGTTTAGTGACAAACTTTGTCATCTCTTTAAACGCCTTACCGCTCAAGCCTAGGTTAAAGGCAATCTTACGCGCCTGGAAACCTTGCAGTCCATGAGCTGGATCCACGGTTTCTGTAAAGATCAGGTGCGGTGTTTCCTCTGCCACGGTTTCTATATCCATTCCACCCTCGGTAGAATACATGATCATGTTCTTGCCTTGCGCACGGTCCAGCAACACACTCATATAGAATTCCTCGATCTCTGACTCGCCTGGCTCATACACATCCTCAGCAATCAGTACCTGGTGTACTTTTTTACCCTCGGCACTGGTTTGTGGTGTGACCAGTTGCATTCCTATGATATCACCGGCGATTTCTTTGAGCTGGTCCATGTTTTTGGCCAGTTTTACACCTCCACCTTTTCCACGGCCACCTGCGTGTACCTGTGCCTTGATAACGTGCCAGCCCGTCCCGGTCTCCTCGGTCAGTTCCTTGGCAACCTTTACGGCCTCATCTGGTGTGGTCGCGATCTTGCCACGTTGTACGGTCACGCCATAGCTGGCTAGAATTTCTTTTCCTTGATATTCGTGAAGGTTCATAAAATCGTGTTCTTGTTAGGCTAGCAAAAATAGTTAATGTCCCTTGCCCCACCATAGCGATTTGACAGCTTAGGCTTACAAAATAGGCTGGTTTAGGTTAAAACTTTCGTATTTCTTCCGGTTTTCTTAAAAAATCTACACAATACCATCTATCGCGCGACTGTCGCATATTTTTGCCCGCTTAATATTTCGCACCATGAAAAACGAGGATTTGTTACAGATCGTAGAGGAGCACGGCAGCCCGGTGTATGTATATGACGCAGGGCTTATCGTGTCGCAGTATGACCGTCTGGTTTCCGCTTTCGCGAAAGCGAAACAACTAAGAATCCACTATGCAGTAAAGGCGCTCTCAAACATTTCCATCCTCAAGTTATTCAAGAAACTGGGCGCAGGCTTGGACACCGTGAGCATGCAGGAAGTACAATTGGGACTGGCAGCAGGCGTGGAACCCAGCAAGATCATCTACACACCCAATGGCGTATCGCTGGCAGAGATCGAGAAAGTGGCCGAAATGGGCGTGCAGATCAACATCGACAATCTGTCGATTCTCGAGCAATTCGGTTCTAAGCATCCTACAGTTCCTGTTTGCGTACGTATCAATCCGCACGTGATGGCGGGCGGGAATGCAAATATTTCCGTAGGGCATATAGATTCAAAATTTGGTATTTCCATCCACCAGATCCCGCACCTACTGCGTATCGTGGAAAATACGGGCATGACTGTAAACGGCGTGCACATGCATACGGGAAGCGATATTCTGGACATCGATGTATTCCTATACGCGACAGAGGTACTTTTTGAAACCGCCGCAAAATTCAAGGATCTGGAATTCATCGATTTCGGTAGTGGGTTCAAGGTTCCCTACAAGCCCGGCGACGTAGAAACCGATATTGAGGAACTGGGACACCAGCTTACCACGCGTTTCAATAAATTCTGTGATGATTATGGCAAGGACATCGCGCTGACCTTTGAGCCAGGGAAATTCCTGGTGAGCCAGGCGGGCCAATTTCTCGCGCAGGTCAATGTGGTAAAACAGACGACATCCACTGTGTTTGCTGGGATAGATTCTGGTTTCAACCACCTGATCAGACCCATGCTGTACGGCTCGCACCACGAGATACGCAACATTTCAAACCCAGAGGGCCGCAAGCGATTCTATAGCGTGGTAGGCTACATCTGCGAGACAGATACCTTTGCACAAAACCGACAAATCTCAGAAATCACCGAGGGGGATATTGTCTCTTTCTCAAACGCCGGCGCCTACTGTTTTTCCATGGCGAGCAACTACAACAGCCGCTACCGCCCCGCAGAGGTACTTGTTCCACGAGGGCAAATCCCACGTGATACGCGAGCGCGAGACAATGGAGGATATTATGAAGAATCAGGTGGAGGTTGAGATCTAAAAATACGTAGGATGGCTAGCGCTTGCCTTGCGGCACGCGCTAGCCTAAGGACTTAGGACGTAAGATTTTTGAGGTGATGCCCATTCTCGACTACCGCACGAGCTACCATGGTGCATCAATTATTGATAGTATAAAAGTTACTGATCACTATCCGACACCCGTTCTCGACTGTCGCCCAGACTTGCAATGATATAGCCACAAAGCCCCCACAAGTGATAGTCGAGAGATTTTACGCTGGTCTAATGACTTTTGATCAGAACCTGTTCTCGACTCTCGCTCGAACTAGCATAGAACATTATTAGAGATAGAATGAAAACTATTCATTAATGATCAACTGATAACCTGATAAACTGATCAACTAATCACCCGATTAACCGATTCATTGATAATCCGATAACCCGATAACCTGATAACCTGATTAACTGATAACCCGATAACCCGATCACTGAAAATCTACTTCAAATTCTTCAAGATAAAATCCAGCGTATCGTTCTGGTTTTGGTTTTTTTCAAAGCTTTTTGAGCGGTATTTAGGTGGTTTGACTAATCCAAGATGGCGTAATTCTGCGACCGCGGCTGTATGTTCCATGGAACATTTGCCTAGGAATAGCATATCCAGATCATCGCCTGCCGTATAAGAGGTGTAGATATTCTTAAGACCGGAAAGGTAGAGTGCATCTTTTGTCCAGCCTCCCCCTCTATGAACGCGTAGGGTGATATTGAATGCACTATCGCGATCCAATTTATATTGCCCATGTATCAGGTCAAAAGTGTCAGAAAAACTAAAGCCTTTATTCAAACTATCTACTGCGATAACACGGTATGCGAGTTCCTTTAATCTCGCCAAGGTCAGATTACCGGACAAGTACTCAGACATCACCGCAAGTCCCTCCTGGGTCTCTACGTTATTGGGAAATCCATTACTAAAAATCTGCAATGGTTGATCTACTGCATTAAAAGTAGTGATTAAGTGAACACCTATCTCGTGGTGCGCCAGCACCTGTAACTGGTGTTCAGAAAAAAGGTGGTTTTTCTTAAGGATGAGCGCGCGTTCCGTATTGCTTACCATAGCGGCGGCACTCATGAAATTACTGGTACGTATCTGGAAGTCAAAATCATATTCCTTCCCGTAATCCTGAAAAAATTCTACTGCCTGATCTGTACTCAGGGTAGGTTGAAACTTCTGCGTATCAGTTGGCGCCTCGTCAAAATGCAGAATGTACTTTGCATTGTTCACCATCTTTTCAGTAGGCGTTCCAAAAAATCTCAAACTATTGAAGTAGAATTTTTTATCCTCTGCACCTATGGTTTCCACACATTGCAGCAACCCACTATAGGTATAAATTATATCCTTGTATAATTGGCGCACGGTCTCGTTTTCTATGCGCTCCAGTCGCTGGCTAAATAGTAGCCGGTGTAGCTTATAAGGGTTGAACTTTATCTTCTTATACCTAAAACTGGGATCATAGTTATACTTGGACTTAAAGAATTCTTTGCGTTCCTGTGCAATGTTGATCGGGTTAATCTGCGCCAGTAACTCTATACGATTTACAACACGGTTGATATTCTGATCAACATCCAGAATAGGCTTAAAAGTTTCCTGCAAATCAGGCGATATCGTGGTGTCTATCATAAAATCTGTGCGCGTGTGCTTTGATATGGTATTTGAGTAAATCACTTATGGCGGCAACCACTTCTGGGTAGATGCGGCCGTCCAGCTCGTTGCAGTAGACCTTGCTTACTTCTGTTGCAAGAACGAGCGTATTGAGACTATTTGCGGTGACGTATTTTAAAAAGAAACCATTCCCCTGAAAAACATCATTTACCTGGCAGGTAACCTCTCGGTCAATGGGTAATCGCATATTGTTGAGAATTTCCTGCCACTGCTCGATGGCTGTCAGGTACTTTTCTGAATCCACATTTGCGGTACCTATATTGAAAACAGGAACTTTTCTATCCCAGCGGCGGTAGTTGTATGAGTGCATGTCATAAAACACAACAGAACCAAACATCTCTTCCAGCTTTACCACCAGCGTGAGAACGACCTTATAAAAGTTCTCATGCTTCTCCATTGCCCTGTTGCGTTCGGCTTTGGTGAGGGGTTTTTTCCAGAGGTCTTTGCCCCAGGCGCTTTCGTAGATCGCATCGTTTGTATTGCGGTTGAGATCGTATTCAAACCTGCTATCGTGTCCCACTAGGGTGATGGGTAGCCCAGAAATAAATTGATCCGTACATGGGTCTTCCTCGTACCACCTGTCGTATTCTGTGTGCAGTATGTTATCCCACAAATTTTTGTCTAGGTGATGCCCAGCATGTACTGCAGCGCAGGCGTATGGCACATAATCATCTATTTTAAGCGAGAACGAGTAATCATCTGCTACCGCGTGAAAGGTCTCTTCATTCTCGATCTTCTCGATCATCTGCCGGTGTGATAGTTTAATCATTCTCTACCCTGTCTTTTAATTGCGTTATACGTTTTAAGGACTTGCCTTTTTCCTCTACAATGTCTTCAAAATAATCCACTACGTGTTTTTGCACCTTGGTTTTTGAGGCCTTATTTATCTGCACCATCCCGCCGGGGGACATCACGTTTACTTCTACCAGCATCCCGTTGATCACGTCTATTCCTACAAAATGCAATCCGTCCTTGACCAGTTTAGGGCCTATTTTTTTACACAGCTTCTTTTCGGCCTCGGTAAGGGTGTGGCGTTTGAAAGTTCCACCCGCACTAATGTTTGAGCGATGATCGTCAGCTCACAGGGTACGCGGCGCACGGCACCTATGGGTTTGCCATTGAGCAAGAGATATTCTTGAATCCCCCTGTTCTGCACCCTCAATATAATCCTGTAAAATGACGTAGTTTGTTGTTCCGTCCTTATTGTCAATGTAGAAATCCAGTAAGGAATTGACGTTGTGCATGGCGCTTTTCTCAATCATGATGACACCACTTCCCGCCAAAACCATTCAGCGGCTTCATGATCATGCGATCTCGGGGATTCTCGCGTATCACGCTCTTAAGATATTTTTTGTTCTTGGAGACATGCGTTGCCGGGATGATTTCATTATTGGGATCGTCAAAGCAGGCCGTATAAAGTTTATTGTTTGCTTCCCGCAGCCCGTCCACATCGTTCACCACGAGCACGTCTTCTTTCACACTGTCCAGAAAATTGAGCGCGATGGGATCTAGCGGTGGATCTGCGCGCATCATAATAACGTCAAAGCCTGCCAGCGGCAGCATCTTCTCTGTAAGCGTCGCAGATTTGTAAAAAGACTTCATCTGCGAGGGCACCTTATCCATCTTGGTAACGACTTTAGAAAACGCATAGGCAATGCTATTCCTGATCGTCAGATTTGCTGGTGTTGCGATGGCGACTTTGTGCCCGCGCTTTACGCATTCATGGATTAGGGTAAGGGTTGAATCTGACTCTGGGGCGATATTTTCCCAGGGATACATGATAAAACAAACATTCATTTCTGGCTGGTATTGATTACAGCAGAAATATAAAGTCTTTAATGGCTATAAATGTTATGACCATGCTAAGAGTAGCATGGTCATAGATAAATTGTTTGTTTGAATTACGCTTTCGCGAAAGCGTAAACCTCAATAATCTAGTTGATTGTTATATTATCAATCGCGATATCCTCATCACCTGAATCCAAATCGTAACTCAATCTGACAAGAATACTATTTGCTGTGGGAGTAAATGCTGCGTTAAAACTACTGAAACTGTCAGTGACTACATTCACACCGTCGCCCACACCGTCAAGATCATCATCCTGTGATGGTTCAGTATTAGTTCCGCCGGTTGACTCTATCGCAAAAATAGCAGTCCAGGTGTTCCCGCCGTCTTCTGAGATTTCCACCATAAATGAATCTGTAGCATCCCAATCCTGAGCAGTACCATCATCATCTTCTGAGATATCAAGAGACAACGTATAACTTGTACCTGAAACTACAGTAATGGGATCAATATAGGTCACAAAGGCAGGTGTTGATCCACCAGTGGAACCTGATTGATTTACGCCGTCTATATCCTCTCCTGCATAGAAAAATCCAGTAGTATTTCCATGATCTGCCCTGATGTCAGAACCATCTGTACGTCTAAAATAATCTGCATTGGAAGCAGCATTATCGACTACACTCAAATTATACCTAGTTCCATTACCATCCGTCTCAAAATCCTCTGTAAGCAGATTAGCTGGCGCCGCATCATCATCAGTAATGGTTACGGTATCTGTGTTTGTGGCGCCTATTACATGACGGCGGCCCCCACCACCATTTACAGATGTAATCGTAAGTGTAACTTGTTCATCAGGTTCAAACTGGTTGTCATTTAGTACGTTGAAAACACCCACCGCTGTATATGGCGAGCCTGTATTAGCAGGCACGTTCACGGTTTGCGGGCCAGACTCTACAAATCTGCCGTAGTCGCTTGCCGAGATAGTATATTGCTGACCGTCCTGACCACTATTGCTAAAAGCAAATTGAAGATCAACGTTGTCAGCAGTTGGATCACTGGTTTCTTGAACAGTCTGATTTTGCTGAATAAAGTTAACCTCGTTTTCTTGATCGATAATGGGACCTTCATAGTCGCTTATTATTGTATTCCCAGGTGAAACACCAGTCACAGCAACAGGCGTAACCTCTACAGCGATAAACTTATTAGCATCGTCAATTGTAGTTCGGTAAATGCCATTTGTAGCATTTGGGATTGCCACTCTATTAGTTCCAGATGCATCGTCTGCCCTATACCATTGAAACATGGTAGCACCCTCGGCATCATTCTCGTTGTCAGAATAGGTGTAGAAAACCTCAAAATTTCTATTGACATTATCACTAACCCTGGCCAGAGCCTGGATTGTTGCCGTGGGTGCCGTATTAGTAATAGCCGGTAATGCGTAAAAGGTTTGCCAGAGACCATTCTCTGCATCATAAATCTGCACCTCGCGATCACCAGCATGGTAGATCAGTATCCCAGACCTTGCATTGGTTATATCTATTTCATCCCTCTCGGTATCGCTTGCTACACTGGGCAAACCAAAACCACCCCGCTGCCCAGTATTTATTAATGAATTTATATCCAGCATGGTCGCCTCATTCGGGCTGCTTGTGCCTATTCCTACCTGAGCTGTAGAAATATGCCCCATCATTAAAATAACTATCCAAAACTTCATTTTCATCTTCTTTCGTTTTATAACGCACAAAAGTAGTCCAATTCTGCCTCTGGACAGCAAAATAGTAAGTTATCTATTTGTAAATTAACAAATTAGAAATCTCAAGAATTTTAAGAAGTCACTTCATCAAGGTTATCATCCCAATTTTCTACTTTGGGATTGCCAAATTTGCCCAGCGATTTTGCAACCACACTGGCCACGGTGGCATCACCGGTCACGTTTACCGTGGTGCGCAGCATGTCCAGCGGCCTGTCCACTGCAAAAATCAGCGCAAGTGCTACGGGTAGAAGTTCGCTAGGGAAATCAATGGATTCCAATACAATCACGAGCATAACCATACCAGCACCGGGAACTGCCGCACTACCTATACTCGCTAGCAAAGCTGTAAGAACAATAGTTAATTGTGCGCCTAGTGTCAAATCTATGCCCAGCGCCTGACATACAAAAACTGCCGCAACGGCCTGGTATAGACTCGTGCCATCCATATTGATTGTTGCACCTACAGGCAATACAAAACTGCTCACCTCTTTTTCCACTCCCATGTGTTCTTCTACCCGCTCCATGGTCACAGGCAGGGTTGCTGCACTAGAGCTGGTTGAGAACGCCAGCAACTGTGCGGGTGCAATCTTACTCAGGAACCACAAGGGCGATTTCTTTACGTACAAAGCAAAAATCAAACAGTACACGATGATCATGAGTGCTAGGCCCGCCACTACGGTGAGTGCATAATAAAGTAGCGCCAGGAGTACCTCAGGATCATCTGCGGTAGTGACGACCGTTGCCAGTAGCGCAAAAACCGCAAATGGCGCGGTAAGCATGATCAAATCAACCATTTTTAGCACCACATCGTTCAAGCTATCAAAGAAACTTTTAAGAGGTAAGGCTCTTTTCTCACCTATGAGCAACATGGAGATACCTAGAAATATGGCGAAAAATATAACCTGCAACATCAGGCTATTGTTTGACATGGCTTCAACTGCGTTGCTGGGCACCATGTCCACAAGTGCCTGCAATGGGCCAGCATCTTTCTGGGCAGCAGCAGTCGCCAGTTTCCCTTGAATATTTGAATTACCCTCGTAAGTTGCGCTTAAGTTGTCCACGGTTTCCTGAGAGACCCCAGATCCAGGTTCCAGCACATTGACCATCACCAGCCCTATGGTAATTGCGATGACGGTAGTAAAGATATAGATCACCACCGTGCGCAATCCCATATTGCGGAACTTGGCAATATCCTTGAGATCAGATATCCCCTTGATAAGTGAGGCAAGAATTAACGGTACGGCAATCAACTTGAGCAGGTTGACAAAGATCTTCCCAAACGGTTCGATCCAATTTCCTACAAACTTTGCACCCCACTCAAACTGGGTCATCAAGAACCCAAAAGCGATTCCCAATACCATCCCTATCAAAATCTGCCAGTGCAGCTCCATTTTCTTCATTCCTGTGTTGCTTTTTAATCAGCCGTGGCAATATAGTTTGTTCTGGGGAAATGGGTAAATACTAGCATACTGGTTTAGAAAATCGGTTGCTCTTTATTTCATAGGGTGCGTGCTGTTTATTACGCTTTTGCACTTCGGCAAGCTCAGCATAAACTTCCCTAACGGGAAAGCGGAACAATACTACAATTTACTGCTGCGATTTCTTAAATAATGATCCACCAGCACCAGCGCTGCCATGGCCTCCACGATGGGAACTGCGCGTGGCACAACGCAAGGATCATGACGGCCTTTACCCTGCATATCCACCATATCGCCCTGTTTGTTGAGCGTGGACTGATTTTGCATGATGGTAGCAACAGGCTTAAACGCGACCTTAAAATGAATATCCATACCATTTGAGATACCGCCTTGGATACCGCCGCTGTAATTGGTAAGGGTTTTCCCATCATTCTGATAGCGATCATTATGCTGGCTTCCCAGCATCTGGGATCCGGCAAAACCACTGCCGTATTCAAAGCCTTTTACCGCATTGATGGACAGCATTGCCTTAGCTAGATCTGCATGTAATTTGTCAAAAACAGGTTCACCCCAGCCAGCAGGCACGTTGCTAATCACGCAACTGATAACTCCTCCTATAGTATCACCTGCCTTGCGCACTTCAAGAATCCGTTTTTCCATCTGGGCAGCAGTAGCTGGATCTGGACAGCGCACAAGATTATCATCCACTAGTGACAGATTGAGTTGTGAATAATCTTTTGCTAGTTGAATGTCACCTACCGCACTCGTAAACGCCTGAAACTTGAGATTTGTAAGCAGGAGCTGGGCGATGGCACCTGCTACTACCCTACTTGCTGTTTCCCGCGCGCTACTGCGGCCACCGCCACGATAGTCCCGGTTGCCGTATTTATCATCATAGGTTTTATCTGCATGGCTGGGGCGGTACACATCCTTTATGTGCGAGTAATCGCGTGATTTTTGGTTTTCATTTACAATTTGAAAACCGATGGGAGTTCCAGTTGTCACACCCTCAAATATTCCTGATAAGAACTGAACCCGATCACTTTCCTTGCGCTGGGTGACGATCTTGCTTTGACCGGGTTTGCGGCGATCCAGCTGCTGTTGTACAAATTCAAAATCAATCTTCAATCCCGCCGGGCAGCCATCTATAATCCCACCGATGGAATGCCCATGCGATTCCCCGTAAGTGGTGAGTCTAAAAATGTTTCCAAAGGTGTTTCCTGCCATGGATCAAATATAGAGTGCAGCGAGAGACATCTTTTAGCTACCAATTCATGTTTACCTAATAACCTTAACCATTCAATTATATTTGCTAAATAAATAAATGAATCCCATGTTTTCACGCACCTCCATTTTCCCACAAGTTTTGATTATGTCATTTATTGCCCTATTTGCAAGTTGCGGCAGCGATGATGATGAGGGAGAGCCACTAACATCTTTTGAATACATGCCACTCACAGAGGGAAATACCTGGAATTATGAGGTTGCCACAGGCAGTGATTCCAGTATGGAAGAAATGCGCGTTGAAGAAGAAGATGAGGCGAGTTCAACGTATGAATTAGAGTCTAATGTTGCTGATCCCGCTGGCGTAATGACGTCCGTTTTGACTGCTGGAACTTTGCGTCTAGATAACAATCGATTACTTGCCACCGGCTCCTCAACATTTGACTTTCAAGGTTTACAAGATCTAGAAGTTACCGTGGAAAACGCACCATTATATGACCAAAATATGCCCAATGGGTCAATGCTTTTCACAGCGTCTTTTAGTGATCAGCGTGTGATTGAGAATTTTGACACAAATATCGATTACTCGATAAACATTTTTCAGTTGGCAGACATCCCATCGCTGGAAGTAGAGGGCGAGACTTATAGCAATGTCATTCAATCATTGCTTACTATCAATGCTAGAATCAGCACGCCGCTGGGTGGTAGCGCTGTTGACTTTCTCGCTGCACAAGACGTTATCGTAGTTACAAATTACTGGGCAGAAGGTGTGGGATTGATTAGATCTGATAGCCAGTTTAGCTATACGCTGGAAGACCTTTCTCAATTCAATGTAAATTTACCCATACCACAGTCAGCAAGCATTCTCACCACACAGAATTTGCTAGATTTCAATGTCCAATAGCACTGGGACCCAAAACTTTTATAGCCTCTAGATAACCTATCTCATAAATCTTTTCCACCTGGCCGGACTGGAATAGGTGGTAAGTGGTGAGATCATAAGGAGCAATTACTTTTTTACATTCCTTGAATTTATTAAGCGACAGTGAGTGCATTTTTAAATGTATGGCTCGATTGACAACATCGAGGGATCGCCTGAAATCCGTAAGCTCCATTTTCTTGAGCGGGCAAACATAGGAACCGTAAATATCATAATCACCCCGCCTGAGCGGTTTGATAGGAAAATTATCCAGCACGCCACCATCAGTATATAAGGCATCGTCTATCTGAACTGGGGTAAAAACGCCAGGCACGGCAGATGAGGCAAGCAATGCGGGAATGAGAGGTCCTTTTTTAAAAACCTTTACGGTAGCCGAAATCAAATCTGATGCGGTGACAAATAGTGGTTTTTTCAGTTTTTCAAAACTATCATCTGGAAAAAATTCCAGTAGTATGTTATGGAATACCTCGCTGTTTACGAATCCTGCTTTTTTACGCGCAAAGTTTGAGACCGAAAAAAGTCTAATGGTCTTAAACAATGCAAGCGAGTCTTCTACATTATACCCAGCCGCTGCAAGTGCACCTACAATTGCTCCCGCACTAGAACCTGAATAGGCATGCATCTCCAGACCGAGTTCTTCCATTGCTTTTAGAACACCTAGGTGTGCTGCACCGCGATGGCCACCTCCAGATAAAACAAGTGCATTCATAGGTGGGTAAAAATAGGATTTTGAAATTCGATAATTTATAGATCCAGCTTTACGTTATGCTCCTTAATTGATGGGATATGCTCACTGGGAACAAAATCCTTTTCTGCAAACTGACCGCGCCTTTCCCTTTCCATCTCACGCCTTGCTATACTCTTAGAAAACCTACGTAGATCATCGTCGTTTTCCAGTATGAGCCCAGGCACTTTGAGTTTGTTCCCTAGTTTATCCATGGCTACCATCGTAAAATAACTGGAGTTGCAGTGTTTTATCTTTTGCTCGGGATCAGTTATGTTTTGAGATTCAACCCTGATACCCACTACCATTGAACTGTTACCCACATAATTGATGGCTGCTTTTAAAGTGAGCAGCTCACCTACCTCAACCGGCGCCCTAAAATCCACCGTATTTACAGAGGCTGTCACACAATAATTCCCACTGTGCTTTGACGCGCAAGCAAATGCAATTTGATCCATCACCTCAAGAATAAATCCCCCGTGCACCTTGCCATTGAAGTTTGCATGTGAGGGCAGCATCAGCTGGGATAGGGTGATCTCAGATTCGGTTTTGCGTTTGAATTCTTTCATGATGATTTTATGTTGATTGGTTGAGGTCTGGTTATTGGTAGGAGACTAGCAATTTAGTTAACTAAATTTTACTGCCTATCTTCTAAGGAACTTTGCTTGAGCTTACAATTTCAACAAATAGCATAAAAAAGCCCCGCACTAACGAGGCTTACGTGTGATCGCGACAGGATTCGAACCTGTGACCGTCTGCTTAGAAGGCAGATGCTCTATCCAGCTGAGCTACGCGACCTGGATTATTATACTACTACTATTTCAATTCATTCTACTAAGTCAAACATACTCCATTCGAAACTGTGACCGTCCCGCCAGCGGCGGGATATACTCCCGCCCGGAGCTCTATCCAGCTGAGCTATGCCACCATATTTTGTTATCTTTTACAATTGACTCTATTCACTTGAAAATAAAAAACCTTACCCTGACCGTCTCGGATCAGCCGAGATGCTCTTTCCAGCTGAGCTACGCGACCTGGATTATCATACTAATACTATTTCAATTCATTCAACAGAACCAGTCATACTCATTCTGAACCTGTGACCGTCTCGGCTTAGCCGAGATGCTCTATCCAGCTGAAATATGCCGTCTTTGTAACACCCACGACTTAATTTTTTTTGAGACTGCGACAGGTTTACTACTTGTTGCCGTCTAATCGTGCCCGGTGAGCTGGTGATGATTCCGCTTTTGCAAAAGCGGTTGCAAAAATACTTGAACTTATGCAATAAGCAAACATGTAATAGGTATTAATTCGCACGCTACACCTTAACATTTAATTGACGGCTTACAAAAGGCCCGCAACAATCTTTGATAAAAAATTTACGATATGCCTTATAGGGTATTTGAAGAGTACAATGTAAAAATCACCGAGGATCTCAAGAAAAACTACTCCCAGGTGATTAGCGAGCTGGGCGAGGACGTTAAAAGAGAAGGACTGCTCAAAACCCCTGAACGAGCCGCAAAAGCCATGCAGTTCCTCACCTCTGGCTACGATACAGATCCTGTTGAAATCCTGAAGGGAGCCATGTTTGCAGAGGACTACAAAGACATGGTAATCGTTAAGGATATCGAGTTATACTCGCTTTGCGAGCACCACATGCTGCCTTTTTACGGCAAGGCTCATATCGCGTATATTCCTGATGGACATATTGTGGGATTGTCTAAAATCCCCCGCGTCGTGGATGTTTTTGCCCGCAGATTGCAGGTGCAGGAACGCCTTACCCACGATATTCTAGAATGTATCGACTCTACGCTTAAACCCAAAGGCGTGGCTGTTGTGATTGAAGCATCGCACATGTGCATGATGATGCGCGGTGTGCAGAAACAGAACTCATCCACCACTACTTCTGGTTTCCGTGGGGAGTTTGAGAAAGGCACGACACGAGAGGAATTCCTGAGACTTATCACGCATAAGTTGCACTAGCAGTTTGGTACGTTATTTGACATTGAGCAAGAAAAAAGAGACAATGTTTGATAATAAATTTACCAAGTTACTTGCAGGGATAGCCTTTGACGCCATAGGTATGGCAACTCCATTTTTTGTGGATCTACTATGGGCACCTATCTCAGGATATTTGATGAAAAAGATGTACGGCGGCCAAATGGGTAAAACCGCTAGCTGGCTGGTCACGATTGAAGAATTGATTCCGGGACTGGACTTTATCCCCTCATTTACACTCATGTGGTTATACACCTATGTTTATAAGGCAGAACAACCCGCAGATATTGAGGTGAGCGCAGTTCAAGCCTAAAGAGCGGCTTACCATAAAACCTAAAAATCCCGCTGTACAAACAGCGGGATTTTTTTTATATACTTTCTCGCACGCTTGGCTTAGCAAGATTTGTATGGCTATGTAATAGCTTATTGACCTTGGGATCAATGATTATCTGGCAATACCCCTGCCCCCTATTATTGTTGTAGTAATCTTTATGTTCTGGACCCCACGGGGTAAAAATCTGTCGCTGGACTTACCTCTGTAACTATGGGATCTGGATACGCGCCTTTTTCCTCCAGTTCCTGTATATAGTTTTCTGCCGCGTTTTTCTGATCTTCATTGAGATAAAAGATTGCACTGCGGTAATGTGGCCCCACATCATAGCCCTGGCGATTGAGCGTTGTGGGATCGTGTGTAGCCATAAAGACAGTTAGTAACTCCTTATAAGTGATCTCGTCTGGATCGTAGGTTACCTCAACAGCCTCTGCGTGACCCGTGCGGCCCTGGACTACCTCCCTATACGCTGGATTCTTGATATTACCACCACAAAACCCAGATCGCACCTCTTCCACACCTTTCACTCGCTGCATGACGGCCTCTGTACACCAGAAGCAACCTCCCGCAAAAATTGCCTTATCCATTTTTAATATTTATAGGCAAGATACTTAGCCCATTGCGGCGGCTCAATTGATTAACAACTGTTTATACATTTATAGGTAAAATGCGCGCAAGTCAATATATTCCCAGCATTTGGCTAGTTTTATTAACAGTGGTTTAGAGGAAAATATTTGTTAAGGGAAATACATTTGCACCCTTAAATCATGTAGTAAAGTTGAAGTTCTTTTGTTTGTGTTGTGTCTGTATCTGTTACGCTTTCGCGAAAGCGTACCCCCAATCAACCCAGCAGGACAGCACCATCACCACTGATAGAAAGGTCTATACTGCTACTCGCGTAGAGAGTAAGCCTGCGATTGACGGGAGGCCATTTGAGCCATTCTGGGATAACATTCCTACTGGCGGCGACTTTGTCATGATAGAACCGTCCAACGGGAAGCCAGAACGGGAAACCCACAAGACCCAGTTCAAGATCGCATACGATAACCAGGCAATCTACGTGGCTGCCTATATGTATGACAGTGATACTGAAAGCATATTGCGGCAATTCTCTCAACGCGACGATATTTTTGCCCAGGCAGATGTATTCGGCTTTTATTTGAATACCTACAATAACCAGCTTAACCAAACCCGTTTTTTTGCGACTAGTGCAAACTCTTTGGGGGACGCGATTACAGAAGGTGACCGGGAAGATTTTAGCTACAATGTGGTTTTCCTTTCTGAGTCCAGTATTGATAACCAGGGCTGGTATGTAGAAATGGAAATCCCCTACCGCACCCTGCGATTTCCAGATGCAGTAGAACAGGACTGGAGTTTCCAAATTTATAGGCGCATCAGGTCACTGAATGAAGAGTATAGCTACAATCTGATTGATATTACCCAGGGAGTGCCTACACAATATGACGCCTTATTGAAAGGCGTGAGCAACATAGACCCGCCACTGCGACTGAATCTGTACCCATTTACCTCTGTAATTCACGATATTCAGGGTGAGGAGACAGAAACACAGTTCAATGCCGGGATGGATATCAAGTATGGGATCAATGATGCCTTTACGCTGGACGCCACGCTGATTCCTGATTTTGGACAGGTGGCCTTTGATAGGGTTGAACTTAACCTGGGACCTTTTGAACAGACCTTTTCAGAAAACCGACAGTTCTTTGTGGAAGGAGTCGATCTTTTTAGGAAAGGTGGAATCTTCTTCTCACGGCGCATAGGACAGGAACCTACCAGATCTGGCAGTATTGATAGAATTGACAACGAGGTCATTCTAGAAAACCCAAGTATCGCAAAACTCCTAAACGCGATTAAGGTTTCTGGTCGTACACGCGACAGGCTGGGAGTGGGAGTTCTAAACGCCATCACAGAAAAGACCAGCGCCACCGTGCGCGATACGCTCACCGGTGCCATCAGGGAAGTAACCACCGAGGCACTGACCAATTACAATCTTATGGTGCTGGATCAACAATTCAGCAAAAACAGTTCTGTTTCACTTACCAATGCGACCACCCTGCGCAGCGCAGATTTTGATGATGCGGTGGTTACGGCGGCGGCTCTGGATCATTTTGATAAAGCCGGGAAAAACAGGTATCGGGCAGAGTTGCGCGTGAGCAACAGATGGACTCCAGATGGACATAGCGATGGCATGGAATCTGAGATCCAGTGGAGCGAGGTATCTGGCAACTGGCAGGGAAGACTGGGACATTTTTACACCAGTCCCAATTATGATCCCAACGATCTGGGTCTGAATTTCAGGACAAACAGGATGACATTTGCGGCAGATCTGGACTACGTGCAATTCAAACCAGTGGGCATCTTTAACCGCTATAACATACGCACGAACCTGCGTCACCGCCGCCAGGCAACCCCTGATGTACACCTGCAGACGGGCATAAATATTAATCCGTTTTTTGCGACGCGGGAAAGATTTTCCTTTGGTGCAGATTTCAATCTGGACTCTCGTGAGATGGATCAATTTGAATCGCGCATCGACGGTCAGATGGTGCGCTATGCGCCCTCCTACTTTACCGGTGGCTTTATATCATCAGACTACCGCAAGAAATTTGCGATCGATGTGCGTGCAGGGCGTTTCAGCCGGATAGATGATCCAGAGCGTTTTTATGATTTACGTATCTCGCCGCGCTATAGATTTTCTGATAAGTTTCTATTGATCTATAGATTCAACTACTCCACAAATCAGGATCGGATCAGTTATGTAGATGTGGTTGAAAAACAAACCCCTGAGGGAGGGCAGGATGTTTCAATCCTAAGTTTGCGCGATACGGTCACCATAGAAAATACGGTGTCTGGCACCTACAACTTTGATAATCGTAAATCGCTGTCACTCTCATTCCGTAACTTCTGGAGTAGCGCGCTGTTTAGTAAAAATTATCAGGAACTACTTCTGGATGGAACTGTCCAACCTACGAGCATCAGCAGTTCAGAAATCAGCAATCCAGATACGGATTTCAATATTTGGAACCTGGATCTTTCATTTCAGTGGAGGTTTGCACCCGGGAGTTTTGCCACCGCCCTATACCGCAACAGCATCAACAACAGAACCGATATAGGTAACACGGAATTTTACGACAGTCTGGACAATCTATTCAATCAACCCGTCCGTCATAATTTCTCACTGCGCATCAGTTATTTCTTTGACGCAAATCGTGCACGTAGCTGGTTTAAGAGTTAGGTGAGCCGTGAGCCGTGAGCCGTGAGCTGTGAGCTTTGAGCTTTGAAGTATGAGGTATGAGGTATGAGGTATGTGGAATGTGGAATGTGGAATGTGGTATAGAGATTAATTGATCAGTCATGTCACTTTATCAAATCAAGCAGTCATAAAAGCCTCTCGAGGGGTTGGGGTGCAGCAGAAGTGAGAGATTTGTGAAAAACGGATATTGATTAACGAATAACAAATAACAAGGATTTGCTTTTACACATGAAACGTGAAACTTAACGCGCAGGAATAAGCAACCTTGATCATTGAACATTGAACTTTGAACCTGAAACCTGAAACATTTGCACCTTGAACAGTAAACATACCCCACCCTACCAATAACTATCTTGCGCCGCTAAAAGAAAAGATATTCATGATCAAGCCGCCTGTTGCTAAAAAAATACCTCACGTCCACGATAAACATGGTCATCAGCGAGTGGATCCCTATCACTGGATGAGCCAGCGCGACGCGCCAGAAGTAATCGATTACCTAAACAAGGAAAATGATTACTACGAGAAAGTCACTGCTCATACAAATGACCTTAAGGAATCACTTTTCCAAGAAATAAAATCCCGCATCAAAGAGGACGATGAGAGTGTTCCTTATCTGCTCAACAATTACTGGTACTATACTAAAATGGTGGCAGGCGAGAGTTACCCCTATTATTATAGACGCAAGGATCACACTGATAAGGAAGAGCTGCTTTTCAATGTAAACGACCTTGCAAAAGGGCATGAATATTACAAAATCACCTCGCTCAATATATCTCCAGACAATACGCTTGTCGCTTATGGTGTGGACAAGATAGGCCGTCGTGAGTATGACATTTTTGTCAAAAATCTGCAAACCGGCGAGTCGCACCCGACTCATTTAGAACAAACCACTGGTGGATCAGTCTGGGCAAATGACAATAAAACACTTTTTTATACCAGAAAAGATCCCAAAACACTCCGCGCTGACAAAATCTACAAACACATACTAGGTGATGATCCAGCAGATGACAAATTGATCTATCAGGAAAAGCAGGAGGAATTCAATTGCTACGTCTATAAAACCATGTCAGAGCGATTTATCATGATCAAGTCCTCATCAACACTGAGTGACGAGGTGCGATTCATAGAGGCAGACAAATCTAAGAGTGAGTTTAAGATTATTCAGCAGCGGGTTTCTGGACTGGAATACAGCGTTTCCCACTATCAGGATAAGTTTTATATCATGACTAATGCAGATGGGGCGACAAACTTTAAGGTCGTTACGACTCCTATCCACGCTACCCAAAAAGCCAACTGGGAAGATTTGATCGCCCACGATGAATTGGTTCTGCTAGAAGATATTGACATTTTTGAGGATTATCTGGTGGTATCAGATCGGTTCAATGGGCTTAATCGCATCCGGATCAAATCCTGGGACAATACCGTAGATTATTTTATTCCGTTTGAAAATGAAACCTACACGGCCTACACCAGCGCAAATTTCCAGTACAAGACTCAAAAGCTGCGGTTTACCTACAATCCCATGACTGCCCCCCCCAGTGTTGTAGAATATGACATGGCAGACCGTGTATGGACAATTCTGAAAACCCAGCCCATTGAAGACCCTAATTTCAGAGCCAGCAACTACATTTCAGAGAGAGTATGGGCAACAGCAGATGATGGCGCTAGGGTTCCCATATCCTTGGTTTACCATAAAGACCATAAGAAACCGCAAGGCAATCCGCTATTGCAGTACGGTTACGGTAGCTACGGGGCGACGATTGACCCCTATTTCTCGGTTTCACGGATAAGTTTGATGGATAGGGGGTTTATGTTTGCCATCGCCCATGTAAGGGGAGGAGAATATCTGGGCAGGCAATGGTATGAGGATGGAAAAATGTTCCATAAGCTTAACACCTTTACAGACTTTATCGCTTGCAGCAAGTTTTTGATTGAAAACAAGTATGCCAGCAAGGGTCATTTATACGCATCTGGCGGGAGTGCTGGCGGGTTGCTGATGGGAGCTATTATGAATATGGCGCCGCAGTTGTATCGAGGAATTTTATCTGCCGTTCCTTTTGTGGACGTCGTGACCACCATGCTGGATGATTCAATCCCGCTTACAACAGGTGAGTATGATGAGTGGGGCAATCCTAATCTAAAGGAAAGCTATGATTACATGCTTGCTTACTCGCCCTACGACAATGTCAAAAAACAGTCCTATCCCCACATGCTGGTGACTACTGGTTATCACGATAGCCAGGTGCAATACTGGGAACCTGCAAAATGGGTAGCCCGCTTGCGCGAAAACAAAACAGACAAAAACCTCCTGCTATTTAAGACAGACATGAAAAGTGGCCACAGCGGCGCATCCGGTAGATATGATGCGTTGCGGGAAGTCGCGATTGATTTTGCCTTTTTACTTGATAGTGAACAGGTTAAGGAATAGCCGTGAATGACGTAAATTTGGCGCGGTTTTAGAAATTGCAAATGCATTCCTAAAGCACTAAACCATCCTTATGAGTAGCAAGATTACCGCTTACGATAATGTGCTTGATTTAATCGGTTCTACTCCGTTGATACGCCTATCTAATCGTGTGGCACCCAGTACAGGTGAGTTTTTTGCAAAAGCCGAGGCGTTCAATCCAGGCCACTCATCAAAGGATCGTATTGCTCTTCACATCATTGAAGAGGCAGAGCGACGCGGCATCCTTAATCAAGGTGACACCATTATTGAGACCACCAGTGGGAATACTGGCTTTAGTATTGCCATGGTCAGCCGTATCAAGGGTTACGAGTGTATACTCGCGGTAAGTTCAAAGTCCAGCGCAGATAAGATCGATATGCTCAAAAGCATGGGCGCAAAAGTTTATGTATGCCCCGCAAACGTGAGCGCAGATGACCCACGCAGCTATTATCAGGTGGCAAAGCGCCTCCATGAGGAAACTAAGGACAGCATCTATATCAACCAGTATTTTAACGAGCTGAACATAGAAGCGCATTATAATACAACCGGGCCAGAAATCTGGAACCAGACCGCTGGTGAGATAACCCATCTCGTGGCATGTTCAGGAACAGGGGGAACCATTTCAGGAACCGCCAGATTTTTAAAAGAACAAAGCCCTGATATCAGGATTCTGGGTGTGGATGCTTATGGCAGTGTTCTTAAAAAGTACCATGAGACACAGGAATTTGATAAGAAAGAAATCTATCCGTATCGAATTGAGGGACTAGGGAAAAATCTGATCCCCACAGCGACTGATTTTGAAATCATCGATAGTTTTACCAAGGTCAAGGATGAAGACGCTGCGCACATGGCGCGTCACATATCGCAGAACGAGGGAATGTTTGTGGGCTACACCAGCGGTGCCGCAATGCAGGCAGTAATGCAGCTGGCAGATCAGGGTGAATTTGACAAGGATTCTAAAGTCGTGGTCATATTTCCAGATCACGGTTCCCGCTACATGAGCAAGATCTATAATGACAAGTGGATGCAGGATCAGGGCTTTTTTGACACAAAAATCAGCGAGAAGTTCCCGATTGAGTATATCAGATAATCAATCCTAATGGTTAAAGAAAAAAAGCATTCCAATCAATTCTGGTTCCACAGACCATCTCGTAAGGTCGCTATCATTTTTACGGTAGTTTTTCTTGTGAGCGCGTTCCTTAATCTTGCTGCCGCTAGTGATTTGTTTACGCAAAATCCATTTCAGAGACGGTATCTACCGATCCTGATACTACAGGCTGCGGCGACGCTAGCGGTAATTAAGCTCTGGATGAATTATTTCCAGAACTCAAGTTCGTAAAATCTGATCTTAATTTTTGTATTCTGAACGTCACTTCACAAGGTTTGCCTAGTTATAAGTTCTGTAGAAAGGGTGGTGATTGTTGTTGTTACGCTTTCGCGAAAGCGTAATTATCAAAATACCAATACCTTACCACTTAATCCTTTGCGCCCATCAAATGTAAGTACCTACACTTATCGGGACTAATCCGTATATTTGCAAATTCGGAAAAGACGGGAATGAGAGACCTATTTGAAAAGATTTATAAGGATAAAGGACCACTAGGGAAATGGGCCAGCGTGGCAGAGGGATATTTTGTATTCCCAAAGCTGGAGGGACCCATCGCAAACCGCATGGGATTCAACGGTCGTGAGGTGATTACCTGGAGTGTAAACGACTATCTGGGCCTGGCAAACCATCCTGAGGTGCGCAAGATCGATGCAGAGGCCGCTGCCGAGTATGGTAGTGCCTACCCGATGGGTGCGCGCATGATGAGTGGCCATACAGACCTGCACGAGCAGTTGCAGGATGAGCTGGCAGAATTTGTTGATAAAGAGGCTGCCTACCTGCTCAACTTCGGTTATCAGGGTATGGTTTCTACCGTGGATGCCCTAGTTTCAAAGGATGACGTGATTGTTTACGACGTGGACGCACACGCCTGTATCATTGATGGCGTGCGACTACACCATGGTAAACGTTTTACCTACAAGCACAACGATATTGAGAGTATCGAGAAGAATTTGCAACGTGCTACCAAAATTGCTGATCAGACCGGCGGTGGGATTCTCGTGATCTCAGAGGGAGTATTTGGTATGCGTGGTGAGCAGGGTAAACTCAAGGAGATCGTTGCGCTAAAGGAAAAGTATAACTTTAGATTATTTGTAGATGACGCGCATGGTTTTGGTACGCTGGGTAAGACCGGTGCCGGTGCGGGACAGGAACAGGGCGTGCAAGACCAGATCGACGTTTATTTTGCCACTTTTGCAAAGTCACTGGCTAGTACGGGTGCATTTATCGCAGCCGACAAAGAAATTATAGATTACCTAAAGTACAATCTGCGCTCGCAGATGTTTGCCAAATCACTTCAAATGCAGCTGGTAAAAGGCGCGCTTAAACGTCTGGATATGTTGCGCACCATGCCAGAACTTAAAGAAAAGCTGTGGCAAAACGTTAATGCACTACAGAATGGCCTGCGCAAGCGCGGCTTTGATATAGGAACCACACAATCTTGTGTAACGCCAGTCTATCTAAAAGGAAGTATTCCAGAGGCAATGGCGCTTGTCAAGGACTTGAGAGAGAATTTTGGCGTGTTTTGTTCTATTGTGGTGTATCCAGTGATTCCCAAAGGGATGATTTTATTGCGATTGATTCCTACGGCGACACATACGATGGAAGATATTGAGGAGACGCTTTCTGCTTTTGAGGGAATACGTGATCGCCTAGATAGCGGGGTTTACAAACGCATGAGTGCGGGAGTGGCTGCAGCCATGGCATAATCGACATAATGTATATTTATCAAGCCCTCATCTGGAAAGATGGGGGCTTTTTTGCGCGTAATCGCTATATATTTTACTGTTGGGCTGATTTTTCTATTCACGGAGTGTTATGACAACGTTAAGAACTCTTATTTTTAGGGCAACTATTGAAAACCAATTATGAAAAATAGAATACTTACTCTTATAGTTGCTCTGGCGGCTACAACTGCTGTACAGGCACAGGACTTTCTGGACGTAATCCGTCTAAACATTGCTGGAACTCGCATGGATAACCTGGAAGACTCTCGCAGTGCAGATGTACAAAATGTCAATCTGGAAGTGCTTTACCCTGTACCACTGGGTGGGAAAACAACGGGTATTCTAGGATTTACCTATGAGAATACAGCATTGGATAGCTACTTTAACAAACCAGAATTCATATCGCCCCTTATTCCATCTGAGGATAATATTACCATGCTACGTGTCAATCTGGGGGCAAAAGTGAGTCACTCAAGAAAATGGACAGGGACTTATGTCTTTTTACCTAAGATCGCAACAAACTGGGATGGGATCGATAGCGATGCATTTCAATTCGGCGCGATTGCGTTGATGGAATATAAATTTAAGAATCGCAAGCGTGCTGAGTTTGGTATCTATTCCTCATCAGAAAATTTTGGAACCATTGTTACTCCTATGATAGGTGGTTATTATGAGTCACCCAGCGGGAAGTTTTATGTGGATGCGACGCTACCTATCCGGGCAGAGGCTGTGTATTCACTGACGCCTATTTTCGGTCTGGGTGCGGATCTGCGTACTTCTGTTAAAGCTTACGATCTGGGCGGATTTAGAAATGAATTTTATGTACAGGAAGAATCCATTCGTTTTGCGCTCTTTGCGTCTTTGGATCTATACGAGGGCAAAGTGCTAGGCCGCGCCAAAGTAGGATTTGACACCACAGATTACGGCTTGTACAACTCTGGCGACGAGGTAGGTGTGCAGGTACTCACTTTCCAGGTAGATGGCGATGAACGTACACGATTGAACAGCGAGTTTGACAGCAGTCTATATTTTGGCCTGGATCTAATTTATCGATTGGGGTTGTAGAGTGATTGTTATCTATACCGCAGGGGTCGATTCAAAATGTTGTTATTTGCTTTAAATTCATAAAACCATCATGTGTAGTATATTGCACCTGATGGTTTTTGTGTTTTAAGGCTGACTAAACTACCATCAACTAAAGACCGATGGGTTTGATTTCGCATAAAGGCGACCGAAGATCAAAAAGCATAAAATCACAAATATTCTTAACTATCAACTCAATAATTCATTCTGGAGCTAACTAAAGTCTTCGCCTAAAGGCGAGGGATTTACATCGTCGCGCGCATTTGCAATGCGTGCGATCTATAAGGCGTTTGTAACGCCTAGCACGTTTCTTTAGTTTTATCACTATATCAGAACGTTATAAGTTCTGTCTGGAATATGAAAGAGATATATTTCATCACATTCACTTTAGTAGCTATGGAGAAGTACTGACACAGATTATTTCCAAATCGTGCGCATTTGCAATGCGTGCGATCTATACGGCGTTTGTAACGCCCAGCACGATTCTTTAACTTACCACCATGTCAGAACGCGATAAGGTCAGAGATCTAGAAAAACCTATCACGACACTTTCTATAGTACACTTGGGCAGCGCCATGGATTATTGCGGTGGAATAGGTAGCGAGGTTAATGTCGATAGAATCTTATAGCTTTGAATGGGTGCGTTGCAAACGCACTAACCTTGCGCACGCATAGCAAATGCGCGCGACGTGAATATTTTAAATATTCAAAAATCTTCTTCTCATTCAAAATCAGACCAATATCAATAATCTATGCACAGGCTCACTTTTCTCTTTTCACTTTTAGTCATCTCAGCATTTTGTAAAGCGCAGCAAGATGCTCCAAGATCCCATTTCCTTTTAAATATGGGATATTATACGGCACGTTCACTGAGCAGCGATGGTGTATTTCAGCAAATGACATTCTACCAGCAAATACATGGGGAACATTACATTGGAGGTGATCTTACTATTGGTTTTGGATCACCTTTGCATGATGAGTCAATCGGAGATCTAGGGGATCTCTTGCTATATATTTTGTTTCCAGTATCTTACTTTAGTCCGGGAGTCAATTATTCTTACCTACAGGAGTTTTCAGATAGATTTGCTTTGAGGGGTGCTTTAACAACGTCCATGATTTTTGCAAAAGACAATCTTTACCTGGGTATCATGCCCTCCGTCATCAGTTCTTACTATTTCAACGATAGATATGGAATCGCCCTGTCCACTAATTACAGGTGGAACAGTCTCAATCCCGTTTATGAGTTGGGATTGGGTTTACATATTAGATTTTGACAGATCGTGTTGGATTTCTATTTCACCTCGAAGTGATAGATGGCAAAGATGATAGAATCTTTCCACGCTTTCGCGAAAGCGAAATAACCCTAATCCACAATCCCCGAACTATTCTGAACTTTATAAAGCACAGCTTTTTGCATCACTGAAATCGGGTAACTCTTTACCGTGAATCCATCTGTTTGACCGGCGGTGGCAGTGTCGATCTGGCGGGACATGGTGATCATGAATTCCAAGCGATCATTGTGAAAGACTTCTGTGCAATTGAGCAGGTTGCCGGCTACTTCATAGGTGCTGAAAAGCGTATTGTTTGAATAAGCCGTGGGTATGATGATGCCATTGTTTTCATCCACTTCGTAAATATGTGGATTAGATGTCTGGATGAGGTTGTAAGCGCGCTCTAGCCGCTCCTTGCCGTAGAATATTTTATAAGCGTACTTAGAACTGTTTGCCGTGGCAAGTAAGTGGAATTCCATGGGAACTGGATTGCTGCCATTGCTGGTAACAATGTCCAGGTCGCCCTTATAAATCCCCAGAAAATCATCTGGAAATTCAGTTTTTTCTGGTATAGCGGTAGATGTTTTCTCTTGATCGCAAGACAAAACCATGAACAAAACTACAAGCACCATCCACAAACGCGGCATATTATACCGGGGCGTCAATGTGATGATCTTCAGAGGTATGCTTATTCTGATCGTAACCGAAGAATTCCTCTTCTTCAATAATCTTTGCGATACCTGGCGGTAGCATTTCCTGCCAGCCATCTTCATTGTTATCAATCTTGCGCAGTACCTCGCGCGAATAGATATAAAGCAGATCCTGATCGTAATCTATCAAATCCTTAAGCTTACCGTTGTATTTAAAGAACTTATAGAGTTCTTTCATACGTGGGTGGACTTTTAAGTTCTCACTGGTAGTGAGTTCACCAGTCTCATCATCCTTGCTAGGATATAGATAGACGCGTAAATCTTTAAAGAACAATTTACCAAAAGCCTCCAGAATCCCACCGCTCAGGTGCGTGTAGTATTTGGTATCAAATATCTCGATCAGGTTATTTACACCCATTACGAGTCCTATGCGTTCTTTGGTATAATTGTTTAGATATTCAACCAACTTATAATATTCCTTAAAGTTGGAAATCATCACCGTCTGACCCAGCGAGCATAGTAAATCTGCACGGTGGATAAAATCCTCCTCGTCAATCTCACCGCTGGATCGCAAGTTGGAAAGCGTGATTTCAAAAAGGGTTTCCAGTTTTTCCTCCTTGACCGTACCGGACTTTAAAAATCTACGTCTGGCGGTTTCATACATATCCATGTTAACCTTGGTCACCGGTCTAAAGCTACCGCGCAGGGCAAGTACGTTTTTCTTGTAAAGGATTTTTGCACTCAAGATATTGTAACCATCAGGACCAAACATAACAGCCTCTGTCATACCGTTTCTCAGTAATTGCAAACTCATCAGGCGGTTGTCCACCTGCTCAAAGATGGGTCCAGAGAAATTGATCATGTCGATCTCAATCTTGTCTTTATCTATGTGATCGTAGAGGTATTCCAGTAATTTTTTAGGGCGATCATGCTTATAAAATGCACCATGGATCAAATTTGTTCCCAGAATTCCCAGCGTGTTTTGTTGTAATCTGGCGTCACGTTCCTTGAAACGCACATGCAGGATGATCTCAGAAAAGTCCTGTTCTGGACTTACCTGAAAACGTATGCCTACCCAGCCGTGACCCATGTATCTTTTGGCAAAATCAATGGTGGCCACCGTATTTGCGTAGGTGAAAAATAATTTTGTCGGGTGTTTCTCGCGACTTAGCCGCTCCTCAATCAGGCCAGTCTCGTAGGAAAGCATGGTTTTGAGTCGGGATTCTGTTACGTAGCGACCATCTGGTTCTACCCCATACACCGCGTCGCTGAAGTCCTTATCGTAAGCACTCATGGCTTTTGCAATGGTTCCAGATGCACCGCCGGCCCTAAAAAAATTACGTACGGTCTCTTGCCCAGCACCTATCTCTGCAAAGGTGCCGTAGATATTGTTGTTGAGATTTACCCGTAGGGCTTTTGCTTTAATGGATGGAACTGATTCAAAATCGTGATCACCTTGTAGTGAAATAGCCATGTCGCTAGGGGAATGTGATTTAAACAAAGGTAAATAACCATTGCCCACAGCATGGGTTTTATGGCTATTTTTAACCATCTCTTATGCACGTAAAACTAACATTTCTGGGTACGGGCACCTCACAGGGAATCCCCGTCATAGGTAGTACCCATCCCGTTTGTCAATCCAATGATCCCAGGGATCGCCGCCTGCGCGTGAGTGCGCTCATCGAAGTGGCAGATCAGACCATCGTCATTGACTGTGGTCCAGATTTCAGGCAACAAATGTTAACTAACCAGGTGGAAAAGCTGGATGCATTGCTGTTTACGCACGAGCACGCAGACCACACCGCTGGACTGGATGACCTTAGACCTTTTTATTTTAGACAGGGCAATCTGCAATGCCACATGACGCGCCGGGTTCACGAGGCGCTCAAGACCAGGTTCAATTACATTTTTACCACAAAGGATAAATACCCAGGCGTCGCAACACTGGATGTAGAATTGTTTGATTCAGAATCTTTTGAAGTAGGTGATGTCCAGATTACTCCTATTGAGGCAGACCACGGCTATCTGCCGGTGCACGGTTTCCGGGTGGGGGATCTGGCTTACATGACAGATGTCAAAACGATTCCCGCCAGCCAAAAACAAAAACTCAAAAACCTAGACGTTCTCATCATTAATATGCTGCGCGAGAAACCGCACCCATCCCACCTCAACCTAAAAGAGGCGATGGAATTGATAGAAGAACTGTCGCCACGTCGCACTTATTTTACACATATCAGTCACCATCTGGGTTTCCATGCAGATGTACAAGAAAAACTGCCTGACAACGTTTTTCTAGCATACGATAACCTGATCATTAGCTCTCATTCATGAAAAAGCACCTTTATTTATACCTATTTATTTTTGCCGCGCTTATCGCGCTAGTCGTCTATATCAACGGTAGGAAATACCAGGAAGAGCTGGAAACTGATGTGGTAGAGCTGCGCAGCCAGTTGCAACAAAAAGATGCAACGCTTAAGGAGAACCGCCAGCAGATGGCAGATGTTCCACAACCCATGTTCTCAGTAGAGGGAAATCCAGAAGTGGAAAATTATTTCCTGAGCCGCGGGATGGAGGTAGATGCCGTGCAACAGCTGGTGAAAGATCAACTGCGCGCGCAGAATCTTCAGGAGGGAGGCAATCCGCTCATTCCTTATCGCGGTGAGGGTCGCGGTTTTGCGATCAACGACATGCAGCTGGTCAATAACAAATGGGTACTTGCCAATTTCTTTGACGGCCAGCGGTGGGGCGAGGCACTTATCCAGTATGATATCAACGATGATGAAACCGTTGATTTCACTACCGTAAAAGCTATGTTGTACGCAACGGCTCAATAATTATTTTATACTATTTGCTGACTGATATTTCGTATATAAATTTTGGTTTATCAGTTCTCAATCGAGGCACGACGCTGCGATAGCAGTGTGCGAGTGGGTGCGGTGGCAATTGCATAGCCGTAGCTACGGAAAAAGTTTTCAACAAAGAGTGAGAGCTTATAAAGCGTAATTTATGCGAAATATTAATCGGCAAATAGTATTAGTCTATTTCTAAGGAATTAAGATTCATGGAGGAGTGATCAGCGACAAGGATTTTACCTAAAAACTCGCTGATCCAGCCATTCCCGCATATCGTGGAAATTCTGGGCGCTCACGCCGTGACCTATCGGGTATTCTTTCCAGACGTGTTTCAATCCCAGTTCCTTGAGTTTTGGCGGTGCTTGCCTGGCCCATTCAAAGGGAACGACTTGATCCATGGTGCCGTGGGATAGAAAGTAGGATGTGTTTTTTACGCTTTCGCGAAAGCGTGATTCCCACCCATCACCCTGCTCTACAAGTTCTTCATTCAAATAGCCGCTCATTGCGACCAGGTTGTTGAACATTCCGGGATTATTCAGACTCAGGCCATAAGAAAGAATTGCTCCCTGACTGAAACCCAGAATATTCAGGTTATCTGGATCAATGGAATAGTGTTGTTGCAGTTGTTTGATAAACTGGCGCAGCTTTTTCATGCTCTTCATCGCCTGTTCATTGTCGCTAAATTTACCACCGGCCGCATCAAAATTGATGGCATACCACGCAGCTCCCTGCGGCGGTAAATCGTAAGGCGCCCGTGCCGAAATGACCAGATACCGCTTATCCATCTGCGGGGCAAAGGACAGTAAATCATCCTCGTTGCTACCATAGCCGTGCAGTAAAAGCAGCAAGGGCGCATTTTCTATGGTGGAGGGTCTGACCTTATAAGTTAGAACTGGGTTATCCATGAAATCTATTTGATGAATTTGAACCATTGCTGGAAATAGCTGCCTATATAAGGTAGCTCAGTCTGCTGGTTTCTGGCAGCACTTAAAAGGCCTAACAATGCCAGCAATACCATAAAGCTGATCAGTCCCAGCGCGATCCAGGCGTGGGGAATCACTCTCTCAAAAATGCTGAGCAATACCGCGATTGCGCCTATACCAAACATTTGCCTCAAATGAAACGTAGAAAATGAACTGCCTATGTCCCGATTGCGGATCAGCACTGCGCCAAAAGCCGCTACAAAAAACAATAAATGTATATACAGCAGCAGCGAGCAGGCATAACCTGCGATGGCTAGGTTTTTTGCTTTGGGCGGATTATTCATGGTTCAAACGGATTTTGCCCCTGTTTATTACGCCCACCACTTTTCCTTTAGCTGCCTGCCCCAGCATCGAGATATTCTGCGCGGTGGAAACAAAATGATTTGTAGAAATCTCGTGATTACCATCGGGGACAAACAGGGTAAGATTAGCAGGCAAGTCCACCGCAATGCTAGGCTTCTGATCTGTAAAAACAGCGTAGGCGCCAGTGAGCAATTCAATCGCTTTGTCCAGCCCAACTGCCTTATTCAGCACCGGAAATAAACTTTCTAGACCTACGGCGCCATAGGATGCCTGGTCAAATTCCCGTTTTTTGGCCTCTATATTGTGCGGGGTATGGTCACTGGTAACCATCTGAGCGGCTCCGTTCATCACCATTTCCAGCAGTTGATCTTTTTCTGTGGTGGATCGCAAAGGTGGGCTGAGTTTATAAGAAGTATCGAAATCCTGCAATGCATGGCTATCCAGAATCAGGTTATTAATGGACACGCTTGCGGTGGCATTTAATCCTTTTTCTCTGGCCTGCACTATCATTTTTAATCCAGCTGCCGTACTTGCGCAGGGAAAATGCAGATGCCCGCCTGCATAGGCAAGAACAGCTAGGTCTCGTGCAATTTGTGTTTCTTCTGCGATTGCTGATTTTGATTTTAATCCCAGATGGATGGTAAATTCATCTTCATTTACCATTCCCGTGCCCGCAAGATCTGCAGATTCTGGGTAGGACTGGATCACACCTTTAAACGTGCTGGAATATTGCAGGGCAATCTTCAGAACGTTTGCGTTACTGATTCCCTTTTTAAAATCATAGAAAGAAACCGCACCCGCCGCTTTCATGTCATAGAGTTCCGCGAGGTGTTTTCCCTCCTGATGGGTGGTAAGATTGCCTGCTGGAAGTACATTTACTATATATTCAGCAGTTGCAGATTTCAGGTATTTAATTCCAGCAGCATTTTCTGGATTGGGGTGATTATTGGGATTGAGAACAATGGTTGTGAAACCGCCTGTTGCTGCTGCTTTTATTCCATTTGCAATGGTCTGGCGTTCTTCAAAACCAGGCTCGCCAAAACAAACGCTACTATCCACCCACCCCACCGAAACGTGCAGATTATCCCGGCTGATGACCTGATCAACTCCATCGCTGGAGATCTGTGCAGCAATGCCGGTAATCATACCGTCTTCAACAAGAATATCCATCACGTTGCGGTCGTAGGCAGAATCTTTACATTTTATAACGGCTTGCTGGATCAGGATCATTTTACAAACTTAAGTATGAGTATCTCGCAAATCAAAAAGAAGAGTGCGCCCAGCACAAAGTATTTCCATAGCTCATTTATGCTGGAGGCATTCTCAAGATCAGTGATGAGTTGTTGAACGCTGTCGTACACTCTTCCCTGATAATCATCGATTAGGTTACTGCTATCCTGACTTTCCGTACGCGGATAATTAAATGAAAGGCTAGCCACCTGCTCATCGCCCTGTAGAACTTTGTACAATCCAGCATCATCGATGCTTTCAGCGGGTTGTAGCATTACATAATTACTAAAAGCCTGCTGGCGTGGTATGACCTCGGTGGCATCGTTGCTTAGTTTTAGAACACGGTCATCTGCAATGCTCACTGGAATGGCCACCTGATCGCTGCTGCCTACTTCATAATACAGTTTAGGTAACGGTAAACTGGCCACTCCTATGTTGTAGAAAATGGGAACTATGAGCGGTGAGTTTTGAAAATTGGTATTTTCTTGATTTAGCGGTGCTGTAAAAATATATCTGTTGCCGGCTTGATAAAGAAAACTGCGTCCATCCTGAAAATCCAGTACGCTATTCTGACCCGTATGATCTAACACGGTTCCCTCAACAGACGGATACTGAAAGGAGGAAACGCGTTTATTAAAAACGCCATCCAGCAGGGGATGGTCATAATTGATTTTGGTGATTTTTTTACCTGTGGCATTGTAGGTACCGTTTTTACCCGCTATCAGCGACCCATAAGAAACTGGATTTCTCGATGGTATGATGATAATTGACGTTCCAGTTCTATTTACCGCTTCCAGCTCTTTTACCAGCGCAGGCGGCAGCGATTCCAGTTCATTTAGTATGACTAGATTTTGTTCTTTCAGTAAATTGTAATTCAGCTCACCGGCAGATACGCTCACGTAATTGAAAATATCATCGGCATAAATCCTGTCCAGAAAATCACCGTCTGCCTTATTGACGCTCAAGACACTGATTTTTTTATCGTCCAGCGTGTTGATGTTCAGGCTATTGTCATAACTCAATCCCTCATCTTCAATGATGATTTGTCCAGCGAGTGGTTCAGTGAGTTCTATGTTAAACCTAGCCTCACCTTTACCATTTTCAAGAGTAACGGACGTCTTTCCTGCCAAAATCCCTCTATTATTTAAGCTAACCGTAACAGGCCGCTCGACCTGATAATTTGCAATCAGCCGTACAGCAATTTCCAGTTGTTGAACATTGCGAGCAGCAACATAGGCGGTGTCCAGGCTGATATTATTTCTGTTTTGTGCATCAAGTTTCACAAGTTGGACTTTGGCAGTTTCCAGTGATTCGAGTCCGCTATTTTCCAATCCCTTGAAATCCGAGATCAATATCGTTTCCCGAACGGCATCCTCCTCATCGATAAGACCATCTGCCTTGAGCAGGGCCTGATCTATGGACAGGGCATTTGCGCTGTAGTCCAGCTCCAGTAAATCATTTGTGATCAGACCCCTGCGCGTTTTTTTGTACACGGCATCATTTGTAAAAAGCGTGAACTCTTTTTCTGGTGACAGACTTTGCAGCAGGTCTGTTACGGCGCTTTTGTAAAGCTCACCATTTGCGCCCTCTGCCTGCATGCTAAAACTGTTATCCAGATAGATTACCGTTTGTTTCTTCTGGGTAGCAGTGTCGCTACCGGGCAAGAATGGTTGTGCAAATGCCAGGACTAGACAGGCGACTGCCAGTAATCTTGCGAGTAGCGTAAGCCACTTTTTCAGCTGCCTGCTTTTACGGGTCTGCAAAACAAGCGGCTTGAGAAAAGCAACGTTAGTAAAATCTACTTTGCTAAATCGCCTCAACTGGAATAGGTGTACCAGTATAGGAACAATCAGAAAAAAAAGCCCGTAGAGAACGGCGGGATGTTTAAATAGCATTTATTATTACAAACTGGGGTAAAGATACAGGTTTCGCGGTGTTATATCTCCTTAAACGCACCCAGTCCAAACAGTGCAAAATCATACTTGATGGGATCGACAGGATCCAGTTTACGTAGGTACTTATCCAGTTCTGCCACGGCGCGGGCATCGTTTTGTTTGCGTTTCAGGATGCCCAGTTTGCGTGCAACTGCCCCGGTGTGAACGTCCAGTGGTAATGATAGCTGGCTGGTATCCAATTTTTTCCATATCCCAAAATCCACTCCGTTATCTGCGCGCACCATCCACCGCAGGTACATATTGATGCGTTTTGCGCTACTGTTTTTCACCGGATCACTCACGTGTTTCTGCGTGCGTTGCTGGTGTTCAATGGCAAAGAACTCCTTTTTAAAAAGCGATATGGCTACTTGTACCGGTGATTTTCTCAAGTACGCTTTCGCGAAAGCGGACTCCTCATACACCTCCTGCACTTTTTCAAGCTGCGACACAAATGCATTTTCCAGCGTGCCGTATTTGATCACCATCTGTTGTAGAGCGCGCATAAAAGTCGCGGCGTCGCTGCTGTTAAACGTGCGGTGTACAAAACCGTCCAGCCTTGAAAGGTCGCTTTCTGTATGATTTTGAATAAAATCTGCCGGGCTATTGTCCATGATGTCCATCAGGCGGGTGGCGTTATTAATGATGCTCTTACGGTTGCCCCAGGCGATGGTAGCCGTTAAAAATCCAGCAACTTCAATATCTGCGGGGGTTGTAAAGCGTCTGGGGATCTGGATGGGGTCACTTTGAATAAAGTCTGGACGATGGTACTGGACTACTTTTTGATCCAGGAAATCCTTAAGTTCTGACTTTTTTAATCTGATGATAAATGCTTTAAAGTACTAGTCGTGATCGCGACTGGATTATTTCTTGTTGAGG
Source organism: uncultured Flavobacteriaceae bacterium (assembly GCA_963740155.1). Lineage (GTDB taxonomy): Bacteria > Bacteroidota > Bacteroidia > Flavobacteriales > Flavobacteriaceae > Nonlabens. The sequence goes on along the minus strand of CAVUDE010000005.1, from coordinate 796,469 downwards.
TGATCTTCAATGTCTGAAATGTGGTAATCCAGCGCCTGGATGGAAATCTGAATTTCCTTAATGAGCAACGCCAGCGACGTAATCAGCAACAATAGCGCGGTACCGAAAACAAATTCTGCTGGGGTCTTAAGATCAATGTAGATCAAGAACATTGTAAACACACATAACAACAAACTGCTTATGCCCAGAATCTGCATCCACCTGGTGAGGTTAAGCCGCGTGCGTAGATTGCGTATTTGCCGCAAGAGACTTGCATCTGGATGCTCCTGATAAACGGCGTGTAAATTCCTGATCACAGCGGCATAGGCTAGAAATCTATTGGTATAAGCCAGCATAATCAGCGAGATCGCAGAAAAGAGCAGGGCAGGTGTAGTTAGCGTGAGTTCAGTCATCCTGTTCCACGATCAGTCCATCCACCATAGTCAGCTGGCGGTCTGCCAGCTGGGCAAGTTCATTGTTATGGGTCACGATGACAAACGTCTGGTTCATCTCCTCGCGCAATTGCAAGATCAATCGATGCAAATCCCCTGCGGTGTTGCTGTCCAGATTGCCTGTGGGTTCATCTGCAAAAATGACTTTGGGATCATTGATCAGCGCACGCGCCACTGCCACCCGTTGCTGCTCGCCACCAGAAAGTGAGTTGGGCTTGTGATCCATGCGGTGGGAAAGCTTGAGGTAGTCTAAGAGTTCTTTGGCTCGTTTTTCTGCCTCCTGCTTGCTAGTCTTATTAATAAAGGCGGGGATACAGACATTTTCCAATGCCGTAAATTCTGGTAAAAGCTGGTGAAACTGAAATATAAAACCAAGCGATTGATTCCTGAACCTACTGAGCTGACGCTGGTTCAGGCTAGTAATATTGGTATTATGAATGATCAATTCTGTAGCGGCATCCCGGTCTGGTTTTTCCAGCGTACCCAGAATATGCAGTAGCGTGGTCTTACCTGCACCAGAACTTCCCACGACGCTCACGATCTCACCCGTCGCAATATCCAGATCTACTCCTTTCAGCACCTGTAGGTCATCAAAGGTCTTATAGATATTTCTGGCTCTAATCATGCGGGCAAAGCTAAGGGATTCACGTTTCACGTTTTGAGTTTCACGTTCAAAGTTCAATGTCTAAGGCCAACATTTTCCAAACAACAATAGTAGATGCGCAAACTTTTGAGGAGAACAAATTACTTTTACCGCACAAGCCTTTTCCATGAGTTCAAATATTCTACAGCTTAAAAGTGCCGATATCTATCAGAATGACAACCTGATTCTAAAAGACGTGAACCTGACGATCAATCCTGGAGAATTTGTTTACTTGATCGGGAAAACTGGTAGCGGAAAGAGCTCCCTCATGAAGACCTTGTACGGAGATTTGAAACTGAATCACGGCATGGGAACCATCGTGGAATATGATCTATCCAGCTTGCGCGAAAAAGAAATTCCCTACCTGCGCCGTAAACTGGGAGTAGTTTTTCAAGACTTTAAGTTACTACCAGACCGCACGGTCATGGACAACTTGAAATTCGTTCTGCGGGCAACTGGCTGGAAGAAAAAAGCCGACATGCAAGAACGCATGGACAATGTACTGGATAAGGTAGGAATGAAAACCAAAGGCTTTAAATTCCCCCACGAGCTTTCTGGTGGTGAGCAGCAGCGTGTGGCTATCGCCCGAGCACTACTCAACGATCCAGAACTTATCATCGCAGATGAACCTACGGGTAATCTCGATCCGCAAACAAGTGTGGAAATTATGGAGGTTTTACAGCAACTGAACAAGAATGGGAACACCATACTTATGGCAACCCACGATTACGCGCTGATTCTAAAGTACCCGTCAAAAACCTTGAAATGCGATAATGGGGAAGTTTTTGAAGTAGTGCAAAAAGCAGGGTAAACGTAGATTATTCTTCCTTTTTATAAATGTGTGGATTCTTCTTGATTCCTTTTTTGAACACCTTTCTTATTCCTGTGCGCAGTAAACCATCTGCTTCCAGCAGCACCTTTTTGACAATTTCTTCAGGCCTGCCTTTGTAGAGCGTTACATGCTGTTTATCATCCTCGCGCAACGGCTCTTTGCTGAAGTAATAGTTAGAAATACATCTGCGCTCGTGATCTGTTTTTACCTTGCTTACAGAATGCCAGGATCCACCATGGGTAGCCATTACAGCCAGCCGATTGAATTTGCTCACGATTGTAGTAGGCTCACCCTGTACACCGTCCGGCCATACTTCCAGATTACCCCCGTTTTCTAGTTCCCAATCTGGAGTTACGTAGTAAAGCAGGTTGAGCGTGCGCCATAGATTCATTTCATTATCATGGCTATTATCCAGATGCGGATTCAAGAATTGATTCTTTCCCATGGAAGAAAGACCGCCGGCATAAAGTGACTCATCAGGCAGTAAGTTTTCAATACCACAGACCTCACCGATAAGGCTCACGACCTCTGGATCCTGAAACGCATACAAAACCTCTTCAAGAATAGGTGCGTGCATATTCATTTGTGCGCTTACGCTTTTATGTTCTCTAATGGTATTTAGCTCCCGCATCTCGCTTCGCGTTGGAAACTTATTGTGGCATTCCAGGGCTATTTCTTTAGGAAGCAGATCATCAATATAGAAATAGCCTATTGATGGCCGGCTAGCTTCAAATTGTCTCGCAGTTTTATGCCGATTGCCGATCAGGCGATCAACGATCAAACCAGCAATTTCTTCTCTGTTCATGGTCAACAGTTCTATGGAGCGTTTATGACTTAGTTTACGCGTTGCGATACAAAGATGCAGTAATTTGGATAACTTAAGTTTGTGTTGAAAAATTTAAACTATTACGTCTAGCTTTTCCATATCATGATCTCAGTCTGTATTCCATCCTACAATCATTCTGTAGACAAATTAATCGTGCAACTTTTTAAATCGGCTCAAAATATTAGCAACCCATTTGAGGTCATCGTGATGGATGATGGAAGTAACGTGCAGATTTGCAGCGATGAATTAGCAAAGAAAGTAAGGATAATTCAAAACCATACCAATCAAGGACGAATAGCTTCTCGCAATCTACTTGCTGAAAAAGCAAATTTCGATTGGATTTTATTTATAGACGCAGATATGCTGCCAGCCAATGACGACTACCTACGAAGTTATGAAACAGTAATAACGCAAAATACTCCAGATATTTGTGTAGGCGGCTATTCGTATGACTACAAACTCAACAGTTCAGAATATAGCTTAAGGTATAATTATGGCCTAAAGAAAGAAAGCCTAACGGCTGATAAAAGAAATAAGCGACCTTACAAAGTAATTCTAAGCGGGAACATGCTGATTAAGAAAAGGGTTTATAAACAGCATCTACTCTATTTACAATCTGGCTCCTACGGTATGGATAATATCATAGGAGCGATTTTTAAAACAAATCAGTTAAATGTACTTCACATTGATAACGCCGTTTTACATCTAGGATTAGAAAAAAACGTAACATATTTATCAAAAAAAAGAGAAGCCGCTAGACTTCTTGTAGAAAATTATCGAAATAATAAAGACATTGAACATCAGAATGATTTGCTCAGCCTATTTATAAAAAGTAAGAAAATAGGCCTTTCTCTAATTCTCAGTTTAGTTTACAAAAGTATAGGGAAGTCTCTTGAGAAGTTCATAATCAAGAACGGGTCAAATATTAATATATTACAGTTTTATAGATTGAGTTATATGTGTTACTACTATCACTTAAAAACTTAATGGCAAGAATTCTAACCACCATCCCCCTTTATAATAAAAAGCCCACCATTGCCCGCGCAATACATTCTGTGCTAGGGCAATCAACGGATTGTGATTTGCTGGTGATTGATGATGGATCGACTGATGCTAGCCTTAAAGTGGTGAAAGAAATTGAGAGCGAGCGCATAACCCTACTCACCCAAACCAACCATGGCGTAAGCGCCACCCGTAATCGCGGGATAGACCATGCTTTAAAAAACCACTACGACTTTATTGCCTTTCTGGATGCAGATGATTACTGGCTGCCTGAACATTTGTCAACTCTCACAAAGCTGATGCAAACTTTTCCAGCGGCAGGCGTTGCGGGGACTAATTATAAATACAAAGCGTCAGAAACCAACTTTACCCCCACTGCGTTTTCAGGTGATACAAGTAATCAGCAATTGCTTACCGATTACTTCACCTTCACCCACCTCAACTCACCCCTCAGCTCATCTAATATGCTATTGCGGGTACATATAGATATGCTGCGGTATGATGAAAATATCACACACGGCGAGGATACAGATTTTAATATTCGGCTGGGGCTGAATTCAATAATAGCTTTCAGTAATAAAGTGACTGCTGTCATCGACCTGGATTTGCAGGCACGTTCTGGTAAAGTAGAGATAGAGAATCGCAGGTACATGAATCTGGATAAATACGAGACATACTGCAAAAACTACAGCGGCCTCAAAAAATTTCTGGACTTGAATAGGTTTGCGCTGGCATTAGATTATTTGCTGGCAAACCAGTCAGAAATAGCAACAACCGTGTTAGAAAAAATTGATCCTGAAAATCTTTCTAAAAAACAGCGGTTTTTACTTTCGCTAAACGGCAATCAGCTGCGCCGACTAAAAAATATACAGTCATTTTTAAATAAGCGAGGCCTAAGATGGCGTACCGGCAGCTGATGCAAATTCATCTTTTTCCCTGATATAATCGCTTTCATCAAACTCTGCACTCGCCAAAACCAGACACATCGCACCGCTGGAAAAATCTTTTAATTCACGCCACGTCATTCGTTGAATTACTAGTCCCTTGTCGGGTTTGTTCAACAGGATCTCAGTTACCTTGCCATCAGCATCCTCAGTGACCACGACAAAACTTCCAGAAACTGCAATTAGGACTTCTAGGCATTCCTTGTGCGCGTGACCACCGCGGTAAGAAGTGCTGGGAACGTCATATAAATAATACACTCGCTTAATAGCAAAGGGAATGGTGTCTTTCTCCACCACCGCGAGATTACCTCGCGGATCCATGATTTTGGGAATGTGGATCAGTTGAACAGATTGACTCATGAGCGGCTGGATTTAAGGATTTCTACACCTCGCTTTGCTTCTGTAAAAACCTTTGCAAAATCAGAAAGCTCAATATAGCCATTACGCTTTAACCACAAAGCATATTTAAGTCGCCAAAGCAGATCTGGCCAAAAACCCGTTACATGATTGATCGCGGCTCTGGCTCTTATATGATTTGGCGAAACGGGGTTCTTACCGCTAGAAGAATCAGCATGGTAACAGATCAAATGGTCTGATTGATAAACTGAGCCTGCCTTCAAAGCTGCGCGCATAAATAAAAACTCTTCCCCTAGCGGGAGATCTGTTCCTAGGCCAAATCGCTCATCAAATCGCACTTTTGAGTTCTTCAGGCGTTTTGTTTTAAAAGTGATTTCGATAGATGAAACACTCTCTATTTCATCAATCAGCAAGCTTTTAGCACTCGGCGGATAATTGCGTAATTCTCCACCATCACTCACCTTGAATATAAAAACCATTGCATCTGGCGACTCGTTATATTCTGCTACAATTGCATCAGCAAAATCATCTTTATAAACCACATCATCATCTGCAATCAGCGCAATGGTTCCCGTAGCATTTTCAATGGCAAGGTTCCTACTGCGACTCAAACCGTACTCCCGGCTGTTTATCACTTTAATATGATTGAAAGAGGAGTTGAGCTCGCTAGTTTTTGACTGGTTGACAATCAGCAATCTGTACGGTATTGCTGCAGCGGCTTTCCCAAACATAGGCTTTAAAAAACCCAAATCCGTCCTGTCCACCGTTGCGATAAGGATCTCAAGATCTTGTGTGGTATATGCTGCCAATTTGCCCCTATCTTTAACCCAAAGATATGGGTTCTATGCGTATCCTTCTCGTGGGTGAATACAGCGGTTTCCACAACAGCCTTAAGCATGGCCTGGAAGCGCTGGGGCATGAGGTCGTGATTCTAGCCGGCGGTGATGGCTTTAAACGCTATCCGGTGGACGTTGCGGTTCACAGCACTGCTTTTGACCATAAGTGGTTGCAAAAAATAAAAGTTGGCATGTATCGGTTGACTGGTGTGGATATTTTTAGTGTGTGGTTGTGGTTACGCTTTCGCGAAAGCGTAAAATCCCAAAAGCACTACGACATTGTACAGTTCATCAATTCTAGTCCATTCAACTGCACACCCGCAACCGAGTGGAAATTTATTCGCCCGCTGCTCAAAAGCAACAATAAGACAATTCTTGTTGCCTGCGGTGACGACTTTGAATATGCGCGTTATCTAGTCCATGAGCATGAGGGATATAGCATTATGGACGTTGTGCGTGGTCACCCATCGCATCGCTCGCGGCTGGCTGGAACGCTCAAATATCTTACGACGGGCTATAAACGCAACTACAAAAAACTAGTGGCACAGTGCGCTCACGTCATTCCCAGCAATACAGATTATGCGATGGCGCTCAATGACCAGCCCAAAGCCAGACCCATCATCAAGGCACCCATTGTGCTGGATAAATTCCCCCTCACACAGAATGAAAATCTCACCGTTATCCAGATATTTCTGGGAATCAACGTGAGTAATTTCTGGAAAAAGGGCATCAATTATTTCCTAGACGCGCTCGAGATAATCAAGGAAAACTATGGCGATCGCGTCAGTATCACCATTGCCCGCAATCTACCTTATATCAGAATATGTGAAAAAATATGACCACTGCCACATTTTACTGGATCAGGTCTTGTGCTATGACCAGGGTTACAATGCACTCGAGGCAATGCTGAAAGGGAAAGTCGTCTTTGCAGGTGGTGGGAAAGAGTACCTCAACTACCATAAATTAAAAAGTGTACCCGTCATAGACGCAACTCCCAATGTCACAGATCTGGTAGAAAAACTGAGCCAACTAATCGACAATCCTAAAGAAATCCTTGAAATAGGGAAAGCGGCAAGAGAGCACGTGATCAAGCATCATGATAGCGTGGCGATTGCCAGGGAATATATAGGGTATTATAAGGAGTGACTTTGAACCTGAACTTGAACTTGAACTTGAATTTGAGCCGTGAGCCGTGAGCTTGAGCCGTGAGCCGTGAGCCGTGAGCCGTGAGCTGTGAGCGTAGTGTGAGCTGTGAGCTTAAAAAAGCACTCATGTCAGTTTGAGCGCAGTAGAGAACGATTTACTTATTCTAAATTTCTCAACTGACTCAATAGCAGTTTATTTAGTTATCGCCACGACTCGACATGAGATTCCTGAAATCCAAATCCTAAAACGTAAGTCTCAAATTTTCAACGCGAAACATGAAACCATGAAACTTCTCATCCGTGAACCTTGAACCTGAGACGTGAAACGTGAAACTTTTATCCCCCTAACAACTTGAACATTGAACTTTGAACTCTGAACTCTGAACTCTGAAACGTGAACTTTAACTTGAAAACGTGAAACATGAATCGTGAAACCTAAACCACCTTCCGCCGCGACTGTACGATCCCATTAGCAATGATCACAAACAAAATAGCCACCGCGCCCAGATAAAACTCTGAAGTCATTTTCTCGCTATCGCCTAGAATTAAAAACGCCAGTACGATTCCATACACCGGTTCTAGATTAATGGTAAGCATTACGGTATATGCACTCAAATGTTGCATAACCTTGACGCTGCCTATAAATGCATAAGCCGTACAAACCGACGCTAGAATGCCGAGCCACAACCAGTCAGACGCCGTGAGCTCTTGTGGAAAGACAAATTCTACGGGAAGAAAGACAAAAACAAGAGATAGCAGCAATGTTCCTGCTGCCAACTCATAGACTGATATCAAGGATGGTGGATGCTGTTTGACAAACTTGACATTCATGATAGTGAAAATTGCACTGAGTAGCGCACTCACCAGTCCCAGCAACATCCCAGTCACATATTCTGTTTCTACCTGAAAGATATAATACAAGGCTGCCATCACAATCAACCCAAAAACCCCCTCGTACCACACAAACTTCTTTTCTGTAAAAATTGGTTCTAGCAATGCGGTAAACAATGCGCCTGTACTCATCATTGCCAGAGTGATACTTACATTTGACGCCTTGATCGCGCCAAAAAATGTCACCCAGTGCAACGCGATAACACAACCGGCGAGAGCTAGTTGGAATTTACGCTTTCGCGAAAGCGCACCCACCCCACTCCACTGCAGCGGAATCTTGCGCACATACATATAGATCAGGATAAAAAGTACTGCTAGGGACATGCGCCACCACACCAGCGGTATGGAATCTATGCTGATTAGCGCGCCCAGGACAGCGGTAAAACCCCAGATAAAAACGATGAGGTGTAGGTGCAGATAGTTGGTGAGCCTAGCGTCTGGCATTGCGTATCAAGAATATGGCCACCACGCCAAAAAATATGTTAGGGAACCACACCGCAAACCATGGATTAAATGCACTTTGCTGTGCAATCGTGCCGAATACTTTGTCCAGAAACATAAACGTCATCGCGATAACGATCCCTATAGCGAGATTCATTCCCATCCCACCGCGTTTCTTGACCGATGAGACCGCCACCGCAATGATCGTAAATATGAACGCACTGACAGGTATTGAGGTACGCTTGTATTTTTCTACCAGATAGATATTCATGTTGGCATTTCCACGTTTGCTCTCTTTCTCGATAAACTCGTTGAGTTCAGCATACTGCAGGGTTTCTGCTACATATTTAACTGGTGTGAGCTCATCGATATCAAAGCCCAGCATGGTATCCAGCTTCTGCTTGCGCTCTATAATATCGCCATTCTCTAGGATTGTCCGTTTTTTATAACCGCTCAACGTATAGGTGGTATCGTTGTAGGTGATGCGGTTTGCGCTTATTTTATATTGTAGCTCGTTGCCTTCAAAATGCTCCAGTGTAAAATCAAATCCCAGTTTGCGGGACGGCTTGTAATTACTCACATAGACAAAGTCATTATCGCTGATCTGGCGATAGACGTTTGTGGTCTCGGTAAGGTCTTTTTTCTTGAAATATTTCTGCTGGAATTCATTGAAGCCTACGGCTGCTCGTGGTACAAAAGTCGCACTAAAGAACAGCGCCAGCGTACAGATCAGGGTCGCCCCGATAATATAAGGACGCAAAAACCTGTTGAAGGAAACTCCAGAACTCAGGAATGCGATGACCTCTGTATTATTAGCCAGCTTTGAGGTGAAAAACATCGTGGAAATAAACAGAAACAGCGGAAACAAAAATCCAGAAAAAGTGATCGTAAAGTCCAGCAGATAGGCCATCACCTCACCAAAGGGCGCGTCCCGACTCAATATCTTGCCTATCTTCTCGGCAATGTGGACGGTGACCATGATGGGCAGGAACAATCCCAGTAGCAAGAAAAATGCCCCTAAGTATCGCTTTAATATATATCTGTCGAGTATGCTGAGCACTAGAGTCTGTTATCCATTTGTTTTACCATTTTATCTTTCCAATCCCTGAATGTACCCGCCAAGATTTGCTTTCTCGCCTCACGCATCAACCACAGGTAGAACGCCAGGTTGTGAATCGTACAAATCTGCCTGCCCAGCATTTCATTTACCGTAAACAAATGGCGTACGTATGCTTTTGAATAGTCCGTATCCACCCAGGCATAGCCAGCATCATCCAGTGCAGAAAAATCAGTTTCCCACTTTTTATTTTTAAGGTTCATGGAACCATGAGCAGTAAAGATCATGCCATTACGCCCATTGCGGGTGGGCATCACACAATCAAACATATCCACTCCCAGCGCCACATTCTCCAGCAGGTTGATAGGCGTTCCCACGCCCATTAGATAACGCGGTTTATCCTCTGGTAGTACCGCAGTCACTACATCTGTCATGGCATACATTTCTTCTGCCGGTTCACCTACTGACAGGCCGCCTATGGCATTTGCCGCCTGGTCTGTCTCTGCGATAAATTCTGCGCTCTGCTTGCGCAGATCTTTGTACGTGCTTCCCTGTATGATGGGAAAAAAGGTTTGTTTATACCCGTATTTATCAGGCGTATTGTCAAATCGATCGATGCATCTCTTCAACCAGCGGTGGGTCATGTGCATGGACCTGCGGGCATAGTTGTATTCACAAGGGTATGGCGTACACTCGTCAAAAGCCATGATGATATCTGCACCTATACTGCGCTGTATATCCATCGCACTTTCTGGCGTGAATGTGTGGTAAGAGCCGTCAATGTGGGATTTAAATTTGACACCTGCCTCCTTGATCTTGCGATTAGCGCTCAGGGAATACACCTGATAACCACCAGAATCTGTCAAAATCGGGCGATCCCAGTTCATGAACTGATGAATGCCTCCCGCCTTTTCCAGTATGTCAATCCCAGGCCGCAGATAAAGATGATATGTGTTTGCCAGTATGATATCAGGATTCACATCTTCCTTGAGCTCACGCTGGTGCACACCTTTTACGGTTGCCAGCGTTCCCACCGGCATAAAAATCGGCGTCTCGATCTTGCCGTGATCCGTGTGAACGGTTCCCGCGCGTGCCTGGGATTGCGGGTCTGTCTTAAGGAGGTCAAATTTCATTGCGTTTGATCATCATTAGTTCTCGTCAATGGTTTTTTAATTTTAGAAACCAGTCCATCTATATGCTCAAATAAGTGTGGTTTAATAGGGTTCCACATAGGATCTAGTATAAAATCGATTCCTTCTCTACGTGCTAGTTTTGATGCTGGGACAAAATCACTGTCGCCAGAAATAAGAATAATTTGATCTACCTGTTTCTTCAGCGCCATGGATGCTATATCAAGACCTATTTTGATATCTACGCGTTTCTGTATGAAATCAAACTGCACATCATTTTCTGAAAGATCATCTACACTAATCTGACCAGACAATAAAGCTTTTGTTATTGATGGTCTTATAATCCATCTTTTGCGATCTTCAAGAACACCTAGTCGCAATGCGACTTTGCGCTTTTTTTTAAGTTCATCCAGAAAATTAATCTGAAAATCAAACTGATCTGTTCTAGAAAAATCTACAGATCTTCCCGTAACAGGATTGTGCTGTTTCTTTCCGTAGGGCATACAATCGTAATAGAATATACGGTAAAGATCAAAGGATTCCTTTTTTGCTTGATTAAGGTGCTTTAAACACATTTCCCACAGATCTTGCGAAGTCCGCAAGGGATCTAAGTTTTTGATCCTATGAATAGATCTGTATCTTTTTAAGAAGAACGCCCCGTCAACCAGAATCGCTGTTGATTTCTTCATATAAAATAAAAAACCCCAAGGTAGGTATTCTCGCTATAAAATCAGAAACTGAGAATACGTCGCTAAGGGCATTATATTACAAATATACTGTCAAGAAATATTATTTGCTAGTTCGCTTTCGCGAAAGCGTAATTCTACAATCACCTTATGCAGTCAATAACATCAAACCATTAACTGACAAAACTTCCTAACAGCTTAAAGCTAAAAGCTAATAACTCACGGCTCACAGCTAAGCATACATTTTCTCCCGCAGCTCCTTGATCTTCTTATCATCCATAAATTCCTCAAAGGTCGTGTACCTGTCGATGGCACCGCCGGGGGTCAATTCAATCACGCGGTTACCCACGGTCTGGGCAAACTGGTGGTCGTGCGTTGTAAGCATCACCGTGCCCTTAAAGTTTTTCAAGCTATTGTTGAATGCCTGGATGCTCTCCAGATCCAGGTGGTTAGTAGGTTCATCCACCATTAATACATTTGCGCGCTTCATCATCATGCGTGATAGCATGCAGCGCACCTTTTCACCACCTGAAAGTACGCGTGAACTCTTGAGCGCCTCCTCACCAGAGAAAATCATCTTGCCTAGAAAACCCCTTAAAAACACTTCCTCACGTTCTTCCTCGGTCTGGGCGTATTGCCTTAACCAGTCCACTAGATTGAGATCCGTGTCAAAAAAGTCTGCGTTGTCCACGGGCAAGTAGCTGTGGGTAGTGGTCACGCCCCAGGCAAATTTTCCAGAATCTGCTTTGGCGCGGTCATTTAATATCTCGTAGAACAGGGTTGTTGCGCGGCTGTCCTTTGAGTACATGATGACTTTATCGCCTTTGGCGAGGTTGATGTCCACATCTTTAAAAAGTACTTCACCATCTATACTTCCCGCTAGCTTCTCCACATTCAGAATCTGGTCACCAGCCTCGCGGTCGCGCTCAAAAATGATGGCTGGGTAACGACGGGACGATGGTTGGATCTCGTTGATATCCAGCTTATCGATCATCTTTTTACGTGAGGTGGCCTGCTTGCTTTTGGCAACGTTTGCGCTGAATCGCGCGATAAATTCCTGAAGTTCTTTCTTTTTATCCTCTGCCTTTTTGTTAGCCTGCGCTCGCTGACGGGCAGCAAGCTGTGATGACTCGTACCAGAACGTATAATTCCCTGAATACTGGTTGATCTTGCCAAAATCGATATCGGCAATATGCGTACAGACGCTGTCTAAAAAGTGACGGTCATGCGATACTACAATTACCGTGTTCTCGTAGTTTGCCAGAAAGTTTTCTAGCCACGAGATGGTTTCATAATCCAAATCATTGGTAGGTTCATCCATCACCAGAAAATCGGGATTGCCAAATAAGGCCTGTGCCAGCAGCACGCGCACCTTGAGTTTGTTATCCATATCTGCCATCTGGGTGTAGTGGTATTCAGCACCTATTCCCAGATTTGAGAGCAGGGAGGCTGCGCTGCTCTCTGCATTCCAGCCATCCATTTCTTCAAACTCTACCTGTAGCTCGCCTATTTTTTCGGCATTTTTATCCGTATAATCTGCGTAGAGCGCATCGATTTCAGCCTTGAGTTTATACAATGGCTTGTTTCCCTTGAGTACGGTTTCTAGAACCGTATCCGCGTCATAGGCGTTGTGGTTCTGTTCAAGAACAGACAATCTTTTTCCCGGCTCCAGGTGGACATTCCCACTGGTAGCTTCCATCTGGCGGGTCAGCAGCTTGAGGAAAGTTGATTTTCCCGCACCGTTTGCGCCAATGATCCCGTAGCAATTACTCCCACCAAATTTTGCGTTAACCTCATCAAATAGAACACGTTTACCGAATTGTACCGATAGATTAGAAACTGTCAACATACCTCAAATTTTCAGGCTGCAAAAGTACTCATAATCCACAGGCTGGGAAAGACCCTACTGCACTTCATTTAACAGCGCATTAACTGGCAAAAGCTGGGTATGGACGTTCTTTTGCTAGCTGTTGTTTATGGATCAGATCAAGACACTTTTCTTTGATAAAATTAGTAGTCTACAGACTGCTCCAGACCGTAGGTTTCACAAATGTCTTGTTTTGATTTTGGGCGTTTTTGCCCTGATCTCCTGCGAGGAGGAAAAATCGACAAACGTCCATATCGAGGGTCGCATCGTCAATGCACACAATCCCTACTTAGTTATCACCAACTACGCAGATCTAAACGATACCCTCACGATAGATGACAATGGCAAGTTTGAGGCAAATTATGAGAGGCTTGAAAAAGGCCTCTACACCATTATCCATCCAGCAGAACACCAGAGCGTTTATATAGAGCCAGGCGATAGCATAAAGCTTAGACTTAATACAAAAGCATTTGACGAGACCCTTGCATTTACCGGTGATCACGGCACGGAAAATAATTTTCTCATCAATGAATTCATCGCTATTGAGAATGACAACAGGTCATTGATGGATGCGTACAAACTTGCTCCAGAAAAATTTCTCGCCTATATCGATAGTGTACTGGTCTCAAGAATCAGTACCCTGGATAAAGTTGCTGAAGAAAGGGATTTTTGCATTGATTTTGTAGATCACATGAAAGCGGTCTATGAGCTCAATAGCTGGTCCAGGCTAGAACGTTACCCGGCTACCCACTATGGTCGCAACAACATTTTGGAATCACGCACATTGCCAGAGAATTTCTTCCAGCACCGCAGCAAGGATGAGCTTAACGACCCACAGTTGCTTAACAACTATTCATTCAGACCCTACCTGCGCTCATTGATCAACAATAAAACGATGATGCAGCTGGCAGAAAAATCAAATAGTGGCCAGCAGATCGACAGGGATGGATATGACTTTACTAAAACCAAACTAGAAGTCCTATGGAAAACCATCAGCAATCCCACTATTAGGAATCTAGTCGCCACGGCAGAGCTCAAGAACTACATCAGAACACGCAAGAACGCTACAAAGATATATGAGCTGATTGCAGAATTGGGTGCCATGACACAAGATCAGGAACTCACATCTTCCATCACTGATTTTGCCAGTACCTATATACGTCTCGAGTCAGGCAACCAGATCCCTAATATCAACCTGATCACGACTTACGGTAATGAAGTGCGCCTGGATAGTGTGATTGAGGATCTTGCGGTACTTTTTTTCTGGTCTTATCAGGATCCTGCCTACACGGTTAGAGTACATAATGAGGTGCGCAACTTGCGGCAAAAGTATCCAGAGATACAATTCATAGGTCTTAATATAGATGATACTGAATCCGAATTATGGCAAGACGCTACAGATAAATTTGAGTTTGATCGCACGCATGAATTTCAGTTGAAGAATACTACAGCCATCGTACAATCTCTAGCACTTAAATCCACGGGTCGCAGTATGGTGGTGAACAAGGATCTCACGATTATCGATCCAGATCTGAATCTATTCTATTATCAGATTGAGAACGTACTACTGGGCTATCTGAACCGCTAGCAGCATCAGGCTGTTGAAAGATTTTAATGGGTAATTACGCTTTCGCGAAAGCATTATAAACCCAAAGCAACTTGCTATCTTCATGCACCAGATGGCTAATTACCACGGAAATTATAGTTCTTTTTAAAACCAAATCATGCGCTAGAAACTATTCTACCATTGCTTTATAGATCTTAAGTGTTATCGCGGGCAGAGAAGTTCTCTGCTATTAAGATATTATGAGTTTGTCGCAGAGCTTTATCTAAGGAAGCTGCATAGAAAATTCAAAGCAAAAAGACCAGCCAGTATTTGGCATTGCAGAGTTGATTAAGTATCATACCTGCCAAGCGCTATTTCTGACAAGTCTTTTAAATACTGAATGTACAGTCTCAATGGATAGTTCATCACTGTCGTAGGTACTTTACTATGATCGCCAATTTAAATTTCTTACTGCATATTCTCCTATGCAGCGTAGTATATATTTGACATTATCAAGGATGATTTCTAGTTAAACAAAAATTCCTGGGTTCAATTTCTTTTAGAAATTTTCTAGTAAAATCCATAAAACTTATGATAGAACCATTTCGTAAAAATATCTTGACAGATTTGACTGATAGAGACCATGAAGATTACATAATCAGGAGTTTACGTTCATCAATCAAAAAAGTCAGATTGGGACAGGATGATTTCGTCCTTGATTTTTGAATGCATAGGCTAATGCGTTACAAATCATCCACGCACACGGACTTTGTTGCTAAAATTCAGCAAATCATGATCATAAGCTGATTCTTGAGTTTTGATCATAAAAAACCCCCAGCAATAAGCTGGGGGCAAGTATAAATAACTCAATCTAATCTACTGAAAAACAAAGTTTTTCCAATCCGATCCATCAAAGAATACGTAGCCCACGTCCAGGGTGTCAGATGCGTTTGTGTTGAAGACCAGCAGGGAAAGAGCCGGGTCGAGTATCGTCAGCTTGTCGGAGCAGCCCTGTAGCGCCACCCGTGGGATCATCACCCCACGCTCCGTAGAGAATACGTGCAGCACCGCACTGTCATCCGGTTCCTCTATGTTGATGCCCACGCCGTTTGACAGGGCAAGGTCGTCGATGATCGAGATAAGGTCGCTCTGCGTGTTCAACTCGCTATCCACGTTGCCATCGCCATCCGTATCAACGCTGGCACTTACCCTATACATACCCATGACGGAACTGAAGAGGGTGGTT
Organism: uncultured Flavobacteriaceae bacterium; assembly: GCA_963740155.1. Taxonomy (GTDB): domain Bacteria; phylum Bacteroidota; class Bacteroidia; order Flavobacteriales; family Flavobacteriaceae; genus Nonlabens. The sequence continues at coordinate 780,589 of CAVUDE010000005.1, read as the reverse complement.
TGAAAGACACCATTCTCATTCGTCCTGCCATTGATGCTGGTGATCACCGCATCCCTGTTGTCCGTGGTAAACCTAACGGCAACGCCTGGCAATACGTCACCATCTGCATTTCTGACGACGATCTGGACTGAGGCTGCATCACCCTTTATGTCACCCACATGATCCGTGACTTCCAGCTGGCTGGCATTGACATCTGGTGAATTTATATTATCCGCAGCGATTGCGCTGCCGCAGATTGCCATTGCCACCACTACGACCAGTCTGCTAGTAGTTATTTGGCTCAATGATTTTATATGCTTCAAAATCTTCATTTCGGTTTTGTTTTGTTTACTCTTGATATTATTGGTCGCACACGCTGATCCACACGCTTCCGTTCCAGAACACGAAGCCCTCGCCCAGATTTGTCGCGGCCGCGTTTGAGTTGTACACCAGCAGCGATACCGCGGGTGACTCGATCGTCGTGGTATCCGAGTTGCCCGTAAGTGCCACACGTGGTACCAGTACGCCCCTGTTGCTGCCGGCAACCTCCAGTACGGTGGATCCGTCCGGCGTATCGGTTCCTATTCCCACCATCCCACCGGTAGAGAACTCGTTCACGTCTGCGGCAAACTGTACCGAGATGGGCGAGCCCAGCGGCACGGTCGTATCCGGGTTGTTGTCACTGGTCGTATCATAGGACGCGGTAAATACCGAGGTACCCACGCTGGAGGATGAGACGGTGATCTCTGCGACACCACTACCGTCTGTCACAGCTGTGGCAGTTGCCGGGGTCGCAGCACCAGATGTACGTGTAAAGCCCACGGTCACTCCTGAAAGTGGCACCTCACCATCATCTATCAACGTCACACGCAGGGTCACGGTGTCGCCAGAGGTGTCACCCAGGGCATCTGGGGAAGATAGTTTAAAGCTGGCTTCAAAATCATTCGTGGAACAATCATTGAAAACCACGAGGTCCAGATTTTGCTGGGCGGTATTTGAATCCTCATCGGTACCTGTAACAACCACGTTGTAGAGACTGTTCAGATCCGCATCCGTAGGGTCTTCAAAATTGCGGGCGACCATGGTCAGCACACCTGTTCCACTATCAATGCTGAACTCCGAGGCATCTGCCCCAGAGATGGAATACGTGATCGCACCTACTGGATTGCCGGTAACCGTGGGTGCCGGGCTGGTGTATGCGTTGTTCTCCAAAACGCCCTGATCACCGTAGGGTTCGATGCTGAACTGCATCCATTCCATGCAGCTGTCATCAGCTGCGGCTTCCGGACCGGAGGCAAACATTGACGGGAATGCCATCAGGCACAGTCCCAGCAAAAAACCATTTGAACTTAAGAAAGAATTCATATCTCGAAAAGTATATCTTTTGTTAGTCATCTTATTCTTGTTTGCGGGCGTTACAGATGCTTCTCCACTCCTCGCCGTCAAAGTAAACAAATCCTATCTCTAGGGATGTACTCGGATTGGTATTGAATACGAGAAGTGAGACTGACGGATTGGGGATTGTAGATAAATCACTACATCCAGAAAGCGCCACTTGCGGTATCAACATCCCACGGTCGTCTGCGGCCACCTCCAGCACACTGGATGGGTGCGGGGTTGTGGTGTTGATTCCCACGTCACCCTTGGTATCGCGGTTGTCCACGTCATCCAGGAACCTCACGCTGGTGGGGTTGCCCATCTCTATATCCGTATCCACGCCATTGCCAGTGACGGACTCGTAGCGCGCGGTGAACTCTGCATCACCTATGGTACTGCTCGATACGGTCGTGGAGAACATGCCGGCGGAACTTGTCGCTCCGGTTGCCGTGAATGTGGTCACCACACCACTGTTTTGTATGAGCTGTACGGCCACGCCCTGTCTGGGCACGCCATTATCATCAGTGATCGTCAACTCCAGCGTTGCCGTATCCCCGGTGATATCACCCACGGGATCTGTTGCCCTGAGCTTGTTCTCTGGTGCGACGACGTCCTCGCACTCGTTGTTCACCACCACCGTGAACTCGTCGCTCGCAAAGGCACCACCGCTACTGTTTGCGGTAATAATTAGGTTATAGAAATTGTTCTGGTTGTCATCCACCGGGTTTTCAAAGTCACGCGGTACCATACTCACCACGCCTGATGCGGGGTTAATTGAAAAATCTGCCGCGTCAGCACCGCTTAGGCTGTATGTAATGGTTCCTGCTGGATTATTGGTCAAAGTAGGTGTGACGCTGATAAAGTTGTTGTTTTCAAGAACCGTCTGGGTAGGCATGCTTACAGTGAAAGGATTTCCATCGCGATAATCTACATCACCCCCATCATTCACGTCATTATCAACGTCATCCAAATCATCTGAAGGATTGTTGATAGAACCATTAACGTCTAAAAAGTCATCATCTGTATCTATCGCATCATCAAATCCATTGGCCCCTACTATCCCGTCTGTTCTACCGTCGTTGTTAGCATCCGTAAGGCCACCTCCTGACTCATTGATATCAAAGATACCATCGTTATCACTGTCTAGATCAAGGTAATCAGGTATCGCATCATTAGCACTATCAGTATTTACAACATTTATAGGATTAGCAACGTATACTGAATTTATACCGCGATTGGTTTCATAAGTCGCTGCATTATCATTAGCTGATGCCAGGTAGCCAGTAGTGCTTTGGGCCTCAACATTGTCAGGAATACCATCGTTGTCAGCGTCTAAGTCCACCCTGTCACTTTCGCCATCACCGTCTGAATCAGGGTCAGGTAGTCTTGTGCCTCCATCGTCTATATCGTGAACATCTGACCATCCATTCCCATTTGCATCACCCATTGAGGTAGGATCGCCTGGGGTAGGATAGTCCACCTCTCCATCATTATTAGAATCTACACCACCTGCCTCTATGATATCTAATATACCATCATTGTCAGAGTCAAGATCGAAAACATTAGGAATACCATCTTGATCAGTGTCAAGGGCATTTATGAATGAGACCCTAGGGTCAGTAAAAAAACTATCAGGTGTACATGTACCAAAAGAAACCAGTGCTTGCCTGTCATTACTACAACCAGGGCCATTAGTAGTTCCCAATCTCATTCTATAGGTGCTTTGAGGTGTGTTATAGAAAGCAAAAACACCTACATCTTGATCATCGCTGGCGTTCCCACCGCCCGTGGGAGATGCCGTTCTGTAATCACCTGAACCTGGTGCGGTTTCTGTTACTGTTAAATCAGTATTATCGCTTAAGAAATAGGAATCCAGATCATAAAAAATAGTAGTTTCATTAGCTGTACAGTTACCGTCTATATCACTGGCCAAGAACCCGTTCCTAGCCAAAGTCACAATTGTATTAGTCCCAGTTAGAACAGCACGCACCTGAAATTCAAAAAATGCCTCGCTGCCTGCAGCCCCATTATTACGTATCTGAGGTCTAAAGGCGTCAGCCCTAAAAGGATTACTATTATCCCTGTCTATTGCAAGAAGGACAGCATTAGTAGAAGACCTCGCCACGATTTCTATCAGTATATCATGTCCCTGAGGCTGTACCGCACCGGGAAAACGATAAATAGCGCCCACAGTCCCAGCCGTACCCGATTCAGGTGCAGGACCATTTGTAGAACCATCATCAATTATAATCGTTGAATCTGAACAATTGCTAGAGCCTACTACGTATCCTAATTCTTCAGTGGTATTTAAGAGACCGTCATTATCAGCATCTCTGTCATTCTCATTTGTAATCCCATCACCATCACAATCATCTGTAGGATTTGAACACTGTAGGTTGTAACCATAAGAGTCTACCGTGAGAGCCCTATTACCTACTTCTAGTTTCCAATCACCATCTCTTCCCGTGATGTTAATGGAGGCAGCTATGGATAAACCAAGTTCACGCTCCAAATAGGACACGGCCTTTTTGCCTTTTTCGCTCTGAGCAAAATTACACCCATAAATATTCAGACGTGAATAATCCTGTATTTGAAATTTTTCCTGAATCCAGTTTTTGATACCCACGGCATCTAACCATTCCCCCTCAATGAGCAGAGAACCTGGTTTCCCGTGAGTGAATAGATGGATCACTTCTCTGGAACCATTGTCCACAGCGCGACTTAAGACCTCATGGTCTGGCAATGCGCGGTCAATATGGACAGGGGAAGTCAGTTTCTGGCAACCGTCTGTCGAATTGAGAGACAAAGTAACTGGAAGAGCAATTGCCTCTGAAAAGAAACAAGTAGCGATGATAAAAAAACCGAAAGATTTAAAGTAACTGAGAACCATGCTTTTAAAATATTGTGCGAAACTAACTAGACTTTTGGTGAAATTAAAGATTGATATGTTATTATTTGAAAAAATCATCTGTTCAGTTTCACCTTCCATACCTTGAAAAATGCTCATAATCGGGAAAAATCTCACATGTGATTACTTAACTTAACGTAGATTCTTACACATTGTAAATATTAAAGACGTCAAAAATTAGAAGTTGATTTGAAATAAACTGGAATCCCACGTATCGCTGGATACACGCATAATCATTATCTCTTCCGCGGGAAAACCTCTTCTTTGTGGATTGTCTTAGTCCAAAAAACATTCCGTAAATAAAAAGCAAGTAGTTTGTGTGAAAATTTAAGGCCTCATCTATTATTTACTATACATCGATTCCACCCACAATTTTTGTTCGGTATGAATATTTCACCTAGTTATCGTGCATGTTTTGTCCCACCACATCTAAATATGTGTGACTTTGAAAAACTGCTAAATACTATTTATAGACTAATATTTCGCATATTCCAGGCTCTCTAAACTCTCACTTTATGCGATCCCTGCCTACCTGAGGCACGACAGGCAGTCTCTCGCTGAGTTCGTGGATCACAGAAAACATATTCCGTAGCTTGTGCAGTCTATGCATAACCATGGCGGTAAGAGAACTGCATATGTAAAATCCTGCAACGGTTGAAAACTGATAAATCAAGATTGATAAACGATATGTTGATTGATCAATAAATAGTATTTGACAGCTTAGCTTATTACAAGCTTTCGAATTAGGTACAAATCGTGTTCATACAACCACGCTAGTCCATTAGATAGAGACTTAAATGGCTATATGGTTGCATTGAAGTACGCTTTCGCGAAAGCGTAAATACCTAAACGCTCAATAAGTTACACATAGCATGTTGTAAAAATAACAACCCATCATTCCTGAGGGGTCACTACCTCATCACAAATTGATCGCCACTCGCCTGTTGCGGTTTCAAAAAACACAAACCCTACTTCCAGTGAACTGCTTGCAAGCGTATTAAACACTAAAAGTGAGTTTGCTGGATTAGGTATGGTGGTTGTATCTGAACAGCTAGTCAAAGCAACGTTAGGAATAAGCAGTCCTCTATCAGATGCCTGAACCTCTAAAATGCTGGATGCATCTGGAGTTTCGGTAGCTATTCCTACGTCACCTATACTAGGTAGATCAGCAAGATCAGTTACAAACCTCACTTGGGTAGGATTGCCCATTTCTACACTGCTATCCACGCTAGAATCACCATTGGAATCATAACTCGCACTTATCGTAACCACCCCTACTACAGTGCTGGATATCGTGGTGGTTGCAACGCCGTTACCATCTGTTAAAACTGCAACCGTAGATAGTGAGCCACTACCGGAAACAATATTGAACGCAACAGCTCGATTTGCAGCAACAAACCCAGTACGATCGATTAATTGGACTTCAACGCTGGCAGTATCACCTGATGAGACCACACCTATAGGATCAGTAGCGCGCAATTTATTGCTTACCACCTCAGTATCCTCGCACACATTACGTACCACTACAGAAAAATTATCTGAAGCTGTACCACCATTGCTAGAAACTGCGGTAATGGTAAGCTTATAAAAATTATTCACATCTTCATCTTCTGGCGTCTCAAAGTCTCTTGCAACCATGGATACTACACCTGTCGATGCATCTATAGTAAATAGACTTGCATCATCACCGCTCAAACTATAGGTAATTGTACCGCCCGGTGAATCTGTAAGGGAAGGTGCGACAGAGGTGAATGTGCTATTTTCTGCGACGCTCTGGCTGGGCATTTCAACCATAAAGATAGTATCATCACGGTAGTCCAGGTCACCCCCATTATTCACATCGCCATCCTCATCTGCTAGATCATCTCTGGGATCATCAGTAAACCTACCATTAGGATCATTATAGCTGTCACCATCCTCTTCTTCTGAAACCAAGCCGTTGTTGCCCACTACACCTGAAACCCGACCTGCACCATCGCTAGCTAGAGACCTGCCACTTTCCACTATATCAAATACGCCGTCGTTATCACTGTCCAGGTCTAGATAGTCCGGTAGGTCTGTACCATCTGTATTTACGGGAACTAATCCACCTGAGGCATCCTCATTTGTATTACCATCATCGTTATCATAAGCATCGTCCAACCCATCATTATCATTGTCAGCTAATGCGGGAGCTACATAAGTCGTAGAGGACTGTGCCTCAACATTATCTGGAATCCCATCATTATCACTGTCCAGGTCTAGGGAGTCTATGATCCCATCGCCGTCGCTGTCCCGACAAACCACCTCACTATTTGTAAAACTAACACCAGGAATGGCAGCAGCATCGCGACCCTCTGCCGTAGTAGATAAGCCAGTGAGAGTACTTACAACAGTAGCGGTCTGCCCCACACTTAAGTCAATGGCGTACATCACTAATGTAGAATTACGCACAAAGTACATGACGCCAGTATTCAAATAGAAGCTACGGCCATAGACACCACGTGGTAGATTTGCTACCCCACCTAGATTTGTGGTTGTGTTGTTGAAGATATCTACTCTGACTAGGTTTGCATCCCCTGTTGTGCCATTATTTCTTATACCGTAAATAAATCCATCGTTGGAGTTATAGGATATATCATTGAAACCGTTGGGAATAGTATTGGCAAATGTTTTTACCACTGTACCATAGGTTGCAGTATTTGCTGGGTTCCCATCCAGGACATAGATTGTAGAATTACTATTACCCACATACTGTTTGGTTATAGGGTTATAAGTTGCAGAGATGACACCGGGAAGTGATACCGGTTGATTGGGAATAGTTACCTGAGAAAAACTATTGCTCGGATCATAGATTCTCAGCACATCATCTGCGTCACTATTGGTATTTGCACCACGATCGTTGAACCAGAAATAGCCATCATCCGTATTATAAGCCATCGCATTATGTCTGGTGGCTAAAGTTGCCACAGAAGTACGAGTTGAAGTAGCTACGTCATAGGTATATATCGTGCCTGGTGTACCGCTTATCAAGAATATTTTATCAGCATCTGTCACCGTGGTTTGTGACACGACACAACCCTCTGCACTATCCAGAATACCATCGCCATCATCGTCTAGGTCTGTACTATCTGGCACACCGTCTAGATCAGTATCCAGCTCATCCTGCACAATAATTGTAGCCACGGCTGTATCACAATTCTGAGTACCGGTCTGACAAATCCTGTATTGCACGGTATAGGTTCCTGATGGAACCGTACCCTGCACATCGATAAACCCATCTGCAGTAGATAGGGTTATGCCAGCGTTACTACTTACAACGTTATCAATGGTAACATCTGCAACGGTAGCCTGGATACCCTGGAATCGATCATTTGCGAGAACGTTGAGTACATCATTTACCGTGGTGCCACCCACCAGGGCAAGGCTTTCATCTCTTGCCTCTACGGTAATATCCCTATAATCTAGATCGCCGCCATTTTGAACATCGTTATCTTGATCCGGGAAATTATCTGCTTGGGTAGCGTCATAGAACCCATTGACATCAGTATATCCTTGATCTGTTGAATTATTTTCCAGCGTATCGATAAGACCATTACCAGCAAATAAGCTTGCAGCACCATCAATTACACCGTCATCATCCGTATCGCTTACCTCACCACTGGTGACGCGGCCTGATTCATCAATGTCAAAAATAGCATCACCGTCACTATCCAGATCCAGAAAGTCTGGCAATAAATCAGCGTTATAGTTGAGTGCATTATCTGTATTGACCGGTGTGATTCCAAAAGAGCCAGTTCCATTGATATTACCATTGGGCGTTGCATCATACGCATCATCCAGTCCATCCCTGTCAGAATCCCTACCGCTAGGTTTTATATAGCCCAAAGTGGACTGAGCCTCAATATTATCTGGGATACCGTCATTGTCAGAATCCAGATCTAGACGATTTGCAATGCCGTCACCATCTGTATCAACATCAAAACAACTTGCAACAAAAGACGCATCGTTAATTCCAATAAAACTGGTATCTGCGGTATTCGAATACTGGATTTGAATGATTTCAGCAGAGACGATCTCGGCTGCGGACAGATTGAAATCTGCTAATTCAACCACGGCAAAACGTAAATCCTTAACTTGGTTAGCGCTTTGCTGTGTGCCATCCACTTTGTATTGATCTACTACATAACGGCCTGCAATAGGCTGCTGATCCCAATCGATCAAGATTCCGTCCCCCAGGTAGTTACCTAATTCATCTAACACATAGATTCTTATCTGAGCATTCCCAGACGGTACTGCTACTTGATTGAGTAGCAGGTCATACACCCCGTCGCCTATCCGCCCACTGTTCAGTCCTTCTAGATTAAAAGAAAGAGTCACACCAATATTAGCTAAACCATATCCTAGATCAAAACCTCTGGGCCCTTGGAAAAGGTAAGGTGAATACGGTCCTGTTATGGGCGCAAGAGTAGGCCCGTCATCATTTGAGGGGTTTCCGTCCAGATCAGAACCTTCCAAAAGAAATAGTGTACTTGAGGTGGTTACACTATTGGGAAGTAGTGCAGACCATTGGGCAGGCTCTACTACTGTTTCAAAATTACCATTGCCATCACGATCGAGCGCATCAAAGATGCCATCATTGTCTCGATCCAACAGTCTGGAATTGCGCACACCTGTACTATAGAATTGGTTGTTTGCCTCAAATGCTATTAAGTTAAAGTTAGTCCTAGGTTGTGACGGATTTATATTACCTACACTAGTCTCCCAATAACCTTGAAAATCTGCCACAATGGTTTGTACTGGTATAGAATTTTGATTTGTGCTAGGCGGAGTATTGTTTGGCAGATTACTTACCTCGCAACTTCCCTCGTTCACATCCAGAATACCATCATTATCATCATCGATATCTACGTCGTCATTAACTCCATCGCCATCTGTATCGACGGGCATCATTATCATGGCGCTTTCTTCAACAGTTACCTGATGATCTTGACTTGTAGGCATTACAGACTCTTCCTGTATCAACTCAAAACTAAGAGACGGCATTGTATCACTGTAAGGCGACAAATCCCCTAAGTTGATATATACTGGATTTAGGTTGTCACCTAACTTTTTTGTATCATCTGCAAATGAAAAAATCAATGTAGGGAATAGGACAAGTAAGAGAAATAGACTCTTTGCCGAAATAATAATTTTAAAATACGTATTCATAATTTTCATTTCTTAATAAACTAGAAGAGATATTTTTAAAGTTATGCTTTCGCACTTCGACAAGCTCAGTATAAACTTCCATAGCGGGAAAGCGGAATCCCTCAACCTCAATCGCACTATTTAAAAACTATTAAAATTCAAAATTGCGCCAGTCAATCCCGTCAAAGTAAACATACCCTACTCTCAGTGAACCTGACTCTTGCGTATTATAAACGAGCAATGAAAGGGCTGGATTCAAGACAGTAATCCTGTCTGAACATCCCTGGAGAGCAACTCTGGGAATTAGTACACCACGGTCAGAAGATGAGACGTGAAGCACGCTGCTTCCATCTGGTGAGTCTGTATTGATTCCCACACCATTGATGGCGATATCATCGATAAACGCAACGTAAAAAGAATCTCCAGACAGTATTTCATTTGGGACGCCATCACCCGTCGTATCTACAACCACCTGCAGCTGGACTAATCCCGTAACAGTATTGAAAAGACTGGTTTCAAAAAAACCATTCTCATTAGTAACACCACTCACAGATGAAAATGTGGTAGAAGTACTATTTGCAATAAATCTTACAGCAACTCCAGGAACAATCGCGTCAGTAACATCTCTTGCAGTAAACCTGATCTTACCGGCATCACCTTTCACATCGCCTACAGCATCGCTCACGATCGCAATGGATCTGTTGATATCTACAATAGAGGGATTTACATTTATGGCTGTTGCAAAGGCACTGCACATCGCGCAGGCCATTGTTAATAATTGAAGTGAAAGCTTCATAGCTATTGATTTAATGATGGTGAATTATCGGTCACAAACAGATTGCCACTGGGCACCGTTCCAGTAAACAAAACCGATGGGGAGATTTGTCGCACTGCTATTCAAATTATACACCAGCAATGAAGTGGCGGGAGACGCGATGGTCACCGTATCTGTATTACTCGATAATGATACACGCGGTATTAAAACCCCTCTATCAGTTCCAGCAACTTCCAGAACAGAAGAGCCATCTGGATTATTAGTTCCTATACCTACGTTACCCATTGCACCCACCTGAGAAATATCATCAACAAATTCTACGGTAGTAGGTGATCCTAGATCTACCATCTCATTAGGGTTGTTATCCCCTGTAGAATCGTACATGGCTGTATAAGTAGATTGCCCAGTGCTACTATCTGTCACAGAGGCTTGAGCGAGACCATTTGCATCTGTAGTTGAAGTAGCAAGCTGGGTAGCCGTACCTGATGTGCGGGTAAAGACTACTTCCACACCTTGTTCTGGCAATCCTCCACGACCTAGGACCTCGACTTGAAGAACGGCGTTTGTATTTACCTCTGCAATAGCGGTAGGTGCAGACATTTTTACTCTTGATTCACCATCATTGTCACTGCAATCGTTGAAAATTGCTACATCCAGATCTTGGGAAGCGGTATTTCCAGCGGCATCAGTGCCCACGATTTCTGCATTGTAAAAATTATCTGAATCAGCATCCTCTGGGTTTTCAAAGTCCCTGGCCACCATACTAACAACGCCGGTGCTGGAATCTATGGTAAACAACGATGCATCTACCCCATCCAGTGTGTAAGTAATATTCCCGTTTGGATTGCCTGAGATTGTAGGTGAGGGACTTTGATACAAATTATTTTCAAGGGTAAACTGATCGTCATATTCCTGAATGGAGAACACCATTTGCCTGTCGATCGTATTATCTAGATTGTCCGTTTTTTCAAACAGGAAAAAGGCCGCCAGACCGAAAACAGTTAAAAATGTGTGAGACATAATTTTTCAATAATTTGCAAATATAAACTTTCCCCGTGTATAAATAAGATGCACAAGTTATTTAGTACAGCTTATTTATTGATAAAAAGCTTATTTAGAGTACATTCCTACATTTTGCACGACATCGCCACAATGAATCCTAGAAATTTTAAAGGACTACTTTAGAGCTTCCAGAGCTTGATCAAGCGACCTCAAATGCTACCATGATAATTTTTTTCAATTCCCTTTCTTATGATCCGCTAGGAATTTTTCAAGCCCTATGTCAGTGAGCGGGTGTTTGAGCAATCCCTCTATAGAAGATAAAGGTCCCGTCATCACGTCTGCGCCCAGTTTTGCGCAGTCGATCACGTGCATCGTATGGCGTACAGATGCAGCCAGGATCTCTGTTTCAAAACCGTAGTTGTCGTATATCAACCTGATTTCTGCGATTAGGTTGAGACCGTCTGTGCTTATATCGTCCAGCCTGCCTATAAATGGTGAGACATACGTCGCGCCGGCCTTTGCCGCCAGCAGCGCCTGTCCAGCACTGAATACCAGGGTGACATTTGTCTTGATCCCTTTGTTGCTAAAGTATTTGCAAGCTTTTACACCTGCCTTTATCATGGGAAGTTTAACCACGATCTGGTCATTGAGCGCAGCCAGTTCTTCCCCCTCTTCTACCATCCCGTCATAATCGGTCGCGATCACCTCTGCACTCACGTCGCCACTCACCAGCTCGCAAATGTCCTTATAGTGTTGCCGGATATTTTCCCTGCCCGTGATCCCCTCTTTGGCCATCAGGGATGGATTTGTGGTCACACCATCCAAGATGCCCAGGTCTTGCGCTTCTCTGATTTGATCTAGGTTTGCAGTATCGATAAAAAATTTCATAGGACTTGCTTTTGACTACAAAGATGCCCTACTGCGCACATTGCACATAGCATACTTACACTAAGTTTTGCACCGTTTAATCACAATTGCATGATTTATAGAATGCGGTATTGTTGTTATTCCGCTTTCCTGAAATTAAGTTTAGATAGAGCCTACTGTGATTGAAAAGCGTAGATCTCATCATCTCCTTCAACAATAATTTGACTTCCTCGCAATCGCAGCACCCAGTAACCCTGCCAGTACGTTATGACAGGGTCGATTTCTCTCATGATGGGGACCTGTTATTTTTACGCTTTCGCGAAAGCGTAGCACTCAAAACCATTATTAAAAACTCACGACTCGCACACAACGACATGATCCAGTAAATTTGCCGCATGATCTGTAGTTGCTTTATTAAAAAGATCTATTTCTCATGATGGGGGTTTATTATTATTCCGCTTTCGCGAAAGCGTAACTCTCAAAATCATCATTAAAAACTCACGACTCGCCCACCTCGACCTGATCCAGTAAATTTGCCGCGTGAACTGGGTGTACCTTATTATAGGATTGATTCTTCTCGTGATGGGTGGTGAGTTCCTCGTGCGCGCATCTGTGGGAATGTCGCTCAAGCTCAATCTCTCGCGCATGGTGATAGGCCTTACCGTGGTATCATTTGCCACCAGCGCACCTGAACTGATCGTGAGTATAAATGCCGCGCTGGATGGTTCTCCCGCCATTGCGGTGGGAAACGTGGTGGGTTCAAATATCGCAAACATAGGCCTGGTACTAGCAATCACGGGACTGATATCACCCCTAGCCATAGATCGTGACTTTTATAGATTCAACTTTCCGTGGATGACATTCTTTACGGTCGTCCTTATAGTAATGCTATTGGCAAATGCTAGCATAGACCGGTGGGGTGGATTGCTATTGCTTGTAATCCTGGTCATATTTATCGTTTTGCTATTGCGCCGGGCGAGAAAATCTGCCGCGACCATGGTGCTGGAGGAAGAACTACAGGTTTCTTACTGGTGGAAGATTGCATTATTTCTACTCATAGGTGGTGGCGCGTTGTGGGGCGGCTCAGAACTTTTGGTGCGTGGCGCGGTGGGTATTGCGACCACAATGAATATTCCAGAGAGCGTCGTTGCCGTGTCCATGGTTGCGGTGGGAACTTCTGTTCCAGAGCTTGCCGCATCTGTCATTGCTGCCATCAAAAAGGAAAAAGCCATCTCATTGGGCAACCTGATAGGCTCCAATATATTCAACATTGCATCAGTACTGGGAATTACCGCGCTGATAGAACCCATCAGCATCAGCGCTGCTGATCGACTGATCCACACAGATATCTGGTGGATGCTGGGATTTGCGCTGGTATTATTGCCACTGGGACTGATCGCTCCAAGATATGTTTTGAGCAGGTGGAAAAATGCATTAATCCTTATTTTTTACCTGATTTTTATCGTCACCATGATCGCTACCCTATAAATTAAGGGGTTATCCAGATCAATTTGTAAAATATTATGAGCTAGACCCCATAAGTTAAGAGGGTCTAAAGTTTTTTCTGTTATTTTTGCAATCTCATAATCAAACACAAAACAATGTCTACCCTCAGATTCCAAGCTTTAAAAGAAACCCTTAATCGCAAACCAGTCAGCGTCAAAGAGCCGGCTCGTCGCAGCGATATTTTTGGCAAGCACGTCTTTAACAAACAGGCGATGCGCCAGTATCTGACCAAAGAGGCGTTTAAAAGCGTAACGAGTGCTGTGGAAAATGGTGATAAAATCGCACGTTCCATCGCAGACCATATTTCTACTGGGATGAAAGAATGGGCGATCCAGAATGGCGCGACCCACTACACCCACTGGTTCCAGCCACTTACCGGCGCAACTGCAGAAAAGCACGATGCTTTTTTTGAGTTGGAAATGGACGGTGAGGTGCTTGAGAAATTTGGCGGTGGCCAGCTGGTACAACAGGAACCAGATGCATCCTCTTTCCCTAACGGCGGCATCAGAAATACTTTTGAAGCCCGTGGTTATACGGCCTGGGATCCTACCTCACCTGCTTTTATCATGGGTACCACTTTGTGTATTCCTACGGTATTCGTTGCCTATACGGGAGAGGCACTTGACTTTAAGACACCACTGCTTAGATCACTGCAAACGGTAGATCAGGCAGCAACTGCTGTGTGTAAATATTTTGACAAGAGTGTAACCAAAGTAAACGCTACCCTGGGCTGGGAACAGGAATACTTCCTGATCGATAGCGCACTGGCAGATTCACGTCCAGATCTACAACTTTCTGGCCGCACGCTTTTGGGACATTCTTCTGCAAAGGGACAGCAACTGGATGATCATTATTTTGGTACGATTCCATCCCGTGTGATGAACTTCATGCGCGACATGGAAACCGAATGTATGTTACTGGGTATCCCAGTAAAAACACGTCATAACGAGGTTGCGCCTAACCAGTTTGAGCTTGCCCCTATTTTTGAAGAGGCAAACCTTGCCGTGGATCACAATTCACTATTGATGGACGTGATGCGCAAGGTGGCCAGCCGCCACCACTTTAAAGTGCTTTTCCATGAGAAACCATTTGCTGGAGTGAATGGTTCAGGTAAACACAACAACTGGTCATTGAGTACAAATACGGGTGTCAATCTGCTGCAGCCAGGCAGCACACCCATGAAGAACCTACAATTTCTCACTTTTTTTGTGAATACAATAAAGGCAGTCCATGATTATGAGGAGTTGATTAGAGCATCCATCGCTAGTGCATCAAATGATCACCGCCTGGGAGCCAATGAGGCGCCACCAGCCATTATTTCAGTATTCATAGGATCGCAATTGACGGCTGTACTTGACGAGCTGGAAAAAGTAACAGACGGCAAATTATCACCGCAGGAGAAAACAGATCTTAAGCTTAACGTCGTAGGTAAAATTCCAGAAGTGATTCTGGATAATACAGATCGTAACCGTACCTCACCTTTTGCATTTACCGGGAACAAATTTGAATTGCGTGCCGTAGGATCTACAGCAAACTGTGCAAATCCAATGACCGTGCTTAATGCCATCGTAGCTAAGCAGTTGCAAGAATTTAAGGTTGAAGTGGATGATCTGATCAAGGATAAAAAACTCAGGAAAGATGAAGCCATCTTTAACGTGCTGAGGGAATATATCAAGGTTTCAAAGAAAATACGTTTTGAGGGTGATGGATACGGCGATGCCTGGGAAAAGGAAGCAAAAAAACGCGGACTAAGTAATAACAAAACCACACCTACCGCACTTAAGGCAAAGATCTCTGACAAGGCGATAAAACTATTTGAAGATCTAAACATCATGAGCCGCGTGGAATCAGAAGCGCGCTATGAAATCGAGGTCGAGGATTATGCCATGCGTATCCAGATCGAGGGTAGATTGCTGGGGGATATTGCTAGAAATCATGTGATCCCCACGGCTATAAGATATCAGAATACGCTTATCAAAAACGTACGCGGGCTCAAGGATATCTATGGCAAGGAATTCAAGAAATATGCAAAAGAGCAGATGAACCTTATTGAGGAGATCTCTGAGCATATCGAGAAGATCAACAGACTGATCACGGCAATGGTAGAGGCACGTAAGAAAGCTAACAAATGTAATGACGCGACGGATTGCGCACACGCTTATTGTGATGACGTGAAACCACACTTTGACGAGATCAGGTACCACTGTGATAAGTTGGAAATACTGGTAGATGATGAATTGTGGCCACTTACTAAATACCGTGAGCTACTCTTTACCAGATAGAAGATTGAATAATTAGATTTCAACCCGCGTCATTTTTGGCGCGGGTTTTTTGATAGGTATTATTGACTGTGTTTTGATATTTCAGATGGTCTATCAAAGACTTTGTAACAAGTTTCTCGCGGGTAGAATCAGTCTTTAATAGATTAGCAAGAAAGTGATGCAATCACCTATCGACTACCCTAGACCAGCATCGTATATTGCATCTATGACATTGCTTACTGAACAGGAACTGCACCAGCTCGCCATGAATACCGTGGGCGCAGAAATGGAAGAACAGGGATTTGAATTTCTTGCCATCAATTCAAAGCCCAAAAAGGATCCCCAGTTTGTGGCTCTCAAAAACAAATTTCTTCACTTTGTAATAGTGCGCGCCATCAAATATCCCGCAAATCCCGTGGAATATGACGAGCAACTCCTAAAACAGATGAAGACCCATGCAGACAAATACAAAGCACGCACCTATTTTGCCGGGGTAGGTATTGCAAATGCACGGGATTACGAGATGCCCGTCCATCATGAGGACGATTATGTAATTAACTTTGCCGGTCTAATTGAAATTAAATGAAGTATTATTCCCTACTGGCTTTACTATTTTTTGTCAGCTGTAAAAACGAGCAGGTGGAAGAGCGCACTGCCGTTCAGGAATTTTATGGCAATGCCATAGGCACCACCTACTCCATCAAACTTTTCCATGACGAGCCACTTGAATTACAACAGGAGGTAGATAGCCTTGTACAAATGTTTAATCAGTCCATGAGCACCTGGGTTCCAAGCTCGCTGATCAATCAGTTCAACAATGGGGTAGATAGCTTGCTAGTGGGTAAGCCTTTTAAAGAGGTTCACAATCACGCCAAAAAAATATACGAGACCACGGGGGGTTATTTTGATCCCAGCGTGGGGAATCTGGTGAATGCGTATGGTTTTGGTGCGGATGGGAAGCAGCAAAGCGTTCCCAGTGAGAACAAGATTGATAGCCTACTACAGTTTGTAGGTTATGACAAAATCAAACTTGAAGCCAGCCAGCAAAAAGACTCTTTCTATTTGTCAACCACACAGCGCGGAATCTATATTGAGTATAATGCCATAGGCAAGGGAACCCTCGTTGATTATATGGGTAGAATACTGGAAACCAAAGGCGTTAAAAACTACCTGGTAGAAGTAGGCGGTGAGGTAACTGCACGTGGGAAGAATCTGGATAAAGATGCCGCATGGGCAGTAGGCATAGATGATCCCAAACAGCAACCGGGACAGCGCACCTACATTAGTATAGTAGAATTAAACGACCGCGCTATGGCTGGCAGTGGCAATTATCGCAAGTTCAAACGCGATCCAGAAACGGGTAAGGAATATGTTCACACTGTAAATCCACTTACGGGTGAGGCTCAACCCAGCCGTATTCTGGGTGTAAATGTACTGGCTCCCACATGTACAGAGGCAGACGGCTATGCCACAGCGTTTATGGCCATGCCGCTGGACACATCCAGAGAACTTATGGAAAACTTGGATGGCATAGACGTATTGATCATGCACCTGGACGACAAGGACATGCTGCGCTTTGAAATGACCGATGGTTTCAAAGCTGCGGTAAAAAAAGATCGACAGTAATTTTGGGCAGGAATGTAGGATTGTTGTTCCGCTTTAGCGAAAGCGAGATAATCAAACTATCTATTTAACCTTTACTGAATTCATTCTACTATACTTACTTCTTCGGCATCAAAGACTGGGGTGGGAATTATACTATTTATCGACCATGTTTCGCATAAATCACGCTTTCTTAGTTGTTACTTTGTGCGATCACTGCCTACCAGAGGTATGACAGGCAGGCTCTCCCCGCGATCGTAAGTTGTAAGAAAAAAATATTCTGTAGCTCTTGCAGCTTACGCATCGCGGTAGCGGTAAGAGGACTGCACAATGCAATTGCTACCGCACACACTCGTCCACTGCTATCGCAGCGTCATACCTCGATTGAAAACTGATAAGGCAAAATTTCACACTAAATACCGATCAATAAATAGTATTAATAGGGTAATACAATTCTATCCATTCTTGAAATTCTGTTTCGACCTGAACAATTAGTTCTGGGGGGTAAAGATTCTTGCCTACATCGGCAGAATATTGATCGATCATGCCTTTCCACATGTTTTTGCATCCCTGCGCTCTTTGAGCACTTATGATGGGAAACACTGGTTTGCTGGAAATTATAGTTTTAAGGTCTTCCAGCACATTATCCGCGCTCGGCTTGCGGGTTTTTTCAGCTTTTAGAGGTTGGTTAGATCTAGCATACAATCGTCCTATAGCATAGGTGTACTGCCTAAATGGTACTATATTATTAGGAAAGCGTTTTATACAAATATCCAGAACTTTTACCGCACCTTGAACATTGTCATTTTCAAGCATCGCCTGAGCTAGAAAGTAATATTGTTGTCTTAATATTTCCTTACTGTAGATTATACTTAAAGATGAGTGATCAATAGATGAATCCTGCAAGGATAGACTCTCTCCCATCGTTATAAGACTATTATAGCTCGCAGGCACATCAACGATTTTAGGATTTTGTGATTTCTCTCTTACCAGTGGAACAAACTCGCTTACAATTCCTAATGAAACCAGTTCATTATCAAGTCCGATCAAATGATCAGTCCTGCCATTGTTTAAAAAACAAATGGGTCTATCACCTACATTTTCTTGAAGAATATCCATAATAACAAGATCGCTCAGGTCGTAAGAAGTCTTGTCAAACTGCCAACTAATTGAAGAACTATAAGTAGCATTAAGTTGAGATGGATCGTAACGTTTATTAAAAAGAGTTGTATCTACTTCAACAGAAAAAGTAGTTCCAGGAAAATATTTAAAGTTCCTACCGTGTACAAGTAAGTCACTGGCATCATTGTTAAGAAAAGATACTAGGCGGGCAATGGGAATGGGGTTATCTGTATCTTTCTTTAAAGGATATAAACGCTCTGCACCATGAATAAACCTATTGTTATTCAAAGAAACATGAACAGCATCTGATTTTAAGAATGGCTTTCTGAGTGACTCAATTTTACCTGGTACGTTTAGTAGGTCATAATTGATAACTCGTATATCCTGCCTGAATCTTTCTACCTGCTGCAAATATTGCAAGGGAAACGTCATATTATCACCATTTGTAATAAGAATCGCGCCCTGTGGTGTAGAAGAGAGAATGTTCCTTGCAAAATTCTCAGCAAATGTATCCAATCTTCTGTCATGGGAATCAAAGCCTTTCCACAGCATCTGTAATGGTGCACCTGCAAAAAGGAGTGCTATGTAAAGTATACCCATTAAACGTGATTTTTCAAGTAAACGATTGCGATTTACTAGAAGCAGCGATAAACCTATCCAGATAGCATAGATCACATAGCTGCCCAGTAAAATATAGTCCCGCTCCCGCACTTGAATACTGCTAGGAACAGGATTTGTGTAAATGGTTATCCCAAAACCAAAAACTGAAAACAATAAGAGCATGTAGATGAACAGCTTCCTATCGCACCACAACATCAACAAACCCATCAATCCCATTAAAAAAGGTATTCCGTAGAAAGAGTATCTACCTAAATCACTGGTCTTGCTAGGTACAATTCCTAGGATATCTTTATCTATTATATCTACTCCCGTCAACCAGTTGCCATAAAGAGAGGAGCCGGTGCCTAAGAACGTGTTTTGACGTCCTACATAATTCCAAAATAGGTAGCGCAAATTAATCCAGTACAGCTGATAATTTACAAAGAAGCTGAAATTCTCTTTAAATGTAGGTGTGCTCACTTTTATAATCCTTTTACCATTTTTATAGGCAACACGGTTTCCTTCAATTTTTGTCCAGGCCTTGTATCTGGTAGAGTCTTCCGCCCTATAAAGCCTAGGGAAAAATTGCTTGAACCGGTCGTCATAATTGATAGCAAACTGTGTGGAGTCAGTTGTAATGTAACTTTTAGTACTTTGATCGTACACGATTGTGTGTGGCTGCTCAAGTACTGGTTGTTTAATATCTGGTAGCGCACTATAGGTAGGCCCATACAATAACGGAATCTTATCTACACCAAACTGCTCAGTATCCAAATATTCAGAAAGCCTTAAGGGATCATCTGTTAGAGGTGCGGCAAGGTGACTCACTTCAGATCGCAGTAGTACCGCGATGTAGGTACTGCTCCCCACCATAAAGAATGCTGTGGAAAGAGCTATCAACCTAAGTTTATTGAAGATATGGCCAGTTGTAGACTGAGTAAGAAAAAAGATCAAACCAATTATTACAATACCTAGCCAAAGTCCAGTATTTCTAGGTAGGTGCAGGTCGTTGACGGTAAAAACTTCTATAAATGATATCAATTGAACAGTTCCCCTAAATACCAGGAAATTACACAATATGAATAGAAGAATACCGGCAATAAGAAAAAGCATGTAGTTCATTGCGCTTTCGCGAAAGCGTAAGCCTAAAAGTAGAACTGTAGCAGGAACGACTATTCCTATAATTAGAATATGTATACCTACAGAGCATCCTAGTAGAAAAGCAAAAAGCAAAGCATATTTTGTTTTATTACGCCCATCATTACTTTTGCGCCACAGCAAACTGATGTGTATCAGAACTATAAACAACAAAAATGCGGTAGAGTAGACCTCAGCTTCTGTAGAAATAGTCCAGTAGGAATCCGAGAATGCAAGTGTGAGTGCAGCGAGAAGACCGCAAAGCTTGTCTAAGTTTCCATAAGGTTTTGACCCTTTTATCTTAAGAAGCCTGGCAGACAATCCTGCTGTAACATGAAATACCATTACACTCCCCATAGCACCGCTTAGTGCTGATAGTAGGTTACAGCCCAGCGCTATGTTACCAAAGCCAAGGATAGGGGCAAGTACAGAGGCAATCAAGGTATAAAGGGGCGAACCGGGTGAGTGTGTGAATTGGAGGGTTCCGGCACTGGTTATAAACTCACCGCTGTCCCAGAAGGTCACACCTCTCGCACAGGTTATGGCGTAAATACAAAAAACAAGACAGAATAAGGATACCGGGTATAGTTGCTGGCGCGGCCATCTCATCTCTTAACACTCTTATATGGTATAACTACATCCACTTGAAAAAAGCTATTACCACACTATCAACTGCTCAGTAAACAGTCGTGTCCCATTTTCAGTACTTATGGAGATCACATATGAACCAGTAGCTAGACTATCAAATCCACTGATAGCGGCATTTACGCCCTGCAGTTCTAGATCACCACCTAAAACCTTCTGTCCACTTACAGTATAGATTTCATAAGCTAGATTGCCACTATTAGGATTATTGAATTCAAGATGTAATTGATCCTGCTTTAGGGGGTTTGGATACATCCTTATAGCAGCAAAATCCTCCAGAGATGGTGCAGATAATACAGCATCCCTGAACACAAGGCTAAAACGATCAGTGGCACTGGAAGCACTGGTAGAATCAATGAAAACCGGAATATCATTCTGTCCCTGGGTCAACAAGGTTAGATTATTATTAGCAGCGTCCTTTAAATATACGCTACTACCTGTTAAATCTTGTAGCTGTAACCTATATATGTAGGATTGCGCAGTGTAGCCAGCATGGAATAATTTAACCTCTTCATTCTGGTGGGGAAGGTTGCGATTTTCCAGACTTAAGTAAGTGCCAGTTTTATCTATCGCCATGTTCTCGTACACATTCATAGGCTTTATAGCATCCTGACTATTTACAGTTGTCGTGAAGCTAGAGTCAAAGTAGATTCCAAAGCTATCCTCTGGAAATTGTCCAAAACCAGATGCACCGTTTTTATACAATTGACCTATTACGGAGCCATTTACGATATTACCCGAGTAAACCGTCGTATTCTGACCTATAGCCTTATCACTTTCTCTAAAATTAAGGGATGCGGCTCCAGTATTGAGTGTTGTTACAAAAGCGCCCTGCATGGGCTGTAGGAATTTATTTGCACTGGACGCTGAGGTGTTTGTACCCGCAGGGAGATTAACGGTAACGTAGGCACCCGTTCCGGACTGAAGATTAGGATCCCATACATAATAAAAATTTGAGTTAATGTTGATACTGTTACTTAATACATCATTCATATCGACTGATGCCTGATAAGGGTTACCTATAAAATTGAAGCCACCCGCACTTGAATTAAGGTTTGTCTCTTGTTTGTTACCAGTGGAAAGCGCGCCCTCCATCCTTATAATAGTCTGCGATGCTGGTGGGCGGGCAGAGGCAGTAATATCGTAACCCCTGTCACCTCTAATAAATAATCTGTAGGGTTCACCAGCTTGAAGTGTCGTTGTCAAGGTACTGGGAACTTCATCCCATACCTGGCTAGTATTGCTAAAAGTAAAGAGTGATGGATCACCCGTCTGCGTAGCATCAAACCCGTTACTACCAGATGTACTACCAGCAATATGGGTTCCAAATCCAGGATTGGGATTTTGATTTGCACTGAAGTCTGAAGAATTTGTGTTGTTAACGCCCTCTTGCCAGTTATCTCGTATACTGGAGGTAGTCGTAACAGAACTAGAGATAAATCTAAATGCCCTCAAGGCCTGATAGTAACGCTCGACCTGCACAGGACCAGTTATTGAACTGGTAGCCGGTACTCTATCTACCATGGCAGTAGCAACAGCATTACTCTTAAAGATCAATCTACCAGAGGATATTGTTAAATTACCTGAATCTATATCGAGCAACGAGGCTATGGAAAGATTTGTACCAGAAACAGAAAGATCGCTTCCACCCATATTCAAGCGACTTATGGTAAAGTCATTCCCAGTGATCTGTCCACTATCAGAACCTAGATAAGATAATATAGCACTGGACCCTTGAATCGAGCCCTGGTTCCCTATCATGCTGTAGAAATTCACGGTGTTTGCAGCTAGATTAAGGTTTGCACCGGTCTCGATGGTAAGTTGACGAGCAATCAGGATACCTGTCAATGTAGTGGTACCATTTCTTACGATGACCACGTCAGAAGCACCAGAGACGCCCACCGGGTTTTCTGGAGACCATACACCACCAGAATATATGTAACGCAACAAGGCTTTCTGAAGAAATCCCTGTCGTAATGCTGGATTGCTACCTATACTAGTTATGGCCACCTCACCCAGGGTCTGGCTCATTGTAACATTACCATTACTGACTACACCACCACCAGCGCCTATTAATTCTCTTTCAATAGTCTGTGAATAGAGGGAATCTGTCGCAGTAAGGAGCATGAGAACGCATAGAATTCCTGTAAAGCTACACTTGTGATTTACAACGTTCATAACTACTTGGTTTTGGCACTTAGTTGCGCTACGATCTTGGCTAGTCGGGCGACCTCTAATTTGAGTGCATCTAGCTCTGTACTGTTTGTAGACACCGCCATTCTAGCAGATGGTGCGTTTGTAAGGCGATCTGCGGTTGCGGCATGCAGTGCATAGGGTACACTTACCAGTGGTGATGTACCTATGACAGCATAAGCTGTACCACCAGATGTATCTGCCTCTACCCGCAGGGAGTAGTTACCTGTACTCCAGTCTATCATGCTGAAGTCACCGCTAGCTACCGTACCCTGTCCTATACGTAGGGCTATAAGACCACTATCATTTGTGGTGGTTGAATGTGTCTCTGCATATACTGATGTTGTGCCTCCCTGTAGTATGGACAGTCTTATACCTACTGCTTGATTAGCAATGGCGTTGCCTACATTATCCACAATAATTGACTGATAGTTCACGGCCTGGGGTGTCATTCCAGTTCCCATACCACCTCTGGAGGCGTTTTCTAGGGCAGTAATCCTGGTAGCAAGGCTCGCAGTATCGCCGCTGGCAGCACTTTTCCATTCTGTGCCTTCCCATACAAAGAGTCCATCCTCTTCTGTGTCGTACACTGTGAGTCCCTCATCGCTGGCACCCAGATTTGTACCCAGAGTTGTTCTCAAGGCTGTAGTAAGGCGGTTGAATAGTAGTCCCTTTGCAGTTCCAGATAGCTCCAGTGCCGCGTTACCGTTTGGCGTATCAGTTCCTATTCCCACGCTCAGCGGATTTGTGGCACCACCCAGCACTAAGGTATTATCATTGACTGCTGTTGCGGCATTACCCAGTGCAATAGAATTATTACCCTGCACGCTTGCAGCATAACCTATGGCAATATTATTTGCAGGTGTACCTGTGGTAGAAGTTGAACTAGCCGTATATCCTATGGCTATGGCACCATTGTTTTGCACCACGGTAGATGCACCTATGGCTATGGATTCCATGTTATCCACATCTACAGATCTTCCTATGGCGACTACATCCCTGGCAGATATAGTTAAAGCATCCCCTATTCCTACAGAAAAATCTGCATCAGCATTCATATTACCCGCATTACCCAGCAGGATAGAATTAGTACCCCGTATGTCATGGTTGTGTCCTAGGGATATAGAAGCTGCACCATCGTTAAATGATCGATTGCCCAGCATAATGACATCATTTGCACTAGGTCGCGCGGCAAAGCCTATAAAGATGTCATTGGAGCGTACGTTATTGTCAAAATCTGCTGTGGATCCCATTCCTACATTAAACTGCCCTTCTCTGTTAGTAAAACCTGCTCTATAGCCTACATAGGTATTATGGTTGGCATTGGAAGTGCTATTGGTACGGTTGTTATCCCAGCCTGATTCTGCACCTATAAAGGTATTGTAATCTGCATGCTCTGTAGCCACGCCACTGGCCGCCCCTACAAAAGTGTTGTAGATACCGCGGTCATTATCAGTACCTGCTGAGTCACCCAGCGCTGTATTATGGTGGCCACGTGCAACGTCGTACAACGCCTCATGTCCCACCGCAGTATTTCTATAGCCTGTTTCTGAAGAACGACCAGCATATCTACCTATAAAGGTATTTTCAAAACCTGTTGTATTGTCAAAACCAGAATCCTCCCCAATGAAAGTATTTCTTCTTCCCGTGGTATTATAGAATCCACTCTCCTCGCCCACAAATGTGTTATCTGAGCCTGAGGTATTGTTCTCGCCACTCTCAGTGCCTATAAATGTATTGTCCCCTCCAGTTGTGGCGAACATGCCTGCCTCTTCTCCTATAAAAACATTATCAGATCCCGAGGTTAGACTCGTACCGGCATAATAACCTATCAATACATTACCTAAAGCACTAGTAGAGCTAATTGACTTTCCTGCTGCAAACCCTATTAAAACCAGCCTGCTCGTTGTGGCTACGTTGCTACCCGTACTATCACCATAAAAGGTATTGTAATCCCCTGTGATAATATTTACGCCAGATCCCGTACCAGAGGTCTCATTGAGTGTTTGTGCATTTATGCTCAGGCAAGCAACCAGAAGTATGGGTAAAAAAATATAGAATTTTCTCATGGGAAATCAGGTTTTTTTCAACTGTAAAGATAAGGTATAAGGGTTACCACAATTTTGTTATTTCTTGTAAACTAAATAGTTCCACCATAATGTCACCCATTGTAACTAGGGCGATAGTTATTAGAGATTTTCGCTTTCGCGAAAGCGTAATACCTCTCAATATTATCATTGATGTTTATAATTCTACAAGTGTTTAATAAGAGGTGCACTAGCTATAGTTGAAAGTCGCACTAAATATATGATACGAAACCTTTAAAGAAAAGAACAAGTGGAAATCTAAGTAGGTTTTCTAGTCCTGTATTTGATATTATAGCCCAAAATTTATATGAAAAAAGGCAAACGTCACGCTAGTCAATAATCCGTGATTCATCTACATTGCTGTAATACGTTCAGTCTATATTTCTACAGGAAGTACGACTAGGAATAACACTTGTTAATTTATGGAGCTCAAATCTTCTCTTTAATGCATATTGAAAATCCTAAATATAAAACATGTCGATAGATTCATTTAAATTTTTGAGTTGGCAAAATACCGTGCTACATGTTGACTTGCTACGCTATAGTATCATGCATCTGGATGACAAGGACATGCTGCGCTTTGAAATGACCGATGGGTTCAAGGCTGCGGTAAAAAAAGATCGATAGTAATTTTGGGCAGGAATGTAGGATTGTTGTTACGCTTTCGCGAAAGCGAGATAATCAAACTATCTATTTAACCTTTACTGAATTCATTCTACTATACTTACTTCTTCAGCATCAAAGATCGGGGTGGGAATCACTTGAAATTTATCTAGAGGGATACGCACCTTTAAGTCGTATGTACCATCACTTGTTTCTAGCCTGATGGCACCTAGCTCCTCAATAAGCAAATCAATCAGATCGATACCGTGCAAAACACCAGGCTGCTGGTTGCTGTCTATGACGCGGTCAGATATTTGATGATCGGAATAATAGAGTATGAGCTCTGTTTCATTCTCTATCATCAACTTAATAGTGATGATGCTGCGATCCTCTTTTACAAAGGCGTGTTTAAAACTATTTGTCATCAACTCGCTGATAATAAGACCTATGGGAACAGCTAGATCAACAAGTATGATCAGGTCATCTATCTCTCGATGGATATCCACACGATATAGGGGATAGTTGACAAGATGATTATCGATCAAAGAATCGAGGTATTTCCTGATATTCACCTCTTTTCCACTCTCTTGCTTTCTAAGCAGGTCATGGATACTTCCCACAGATTCCAGTTGCATAATTATACGATCCATCTCTGAAGCGACGGCAGTATTTTTATGTTTTTTGGAACTCAAGTAGATCATGGAAGATACCGTCTGCAAGTTGTTTTTGATGCGGTGATGCATCTCGTCAAACAATAATTCTTTTTCTTGTAAAAGCCTGCTGATACGCGAGTTTTTTCTTTTTAATAGCTTATTGCGCTTATAGTTTGAATAGACCAGTAAACAGGCCGCAAATCCTAAGAATAGAATAATTGTAAAGGCTGTGCGGTACTTATTTTTTTGGCTGGTAATGTTTTCCAGATTGTTAGATGCCTCGCTGGCCCTAAACTGCCATAACTTAATATCATTAAAAAAAGACTCATTGTAGAGAGAGCGTTTTTTGGCAGAATGTGAAATGGAATCCGTGATGGCATTGAATCTGGCGCTGGATTCCAGCGCGTCATCTACCCTGCCCGCAGCAGCATAAATAAGCGACTGCAGGTGGTAAGCATCCTGCTCCATCATAGTGTTTTTGTGTGATTTGAGCATGCTAAATATGGAATCAGTACAGGTCGCTGCTAGATCATTCTTTCCCATACCATAGTAGATTTTAGCCTGATCCCTGTAGGCAGACATCATTACGGGAGTATCATTATTAGCTCTAGCAGCGATTAATTCATCCATAGAATATCGCAACGCTTTATTGTATTGTTTTTTCTCCAGCAAGATTGGGATCTGGTTAGCGACGATCACCTTTCTAAAATATCTAGCATAGTCCTCTGTATATCTAACGAAAGGAAGCGATGAATCATCTAAGGTTTTAAGAGCCTTGTCGAAATAGTATTCAG
This sequence comes from uncultured Flavobacteriaceae bacterium, assembly GCA_963740155.1. Taxonomy (GTDB): domain Bacteria; phylum Bacteroidota; class Bacteroidia; order Flavobacteriales; family Flavobacteriaceae; genus Nonlabens. The sequence continues at coordinate 753,309 of CAVUDE010000005.1, read as the reverse complement.
CTGAATCCCTCATCTTAAGTCGCTGGTAGGCAAGACCTATATTGTTATTGATCGATGCGAAGTGAACACGATCACCCGTCGTTTTGGGAAGAACCTTGTAATAGGCCTTGAGTGCTTGCTCGTAATCCCCTAGCCTATAATCAATATCTGCCGCCTGCAAATCGTAAAAAACTGAATACATGCCAAAGCTATACCCATATTGTTTTTCCAGCCTTTTGACGATAGGCAGTAATTTGATCATCAGGCTGTATTGCTCAAGTTGTGAGGCCGCACAATATAAGATGTAAAAAACCTTAGCATCCAGAGGATCAGAGACGCCGTCCCGAGTGCGCACAAGGTTGAAACCTATTTCAAGGGCTTTCTGCGGATTCCCTTTCAGCAGGATGCTGTCTAATTGTTTTACCTGGGTAGAATATATCTTATCTGTGCTTTCAACCTTGTACTTGTCATGCATTCCCCCAATTGCGCTTGCCTTTGCAAGCATACAAAAGCAGACAAAAAATATGAATAAAAAGTTATTGCAAGAGATCAATGGTACAAGTATGGTTGCCTAAATGGTTGATTTATAACTAACAGCTGAATCTCAAAAATACTGTTTTTAAACCATACTTACATACAACTAACTGAATTGCACTTAATTGAGGTATTCCCTTACTTTATTGAGTAGAATTAGCGATTTGACCTACACATAGCGATTTAAAAACGTTGTAGGATCTGGGAGGTCTGGAGACGATAATATTACCGATTTTTCAAGGTCATGCATGAATTTTTCATCTCATGGCAAAGCCTGGGATATTGAATATGTTAGTAGATTATTGATACTAGACATGCGGGAGCTGAGTTTTCGTTAATCGCTTGCAGGTAGCAAGCAACTTTAAGAGTCTGAAAATTAAGCAAGAATACTGTGAACAATTTACTACGCGAGACTGGAGGTAGTGGGTTCTTCCTCCCAGATTTTTCTATACTTGCGTCCCATGGGCAGCCACTCATTGCCTATCTGCAGCTCCCATGTACGACGTTTTGAGATTTTGGCTGGATTGATCAGATAACGCTGATGGATCTGTTTCACCTCTGCTTCTGGATAGTTCTCCATGAATTTTTTAAGGGATAATCGCAGTGTGAATATGGCATCCTCTACGTGTAAATCAATGTAGTTTCCATCACTTTTTATATACTTTAAGGATTTGAGATCAATCTGTTTTACACCTGAAGTCGTGGCGATTTCAACTACTGGTTTTGAGCCGTCATCATGTTGGGGTGAGGTATTTTTTTTACGCTTTCGCGAAAGCGCAATCCTCAAAGCAGCAGTAACATTTTCCATGCGATAAGGCTTCATTATGTAACCATCTGGCTCAGTAGAAAGTATTTTTTCCTGCGTTCTAGAATCCCCGTAGGCCGTAATATAAATGATTGTACAATCTATTTTTTCGCGGATCTTCCTGCCCAAAGTCGTACCAGTCATCTGCCCTGAAAGATTGATATCCAGCAGTATGACCTCAGGTTGATTCTTTATAATCTCATTGTATGCTTTCTCACCGCTTGCACTGGACCCCAGCACCTTATAACCGTCATCAGTTAGGGCCTCCTGTAGGGCTAGTCTAGTCATTGTATTGTCTTCTACTATATATGCGGTGGTCATGAAATCTCAAAGTTAATTTTATACACGTAATCCTCGATCACGGTCAGCGAGGCGTCCAGTTCATCGCATAACATGCTGATGATCCTAGTCCCCATTCCATTACCGGACGCGGGAATAGCATCATCCATCGTGCCATTATCCTGGTAATGGAATTCTAGGCTACTGTTACTGCTGCCGGCAGAGTGGTCTATCGTGGCATTTATTTCAATGACAAGTGCCCCGCGATCAGCTACCGCGTGCTGCAATGAATTTGCAACTAACTCATTGATAATAAGCCCCAGGGGTATCGCCTGTTTAAGACCTAACTGAATGTTGAAATTACGTATAATTACTGACTCACTGTTCCTACCATAATTGTTTAGTAAATAATCGGTGAGTCTTTTGAGATATGTACTCAAATCTACTTGAGATACATTCTCGCGATCGTATAGCATCTCATGAACGAGTGCCATACTCTGGATATGGTTCTGGCTCTTATCCAGCAGCGTCCTATATTCCTGGCTGTTGCTTTGTCTAGCTTGTAGGAACAGCAAGCTACTGATGGTTTGTAGGTTGTTCTTGACACGGTGGTGAACCTCATTTAATAGGACTTCCCTTTCTGCAGCCTGTCGCATACTCTTTTCTAGAACAATAGAAATCTTGCTCTCGTTGCGGCGTGAGCGCAAGGCAAACAATGATAACAAGCCTAAAGAAACAATAAGGAAGATTGTAAGAACGGTAAAATTCCTGTTATCGCGACGTTCATCATCAATCTGGCTTTTAAGCGACTGCTCCTTTACATCTGTCAACCTATTTGCCGTCTGATACTCGAGTTCAGCAATTTTTGAGCGCTGAGATCTCAGCTTATCTGCCGTATCGTATTTATAATATTTCTTAAGGTAGAAAAGTGCAGAATCTGCATTACCTAGTTTTTCAAAAAAATCAGCCCGGCGCCTATAAATCCAGGCAAGTGTAGTGGTATCCATGCTTTTTACAGCTGCGTCATGGGCATCGCTATTGTATCTGAATGCGATTTGCATGCTATCTACCTGGGCAAACTGGTTGCTCAATGCACTTTTTACACTTGCTGAACCTACCATGTCGCCCATCTCCTGATATAGGCTATCAGCATATTGAAGCTCCCTTACCTTTTCCTCAAAGCTCATGGAACTACCCATAAAAGCCTTGAGCCACGTTGCCTGGACGTCCACGATGGGAAACTTAAGAGATCTACCATAGCGCAATGCACTGTCAGCAAACACCAGCCCTATGACAGGATTACCTAGAACGCGTTCATAAGACGCTCGTCTTATGAGATAGTTTCCATAATTGATATCTGTTTTAGGTAGATCGTTAGCATAGATACTTTCAACCTTATCCAGCGAGCCTTTGGTTTCTTTCTTCATTTCCAGCCATTCATAGGCCAGTGCCTGTTCCAGGTCCATGGTGACCGCTTGGGAAGTAGTCAGGGGTAAGCTATCCAATTTCCTACACAAATCAAGAGCGGCATCAAACTGTTCCACACCTATCAGCGCCTTAAGCTTGATCAATTGAATTGAAATGGCTTTCTCTTCAGAAAGATTCTTCAGATACTCATTTGCAGTGGATAATACATCCTCATACCTGTAAGACTGCAGTAGGGTGTTGAGGGAGTCTTTCCTACTGGATAAGTCAGGATTTGATGGGCGTTCCAGATTTTGTGCAGACCCGAGGCCAGCACAGCAGGTAAGGGCAATTATAATATATCTGACAACCAATGATAAGGATGTGTAAACTCAAATTTAATAATCAATTAAGAAAGTTGCACAACAAGATTAAGAATGGTGTTATGAATGACTTGATTTAAGTTTTTTTGAAGGCGGCTCAATACAAATTATGCATTGTAATCATACACACAAAGAGTCTCCCGGCGGTACGCGCATCCTATTGCAGTTTAGCTACTGAGTCGTTCATAAATGCCAGTTCACATAAATTTAATGAAAAAATGTTTTTGATATTTCGCTTTCGCGAAAGCGAGAACTAGCTCATCTAAATTCTATTCTTAAACATACCGGCAAAAGTCTAAAACTATAATACTTCAAAGAGTGTGGAATCAAATTATTGAAATCCACGACTATAGTGCTGGAACATGTATACTAAATAACGTAGTAAATGATAACCAAAATAATAAAGCCGCTACAAATGGTAACGGCTTTTGAATACGGAATAACTGACTGTTTTATTGAACAATCAATTTTTCGCTATGCTTATTGCCATCGATGGTGATGGTAACTACATAGGTTCCCGCAGGCAGATCCAGATTATTGATGGTAATCTCCCTACTATCTTGTGAGGTAGTGCTATATACCTTCTGGCCTAGCATATTAGTCAGGCGTATCTCTTTCTCCCCAGTAACATTGTTAAAGGCGATTGAGAAGGTGCCGTCTATTGTAGGGTTAGGATAAATGCTTATTCCTTCCAGCTTTTCTATACTTCCACTGCTTAAGGTAGAAGTCGTAAAACGAACTTCAAAGCGATTTGCATCGCTAGAGGCAGCTACTGCAGGATCTATGGTGAAAGACACATCTGTTGGGTTGCTGCGATCTACAGGGGTAGATGTCGCCATATAGGTATCGTATATAAATACGTCTATACCAGGCATATCTATAGGCTCTACACGTATTGCATAGTTAGTAGATCCCGCTAGGTTATCCATGTATAATGGCAGTATCTCACCTGATAGCGGCATGTCCTTTCTTTCCATGTTTAGCAGTCCACCAGTGTGACTTCTTGCCAGGTTTGAACCAGGATTCAAGAACTTTTCAATATCGTACTGATCCTTGTTGTTGTTCCAGCCACTCTGGAACACAATACGTAGTCCATCCTCTGCCCTACCGTTACTAGCCAGTGCAGATTGCTGATAGAGTGATATGTCCATTAACTTGTATGAGGGTGTATTATATATGGTAATATCACTCAAGCTTACATCTAGATAACGCGTCTGGAATTGTATCTGTGGCGTATAGATAGGATCTGGTGTGGGTGCCGCAGCGAGGAATACACCCTGCCCTGGTGCTAGGTGACCTATCATCCCACCATTTGCAGCATCCATAGAGGTCGCAATATCTAGGGTTGTATCCCATCCGTAGTACCTCTGGCTGGCAGGATCCCACGTCCAGAATTTATTAGGTAGTACTGCAGGTGCAAGAAGGGCTACATCTGGATAAGTAAAATTACGCTGACTAAGCATGTTTGTCAGATCAAACGGTGCCTGGAAGGGATTTGCTACGAGGTCATACTCGCCTGCTATGGCAGATGTAGGGAAGCTACGCGTACCACTTTCTAACGTACCAGTTGCTCGCACTACGGTAGCCTGAGGCGTACTGCTATTATGCGATAGGTCGTTTGTACGATCGCCACGCACATATAGACTGTAGGCATTACCTGCTACCAGCGTATCGTTTACAGCATTGGTAGAATTTACAGGTACAAATCCAGATGAAACAGCATCATAGGTAAACAAGCTAGGATTGTTTGTTCCCGATGCATCAAATCCATTTGCAGCTCCACTTGTCCCCGTAATCTGGACACCGTAACCAGGCGCGTTTGATCCACCTTCCTGCCAGTTGTCATGGATCGTAGTCTCAGTATCCACGGTAGAACCAAAGAACCTATAACCACGTACCCCTTTAAAGTAGCGCTCTACAGTAACATTGCGCTTGCTTCTAGCCAGCAGGTTGCCTTGTAGATCTTCATCCTGCAGGCTCACATTTGCGTAATCAAAGTAAGCGGTACCCGTTGCACTACTTCCTAGAGTAATGTTTGCTTTGTACGGATATAGTTTTGCTGAACGAGAGAAACTATAAAGGCGATTACAAGTAATCATATCCTTTACATAGATATTACCTACGGGCAGATAATCATTTGACGCAGACAGGTCCAGCGTACCCACGGTAAGGGTACTGTTACCCGTACAGGTACTAGTGTTTGATACATTCTCCATATCTAGATGGTCGATACTTACATCGCCATCCATAACTAGATGCCTCATATTAGTCACTCTACCTTGTACATCGAGTGTGGCGCCGTTAAGTACCACTATGGCAGTTACAGCTATATCACCGGCAATGACAGGATTTCCTGCGGTTACCATGATTGTTTTATTGCGGTCTACTGGGTTGCTAGCATCCAGTGGATCGTTAGGCGACCAGCTTGTTCCATCATATGTAAAATATCCATCATTACTGGGGCTGTCATAGGCGAGTACTACACCGCATGGACTTTCTATATATTGGAATGTTCCCCGGTTGCCTGCTACATCTCTAACGTCAGATAACCTGAACCAGTCGTTTATTCTCGCACCATAACTGGGATAGAACGTACTTGCTGGTAGCGCCATCGTAAACTCGTAAATATGGTTTGCAGCGTCAGTAAGTACAATCTCGCCCGTAGCTACAGCGTTTGAGTCGTTCCCGTTCACAGCCCATGTATCTATTGTAAAGGTATCCTGTACCTCTTCACTGAAGTCTAGCGTAAGTGTCAAACTATCTGTACCTGGAATAGCTACCCTAGATGTAGAATTTACAACCACCTGCGTAACTTCTACAGACGGATTGATCTTATCCATCATTACCTGGCTACCATCAGTAGTATTCGTCACCTGCGCTCCTGCTTGACCCAGGGTATCCTCAAAATCTAGACTGAAGTTTATGATACCATTAGGCGTCTGGTTCCTAGTTCTTATAGTAATACTATAGGTACCAGGAGTTATAGTAGTAATATCGCCTGCACTTGCCACGACATTACCTATGGTCACCTGTGTAAAGGTGATAGGTTTACTAGCACTTATATCCAGAGTTATACGGTGACCCGATTGTGCATAGGCAGGATTAGCATTATTACTGGTAATGGAAACATTGGTAAGCACTGGTGGCGCGCCATCGTCTACCAGTACCTCGCGAGTAATAGACTGGGCATCATTACCATTCCCGTCTGAATAGTCATAGACAATCTTATAGATACCGCCTACGCTACTATCTACAGCAGCTACCGCATTACCAGAATAAAACACAGTAAGTACAGGTGCGTTAGTAGTATTACAATTGTCCACTACACTCACACCAGGGTCTACAAATGCTTGTCCCAGGGGTATCGACATAAAACTATCTCCTACGAGTGCCATTACAGGAGCGATATTATCAACCACCGTTACCTGTAGTGTATCACTACCGGCATTACCAGCATAGTCTACTGCTGTTAGGGTGACTTGCTGACCTGTTGCCACATCAGAGCAGCTAAAGCTGGACTGTGATAGCGATAATCCATTTATTAGGACAGCTGCCGAGTTGTTGTAACTGTCTCCACTGGACAGCACGGTTTTAACCTCAAAATCTGTATTGATGACTGAGCCTGCAAGACGTACATCATTACCAGAAAAACTTACATATTGATTCTGGCTGACAAGTCTCAAGTAGAAAGGCTGGTCAAAATTAATTGCCTCACCAGCACTTTTACCTGTCTGGGTTATTTCCATCCTCATATCTGCATCTCTACCAGCATTATGGGGTTCCCAGACAATATCGTTATAAAAGGAACGATACATCATACTGCGGCCTATGCTCTCACCAAATCTTAGTTCAGTGGTTTGTGCAATCACCTTATCCCCTGCACGCACTGTGGTATCTACTGCATCCAGAGCCGTGAGACGCATCTCTTCTGGTAGGTTGTTCATCCTTGCAATACCAGCCGCATAGGTAACAGAGTTGCCATTTATAGGATTCTGTAGCGTGAAACGTGTGTTTCCATAGATCATCTGGCTTGCTGCCGCTGTACCGTCTATAGATGCTAGCGCAGCCCCAGCCTGTAGGGATGCCTGACCGTTTGCATTAAGAGTAACACTCATGTCACTGGCCACTACAACCGGTGCAGTAAAGTCTGCTGTTACAGATGTGCTATCTGTAGTAGCAATTACCTGCGTACCGGCAGTGCCACTCATACCCTCAAAGTTGATGATAAAAGGTACGACGCCTTCTGTCTCATTACCGGTAAAGGTGTAGCTGGCCGTCCAGTCGTTGCCTGATACGTTTGCTACCGTAGCCGTCTGCCCAGCGATAGTTACAGATACATTTTGTACAACATTGTCTGCTGTGAAAGATAGTGTCGCGGTGTCTCCCGCTTTCGCGAAAGCGGAATTCACATTATCACTCGCTATACTTACTGAGGTCAGCGTAGGCACGGTATTGATTACCGTAACCGTCCTAGTAAGCTGTGTGGCCAAGTTGCCCGCGGCATCCATGACGTCGTAAGTAACCGTATAGGATCCAGCGGTCGTGGTATCTACCGTATCTCCAGCGATAGTTACTGTATTGCTGCCCAGGTTTGCATCTGTTGCGATAGCACCCTGTTCTGTATAAGCAACGTTAAGATCGATGAACATAGTTGCATTCCCATTAAGGGTAAGCACCGGTACAGTAAAGTCTGTTGTAATGGCAGAACCGTCTGTGGTAGTTACCACCTGTGGCGCAGTAATAGAATTTGCATCCTCATAATCGATGGTAAAGGCTACGTTGCCTTCACCCTCGCTTCCCGTAAAGGTGTAGGTCGCCGTCCAGTCATTACCTGTAGTGTTGTTTACACTCGCTGCCTGTCCCGCGATAGTTGCAGATACATTCTGTATAACATTGTCTGAAGTAAAGGTAAGTGTGGCGGTGTCTCCCGCTTTCGCGAAAGCGAAATTTGCATTATCACTTGAAAGACTTACGGAAGTAAGCTCTGGTGACCTACCACGGTCACCGTTCTAGTCAACTGGGTTGCGGTGTTTCCAGCCATATCTGTGGCATCATAGGTAACTACATAGGTTCCGGCCGTGCTGGTATCTACCGTATCGCCGCCTATAACCACGCCGTTGCTATCTGGATTTACATCTGTTAATGTAGCGCCCAGCTCGCTATAGGCGTCGCCCATATTAAGTGAGATGTTTGCGTTACCATTACCACTACCAAAACTCAAGACAGGTGCGATAAAATCTCCGGTAACCGTGGTACCATCATTGCCAGATGAATCAAAACGTCCGTATTCAACAAGTCCTGCAGGAAACCAATGTTGGTACCAGACGTACCATACGAATAATTGATCAGGATCTGTAAAATTTTCATTACCGGTTACCGTATACGTCGCTCTATATCTATTTGGGATACCAGGAACGGCAGTTTCATGTATATCATTGCCGTTTATACTTACTGTAGGATTGTCCGCACCCGGAGTAGTACGTATTAAATGATATGTCCATGTATATTCTAAAGTAATAACATCTCCTACTTTTGCAAATGAGCTATTTGCATTATTACTAGATATCGTTACGCTATGAAGGTCTGGATTAGGATCAGCTATCATATCTACTGAGCTAGTTGCGGTACAACCATTTGCGTCGGTTACAACTACGGAATAAGTACCTTCACCTACATTAAAAATTTCGCTTGCATTAGAAAAGTTAGATCCAAAAACACCGCCTGACCAAGAATAAGTATAAGGCGGCATACCGCCAAAGCCTTGAACAGATGCTAAACCATCCAAGCTTCCAGGCCATCGTACATAGTGATTAATATCAGCTTGAGCATTAAGAGGGCTTGGTTGAGAAATATTGATGCTTATAACTTGATCTGTACTTCCATTACCATCGGTAACGCTCAAGGTATATATGCCTGCAGGCAATCCCGAAATTGGGCTATTGAGATCTGCAACACTCGTTGTAGTGGTACCATTAGACAACGTAAAAGAAAATGGTGCAACACCACCCGTTATCGTTGCCGTGATGCTACCTGTACTGTCGCCATGGCACAGCACATTACTTGTTGAAACAATGGAAAGCACGGGTGGATCTACTACACTTACCGTTCTAGTAACCTGCGTAGCAGCATTACCATTGACGTCTGTTATATTATAGGTAATTGTATAATCGCCAGCAGTTGCGGTATCTACCGTGTGGCCAGCGATTACCACGCCGCCCGTAGCCACACCGCAATTATCTGTAGCTGTAGCACCAGGCTCTGAGTAGGTACCGCCTACGCTTAGGCTCATGGTAGCATCTCCTGTAAGCGTGATTCCTGGGGCTGTGTTGTCTTCTACGGTGATATACGCTTTCGCGAAAGCGGAATTACCAGTACCATCCGTAGCAGTAAGTACAACGGGCACACCGCTAGCTTGAACGCTGGTAGATGCTAATGATGATATATCTACATGCCCTGCATTTGAAGACTGATCGGTAAGCTGGTTTGCGGTCGCAATAGAACCATCGTAGTTACGTAGCGGACTGCCCGTGACATTACCTTTTAAATCTTCTAGGATTTCAGCTTGAGTTCTACAGGTGTTCCAGATCAAGATATCATCCATCTGGCCACCAAATTTATTTGTGCCAGTACCTTCCACACCTACAAGGAATGGAACTCTACTACCATCTGCATTGATGGATTGGTTTGCAGAGGTAGCTTCGAGCACACCGTCTATATAAATCTTTATGTTGCTACCACCACTCGCAGCGTCATTACCATAACTCACCGCTATGTGGTGCCACTTGCCGTCATTGATGGCGGTCGTACTTTCTGGTTGTACTGAAAGGTCATAAGGTGCTACACTATTACTTGCCTTTACTCGACCATCTGCCATTTGCCAGATCAAGAAATGACCATAAACTCCTCCTGAGAACTTACTGAAGAGGTTTTGGGTGTTTGTATTGGTGGTATTGATCCAGCTTTCAACTGTATAAGCGGTTGTGAAATTATCGACATTACCTAAGTCTAACCACCCACTCGCAGTCCCATCGATGTGAATCGCACCCTCCATGGACGAACCGCTTGCATCGCTACAACTAAAAGTCGTTTTGTTAAGTCCAAATGTCACCGCACCTTCTACATCGCTGGAACCATTGTCCACCATAGCAGGTGTGATGGTCGCCTGACCATTTGAGTCTAGGTTTACCGTGATGTCTTGTGCGATAGCTACCGGTAGTGCGTCTACAACAACTGAACGTGTCACCTGGGTTGCGGTGTTGCCTGCTTTGTCTGTTGCGTTATAGGTAATAACATACGTACCACCGGTAGTAGTATCGACGGTATCGCCGCCTACGACCACACCGTTTGCGTCAATATTATCTTCAGTAAGTGTAGTACCTGGATCTGTAAAACTTGCGCCTGGCGATAGTGTTACTGTAGCATTCCCGTTAAGCGTAATTACTGGTGCGGTTACATCGATCGTAATATCGCTAGCATCTGTTGTTGCAGTGATAGCAGCGTTTCTGCTGCTTGCACCTGGGCGGGTGTAATCGATGGAAAATGGCATGGTTCCATCTGTCTCTGTGCCGTCTAGTGTATAGGTTGCCGTCCATATGTTGTTTCCTGTGTCGGTTGCGGTGATGCTTTGGCCTACCATCGTTACGAGCACGTTATCTATCGTATCGTCTGCAGTGAAGGTTAGTGTTGCGGTGTCTCCCGTTTTCGCGAAAGCGGTACTAACAGAATTATCGGAATACACAGAAACGTTTGTGAGCTCTGGAATATCAAACCGCACAAAACTTAAGTCCATCGCAAAGTACTTTGTTGAGGTTCTTCCTGAAAACCATGGGTCATCATAATAGTAGTCTGCTACGATCCAAAGCTCACTACCAGCTATGTAAGTAAAGTCTAGGCTCATCGGCCAGAGTGGCAGCATCTATATAGAACTCGTGGTCGTAATTATTTGCTGTCTCTGGACAGGAGGAATAGATATAGAAATAGATGGAATCACCGTTGCTCATGTTTGAAACCATAGCGCTAAGATTATATACGCCATCCGCAGTCCCGGCTGGCACATTTACTTTATATAACTTATCAACATCAGAGGCTACTAATTGATCCTGACCCAGGCTGGTAAAATCTAAGGCAATGGGTGTGTTGTTCTCACATGGTTGTGCGATGTTGTATGAAAATGAACTGCCAGAATAGGAACGATCATAGTCATCGATCTCCCTAATGAATTTAATGTAATAGGTGCTGCCTGAATCAAAGTAAAAGTCATCACTATTATCCATAGGGAAGCCGTTACCGTCAAATTCTTCTTCCAAAGTAAATGATGGGTACAATGAACTTACATCTGATTGTAAGGTCGCATTGTTTACTATACACTGGTCGTAGATCTCTATGATATTAGTGCTACTATCATTGTCATTAGCCATGGTAAAGGTGGCATCTACACCATCATTACCTGTGGTAAACTGATAGAACTGTACTTGTATGTTTGAATCGTCTACATAGGTAGTAGCCGTATCCATATCAATAGTATAAGACCCAAAAGCCGTACTAAGTGCAGTTCCCGTAGAACAATTCCACGAGGTATCTTTAAATAAGATGAGGTCTTCTGGTCTGGTTACCCTTAAATAGTAGTCACTCGTTCCATCCAAGATAAAATCAATCTCACCATCCACCGTTAACAGCCCAGAAGATGTACCACTGCAACTGCCTGTAAAGAGTTCAACCTCTGCCGCCAGATTATAGCTGGGGTCACGCTGTCCAGCACTCCTGCGCACTACCACTCGCGAATTCTCACTGCCTATGTGAGCTGGTGTAATTTTAATCCAGTAGTCTATGTTAGTACGTGTTGCATCACCACTATTAGAATAACCATTAGCAAAATTAACATCAAAAAGCTGGTAAGCACCCATACCTGAATCGTCTGCACTACTGCACGTATCACCAGTAAAACTGGTTGTATAAACATTTGTTCTAGTAAGTGTCTTGGTTATATCACTGTAACTAGCATTACGACCTATTATATTGCTGATCGTATAAGTTAAGTTGACAGGTGTGGTGTCATTATTATCAGGTATGGTATAGGTCATTGTAATAACACTATCATTATTGGAATGTACCCATAACCCATTGTATATAGGTACACCCATTATAGTAAGATTAGGTGCCCCAAATTGATCGATGGGATTACTTGTGTTCTGATCGACAGGAAAAATGGCTTGTATGGTAATTACGTCACCAGCATACAGGTTTGAATCTCTGGATGTATCCCCCAGGGTAGGTTCCACTCCCGCCGATTGATCAGTATAATTACTCGAGTTAACTACTGTTATTATAGGATTATTAGCAGCCGTTGCACAAACTTCCTCATTAACATTATTACCTAAAGCAGTAAGTACATGAAATAGGAACACAGTAAAGAAAATGATCCTAGCTTTAAAAAATAGATTTGTGTTCATCAATAATAATTTTAATACAAATTTAGTAGGCTAATACACATCAACTTTCATTTTACCTATCTACAAACTATCTACAAAATGGAATTTTAACAATCTACAAGACCTCTACTTTTTCACGCGAGGCCAGTACTTATGTAGCCTGAGGGAAAATAAGTGTACAATTCTATTTTTAAGGTAGTAATAGATTATCTGAGAGTTTTTGATAGCTTACCCATAACTAATTGCAACTCTCTCGTAGTAACATTTCATGTACTGGTCGTCATATTCTGGAGACAATATGCTGGTTATAACGTTCAAGATTTATTCAAAAGAATCAACTCTAGGACTTTTATACCAATCAGAAACATGCTCGATTTATGAAGCAGATATTCATATTTTGAAAGACGGGAGTCAAAAGTGTCTTGGAGTTTCAAAATCTGTATTTCAACGAAGATTTACTGACTTAATCCAAAAGCCGTAAACTGAAATAGAATATCTGGCAATTTTCCTACATATTGTATTTTAGATGCCATCTACCAACCAAACTCCAACCTTTTGTCTCACAATCACTTCAATCCTACTTTTCTATTATTGATTCTCGTTTTATTTTTCACTGGAGTCACGGGAAACTGCCAATCTGACTTTTCTGACCCGTGTTCTACCCCTTCTGAAGAACTTCTATCCAACGAGGAATTTAGAAAATACGAGAAAATTAATTGGTATGCCCGCATGCATCCCGTGTTGTTTAAAGGATTTTGCGGTGGTGATCCTGAAGCGGCAATGCGAGAGTTTGCACAATTGGTGGACTTTACACCCAGGGAGAAGCATACTTTGCTTTTTAAATATACCGGTAAGGCGTGGTCTAGGACTAACTGGCAACTCAATAAGTTTATGCTTGATGCCCGTGAAATATTTCTGGAATATCATCATACGCTGGAATACGAGGCGCTCTATTATAATGCGAGGTATGATTTTATTAAGGCTACCCGCAGTAATGAAGAAGCCTGCGCCTATCTCAAGGACAAACTAGACCGGGTAGAAAAAGGAATCCACAAAGGGTTATATCTAGTCTATATAAGTTCATCGTGGTGCTATCACGAGTCGTATGATTCCAGTACCAGTATCGAGTATGTATTCAAAGCAATGGAGGTGGGAAAACACTTCGGCGGGTCATGGGGAAATACCAAAGTAGGACATTGTTATAAAACACTGGGTTTTAAATATTACGATCAGGGTTTATTGCAAGAGGCAAAAGAGTCATTCTTAAAATCAAAAGCTCTATTTGAAACCTATTCCCCTATTTCTGAAGGGCTATCAGACAGCCATGCATATTTAGGTAAAATAGCTTTTAAAGAGGGGAATACGACAAAGGCTCTAGAAGAGCTAGAAGTGAGCAAATCAATCATGAATCGTATGAATCATGAATTGTCACTTACACATTATGTGCGGGAACAAGGAGAGCTTTTAATTGAAGCCGGGCAAGTGACCCGTGGGCTGGATAGTGTTCTCAAAGCTCAAAATTTTTACGTCGTCAAAGAAGTGGATAATTATTCGATCCGTACCTACATTTATCTGTTGCCAATCATGCTCAAAAATGGAATGGACAGTATTTCAGTCCCCTGGTCTGATAAACAGATTGATTTACAAACTGTCGTAAATATTATCACGACAGGCGTTAAGGACAAGTCTATCGTTGAAGATCAGTTAAATAGTTATGATGCACTCGTAAAATACTACGATCAGACGGCCAAAAAAGATTCCTTAGTCAAGTATCAAGAGAAATTACTAGAACTGACACTGGAGGTCCAGCAAAAAGCACAAGCAGGTCAATTGAAACTAGCCGCCAGTAAATTAGAGAACGCAGCTAAAGAGGAGCAACTAGCTTTTACCGAAGAGGAAAAAATTGCAACTACACAGCAACTTATTGCTGCCGTGGTAATTCTTCTACTAGTAAGTGGTATTGCATTCTATTACAGTCGGAATAATAAGAATCATAGGCGACTTCTACGCAGTGAAAGAGAAATGATTGAAGCAGAGCGGCAGCAGAGAGAAATTCAAAAAAAACTGAATAGAGAGGAATTGCTAGCAAAGGAGAAGGAACAGAAAATGATTCAATTGAATCTACAAAATGAACAGCAAGAAAAAGAAAAGCTGGCATTAGAGCTAGAGCGCCAGCGGCAAAAAGCTCTCACAACAAAAATAGAATTACAAAAGAACACAAGACTGATTACCGAAATCCAAAAGGAACTAGATAGTCACAAAACTTCAGGTGCAGCTTTCGCGAAATTAAAACAAGCGATCTTAGTTCATGGAGCATCATCAAATCCGTTTGATGCCATAAAAGAAGAAGTAGAAAAAAGCGGTACTCAAATCATAGGTAACCTCAAAATAAGCCATCCAGAATTAAACAAACGCGAGCGTACGCTCGCCGCTATGATAGCCCTTGAATATAGCACTAATGAAATCGCACATTTATTGAAAGTCACTGAGAAAACGATTACACAAAATAAATATAGATTGAAGAAAAAACTCAACCTTAATAAAAACGTTGAATTATCCACCTATTTGCAGGAAATCGCATATCAGAATTCTTAAGCTCAATACGAAGTACTAACCTGAGTTCGATCTAATAATTCATGTAGCTATGACAATACTAAATAGATATAATCGATAATTATTCAAATGTCAGTTCGAGCGACAGTCGAGAACGATTTGATATCGAAATCCTGTAACTTGTTTCGACTGCCTTCGATGTGACAATTTGCAAGATTTTGAAGATCAAAAGCTTATAATCATTCTAAAGTCGAGCTCAGGTTACTAATCAATAAAAAAGTTTGGTAGATATTACTTTTTACGGCTTTTGACGAGAATTTAGGATACTACATGCAGTCTATTGAAAAGTAAACTCCAGCCATGTACTGTCTATAGGGACAGTTTTACTTTGACAATATTTGATAAGTACGTTGCGAGTGGTTTGACATGATAGTAAATGCCCGCCCGGCAGTAACACTAATTCTCCGCCTATGTAATGCTTGATTAAGCGTTTCCTCCTAATAGTCTTACCGGAGAGATATAAGTTGCTAACTCTAGCAGAAAAAAACTATGACTTAATTTAATGAAAAGCAACCCAAACATAGGATCTTCCATTTAGAACATTGCGTCACCGCTACCAGATAACCAAACTTGATAATCGAGATCCATAATTTCGGCTATCACCTCTTCAGAATTGACATCGCGATTATTTGAAATGGGATCAGTAAAAGTCATAAGCAGATAAAAGAAAGTTCATCAGGCTTTAAGTCGTAAAAAAAACCCAATCAGAAAAACTGATTGGGATTTTGAATAACTAATGGTGTAACTGTCAATTACCCACCAAAATCATCAAATCGTATATTCTCTGGCGGCACGCCAAAATCCTCGGCCATTTTGCCTACCGCATTGTTCATGAGCGGTGGTCCACAGAAATATACCTCAATATCCTCTGGTGCCTCGTGTTTATCTAGATACTGATCGATAACTACCTGGTGAATAAAGCCTACGAAACCGTCTGCATCCTCATCGTGTATATCTTTCTTTACCGTCCAGTTATCTTCGTCCATAGGCTCACTTAAAGCCATGTAGAATTTGAAGTTAGGGAACTCTCGTTCCAACTCACGGAAATGCTCGATATAGAACAACTCGCGCTTGCTACGACCACCGTACCAATAAGTCACTTTACGGTCGGTTTTTAATGTCTTAAAAAGCTCATACAAGTGCGATCTCATGGGTGCCATACCAGCGCCACCACCTACATAAAGCATCTCTGCATTACTGTGGTTGATAAAAAACTCACCATAAGGACCAGAAATAACGGCTTTGTCACCTTTCTTCAATCCAAAAATATAGGAGCTAGCCACACCTGGATTAACATCCATCCACTGGTTTTTTGCACGGTCCCATGGCGGGGTGGCGATACGTACGTTAAGCATCACGTCGCGACCTTCAGCAGGGAAAGAAGCCATTGAATAGGCACGTTCCACAGTCTCTGGATTTTTCATCACCAGCGGCCATAAACCAAATTTATCCCACTCGTCCTGAAACTTATCCGGACGGTCGTGCTCATCTGGGTGGGCAGTAATATCGATATCCTCATAACGCACCTCACATTTAGGCACTTCAATCTGAATATAACCACCAGCCTCGTAATGCATGTCTTCTGGGAAGACGCACCACAAATTCCTTAATAAAGGAGGCAACATTGTAGTTACGTATTACTTCTGCTTCCCATTTCTTGATACCGAATACCTCTTCTGGTATCTCGATCTTCATGTCCTGCTTCACCTTCACCTGGCAACCCAGTCTCCAGCCCGCGGCAATTTCTTTACGAGTAAAGTGAGGAACTTCAGTAGGAAGAATGGTACCACCACCTTCAGTTACCACACATTTACATTGTACACAGGTTCCACCACCACCGCAGGCAGATGGTAAGAACAATTTGTTGTCTCCCAGTGTTCCTAGCAACGTTCCACCAGACCCGGTGGTAAGATCCTTCTCACCATTTACATTGATGGTTACGGGACCCGATGGAAGAAGTTTTGATTTTGCAGTCAGCAGCACTGTTACCAGTAAAAGCACCAGTACCAGAAAGATGACCAGACTCGCCGTGATTGTTGTGATATCCATAATTAGTTTATTAGATTTCGATTCCCATAAAGCTCATGAACCCTAAAGCCATGAGACCTGTGATGATAAAAGTAATTCCCAATCCGCGTAACGGTGCTGGGACATTTGAGTAAGTAATCTTCTCTCTAATTGCTGCGATAGCAAGAATAGCTAGAAAAAAGCCTACCCCAGAACCAATACCGTAAACAGCACCCTCGCTGATGCTTGTAAAGTCTTTTTGCTGCATAAAGAGTGAGCCACCTAAAATGGCACAGTTCACCGCAATAAGCGGCAAGAAGATACCCAACGCACCATATAAAGCAGGCGCAAAACGCTCAACGATCATTTCTACCAGTTGTACCATACTCGCGATAACTGCGATAAACATGATAAAGCTCAAGAAACTAAGATCTACAGTTTCATACTCGGCACCCAGCCATGTACTCAATGCACCTGGACGTAACAGGTACGTGTCCAGCAAATAGTTGATAGGCACCGTGATCCCCAATACAAAAATTACAGCCGCACCCAGACCTACAGCGGTCTTGACCGACTTTGAAACAGCGAGGTAAGAACACATGCCTAGGAAATAGGCAAATACCATATTCTCAATAAATACGCTTCTAACAAAAAGATTGATTAAATCCATAATTCTAAACTAGAGGTGGTTGATTTAGTTAGCTCTGCTCGATGAGTGAACGGTTGCGGCTGCGCTGTACCCAGATAATAATACCTACGGTAATAAGCGCCATGGGCGATAACAGCATAAGACCATTGTCTGAATAACCTAGAGCATAAAGCCCACTTGAGTCTGCAATGGTGGTTCCTTTATGACCTAATACTTCATAACCCAATAATTTTCCAGAACCTAGAAGCTCACGGAAAAAGGCAACTAGAATTAGGATAAATGCATAACCAGCCGCATTCCCTATTCCATCTAAAAATGATTTATAGACACCGTTACCCAAAGCAAATGCCTCTAGACGTCCCATTACAATACAGTTGGTAATAATCAATCCTACAAAAACGGATAGTTCCTTAGACACGTCATAAGCGTAAGCGCGTAAAACTTGATCCACAAGAATTACAAGAGCCGCTACTACCACCAGTTGCACGATAATACGTATACGTGAGGGAATCAGGTTACGCAATATGGATACGATCATGTTACTGAACGCCATTACCGCCATTACCGCAATACTCATTACGATCGCCGGCTTTAACTGCACGGTAATCGCCAGCGCACTACAAATCCCCAAAACCTGAACGGTAATCGGGTTGTTGTCAGTCAGCGGGTCAGAAAGAAGTTTACGGTTCTTCTTTCCTAACAGTCCTTCTCTCTCGTCAGTATCAGACAGGAAAAAGACCCTTTCTTCTTTCTTGGTCATTTGTTTTTCGGCCATTGTACTTATTTTTTGATACGCTTTTGTGGTATAGCAAGGCTGTTTATGACCTCGCTTTCGCGAAAGCGTAAAATCAATTAATTAGAGGCTACCCCGTTTCCTTTTTGCGCTTGGAAATAAGGCAAGTAATTTTTCAGGCGTTCAGAGATCATATCCGTCACACCGTCACCAGTAATCGTTGCTCCAGAGATTGCATCTACGGCATTATCATCTTTGTCATTTCCACCTTGATAACCTTTGGCTACAGATACTCCTACAAAGTTTCCAGCGCTGTCAAAGATCTTCTCGTCATCAAAACGCTTTCTGAACCACATTTGCGTAATCTCAGCACCTAGACCAGGTGTTTCTGCCTTGTGATCAAACACCGCTCCTTTGATGGTATTGATATCATCCTTAAGTGCGACATATCCCCAGATGGCATCCCATAATCCCTTACCGCGCAAAGGCACGATATAGTATCTGGTACTTTCTACTTCTGCAACATATAGCGGGAACGACTGCTCCTCGATAGGCATTTTCAATTCTTTCTTTAAGTCAATGGTAAACGCATTGACGCCATCCTTGGGCTGGCCCTGTTCATTGAGCGCAACTTGTTCAACGATGTATTGGCTAAAAGCTTCTTCTGCCTCAGCACGATCCACCTCTACCCCTACCGTGGCAAGGATATTCTGCATTTTTTCCTGCTTCACGTTTTCCTTTTGGGCAGGTTGCAGGCTAGTCGCTGCCAGCGCCAGTGCGGTAGCAACTACGGCCACCATAAGCACTGAAAACAGAATCGTATATGCGTTAGATTGTTTATCCATGATTAAGCTGCTGCTGTTTTGGTTTGTAAAGATGCTTGCGCGGCAATTGCCTTTGACGCGCGTTTTTTACGTTTGTTCACATTGCTTTGCACAACATAGTGATCAATGGTAGGTGCAAACACATTCATCAAGAGAATGGCAAGCATGATCCCTTCTGGATATGCAGGATTGAAGATCCTAATCAACACTCCAAAAATCCCGATCAGAATACCATAAATCCATTTTCCTTTAAAAGTTTGTGCCGCACTTACTGGATCTGTAGCCATAAAAACTACACCAAATAAGATACTACCCACAACAAGATGCTGCCAGAACGGGAAGTTGATCAATTGGTTAGTCCCTAATTCCATCAGTGCTGCATCCCAACCTTCTAGGTTGAGTGCTGCAACGGCTGCAGAATCATTCAATACTTGATCCATCGTGATCTGTCCGTTTGCAACTAGATCTGCAATAAAGTCATTTCCTAAACCACCGAAGTAGTTGAAGATACCGCCCATGATAGCACCACCCAGGATACCACCTACAATGATTCTCCAGCTACCTACTTTGGTCGCAATAAGAATGGCTGCACCTACCAGAACCATAAGTGCTGAAGTCTCTGCTACAGAGCCTGGAATATACCCCATAAATGCGTCCATCACAGATGCGTTTGCAAGTGCAGATGGCTGCTCTGCAGATGCTGTATTTGCAAAAGCTGCAGCGTTTTCTGCATAACCTTGTACTTCACCACTGTAAGTTCCGCTGGCCAAAGCACCTAAAATCGTTTCTCCAGATACTGCATCAGTCGCGCCCTCGTGTACCCAGATCGCGTTACCCGACATATAAAGCGGGTAGGCAAAGAATGCAAAAGCACGTGCGGTAAGCGCTGGGTTCAAGATATTCATACCCGTTCCACCAAAGGCCTCTTTACCGATCAATACAGCAAAGGCAACTGAGATCGCCAGCATCCATAATGGGATATCTACAGGAAAAATCATGGGAATCAGGAGACCTGTTACCAGATAACCTTCATTCACCTCGTGACCGCGATAGATCGCAAAGATGAATTCAATCGTAAGTCCTACGATATAGCTCACTAAAATCAAAGGAGTCACAAGAATTGCACCCTCAATAAAGGCGTCCATAAATGGTACGTCCATCACGCTGGCCAGCCCTCGCTCCTGATACAAATACTGTGCACCCGTATTCCACATCCCAAAAAGCAAGGCAGGAACCAGAGCAAGCACCACGGTTATCATGGTACGCTTAAGATCCACCACGTCGCGTATGTGCGCGCCGGTTTTGGTCGTGTGATTGGGGGTAAAAAGAAAAGTATCAAAGGCATTGATAGCAGGTGCAAATTTTTCAAATTTCTCACCCGGTTGGAATGGCTTCCTGGCCACATCCAGTCTTTTTCTAATCCATTTCATAAGTTATCCTACTTCTGTTATCATTAAGTCGAGACCCGCGCGAATAATTACTTGCGATTCCAACTTTGACGTATTTGTATAGTCAATTAATGCAAAATCCTCTGGTGCAACTTCATAGATGCCCAGATTTTCCATTGCCTCTATATTGTTTGCCATACAGGCCTTGAGCAATTGCATGGGATAAATGTCCATAGGCATCACATCTTCCATCTCACCAGTAACAACCAGTGCGCGTTCCTCACCATTTAGGTTTGTATCCACCTTCTTACGACCAGACATCAGACCTGCAAAACTCGTACGAGCGTTAGACGGAATGTGGTTGCGGGTAAACGGCAACCAGCCCATCCATGCGTAGTAATTCCCCTCAGGAATCAGCGTGAGTGTATTGTGGTAAAAGTTCAGGAACTGATTGTTAGTCAATCGGTCACCAGTAAGAACGTCGCCAGAGATAATGCGGGTTTCTTCCGTATTTACCTCGCCAATCAGGGTATTTACGTTTGCACCTATGGTAGTGCGGTAGTATTTCCTCTTCCCTTCTTCAACCTCAGTACCAGCAAGTGCTACGGTACGTTCTGGCTGGAATTGACCTGTAAGAAACAGGTTTCCTATGGTTGCAACATCTTCTGCACCCACCGCCCATACGCGTTCACCTATATTGATAGGATCCTTTTTATGGATAGCCACACCTACATTACCTGCAGGATGCGGGCCTTTGACAGTAAATACCTCTGCATTATTTGTGTCGGTCAGGTTTGAACCTTTGCAGACACCCAGATACACCTTACCAGTAGTAAGCTTGCTCAACGCTGTGATACCCGCCTGAAAAGCTGCTTTCTTGTGAGAAAGGATAAATTCAGCATCTCCCGCCAGTGGTGCAGTCGTACAAGCCGATACAAAAATTGACTTGGGTATATCTTCTGAATTAGCGATGATATCGTAGGGACGCTGGATGATAAACGGCCAGCAACCGCTCTCCAGAAGGGTGCTGCGCACATCGTCTGCATTCAGTTTATTCACATCCTTGCTACCGTGGTTTACAGCACCGCTAGTATCATTAGGAGTAATGTGCACCTCCATGATACGGCGCTTTGCACCGCGCACTATTTCAGTAAGTGTTCCAGAAACCGGTGATACAAATTTTACCTTTTCGTCATACTTAGAGTAGAAAATGGGCTCGCCAGCCATTACCGGGGCGCCTTCTTTAAGCACCATCTTAGGTATAACAGCGTGGAAATCAGTAGGCTTTAAACAATAGATAGAGGAGGGTGGCGCGTCCACAAGTTGTTGATCAGCAACACCTTTGAGCTTCAGGTCTAGGCCTTTTCTTACTCTAATGTCTCTTGACATAGGATGGTAGATTTTGTCCTTTTTTAAGGATTGCAAATTTAGGTCATAATTAGAGGATGGCTAAAATGGGTATTTATTTAGAATCGTTTTAATTTAATTCTGGATTGACTTTTGATCACGCTTTCGCGAAAGCGTAAAAGACAACCCGCCCTATATTTATATGCAGACCCACCATCCATGAAATTGCTATCTTATTTTACCCTTGTCTTCCTATCCATTTCCAATTCAGTTACCGCGCAGACGCTGGATCAACTCGTACTGGATCCCGATTATATAAAAACCGTAACTCTCAATAAACCGCCAGAAAACATGCTGCCCGTTTTTGAACTGGGCGCACCTTTTAGCATGAGTTTTGACGACGTGATTGCAGACGAGGCAGATTACTACTACCAGCTGGAACACTATGATTATAACTGGCAGCCCAGCGCGCTGTTCAAGAATGAATGGCTGCGCGGGATTGATGATGTCAGGATATTTAATTACCGCAATTCATTCACGACGCTACAGCCCTACTCCCATTATACGCTTACCATCCCTAACCAATTTACCAAGGCGCTGCTCGTGAGCGGCAATTACATGATCCACATTTACAACAGCGACCGTGACTTGATATTCTCACGACGGTTTATGGTGATCGAATCCATGGCGCAAGTGGGTGTAGACATTAGAAGATCGCGCAATCTGGAATTTGTGGAGACAAAACAGCGGGTACAATTCTTTATAGATTCAAAACAATTACAATTCATCAACCCTAACCAGCAACTCAAGGTCGCCATCTACCAGAATGCAGATCTGGACAATGCCATAGGCAACATCAAACCTCAGTTCAATCTTGGAAATCGGCAGGAATACCGGTATGACGAGCTCACCTCTTTCTGGGCAGGGAACGAGTATTTGAATTTTGAGAACCGGGATTTCCGCGCGCCTAATCTAAATATTGATTATGTGACTCTGGATGATTTATATGAAGCGCATCTATTCACTAACATCCCACGAGTGAATAGGGATTATACCTATTTCCCAGATATCAACGGTAATTTTCTAATCACCACTCTGGAAAATGAGGACGTGGGCATACGGGCAGAATATGTCTATGTTCACTACACGCTAGATCCCAGAAAGGTCGACCTAGCACCGGAATCAGAAATTTACATCACGGGTAACTACAATGCCTTCCAACTACAGCCTGAATCACAAATGAAACTCAATCCTAAGACAGGATTGTACGAGGCTATCATTCTTCAAAAGCAAGGATTCTACAATTACCGCTACACGGTCGTGGATCGCAACGGCATTGATCACGGTCGCATAAGCGGCAACAAATGGGAAACCGAAAACGTCTATACCGTACTCGCCTATTACCGCGAGCTGGGCGGCCGCTATGATCGTTTAATAGGCATGGGATCAGGCAATAGTGTGAATATTACCAACTAGCTTAGATCAAGGATTCTTTCCAGAGGTGCTTTCTTATTGAATTAGGCTCGAATGATATTCATGAAAAAACTCCCCTTTGCAATTAGCATCTTGATATTTGGAATATCATACGGGCAAAACAAATCTGCAAATTATAGAGGTGATGGATCTACGCAATCAATTCAATGGATTACAGAAAAATGTGCGGATTTTTCTAATCAGTACAAGGATTAAACTGAAGTAAAAAACCTCTCAGCCAAGGAAAGGCTATTTAAAAATCAGAAAAAGGTTAATGCTTTAGCCATAAAAATTGGCCGCGGAATGGATCAGACCTAACAGGTTTTGAAAACCTGTTAGGTCTAAACATGGTGAATACACCGTACCCGCTCAAGAGAAAAAAAGGATATACCCAACAAAAAAAGCCACGCAATCCGCGTGGCTTTAATAATTAAAAAACAACTTTCAATTAGTCAACGATCAACATCGCATCGCCAAAGGTGCTAAAGTTATATTCTTTCTCAATACCTAATTTGTAGGCCTTTTTCAGGAAGTCATATCCTGCAAAAGCTGCCGCCATCATCATTGTCGTTGATTTGGGATGGTGGAAGTTTGTAATCATCGCATCTGCAATACTGAAGTCGTATTGCGGGAAAATAAATTTATTGGACCAGCTATCGTACGTATTCAATTTACCATCGCTGCTTACTGAACTTTCCAGTGTACGCATAGTGGTAGTTCCTACAACGACCACCTTTCGCTTGTTATCAATCGCCTTGTTAACCGCATCTACCGCGTCCTGGGTGATAAGGGCTTGCTCGCTGTCCATTTTATGTTTGGAAAGATCTTCCACCTCAACTGGGGAAAAAGTTCCCAAACCTATATGCATGGTCACGGAGGTTGTCTCGATACCTTTTATTTCCATGCGCTTAAGCAGGTGCCTGGAAAAGTGTAGTCCAGCGATGGGAGCGGCGACGGCACCCTCATTTGATGCAAAAATGGTCTGGTAACGCTCTTCATCCTCTGCTTCAACTTCTCGGTCTAGTTCTTTGGGTATGGGTGTTTCACCCAGCTCACGCAACTTCTTGCGAAATTCCTCATAACTACCGTCAAAAAGGAACCTAAGCGTACGACCGCGTGAAGTAGTATTATCAATTACTTCTGCCACCAGATCCTCATCTGGGCCAAAATATAGTTTGTTACCTATCCTGATCTTACGCGCGGGATCCACCAGCACATCCCACAATCTTGTGGTAGGGTTGAGCTCACGTAGGAGGAACACCTCGATACGAGCATTTGTTTTTTCCTTGCTACCGTACAATCTTGCCGGGAAAACCTTTGTATTGTTAAAAACAAAGAGGTCTTCCTTGTCAAAATAATCTATCACATCCTTAAAGGTCTTGTGCTCGATCTCGCCTGTCTTGCGGTGCAATACCATGAGCTTAGACTCGTCCCTGTTCATGGGTGGGTGTTTTGCAATACGTTCTTCAGGGAGTTCAAATCCAAATTGGGATAGCTTCATAGATAAATTTTTACAATCTGCAAATATACGATTTGGCAATAGGGGTTGTCAAGTTTTATGACGATCAATCCAGCGAGTCTAGCCAGAACTTTTGAATTTATTCCATCTGTTCAAGATTTAAAAATCAAAAACAAGTTTCAGCGATTAATCACTGGTACCGGTAGTAACCGATTTTAAGAATTCACAGATCGGGAATTTTCTAAAATTCCTGGATCTCGCAACCAGCCTCCCTCAAGTGATCCCAGTAATCTGGGTAGCTTTTACTAATGACACCGGCATCTAGGATACGTGTTTGCGTAAGCATGCATAGCGGTGCAAATGCCATGGCCATGCGGTGATCGTGATAGGTATTTACGGTAAAATCGCTGGCTATAGTACTACTTTCTGGCACATGGAGCTTAATGGAGCTTGGGGTTGTTTTAATTACGCTTTCGCGAAAGCGGGATCCCACCTCTTTCATTGCCTCTATACGATCTGTCTCCTTAATTTTAAGCGTATGCAAACCAGTGAGATAAGCGTCTACACCTAAAGCTAGACAGGTGGCAAAAAGCGTTTGCGCCTGATCTGGTTCACGGGTCATATCCAGCATGATGGTGTCTGGTAGCGGCCTGTCTGTTTTACGCAGCGTAATGGTCGTCCCGTCTTGGGCGGTCTCTACACCAAAATCGTGGTACAATCTTCTGAGTGCGCTATCACCCTGCAGGGAATCTGCTTTATAATGCTCCAGCATCATCTCGTAACCAGGTGACTGCAATGCTACCCAGCTATACCAGTAACCCGCACTACTCCAGTCAGATTCCACAACGTATGTCTGCGGAATAATCTGTTCCTTGTGCTGCACCTCAACGATCAGCCCCTCATGAGCATCCATGGGCTCTTGAACATGGATCTCAACACCTATTTCAGTGAGCAGGACAAGGGTCATTTCCAGATAGGGGCGCGAGGTGAGCTTACCTTCAATCTTCATTAAAAGTCCATTGTCCAGCGCCGGGGCGACAAGTAACAGTGCAGATAGATATTGACTTGAAATGCTACCATCTACCGTGACCCGAGGCTCATTGAGTTCACATCCGTTGATCCTAAGTGGTGGAAAGCCGTGCTCATCTATGTACTGGATATCTGCGCCCATGTGGTTGAGCGCATCCACAAGAATACCTATGGGACGCTGGTGCATGCGATCGCTACCCCTCAATTCAGTATCCACCCCAGGCCGCGAGGCAAGAAATGCCAGTCCGAATCGCATGGCAGTCCCAGCATGACCTACGTCATGTGTCTCTTTAAAAGGATTTTCTAATAGCTGCTGCAGGCTGGCCGTATCATCGCTAGTGGAGAGATTCTCCAGACGTAGCTTTTTATAGATTGCCTGCAATAACAACAATCGATTAGACTCACTTTTAGAGCCAGACATCGTGAGATGCAATGAATCTACAGGTTGTGTAGGCTTTTTGAGAATGATATCCATGGGCAATCCTATCGCAGCTTCTGGTTATTATGATGCCTGTCATGATCGCGCTCAGTCTTGATCTTGAGCTTTTTATTAAAGGCAGATTCAAGATCGGTATTTGTTTGATTTGCTAGACATAGGACTACAAAAAGTACGTCTGCCAGTTCCTCCCCCAGATCCTTGTTCTTATCACTTTCCTTCTCGCTTTGCTCACCATACCGCCTTGCAATGATGCGCGCCACCTCGCCTACCTCCTCAGTCAGCTGCGCCATATTAGTCAGCTCGTTGAAGTAACGCACGCCATGTTCCTTGATCCAATTATCGACCTGTTGCTGGGATTGTTTTAGGCTCATTAGATTTTAATGATTTTCAATTCTTAAACTCAAATTTACGAACTACCAAAGGGCATCTCTGTATTTATTAATACTATTCCTTAAGCGATTCAACAACAATTGTAACAGGACCATCATTAATTGACTGAATTTCCATGTGTGCTTGAAAAATGCCTTGGTGGGTGTTGTTGTTATGCTTTCGCGAAAGCGTACTCACAAAATCATCGTAAAGACCTCTAGCTATTTCTGGCCTTGCGGCAGCTACAAAACTGGGACGGTTACCTTTTCTGGTGCTGGCATAGAGGGTAAACTGTGAGATCACCATGATTTCCAGGTTCACATCAGTGATACTTAAATTCATTTTTCCATCCTTGTCTGTAAATATGCGCATGCCCAGAATTTTCCTGACCAGATAATCTATGTCATACTGTGAATCATCGTGTGTTATCCCTAGATAAATCAATAAACCAGCTCCCATCTGGGCTACCTGCTGCCCATCTACGGCTACGCTGGCGCTGGAAACCCTTTGCAAGACTGCTTTCATCTAGCTGTATTTATCTGCGCGGTAATTATCTTCCTCACCCTGTACGAGCTGAACATAGTTTTCATACCTGCTGGGAAAGATCTCACCAGTCTCAACTGCAGCTTTCACCGCACATCTAGGTTCCTGCAAGTGCAGGCAATTGTGGAATTTACAATCTTGCTTCACGGCGTGCATCTCTGGAAAATAATTGGCAATCTCCTCTTTTTCCATATCCACGATACCGAAGCCTTTCACACCCGGCGTATCAATTAATCGACCACCCATGTCCAGATCAAACATCTGCGCAAAGGTGGTCGTGTGCTGTCCCTGTTTATGCTGGAGGGAAATGGCACTGGTTTTAAGATCCAGATCGGGTTGCACCGCATTTGCCAGCGTACTTTTTCCAGCACCGCTGTGACCGGCAAACATGCTGGTTTTTGAAGTCATGTAATCCTTGACTTGACCGATATTCTTACCAGTGGTCGCGCTCACGGCAAGGCAATCATAGCCTATCTCCTGATACATATACATGAGGTACCGCACCTTATCCAGCTGGGTCATGGCGGTGACTTCCTCTCCAGTTTCTGGATCGATAAATGACGCGGTCTGGTCATCCTCGTAGGTATCTACTTTATTAAAAAGCAAGACTACAGGAACCTGGTACGCGCGAGCAGTCACTAGAAACCGATCTATAAAAGAGGTAAACGTAGGCGGATTGTCCAGCGTAACAATCAGGAAAACCTGATCCACATTTGCAGCGATGATATGTGTCTGTTTGGATAAATTGACAGAACGACGGATGATATAGTTGTCCCGCGCATGGATTGTTTCAATGATACCGATCTCTTCATCGCCTTTTTTCTCAAGTGCAAAGTCCACCCTATCGCCTACCGCCACCGGATTGGTACTCTTTATTCCCTGCAAGCGGAATTTCCCCTTGATCCTACATGGATAGAAATTGCCATTGTCGCCTTTTACATCATACCAGCTACCCGTTGACCTGTAAACCGTTCCCGTCATGAGGTATGTGGATTTTGGCTGATGACTAGCACATCAAAATCAATCAGAAAAGCTGATATTTTACAAAACCTAATCAAACATCTTCTGTTGATGGTGAATACTTTCCTGGTGCACGGCTTTATAAAATGAATCAATAAATGAATCAGTCAGCCCGCCGCGAGTTCCCTGCTCTTTCATCTGTTGCAGGGTGCGTTTCCAGATCTCACTTTGCAGGATGGATACGTTTTCTTTTTTCTTGAGTACACCTATGTCTTCTGCCAGTTGCATGCGCTTTCCTAAAAGCGCGATAACTTGATTGTCCAGGCTATTAATGTCACTCCTGATGGATTCCAGGCTCTCCGTACTATCCGAGTCTGTAAAGTCCAGTTTACGTATGCGCAAATCATCCATGATCTGGATCATCATGGCTGGAGTAATTTGCTGCGCGGCGTCGCTCCATGCCTCTTCTGGTGTGGGATGGGTTTCTACCATGAGTCCATCAAAGTTAAGGTCCAGTGCGGTCTGGCACACGTCAAAAACCATATCACGTTTTCCCGTAATATGCGACGGATCACAGATGAGCGGGAGTTCTGGATGCATACTTTTCAGATCAATGGGAATCTGCCATTGCGGGTTGTTGCGGTAATTGGTCTTCCGGTAGGTGGAGAACCCACGGTGGATTACGCCTAGATTGACAACACCCTGCGCCTGCAAACGCTCAACCGCGCCCAGCCATAAAGCGAGGTCTGGATTGACTGGATTTTTGACAAGGATTATTCGATCAGTTCCTGATAGCGCTTCTGCGATTTCTTGAACTAGAAACGGATTTACCGTCGTACGAGCGCCCAGCCAGAGAACGTCAATATCATGGTCCAAAGCAATCTTCACGTGCTGCGCACTACCTACCTCGATCGCTATCTTGAGACCTGTTTCTTTTTTGGCACGCATGAGCCATGGCAAGGCGATGGCACCCACGCCCTCAAAACTTCCTGGTCGCGTGCGTGGTTTCCATACCCCGGCGCGCAATATATTTACGTCACTATCCTTTAATGTGTGCGCTGTAGCAAGCACCTGCTGCTCAGTCTCTGCACTGCAAGGTCCAGCAATGACCAGCGGATGGATCAACTGAAAATCATCCAGCCACTTGCGGTTTTCTTTTGTTATCGTCATCTATGCAAAGATAGTGGCGGGAGTAATGGTTCTTGCAATGAGTTTTCAGTGAATGCTGGTTAGCCGTGAGCCGTGAGCCGTGAGCCGTGAGCCGTTAGCTGTTAGCTGCTAGCTGTTAGCTAAAAAACCTATTTACGCAATAATGCTTTCATAATGAGAAAACTTTACTCAATAGATATCATGTTTGACAAAAACAGCTAAGCCAGTTAGTATAAGCCCTATTCAAATTTTACAGAACTTGGCTAAAACCAAGCTTTGAATTTAGATTTAGATTTAGATTTAGATTTAGATTTAAGTTCTGATTTAAACCAGTTTAATCACTCGTCTTCTCAAAAACCCGCTGTCGATTATCATCGCTATTCCTATCGATCAATTTGTTATACGGATCGATGCCCACCTCGACCGGCTCTTCATTGACTATAATCTTGAAGTCATTTTTGATATCGGTGATTTTTAGCTTTTGCAGGTACAGTGGTTTTTCTACACCCGTCTCCTCATTCTCTTTTCCGAAAACTCCTACTTCAATATAATCAGCCAGCGGTAGCGATTCAATAGGCCGCTTTCTGTTTTCTGGCGTGTAGGTGATGCTATCGCCCGCTTTATTTGTGTAAACGGATTTGCCTTTTTTGGTGCTGCGGTATTTGCTCACTAGAGCTTCAATATTGACCTCATATTTGTTTTCCCCAAGCTTTTTGAAACTTGCGTCAGCAACCTTGTTGTCATAAAGTGTGATGGTCTCAAACATATCCTTAATCAGATATTGCAAGGAGTCTGGTGTCACTTCCCTGATATCATTGACAAAGTTCACTGAGGTGGGATACGGCGCAGGTTTGAACTGGTATTTCTGGGCAAACCGTTTCACTACGGCATTGAATTTATCCTCGCCTAAGTAATCACTCATGGCGTACAGCACCAGCGAGCCTTTCTGATAATGGATATGCTGCTGGTTCTCATTGTACATAAGGGCATTCTCGCCGCTACGATCTGCGGTTCTTCCCAGTAAATAGCCATCCATGGCATCTTTTAGGAATTTGCGCATCTGCTCCTTGCCGTAGCGTTTTTCCAACACTTTTAAAGAACTGTATTCTGAGAGGCTTTCTGACAACAATGTCATTCCTTTTGCCTCTGCGCCTATCACCTGGTGTGCCCACCACTGGTGCGCAAGCTCGTGGGCTGTTACCGAAAACGGATAATCCACCGCGTCCTGATCATCATCATCCACATCTGCAATAAAACCTATCGCCTCACTGAATGGGATCGTATTAGGAAATGCCTGTGCAAACCCACCACCCGTTCTAGGGAATTCAATGATTCTTGCCTGACGGTGCTGGTAGGGAGTGTAATTTTCATTGTAATAATCCAGACCATCTTTTAATCCCAGCATCATGCGATCAATATTGTAGTCATGGTCAGGATGATAGTAGATTTCCAGCTTTACACCATCATGTTCATCTTTGAGAACATCGTAACGACCGCTGAGGAAACTGTAGAAGTTAAGCATCTTGCTATCCATCTTATAATGGAAATACTTCCTGTCGCCATCTTCCCATTCCTTCATCAAATAACCCGGTGCGATGGCAATCTGATCTGATGAAGTACTCACGGTGGCCTCAAAATCGATCCAGTCGCTGTTGCCGCCTATGTAGTTGTTATCTGTGGCACCAGGATCTGTGGGTTCTGGCAACTGATCTTTGGGCTCCAGGCCATAACGTCTTCTCACGTTGGGATCTGATAGTTCATAACCCGCGCTGTAGCCTATGGATGGATAAATAAAATTATTCAGGAAAGTCCCATTTTCCACAACGGGTGAATTGACCTTAAAAAAGGTATTGCGCTCGCTGGAAACGGTAGTGTCAAAAATTAATGTATCACCAGGCTGCAGTGCTTTTTCAAACGCATACATTCTGTACTGGTAATCTTCATTGTCATAGACCTTGGTAGCTGGACGGTTCATAATAATGGTGTCCAGATTCTCGCCATAAGCCACATGCAGCGTATCGATTGCCTCATTAGTCTGATTTACCATGACCATATTGACATTAGAAGTGTAATAGAGTTTATCAGGAAAGATATCCATGGCCGCATTAACACTTACGATCCTGGGCTGGGCAGCATCCTTATATTGACTTAAGTCCTTTTCATAATTGACGCGCAGCTCCTCGGCTTCCTTTCCGGTAAGCTGCTCTTCATCCATATTGTTTACTTTCCACATGTACCCGCCCAAGACAAAAAATCCAATCAGGCACACGGCCATTGTGGTTACAAGTGCTTTTGATGATCTCGCTTTCGCGAAAGCAAACCTCTCAACCATCCTCGTTCCCATACCACGGCGGTAAAATAGAATTGCCACGGTAAATAGTGCTATTCCCAGCAGCATCCAGTAAACACGATAGGTGAAATAGCTGGAAAGACCAGCGCCATAACCGTTCATATCGCTGGGGCTGGGCGCGCCCGTTCCTTGATTGAATATAAACTGAGGTTGGGTCACACCTATGGCAGATAGAACCTGAGGAACTCCTACTGCCAGTACAAGTAGCACGATAAGTCCCACCCATTTGTTCTTGATAAGCGTATGGATAAGCAATGCCATAAAGATCCAAGGGATAAATTCCCACATCTTGATTAGGTAGAGATCAAAGAAATAAAGCGGCAACTGGTAATCAAAAAAGCCGTTATATGTCTGGATGGTGAGCCCCGCCAAAATGATGATCGCCTGAATGGTAAACACAAGAACAACCAGCGCGATAAACCTACCCAGCAGCATCACCCAGTTTCTGGTAGGCGTAACGTCCACAATCTGGTTGATATGCGATGCATTTGCCCTGTCCATGATCAGGCCGGCGTATAGATAAATGAGCAGGTAACAAAAGACACTGAATATTCCACTAGGGAGCAGCAGCATGACCCAGGTTTTGGGCAATATGTCAGTACCAAATTGTTGTCCCAGCACCAGCATCGTGAGCAGTGAAAATGCAAATGAGATGGTCGCGATGATGATAAACGGCCAGCCGGTGACCATGTATTTGATATCTGCTTTGGCAACCGTCCAGGCGGCGATCAATTGACCACCCAGCGAGAAATCAGTAGCCACCTTCGGCAACTTAATGGATTGAATCACACCAAAATTACGCTTTACCACCCGCGCTGCTTTACGCTTGCGCAGTGCTATCGTACTGGGTTGCTGTGAAAAACTAAAGGCAAAGTAAATCCACGCAAGCATGGCCAGCGCGATTCCTCCCCACAACAATCTATTGTAGAGCAGGGTTCCCTCAAAGGGTATGAGCTGATTGCTCACCTCCTGCGGGGTCCAGTATTTTATAAGTTCACCCGTCGCGGTCTCACCGGTAGGTTCCAGCAACTCAATCCAGAAGGTATCCTCTACGCTTTCCAGCGCACTACCCGCGGCAGCCTGCAAAATGATCAGTACCAAGATCACCATAAAGCCTATGTTCACATTACGTACAAAGGCAGAAATTGCAAAAACAATTGCCCCGTAAAACATTACATTAGGAATGATATACTGCAGGAATGGCTGCAGATAATTCATCAATTCAAATGGCCCCACGAGGAAGTCATTTGCGCCAGGCAAATAAAAACCAACGGTAAGTCCCACCATGCTTCCCAGAATAATCAGTAGGGTGATAGTCATCCCAGCAGAAAACTTGGCAGCTAGATAACCAAATTTTGTAAGTGGATAGGAATACAACACATTATGCA
Organism: uncultured Flavobacteriaceae bacterium; assembly: GCA_963740155.1. GTDB lineage: Bacteria > Bacteroidota > Bacteroidia > Flavobacteriales > Flavobacteriaceae > Nonlabens. The sequence goes on along the minus strand of CAVUDE010000005.1, from coordinate 719,777 downwards.
TGTTGTTATTAAAATCCCGCTGTATCGTACCGCCTATAATGGATGGAATCAATAGATAAACCAATAAAGCAAAAACGCCGGTCATCCCATAGATCCCTACGGCACTATTCAACTCGATGGCGCTGGTCACGGTAACATTATCACTATCAAAAACCCCCACCGCCGTAGCAGATAATAAAACAGCCAGAATAAAAATGACGCCTACATAAATATAAAACAAGGGTTTCTTAAACCAGGTCTGGAGCTCGTGTAGATAAATCGTAGAAAACATACCTATGCTATTTGTTTTGCAGCAACGAAGCGATCATTGCTCAGCGTTGTGAAATAGACATCTTCAAGGGTAGGCATCGATGCGACAAAATCACCCTCTGGTTGCTCTGGACTGTGCACACGTACGATCAGGTTATTATCCTCGTTAAAGCTGGAAGAAATAACATTCAACTCGTTTTGCATTGCCTCCACTCGCTCGCGGGTAGAAACGGTAGTCCACATCTGGCCCTGCAATGCGGCGGTCAACTGGCGTGGCGTGGCGTGTGCAAGTATCTTCCCACCGTTTAAAATCGCCATGTCATTACACAGCTCTTTAACATCATCCACAATGTGGGTTGAAAAAATAACGATGTGATTAGTTCCTATCTCGCGTAGGACGTTCAGGAACCTGTGGCGTTCTGCGGGATCTAGGCCAGCAGTAGGTTCATCTACGATAATCAGTTTAGGGTCGTTGAGTAGTAATTGCGCGATACCAAAACGCTGTTTCATCCCCCCTGAATAACCAGCCACGGCTTTATTGCGCACCTCACTTAGGTTTGTCACTTCAAGCGCTTTATCCACTATTGCATTGCGGTCTGATTTGTTGCTGATTCCTTTAAGTGTCGCAAAATAGTGCAACAGGTTATGGGCACTCATTTTAGGATACACGCCAAATTCCTGCGGCAAATAACCCAGCGTCTTGCGGAACTCAATTTTATCTTTTAGTACATTTATGTCATTCAAATGGATACTACCACTATCTGGCGATTGCAACGTGGCGATCGTACGCATGAGGGAGGATTTACCAGCACCGTTAGGTCCCAGCAGGCCAAACATCCCCGCATTGATATCGATAGTCACATCGTCCAGGGCTTTCACCCCGTTGTTATAAGTTTTGGAAACGTTCTTAAGACTTAAGAGCATAATTTTTGTTCTTGGTTCGGTTTGTTAGTTGATGGGATTTTCAAAATGTTACAATAAATAAAGGAGTGATGTTGAGGATTGCGCTTTCGCGCAGGGAAGTTCATACTGAGCCTGTCGAAGTACGAAAGCGTAATAATGAAAAACATTTTAGTTCCTAAACGCCTCTATCACGGGAAGCACCTCATGGTCAAAAGAAAACACAGCCAAGTTTTCCCAGCTACTACCCGCCATAAAACTGGTTTCATTGCCTGGATAAGCAACCCAGTCTGGTGCCCAGTAACAAAAGCCAGCTCCCTGATCTGACGGTAAGGTTTCTACCGCGCGGCGTATGCGATTTAGAAAAGCAGCCTGACCATCTGGTGTTGCGGGATAACCGGGAGCAACTTGAGATGGCAAACCTATAATATTATTCAATTGATCATCCCAGTCCAGAGTATGCGGATAGGCAGTTTCCACGATCATTAGGCGTTTACCTGTATGATCTAGAGCCAGATTTCGCAAATTGGTCTCAAATTCTGCAAGATTGTCACCGTGCCACCAGGGATAATAGCTTAGGCCTATCATATCGTAATCCACGGCATATTCATTCAGTTTATTGTAAAAATAGTTTGCGCCATCTATACCGGCGTGATGGATCATGATCTCGGCATCTGGTGCATGAATTCTTGTAGCTTGGACGGCTGCCCTTGTTAGTTCAACGTAATTAGACCAATCTTCATTTCCATTATCGTAAATCCTGCCTATAGGCCAAAGCATTCCATTGTTGGTTTCATTGCCTATCTGGACGATTGCGGGTGGTGTGCCTTGCTGATTAAGTTCTTGCAGAACATTAGTTGTGTAGCTACGGATTCTCTCAACCAACGCATCCTGATTCAATCCCTGCCATGCTGCCGGTATTTGCTGATTCCCAGGATCAGCCCACGTATCTGAATAATGGAAATCCAGTAGTAACTGCATACCGGCATTATCAATTTCCCGTGCCTGACGTTTGAGATTTTCAAGCCCGTAAGGATGAGCGGGATCATCTACCCACAACCTTACCCGCACGAGATTTACACCTGCATCTGCTAGAAACCTGTAAGTATTGTCAATGTCGTTACCATCACGATCTTTTAGGGCTACGCTGCTTTCAATATTCTCAGGCGTAAACGATAGATCCATACCGCGATAAAATGCGGGAACGTCTTGCTCCATGGGTTCAGATGCATTCTCGTCCTCGCTTGTACACGCTGTGAGAATTAGTAAGAGAATGAAGAATGGATGTTTCATAAATCATCTATATATTCAAATCCCTGGTCGGCTTTTAGCTCGCTGATTTTATTGAAAAATTTATGGATTGCTTTTTTGTCTGCGCGGATTTTCACAAAATAATTATCGCGGTATAGACTGTACTCTTCAGCCTGGCCTTTGTATAGCGTGAGCTTGTAAAATGGAATGGGCAACGCATAGGTTTCCAGCAACGATCTAAACCGGATGATGATTCCTGTTTTGCGTATTTCAATGTTGCAGGTATTTGCATTGTTGTCCAGCACCATCAGGTTGTGTATCTGGATACTCATAAAGGTCATGATCAACTTGGGGGAACCTATCCCACGCAGTTTCCACCGCTCTTTAAGATTGAGGACTGCACCTACTTCCTGACGTATTTTACGATCTATGTCCTGATTGTTGTAAGAGACGTTGTATAGCATGGGGATAAAGTTACTGTTTAGTACGCTGGGGCGGGTCAGGATTACATAAATTGTATCTTTGGCGGCTTAAATCCAGCAATTCATGTCCCTTATCATCCAGATGAAAAAAGCAACCCTAGATGCCGTGAAATCTTTGTACGACATCCAGTTGTCAGCCGTAGAAGTCACGCCTACCCGCAAGGATCAAACTGGCGATCTCACCATCATGGTTTTTCCCATGCTTAAACATATCAAAGGTAATCCAGTAGTTATAGGACAGGCAATAGGTGACCATTTACAGAAAGAGACTGAACTGGTCAATAGTATTGACGTGATCAAGGGATTTTTAAATGTGACTATTTCTACCACCACGCTCATCAACGATTTCAACGAGATCCTAACTGATGAAAATTACGGTCATGAATCCGTAGATGATCGTCTCGGGGTTATGGTAGAATACAGCTCGCCCAACACCAATAAACCATTGCACCTGGGTCACGTGCGTAATAATCTTCTGGGCTATTCTGTCGCACAGATTCTGAAAGCCTCTGGACGTAAAGTAAATAAGACACAGATCATCAATGATCGCGGTATCCATATTTGCAAATCCATGGTGGCGTGGCAGGATTACGGCAATGGTGAGACACCCTCCAGCACTGGAATGAAAGGCGATAAGCTGGTAGGAAAGTATTACGTGAAATTTAATCAGGAATTAAAAAAACAGGTTCAATTGCTGGTGGCCGCTGGGAAAACCGAGGAAGACGCTGCCAAAAGCGCTCCCATACTCATGGATGCACAGGCCATGCTTAAAAAATGGGAAAATGGCGACGCAGAGGTTGTTGAGCTTTGGAAAAAGATGAATGGCTGGGTGTATGACGGTTTTGAAAAAACATACAAGAGTCTGGGTGTGGACTTTGATAGTCTGTATTACGAGAGTGACACCTATCTATTGGGCAAGGATATTATAGAAAAGGGGTTGTCTGACGGTGTCTTCTACAAAAAAGAAGATGGATCTGTCTGGATAGACCTGACAGATGATGGCCTGGATGAAAAATTAGTATTACGTAGCGACGGTACAGCAGTTTATATGACGCAGGATCTGGGAACTGCTGTACAGCGGGTAGAAGATCACGACATAGATACCATGGTTTATACCGTGGGTAACGAGCAGGATTATCATTTTAAAGTGCTGTTCCTGATCCTGAAAAAACTGGGCTATGACTGGGCAGAAAATCTTCATCACCTGAGTTATGGTATGGTAGAATTACCCTCTGGGAAAATGAAGTCCCGCGAGGGAACCGTGGTGGATGCAGATGACCTGATGGAAGAAATGACCACCACGGCAAGAAAAATAGCTCAGGAACAGGGCAAGCTCGAGGGATTATCAGATGAAGATAAAGGTGAGTTGTACCGTATGATCGGCCTGGGGGCTTTAAAATATTTTATGCTTAAGGTAGATCCAAAGAAAAATATGCTGTTTGATCCAGAAGAATCGGTGGATTTTCAGGGAAATACGGGGCCATTCATTCAGTACACGCATGCAAGAATCAAGTCAATTCTTCACAAAGCCAATTTTGCAAAGCAAACGATCTCTGGCGACAGCCTAGAACTGACAGAAAAAGATCGCGAGGTATTGCTCACCTTACAACAATTTCCCACCATCGTACAAGCCGCAGCTGATAAATACAGTCCAGCGCTGGTGGCAAATTACACCTATGAACTCGTCAAGGAATTCAACAGTTTCTATCAGAATACTCCTAAAATTCTAGAAGAAGAAAATAACGCCATCAAGCAATATCGTTTGCACCTATGCTACATGACCGCCCAAGTCATCAAGAAATCTTGTAAACTGCTGGGTATTGAGGTTCCAGAGCAGATGTAAAAACCTGAAAGCCGATTAAATAATTTGTGGAATGTCTAAAGCCTTTAACTCTGGGCTCGTCTATATTGAGCCCATCCGAGATGTCGATGCGCGTTGTCGTCTGAATTTATAAAAACCAATACATCGCCTTCGACAAGCTCAGGCTGACAAAAAACAACGATTGAAAGTAAAATCTGCTTGTCACGCTGAGCCTGTCGAAGCGCTTTTCCAAATGATTGTAACTACTTGTCTTTCGGTTTGATGCGATTCCCATGCTGGGTGTAATTCTTTGAAAAATGCACTAGACTATCCCAATCACCATCTATTAATGCTTTTTTCTTTCTTCTAGACCATCCCTTAATTTTCTTTTCCCAATAAATTGCCTGATCAGGATCATCCAGAAAATATTCGTTCCAAACCAACTTTACTGGAAGTCTGGTGGAAGTATAACCACCATATTCACCCGTTTGATGCTTAACTATCCTGCTATCGAGATTGCTAGTTACCCCGGTATAATAACTGGAATCTGAACACTCAACTATGTACACAAAAAAGAATTTCATACTAGTTACAAATTTCTAGCGCTAAAATTTGAATATACATTCTTTTAATGATTAAAGAATTTAAAAGGCTCAATATATGCGTCTCAGGCTGAATTTGAAACAAGAACTTAAAATTCAGATACGTATTACTTTGAGCTTTTCGAATTGCATTCAGTAATAATATATATTTGAACCATTCAACTCGCCTACGACGTTCTGGCAGCGCTCAATGTGGAATAGGTTCGGGCTAACATCTGAAACAGCAACTCAAAATTCAGATACCTGTCACGCTGGGTTTATACAAGCGCACCCACTACCATCACAGATAATTAATCGATTCAACTAGCCTTCAAGCTTAAGGCTGCGCCCATCGTGGATAGGCTTAGCTCGACAAGCATGAACTAATTTTGGGATTTGGGATTTGGGATTTGGGATTTGAAACATAATAAAATCACACCATCAGGAATTCAAAGCAAAAATCCTAAAATCCAACCTACATCAAAATAATAGGCATCTCTGCGCGGTATTTGCCCCAGCCCATTTTCATGTGTACAGTTTTTCCCTCATCTGGAGAGTAGAGGGTAATACTTAGGTTTTCTAGGCTATCATCCACAGTTTTTACGGGTACCTCAACCGTTGCTACGTCCAGTTGTGGCTTGTGGCTGTAGTTTCCCCAGCCATCATTCTCGTTGTTTATATGGATCGTCCACGCGTCTTTTGTGGGTACCGCAACCATGGTATACCGACCTGCCTTAAGCACCTGGCCACCTATACTGGCATCGCGCATGAGCAGCAATTCTGTACTTTCATTTGCCCCCAGGCGCCACGTTTGACCATATTGCGTGATCCCCTCGCTGCGGTCATCGCTGTCCCTGAAGATATTTCTACCCTTGAGTGATGGACGGCTGTACAGCACCCTTATCTGCGGTTCCAGCGCTTTTTGCTGGTCGGGACTTTTGGCAAATTGCCTTTTTGCGGCCTGAGCGGGATAATAGGCTGCGTCCATGGGACTTTTGTCCATATCTGCAAAATCCTGGGCTGCGACTGCCACGGTAAAAATCATTGAAAGGAATAAAAATGTAAGTTTCATTTGTTAGAGTTTTGGTTAAATATACTGTGTTCAATCTATCGCGCGGCATCTTGATATTTCCAGGGTCTATATTTTGAGTAGAGATTGTGAGAATTACGCTTTCGTACTTCGACAGGCTCAGCATAAACTTCCCTGCGGGAAAGCATAAACACAACAATCACCTTTCTAAAATTGCAGACTCAATCCCATTCCCTGATACATATCGCCGGTAAAGGTGCGTCCCATCACAGGATTGAGACTAAGTCCAGTGCTTTCTTTTACTTTATGCATTTCTGGGATAAAATAACCAGAGGCCGCTCCTACCGCATAGCCTAGCAAGACATCTGTCAAAAAGTGCTGCCCAGACTCGATACGCAAATAACCCACGGCTGCGGGAATGGTGACGGCAGCTGTCCATACGTAGGGACGCAACGCAGAATCTGGATTGAAATCGCTAAATACCTTTGCTGCAAAAAATGTAGCAGATGCAGAACTAGCCACGTGACCCGAGAAAAACGAACGGGTTGCCGTGATCTCCATCGCCTCATCCAGTGGCAATTCAGAACTGTACACATAGGGTCGCGCGCGATTTGTCAAACCAGCCGTGATCGTAAACAGGGCGGCAGTCGTGGACATGCTCTGAATATACATGCCCAGCACCTGGCCAGTATGGTCATTCATCTCATCATCAAACAGCAGCACAAATGGAATCGCAAAACTGGTGTAGAATGGAATATCGCTGATCGTGCTTAGGTTGTCTTCATAATTTCCCGTTGCAAAATCGTCGATAAAATTGACATCTGGATTTGCCCTAAAATCCAGTACTTCCTGTTCCGTAAAACCGTCCTTTTGCTGGATAATAATAAAACCACCGGCAGAGCCTGCGAGAGCCGCCCCCGTCCAGATCCCGTCGCGTGTCCAGTCCCATTCATAGGGTGATGGCGCTTTGTCCTGGGCAAAAGATGGGTAGATGCTAGTTATCGAAATTAAAGAAAACAATAGATATTTCATAAGTTTGAATGGGATCAACTCGCAAACCTATAACTAAGAATAATGCCCACATTCTGCGTATGGAGAACCTTAAGAACGTGGGCGCAAAAATTATATTTTCTTTAAAAAATCAGCGCCATGCTTAGTGCAGAAGTGTTTTATAAAGTAGCAATCCGCTTGCTGGCGCAATGTGGGAAAGGTGAATCTTATTTTTACCGTTCAAGGTTTGCTGGAAGTAGGGCAAATCGTATTTACCACTGCCCAGATCAATCAGCATCCCCATCATCAACCTTATCTGGTGACGTTTAAATCCAGAACCCGTGACCCGCAAGGCAAAACTGAGTGTGGGAAAAAAACTAGCCGTGTAGAGATTGTTCTCTTCTATGTAACAGGAATCAATGGTGGAGACGGTTTCCGTCGTGGGGCTAGGCTTGTAGATATACGACCAGAAGTCGTACTCGCCCTCAAACAATCTGGCGGCCTCCTGCATGAGCGCAATATCAAGCGATTCTTTGACATAAACCATGAGCGGTGCGGCAAATGGGTGCATCTTCTCGCCATGTGAGAAGAGATAAATGTATTCCTTGGTTTTGGGCGCCTGAATGATATTGAAATCAGCATCGGTAGGCTGGATCTCAAGTGCGCGTATGTCGCTGGGCAGATTCACATTGAATTCCTCCAAAAACCCCGTGGTCTTGAGCGGAATTTTATCATCGAGGAAGAACTCAATCCAGGTCTCATTGACTGAAACCCGGGCATCAGTACGTCCAGCAGCAAGAACCTTGAATCGATCATGATCCAGCACAAATCGCAGCGTGCGCATAACCATACGCTCTACGGTTGGAATGTTTCCCGGCTGTTTCTGCCAGCCATGGAACCTGAATCCCAGGTATTGTAACTTGATTAGAAAATACTGTCGATGGTTTTCGTCAAAGGGATTGCGCCTCATCTATAAGCCCTCTGGTAGATCATCCAGTGGATTGAAAGGTATGTCATCATCTGGATCATGGTCATCCCAGTTCACGCCCGGCGGGTTGAATACATTCCATCGATCAATGATATAATCCGTCTTATCAAAGGTGTCCACCCATTCTGCAAAAAGCACTCTGAATTCTTCCACCTGCTCTCTGAGCATGTCCAGGTATTCCACGTCTGCAAAGCCGTTCATCTGTAAACCACTGGCATCAGTAATCAACTCACGTGCAGCCTTGCGGATTATCGCAGCATTCTCCATGCACAGATCGTAAAGTCCAGCTCCCTCTGCCCCAGCAATCTTTACGGGGATGGTCATGGCATTTGACTTGAGATAGGATGCATTTTGTTCAAACAAGGTTTTTTTGAAACTGTCATCATCTGCTTGCTCGTCAAACTCGGTTTTATTTAAATCCTCGCTTTCCACCCCCTCAAGCATGCGTAACACAAGATCCATGATCTCCATGGCTTTTTTATAAACGGGCAAATTCTGGATGCGGTCATGCTCCTTGCGGAAATCATCATCGTAATCGTCAAACATAATATTGATTCAGGTGATTACGAATTTATGGAATTAGATTGATTAGTTGATGTGTTAATGAGTTGGTGTGCCGGTGTGCTGGTGTGCTGGTGTGCTGGTGTGCCGATGTGCTGATTAGTCTTGTAGTCTTTTAGTCGTGTAGTCTTTTAGTGCTTTTTCTCCTTTTACGACGCGGTGGTGAGGCTTCTTATTTTGTTTCGTATGCTGTACACTGAGCGCGCAGTCGAAGCATGGCTTAAAAAGAAAACTAAAATGAAATAAAAAATTTATGTCGCACAGAGATCATTGCGGCGCGTGTGGTCACACCATGATAAAATCAGTAGTATTGCCTTTGACCTTTGGGCTGCGCTCAATGTTAGACAGGTTCAGGTTAACAAATTAAATCAACCCTATAACCAGAATGAATAACTCCTGTCGCGTAGAGATCATTGCGACGCGTGTTCTCACACCATCATAGAATTAGAAGCATCACCAACGGCTTTTCCGCCGCACTCAATGTGAAACAGATTTAAGTTAACAACTTAAACTAAAACTCAGTGTGAACAGGCTAAGGCTTACAAATGTGATTCAATATTTTTTGAGCTGTGTTAAACATTGAACTTTTGAACCTCGAACCTTGAACAAAAAAAACAAGAGAAAAGAGACAAGAGAAAAGAGACAAAAAATCAAACTCTAAACCTTGGGATTTGGAATTTATGATTTGCAATTTCCCAGTTCTACATCCTAGTAATATCCCCACTACCCATTACGGTCTTATCTACTTTACTGGCGGTTCCCTTGTAGCGCAAGTCGCCTGAACCTACGATGCTGGCTTTCATTGTTCCGCCATTGCAGTAAACAGATACGTCGCCACTGCCGGCAATACTTGCATTTACATTGTTTGCTTTGAGTCCGAAAGCTGCGATATCCCCGCTGCCCGCTACACTGGCATCCAGCTTTTCTGCGCGACCGGTCACCTTTATATCACCACTGCCGGCAATACGCGCCTCCAGCATTCTGCATTCTAGATTCAATTTGATATCGCCACTTCCAGCAACTGCCAGATCCATCGTGTCATTGCGCAATAACATCGAGCTAAAAATATCACCGCTACCCGCGATGCTCACACCCTTTATTTTCTCGACTGGCACCTTGACCATCACACCTTTGCGAGTGCTGATATTCACATTGTCTTTTACCCCTATCGAGAGCTCGCCACCTTTCACTTCAATTTTTAAGTATTCCATAAGATTGGATTCTGCCTCTACGGTGATGGTACCCTCATTTCCTTCTATAAGTTCTACGTCAAAGCTGCTGGATAGGGAGACCTCATCATACTCGCCTACGTCAAATGTCTTTGTAGTGACCTCACCGTTGCCCTTGACTTTTTTACCACTGCCCCACCATTGTGCACTGGCAGTTTGGGCGGTGAATAAAGTTATTGCAATAACTAAGAGATGAGTGATTTTGAATGTTTTCATGATATTGGTTTTACTTGTTATTGAATTGAGTTTGTTGTTCAAGTTGTATCGGTTGACCAATTGATCAGTTGATCAGGTTATCAGGTTATCAGGTTATCAGCTGATTAGAATATGACCGATTTTATTTTCCTTGCTAATCAATTATGCGTTTAAAGGTAAAATTTTCCTGCTGTTTTGAGTCCTTGCTAGCTGCAAAAAATACTCACCTACTCTTCAGACTCACGCTTCCAAATGATGATTTTACCTCTACTACGCCGCCGCTAGGCGAATTAACATGGCCAGATTGCCTCCGGTCGCTACCATCCTTTTCAGAAATCCTAACTTGGGAATCGTCGTCCAGTTTTATACTGGCATACTCTGTTTCTATGTCAAATGTAAATGCGGCATCCTGCGCATAACCTATCTCGATACTGGTGTAGTCTGATCTAAACCTCGCTTCTGAGAATCCAGGCAGGAGCTCATTGACCTTCACACTGCCAAAATCCGTCGTCATCACCACCCGATTGCTCACTTTTCCCAGTCTGGTCGTAGAATAGTCACCGCGGCCTTCCAGATAATTCACCTGATCTACTTCCAGCGTAGAAAAATCACCATTGAAGTCCAGCTTATCGATTTCCCTGATCTGGAATGTCGTGTAATCTCCTTTTACGTCCAGTTTCTCGGTTTTGGTAATTTCAATGGAACTGAAATCTGCACGTATGGTACCGCCCTTGATAAAATCAATATGAGATTTTTTTGTGTAATCAAATTTGAGTTCGTTGCTATCGTTGAGCAATTCACCTATGTCCAGCCTGCCAAAATCACAGCTGATCTTTGCCCTGCCCTCTATCCTATCCACGATCACCGCGCCATAATCATTTGATATATCAATATTTCCAGTAGATGGCATCGTGATCACATAATTGATCTCCACCTTGCCATTGTTGTTCTTACCAGTAAATAGACTCCAGAAACTGCTGCTGGTATTATTGCCTATGTTTCGGGTTTCGGCGGCTATGTAATCATCGCTGGACTGGAAAGTGACATCTATATCATGCAGGCGTTCCCTGACACGATCCAGATTATCCCCACTCACGATCACTTCAATCTCCATACTCACGACCGGCTGGTCCCAGGTGGTGATGGTAACGCTGCCAAAACTATTATCCACCTCCACCTCGCAGGTACGACTCACGTCAAATCGCTTTGAGAGTTTCTTTGATTTTGTGTGCTGGTACCCATCATGGGCGTATGACCATAGTGGAATGATCAGGCAGATCAGCGCTACTTTAAATAATGTCTTCATCTTGTTTTTCTTTTAGTTGTTTCAATTGGTTGATTTGTTCCTGTGCGACCTCCAGCAAGTCTATCCTACTCTGGAAATTCTCGATCATCGCGGCGATCACCGCCTGGCTATCCTGATTCACTTTAAAGTCCTTGATAATGGATTGGTACTCCGTTGCCAGTTTTTTGAGTCCAGCGCGAGCATCAGTGATAATGCGCTCTGTTTCTGGTGACATCTCATCGTTCAGTTGTGCCAGCTCACGGTCTATCGTAGTGGTAAAAAAGCTTTGCGCCTGCGCCATTTCTGGTGACACGCTGGCCAGCCCGGTTTGTTGCGCTGGCTGATTATACACCTGCATTCCGGTCAATCCCAGCAGCAATACAATGGCTGCCACTGCCGCGTATTTAAGCCACGCGTTGAGTTTGACGACTTTGCCGTTTGCGCTTGCAGCGCTCACAGGCGCAGTTGCTTGTACTTCATCGCAGGCTACATCCAGTTTTTGCAGGAAACGGTCGCGGTGGCCTTGCGGCAACTCGCCCTGGTTCCAGTCCTGCTGGTCAAACCATTCTTCCATATTCTTCATTGCTCTTCCAGTTTTTTTCTCAGGGCGCTTTTTGCCCTGGATATTGTCGTGCGGCACATCCCGTGTGAGATGCCCATGATCTCGCTGATCTCCTCATTGTCCATTCCCTCAATCAGGCTTAGGGTGAGGATTTCCCGGTAATTATCTTTCAATTCTGCCATGGCAGCCATGACTCTTCTGGCAGTCATTCCTGCCTCTTCCATATCAATTTGTGGCTCTACCGCTGCCTCCATTTCATAAGATACCTCGTCATAATCCACGGTGGTCATCCTACTGTTTTTGCGCAGGTGAGTCAGGCTGTTATTGACCACGATGCGCTTTAACCAGCTACCAAATGTCGCCGTACGATTCCACTGCCTCATCTTGCTAAAAGCGGTGATCATGCTTTCCTGCATCAGATCCTCTGCCTGTGCGCTGTCCTGCACCAGTCGCAACGCCACGTGGTACATCCCGCGGGCATATTTATCATATACCTGCATCTGCGCCTTGCGGTTGCCCTGCTCACACAGGTCATACAGTTTTATGTCAGTTTCAGCGAGCGTCACATGGTTAGTGTTACGGTATAAAGATGCAGGATTTATTGTGTTGTTACAGTTCTGCTTTCGCGAAAGCGTAAATATCAAAATCATTCTGCCAGATACCGCCATCTTATCTATTCACCATCCCCAGGACTGGCAAGGCTTTTGAAACAGCAGCGACGACGGGAAACATACCTGATGACCTACGGTAGATAGTAGATCGCTGGGAATACGGTGGTTTGTGGGAATTCCGCTTTCGCAAAAGCATAAATATCAAAATCATTCTGCCAGATACCCACCATCTTATCTAATCACCCTCTCTGGGACTGGCAAGGCTTTTGAAACAGCAGCGACAATGGGAAACGTGCCTGATGACCTACGGTAGATAGTAGATCGCTGGGAATACGGCGGTTTGTGGGAATTCCGCTTTAGCGAAAGCGTAAACTTCACAGCCCCTCCCCACATTTTAATCATTTAGAAGAGCCGCGGCATTATGCCATTGTGGCTAGAAAGAGATATATGTTTGATTCAAAACGAAGAAATTTAGACAACTTGTCATTACAGGAATTTGAGCAGGATGCAGAGTTTATACCCTTATTGAGCAGTGCAGACGAGGAGGAAATGAACCAGGAGCGCGTTCCAGAAACGCTGCCAATTCTTCCCTTGCGCAACATGGTGCTTTTCCCCGGGGTGGTAATTCCCATTACCGCGGGGCGAGACCGCAGTATCAAATTACTGCAGGAAGCAAATAAGTCGCAAAATGCGATAGGCGTGGTGGCCCAGAACAACGAGGAAATCGAGGAGCCTGAGCACAAGGACCTGCACAATGTGGGCGTAGTGGCAAAAATCCTCAAGGTTTTTAAAATGCCAGATGGCAACACCACCGTGATCATCCAGGGAAAGAAACGTTTCCAGCTGGGCGAGATCGTCACAGACCAGCCCTACATCACCGCAGCCGCGACTGACGTGCCAGAGACCAGGCCAGAGGCTGACGATGAGGAATTTGCCGCGATCATAGACAAGATCAAGGAGGCATCGCTTGAGATCATCAAACAGAGTCCCAATATTCCGAGCGAGGCATCTTTTGCGATCAAGAACATCGAGAGCAACTCGTTCCTCGTGAATTTTGTGTCGTCCAACATGAACCTGAAAGTTGAGGACAAACAGGCGTTGCTAGAAATAGATGATCTCAAGGAGCGAGCGCTGGAAACCCTGCGATTCATGAACCTGGAATTGCAAAAACTGGAACTCAAGAACGACATCCAGTCCCGCGTGCAGACTGACATCAATAAGCAACAGCGCGAATATTTCCTGCACCAGCAGATGAAAACCATTCAGGAAGAACTGGGTGGCGGCGTCTCCAGCCATGAGGAGCTGGACGATATGCGCAAGCGCGCCAAAAAGAAAAAATGGGGCGACAAGGTAAAGGAGCATTTTGAAAAGGAACTGTCTAAAATGCAGCGCATGAACCCTCAGGTGGCAGAATATTCCATCCAGCGCAACTATCTGGATCTGTTTCTGGATCTGCCGTGGAATGAGTTTTCAAAAGACAACTTTGACCTAAAGCGCGCAATGAAGATTCTGGACCGCGACCACTACGGCCTGGATGAAGTCAAAAAACGCATCATAGAATACCTGGCAGTACTCAAGCTGCGTAACGATATGAAGTCCCCCATCTTGTGTCTTTACGGGCCACCGGGAGTGGGAAAAACATCGCTGGGTAAATCCATTGCAGAGGCGCTGGGACGCGAATATGTGCGTATCTCACTAGGCGGTTTGCGCGACGAGGCAGAGATACGTGGCCACCGCAAGACCTATATAGGCGCCATGCCCGGACGCATTATCCAGAGCATCAAAAAAGCCAAAACCAGTAATCCCGTCTTCGTCCTTGACGAGATCGATAAGCTGAGCAACAGCAATCAGGGCGATCCCAGCAGCGCGATGCTGGAGGTGCTGGATCCAGAGCAGAACAGCTCGTTCTACGACAACTTTCTGGAAATGGGATTTGACCTGAGCAAGGTCATGTTCGTAGCTACCTGTAACAGCCTCAACACCATACAGCCAGCGTTGCGTGACCGTATGGAGATTATTAATGTGACTGGTTACACGATAGAGGAAAAGGTGGAGATAGGCAAACGCCATTTACTACCCAAACAATTAAAAGAGCACGGCCTAAAATCAGAACACCTGAAAATTGCTAAACCACAGCTAGAAAAAATCGTTGAGGGCTATACCCGCGAGAGTGGCGTGCGAGCGCTGGACAAGCAAGTTGCCAAAATGGTACGCTATGCCGCAAAAAGCATCGCCATGGAAGATCCATACGATTTGAAAGTCACAAATGATACTATCTCAGAAGTACTGGGCGCACCACGTATGCAACGTGACAAGTATGAGAATAACGAGGTAGCCGGTGTAGTAACTGGACTGGCCTGGACCAGCGTGGGTGGCGATATTCTATTTATAGAATCCATCCTGAGCAAGGGAAAGGGAACGCTTACCATTACGGGGAATCTGGGCAAGGTGATGAAAGAAAGTGCCACCATCGCCATGGAATACATAAAGGCAAATGCAGATATACTGGGCATAGACCCAGACGTATTTACTAGGTACAACGTACATATCCACGTCCCAGAAGGGGCAACGCCCAAGGATGGTCCCAGCGCAGGCGTCACGATGCTCACCTCGCTCGTGTCCTTATTTACCCAGCGCAAGGTCAAGAAATCCATTGCCATGACAGGTGAGATCACCCTACGCGGGAAAGTACTGCCCGTAGGAGGCATCAAAGAAAAAATCCTAGCTGCAAAACGCGCTCGCATCAAGGAAATCCTACTCTGCGAGCAAAACCGCCGCGACATAGAAGAAATAAAAGCCGACTATCTCAAAGGCCTGACTTTTCATTACGTGAGCGACATGAGCAACGTACTTGAACTTGCCCTGACTAAGCAGAAAGTAAAGAATGCAAAGAAGCTGTAGGAGATACTTATTAAGATTGCAAAAAGCGTCCTTATAGGGCGCTTTTTTTATGGTCGACGGTGAATGATCTTTTGGGCGCATCCCCTCGCGCACTCGGGGGCGGGCTTTACGTTGCAATTCCTCGTCACGGGAAAGCCGTGCCTGCGGGATTTCCACTTCAATCCCTTGCGCAAAATCCAAATTTTCAATGTTATCAAATTGTTAAGAATTAAATCTGCATCACTATGCATTGAATAATTAGTGTAAGTTTATACACCGCTCAATACCATAAACTTATGAAAAATCTCAACTCTTCACGGCTATTTTTCCTATTAATCTTATGTTGCAGTCCCAGCATTTACGCACAACAGTCAGGTGTCTTGCTCCTGGAATCGTAGCGTGGGGTGTATAGAAAATACAGAGGACGACTGGGAAGGTCAGAATATGATCCCCATAGAGCAGATAGGATCTGACCACTGTACAAAATTCTGTGAGGGGAGTGTGGTCACCTTTACGCTTCTTGATCCTAACAATAGGATCACAAACACCACATGGACGGCTCATGGTGGAAACGCCAGCATAAGTCCATTGGGCACATCCATGGACGTAGATTGGGATACGCCTACAAATACCGCATCAGTAGGTGTAGAGATAACCTTGAACACTGGTGAGATTATTACAAAGTCGGTTTGTATAGAGGTAATCCCGGCACCCTTGGTGGATTTTGAATTCTTGAACACCAGTAGTGGTGATTGTGGGGGAAATGTGCAGATGGTCAATTTGACTACTGATGCAAATGGATCCAGAATAGTTAGTTACAACTGGGTCTTTGACAATGGCCAACAAACCATACGTTCAAATGATCGAGAGCCTAACGTTATGCTGGGTAGTGGTGTTTGGACGGTGGCGCTGTCCGCTGCAAATGAATGCAACTGCGAGGGCAGTTTTGAGATGCAGATTGAACTCAATGACCCTGCAGAGCTTATTGAATGTCCCACAGTTGTGTGCCAGGATCAGGTTGAAAGCTATACCGTCCAGGGTTCTGGACAGCTTAACTGGACAGTTGACGGTGGTGATATAATTAATGGACAGGGTAGCGATACCATTACCGTATCATGGAACAGTCCTAACGATGGATTTGGACTGGTAGAGGTTGAAGGTGACCTGGGATCATGCTCGGGATCCAGTAGGTCGCGTATTCCCATTATATCCAGTTCTATAAATATAGACGGGGATACAGAACTTTGTACAGGCGATCAATATATATTTTCCCTACCACGCTGGCCAGCAACAGAATTTGTATGGCAACTGCACGATGGCAATGGTAACTTGGTTACAGGTCCATGGGGCATCACCACAGACCAGCCAAATGAGATTGCCCTGAATACAAATGTCTTACCACCCGGAAACTCCTTTACCCTCTCCTGCCGCTATGATAATACATTACTAAAATGCGGTGGCCAGGCAGAAGCTCTTCTATTGACAATAAATGAGCGACTGGAAATTCAAGGTAATAATGTTTCCTGTATGGCAGAACAGGTCACTTTAACTGGCCTGGCGGCTTCAGGCAATGTGTGGGAGGTTTATCTGGGAAACACACAATTGATCACACAGAATTCAAATCAATTGAACTTTGTGCCAAACGCGCCAGGGGTTTATTCCATATTTCTTGAGTCAAACAACTACTGTCGCAGTCTAGCCCACTTACTGGAAGTCTATGACAATCCTGTTGCCCCACCAGCGGCTCAAGTGACCGGCACTTTTGAACAAGTATGTGCTGGCACACCTTATACGTACCATGCTGGCACACCAGTAGATGGTAACTATCATGAATGGCACATAGATCCTACAGATGGAAACCTACAGGGTGGTAGCCTGGGGAACCAGACCACCGTCGTTTTTGAACCTAGTACCTCTAGCAATCCCTATTTACTACAGTTAAGACAGGTACTTAAAAGCACTGGCTGTACCAGTGACTGGTTGGATATTTTGATCAACCCTGTAGAGGTAGTGACTGCGATTGAGCCCGCGTTAATAGGTCAGTCCAATTACTGTAGCAGTACCACGGCTGCTTTTAGTGTGGATTATGTAGAAGGCGAGACCTATGGGTGGTCGTTCTCAAATCCAGAATATGGTGGTGTGATCATAGGTCAGAACTCACCTGCCGTTACCGTGATGCTTAATGAGGTGCCAGACGGTTTGCCACCCACGGTTGACCTTCAACTCAGCATACGTAAGTGTGGGGTAGAAGCTACCATACAGCCATTCACCATTCACCTGAATCAGTTGCCTACATTTACGCTGTCCACCGCGTCACCTACTATATGTGCAGATAATGAATTTACGATTGACCTCATGGGAAGTAACATACCTACGGGCACGACCCTGGGAAATAATGATATCAACATTGCATTTCAATATATATCAAACAATGTTCTGACCACATTTGATCAGCCATTTGCCATGATAACTAATCTAGGCGGTGGGAATTTTGAGATACATAATGTTACTGCACCTATTGTGGATCAGGTTACTAGCATGAATATTATTCTAGAATACGACAGCAGTGTGTTTTGTGCAGAAAATGGAATCGAGACCCTCACCACAACCGTGGACGTGGATGTCTCCCCGCAATACACACAAAGATGGGGAAATATAGGTGCCTGCAATATTCCTGACTATGATACATTTATTGAAATAACTAACCAGACACCTGGCGGTTTGGGTGTGACATACCAATGGTTCAGGGATGGTGTGCCATTACCAAATCAAAATTCAAACAGGATAGACCTCAATATAAGTGTTGCAGGTGGTGAGGCTGGCGATTATTATTGCGAGATAGGATTCCCTAACGGTAATCCCAGTAACTGTACAGTCCTGACCCGTGCAGTCACCTTCACGATTGATGGTGTGGAATGTGGTTTTCCAGACCCTCCAGAATGTTCAGCTAATAATGCTGATCGAGTAGAAATAACTGGCCTGGAATGGATATCCTGCGATCAGATAAGGGCTACCTTTAACCAGACAGGTGTTGCACCCTCGAGCATCAATTATAGCGTGAATTACCAGAATTGGAAAATAGTAAGTGAGAATCTGGGAGTGGATGTGGTTCTACAGGTACCACCGGGAAGTAGGCCTAGAACCTACACCTTTAGGTCATCTGCGGTATATCCTAATTGCGTTTATAGAGATCTTGAAACAGTGGACATACATTACCAGCCAGATCTCCAGTTTACGGTGGATTGCCCAGCAAATCCAGGGGCGGGCTATGATGTGACGATCGTGGATAACAGCCCGGTCATCCCCAGTTATGCTGCCTCAAATACGTTGACCTACACCTATGAACTCGTAAATTTCAATGGTGGTGGGCCAGTGACTAATGCAAGTGGAAACGCCAGCTTTACCGGCGTGCCAGATGGCCTTTACATGGCAAGAATCACTATCCAGGGAGCGACGGGAGATCCTGTGTGCAGCCTTGAAAAGGCTGTTTTACTAGAGTCTCCAGACCCCAGTTTTATCATGCTGGACGCAAATGATCCTAACGCGGGACCTATTACACAGTCTTGTACAGAATGTCCCATTGCCCTATTGCCAGACAATATCAACCCCCGCCACACCTACCGCTGGGAGTTTATGAATGATGCTGCCCACCTGGCTACGGCACCAGTAATACAGTTACCAGCTCCAGCACAAACGGGTCGGTCTTACCCTGTCCGCCTCTTCGTTACAGACCAGTATGGGTGTGAGGCCACTTCTTTACAGCAGATTACAATTAAAAAAGCCTTGATTGTTGGTTTTTACGGGGGTAGTGGATTGTATTGTGCAGATGATAATCCAGTACTTTCATTTACGTCTTTTTCTGGTTCCATAGCTGCATCTAATCCAGATCCAGCACTTAGCGGTTACCAGTGGATGCTGGATACGGCACCTGCACCAGGATTCAACACGGGGGCTACCTATACTCCTACACAATCTGGACAGTACTGGGTGCAGTTACGTGATACAGACCTATGTCTATTTAATTATGAGGCCACTAATGTCACGATACTCCCTGAACCCTATTTTGAGGTATTGTTGCCTGATACGGCCTGTGTGGGCCAGCCCTTTACGGTAGATGCCGTGGTAGATGAAGACATGGTGACACAATATCAATGGGTCATCAACGGCAGTGCCCAGGGATGGCAGGGCTTGCCGGTTCAACCAGTGACTCAGACATTGCAAAGTGCTGCATCCATTAATTATGCCCTAGAGGTAATGACAGTGGATAATTGCGATTATACGACCGCCCCGTTAATGGTAAACGTACTTCAACCAGTGGACATAGGGCAGATTACCTGGATGCCAGAGCCCAATTGCAATCCCTACGAGGTCGTACTGGGTGTAACAAACCCGCAGCCCGGTATCTACCAATGGAGCAACGGTGCGCAAAATTCCACAATTACCGTAGATCGTGGCGGTGCCTACCAGCTTACCTACTATCCAGTTAACGGCAGCTGTCCCACCATCAGGGATATCTGGATCCCTAAGGATCCATCTGCCTATATGTGGTACTTCCCGTCGGGATGTATAGAGTTTTGCGAGCAGGAACATACCAATACTAATCGGTATATTCCCGGTTTTACCGCCTATGTAGATGGTTGGGATTATTCTGGCAATACGGGCAGCCAGTTTGGTACTGGTGTTCCCGGTGCCTATGGCATCGATCCACTCTACAACAATGGGGGCTTTGTTGAACTTGAGGTGACCAGTTCCGGCTGTGATCTTACCAGCGATCCCCTCCGTGTTAGTATTAATTATAATTGTGACGCTTGTCCCTTTGAAATTCAGGTGGAGAATATTATCGCCGTGACAGAACCCTATAATTTTTACGAGATGGATGTGGTTGTACACAACACTGGATCAGCAGATTATTATTTGGATTTCAGTATGTTGAATATAGGCGGTATTTTTGATCCCTCGCACGTATATATACCTGCGAGCAGTTCAGTAGCCATTACCCCATTGCGATTTATAGATGACTTTGGCTTCCCGGGCGGTACGGGCGAGCTGTATATAGAGGGCTTTGATGGTAGCGCTACCTGTTTTCAACAAATAGATTTGGATCTTCCACCCTTCTTTCGTCAGGGTGAGGGAGAAGGTAATAAAACAGTGGATGATTCCGCTTTCGCAAAAGCATCTCCTAATCCAGCCTCGTATTCAACGACAATCACCTATGATTTATATCAGCCTGATACCACTAACCATTCACTTTTGCATATTTTTACGGCAGATGGTATCAAAGTGAGGGAACAATTACTCAATAGTACCAAAGGTGACCTGGAACTGGGACTTGAGTCTCTGTCCAGCGGTAGTTATGTAGTGACCATTACCAGTGGAAATGTAAGGGTACAGACGCACCTGATCAAAAAATAAGATTGGATATGAGAAATCTATCAAAGATATTTTGTACGATTCTCTTGGGTCTTGCGTATTGTAATCTATATGCACAGAACCTAGAATACACCTGGGCAAAGCGCGGGGGGGGCAATGCAAATTTTGAGACCCGGGTTCCCACCAGTTACAATCAGTCAGAGCACGTACGGGATATTAAAATCGATGCTCAAGGCAACCGATACTACCTCGCGGTCATGGGTGGGGATATGGCTGATCTGGATGGCATTAGCGTCCCTATCTATGTCCAGCCGCGCGCCGGTGAGGATATCTTACTATGGTCATCAGATTGTGGGGGCAATTTTAGATGGTCAAAATCAATAGGCAGTGATAATTTCACCGATGTTACAGGCCTTTCAATTGATGGTTCTGGCAATGTCTACGTAAGTGGAAAGGTAATACCCAGAACGTCAAATAATGGTGGTTTTGTACATTTTGATAGTGATGTAGTAGTGACTACTGCGCTCACCATTAACGATACAGGCCCACATAACAAGAGCCTGTTCCTAATCAAATACGATTCAAATGGTAACTTCCAGTGGCTGCAGCGGCCAGAAGAGGACAACATGGACCTGAACAAGGTGGTGTTCTCCCGTGCCTTTGCCCACGCAACGGATGCCGGTGGCACCTCCCACTTCCTGGTCAGGATGTCTGCCGGCACCCACCTGAATGGGGCATATACCAGTATGGGCAATGAGCTGGCCATCCTAAAGTTTGACAGTACGGGCAGCTATCTGGGGCATGTACCCGTGGGGCTGTGGTATCCTGGCAACGTGTTTCCCTATATGGTCAATATGCTCTATGACGCGCCCCGTAACCGCTACCTGATCAGTGCAAACCGCCCCAATACCACAAGTGCTGCAGATAGAATTGAACTGGATGGACAGACGCTGCAAACAAATACAGTTATTGTTTCAGTAGATGATGTTTCTGGGACCACGCAATGGTCTTTAACAGATGATGCGGGCGCGAGCGCAATTATACATGAGATTCTTCAAGATGGATCAGGCAATATTTATGTAGTAGGTGCCGCAAATACGGGAAGTCTAAACGGAGTCAGACATGGTTTTGCGGGTTATACATGGACAATGCACAGAACTGGCAGCCCCACCTTCTACCTACCCGGCCCATTCCTAATAAAACTCGATCCCATGGGCAACCTGTTGTGGGGCACCCAGCCGCAGCACGGCACGGATGGTGCCGCCAGCTATGACGTTGCCCTCTACAACAACGAGGTGGCCATCGCCACCGCGCATACTAACACGACGCCCTGGGGGGGGATGACCTATACCCAGTCGCGGCCGGGGCGCCAGCCCATGGTCGTGCGCTTTGACACCGCCACCGGTGCCACGCTGGGCATACACGACATCCACGGGTTCAGCACCGCAAACGAGGCCACCGCCATCGCCGTGAACCAGTACGGCAACTATGCCGTGGGCGGTTATTTTACGGACAGCCTCTTCCTGCCCAGCGGGAATACGCCTGGCATCAACCTGCTCTCCAGGCGCGCCGGCGGCAATACTGATTTTTTCTACGCCAGCCTGAACCGCACGGACTGCAACGGCGTCCCGCTGTCAGAGCGATCCATAAACGCAATCCAAACATTGAACCTCTACCCCAATCCCTCCAGCGGTGACATGGTCAGGATAGGCGGTCTGGAAGACACCGCCACCTTTATGATCCATGACCTGTCTGGAAGGATGGTATCCAGCGGCACGATTGAAAGTGATGGGACGTTGCCCATCGATCAACTCAAAGCTGGAAGTTATCTGGTTACCGTGGAATCACCCACCGGCAAGCAGACGTTGAAGTTGTTGAGGGAATAGAGATTAAAATCACAAATCCCAAGCTCCAAATCCCAAGGTTGAATTTGTAAATGATCAATGGAAACAGCCCCCTTTGGAGGTTGGGGGGACAATGCCCGTAATATGAAAAACCTACTGATTTAAAACAACATGATTCAATCCTCTTATAACCCCGCGTCACTAGATCTAACGGGAACGGTATTCAACTATTTCCTGGGCTCTGTAGGACAGCCCGTCCGCATCATCATTAGCATCTGGCATCAGGGAGAAGAGTTGTGTAGCTATAGCAACACGCTGGGCATGCAAGCGGCCAGGCCGGCAGGCGAGTCGGAAAGATTGACGGTTGTGCCCAATCCGGTCAGTGAAACGTTTAAATTGCAGTATGCTATATTTGATGGTGAGAGTCCAGAAAAGGTGGTCGCACAGGTAAGGGACATGCGAGGGATTCTTATTCATGAGGTTTCGCTTTCGCGAAAGCAGGGATACCGTCAAGACCACCTAATATTCGAATCACCGGTGATTGGTGCTGAAAACCTTGTGCCGGGCAACTATGTTGCCATCATATATGTGGATGGCAGGCGCAGGACGGAAGAAATCGTCATCAAAAAATGATAAATATCAAATCGGTGGTTAGTGGCAGTCAACAAGCCGCAAACCACCTTTCTAATTTGTTGAGTCTAACGGTAAGCTTACAAGAATGTCAGGGAACTACTATAAATACTTTGTAATTTTAATTTTTTTGTTTGGCGCAAATACATACCTGTCTGCCCAGCCAGCTAGTCAGTTACAATGGCAGTGGGCTGTGGCTGGTGGTGCGAGCACGCCGCCGGACATGGCGCCACAACGTTCCTACTATGATTATGAATATGTCCATGATATGACCAGTGATGGTCAGGGAAACATCTATATGTTTTCTGTTTACTCTGGAAATTCTAGCGGTAGCCCCAGTTTTGATAGCCAGACAATGCTCGGCGGTGATTCAGATGACCTATCGCTGATCTCATTGGATTGTCAGGGCAACCTACGATGGAAAAAAGAGTTCGGTAATGAATCCGTGGCATCTCCGATGAGCATCGACATAGATGCTCAAGACAACCTTTATATAAGCGGGCAAATGAGCCCTACACTACAGTCACCGCCTACGCCCACATTCTGGGATACGGACTTCCAGTTGCTTCAACCCACGGGGGTTGACCCTAGAACCACACCTACTGATGCAAATAGGTATAACTTTGTGGTGAGCTACGACAGTAGCGGCAACTTTCGTTGGATTTATTTTCCAACCAGCGGCGCACAGGACTTTGTGAACATGCGTAGGGGATTCCTAGCCCGTGATCTTGTTGTAGAGCCTAACGGTACGGTACACTGGATGGCAAGTATAGGCGAGGGAACCCACCTAAATGGTAACATCACCGTACCGGCTGGTGCGGTGCGTGAGTGGGTGGTGCTGCGGCTGGATACCGGCGGTAGCTATCTGGGTCATACCGTCCTGCCGGGCTTTGAGGGTGGCGTGGGGAGTACCAGTGATTCAACCGTGGACAACCTGGCATACGACCCGGTCACCAACACCTATTTTATTTCCTCGCGCTGGAATGGCAGTGATGATATCTTCTGGAGGGGACAGAACCTAATGTCAGGACCCTTACTCGTTGCACTGGATGCAACCACTGGAATTGATAGATGGATGGCGCCCGCTGGAAGTACCGTTGGTATATATGACATCGCCTATGAGAATGGATCACTGTATCTCTCTGGGGGAGCCAGTTCACAGGTTAGTTTTATGGGTTACCAGTTTACACAGCAAACGAGTAGCGGCGCAACTACAAGCGCGCCCTTTGCCATGGCTCTGGATGCCGCGACGGGTACATTATTATGGGGCAGCAATCCAGATAGTGGTTCAGATCCCGCCATTGCCCTGGAAGTAAACGGTACTGAGGTCGCCCTAGCCACTAGCCTGTGGAGCACCACCTGGGATGGGCTGGCGGCACCGCTGGGCGCACCCAACAGTGGCAACCCCGCCCTGGTGGTGCTGGACCGCGCCACGGGCACCGCCACCGCGGTACACCAGGCACCCAGCGTAAATACCACGGACGATTCCTTTACCGCCATCACCAGTGACCAGTATGGCAACTATACCCTGGGCGGGTATAACCGCAGTATCCTGTTCGGCCCCGGCTCGCCGCTCAACCCGCTGGGCAAGCGCGGCCCCGCAGATTTTATGGCCGCCCGCGCCGCAAAGACAGACTGCAACGGCGTCCCGCTGTCAGAACCTACCATCAATCCAAGTCAAACCCTGAACCTCTACCCCAACCCATCCAGCGACAACCAGATCACAGTGGGCGGCCTACAGGAACCAGCGAGTTATGTGATCTATGACTTGGCGGGAAGGATGGTTCAACAAGGCAGGATCGAGAACAATGGTATCTTACCGGTGAATCAACTTAAGGCTGGAAGTTATCTATTGACAATCGATTCTTCCACTAGGCGGCAAACGCTCAAGCTGTTGAGGGAATAGTACTTAAAATCTCAAATCTCAAGTTCCAAAATCCCAAGGTTCAAAGTTCAACGTTCAATGTTGACAGTTACGCTTGAAAATAGCCACTGGAAAAGCCCCCGTTGGGGGTTGGGGGGACAGTGCCTCCTTAAATAAAAACATTTTTGAGATTGAGGTTTGTGATTTGGAACTTGGAACTTATGTTTTGGGATTTGGGATTTGGGATTTGGGATTTGCGATTTGCGATTTGCGATTTGCGATTTGCAAAAATCATTTTATAGCTTGATTCCAAACCGCCTCAACATCTTCTTCTCGAAAGCCCAGAAAAAATCAAACTGCCCAAAGATCCATCCAATGCAGACGAGCAGGATCTGATACACGGGAAAAATTGCTAGCAAACGGATAGGCCAGAATACCCAAGGTGATAAATGATCAAGATCAATCTCAAACATTTCTAGAAATGGTCCTGATAATCGCGCAGAAGCTGACCCAGTAATAGCAAAAACCAGAAAGATGGCAATCAATTCCCAGCGTTGCTCTACTTCCCATTTAGATCGCAACTTTTTAAACAACCACATGGTCAAAAAATAAAAGATCACGGCAAACAAGATACTGGTAGCAATTAGCGCCATCGCAAAATATTCTTCATCTGCCTGTGAAGACCAGATCTTATAACCCACGTACAAACCGCAAGCGAGTAATGCCACGATTCCCAGAAAAATATAGATAAGCTGCCAGTTCTGGGTAATGTCCCAGCGTTGTTTCAGTTTTTGCATAGCGAATGCAAAAGTACTATCCCTTTGAGGATACGACTCAAGTTGAGCTAGGCACTTATAAGTAACTTGTTTTGATATTTAGTCTATGTGGAGAAAACACTTTAAGATGATATGACCTATCCTTAGAAGCGGACTTTGAAAAGCCAATAAAACATGCATTGCTTTACCACAAGAAAAACTACGGAATAAATCAGACCTAACAGGTTTTGAAAACCTGTTAGGTCTCTACCGGCGAATCAACAACAACATCATCACACCTAAAAAATGTACTAAAGCGATGCAGCAGAAAGAAAATATTTCTATAGAAAACATCATATCGCTTTGTAAAAACTCATTGAACTTGGTTCTTTAAAAAAGAAATGATCTCCAACTAAACTACCATCGGCTAATTACTGGTAGACTCAATCTCGCACGGCGCCAACCAAAAATTTACCTCACGATGAACTGATAACCAATAACATAATAACGATTAACTATATAAGGGTGTTCGCAGAAGTCTTTGCTAAAGGTGACGGATTTTCTCCCCCAAATAACACACTAAAATCGCTGGTTGTATTTCTGCTTAAAGTAGATGAAGTAATTGAACAACATATAATTCACCTCGTACCCATAATCCACGTTGCGCTGATATTCAATCTCAAATGGATACAAGTTATAATCAAATCGCAAGGGTTGCCTAGCGCGTAAATTATATTCCGTCACGTCAAAATTATTCCTGATTTCCATTGTGCTTTGCGTGTAATAGCCGCGGGGCGGCTGGGTTGCAAGCCAGCCATAAAAGCCGGGCTCAATGATTACTATCTCATACTCGAGACTATCATTTGCTATGCGTATGGTATCGTTTTGGGTTGCTGCTGTTTCAGATTTTTTCGCGCTCGTTTTATTAGAACCGCAGCTGGAAATAAAAATGATACTGGCAAGCAGGATGGATAGGTAAAGTAGTTTTTTCATAAATCAAACATAGAATTGCAAAAGCCACGCCCAAATACAACATGAGCGCACCGCCCACTCTGATCGAGTAAACGGTGCACTTTAATTATAATCACTTGAATGATAAGCTAGCCTGAAGTTGATTTTACCGATTGAACTCTATACAAACGTTTTAAAATCTGATCGAGCTGTTCAAAAGCTAATAAAAACCTAACCTTGTCACTATAATAGTAGCGACATTGCTTAAAGCTTAATGGAAAAGAAAATCCAGCACCTTAATCAAGCAGACCTAATTCCACCTTATAATTCCACGCATTATATAGAGTCCTTTAGTAGTCGGTTTTCAGTTGTCAGTTGTCGACTCTCGGTCGTCAGTCGTCGACTCTCGCCGTCAATCATTAGTTATCTGTCGCCACTTAGAGATCGCTTGCCGTACTCGTTTATAAACCATGGGTTTAAAAGATTCTGCGGAGTTCTCAATGTACGTTTTCGCCACCGAGCTTACTTGCCCAGAATACCACCCAGCAAACTCCCCATACTGCCGCCATCTTTTTTATTGCCGCCTAGCACCATACCTGCGACGTCATTGAGTGCGCTGCCATCCCCATCACTGTCCAGCACAGAATTGAGCATGGCCATGGCACCACCCTGACCAGAGCTATTGCTCATGCCACCCAGAACAGATCCCAGCAATCCCTGGACGTCATTGTTTTGTGGGTTGTAATTGTGCTTTTTCTTGCTCAAATATCCCATGACGATAGGTGCAGCAAATGAGATAATCTTACTGACAGTCGCCATATCCAGACCATTGTTCTTTGAGAGCGCTGTTTCTACCTGAGGTTTTTTGGCACCAAAAACATGGTTGAGAATACCGTTCCCCTCGCTTTCAAGAGCATCTGGGCTACCTGGCCCATCGCCAAATATCTGCCCGACCATTTCCATCATTCCACCGCCGCGGTGCTTAGGGTTTTCAAGCGCACTGCTTAAGGATGCGGCACCCTCTGGAGTCTGGGCATTGCGCTGCATGCCGCCCATGATCAGTGGCAAGGCTTGTGCAAGCACATTGCGGGTTTGATCCTGACTTGCACCCGTGCGATTTGAAGCACCATTGATTAGTTGCTGTCCAGCAGTTGAATTGAGTAAATCTAATATTCCGTCCATGGTAGTTGATTTTTGCTAAAACTACAACCTGAACGGCTATGCGCCATAACATACGCATGTAAAGCTTTTATTTTTTGAGGTGAGGTATGTGGAATGTGGGATGCGGGATGTGGGATGTGGGATGTGGGATGTGGTTTAAATTAAGTGCATTTGGTAAGTAACGCGCTCTAGAGCCAGAAAATCGATTTTGCTGTCTAGACTAACTATCGGTTCCCACTTAGACTTTGATTTAAGTTTAAGCTTAGGTTTAGATTTATCTTTTATGAGATTTATCTTGCATCCATAACAAGTGCCGATTTTATGACTATTAAAAATGTACAGGATGCGCTCGGCAAGATTGCCCACCTGCAGTATGCAGAGGATTTTGATAATGTGGGCTTGCTTACCGGTGATTCTGGGTGGGAGGTAAACGGGATTCTGGTAACACTGGATTGCCTAGAAAACGTAGTGGACGAGGCGATTGACAAAAACTGCAACCTGATCGTGACCTTTCATCCCATTATTTTTAAGGGACTCAAAAACTTGCGACCTGATGATTATGTGCGTCGCACGGTCGTTAAAGCCATCAAAAATGATATCGCGATCTACGCGATCCACACCGCGCTGGACAATGCGCATAATGGCGTGAGCTACCGCATGGCATCTGCCATGGGTCTAGAGAAAGTCAAAACACTTATACCCAGAACAGAGACAATCAAGAAATTGCAGACCTATGTTCCCAAAGATAATTTTGTTCTGGTAAGGGAGGCACTCTTTGCCGCGGGCGCCGGCAAGCTGGGCAATTACGAGGAATGCAGCTACTGGGTCGGAGGTCAGGGAACTTTTAAGGGAAACGACCATAGCAATCCACAACTGGGCAAACCTGGCGTGCGCGAGACGGCAGATGAGGTCATGTTATCTGTTACCTATCTGCCGCATTTGGAGAATAAAGTGGTACAAGCCCTCAAACAGGCCCACCGGTATGAAGAGGTCGCCTATGAGATCACGACTTTGGAGAATTCCTATCAGAATATAGGTATGGGTGCCATCGGTGAGTGGGAATATGGACTGACGGTGGAAGAATTTCTTGAAAAGACTAAATCTGTTTTTGGCAGTGGAGTTGTGAGATTCACGCTTTCACGCAGTGAAGTTTATCCTGAGCCTGTCGAAGGACGAAAGCGTACCATTCAAAAAGTAGCCCTGCTAGGCGGATCAGGCTCCTTTGCCATAAACAACGCGATTAAAAGTGGCGCAGATGCCTACGTAACGGCAGACTTGAAGTACCATGACTTCTTCCAGGGAACTGAAATATTGTTGTGCGACGTAGGACACTTTGAGAGTGAACGTTTTACAATTGACCTGTTATACGATTTTCTTAGTTCAAAATTTTGTAATATTGCAGTCTTTTGTGCAGAGGCGCAAACAAACCCCGTAAATTACTATTGAACGCATGGCTAAAAAGAGCGAGGCAACCGTAGAAGACAAGCTTAGAGAGCTCTACAACCTACAACTGATCGATTCCAGAATAGACGAGATACGCAACGTACGCGGCGAGCTGCCCCTAGAGGTGGAAGACCTGGAAGACGAGGTTGCCGGCCTGCAGACCAGGCTAGCAAAGCTGGATGCCCATCTAGAGGAACTCAAGGACAACATCAAGTCTAAAAAGAACCAGATTGAGGAATCAAAACAGCTGATCACAAAATATTCTGAGCAACAAAAGAACGTGCGCAACAACCGCGAGTTCAACTCCCTGAGCAAGGAAGTGGAATTCCAGGAGCTGGAAATCGAGCTGGCAGAAAAGCACATCAAGGAGCATCAGGCACAGATCGAGCAGCAGGAAGAGGTGATTGCAGAAAGCAAAGAACGTCTCAACGAGCGTGAAGATCACCTTAAGCACAAGAAAGCAGAACTGGACGAGATTCTTAAGGAGACTCAAAAAGAAGAGGATGCGCTTAAAGAACTATCTGCCAAATATGCAAAAAGCATCGAGGACAGATTGATCAGAGCTTACTCCAGAATACGTGGTAGCGTTAAAAATGGGCTGGCAGTCGTACCTATCGAGCGCGGTGCATCTGGCGGATCATACTTTACCATCCCACCACAGGTGCAGGTAGAAATCGCCAGCAGAAAGAAAATCATCACAGATGAGCACTCAGGACGTATCCTAGTAGACGCAGCACTCGCCCGCGAGCAGCACGAACAGATGGAAAAGAAGTTTGCGAATATCTAGATTTGAGTATTTAGTATTTAGTATTTAGTATTTAGTACAAAATATTAAGATGAGCCTCTGCATTCAATTGTGGAGGCTTTTTTTTGTTAGCTGTTTGGAGAGCTTTTAGCATTTAGCACTTAGCTATTA
This sequence comes from uncultured Flavobacteriaceae bacterium, assembly GCA_963740155.1. GTDB lineage: Bacteria > Bacteroidota > Bacteroidia > Flavobacteriales > Flavobacteriaceae > Nonlabens. The sequence continues at coordinate 689,248 of CAVUDE010000005.1, read as the reverse complement.
GGACTTTGGTGATTAGCTCTCAGCCTTCGGCTGATAGGAGGATGTCGTTTAGTTGTTAGCCCATAGCAATTCGGAAAATGGAAGTTTGCCGTAGGCTCATGGGTGATTAGACGATGATTTTTATTGTGGGTACTTTTTCCAACGTAGACCGTTAAACTCAAGGCACTGTTTCACAGTAGTTAAAACCTCTGACGCTAAATATTTTACTTCCGACATGAGTTGTAAAACATCCTAAATCCTATGTCTACAATCTGAACAACACAGAATATCTGCGAGAATATCAGCAGCACCACTTTGAACATTCAACTTTGAGCCTTGAACATTCATCACAAACGTGAAACATGAAACATGAGACGACTTTCCACAGGAGTAAGAAACCTTGAATGTTGAACGCTGAACCCCTAATGTGAAAAATCAAGCTTACAATGAATATTGATAGGTATGAGCAACGTGAAACCTGAAACTTGAAACGACTTTCCACAGGAGTAAAAAACCTTGAACCTTGAACCTTGAACTCTCAAACTGAGTCGTTAAACGTAAATCAAGAAATAAGAAATACTAAAAACCCAAACCAAAAGTCTCTGAGCGCGGTTAAAGAGCCAGAATTAATACCCATTTAATAGACACATAGCAGCCATAAATTACATTTGCTGGAAATAAAAGCCTTATGAAAAGTATTTTTTTAGTGTTTGCCGCTATGATTATGTTTTCCTGTAATTACAAGGTCAACAATTCATCAGAAGACAAAGAGGTCGTGCAAAACATGGATCCTGTGCAAGTTCCCGTAAAGGATGGGATGGCAAGGGCATATTTTGCCAGTGGCTGTTTCTGGTGTGTGGAAGAAATCTATGAGAGTGTAAAAGGTGTGCAAGAGGCCATTTCAGGGTATTCTGGTGGAACGACTGAAAACCCTACCTATGAGCAAAGCAACACCGGTAGAACCGGTCATGCAGAGGCAAATGAAATCATCTATAATCCAGAGGTCGTGAGTTTTGAAACACTGGTGGACGTATATTTTGCCAGCCAAAACATCGAGCAAGTGAACGGTCAGGGACCTGACAATGGTTCACAATACCGCAGCATCATCTTCTATCAAAATCAAGAACAAAAAAACATCATCAACAAAAAAATCGCCTCGCTGGAAGCAGAGGGTTACGACGTTGCCGCAGAGGTAAAACCCTTTGATAAATTCTGGAAGGCAGAGGATTACCATCAGGATTATGCAAAACGCAATCCCAACAATGGTTACATCAGCAATGTATCCATCCCTAGATTTAGGCGATTTGCTTCACAGATGCCAGAAGTCTTAAAAGACGATATTGACCATTAGACATTGCAATAAGCTTTTCCTGAACTATTTTTGTCTTGAAAATGAAAAACAACCTAAACATCTGGTGGTGGATCACTACAGCTTTACAGCCGTAAGTAAACCGCATTGTGATATAACAAAAGGTCTACTTTACGGTAGGCCTTTTTACTTTTAGAAAAATGAGTAAACAGCCATTCAAGGCACATACCACGCATAAAACCATCCTGGCAGATACGATCACGCCGGTGGGAATCTACCTGCGCTTGCGGGATAGATTCCCTGGCAGTCACTTGCTGGAAAGCAATGAATATGGGCAGCGTAGCAACAGCTACTCGTTTATTTGCTGCAATCCCGTGGCAAGATTTGAATTGACAGATGATTATCTTGAAACAGAATTTCCTGACGGCATTACCCATAAAAAAACTATTAATGATCAGTTTAATCTGATTTCAGAGCTATCGGCTTTCAAGGATAGATTTGCTGAAGTGGATGGCAAATTTCCGTTTCCTAATCAGGGATTATTTGGTTACCTAGGTTACGATGCCGTGCAGTTTTTTGAGGATTTGGAATTCCGCTTTCGCGAAAGCGAGAACGACAAAATCCCCCTCGCCCACTACCAGATTTTTCAAAACATCATTGTCTTTGACCACTACCATAATCAGGTATATGCTTTTGATCATAGGTATGTTGAGAAGTTTTCACAGCTAGAAGAGCTAGAAAACATCATTCTGCACCGTGACACTTCCCGGTATGACTTCTATACAAATGGTGATGAAAGTTCAGAAATGACCGATGCAGAATTTATCGAAATGGTCGAGAAAGGAAAAGATCACGCCCAGGTGGGCGATACTTTTCAGATGGTTTTGTCGCGCAAGTTCAGCCAGGAATACCGTGGGGATGATTTTCAGGTATATAGGCAATTACGGGCTATCAATCCCAGTCCCTATTTGTTCTATTTTGATTACGGGAATTTCAGAATCTTCGGGTCTTCACCAGAAGCTCAACTGCTAGTAAAGGCAGATCAGGCAAGCATCCAGCCCATTGCGGGGACTTATAAACGCACAGGAAATGATGATGACGACCTCGCCGCTGCCCAGCGCTTAAAGTCTGATCCCAAAGAAACTGCAGAACACATCATGCTGGTAGATCTTGCCCGCAATGACCTGAGCCGCCACGCGAGAAATGTAGAGGTTGCAGATTACCAGAGCATCCATTTCTACTCCCACGTAATCCACATGGTAAGCAAGGTCACGGGAGCTATAAATAAAGCAGATAAACTCAAACTGGTTGCAGACACGTTTCCGGCAGGCACATTGAGTGGCGCGCCTAAATTCAAGGCCATGCAGTTGATTGACAAATATGAAAAATCAGCAAGGCAATTCTATGGTGGCGCCATAGGTTTTATAGGTTTAAACGGCGATTTTAACCATGCCATTATCATACGTAGCATCCTATCACAGAACAATCGTCTGCATTTCAGGGCTGGTGCTGGGGTCGTGGTAGAAAGTAAACCGGACGATGAATTACAGGAAGTTTATAACAAAACAAACGCATTGCGCAGTGCAATCCATAAAGCAAGAAAAAATGAATAACACTTTAAAAGTAGCCCTCTCTGGTTTTTTTACCATGATGATCTTTACCGCCTGTCATGACAACAATCCTAAAGTTCTAGACGTCAATCTTAAAGAAACAGAAAAGGGCTATTCCATCACTTACAGGCCAGAAATGAATTTCAGACAGGTGCCTAACGACAGCGTCCACATCTACCTGACCCAGCAGGATATGATCAAGGTCATGAGCAGCGAGATCAAGATAGGCGACAGGCTTTTGAAGACGGAAGAATTCAGCTTATACACCCTGCTCGTTGAGAATTACACAAAAAATGTAAAGAGATACCAGATTGTATTACGCACCTACGATAACAAGATGAAGCACATCAACGATCTGATACTGGCGTCCACGACAGAGAGTCCAGAATTCGGTGGTTACGTGACGCCAGAAGCCACGATTACACGTAATTCTGTGAACGGTAAATATGATAAATATGCTCTTGCGACAAACGGGACTTTTCAATTTATAGAAAAATCCACCGATGAGTAAACATATACTTGTAGTGGATAATTACGACTCGTTCACCTACAATCTGGTGCACTATCTGGAAGATCTGGGTGGTACAGTAACGGTAAGGCGCAATGATGTGATCCTGCCAGAGCAATGCCTGGACTATGATGCCGTCGTTCTATCCCCTGGGCCTGGGGTGCCGGTAGAAGCTGGCAAACTGATTCCCATCATTGAATTCTTAAAGGAGAAAAAGCCCATGCTGGGAATCTGCCTGGGGCATCAGGCTATTGTAGAGGTTTTTGGCGGGAAGATCATCAACCTGGATCAGGTTTTTCATGGTGTCGCTACGCAAATGAACCATACCGGGACACCGCTTTTCCATAAAATTCCCACCGTCTTTGAAGCTGGAAGATACCACTCTTGGGTAGCAGATCGCAACAGTTTCCCAGAAGAACTGGCGATCACGGCAACAGATGAAAACGGTCAAATCATGGCGTTGAAACATAAAGAACTACCCATCTACGGGGTTCAGTTTCATCCTGAAAGTGTCATGACCCCGCAAGGTAAAACGATGCTGAAAAACTTTCTCAAGCTTATTTAATGAAGCAGATTTTAAACGAATTGTTTGAACATCATACGCTTTCGCGAAAGCGTGCTCACGACATCCTTACTGCCATAACAGCAGGATCAGGTAAATGATGCACAAATCGCTGCATTCCTGACCGTTTATGGTATGCGCAGTGTGACCGTGGATGAGTTGGCTGGTTTTCGTGATGCGATGCTGGAACAAGCTCTACGTATTGATCTGAGCGATTACAATCCCATAGATTTATGTGGTACTGGTGGTGACGGTAAAAACACATTCAACATCAGCACGCTGGCCAGTTTTGTTACTGCTGGCGCTGGAATCAAAGTGGCAAAGCACGGTAATTATGGCGTGAGTTCTGTGAGTGGTTCCAGCAACGTGATGGAATCCTTGGGATTGCGTTTTACAAACAACAAAGACAAGCTCAAACGCCAGATTGAAGAAGCGAACATCTGTTTTTTGCACGCACCACTATTTCATCCTGCCATGAAAGCTGTCGCCCCCATTAGAAGACCACTGGGCATCAAAACCTTTTTCAACATGTTGGGACCGCTGGTCAATCCAGCCCAGCCCAAACTGCAAAGTGTAGGTGTTTTTAATCTGCAACTGGCGAGAAATTATGAGTACCTGTTCCAGAAGGAAGCGGATAAACGGTACGCGATCCTACACGCGCACGATGGATATGATGAGGTAAGTCTGACGGGGAAAGTCAGGGTTGCCAGCAATAATGGCGTGGCAGATCTAAAAGCAGGAGATTTTAAATGTCCAGACTACAACCAGACGAGATCTCCGGCGGGAATACCGTAGAAGAAGCTGCCCAGATCTTTACGAAAGTACTGGAAAATAAGGCGACCAAAGCGCAGGCTCAAGTGGTCATTGCAAATGCCGCTACCGCCATAACTACCGCACGTAGATAGATTTACTTGAAGCAGTAGATATAGCCAGGGAATCACTAGAATCTGGCAAAGCATTAGATTGCTTTAAAACATTGATCACACTCAGCGCCTGATATGGAAGATATTTTTATAAAATAACCGACCAGACCCGCGCAGATCTAGCCTTGCGCAAGCAGGCAACCAGCTTACAGCAATTAAAGGCGATGGATCATTACGATCACAAACCTTTATCGCTACATGATGCATTGCAAAACGGTTCAGGAATAATTGCAGAACATAAAAGACACAGCCCCAGCAAAGGAAGTTTTGAAATCAGGCAATCAGTAGAAGAAGTAGTCGATGGTTATGAAAAAGCAGGTGCCAGTGCGATCAGCTGTCTGACAGATGAACCGTTTTTTGGAGGGACGTCTGCACGATTTACTGGAGGTAAGAAGAACTGTCGGCATTCCAGTTTTACGTAAGGATTTTATGATTGACCTGTATCAAATCCACGAGGCAAAAGCCTACGGCGCAGATGCTATGCTTTTGATTGCCGCCTGCCTGAATGATAGAACCATGCAACATCTAGCAGATGAAGCCATAAATCTGGGTCTGAGCATCCTTTTTGAAGTCCACGATCTCGAAGAATTGAAGCGAGTTGCAACGATCACTCAAGACTTTGATCAATCACAGTTTGTGATAGGCGTCAACAATCGTGATCTGAAAAGGTTTGAGACAAATGTTCAGAATAGCCATGAGTTACTTGGCCATTTCCCTAAAGGTGTTCTTGCCGTAAGTGAGAGCGGATTTAATGATCCTAAAGTTGTTGCAGAATTGCAAAAGGCAGGTTTTTCTGGATTTTTAATTGGTGAACATTTTATGAAAACGAATGATCCAGGTCTAGCTGTGCAGACTTTATTAAAGGAGCAACGCTATGATGATAAAGGTTTGCGGCATGCGCGATATAGAAAATATCAACCAGTTACAGCAGTTGGATATTGACTTTATGGGAATCATACGTTACCCAAAAAGCAAGCGTTTTGTGGATGAAAATCAAAAAGCCCAGCTTGAACAATTACGAATTGAATAAAGGAACCGTTGGCGTTTATGTCAATGCAACCTTTGAAGACATCCTATCTGATTACATTCCCTTGCAATTCGATGTGGTGCAGTTGCATGGTGATGAGGATTCCGCTTTCGCGAAAGCGTTACTAGAATTAGACATCAAAGTTTTTAAAGCATTTCAAATGAACGAAGACTTTGATTTTGACAGCTTGAAGATTGGGAACAGCTGGCCAAAAAATTTCCAGGAAAACTGTTTTTCCTATTTGACACGGCAACCAAAAATTATGGTGGCAGCGGTAAAAAATTTAACTGGCAATTGCTCGACAATTATACAGAAAATATTCCATTTTTATTGAGCGGTGGCATAGGCTAAGAAGATGTGAAAGCAACCAAGAATATCAAACACGACATGTTTTCTGGGAGTGGATCTCAACTCACGATTTGAAAACGAGCCAGGTGTGAAAGACATTGAATTAATTAGGGATTTTTTAGAAAAATTGAGAAAATGAGCTATCAAGTAAATGAGAAAGGATTTTATGGAGAATTTGGTGGTGCATTCATTCCAGAATTGCTCTATCCAAATATTGAAGAACTCCAGGAAAACTACCTGAACATTGAGAAAAGTGAGGACTTTCAAACGGAATTCCATCAACTGCTCAAGGATTATGTAGGTCGTCCTACTCCATTGTTTTTTGCAAAAAGACTATCTGCAAAATACGGCGCAGAATCTGGCTGAAAAGAGAAGACCTATGTCACACTGGTGCGCACAAAGTCAATAACACCATGGGTCAAATCCTGCTTGCAGAACAACTGGGCAAAAAACGCATCATAGCCGAAACTGGCGCAGGTCAACACGGTGTTGCAACAGCAACCGTTTGTGCTTTGAAAGGACTGGAATGTATCGTCTATATGGGCGAGAAAGACATTGAGCGACAAGCGCCTAATGTTGCCCGCATGAAAATGCTGGGGGCAACGGTGCGACCTGCTACCAGCGGTTCCAAAACCCTGAAAGATGCGACAAACGAAGCCATGCGCGACTGGATCAACAATCCAGAAGACACCCATTATATTATAGGCTCTGTAGTGGGACCCCATCCCTATCCAGATATGGTTGCGCGGTATCAATCAGTCATATCTACAGAGATCAAGAACCAATGCAAGGCTTACCAGATTACGTCATTGCCTGCGTAGGTGGTGGCTCCAATGCGATGGGTGCTTTTTATCATTTTCTAGATGATCAGAGTGTGAAACTGATAGGTGTAGAAGCTGCTGGTTTAGGAGTGGATTCGGGAAAGACGGCAGCCACATTGAGCCTGGGAACTCCTGGCGTTTTACATGCCAGTCGTTCCATCATGATGCAGGATAAAGATGGTCAAGTGGTAGAACCACACAGTATAAGTGCGGGACTGGATTATCCAGGAATAGGCCCAGCACACGCGTGGTTAAAAGTTTCTGATCGAGCACAATACATGGCAGTAACAGATGCAGATGCCTTAACGGCCGCCGTAGAATGCAGCCGATTAGAAGGAATCATTCCAGCACTGGAAACAGCTCACGCTTTTTCTGTTTTGAAAGACTTGAATCTAAAACCCACAGATCGTGTGGTGATCAACCTATCTGGTCGTGGCGATAAGGATATGGATACTTATATGAGAGAATTAAAGCTTGATAAACTTTAAGCTATGAATAACAAACTCACCCAACTATTCAGCAGCAAGCCTAAAAACCTGCTCAATATATTTTTTACCGCTGGGTTTCCCGAGCTCGAACGATACCACCGTCATTTTAAAAAGCCTTGAGAATGCTAGTGTGGATCTAGTGGAAATAGGTATTCCATTTAGTGATCCACTAGCCGATGGACCTTCGATTCAAATGAGCAGTAAAATAGCTCTTGAAAATGGAATGAGTATTTCTGTTCTATTAGATCAGCTGGAAGATTACCGTAAGAAGAATCCTGAAAGCTCTACTCCTATTTTGTTGATGGGCTATTTCAATCCAGTGATGCAGTATGGCCTTGAGAATTTTTTAAGGCGCTGCCAGCAAGTAGGTGTCGATGGACTGATCATCCCTGACCTACCAGTTAATATTTATCAGCAGGAATACAAACCACTTTTTGAGAAGTACCATGTTTCAAATGTTTTCCTAGTAACGCCACAAACCTCTGAAAAACGGATTAGGGAAATTGATGCGCTTACTGATTCATTTATTTATGCTGTGAGTAGTGCAAGTACCACGGGTAGTAAAGGGGATTTTGGCAGTGCGGGAGAATATCTCAAAAAACTGAAAGATTTGAACTTGAAGAATGCGATTCTTACTGGTTTTAATATCAAAACAGCAACCGACTTTGAGACTGCCTGCAAACATGTGGATGGCGCGATCATCGGTAGTGAATTTATCCGGCAGATTGAACACAGCGACAATCTTGAAGAATCGATCACGACATTCATCAATTCGATACGCGGCTGATGCTGGAGACCTCCACTTCTAGCAGTGACTTTCCTAAAATTCAGATTTAATTTAGGAGAAGCGAGATACTGACCGCTACTTTTGAGTATGAATAAAATGTGGACGGTGCTTGTCTTGTTTTCCGCTTTCGCGCGGTGCCCTGAGACTGTCGATGGGAAAGCGCAATTATTAAAATCCCACCAATGGAACGATAGGATCGTACTTATCGTAGCAGGTGCAAATATGGAACAGGCAGAAAAACAACGGCAGAAATTCATAGACGCTTCCTCAAAATCCGAAGACCGGAAAATCGTTGTTTACTTTATTAAAGGTGATGAGGTGGTTTATGAAAATTTCGGTAGGGAATCAGAACCGGTGGCTGCTACTGCTAAGCAATTCAATGCTGAATATGGGAGCGAATTCAAAGTCTTTTTGATAGGACTGGACGGAGGGATAAAAATGACCTTTGCGGAGCAGATTGATCCGCAAGTAATTTTCAATGAGATCGATACCATGCCCATGAGGAAATCAGAAATGAGAAGTGACAATGGGAAATAATAAGCTCTACGACGTCATCATCATAGGTGCGGGGCCCATAGGAATTGCTTGCGCTTTACAAGCAGAAGCCAAAAAACTGAACTACCTCGTTCTGGAAAAAGGGCCGCTGGTCAACTCGCTGTACCACTACCCCACTAACATGCAGTTTTTCTCTACCAGTGAAAAGCTGGAGCTTGAGGATATTCCGTTTATTTCTAAAGAAGCAAAACCCAGCAAGCAGGAAGCACTGGAATATTATAGGCGCATCGCCACTTCAAACAACTTGAATATTCACCTGTTTGAGGCGGTCGAGAAAGTCAGTAATACTGATTTTTTTGAGATTCTTACAAGCAAAGCTACCTATATCAGTAGAAACCTAGTTTTAGCGACGGGGTTTTATGATTTGCCTAATCTAATGAATGTTCCCGGTGAAAAACTCGCTAAAGTCTCACATTATTACGATGATCCCCATCTATATGCATTCCAGAATGTAGTCGTTGTAGGCGCCAGCAATAGCGCGGTAGATGCTGCGCTGGAAATCTATCGCAAGGGTGGCAAGGTCACGCTGATCGTGCGCGGCGATAGCATAGGTGACCGCGTAAAATACTGGGTAAAACCCGATATAGAGAACCGCATAAAAGAGGGCTCCATAGACGCTCACTTCAACTCAGAGATTACAAAAATTACCGAAACCAGTGTTGAATTCAGCAATACAAAAGGTGACAAAAAAAGCCTAGAAAACGACTTTGTTCTTGCCTTAACCGGCTATCGTCCAGATTTCAAATTCCTGCGGGAGCTGGAAATTGATCTGCAAGGTGACGGTAAAATACCAGCCTACGATCCAGAAACCATGGAAACAAATGTAGACGGAATATATCTAGCCGGCGTAATCTGTGGTGGGCTGGAAACCCACAAATGGTTTATAGAAAACAGCAGGGTTCATGCCGGGATGATCATGAAAGACATTGCCGGAAAAGTTACTGAAACGGATACCGCTCACGACTGATACGGATGCTTTCTCGTAAAACCTCTCTCAATTTTTCCTGATCAATATCTGCCAGCTTATTGATATAGATACAGGATTTTCCCAGTTTCACTTTCCCCATCGCCGCTTTTTTCAAATCCAGATCCTCATTGTAGGCACTGGTGTAGATGCTTATATTTTTGGCGCGCGGTGCAAATCCTATAATGAATGAATCACCCTCGCGACCGCTCTCATATTTGTAATAATACTCACCCACTCCCACCATGTTTCCCCACATAACGGCTTTGGTTTGAGCGACTTCTTCCATGATTTCCAGCAGCTTAAGGCAGTCTTCTTTCTTTTGCTGTGGTTCTACATTTGCGAGAAAATCTCGCACGTTTTGTAGGGTAGGCTGGGTTTTGTTTTGGGACATTCTATCTTGTTTTGTTCACAGGTAATTCTAGCTTAAATTCCTTTTGCTCTGAAAAAACAGACATTCCTAAAATCTGCCATCTTAAAAGACCCCTTGCATTTAATTCAAGCTCATCGGTACGTTCAAGCGATCGCGGTTGCCATTCAAACCCAGGCACAAAACCTGAAACATGAGAACTGTAGTCACTTAAAACAAAATCATCCATACCTGGTCTTTTGACTAGAACATAGTTCACTTCAAGAAAGGAACTAATAGGTTTTTCTATGGCAACCATGCCCTCCATATCAGGTATAGGATTGTCTTGTGACTCAACATATTGTAAAACCATGGCAAAGACAAAAACTACACCGACTATCCCAAGAATATATGCGACCGCTTGTTTGCGCCATTTGGCAAGTCCGCCCTTTCTGAAAACAGAAAATGTTACCAGTACAAGAATGCTTACGACTAGCACTAAATTGAGAATTGACCAAAGAAGATATTGCATAGCATTTAAATTCAATCTCTAAGTTAATGATTATTACGCTTTCGCGAAAGCGTAATCGAGACCAGCGTATTAACTACTTTCTCTCCTGCAACAACGCCATCAAATCTGGATCCTGACCTAGCAATACCGCATCGCTATTGATCCTGCCCTCCAGAGGACCGTTTTCAAGTTTTAAGACACCACGCGGACAAACAGCACTGCAAATCCCGCAGCCCACGCAACTCGCACGTACAATATTTTCACCTTTCTGGGCATAGGCACGTACGTCAATTCCCATCTCGCAATAAACAGAACAATTGCCGCAGGAAATACACTGTCCACCATTAGTCGTGATGCGGAATTTTGAAAACAAGCGCTGCTGCAATCCCAAGATCGCGGCCATGGGACACCCAAAACGGCACCAGACCCTATTCCCCATAATGGGATAAAAACCTGTTCCCACCACCCCAGAAAAAATAGAACCAATAAGGAATCCATAGGTGGAGCGCATCGCGCCGCTTTTAAAAAAGAAGAGTGTTTCAGTTCCTGCCATAAAATGGATTGCGATAAAAGAAAGAATGACCACAAAAAACCCAATGGCCCCGTATTTGGCATCCTGTTTCAGCTCATCCCTGCGGTAGATCATCACCCAGGCAAAAATCAATGTAAGCAACACACCCACGCCTATTAAAAAAGTACTACGGCTGAACCAGTATTTTGTACCATCGCCCAGATAGGAATGTATCACACCTACGGTAGATATTACCGCAAAAACAAGAACGCTATGCACCAGCCATCGCTCGATCTTCCAGGCTTTTTGGGACTTATCAGACAGTTGACGGAATGAATCACCAGCAGTTTCTGCCAGGCCACCGCAACCACACACCCAGCTGCAATACCAGCGTTTACCGTATTTAAAAGTCAGGATGGGTGTCACCACCAGGATGGAAGCGATTCCCCATATAAGCATGGTTAATCCCAGGCTACCGTTTGCTAGTAGTGCATCCACATTCCACTGATCAAATAGATAGTAATTAAGTGGCCAGACATTCTTAAGGTCATAATAGGGTAAATCACCATTCAGTCCCGCCATGATTTCTGGAATAAGAAACGCAAAGGCCGTCTGGAAAAACATCACGCTGCACGTTCTGATAATCTCGTACCGGTTGTGACGATATTTCCAGATAAACTTGATCCCAAAAGCCAGAATCGCCACCGTATAAAGCACACCATATACAAACCACTGGCTGGCAGCGGTTCCCTTAAGCGTGTAGGATAACGGATCAAAAAGATTGATGAGTCCGCTGTTTTTTACGCCGTCTGTTCCCTGTCCCAGCAACTCTGGAAAAAAGTAAAGACAATATAAAACCCGGTTAGTGCGAGTGCAGCCGTCCATCCCCACAACCCGCGACTGGAGATGCTCTTGAACCACACGCCGTGATTCTTGATACCGTTTTGTTTGTTTGCATATTGCGCTCGAGCGAAAGCGATTACACCACCAAAAATCAATCCCAAGGCAAGTGTGAGCCACAAGGGTTTGTAGGGCAAATCGACATTGAACATGGCAAGCACCATAATAAAAAGCCCCGTCAATCCCACGGCCGTAGCGATTTTCTCGCCTGTGGAAAGTGCTTTCGGCGGCTCGCCGGTAAGCGCCATATTGCGTTGATAATTGCTCATAATGTAGGTTTTAGGCAGGTTGTAGATTAAAATCAGATTGTATCGCCACATACGGTTGTTTGAAAAATTCTGGGTCAAATGCCGCCTTGTGTAGATTTTCTACCACATAGTCCACGCTGCGCGCCTCGTCCAGCCACAGGTCAAAAATCTCGTGCCGCATGCGTATGCCAAATGTATTTATACCGATGAACTCACGGCTCTCCACATGGTATTCAAGGGTGATCATCTTGTTATCAGCAGGGTCTTTCCAGTTATAATGGGCATTACCATCCAGCGGTTTATTAAAAACCCATCCATAGGTCTGGTACTCAATGTCAAAGAATTTTGCACTATTGAACCAGTGGCCTGGGTTCCACTTTGTAGGCTGTTTGCAGATGGTCTGCGCGACAGTTTCACCCATCATGCGGCCAGTGTACCATACCGCTTCCACCGGTTTACGCAAGCCTACGGGCTGGCGCTGCTGGGCACAATCGCCTATGGCATATACGTCTGGCGCGCTGGTTTGTAAATATCTATCCACCAGAATACCGCGATCCAGCTCAATTCCAGATTCCTTTAAAAATTCAATACGAGGTCGCACCCCCGCACACAAACCCACAAAATCACATGGGATGGTTTCGCCATTTTTAGTGACGACTGCTTTTACTTTTCCGCTGCCATCATCCAGGATCTTGTCCATTTCTTCCTCCTCGCGCAAGTCAATATGGTGATCGCGTACATGGCTGGAAATCATCTCTGCATTAGGCATGGGCAGCACACCGCTCCAGAATCCTTTCTCACGTACAAGAAAAGTGACTGGGATCTCCCTTGAGCTCAGCATTTCGGCTAGCTCTACACCGATGAGTCCCCCGCCTATGATGACTGCTCTTTTACAAATAGAATTGTTTGGCGCAGTGATTTCCAGCTGGTCTAGATCCTGTTTAGAAACCAATCCCTGTACGCCCTCCAGATCTTGTCCCCGCCAGCCGAATTTATTTGAAATACTGCCCGTGGCCAGAATCAACTTATCAGTACTGAATGATCTCGCCCAGAATTTAGGTGAACCTGTTTTTTATCTGTTGAAACTGTATGAACATAATCCTGCACGATTTCAATATCATTTTTTGCCCAGAACCAGTTTTCGTAGGGCTGGGTGTGCTCAAATTTCATGTGTCCCATATACACATACATAAGTGCTGTACGGGAAAAGAAGAATTCGGTCTCGCTGGAGATGATGGTGATACGCTTTCGCGAAAGCTTTCTAATATGTCGTGCCGCCGTCACACCGGCAATTCCGTTTCCTATAATAACGACGTGTTCCATGGGTGAGTTGGTTAGGGTGGTTCAAAGTAGTGATTTTCTGCAACACCATGGCGGCGATGGGAAATAGTAAATGTAAATGACAGCCGCATGCGAAACTTCGTAGCCTATTTACTAGGTAAAAGATTACCTATGCCAAGATACGGAAGTAATAAAAAACCGAAACGTATACCTAAATATCAAATGTTTGATATAATAAAGAGCATTAAAATCAACCATGCTCTAAAGCTACTGGAGCCTGGTGGGAACCATCGATGTACAATGTTGAATAACTTTTAAAGTTTTCACCTAGAAAGATGAGTCGATCCAGAAAATCAGTTCATTTTGAAATGAAAAAGAATCCGGATTTTACTTCTTCAATAATCTGAATTCTAGTGAAACCCTCGTAGTATCAGGCTCTTCATTGATTGCCAGCCCGTGTATCAAATGGGAACTAAAGAAAAGCGCCTGGCCGTTTTCAACGCTTGCGCGAGTCATCGCATTGCTGCCACCCCATTCCTGGATCATGCGCACCCGGTATTTTTTACCAGCGACCTCGCCGCCCTCTCTCGTGCGCAGCACTTGATCTTCTGGTAGCAGATGACTCCCCGGGGCGATGGGAAGTGAAGATCGTGAGGTAACACCGGCGACCGGTATCCATAAATTTACCATGGGCGGGTTCCAGTTTTCTATGTCTATAGCTTCATAAACGTCCTTGTGAGGTGGGTTGTAATCTGTAGAACCTGGCCTGTTGATACGCACGATGATATGGATCTTTTTACCATTACGGGAATTGACGTCTGTAAGGTCAAAGCCTAAGATCTTTTCAAATCTGATGATCATCTCCTCAATGGGAAAATTAAAATCATCTGGAAACAGATCCCGTGTTCTACCAACGATTTTGTAATGTTCCTCATCGGTTTTTACCAGATCGTGGTATCGCTCCAGACTAAATGCAGAGGCGTCCTTTCCCAGTTCCTCACTGATAATCTGGGCGACTGCATGGGTGAGACCCAGCTTCAAGGCTTTAAAATCCTCTTCAGACAGGATTTGTTTTGATGCATGGCCTTTCTCATACCATGGCTGATCGTAAGTTATATCTGTGTCCTTGCGCGAGTGGCGTATAGATTCACCGGTCTTGAATATTGGATCGCCCTCTATCTGGACATGATGAGGATTGTTATCAATTGTATAGGTAAGCTGCTGCATAGTAGAACTGGCGTTGTTGATCAAATTTAAGGATGATCTAGTAGGACTTTACTTTAAGTCAGCCAAAATTCTGACAAGCTAGAATTCCGCCGATCGCTGGTTAGCGCATTCCATACTCCTTGATGCATGATTTTTGGTTCTCCTAATTTATTCGCCAACTCCTATCTTATCGCGTATCTTTAAAACAAATAATGACAGATGCTCAAGAAATGTTTGATTTTAGTTCTTTTTACGTTTGCATCTGCACATGGTCAGGTTGAGACATTTACTCTCAAACTGGACAAACTGCTGGATAGCTACGTGGCAGGAGGAAAAGTTGATTACGCCTCTTTGAGCAAAAACGATGCGTTGCTCAAATCGCTGGCAAGCAGCTACCAAAACATAAAATCAACTCCCGCAGATGAACGGGAGTTGATGGCTTTTCACATCAACGCTTATAATTACTGGGTAATCAGAAACGTACTGAAACATTATCCCCTTGAATCTGTAATGGATGTGGAGGGTTTCTTCACGCAGCCATCTGCAAGGTGGGACGGTGAGGATGTATCACTAAACGAGCTTGAACGCTTGTTGTTTGACCGGTTTCCAGATGAAACAAGGTTGCACCTTGTACTGGTTTGTGCCGCCCGCGGTTGTCCTGACCTGGCAAACCGGGCTTTTACAAAAGACAATCTCAGATCCCAGCTCAAGGATCTTACCCGTGATGCCTTGAGCGACCAGAAAATGGTACAGCTGGACATGCACGAGAAAAAAGCATTCATCTCAAAGATTTTTGAATGGTACCGTGCAGACTTTACCCAGAAAGGTGATTTGAAATCCTTTTTAAACTACCACCGCCAGCAGGATATCCCAGCAGGATTTGAAATAGTATTTATGGATTACGACTGGCGATTGAATGAATGAGGCTGTAGTAACTGGTGATGGCTTTATTTTTGATGAAAATTAATTAAGGTAAAGTTGGACTTTTAAAAGTAAGATTATGAGCATAGAAGAAAAAAAACAGCTACTTCAGGATAAAATATGTTCTGAACCAAATGAAAGTAAACTAGATACTATTCTAGCCATTTTAAACCACGACTATGATAGCAAGCCTACTAATATTACCATAGACCTTGCTAAACATAAAGATAGCATTATTGAGAAGAATCACGAGGTGTTTAAAAGACTAGCTTAAAAATGATAGACATTAACTATGTGATTGACGTCCATGATTTTTTAATAGAAAAATATGGTGGTGCCTCTGGTCTGAGAGATCGCGCATCGCTAGACGCGGCCATAAATCGACCTTTCGCAACATTCGGTGGAGAAGATCTTTATCCCACGGTAATTCATAAGGCTTGTGCTATTTTTGAAAGCCTGGTCATAAGCCATCCCTTTGTGGACGGGAATAAGCGTATCGCCTATTTTATGTTGGAAAACTTTCTCAGTCTTGAAAATCTAGAAATGGACTTGAGTGAGGACGAGGCCTACAATCTACCCAACGATGTAGCAATGGGTAAATACGATACTGAGTCACTTACAGAATATGTTCGGAAGAATACTGCCCCGCTTAAAAAACGATGAATTTCGGTAGATTTATTCTTTTACTTCTTATAGGTTTTCTCAATCAGTCCTGCGGGCAGCAACCGCAAAAAATCAACGGCATCTCCTTTGTCGCCACCTCAGACAAGATTGACGCTACTGCTATCCAGCCTCTTAAACAAGATTTCAATGCAAATTATGCCGCAGTGATTCCCTATGGTTTCATGCGCAGCCTGGATAGTCCTAAAATAATATTTAACACAGATAGGCAATGGTGGGGCGAGAGGGTAGATGGGTCAAGAGAGACTATTAAACTCATGCAAAAAGATGGTATTCAGGTAATGCTCAAACCCCAGATATGGATAGGCGGTGGCGACTATACGGGTGATATAAGCATGCTGGATCGCGAGCAATGGAGAAAACTTGAAAACAGCTATTCTGATTTTATCCTTACCTATGCCCGCCTGGCAGCAGAGACTGATGCCGCAATCCTATGCATAGGTACAGAAATGGATAGTTTGGTACGCGAGCAACCAGCGTTTTGGAAAAACCTCATCAGTCAGATCA
This sequence comes from uncultured Flavobacteriaceae bacterium, assembly GCA_963740155.1. GTDB lineage: Bacteria > Bacteroidota > Bacteroidia > Flavobacteriales > Flavobacteriaceae > Nonlabens. The sequence continues at coordinate 672,252 of CAVUDE010000005.1, read as the reverse complement.
GGCAGATCTATACGGGCAAACTCACTTATGCAGGTAACTGGGATAGTTATGATGAGGTGGCTTTCTGGGATCAACTGGACTTTATAGGCGTGGATGCCTATTTCCCGGTAAGTGATGCAAAAACACCCAGCCTGAGGGAATTAAGCGGCTCGTGGGAAAAATGGAAGATTGAGATGAGTACGCTTTCGCGAAAGCATAACAAAAAAATCCTCCTAACAGAATACGGGTATATAAGTGCAGATTATGCAGGTCGCGAGCCCTGGAAAAGTGCGGGTGAGGATCGCGCGGTGAACAATGCTGTGCAAGAGATTTTATTGGAAAGCCTTTACCAAAACCTCTGGAATGAACCCTGGATGGCGGGTGGGTTCTTATGGAAATACCACGCAGAGAGTAGCCGCAGGGGATTTGCTAGACGCTATACCCCACAGGGAAAACCTGCGCAGGATGTTGTTGCGAGGTATTATTCTACAGACTAAGGCAAGACAAAAGCGTTGTCATAATCATCCTGCGTGATGGTAAACAGCCAGGTTCCATCTGGCTGCTGTATAAATCCAGTACCATGCACGAGACTTTTGGTCTCATCGCAAAACGGGTTGTTTGAGCCAGTCAAATCACAGTAATATCCCTTTTGATTATCAAACCTGATCTCAGCCCACGGATTATCAATACCCTTGAATTCCGTGGCCTCATACTCGACCGGACCAGAAAAATCACCCGGTGCCATTCCTGCAATCCATTGGGGATTGCCGTTTACATTTGCCGTGGACAAGTCCAAACCGCTGGACGTGTTATTGTGGATAACCACATTGTAAAAGGTAACTTCAGTTTCATTGCCGCCGCCAGTGGTGGGTGGTTCAATTGTTTGAACTGCGTCCACTTCTTCTGAGTCGCAGGCAAAAGCGGTCTTTAGTAACACTAGACAATAGATAAACTTTTTCATAGGATATTAATTTGGGAGGGTAAATGCATCGATGCGATCATTTTCGGTAATTACGAATACATATATACCATCCTGGACTTCAAACTTTGAGCTAGTAGAAACAAATGGCCCTCTAAGATCCATAAAATCATAAGTGAAATCACCTGCGGCATTTGAAATGTATCCTTTATCGTTTTCAAATCTCATAATTATTGAGTCTAAGCAGCTTAATCGATTAAATCCTGAAAAACCACACTTGCATAATTACAATTAGCACCTCTCGTTCCCTCATCAATTGTTGTTGATTCAATAATTTAACCGTTTAAAAAGGTTTGAACAATAAGGATTGAATTAGAGTTGTTTTGCAACGTAACAGAATAATTTACTTGGTCCTCTTCTACTGTAAAACTTGCTAAAACCAAAATGGTCAAAAAATAATTTTTCAATCGCATATTTTTAAAAATTTCCTAAGCGAAACAAGGATGGGATTGTCATACTAGTCATTTCAATTAGAGTGATATGATATTCTGTAGGGCTACTCTTTTTCAAATTAACTTTTCCAGGCACGTAGTAAGTCAGTTCTATTTCAGAAATTAAATTGGTATGCTAAATGTACATGGGATTTGCTTTGTAAGTTCATTCATGAAAAAACTTAACCTTAGTTTAATGTTCAATCAGCTATCTACCAGCAAACTACTTAAAATTAAGCATTGTTTACTAATGCTGATTTTGACGGCAAGTTGCTGTTTATCCCAGGCCCAACTCCTACAAAACAAAGAAAAGTTCACCCGTCAGGACAGCTTGCGCGGTAGCATCACTCCCCAGCGTGCCTGGTGGGACTTGCAGCATTATGATCTGAGCGTGAGCGTGGATCTAGAAAAACAATCCATCGCTGGAACTAATGTGATTACCTACACCGTTAATCGTCCCTACCAGGTGATGCAGATTGATCTGCAGGAACCCATGAAACTTACCGGTGCCACCCAGAACGGCCAGCCGCTTAAGATCAAACACGACGGCAACGCACATTTTATCACCCTGCCGGAGCGACCGCTGGCAGGTAGCCAGCATGAGGTAACCGTGAGCTTTGAGGGTGAGCCACGCAAGGCGCGGCGTGCGCCATGGGACGGCGGCTGGTCGTGGAAAAAAGATGGTAAAGGCAATTCATTTATCGCCACCTCTAATCAGGGGCTGGGCGCAAGCGTGTGGTGGCCGTGCAAAGATCACATGTACGATGAGCCCGACAGAGGAATGGATCTAAGAATCACCGCACCACAACCCCTGATTGCCGTGGGCAACGGGCGGTTGATAGACATCGAGGAACAACAAGACAAAGCCAGCACCTACCACTGGAAAGTGGATAATCCCATTAATAATTATGGCGTGAACGTAAATCTTGCCAACTACGTAAGCTTTTCAGAAACCTACGATGGTGAGCAAGGAGAGCTGGACCTGGATTATTACGTCCTAGAGCAAAATCTGGAAAAGGCGCGCGAGCAGTTCAAACAGGTGCCCATGATGCTGGAGGCTTTTGAGCATTGGTTCGGTCCATACCCGTTTTATGAGGATAGTTTTAAGCTGGTGGAAGTTCCCTATCTGGGCATGGAGCACCAGAGCAGCGTGACCTATGGCAACAAGTACCGCAACGGGTATCTGGGTACTGATTTATCTGGGACTGGCTGGGGATTGCAATTTGATTTTATCATCATCCATGAGGCTGGCCACGAGTGGTTTGCAAATAATATTACTGTAAAGGATATCGCAGATCTATGGGTGCACGAGGGATTTACCGCTTACAGCGAGAGCCTCTATCTGGACTACCATTATGGCAAGCAGGCTGCTAGCGAGTACGTTATAGGCACCCGTCGCGGCATTAGAAATGACCGGCCGCTCATAGGCAATTATAATGTTAACCATGAGGGTAGCAGCGACATGTACTACAAGGGCGCAAACCTGTTGCATACCCTACGCACCTTGATTGTCGATGACAGCAAATGGCGAGACGTATTGCGCGGCATGAACCAGAAGTTCTACCACAAGACGGTGACCACCCAGGAAATTGAGCAATTTATCGATAACCAGGTGGAGCATGATCTGCGGCCTGTCTTTGACCAGTATCTACGTCATGTGCAGATTCCCGTTTTGGAATTACGCTTTCGCGAAAGCGGACTCTTCTACAACTGGAGCAATACCATTCCAGATTTTGAAATGCCCATTGATATCTTGCTAGATGGCAAGAAAACGAGGATATTCCCCACGGCTGTGGAACAACGTCTTGAGATAGGCAAAAAAGAGGTTGCCACCATTCCTGATTTTTACGTCAGATATTCTCGTGAAAAAACGGAATAGGCGGTGATCACTATTGAATGAGGTAGGCATTGATATATGGCCAGACTTTCATCCCATCGCTCATGCTCCAGCTGGACGAGTTGTCCTTATGATCCACAAATCGCGCAATCGCGCTGCCGTCCCAGTAGGCAGATTGCTGGAATGACTGGCTGTGGACGGTGTCCATGATAAACGTTCTCAAAAATCTGTTGAATAACTGATCCATGGGTGCCATTAAACCTACTTTGGAAACCCGCAATCGTATGTCATCGGGCAGATAACCCTGCATCGCGTCGCGCAATATGAGTTTGCCATAAGGTGCTTTTACCTTGCTCTCAAAGGGTAGCGCATGGGTAAACTCCACCAGCCTATAATCCATGAACGGCATGCGCACCTCTACGCCTGCCTGCATGGATGCACGATCAAAATTTCTGAGTATGGACGGCAGGAAACTCGTATGAAAAAAGTGATCTGTGATATCCTTAAATTCTTTGAATTCTACGCTGGGAACGCTTGTAAACGGTAGCTGGGGCGTTTGTTGCTGCTGGGCGGCAGATGCTTTGCTGAGCTCCCTTTTCAACTTTCTATAAACTCGCCCAGCGAGGACGCGCAATTGATTTTGGCTTTTGCGGTTGTTTCCAGATGGGGCATCAGCGCGGGTAAAATCTGGGCGGGAAACCATGTTTCTGATCACCTCGTCCAGGTCTTTCTGGATCGCGGGATCATCCACAATATCCCTCGCGGCCCTTACCATTTCTGGATAACCGAATAGCATCTCATCAGGGCCGTGGCCGTCCATGGAAACCTTGATCCCACAATCGCGCATGGCCTTGTATAAAGTGACTAGAATAAAGTTTGGATTATCATAGACACTATCAAAAAGCCTGGTTTGATCGATGATCGTATCAACATTGTCATAATCTACCAGTACGGGATTGATTTCCTGTCCCACATGACGCGCGACCTGCTGCGCATATTGTAACTCATCCTGCGGTGACCCAGGAAAGGTAAGGGTAAATGCGCGCTGCCAGTTGTCAGGCATCCTTTCAACATTCTTGCTGGTGCCCAGATGGTGCATCATCGTAAAAGTCGAGGATGAGTCCAGCCCGCCACTCAATGCAGAGCCTATTGATACGTCACTACGCATGCGCAACCTACAGGCGTCCTTGAATAATTCTTGAAAAACCTTCACCTGGCCTGCGTAATCTGCCGGAACGTCAATTTCTGATCTACCGGATTGCCACCATTTGCTGGATGTCATTTTATCTCTGGTGACGATCACACTATGGCCGGGCTTTACCTGGAAAATATCCTTGAAAGTGGTCTGGCCTGAGCCCTCCAGCGCTTTGGAATCTGCGATGGAAAGTGAGAGATTGTCGTGATCAAAAGATCGCTGATAACCTGTAAGATTCTTAAAAGCAATAGTCTCTGATGCAAAAGCAAAATTGCTGCCATCATCCAGATAATATAAAGGCTTGATCCCATATCGATCCCTGGAAAGGATCAGCTCTGGTTTCTCGCTATCGTAGATCGCCGCGGCCCACATTCCATTGAATTTATGGAAACATTCCATCCCCCACTCAATGTAACCAGCAAGAAAAACTTCGGTATCGGTTTGTGATTTGAATTGATATCCTAAGAGCTTGAGCTCTTCTTTGATCTCGAGAAAATTGAAGATCTCACCATTGTAGGTAATCCAGAATCTCCCACTCAAGGTCATGGGTTGTTTTCCCGCGAGACTGGTATCGAGTATGGAAAGCCGCCTGTGACCCAAGCCTATGCCCGCGGCATTGTCAACATGGTAGCCATAGCCGTCAGGACCGCGATGCTTGATGCTATCTGTAAATCGTTCCAGCGCTTGCTCACTGACGGGCTTGCCGTTTCTATTCCATATTCCAGCGATTCCGCACATGAGCTAGTCTTCTTGCTTATTAGAGATTTAAGAGCGACTTGCAGTTTACTATTTTAAAGTAGAGAATGAAAGCAATCAACTCATCAAGCGTCAAAAATACATTTGCACGTCATTTAATGATCGGCCTAGTGGATTAAATGCTGACTTTTCATTTAATCGATTGAGTAGATAAAAATGTGTGGCGAACGTTAATCAACGATTTTTCCTGTAAATTAACAATGTGCTAGGTACGGGTAAGTTTGTAGTATTTATCTTCGAATTAAGCCAATTAACTTAATGAAACTAAAGAGTATAACCTCAAAGAAACTAGATCCAGTTTACGTCACAAAACCCTATCTGCCTAACAAGGCTGATTTCCTACGCATTGTTGATCAAATATGGGAGGATCGCTGGATCACAAACAATGGATCCCTTGCTAAGGAACTTAATCATAAGTTACAAGAACGACTGGGTGCAAATTACTTCCAGTGGTGTAACAATGGTACAACGGCCTTGCAAATTGCCATTAAAAGTCTGGGGCTGACTGGTGAGGTTATCACCACGCCTTTTTCCTATGTAGCGACCGCAAATAGTCTGATGTGGGAAAATTGCACACCTGTTTTTGCAGATATTGATCCAGACTCTCTGAATATAGACGTAACTAAAATTGAGGAACTTATCACACCAGAGACTAGCGCGATCATGGCTGTTCATGTTTTTAGTTATCCATGTGACGTGGATGCTTTATCTGATCTCGCAGAAAAGCATGGCTTGAAACTGGTTTATGATGCTGCTCACACATTCGGTAGTGAGTATAAAGGCAAAGCTCTTTCATGTTATGGTGATATTGCCACGCTGAGTTTTCACGCCACAAAGGCGTATCATACCGTTGAGGGTGGTGGGATCGTATGCCATGATAGAGAACTGGATGATAAGGTAAGTCTGGCTATTAATCACGGCCATAAATATGATGACTACAAACAGATAGGAATCAATGGGAAAAACAGTGAGTTTCATGCTGCCATAGGTCTTCTTAACCTCAAGCGGTTTGAAGATATGACGCAAGCGCGCAAACGTATTTTTGATACATACTTTGATGCATTCAGTTCAACGAGACTAAGAATGCTGACTCCATCCAGCTTTTCAGACTTTACCTATAACTATGCTTATGCACCGGTTATTTTTCCATTAGAAGAGCATATACTGGACGTGATGCAGGAATTGAAAAAGAATAATATTTATCCACGTCGATACTTTTATCCCTCACTAAATACCTTGGAATTTTTAAATCCTAATTCCTGCACGGTTTCAGAAGACATTTCTAGTCGCATTCTCTGTTTACCTATGTATTACGATCTAGAGGATGAGCATATTATCCAAGTAATTGAGGGAATCTTAAAAGTAGTTGCCCATGGCTAGGATTGCAATCATGCAGCCGTACCTTTTTCCTTATGTGGGCTATTTTCAGCTCATCAAGCAAGTGGATCAATTTGTTTTTTTTGATAATGCCCAGTACATAAGGAGAGGGTATTGCAATTCTAACTCAATACTCGTCAACTGTGATAAATTCAAATTCACTTTACCAGTACAAAAGGCTCCACAAAAAACACCTATCAATCACATCCAGATTCATTCTGAAACCTATACCAAATGGAAAGATAATTTTCTGACCACCATTAAACATGCTTATTCTCAAGCCCCGTATTACAAGACTGTCATTGATTTAATCGAGGAAACGTTTAATCAAAATTCAGATCTGTTATCTGATATTTCTATCAAAGGAATTCAGTCAATAAGTAAATACTTAGGTACGGATACGAGTTTTTCAAAATCCTCGTCAATTGATTACAACCAGCAGCAGCCAGCCCAATTTAAAATAATTGAAATTTGTCAAAAAAATAAGGCAGATAAGTATATCAACATGATCAATGGCGCTGATTTATATGATCAGGAAGTTTTTGAAAAAAATGGATTGGAACTAGCTTTTCTGAATCCTACAATCACAGAATACAATCAACCATGTGATGCATTTTTAGGTCATCTTTCCATAATAGATTTGCTCATGCGCTTATCGCCAGATGAGATCAATAGCCATCTGGAAAAAAGTATTTTACAACAAAAACCAACTACCTGATGAAAAGCGAGAAAATTATTATTTACGGTGAGAGCCAGCTTGCGAGTCTGGCTCATTTTTATTTTAAGCACGACAGCCCCCATGAGGTTGTGGCCTTTACCGTAGATGAGGCATATCGTGATAATGATACCTATGAGGGCTTACCGCTGGTAAGTTTTGAAGAAATCCAGACCACGCATCCCCCGGATGAGTATAAAATGTTCTTGCCTATCAGTTTCAAAAAGATGAATAGGCTGAGAGAAGAAAAATTCAATATTGCAAAAGAGAAAGGCTACACCTGTATCAGTTACGTAAGCTCTAAAGCTACCACGTGGCCAGGACTTAAGATAGGTGAAAACTGTTTCATCTTTGAGGATAATAACATCCAACCCTTTACACAGATAGGTGACAACTGCATCTTATGGAGCGGTAATCATATAGGTCACCATACGACTATAGGCAACCATGTATTTATCACCAGCCATGTAGTTGTAAGTGGCGCGTGCGTGATTGAAGATTACTGTTTTCTGGGAGTCAACGCTACCATAAGGGACGAGACTATTTTAAAGGAATCAACACTGGTAGCCATGGGTGCAAATATCCTAGCAGATACCGAGAGTGAGAGTATCTATTTAGGATCAAAAGCAAAAAAACACACTAAAAAAAGTATAGACCTAGACAGTCTATCGCATAAAAGCAAGGGTTAATTTATATTACGCTTTCGCGAAAGCGCAACAGAATTAAATATAGAAATCTAATGAGTTGGATTAAGAAAGGGAAGATTTACGACGCCACGCAGCAAGACATACCCTGGGTGAAATCTCATTCCTGTGTTCCTACCTCTTTATTAATCGATGAGGAAACAATACGCATTTATTACGCACCCAGAAATAGTAAGGGACAAAGCATACCCACCTACTTTGACGTGAGTGCTGCTGATCCGTCTAAGATTCTCTACGTACACAAAGAGCCAGTGATGGAATTAGGGCAATTGGGAACTTTTGACGATGGCGGCATCATGCCGTGCTGCACCGTGCGAGTAGGTGAATTGATATATTTATATTATGTAGGATGGAATCCCAGCGTATCTGTGGATTATCGCAATGCCATAGGACTTGCCATAAGTTCAGATGGCGGCGAGACGTTCCAGCGTAAGTTTCAGGGTGCTCTTGTGGATCGCTCTAGGGAAGAGCCATTTTTTACCGCCTCGCCATGGATCATGAAAGAGCAAGAAGATCTCTGGCATATGTGGTATGCGAGTAGTACGGGTTTTGTCATGGTGAATGGTAAACCTGAACCTATTTATGTCATCAAGTACGCGAGCTCAATCGATGGTATTACCTGGAAAAGGGATAATATCACATGTATAAAACCGCTTCATGAGGAGGAGGCAAATGCACGTCCCACAGTCATCAAAGAGGACGGCATCTATAAAATGTGGTTTGCCTACAGGGGATGCCGTGACTTTAGGGACGGCAAGGACGCCTATCAGATAGGTTATGCAGAATCGACAGATGCCATAAACTGGGATAGAAAAGAAGAGGCATTACTTCCTAAGCCTCACAAGGGCTGGGATGGTAAAATGCAAACCTATCCTGACGTCATCAATACAAAACATGGCAAGTATATCTTCTATAACGGGAATGGTTCTGGCGCAACAGGTATAGGCTATGCGATCTGGGATCAGAAGTCTTCATCAAATAGCAACTAAATGGAAATAAGGAAATACGATCTAAATAAGTATCCTTTTCAGGAAATTATTGCAGACTTGCTTGAAACCAGTGACCTTTCCAGCTTGAGTCCAGGCAAAATTCCAATGGATGAAAACAATTCCATCTATAAAAACACAGAGGCGACCGTTTTCCACCAAAAGTTATATCAAAAACTGAACAGCAGTGAGGGCGAGCAATTCTATGAGCTATACCGCGATTTTATCTATAACGAGATAAAACCGATGTACGACTCCCCGATTTATTACCAGCGCAAACCATCACACCGCATCCATTATCCACAAGTTCCAGGACAACTGCGACTACACCGGGATAGCGACTATGGTCACAATCCGGCTGAAATCAATTTTTGGCTGCCAATGACAAAAACCTACGGCGAAAATTCCATCTGGTTAGCAAAAGATAAGGACTCTGATGATATGGCCGCTGTTGAAATGGAGCTGGGTGAATACCTCATTTTTGATGGCGCAAACGTAAAACATGGCGCGGTCAAGAATACCACCGGCGAGACAAGGGTTTCGTTTGACTTTAGGATAATCCCAGCAAGGGAATTTGAAAAAGAATTTGGTCATGCAGGTGCAAACATGGGTAATTCAGAAAACGGTAATCCGGTAATGGCTAACGCTAGAATATTTGAGCGTTGTGACTGATCCAGAAAAAATAGTCAAGAATCCTCTAGTCAGTGTTTCAATTATAACCTACAACCACATAGGTTTTGTAGAAGACACCCTAAAAAGTGTGCTGTCGCAAAAAGTAGATTTCCCCTATGAAATCATCATAGGTGACGATAATTCTAATGACGGAACGCAAGAAATCCTCAAAAAATATCAGAGGTTGCACCCTGATAAGATTCAATTGATCCTCCATCCCCGTGATTATGATGATATTCCAGGACGCACAAACAACACCACAAATCTCTACGCATGTAGGGGAAAGTACGTGGCGATGCTGGATGGTGACGATGCGTGGGTAAGCGAGGACAAGCTGCAGCGTCAGGTCGATTTTATGGAAAGCCATCCTAGTTATAGCCTTTCATTCCACGACGCGATTCTTCAATATCCCAACAAGCCATCCACAAAGTATTCTGTCAGGAGACCTATTCTTGATGGATCTCAACTAAACTTTGATCAGGATGACTTGCTGGAAACTGGTTTTATACAGACCAGCTCAATGCTTTTCCGTAATGAAATGCTGGGTGAATTCCCTGACTGGTTCTGGGATATAAGTTCTGCAGATCTTGTCATACAGTTTTTTCTGGCTGGCAATGGTCCCGTGCGATACCACCCGGAATTATTTTCCGTACGCAATTACCATGACAACAGCTTTTCTTCTGAAGTAACCAAAACAGATGAACTGAGAAGACTCGAGATCGACCAGATTTTTATCATAGGAAACCATTTTCCCAAATTCCTCGAGATGAGGTATCCCGCGATCACCAGTAATTATCTCAACCTCGCGCTGAACAATAATTTTTCAAAGCAATCTCTAGCAGATTTTAAGGTTGCCACAACATACTGGATGCGGTATCTATTGCAACCTGGGAAAGGCGTGGGTGAGAAAGCACGATTTTCCAAAAGAGCTTTGACCCGTATCGCCAGTAGATTATTTTCTAGCCGCAAGAGCAACAGTTAGATCCTCTGCCATTTCAAGTGCGATTCTTGAATAGTCATATTTCTCCCGTACAAATCTTTGCCCCGCTTTTGCGATCTCTTCACGTTCTGCATCGTGCGTTAAATAGTATTTAATCTTATCTAGGCAATCCTGCAGATCTGTGTAGGTGACAAAAATCCCCTCTGGGAAAAGTCCGTCAAAATTGGGCGCGTGCCTGGTAAGCAAGAATCCACCGCAGCCCATAACTTCAAACATGCGCTGGTTAAAACCTATGCCATTTGCAGTATCGACATAATCATTGAGACATATCTTGCTGTCCTTATAGATCTGATACATTTCAAGACCACTCACATGGCCTTGATAGGTTTTATTGAGCGCAGGGAAATCTTCTAGGCTACGGCCGTCACCACCGAATTGCCACCAGTAACCCCACCATTTGAAATCGATCTTCTGGGCTACCTTACTTATAAAGTCAGTACGTTTTGAAAAATTCTGAGTCCCCAGACCACCCAAAAAAGTACAATCATACAGCGGTTCTCTATCTATAACCTCTTCACTTATCCGAGCGTCAAAACCCTGATCGTTCATGATCGTCCTGACCCCGTGCAGCTCAAAAAAAGTCTGGAAATCTGGCTGGTCCGTATAAATCAGATCCCAGTGATTGGGATGCCACTGTGTAGGCATACGGGCAGATAACCTGGCAACTAGCAGTGATCTGTTCTTGAATCTAGACCAAAATCGACTAGGAATGGGGTGCGATCGCACAAAAATCACGTCTGGCTTATAGTGAGCGATATAACTGCTGATTACGTAATCCCTGTAATACTCATCGGCACGGCCCATTTTTTTGAAGACCTTACCTAGGGAATGACGCAGTGATTTTTTCCACCCCAGCACCCGGGTAGCGACTTTTTCCATAAAAACGGGGTCTAGCAAGAAAAATTCTTCTGCCTCCCATTCATCGGTCTGGTTCAGGTGATAGGTGTAGTAATCAGAGTAATTTGATCGTAAAGCAATGAGCCTGTCTCGATATTCTGCCAGGCTTAACTCTTCAAGATCATCCCATTCAGCCTGTTTTTTTTGCAGGTATTCTGGCGGGTGTACGATATCAAATTTTAAAAGTCGTTTCACTTAAAAAAAGCTTTGATAGATTTTACGATATGTGCCAGCTCGTTTTCTTCCAGCTCTGCGTACATGGGAATGGAAAGCGTCTCGTTCTGGATATTTACTGCTACCGGGAAGTCGCTGGGTGTATGGTTGAATTCCTTGTAGCAGGCTTGCAGGGGTGGTGCGACTGGATAATGGATACCCGTTGAGATACCTTTTGCCTGCAGAAATTCCTGCAGATCATCACGCCTATCTGTCCTTATTGTAAATAGGTGCCAGCTGCGGCGCTCACCGTCCCTATCAGCACGTGGCAATTTCAATCCGGGAATGTTGCTCAATTCCTGCATGTAGTAATCTGCATGCTTATTTTTTGCCCTTATCCAGTTGTCCAGATGGGCAAGTTTTATGGATAATACTTTTGCTTGAATGGCATCTAGGCGGCTATTGCGTCCATTAACGAGGTGGGTGTTTTTTGACCGCTGCCCATGTCTTGCAATCAGCCTACATTCCTGTGCCAGCTCATTATTGCTAGTGTAGATCGCGCCACCATCGCCATAACAGCCCAGATTTTTGCTGGGGAAAAAACTATAACTACCTGCATCGCCCCAGTCTCCCATTTTCCGTCCGTTTATACTGGAACCGTGAGCCTGTGCACAGTCTTCAATAATGTTGAGATTATGCTTTCGCGAAAGCGTATTCAAACCAGCCATATCCACACAATTTCCATACAAATGAACGGGGATAATAGCTTTTGTATTCTTTGTGATCGCGCGCTCTACCAGGTCAACGTCCAGACAGGCATCGTCATCGCGCACGTCCACAAACACTGGTTTTGCGCCGCGAGTGGCTACAACCTCGCTGGTGGATATCCACGTCATGGCGGGAATAATCACCTCATCGCCAGGGCCCACTCCCATGGAGGTAAGCAGGATTTCCATACTGTCCGTTCCATTGCCACAGCTTATCACCTCGCCGCCACCTATATAGCTGCTAAAGTCATTTTCAAACCTATCAACGGCAGGGCCGCCTATAAAGGAGGCATCCCTGAGCATTTCTGAAAGCGCTGGATCTATTTCATCCTGAATGACTCCATATTGTTTCTGGAGGTCAATGAGCTGAATGTGCTGATTCATAGAATAATGTCTTTAATCTGTAAATTCTCATGATATGATGGATCATAAGATAGTTCAAATGATTTGTCACGGGCGAGTTCAACATTCAATTTACCTTTACCAATAAAGGTGACTTGTGGATAGGAACTTATGTTTTTACCCAAACCATCAATGCTCAACTCATACACATTGATAACGTTGAGTTTTTTACCGTTTCTTAATTCAATAAAGGCTGGGTTATCCTCTGAGCTTAAAGCTTTTATCTTGCGGTATATCAGATCCGGGGCTGACCACTCAACCAGAAGACTATCACTAGGATAGCGGCGTGGCCAGTAATCTTTCTTTTGGTAAATCGTGTCCTGTATAGGGTGATTAATTTTCAAATTGAGAACTCTATCGAGAGCTTTGGGAAAACCTTTTTCTAATTGTTTGATCAATTGAGCCCTCACCTGCGCGACAGAAAGTTCTCTAGCCAGTGGAATTTTTGCCTGCCAAATAATCTGCCCCCGATCGTATTGCGGTGTCATGCGATGCATGCTGATGCCATGAAAACCTGCACCACTTATAAGCGCCCAGTGGATGGGATGCCTGCCGCGATAAAAGGGCAGGTAACTGGGATGGATATTATAACACTCATATTTTTCTAAAAGCCGCGTGAACTTGAGATTTGCAAAACAGTTGATGATTACCTCTACTTCATAATCCAGAAGTATTTCCATCAACCGCTCTTCATCAAAGCCGCTTACAACGTCCACGGATTGTATGGTTGCGTAGTCTTTTTTAAGATCGCCGGTCAATTCTTTTTGCAGCCCTACTACCTGCAAATAATCCAATTGTGCAGAATCGCTCAAGCTGTTTACCAGTCGCAACGGCCCATCATTATTACCTATGATCGCAAATTTTCTCATGCAAAAAACCGGTATATCTGGGCACTTAAAGTTTCTATTTCCTCTGTAGTTGCTGAACCGTTGACTAGGCTGCTGACCTTTTCATTCAAATTGTCATTGAACTCTGCAGCTGTTTTCTGAGCTACCGGGGAATTGATAGAATCAGTTTTTACGGTGTAAATTCCATGCTCCACACCACCCATTTGCGATTTCCACCTGCGCAAACCTGCATAGGAATCTGCGACACCACTAGATCCCAGATCCAGCTTTTTAAAGCCCTTATCATTCAGACCATGCATGAGATCGTGGAAAAGCAGGTTGTTAGGTTTTTTATCCAAAACCGAGATCGCAGAGCAACCGTATTTATAATAAGCGGTATCCCCATGATAGAGTATGATCGTAGATGCAACCACCTCGCCATCATCTGTCACCTCACTTATATGTCCATTCCCTAATTCAATGAATGATTTGAAGACCTCGCCAAAAAAGGATTTGGGTTGTGGAATACTTTCAAATTTATTGAGTCGCAAGTCTGAATACAAACGGTAGAATTCATCTAGGCTCTCTGTGGATCTGGATTCTGTATATAGTAAATTTTCCTTGACGGCTTTCTTTTTTCCTCGTATAAAGGATTTGTGGAAATTGTCTTGTGGTGATGAAAGATCAACCATGTGGTACACGGCAGTTTTTTCTGCAGTACAATCACTCACCTGCCCAAAGTCTTTGTTGAATTTTGCCTTGAAGTTATATCCCGCAAAGTCCAGTCTCACACGCTTTACTAATTCGTTTAGATTATCCCGGGAGGTACTTTCTACAGGGCAATAGTCAGAAAACGGTATCGCAATCAATCGCTTACCCAGCTGATCATCAATCCGTACGAGTGGGAATAAGTACTCACCATCACTATAGACCAGCAAAATTTCAAAACCGTATTGATTCTCTATAATTCTGAGCCAGCGCTGCGAGTTGTACAGGTGACCAGAATCAGTCCAGGCATGTAGTGGCAATAGTTCCATGCGGGAATCCTTGCTGTTATCCACCATAGATCTTTTCAATGGCCTCGATTGTCTTGAGTCCCTCTGGCCCCTCTACCACACCGCGTCTATCGTCGATGATTTGCGATACAAGATCATCCACCAGTTTATCATGGTTAGAGCTCGTCCCTTGATAATGGCTGTAGGTATTAGGCAAGTCATTGAATTCATCCTCATCTGGCATGGGCGTGGACTGTACGTCCCAGTAATCGATCTTGTTGAGGTACTTGCCCCCGATCTTTACTGTTCCTAGCTCACCAATTATTGTGATGCTGCCCTCATAATTAGCATTGTAAACACAGGTGGTCCAGTTGAGTGAACCCAGCGCACCGTTATCAAATCTGAGTGCAGATACACCACAATCCTCAATCTCAATATCGTGGTTCAACGTGCTATAAAGAGATTTCGCCTCTATAATATCACCGAATAGCCAGATCATCAAATCCAGAAAATGGCTCACCTGGGTATGCAGCGCGCCGCCCTCCTTATCCTTGAACCCGCGCCATGGCGACTCATTGTAATACCGCTGGTGACGGTTCCACATAACATTAGTCTGAACCATGAAAACCTTTCCCAGCCTGTTGTTATCCAGCAGATCACGCACGAGCATGATAGGCTTGTTATATCGATTTTGCTTTACTACCCACAGATTAACGCCCTCATTTTTAGCGTTCTGGATCATATCGTTTGCAGATGCCGTATCCAGTGCCATAGGCTTTTCTACGAGAATATGCTTTTTTGATCTTGCCGCTAGATTAGACATGGGAGCATGTAACGCATGCGGTGTACAGATGCTGATGATATCAAAATCTGCCTCTTCCAGCATTTTCTCATAATCGTCATAGGTGGCGACGTTATAGGTCTCACCCAGCTCTGCCAGCCGTTGCGCATCCGTGTCGCAAATCGCGACCAGCTGTGCCGCATCACATTTATCCATGACCGCTACGTGCCTGCGGCCTATATTACCACAACCTACAATGGCAAATTTAATTTTATCTTGCATAAACTCAAAAAATCAATCCAGTGTGTGCAATAAACTTCTATAAGTCAACTGCAAGCACACATAATTGCAATAATACGTTTTCTCAAGATTGTTGTCCTTAAAATGTAGGTAATTTCAGGGTTTAGAGCGGCTTATCCAGTTTACAGATTTTCTTCAGGATTACAATGTATTTAAATATTATGCTTTCGCGAAAGCGTACCTAAAAAACCCTCCTGTCACTCTACTGGTTACCTTTGCAAAAATTAGAAGAAGTTGGCTCCCAGACCGCCCAAATCCATAAAAGAACAACAGAAAACCAAGAAGTTCTCATTCACCGCCCTGCGCAGCATACCGCGTTTTTTTAAGGAAGTGTGGAGGGCGAGCCCCAGACTTTTTCTAGTCAATATCGTTGCGCGCATACTTACGGCATTTGCGCCAGTTATCCTGTTGTGGGTGGGTAAACTCATCATCGATGAGGTAATCCTGCAGATATCGCTGGAAGATCAGGATCTGAGCCAGTTGTGGACGTATATAGGAATTGAATTGGGCGTGGCCATCCTTTCTGACCTGCTAAACCGGCTTATCAATCTTACTGACGGGCTCATAGGCGACCTGTATTCAAACGCGTCTAGCGAGCGAATCATCAGGAAAACCAGCGAGCTGACACTGGAGCAGTTAGAGGATCCTGAATTTTATGACAAGCTGGAAAGAGCCCGCCAAAAAACAACCAGCCGGGTATTTCTCATGAGTACGTCGCTTACCCAGGTGCAGAGTGTCATTTCCATCGCATCGCTAATCGCGGGGCTTATCTACTTTGAACCGCTGCTTATCATCCTGCTGGTCTTGAGCATTATCCCAGCGTTTATCAACGAGGTACGCTACAGCGGGCATCGCTACAGCGTTGCGCGCAGCTGGACGGCAGAGCGGCGCGAGCTGGACTATTTGCGCTATATAGGTGCAAACAACCAGACCGCCAAAGAGGTCAAGCTATTCGGCCTCACGGATTTTATCGCGCAGCGCTTTAACCGGTTGTCAGACAAATATTATGAAGTAAATAAAAAGCTATCTGTCAGGCAAAGTATTTACGGCTCGCTTTTCAATATCCTGGGTGTTGCCTCCTATTATGGGGCCTATATTTTTATTATTCTCAAAGTCGTAGCAGGAGTCCTTAGCGTGGGAGAACTCACGTTCTTATCTGGGTCTTTCAATCGATTGCGATCTAATTTACAGGGTTTCTTTTCTAGATTTTCACAAATAACAGAGAGTGCGCTTTATTTGAGGGATTACTATGATTTTCTGGATATCGAGATCCAGCGTACAACGAGAACCTACACGCCATTACCCAGTAAGATCGTGGACGGCTTTGAATTGCGCGACGTACATTTTTCTTATGCGGGTAGTGAGATTGAAGTGCTCAAGGGCATTAACTTTAAGATCAGGGCGGGTGAGAAAATTGCTTTCGTGGGGCAGAATGGTGCTGGAAAAACCACGCTTATAAAATTGATCTTGAGATTCTATGAACCTACCGCTGGAGAGATTCTACTGGACGGGATCAATATCAGGAAATTCAACAAGGAAGAATACAGGCGCAGATTCGGTGTCATATTTCAGGATTTCTTTAAATATGAATTCCGCTTGCGGGAAAACATTGCCGTGGGGAATATCGCCGAACTTGAAAACGATGAGATGATAGGCAATGCAGCGCAACGAAGTCTGGCAGATCAGGTCATCAACGTGCTTAAGGATGGGGTGAACCAGCAGCTGGGCAGGCGATTTGCCGCTGGTCAAGAATTGAGCGGTGGTCAATGGCAAAAGGTAGCCCTAGCCCGCGCCTACATGAAAGATGCAGACGTGATCGTGCTGGATGAACCCACCAGCGCGCTAGATGCACAGGCAGAATACGATGTTTTTGAACGCTTTATAGGACTGACCAAAGGTAAGACCAGCATCATTATCTCCCACCGTTTTTCTACCGTGCGTATGGCAGATCGTATTTTGGTTTTAGAAAACGGGCAGGTAGAAGAGATGGGCACCCACGAGGAATTAATGGCGGGCGATAAAACCTATGCCCGCTTGTTTAACCTGCAGGCTGCTGGTTATCAGTAATTCTATGAGGAACTAGATCTTTCCAAATAACCTGTCCCAGTTTTTCATACGTATGGGATGGGATGTATATCTATTTGCACCACCTCCTAATAAGATTTCAACTACCACCCGCTTCTTTTTCGGGAATTTGAATAGAACTGTTTCTTCACCTATTTTCATTTGGATATTATCATGATCTTCAACGACCATGGCGTCTAATATTCTACAATGCAATTTATCTATATCCTCAATTGTAGCATCAAAGCAAACCTGCTCCCATGAAGAAATCTTACTATATTTTGAATCCTCAAATCCAAGACAGTAGCGGTCACCTTTTTTTGAAAGTGCTGCAAAGGTCGAACCCATTGCTCGCCATTCACCTATCTGCACCCATTCACTAGTTTCACCTAAATCTACAATCTGGGCTTGTGAAAACGAAAATGTCCAAAATGAAAAAAGAATTAAAATTTGTTTCAGCTTCATCCTTTCTTATCGATTTGATTAAAATGTCTATTTGTCAAATTGGCAGAGAGTCTTTGATTCGTAAATTGGATTTACTTTACAGAATAACCAAAAATTCTTGTTACTTCTCCAGCGTACCCGTAAACAACCAGGCAGACGTATAGCCCAGCCCGCGCAGGCGGTAGAGCTCGTTGATCGCATCGTCACGATCTACATAGCTTGAGAAAGCTACGTTGTGCAGACCGTATTTATTTACACCTATCGTGCGGGCCTTAAAGCCTTTGGCTTTGAGCTGGGCAACACGTTTAGTCGCATTTGCTGGATCTCTGAAAGCACCAGCAATAATGTGGTGGGTCTTCTCCAGTGCTGTTACTTCTAAGTTGATAGCGGGCAATGGTGCGGTAACCGTAAATGTAGATTCTTGTACTCTGTCTTGAAATTCTCTCGCTGCCTGCTGGGCGATCTCAGATTCCTGCCTGGCGGTCTCGCTCTCGTAAGTACGGTAGCCCATAAATATCAATGCACCGGCAAATGCTGCAGCTGCAACGTATCTCCACCATCCAGCACTATTCTGCGGCTGGGCAGCGGTTGCGGGATGAGAGACCACTTCTTTCTCCTGTTCAACAGCGGGAATTGCTATTGGTTTGGCCTGAGTAAGAGGCGTTGCCTCATACATTGATAGACCGTAAGCTTCTGGCAAGTAATTAATGACATTGACTGGAGTGAATATGACTGCACCAAATTCTGCATTGCGCAACTGCCCTACTTTAGATATGTGTGCAAATCCTTTCTCATCCAGATCGTTTTTGATGGAAAGGACAAAATTTTGAACGGCAGATGCAGCATCAACATAATCAGTATCCTCTACCCGAGAAACATAGTCAATCAGCAACCCATCACTATTTGTGATACTCGAATTGAAACCTATATGTTTAGTAGGTGGATAAATAATGTGGCTGTCTGCATCATGGCGCGCGGGCAACCTTCTAGAAACCAGTGCGCCCAGTCCAGGAATAATCACGCACTCATGGCGATAAAGCAAATCAGAGATGTGTTGTGCTACATTCATCTATACAAACATAAACATATCTTCAAAGACCTGACGATAACCCTCAAGAAAGATATTAAGATTGGCTAGTTCTATCAAGTTGCGACATTGCATACCAAAAAGTTTTCCTGGAAACAAACTATAGGACATTAGGCGATGAAAAGATCCCTCGGCGTACAGCTCAAAAGAATCTGATACGGGTTAAATATCAGACAGGGCAATATTCTTTACAGCGATAAACTTCAAGTGGTACTATATAATACGACTGCACCCTTATGGATGCGGCGGCAATACAACTTAAATTTGCACGCAGAAATAGTGTTATGCTGGATAGGGTTAAAGACCATTTGAAGAAAGTAGAGGAATTCCAGGCAGATTCTCAGGAGGCCGTGGAGGCTTTTAGGGTAGAATATCTGGGGTCAAAGGGCTTGCTCAAGGAATTGTTCTCAAAATTTAAAGAAGTACCCGGGGAGCAGAAAAAAGCATTTGGCCAGGCGATCAACGAGCTCAAGAAATCTGCAAACGAGAAAGTGGCAGAGCTCAACGCACAGCTCGCATCTACCATTACCAAAAAAGATAGTAAAGAAGACCTTACCCGCCCTGGCTACCCGGTTCCAGTGGGATCCCGTCATCCCATATCCATCGTGCGCAATCAGATGGTAGACATTTTCTCGCGCATAGGATTTAATGTGAGCGAGGGGCCTGAAATCGAGGATGACTGGCACAACTTTACTGCACTTAACCTACCAGAACACCACCCTGCCCGCGATATGCAGGACACGTTCTTTATCCAGACAGATCCAGACGTGCTATTGCGTACCCACACCAGTAGCGTGCAGGTACGCTATATGGAGAAGAATGAACCGCCCATACGTACCATCTCGCCTGGCCGGGTATTCCGCAACGAGGCGATAAGTGCGCGATCGCACTGCATCTTCCATCAGGTGGAGGGTCTTTATATAGATAAGGACGTGAGCTTTGCAGATATGAAACAGACGCTGATCTATTTTACGCAGGAGATGTTTGGCAAGAGTAAGATTAGGATGCGTCCATCCTACTTCCCGTTTACAGAACCCAGTGCAGAGCTGGATATCTACTGGGGACTGGAAACCGAGACGGATCACAGAATCACCAAGGGAACGGGCTGGCTGGAAATAGGCGGTTGCGGTATGGTGGATCCAGCCGTGCTCAAGAATTGCGGTATAGACCCTGATGTGTATAGCGGGTTTGCCTTTGGCATGGGTGTGGAACGCATCGCCATGTTGTTGTATCAAATAGGCGATATTCGCATGTTTTTTGAAAACGACGTGCGATTCCTGCGCCAGTTCTCAAGCGTTCTCTAGCAGTGGGGCGGCACCTGATATTTATCTACAACGCAAAATCCGGCTGGCTCAATTCCCTGCTGGACGGCGCTCACAAGTTATTGCGGCCTGAGTCCTATCCCTGCAGCCTTTGTGCTCTTACCCATGATGCAATGGGGCAAAATGATGAATGGTTACGCTTTCGCGAAAGCGTAATAAGCAAAAACACCACGCTAGAATTCCTGCATATAGATGAGTTCAAAAAGAAATACTGGTCTAAATGGCTGCCTAATTTCACCTTTCCCACAGTACTGGAAAAATATGATGATCAGGACGGTTATAATGACTTGCCGACGAGTAACTCTGGCCTAGAGATCAAGATAACGACAGCTGAATTGAACGCGATGGAAACGACCGAGCAACTAGTCGTGAGAATAAACAAACTACTGACTGAATGAGAAAAGATATTGAAATACCCGAGGTAAAGGATGTGTATGTAGCTGTCGTGCCAGAGGGCGATGCGCAGGAAAAAGAGTGGGTGATATATCTGATCAATGACAGCGGGGAGCCACTGGAATCCTGTTTACTGGTAAGCCGCGGTGAGCATGCAGATGGTAGGAAAACAACAACCCTGCGACATGCATTCAAAGTGGTTCCCGCAAAGGGTGCCCAGCGGGTGGAAATGATCATCAAAGACGTGCTGGATTTCAAAAACGAGTACCTGCTTACCTACTTTAAGGACGGTAAATTGTATGATAGGACATACACGCTAGAATCCAAAACATTCAAAATCTCTGATCTAAAAGTGGTTCCCGTGATGGGTAAAAAGGGACTGGTACTGGGTTAAATTATTAAATATCAAGGATATTCACTTTATTAGACTCTCTCAATTACTGAAAGCTGATTCCTACAAAATTTGATTAGTGTAAAATCACCTTATTTTCAATAAGATACTCGCTTTTCTCGTAGGCTCGGAATTACCTTTGCGTTTTTTTTAACATTTTATGGTATTTAGCTCTGCCTATTTCATACTGCTGTTTCTGCCAGTAGTATTGCTTTGCTATTTTTTAGTGCCCAGTAGATTTAGGAACTACATCCTGCTTGCGGCTAGCCTATGGTTTTACACGTATGGTGAAGAACTACTGGTAGTGGTGATGGTATTCTCAACCATCGTGGACTTCTATGCGGCGCAATTAATTGCTAAAGGTAGGCGTAAACTGGGATTGCGTATTTCTATCGTAACAAATCTTATAACCTTAGGTTTTTTCAAGTACTTCAATTTTGGGATTGATAATTTGAAAGGAATCTTGGACACTCTGGATATCAATGTATCTATCCTGGAAGGCATCCCAGAAATCATATTGCCCATGGGAATCAGTTTTTATGTTTTCCAGACCATGTCCTATACCATTGATGTTTATAGGAATCAGGCTACTGCCAGTAAGAATTTTATAGAGTTTGCAACGTATGTTACCATGTTCCCACAACTTGTGGCTGGGCCTATAGTGCGCTATGTTGATGTACAAGAATATTTGCATGAGAGAACTGTGACTATAAATGAATTTGCTTTAGGTCTGGAAAGGTTTATTTTAGGTCTAGGTAAGAAAGTCATAATCGCAAACACATTTGCCTCTCTAGCAGATATGATTTTCCTATACAGCAATGACGGAATATCCACGCAGATGGCATGGCTGGCACTCATAGCTTATAGCATTCAAATTTATTTTGATTTTTCAGGTTATTCTGATATGGCCATAGGATTAGGAAGGATGATGGGTTTCAAGATTCCAGAAAATTTCAATTACCCATATATATCAAAAAGCATCACAGAGTTCTGGAGACGCTGGCACATCTCGCTTTCTACTTGGTTTAGGGATTACCTTTATATACCATTAGGTGGAAATAGGGTACCACGTAATCGTATGTACGTAAATTTATTCATTGTTTTTCTTGTCACAGGTCTTTGGCATGGTGCGTCATGGAATTTTGTTCTGTGGGGGCTTGCCCATGGTTTCTTTATTTTTGTGGAGAAGATCTTTCTGGGTAAGATTCTAAAAAAACTCCATGACATTGCTAGACATATTTACTTGTTATTAGTTATTACAACAACATGGACCTTATTTCGTCATGAGACTTTATGGGATAGCGCTATGCATTTTAAAAAACTCTTTATCTATACTGCGGGTGATAGTTATATTGACAATTATATAATGTATTTTCACTACAATTGGTATACATCGATCATAGGGATAATAGCAATACTTTTCAGCATGCCGGTTTACCCATGGATCAGCAAAAAGCTGAGAAAGGAAGTATACGCCATCCCCAGGTATGGTTTTATCTTGGTGCTGTTTTTTATTTCACTTACCTACGTAGCAATAGGGGGTTATGACCCATTTATTTACTTCAGATTCTAATTAGAACGCAGTTGAATTCAATTATCAAAAAGTTGTTTGTCTCCACAGTGGCCATTATCTTAATAATACCTGTGGTATTTACCGTACTAGGAATCCACACGGAGGGTGTAAGTCCTACTGAAAAGGATATTAGCTTAAATTTTAAACGTAATTTTCCCTATAAAGTTGAACTGATTGAGCTTCACAAATTGATTAAACAAGATTTTTTTAATCAACAAATACTACCAGAAAAGGTGATTGATGCAGGAAATGGATGGAAGTTTGTGGGGGATGATTTTAGCGATGCATTTTCTGAGTCTCTGGGCTTGAAAACCTTTACAAATTCCGAACTTAATAAACTCAAAGAAGTACTATCCGCAAGAAAGAAAGTGACTGATGAAATAGGATGCAAATTTTATCTAGCAGTAGGACCTAATAAACTTACAATCTATCCTGAGAAGCTGGGTTTTCCAAAAACAGAAAGAAATACTAAAATGAAACAAGTGGATTCCATTTGTAGCTTGATAGGAGTAAGTTTTATAGACCTGGGCAAAAGGTTTGAAGAAAACAAAAGTAGTATGCGGCTTTACCATCGCACAGATACTCACTGGAATGATTATGGCGGCTTTCTGGCTCAGCAGGAAATTATGAAAAAGATTGCTGCAGATTTCCCAAACGAAAAGTTCAAAAATTACGAGATCAACGACATGAAAATTGATACGACCATTCAGCCGGTAGGCGATTTGAATGGCATGTTGATGTTAGAGAAAAAAGAAGACTATATTTCGTTTACGTTCAAAAAGGAGCCTCAATCCACCCAGCATCCACCTAGTTTGCCCGTACGCAGGAACTATCACAAAGATCCTAGCTTCTACGAGTTGAGGTTTACGTCAGAGACTAACGATCTTAAAGTCATGATCATAAATGATTCTTTTTTCGGATATTTCAGAAGGTATATGAAAACCACTTTTGGTGAGAGTATTTTTTTATGGGATTATGTTTTTGACCCAGCGATTGTGAGATCTGAGCGAGCAGACGTGTTGATTCATGAGATAGTGGAAAGGGACCTGGATTTCTTAATTTCTGATATGTAATTCATCAAAGTAAATTCTGATCGCATGAAGCCCGAATAAATTTAACCACAAGGCTGCTCCTAAATGTAGTTCTATACTCACTTCACCTTATTTTTGCGTAGAGCGCGAAATTCTGCAATCATGAGTTCACCTTTAGTCTCCATTTGCATCCCTACCTACAATGGGATGAAGTTTATAGAAGAGACTATGGAGTGTGCGGTAAATCAGGACTATGATAATATTGAGATAGTGATCTGTGACGACCATTCTACAGATGGGACCTTTGAATTCTGCAGAAAATATGCTGAACACGATTCCCGCGTACGCGTTGTCAAAAATGAGCAAAATGTAGGACTAGTTCAAAACTGGATCAATTCTATAGAGCATGCCAGTGGTGTGTGGATCAAGTTTCTTTTTCAAGATGATTTGATGGAAAATCATACGGTCAGATTGATGGTAGAAAAAGCTTTCAAACATGACGTATCCACAGTAGTTTGTGACAGGGAGTACTTTTTTGAGGACGGTTATGACGAGAAAGATAAGCGTATGTTTACCATAGATCTTCCCCAGACGTCAAAAATATTTCCAGAATGTCGCGCATATGATCCACACGAAACTGCCTTGCGCATCGCTCCTCATTTTTTTCACAATTGTATAGGTGAACCTCCCTGTTTCCTGTTTAAGAAAAACAAGTTTCAACCCAGCGATATGCCACTGGATTTTAAGCAGTTGATAGATTATGTATTTATCTTGCGTAAGATTATGACTGAATCTTTTGTTTACATTCCTTCAAAGCTGGTGAAATTCAGGGTTCACAGAGCTTCAGAATCCAATAAAAATGCCTTAAAGAATTTTGAAGACCAAAAAGCACTTCACAATTTCCTGTACGTAAGATATTACGAGCGATTACTTTTATGTTTTGAATTAATCCACAACGAGATTTTTGAGGAAATCTTGAAGTATATTCCTAGAAATCATATAAAAGTGATTAAAGATTTCACCATGATTTACTCATATCGTAAATATGGATTTAATCAAATGTACAATTTTTATAATCTTCAAAAAATAAGTGAATATTTGTTTAATTTCTGGACAAATAGCTACAACTATTATAAGTACAAAATCTACAAGATTCTGCATAAGAGAACCATCAAACGATATAGGTTATGATGGAGTCACTGGTAAGCGTTGTTATGTGTACCTTCAATGGAGAGAAGTATATCACAGAGCAAATTGAAAGTGTACTAGGTCAAAGCTACAAAAAGCTTGAGGTCATAGTTGTAGATGATTGCTCAACGGATAGAACTGTGGAGATAGTAAAACTATTTGCTGAAGGTGATGCCAGATTATCAATTGAGATCAATGAGGTCAACCTGGGTTATGTAAAGAACTTTGAAAAAGCATTGCGGCTTGCTAACGGAGATTTTATTGCACCCTGTGATCAAGATGACTGGTGGCATCCAGAAAAAATAAAAATACTCCTGGACGAGATAGGTTCTAATGATCTAATATATTGTAATTCACAAATTGTAGATTCTCAGTTATTGGGTCTAGAAAAGACAATGGCTGATAAATACAATATGTATCAGGGTAAATCATATAAGCCATTTCTCATCAATAATTGTATCTCAGGTCACGCATCAATAATTACTCATTCTCTACTCCAGCGCAGTCTCCCATTTTCAGAGGATATTGCCCATGACTGGTGGCTTGCCATCCATGCCGGTGCTGGAAATGGAATCGCTTACCATCCCAGTTCTCTGATCAAGTATCGATTTCATCAGGATAATGTTCTTCTGGGAACCACAGAAAAGAAAAGCAAAACAGAAAAGAAAGTTTTCAAACGTAACAGAACTAGTCTACTGGGTGAGCGCATTTTTCAAGTAACAGGTGAATCGTTTGCTGCTGAATTTAGCGAGGCCTATGAGGGTGACCGATTCTATTGCAAAATGAAAAGGGTGACTCTTGCCCTCTCGAATTATAGACTGCTATTCTACATAAATAAAGCATCGACTATAAAGAAGATTTTTAATTGCTTTAAGCTGTTTTTCAAACTCCGCTGATAGCTCGTCGCTATCAAATTACGCAAAATCTATTCGCAATCTATCTACACCAGCGACTGCATATTGACCAGGCTATAATAGGTAGCTTTCTTATCAAGCAATACCTGATGGTCTCCCTGTTCTACAATCTTACCTCGTTCTAATACGACAATGTGGTCTGAGTTCTGTATGGTGGATAAACGGTGCGCAATGACAATACTAGTACGATTGCGCATCATTTTTTCCAGTGCATCTTGAACCAGGCGTTCGCTTTCTGTGTCTAAAGCACTTGTCGCTTCATCGAGCAACATAATCGGAGGATTTTTTAAAACTGCTCTTGCAATACTCACCCGCTGTTTTTGCCCGCCAGAAAGTTTGCCGCCGCTATCACCCGTATTAGTGTAGATCCCTTTAGGCAAATCCTTAACAAACTCCCATGCATTTGCGACCTTGAGTGCATCGATAACTTGATCATCACTCACATCCTCGCGTCCTAAGGTGACATTATTTTTAATAGTCTCGTTAAACAGTATAGAATCTTGCGATACAAACCCTATCAGCTCTCGCAGCGAGCCCTTAGTCATATCGCGTATATCAATGCCATCGATCTGGATGCTTCCTTTTTTGACATCGTAAAATCTATTGAGCAAACTGGCTATGGTAGATTTACCACTTCCCGATTGACCTACCAAAGCTACCTTTTTACCTTTCTGTATGTGCAGAGAAAAATCATGTAAAACAGGCTGCTCTTCATAAGCAAACTTCACATTGTTGAAAGTTATCCCTTCTTCAAAACGCTCTTTGACGATGGCGTTGCTTTTCTCTTTTAGACTGGATTCTTGCTCAAGTAATTCAAGTACACGATCTGCCGCGGCATTGCCCGCTTTAACCATATAACTGGCCTTGCTTATGGATTTTGCTGGAGTAAGTATTTGATAAGAAAGCCCCATGTAACCTATAAATGCGCCACCGCTTAAGGTGCCATCTACCAGCACCATGGAACCACCATACCACAATAAAGCAGCAATTGTAGCGATCCCCAAAAATTCGCTTGCGGGCGAGGCCAGATTCTGGCGGTGCGCCAGGCTGTTTGAATACATCTTTAATCTATCCGTAGAGGCATTGAATCTTCTGGTAAATTGATTGATTGCGTTATAGCTTTTGATAATCCTCAATCCAGTGAGTGTTTCTTCTAGTGTAGAAAGAAATATACCGTTCTCTTCCTGTACCTTTTGTGACTGCTTTTTGAGCTTCTTACCTAGTAATGAGATAAGGAATCCCGCGATGGGTATAAATAAAAAGACAAACAGGGTTAGCTTTACGCTTATAATAAACATGGTTACTACTGCAAACAGTATGGTGAGCGGTTCACGCACGACCAGCTCTAGAACGCTTAGCATTGATGTTTGCACCACGGCAACATCTGCAGATATGCGGGCAATTACATCGCCCTTGCGCTTTTCTGAATAATAAGCTATGGGTAGTTCCAGTATTTTTTTGTAAACCTCATTTCTCAAGTCCATCAAAACACCATTACGCAAATAGGTGATGTAAAAGACTGCGAGGTAATTAAAAACATTCTTGAGTAAGAAAAATGCTATGATTAAGATAATCATGTACATAAGTACCGTTTGAGCTCCAGAATCCTGAGAAGTGTCCCTTACAAGATCGTAAAGCATATTATCAAAATATGCTTTGATACTATCCATACTACTTATGTCCAGCTCATCTGCATTTTGTATTTTCTCGCGTACCTCTTCTTTATCAGCAAATAGCACATTGATCATAGGCATAAGCGAGATCATTGCCAGGGTACTGAAAAGTGCATACAGAATATTGAAGAAGATATTCAGATAAATGTACCTTTTGTAGGGTATGACAAAGGGCCACATTTTTTTAAGGTATTCCATAGAAACAAATGAGCTGCAAAGTTAACCTAATCCCTGATGAGTGCTAGCAATCTGGCACTCATCCCTAATCACAGCAATTGAACAGAAGAAATTATCCCACAAAACGCTCATCCACATCCATGACCTCACCACAATTATCGCAGGTGCGCAGTTCCTCTGAAGTATAGAACTCACTAAATCTGGGTAAGAAGTCCTTCTCAATATCATCCAGCTCAAAGTAGGTCTCATGCAGTTTGTGGTTACAATTGTCACAGTACCACAGCAAACCATCTACCGCATCTGGACTGGTGCGCTTGCGTTCTATAACCAGCCCTATCGAGCCAGAATGCCTGACGGGAGAATGTGGCACCTTCCCTGGATGCAGGTACATATCACCGGGGCCCAACTTCATCGTACGCTTCTCGCCATCATCCTGAACATGGACTTCTATTTCCCCTTCCAGCTGGTAAAACAATTCTTCCGTTTCATTGTAATGGTAATCCTTGCGGGCATTAGGCCCACCCACGATCATCACGATATAGTCACCCGCATCGCGATAGAGGTTCTTGTTGCCTACGGGAGGTTTGAGCAGGTCGCGGTTGTCCTCTATCCATTGGTTCAAATTGAAAGGTGCTTGTATCGCCATGATTTAATTTTTAAACGGCAAGAGACATATCTTGCTGTAGTTTTAATAATTCTTCCAGGTAGTCACGTTTGTTGCTCAATCGTGGGATTTTGTGCTGGCCGCCCAGTTTTTCCTTCTTTTTCAGCCAGTTATAAAACAGGTCTGGTTGTGCCACGTTCATTTTGAGCAGATCCAGCGTCGTATTATTGTACCTCTTTGCCGCATAGTCTGAATTGACTTGCTGTAGATGGTGGTCTAGCGCTTTCGCGAAAGCGGAAACATCACCAGGCATCTTCTCAAATTCCACGATCCACTCGTGGGCACCTTTTTCCCTGCCCTGCATAAAAATGGGTGCTACCGTGTAATCCTTGATCACACACGGCACGTCTTGAATCGCTCGCCGCAGGGCATTTTCAGCATTCTCAATGATCAGCTCCTCGCCAAAAACGTTGATATGATGCTTCGTACGACCCGTCACCTTGATGCGGTAGGGCGAGGTACTCGTAAAGCGTATGGTGTCGCCTATCTTATAGCGCCACAGCCCGGCATTTGTGGTAATAACGATTGCATAATTCTTGCCCGGCTCCACCTCCCCTAGTGGGATGACTTTCTCATCCACGGTTCCATAGTTTTCCATGGGGATGAACTCGTAAAAAATACCATAATCCAGCATGAGCAGCAGCTCCTTGCTATCGTTGCTATCCTGAATCGCAAAAAATCCCTCGCTGGCATTATAGGTCTCGTAATATTTGATCTGTGGATCTGGCAGCAGTTTTTTATACGGCTCTATGTATGGATCAAAGCTCACCCCGCCGTGGAAGAATACCTCCATCTGCGGCCACACCTCCAGGATATGGTCTTTGCCCGTAGTCTCCAGCACCTTGTTCAACAGTACCATCATCCAGGATGGCACGCCGGCGAGGCTGGTCACATTCTCGTAAATTGTCTCGCGTACCAGGGCTGGAAGTTTTGTCTCCCAGTCTGGCATGAGCGCCGTCTCATTATCCGGTGTGGAACTGTAATCTGCCCAGAATGGCATGTTATCTATCAGAATACTGCTCAAATCGCCAGATGCCGTCCCACTTTGCTTATTCAGTTTCTTGCTGCCACCCAGCCTCAATCCCTTTCCACGGAATAATTTGGATCCTGGATTGTTATGCAGGTACATACATAGCAGATCCTTAGTCGCCGCATAGTGGCAGTCCAGTAAAGATTCCTGGCTCACCGGGATAAATTTACTGCGGCTGCTGGTGGTACCGCTGCTCATGGCAAAAAATCTGATATCCGTAGGCCAGAAAACGTTAGGCTCGCCATTGCGCACCCGCTCGATGGCCTGCTGGCAGCTTTCATAATTGGAAAGCGGCACCCTATCTGCAAACTCGCGATAATTCTGGATGCTGCCATAATCATACTGCTGTCCCACTTGCGTATGCCGTGCCGTATAGATCAGATCTTTCAAAAGATTGAACTGCAGTTCCTGCGGGTGCTTCATAAAAAGCTCCATATCGTGGATGCGTTTCTTGAGAAACCAGGAGACTACAGAGTTGAGTAGGGCATTTGCCATACGGTAAGTGCTATTTTTGCTGGAAAGTAGTTACTGGTAAATATATAAAAATCGCTAGATGAAAGTAACGGGTACCATACGCAAAATGCAAACTGAGCTCAAAGAGCAGGTCCAGTACTATCTCTCCTTCAAGGATCACTTTGTCCATGTCAACCAGCTGCTGGATCGCAAGATCAGTATAAAACATGTTGCAAACGAGTGTCTCAATTGCGGGCTGGACAAGCGTATATGGCGGCAGGGATTCTGCTATGATTGCTCCCAGCAGGTGCCACAGGCAGGGGAATGGATCATGAAACCAGAGTTGAGCCGCGCCCATCTGGGCGAGGAAGACCGCGACCTGGAATACGAGCAGCGCGTGCAGCTGCGACCGCACATCGTCTATCTGGCAAACAGCAGTAATGTCAAGGTAGGCGTTACCCGCAAGTCCCAGATTCCCACCCGCTGGATAGACCAGGGCGCGCACGAGGCTCTACCTATTCTTGAAACGCCTAACCGCTATCTGGCCGGAATTACAGAGGTTGCCCTCAAGGAACACGTGGCAGATAAGACCAACTGGCGCAAGATGTTGAAGAATGAGATTGAAGATGTTGATTTGTTACGCTTTCGCGAAAGCGTAATTTCCCAAATCCCAGAACAAGCCAGGGAGTACATAATTAAAGATGCCACCGAAACAAATATCTCCTTCCCCGTAATTCAATATCCAGAAAAGCTTAAAACCATCAATCTGTCCAAAGCACCTGAACACGCAGGAATCCTAAAAGGCATCAAAGGCCAGTACCTGATCTTTGAGGATGGCCACGTCATGAACGTGCGTAGTCATGAGGGGTATGTTGTTGAGATGAGCATTTAACTACCAGAGGAATAGCTTAATAAATCGCTGATATCCCTTTCGCTAAGTTTGAAATCATGTGTAAAATCACGAGAGTAGCTTCCATTAATTTGCAAAGCCCTCTGGTTTCCATGACTTAGTAACGAATCCTCTTTATTGACAAAATTTGTAAAGTAGAGCATATCTAGACTGCGGTGGTTCTCTAGAAAATTGAACAAAGCAGGACCCATAGCCTCTTTGTATAGTTTATGGCAAGCAGCACATTTGCTCTTGAAAATAAGTTCACCATCTCGTGGGTTAGCATCTACCATGTTAGCATCTAACATGTTAGCATCTAGCGCAACGCCTATTAAAGTATTTGTTGATTGACCCTCCCTATCGGCATAATTTAAATTGAAAGAAAAAAAAGTAAGAGCTAGAATTACCAAAATTATAGCCGCTGAAATAACGACAATCAACAATGATATTCTCCTAAGTTCAGTCAATTGATTAATGTGGTCACTTCAATAAAATTACTTTGTGCTATAACTGTTGGTTTTCAAAGAGATTCTTCCTCACCATCCAAATCAGGATATAAAAACTCATTATAAGGAAAGCGCTCCACATGAATGGATCGCACTTTATCATACACCTTCTTGCGAAAGCTGTCTAAATTATCCTTATTGATCGCGCTGATAAAAACGGCATCCTCGCCCATCTTATTCATCCACGTCTCCTCCCATTCTTCCAGGCTGTAATGCGCACTCGTACGAGGGTTGATCAGATCAGTCTCGTCATAATCTTGCGCCTGGTACTGATCGATCTTGTTGAAAACCATGATGGTAGGCTTATCGATCGCCTCAATTTCTGTCAGGATATCATTTACGCTGGCAATATGGTCTTCAAACGACTCATGGGAGATATCCACCACATGCAACAACAGATCAGACTCCCTGACCTCGTCCAGCGTGGACTTGAATGATTCCACCAGCTGTGTAGGCAGCTTGCGTATAAATCCTACCGTATCAGTTAGTAAAAATGGAAGATTACCTATGACAACCTTACGCACGGTTGTATCCAGCGTGGCAAAAAGCTTATTTTCTGCAAAAACCTCACTTTTTGCAACCACATTCATCAGCGTGGATTTTCCCACGTTTGTATAGCCCACAAGTGCCACCCGCACCAGCTTGCCGCGGTTGCCGCGCTGTGTGGCCATCTGTTTATCGATGGTGAGCAGTTTCTTTTTAAGCAATGAGATACGATCACGTACGATACGTCTATCCGTCTCGATCTCTGTCTCACCAGGCCCGCGCATTCCTATACCACCCTTCTGCCGCTCGAGGTGGGTCCACAAACCCACAAGTCTGGGAAGTAGATATTCGTATTGTGCCAGTTCTACCTGCGTACGGGCATAACTGGTCTGCGCACGCTGGGCAAAAATATCTAGGATCAGATAAGTACGATCAATGATTTTAGTCTCCAGAATGCGCTCAATATTCTTTTGTTGCGCGGGTGATAGCTCATCATCAAAGATCACGGTATCTATATCATGCGCCTTTACATACTCAGCTACCTCTTGTATTTTACCGCTACCTATAAAGGTTTTGGGATTGGGATGCTGTAGTTTTTGTTTAAAACGTTTTGAAATACTAGCACCTGCCGTGTAGGCTAGAAATTCCAGCTCATCCAGGTATTCTTCCAGTTTGTCCTCGTCCTGTTGCTGGGTAACGATCCCTATCAGGATGGCCCTCTCATACTCGTGCTTGTCTTCTTCTAGCATAAAATGATTCTTGCAACAAAGATAGCGGGATGCCACAGACCATACTTTACCAGAAACATAAATTACGTGGCGCGATCTAGAGGAAGGGTTTTGGATGCTGGATTTTAGATTCTAGACTCAAGAGGCAAGAGGCAAGAGGTAAGACAAAAGACGCTTTGTAGCCAGCTTCAAAAATTTGAAATATGATTGGTCAGACGACTGACGACTGACGACTGACGACTGACAGTGTGTGATATTAAAAGAAAACAGAATTTCCAAAAAACTGGACACAAGAAATATTATCACAGTTGAAGTAGACTTTAAGAAAACCGGTCAATCAGTTGATCAGTTTGATCAGTTGATCAGTTAATAGATTACAAAAAAGATAACACCAACAAAGGATCCGAAAACATGAATCTCTCCCTCAACCGCATTCAAATTGACATCTGTGAATCAACAACTAGAAACGAGAACAGACGGTAAACCAATAACTAAGAGCTAAGAGCTAATAGCTCACAGCTAAAAGCTCACAGCTCACGAAAAAACATGAAACCTTACCGTGGATTAACAAAACAACCTGACGACAAAACAACTAGACAACAAAACAAAAATCCCGCAACCCCAGACGTAAATTCCCCGACCTTAAAGACCGCTTATCTTTACCCACACAAAACCTAATCATGAATCGAGTCCCCTATATTCTCATTGCCATGTTTCTGGTGGCTTGTAGTAGCCAGAAAAAGCTGGATAAAGTTGATAATGCCCAGCAGCAGATCGGTAAGATTAAAGAACTCAAAATCCCCAAAGCTCAATCAGATTACCTGGGAACCCACCTGGCTTATCTGGCAAGTGATGAATTGCAGGGCCGGGATACCGGTAGCATAGGCATTGCAAAAGCAGCAGAGTATCTCGCGGCAGAATTTCAGGAGCTGGGTATCGAGCCGTTCTACGGCACATACCGCGACAACTTTGATGCAAATGGCAAGGAGGCCTTTAACATCGTTGCCCAGATGCCGGGCAGCGATGGCAAGCTGCGCAACGAGATTGTCGTCATAGGTGCACATTACGACCATATAGGTAGGATGGCAGCGGTGGCGGGTGATAGCATTGCAAATGGTGCTAATGATAACGCAACTGGAACAGCAACGGTCATGTCCATCGCTCGGATTTTAAAAGACCTTGATTTCAATAGGCGCACGGTTGTTTTTGCACTCTTCTCGGCCGAGGAGAAAGGGCTGCTGGGCTCAGAACATCTTGCGCAGCGCATGCAGGCAGACGGCATGAACGTGGTCGCCATGCTCAATTTTGAGATGACCGGCGTCCCCATGCAGGACAAGCCCTACCTCACCTATCTCACCGGTTACGACATGTCAAATATGGGCGAGATATTCAATAAGGCAAACAAGGAAATTACGGCCACGGGGAAATTGCAAAAGGCAGCAGATTTCAATCTTTTCAAGCGTTCAGACAACTTTCCGTTTTTTGAGACTTTTGGGATTCCCGCGCAGACTTTTTACACCTTTGATTTTACAAATTTTGCCCACTATCACAAAGTGGGAGATGAAATGTCAGAGATCGACACCGCGCACATGGCACGGGTGGTTGATGCGTTGATGCCCGGCGTACTGGAGGTGATTAATAATAACAAACTGAAAATACGCAGCATAGATGAGTAAGAATATTTTGATTACGGGAACCAGCAGGGGAATAGGATTTGAACTCTGTAAGTTGATGGCTGCCGCGGGGCATAGGATATTTGCGCTTTCGCGAAAGCGTGATTCCATACAATCCCTCAACCTAGAAAAAGTCACGGCAATTTCTACAGATCTGAGCGATCCAGAGAGCATCACGGAAACCGTTAATGAGATCAAGAAAGAAATTGATCATCTGGACGTGGTGATCCATAATGCCGGGATGCTGATCAACGCACCTTTTAAAGAATTGACCATACATGATTTTCAGGAATGTTATGAGGTGAATGTTTTTGGCGTGGTACATCTCACGCAAGAATTATTGCCCCTATTGGGAGCGGGTTCACACGTAGTGGCAATAAGTTCCATGGGCGGCATACAGGGTAGCGCTAAATTCCCTGGGCTTGCGGCATATTCCAGCGCAAAGGCAGCCGTAATCACGCTATTTGAACTACTTGCAGAAGAATACAAGGACCGTAAAATTTCATTCAACACCCTAGCCCTAGGCGCCGTTCAAACCGAGATGCTGGCAGAAGCTTTTCCAGGCTACAAAGCCCCCACAGAACCACAAGAAATGGCAGAATACATCAAAGACTTCAGCCTGACTGGACACCAATATTTTAACGGAAAGGTGTTGCAGGTGAGTAATAGTACGCCTTAATATGGTGTTCAATCTCTGACCAGATTCATATCAAACCTAAGATTGAGGTTATCAAAATATTTACCACGATAAGGTATGTAGTATAATTTAGTAATATAGGAGGGTAAGTTATAATTAAATCTATACATTTCAAGCCAACTATAATCTGGACTCGATCTTATATAGGATACCGGCTCAGAAAACTGACTGAAAATAAATTGTAATATATTAAAATTAGGATGAGCGTACAATTCACCTGAATAATCCTTATTGCTTACTGGCAATCCCTCAAGACCTAAACACAAACCAGCCGGGGGCATGGTTAACAACCCGTTGATTTTAAATTCTAAATGATCACTCTTAAAATCTGGCGCTATAATCTTCTCATACGAACCGACTATTTTTTTTTCATCATCGTAGATATTTAAACGTAATATAAGTGAATCCCGGGTTGATTTATCCAGGGCTTTTACTGGAAAATCGATGGTACTTATCTTTAGATCAAATTGGCGTTTCTTGTCGGGTATAACACAAGTAATAAATTCAATTTCGGGCACTAAAAAACCGTAACTAGCTTTTGAAAATGCATTGACATTTTTAGTGTTAATTTTTTGTTTATAGTTTTTAAGCTTTAATTTCTTGACCTTTTTGACAGACAATTCTACAGCCTCAAGAAGCGTAGGTACAATACCAAAATCTAAGTTTACCGTGCTATCGGTGGCATAAAAAGCTTTTGGCTCACCACCGTTTAATGTTCCAGTAATAGGTTCTGAAGCACTAAAAGAAAATTGCGCTAGGTTTAAGGTATCATGAGGAGAAATAAACCTTTCAAGACTAACATTGCTCTGAGAGATTGTGAGTTTTCCTAGTTTATTATCTGCCTGCTCCCAATCAACGACTACTACCTGACCATAAGCTAACTGACCAAATAAAAATAAAAATGAACAGCTTACAAGAGAGAAAAAAGGTTTCCCATTTATTGTCTTTAAAATCTGAGTACTACTCATATGATTGATAAATAGGTAAACTTACAATCTAGGATTTAAACAATAAGTTGATATAGTTTTTAAAGAACAAATACCCGGCCTCTATACTTTTACAAAAGTAGATATTCAATCAATTTATTCATCTAGATACGCAATGCCCCACTACCTAATCTATAAACCCTATCGCATGCTCAGCCAGTTTATCACCCATGACCGGCACCAGCGCAACAAGCGATTCCTGGGCGAGCTGGCAGACTTTCCAGATGGACTGATGGCTGTGGGAAGGCTGGATGAAAACAGCGAGGGATTGCTTATTGTAACAAACGATGGCAATCTGAGTTACCGCATCAATAATTCAAAAAAGTGGGAAAAGGAATACTACGCGCAAGTGGATGGCATCATCACGCCAGACACCGTTGAAAAACTCAAAACTGGTGCAGAGATAAGTATCAATGGTAAACCTTACCAGACAAAGAAATGCAAAGCAAAAATCATAGCTCAACCCACTTTACCAGAAACCAAACAACGCATCAGAGATGAACGTCACGGGCCTACCTCATGGGTAAGCATCACCCTGACTGAGGGCAAATTCAGGCAGGTACGTAAAATGTGTGCGGTGGTAGGTTTTCCGGTATTGCGATTGGTAAGAGTCAGAATAGGAAGTCTCGATATAGAGACTCTTGATAGTAAATCAGTAGTAGAACTAAAAGAGAATCAATTACTCGCGGATGATAATCAGTAAAGCTTTGACCCCAGAGCTCAAATTCCAAACGCGATCTTGAACAACGGTGCCTTTCTTATCCATTACTTTGAACTGTGCGGTATTGGGACCGCTACTTCCTTGATTCAGCGCCTCTACTTCTACCTTATTAAAACCCGCTTTTAATGGGATATCAAGTCCTTGAAAAGAATTGGTCAGATAAATTTTTTCTACTACTACCTGATCATCTACCCAGATACGTACCATATCACCATCCACGTACTGATGATCCCTGCAAACTAATTTAAGAACTGCCTCACCCGTACGCAGCTCGCCCAGAAAAGTATCACTTACAAAACCAGGTGACATGTAGCGGTCTTGTTTGAACTTTTGGTTCTTGAATTTTATACCTGGATCCACCAGATCGGTATCGGTGCGCATATTGAGCAACGGCTTGGAATCTGGTCTTTTGTAAACGATGGACGGGGATTTCTTTTTAGGGAATAGCATGGATTCCTCCTCACCTTCTGTTTCTTTTTTGACAGGCTCAATCTTCCTGCTACTGGACGATGGAATTTCCTGCGCATAACCAGCGGCAAAACCCACGAATAGAAAGAGAAGAAATAATCGTTTAACCACAAAACAAAACTAACAAAAGTCGCGCCTAACTTCTACAAAGTTCAGGTTAAGATAGTTTCGGCTGTAATTGTGGATATAGCAGACTTATACGACCATTTAGAATCCAGCAAATCATTGGGATTACGAGCACGCAGCAGCAATAAAATACAATCGAGATTGAAGATGACGACAGATGGTTGACAATCGACAACTGACGGTTAACTACTGACTCTACACTAGAGACTAGAGACTAGAGACTAGAGACAAGAGACAAGAGACTAGAGACAAGAGACAAGAGACAATTATAAAAATCACTTTTTAAAACACGACCACCAAACTAAATTTCAAAAATCGATAATCTCTGTTCGGTGTTCGGTGTTCGGTGTTCGGTGTTCAGTATTCAATATTAATTGTTGAAAAGCTCAATCTTTCTCACCCAGTCGTGTGATCTTTGCTCCTATTCTGCGCAGGCGTGTATCTATGTTTTGGTAACCGCGGTCTATCTGCTCGATATTATGAATGGTGCTGGTTCCTTTTGCGCTTAGTGCTGCGATGAGCAATGAGATTCCGGCACGTATATCTGGGCTGGTCATCGTGGTTGCCTTGAGGCTAGACTGGAAATCATGGCCTATGACACTGGCGCGGTGTGGATCACATAAGATGATTTTTGCGCCCATGTCTATGAGTTTATCTACAAAAAACAATCGGCTTTCAAACATTTTTTGATGAATGAGTAAGCTACCGCGAGCTTGGGTAGCAATAACCAAAACAATACTCAATAAATCTGGGGTAAATCCAGGCCATGGCGCGTCAGAAATGGTCAGAATGGAACCATCGATATAACTCTGGATTTCATAACCCTCCGTATGGGCGGGTACATAAATATCATCTCCTCTTCTTTCCAGATTTATCCCCAGTTTCTTAAATGTGGTGGGAATCAAACCTAGATTATCGTAAGAAACATTCTTTATAGTAAGCTCACTTTTAGTCATGGCGGCAAGACCTATCCAGCTGCCTATCTCTATCATATCAGGTAGAATGGTATGCGTAGTTCCAGCCAAGCTATCCACACCGTCAATCACGAGAAGATTAGAACCTATCCCAGAGATCTTCGCGCCCATACGCACCAGCATGTTGCACAATTGTTGCAGATAGGGTTCGCACGCGGCGTTATAAATAGTTGTTTTTCCAGTAGCAAGAACAGCAGCCATGACAATATTTGCGGTGCCCGGTCACTGACGCCTCATCCAGTAGCATGTAAGCACCTTTAAGCTCATCTGCCTCTACACCATAAAAGTACTCCTCACGATTATAGCGGAATTTTGCTCCCAGCTTTATAAAACCTTCAAAATGCGTGTCTAGTCTGCGTCTTCCTATTTTATCACCGCCAGGTCTAGGGATATAGCCCTTACCGAATCTAGCGAGCAAAGGCCCAACCAGCATAATGGAACCCCTCAATCCCCTACCCTGAATTTTATATTCCTCTGACTGTAGAAAGTCCAGATTCACGTCGTCTGCCTGAAAAGTATAGGACTCTGGCCCATTGCGTGTCACCTTTACACCTAGGTTGTTGAGAAGTGCAATCAGTTTATTGACATCAATAATATCTGGGACATTGTTGATCACCACAGGCTCTGGCGTGAGCAGCACGGCACACAAAATCTGTAGCGCCTCGTTTTTTGCTCCCTGCGGCTGTATCTCGCCACTCAACTGGTGGCCACCCTCAATAATAAATGTTCCCATAATTGCGATTGTCAATCGCTAAAAGTAAGGAGGGAATACGGTTTATAGAAATGATTTTACGGCAGAGTATGGAATCTTTGAATCTTCCCTTTCGGCTATAGATCAATTGAAATTGAATATGTCTTTATGGATGATCAATAGTCAAAAACTGTTTGATCGATTGTCGATCAAAGCACCTTGATTCTACAAAAACGAAAATTCATGATCAATTCGATAATAAGCACATTTCGACTCAATAAAATATCTCCAAAAGGATAACCAGCTAACAAAAGAAGTCGCCAGTTTTAACCTGTAAAAAAAGGATTAAATAATAAACCCTCGATGCTATCTCTTGATTTATAGATCACTACTAAACTAATCAACTAATCCTCTAACCCAACAAACTCAATACTGCTCTCCCTTACTAGGAAAATCCTTGCTCTTCACATCACTTACGTAAGAACTTACCGCGTTGCCCATATCCTCGTACAAATTGAGATACCTGCGTAAAAATCGGGGATTGAATTCGTGTGTCATGCCAAACATATCGTGAGAGACAAGAACCTGTCCATCCACGCCACCACCAGCGCCTATTCCTATCACCGGAATGGTGAGGGCGTCAGCCACTTTCTTTGCAAGCGCGGCGGGAACTTTTTCCAGCACGATGGCATAACAACCCCATCTTTCCAGTGCCAGAGAGTCTTCCAGCAACTTATCGGCTTCGGCTTCTTCTTTTGCTCTTACGTTGTAGGTGCCAAATTTGTAGATCGACTGCGGCGTAAGTCCCAGGTGTCCCATAACCGGGATTCCCGCATTCAATATGCGTTTGATAGATTCCTTTACCTCACTGCCGCCCTCCAGTTTTACGCTGTGGCCACCGCTTTCTTTCATGATACGTATGGCACTGCGCAGGGCTTCTTTAGGATCGCTCTGATAACTACCGAATGGCAGGTCCACAACCACCAGCGCCCGTTCCACGCCACGCACAACACTCCCGGCGTGGTAGATCATCTGGTCCAGTGTAATGGGTAGAGTAGTCTCATGCCCGGCCATTACGTTACTAGCGCTGTCGCCTACAAGAATCACGTCGATTCCAGAACTGTCGATGATTTTGGCCATCGTGTAATCATAGGCCGTAAGCATGGAGATCTTCTCACCATTTGCTTTCATCTCGGTCAGTGATTTAACGGTGATGCGTTTGTATTCTTTTTTGGCGGTGGACATAACAGAAAATTAAAAAGTAAATTTAGGCTTTTCCAGCAACTCTGCTGGACGCAATATCCTGATATGAACTACCGATTGATAATTACTTTTTTGATAGTTTTTTTATATTCTACTTTCCCGATAGGGAAGTTTATACTGAGCGCAGTCGAAGTGCGAAAGCGCAACACACAGCGATCAGAGTCCATAACAACAAGCAGCCGGAAGCATTAGTTAATGATTTCTTTGATAGCTTTCATTCACAGGACACCACTGCTCTACGCAGCATGTTTATATCCAGCGCGATTCTACAAAGTGTAGCCATGAAAGATGGTGACCAAGCTATAACCGATAATACAATAGATGAATTTCTCACATCCATAGCATCAATTCCAGCAGGTCTGGAATTTATGGAAGAGCTGGGCAAAATCTCTCTGCTGCAAAGTGATCAACTGACGACAATCCACGCACCGTACAGATTTATCGCTAACGGGAAATTATCCCACACGGGAACTAACTCGTTCACCTTTATCCTGCATGCTGGGTCGTGGAAAATCATCTCCATCGTAGATACTCGCATTTTCAACTAAAAAAGCCTTTGCCACCACCCAGGCTAGGTTGCGACAAAGGCTTGAAAATTTAGTAAACGGAATTACTGGTTACCCAGAATAATCGGTAAACCGCCACTCTCGCTTCCGCCCACCACGACAACTTTTGCATTAGGAGATTCTGCAAGGCGCAGTGTCGCCTCGATTCCTTTTTCAGTCAGAATCTTATCTGTTAGAGATGCACTTAAGATACGGTTTGCTACCGCTTTACCCTCTGCGTCAATCTTTTGTCTTTCAGCTTCTTTTGTGGCTTTGGTCAGGCGGAATTCATACTCCAAAGCCTCCTGCTCCTGCTTGAGTTTGCGCTCGATGGCCTCCTTGATCTTTGTAGGCAGGGTCACGTCCTTTACCAGCACGCGGTTCACCTGAACATACTGGCTTTCCAGTTCCTTACGGGCTTCTTCTAGTATCTCCGTTTGGATGACATCTCTCTTACTAGAATATAATTGTTCCGGGGTGTATCGTCCTACTACACTACGCGCTGCCGCGCTGATCGCAGGTTCTAGAATGTTTTGCTCATAATTGATCCCTTTTTCTTGATACAAATATGGTAATCTCTCATATTCTGGCTGATACCATACCGTAGCATCCACCGTTACTTCCAGCCCGTTAACCGAAAGTACGCGCATCTTGTCACTTATGGACAACTGGCGCACCGGAAAAATGATCATATCATTCCAGGGGGCGATAATGTGAAAACCCTCGCCGTAAGTGCTGTCTGTATCCACACCCTCGCTAAAAGGTTTAAATAAAACTCCCGCCTGACCAGCATCTATCACTACAGAACTCTTGAAGATCACGATGATAACTGCTATTATCGCGATTGCGGCAATTACTACTGCCTTAGGTACTCTTTCCATATCATTATATTAAACCGTTATACTTTCTTAAAAACCACTCTGTTGCCAGCAATGCCAGTACAATTGCAAGCAAATATTTCCAGTCGATGAGACTGCTGGTCGTACTTCTGGCCTGTTGTACAGGTTTGAACCTGTCGCTGTCCATTAATTGCTTTTTCAGCCTCTCGACCTGACCGGCATAAAATACTTTTTCATTTCCTACCAGCTCAACAAAGCTATCATCATGCGCTCCATAAGCCTGCGCCTCAATATCATAGGCGATTATTTCAAACTTGCCGCTGCGGGTGAGGTCATCATCCCTCACTTTCACCTGATACTCATAAGTCCCAGGTTCCAGACCGCTCAAATCTACTTCATAAACATTCCCTGATAGCACAAATGGTCGCTCAACATCTAGGTCGCCATCAACGGCCTTTAATTGCAGGTTGAGTACCGCATCATCGTCAAAAATGTAATTTTTATCCAGATACTGCGCCTGGAGAATCACCGGGTTACTCTGAAAATAGAAAGGTTCTACTTCAAGATCCAGTCGATTGCGTTTTTTATTACTGGCCAGATACTGTATCTGGCTGTTGATCAGATTGTCAAAATCCGTAAAGTCCTTGTTTTCCAGATAGCTTTGCGCGCGCCAGCGCCATAGACCAGCAGCAACCGTCACGGCATATCTACGACTTTCAAGTTCAAAGGAAAACCAGAATGGCTGGCGTGTCTCAACACCAGAGATATTCTTGTACATAAGTACATCCATGGCCGTATTTGTTACAATGTCGCCATAAGGAACTACTACAGGAGGGTAATTTTGATAATCATAGGCTTCTAGATCAAAGGGTGCATAAACATCGTTAACGATAGGTTGCACATCATCCGTCTGACCTGTACTGGGCAGCTGGTAAATATTCTGCAGATTATTGAGCTGGTTGAAATCTGTGCTTTTACCAGTAATGACCCAGGTGTTGATTCCTGCTGTGGTTGATTGAGAGTACGCTTTCGCGAAAGCGTTATTCATACCATACATTATCACCAGATTATAATCTGCGAGCTTGATAGTGTCCATGTCATACGCAATGTCCACGCTGCGCTGCTCATTAGATTCAATCGCTTTTTTCAAGGCACCCAGATCTGGGTGGGGATAGGCAGCGAGCATGAGTACCCGCGTCTGTTGATCAATAACTTCTACCGCAAATGTTCTGGAATTGTTCTGCTCGTTGCGCTCATCGTCCAAAGTCTCAATTGTCGCACGCATGGTTTTAAGACCTACGCTCGTACTTTTTAGATTGAAATTGAGCTGGGTGGACGGAATTTCTGGTGAAAATTTCACATTCTCACTGTACAGGACTTGGTTGCCTTGAATCACGGAAAACTTCTTTTCCACCTCGCTCGCACCGTCATAGCTCAAAAAAACTTCTACGGGAAACTCGTTGTTGAGAAATGAATATCTATTTGCATTGAGCTGTCGGATCGACAGGTCGCTGTAGCTGGTCGTATCACCATAAATCACTGGGTAAACCTGCGTTGTGGGGAGCACTCGCGAGTATGCATATGATCGACCTGAAGTCTGGTTCCCGTCTGTGAGAATGATGGCCGCCAGATTCTGCTGTTTATGTAATTCCTGAATATCGCGCAGCGCGGCGTCTACATCTGTAATGGTTCCATTAAAATTTAGGCTATCCAGCTTTTCAAGTTCATCACTCCATTGATAGGCGACTATCTGAAACCTGTCACCGAGCTGGGTATCATTCTGGAGATCAGAAATAGTTACACGGATTGAATTTTCCTGCCCCAGATTCTTGATGGAAGTGGAATTATCAACAGCAATCGCTAGAACGGGTAACTGGGTCGTATAAGTCGTGGATTGAAATGCGGGTGCCAGCAATAACAAAAGAATGCAAAAAACCGTGGCTGCCCTAAGTAGGGCAAACCACGGTTTGCGTTTTTCCTTTTTGGATTGAGTAAGATAGCCATACTGGAATAGCGCAATAACTATTGCAGCGATGGCCGCAAGAACAATCCAGACTATGGTCATAAGGTTTTAAAACTTAGGTAAGCATCCCACCGTCCACGTGCAGGGTCTGTCCCGTAACGTAGCTGGAAAGGTCGCTTGCCAAAAATACGCAAGCATTTGCAACATCTTCTGGGGTGCCACCGCGTTTAAGCGGTATGGCATTGCGCCAGCTTTCTACGGTCGCATCGTCCAGTTTACCGGTCATCTCTGTCTCAATGAAACCAGGAGCAATTGAGTTGCAACGTATGTTTCTAGAACCCAGTTCCAGCGCAACAGATTTAGAAAACCCAATGATACCCGCCTTGCTGGCAGCATAATTTGTCTGGCCAGCATTCCCCTTTACGCCTACCACGCTGCTCATGTTAATGATGCTACCGTGGCGTTGTTTGAGCATCGCTCTCTGCACGGCCTTGGTCATATTAAAAACCGACTTCAAATTTATCTCAATCACCTGATCAAAATCATCCTCGCTTATACGCATCAAGAGATTGTCCTTTGTGATCCCTGCATTGTTTATCAAAACATCTACAGATCCAAAATCCTTGATAACCTCATTGACCAGTTCCTGCGACTGACCGAAATCTGCCGCGTTGCTCTGGTAGGCCTTTGCATTTACACCTAGACCCTTTAATTCTTTTTCAAGATCTAGTGCTGGTTGCTGTGAACTTGCATAGGTAAA
This sequence comes from uncultured Flavobacteriaceae bacterium, assembly GCA_963740155.1. Classification (GTDB taxonomy): domain Bacteria; phylum Bacteroidota; class Bacteroidia; order Flavobacteriales; family Flavobacteriaceae; genus Nonlabens. The sequence continues at coordinate 627,780 of CAVUDE010000005.1, read as the reverse complement.
AGCCACGTTAGCACCGTGCTGAGCAAAGACCTGGGCTATACCCTTGCCAATTCCCCTGCTGGCACCAGTTATAATGACATTTTTGCCTTCTAACAATTTCATTACGGCTTGATTTTATCGATAAACTCCTGTTTGAGTTGACCTTCTCTTTCAAACCATTCTTTGAATCCCATGTATTTAGTACGCGATCCCTTGATAGCAAAAGTGTCGATAGCATCCTGCTTGTTTCTTAAGTTGAATGCAGCTGCAACAATTTTTTGGCGTGTTTTTTCAAAGTCACCAGGCTCAAGGTTCTTGATCGCAATCGCATGGTAGGTCATATCATCATAAGACAGCGGCGTTTGTGTAGCGCGTAGTCTAGATTTTATAAACTTGCCCCATATGGATTTACGGCCACGCTTTTTTGTGTAGCTGCGCTTTGCTTTGGGTTTATCTTCCTTGCTCTCGCTACTGCTGGAGGCATCAGAACCAGAACTGCTAGAACTGCTTACAGACGTACCTATGACATCTATACTGGCCAGAGAATCTGCCGTTGCGTCCACGTGGGACATCTTTTCCAATACAGATCTCAACTCATTCAACCTTACCAGTGTTTTTGTGTACTCTTCCTGGTAGTGTCTCTTGATCTTTATAGCTGTATTGCTATCAAAAGTTAAATCACTCATATTATAGAATTAAATCGTTAGATAAAAAGGAATTTATTTCCCTAATACCTCTGCTACTTTCTTACCTATTTCTGCTGGGGAATCCACAACGTGGATACCATTCTCGCGCATGATGGCTTTCTTTGCCTGCGCCGTGTCCTCACTACCACCTACGATAGCACCTGCGTGCCCCATCGTACGTCCTGCGGGAGCGGTCTCACCAGCTATAAAACCTATTACCGGTTTTTTATTGCCAGTCTCTTTTATCCAGTGTGCTGCATCTGCTTCCAGCTGCCCACCTATTTCCCCTATCATGACGATGGCTTCTGTTTCTGGATCATTCATAAAAAGCTCAACAGCCTCTTTAGTCGTAGTTCCTATAATAGGGTCACCGCCTATTCCTATGGCTGTAGATATTCCGTAACCTTGTTTTACAACTTGATCTGATGCCTCATAGGTTAGTGTACCAGATTTTGATACGATGCCCACTTTCCCTTTTTTGAAAACAAAGCCTGGCATGATCCCTACTTTTGCCTCATCTGGTGTAATAACACCAGGACAGTTAGGGCCTATCAAGCGACAATCTTTGTCCTTGATATAATCTGCAGCCTTTACCATATCTGCCACGGGGATACCTTCTGTAATGGTGATGATCACCTTGATTCCAGCTTCTGCAGCTTCCTTAATAGCATCTGCAGCAAATGCTGGTGGTACAAAAATGATTGTCACATCTGCACCTACTTTATCTACTGCCTCTTGTACCGTATTGAATACCGGTTTGCCTAGGTGTTCCTGACCACCTTTGCCAGGTGTTACCCCTCCTACGACGTTAGTCCCGTAGTCAATCATCTGTCCTGCGTGGAAAGTCCCCTCGCTGCCGGTGAAACCTTGAACTATGATTTTTGAGTCTTTGTTTACTAAAACGCTCATTTATTGTTTTTTAAATAATTCTAATTTATTAATTCTGGCTGGGATGGCTAGACTGATGTATCTCTCTAATCTTACCATCGTCCACTGTAAATATGCTAATGAAATAACCTATTGGAATTTCCTCGGTAGGATTTTCTAAAGTTTTGACATAAACGGTAAATCTTGCTGCAACCTCGTCTTTCTGACTAAAAATATGAGAAATCGCGGTGCGCATGCTTTTATAACTCGCCGCTGTAGACTCACATAATCTGTAATAATCAGCATAATCAAATTCCCTATAACCAGAACTAGCATGCCAATAGACCTTTAGAGAATCACTAAAGTGTTTACAGAATAGATCCGGGTCTAGAAAAACATCAGATTCTAAAAATTGGTTTACAACTTTTTTAGCCGTCACCGACATTTTAAAAATTTTTGATAAAACTAATTATTATTTATGCCTTAACCAACTGGTATAAGACGCATTTAAGAATATCTTTTCTAGGATGGTAGATTTTTCATTTTTTCGATGATTTCTGGAATTTTCCTAATGGAGGCTATTTCCTTATATTTTGTTCTAAAATCATCTGCTGGAATACCAAAATAATGTTTACCGCCCTCCAGTGATTTGCTTACACCAGCCTTTGCAGATATGACAGCCTTTTCACCTATGGTGATTCCACTAGTGATTCCTACCTGTCCCCAGATGGTCACGTCGTCTTCAATCACCACACAACCTGCAACACCTGTTTGGCTTGCGATCAGCACCCGTTTGCCCAGTACCGTGTCGTGCCCTATTTGTACCTGATTGTCCAGTTTACTGCCCTCACCTATCGTGGTATCTCCGGTAACGCCGCGATCTATGGAACACAATGCACCTATTTCAACATTGTCTTTGATAACAACCCGGCCGCCGCTCAATAATTTATCGTAACCCTCTGCTCTTTTCTTGTAATAGAATGCATCACCGCCCAGCACTGTTCCCGCATGAATGATGACATTATTACCTATAATACAACGATCGCCTAGGCAGACATTGGCATGAATCACGGTGTTTTCACCTATTTCAACCTCATTTCCTATAGATGCGCTGGGATGAATTCTTGCAGAGGAATTGATTTTTTGATTTTCCGCTTTCGCGAAAGCGTAATTATCTACAAACTCCTCTGTCAGCTTATTAAAATCCCGGAATGGATCATCACTTATCAATAGCGCCTTGCCATCAGGACAATCCACCTCTTTATTGATAAGAATAACCGTAGCAGCCGATTCTAAGGCCTTGTCGTAGTATTTAGGGTGATCCACAAAAACAATGTCGCCCTCCCTCACTACATGGATCTCGTTCATTCCCTGTACTGGAAAATCAGGACCACCTACCATCTGGCAATCCAGAATCTTGGCAATTTCTTTTAATTTATAGGTGCGGGAAAAGTCCAAATATATGTTTCTAAATAATTATTGAATTACTGTTTCATGCGCTCCTGATAACCGCCCTTTTCCGTATCCACGCGTATCATATCGCCTTCATTGATAAACAACGGCACATTCACACTGGCGCCAGTTTCAACAGTGGCAGGTTTTGTAGCATTTGTAGCTGTGTTTCCTTTCACCCCAGGTTCTGTAGCTGTCACTTCAAGAACAACGTATTGTGGCATATCAACCGATAGCGGTGAATTGTCCTCAGTATTTATCTGGATAGAAACTACCTCGCCCTCCTTGAGCAAGCCAGGAGCGTCCAGGGATGATTCAGGCAACTGGATCTGCTCATAATTATCAGTATTCATAAAATGGTAGAGATCACCATCATTGTATAGGTATTGAAACGAGTGTGTCTCCACACGTATGTCCTCGATTTTATGCCCTGCAGAAAATGTATTGTCCAGTACCTTGCCCGTGGTGACGGACTTTAGCTTTGTGCGTACAAACGCAGGCCCTTTACCAGGCTTGACATGCAGGAATTCAGTTATTTTATAAATGTCGTGGTTGTGGCGTATGCACAATCCCTTTCGTATATCACTTGTATTTGCCATAGTTCTAGTTACTGCTCACGTAGCCTCTCATGATGCCGCGCTTAGAGTTTTTTATAAATTCAATTATTTCGTCACGTTCTGGTGTGGCACCCATTTCTGCTTCGATAATTTCCACAGCCTGGGAATTGTTATAGTTCTGCTGATAGAGTATGCGGTATATGTCCTGTATCTCGCGGATTTTTTCCAGTTGAAAACCTCTACGACGCAATCCTACAGAATTGATACCCACATAACTCAACGGCTCCCGTCCTGCCTTTACGTAAGGCGGTACGTCCTTGCGCACCAGTGATCCACCCGTCACAAAAGCATGCGCGCCTATCTGGCAGAATTGCTGCACGGCAGCCATTCCAGCTAGTACCACATAATCTCCTACGTCAATATGGCCGGCTAGCGTACTATTATTAGAGAATATACAGTTGTCGCCTATGCGGCAATCGTGAGCGATATGGCAATAAGCCATGATCCAGCAATTCTTGCCTATCACGGTTTTTTTGCGATCATCTGTCCCCCGATTAATGGTTACACACTCGCGTATGGTAGTATTATCACCTATCTCTACGGTTGTGTCCTCGTCCTCAAATTTTTTATCCTGTGGAATTGCGCTAATCACAGCTCCCGGAAAAATATTGACATTTTTGCCTATGCGTGCGCCCTCCATGATGGTCACATTGCTCCCTATCCACGATCCATCGCCTATCACGACATTGTTATGGATGGTGGTAAAAGGTTCTATGACAACATTTTTGGCGATTTTAGCGCCAGGGTGAACATAAGCGAGTGGCTGGTTCATTTAGTTGATTTTTGATATTTGCGCCATCAATTCGGCCTCTGCGCATAGCTGACCGTTTGCATAAGCATAAGCTTGCATATGTGCTATTCCACGCCTGATGGGCGTAATTAGATCTGCCTTAAATATAAGTGTATCACCAGGCATGACTTTGCGCTTGAATTTCACATTATCCATTTTCATGAAAAAAGTAAGATAATCACGCGGGTTTTCTACGGTACTCAGTACCAGTATTCCACCCGTTTGTGCCATTGCCTCGACAATAAGCACACCAGGCATGACTGGCTGTCCCGGAAAATGCCCAACGAAAAATGACTCATTCATCGTGACGTTCTTCAATCCGGTCACACTCGTATCTGTGAGTTCAAATATTTTATCTACCAGTAGGAAAGGCGGCCTGTGCGGCAACATATCCATGATCTGGTTGATATCCATAAGTGGCGGCTTGCAAACATTCACTACTGGAACATTTTCACGTATGTTTTGTTTGATGAGTTTGGACATTTTTTTGGCAAACTGGGTATTGATACCATGTCCGGGTTTTGTCGCGATTACCTTTCCGCGCAGGCGATATCCTATCAAAGCCAGATCACCTATCACGTCCAGCAATTTGTGCCTTGCCGCCTCGTTAGGAAAATGCAGCGTGAGGTTATCGAGAATGCCATTAGGCTTTACCGCAATATTTTCCTTATTAAAAGCCTTTTTAAGGTTCCTCATTGTTTTTTCAGACAGCTCCTTATCTACATAAACAATGGCATTGTTCAAATCACCGCCCTGAATAAGGCCGTTTTCTAGCAGCATCTCAATTTCATGCAGGAAACTAAACGTTCTACAGGATGCGATCTCTTCTTTAAAATCAGACAGCTTTTCTAATGTAGCATTTTGCGTTCCCAGCACCTTTGTGCCAAAATCCACCATCGCGGTCACCTTATACGTGTCAGATGGAACGATCATGATCTCGCTACCGCTCTCCTCATCTTTCAAAGAAGTAATTTCAGAAATGACAAATTCCTTGCGCATCGCATCCAGCTCTGCAATACCAGCTTCTTCAAGTGCCTTGACAAAAAACTTTGAGGAACCATCCATAATGGGCGGCTCACTGCTATCGATCTCAATCAGGCAGTTGTCGATCTCCAGACCTACCAGAGCTGCTAGAACATGCTCGGTGGTGTTGATTTCCACACCACGTTTTGTAAGTGTCGTGCCACGTTTTGTATGGGTAACATATTGCGCGAGAGCCTCAATGACGGGTTCCCCCTCCAGATCGACACGCTGGAATGCGTAACCGTGGTCTGCGGGTGCTGGCTTAAAAACCACCGTAACGTCCTTGCCGGTATGAAGTCCTACTCCAGAAAGACTGATTTTATCTTTGACAGTCGTCTGTTTGTGTTCTTGAACTATCATGATTTGTGCTTTTTTTCTAGTTCAGTAATTCGTTTTTCTAGTTTACCTATGTTTTTTAAGTGTACCCACGATCTATTGTAAGTAGCGTAATCAAAGGCAGGACTTCCCTGCACATATACACCCTCTTTTAGATTTTTGCCCACGCCGCTTTGCGCCTGGATTCCTACCTTATCCCCTAGATTTAGATGGCCGGCAATTCCTACTTGCCCACCTATCTGGGAGTGAGAACCTACTCGTGTGCTACCCGCAATACCCGTTTGAGCGGCGATAACCGTGTTTTCACCTATTTCAACGTTGTGCGCTATCTGAATCTGGTTGTCCAGTTTGACACCTTTCCTAATAATGGTACTACCTAACGTTGCACGATCGATGGTGGTAAGTGCGCCTATATCCACGTTATCTTCAATAATTACGTTACCCGTTTGCGGGACTTTAGAAAAGCTGCCGTCCTCACTAGGCAAAAAGCCAAAACCATCTGCACCTATCACACAACCTGCATGAATCATAACATTATTACCTATGATTGTATCAGACATAATCTTCACTCCTGAAAGAATATGGACGTCGTTACCTATGACCACGTTCTCGCCTATAAAAGCGTGGGGATGGATCTTTACATTGTTTCCCAGCTTGACATTTCCAGATATGTATCCAAAAGCCCCTACGTATAATCCCTCACCATGTTTCAATGAATCATGAATGAATGACGGATCCTCTATCCCGTTTTTATTGAGTTTTGCCATCTGGTAGTATTCCAAAAGCTTGGAAAATGCGGCCCGAGCGTCTTTTACCTTGATCAGGTTTGTCGTGACCTCTCTTTCAGGCGAGAAATCTGCATTGATTATTACTGCCGTTGCGCCCGTAGTATAAATATGTGGCTCGTATTTGAGGTTGGAAAGAAAGCTTAGGCTCCCGCTGGCTCCTTCTTCAATTTTTGATAGGCTGTTTACCTGGGCAGTCGCGTCTCCCACGACGGTGCCGTCTAGCACTTCTGCGACTTGCTGTAGCGTAAAATTCATCCCCGCAAATGTAAGAATTTAAAAAAAGGTATCTATAGCCCGTGATAGAGATGGCAGACCGCTATAGCTCAGTAACAAAAACGTAAGACCCACAACCCCGATCAAATCCCAATACCTCGAATTATGTGGACTCGTATCGTTTACTAATAATCAGGCATAATGTTTATAGTCTTGCGTGAGGCTGGTTAATTGTTACGCTTTCGCGAAAGCGTAATTCTCAAAAACCATCTCAAAAATCATTAGATTATTTAAAATCCAGGCACAAAAAAAGCCCTCCAAAAAGAGGGCTTTTAAATATATTGATGCTTGAACCTATGCAGCGATATTATTGATATGCTTAGCAAGCTGAGACTTAAGATTTGCAGCCTTGTTGTCATGAATGATATTATTCTTGGCAAGCTTGTCGATCATGGAAGTAACCTCAACAAACAGCTTTTCAGCCTCATCCTTGTTTTCAGTTTCTTTCAATCTCTTGATCGCGTTACGAGTGGTTTTGTGCTGGTATTTGTTTCTTACCCGCGCCTTCTCGTTCCTACGTATTCTCTTAAGTGCACTTTTGTGATTTGCCATCTTGTGTTCTGTAATCGAGACTGGCAATTTACCAGCCTCGTATAATTATAGTAGCCCGTAGGGGAATCGAACCCCTCTTACCAGGATGAAAACCTGGCGTCCTAGCCGATAGACGAACGGGCCATTATGTTTAGCTCGTTTAAGCGGATGCAAAAATACAGCCTTTTTTAAAACCTGCAACTATGCAGAAAACTTTTTTTGCCTGATTTGAAAATCAATATGCTTTTGCAAACAAAACACGCTGTCCAGAGGGCTTACCGGTAAGAATGCATCTACCCTCTTCAACCTCTTTATCCAGCGGGATACAACGTATGGTTGCTTTAGTCTGCTCCTTGATCTGCTGCTCAGTCTCTGCCGTACCATCCCAATGGGCAGAAATAAAACCAGTCTTGTTTTCCAGCACTTCCTTGAAATCGGTAAAATCATCTACACGGGTGATATGCTCATTTCTGAAATCCAGTGCCCTGGTAAATAATGATTCCTGTATTTCTTCCAGCAGGGCATGAACCTTATCCCCCAGACCGTCCATGGCAACAGATTCCTTACTTAGCAGATCACGTCTTGCCAGTTCTACAGTTCCATTTGCGATATCACGCGCACCTATTGCTATACGCAGCGGTACGCCCTGCAATTCATGCTGTGCAAACTTTGCCCCAGGCCTTAAGGTATCCCTGTGGTCGTATTTTACACTCACACCACGCTTGCGTAGATCATCCATGATGGATTCCACGGTGGTTGAGATTTCATCCAGTTGATCCTGTCCTTTATATATGGGAACGATCACCACCTGATATGGAGCAAGCTTAGGAGGTAACACGAGACCATGGTCATCGCTGTGGGTCATGATCAGCGCACCCATCAGGCGGGTAGAAACCCCCCATGAAGTTGCCCATACATATTCCTGTTTTCCCTTCTGGGAAGTAAACCTTACGTCAAAAGCTTTGGCGAAATTCTGACCTAGAAAATGACTGGTTCCTGCCTGCAGCGCTTTTCCATCCTGCATGAGTGCCTCTATGCAATAAGTCTCTACCGCGCCGGCAAATCGCTCGCTTTCAGTTTTTACACCACGTATGACTGGAATAGCCATAAAGCTTTCCACAAAATCCCCATACACATTATTCATTTGCAACGCCTCTGCAATTGCCTCATCTTTTGTTGAGTGGGCAGTGTGTCCCTCCTGCCATAAAAATTCTGCCGTGCGCAGGAATAAACGGGTTCTCATTTCCCACCGTACGACGTTTGCCCATTGATTGATCAACAGTGGCAAGTCACGATAGGACTGGATCCAGCCTTTATAGGTGTTCCAGATAATAGCCTCACTCGTAGGTCTGACGACTAGCTCCTCTTCCAGTTTTGCGTCAGGATCCACTCTAAGCTTTCCGGGATTATCCGGATCATTCTGCAAGCGGTAGTGAGTTACCACGGCGCACTCCTTTGCAAAACCCTCTGCATTTTTTTCTTCTGCCTCAAACAGGCTTTTAGGGACAAAAAGTGGGAAATAAGCATTCTGGTGGCCCGTTTCCTTGAACTTGCTATCCAGTTCTGCCTGTATCTTTTCCCAGATAGCATAGCCGTAAGGCTTGATGACCATACAGCCCCTTACGGCACTGTTTTCTGCCAGGTCTGCACTTACGACCAGCTCATTGTACCATTGCGAATAATCCTCTTTGCGAGAGGTAAGTTTCTTGCCCATATGTTAAAACGGTGGTACAATAATTGCACCTAGGTTTAAAGATTTGTCAAATACAGAATCGTATAGGCAAAACTACCCTATTTTTATGAGAATCCCCTTTAGCACACATATTATGAAACCATATATCTCCCGATTTAGACCTATACCCGTTTTAGCATTCATGCTTGCATTTGCCCTCACTTCTTGTGGTAGCTATGACAACGCATCACAGCAAAACGACCGTTTGTTTACTGAGCCGGCGCAACCCGCACAAAAAGAGTATGCAGATGATTCTTCTGCTTACTATGAGCGTCTATTTGGAGAACAGGCAGAGCGTTATGGGAACTTTGAGGAGGCAACCAGTGTAGAGGAAGATAGTCTCTTTACAGACGTGGAAAGTTATTCCACCAGCAGCTACAATCAGGCAGATCCAGATTACACGGCAAATTATGGTGGTGGAAACCCTGGATGGGGCGAGCAGCCAGCACAAGTTAATGTGAACTACTACAACAATGGCTGGGGATGGGGACCTGGCTGGGGTGGAGGTTTCGGCTGGGGAGGTGGATTTTACGATCCTTTCTGGGGTCCAGGCTTTGGGTGGAATAGAGGTTTCGGCTGGGGCGGTGGTTTCGGTTGGAATGCAGGTTTTGGCTGGGGCGGCGGATTTTATGACCCTTTCTGGGGACCAGGTTTCGGATGGAACAATGGATTTGGTTACGGTGGATTTTATGGCCCAGGGTTCTATGGATTTAACAACGGTTTCAATAATGGGTTTGTCGGGAATCGATTTGCACTCAACAATAGATATGGTTCAAATAGATTTGGCGCCATCAATCGTGGTAGGGCATTTAGTAGAACCAGTTCCATAAATCGTGGTAGATTTTCTGGAGTATCAAATCGCAGAAGTTCAACCTTAGGACGAAGTCGTGCAACCAGCACAAGATCCAGATCCACACTGGGACGCAGATCCACGAGAGCTACACGCAGCAGTCGTAGTACTATGTCGCGCAACAGATCCACCACCACACGCAGAAGTACAACAACTAGACGCAGTTCCAGAGCAACGCCTACCAGATCATCCAGATCAAGTAGTGGTACAATGAGGTCTTCAAGATCATCTGGTCGCTCAAGCGGTACGGTAAGGTCAGGAAGTAGTAGCCGTCGCAGTTCTGGCGGTGGCCGCAGTTCTTCTGGAAGTTCAGGCAGAAGAAGATAAACAATTGAAGATTTTAAAAAAGCCATTCCGTTTGGGGTGGCTTTTTTAGTTTGGGATTTTACGGTGGTTACTTGTTGACATTTGATGACCAATAGTTAATGACCGACGACTGACAGCTGACTACTGACTTATGGCGAGAGGTGAGCTTTTGAGAGTGATGAGTGATGAGTTATGAGTTATGAGTTATGAGTTATGAGTTATGAGTGAATTTTAAAATTCAGAATTCAGAATTTTTGTCAATTAGGAATTCAAAGACTACGCTGGGCGAAACGTGGATTCTTCTTTAATGTTATAAACCTAGTTGCGCCAGTCTATTTGAGAGTTTGCATATATTACAGTAACTCTTTAAAAACCGAATGGTTCATATCTATTCCTATGCTGTGATCTGGTAAAATTGGCGAACTCTATTCCAAAGTCAATTGTCTTCGATAATCACGATTACATATTCCCTATATAAACGTTGATGCTTAAAAAAGTTCATTTGATTCAAAATAGTCAAGTATAATCCTAGCCCTCAGCAGTAAAGCGATACCTCTTTTACGTCATGAAAAGATTGAATTAGGATACCGTTGAATCCACTGAACGAATACGGAATGTGGAGTCTTCTGAAATTTGACAATATGATACGCTGAGAAAAAAATCACACGTTCAAACCATCAATCTATAAACCTGACAATTGGATTGCGAAGACGGTTTATTTCAGCAGCTCGAGCACCTCGCGGTAGGTCTTGCCAGAATCTGGATTTTCTTGCAGGTAAGCACTAACTTTGTCGATCACGTTTTGAGATGCGCGCAATTCTATAAAAAGTTGTAGATCCTTGCTCCATGTTTCTAATCTGGCTGGCCTGCGGGCGAGCTTTTCGCTTGCCAGTGTCATCTCACGCACCTTGATATAAGTACTTGTTTTTTGCATCTTACGTATATCTCCCAGCCAGTCGCCGTAGGTCAAGAGTTCGAATTGCTTTTCCTTAGTCAGATTATGTAAAATGCCTGAAAGCATTTCCATCCTACCGAAAAATGATACATCAAAATCGTCCAGCCCGCATGGCTTTAGCAACTCGAGATTTGCTACCACAACAGCCTCATCTGTCAGGCTGCCATCGTGCAAAAATTCCATGCGTTTGATCAAAAGATCATTACAATCGGCATCGTAGGTCGCATCTTGAGCAAACAACGATGCAGAAAAAGCAATGGCTAGAATCCAGATATATCTCATATTCAGAACTATTTTTAAAGCGGTGAAATTAGTATTTGCAAAGGCAAAGTCCTTGCCGAAAAAGCAAACTGAGGTCATTGAATCTAAAATCGCCTGCAATATGGGAACAGAATTATTTCTTATTTTCCGTTTTTATCACACAACCTGAATTTATGCGAGTCTTTTTTCTACTCATCGTCCTTGCGACAACTGCTACCTTATCTGCGCAAGAAAAGAAACTATGGGCAAAATCATTTCTCAATAAAAAAGCACCTGAACTGGTCATAGAGAAATGGATTACTGATAAACCAGATATGGATGGTAAATATGTCATAATCGATTTCTGGGCGACCTGGTGTGGCCCTGCAAACGCGCCATTCCAGAACTGAATGAGTTTCATGAAAAGTTTGGCGATCAGCTAGTGGTTATAGGTGTGAGCGATGAGCCTACAAAGAAAGTCAAGAAAATGAAGAAACCAGAAATCCACTACTACAGCGGCGTTGACACAAAGGCCAGGACAAAAAGGATTTATCAGGTACAAGGGATTCCTCACTGTGTACTTATCAATCCCGATGGAATCGTAGTCTGGGAGGGCTGGCCCAGTCAGCCAGGCTACGAGTTGACAGAAGAGGTCATCGCAGATATTATTAACGACTAATTAAAATTTTCTTTTAAACCGACCGTCATGAACAAAACCCTTTTCATTATAATCAGCATTATCTTTCTGATTTGGAACTTTTTCGGCATCGCAGCGTTTTTTAGCGAGCTGTTTTTACCAGAAATATTTACCGAGCAAATGACTTCAGAACAGGCAACGATGTACAACCAGCGCCCCGCCTGGTATTTATTCTTCTACGGCCTCGCTACTATCGCTGGGTTTGTTGCGCCTATTCTCTTACTAGCACGCAGTAGAAAAGCACTGCTATTTGCGTTACTGTCTCTGATAGGCATCATTGTCACCACGGGCTATAATTTTTATAGCGGCGCTGCAGATATGGTGAGCGGTTCTGATCAATTTCTACTGCTTACAGTTCCCATCCTATCCGTACTTTTAATGGTTTTTGCTCGCTATGCCGCCAGCAAGGGAATGCTTAGATAAGTCAGTAAAATATCTCGCGTGCCACGCGGTAGGTATTTGCATGCGCCTCTATGATCACCTTTATTTCGGGTGAGTAACCGCCACCCATACTGCATTGTATGGGGATGGGAGAGGCTTTTTGTGATTCCGCTTTCGCGAAAGCGGACAACGCAAACTCATCCCGTTTCCTACAACCCTCCAGACTCATATCCAGCCTGCCCAGCTTATCACTTCCCAGCACGTCCACCCCGCACAGATAGAAAATGAAATCTGGCCGCTGCTCGTGTATCAGGTCTGGTAGTGTATTCCTTATTTCATTCAGATAGTAATCGTCGCCAGAGCCATCTGGCACCGCGATATCCAGATCAGATTGCTCCTTTTTAAAGGGATAATTTCCGGCACCGTGCATGGAAAAAGTAAAGACGCTGTCGTCGTTTTGGAAAATTTTTGCCGTCCCATTTCCCTGATGAACGTCCAGGTCTACGATTAGGATTTTCTCGGCATGCCCGTGTTGCTGTAGATAGCGCGCCGCAATCGCCTGGTCATTCAGCAGGCAGAATGCCTCACCGTGATCTGCATACGCATGGTGGGTGCCACCAGCGATATTCATGGCTACGCGGGAATTGTAGGCCTTGAGACACCCCTCAATCGTTCCCTGCGCAATCAGCAGCTCACGTATTACCAGCTCCTTACTCAATGGGAATCCCAGTTTACGCGCCGCACGCCTTTCCAGTGTCAGGTTTTTAAGGCTATCCAGATATTCTGCCGTATGAACCCTGAGAATAACCTCATCGCTGCATTTCTTGCTGGGTTCAAAAAAATTGGTTGAGGTGGCTGTTCCCTCATGCAACAATTGTTGCGGCAAGAGATCATATTTTTCCATGGGAAAGCGGTGACCGTCTGGCAGCGAGTGCTTGTAAATAGGATGAAAGGCAATGGGGAACACACCCGCAAAAATAGATTCCAGGCAAGCACCAGCTTGCTAAAATGTTACAAAGAGTCTGCACCTTAAATATGTAGATTCATTGTATCAGTACATCTTCCTAGGCTAGATTTGCTAGAAAATTATATCAATGAAAAAGATTCTTGCCGCTTTAATATTTGCGACCACTTTATTGAGTTGCCAGCAAACCGAAACCACGAATTATGATGAGCTCAAGGCAGAGGCCATGGAGGTGCACGATGAGATCATGCCTAAAATGGGAAAGTTGATGGAATTAAAAGAACAGCTAGAGAACGACAAGAATTTTACCGAGAAAGAAGAATTGATGGATGCAGCTGAAGATCTACAAACTGCACACGACGATATGATGACCTGGATGCGTGATTATAGCAAGCAATTCCCGTACGGTGAGGAATCACCATCTACTGACGGGGAATTAGAAACCAAAAGTGGGGAACTCGAAGAAAAAGTAGAGGAAATCAAAACGTTACGTGAGGAAACCATGCAGGCGATCAGTAATGCTGAAGAATTGTTAGATATCAAGTAGAGGCACATGGATTGAGTTGTTACGCTTTCGCGAAAGCGTAAACTTCAACATAATTGCTCACAAAATTAAGTGGTTTATTATTTCTAATGGCGTGATTACATAGTTCCACCATACTATCGTTAACACAGCCTTAAGGAAGTTAGTTGTACTGATATATATTTTTAGTGTTCAACAAAACCCAACTCAATGCGAATTTTACGAATGTGTGTAGTCATGGCACTTGCCGCTACACTCACCACGGGATGCTCCTCTTCAAAGAATCAAAAGAAAGGCTCCCCGGCCACGGCAGCTGCCAAGAAAAAATCCAAAAAAGGCGGCATCCAGCCTTACAACAAGGTAATTACAAAAGAGGCCAAAAGCGACGAGGGACTTTTTACCGTCCACCAGGTAGAAGACAAATATTTCTACGAGATACCAGACAGCCTCATGGAACGAGAGATGCTCATGGTCACGCGTATTGCAAAGACGGCCGCCGGACTAGGCTTTGGTGGGGGTAAGCAAAACACACAAACCCTACGCTGGCAACAGAAGAATGACAATATATTGTTGCGCGTGGTATCCCACCAGATCGTCGCGGCAGACTCGCTACCTGTAAGCCTTGCTGTGGAAAACTCAAATTTTGAACCTATCCTCTACTCTTTTCCCATTAAGGCAAAGCGTAAGGACAGCATTCATAATAACGTAGTAATTGACGTTACAGATTTCTTTACCAAAGACGTAAAAGCGATAGGCTTGCCGCAAAGACGCCGCAGCGCCTATAAAATCTCCAGACTGGACGATAGCAGGTCTTACATAGATACATTGAGATCGTATCCCAGAAACATAGAGACCAGACACGTAAAAACATATAATTCCAGTTCTCCACCTTCCAACAGAAGCGTGCAATCCATATCGCTGGAGATCAGTAACTCCATGATCCTCCTGCCAGACGATCCCATGAAGCGCCGTTATTATGACCAGCGTGTAGGCTGGTTTGCTCGCGGTCAGCAAGATTATGGACTGGACGAGCAACAGACAAAAACAGTACGCTATCTAGATCGATGGAGACTGGAGGTCAAGGATGAGGATATGGCTGCGTTTAAACGCGGCGAACTTGTTGAACCCAAAAAGCAGATCGTCTATTATATAGACCCGGCCACCCCAGAAAAGTGGAGAACGTATATCAAGCAAGGAATTGAGGACTGGCAAGTTGCCTTTGAAAACGCAGGCTTTAAAAATGCCATCATTGCAAAGGATGCGCCTACCAAGGAAGAAGACCCAGACTGGAGTCCAGAAGACGTGCGCTATAGTGTGGTGCGCTACCTAGCCTCACCCATCCCTAATGCTAATGGACCCCACGTAAGTGATCCCCGCACGGGTGAGATTTTAGAAAGTGATATTAACTGGTATCACAATGTGATGACGTTGTTGCGCAACTGGTTCTTTGTTCAAACTGCGGCTATCAACCCAGACGCGCAGATGACCAAATTTGACGACGAGGTCATGGGACGATTGATACGTTTTGTGAGCGCTCACGAGGTGGGTCACACACTGGGATTACCCCATAACATGGGGAGTTCTGTAGCTTATCCCGTAGAGATGCTGCGCGATCCTGAATTCACTAAAAAATATGGTACGGCACCATCCATTATGGATTATGCACGTTTCAATTATGTGGCGCAACCAGAAGATGGTGACGTTGCACTTATGCCTAATATAGGACCGTATGATAAGTATGCTATCAAATGGGGATATAAACCTATCCCAGAAAAAACGGCTAAAGAGGAAAAGGAAATTCTCGACGAGTGGATTCTGGAGAAAGCAGATGATCCTATTTATAGGTTTGGCCGTCAGCAATTTGGTGTAATCGACTATACCAGCCAGACAGAAGACCTGGGCGATGACTCTATGCTAGCCAGCGAGTACGGTATCAAAAACCTCAAGCGCATCGTTCCCAATCTTAATAAATGGACTGGAAAAGAAGGCGAGAACTACGATGATCTGGAAACCATGTACGGCCAGGTAGTGAGCCAGTACAACCGCTACATGGGTCACGTAACAGGCAATATAGGCGGTGTAAAAGAAACCTATAAAGCCTACGGACAAGAAGGCGGTGTCTATGAACACGCACCACGCGATAAGCAGGAACGTGCCATGGAATTTTTACAAAATCAATTATTTGATACTCCAGACTGGTTGATAGATCAGGAAATTTTTAATAAGATTGAGCCGGATGGTGGTATCGAGCGCATCAGAGCGATTCAGGTACGCACGCTCAATAATCTGCTGGATTTTGGCCGCATGGCGAGACTCATGGAAAATGAGGAGGTAAATGGTCGTGATGGATATGGGCTGCTGGAAATGATGACAGATCTGCGACAAGGATTGTTTTCTGAATTATCCAAAGGTAGAACAATAGACCGCTACCGCCGTAACCTGCAACGTGCCTATGTGGAGCGACTGGAATTTATCATGAACAATGACCAGCCTAGCTTTATGAGAAGATTCGGTTCTGGGATCAACGTTTCCCAGAGTGATATACGCCCGATTGTACGCGCAGAGTTGCAGACATTGCAACGCGATGCACGTCGTGCGGCAGGCAGGACTTCTGATCGTCTTTCCAGAATCCACCTGCAGGATCTGGTAGAACGTATCGATATGATCCTGGATCCCAGGGGATAAAACTCGAATAAGATTAAAGCAAAAGACCCATCATCATCGATGGGTCTTTTTTTTGGATTCATTTTAGAGGTGCAACTTTAGTAAAACTTTGTAGATTTGTTTTATGATCCTATACTTTGACCCCGGCCTAGGTGCTATGATCGCACAGGCAGCCATTGCTGCATTTGCAGGATTTGTCTTGTTTTACAAAACCGTCATTGCCACTGTAAAAGGCTGGCTGGGAATGCAGGATAAAAATTCTGACAGTTTTGACGATGCCTTTGAGGATGAATCTGAAAGCAAGGAATGAAGCGGGAGCCGTCCAGTTTTAGAGATCCATCTGGTTTTATATATCGCGAGAATGATACCTTTTACCGGCAGATCAATCCCGTTTTTTTTGAAGAACATCAAGCAGCAAAATCTGCTGGGATCTACCAGAAATTACAGGAGAAAAAATGGCTGATAGGTCATGAAGAAATCTCAAGTGACAGGGATAAGATTGTCCTGCGGCCAGAGCAGATTCCTTTTATATCCTATCCCTACGAGTGGAGCTACAGCCAGTATAAACACGCCGCACAGCTCACGCTTAAGATTCAATCCTTTTTATTGGAACATGGTTTCTCTTTGAAAGATGCCAGTGCATTTAATGTGACATTCCATAACGGTAAACCGGTTTTTATAGATACGCTAAGTATCGAACCCTATAAAGAGAGCCAGCCGTGGCGAGCACTGAAACAATTCAGCGAGCACTTTTTTGCACCCCTGCTCCTAGCGCAAAAGTATGGCTCGCGGCATCTCAAAACATTGCTACATAGCATCGATGGCATACCGCTGGCAGAAGTAAAGTCTCACCTAAGTTTAAAGCAGCGACTGCATCCCGTTATTCACTCCCATATCAGCTTACTGATCGATAAAGCTGCGAGCATTGGTAATTCTGGTAATAAGGATGATAATAAGCAGCCTACACTGTCTAAAGAAGCCCAGCTAAAGATCCTTAAAGTGCTCAACCAGCACGTTGCAAAAATGCATTTAAAGGAAAACACAGAATGGTCTGATTATTACCAGCAGACCAATTATCAGGAGCAATCATTTACTCAAAAAAAGAAGACAGTTCAAGAATGGACGGCTGATCTGAACGTTGAGCGCGCTGTTGATCTTGGCGGGAACAATGGAGAATTTGGTGAGCTTTTACTCAAGAACACGAGTGATGTAATCGTGAGCGATATAGATCAGGCGGCGATCGACCAGAGCTATCAACGCTTTTTGAAAAATGGCAAGGTGAACTCTGTGGTTATAGACCTGTTGCAACCCAGTCCTGCCATAGGTTTTGGCAACGCAGAGCGGGCGAGTTTTATGGATAGAGTAAAGACTTGGTCGCCAGATCTAGGGATGGCGCTGGCATTGATTCACCACCTCACGCTTACCGGGAATGTGCCATTCAACATGAGCGCGGCTTTTTTTGCAAGCTTCTGTCCCTACCTATTGATTGAGTTTCCTGACCGGGATGACAGCTGGGTGAAATATATACTAGATTCTAAAAGGGATGCACGGCATTTATTTGATTTTTATGGTGTTTCCGCTTTCGCGAAAGCGTACACAGAAAAATTCTCCATCCTAAAACAAGAGAAAATAGCCGGAACGGAACGCACGCTATTCCTCATGCAGCGCAAATGAAAGAGCGTTTACTAGACTATTTCAAGAATGATAGGCACTACTGGTGGACGGTGGGATTGCTGCCGGGGCTTTATATGATAATTTACCTATACCGGAAGAATTTTTTTCAGGTAAACTCGGTAGAACAGTTGCTGGGACTGGGTTTTTACTTTCTTGTTATCCCATGTCTAACAGTGGTTTTACTTGATTTCCTGCTTAAAAGGTATGCGCCATCGCGGCGGGCACAATTCTACTTTCTAGCACTTGCGATTCAGGGTAGTCTCGCCATTACATACATGCGATATCAGTACCTTAGGTTGATAATTATAGTGATACTGATAGGTGCTGCGATTGTCCTCTCATTCCTGATAGCTAAACATTATAAGAAATTTGTTTTTCTGTTTGGCGTCATGCTTATCCTGGCGCTGATCAGCTGGTCACCATTTTTCTACCGGTCGATAACTTATAGAGCAGAATGGGTGAACCAGCAAAAATTTGACGGAATCAGATTTTCCAAAAAACCTAATATCTACCTCATCCAGCCCGATGGATATGCGAGTGCAAGCGCGTTGCGTAATTCAAAATACAATTTTGACAACAGTTTATTTGAAACCTATCTAGCTGACGAAGGTTTTACCATTTATCCAGATTATCGCAGCAACTACCCATCCACCCTAAGTTCAAACGCTACCTTATTCACTGCAAGACACCATTTTCTGAATTACAGCACAACGTACAATGAGCTGCCAGCGGCCCGCGATATTATCATGGCAGATAATCCCGTGTTGCGTTCTTTAAAAGCAAATGGGTATAACACAGTCTTTATATCTTCCACAAATTACCTACAGCTAAATCACAACCAGCCGCTGTACGACTACACGAGTTTACAAAACTCAGACATATCCGTTATACCCAGTTTTGTAGATGGGCTGGATTACTACGAGCCGCTGAACAAATATACTGGAAAAAGATATTGCGGCAGCACCTAGGTTTATTTTTCTAGAAATTATCAAGCCTGGCCATATACCTCATAACGAAACCGATAAGGACGTCAAGGATGAGCGCAGGCTGGATTATCTGGTGAAACTGAAAACGGCGAATCATGAGTTGAGCCGCATGATCGATTTAATCAATCAAAAAGATCCGGATGGTATCATCATCATCGCAGCAGACCATGGTGGTTTTGTGGGCTACGATTATACCATGGAAGTTTACCAGAAAATCAATGAAGATCCCGAATTAAAGGCAGGGATTTTTGGATCCATGCTGGCGGTAAAAGTCACCAGATGACTTTAAGCCCTACGCAGATCATATTAAGTCAAGTATCTCCCTGTTTCCTAATCTCTTTAATTACATGAGTGATAAGTCGCCCACAAATTCCATGGACGAATCCAGCTATTTATTTATAGATGGGGGAAACGGCAGGGAAATCTATCGCTATTATGATGATGCGGGTCGCCCAGTCACTGAATTAGTTAAAGACTAATATCTATCGTTTACTTTAATTTATGGGTGAAACTGATTCTCAATCAGTTTTTGTTTGAGACAATCCTAAGGCATTGATTGCCGCTGCTTTCTGAGAAAATAAAATCCAGCCACAAGCACAAATAAAATGATGGGATGGATAAGAAAACGGCGTATGTAGAAGATGGCTCGTTTCACAAACTCCCCCTCCATTTGTATCAGAATTATTAAAATGGGCAATAGAATGATAAGAGTGAATAAATAAACCCATAACGACGCTTTAATATAGTTGCGATCCTTGTACAAGAAATAAATAATACCCAGCGATAGCAGTACATTTAGCACATACCGAGTGCTGACGGCAAACCCGATTTTCCAGCTATTTATTTCTGGCAGCGGCATACCATGAAACGCACCATTGAAAAATGCATTGAGCGGATCGTAAAATAGAGAGTGTTCAAAGACTCTAACCAGAACCAGTCCCACAATCAGAAAAATTACCGCAACGGTAGATGTTACTTGCCCGCTAGTCATGCTTTTTTATGATTTTTGAGCCAGTATATCCACAGCAGAATGGTCGTACCGTAAATAGCTGCTGGGAACGCGATACCGTGCGCAAACTCTTTGTACTCTGGGTATTCCTTATAAACTATCGCAAGAATTACTAACCTTATTAGGTTCATCACATAGATTGTTATGCACCCGCTTACCGCAAAAAGTGTGGTTTCTTTCCATCCTCGCGCAAAAGCCAGGATAAACGCAACAAACAGAATCATGATGCTCACCGCGTTACAGCCCTCTATCACCCTGAATACAGGAGTGGAACCTAGGTAAAGGGATACGCTGGGAAAACCGCCGGGCGTATTCATGATAAATGAATCATATCCCAGCAACGCCAGCAATTGCTGGGTTTGATAGCTTACTTGAGAGGTGACGGGGTCTGGGTACTGTAATTCCTGCCAGTCCATGCTGGTGTAGCCATAGTATAAGAGCGATAGCACTAAGTAAAACCCACCAAAAACAGCCACAAACTTAAAGACAGGATAATAAGGTTTTAGACTGGTCGCCATGGGTATTATTTAAGACAAAGTTATTGCTTTGCATTTGCACTGCATTCTAATTTTGGCTGCTTTATTTCGCAGATGACTAAGGAATCCTTAAAACCACAAATTGAAAATATTCTTGCCCGCAATCACGATACAGCCAGCAAGATGCAGGCGGTTTGCGAACTATTACAGAATAGTTTGCCCACGTACAATTGGGTAGGATTTTATATGGCACACGCCACGCAACCCACGCTACATTTAAAAGCTCAAGCCGGCAATCCTACTGATCATACGGTAATACCTTTTGGCAAGGGAATTTGCGGGCAAGTCGCGGTTTATAACAAGAATTTTGTGGTGGACGACGTGAGCGAGCAGGATAATTATATTGCTTGTAGCATGGACGTCAAAAGCGAGATTGTAGTTCCTTTATTTAAAAACGGCAAAAACATCGGCCAGATAGACGTGGATAGCAACACGGCCTCTGCCTTTGACCGTACGGATGAGCGTTTTCTGGAATGGATCAATGAGCAGGTGGCGGGAGTTTTGTGAGGGTTGCGCTTTCGCGAAAGCGGAATAATATCAAAATCCGTAAATGAATCGTCGATTTTTTCTAAATCCCCCTTACTTTCTTCTCCCAGTCCCAGGCACTCTTTAAAGAGTCATCCAGCGTAAGTTGCGATTTCCACCCCAGTTCTTTGTTCACTTTATCGGTTTTTGCATAGGCGGCCATTACGTCACCCTCGCGTCTACCCACAATTTTGTAAGCTAGTTTTTCACCCGTAGCCTTTTCAAATCCTTGCACGACCTCAAGGACGGTAGAGCCAGTTCCAGTTCCAACGTTGAAAACCTCGTAATTCATATCAGCTTTATTTGCTATGAGTCGTTCTAGAGCGGCAACGTGGGCTTTAGCAAGATCCACTACGTGGATATAATCACGTATGGCAGTACCATCCCGCGTAGGATAATCATCACCGAAAACAGATAATTTCTCCCTTAATCCCGCAGCGGTCTGTGTGATAAAGGGAACCAGATTTTGCGGCACGCCCAGCGGCAACTCACCTATCAGCGCACTTTCATGCGCTCCTACCGGATTAAAGTAGCGCAGCGCGATTGCTTTGAACTCAGGTTTTACCTTACATACGTCGCGTATGATCTCCTCGCCTATTTGTTTTGTATTTCCATACGGTGATTCAGCGGGTTTGATGGGCGCCTCCTCTGAAATGGGAAGTTCATCTGCCTCGCCATACACTGTACAAGAGGAGCTAAAAATCATTCCCATGCTCGTGTCCTGAAGGTTCTGAAGTATATAAACCAGCGCGTTGATATTGTTCTCGTAATACAGTAACGGATTCTCTACACTTTCCCCTACTGCCTTTGATGCTGCAAAATGAATAATCCCAGCCGCATCATGGTGTTCTTTAAAAAAATCATCCACCAATCGCTTGTCACGCACGTCAATCTGGGCAAAATGAGGCTCTTTGCCCGTGATCTTGGCAATAGAGGATAGAACTTCGATAGAAGAGTTTGAAAGGTTATCAATAATAACCACCTCGTAGCCCAGGTCCTGTAATTCCACTACAACGTGAGATCCTATATACCCCAATCCGCCGGTGACAATGATTTTTTTCATAGCTGCAAAAATAGGAGGTTTTTTTAGCGTAGCATCTGACTTTTGTTTTCGTTAGGTTTTTTCTTACAACTGTAAAGCTTAGGTAATCTTGGATGGCAATTTTGCCGGTGAATTATACGTATTTATTAAGGGAAACGAGCAATCTCGAATCGGTTGGGATTGAATGCAAAATTCTGCGCTGAGGGATGTGGTCGTTTGAGGTGCATCGTGTGCTTTAATTTGAGTAGAAAAGCCCCCTGGGGGGTTGGGGGTGGAATTCAGTGTTTACTAGTTGGTATGAGGTATGAGGTATGAGGTATGTGAATATAAAAGATAGCTTGCGGTAAGACATGAATTAGCACATTTGAGAGCAATTCTAAAAAAGCCCCCTCGAGGGGGTTGGGGGTGTAAAGCAGTGTTTGCTAGTTGGGATGAGGAATGAGGATGATATATCAGAAAACAAGTACGAGATTTAACTGACCTAGCGCGTTTTAATAAAAATAGAAAAGCCCCCTTGCGGGGGATGGGGGTGTATTGCGAAGTTGCTACTTGGGATCAGGGATTAAGAATGAGGAATAAACATATAATGGCGTATTGCATTATCGGGTGGACAAAAAGCCCCCTCGAGGGGGTTGGGGGTGTAAAGCCAGCCGCTTTAAACAATATACTCCAAAACAAAAAAACCGCCAGATCTCTCTGGCGGCGGTGCACTTTTAATATGGGCAACATCTGTTAAGTAAGTGACTAACCAACTCGCTAACTGCTAAATACCAACAGACTAACTGGTAAACTAATCAACTGGTCAACTGATCGCTAATAAACTGATCACCCAATCACCTAATGAAAAAAACCTAATCCTTTAACAAGCCACGGGAGATCACGATCTTCTGGATCTCGCTAGTTCCCTCGTAGATCTGAGTGATTTTTGCATCGCGCATCAGGCGTTCCACATGGTATTCTTTAACATAACCATTGCCGCCGTGCACTTGAACCGCCTCTACTGAGGTATCCATCGCCACTTGAGAGGCAAACAATTTTGCCATCGCGCCACTCATGTCGTAATTGTTGCCCATGTCTTTATCCCAAGCGCTTTGCATCACTAGGTGTCGTGCAGCCGTAATATTTGTATGCATGTCTGCAAGTTTAAAAGCAATGGCCTGGTGATTACAAATCTCGGTGCCGAATGCCTTACGAACCTTGGAATAATCACGAGCCAACTCATATGCACCGCTTGCGATACCCAGTGCTTGTGCTGCAATTCCTATACGACCACCAGAGAGAGTCTTCATCGCAAACTTGAAACCGAAACCATCCTCGCCTATCCTGTTTTCTTTGGGCACTTTAACGTCGTTGAAAATCAGAGAGTGGGTATCACTCCCACGAATTCCCAGCTTATCTTCTTTAACGCCTACTTCAAAGCCGTCCCAGCCTTTCTCAACGATGAAAGCGTTGATCCCACGGTGTTTTTTCTCACGATCGGTTTGCGCGATTACTAGGTAATAATCTGCGCTGTTACCATTTGTGATCCAGTTTTTAGTTCCATTCAGGACGTAGTGATCACCTTTATCAATCGCAGTTGTTTTTTGCGAGGTCGCATCACTTCCAGCCTCAGGCTCACTCAAGCAAAATGCGCCTATGGATTCACCGGTGGTCATTTTGGTGAGGTACTTTTTCTTCTGCGACTCGTTTCCGTAGGTATCCAGTCCCCAGCAAACCAGCGAGTTGTTGACTGAAACGATGACTGATGCACTCGCGTCGATTTTGGAAAGTTCTTCCATCACTAGCACATAGGAAATGGTATCCATACCACCACCACCGTACTCAGGACTGGCCATCATTCCCAGAAAGCCCAGCTCACCCATTTTCTTTACCTGTTCAGTAGGAAAGCGCTGGTGTGTATCGCGCTCGATCACACCCGGCAACAACTCTGTGCGGGCAAAGTCGCGAGCTGCGTCGCGTATCATTAAATGCTCTTCAGTAAGGCCAAAATCCATAGGACAACTCTAGTTTTAATTAGTATTTTTCAATTTTGCAAAAGTAAGGCTTAAACGCCCCATTCCAAACCCAAATCCACACATGAACCATCAGTACTACAACGTTCTAGGAGTCATGTCTGGAACCTCGCTGGACGGGGTCGATCTGGCACACGTCACATTAGTACGCGATGGCCGCTGGAACTTTCAGATTCACGCGACACGCTGCGTGCCTTATAGCGCTGCGTGGAAGAAGAGGTTGCAGGATGCCATGCAGCTGGATCAGGCTGGTATCGTTCAGCTGGATAAAGACTACACGGCGTATCTGGGGAAATTAATCAACCGATTCATCAAAGATCGGATTAACACGCCCTTGCTGGCGGTATGCAGCCACGGCCATACCATTTTCCATCAGCCAGAAAAAAATTACACGCTGCAAATAGGCAATAGACCAGAACTGGCAAAACTGATCAATCAGCGAGTGGTATGCGATTATAGGGTTCAGGACGTGCAACTGGGCGGTCAGGGCGCGCCGCTGGTACCCATCGGTGATCGATTGCTGTTTACAGATTACGATTATTGCCTGAATCTTGGCGGCTTTTCAAATATCAGTCTGGAGCAGGACAGCCATCGCATTGCCTATGATATCTGCCCGGTAAATGTTGTTTTAAACCACTATGCTGGTATGCTGGGGATGGATTATGATGATGGTGGCGCTTTCGCGAAAGCGGGAAAATTATACTCACCACAACTACAAAAACTCAACGCACTAGACTACTATCACCAGCCACCGCCCAAATCGCTGGGAATGGAATGGGTTAATGAGAACATCTTTGCGATTCTGGATGAAATTACTATCTCCGTGGACATACTAGCAACTTTTACAGAACACATCGCACAACAGATTGCCAGAAACCTAAAGGATGAAAAACGAGTTCTAATCACGGGTGGCGGCGCGCTCAACACACATCTAATCAACCGAATCAACCACAACTGCCGTGCAGAACTGATCGTGGCAAACCGCCAGCTGATCGATTACAAAGAGGCGCTGATATTTGGCCTGCTGGGCGTACTGCGATTGCGCAATGAAAACAATTGCCTGGCCAGTGTGACCGGTGCACCGCATGATCATTGCAGCGGCAATATCTACATACATTAAGATATTGTAAATTGCCTGACCTAACGTGCGGCTCTACCTATATTTGAACCGCTACAAAACCACTTATGAAAGAATTACTGCAACGCTATGAAAACGCCGAACCAGAAATCGTATTTCACTGGAATGATCCAGAAACCTATGCCGAGGGCTGGACGGTAATCAATAGCCTGCGCGGTGGTGCTGCCGGTGGAGGCACACGCATGAGGGTGGGTCTGGACCGAAATGAGGTGCTTTCCCTCGCCAAAACCATGGAAGTCAAATTCACGGTGTCTGGTCCCGCAATAGGTGGGGCAAAATCAGGGATCAACTTTGACCCGCATGATCCTCGCAAGAAAGGTGTGCTGGAACGCTGGTACAAAGCCGTTTCCCCATTACTTAAAAGCTATTATGGGACGGGTGGCGATCTGAATGTGGACGAGATTCACGAGGTAATCCCCATCACCGAAGATAGTGGCGTGTGGCATCCACAAGAGGGTGTTTTTAATGGTCACTTCTCCCCTAGCGAGGCTGATAAGATCAACCGGATAGGTCAATTGCGCCAGGGTGTGATCAAGGTGATCGAGAATCCAGAATTCTCACCAGACGTGAGTCGTAAATACACCGTAGCAGACATGATCACTGGTTACGGCGTCGCAGAGGCTGTAAAGCATTACTACGATATATATGGTGGCGACGTGCGCGGCAAGCGTGCGGTGGTTCAGGGATTCGGCAATGTGGGTAGTGCTGCTGCTTATTACCTATCTCAGATGGGCGCAAAAATCGTGGGAATTATCGACCGTGTAGGTGGATTGATCAACGAGGACGGATTTACCGATCAAGAAGTCAAGGACTTGTTTTTAAATAAAGACGGCAACACCCTGCGAGCTGATCACCTGATACCGTTTGACGAAGTAAATGAACGCATCTGGAAACTGGAAACAGAGATTTTTGCCCCTTGCGCAGCGAGTAGATTGATCAGCCAGGATCAGATCGATCAAATGATCGGGAGCGGCCTGGAAGTAATAAGCTGTGGTGCAAACGTTCCTTTTGCAGATAAGGAAATCTTCTTCGGCAGTATTATGGAACATACCGATAACAAAGTAAGTCTTATTCCAGATTTTATATCCAATTGCGGGATGGCGCGAGTTTTTGCCTATTTCATGGAACGCCGTGTCCAGATGACTGATGAGGCCATCTTCAATGACACCAGCATGACGATCAGGAATGCTATTCAGAATACATTTATCAACAACAGTTCAGCAACAAACATAAGTGCGACGGCATTTGAGATCGCGCTCAAACAATTAGTATAAGCATGTTTAAATATTTTCTGGGCAATAGCCCTAGCTGGTTCAAGTGGACAATCATAGGATTTCTAATTGCAAATACAGCATTGTTTTTTGGTGGTATTGATGGCACCATTTTAGGCTGGATCTTTATAGGTGAATTTATCTTCTGCCTGGCCATGGCGCTTAAGTGTTACCCGTTACAGTCGGGTGGCTTGCTGGCAATTCAGGTTATCGTTCTGGGACTTACCCATCCCATGTACAAGATCGATCCCATCACCCACAAATACGCGGTAGATGAACTAGGGAACAACCTGATAGGCGGCGTCTATGCTGAAGTTGCGCAGAACCTGGAAGTGATATTGCTACTAGTATTTATGGTAGCCGGCATCTATTTTATGAAGCCTTTGCTCATGTACATTTTTGTAAAACTGTTTACAAAAATCAAATCAAAGCTTGCATTATCGCTAGTGTTTGTTGTGATAAGTGCGGTGCTTTCTGCTTTTCTGGATGCACTTACCGTGACCGCTGTTTTGATCAGTGTGGGACTTGGTTTTTACAATGTGTACCATAAAATTCACTCAAGTGATCTAGACCTGAACGAAGACAACTCTCTTGATCGTACCCAATTAAGCGGTGAAACTTTAGAGGAATTTAGGTCTTTCTTACGCAGCCTGGTCATGCACGGTGTGGTGGGAACCGCGCTGGGCGGGGTTTGTACCATTGTAGGTGAACCACAAAACCTACTCATAGGTAGCAAGCTCAACTGGGATTTTATTGAGTTTTTCAAAGTTATGTCTATCATTACAATGCCTACGCTATTGGCTGGTGTGCTTACGACCGTTCTTCTAGAAACAACTAAAACCTTTGGTTTTGGACAGAAGATGCCACCTGTCGTGCGCCAGATCATCGAGGGATGGATGGAAAAGCGCGATGAAGAACGTACTGCCAAAGAAAAGTATGCGCTCATCGTTCAAGGTGTGAGTGCGATTTTATTGATCGCAGGACTTGCGCTACACGTCGCGCCAGTTGGTTTTATAGGACTCGCCCTTATCGTGATCCAGACGGCCTTTATGGGAATCACCGATGAACACAGTCTAGGAAAAGCCTTTGAAGAGGCCTTGCCGTTTACGGGGCTTTTAGTCGTGTTTTTTGTTATCGTTGCCATGATTCACGACCAGCATCTTTTTGCACCCATTATTGAATGGGCATTATCGCAGGATCCTAATAGTCAGCCGGCTATATTTTATCTGGCCAATGGCTTTTTAAGCATGATCTCTGACAACGTATTTGTCGCAACCGTATATATTAACGAGGTAGGTAACGCATACGATGCAGGGACTATTAACCGCGAGCAGTACGAGCACCTAGCGGTCGCCATCAACACGGGAACTAATCTACCTAGTGTAGCAACACCTAATGGACAAGCAGCATTCTTGTTCTTGTTAACCTCTGCACTTGCACCAGTGATCAATCTTTCTTATGGACGCATGGTAAAGATGGCTTTGCCTTACACGATTGTGCTTACGCTGGTAGGGCTGGGATGTGTGTGGTATTATTTGTAAAATTCATCAGACATTAGATGTGCTACGGCAAGAAGCGCTAAAAAAAAGGTTATTTAGCTAAAAGAAGTTTAGCGAAAACTTGCTTTTTCCACCGATATAGGTTTTATTTGTTATTCTAATTCCTATTAGAATAAAAACAATTTTAATTATTTGTGCCGGTATTCTAGGAATACTTGCAAATGAACCAGATTCAGAAAATTTAATAAGTTCAACGGTGAACCATGACTTGGATAAATCTACAAATAGTGAATCCACCCACGAAGCCATGAAATGCTGTAAAGTTCTCCGTTCAAATGGCGGATTAGGATCCGAAAGAGAGGATACAACAATCACTGCATGCGTACTTTATCAAGACGACGCAGAGAGCATGGAGTCTGCGCATAATAGAGCATGTAAAAAAGCTAATGGAATGCACGATAAACTAAATAAAAAAAATATATCACTTCAAGAATAATTCCCAAGAAAAAACAAATTCTAACAATTTTAATCATGAGTTTCGCAGGAATCTTCACTGCTCAATCGCAAGTTTTAGACGTTAATACAAGTCACAGGTGTTGCGGTCGTACCGCTCATGGTACGGATTCTGATGGTTTACCTATGTCAGTGAGGGTAGTAAAATGTGTAAGCGATAGTGGAACAGATGCACAATCATCCAACGATGCGTATGAAGAAGCATGCGCACAAGCAGGATACGTTGCCAGAAATAAAGTTCTTGCTTTGACTGAGGAATAGAGAATACTTCATGCAATGGATAAGAACAACTTTTATTTTAATTTAATTTGTTTACTTTTTTGCCTTTATTTATTTGGACAAAAAAATAATCGAATAGGTGTGAGTGTTGAATACGATGTTATTTTGAACGATACAGAGAATAGCGAAAGCTACCAGTATGCGTTAAAATACAATCTCAGATCTGATGGTTTCAAAAGTTATCAACAGTTGGTGTCATATATAGACACTACTCTTTATGATAATAATGGCGAACCTCATAAATTTGAATCAACACCGATAAATAATCAATACAACTTTTATAAAGATATTGACAATTGTGTTGTCGAGTACGGGGCATCGTATAGCTTTAAAAACTCAGGTTTTATCAAAGATTCTCCGCCTTTCAATTTCTCGAATGGGTCCGAAACAAAAAAGATTTTAGGTTATAACTGTAATCAGGTTTTTTTGTCATTTAGAGGCAGAGACTACGAGATTTTCTATTCACCCGATCTCCTATACAGAGATGGTCCATGGAAATTTTATGGTTTACCTGGTTTGATTTTAGAGGTTACTGATTTTGAAAACGCAGTGTCAATGAGAGCGATATCTATTGATTTTATTAGAGACTTTAAGATGCGTAAACCATCTCATGACCAATTAAATCGAGAGAGATTTAATTATGGTGATTTTATTAAAAAGAAAACACGTTGGCGAGAAGCGCTTAAGGCCAAGGTGGAAGCCGAAGATCCTATGACATCTATTGAAATACCATATAGGAACTTTGAAATTTATCATCCATACTACATTGATAATCATCGATAATACTTTTGTGTAAATCACTCTTTTTATTGTTTCTCATATTTTTTTCCGGCCTGACTGTTTACAGTCAGGCTATGTATTTTACAGATAGTTTAAAACAACCGATAACTGGGATAAAGGCTCTTGTAACAGACAGCAGCAATGTTATATTAAGTATTTCATACACAGACAACCAAGGCAAATTAAACTTCCAGTTTAAATTAGCTCAAGATTATAGAATTAAAACATCTCACCATAATTACAAAAAATTAGAGAAAGTTGTAAGGTTTAACAAAAAAACTGAGATCCAGAACATTATTCTGACTAGAAAAATCTCCGAACTAGATGAAATTCTGATAAATGCAGAGAAAACTATTAAGAAAGTTGGGGATACAACATACATAAATCTCAAACCTTTCGCCCTACCAACCGATAAAACGATTGATCAAGTAATGTCGAGAATTCCTGGAATGGTGGTTACAAAAGATGGAACCATTAGATATAAGGGGAAAGACATTACAGACATACTCATTAATGGAAGAAAATTATTTGACCGAGATTACTCAGACGCCTTAAGTTTTATAAACTCATCAAAAATTTTAGAGCTTAAGGTGATTGAGAAATACAATGACGATAAAGGTTTCAAAACCACAGATATTAATAGCCAAGCTATTGATTTGCTATACAAGGGTAAGAACATTTACTCTAGTCTAATAAATGCAGGAGTTGGAAATAAAAAAACATACCTAGGAAATTATGCACATGTTCTGGCAAACCGCTTACTTTCTAACTTCATTAAATTTGAGGCTAAAAATTTGGGACAAACAGATTTTAACTCAAAAATCTACACAAGAAGTCACAACTTAAAATATCAGACTCTTATTTTGCCATCAGCAAATCAGGGTCTGAATGATGTCTACGGTTTATTCATTGACTCTTTTAGTACTGATGCCAACTTCAATTTACCTATTGGGGATAAAGCTGATGAAGCCGTCAAAGTGAAATATTCCTATATTCTAGAAGAAAGTGAATATCAAAATACTGCCGAAATCAATTTTTCCGAGAATACAGAAGTAATTAATCGTACCGAGCAGAAAGATCAGAATCTATTGTCTGACAAACATCTACTATTCTCGAGCTACAAAGTGCAGACTGAAAGATGGTTCAATATATCCTCTGTTGAGTTCGAGCGAAGTTTAGTTCAAGAGAATAAAACACAAGTAATAAATTTACAAGATATTACTGAAAGTAAGGCTTACAACGACACAGAGCTCTCTGTAAGTTCTAAATTACAATTTAGGAAATATGAAAGAAGACCGTATGAGCTGCAATTGCATCTTTCTCATAAGAGATTAGATAATACAAATACATCGTCTGGAATAAATTCAATTAATCAAAGCTTTACATCAAATAGCACAGCTATTTCATCAATGGTAGATATACCGCTTGAAAAGAATAAAATATTTAAAATTAGTTATAAATCACAATTGGACTACATAAAACTTAATTTTGATCTGAATAGGTTAGGCACCAACGCTATAACTGCTAACCAAAAAGAGCAAATCGGGATATGGACTCAACATCTGCATGCGAGCTTATCAAAAAATAAAAAAATCAAGTTAAATTTTGTACCTCAATTATTTATTATTAATTCTAAAAGCACCGTATCCAACGTGTCTGAGGCTAAATTTGTAGTGCCTACTGTAGAGGTTGATTTTAAACTTGGGAACACGTCTAATTCTTTTAGTACTCGCCATTATTACTCAAGAGTAAATAATAATGCATCTTTTCTTCCACTTTTTTTTAATGAAAATACAATTTCTCAATCAGTTAATTTCGCAAATCCCTTTTCTGAAATATCAGAGTATTCATACGATATAAGATGGGGTGAGTATTACAATCGAACTAAGTTTTCTGCAAATGTAATTTCGAAGAAAAATATAGCTATTACAGATTTTGATTTTGATGAAAACAGTACAGTTTTAGAATCATTCAATCTCGACAGAACTCAGAGACAATATCAATTGACGGTGGATAAAGATTTTTTAATTTTAAAAAAATTAAGTTTAAAAGCATCTATAAGCTGGTTAAGAATCAAATCATTTCAGTCATCCTTAAATGAAGTTCTAAAATTTGAAAATGATAATTATATTTTTGAATTGAACTCTAGTAAACGAATAGGTAAAAGGTGGTTTTTCAGAACCATATCCTCTTTAAGTCAGAATCTCGTACGAATCGAAAATAGTCAACAGACTAAAATATTTAGCTTTAAAAATGATATCGCACTTGATTTCAATACTAAAAAATCGGTTGCTAGTGTTGAATTAATAAGTAATGATTTTGGTAGCGGTAGATTACTGAACTTTTTGAACTTTAGTTATAAGTATGATTTAAATAAAATGGACAGCCAGATTAAATTAAGATTAATAAATATCCTTAATATTGATAAGATTGTAACGGAAAACATCTCACCTCAAATTAGAACTCGCAATTCCATTCAATTACAAGGTAGAAGAGCTGTGATATCATGGTCTTATTTTTTTTGATAGCTTTTGAAAATGTATAATTTAAAAGACTTACCGTCTAAGAAGTTACAGTTCAAATTTGATACCGTACATATCCTTAGCATAATCTTCAAAAAACAAGCCTTTAATCGTCGCATATTCTGCAACGATTAGACGTATATTCGTTGCATGAATTGATTTCATGCCTAGATATATCCATCAGTTAAAAGACTGGCCAGAGTTTGAATTGGATTATGGCTCCATCATTAATTCACTTACTGAAGTCAGAAACCTGCAAGGAAAACTGATGGGTAAAATGGAAGCCTTGGGATTTGAACGGCGCAATGAGGCTACACTTCAATCACTTACCAGAGAAATTTTAAAATCATCTGAGATTGAGGGTGAATTGCTAGACAGACAGCAAGTGCGATCCAGCATTGCCAGAAAGCTAGGCTTACAGCTAAAGGATTCCATACCCACAAGCCGCGAGACAGATGCCGTGGTTGCAGTATTGATGAACGCCACGCAGCAATTTAACGACCCGCTGGATACACAACGGCTTTTTGCATGGCATAGCGCAGTTTTCCCCACAGGCCGGAGTGGTGCCTATAAAATCCAAGTAGGACAGTGGCGGGAAGACACCACCGGTACCATGCAGGTGGTTTCTGGCGCCATGGGGAAGGAAAAAGTTCATTTTCAGGCGCCAGAATCAGACGCAGTGGCAACCGAGATGGAGAGGTTCATGATCTGGTTCAACAATGATGAAAGTCACGATCCAGTCCTCAAGGCAGCCATCGCCCACGTATGGTTTCTGACCATACACCCATTTGATAATGGAAATGGGAGGATAGCCCGCGTTCTGACTGAGATGCTACTGGCAAGATCAGATAATAGCTCACAACGGTTCTACAGCCTGTCTGCCCAGATAAGAAAACAGCGCAAGGGATATTACAAAATTCTGGAAGAGACGCAAAAAGGAGACCTCGACATAACTCGCTTTGTGTTGTGGTTTCTGGACTGCCTGAATTCTGCTATTGAAGCTGCAGATAAGATCGTGGCTGGAAGCCTGGACAAATCCAGATTTTGGCGAGAGAAAAGCAACGTCGCCCTAAATAACAGGCAGACTAAAATACTGAACAGACTGCTGGATGGTTTCAAGGGCAAACTCACTTCCTCAAAATATGCCAAAATCACAAAATGCTCCCGCGACACCGCGATCAGGGATATCAACGACCTGATCAAAAAAGAAATGCTCGTAAAGGAAAACGCCGGTGGCCGCAGCACCTCTTATAGTCTGTTACTCACGTAATGTTAGGGTGAATTTGTGAGGCTTTCAAGGTGCCTGAAATTCATGTAACATGGATAGAGGGTGATTCCGCTTTCGCGAAAGCGTAACAAACCACAACCAGCGTACTCAATAAAGTACTTATATTTGTTTTATGGAAATTGTAAACTATACAGATTTTAGATCTAGACTAAAGTATTGGCTCGACAAAGCTATAGATGACGCGAGTGATATTATTATCAAACGCAAGAATGGGAGAGACCTGGTGCTAGTGCCACTGGATGAGTATAATTCCTGGAAAGAAACCAATTACCTGCTTGCTGGTGAAAATGGCCAAAGACTTAAAGAGTCCATTAAAGAACTAGAAAATAGTGAAGCAGGTCAGAAGTGCAGGATTGAAGATTTATGAGAGAGCTCAGATGGTCTACAAAAGCATGGAATGACTTTATCAAATGGTCAGAATCTGATAGGCGTGCATACAAGCGTATTATTGCTTTAATAAAAGTTATCTCGAGAACGCCTTTTGAAGGAATCGGTAAACCTGAGCCACTGAAGGGTGATTTAAGTGGTTATTTGTCCAGGAGGATAGATAAAGAACATCGTTTAGTGTATCAAGTGACTGACGAAGAAATAAGAATTGCATCTTGCAAATACCACTACAAGAAATAACATCTACTCAAGTAGCAATCCCACAATCTATGTACCTTTAACGCGTTAATTAACCACCACTAGACTTTACCCTACATGAATATACTACAGGAAACCGCAGATACCGCTGTAGAAAACCAGCCGCTGGTCAACGAGAAATCAGAATCGCTACTAAGCCTTATTACTGCTGGTGGTACCGCCGGGACGGTGATCATCGTCGTACTGGTCATCCTATTATTTGTTGCGCTATATATCTATTTTGAACGCCTGATGGCGATCAAATCCAGTTCCAAGATCGATCCCAATTTCATGCACCAGATCAAGGATAACATCTCATCGGGTCGCGTGGATGCTGCAAAAAATCTGTGTGCCAGAGAAAACTCGCCGGTAGCACGCCTGACCGAAAAAGGAATCAGCCGTATAGGTTCACCGCTAGAAGATATCAACAGCGCAATCGAGAATGCCGGTAAACTAGAAGTTTATAAACTGGAAAAAAATGTAAGTATCCTAGCGACTATCGCAGGTGCAGCGCCCATGATCGGATTTCTGGGGACGGTTATAGGAATGGTGCTCGCATTTAGACAACTCGCAGAAGCTGGCGGCGCAGCAGATATGGGGAGCCTGGCCGGCGGAATATATACAGCGATGATCACAACAGTTGCTGGACTTATTGTAGGTATTATTGCCTACATAGGCTATAATCACCTAGTGGTTAAGACAGATAAAGTCGTTCACCAGATGGAAGCAAACGCTGTAGATTTCTTGGATCTATTGAATGAACCAGCTTAAAAGCGGCAATAAAACATGTATTGTGTATTTACATTCACAGAAGAACTGGTAACTGGTTACTGATAACTAAAAAATGAATCTAAGAGGTCGTAATAAAGTAAGCCCAGAATTCTCAATGTCATCCATGACTGATATTGTGTTTTTGTTGCTTGTGTTTTTTCTGCTCACGTCACCGTCCATCACCCCCCAGGCGCTAGATCTATTATTGCCCAGCTCAAGCGGCAAGACCAAGACCAAAGCAAAAATCACCGTCAGCATTTCTGAAGACGGTACGTTTTATGTTAACGCAGATCAGGT
This sequence comes from uncultured Flavobacteriaceae bacterium, assembly GCA_963740155.1. Classification (GTDB taxonomy): domain Bacteria; phylum Bacteroidota; class Bacteroidia; order Flavobacteriales; family Flavobacteriaceae; genus Nonlabens. The sequence goes on along the minus strand of CAVUDE010000005.1, from coordinate 592,360 downwards.
AGAGGACGATGATCTGGAACGGTCTTTAATGGCTTTAGCTCAAGATATGGACAAACCCACCATCATGTTAAGAGGTGACAAACGAGCTGGAATAGGCCGTGCGGTGCGCGTAATGGACATAGCAAATAGAAATAATATTTTGGTAGTTCTGGCTACGCAGCCGGATTGATCAAATTCAGAATTTTTTGAATGCAGAATTAAGAAGTGATTAGTTTTGATTGGAACTTGAATACTTAAAGTGATTAGTTGCTTGACTTTGAAAGCCCCCTTGAGGAGGTTGCGGGTGTGACACAAGAGTTAAGAGTCAAGAGTCAAGAGTTAAGAGTTAAGAGTTAAGAAGAATACTGAAAAGGATTTTTTACACAAGATTATTTGTTCATTCTAGACGGCACGATTAAAAGCCAATTTGCTTGAAAAAATCCCCTTGAGGGGGTCGGGGGTGTAAAGCAAGAGTAAAAAACCTAAAAGACTAATAGCAAAGAACTGAAAACGAACACATAAGGACTAAAAGACGATCAGCTAACAGCTACTATCTAAAAGCTTAATAAATGAAATATCTAGAGACCAAAGAAGAAAAAAAATCTTTCGCCATCAGCGTGGTGCTGATTCTGGTATTGCTGTTGCTTTTCAGATTTGTATCGGTGATCAATGTGATGGATCCGCCGCAGGAAAGTGGGATTGCGGTCAACTTTGGTAATACAGATGTGGGAAGCGGTCGCAACATTCAGCCTGAACCCACAAAGGTTACACCGCAACCACAGCCACAACCCAAAGAACAAGTACAAACTCCACAAACTGATAACGTTGCCACACAGGAAACTACTGAGGCACCAGTCATCAAGTCAGACCCAGAGGTAAAAAAGCCGGTAAAGGAACCCGCAAAACCCGAACCTAAACCAAAAGAAGAAGTCAAGAAACCAGACCCTAAGCCAGATAAAAGCGTGATGGATGCGATAGGTAATGTTACCGGATCAGATCCCGTAGATGGCGAAAACAACGATGGTGAGGGACCAGGCGATGGCCCAGGCAACAAAGGGAAAATTGACGGCAATCGATATGCAAATAGCTATTACGGTACGCCGGGCAATGGCAAGGGTGGCAAGGGATTTGGTCTCAGTGGTCGTGGTAAAGTAGCCGGTCGCGGTGTTGAACAGGACTGCTTTGAAACAGGAACCGTTATCGTGGAAATTGAAGTTGATCGCCAGGGCAACGTGCGCAAGGCGACCGCTGGAACAAAAGGGAACTTCAAATAAAGCTACCTGCCTACTGGAAGCCGCAGAGGCAAGTGCAAAAACCTATCGCTTTACCCCTGCCCCAGATGCAAATGCCATCCAGATAGGATTTGTGGAAGTCATTTTTAAAGTGGGTCAATAAGCCGTGGATTACCCCCAAACCCTGGAATGGCTGTTCCAGCAGCTGCCCATGTACCAGCGCAGCGGCCGCAGTGCCTATAAGGCAGACCTGAGCAACACGCAAAAACTTGATTCCCATCTAGGCCAGCCACACCTGAATTTCAAAAGTATCCACGTTGCGGGTACTAATGGCAAGGGATCCACTTGCCACATGCTCGCCAGCGTTTTACAGGAAGCTGGTTACAAAGTCGGTTTGTACACGTCCCCACATTTAAAGGATTTCCGTGAGCGCATCAGAGTAAATGGCAAACCCTGCGATAAGGAATTTGTGGTCGGTTTTGTGCAGCAGCAAAAAGCTTTTCTTGAAGCAAATAGTCTTTCATTTTTTGAGCTTACGGTGGGGATGGCGTTCACCTATTTCGCCCAGCAAAAAGTGGACATTGCGGTGATAGAAGTCGGCCTGGGCGGGCGGCTGGATTCCACCAATATCATCACGCCCATTATTTCAGTAATTACCTCTATCGATCGGGACCATGTCGCGGTTTTGGGGAATACGTTGACTGCGATTGCTGGTGAAAAAGCCGGAATCATCAAGCAGGGAATTCCTATAGTCGTGGGAGAACGCAGGGGATTTTTGAGATCCCGCTTTCGCGAAAGCGCACAAAACAAACACGCACCTTTCCACCTAGTAGATCATCGGGTAAAAACACCAGCTACCGATTTACTGGGCAATTACCAGCGCGACAATTCCAGAACCGCTCTAAAAACGCTGCAAATAATTGCATCAAAATTTCCCGTAAAAAAGCAGCATATTGAAAATGGTCTGCTGAATGTTGCAAAAAACACAGGACTCAAAGGCCGTTTCCAAAGATTGGGCGCAAAACCCACTATCATCGCAGATACCGCTCACAACCCGGCAGGATTGAAAGCAGTTTTCCAGCAAGTGGCAGGGATGGATTACGAAGAATTACGTATCATTCTTGGCGTGGTGAATGATAAAGATATAGCCACTCTTGTCAGTCTTTTGCCTGAAAATGCCACTTACTTTATCTCAAGTCCAGACGTGCCTCGCGGCATGCCTACTGATGAATTGGCTGCACATTTAAATAATGCCGGAATTGACAATAAGAAGTTCGCAAGCATCTCCGCCGCGCTGGATGCCGCTAGAAAGGAAAGCAATTCAAACGATCTTATTCTTGTCACCGGAAGCACCTTTGTTGTGGCTGAGGTTGTTTGAAAACCCACAAATTCAACTTTGCATATTATAAAGTTAAAGTTGTAAAGCTCCCCAGACCAAAAAGTGCTAACTTTGTAATTACAATTTTATTACATGGAGACGTCAATAATTAAAATAGGAAATTCCAAAGGCCTGCGCCTGAGCAAGACCATTCTAGAGAAATACGATATAAAAGATAAGGTAGAATTGATACTTGAAAAAGGACATATCCTCATCAAACCAATCGATAAGCCTAGGGCTGGATGGAATGAAGCTTTCCAAAAAATGAATGAATCAGAGGACGACAATCTTCTTCTTGGTGACATTTTTCAAGATGAAGAACTGGAAGAATGGAAATAGCTCAATACAATATTGTTCTCGTCAATCTGGATCCTACAAAAGGAAGCGAGATCAAAAAAACAAGACCTTGCGTAGTTGTCTCGCCTAACGAAATAAATGCAAACCTACGTACTGTAATAATTGCGCCCATGACCACTACCTTGCGTAAATATCCTACCCGCTTTACGACTTTTCACGATGGCAAGCAGGGAATGGTGGCGATTGATCAAATAAGAACCATTGACAAATCAAGGGTTGTAAAAGTTTTAGGCAACCTGAAATCTTCTGAAATCTACCTTTGTAAGAGTATTATCAAAGAGACATTTGTAGATTGAATATTCTAGGGATAATACACAAATAGTATTTCTGAAGAACGAGTTTACCACATATAGCACACATGAAAACCTTTAACGACCTCAACCTAAGCACTCCGCTACAAAACAGCATCAATGATCTAGGGTTTGAGCAGATGACTCCTATTCAGGAAAAAGCCTATCCGGTCATCCTTTCTGGGAAAGACATGGTGGGAATCGCACAGACGGGAACGGGAAAGACCCTTGGTTACTCCCTGCCGCTCTTGCACGGGTTAAGTTATAGCGAGCAGATTGAGCCGCGTATTTTGGTCATGTTACCTACCCGGGAACTGGTTGTGCAGGTAGTCCAGCAGCTTGAAGAATATTCCAAATATTTGAATGTGCGTATCCAGGGAGTTTACGGTGGCACAAATATCAATACCCAGAAGAAAGCCGTGGGAGATGGAATGGATATTCTCGTCGCAACTCCCGGGCGGTTGTATGACCTGATCGTGCATCAATCGGTATCGTTGAAGAAATGTAAAAAAGTAGTGATTGATGAGGTGGACGTAATGCTGGATCTAGGTTTTAGATTCCAGCTGAACAATATTTTTGACCATCTGCCCACCAGACGCCAGAATATCATGTTCAGCGCCACCATGACAGATGATATTGAGCAGTTTATCGCCAGCTATTTTGCCAAGCCAGAAAAGGTAAGCGTTGCAGAAAGCGGCACTCGCCTTGAAAATATCACACAATCCAGCTATCAGGTTCCTAACTTTTATACCAAGGTCAACCTCTTAGGTCATTTGCTATCGGATCACAAGGTTTTCAACAAAGTACTCGTGTTTGTGGATAACAAGCGTAACGCAGATCGGATCCAGGAAGAACTATCAACGCAGTACGGCAGCGAGTTATCTGTGATACATTCTAACAAAACCCAGAACTACCGCCTGCGTAGCATTGAGCTATTTAACAGCGGTCAGAGCAGGATTCTGGTCGCGACAGATGTCATGGCACGGGGATTGGATCTGGACAACATAAGTCACGTCATCAACATAGACGTTCCCAAATTCCCAGAAAACTACATGCACCGCATAGGTAGGACCGGTCGCGCGCAAGCAAAGGGTAATGCAATATTGTTTTACACCGAAAAAGAACAAGAATGGAAAAAAGCCATTGAAGAATTGATGGATTACAAGATCCCTGAACTTGCTTTTCCAGAAGAAGTTTCCCTCGATCCCAGAAAAACACCAGAGGAAAAACCTAAACTGCGCGAGCACCACAATCCACACAAAACGGTAGAGGAAGAACGCGGTGACGCCTACCACGAGAAGAGCGAGAAAAACCAAAAATCAAATCAAGGCGGCAGCTACCGCCGCAAAATGGCGCAGAAATACAAGAAACCCAAAACACGCGGGGACAAAAATGCTAATAAGCGCAGGAAGTGAAACCTAGGATAAATCTAAACTTAAACTTAGATCTAAATCTAAATTGCATGTCTGAAAAACCTCTGTGCAAGAGTAAGCGACTTTGAACATTGAAAATTGAACTTTCCCCGCAAGAGTAAACAACATGAAACCTAGGATAAATCTAAACTTAAACTTAGAACTAAATCTAAATTGGTAATGTGAAACACCTCTGTATAAGAGTAAGCAACCTTGAACATTGAACCTTGAACTTTCCCACGAGAGTAAACAACATGAAACCTAGGATAAATCTAAACTTAAACTTAGAACTAAATCTAAATTGGTAATGTGAAACACCTCTGTATAAGAGTAAGCAACCTTGAACATTGAACCTTGAACTTTCCCACGAGAGTAAACAACATGAAACGTGAAACGTGAAACAAATCTTCTCAGGAGTTAACAACGTGGACATTGAACCTTGAACTTTCCCACAAGAGTAAATAACATGAAACTTGAAACGTGAAACATGAAACGACTTTACACAGATGTGAACGACATTGAACTTTGAACTTTGAACTTTGAACCTTGTACACAAAAGGTTTTACCTTTGACCTATGCACTTAAAATCCATTCTCTTTTTGCTAATTGCGATCGCCTTATTTTCCTGCGAGGATGAGTCAGGATCTGTTGTGGAGAACTCAAATGCATCTAATCCATCCCAGCTCGATTTTCCTCAGAGTCAGATGGAAGTGCAGGGATCTGCGGCTAGTAAACTGGCTGGGTGGAGTGATTATCAGGTTTTCAAGGATGCATTCCGCGAGTATAATCAGTCACCTGCGGCTACCCGGCAATTGTTTGATTACGCTACCGCCATGGCAGAAAATGTCCCGCAGAATTTGCAACAAGCCAAGTTTGTCTCGCGCATCAAATTGCTGCGCACCCGCCTGGGTATCTATAATTCCTACCTCAACTACAATGAGGTAAAAGATAGCCTGCGCATCAAGAAATACGGCGATATCGTAGAGGCATGGGATGAATTGAACCATCACTTCAACGATCAGATCAATGAGATCGATAGGCAGAAAGCCGCGCTGGAAGAACTCTTGCGCAACGAGAATCGCAACGACAGCATCACTAGAGCTAGACGCGACTCGATACTACAGCCTGAACAATAGCATTATGTTTTTTAAGTGTACGCTTTCGCGAAAGCGTAATCACAAATCAACTTCAACGTAAACTGTCGTCATACTTTTTACTTAATGCTAAGCGCTTTGACCAGGTTTACCGTTTTATTAAGCATGACAGTATAGCTAGCCTACTAATTTTAGTGGCATGGCATCACCACTACTACAATTTACCGATCGTGGAATTTTTTGCGAGGCGGCGGGAGTTTATCTGGATCCTTGGAAACCGGTCGATAAGGCGCTTATCACCCACGGGCATGCAGACCATTCCTACTGGGGACATAAAAAATACATTACACACTACAACAATGTGCCGGTCATCTCGCACAGGTTAGGCGATATCAATGCCGGCGGTGTGGAATATGGCGAGCAATTCAGCATCAATAATGTTGCGTTTACCTTTTTCCCTGCAGGACACATTCCCGGGTCGTCCCAGATCAGGGTTGAACACAAAGGAGAAACCTGGATATTTACTGGCGACTACAAGACCGAGGTGGATGGGATATCGACTCCCTATGAGCCGGTTAAGTGCGATACCTTTATTACGGAATGTACTTTTGGCCTGCCTGCTTTCAAGTGGCGGCATCAGGATGAAGTCATGCACGACGTAAACACCTGGTGCGCTCAAAATAATGCCGAGGGTAAGACCTCAGTTCTATTTGCCTACTCGCTGGGAAAAGCCCAGCGGCTTATCAAGCACCTAGACACCAGTAAGATGAAGATCTATTGCCACGGTGCGGTCTTTAAAATGACTGAGGTACTGCGGCAAATCATCGACCTGCCCGAGACACATTTGATAACCCGCGACACCACAAAAGCCGAAACCGCAGGCCACATAGTCGTTGCCCCGCCTAGCGCGCACGGTAGCGCGTGGATGCGGCGTTTTGTCCCTTACGTCACGGCAAACGCCAGCGGCTGGATGACCTTTAGAGGAGCGCGCCGCAGGCGTGCGATTGATAAGGGTTTTGTGCTTTCTGATCATTGCGACTGGGATGGCTTGCTGGAAAGCATTGAGGCAACAGGCTGCGAGAACGTGATTACCACCCATGGTTATCAAGAGATTTTTGCAAGGTACTTGCGCGAAGAAATGGGATTGAACGCCGTGAGCGAAAAAACCAGCTACGAGGGAGAAACCCTCGCAGAGGGCGAGGAAAAAACCTCCTCTAGTGATGATGATTCGGGTGAGGACGATGCGTCCAACTCGAAAAATGGAAAAGCCGCAAAATCCCAAACTGCAGATAAACTCACTCCAAAACCACAGATCACAACAGATTCAGAAGACACTACAAGTTCCACCTCAAATCGCAGGAAATGAAAGAATTTGCAGAACTGATCCGCACGATTGATGGGACTAATAAGACAAACCTCAAAGTCGCCGCTCTAACGGAATACTTCAACACTGCCAGTGATCAAGATAAATTATGGGCGGTCGCGATATTATCCCATCGCAGGCCTAAACGACCGGTCAACACCACCCAGATGCGGGAATGGGCTACCGAAATTAGCGGGATTCCCATGTGGCTTTTTGAGGAATCCTACCACATTGTGGGTGACCTTGCAGAAACCATCGCGCTGATCTTGCCCACGGCAAATGAGTCCATGGAAAAGAGCCTGTACACACTGGTACATGAGTTGCTGGAATTGCGCCGCAAACCTGATGATGAGAAAAAATCCTACCTGCAGGAAAACTGGTTAAAACTTAATTATTATGAGCGCTTTGTCTTTAACAAGATCATCACTGGTGCTTTACGCATCGGGGTCTCCCAGAAATTGATGACCCGCGCGCTGGCAGCCTCCACAGGCATTGATAAAGACATTCTTGCTCACAAATTGATGGGAAGTTGGACGGGTGAAAACACCACGTTCCAGGAATTGGTTTACGAGGACAATGAGGTCGCCATGCGCGGTAAGCCCTACCCGTTCTATCTGGCTTATGCGATTGAGGATGATGCATCTGAGTTGGGTGACGTAAGCGACTGGAGCATGGAGCATAAATGGGACGGCATACGCTCGCAAACCATCATACGTGCTGGCGAACTGTTTGTCTGGTTCAGGGGAGAAGAACTGGTGACGGATAAATATCCAGAACTAGCCATCTTTCTGGACTTCATCCCAGATGGGACGGTGATCGATGGTGAGATCTTGCCTTATAAAAATGGGCGCATCATGAATTTCAATGACCTGCAAACCCGTATAGGTCGCAAGACGGTGGGGAAGAAACTGCTGGCAGACGTGCCCGTTGTGATTGTTGCGTATGATCTTTTGGAATGGCAGGGAGAGGATATCCGTGAAAAATCATTCGTTGAGCGCCGCAAGTTGCTGGATGAGTTAGTTAAAGATGCAACGCAGCAATTTGAATCACGCTCCTGCCCCGCTGTCAGCGGGGACAGGCAGGGTAGCGAAAGCGGAAACAGCAAAGCAGCCTCAACTTCAAGTGCAAATTCAGGTTCGAGTTCAGGTTCGAGTTCAAGTTCACTACCTCTACTCCTTTCTGAAACCATGGAATTCAGCAACTGGGAAGAAGTGGCAGAAGAGCGCGCAAAAAGTACCGAGCGCAAGAGCGAGGGATTGATGATAAAACGCAAATTCAGCACCTATCAAGTAGGTCGCAAAAAGGGCGACTGGTGGAAATGGAAGATCGATCCGCTCACGGTAGATGCGGTTCTTACCTATGCCATGCGCGGTCACGGTCGCCGGGCAAACCTATATACGGATTATACGTTTGGGCTCTGGCAGGATGGTGAGCTGGTCACTTTTGCCAAAGCTTATTCTGGACTGACCGATGCAGAATTTAAAAAGGTGGATGCGTGGATAAAGCGCAATACATTGGAACGATTTGGCCCAGTGAGATCAGTGAAGCCACACCATGTTTTTGAGATAGGATTTGAGGGCATCGCGCCCAGCAAGCGCCATAAGTCCGGGGTTGCTACCAGGTTTCCCAGAATCTTGCGCTGGCGCCAGGATAAGCCGATTGAAGAAGCAAATACGCTGGATGATTTAAAGGCTTTGATTCCTAAGGAGCATAAGTTATCTTGATCTCATATTAATAAGACTGTGCTTTGATCCAGACAATAAATCAATCTATTCTCCTCTTATGCGTAGTAGCATTTGCAGCTTGTTCATCAAGTCAACAAAAATCAATGGATGCTGAATCGATGCCGAGGGTTGATTTTGACAAAGAAATGTTTTACGGAAAATGGCTGACAAATGGAAAAAACAATAAATCAAGTTTCAGGATCTACCGCAAGAACGGCACTTTCGTGAATGAAAAAAACCTTGCGGGAAATTATAGGATTAAAAAGGATAGCATTATCCAAATTACCAATTCTGGTGAGTATAGTGGCAGACTTGTATATCAAGATTCTACGACTGTGAAGATTTTATGGGGAAACAGGGAAGCTATTACCTATTATTAAAATCCATGATTATCTATTTTGTACATATATTTGTACTTAATAAACAAACCTAGAAGTCATGCTGGTTGCTAATATTTCAGATTTTAGAAAGGATATCAAAAAATATTTTGATGGTGTAGTCAATGATTTTCAGACACTAATTATCAATCGTGGCAAGGATACGGTTGTGGTAATGTCATTAGAAGAGTACAACTCTCTAAATGCTACTCATCACGAGATGTCTTCAAAGGCAAACAAAGAATGGCTTGATGCGTCAATTGAAAGCATGAAAGCGGGTAGAACAGTTACTTTGGAAAAGTTGGAAGATTGATATGCATTTTACGTTTAGCGAAGAAGCATGGAGTGACTATCTATACTGGCAAAAAAACAACAAGAAGATAACAAATCGCATCAACCGGTTACTTAGAGAAATTTCAAGAGATCCATTTAGAGGCATAGGCAAACCTGAACCACTTAAAAATAATTACTCAGGATTCTGGTCGCGCCGGATTGATGAAGAACATAGACTTATATATCAAGTCGAGCCTCATGCAATTCTCATCTACAAATGCAGGTTTCATTACTAGCTCATAATCCTTAAACTTTTCAAATATTCTGCGCATCGCTCTTTGCGCCTCGTAATTTAGAACAGTATAACTTAATCGCATCTAGAACTTGACCCGCGAGCAACTCTTTCAAATAGCCGGAAGACTTTTTCCAGCATCAAGGCTGGGAGGCATTTCCCTTTCAGAAAAAGACCTGGACAGCTTTTATTGCTGGTAAGGATGGATTGCTCAACGCGCCTACAGGTAGTGGTAAAACATACGCGCTTTGGGTAGGAATCGTGTTGAATTATATTAAACAGAACCCAGATTACAAAAACAAAAAACCAAAAAAAGGACTTAAGGCCATCTGGATCACACCGCTGCGATCGCTATCGCAAGAAATCAGCCAGACGACCCAGCGGTTTGTGGATGCCATCAACTTGCCTTTTACGGTAGGCATCAGATCTGGTGATACGGATAATAAGACACGCGCGGCACAGTTGCGCAATATGCCTGATCTGCTGATCACCACTCCAGAGAGCCTGCATCTTTTAATAGGCAGCAAGGATCACAAGCGCATTTTTAAAACTTGCGAGGCCATCGTTATTGATGAATGGCACGAGTTATTGGGTACAAAGCGCGGTGTACAAATGGAACTGGGCTTGTCACGCCTGCGCGGTCTTAGCGATAAACTCAGAATCTGGGGAATCAGCGCTACGATAGGCAATCTGGATCAGGCGCGGGAAGTTTTACTGGGTGTAGGTGGTGGACAGGAATATGGTGATGGATTACGCTTTCGCGAAAGCGTACTAATCAAAGCCAATATCAAAAAAGATATCCAGGTGAAATCCATCATCCCAGAAAGCATGGATAAATTCCCGTGGCGTGGCCATCTGGGAATTCACTTGATCGATGAAGTGGTCAAGATCATCCAGTCCAGCAAGTCCACGCTGATTTTCACTAATACCCGATCGCAATGTGAGTTGTGGTTCCAGGGGTTGATGCATCAGTATCCAGAACTGGCGGGTGAGGTCGCGATGCACCATGGTTCCATTCAAAAGGAGACACGCCTGTGGGTGGAAAATGCGATTAGGAACGAGAGCCTAAAAGCTTGCGTTTGTACCTCGTCGCTGGATCTAGGGGTAGATTTTGCACCAGTAGAAACCATTATACAGGTGGGTGGTCCCAAAGGGGTTGCCAGATTCTTGCAACGCGCAGGTCGTTCTGGTCACCGGCCCGGTGAGACCAGCGTTATTCACTTTCTTCCCACCCACGCGCTGGAATTGATTGAGGCAAGTGCCTTGCAAAAAGCAGTAAAGACCCAAGCCGTTGAAGATCGCATGCCTTTCATCTTGTGTTACGATGTACTCATACAACATTTGTGTACGCTGGCTGTTTCGGGAGGGTTTTATCCTGAGGAGATATATCCAGAAATAAAACAGACTTTTTGTTACGCTGGCATTACAGATGAAGAATGGGACTGGTGCCTTAAATTCATCGTTTATGGCAGTTCATCCCTACAGAATTACGATGAATACAAAAAAGTAAAAATTGCCGCTGATGGTCGCTACTACATTGATGATCGTGGAATCGCGATGCGCCACAGGCTGCAAATGGGTACGATTGTATCGGGTAGTACGGTGACGGTAAAATTTCAGTCCGGTGGTTATATAGGCAGCGTTGAGGAATTCTTTATCAGTAAAATGGAACGCGGCGATGTCTTTGTTATAGGCGGGCGTACGGTGGAATTCATCCGGCTAAAGGGAATGGTGGCGCAAGTAAAACTATCCCAAAAGAAACGAGCGCGGGTCACGAGCTGGGCTGGGAGCAAACAACCGCTTAGCTCACAACTGGGCGAGCTGTTGCGGGAAGAAATGGAAAATTTCCAGACCGGCAGAAAGCAATCACCAGAGGTGCGCGCCTTGCGGGATATTATCAAACGCCAGCAAGAAGAGAGCATCGTGCCAACCAGCGATCAATTCTTGATTGAAACGTTTAAGACCAGGGAAGGTTATCATGCGGTTTTCTATCCGTTTGAAGGTCGTTTTGTACATGAGGCCATGGGCGGCCTGATTGCGTACCGCATGACAATGTTGCGACCCATCACTTTTACGCTCGCATTTAATGACTACGGCTTTGAAGTATTGAGCGACCAGCCATTTGACTTGCAGGAAGTTTTGGACAACGATCTGCTCACACCAGACTTACTTACCGAAGACCTGCAAGCCAGCATGAACGCCACCGAAATGGCGAGGAGGAAATTCCGCGATATTGCGGTGATTGCTGGACTGGTTTTTACTGGTTATCCCAATAAATTGATCCAGACCAAACATCTACAAAATAGCAGTCATCTATTATTCGAAGTATTCAGAGACAATGAACCTGAAAATCTTCTGTATCGCCAGGCCTACCGCGAGACTTTTGAACAGGCCATTGAAGAATACCGTTTACGCGATGCATTGAGCAGAATCCAGCAGCAAGAAATCGTCTGGAAAAAGTGCGAGCGTCCCACACCATTCTCTTTCCCTATCATCACAGATCGCATCCGTGAAAAGCTGAGTAGCGAGAAAATGGCAGATCGCATTAAAAGGATGCAGTTGCAGTGGGAGTGAGTAGATCTGTTGAACGGTCAATCAGTCAATCAGTTTTCCGAGGATGAGACGATTAGAAAAACCGCGGAATCTCTTTTGTCTTTTTTTACGCTTTCGCGAAAGCGTAATAAACCACTGCGCACAATCCATGAAAACTACCCCTGAAAGATAAATTTCAGAACTCTATTTTTGCAGCAATTGATTTTCTATGAAATTATCACGTGCTATCCTGATCATCATCGGTGTTTTGCTGCTGGATCAGGCGAGTAAGATCTATATAAAACTGAATTATCCACTTACACGCAGCTATGATAATGCGATTGTGGACTGGGGTAAATTCAGAGCTTTTGTTCTATGAAAACGCCGGTGCTGCCTGGGGTTTTGAAATCCCTGGTGATTATGGAAAAATCATCCTGACGGTTTTTAGGCTGTTTGCCATCTGTGGTATAGGTTACTGGTTATATACCAGCGTGCGCGATAAAAGCCACAAGATTCTTACGATATGCATCGCGCTGATTTTTGCAGGTGCGCTGGGCAATATTATTGACTCGGTTTTTTATGGGCAGCTATTTGGTAGCAGCCTGCATGGGGTAGCAGAATTCTTGCCTGAAGAGGGTGGTTATGCGCCATGGTTCTACGGTGAGGTGGTGGATATGCTTTATTTTCCACTGTTTGATGGCGTGTGGCCAGACTGGATTCCTGGTATAGGCGGTGAGCGATTTTCTTTCTTCAATGCCATTTTTAACGTGGCAGATAGCTCCATCACCATAGGCGTGATTTTGCTGATTCTTTTTAGCAAAAAAGCATTTCCAGACAGGAAACATTCCGCGCTGGCGCAGTAGGTTAGACTAACACCCACTTCTTAAGCCAATAATTCATATAAGCTTTGGGAATCCTGACGGTTGTCCCAAATACTTAGTATAATTAGCTGCAAGGAATTGAATTCATAAACGATAGTGTAATACTATTTACCGACCAATATTTCGCAAAAATTACGCTTTCTAAGCTCTCACTCTTTGTTGAAAAATTTTTCCGTAGCCAAGGCTATGCAATAATTTTTCGTCTCGATTGAGAACTGATAAATCAAAATTTATATGCGAAATATCAGTCAGCAAATAGTATAATTGAAAATTTGGGTACGTTGTTTTACGGCAAGATCCGTCCAGATTATTTCTAGACTGACCATTGCGCATCCTGCTTTTTCAAATCTTCTTCAGATATTACGCGTCCATGTTTGAGATCCTCTTGCGCTAGTTGCACCATCTTTTTTTTATAGCTGTCCAAATTAATTATTTCATTTTTCACGGCTACACTTAGGACACCGTCAAGTGCAACAAGCAGCTCTTCGTTTTTTGTATCACGAATTTGACGCAACAACCTATTTCTAATTTCTTCTACGGCAACCATTTGTTTTTTATAAAGTTCGTTATTTCATCTCATGCGTACAAATCTTCATTTGTTGAGATACATAGCAGTTATGCTATTTGCTGGTCAACAGTATCTCATGCGATACTTCACAATATTTTCAATTTGTTTAATGCCTTAGCATCTATTCAGCTCTAAGTTAACTCGCTTTCGCGAAAGCGCAATAAATAAGCCCCTGCTAAAAAGGAGGGGCTTTGATATTGCTGCCACAAAAAGTCAGTAAACAAGTTTCATATTTAGAATTTCTATTGCTTAGTAAGAGTTGGGATAGATGGTTGTTGATCCCAAGTAATTTGATTGTTAGAAATTCTTGTAAAACTATAAGTTATACTCTGACCACCTATGCTATTTATAGTCACACTGTAAGAATCATCAGTAAATGTATCACTAGCAGAGACATCCTGTCCGTTATCCGAGAATGCTTGTAGCTGGCCTCGTTGACTAGTACTGACCCCCACATCAATTCTTAAAAAGTCATTCGAAGTAAAACTAAAGCCATTCTCAGGTTGTACTGTTGTCCACAGCCATTTACCTTGAATCCAACCAGGTGGATTAATTTGTATATCTGAGTTAAAGCCGCTATCATCATCATTATCATCACTAGTTGAACAGCCAGTAATGACCATTGTAACCACAGCAAATATTAACAACACTTTTTTCATAATTTTTATTTTAGTAGTATTTAAAATTTGATCTATTGAACGCTTATTTTACTAGGTTTGGATATAAATTTTGCTTGTAACTACTTTTTAAAGAAATGTTATTAATTGCTTAAGCTAGTTAAATAAGGTCTGGTAATATTAAGCATTTTAAAATATTCACAACTTACTTAAGGTCTAAGACCCACACATTTCACAGTCGTCGCCGTTGCTGGCGGCCTCTTTAGCTCTTTGTAGAATCTGGCGATATTCCTCTGGACTCATTGCTGCACTCTCTTGTGGTGGTGTGGCAGCAGCCCGTACAACCTCTGCCTGTCTAACGGCAGCCTGTGGTGCGGCATCTGACGCGCTGTCTTTACCGAAGAGATCCCCCATGGATCCACCCGCATCGTTTGATGACGCTGGACTGGATGGTTGATCAATCGCCTTTTTTGCCTCTTTAGTCACCGTAAACTTGATCGCATCTACGGCAGCCTTGGTGCGTAGGTAATACATTCCCGTTTTTAGACCGCTTTTCCAGGCGTAGAAATGCATACTGGTCAATTTTGAGGTAGTCACGTTTTCCATGAACAGGTTGAGTGACTGCGACTGGTCAATAAAGTAACCGCGGTGGCGTGACATATCGATGATATCCTTCATCTTCATCTCCCAGACGGTTTTGTACAATTCCTTGATGCTTTCTGGAATTCCATCGATCGCCTGGATGCTACCGTTGTTGCGCATGATGGCATTTTTGAGATTGTCATCCCATAGGTCTAGGTCAACAAGATCCTTAAGTAAATGCTTGTTTACCACGATAAATTCTCCAGAGAGCGTTCTACGTGTGTAAATGTTTGAGGTATAAGGCTCAAACGCCTCGTTATTCCCTAGAATCTGCGAGGTGGATGCTGTAGGCATGGGCGCTACCAGTAGGCTGTTACGCACACCGTATTCCATCACCTGCTGGCGTAATTCTGCCCAGTTCCATCTACCGCTGAGTTCATCGTCCTTTATGTTCCACATATTGAACTGGAACTCACCTTGCGACATGGGTGAGCCTTTAAAAGTCGAATATGGCCCCTCTTCTATTGCCATTTCCATACTAGCCTCACAGGCCGCATAGTACAGCGTTTCAAAGATCTCAGTATTCAACTCCTTTGCCTCATCGCTTGTAAATGGCAGGCGCAACATGATGAATGTATCTGCTAGTCCCTGGATTCCGAGACCTACCGGGCGATGGCGCATATTTGAGTTTTCGGCCTCTTTTACCGGATAGTAATTGCGATCGATGACCTTGTTAAGGTTGCGGGTCACACGTTTAGTAACTTTATATAATGCTTTATGGTCAAAGCTACCATCCTTTACAAACATGGGTAGCGCGATACTGGCCAGGTTGCAAACTGCCACCTCATCTGGCGAGGTGTATTCTAGGATCTCAGTACACAGGTTTGAAGACCGTATGGTTCCCAGATTCTTCTGGTTGCTCTTGCGGTTTGCAGCATCCTTATATAGCATATATGGTGTACCCGTTTCAATCTGTGATTCTAGGATCTTATCCCATAACTCACGAGCCTGGATAGTCTTGCGACCACGACCCTCTTCCTCGTATTTAGTGTACAAGGCGTCAAATTCATCACCATGCACGTCAAATAGATTTGGACACTCGTTAGGACACATGAGCGTCCATTTATCGTTTGCCTCTACACGTTTCATGAACAGGTCTGACATCCACATGGCATAGAACAGATCGCGCGCACGCATTTCTTCTTTACCGTGGTTCTTCTTGAGTTCTAGGAAGTCAAAAATATCTGCATGCCATGGCTCCATATAAATGGCAAATGAGCCCTTACGTTTTCCACCACCCTGATCTACATAACGCGCCGTATCGTTGAAAACCTTAAGCATGGGAACGATCCCATTAGAGGTTCCATTTGTACCGCCTATGTAGGATCCACGTGCGCGTACATTGTGAATAGACAGGCCTATGCCGCCAGCACTTTGGGATATTTTGGCAGTTTGTTTTAGTGTGTCATAAATACCATCAATACTGTCTTCTTTCATGGTGAGCAAGAAGCAGGAAGACATCTGTGGTTTGGGAGTTCCGGAATTGAAGAGTGTAGGTGTCGCGTGCGTAAAGTACTTTTTAGACATGAGCTCGTAAGTCTCGATTGCCGCATCCAGATCATCGATATGGATACCCACACTCACACGCATGAGCATGTGTTGTGGACGTTCTGCTATCTGGCCGTTGATCTTTAAAAGATAACTGCGCTCCAGCGTCTTGAATCCAAAATAATCATACCCAAAATCGCGGTTATAGATGATCGCACTATTCAACCTATCAGCATTATCCATGATCACCTGATAGACCTCGTCACTAATCATGGGCGCCTTTTTACTCGTATGTGGATTCACATACTCGTACAGATCCGTGACTACGTCTGTAAAGGTTTTTTTTGTGTTCTTGTGCAGGTTAGATACTGATATACGTGCGGCAAGTCTCGCATAATCAGGGTGAGCGGTGGTTAATGTGGCAGCAGTCTCTGCAGCCAGGTTGTCCAGCTCACTGGTGGTAACTCC
The DNA here is from genome assembly GCA_963740155.1 of uncultured Flavobacteriaceae bacterium. GTDB lineage: Bacteria > Bacteroidota > Bacteroidia > Flavobacteriales > Flavobacteriaceae > Nonlabens. Next base: position 575,393 of record CAVUDE010000005.1, on the reverse strand, counting down.
GTCGTAAAGTCCATCGATAACACGCATCGCCACTTTTACGGGATCCACGTGACTACTTAGTGAGTAACACAACTTGCGTACACGAGAGGTGATTTTGTCAAACATGACCGGCTCCTTATGACCGTTTCTTTTTACTACGTACATAGTATATGAAGTTTTGGTTACTGGAACACACAATTGCGTCCAGCTGGTTAAAGGCAAAGGAATCCTCTACCTCAATGGTTATGGTTTACAGCCAAAGCTGCATTTAAATTTATAATTGTTTCACGGCCGTGGCCGCAGGTATTCAGAGTTTCTAGAAATCAGCATCCAGGGAGAAGCTGTCCATCTCGCTCTTGCCCTCTTTTGTACTATTCATCACACCAGCTTTCTGGTACTCACCTACCCGCTTTTCAAAGAAGTTTGTTTTTCCTTGCAGGTTGATCATATCCATGAAATCAAACGGATTGCTCACGTTATATATCTTTTCACATTCCAGCTCCACCAGCAATCTGTCAGTCACAAATTCCAGATATTGGGTCATCAACTTTGCGTTCATGCCTATGAGGCTTGCAGGCAACGACTCTGTAATAAATTCACGCTCAATGTTGAGTGCATCTATGATGATCTCCTTAATGCGTTCCTTGGGTACTTTATTGATCAGGTGCTGATTGTGCAGGTGAACCGCAAAATCGCAGTGCATTCCCTCATCTCTGGATATCAACTCGTTTGAAAAAGTAAGACCTGGCATCAGTCCACGTTTCTTTAACCAAAAGATGGAACAAAACGCCCCAGAAAAAAAGATTCCCTCAACCGCTGCAAAAGCTATCAAACGCTCTGCAAAAGATGGACTTTCCACCCATTTAAGCGCCCAGCTTGCTTTTTTCTGTATCGCAGGAAAAGTCTCGATGGCCTTGAAAAGCATGTTTTTTTCTGCATCGTCTTTTACATAGGTATCAATCAGCAGGGAGTAGGTTTCTGAGTGGATATTCTCCATCATGATCTGGAAGCCGTAGAAGAATTTTGCCTCACTGTATTGTACCTCGTTTACAAAATTCTCTGCCAGATTCTCATTCACGATCCCGTCGCTGGCAGCAAAAAATGCAAGTATGTGCTTGATAAAATACTTCTCATCTGCATTGAGCGAGTGTTCCCAGTCGGTAAGGTCCTGATGAAGATCGATTTCCTCTGCCGTCCAGATACATGCCTGTTGTTTTTTGTACCATTCCCACAAATCGTGGTGCTGAATGGGAAAAATCACAAACCTATTCGGATTTTCCTTTAGAATGGGTTCTGTGGTGGCGGTTGCGGTGGCTTGAGGTGTCTGTATATCGTTCATTACTGAGTGTTAGGTGTTTGTTTTTCCGACTTGGGACTAGCAAATATGAGCAACGATATCGATGATAGCTGCCCAGTTCCGTTTGTAGTTTTCAACATTCTTGGGAATGTGAATGGTATTTGAAAAATTGATATATATAACTGTATATCAATTAATTAAAATCCTTACAAAAATTTGACAGAAAATTTTGGCATAGAGCAATAGTCCTAGAAACCATCCCTGATAGGCGGAAAATGGTTCTTATATTTTACGAATATTTACCCGTTCTACCAAAAAAACTTATCCACCGTCAAAAACTGGAGTTTATCAGAATTCACACCGTCGGGTTCTTCCAGAAAGTCAGATTTGGCGATTACGGTTTTTGAAATAGAGTCATTACTGGGCAGGACTGAAGAAGTAGCTTATAAAATGTAAACTGTTGGAAATTAGCATTGAGTGTGAGAATTCCGCTTTCGCGAAAGCGGGAAAAATCATATCCACATTGCTCTAAAAATCTCTAGCCACCTCTTCCAGCTCTTCATACCATTGCTGGCCAAACTTGCGGATCAGTGCATCCTTGACAAATTTGTACACTGGCACGCCCAGCTCCTCGCCCAGCTCACAGGCATCATCACAAATTTGCCATTTGTGGTAGTTCACGGCCTTGAAATCTGTATAATCCTGGACGCGCACGGGATATAAATGACAGGAAATGGGCTTGTAAAACTGGGTGGCGCCGCTGCGAGATGCGGCCTCTATGCCGCACAGGGCAATTCCCTGATCTGTAAAAGTCGTATAGGCGCATTCCTTGCCGTTTACTAGCGGGGTCTCAAGCTCGCCATTATCCCGCTCGATCCAGTTGCCTTGCTCTTCCAGCGCGGCGATTCCCTCTGGTCGCAAGAACGGTTTGATATGCTCATATTCCTGATCCAGAACTTCCAGCTCGTTGCGTTCCAGAGGCGCACCAGCCTCACCCGCCACACAGCACACGCCCTTACACGCGGTGAGATTGCACACAAAATCCTTTTCTAGCAGATCATCAGAAACGATCGTCTTGCCTAGCTGAAACATACCATTCTTTAAAAGCGGCAAAGATACTAAGGCGCAATCAGCGGGTAATGGATGGATCTGATTGATGTAAAACAGGCGATTATTTTGAGGATTTATAAATTCCCTAGTACTGCATGACCGGTTTACTTTATAAGTTGCTGGATAGTAAAGTGTAACAATTTCAAATTATTGCCCCATGAATCTAGTCTGGTTTAGAAACGATCTAAGAACAACTGATAATATCATCCTTAAAAAAGCTTGTGATAGTGAAGACCCAGTAATGGGCGTGTATTTTTTTGATCCGCGGTTTTACAAAAGCGGTCAATTTAATATGGACACTGATGTGGGACTGGATTTCCCGCGTACGGGGAAATTCCGCGCCCAGTTCATCATGGAAAGTGTAGAGGATTTGAGAAACCAGCTCGGTAAACACAACATTCCGCTACTGGTCTATCACGCCAGCCCAGCAGAGGTGATTCCAAAACTGACAAAAAAACACGGAATAAAAAAAGTCCACCTACAAACAGAATGGACGCAAGACGAGGAAGAACAGGAAGCTGAGGTGCGGGAAGCGTTAAAAGCTCAAGATTTAGAAGTATCTGGATTTAGAGATTATGACCAGTTTTTATATCACCCAGATGACATTCCATTTGATAGCATTCAGGATATACCAAAAGTCTTTACAGAACTGCGCAAGAAACTGGAAAAGCAAAGTGAGGTGCGGGAAACTGTAAGCATTGACGGTTATTCTCAGGATGATTTTGAGGTAGAGGAAACCAACATACCGTCACTGGAAGATCTGGGACTGGAAAGTTTTGAAAAGGATTCTCGCAGTGCATTCCCGTGGAAAGGTGGAAGCAAAACTGCCTGGGAAAGACTGGAACATTACTTCTGGGAAACAGAAAATCTAAAGCAGTACAAAAAAACCCGCAATGGTCTGGTAGGTATAGATTATAGCAGCAAATTCAGCGCATGGCTGGCGGTGGGTGCGATAAGTCCCCGAGAGATTTACTGGCAAGTAAAGAAATTCGAAAAAGAAATAAAGAAGAACCAAGACACCTATTGGCTAATTTTTGAACTGATCTGGCGCGACTTTTTTAAATACGTCAGCTTAAAACACGGCAGTAAGATCTTCAACATAGGCGGGATTCTAGACCGCGATTATGACTGGAAATCCAGTAAAAGGGAACTGGAAAAATGGATCAATGGAGAAACGCATGAAGATTTTGTGAACGCAAATATGAACGAGATCGCCGCCACCGGGTTTATGAGCAACCGCGGCCGGCAGAACGTGGCCAGCTACTGGTCCGATGCATCGCGAGCAGGACTGGCGTATGGGCGCCGCCTATTTTGAACACATTCTAATCGACTACGATGTGCACAGCAATTACGGTAACTGGATGTACAACAGCGGCGTGGGAAACGATCCCCGCAACCGCACCTTTAATATAGAAAGCCAGGCAGATAGGTATGATGGTGACCGCGAGTTCAGGGATTTGTGGTTGTAGAGGGTTTACTCCTGTGAGTAGGTTGTTTCACGTTTCAGGTTTCATGTTTCATGTTGTTTACTCTTGACGGGGAAGTTCAAGGTTCAAGGTTCAAGGTATTTACTCATACGAATAGGTTGTTTCACGTTTCATGTTTCATGTTGTTTACTCTTGGGAAAGTTTAAGGTTCAATGCTTAAGGTTGTGAAGTCCTGTGGAAATTTTTTCACGTTTAATGTTTTAAGTTTCTACTCTTGCGGATACGTCGTTTTAGGTTTTTCATGTTGTTTACTTCTGTGGATACGTCGTTTCACGTTTCAGGTTACTGACTCCTATAATGAGGTGTTTCAGAGTTGCAATTTTGATTTAAGTTTAAGTTTAAGTTTAGATTTGCTCTAGGTTCAAGGTTACCCACTCCTGCAAAGAGTTGTTTCAGAGTAATAATCTAAGTTTAGATTTAGATTTAGGTTTAAGTTTAGATTTGTCCTAGATTCAAGGTTCCAAGTTTACCGCTGCCATAAAGATTTTACGCAGGATTAATTAACCACCGCAATTCCTAATAGCTAACAGCTAAAGGCTAAGGGCTAAGGGCTAAGGGCTAAAATCTGAGGATGACACTTTTTAGTCACCTAGGCATTTCAATTTTTCAATTATCAAGAATCTCATGGCTCAAAGCTCACAGCTACAAGCTCAAGGCTCAAAGACCTCATCCATCATCGCTACATCCTAAAACCTAAACCCAACTTTAAACATACCTGCCGCTGAAAACGCATAAGGATCAAGCGATGCCCTAGCCGTAAGGCCTATATGGAACCAATTGAACTCAGCCATAAATTGAGAATGAATAGCACCGCCCAATGTATTCCCTAGTCGACTATCATAGTAAATAGAGTGAGTGAGACCAGCGTAAGCTTCATAAACAATAGTTCTAGATATGGGAAAAACACGTCCATAGACCAGGTCAGAATATGTATTTGAATCGTCTGAGAAAGTAATATTTGCTCCAGGTTGCCACATGAGCAAATGCTTACCGTATCCCACGGTTACGTCCAGAGAAAAGTTTAGGTATCCACTATCCCTACTACTGCTCTCATCATCTCCAGCATTTCTGGGAGTACGGTTTCTGTCGTACTTAGATCTAAAATCCACAAACCCAAATCCCATATTGAACCCCAGACGGCGGAAGGTGAACGCATTTCTTTCATATCGAGGGATTTGCTTTTCCTTATAAACCTTGTCAGTTTTGATTAGTGAATCATGCTTAATCACTTTCTGCTTTTTTTCGGCAACGGTGCGGGGGCGATAGGAAAAATTGACACCTACATCTGGTAAAACACGTTGTGTGCTTACCGCTGCGGCAGTGTTAAAACCTACAGCAAGCGTGGGCGACACGTGGTAATTGAATTGTGCGTTCAATCTTATATGGGTTTCTGAGTCCCTTTCTGAAGTTGTATTTCCCAGACCAGCAAAACCCCGCAACGCCCATTTATCACCTTTTAAAAAATCACGGCCATAGGACAGTGAAAACAGTGTATAGTAATCGGTATCAAACAAATCTGGGTTATTATCAAAATAGTTGCGGGCAAACAGCTGAAAATAATGCTCTTTATAGGCAAAGTTGAATTCGTTGAGCAGTGATGGATTGAAAGATCCCGTTGAGGTCGCCACCGCCCCACTGGCAATCACATAGGATTCCAGCCTAAACTTATCGGTAGAACGATGATAGGTATTCTCCTGACTTTTTACGGCCAGGCTCAGCAACATACTCAGGATAAAAATGTATCTAAACACGGCAACACTTTAGCATGATCAAACTTAGCGCAATCCATGCAAATTAAACCTTACAAAAAAAGAGAATTAATTTTCTCAATTCGCAATTGCTTAACAGAGTAGGAATAAGATTATCGTAATTTAGTACCTTAACTAATTAAAACCGAAAATTATGAGAAGTATCCTCTGGCTTGTTGCCGTAATCTGTATCGTTGTTTGGCTTTTAGGATTTCTAGGCGTTATACCTGGACTTTCTACTGGCGGTCTAATTCACGTGCTACTGGTAATCGCCGTAATCGTAATCTTGATCAACATCATTTCAGGAAGGAAACCCCTTTAATTGTAAAAACTAAAACCATGATAAAGAAAAGACTTATCGTAGCCACACTGGCTCTATTGTTTACCGCGGGAATCTCTAGTTGTAGGGAAGAAAGCGAGGACGTAGGCGACAAAATGGAAGATGTCGCAGATGATATTGAAGATTCTGTGGACTGATCTGTTCTGAATTACAATTAATGAGCCGCCCTACATAGGGCGGTTTTTTTATGCTTGAATTTCAAGCTATACGCTCGCAATTTTAAACGTAACTTTAGACCATGCAGTGTAGCTTACAAGAAATCTATCGAGTGCCCGATTTAAAGGAGGTTCCCCGCGATCAGCTGGAATGGTTGCTGGATCAGTCCACCACGCTCCTATTGAAAGCCGGTGATTTTCTCTTCAAGAAAGGGGACGAGATCACTAACATGTACATCGTCATAAAAGGACGCGTGGAGATCAAGCTTGAACAAAATGGCCAGTACCGCCATATCGCTTACATGGAACCACTTTCCATAGGCGGCACGCTACCGTTTTCTAGGGCCAGTAACGCCTTGGGATATGGTGAAGTGGTGGAGGATTGTAAGATTTTAGCTTTCGCGAAAGCGTCATTCAAACAAATATCAGAACACTACGAGCTCACAGAGGCGCTGGTACATCACATGACCAGTAGGGTGCGGGAATTCACAAAAAAGAATGTGCAGCAGGAAAAGATGATGGCGCTGGGAAAACTGAGTGCCGGTCTTGCGCATGAGCTCAACAATCCTGCTAGCGCCATGCGGCGCAGTGCGGTAGAACTCAAAAAACACCTCGCGCTCTACCCTGCCAAGTTCAAGAACGTAATGACCATGAAATTGAGCGACGAGCAGGTGGATCCCGTGAATGAGCTGCTCTTTTCTCGCGTAGAGAACCGTCCCGTCAATAAAATGGGATTGATGGAAAGGTCTGAAAAAGAAGATGAGCTAGCAGACTGGCTGGAGGATAAAGGCGCCGAGGACGGCTACGAGCTTGCAGAAATCCTGGTTGATTTCTGCATGGATCAGCAGGTTCTACAAAAAGTCCATGAGGTCATAGGCGACCGCGACTTTCTGGGAGTGCTTAGCTGGATCGCAAGCGTCCTTACAACAGAAAAAATGGTCAATGAAATTGAAGAGGCCAGCCAGCGAGTGGAAGAACTGGTCGCCAGTGTAAAGGGTTACACCCACATGGATCGTGCACCAGAAAAAACCACGGCAGATATCCATAAAGGAATCGACAACACGCTCACGATGCTCAAGCACAAGCTGAAAAAGAACAACATTGAAGTCCACCGCAACTATTGTATGGACTGTCCACAGCCACAGATTTTTGTGAGCGAGATCAACCAGGTGTGGACAAACCTGATAGACAACGCTGCAGACGCAATGCCAGATGGTGGTGAATTGACCATTTCCACTAAGTACGATCGTGACATCATTGTAAAAGTAACTGATACCGGTCACGGTATCCCAGATGAAGTCATTGAACGCATCTTTGATCCATTCTTTACCACAAAAGCTATAGGCCAGGGAACGGGAATGGGACTGGAAGTTTCACAGCGCATCATTGACCAGCACAATGGTAGAATAAATGTCACTTCCAGCAAGGAGGGGACGACTTTTGAAGTTTGTTTACCCGTAAAATAATCATGAAGAAACCTATCATATTTTGTGTAGATGATGATCCACAGGTCGTACGCGCGGTGACGCGCGATCTGCGCAGCCAGTACCGCAGCGATTACCGTATCCTTTCTACAGAAGATCCCGTGGAAGCGCTGGACGTACTCAAGGAACTAAAGAAAAAAGGAGAGTCAGTTGCGTTATTTCTTATTGACCAGCGCATGCCCGGCATGCTGGGAGTCGAGTTTCTGGAAAAAGCCCGCCACCATTACCCAGATTCCAAAAAAGTTCTCCTCACCGCCTACTCTGACACAGATGCTGCCATCAAGGCTATCAATGAGGTAAATCTGGACTACTACCTCACAAAACCATGGAATCCACCAGAGGAAAAGCTGTATCCGGTACTGGATGGTTTGCTGGATGCCTGGCAGCGCGGCCATAAACCAGATTTTCAAGGATTACGGGTTTTGGGTTATCAGTACTCACCACTCACCCACAACATCAAGGATTTCCTGACTGGAAACCTATTCCCATTTCAATGGCTGGACGCAGAAACGAGTGAAAAAGCTAAAGAAATTATCGAGCTCCATCAGGTAAAGGATGAAGACATGCCGGTTGTCACCCTAGATGATGGCACTTGTTTGAAAAACCCAAGTATCAATTTACTGGCAGAAAAACTAGGACTTAATGTCACGGCTGGTAAGGACGTTTATGACGTAGCCATTATAGGCGCTGGTCCCAGCGGTCTTGCAGCTGCGGTTTATGGAGGTAGCGAGGGCTTAAAAACATTGCTGATCGAGAAACACGCCCCTGGCGGTCAAGCTGGAACCAGCTCGCGGATTGAAAACTACCTAGGCTTTCCCAATGGTTTGAGTGGTCAGGAACTCACGCACCGCGCGATCACCCAGGCGAAAAGATTCGGCATTGAGTTTTTGAGTCCTCGCGAAGTAGTGAATATTTCTACTAAGGACGGCTATAAATCCCTTGAACTCGACAATGGCGATTGCATAAGAACCAAATCAGTCATCATCACCACTGGTGTGAACTACCGCAAGCTCCCCGCAGAAAACATTGAACAATTCACGGGAGCGGGAGTTTACTATGGCAGCAGCATGACAGAGGCACATGCCTGTAAAGACCGTGAGGTTTACATAGTGGGTGGCGGGAATAGCGCCGGTCAGAGCGCGGTTTACCTAAGCAACTTTGCAAAGAACGTTTATATCGTCATCCGGCGTGAGGATCTGACCAGCAGCATGTCCAGCTACCTGATCAGTCAGATCAATAAAATTGACAATATCCATGTTGTACCGCATACCAATATCACTGCTATTAAAGGGGAGAACCAGCGACTATCTGCACTCACGCTAGAAAACGAGGATGGCACCGTTGAAGATCGCCCGGCAGAGGCGTTATTTATCTTCATCGGCAATCGACCTTATACTGACTGGATAGGAATGAAGATCATGAAAGACAACCGCGGATTTTTAAAAACCGGGCGGGATATAGTTCTGGATAAGGATTACAGCAAAACATGGAAGAAAGATCGTGAGCCGTTTTTACTGGAGACCTGTGAACCTGGGATTTTCGCCAGCGGCGATGTACGATCTGGTGCGATGAACCGTGTAGCTAGCGCCGTAGGTGAGGGTGCCATGGCAATCAAAGTTTGTACACGAGTATTTGAGTGAGGTATAGTGGTGAGTGGTTAATGGTTAATGGTTAATGGTTAATGGTTAATGGAAATTGCGGAGACTGAAAGCTTAATTGGCGTTTTATCTGTCTGTTTTTAAAGGCATTGTCAACACCAGTTGAGGTTTTGAATTTTGACGCTTGAGCCTTAAGAGTAAGCATCGTTAAACTTGGAACTTAAAACGACTTTTTAACTTATCAAGCCACCTTGTACATTGAACTTTGAACGTGAAACATGAAACATAAAACCAATTTGCGATTTAAAAAACCTACCACAATGCATAAAAGAACCATCTTTATAATCCTGCTCCTTACTCTATGCAGCATTTCAGCAACTGCTTGTTCCATTCTCTACTATATCCATCCAGAAACTGGTCATATTTATGTGATCAACAATGAAGATTATTGGTACGATACAGATGCATACATCCAGATCAATCCTGCTTCTGATGATGAATACGCTAGGTTGTGGTATGGCTGGGATGATTTTGCACAGGGTGGTGTGGATGAGCAAGGTCTGTTTTTTGACAGTGCAAACGTACCTAAACAAAAAAAAGTAAAAGGCGGCAAAAAACCAAAAGGTAATCTAGGGGACAGGCTTCTCGCCCAATGCAAAAATGTCGTTGAAGCCTTAGCTTTTATTGAAAAGGGAAACCTCGCCCTAACCGACAGCAATTTATTTCTAGGTGATAGCAGCGGCAATGCCGTAATTGTCGAGTGGGTTGAGGGTAAAAAGCAAGTGATACACATTGCTGGCAACCAGCTGGTTTCTACTAATTATCTGCATTCAGATCCAGCCGCGGGTAATTACCCTTGCCCCAAGTATCAAAGCATAGAAAACCGCATCCACGAGCTGGAATCCAGCACAAATGAATACGGTTTTTTAGAGGTTGCCAACTGTATAGGCGGTGCCGTTCAAGTCCCGCAGACAAATGATGCAGGCAGGACGGGCGGCACCTTATATTCCAGCTTTATTGACCTGACAGATCAAAAACTGGTATTATCGTATAAAATCAGCAATCAGAATATGCTCAAACTGGATCTGAAAGAAGAATTCTCTTCCACCAAATCCAGAAAGATCATGCTTGAAAATATCTGACTTTACTGAATATCCATACCGATTACAGCCTGAATATCTGTCTCACCTCCTGCATCGCTCAAACCATTGTTAGGTTTAGTAGGCTCGTGGCGTAAAATGATTGTAAGTGGGATATCAGTACCAGCTGTGATGGTAGTCATGGTAATTTCTAGACCTAGAGGATTGCCGTCGCCATCTACGTCGTTCTTGGTAATTGTCGCACTACCCGTATCCACGGAATAGAACACCTCGTGCTCATCATCTTCGGCTTCAATTTCCTCTGTGATATCCTCGCGGGGTGTTTCTAATTCATTGTAAAACTTTACCGTTCCTGAATAGGTAGTACCCGTCAAACAAATCGCCTGTCTGGCTATCCACTGGTGGATTGGGACCGTCACCGTCTGCATCAGTGGTTCTTAGAAGAACCGTGTTTGTAGGATCTGCATCGTTTGTAAGTTGGATTTCGATAGTTGTAATCACCTCCTCTTCATTGATAATAGGTGGAATAGATACTGCATCGTCATCACTATCACATGATACGATTGCGATGGCTCCCATAAAAGCTAGTGGGATCATTTTGAGTTTGTTTGTCATACTTGTTTTCATTGTACTTGGGTTTTTACTATTAAACATAATTAAAAAGTTTAGAATTAAAATTTATAGATGAATTGTAGTTGTACATCACGCCCCACCTCATCAGCAAAGAATCGTAAAGCATTGAGATAGTTGCGGTAACGGGTGTTGAATATATTTGATGCAGTTAGTCTGATTTTTGCTTTCGTACCTCGACAGGCTCGGCATAAACTTCCCATGGGGAAAGCATACTCAATACCAGCACCCCACAAACTAAAGGCCGGTGGTGGCTGGGAAATAGTGACCAAGACTTCCTCGCGTTCATTATTTTCATTGATTATAGTAGTTACAAAATCATTGTCAGGAAATCGCTGCTGCTCCATGACCACATCGTTTGAGATAGAAAAGTTAAGGTTTGTACCCAGCGCATTTGCCCAGCTTATCTGATTGGTGAACTGTAGAGGTGGCATATTTATAAGCGGCACATTCTTATCCACGTCCTCCCCGTTTACATAAGCTATTCTGGTTCCTATTTCAAAAAGGTCGACTCTGTCATCTGCCGCAGATGGAGAAAATGTGTAACTCGCAGTCAGATCCACGCCAAATAATCTGGCATCAATCTGCTCGTATTCCCACACCGGAAATGCCCCACGTGTCGTTGTTTCTTCCCCCATAGGAATGATTTGCAAATAATCATCGACCAGATTGAAATACGGATTCAGATAAACATCCCAGCCTTTACTATTTGCGTGAAACAATGCTTGGGTTTTAAAGGAAACCTCTTTTTTAGCATCCAGCATTCCCAGTTCTATACGGGCAAGGGAATGATGCAATCCCTCACTAAACAACTCACTGGGATTAGGTGCTCTACTATTTAAGCTAATATTGAGTCCCGTATCAAAGTGATCATTGAAATAGTGCTTTGCACCTACGGTAGCTGATACAAGATCAAAGTCAAAGCTAGGCTCTGTATAGATCTGTGTGCCATCCACAAAACGCTCAAATTGCGGATATAGCACATCGTAATTGAGGTCTTCCCAGCGACTCTCTCGATAATATTTTTGCGCATCCACGCTGTAGAAATCATATCTGGCACCAGCATCCAGCACCCAGCTATCAGTCGTGTATGTAGCATTTGCGTAACCACCTATCTTACTTGCAACGTAGTCCGGAATTAATCTTCTCACATCTGTCTCGGCAGAGGGAACATTTATCTGATAAAATCCATCTACACCTACTTCATAAACGAAATCGTCACTCGCGTCAAATTCCATGCGAGCGGCGAGAAAGTGAGTAGTCAGATCCATGTCCATGGCAGGCTTTCCATCAAATCTTTCACGCCTCACACCATATTCCAGGCGATTATTGAACTGGAAAGAATATTCTGCAGAGAGTTTTCCTAGACTGGGTAACCTGTAGAATCCATCCAGCTTTACCGTATGATGCTGCACATCCTGTCGTGGATTTTCAATATCATAGGAAAAATCCCTTATAATGCGAGGGGATCTGGAATTAATACTTGCCACTAGGTCGCCTACGTTCCCCAAATGTGCGGCACGTAAAATGCCTATCTCAGTATCATAAAATGAGTAGTTCACTGACCCACCATATTCAAACTGCTTATAACCACCACTGGCGTTAAGGCCCATGGTTTCGCTACCGGTGTTGCTCAATACATACTCTGGCGCATCATAATCACCCAGTTTTTTATACGTAAGCGTCGCCTGCTGGTACCAGCCAGACTCGCGGTAATTCTCAAAACTGGCAGTTGCACTGCCGCCGCGACCATTGGTCTGGCCTTGGGTAATTACTCTACCCTTGAGCGTATCTTTTTTGATGATTCTAGCGGGTTCAATAACAATCACACCGCCTATCGCGTCACCGCCGTAGCGCAGGGCCGCACCGCCTTTTACTACCCTGATGCTACTAGCCGTATTCAGGTCAATATTAGGAGCATGTTCTACCCCCCATTCCTGATCCTGCTGCCTGATCCCATTATTGACAATCGCTACCCGGCTACCGTAAAGACCCTGCACAATTGGCTTTACGATACTATTCCCCGTTTTAAGCGTCGTGACACCAGCAACGCTAGCCAGCGCATCACCCAGGGTCGCAGCGCTATACCGCTCGATAATGGGCTGATCGATACGTGTGGAAACCTCAGTCGTGCTGTGGTTATCGTGTACATCTGCCAGGACATTCACCTCATCCAGCGTGTGGTGCTCCAGTAGGATGTTTTTGGTAATTGATTTATTTAGTTTGATTTCCAGAAGTTTTGGATCACATTCTATATGGCTCACATACACGGAATAAGTCCCAGGACATAAGTTATTGATCCTGAAACTCCCATCGCTGTTTGTCGTGACACTGCGTTCCAACTCCTGAATATAGATAGTGGCTAATTCTAGTGGAGCCCCGTCATGGAAATCGCTCACGGTTCCTTTAATCGTGAGAGAACATTCCTGTGAAATGACTGGCCAGCAAAACAACACAAATAGCACTGCTACTGCTTGCTGATACATAAAATGTAATTAGATAATAAAATGGCGGTTCTGTAAACCGCGGCTACGTGCAAGAACTATACGTAGTTTACTGGTGGAGGTCGTGTAGTATGTAGGGTGGTGATAGATTCCGCTTTCGCGAAAGCGTAATTACCACAAACTCCCACTTCAACTATGTCAAAAGAAACAGGAACCTCAATCTGCAAGCTGGCCACGGGAACAAAATCCTGTGATTGTGAGTGCTGGATAACCAAACACATCTCACAATGTTGCGCGTCATCCTCCTCGTGCGAAAGCTGATGCGCGGCGCCCAGCTGGATGGCGCAAAACGCCAACAGCATAAAAATAGACAGAAACCTATTCCATTTAGACATGTTGCAAAAATAGTATTATTTTTCTAAGCTTGATAAACAGCCTCAAACAGAAATCGCGATACTCCTAATAAATCCCCCTCGCTGATCCACGTTTTACCTACAGAAAGAAATTCCACACCACACCAAACCTGATACTCAGATCACGGTAAGGATGACGCGGCGCGCTGAAGTAATCTGGATCACCTAGCGGCTGGTTAACGTGTTCCACCTTGATGAAAATACGCGTTTGGCGCACTTTTGCGTTGATAAAAATGTCCACCATCGGGAAGTCACCAAATTCTTCTCTATTCTGCACAAAAAACTCACCCAGCACAGGATCATAGGCATCCATGTTATAGCCCGTAAAGTATTTAAGCGTTATCCCCGTCTGTACCAGCAGTGCCTTTTTAAACCACCTGTCCTTATAGAAAAGTGTGCTGCGCAGGGTCAGATCTGGCACGTTGAAAACGTTGTTTTCAGATTGCTGCACACTCTGGTACATAATGGTATTATCCATCCCAAAATACTTGAGAAAAGAAAAGTTCTTATGCGCCTTGACTTTAAGATAGATAACGTCATCAGGACTCTGCATGGGTTTTCCCGTGTAGCCTGTGATATCGCCGTCTGAATCTAGAATCAAGTTTTCTGAAAAGTACGTGTAGTTCTGGATAGTGGACAATGATACCTCAAGATTTGCAAATCGCTCTGAATCTGCCTTAAAGTAGAGCTGCTGGGTGTTTATGTTTTCAAAATCATTGAACCAATTGTAATTGTCATAATCACTCTGGAACAAGGTGTAATTAAAATCCGGTGCTCGCGAATTGATGGCTATTCCCGCTTGTAACTTCACATCTTTCCATAAATAGGACGCTTGCGCATCCAGCGTCTGTCCATCCAGATCACCAGCGAAGTTAATCCCGCCGCTTGCCGTAAAGTCGAACTCCCCCAGTCGCTTGCTGAATTGCGCCTTAAACTGATACAGCTCGCCAATGATCCTATCTGGAACGACCCCTCCGTCGCCAGCCCTGCTGATGATGCGGTTGTAGCCGTAATTGAACTTCTGCCGGGCAACACCGGCGACAAAACTCCCCAAAATGTAATGATCAAATTTTGCTCCCAGCTCAATGGCTCCCTCTTCCAGGTTTGTCTTATCGCCTATTCCGCCGCTCGTAATGGTAGGGCCCAGAAAACTAGTGGTAGGATTTGTTTGCTCAAATCTATAGAATTTGTCCTCGTAGAATGCTTTGTTGTAAGCACGTAAATTCACATAAGCCGTACTGTCACTGCTGCCCGCGATCTCATAATCGTGATCGATAAAGAACCTGCGTCCCTCCAGATCGCTGAATGCGGTGGGCAGATTGGGATCCAGCCGTCCGCGGTCATCTAGATCCTCATCTTCTTCCAGGAATCCCTGAAGTGACTCTGCAGCTATACCGCCACTTTCCTCGTTCTCTATGCTTTGAGATGTTGAATGCAGCCGCAGGCGATAACGCTGATCCTTAGTAAAGTAATTTGCGGTAATCTTAAAAATACCTGTGCTGGTAAGCGTGTTTACGTAGTTCCCGGCACTACGCACACCTTTATAGGACAACGAGAAATTAAATTGCGGTGAAAGGTTTGTCGTAAATAGCGCATCCAGCTGCTGACCCTGATTGATCGCGGTCTTAAAATAAAGGTCTGATAAGGGGGTGGGAACATAGTAATGATTTACGTCCTCTACCTCAATATATCCTATGTGTCTTGCCGTTGCCCCCATTTGCGGTGACAGTCTATCCAGATTAAAACTGCGCCCCAGCCTGTTGTAGGGCTGTCCCACATTCTGAAACGGCATCAATTCAAAATCATCCCTACGCAGGTAATTGTGTTTGTAATCCTTGAACATGGTGAGCGTGGTATCCAGATGCGTGGTGTCACGCGCCCGAGAGATGATCAAATAATCGGTAATGGGTGGTTTTTCTCCATCCACCTTGACCGTCGTATTATCAATCTGTGGCCTATCGGCATCGCTACCAGTTCCCTGCTGTGGCTGTATATCAGGTTGTGAAACCTGAGCTGGCACGAGGATAGGCACGAGGAAAAATAAAAGGAAATACAGTCTAGACATAAAACTCCACCACGGTTCAAAAGTAATCTAATGCGCATAATGCACCATGCAAACGCGCTAGTGGTGGTTGGGATTGTTTAATTTTGGACGTGCTTTTAAGACAAATCCATCCCGGAATCCTAGAATGTGGAACAGATGAGGCTGGTCGGGGCTGTCTTTCAGGCCCGGTGACCGCCGCAGCCGTGATTCTCCCACCAGATTTTGATGGGAGCTTGCTGGATGATAGTAAGAAGCTTTCGCGAAAGCGTAGATATCAAATGCGTCCTGCCATTGAAAAAGCCGCGGTGGCCTATTGCGTGGCACATGTATTTATGGAAGAAATAGACGAGATCAACATTCTAAATGCCAGCATCCTAGCCATGCATAAAGCAATTGCTGGACTGGACACGCAGCCTGAACACATTGCCGTAGATGGCAACAGATTTAAGCCATATAAAGAAATTGACTACACCACCGTGATCAAGGGTGACGGGAAATATATACATATCGCAGCTGCGTCCATACTGGCAAAAACCTACCGTGATGACCTGATGGCAAATCTTGCCGCAGAACATCCAGAATATAGCTGGGAACGTAATCAGGGCTATCCTACAAAAGCGCACCGCGAGGCAATCAGAACATACGGCATCACAAAATACCACAGAAAATCATTTAGACTGCTACCAGAGCAATATGAACTACCACTTTAAACCTCACCGTCAGCTATTTCCAGTTCTAATTGTTGTTATTCTGACTTTGCTCCTTACTGGCTCCTGCCAGGAAATCGAGAAAGAGCAAAGTGCGGGAATGGAATATTTCATACCGGATAATGCTATTGCCGTAATGAGTGGAGATAAGCTGAACCAACACCTAGCTAATCTTGCGGACAACAGTGTTTTTAAGGATTACAGTAAACTATCCAATCTTGTGGAAATCCAAAAAACTGCTAGCTTTCTGCAATACATCAACCTTGAAAGCGAGGCAATCCTATGCCTATCTCAAGAGGGAAAAGGCAAGCCGGTCATAACAAGCATTACCGCCATCGACCGCGAATTACTACCGCCTAATGATGCTGGTATCATAGATTACGATGGCGAGAGCATCACAAGATATAATGAGAACGGGATAGAATTCTACACGGTAAACCTAAAACAGATACAGATCGCCAGCACGAGTAAATTAATCGTAGAAAGTCTGGTGCGCCGGCAAAAAGCCGATACGGAAACCAATGTAAAGTTGGTTGAGTTAATGAGTCAATCCTCAAGTTCTGATCCATATATCTATTTAAGAACTGGCCAAGGATCCGTAATAAACGAAGTTCTTTTTCAGGGAATAAAATACAATGTAACAGATGCAGATAACTGGTTCCAGCTAGAAATGGAAAAGAAGATTAAACTGATGGAATTGCATGGCATTGTCACTGTAAGCGAAAACCAAGAGGTCTTCCATAAAGTAAGTCCTGCAAAAAACTCAGGACTGGAGGTGGCACCTACTACCTTGGATTATTTTACTTCGGTTTCTTTTGAGGATGGGGAGGCTTACTGGGAGGCAATGAATTTATCCGTACAGGATGAAAAAAGAATGAGTGGACAGAAAAAACTGGTCACAAGTGCAGACGATATAAGCTTTGTAAGATCTGGTTCTAAAAGAGCTATGGCCATTCATACAAAAGAATACGGTCAGCTTTCTGGTTATCTGGATAGTTTAACTGAATCGGAAAGGATCTATCGCGGTGTAAAAATCCACGCACTACAAAAAGAATTCAAATCCACGATTTTATCACCGTTTTTGCCCAGCTCGACCTATACACATGGGCTGGAACTGGGCAATCACCTCATTTTTACAAATACAGGTGCCGCAGCAGAACATTTGATCGTAAACCACAATAGCGGTGCGGTTATCGCAAATCAATCGTGGTTTCTCAGGGCTGCAGAGCAACTCAATGAAGAATCCCATTTTCTTGAGATAACTAGAATAGCAAATTTGATTAAGACCTTGAACGGCAATAATAAATCGGATGCCACGGTACTGTATAAAGTGGATGATAGCGACCATAGATATGCCATCTCACAATCCACGACAGAAGTGAAGTATGCATACGTAAATTTCTTGATTCCCAATTCTACTGTAGATCAGGAATCTGTCGCACAAACCGCCAGCTATAGATCTGAAAAAGACATTATTGCCGGTCAGATTTCTATTTCCCAATCACCTGAATGGTAGGATGGACATCATATATCAAGACGCATCCTATACGCTTCACCTGGTAAGCGACAGCGGCAAGTTACAGTGGTCTAAACAACTGGATGCTGAATTAGTAGGTGGAATCAACGCAGTAGATGCTTATCGCAACGGTAGGAAACAACTGGTGTTTTCTACGGTAAAAAGCATTTACTATCTGGATAGAAACGGCAATGATCTAAACAAATATCCCATTACGATCAAAGGTGGTGTAACACAACCGCTGAGTATTTTTGATTATGACAATAGCCGTAATTACAGATTTCTCGCGACAAGTGGCGCAAGACTTAAAATGTATGACTACCGTGGCGATCAGGTTACTGGCTTTAAATATGAAAGTACGGGTAAAATCAGCAGCCAGCCCATCCACCACCGCAAAGGAAAACTAGACTACATCGTATTTACTACAAATAATGGCGAGCCAAAAATCCTGAACCGCGTAGGAAAAGTCAGAACACCGATGAAGAAAGAAGTCTATCTCAGAACACCTTTACAATTCTCTAAAAATCTGATAACGGCCATCAGCAAAAACGGATTTGAGACACAGGTAGATCTCTACAACGGTGAAGTAAAACAGTTCAATAAATTAGGAGACGCACAACTCAGAATCGATCAGCAGAATAAAGTAGTTCTGAAAGATCAAGACCTGAGGATTAACGACAAAGAAATCGAATTACCCTACGGTACCTACTCAAATCTGAGTCTCTCTACTCTCAACAAGCAAATGCTTATCAGCATACTAAATGATGCAGATAAAACGGTCTATTTATACGATACAAATGGCGAGCTAATTTCCGGCTTTCCGGTTTATGGTGAGAAAAGTATGGACTTGGGATTTGCAAAATCACACTATTTGATCACCCTAGACGACCGCGATATCCTGATTTATAAATGGTAGCAAATCGGTATTGAAGTTTGCACCTTAGCTGCCGCATTACCCACACTTCTAAATTTCCATTGTTCTCCCATTAATCAATGCTTCACATCTAAAAACCAGTGACTACCTCTACACCGATGAACTCATTCTCTCTATAAAGTGCGTCACCGAAGTATGATTCCTTTTGTAAATTCTAGCTTTTGTTGCTCTTCAAAAACACGCATTCAGCCTATTAAAAAATTACCTGATCTTTCGTCTTTGAGTAGGTCTGCCGTTGGATAGATAGTTGCGATCCATGATCTTTCCCAGAAACTACTTTACTTTCTTGAACTCGATCTCAAAATTATCGATAATCTCCTGGATGCATTTTTCTGATGCGGCAAAATGATTGGAATCCTTATAGGTATTCATCTTCTCATGGTACGGCTCAAACTCGCCCGTCTTATAAATCTCTGGCACTTGTGGATGCACATAATACTGCCGGCATACTGATCGGGTATTGCCCAGAGCATCGGCGGCGGCGTCAAATCCAGAAAGCAGATTCTTTTCTATCTGTTTTTCTGATTCGGCTGGTGGTAGCTCTACCATGTGTTTAAAAAATTCCCGGGTCGCGCCCCACGTCCTAAAATCCTTTGCGCTAAAGATCTCGCTAGAGATCTCATGCAAATAATCATTGACCATACCGCTATCAATGGACTGATGACCTCCATCCTCGTCATAGAACTGGAAAAGTTCCCAGCCTGGTATATCCTCGCATTCCTTGATATGCTGGACCAGATCTGGATCGTCAATGTTCTTGTGTTGTTGCACACCTTTCTTTGCCCTTGAAATTGAAAGTTAGTGCCATTGCCGCTTTCGTCCACGTGCCTAGTGCGCAGGGTGGACAAGCCGTAGGTCTGATTGCGTGTGGCATATTGTTGATTTCCCACTCTGATATAAGTTTCATCCATTACAGAGAGGACGAGTGCGAGGCATTTCTCCCGTGGCATCCCGGGTAGATCAAGATCTTTTTCTAGGCGACGGCGTATTTTGGGTAGCGCTTTCGCGAAAGCGGACATCTTAAAAAACTTTGTCTGATTGCGCAGGACACTCCACAATTCATGGTAGAGATAGACTTTCCTGTTCTTATCATCACGCCCCACCACCTGCAAGTGACCGTTCTCCAGACTGCTGATGCGCACCTTTTGCCAGCCCGGCGGTATCACGAGCGACTTGATACGCTTGATCTGCAACTTGTCATCCAGCCGCTGCTCATTATTAATCAGGTAGGTATAGCCACGACCATATTTCTTGCGGTGGATATTGAGGTGGTGATCCTGGATATAGACCAGGTCTGCTAGCAGTGCGGCCTGTTGCGGCTCTGACAGAGCCTGGGAAATCTGTTCTTGTGTAAGCGTCATCTGCCTGTAAATAACGCATCAATCTACGGAAAACAAAGGTTAATTCGCACACTTTTAATAGAACTAGCCTATCGCGATTGTCACAATTACCCGATTTTTTATGGTATAGAAAAGAAACTTATTGTTTGCTGGGTACCAGCCTTGCCTCAAACAGTTGCTCAAAATACAGCTTGATCTTGCTTACAACTTCTTCTCTAGTGGGTGTCAAATCGCCCAGCTCTGCCTGCAAGGAAGTGACGGACTTATCCTGAATACCACAAGGAATAATATGGTCAAAGTATCCCAGATCTGTCGTATGGTTAAAGGCAAAACCATGCATGGTTACCCATCGACTGGCACGAACGCCCATCGCGCAAATCTTACGGGCAAAGGGAGTTCCCACATCCAGCCATACACCGGTCTCACCCTGCGAGCGCATTCCCTTGAGATCGTAATCTTCCAGGATCTGGATAAAAATATCTTCCAGTAATCTCAGGTATTTGTGAATATCTGTAAAGAAGTTTTCTAGATCCAGAATGGGATAGCCCGTAATCTGGCCAGGACCATGGTAAGTGATATCCCCACCCCTGTTGATCTTGTAGAAAGTCGCACCTATATTTTTGAGCTGTTGCTGGCTGGCCAGCAAATGTTCCAGATCACCGCTTTTGCCCAGTGTATAGACATGGTCATGCTCTACCAGCAAGAGATGGTTGGACGTTTGCAGCCCAGCATCCTCTCGCCTATTGCGTATTTTATCTTGTAACACCCCGTCAAACAGCGATTCCTGATAATCCCAGATCTCTTTATAATCTCTTCTACCCAGATCCTGGTACTGCACATCCTTGTTCATGGTACAAATTTACGCGGCTGGCTAACAATTTTTTACACGGCGATGGGTTAATCCTTAATATTGATGACCCATCTGAGAAAATTGCGCAAATTAATCCTTTTATTGATTTTTCTGGTTTCGCTAGGTGCGAGTGCTCAACAGGCAATCTTGAAGTTTGATTTTGACAGGGAAAGCCTGGCGGTCAAACATCTTCCCGCTGAAATCATCCTAGATTCCAGCAACAATATACCGCGAGCCACAGACAGTATTATGACACTCGCGCAGAAACGTGGATACTTAAATCCAGTCGCCTTACCAGTGACCACGATAAACGATTCCGTCTTTTTACGCAAAATCCTATTGGGCAATAGAGTGAGCACACTTAAGATTAGGCCATCAGATGATATGGGGGAGATCGTTTGGGGTACGCTTTCGCGAAAGCGTGAACTCAACATCCCCATAGAAAAAACAGACAGCCTGCTTACTGACCTCAATAAGACAATCGCAAACGACGGCTACACATTTAACAAGGTACGCCTGATAAATTTTCAGGCGGTGGGACATGACACACTCGTTGCCCGGCTCGTAATAGACTATGGCAAGCGTCGCACGATAAACCGGGTGGTGATCAAAGGGTATAAGAAATTTCCCGTCCAGGCAATCAAAGGAACATATAACAATAGGACAAGCCTGGGAGCTGCAACCCTGGACAAAATAAGCGCGGCCATTGAGAAATTATCCTTTGTGGAAGAGGTGCGCCCCGCAGAGGTACTTTTTAAACAAGACAGCACCGTCCTATATATGTATCTGAAAAAGAAACCAGTCAATAGCGCAGAGGGACTGCTGGGATTCAACAATACGGTAAATGACAAACTGGAACTGAATGGATATCTAGACCTGGCACTGATCAACAATCTCAATCAGGCAGAAACCCTGACCCTAAACTACCGCAACGAGAACGAGGACCAGACCAGTCTGGACATAAGGCTCACTGTTCCCTACATTTTAAGCACAAATTATGGTGTGGACGGCAGCCTGAATATAAAGCGGCGTGACAGCACCTATCAGAATACGAGCTATAATATAGGAACAACCTACAAGCCAGACTGGCTATCCAGCATAGGTTTGAGTTATAGGCGCGTGGAATCCACTGCGCTGGACAATACTGCCATCGTGGTGGAAGATTTCACCAGCGACGGCATCGTTATTACCAGCAGCTACATTAAGAGAATCCCTGCAGATAGGCTCATGCCAGAGGATCTGGCCGTCATTCTTGAGGCTGGACTGGACAGGCGATCACTGCCTGCGACGAGCATCAATAGACAAATTATCCAGCTTAATGCGGGTAAACTATGGCGGCTGGATAGCAACAATCTGGTTTACACGAGATTGAACGGCGCATACATCAATGATGAAGAATTACAATTCAGCGAGCTGTTCCAGCTGGGAGGAGATAGGATCCATACGGGGATTCAACCAGAATGGGATAGATGCATCTGCATTTATTACCCTCGCTACAGAGTATCGCTACCGTTTTGCAGAGAATATCTATGCCTACAGCATCGTAGATGCGGGTATTTTCAGGCCATTTGAGCAGGAAGAAACCCAAAATCTGCTGGGTCTAGGTGCGGGAATCGGAATTTTAACACAGGCAGGCATATTAAATATAAGCGTTGCAAATGGAAGATTTGAAAACTCTAACTTCAACTTTTCCAGTACTATAGCCCATATATCATTAAGGGTGTTTTTCTAATTTGTTAGGTGAATGTTAAGGATTGAACGGTACTAACTTTAAATTAGTGTAAACAAAAGTTGTTTTATTAAGACCTTTTTGTGACTTTTGGCATTGGCTAATTCAAATAAATTCTAAACATGAAAACAAAATTCAATGGAATCTTAACGCTGTTACTGGCGTTAGTTGCGCAAGTAGCTTTTGCGCAACAGACTGTTACCGGTACGGTAACGGATCCGAGTGGGGAACCCATATTCGGAGCAACCGTCCAGGTAAAGGATACCCAGACCTTTACAACTACGGACTTTGATGGGAAGTACAGCATCGAGGCAACACCTGAGGCAACTCTCGTATTCAGTTACACCGGTTACGATCCTAAGGAAGTCGTTGTGGGTGGTCAGACCATTATAGATGTGGGGATGAAATCATCGCTAGACGAAGTCATCGTGATAGGGTATAGAACTACAACTGAGAAAAAGAGCAATGTTGCGGCTTCTGTAGTTACCTCAAAAACTATTGAAAATAGACCGAATGCTTCTTTTTTACAACGACTTCAAGGACAAGTTGCAGGTCTTACGGTACAAACAAATAGTGGTCAACCGGGTGCTAACTCGCTGATCCAGATACGAGGGGTTAGTTCTATCAATGGAAACACAGAACCTTTAATCATTCTAGACGGCATCCCTATAGATGAAGATGCATTTGCCACCATAAACCCTAATGACATAGAGTCCTCTACAGTCTTAAAAGACGCCGCAGGTACTGCGATTTATGGTAATAGAGGTGCAAATGGAGTGATTGTGATCACTACAAAATCTGGGCAATATGGTCAGGATTTGACAGTTACTTATAATTCACAATACCAGATTACAGAATTTATAGATACGGACTATAGACTCTACGACGCACAGGGCTATTTAGCTTTAGAGAAGAGACAACAGTCAGATTTAGGATTGGGTGCTGATCTAAGTGATGAAGAAATAGCAAATTATGCTATTAACACTGACTGGCAGGATGTCTTTTTTAGAACTGGTCGTTCACAAGTACACAATCTCACGATTTCAAATGGTGGAGAAAACTATCGCCAGAGTACTTCTGTAGGTTTTAGTGATCAGGAAGGTACACTGCTCGCTTCTGATTTGAAACGTATAACCTTGAGGAACAAATTTAATATCAGAAGTAAAAATGAAAGGTTCAACCTGAATAGTTCAGTTATTCTTGGGTATTCAAGACAAAATTTTCAAACTGAACCAGATAATGCAAGAAATAATTTTATCTACTTTAATACCATCTTTAATGCAAACAGAGGGCTTCCATACCTTGACCCAAATAACTTAGAGAGTAGAGTGGATGAATGGGTAGCAACCCCACAAGCTAGGCTATCGCCGTTTGTAACATTAGATAATGTGCAACGCAACATTAATTACGATGACGAGCTAAAATCTGTAGCAAGTGCAGATATGACTTATGAAATCATAGAAGGTCTGGTAGCGCGTTATCAGTTAGGATTTGATTATACTCAACGCAGAGGTTTAAGAACTGCAAATCGAGCAGTGCCTTGCCTAGAATTAGAGCTAGAATAGGTGAGTTTGATTCTGAAGGAGTTCAAACTGAGGATTACTTTCACGATTTTCGCTTCAACTCGCTAGCAAACCTTGGCTACACGACTGCCTTTGGTGAGGAAGATAAGCATACCCTTACCAGTAATATATACATGGAATATGTTAAAGCTCACCGCAAGACTTTCTTTTATCAACAAGTAGGTCTAAATCCACGTGTTTTTTCACCTGGTAACGGTGCCGGGTTCATTGCTGATACTGCAGATGGGGATAACTTTGTTCCAGCGGTAGGTGCCACTAAAGCAGAAACTGGTTTATTCTCTTATTTTGCAGATGTGGACTATGATTTTGATTCAACATTCGGCGCACGGGCTACATTGAGAAGGGATGCATCATCCAGATTTACTGGTGATAATACATGGGGAACATTTTACTCAGTATCTGGTCGTGTCAACTTTGAAGAACTATTCTTTCAAGATTCAGATGTTGTGAATGTTTTGAAGTTAAGAGTTTCGTATGGTACCACAGGTAATGACCGTATTCTGAGCGATTACTACGCTGGCTTGAATAATTTTAGGACATTGTTTACAACTGGTGCCAGATATAACGATATCCAATCCGTATTTAGGACTCAATTAGGAAATGAGGAATTGAGCTGGGAGACAGTTAGAACCACAAACATAGGTGTGGACTTTGAATTTTTTGAAAGCAGACTACGTGGTAGCCTGGATATTTACAATAGGGCTACGGAAGATTTATTCTTCAATCGTTTCGTTTCTCAAACAGTTACTCCGGATGGTGCTATAGAAGCTAACCTCGGTGACTTGGAAAACCGTGGTGTAGAACTGGGTTTAAATTACGATATAATACGTAACTATGAGCCAGGAGCTTTCAATTTCTCTATCTATGCAAATGTTAACTACAATGAAAATGAGGTGACATTTATTGATGTTCCCAATGGACTACAAGATGATGTTGGTACTGGTACCGTAATTCAACAAGGTGAACAACTAAGAGAATTTTTCGTGGTTCCTTACATAGGTGTGAATCCAGCAAATGGTAATCTACTATTTGAAGATATTAATGGTCAGGCTACAGAAAGTCCGACTCTTGAAGATAGAAGATTAACAGGGACTGACACTACGCCCGATTTTCAGGGGGGCTTTGGTTTTAATACTTCATGGAAAAACTTTTTTGTAGAAACTCAATTTAATTTTGCAACGGGATTATCTCGTTTTGACAACAATCTTGCTGGATATAATGATGTTCAAGGTAATCTAGGTGAATTTCAATTGACAAGTGATATTGATAGAGCATGGACACCAGATAACAGAATTACTGACGTACCGGCAATTGGAGCAACAAATGCAGCACCAGGTGTGACTTCGGATCGATTTTTGTTTGACTCTGATTGGGTACGTTTAAGATTTCTACAAGTTGGTTACGCTTTTCCAAGTGATGCTCTTGAGAACATTTTCTTAAATCAAGCGCGTATCTACGTTTCTGGTGAGAATCTAATTACCTGGACAGAGTGGAGAGGTAGCGATCCTGAAAGTAGCAGGAATGTGGAACTTAATAGATATCCCAATGCTAAGACATTTAGTGTAGGGTTAGATTTAACTTTTTAATAAAATAAAATGAAAAAAATAATTTTAGCAGCTATAGCGGCTATTGCCTTGACTGGATGTGAAGACGCTAGAGAAATAAGGCAACCAAGTGAATTTGATTTTGCTGCGGCATTTCAAATTCCTCAAGACATAAAAGACGGTGTGTTTAACATATATGGATCAGCAAATATTCAGAGCCATATAATATTCGCTTCAGAATTCACCGATGAGGGTGCAATTGGCGAGGCTGGCGGGAACGGGTCAAACGCAGAAAGACTGATTTTAAATATTAACGATGGAAACGTCAATGGAATCTGGTCTGGTTATATAGGTACCATACGGAATGCCAATATTTTATTTGAAGGTGCTCGAAATATTGAAATCGAGGAGGATGATGAAGATGGGCAGAATCTTGTAAACGAAGCTTTAGGAGAAAATCATGCTCTTAGAGCGTTTGCGACTATTCAGCTGATGGCGCATTTCACACCTGATTTGAACGATCCCGCCTCGCTATCTGTACCTGTTTTCGATTTTATACCGGAATTAGAATATGCTCCAGAACGCAACACACTGGCAGAGGTAGTTGCATTCATTAATAACGATCTTGACGAAGCGGAAAGATTGCTGGATGCCGCAGAAGTAGATTATTCTGAAATATTTATTTCAGTACAGGCCGTTCAGGCTATGAGAGCACGCCTTAATGCTTATATCAGTAACTATACAGAAGCGGTAGATTCTGCTAATGATGTTCTTTCCGTTCTTAATTTACCAGCTACAGCCGATGAGGACTCTTTTAGGGATGTCTGGGAAGATAATGGTGATACAGACGAGGTGATTTTTAAATTTGCTAATACCATTGAGATAGGTTGTTGTATAGGTCAGATTTACAATACAAACTCAAGCGATGTAGATGGGTCACCTCTTATTGAAGTTGGGAGAAATCTTTACGATCAGTACATTTTAAGAGAGTCAAATTTTGGGGACATCAGGGCAGATGTTTTCATTGACGAGACATCTCTTGTGAGTCCAGATTACAGTAACGAACCAAATCCGAGATTTGCAGACATTCTAGTTGTAGACAAGTATCCTGGAAATCGCAACCTAGGTACAGGTTTGGTGGAAGGCTACACTAATGACCAGAAAGCCTTAAGGACTGTAGAAATGAACTTTATTCTAGCAGAAGCCGCAGCCGCAGGCAGCAACTTTGGTGAAGTTGGAAACCAACTGAAAATTATACGAGATGCGCGATATAATTCGCCACAACCTGCACCCACTTTCAATAACGCACAAGATGCATGGGAGGCAATTCTTACTGAAAGAAAATTGGAATTATCTTATGAAGGACATCGATACGTTGACTTAAAAAGATTGGGCTCTTTAGCAAGACAAGGGATAAATAATAATGAAACAGACTGTTCTTTAAGTGCTAGCTCAGAGTGTGATGTGACTTTTGACGATAGTAGACTACAAGCACTACCTATACCAGCTAATGAGCTTAGAGCTAATCCCAACATAACACAAAATCCAGGATATTAAATTTATTAACATGAAAAATATAATATACACCAGTTTGGCTTTATTATCAGTAATTATGATAAGTTGTGAGCCAGAGGATCAAGAACCTATCTTTGATAGCAGCACGACATCAAGTAACAGACCTCTTGTTGGATTTGTTGAAAGAAGCGTTGAATTTGGTATTGAACGCGACGATGCACAGGACTCCCTAATTGTAGTCGTGGGCGTTTCAAAGCTTAGCGACTCAGATCGCACTTATGATATATCTATCAATGATGAGCTAAGTACTGCAGACCCTCTTAATTATGAAATCCAAGACACAACCGTCACAATCCCAGCAGGTCAGTATGCAGGTGAATTGCTTATAGAAGGCGGTGATGTCACTTTGACCGGCACGCCCCAAGTATTGGTTCTGGATCTCACCAGCAGATTAGAAGAGGATATTTTAACCATCGAAAGGATTTCAGTGAATTTGGTTGAATTTTGTCCAGTTCCTGATGATTTTTTCGTAGGTGAATATAGACTTGACCCTCTCGACGGTTCACCTTTTGGTGGTGCTAATCCTTACTTTTTTCCAGATACAGTGACTGTTGAAGCAACTGGTATTGCACGGGTATTTTCTGCAGAAACCTTGGTAGGAGGCAACTTTCTAAATTCCACGTTACGTCTAGTTTGTGGTGAGATAGTTTATGCACCATTAGACATTGGTTTCAATTGCGGTGGAAGTGCTATCTCATACAATCCGGCATCGGCGTTACAGCCATACGACCAGACGTTTGCAGATGACTCTATGTTTTTTGTTACTTTCAGATTCATTGGTGGTTGCGCAGACAGAGACAATCAACTTTTCTTACTAACAAAGTTGTAAATAATAGTAATCGATTCAAAAAGCCCAAACTACAGTTTGGGCTTTTTTTATACCCTAATTTTACCACATGGAACAACAAAGGATCTACGGCTTGCGAGCCATTATAGAAGCAATTGAAAGTGGAGAGGAAATAAGCAAACTTTACTTGCTCAAAGGAAGTGAGGGTGTGTTATTCAAACAGCTAGAAAGACTGGCGCAAACCAATAACGTAACCACCAGTTATGTGCCCGTAGAGAAAATAAATTATCTGGCTAAAGGAAACCATCAAGGTGCTGTTGCCATACTATCGGCCATTGACTTTTACGATCTGGAAGAATTACTGGAAAACCAGAGTGACAAAGAAACCCTCACCTACCTCCTACTCGATGGGGTGACAGACGTGCGCAATTTTGGAGCCATACTGCGTACCGCAGATTGCACTGGCGTGGACGCTGTAATTATTTCAGAGCGGGGATCGGCTCCGGTTAATGCTGCTGCCATAAAAACAAGTGCAGGTGCCGCGTTCTCGATACCTATCTGTAGGGTCAATCACTTGAAAGACGCGGTCTATCTTCTACAGGCATATCATATTGAAACAATAGGTGCTAATGAAAAGGCAAGCCAGACATTCTACGATATTGAAATTCCCGCTAAAATCGCAGTCGTCATGGGTAGTGAGGACAGAGGTATCAATCCATCTACGCTCAAAACCCTCGACATGACGGCAAAGCTCCCCATTAAAGGAAGTGTTGAATCGCTAAACGTATCTGTGGCGTGTGGAGTCCTGCTTTACGAGGTTGTAAGACAAAGAGAGTACAACAAGACTAAGTAATCCACGAAGAGGAGCTATTGAAGTATTCGATAGAAAATGGTGAATGTTCCGTTGTAGGAGAACCTCTGGTTGTAAAACCTCGCGTTTCAACGTCGTGGCAAAGTTTCGGATGAAGTTTATTGAATACATGAAGTTACCACTCCTACTCTTCCTCATCAGGTAACTCGATAAAATTGCCTTGCTCATCAAATTGCCTTAAAAATGGATCGTCGGCTGGATTAAAATTCTCTTCTTGCCAGGTGAACTTATGTGCAACGGGTGTATGAACTTTTAGAAAAATAGCACATACGATTCCCACTAGCGCACCACTCAAGTGACCCTCCCATGACATCCCTGCTTTGACGGGCAACACGTACCAGACCAGGCTTCCATAAAGGAATATCACCACAAAACTTGTGGCAACCAGTCTTACGTTTCTCGTCTTCAATCCCTTTACCAAAAGAAAAAACACAATCAAGTAAATAATCCCACTGGCGCCTATGTGCCTACCGCTATCTGCAATAATCCAGGTCAATAGTCCCGTGGTCAGTCCACCAAAGATCAAAACGATCCAGGCGCTGGACCTATAAAAATAAAAAAGCATAAACGGCAGCACGATCATCGGCATTGTATTTCCCCAGAGATGACTGAGTCCGCCGTGGATGAATGGACTAAACAGAATTCCTCGCAAGCCGTATAACTCGCCTGGAACCACACCATACTTATTGAAATTAAAATTGAAAGTCACCTCAATATAATACACCAGCCAGATGCCCAGCACCATGGCTAGTCCAGGGAGCATGGCTGCTACAATTCGTTGAAAGGATTGATCTTGTGACACGATTCTATATATCAAATCACAAACCACAGTAATCTACTGACAATGTTTCCCTTTCTAACTAATTTTGAAATCAAACATTTACCATGAATTTGCCACCCCTAGCCGAGCGGTTAAGGCCGTCAACACTCGACGAATACCTGAGTCAGTCGCACCTCGTGGGTGAAAAAGGAATTCTCAGACAACATATACTTTCAGGTACGATTCCATCCTTGATCCTGTGGGGGCCGCCTGGAACGGGTAAAACCACGCTAGCCCAGATCATCGCTCAAGAAAGCAAGCGACCGTTTTACTCATTGAGTGCCATCAATAGCGGGGTTAAAGACATAAGAGAAGTACTGGAAAAGGCAAAGACCAGTGGCGGCCTATTCACAGCTCGCAATCCTATCCTGTTTATTGACGAGATTCACCGCTTCAGCAAATCGCAACAGGATTCATTGCTGGCTGCCGTAGAAAAAGGCTGGGTAACGCTCATCGGCGCTACGACAGAAAATCCCAGTTTTGAAGTTATTCCTGCCCTTTTGTCGCGTTGTCAGGTGTATGTGTTGGACGCTTTCGCGAAAGCGGAACTGGAACAACTCCTACAAAGAGCAATTGTAAAGGATAAGGAACTTGCCAAAAAAGATATCCAGCTCTCTGAAACAAATGCTTTGCTACGTATTAGTGGTGGCGATGCCCGCAAGCTGCTAAATATTTTTGAGCTCGTAATAAACTCGGTTGCAGAAGATCCAGTCGTCATCACAGACAAATTAGTGACGCAGCAGATTCAAGCAAATCCCGCTCGTTACGATAAGACGGGTGAACAACATTACGATATCATCAGTGCGTTTATCAAATCCATACGCGGCAGCGATCCTAATGCTGCGGTGTACTGGCTCGCCAGAATGATTGAGGGTGGTGAGGACTTCAAGTTTATCGCCCGCCGCATGCTTATTCTCGCCAGCGAGGATATAGGCAACGCAAACCCCACCGCGCTGGTCATGGCAAACAACACATTTCAGGCGGTGTCTACCATCGGGTATCCAGAGTCGCGCATCATTCTGAGTCAGTGCGCCGTTTACCTTGCCACTAGCACAAAAAGCAATGCCAGCTATCAGGCAATAGGTGATGCCCAAAAACTTGTGCGGGAAACTGGCGATCTACCCGTACCCATGGGATTGCGCAACGCACCTACTAAACTAATGAAAGACCTGGGCTATGGCGAGGAATACAAGTATGCGCACGACCACCCCGGCAACTTTGCCCACTACGATTTCCTACCTACGGAAATCAGCAAAACCACCATCTACAATCCAGGCAAAAACTCTAGGGAAGAAGCACAGCGCGAGTTCTTGAAAAAGAGATGGCGTGATCATTATGATTATTAGGCAGGTTCCCTCGCTCACTCGGGTCGGGCTATACGTTTCAATTCCTCAACTTCTAGCGACCAAATCGCTAGAAGTCTGCGGGATTTCCACTTCTATCCCTACCTGTTCAACACAATCCATTCATACTATTTGTCCACTAGAATTTCTTATAAATAATTTGGTTTATCAGTTCTCAGTCAATATAAAAATTACTGCATAGTCGTAGCTAAGCAAAATTTTTTTTCGCAAGTCTTGAGCGCTGCCAGTTCCTGTCTATCATTCTTCTGGCAGGCAGGGATCGCACTAAGTGTGAGCTAAGAAAACGTGATATAGGCGATAATATAAACGGTAAATAGTACAGATTCTAATCAGCGGAAGTGATCAAGAATCAAACAATCCTAAAGCAGCTCTGCCAACACGTTAGAAATCAAATATTTTACAAACATGCTTTATTTAGCAACCCAGCAAGTCAGGAATCTCCTCTAGTTTCTTCACGATAACCTGATCTACGGGAATCACTTCATCAGTCTGGTGGAACCAGATGGTTTTCAATCCCGCATTCTTGCCACCTAAAATATCTGCCTCATAGCTGTCGCCTATCATGAGGCTTTCACTGGCAGTAGCCCCTGCAAGGTTTAACGCTTGCTGAAAAATTCTACTATCGGGTTTTTTTATGCCAGCAGTTTCTGCGGTTAGGCATGTTTTAAAGTACTTGCTCAGTCCAGATTTTGTCATCTTGAGATCCTGCACTTCATCAAAACCGTTAGTAATAATGTGTAGCACGTACTTCTTTTGCAGAGTTTCCAGCATCTCATTACAACCAGCGAAGAGATGGTTGTGGTTGGGCAGGTACTCTATGTAAAGATCTGCATATCGATCAATTTCTGCTGTAGTTGTCGCATATCCCACCGCATCAAACGCCTGTTTGAATCGCTGAAATCTCAATTCTTCCTTACTGATCTCGTTGTGGCGATACATGCGCCAAAACTTCAGATTCAGCGGTTGATAAATGCTTATAAATTGATCAATATCGATCCCTAGCTTTTCTTCTCTGAATATTTGCTCGTAAGCGAGCTTACTATTCTTGTCAAAATCCCACAATGTGTGATCCAGATCAAAGAACACATGTTTAATTCCTGCGTAATCGTTTGTCATGTGGTGAAAGATATTTACGGGATGCTATCGCTTAGTTAATTGCATCTGAAATCCTAGATCAGCCCTTCATCGCCAAAACTGAAATACTCATGCTGCGTAACGATCAGGTGATCTAAAACCTTTATTTCCACCGTGCGCCCAGCCCTGACTAACTGCTCCGTAAGATGAATATCTGGCTGGCTGGGCTTTAGCGTGCCGCTGGGATGGTTGTGGGCAAGAATGATAGCAACCGCACCAGATAGCAAAGCTTTCTGAAATACGATCCGTGAATCTACTGACGTGCTGGTAAAGCCACCACGGCTTATCTGTTCCTGGCCTATGACTTTATTTGAATTATTGAGCAACAGAATCCAGAACTCCTCATGGGGCAACTCACCCAGCAATGGTTGCAATACCTGGTACGCATCTTTGCTGCAACTTATTTTGGGAACCTGTGCGGGCATCTCCATCGCCCTGCGCCTACCCAGTTCCATGGCAGCTACGATGGTGATTGCCTTTGCCTCGCCTATCCCATTGAACTTCATCAATTCCTGAATGGATTTCTTGCCTAGCTTGTCCAGTTTGTTCTGCGCGTCGATCAGGATTTCCCTGCTCAGTTCCACCGCACTCTTCTTGCGCGTACCGCTACCTATCATTATGGCGATCAGTTCTGCATCAGTAAGTGATCTACTGCCCTGGGCGAGTAGCTTTTCTCGCGGGCGGTCGCTCTCGTTCCAAGATTTTATGGAGCTGTATGTTGAGGATTCTTCCATGGTGGTCAATATGGCATGAATATAACCATCAAGAATTTACCTAGTAAATACTGGCTCGTGGGGATTTGAGGTTTCCTTTTCTGAGAACTTATAATCCATTTCTGAAAAAGCTTTAAGATCATCTAGAGAATCAATCTCATTCTCAATCAGGAATCTAGTCATTGATCCGCGGGCCTTTTTTGCATAAAATGCGATTACCTTTAATTTCCCATTTTTAAAATCCTTAAAAACAGGTGTGATCAGTTTACCGTTCAGTTGCTTATCATTTACCACTTTAAAATATTCATTGCTGGCCAGGTTAACGACCACTTCATCAGCAGTAATTTCTTTATTCAAGGAATCGGTGACGGTTTCTTGCCAGAAACCGTAAAGGTTTTTGTTGTCACCCACGGGTAATTTAGTTCCCATTTCCAGTCTGTATGGCTGGATAAAATCCAGCGGCCGCAGATAACCGTAAAGTCCTGATAGAATCCTGATGCTGTCCTGCGCCTTGTCCAGCAAATCTGTATCAAGGTCATAAGCATCTAATCCTGTATAAACGTCCCCTGCAAAAGCATAAATGGCGGGGCGCGAAGTAGATTTATTAAATTCATCCTCAAAATTCTGATACCGCTCGTAATTCAATTGAGCCAGATCGTCAGAGATACTCATGAGTTTGGCAATCTCTTTTGCGCTTTTGTCTTTCATCACTTCTATAATTTCAGCAATTTGAGATTTGAACTTTGGCTGCGTACCACGGCTGGTGGGCAATTCTGAATCGTAGTCCAGATTTTTGGCCGGTGAGAGTAGAATCTTCATGGAATTTTATTTGCTAAGTTAATAAAGCAGCGTTCAACGTGTTTGGAGATTCTGTTTTCTTGCAATGCCTTAAGCCTGCTGGTGGAAAAGCAGAACTGTCAATCTTACTTACGGCAGCAAAATCGCGACCGCGATACCTACAAAAACCAAAATCTGCAACCATTTAATGAAAATTCCAAACCAACTTGCTCGCTGTAAAAATTGTGAGATACGACCCGCCAGAAAGGCGATTCCGTAAAACACGATCAATGATACAATCATGAATATACCGCCCAGGATATAAATCTGAATCCAGTCTGCCAGCGGGATAGGTTGCAAAAATTGCGGGAGCAGCGCGAGGAAGAACAAGGTTACTTTTGGGTTCAGTAGGTTCATGGTCACTCCTTTGATGTAGGATGACCGTAGATTTCTTGCTTGGGGACCGCTTGCCGAAAACGTAATTTCTGATGGTGCGCTATACACCTGCCACGCTAGGTAAATCAAATAGATGGCACCTGCGATTTTTATCCCGTATAGTAACCAGTCATTGTTTTTGATTACCGCACCAAATCCTAGAGCCACAATACTGGTATGTACGATACAGCCAGAAATCAAACCGCTGGCAATCGCGATCCCATAACGGGTTCCCCGCGCGACAGATTGTGTAAGCACAAAAATATTGTCGGGGCCTGGCGCAACTGCGAGGCTTAAAGTCGCCAGAGCAAATAAAATGTAGGTTTCTGTCAAGAGCTTTTCTCAATGATCGCCTGATTGATCTTACGCACCAGATCTGGTCCCTCATAGACAAAACCGGTATACAGTTGAACAAGGCTCGCACCCGCATCTAGCTTATCAATCGCGTCCTGAGCAGTCATTATCCCGCCAACTCCAATGATGGGGAAAGCGCCATTGCTACGTTTGTGCAAAAAAGAAATCACATGGGTCGCGCGATCAGTGAGCGGTTTGCCACTCAATCCACCCGTTTCACTGCGCACAGGTTCATCGGTAATCAATCCATCCCGTCCTATGGTCGTATTTGTGGCAATCACGCCATCAATCCGGGTATCTTCCACAATACCGATGATATCCAGCAACTGGTCATCAGTCAGGTCTGGTGCTATTTTGAGGAATATGGGTTTGCGAGATGATCTGGCATTATTCAGATCCTGAAGGGTTTGTAAAATATGGGTGAGCGGCTTGCGGTCCTGCAGCTCGCGCAGGCCTGGAGTATTGGGCGAGCTCACGTTTACCGTAAAATAATCCACGTGGTCAAAAAGCTTTTCAAAACAAACGACATAGTCATCCACCGCCTGATCATTAGGCGTCACCTTGTTTTTACCTATGTTTCCACCTATAAGCACGTGATTCTTATCACCAGCCGGCGGGTTTTTCTTGAGCCTTTCCACGGCGGCATCCACACCGCCATTGTTAAATCCCATCCTGTTAATAATCGCCTGATCTTGAGGCAACCTGAATAGTCGTGTCTTGGGATTTCCTTCCTGGGGTTTGGGCGTAAGTGTACCTATCTCAATAAACCCAAAACCCAAATTTGAGAACTCCCTAAATGCCACGGCATCCTTGTCAAAACCAGCCGCAAGCCCCACTGGATTAGAAAATTTTAGTCCAGCGATTTCTCGTTGTAGAGCAGGATGATTGAGGGTTGTACGCTTTCGCGAAAGCGTACCTATCAAAGGCAACTTATTCAAAAAACGCAATGCACTGAATGACAAGTGGTGAGCGCTTTCTGGATCAAATTTAAAGAGTAATGGACGTATTAGGCTTTTATACATGCCGGTAAAGATAATGAGCGGGCGAGAGACCATTGTGCGGTCTTTCAGATAGTTTGTCCATCTGGTCATTGTCTAGCATTTGATTTATATTTTTACACCTTCTAAAAAACGCATATGAGTAAGTACGATGTAGTAGTGCTGGGTAGTGGCCCAGGCGGTTATGTGACTGCCATCAGAGCCTCACAACTAGGTATGAAAACGGCAATTGTCGAGAAAGAAAGCCTGGGTGGCGTTTGCCTGAACTGGGGCTGTATTCCCACAAAGGCGCTCATTAAAAGTGCTGATGTATTCAACTATCTGAACCACGCTGCAGATTATGGCCTTAAAGCAGATAACGTGGACAAGGACTTCAACGCTGTCGTAAAACGCAGCCGTGACGTGGCAGACGGGATGAGCAAGGGTGTGCAATTTCTGATGAAGAAAAATAAGATCGACGTGATCATGGGTCACGGGACACTTAAAAAAGGAAAGAAAATTGAGGTCAAGGCAGAGGATGGTTCTACCAGCATGGTAGAGGGTGAGCATATCATCATCGCTACCGGCGCTAGATCTCGTGAGTTGCCATCGCTTCCACAAGATGGCAAAAAAATAATCGGCTACCGCAAGGCCATGACGCTGGAAGAGCAACCCAAGCGATTAGTCGTCGTAGGTTCTGGCGCGATAGGAGTCGAGTTTGCCTATTTCTATAACGCCATGGGAACCGAGGTGACCATCGTAGAATATCTAGACCGCATCGTGCCAGTCGAGGATGTGGACATTTCTAAGCAGATGGAGCGCAGCTTTAAAAAATCCGGTATCAAGGTCATGACCTCCAGCGAAGTGACCAGTGTGGACACCAGCGGTGACGCTGTAAAAGTTCATGTTAAGACTAAGAAAGGAGAAGAAACGATCGAGGCAGACGTGGTGCTGAGCGCCGTGGGAATTGAAACGAATATCCAAAATATAGGCCTGGAAGATCTAGGGGTTTCTACAGATCGTGGTAAAATCCTAGTCAATAAATGGTATCAAACCAATATGCCTGGCTATTATGCGATAGGTGATATTACCGCAGGTCCTGCCCTAGCCCACGTTGCGAGCGCAGAGGGTATTTTATGCGTAGAGAAGATTGCTGGACAGCATGTTGAGCCGCTGGACTACGGTAACATTCCTGGTTGTACCTATTCCACACCTGAAATTGCCAGCGTGGGGATGACTGAGGCGCAAGCCAAAGAAGAGGGTTACGATATCAAAGTAGGTAAGTTTCCGTTTAGTGCTAGTGGAAAAGCAAAAGCTTCTGGAACCAGCGATGGTTTTGTCAAGGTGATTTTTGACGCCAAATACGGTGAGTGGCTAGGCTGCCACATGATAGGCGCCGGTGTAACCGATATGATTGCAGAGGCTGTGGTTGCCAGAAAACTGGAGACCACAGGTCACGAGGTTTTAAAGGCAGTCCACCCCCACCCTACCATGAGTGAGGCAGTTATGGAAGCCGTGGCAGACGCTTATGATGAAGTGATTCACTTATAGGGTGAGACCTGTAAGGATTAATTGAAATGAAAAACGCCCCTTTACAGGGGCGTTTATTGTTTCTGGGTTTGATGACTGGCTACGGGGTTTTTGGCTTAGACTTATAAAAGGTAAAGCTGACCTCTTCGCCCACCTTTAGGTAACTGCTCAAGTCGATGGTCTCTCCCAGTAGATTTACGAAAGCGATTTTGGCCGTGTTAGGTGATTTATTCCCCAGATTTAAGGCTTTTATCGTAATTATTGTTTTTTCCTCTTTTAATGGTAGTTGCCATTCATCCTTAGTGGTTGATACCACGTGCGATTCTAGGTATGTCTTTCCATTTACAGTTACTTGAACCTTGTCATTATCATTATCACCTTCATCCCAAAGCTGTAACTTTAGGTAATCGTATTTCCAAATGACGTTGATATTCTCGCCAGCCTTGAGGGCAGACTTCTCGACATAACTACCTACAAACTGCCGTAGATCAATTTTTTCTTTGATTGAGTCTGCCACGCGGGATGTACGTTGAATCTTTTTCTGAATTTTATCCGTTCTTTTTTGAACTTTCTCAATAGAAGACATCAATAGATTCCCATCAAGACATCTTTCAAGATCGTCATAATAACTTTTAAACTCTCCGTTCAATTTGTCATCCTTTAGATCCTTGATCTTACCCTTAAAATAAATATGGCAAAAATCGTATTCATCAATGGGAGATTTTGTGTAGACGACACCAGTTTCCCTAAAAGTTAAAAGCTTTGAATCACTATCAAATCGACCTACTATGGAAGACTTGGTCTCATGATTACCAGCTAAGTCAGTAAAAGAATAACCAGAAATTTTACCCTCATCTTCTTCCAGTACTACTTTATAAGGAATAAACGTACTGTCTGTAAGTTGTATCAACCCTGCAAATTCATATTCTTGAGCGCTTACAATGAAGAAGAATGAAAAACATGCACACGTTAACAATAGATTTCTAAACATTTTGATGTATTATTGGCAAATATAACTTTAAACATTTTCTTTATGAGAATCAAACTCACCCTCTCTCTTATTGCACTGATGCTAGGCTTCGGTCAATTATCATTTGCTTCTTTCCCTGTGGAAAGGACTAACACTACAACTACAGAAATTGCCATGGTAGATTCTGCAGCTGAAACATTGACTTCCCCAGCAGCAGTAGCTATGGATAGACAACTGACTGCAATTCTACTACTTCTTTTTCTGGGGATTGTAGCAGCACATAGATGGTACTTAGGTAGTCCAATTGGATGGAATATCCTTTATATTCTTACTTTAGGTGGTTTAGGTATCTGGGCACTTATTGATTTAATTGATCTTATAACAGGAAACTACCCTGGACTATAATCAAATATTTTCAAATTGATAAAAAGCCTCATCGTTGATGAGGCTTTTTTGTGTTTGTAATCAGTTCTTCTCCAATTGATCAACAAACTTATAGTTGCTTAAATGTAAACAGTTAAAACGCTCTCAAGTAAGAGCTTTTTTTGATTACTGCGAATGGCGTGAATTATTTACAAAAAACTCTGCACTGCAAGACGATAACCCTCCAGTCCAAATCCAGATATTACGCCGACTGCATTACCAGAGATAAAACTGATGTGCCGGTGACTCTCTCGATCCATGATATTTGATATATGAACCTCGACCACAGGTGTTTGTATAGCTCCAACCGCATCGCCTATAGCTATGGAAGTATGGGTATATGCCGCAGGATTGAGAATCACGCCGTCATATCCATCCTTATCGGCCTCTTGGAGTCTATTGATTATCTCGCCCTCAACATTTGACTGATAGTGCGCAAGCTCTAAATCGGTGAACTTGAATTGAAGTAACGTGAAATAATCTTCAAAACTTTCATCACCGTAAACATCTGTTTGTCTTGAACCTAGTAGGTTAAGATTAGGCCCATTGATTATAAGTAGCTTCAATATGTCGGATAATTGAATTTAAAAGTTTTGCTTACCTAGATTTTGTACTTCACGCCTACGTTGACAAAATCGTAGGTACCTCGGTCAGAGGTATTGATTCCTTTATAACCTAAAGTGATAATTAACTTTTCTAAATTTAGATAAGCCTTAGGCTCATAGGTAAAGCCTCCCTCATCAGTATCACCCAGCGCAAATGAATAACCTAAATCCAGTCCTAGCCCAAAGCCCTGCTCGCCCAGAGCATACAATGCTTTTCCTACAACATGAGCAAACTCAAGATCATCCCCTGGCCCTCTTATCTCCTGCACACCTGGAAGATCAACTGAGTCCTGATTGTCCACAAAATATCTGTCATAACCTATTCCACCACCCAGAATCAATGGCCCAATGACATCTTTCAAATAGATAGCCTCCACACCCACACCAAAATCTGCAAAATCTGCAGGGTCGCCTACTGGCAGTGAACCCGTAAGTCCCACGGCAAAGAAATCGTAGTCATATTGTGCTTTTAACGATAGCGGTGCCAGAAACATCATGGCAACAAGGAGGTAAATAGTTTTCATAGTTGTAGTTTGTTGTGGGAAAATTATAGGACTTTAGCAGGTAGTATAGTTAATTATGTGTTAGATATATTTTGTTTGTTAAACCACCATGGAAAAACATACCCTGAACTCAAACTGGCAAACTCATCTGGACGCCTATAAAAATTATCTCATACTCGAGAAGGGCCTTGCCAAGAATACGGTCAAATCCTATAGCAGCGACCTGGAACACCTTGCTCAATGGTGCAGCACACTCGACACAAAGATTGATCCTGTAAATATTGAAACAGAACTGATTAAAAAATACACCTACGAGCAAGCAAAAAATCTTTCTCCCAGTTCACAGGCTAGACGATTGAGCGCACTTAAATCTTTCTTTAAATTCCTGATCCTATCTGGAGGGCGCGATGACAATCCATTGGAACTGATCGAGAATCCCAGGCTTGGAACTAAAATCCCAGTTTATCTTACAGTTCCAGAGATTGACAGCCTACTAGAGCATAATGACCGCTCTAGGATTGAGGGTGAGCGCAACAGGATCATCATTGAATTGCTATATAACTGCGGCCTAAGAGTGAGTGAGCTCACAGAATTGCCTATCAGTCATATATATATAAAAGAGGGATTTATAAAAGTTCGGGGGAAAGGGAACAAGCAGCGACTCGTACCGCTGGGTGATTACATGATTTCCCTACTTGAATTTTACCTGAATCAAATCAGGCCGTATTTTCCCGTTAAAGCCAATAGTAAGGACACCTTGTTTCTAAACAGGAGAGGCGCAGCCATGTCCCGCGCGATGGTATTTCATATCATCAAAGAACTTGCAGCACTTGCTGGCCTGAAGAAGAAAGTGAGCCCACATACGCTGCGCCACAGTTTTGCCACCCACCTGCTGCAAAACGGTGCAGACCTGCGTTCCATCCAGATGATGCTGGGTCACGAGAGCATTACCACTACCCAGGTATATCTGCACACGGATCGATCCCAGCTCAAAAAAATCATGGCAGATTATCACCCGCGGTCGTAAACAACATATTCTGGTGATTAAGGTTTGTCCGCTTTCGCGAAAGCGGAAAAGACATATTCACTCTTGCCATAGATGATCTCTCGTTGCTAATTTTAAACTAAATAACAACCACTAAGCAATCTAAGCGACTCCTGAATCCTATTTTTAGGAAAAAACAATCATGCAACAATTGAAATTCAGAAATGGCGACACGATGGACGCCATAGGACTGGGGACTTGGAAATCAAAACCTGGTGAAGTAGGACACGCGGTAGAGCATGCGCTGAAAAATGGATATAAACATATAGACTGCGCAGCAATTTATGGCAATGAGGCAGAGATAGGAGAGACTTTCAGCAAGGTTTTTAAGGATGGTGACGTAAATCGCGAGGACGTATTTGTCACTTCTAAACTCTGGAATAATGCCCACCTGCCTAAAGACGTTGAGCCTGCTCTGGACAAAACCCTCAAGGATCTACAACTGGACTACCTAGACTTGTATCTGATGCACTGGCCGGTAGCTTTCAAACCTGACTTTAAAAATGCGAGCAAACCAGATGAATATCTATCACCAGAAGAAGCACCCATCATCGATACGTGGAATGCAATGGTAGAGCTAAAAAAGAAAGGAAAAGTCAAACACATAGGCGTTTCAAACTTTTCCATTCCTAAATTAAAAGACCTGCTATCAAAAACGGACGAAGTGCCTGAAATGAACCAGGTAGAACTGCACCCACTACTGCAGCAGAATGAATTATTTGAATACTGCTCTAAAAATGGCATTCATCTTACAGCTTATTCTCCCCTAGGCAGCGGCGATCGCTCTGAGGGAATGAAACAGGAAAATGAGCCCAACATGCTGGAGAATCCCACCATTAAAAGTATCGCAGATAATTGCCATGCCACAACGGGTCAGGTATTGATCAACTGGAGCGCACAACGTGGAACTGCTGTGATTCCTAAATCAACGCATGAGGGAAGAATAGAAGAAAATCTAGCCGCGCAGCGTGTGCGATTAAGCAAGGATGATTTAAAGCTACTGGCAGAAATGGATGAGAACTACCGCTTTGTCACAGGGAAGTTCTTTGAAGTCCCAGAGAAAGGATATGATAATATCTACGATGAATAAAAGTCTAGTTGAAAATGCAGCTTACAAAAAATCCCGTCTTGCGACGGGATTTTTTTATTTGGCAATATTTACAGCTCTGGTTTCCCGTATTACGGTCACTTTTACCTGACCGGGATAGGTCATGTCCGTTTGTATTTTTTGAGATATTTCAAAAGATAGCTGAGCAGCTTTATCATCGTTGATATGCTCGCTTTCTACCATCACCCGTAACTCCCTACCGGCCTGGATGGCATAAGCTTTTTCCACACCCCTAAAACCAAAGGCGATCTCCTCAAGATCCTTTAATCGCTGGATATAGGAATCCATTACCTGGCGTCTAGCTCCCGGGCGGGCACCGCTTATCGCATCACACACCTGAATGATGGGTGATAAAAGCGAAGTCATTTCTATCTCGTCGTGGTGTGCACCTACAGCGTTGCATACCTCAGGTTTCTCACCGTGTTTTTCGGCAAGTTTCATACCTAGGATAGCGTGTGGTGTTTCATCCTCGGTTTCTGGGACTTTTCCTATATCGTGCAGTAGTCCAGCTCTTTTTGCGAGTTTGGGATTCAATCCTAATTCTGCGGCCATGGTACCGCAAAGCTTTGCAACCTCACGACTGTGCTGTAGGAGGTTCTGACCGTAGGATGAGCGGTACTTCATACGGCCCACCATCTTGATCAATTCTGGGTGTAGCCCGTGGATTCCCAGATCAATGACGGTGCGCTTACCGACTTCTGCAATTTCTTGATCGATCTGCTTTCTTACCTTGCCCACCACTTCTTCAATACGTGCTGGGTGAATACGGCCATCAGTCACCAGGCGATGCAGGGATAATCTAGCAACCTCGCGACGCACACTGTCAAAACAGCTCAATATAATCGCATCTGGTGTATCATCCACGATGATTTCCACACCGGTAGCAGCCTCTATCGCGCGTATGTTGCGTCCCTCGCGACCTATAATTCTACCTTTCACGTCATCACTTTCCAGATTGAACACTGATACGCAGTTTTCAACTGCCTCTTCAGTTCCTATACGTTGTATGGTATTGATGATGATTTTACGCGCTTCCTGCTGCGCGGTCAGTTTTGCTTCCTCGATGGTGGTCTGGATGATTCCCATAGCCTCTGTGCGAGCCTCATCTTTCATGGATGCTACCAGCTGCTTTTTTGCATCCTCGCCGCTCATGCCGCTCAGGGTTTCCAGCTGTGTCACTTTACGTGCGTGGATTTTCTCCAGTTCAGTCTCGTGACGGTTGATGGATTCCAGCTTTGTCTCCACCTCCTTGAGCTTGCTATCCAGTCGCTGGTTGTTCTTTTTATTCTGCGCGAGCTCGCTAGAAACCTTGGACTCCTTGTCTCTTGTCCTCTTTTCTGCATCAGAAACTTTTTTCTCACGAGCCAGCACTTCCTTTTCATGCTGTGCCTTGAGCTCAAGAAATTTGTTCTTGCCGCGGTAGAGCTTATCGTTTTTGATCTTTTCTCCCTCTGCTTCTGCTTTTTCTACGATCTTTGAGGCATCTTCCTTAGCCTTGACGACTATCTCGCTGGATTTTTTGTTTGCCTGATCTACGAGGGAAGATGCCTTTCCTTTTTCTACAATGGATTTTGCAATAAAAAATCCTATCACGGCGCCCACGATGAGCGCTCCTACTATAAATACAATTGTCTGTACTTCCATGGATGGTCGATATAAAAAAGCCTGTACAAGTTCAGGTTTTGTATGAACTCCTTAAAGAAAGTTTAAGACTAACGGGCTGATCAAGGATCCGGCTCAAGGCACGGCTTGCTTTTACAACCACGACTCATCTTTTTTAAAGAATCAAGTGTTGAGTTCACCAAAAAAAGGAACAAGTACAGGCAGTAACTTATTTCTATGTAAAAAGAACGATCACGACAGCTGTTCATCCAGGTGGCGTCCCAGCGCCGCGAGGCGTTTCTGGGCCTCTTCCATCTGAGTCTGGCCGTCTATAACAATTTGCTCTGACTTTGCTGCAAACTGCAGGGCGCACATGGCTAGCACGTCCTGTTTATCCCTCACCGCATAGCTTTTTTCCAGCAGCTTGATCATGGATTCAATCTCTTTTGCAGCCTTACGCAAACCTTCTTCTCTAGAGGGTTCTATCGTAAGCGGGTACACCCGGTCTGCAATCGATATCTTGATCTTAAGCTTCTCTCCCACTAGGTAAGTTGTGCAATGCACTGGTCGATTTCCCGCACCAGGGCATTTATTCTGAGCTTTGTCTTTGTTTTATAATCGTTACTGCCCAGCATGGCATTTGCCGTTCTCAAAGCAATCGTTTTCTCATCTTTCTCCTCTACCGTGCGCTCCAGTTCCTCTATACGGGATTGTAGCAGCTGCACCGTTTCTTCACGCGCTTCAAGCATTAACTTGAGTCGCTCATTACTATGGATAAGGCCACGTACCTTGTTCTCTACATTTTCGACTTGTGAAACTAAAGAGGACATTGCGGCAAAATTTACGCTGTAACGCCAAATTTAGGGATTTCCATGGCGCAATTGCAACTTTAGGCCATGAATATTACTGATTGCGGCATCTGTAGATGGTAGAGGGAAATGATGATTTTTACGCTTTCGCGAA
Source organism: uncultured Flavobacteriaceae bacterium (assembly GCA_963740155.1). Lineage (GTDB taxonomy): Bacteria > Bacteroidota > Bacteroidia > Flavobacteriales > Flavobacteriaceae > Nonlabens. The sequence continues at coordinate 530,805 of CAVUDE010000005.1, read as the reverse complement.
AGCATAATTTCAACAAACAATCACGACTCCTCCATCTGTGGAACAATTATAGCACTGGCGAGGACTGTCGATTTACGTCCAAAGTAATTGGCAGCCTTATCTTTCTAATCTATTTTTGAACATGCTGCGCGCCCTCGTTACAATCTTTTTATTGCTTTCCCTCGCTCAAGTGCATGCCCAGAAGATTGGCGGCGACGTGGAAGATGGATACTTCGCCAATCCATTAAATATTGATCTGCGATTAAGTGGGAATTTTGGCGAGTTGCGTTCCAACCATTTTCATTCCGGTCTGGATATCAAGACTAACCAGCGCACTGGACTGGAGGTGCTCGCAACAGCGTCCGGCTACGTGAGCAGGGTAAAAATAGAACGCTACGGTTATGGCAAGGCACTATATGTGACGCATCCCAATGGCTATACCAGCGTCTATGCACACCTCAGCAAATTCTCACCCCGTATAGAGGCTTATGTCAAAGAGAGGCAGTATGCAAAAGAGTCTTACACTATCCAGCTCTACCCGGACGATCTAGCCCTGCGGGTGGACAAGGGTGAAGTGATCGCATACAGTGGCAATTCTGGCGGTAGTGGCGGGCCACACCTACATTTTGAAATCAGGGACAGCAGCGCCAAACCTATCAACCCCATGATCATGGGGATCGAGATTCCAGATACCAAACCGCCCCGAGTAAGACAGCTCAAGGCTTACCCGCTCACGGAAAACTCTACCATCAACGGTAAGCATGAGCCTGTCATACTGCGCGCAATCCAGCAGCGCAACGGTGCCTATCGTGTTGAAAAGATCAAGGCCTATGGCCGTATAGGAATTGCTGTAAACACAAACGATTCACAGAATGGTAGCAACAATAAAAACGGTGTGTACCATGTGAGCACCACCTTTAATGGAAAGGAACATTATGAGGTAACCTTTGACACCTATGCATTCAATGAGTCCCGGCATATCAACCAGATGATCGACTATGCATACTTTAAAAAGCACAAGAGTAGGCTTATGCGTTTATACGTTCCAGAAAATAGCCCGCTAAGTCTTTACGGTGATGCCACAGACAGCGGCATGCTGACTCTCTTAGAGCCCAATGCATCCCACATCTACACCATAGATATCACAGACTTTAAAGAAAATACCAGCAGCATCCACCTGGACATTCTTAACGACGATGCGAGCGATCTACCAGAGAATGAACCCGCTGGCGAAAACACAGAATATGTCTCTCATACTACTACATTCAGTAAGAGGCTGGGGAAATTTGAGGTTATCATCCCAAAGGGCGCTCTCTATGAAGACGCATTGATCGACATTAAGGAATCCAGCGACACCCTAATGGTTCACGAGGACATTATACCGCTTCATAAAAATATAATCATCAATTATGATCTAGAGGCAAAACAAGGTGACGACCTAGATCAATATTATATAGGTAGGATCACACCATGGGGTGCGGTGTATCATGTGAATACAAAAAGAAAGGGTAATCTATTGACGGCGAGTAACAGGTATTTTGCCACATTTGCAGTTTCAAAGGATGATGATGATCCTACTATAAAGCCTATCAATTTCAAGGACAAGCAATGGATTTCAAAAAACAACACCCTCAAACTAAAAATTGCAGATAAAACAACTGGTATTGATGGCTATCGCGCGACAGTCAATGGTAAATTTATCCTCATGGAATACGATTATAAAACCGGACTACTGGTACACGATTTTTCAGATGGTATCGTTACAGATTCAGAAAACCTGCTTAAGGTAATCGTGACAGACAATGTGGGAAATAGCACTACATTTGAAGCCACTTTTTATCGCAAGTCCTAATCAACCAGTTTGAAATATTCCCTACTGCTCGCAGCATTTACGTTTAGCTTACTATCCTACTGCCAGCAAGCTGTTATTCAAGGCGTTGTTTTAAACGAAGATAACAAGCCTATTGAAAATGTCAATATCAGCGTTGTGGGCACGACGCTGGGAACCGTGACCCGCTCAAACGGATTCTACAAACTCAAGGTTCCGGCAAGGGAAAGTATTACGGTCATCTTTAGTGCGATAGGATATGGAAATGTAGAGTTTCAGGACATGGTTCTTTCTACGACACCACCTCTAGAGCTCAATCCAGTGATGAAAGTAGCGGTAACGCAGATTGACACCGTTACCTTGAGAAATATTTCTGTACAGGAATTTGAGGGCATCACGACCATAAAGCCCAAAATTGTGAGAACCATCCCGGGTATTCAGTCGGGTGTGGAAAACCTGCTCAAGACCTTGCCGGGTGTAAGTAACAACAATGAGTTGAGTACGCAATACAACGTACGCGGTGGGAACTTTGACGAGAACCTTGTTTATATCAATGAGATTGAGGTATATCGTCCTTTCTTGATACGTAGCGGTCAGCAAGAGGGATTGAGCATAGTCAATGCAGATATGGTGCGGGACGTGCAGTTCAGTGCGGGTGGCTTCCAGAGTAAATACGGTGACAGGTTGAGTAGCGTGCTGGATATCACCTATAGGCGACCTACTGATTTTAGCGCCGGGATAGACGCTAGTTTTCTGGGCGTAAACGCTTTTGCTGAGGGTACCGCTTTCTCTAAAGCTGCCACTGGAATCCTGGGTTTGCGTTACCGGGACAACAGCCTACTGGTCAATTCTAGAGAAACTGAGGCAAACACCATCCCGCGATTTCTGGATGCACAGACCTACCTTACCTATCAGATCAATAGTAAACTAGAACTGGGTTTTTTGGGTAATATCGCCATCAATACCTACGAGTTTGAACCGCTGAGCGCGCAAATTAATTTTGGAACTTTAAGTGATGCACAAGCCCTTGTGATCGATTATGATGGGCGGGAGGACGACCAGTATGAAACTTATTTTGGCGCGTTGAAAGCCAGTTATCAGCTTAACGATAATTTGAATCTACGATTTATAGGAAGTGTTTACCACACACAGGAGCAGGAACATTTTGACATACTTGCTAGATATGCCATAGGCCAGCCAGACACAAACATAGGCGGTAACAATCTAGGTGAGGTAGAATTCACCCGCGGCATAGGATCAGAGCTGGATCACGGCCGGAATGACCTGGACGCCTTGATTGTTACGGCACAGCACAAGGGAACCTACACTTTTGACAGCGAGAAAAAAGTGGACGACCAGCTGGAATGGGGCGTCAAGTTCAACCACGAGGATTTCCGTGACAGGTTGCGGGAATATACCGTCATTGATAGCGCAGGTTTTAATATTAGACCGCCGGTAGCAGATTTGCGCAATGATCAACCCTATACACCTTTTGAGGGGCCGCTGGAACCATTTGAGCGTGCCAGTGCTGACAATGAAGTTCAAGTACAGCGATTACAGGCATTTGCACAATACAGCAGCCGCGGATTTCTAGGCAATCATGAAATCTTCTGGAACCTGGGTGCTAGGTCACACACCTGGAATGTTTCAGGACGTGGACTGGAGAGCACCACCCAGACCGTGGTCTCGCCGCGTGGTCAATTTGCAATCAAGCCTGACTGGGATAAGACAGATATGCTATTCAGGTTTTCTACCGGTCTCTACTACCAGCCGCCGTTCTACAGGGAATTCCGTAATCGGGATGGGAATGTGATTCCTGACGTAAAAGCACAGCAATCCATACATTTTGTGGTGAGCAACGACTGGAGTTTTAACTGGATGGAGCGACCTTTTAAACTTACCAGCGCAGTATATTATAAAGACCTGGACGACGTAAATACCTATACGCTGGAAAATGTGCGCATACGCTACCGTGCAAATAATGAGGCCGTTGCTTATGCATACGGATTTGATTTTAGGCTAAATGGTGAATTTGTCAAAGGAACTGAAAGCTGGGTAAGTCTAGGTTACCTAAAAACCGAGGAAAATCTAAATGATCGCGGTTTTATTTCAAGACCTACAGACCAGCGGCTTCAAGCGGCTGTGCTGTTTCAAGATTACGTCCCTAGGATTCCAAAACTGCGCGCCTACATTAATATGGTTTACACCACGGGACTGCCTGGCGGTTCACCCAGCTATGCAGATCCCTATGATTTCCAGTTTAGGCTGAAAGATTATTTCAGGAGCGATCTGGGAGTGCAGTATGTATTTGTAGACCCTAATACTCCTGCTAGAGAAAACAGCTGGTTGAGCGAGTTTAGCGAGCTTTCCCTAGGTGTGCAGATCTACAATATTTTTGATCGGGAGAATCAGATCTCAAACCTGTGGGTACGGGACGTGGTAAACAATGTCCAGCGTGGTGTTCCCGTGAGACTCACCCCACGTATTTTCAACGTGCGGCTTATTGCGAGACTCTAATTGATTTAGGTTGATTTCAGATGGTGTTGTGATGGTGATTTCTACGCTTTCGCGAAAGCGTAATTACACAAAAACTATACGGGCACTTTTAGGCTATCGATATATTCCTTGAGCACCCCTACCACATAGTCCAACTCATCCTTTGTATTAAAGATGGAAAAGCTGAATCGCAGGCTGGGCTTGTGAAGATCCTCTTCTGAAAGTACGCTGGTCAAAACATGCGAACCTTTCTGGGCACCACTCTGGCAGGCGCTCCCCCGGGAACAGGCAATACCTTTTAAATCAAGGGTGAACAATAGCATCGCGGCTTTATCTGCTGGACATGGTAGGCAAACGTTGAGCAAGGTATAGGTGCTGTTTTCACTGTCGCTGCATTTACCGTTGAATTTGACTCCGGGAATTTTATCCGTAAGCTCGTTTTTAAAATATTCTTTCAACCCGATGACATAGGACTTGTCCTGTTCCAGATTGTCATAGGCCATTTGCAAGGCAAGATCCATACCTGCGATATTATGAACACTTTCTGTTCCCGCCCTGTAGCCGCGTTCTTGTGAACCACCCAGAATAAGTGGCTTGAGACCTGTTCCCTTTCTGATAAAGGCAAATCCCACGCCTTTGGGACCATGGAATTTATGTGCACTCACGGCAGTAAAATCTATAGGAGTCTGGGCTAGGTCAAGTTCATAATGACCGATGGACTGCACGCAATCGCTGTGAAAAAGCGCACCATGGTTGCGGCACAACTGCCCTACCCGTTCCAGATCCAGCATATTGCCTATCTCATTATTGATATGCATAAGAGAAACAAGCGTCTTTGCCTCGCTTGAGTTGAGCAACTCTGTAAGATGCTCATAGTCTGGCGTACCACATTCCTGCAAATTCACGTGATCCACCTGAATACCGTATTTATCACGGCAGTACTCTATTATATATAGGACGGCGTGGTGCTCGATTCCCGTGCTAATGATACGCTCCACACCCAGGTCGCGCACACAGCTGTGGATTGCCAGGTTGTCTGCCTCTGTACCGCCAGATGTGAAAATTATCTCGGCAGCTGTTACATTTAGATGTTTTGCAATGTTCTTGCGTGCATTTTCTATCAGCGACTTTGCCGTACGACCGTAACTATGCGTGGAGCTGGGATTACCATATTGATCCTGCATCACTTGCGTCATGTGATCAATTACCTCAGGACGCATTTGTGTAGTCGCGGCACTATCCAGATAAACTTTTCTCATAAACGCAAAAATACTGGATTATAAGAAATTGTTAATCGGTCATCTGGATAGACTGGACTATTTTTACGGCATGAGGAAACTGATTTTTCTACTGGCGCTATTTTTTATGACTGGCTGCAACGACGGCGAGGTGTTTGTCACAGAGTTTGATTTTGACGACGCAGGTATCCAACTATGCGATAATTCTCCAGATGATGATGAGTTATATGTGTTCTATAAAATAAATACAGAGACCAATGAGACATTGTTGCTCACATTTGAATCTTCGACGGATATTTTTGGCGAGGTGGGTGAAATAGATGATATTGATCTGGAGCGTGATAACAATGTTTTTGAATACCGAAGGTTCAACGGTGTTGTAGATGAGGACTACTTCTGTTCTAGCGTTCCACCTGCCACACCTACAGCAGTTGAGGTGATAACTGCAGATTCTGGATTCATCCGAATTACGCAATTACTCGTTACTGACGAAGACAACGATGGAATTCCTGCGACGGCTGAAGGCGCCGTCGTATTAATTGATGGCAACATAGACGATAGTGAAAGCATCGATTCAGATATGGATGGAATCCCAGACTACCAGGATCAGGATGATGACAATGATAATGTACCGACTGCAAATGAAGGCGTGGTGATCACGGATGGTGCTATTTCAAACAACTCAAGAGACACAAATATGGACGGGAAATACGATTATTTAGATTGTGACGACGACGGTGATGGGGTAAATACAAGACAGGAAGATAGAGATAGGGATCTAGACCCATCAGATGATAGAGCAAACCCAGGAGCACTGGCTTATTATCTATTGCCCAGCGAGACAGTTGCTGCAGATCCTGCCATTACCACTTTTAGAATAAATAGGTTTGATAGAACTATTGAAATCCAGATCGTTCTGACTGACCTTGTATTTTCTAATGGGGATGCAGCGTTTATTGAGGAGGAATTTTTCTTCGGCACGTTTTCTGATAGGACAGTAAGCGTGCAAAGCACACCTACTACTGTAGTTTGTCAATAGACTTTATAAAATGCGAGGAATAAACTACAAGGTTGTAGTAACCACCCCTTAATAATTTAAGTTTAATTAGTACCGAGTACGCGCTGTAAATCGTATTTTTACCCCTTTAATTGATTGAACATGAGAAACATTATACTATCTGCTGTAGCCTTAATAAGCTCTACTGCTGCATTCTCGCAGCTTTACACTCGCGGCAACAGCTTTATTTACAGCGATGAAACTGACGTTTTTGTCAAAGACGAGATCGATCTGGGTGCTAACACTTTTTTCTATTTAAGAGAAGAGGCACAGCTGATCCAGGACAATGACGTTGATAATCTAGGTGCTGGAATTCTATCTGTGTTTCAAGAGGGGAATACAAACAACTTTACCTATAATTATTGGTCCTCACCAGTTAGTAACGCAGGTACTGGTATTGACGGTAATGTAGGTTTCCAAAGAACTATGCTTCACTACCCTACTGTTCCGGGTTTTGATGGAACAAATGCAACCATTGAAGATTTCAATCTAACCACAACGGCAGAGCCTGCAGATTTCCTGCCGGAATCACAATTTAATGGAACCTCTGACGATGGTACTGATGCCACACCTCTAGAGATTGCAGCGCGATATATGTACACGTATAATAGCCAAGGTGATGTACAGAGTGGTTTTGCAGGGTGGAATGCTTTGCAATCCGATGGGGCAATTGCTCAAACTGGCTTAGGTTTCATCATGAAAGGTGTTATCGGAACAGATGGAATCTCAACAAATCCGAATTATAGAGAGTTTATTCCCTCTGGTAGTTTCAATAACAACGTTAGAGCTGGTCAACGTTATGACTTTAGAGGAAGAGCTAACAATGGCACAATAACGGTGGGTGTTGCTAATGATAATGTGACACTAGCAGGCAATCCTTATCCTAGTGCTCTTGATTTGAAGCAATTTCTTTTTCAAGCGACCGTTCCCAGTGTTCAAATTAATCCGGAAATTCTGTTTTACGAAACTATCTCTGCAGACTCTCACAATTTTGTAGAGCAATTAAGTGGTTACGCTACTTATACGCCACTAGGTTTTGAAACTGGTGTCAACGATGGATTTGCAGAAAATGGAGTTTACACCAGCGCAACTTTCACAAGAATTGACAACAATGGTGTTGTTAATACAACTGCACCAGGTGGCAGCCCTGGAGGTGATACTACAGACGGTGCACGTAGATATGCCCCCATAGGACAAGGGTTTTTTCTTGCACGTACTAACACTGCTATTCCCGCATCTCAAACTTCATTAGAGAAACCTGCCACACAAAACATCACTGCTGGACAAACTATAAACTCTGGTTTAGGTATTACAGGTGAGCAAGTATCGTTTACAAACGATATGAGAAGATTGATCAAAGAAAACGGAACGAGTTCTGTTTTTTATCGCGGAGCTGGTACTAACTCATCTTCACTACAATTTATGACTCTTAACGTCGTATCTGACAACCAGTATGCTCGTCCATTAAACCTTGTATTCTCTGACAATACAACCCCTGGTTACGACTTTGCATGGGAAGCTTCTTTAAATGGTCGTAATGACAACGATGCGTATATCATGATTGACCGCAGTGAATACGGACTTTCATCGCAGCCTTATACATTAGGGTCGAGAATACCTTTAGGTGTTGCAGTTGATCCTGCGCTTACTGCACCTATTAGCGTCGAGTTTGAGATCGCAAAAATGGAGAACTTTACACCACCCAACGTTTATATTTTTGACGCACAGACAAATTTGTATCACGAGATAACCTCAACAAATCACACGATGATGGTTGCACCAGGCCACCACGTGGACAGGTTCTTTGTGACATTTGTCAACAGAACTCTTTCTAATGAGACCATCGATGCATTTGCAGATTTGAATGCTTATCAAAACAACGCCGCGATGGAACTCAACGTTTTCAATCCGCAGGCAATAGATCTTAAGAGTATTGAAATATATGATCTAGCTGGACGATTAGTTGCTAATAGCAATCCTAAAGAGATTCAATCTAATTACACATTTAACACGGCTTCTTACGCTCAAGGAATTTATATTGTAAGAATGACAAACGCTGATGATCAGCAGAAAAGCGTTAAGGTAAGCGTTTCAAACCGCTAGTACCTTAGAACTATGCTCAGGGATGATAGCTGGATGCTACCATGTATGAGTAAACAATTAACGGGGATGGACTGTCCTGGATGTGGAATCCAGCGGTCCATCTCTTTTTTGTTAGAAGGTGATCTGATCGCATCATTTATCATGTATCCTGGGCTTTTTCCCGTAGCAGGGTTATTTGCTTTTCTAGCCGCCGATCTTATCATTAAAATCAAGTATGCAGAAAAGATCAAGTTGTGGCTAACGTTTTTTAGTTTAGGAACAATTATGATAAGCTATTTGATAAAGCTACTCTGGTAAACTATTTCAAGAACTCTGCTTAAGTCTTTTAAGAATTTCAACTTCATTAGATATATTTGTTGGACAATCAACTAAAAAAGTTACGATGCAAAAATTAAATACAACCGCTGTTTACCTACTTTCCATATTCGGAATTCTCTGTTGCTGTTTTTGGGGGTTGGGATTTGTTCTCTCGATCATAGGATTAATAATCGCCAATAAAGAGCTGAAAAAATACGCTGAAAATCCAGAAGCCTATACAAACGGCCCCGCAATGAAAACTGCTAGAACTCTAGCAATTATTGCAGTAGTAATAAGTGGACTAGTTGCAGCATGGACTGCCTACGAGTATATCACTTACGACGAGTATGAAAGAGCCGAAAGATCATTGGAATGGATGAGACAAATAGGTTTCCCAGAGGAAGTGCTTGAAGAAGCGGAAAGACAAGCAGAAGAGCAACGAGATCTAGCAGATTAATATGTTGCAAGTCATTTGATTCAAAGCCGATTCCTATCGACGAATCGGCTTTTTTTGTTTGGCTAACACCCAATTAATGATATATTTGGAAACACATATCAACTAAATACACCCATGCAAAAATTAAACACCACTGCAGTTTACATTCTCGCCATCTTAGGATTCGTCTGTTGCTGTTTTGCCATAGGATGGATACCTGCACTTATTGCAGTTATTTTAGCTGTTAAAGGCGTCAAGAAATACGAGGAGAATCCAGATATGTATTCAAACGGGGCGAGCATGAAAAGTGCTAAAGTCGTTGCCATTGTGGCGTTAGTTATTTCTATACTCTATGCTATTTATGCTATTTACTTCCTGTTGCAATTTGAGGGTGAGTGTGAATTCTGGAATTGGTATCTAGAACAAGCAGATCAGAATCCTGCTGCTACCGAAGAACAGTTACAGCCTATCTATGACCGTATGGAGGAAGTTGGATGCATGTAATTCTGTGTATACTTAAGCAAAAGGCCGCTATCGCGGCCCTTTTTTATTCGTAATAAGCAGCTAATCAATTACAAATCATCCAGCGTACGGGTGATAATGTCAATACATTCATCCATCTGCTGCTTGTTCATCATCAGCGGTGGTGCAAATCGTATGATATTGCCGTGCGTAGGTTTAGCTAGCAAGCCATTATCGCGCAATTTTAGACAGATGTTCCAGGCGGTTTTACTGTCCTCAGTATCATTGATAACAATGGCGTTCAATAAACCACGCCCACGTACGAGATTGACTAGATCACTGGTGCGTATATAATCATTCAACTTTTTCCTGAAATAATTACCCAGCTCGCGTGCGTTCTGGGCTAGATTTTCATCCTTGACCACTTCTAAGGCTGCCATGGCAACCTCTGCCGCCACGGGATTCCCGCCAAAAGTACTTCCATGTTGCCCAGGCTTGATCACATTCATGATCTCATTATCCGCAAGCACGGCACTTACGGGATAAGCTCCACCAGATAGTGCTTTACCCAGAATCAATATATCAGGTCGGGCGTAGCTTTCCTGACGCTCGCAATGCCCCTCACAAGTACACTGGCCGCATACTGCCAGCAGCGCGCCGGTACGGGCGATGCCCGTCTGGATCTCATCTGCAATAAACAGTGCGTTGTGCTTGTTGCACAACTCTTTTGCCTTGCGCATGTAGTCATCGCTGGGAGTGTAAACACCCGCCTCGCCCTGAATGGGCTCAACCAGTAAACCTGCAATGTTGTCCACCTGCAACGCTTGCTCAAGTGCATCCACGTCATCATAAGGTATTTTTACAAAACCAGGTGTATATGGTCCAAAATTGCGGCGCGCCCCCTCATCATTTGAAAACGAAATTATCGTTGTTGTCCTACCGTGAAAGTTGTTCTCACAAACAATGATCTTGGCCTCATGTTCCTGAACGCCTTTCTTTTCATACGCCCACTTACGCGCAATCTTAATAGCCGTCTCTACAGCCTCTGCGCCAGTATTCATGGGCAAAACCTTATCAAACATGAAATAATCCGTCATGTATTTCTCATACAGTCCCAGCTTATCGTTATAAAAAGCCCGCGAGGTAAGCGTGAGCGTTTCTGCCTGCTTATTCATCGCACCCACTATGGCGGGATGGCAATGCCCCTGATTTACCGCGCTGTATGCACTCAGAAAATCATAGTAACGCTTCCCATCCACGTCCCACACATACACACCATCGCCACGCTCCAGCACCACCGGCAATGGATGGTAATTGTGCGCACCATGACGTTCTTCCAAATCAATATATTCCTGTGACTTTGTAGCTACTTCCTGCATCTATTTCTGTTTTTCTGCAATTTACTGAATCCCTCATGGATATAAAAGGAGGCGGGGATTGTAATTGTTACGCTTTCGCGAAAGCGTACTCACAAAAACACCATTTCAAACAACTGCCACTTGCGTTATCACTCGGCTTTCTTTTAGTTAATTTTGTCGCCTATGTCAAAAAGAAGAAAGAGGGCGCAAAAAACCTTTACGGACGTCCCCGTGGTAGATGCGGGTGCTCGCGGCAAGAGTGTTGCAAAAACAGCAGAGGGCGAGGTCATTTTTTTGAGTGATGCCGTACCTGGTGACGTTGTGGATATCCAGACATTTAAAAAAAAGCGCAGCTTTTACGAGGGCCGGGTTACCGCGCTTAAAAATGCCTCTGAACGACGTACTGATCCAGTGTGCAAGCATTTTAGCGTTTGTGGTGGTTGTAAGTGGCAACACATGAAATACGAGGATCAACTATATTTCAAACAGAAAGAAGTTACCGAAAACCTAAAGCGCATAGGCCACCTGGAACTTCCAGAGATCTCACCTATCCTGGGAGCGCCAGAGCAATATTACTATCGCAATAAAATGGAATTCAGCTTTTCTGCAAATAGATGGCTTACGCAGGATGAAATCGACAGCGGTGAAACAGTGGAAAACAGGAACGCCCTAGGTTTTCATATCCCGGGTATGTGGGATAAGATCCTGCATCTGGACGAGTGCCACCTGCATCCAGCAGTAGGTGAGCGCATACGTCTTGCCATCTATGATTATGCTGTAAAAGAATCGATTTCTTTCTACGATCCTCGAGAGAAGACGGGTGAATTGCGCACACTCATGTTGCGCATGTCATCAACGGGTGACGTGATGGTACTTATCCAGTTTTTTGATGATAATGAAGATAACAGGAATGCGATTCTGGATCACGTCAATGAAAATTTCCCAGAAGTTACCTCCCTACTCTATGTGATCAACAACAAGGGCAATGACACTATCTACGACCAGGAAGTCATTTGCCACGCCGGTGAGGATCACATTTTTGAAGAAATGGATGGCTTGAGATTTAAAATCAACGCAAAATCTTTTTATCAGACTAATAGCGCCCAGGCTCATGAATTATACAAGGTCACCAGGGATCTCGCCGGCCTGACGGGGAGTGAAATGGTGTATGACCTATATACGGGAACTGGCACGATTGCCCAGTTTGTCGCTGGTAGTGCTGGACATGTGGTGGGAATAGAATCTGTACCCGTCGCCATAGATGATGCCATCGAGAATGCACAACGCAATCAAATAGACAACACCACGTTTATATGTGGTGATATGAAAAAAGTCTTTACGGCAGATATTATCAGTGAGCATGGCATGCCTGACGTAATTATCACAGATCCACCACGTGATGGGATGCACAAAGACGTGGTAGCACAACTTATTGCGCTAGCCGCACCACGCATCGTATATGTGAGCTGCAACAGCGCGACACAGGCTAGGGATCTAGAACTGTTATCAGAACTGTATGCCATTAAAAATGTACAGCCAGTAGATATGTTCCCGCAAACGCACCATGTAGAAAACGTTGTATTATTGGAACTCAGGAAATGAGAAATACCGTCATCGCTTTACTTATATGTCTTTTGCTAGCCGCTTGCGAGCGTGACGACTTATGCACACCAGACCAGGCGACCACACCGCGCATGACGATTGTATTCAAAGACGTAACAAACCCGACACAGATCAAGGAGGTGACCTCGCTCCGGGTAAAAGAAATAGGCAGTGGTGAATTTGCGCCACTAGACTTTAACGGTAGTATGTTACTAGAGGACGCAGATACTATTTACCTGCCCCTGCGCAACAATTTTGACCTTACAAGCTATGATTTTTTCAAAGAGGAAGACGGTGTAAACCTGATTTCAAACGTAGATTTTAGATACAGTCGCAACGAGGAATTTGTAAGCCGTGCCTGTGGTTTTAGAACCCTGTACAATGGGTTAGGCAGCGGTGTGAGCGCAAATACTGGATGGATCAACCGCACACAGGTAGTTGACACTACCATAACAAACAATCTAATCGTCCATGTGGAGATTTTTCATTAGCATCGCCCTATTGATTTGCTCGCTATCTGTTGCTGCGCAAGAAGTAGATGCTACGCTAGTCGCGACGGATAGCCTGAAGTTTAAAAAACCATATGGCCTACGAGTGGGTATAGATGCCGCCAGCCTGATTAGAACGGCTGTGGATGAAGAATATACCGGCATCCAGCTTCTGGGTGATTTCAGATTGACAGATGACTGGTATGCTGCTGCAGAGCTGGGCAATGAACGACTGGACAGGCAACGTGAACGGGTGGGTTATGAGGCTAGCGGCTCATTTATCAAGGCCGGAGTGGATTACAATATGTACGACAACTGGCTGGACATGGACAATATGATCTATGTGGGAGCAAGACTGGGATACAGCAACTTCTCACAGACGCTCAAGGCCTTTCAAGTAAACAATGATAACAACTATTTTGCACCACAGCCCGTATTTTCGCGACGGGAATCTTCTGGGTTGAGCGCGTTCTGGATAGAATTGCAAGCAGGAATAAAAGTCGAGGTACTGAAAAACATTTTTATGGTGGGAAATGTCCAGATCAAGCGTCTATTTGCAGATATACAACCAGATGGTTTTGACAATCTCTTTGTACCGGGTTTTGGCCGTACTTATGACAACAGCTCAGTGGGTGTGGGCTATGTTTATGGAATTACCTACAGATTACCGTTGTATCGCAAATAGTGCGATTGAATTTCCATTGAATCGTAGTGAAACTTGTAGTCTAATTTACAAGATATCAAGATGCAGCAAATCGGCAAAATGAAAATATTTGAAACCGAACGGTTAATCATCAAAAGATTGGAAAAAGCCGACAAACCATATTTTGCTAAACTTTTTACTGACTCAAAAATTCTGGAACTTATCCCTCAAAAGGCTTATACAGAAACCCAAATAACAGAAAGGTTTGACAAAAGCCTCAATGTAAAGCTAGGTGATTTAAAAAATCAGAGATGTGCCTGCGGGATATTCATAAAAGGAAAGGCAGAAATGATTGGTCTTGCGCTGTTTTTAATCAATGACGACGGCGATAAAGAACTAGGCTACCGTTTTAGAGTAAAGCATTGGGGAAACGGCTAAAGGAATGTTTAAATTCTACTTCCAGCAAATGAATGAAAGTAAAGTTACCGCTGACGTAAACCTAGCAAACGTTGCTTCCGTAAAGATTCTGGACAAGTTGATGGAACCTACACGTGATTTTTTTAACGAGCGAGAAAATTGTGATGAAAGAAGATATAATCTAATGAAGAAAGACTGGCTTCAGCAACGATAAAAACTAGTCGATGATCCTAGACTTTTTGTAAACAATCAGCGCACCGTCTCACAAATTCTAGTGATTCAAACCACATTAAAATCTAGGTTGATAAAGAATTCATTGCAAATAACTAAGGTAAATCTCAGTTTATAGCATGTTGCGATTGATAGCTCGCATATAGAGCAATGACCAGCAGTATTTCTCAATAATAGAGTAGACTATTCCGGCGCCAGAGGCGAATAAATAGCATAAGATATTACTGTTACGGATGTTTTTCTGTTACCTGAAAAACTAGCCGATTAAAAATCAGCCAGCCTGATTTATTCCTCTTCTTCCAGATAAGAAAGCATATCATTCTTCTGAAGAATGTTGTACCACTGCACCACTTTCTTGATATCGCTTACATACACCCTATCCTCATCATAATCAGGGGCTACCGTAGAAAAATAGCTGGTAAGCTCTTCTTTGCTTGACTTATGGCTTAAGGCAGGTTCTTGATTTTCCTTTGCGGCAATATTTTGAAAAACATCCTTAAGGGCAATCTCGCCAGTATGCGTGTAGATAGAAATGTCTTTCAATACACTTACATTCTGGTTCATTCCCACCACGGTAGTTTTATTATCCATGAGGGAGGTGACTACAAAACCGCTTTTGGCACGTGAGCGCAATTGATAGAGACCCGGTTTACCAGTTACTGAAAGAATATTCTCTAGACCCATAGTCGTTTTTTATTTAAAGGACGGCAAATATAGATGGTTTGGTATTTCTGGAAAGCAAATTAACGTCTGCCCTTAACATTGGGAAATCGCATGCGGTAATCAACTTTGACCTTGCCCTTTGAGATATTGGCAAGTCTTCCCTTGATCAATCGTTTCTTAAGGCTGGAAATCTTATCAGTAAACAGTACGCCCTCAATATGATCGTATTCATGCTGTATCACTCTGGCGACCAGCCCCGTGTATTCTTCAGTGATTGTATTGAAATCCTGATCTTGATAAGTGATTATAATATCACCCTTTCTGAAAACGTCTTCTCTCACATTAGGAATACTTAGGCATCCCTCGTTAAAAGCCCACTCATCGCCCTCCTCAGATTCAATATGCGGATTGATGAAAACCTTTTTAAAGCCCTTGAGTTCTTGCTGTTCTTCTTTTGTGAGATCCTCATCTTCTGCAAATGGGGTGGTATCTACCAGAAAAAGCCTGATGGGAAGTCCTACCTGGGGTGCAGCCAGACCTACCCCATAGGCATTATACATGGTCTCCCACATATTGCTTATGATGCTGTCCAGCTCTGGATGATCTGGATCGATCTCTTGGGTAGTCTTGCGTAGAATGGGATCGCCATAGGCAACGATGGGTAGAATCATAAGTTGGTTTTTATTCTGTCCAGGTAGGTTTGTAAAATTATGGTCGCGGCCACCTCGTCCACTAGTGCCTTGTCCCGCCTGCGTTTCTTTTTTGCTCCAGACTGTAAAATTGCCGCCTGCGCCATCTTTGAGGTAAATCGCTCATCCACCATGACGATTTGTTTTGAGGGATATTTTGTTTGTAACGCTTTCGCGAAAGCGGAAATACGCTCACCCAATTCACTCATCGAGTAATCCATCTGCCTAGGCTCACCTACCACAATGGTGGAGACGTCCTCAGATTTCATGTAGTCGTCCAGAAAGGCATCCAGTTTTCCCGTGGCGACCGTGGACAACCCCGACGCAATGATCTGCATGGGATCTGTAACGGCGATGCCGGTGCGCTTGCTACCGTAATCTATGGCGAGGATTCTGGACATATGGAATGGCAAAAATAATAGTTTGAAAGTAGTTATGCGTATTTCATGTCCTACAACGGCGGGAGATCGCAAGCTATTACCTTTATATTTGTGTAAATTCTCAAGTCAGTGGATCAGCTACGTAATGTCATAGAAGAAGCATGGGAAGATCGTTCCCAGCTCAATAACCGTGTAACCCAGGCCGCCATTAGAGAAGTGGTCGATATGCTGGATCGCGGTACCCTGCGCGTGGCAGAACCCATCGATGGTGACTGGCAGGTAAACGAGTGGATAAAAAAGGCGGTGGTTCTTTATTTCCCCATTCAAAAAATGGAGACGATCGAGTGCGGCCCGCTAGAATTCCATGACAAGATACCTCTCAAAAAAGGGTACAAGAGCAAAGGAATACGCGTTGTTCCACACGCTGTAGCTAGACATGGGGCATATATCTCCAGCGGTGTTGTGATGATGCCCAGCTATATCAATATAGGGGCATATGTCGAGGAGGGAACCATGGTAGATACCTGGGCAACTGTGGGTAGCTGCGCACAAATAGGTAAAAATGTTCATCTAAGTGGCGGTGTGGGCATAGGCGGCGTGCTTGAGCCACTTCAAGCGGCACCCGTAATTATCGAGGACAATGCGTTTATAGGATCCAGGTCCATAGTGGTAGAAGGAGTGCGAGTAGGTAAAGAAGCCGTGCTGGGAGCAAATGTCGTTCTTACGGGTAGTACAAAGGTCATCGACGTTTCAGGCGACAAGCCTGTGGAAACTAAAGGATTCATCCCGTCCAGATCTGTTGTAATCCCTGGTAGTTACAGCAAGAAATTTCCTGCAGGCACCTATAATGTGCCCTGTGCACTAATCATAGGCAAGCGCAAGGAAAGCACTGACAAAAAGACCTCGCTCAACGAGGCGCTCAGGGAATACAATGTTGCCGTATAGACCGTGAAGATCCTGCTTATCCAGTACCAGATGCTGGGCGACATACTTACCAGTACAATTATTGCAGACCAGCTTAAAATGGAGCATCCAGATTGTGAGATACACTATCTGGTCAAGTCCAGCGCAGCAGCCATACTGAAAAACCATCCATCAATAGATAGACTTGTACTTGTTGAGGGAAAAGACTTCAATAGTTATTATAGGTTGCGCAAGCTTGCCATAAAAATCAGAAGTGAAAAATTTGACGTGTTGATCGACGTTTACGGTAAGAACAATAGCGCAATCCTATCTGGACTATCCAGGATCCCGGTGCGGGTGGGTTACTCAAAATGGTTCTCAAGCCTTGCCTACACTACCCACCTTAAAAACAATCCAGAGGCATACAATTACGAGAAAGGCTCTTCCATAGTGAGCAGATTACTGCTCACCATACCATTTACCCAGAAGGTGGACTGGACACTCAGGCCTAAAATATTCTTGGATTACGAGGAAAAAGATCAAGGATTGTCATGGCTCAAGAAGAACGGTTTAAATCCAGCAGAACCGCTCACCATGGTAAGCGTTCTAGGTTCCAGCCCCATTAAAACGCTACCTGACAACTATCTCGCAGAGTTGCTGGATAGATACGTGCGAAGCTGTAATAGCCGGTTGCTATTTAATTACATACCCGCACAAAAAACCAAAGCAAAAAAAATATACGATCTCTGCGATCCAGAAACCAGGAATCGTATTTACATAGATGCATTTGCGCCCAGCATCAGGGACTTTCTTAAAATACTGTACCATTGTGACGCGGTAATAGGAAATGAAGGAGGCGCGATTAATATGGGAAAAGCCCTAGATGTCCCATCGTTTGCGATTTTCAGCCCGTGGATCGAGAAAAATGCGTGGAATAATGATGAAGATGGCAGCAAGCATATCGCTATACACCTAATCGATGTCAAGCCTAATCTCATCCAGCAACGTCCCATCAGCCAGCTTAAACGCCAGTCATTGAAGTTATATCAGGAGTTTAGACCGGAAATGATATGGCCAGAACTCAAAAAGTTTATTGAAAAAAACAGTCTCTCAGACTAGGAGCTAATGCCGTGGGAAGTGGTGGCACTGCGGGTGCGGTATAATTCCTCTAGCAGGATTCTATTGCGCTCAGTCGATTCCTGATCGATGGCATGAACCTCCTCAGTATCTGGGGTCAATGCCATGGCACTGTAGCGTATCTGCAGGGGTTTGACACCATTGTTAACCAGCCTTATGCCCAGATCCAGATCAAAACCTTCTTGAAAATATCGGGTATCCATTCCCTTAACTTCCATAATATCTGCAAGCCAGCCGCTAGAGTTCTCTAACTTCCAGACGGGAACCCTAGGGGTGAGTAACTCCATTAATCTAATAGATACAAAATGGGTTGTAAGCTTCTGGTTCTCAAACGATGACTTCAAACCATTTTTTAGAAGCCAGCTTTTGTTAAAACTGCGCTGGGTGGCAATATCCGCCTGATTGATTCTATTAAAAAGGGATCGACCTATCTTATAACTTCCACCAGATAAAAACCTGCCTTTGCATCGCCGCTCATAATGGGATTGTAAGACATCTTCTCTCAGGATGCAGCCTGATCTAGTTGTAAAAATATAGTCTGTTGTTAACTGCTTGAGTTGATCATTAAAAAGGGTGACAGACGATTCCTTTTCAGCTTTTGCAAAGCTATAGGTGATTTTCCTACGGCTGCTGTTACAAAACTTCAGGAATTCCGTCGTGGTGGAGGAATCGTCTCCCTGAGACAAAATGATTATCTCAAAGTGGCGAAAAATCTGCTGTTCCAGACTCCACAGTGTTCTTTTAAGTAACGACCAGTCACTGTCATGAAAAACAAAAACAGTGATGATAGGCTCGTAACTCATTATTTCAATTGCTATAAAGTTAGGTATTGACAAATCTAAGATATAAGGCGCTAATTCTAGCAGAGACCTTTATTTTTGCCGTTGCTAAAAAGTAAGCCTTATCGAGGTAAAAACCAAATATCCAATAACTGCCATCATTCCATCGTACAATGAGGCACATAACATTGTGGATGTTTTGGGTAGCGTGGAATTTTGCGATGAGGTCATGCTGGTGGATTCATTTAGCACAGATGACACCGTACAGCTTGCAGAGCCATTTATAGATACCCTGCTCACAAGGGAATATGTACACAGTGCATCGCAAAAGAACTGGGCCATACCACACGCAAAGAATGAATGGATCCTGCTAGTGGATGCAGATGAGCGAGTTACACCTGCGCTACGGGAAGAAATAATCAGCTTGATTCCTGAATTGGATAAAAAACCTTACGTAGGTTACTGGATAGGCAGACGCAATTTCTTTATGGGAAAGCGCGTCAGGTACAGCGGCTGGAAAAATGATAAGGTGATCCGCCTTTTTAAAAAATCAAAATGCCGGTACGCAGATAAACATGTGCATTCTGAAATCATCGCAGATGGGCAGGTAGGCTGGCTGGAAAACAAACTGCTACACTACAAATACAACGGTATCGATGCGCACATGGATAAATTACAGCGTTACGCATCTCTGCAGGCGCATGATTTTGACAATCGGGTGGGTAAGATTACGGCATTTCATATCGTGCTTAAACCATTCTGGGGATTTATGAAACACTATATCGTGCAGCTAGGCTTTCTGGATGGCTTTGTAGGTTTTGCGATTGCATACCTGCGCAGTTATGTGATCTTCATGCGTTACCTAAAGTTGTGGCTTTTACGCCGTGGTTTAAAATAAGCTAGGATTTACCTATTAGGGACTTTATTCCAGATTTAAATTTGCGTTTACGCTTGAACTTGTACTGGAATTGCTCTACATGCATCCACATTTCTTCAATGACTACCTCTGCATCCATATCCATCAGTCTTGCATATTCTGCACCCATGATTGCATACACCCATCGATAGGGTGCCAGTCGCTCAAAATTCTTAATACGGTCACCTAATGGTATGTCATAAAAACGCATGCGGTTGAGGTCCACTAGATAAAACTCATATCCATCACCCGCTCGTTTGATCAATGTGTTGCCAGGTGAATGATCCAGAAAGTAAATTTTTGACTCATGCATGCGGTGGACAAACCGGGTAAAATGTATAAGAATCTGCTCCTTATCCGGCATATCTTCATGGATTACCTCTCTAAATGTAAAATCATAATCTACATACTGGCTCAGGTAAAAACTTCTTGTAAAACTTAGTAGATCGTAATTTTCCACGTATGCTAAAGGTGTGGGTGTGCCTATTCCCTTTTTAACGAGATATTTAGCGTTCTCATAGGATCTGCGAGCTTTTGATTTGCGCAGATATCGATAGGCGATCCTATTGATCAGATTGGGTACTTTAAAGGATTTCACGACGATCTGCTGCCCACCGTAAGAAACAAGTTTGATGGTATTACGCTCTTCACCGAGCCGCTCATCTGATTCGTGGAAAAGAGCTAGTATCTCTTGCACCTCTCCATTATCAAATTTATCGCTATGCAGTTTCTCTACCGCCATCCTAAGTTTTTAGAGCTGCCAATATACCATGTTTGCCCGTGATTCACCTCATGTAGCAATGGTTGCAATTGATAGGTTCTTGTAGTGAGAAATATTGTTTTGGCATTTACGCTTTCGCGAAAGCGTAATTCTACAGACCTCTCTACCACCACTACTCATTTTCCATTGAATGATAAGCCTGCGCGAGTCGCGGAAATAAGTCATACCAGTCTGCATTACCCTTGTTCTTACCCAGTCGCACGATAATCGTGTCGTTTGCGGGATTTACATAGATATATTGTCCCAGGATCCCCTGCGCCATGAAATCACCATACATGGTAGGTAGCCACCACTGATATTGATAATACCACGCGCTCCCGTTTGTGGTATTGATTTTTGTGGATTGGGTCACCCACTCCTCTGGAACGATCTGATTCCCATTCCAATTCCCGTTGTTAAGATATAATCTACCAAGTTTTGCATAATCTATCGCGCGTGCGTTGATACAACAAAATGTCTTTTCAAGACCATCCTCTTATTTATCCAGGCTCTAGGTCGCATCGTACTCCATGCCTAGTGGCTTCTATACCTTGCGGGTGAGGTAGTTGCTTATGGTCTCATTTTGCAGGGACCTCTCCAGCAACAATCCCAGTATTTGTGTGCTACCACTCACATATTTAAATTGCTCGCCTGGCTTATTTTTTAAGATCCATTTTCTTCACCGCCTTACGCAGATTTCTGCCGTAATAAAAAGTCGGCACATCACCGAATGGGTTGATATAACTCTCGTTAAAGTCCACCCCTGAGGTCATTTGTAACAAATGCCTGATCGTCACCATATCAAAACCCTCCTCTTCTAGCTCTGGAATATAATCTGTGACTGGGCTATCAACGGATTTGATAAAACCATCTTCAATGGCGCAGCCTATCAATATAGACGTCACTGATTTTGCCATGGAAAAGGAGGGGACAACTGATGCCTGGTCATAGTCGCGCCAGTAATTCTCATATAAAATGCTATCCCCACGTATGACCAGAAAGGCGACCGTGTTATTTTCTTCCAGATAATCGTCAAATGGATAGACAATCCCATCCAGCGTGATACTTTTCGGCTTTATGGGATTTTCCACTCTGTTAAATTGAAATGCGATCGAGTCTCGTGAAATTGTGCGGGTGGGAAATATCTCGTGATCATTGATATCTGCAAAATTGTAGTAGATGAATCGTCCCAGCTTACATGAAGTCAGGGTACAGAATATGATTACACAAATCAGTAATTTGGATCTAGTCATTTAAAGCTGATTGATATGCGATAGGCTTGGTACAAATACATATAACAATTCCTGCTGTCTTATTACTCCCGGAATATTTATTAATGGGAGCGTAAATCTAAAAACCCTACAACGACATTTTTTCTAGAAGTAGATTATTATGTCACTTGCTGTTACGCACACGGTGTAAAACAGCTCATAAATGCGACCGCTAGTAAATACGTCGCAACTTATCCAAATAAGCGTCTTTGAAAATAATGAGATAGAATTGCTTATAAGCTATTCTGGCGTGGCGACTGTAGCATACTGGGGATATCTAATATCCATTTGGGTGAATAAAAGGGGGATATTATATAGCAAGGGCTTCACCGAGTGACTCTTATTGATACCATGATGGGTGAGCACTTTGTAACCCTGCTCATGGTACATACGCTCAATACTCTTACCTGTAAAAAAACGCATGTGGGTATGATCCATCACACCATGCTTTTCATACTGCCAGTCCTTCTTCAAAAGGACTTTGATAAAGGTATTATGATAACGTACGTTAGGAATTGAGCTTATAACAACACCACCTTTAACCAATTTAGACTTTATCAATTGCAAAACCCTGTATGGATCTGTCAGATGCTCGAGAACGTCGTTAAAAAAAATAGCGTCAAAATAACCATCAGGTAGTTTTTCCAATTGAGATTCAATAGAACCTGATAAGACCTTGTGTAGAACCTGGGAGGCTTCTTGAGCTTCATCTTCCATAAACTCGACACCCCACACCTCCAGGTTACCACTGGAGTTGAGACCTTGCGCAAAAGCACCATTGCCGCAGCCTACGTCTAGCACCTTTTTTGCCGTATTAGGCATAAAAGCCCGCATCTCTGGACGCGGATTTTTATAATAACTCTCATCTTTTGAACTGTAGTCCATCGGCTATACGCAGACTTCAAATATAACTGTCTCTGGTTTGATTAGCACTTTTTAATTTAAGGGCTTTCTTAAGCTAATTTTTAAAACAAAAAATCCCGACAGCAATCAGCCATCGGGATCCATAACTATTACACTTTACCGTCTATTTTTCCTCTGGCATTAATATCCCCAGGAAATAATTTTCATCCAGATACTTCTTTGCAGCATTCTGAATATCTTGAGCCGTAAGCTTTGCTACTGACTCCTCATAATTAATCATTTCAGATACGTCAAGATTCTCCTCGTCTAGATCAAGTAACCCATTCACCCAAAAGCGATTTGTCTTGATCTTTTCTTTGTAATCCAGTAAATAACCTTCCTTTACTTTATTAACGTCCTTAGCTGTAGGCCCTTCCTTCTGTAATTTTTCAATCTCTGCCTGGGTAGCCGCAATAAGCTTATCCACGTTGTCTGGCCCACAGGGGAAAGCAATACTAAAGTTGAAACTAGGGTAAGGCAGCTTAGAAATTCCGCCACGTGCGCCACCGCTATAGATACCGCCTTCTTTTTCACGCAAGGTCTCGATGATTTTTATGGTGAGCACCTCGCCTACTGCATCTACGGCTAGATCCTCCATCTGATCATAAGATGGAACTTCATAATTCCAGCTCATACGCACCAGGCTTTTATCATCAGTTCCCTTGCGCACGATCTTCTTACGGGTTCCTTGTTCTTCACGCCATTCTGATACCTCGTACATTTCTTCTCTGCCCGTTGCTGGTAAGCTGGCTAGGTATTGTTTGGAAAGTTCTTTTATCTGCTCCTCACCAACATTACCTACAAAGTAAAAATTAAAATCGCCTGCATTTGCAAAACGCTCGTTGTAAAGTTTGTAAGCAAGATCATAATCAGCAGACTCGTAAGCTTCTTCATCTGGGAAACCTACATATCTAGGATTAGAACTAAATCTCTCCTTACTGATCTCGTTGCTGAAGTAAGTATTAGGATCTGCCATCATACTACCTATAAAAGATTTTTGCTTAGAGATAAAGCTTTGGTAAGCTTCATCGTCTTTATTCAAATCAGTAAAATATAGGTGGATGAGTTGAAACATTGTTTCCAGATCCTTGGGCGTTGAGCTTCCTGAGAAATTCTCTGTCCTGCTCCTGATTGATGGACTTACATATACTTGCTTACCAGTCATGTATTTATCCATATCAATCTGTGACATTCCCGCAACACCTGCCTCTGTGAGGCCACCGTTTGCAAAAACCACTTTCTTATAATTCTCATCGCTGTAAAGGCTGCTCCCGCCATAGCTATAAGCAGACATAAGAATTTCATCATTTTTAAAATCCGTATGTTTTATGGTCACGGTCACACCATTGTTTAAGGTGAATTTTGTCGTGCCCAGTTTCTCATTCATATCAGTAGAAACAATGCTACCGGGAGTAGGTATTTCTTCAATCAGGTTTTCTCTGACCTCAGTATCAGCATAAGGCTCAACTTTTGTGTTTTCTGCCTTTTGAAGGACTTCCATTACCTGAGCCTCCGTAGGAGGACTGTCAGTAGTGGGTCCAGTTAACACAATCGTGCGATTGTCATCGTGAATGTAATCGTTGATTTTTGCATTTACCTCGTCCACTGCAATGCCTGGCAGTAATTCCTGCAGCTTATTAAATTCCCATTCTATACTGGGCAATGATCCACCGTCTAGATAATGGCTCACGTAACTGCCTACGATACGACCACTCTCGCGCTTATCGCGATCCTTATAATAGGACTCATAAAAAGACGTGTAGGCTTGCTTTGCTCGTTTTAACTCTTCCGCGCCAAAACCATATAATTTCACCCGCTGATTTTCTTCAAGTAGAGCCTGCAAGGCCTTTAATTGTCCATCTGGGGCACTACCGGCAAAAGAATTATAGGCATTTTTATTGCGCGCCACCGTACCGCCATAGCTGGAGGATGCAAAAATGAATGGTGGATCTGCCTTCTGGGTGAGTTCCTGCAACCTGTTGTTGATCATAAAAGAGAACAATCCATTGACCAGATCATCACGGAAATCTGCCACCGTCGTTGTAGGGTCTGACGGCTCACTGTCCTTATAGGAAACGGTCACTGATGCAAATGTTGCCTCATCATCTTGTGCGATCGCCACCTTTGTATCCTGGTGATTGGGCAATTTGATAACGGGTCGTGGTCTGGGATTTTCTACTTCCTCAATAGGTGCAAAATGCTTCTGGATCTTCTCAACCATAACGTCTGGGTCTAGATCACCCACTGCGACTACGGCCATAAGATCTGGACGATACCAGTCTTTGTAGAATCTGCGCAGCACCTCTGGTTTGAAATTCTCAAGAATCGTGTCCTTACCTATGGGAAGACGTTCTGCATATTTAGAATTGTAGAATTGAATGGGGATCGTGATCTTGTTCATACGGTCACGTGCGCCCTTTCCAGTACGGCTTTCTTCCAGTACGACGCCACGCTCATCATTGATGGCATCTTCTTCAAGTAGCGCACCATTTGCCCAATCACCCAAGATCGTAAAACCTTTGTCCAGTTTTTCAGGATCATCACTGGGGATGGGAAGTATATAAACGGTCTCATCAAAGCTGGTATAGGCATTTAGATCTGCGCCAAACTTGACGCCTATTCCCTGCAGATAATCTACCAATTCATTTTTCTGGAAATTTGTCGTTCCATTAAAGTTCATGTGCTCCATAAAATGGGCAAGACCTTGCTGGTCATCATCTTCTAGAACAGATCCTGCATTGATGGCTAGCCTCAATTCTACCTTATCTTCAGGTTTTGGATTCTGGCGCACGTAATACGTTAGCCCGTTGTCCAGTTTACCCATGCGCACGGCAGGATCCATGGGAATTTTATTGTCCATGATCGCATCCTGGCGTGTAGCCATGGGCTTTTCAGCCTCCTCGATAATGGGCATGGGCGCAGGTGTATCCGTGCTTTTAATGTCTTTTGTGGCACACGCACTCACGATCAGCACGACAAACAACAGCCAGAAGCTTTTTAATGTGTAATTCATAATTGTAGGTTAAAGTTGACAACTGAAATATACGACTCAAACCTTAGACTTACAATTGTGGGTTTCCGTAAAGCTTGGCCAGCTGCTTTTCAACAGGACGAAAACATACCTCATCTATACTTGAAACGTTTATTTGAGATGATGGATAATTACGCTTTCGCGAAAGCGTAACAAGAAAAAATCACTCCAGCGAGCTACTGGCATAACTGCGCCATTTCTCAATACATTGCTGCATATCGTCTGGAACCGGACTGTCAAATCGCATGAGTTCACCCGTTGCGGGATGGACAAAGCCCAGTGTTTTTGCGTGTAACGCCTGACGCGGCAGTATCTTAAAACAGTTATCTACAAACTGCTTGTACTTAGTAAAATTTGTTCCCTTTAAAATGCGGTGACCGCCGTAGCGCTTGTCATTGAAAAGCGTGTGGCCTATATGCTTCATGTGCACACGTATCTGGTGCGTGCGGCCAGTTTCCAGCTTGCAGCTCAAGAGCGTCACGTATCCCAGATTCTCCAGCACCTTGTAATGTGTCACTGCAGGTTTGCCCTTATAGGCATCATCACCCTGCCATACGGCGTTTTGCAGCCTGTCCTTGGGATGACGGCCTATATTCCCTTCCACGGTTCCTTCCTCCTCTTCAAAACTCCCCCAGACGATAGCTACATATTCACGCTCGCTGGTCTTGTTTGCAAACTGCGCAGATAGGTGGGACATGGCGTGCTCTGTTTTGGCAACTACCAGTAAACCACTTGTGTCTTTATCAATGCGATGCACGAGTCCCGGCCGCTCACTGCTATTGTTTGGTAGGTTCTCAAAATGGTGGATCAATCCGTTGATTAGCGTTCCAGTATAATTACCGTGGCCTGGATGAACGACCAGTCCGGCTGGCTTATTGACAATGACAAGACTGTCATCCTCATAAACAATGTCGAGTGGCATATCTTCTGCGACCAGAAGATTCTCGTGCGGCGGGTGATCGTATAATACCTGCACCTCGTCACCGGCTTTGACTTTGTGGTTTGACTTAACGACCTCACCGTTGACGCGTACCGCGCCTTCTGTGATGCGTTGCTGGATCTTATTGCGGGTGGCATTCTCGATAAAGTTCATGAGAAATTTATCCACGCGCAAGGGTTTCTGACTATCACCAGCTGTAAACCTATAATGCTCATGAAGAGGCTGTTTTGGTTTAAGGCTGGGTTCCATCTGATCCTGGATTAGCTGATTCGTCCTCGTCCTCACCCTTGCCCAGTACGATATCTATGGTTGAGGTTTTCTCCAGTTCAGTGCCTGGTTCCAGCTTGCGGCCTTCATACTGCAGTTCCAGCACCATATCCTTAAAACCAGGTTTGTAAATCATTTCACCTATGGTAAAGCCCAGTGCTTTAAGTTTAGGCACAACGGCTCGCTTAGTCTCATACCGGTGGGCGGGAACCTGGATTTTCCCGTAGCCTGATTTGTTTAACTTGATATAGATCTGGCGGTTTTCCTTAACAAACTTACCGGCCTCAGGATCTTGCTCAATAATACTGCGAGGCGGGAAGTCTGGATTATAGTTGGAACTGTCAATTACACGGCTGCGCAAATCCAGCGCTTCGAGTTTTTGCTGGGCATCTGGCAAGGAAAGCTTTTCTAATGCTGGCACCGCAATCCGCTGATCGTGGTTAGTGTACCAGTCCAGCCACATTAAGTAACCAAAACAAAGCACCACAACAACAACAATAGCAATCGCTACCTGTATCCAGAACGTACGTGTAAAAATGAACCGAAAGAAATTCATGCGGCAAATCTAACTTAAATCCTCGCTTTCTCACGAGCCATGCTTCCGAAAGATTGCCCGCGGCAGCATTATGCCCTACAGCTTTACGTAACTTTGTTTACGTGCTGGATTTTACATGACAATAAGGTTTGAGTCAGAACTTTTGAATACAACAGAGAAATTCCAGCAGCCAATTAAAACAAAACTGCCTAATGAAAAACATCGCCGTACTTATGGGTGGCTTCTCCAGCGAGCACGACATCTCCATACGCAGTGGAAAGGTGATCATGGATGCCCTCGATAGGGAGCTATATCATCCACGTGCGGTCCGTATCATGAAAGACGGCTGGTATCACTACATGGAGGATGAACGCCGCGGGCCAGTGGATCGCAACGATTTCAACATTCAGGTGGATGGTGAGAAGATTAACTTTGATTGTTGCTACAACACGGTTCATGGAACACCTGGTGAGGACGGTAAACTTCAAGCGGTATTGAGTTTACTGAATCTTCCCCATACCAGCAGTGATTTTTATGCCAGTGCGGTCACATTCAATAAACGTGATTGCCTAGCCATTCTCAAGCCCTGGAATCTGGCTATGGCGCGGCACTACTATCATAATAAAGGTGAAAGCTATGATCTGGACAAGATTGTTGAAAAAGTAGGACTTCCCTGCTTTGTAAAGGCAAATCGCAGCGGGAGCAGTTTCGGCGTCAGTAAAGTATATAAACAAGAAGACATTCCTGTTGCTCTACAACACGCCTATGAGGCAGACGACGAGGTGATTATTGAATCTTTCCTGAAAGGTGCAGAAGTCTCCATAGGTGTTTATGGAATTGGTGATGAAATAATCGTCTTACCGCCTACTGAAATCGTGAGCGAAAACGACTTCTTTGACTACGCAGCAAAATATGAGGGAAAATCCCAGGAAATAACTCCCGCACGTATCAGTAAAAAGAACGCTACAGAGATCACCCAGATCACAAAACGCATCTACGAGGTTCTTAAACTCAAAGGCCTGGCAAGAGTGGATTTTATCCTGCATGAGGGAACACCGCATTTTGTAGAGATCAATACCACACCGGGTATGAGCAAGCACAGTATCGTGCCACAGCAAATACAGAGCATGGGCTTATCGCTCACACAAGTCCTTACAGATATTATTGAAGATAGTATCAAAAAACATACGACATGAGAAGAGCCGTATTTCCAGGAAGTTTTGACCCCATCACTCTAGGTCATTACGATATCATTGAAAGAGGCCTGGGATTGTTTGATGAGATCATCGTTGCGATAGGAGTCAATGCTGATAAGAAATATATGTTTGACCTGAAACAGCGCCAGGATTTCATTGTAAAAGCCTTTGCAGATGAGCCTAGACTCAAGGTAATGACCTATCAGGGATTGACCATTGACTTTTGCCAGCAGCAGGATGCAGCGTTTATCCTGCGTGGCTTGCGCAATCCAGCCGACTTTGAATTTGAAAAGGCCATCGCGCATACCAATCGTAAATTATCCAGCATTGAGACAGTATTTCTACTGACCAGTTCTGGCAAAAGCTATATTTCCAGTTCCATCGTACGTGACGTAATACGCAATAATGGCGACTACACTGGACTAGTCCCACAAACCGTAAGATTATGAGGCATTTCTATTTTTATCTAGCAGTTCTCCTTATCGTGGGTTGCGGTGGCGATCAGCCAGAAAAGCAAGACATAAATACGACCGGTAAAGATGGTAGCTCCATCGATGCAGCCCTGTTGACCCCTTTTGAAAAAGGTGATGGCAATCAGACCGCTACCTATGAGCAGATCATTGATTTCTATAAGAAACTTGATACAGAATACACCAGCGTCAACGTGAAACAGATAGGGATGACAGATGCTGGCAAACCGCTTCATCTGGTGACTTATTCTGCAGATGCGGTGGACTGGGAAATTCCCAATGAGGACAAGATCAAGATTCTGGTCAATAACGGAATCCATCCGGGCGAGAGCGATGGTATAGACGCGACCATGATGCTCGTGAGGGATCTAGCCAGCGGTATGGTCGATGCGCCAGAAAATCTCATCTTTAGCACGATCGCTGTGTACAATGTAGGCGGTGCAATCAATCGCAATAGCACTACCCGCACAAACCAAAACGGCCCAGAGTCCTACGGATTCAGGGGCAATGCACGTAACTACGACCTTAACCGTGACTTTATCAAGGCAGATACCAGAAATGCCCGCGCTTTTTATCAGGCATATCACTTGGTTAACCCTGATATCTTCATAGACAACCATGTGAGCAATGGTGCAGATTACCAGTACACGCTTACGCATCTTTTTACCCAGCATGACAAGCTGGGGCATGCGGCGGGAGATTATATTCACAACAGTCTACAACCACAGCTGGAGAAAAGATTGAAAGATCGCCAGCTGGATATCACGCCCTATGTAAATGTATACAATGAATCGCCAGATGCAGGATTCAGCCAGTTCCTAGATCATCCTCGCTATTCTACCGGCTACACCGCACTGTGGAATACGATGGGAATGATGGTAGAAACCCACATGCTCAAACCTTATAAAGATCGAGTAATGGGCACCAAAGCCATCATGGAAGAAATGATGGGCATAGGCACCAGTAACATGGCACAGATCAAGCAGGCACGTATCGCTACATTCAATGAGATCATACCCGGTTCAAATTATGCGCTCAATCATAGGCTGGACGAGCGCGTAGCAGACACACTGGAATTCAAGGGTTATGAGGCTAATACCGCAATAAGCAAACTGACTGGGAACGACCTGCTAACCTATGATCGTGATAAGCCGTACACCAGAAAAACCCCTTATTATACCTATTATCAGGGACTGGACAGCATAACCATCCCAGAATATTATATTATCCCGCAAGGCCGCTGGAAAATCGTCGAGCTGTTGCGATTGAACGAGATTCAGATGGATCTCCTGCCTAAAGATAGTACCATGACGGTGGAACGTTACCGCATCAAGGAATATGACACTTCAGAAAAAGTTTACGAGGGTCATTATCCACACTCAGACGTAGAAGTGGAGCGTGATATGGTGAAATTACGCTTTCGCGAAAACGACCTCCTCATCCCCACCGCTCAACCTGGCGTACGATATATACTAGAAACACTTGAGCCAGAGGCACAGGACTCCTTTTTTAAATGGAATTTCTTTGACACCATCCTACAACAAAAAGAGGGTTTTTCCAGCTATGTATTTGAAAAAACAGCGCAGGAAATGCTGGACAAAAGTCCTGAATTGAAAAAAGAGTTTGACTCACTCAAGCAAGCAAACAACCAGTTTGCTAAAAACAATTACGCCCAGCTAGACTGGCTACATAAGCGTTCACCCAACTATGAAAAAGCGCATTTGAATTATCCTGTTTATAGGTTGATGGGGAAGTGAATTAATCAATAGCGCTTAGAATTAGAAAGTCTGGTTCAGTCGTATTGAAATCAAAGATTTTAGTTTGATACCAATTGTGAGAATTGTTCTCAAAATTCCCTAATTCTATCTTGCTGACTATTGACCCATTTTTGTCAATTGTTGCATATGTGCATTCTGTGAGCCAATTTATTTTATAAAAGCTCGTCAAAGTAGATGAAATTACTTTTTGGTAATAATCTTTACCTTTCTTGAATCTTATAACGGTGTCTAACCCATTAGAATAAGCACCTAGTTCAATGTTATGACACTTGATATTATCATTTTTAACCAGAATAGTGCTATCAGAGTCAGACATGTAAATCTTGTCAGGAACCTTTTTAATATTCAAGAAAGACGCTATAGGTGTTAAAGCAAATTGAATCAATCCGGAAGCAACAATGAAAATGATTAAAAATTTACGCTTGTTTATTATGATCGCGATGAAACCATATAAACCCACCGCAGAAATTATCGATACTGACACATAAAAAACACCGTTCTTTTGAAAAATGCCTGCATTGGCAACACTAAAAAACAGAATTCCAAATGCAGCGCCACTTATGAGTGAAATCACACACCATTTAATATTTAAATTTTTTGATGTGTTGATGGGCATAAATTCAAAGTTGTGTTGAACTCTTTTTAATTGACCAGTATCTTTTACAAATACTCACTCCCCACCCCTAAACCTAAACCTTTCAAACAGATCTTCAGGGACTAGGTTACGTATGTTGCGATATGATTTACGGATCAGCTTGCGTGCGCGGGCGCGGTCTGCCCACTCGGCTTTATCGATTCCCTCTTGTGCTTGTGGCTGCAGCTCACCATTAAAATCTGTTTGCATCACGTACCAGTCCGTCAGCTTGAGTCGCCATTCCCCCTTGCGCTGGAAAACGTGATAGGTTCTCCCCAGCGGGCTCTGAATTTCAAGCGGAGTTACTCCAGTCTCCTCTTCTACCTCGCGAACTGCGGTTTCTTCAATGGTCTCGCCTTTTTCTGCTTTGCCTTTAGGGAGATCCCAGCTACCGTTGCGGTGAATAAACAAGAAACAGTTGTCTGGATTGACTACCAGCCCGCCGCCAGCGACAACTAGCGGTAGCTTTTTATGCAGTCGCTTGAGTAATTTTTTCTCGCTCTTAGAATAGAGCACCACATTTTCCAGAGAGCCCTCTTCTACTCTATCGATGATCTGAGCCAGATCAACATCCTTAAGCTTGAAAATATTATGGTCCTTAAAAGGAGCCTTGTCTGAGGTGACGTAGATAACGGCTTCTTTGACAAAAACTTTATACATTTGTTTGATATGGTAAATGATAGGCAAACGGCGCATAAAACTGCCGAGTTACTACTGCAAATAAAAGCAATAAAACTACAACCGCAAGAACCTTTTACATGGGCGAGCGGGGCGCTTTCTCCCATCTATTGTGATAATCGCATCACGCTTTCCCATCCGCGGGTGCGTGATTTTTTGAAACAGGCATTTGTCGATAAAATCAAGGCTTATTATAGCAACATCGACATCATCGCCGGTGTGGCAACGGGTGCCATAGGTATAGGTGCGCTGGTGGCAGATGCCATGGATCTACCGTTTATTTACGTACGACCAGAACCTAAAAAACACGGTCGCAAAAACCAGATTGAAGGCCAGCTGGAGGCTGGGCAGCGTGTGGTCGTTATAGAGGATCTAATAAGTACGGGCGGCAGCAGCCTCAATGCCGTAAAAGCCATCAAGGAATCTGGTGGTGAAGTGCTGGGCATGATGGCGATATTTTCTTACGGTTTTAACCTGGCCAAGGAAAATTTTACAAACGCCGGTATTACCTTGCATACACTCAGCCATTACGAACATCTCATTACCCGCGCAGAAGAATCTGGCCACTTTACCAGTGAGCAGCTACAACTTTTGCAGGACTGGAAGAAAAGCCCTAAAAACTGGAACCCAACAGCATGAATCTAGAAAGCCGCACAGTCGCTACCTCAAAATCACAGGAAGAGCTCTACAACTTCCTGACCCAAGTTGAAAACTTCAAACACCTGATGCCAGACGATACAAAGTTTGAGACACACGGGGAAGATAAGTTTTTGTTTGGCTTAAAAGGAATGCCAGAAATCAAACTAGGCATTAAGGAAAAACACCCGCATAATCTAGTGGTGCTAGGTTCTACGAGCGACAAAATGGCCTTTACACTCACCTGTTTTATTGAACCGGTGGGCGATGCGGCAAATGCGAGACTGGTTTTTGCAGGAGATTTCAATCCCATGATGGCAATGATGATCAAAGGCCCGATCAAGAAATTCCTTGAACAGCTAGCTACTGGAATGGAAAGGTTGTAAATCGATCTCAACAAAAATCACTTTTTATAGAAAAGTGCATTTAGGACGCCCTTTAAAATGGCGCTAACTTTCTTATAGCAAACGGATTACAAAATACACCAGACCTAAAAGGTTTTCAAAACCCGTCAGGTCTAAAGAAACAAAGCCAACTTAGTTTCAACACTATCCAAGCAAGTGGTTTTATAAGTTAAGATACACCCACTCAATCTCTTTTAGATCAAACAGCTTGCTCTCACCATTGTGAGATAGTTGCAATAGACCTTTGGAATTCACTCCCAGAATGGTTGCTTTGATTTGCTCGTTGTTACGCTTAAAAGTTCTGAGTTGCTGGTAGCCTGCCAGATATTCCGTATATCTTTTTTTGACTTGTTTAAAATCGGTTAGACTTTTAGCAATAGTGGTCATCAGCGACTCTAGAAGCTGGTCAGGATCATAGGTCTTGGCCGTGAGGTTCTTTAGGGACGTTGCGTGCGGCAGTCCTTTGAATTCGGTTTGATTGATATTTAGACCTATACCTATGATGCTATAGGTATGAATGCTGCCACGGTAGAAATTTTCCACCAGTATGCCAGCGATCTTCTTCCCGTCTGACAGGATGTCGTTGGGCCATTTGATCAGGGCAGCAACTTGATATTCATCCCTCAACCATGCCACAAGTACAACGCTGATGAATTTTGTAAGATCAAAGACCTGTTTCAGACCTATGTCATTATGCCACAAAAAACTAAATGTCAGGTTTTTACCAGCATCACTTACCCAGCTATTGCCACGCTGACCTCGTCCAGAAGTCTGGTGGTAGGTAGAGATTGCGGTGAGTGTGGGGAGTACGCTTTCGCGAAAGCGTAATTTCAACTCATCACTGGTAGACCTAGTGGCACGCAGTTTGACAATGTGAAAATCAGGCAAAGATTCCAGCTTTATCGGTTAATTAATTTTTGGCAGGGGTAAATGGAATAAATTTGTGACGCAAATTACAATGAATGATTGATGAAAAAGTCCCTACAGATGTCCTAATCACACAAATCGTAAGTGGAATAGAAGATGTCAAGGGAAGTGATATTACGATTCTAGACCTACGGGAAATAGAAAACACGGTTACCTCCTATTTTATTATCTGCAACGGTACTTCAAACACACAGGTAAAGGCAATCGTCA
This sequence comes from uncultured Flavobacteriaceae bacterium, assembly GCA_963740155.1. Lineage (GTDB taxonomy): Bacteria > Bacteroidota > Bacteroidia > Flavobacteriales > Flavobacteriaceae > Nonlabens. The sequence goes on along the minus strand of CAVUDE010000005.1, from coordinate 496,063 downwards.
ACTCAACAAGGAGAAAAGTAAGCAAGGAACTACAGGAGAATCCATGGCACGTAGAGGGTGAGGACCAGGCAGAATGGGTGCTCATGGATTATGTGGATGTGGTGGTGCACGTCTTCCAGAAACATATCAGGGAGTTTTACGACCTAGAGGGTTTATGGGGTGATGCAAAAACCACCGTGATAGAGAGTAGTTATTAATTTCCAGCAACAGCATTTATGTCTCAAGAAGCACAGAATAAACCTAAAAGTAAACGCAACCTAAAACCAGGCGGCAACAAGCCGAAATTCAATATCTGGTGGATCGTGATCCCACTCGTGGGGTTGTTCCTGGGATACAGTTTGCTGAACGATACATTCAACACACCGCGTAAAACAACCTACCAGGACTTTTTTGAATACCTGGAAGAGGGTGATGTAAAAAAAGTGGTGGTAGTGACTAATCGCCGGATGGTAGAAGTGTACCTCACAGAAGATGCACAGAAACTAAACCGCCACCGCAAGGCCAAAAAAGAAAAATCCCTAGGCAACGTCCCAGTTGCCCAGTACAGCTTTGAGATAGGTGACCTGGAGACTTTCCAGGCAGAGCTCAAGGAAATGATCAAGGAGAACAATCTAGAAACCACCTATACCTTTGACAGTGAGGATGACAGCCTGATGAACCTGCTGTATACCATCCTGCCGTTTGTACTGATCATAGGAATCTGGATCTTTATCATGAGACGCATGAGCGGCGGTGCCGCTGGTGGTGCCGGTGGACAGATCTTTAACATAGGAAAGTCAAAGGCAAAACTCTTTGACCAGAAAACAGATGTGAAGACTACTTTTAAGGATGTAGCCGGACTGGAAGGAGCCAAAGAAGAAGTACAGGAAATCGTAGATTTTCTGAAGAATCCAGAAAAATATACTTCGCTGGGTGGTAAGATACCCAAGGGCGCGTTGCTAGTGGGTTCACCTGGAACAGGTAAAACCCTACTCGCCAAAGCAGTCGCCGGCGAGGCAAAAGTACCTTTCTTCTCATTGAGCGGTTCTGATTTTGTCGAGATGTTTGTGGGGGTAGGTGCAAGCCGTGTGCGTGACCTATTTAAACAAGCAAAGGAGAAATCACCTGCGATCATCTTCATTGACGAGATCGATGCCATAGGTAGGGCACGCGGAAAGGGGAATTTCTCTGGATCAAACGATGAAAGGGAAAACACGCTTAACCAGCTACTTACTGAGATGGACGGTTTTGGCACAAATACAAATGTGATCGTTCTTGCAGCGACTAACCGTGCAGATATTCTGGATAAGGCACTGATGCGTGCGGGACGGTTTGACCGTCAGATCTACGTGGATCTACCCGATGTGCGTGAGCGCGAGGAGATTTTTGAAGTCCACCTAAGACCTATTAAAAAGGTAGATGATGGACTGGATACAGCCTTTCTCGCAAAACAGACTCCTGGTTTTTCAGGTGCAGATATTGCAAACGTCTGTAACGAGGCAGCTCTGATTGCTGCCAGAAAAGGAAAGACTGGAGTTGATAAACAGGACTTCCTGGATGCGGTAGATCGTATCGTGGGTGGTCTTGAAAAGAAAAACAAGTTGATCACTCCATCAGAAAAGAAAACCATTGCCTACCACGAGGCCGGTCACGCCACGGTAAGCTGGATGACAGAACATGCCGCACCGCTAATCAAGGTAACAATCGTACCGCGTGGGCAATCCCTGGGTGCTGCCTGGTATCTTCCAGAAGAGCGCCAGATCGTGCGTCCAGAGCAAATGCTGGATGAAATGTGCGCCACGATGGGTGGACGCGCGGCAGAAAAAGTAATCTTTGATAATATTTCCACCGGTGCGTTGAGCGATCTGGAAAAAGTCACAAAGCAGGCGCGAGCCATGGTGACCATCTATGGATTAAATGATAAAGTAGGGAACATTACCTATTACGATTCCAGCGGCCAGCAAGAATACAGCATGACAAAACCCTATAGTGAGGAGACTGCGGTGGTGATAGATCAGGAAATCTCAAAAATCATTGAAGAGCAGTATCAGCGGGCAATTAAGATCCTTGCAGATAACAAGGATAAGCTCACCCAGCTGGCAGAATTGCTGCTGGAAAAAGAAGTGATCTTTAAGGATGATCTTGAGAAAATATTTGGCAAGCGACCCTTTATCAAGGAAAGTCCCGTTGCATTGAAATCGTCCAGGCCTCGAGTAAAGGTAGAAGAGGATATACCTCTCAATGGTGAAAGTAAAGAGGACGGGGCGCAAGAATAGTTTGGCAATCCATGGGCAAGTGTATATCTTTACCCTTATGCCCATGTGTAATACTGCTGGAGAGTCATGAGCCTCTTTAAAAAATTTTTCAAGAAACTAGACGACCAGGCAGGCGATGACCAGGACGCCTCTAAATACATGCCTAAAAAGAACTTGCCGCTGGATGAACAGTTCATCGACAACTTTACAAAGCAGGGTGGTAGATTCCTTTATTGCACGGATGAAGATGGGGTAAATGAAAGCCTGCAAAGCATTATTGCAGAGCATGATTTCCAGAATACAGAAGCTTTTTGTCTTAACAACGACCTGTCAGAACGATTTGGGAAGCATCCCATAAAATTCACCAGGTACAATCTAAATAGCGCTTTCTTCCTTACGGGTTGTGAGTATATTATTGCTGACGTGGGTGCAATCCTGTTTTCATCCAATCAGGTGAAGGATTTTAAACCTAAGGTTCTTCCCCACACTTATGTAGTCGTTGCAACTACCAGCCAGATCGTAGCGAGCATCAGTGAGGGACTGACGGGTATAAAACTGCGGTCTGGTAAAAAGATTCCCTCAAACATTACCACGCTCAAATCCTTTGATGATGGTACGGTGGTAGAAGAGAAGAATCTCATGAACTACGGTATTCCCATCAAGAGGTTGTACCTCATTTTACAAGAAGACCTCTAGATGCGGGAACTACTGGTACGATCCATGTCTGGAATTGTTTATGTGTCACTGGTGATGCTTAGCGCTTTTTATTCCCGTGACATATTTATCCTGCTCTTTTGCATTTTTGCGTTCTTCTGCCTAGTAGAATTAATGCCCATGATACGGCTCAAACAATGGGCGATTTATCCTATCCTACCACTTGCCTATTACTTTATCGTGTGGCGGGACATTGTCCCTATGGAGGCACTCTACGTATTACTGGTGGCCACCCTGGGGGTCAACATTTACCTGATCAGGGATCTGGTTCTGGTCAATCGCATCGCGCTATTCAACACAAAAAAACACTTTATCGCTCTGCTCTATTTAATCGGGAGCAGCTTATTCCTTGCGCTCATTCCAGACGTGGTGGAAGAATATAAACCAGAATTGCTCATAGGAATCTTTGCCATTATTTGGACAAACGACAGTTTTGCCTATCTGGTGGGGAAGAATTTTGGCAAGCATAAACTCATGAAACGCATATCGCCTAAAAAGACTATAGAAGGATTTATGGGCGGCCTTATCATGGCAGTGGCTGCCGGTGCTGGCCTGTGGTACTATCTGGACACGATAGGACTGACCTATTATACGATCTGGAACTGGATGCTTATCGCGTTTGTTGTGGCACTATTCGGCACTATAGGTGACCTGATCCAGAGCAAGATAAAAAGGCAGGCAGCCGTGAAGGATAGTGGGAGTATTATGCCGGGCCACGGGGGAATTTTTGACCGCATGGACAGCATCATTTTTGCCGCGCCATTTGCTTATCTTACGTTTTTAATCATTAACCATGTGGGATAGAAATAAGGTGTTTGTGGAATTACGCTTTCGCGAAAGCATAAAAACAACACCTCCCACCACAACAAAAATCACCGCTTATGTTTCATAAAGAAGGAAAGGCATCCATACTCATAGGGCTATTTGTAGCGGCGTTCTTTACCGCACTGGCACTGCTGCTGGATCTCCCCATCTGGGCAACCGCGATTCTCATTGCTACTGGCTTGATATTTTTGATCATCATCCTGCAATTTTTCAGAAACCCAAAACGCAACACCATCCTGGACGACAACACGATTGTCTCCCCTGTGGATGGTAAAGTGGTTGTGATTGAGGAAGTAGATGAAGGCGAGTACTTTAAGGACAAGCGCCTCATGCTGTCTGTATTTATGTCGCCCATCAACGTGCATGTAACACGTCATCCCATAGGCGGTAAAGTAGCCTATAGCAAATATCATCCTGGGAAATACCTAGTCGCCTGGCATCCCAAAGCCAGTGAGGAAAACGAGCGCACGACAGTAGTGGTGGATCATAAGAATAAACTGCAAGTCATGTATCGCCAGATTGCAGGCGCGCTTGCAAAACGTATCGTCAACTACGCACAGGAGAAAAACAGTGTGGCGCAGGGTAGCGAGAGCGGATTCATTAAATTTGGTTCCAGGGTGGATGTCTATTTACCCGTAGGAACAAAAGTAAACGTAGAACTGAACCAGAAAGTACGCGGTGGCGAGACAGTCATCGCCACATGGAATGACTGACGACGAGCTAAATAAGCGATTTCAAGAGGCGTTTGAACACGCCAGCCAGCAAGAGCAATCTGAAGTGCCGCTTGCCAAGCAGTTACACCTATACGCGTACTATAAGCGAGCCATTGATGAGCCGTATATAAGCAATCGCAGCTTTCAGACAAATGACCTGCGTCAGGGTTTTAAGATGAATGCCCTGATACAGGTACAGCAACTTTCTAAGAAAGAGGCTAAGGAACGTTACGTAGAAATGATCGAGGACCTCTACCCTACTGGCTGGTAGTGACTTGTAATTTTATTGCTATAGCATTCCAATCCTTAAACAGGTAAATTTCCCACCGATTCATGAAAGAAGAACATTATGACCTTACCGTAATAGGTGGCGGTATTGCGGGACTGGCCAGTGCAAGGGCTACACAGCTGCAATTCCCAAATATGAAAATCCTCCTGCTGGAAAAGGAGCAGACTTTGGGAAAGCACCAGACAGGACACAACTCTGGCGTTCTTCATAGCGGGGTATATTATGTGCCAGGCAGTCTAAAGGCAAAAATGTGTGTTGCGGGGAGGCGTGAAATGGTCGCCTATGCCCAGCAAAAAAATATACCTCACGACGTGTGCGGTAAGATCATTACTGCCAGGTCTGAGCAGGAATTGCCGCGGCTGGAGCAGATACTCGAATATGGGAATGAAAATGGCTTAACGGGGCTAGAGATGGTGGATTCAAAAACCATCCAAGAGCTGGAGCCACATTGTCAGGGCATCAAGGCTATTCATGTGCCAGAGGCGGGCATCATCAATTATAGGCAAGTGGCGCTATCCATGGCAAATGACTTACTGGCCATCAATTCAAAATCCCAGATAACAACAGGAGAAGAGCTTGTACAGATCAAAAAAATCGATCAGGCTCATCAATTGACTACTAATAAGAACGTTTACACCAGCAAAAAAATGATCTTTTGCGGTGGGTTGTTTGCAGATCGATTGGTGCGTAAGCAGGGAATCGAGATCGCAGAGCGCATCGTGGGATTCCGTGGGGATTACTATGAATTGACCGCCCATGCCCAGCATAAAGTCAATAATCTGATCTACCCGGTGCCGGACAGTAACTTCCCGTTTCTCGGGGTACATTTTACGCGCATGATCGACGGTGGCGTGGAATGTGGTCCTAATGCGGTTTTCACTTTTAAACGTGAGGGGTATGCAAAAACAGACTTCAATCTACACGATACGCTGGATGCACTGGGCTATGCAGGAACCTGGAATCTGTTTAAAAAACACTGGCGATACGGTCTGGAAGAATATAGACGTGCATTCTCAAAGCCTAAATTCTTAAAAACATTACAACGCCTTATCCCAGGCCTGACAATGGATGACATCCAGCCTGGCAGGGCTGGCGTACGAGCTGTATTGTTAAGCCCAGAGGGCGATACCCGTAGCGATTTCACCATCAAAAAGGGAGAGGACAGTCTTCATATCCTCAACGCACCTAGCCCTGCGGCTACCGCCAGTCTAGCGATAGGTAGAGAGATTTGTAAGCGGGCTGTTGTAGATTTTGAGTGGTAGGTACGTTGTCTTTTCTTGGATAGACTTTCTGTTATGATAACCTTTGGGCTCACTTTTCCAAACGATTACCTATTTGCTAATTGAACTTAGCTGGGTGAGTTACTCTTCACTTTTTCTCAATCATGACTCTTATTTTGATAAGCTGTCATGTTTGTCCTTTTCCCATTCCCATTCCTAGTAAATCTATCGAGACCATAGGATAAACCCTATGTGCCATCTAGGAAAAACACTTATGGTGATTAGGGTTTATCCTTAAATAAATGTTAATAATCTGAGTAGGTTTGAAACATGAAGATAACCACTAAACCTTTAATATTCTTGATTTTTTTCTGGATCTGCTATAACTTGAATGGCCAGGACTTAATAAGTATTCCAGATACACTTCTTGTTTCTAATAGTTCCTTCAATAAAACAATAAAAAGTGATATAAGCTATTTATTGATAAGTGATCAGAGCCTTGCTCAAGGTGCAAGCCTCACTAAAAATGATGAGGGTTCCCAAATCACTTTTACAGGAAACCTAATCAATGTAGGTCGCGTTGTAATTAACGCAGAAGCTAGTTTCAAATCTTCTAATGGAATATACTTTTTTGACAATGATAATGGAGAGAGCGCAAAAATTAGTCTAGGCATCTACTTTGGATGGGATGTACTTTATAAATTTAGATCTCGCAGTAATGGTAGAGTACACTCGTAAAATTCACACACTACAAGACACTAAAGGAGGCTAAACAAAAAATGGATAGTATTTATTTTGAAGTTGCCCAACTTCAAAAAAGCATACTCAGTGTTGAAAAGGTAGGTAAAGAAAATGATATTATTTATGCATCGCCTTTCCTAACATACAGTTTAAAACCAAGCGAAGAATGGGATATTGTCGATTATGTGGAGAATTCCGTTGAGTACAAGGAGCATCTTAAAGTTTTATGCAAACTGCACAAGGAGTATCTAGATAGTTCAACTCAAAATTTCTTGACAGTATTTAATTACGGCAGACTTCTAAACATAGATATTAAATCTGATGACAAACAGATCAAAGACGGCACTTTAATACGATTTGATAGCGATGTGACAGGGATAATCAAAAGCTTTCAATTAATTGATGATTATATAAATAGGCAGGTACAAGAAAAGCTTATGGATGAAGAGATAGTCAATTTCGGGAATGACTGGACGGCAAAACATCATTTCTTCAGCAGTATCCACCCTTTCTACACAAGGGAATCGTTAAACGTTTTTGACATAACCACATTAGATACTAGAACGGTAAGAGGAGATCTATATGGTTCAAGGATCTACCCTTTAAACTACTCTTATCGTGGGCTTAAAAACAATACCTGGAAAATATTAAGGAATTCAAAAGCATTCATCAGGACAGGGTTTGGGCTTAGCAGAGTTGGCAACTCAGCACTGTTCCAGCAAAGGGAGGTTAGAACTGAAGAAGTGGTCTCCAATTCAAATGGCCAAAAAGTAATTATAGACTCACAAGATGCGCTTATCAGTGATCATCCTTACGATTATGGATTTCAATTTCAAGCTCTAGTAGATGCCTATTTGTTCCCATCTCAATCAGTTGTGGGCGCCTTTGCTTCTTTTACATATAACCGAAATGAATTTGATTCTGATACTGGTATAAAGGACTTTGAAACGATACCTCTTAGAGCTGGTCTCTTATTCAATTTTAGAAAAAACAAAAATGCTAAGGAAACCTTAGTACTTCAAATTTTTGCAGACATCCAGGACTTAAATCGCACAACCGAAGAGCTGAGTGACTGGCGATTCGGCATAGGCGTGGGACTTCCTGTTGATTTTTAGAATTACACTTTCGCGAAAGCGGAATAATAAACCAAATATAATTTTCCTAGGAATGGGACGAACTAAGCCGAAGAAAAGTCCTTAAACCAGAGTAGGCGCAACTTAATTATTTTATCATGTCAAAAGATGAAGAAAAAATGATGGATGAGCTATTTATTGAAGAGATAGATTTTCCGAACAAAAATGAAAAAGCAGATGCTGCAATTGATGACAGTCTAAACGCTATCGATGACAGTTCGACCGTAGTTTTTGAAGCAGAACGAACGGCTTTTTATAAGGGAGTAAGAGGGTGTAATGCAGAACGTGATAAGAGCCACGTGATAGCCGTAGCAAAAACCTTTGCAAATCAAAAAGCTGAAGAAACGGGATTAACGCTTGTTTCTCATGGTTGGAGAGGCTACAAGGCAAGACGTAGAAATGGAAGTCGACCCTGGCCTGATAATTCGCGCTGGTGCACCTCGCATATTACCGTGCAGTGCTATGCCATTTTCACCAGATTAATGTTGGTTCAAGCCGCTCAGGGAAACTATCTCTGGGTGGCTTTTCTTACTCCTTCTTCCTCAACACATAAATAGCCAGCCCCATCACACAAACCATCAATGCAAGAAAAACATAGGCAATCGTACTAATCGGATTCATCTAGGCGTTTTTGAGGGTGTAGATACCACGTTCCAGCGTCTCTATAGTCGCAAGAGCATCGGCTTCTTTCTTTTTTTCTAGTGCTACCACCTGATCTGGCGCGTTTGCCACAAATCGCTCGTTGCCCAGTTTTTTCTGCACGTCTATCAAAAAGCCTTTTGCCCGCTTGAGTTCTGCTTGTAGCTTTTCTATCTCTGCGGCGGTGTCTATTGCGCCAGCTAGTGGTACGAAATACTCGTTTGCCCCTACCCTATAACTTGCAGCTCCTTCCATGGGCGCGATCACTCTTCCGATGGTAGCTGATATTTCCCATTCGGGCTATGAGACCATCGTGATCTGCATTAGCTTTTGAATCATCCAAAACTTTTAATTCAATAGCATTCTTAAATGCAATCTGCTTTTCCTTGCGCACTTTTCTAACCCCAGAAATCACGTCCTGTATTATTGCAAAATCTTCTAGCAACTGATTATCAATGCTGCAAGCCTCTGGCCACTGATTAATGCACAACGAGTCTTTTTCATCTCGCTCGCGTAGGCGGTGCCACAATTCCTCAGTAGCAAAAGGTGTGAATGGGTGCAGGATTCTCAAATTATCTTCAAAAAGAGAAATAAGCTCATCATAGGTCTTGCGATCAATGGGTTGCTGGTAATCTGGCTTGATAATCTCTAGCAACCACCCGCAGAAATCATCGTAAACCAACTTATAAATACTCATCAAGGCATCGCTCAGTCGGTATTTTGAAAAGTGATCATCAAGCTGTTCCAGCACCTGTCGCAAAACGGCTGCGGTACCAGGCAATTCCCTGTGCGGTATGGACGGGCTGATCAATGGACTCATCAATCGTCCAGGTTTGCAGCAGATCATAAGCACTTATATTCTTGCGTATAAATCCCTTCCCCTGCTGGCACAGCGCCTCCTCAAACATTAAATCGTTTCCTGCAGCACTACTTAACAGCAACCCCACACGCACACCATCTGCGCCATACTCCTCAATGAGTTTTAGAGCATCTGGCGAGTTACCCAGAGACTTGGACATCTTGCGGCGCTGCTTATCGCGTACCAGCCCAGTCAGATACACTTTGTCAAATGGTTTCTCATCCCGCAACTCATATCCCGCTACAATCATACGCGCCACCCAGAAGAACAAGATATCGGGTCCAGTAACCAGATCGCGGGTGGGATAGTAATAATTGATTTCCTCGTTCTCTGGTTCCAGCACGCCATTAAATACGCTGATAGGCCATAACCAACTTGAAAACCACGTGTCCAAAACATCTTCTTCCTGCCGCAGATCTTCCGGTTGAATGGAGTTGTTGTTTGTACGCTTTCGCGAAAGCGTAACAGCTTCCTCCCTACTGCCAGCTACCACAAAATCGTCTTTACCAGCACCGTAGTAATAGGCCGGTATGCGGTGACCCCAGACTAACTGCCTTGAGATATTCCAATCGCGCACGTTCTCCATCCAGTGGAAATAGGTGCTTTTAAACTTGGGCGGCAATAACTCCACAATATCATCTCGTACCGCATCTATAGCGGGTTGCGCCAGATCTTCCATTTTCAGAAACCACTGGTCTGATAGGCGTGGTTCAATCACAGCGCCCGTGCGCTCGCTGGTTCCTACCTTGTTGAGGTGATCCTCTGTCTTGAGCAGCAATCCTTTTTCTTCCAGCTCAGTAGAAATTTGCTTGCGCACCTCAAACCTGTCTTTTCCCTCGTAATGCAGACCGTTTGAATTGAGAGTGGCATCTGCATTAAAAATATCGATGACTTCTAGATTATGCTTTTCGCCGATTCTCTGGTCATTCTGATCGTGCGCAGGAGTAATTTTCAAGGCTCCGGTACCAAATTCCACATCCACATACTCATCTGCAATGATGGGGATGTCGCGATCAACGATGGGCACGATAACCTTTTTCCCTACAAGGTGCGTGTAGCGTGCGTCGTCCGGGTGGACGCAAATGGCCGTATCGCCCAGAATAGTTTCTGGTCTGGTGGTAGCGATGCTGATAAAATCATCGCTATCCACCAGCTGGTATTTCAGGTGGTATAATTTCCCATTTTGCTCTTTGTAAATGACCTCCTCGTCGCTTAGGGTAGTTTTGGCCTGTGGATCCCAGTTCACCATGCGGTAGCCGCGGTAGATCAGTCCCTTGTTGTAGAGATCAATAAACACCTTGATGACACTAGCGCTCATGTCATCGTCCAGCGTAAACTTGGTACGCGACCAGTCACAGCTCGCTCCCAGTTTTTTAAGCTGTTCTAGGATAATGCCACCGTATTCATGTGTCCAGTCCCAGGCATGCTTTAAAAACTCATCCCGGCTTATATCACTTTTCTCGATGCCCTGTTCCTTGAGCTTTTTAACCACTTTAGCCTCTGTAGCGATGCTGGCGTGATCTGTACCCGGCACCCAGCAGGCATTAAATCCTTTCAGGCGCGCGCGGCGTATCAATACGTCCTGAATCGTATTGTTCAGCATATGTCCCATGTGCAGCACGCCAGTGACATTAGGTGGGGGGATAACGATAGTGTAGCTCTCACGCTCATCAGGAGTGGAGGTAAAAAATTCATGCTCCATCCAGTAGTCGTACCACTTATCGGCAACCTGGGACGCATCATAGCTAGAAGCTAGGGACATAATGGGGATTTTAAGAGGGCAAATTTACTGGTTCAATGTTTATGAATTTAGAATTATGAATTATGAATTCAGAAATTGTGGTTCATTAGGTTTCAGGTTCCTTGAATCGTTTGTTTGCATAGTAAAGACAGATCTTCAGTAAAAGGTTTTATCGTTCTTGCAAACGCTTGTTATCACCCGTAATTTAGCTCTATGCATAGCATAATTTTTCATTTTATTCTGATTTAGGTTCTGTCTAAAACTTGTACGCTTTCGCGAAAGCATGAAATTCACAGTAGAGAAAATTCCGATTATATATTTAGCGTTACGGTTGGGTTCTTTATTACTGCTTAACGAATAAGTACTTTTGCGTTATGCAAAAAAGTCCGTTTTCTTCTGATCTTAAATTAGGTATCCTGGGTGGTGGCCAGCTGGGTAAAATGATGCTGTACACAACGCGTAAATGGGATATCACTACCTGGGTAATGGATAAAGATGACAGCGCACCCGCTTATCAAGGGTGTGACAAATTTGTTGCGGGTGATATCATGGATTATGATGCCGTGATGGAATTCGGCAGGCGAGTAGATATTCTAACTCTGGAGATTGAAAATGTAAATGTTAAGGCTCTTGAAGATCTGGAGAAAGAGGGAAAACAGGTTTATCCTCAATCGCACGTCTTGCAGACTGTCAGAAACAAAGCCAGACAAAAGCGGTTCTATCTAGAAAACAGCATTCCTACTGCAAGTTTTTCCGCGCACTCACAACCGATCTTGGATCACGATCTAGATTACCCGTTTATCTGGAAAAGCGCAGAGGGCGGCTACGATGGTAAAGGCGTTCAAGTAATCCGTAATTCGGAAGATTTGAAAGAACTGCCCCGCCAGGAATGCATCTACGAGCAAATGGTGGATTTTAAACTGGAACTTGCCGTGATAGTTGCGAGGAATCCGCAGGGAGATATGAAGACCTACCCAGTGGTAGAAATGGAATTCCATCCAGAAGCAAACCAAGTAGAATATGTCATCTGCCCCGCCAGAATTGATGATGCAACTGCACAGAAAGCGAGAAAGCTGGCTTTGAAAGTTTCAGAAGCTTATAACCACGTGGGATTGCTGGCAGTTGAAATGTTCTTAACCCAAGAAAATAAACTGCTCGTTAACGAGGTGGCACCACGCCCACACAACTCGGGGCATTACTCGATCGAGGGCGCGGTTACCGATCAGTTTGAACAGCAGGTAAGATGCGTTCTGGGACTGCCTTTAGGTGATACGTCCACGGTCAGACCTGCGGTTATGGTCAACCTTGTGGGTGCCGAGAATCATGAGGGACCAGTGCACTATAAAAGCATTGAAAACCTACTGGACACCCCTGGAGTTACGCCGCATATTTATGGGAAAAAGTTGACTAGGCCTTTTCGCAAAATGGGACATGTGACTATTACGGCGAGTACAATTGACGAGGCAAGATCGACTGCGCAGGTTGTGAAAGAAACCATACGGGTTCAAGCAAGGTAGAGTTTTCTATTAGCTATTGAAGTGAATGGATTGCAGAGTGATTGAAGAATTGCGCTTTCGCGAAAGCGGAACAACAACAATTACTATACTCACTTCTACATTTCTTAATACTTTACATAAGTGCAAACGGCATCTCCCTAACTTTCCTACATTTACAAAAAAACCAGCCATGGCGTTACTGATTGTCTATGCGATCGTTTCGATATTTTTCTCTTTCCTATGCTCTGTCCTAGAGGCAGTTCTATTAAGCATCACCCCTACTTTTATCAAAGTTAAAGAGCAGGAAGGAGCCACTTATACCAAAGATCTGGCACAGCTCAAGGCAGACGTGGATAAACCCCTAATTGCGATCCTGACCCTGAATACGCTGGCGCACACCGTGGGCGCGATTTTGGTAGGCGTACAGGCAGAAGCCATGGTAGATGAAGGCTACCGTGATAACGTGCTGGGCATCCCGCTAGTGGGAGTCGTGAGTGCCGTGATGACCGTTCTGATCCTTGTGGTTTCAGAAATCATCCCCAAAACCATAGGTGCCACCTACTGGCAGAGTCTTGCTGGATTTTCTACCCGCGTATTGAAAATTATGGTCGCCATACTCAAATACACCGGGATCATGTGGTTGCTGCAGTTAACCACAAAAGCCATAGGCAAGAGTGCACACATGAACAGCCTGACCCGCGAGGAATTTGTCGCCATCACAGAAACGGCAGAACAGGACGGTGTTTTTGAACCCTCAGAAGGTCAGTATATTAAAAGCCTGATGAGCTTTAACGACATTGTAGTACAAGACGTTATGACACCGCGATCTGTCATGTTCATGGCGCAGATGGATATGACCATCGAGCATTTTTTTGAAGAGAATCCAGAGCGTCGCTACTCGCGCATTCCCATCTATGGCGAGAATCGTGATGACGTTAAGGGATATGTTCTAAAAGACCAGATTCTTGCCACCCTGATCCATAAAAAACCCGCAACCCACCTGATTGATCTCAATCGTGAGATTACCGTCGTTCCCACGGATAAACCCATCAGCGAAATGTTTGAGCAGATGATAGGAACTAAAGAACATATCGCACTTGTGGTAGATAATTACGGGAATGTCCAGGGTCTTGTGACCATGGAAGACATCATAGAAACCATGCTAGGACTTGAAATCATGGACGAGAGTGATAAGGTCGCAGATCTACAGGCGCTCGCACGCAAGAACTGGGAAAAGCGCAGCAAGAATCCAGCTAGGTAGATTTTTTAGAATACAACTTTTATGACTAGTTAATCAGCCTGCGAGTGATATGCGGTTCACTGATTAGCTGGTTTTTTCTTCCATTTTTTAGCCTCACCTAAAAATTATATTCTATTTAACCAAAATTCTCTTTAGCTTTGCCGCATGCTTACCGTTGCAGAGGAAAACTATATCAAAGCCATTCACCACCTACAGGTGAACGGCACCCGCGTATCCACAAACCGCATTGCAGATTATCAAGCAACCAGACCATCATCCGTTACAGACATGCTTAAAAAGCTTACGGAAAAGGGTCATGTGGAATACATTCCCTATCAGGGCGCACGCCTTACCAGCACTGGGAATTCGGCAGCGCTTAAGATCATACGCAAGCATAGGTTGTGGGAAGTATTTCTGCTGGAAAAACTGGATTTCACGTGGGATGAAGTCCACGAGGTGGCAGAACAGCTGGAGCATATCCAGTCGCCTAAACTTATTGACCAGCTGGATAAATTATTGGGATTTCCCAGGGTAGATCCACATGGCGATCCCATCCCAGATAGCGATGGCAAGCTAGCCGCATTTGAGACTATTTCCCTGAATAACATGAGCGTGGGCAGCAGCGGCGTCATCAGAAAACTGGCAGACACATCATCACAGTTCCTCAATTATCTGGATAGAAAGAATATAAAACTGGGTTTACAGATCACCGTTTTATCGCGTGAGTCATTTGACCATTCCATCACCGCAACTATAGGCGACATAAACCATCAGCTCTCACAGGAGGTCACTACCAAATTACTTATCGAAAAAAAATGAAATCTCTACTACTCTCTCTCGCAGTAATGCTAGCCATCCTTACTTCCCATGCACAAGACGACGGTCAGACTGATGACATAGGGGCGCTGATCACTGATCGCCCAGACGCAACAGAATCACCTAGCCTAGTGCGCAAAAACTTCCTGCAGATCGAGACCGGTGGATTGTACTCCAGCTTTGATGATGGCGCACAGGATGCAGAAAACATCGTTTACAACACTACCCTTTTGCGTTACGGATTATTAGGCAATTTTGAACTGCGCATCGGCCTTGACTTTGGGGAATCCAGAAACAGGTTCAGGCCTGTTAATCGCGAGATAAGCGACACCGGATTTAGCCCCTTACTCTTGGGAGGGAAGATAGGCATCGCAAAAGGTGATGGCTGGAATCCCAAGATTGCCCTGATGGGACATATCACGCTACCCTTTACCGCAAATGATGCATTTAAGCCAGAAAATACGGGAATGGATTTCAGGTTTGCCTTTGATCACACGATCAACGATCGGTCTGGCGTTGCCTGGAACGTGGGCGCGGCGATAGGTGACGACAGTGCAGAGCTCGCCTACCTCTACACGCTCTCCTACGGCATCGACCTGACATCTTCCCTAGGTTTCTATGCAGAGGTGTACGGTTTCCTGCCAGAAGATAGCAGCGCAGATCATTTGTGGGATGCGGGTTTTACCTATTTGGCAAACGATGATTTGCAATTTGATGTAACGGTAGGCTCAGGAATTACAGACACGCAGGACATTCTGTTGAGTGCGGGCTTGAGCTACAGGATTAGAAATATGTGGGGGAAGTAGGAAGATTATTCCGCTTTCGCGAAAGCGTAACAACAAACAACAACTATGAAAAAAGTATTTCTAAAAAGCATTTCGCTAGTCTCCATTTTACTGGTAAGTTCTTGCAATGAGACAAAATCGGACAAAAAAGTAAGTGACAAATTACAAGTCGTGACCACCACCACCATGATAACAGATCTGGTAAATGAATTGGGCGGCGATAAAATAAATGTGCAGGGATTGATGGGCAGCGGCGTGGATCCACACCTTTATAAAGCAAGCGAGGGCGACGTGACCAAATTGTATAATGCCGACATTATCTTCTACAACGGCCTGCATCTGGAGGGCAAGCTGGTGGAGGTTTTTGAGAAGATGCAACAACTTGGCGGCAAGACCGTTGCGGTGAGCGATGCAATAGATAGGGGCACGCTGATAGGTAGTGATTATTTTGCGAGTAATTATGATCCACACATCTGGTTTGATACGGATTACTGGCTTGAAATCGCAAAATTCACCACACAAAAACTAGCAGATACAGACCCAGAAAACGCAGAATTCTACAAGCAAAACCTCACTACCTACAAACAGAAAATCCAGCAGTTGCAAAGAGATCTTTCCAGCAAGATAGAAGAACTTCCTGAAGAGAAACGCATTCTGGTGACAGCGCATGATGCGTTCAATTATTTTGGCAGGAAATACGGATTTGAAGTCGTGGGCCTGCAAGGATTATCCACAGCAACAGAGGCCGGCGTTAAAGACGTACAACGCATTACCCAATTTATTATAGAAAACGACATCAAAGCTGTTTTTATAGAAAGCAGTGTGCCTAGACGTACGGTAGAAGCCCTACAAGCCGCCGTAAAAGCACAAGATCACGAGGTGGAAATAGGCGGCGAGCTTTACAGCGACGCACTGGGCTCAAACGGTACGGAAGAAGGTACCTATTCAGGAATGTATCGGCATAATGTAACCACCATTGTTAACGCATTGAAATAATGGATAAGATAGCCGTAGCCGTAGATGACCTTACCGTGGCCTATAACTATAAGCCAGTCTTGTGGGATATTGATTTATCCGTTCCAGAAGGTGTACTCATGGCGATTGTAGGACCTAATGGCGCGGGAAAATCAACCTTGATCAAAAGTATCCTGGGCATCATTGATCCCATTGCGGGTTCTGTAGCGATTTATGGTAAGCCCTATAAAAAGCAACGCAATCTTGTGGCTTATGTTCCGCAAAAAGGCAGTGTGGATTGGGACTTTCCCACCACTGCTCTAGACGTAGTGACCATGGGAACCTATGGCGCGCTGGGCTGGATCAAGCGACCAGGCAGCAAGGAAAAGAAACAGGCACTCGAGGCGCTGGAAAAAGTAGGCATGCTCGCATTCAAAAGCCGCCAGATAAGTCAGCTTTCTGGTGGGCAGCAGCAGCGGGTCTTTCTAGCGCGGGCACTAGTACAAGACGCAGCCATCTATTTTATGGATGAGCCTTTCCAGGGTGTGGACGCCACGACAGAGATTGCCATCATCAATATTTTAAAAGAATTGCGCAAGGCAGGAAAAACGGTTATCGTGGTACATCATGATTTACAAACCGTTCCAGAGTATTTTGACTGGGTGACATTTTTAAACGTAAAACACATCGCCACCGGTCCTGTCAAGGAAATATTTAACGACGATAATCTTACTAAAACTTACGGTATAAATTATAAAGTCGCGGTGCAAAATGGGTGAGTTGTGAGCGGTGAGCTATGAGTTATGAGTTATGAGTTATGAGTTATGAGCTATGAGCTATGAGTTATGAGTTATGAGTTATGAAAATATTTAATTCAATAGGAAAACCTAATTAGATTAAGCATTCGCAAAAGCCCCCTCGAGGGGGATGGAAGTGTGGAGCAAGAGTGAGAGAGTGACGATTGATGAAAATTAAAAAATTCAATCATCAAACCGTAATAAATCAAGCATTCTCAAAAGCCCTCCTCAAGGGAGTGGGGCATGGAGCAAGAGTAATTAAACTACTCCCTGAATATCCATCTCGGCCTTCACTCAAGGGAAAGAGCAGTTCTGAATGCTGAACTGGAAATCGCTTTTGAATCGGGAAGTAGCATGCCTTATCGATTTGGTTTAGGTTGTTCCGCAGGATTAAACACTGAAAAACGAATATTGAATGTTGAATGTTGAACAAGAAACGATGAGTAAAATGTTCAAGAAAAGCCCCTTTGGGGTTCTGGGGACACGCAAGAGTGAATCATAAGTGGATTAAGTAAAACGACAATTATAACAACATCACAACAAAAAGCCCCCTCGAGGGGGTTGGGGGTGTGAAGCAAGAGTAAAAGACCACAAATAACGAATAACGAATAACGAATAACGAGAATACAACTTTAAGAATAAACAAAATACGTTCAACCTTGAATAAGGTGATACATGAAAATGAAACTTAAAAACCAACCTTGGAACTAACAGATTTCTTCACAGACTACACCTTACGCACCATCACGCTGGGAACGGCTGTGCTGGGAGCTATTTGTGGTATGCTGGGAAGTTTTGCGGTGCTGCGCAAGCAGAGCTTGCTGGGGGATGCTATTTCTCATGCAGCGCTTCCTGGGATTGCAGTTGCCTTTCTTATCACAGGTGCCAAAGATTCTAACGTTTTGTTGCTGGGAGCTTTTGTCAGCGGATTGATCGGTGTTTTCTGGATCAGGGGAATCGTGACAAAGACACACCTCAAAACCGACACCGCGCTGGGGCTGGTGCTTAGTCTGTTTTTTGGTTTTGGCATGCTGTTACTGACCTATATCCAAAAACTACCCAATGCCAATCAAGCAGGACTGGATAAGTATTTATTCGGGCAGGCGGCTACGCTGGTGGAAAGCGACGTATTGCTAATGACAATTGTCACGGGAATTAGCTTGTTGATTATTCTGTTTTTTTGGAAAGAGTTTAAGCTTATGTTGTTTGACACAGATTACGCGAGCACGCTGGGATTCAACACAAAGTTTATAGATGGGATGATCAGTTTTTTAATTGTTCTGGCGATAGTCATCGGTTTGCAAACGGTGGGCGTGGTACTCATGAGTGCCATGTTGCTTGCACCAGCAGCGGCAGCGAGGCAGTGGACAGATAAATTGGGGACAATGGTGGGACTAGCGGCAATTTTTGGTGCTATCGCGGGGGTCTTGGGAACTGGAATCAGCGCAAGCCAAAACAACCTTTCCACAGGCCCGGTCATCGTACTGGTTGCAGCAGTGTTTGTGACCGTTTCTTTTATTTTCTCACCCAGTAGAGGGATACTTTTTAAACAAATCAGGCTGTTACGCAACAGGCGGGATCTAGAATTAAAAAAGACCTTACACTTTATGTACACCATCGTGCGCAAGCACGAGGATATCACGCGGCCACATGCGGTGATGATCCTCAACAATTTTCAAGGATTTACCCGCGGTACGCTTAAAGCACTGGAAGAAAAGGACTGGATACGACTCACGGGATCTGACTGGGCGCTGACAGAGAGCGGCTTTCATACCGCCGGCAATCTCTTTACGAATCAGCCAGATGAGGAAAATGAAGTGGTGAGTAGTGATTCCGCTTTCGCGAAAGCGGGAAAAGCAAAGCCTGCAAAAAACATGAAGTCATGAACCCCATGCTGGAAATACAATTGATCGCAGCGCTTACCGCGGCTGCCTGCGCCATCCCTGGGGTTTTTCTTGTGCTGCGTAAAATGGCGCTTATCAGTGATGCGATAAGCCACTCCATCTTGCCAGGTATCGTGATTGGATTTTTTATCACCCATGATCTGGCATCACCGTGGCTGATTGTCTTTGCAGCCCTTAGCGGGATTATCACTGTCATTCTTGTGGAATTGATTCAAAAAACGGGACTGGTCAAAGAAGATACGGCCATTGGCCTGGTATTTCCAGCCTTATTCAGCATAGGTGTGATCATGATTGCGCAGAATGCAAATGACGTTCACCTGGACATTGACGCTGTGCTGCTGGGCGATCTGGCGTTTGCCCCTTTTGACAGGATGATCATCGACGGTGCAGATTGGGGACCTAGAGGGCTTTGGGTGATCTCGGTAATTCTGGTCATCACCATCGCTTTACTTTATCTCTTTTACAAAGAATTAAAGATCAGTACGTTTGACATAGGGCTGACCAGCGCGCTAGGTTTTAGTCCAGTGGCAATTCATTATGGACTGATGGGAACAGCATCTGTCACTACGGTGGCTGCATTTGATGCCGTGGGGGCGATTCTAGTGGTCGCACTGATGATTGCGCCGGCCGCGGCCGCTTACCTACTTACCACAGATTTAAAAAAGATGATTTTATTGTCCGTGATTTTTGGCGTTATGAGCGCCATAGGCGGTTACTGGATGGCAAGATTGCTGGACGCGTCAATTTCTGGTTCTATCACTACCGTACTGGGGTTAATGTTCCTTGCCATTTACCTTTTCGCGCCTGCTAAAGGTCTGGTTGCGGTTCTCTTGCGCCAGCGCAGGCAACAAATAGAGGTCTCACTGCTTACTTTCCTGCTACACATCAATAACCACGACAGCGTAGGGGAAAGACGCGTCGCCCATCTACAGGAACATATCAACTGGCGGCGGGTACGCGCGGAAGCCGTGCTGGACTTTGCCGTAAAGAACAACATGATCACCATTGACCAGCAGGTGGTGTCCCTCACCGCAAAAGGACTAGCCTTTACAGAAAAGGCGCTGGATTATATCGTGACCAATAAAGATGAGCGCATCGAGGATATGAAAGATGATTTCTTTTTGTTTAGGGGGTAACCTTAAAAATCAGGAGCTATATTACCATCTTGTTAAGAATCCATCGGCTTCTGAAATTCTGTGCCTAGCTTACCTATATTTAGAAAAACGAAAGATGAAATATTTCTACATCATTCTGTGTTTTCTGATATTCGCGAGTTGTGAAGATGCAGACAATGATCGACGTGGTTTTATCAACCTTACAGCGCTTGATATTTCTAACGAGCCAGTCTCAGATACTGAAGTAGTTGTATTTACCAAGGGGCTGAATAATGATGGTACTTATGGCGAACCATTTACATTATTTCCATTTGTAAATTTTGGAGAAAACTTTGTCCTCGCAAGCGGTAGCACTGATCAAAACGGCGCCATCGAGCTGAATTCTTTGGTAAATACAGAAGTTGCCACACTTCTTGCAATAAACGAGGAAGACCAAAACACGTATGTCACTCAATTGATACTGGATGAGAGTGCTGATTATACAGTAGTTATACCTCAACTTCTCGTGAAAAGTCCCGCCATAATTGACGTCAGCCTTGTGAATTCAAGCAATAGGTCCAGCAGCTTTAATTTATCATTGAGTTTGAGCAACGCAGAATGTGCAGAAATCTGGAACGGCGAGAGATTTATCACTGACCCTCAATGTGAACCTAATGGGGAAGAGTTTGTAGTAAATTCCAGTCTTACGACTCAAGTTTTTTCACTTCAAGTCTGGGTTCCATCAGTTGTGGAATTCTCTTATACTTCCGCCACTGGCGATCAAATAGAAAGTTCATTAATTATTGACAATTCTGGAAATTATGAGATCCTGTATTAAGTTTTTCTCTATCATGAACATGATTCTTTTCTTTCCGCTGATGGTGAGTGCTCAGGAAAAGGCGTCTGAAAACTTTACAGATCCCAAGATTGTTACGATCGAGATTTATGGTCAGCCATCATTTACCGTAGGTGACAATTATATAGGCGAGGGAGTTAACAATGGCCATGGCTATGGTATAAGGAGCCATGTATTTGTGTACAAAAGTTTTTATCTGGGCGCTGCCGCCGGCATAGGATTCTATGATATTGCAAATACATCTATTGCAGGTAACTATGATAGATTCTACAAACTCGATACATATATGTATGTAGGTTATGAATATGGCCTTTATCGATCATGGAACGCCAGTCTAGATCTGGGAATAGGTTATTCTGAGAATCAAAATCGGCAGTCTGAAGAACAGGGAAATGCTAGATTCAGCGATTCCGGGACGCTGTTCAGACTAGCCGCAACCATAGAATATGAGATCAATTCTACTCTGGGCGTATTTCTCACACCCAATTATGAGTACATAAGTACACGCATTGAAAGCTCACCGCTGCAAGGCGATCTATACGATAGAGGCACCTATTTTAATCTGGGCATAGGCCTTAGGATAAACATCCGATGATCCACAGCCGCAACCGCTGATCTTCTACTCTACCTCAAGCAATGTCAGAATATCAATCGCTGCCTGACTGATTTTTGTCCCGGGACCGAATACGGCGGCCACACCCTCGTCAAATAAAAACTGATAGTCCTTACGCGGGATCACACCGCCCACGATGATCATGATATCGTCGCGACCGTACTTTTTCAGCTCTTCCATCACCTGCGGCACCAGTGTCTTGTGTCCCGCGGCCAGTGATGAAACGCCCAGCACGTGGACGTCATTTTCCACGGCTTGCTTTGCTGCTTCGGCTGGGGTCTGGAACAATGGGCCTATGTCCACGTCAAAGCCCACGTCTGCATAGCCGGTTGCGACAACTTTTGCGCCGCGGTCGTGCCCGTCCTGCCCCATTTTGGCGATCATGATTCTAGGTCTTCTGCCCTCTTTTTTGGCAAAGGAGTCTGCCATTTGTTGCGCTTTCGCGAAAGCGGAATCATCCATAATCTCTTTCTTATACACACCTTGCACACTCTTAATCTGCGCGCGATACCTACCATACACATTTTCCAATGCCGTGGAAATCTCACCTAGCGTAGCTCTTTCTTTTGCAGCATTTACCGCTAGTTCCAGTAGATTGTTTTGCTTGGTTTTGGCGCAGTTTTCCAGCTCTTGAAGTGCTGTTTTAACCGCATCATCATCACGGTCATTTTTCAACTCTTCCAGGCGGCTTACCTGTTCCTTGCGCACTAGTGCGTTATCAACTTCTAGGGTGTCGATCATGTCCTCATCCGGGCTGGGATATTTATTAACGCCCACGATGGTGTCGATCCCAGAGTCAATGCGTGCTTGCTTTCTGGCGGCAGCTTCCTCGATACGCATTTTGGGAATTCCAGCCTCAATGGCTTTGGTCATGCCGCCCAGCTCTTCTACTTCCTCGATAAGCGTCCAGGCTTTCTGCGCAATTTGATCCGTGAGAGATTCCACGTAATAAGAACCGGCCCAGGGATCGACGGTGTTTGTAATCCCCGTTTCTTCCAGCAGGAAAAGCTGGGTGTTACGTGCAATCCTAGCCGAAAAATCAGTAGGCAATGCGATGGCCTCATCCAGTGCATTTGTGTGCAAACTTTGCGTCCCGCCGAATGCCGCTGCAGCCGCCTCAATCGTCGTACGCGCCACATTGTTGAACGGATCCTGCTCAGTAAGCGACCAGCCGCTGGTCTGGCAGTGGGCGCGCAATGCGAGAGATTTGGGATTTTTGGGATTGAATTGTTTGATCATTTTTGCCCAAAGCAGGCGTGCCGCGCGCATTTTTGCGATCTCCATAAAATGGTTCATGCCTATCGCCCAGAAAAAGGACAATCGCGGTGCAAAGGTGTCGATGTCCATTCCTGCTGCTAGTCCCTTGCGTACGTATTCCAGCCCATCTGCGAGTGTGTAAGCTAGTTCAATATCGCTGGTTGCACCAGCTTCATACATGTGGTAACCAGAGATACTAATGGAATTAAAGCGTGGCATGTGCTGGCTGGTGTATTCAAAAATGTCAGAGATAATCTGCATGCTTTCCTGTGGCGGATAGATATAGGTATTGCGCACCATGAACTCCTTAAGGATATCATTCTGGATAGTCCCGCTGAGCTGTGCGGGATTCACACCCTGCTCCATGGCAGCAACGATATAGAACGCCATGATGGGCAAGAACTGCCCCATTCATCGTCATGGAAACCGACATCTTATCCAGCGGGATCCCGTCAAACAAGACTTTCATGTCTTCTACACTATCGATCGCCACACCTGCTTTTCCCACGTCGCCCACGACCCGCTCGTGATCGCTGTCATACCCACGGTGGGTAGCCAGATCAAACGCAACCGATAGGCCTTTCTGACCTGCTGCCAGATTCCTGCGGTAGAATGCGTTACTCTCTGTAGCGCTGGAAAAACCAGCGTACTGGCGCACCGTCCACGGCCGGCGCACGTACATGGTGCTGTACGGACCACGCAGATAGGGCGCGATGCCTGCGGCAAAATCTAGGTGCTCTAGATTTTCAAGATCAGACTTATTGTATTGCTGCTTGAGTTCAATTCCCTCAGCAGTTTTGAATGATTCAGAAGTGTTCTCCTTTCTGCCCTTACCAAAACTGAAATCTGCCTTTATGCCGCTTATGTTTTTTCTTTTTTGCATGTTTACAGATTTGCGATTAATTCTTTCTCGGTTTCCTCTGCCAGTCTTTTTGCAACAATGGGTTGCACCAGTGTCTTGCGAGGTTCAATCTTTACAAACGGCAGTATCTCGTACTGTTTCTTGAGTTGCTGCTGTGCGTCCTTGAATTTATTGACTCCTACTAAAACTTTGTCGCCAGCGTTAAACCTCTTCTGTTCTTCCTGTGCGCTCTCGCTGATTTTGCGCTGGATGGTTCCCTCGTGCAACGCTGAAATCAGGCCGCCACCGTTCTCAATATCTTTGAAGATTTCCAGTGCCTTTTCCACTAATTCCCTGGTCAAGGACTCGATATAATAAGCACCATCGGCCGTATTTGATACCTGGTTGAGATATGCCTCGTCCTGCAAGAATCAGTAACTGATTGCGAGCAATGCGATCGCCGAATTCGTTTTCCTTATTGAAAAACGCATCGTAAGGCAAGTTGCAAATCGTATCTGCGCCGCCTAGAATAGCGCTCATGCATTCTGTTGTGGTGCGCAGTAAATTGTTGTTGTAGTCCAGCAGGGATTTGTTGCGCAGGCTGGGCGTTGCGGTAATATAGGCAGATAATTCCAGCCCGTATTCTTTACCCAGCGAATGTGTAAGTACGCGGTAGGCGCGGTATTTTGCGATCTGCATAAAATAGTCGCTGCCTATCGTAGTGTCTATGTTGATTCTTTTTTCCGCTTTCCCAGAGGGAAGTTTATGCCGAGCCTGTCGAGGTACGAAAGCGGACAATCCATCTACACCGTGCAAATAATTGAGATACTCGTTTAAATGAGCCAGAAAATAAGCCAGTTCCTGCAACACCGTTGCTCCCGCCTGCTGGTAGGCTGAAGTGTTGACGGTAATATTTGAGAAATAGCCAGGGTGAGAATGAATAAAAGAGGCTACTTTTTCAAAATCAGTTTTGTAGTCTTTATACCAATTCCCGCTGGAAACCAACTTATGAATCGGATCCAGGTGGACGTAGGATTTTGGGAGGTGTTGATCGGACCTGTGCGATACAATCGCCATCCATAAATTCTGGATGGAGCTGGATACCGTGTTCTGGCAAATCAGCCAGAAGTTTACCCAGATCAACCTGACTATCAGGGATCGTGATAATAACGCCTTGAGCGCCGCGAGATAAAGCATCTTTGATCTTAGCATTTGCTGCCTGAGGATTGCCACCGTAGATTTTTTGGGATGGATACCATTTACCCGTGGCGGTACCACGACTGGGTAAGTCTGAACCAGTTGCGCTCTCGCGATGATAGAAAGGCTTTATATGGATGCCACCTGGCGTGGTGCTGATCAGGGTCTCATTATAATCGGCTCCATTGAGATCCACCTGTATCTTCTGTTTCCATTGTGCCTCGCTTACGGGATCAAATTCATCAAACAATGCCATGGGTTATTCTTCTTTTATGGAGTCCTTGTATTCAATGAGATAGACGCTCTCATTTTCTTTTTTCATGTGGTAGCGCTCACGAGCGTAGCGTTCCAGTCCCTCGCGGCTTTCCAGCTGCTTGATAATAATGCTATCGCGTTCAATCCCGCGCTGGTAGAACTGGACATTCTCTTCCTTTTCGGCTATTTCTTCATCGATCGCCAGATGGGAAGTGAGCCACGCGTTGCTATCCAAAAACAGGATCCACACCAGAAAAAAAACACTGATGATCAGGTACTTGTTTGTAAATACCCTAAACCAAGTATTTTTCTTGAGCTCTTGCCACTTCATAGGCTAAAGGTAGGCAATTAGGAAAGCTTCTGGTCGATGATGGACCGCAGGATTTTTACACCCACCGTATTGAATCTATTGGTAGGAATGATGACGTCTGCATAGGCTTTAGTAGGTTCAATAAACTGCTGGTGCATGGGCTTTAAAGTGGTTTGATACCTGTCCAGCACCTCATCCAGATCCCTACCCCGATCAGCAATATCACGTTTTAACCTGCGTATGAGCCGCTCGTCGCTATCACAGTCTATATACACCTTGATATCAAACATCGCCCTGATACGCGGCATGGTGAGAATCAAGATTCCCTCTACGATAATCACTTTACTAGGCGCGGTGCGGATTGTTTCACCCGTACGGTTGTGTTCCACAAAAGAATACACCGGCTGATCGATGGCCTCGCCTTTGCGCAGCTGGTTGAGGTGTTTTTCCAGCAAATCAAAGTCGATGGATTCTGGATGGTCAAAGTTGATATCCACCCGCTGCTCATAGGTCAGGTCACTGGTGTCTTTATAATAGGAATCTTGAGAAATGACGGTCACATCCTGATCAGGAAACTCATGCGCCACCTGTTCTACCACCGTGGTCTTACCACTCCCCGTACCACCTGCAATTCCTATGATGAGCATATTCTAGTTTGTTGCAAAAATAGGGTATGTCTCACATCTGTGTTAAAGGATACTTGACGTTACTGTGACTTGGGTGAGATTTAAAAAAAAGAATAAATAGCCACATCCAACATGAGATTTGAGCGATTGCTTATTTTTTATTTAGAAAAATTGACGATCACAATCAATCATCACTGCTCAACATCAAAAACAATATCCCAGTGATCAACGTAGTCTGATAGTGGTTCTAGACCTACTTGTGCGCGTCTGGCATCGACAGTTTCTGGATTAGCTAGTTCGTAGATGATCCATTCTCCGGTTTCTCGATCTTCCGTTATTTGAGAGCCGTATATCTGTGGCTTACCATCTTCCATCAGAATTCTATCTTCCATAAGTGCCATCTGGCTCTTGCGCAGATCTCCTCTTGCCGCTGCCGCTTTTAAGTGATCTAGGTACTTTTTCCTGTGGTAATTATCAGCATGTTGTAAAACTAGCCAGATGGCACTCATACCACGCCGGCCTACTTGCTGGGTGGTGGGCATACCGCAATGCTCTATTATACTAACAACTGCCACTAGATTTTGCCGATCAACTGCTGGATCGTAGGATTTAACACCCGTACGTATATCTTAATCAAGCGTATAAATACTATCAAGCATAGTGGTGAGTCTTGAACAATCTATATCAACTAACTCAACAGGCTCGATCTGGTTTTGTTAATAAATAGCAAGCAACTCGCTATTTAATTCACGATCAGTATCAGTTGCTTTTCTTACGATTCCAATATTTGGCTTATCATTCTTATCTAAGTATATGTCAGCTGTGAAAGTTTTGTCTGTTTTTATCTTTTCTAATGAGTCTTCACTAATCGTTTTGCCCAACTGATCCTTGAAGATCAGATCATTAAAATCCATAACGATGCCATTTTTTGCATTGCTGATAACTTCGCTCTTAGTCATTTTTCTTAGACCCTCTGGCTCATATCCATCGTCTGTTTTACAAGAAGTTAAGAGTAAAATCAAAATGACAAATAGAATCTGTGTAGCTCTCATAATTCGTATTTCAGTAATGGACAATTGAGTGAAAAGATCGATCTGCGGTAAATACAGGAATCAACTCTCCACAGCTAGCAGTCGTGAATCTTGAGTCTTGCGTCTAAATTTATTCTGCGTAAGTGAGGATTCCTCATTCCTCTTTCCTATATCTCACATACCTCAACACTCACATCCCTTCACTCACCCTGAACACCCCCAAGCCCTTCGTGGGGGCTTTTGCGTGTACTTCATTTAATTAGGTGGAACTATTAGAGATTTTTACTCTCATCCCACATTCCTCTTTCCACTTTCCACTTTCCACTTTCCTCTTTCCACTTTCCTCTTTCCTCTTTCCTATTTTCTCTTTCCACTCAGACTAATCATAACTCAACCGGTGCGCGTCCAGCTTGATAAAGATAAATAGCATAATCGTAAAGCCCATCAAGCCGCTACCACCGTAGCTCATAAACGGTAATGGTATTCCTACCGTGGGCAGCAATCCCAGCACCATCCCTATATTAACAAAATAATGCATGAAGAAAATCCCAGCGATGCAGTAGCCATAAACACGCACAAATTGATCCTTTTGCCGCTCTGCCATCACTAGAATACGGATGATCAGGAAGGTAAAAAAAATTACTACCGCACCCGTTCCCAAGAAACCAAACTCCTCCCCTATCGCGCTGAAAATAAAGTCGGTTTCCTGTTCTGGCACAAACTCGCCCTGGGTTTGTGTTCCCTGCCGCAGCCCGCGCCCGGTAAGCCCACCGTTTCCTATGGCGATGCGGCTCTGGTTGAGATTATATCCCGTCCCAGCCATATCGTCTGTCTTTCCCAGGGCAATATTGATACGGTTGCGGTGGCGATCGCTCAGCACGTGTTCAAAAATACTCTGCGCCGCCAGCGTAAATCCTATTCCTATGATCGCTACCATGAGGTAGTTGAGGATTTTTGGTTTTTGTAAACGTTTTTTGTGATTCCGCTTTCGCGAAAGCGTAAACCACACACCTACCACTACCAGAATACAGGCAAATAGAATCCACAGATCCACCAGCAAAGCACCCAGAAACAGCATTACCATCGCCACCACGACAAGCAAGAACCATAGTGAAAGCCCCTCCCGATAAAGCGCAAAAAAGAATGCGCCGTAAATAAGCGCGCTCCCTGGATCTGGCTGCGGGATAATAAGCAATGCGGGCATGGCGATGATTCCCGCGGTGATGAGTAATTGACGCAGGTTTTTAATACTGACGTCCAGCTGGCTCAGGTATTTTGCGGTGGCGAGTGCGGTGGCGGCTTTGGCAAACTCGCTGGGCTGCAACGTAAAGGAGCCTATTCCATACCAGGATTGCGCACCATTGACCTCTTTTCCTAGCACATACAATCCTGCGAGGGACAACAGTGATATTACATAAATCACCCCGGCAAAACGTTCATAAAAATCTGGATCCAGCGCCAGTAAGACTATCGCCAGAAAAAGCGATGCACCTATAAAAACCAGCTGCCTGCCGTACAACTGTCCCAGATCAAAAAATCCCGTATATTCCTGGGTGGGCGTGGCGGTATAGATAGCTGTCCAGCCTATGGCTACCAGCGCAATGTAGATGGCAATGGTCAGAAAATCGTAGTGCGCCTTGTTCCCTGATCGCATGCTATTTCAGGATTTCATTAGGCGGGACGACGCTGTTCCATTCTGGGTCAATCAGCCCATCGTCAAACTCTGGATTTATCTCAAATGGAACGCCCAGATAAGGTTTATCATATTCCTTTTCCAGACTGTGGGTAAGCAGATAGGTTTCCAGATCTGTGCGGGTGATCTCGCCCTTGATATGTTTTTCAATCATGAGGGAGGCAATCTTTGCCGCATATCGCGAGCCCCAGTAGCCATTCTCGATGAATACGGCGATGGCGATTTGTGGATCATCCTTAGGCGCAAATGCAATAAAAACCGAGTGATCCGTGAGCTGGGTGCGCTTGCCGTTTACTTTGGCAAAGTTTTCTACAGTTCCCGTCTTACCGCAAATTTCAATACCTGGGATCTGGACACGTTTTCCTGTACCGCTGGTATATACTGCGGCCATCCCATCAATGACCGGATCAAAGTGCTGCGTGTCTATGGTAGTATTTCTTCTGGCGGTAAATCTGGGGTCATCGATTTCCTTGCCATTCACCTTTTTCAGAATGTGTGGTGTGTGGTAATAGCCACGATTTGCAATCGCGGCAGTCATGTTTGCCAGCTGGATGGGTGTGGTTATCACCTCGCCCTGCCCTATCGCGTTTGAAATAGTGGCTGGGGCATACCACTTATACTGATAATTATTATCATAGTATTTTCCCGTAGGGATAAGTCCCGGCCGGCCTACGGGTAGATCGTAACCCAGATAATCCCCCAGTCCAAAACTAGAAACATGCTCATGCCATTTGTCCATCCCAGCAGATGAGGTGGGCGCGTTTTCTATGATACGCCTATAAACCTGACCAAAATAGGCGTTACAGCTTTCGGCAATCCCGCGTTCCATGGAAAGTGGGCTGGAATGCGGGTGACAGCCCAGCCTGCGGCGACTACTGTATTGATATCCTCTATTGCAGCTGAATTTTTCACTGGGTTTTACAACGCCCTCCTGAAGTCCCACTAGCGCGTTGATTACCTTGAATGGACTACCGGGCGAGTATTCTGCTTGTAGTGCCCTATTCATATCGGGCATGCGTATCGTATCGCGGATGATCGCATTAACGTTACGCGAGCGGTCTCGCCCCATGAGAATGGCTGGATCGTAGTTGGGTGCGGTTATCAGGCTGAGGATTTCTCCCGTGGCAGGTTCAATGGCTACAATGCCACCGCGCTTGTTGAGCATGAGTTTCTCGCCGTATGCCTGTAGGTCTGCATTGAGTGTGAGTGTGAGGTCTGCACCGGCTACCGGCAGGCTATCGTAGCGGCCTTTTTTATAACTTTCGGTTTGACGGCCGAATTTATCTCGCAAGAACCTTTTTACTCCTTTTTTACCTCGCAGCAGCTCCTCGTAATAATTCTCTATACCGCTTTTACCACGCAGGTCTCCAGACTGGTAGTAGGGATCGCTTTCCACCTGGCTACGACTTACTTCCCTTATGTAACCCAAAACGCTGGCACTGTGGTCTACCTGATAGTCCCGCAGGGATTTGCGCTGTACATAAAAACCGGGGAACCTGCGCAGGCGTTCTTGTAACGGCGCGTATTCCTTTTGGGTCAATTGTGGTACAACTACGCTGGGCTGACGATACGACCAGTTTTGCGCTTTTAGCAGTCTTTTCTCCAGTTCAGCCTTGTCGATTCTCAACAGCTTGCTCAATTGTAAGGTGTCAAAATCCTTTACCTCTCTGGGAACGACCATCACGTCATAAGCCACCTGGTTTGCGACCATAAGATTTCCATATCTATCGTAGATAAAACCACGTTCTGGATAATCATAGACAGCCTTGACAGAGTTGAGTTCTGCCTTGAGCTGCCATTCATCTGATTCAAGCACCTGGACATAGAACAGACTGCTCAGAAACAACAGGCAAATGGAAATGATAACAGCAAGAAAAAGGAACTTTCTCAAATCTTTCTTTTGGGTCTAAGAGTGAGCAAAACCAGTCCACAGATCACAAGTGTGGCCAGTCCATTTGATAACACTAGTTGTAGGGTAAATAGTATATGACCTAGGTCATATATAATCAAAAAGAATAGCACCAAATGGTGTACCAGAACAGACAATAAAGCAAACAAAAATACCCTGTCTAGATCACTGTTGATGATCTTCAGATTACGCATCTCGTAAGATTCTCCATAAACCAGCCTGAGCAATAAAGGCCTACAAAATGCCAGGGTCACACAAGCCGCCGCATGGGCACCACCCGTATCATTAAAGGCATCTACGATCAGCCCCATACAAAATGCCACGACCAAAAACAGAAAACGATTGTTTGTGACTGGGTACAGTAAAAAGAACAACAAATAAATCAGCGGGTTTATATATCCCAAAAAGTTTGCGTGATCCAGAACCAGCACCTGAATTGCCACCAGCAGAATGAACCTCAAAATATTTGGAAATACCGTGTTACTCATTTATTCCTAGGGTATCAATCACTTTGAGCGCCTCATAATCGCGGGATTTTATGACATATACACGCCCTAGATCTGTCATGTCGTTAAAAAGGCGCACGTCTATTTTGTACCGGGCTCCATTGTCCACCAGACGCAAGTCACTTACCGTTCCTATCAGGATATCTGGCGGGAATGTGGATGACTGGCTACCTGTGGTGATGGTGTCGCCTACTTTGACTTTGGCAAGACGTGGTACGTCTTTTAGAGAGACTGTGTATGGATCGCCGCCCTCCCAGTTCAGTGACCCTATTACAGAGGTTCCCTTAATTTGCGCATTTACCAGCAACTGGGTATTCAATAAAGAAACTACTCGGGTGAATCGTGCGCTCTGATCTGTGATTCCCACAATACCACGATGGGTCATCACGCCCATATCTGGCTCGATGCCCTGTTCCTTACCTATATCGATAGTAATGTAATTGTCCCGCTTTGCATAATCATTTTTAATCACCCTCGCCGGAAAAATGGTGAATGGCGGGTTGTCGCCTACTTGTATTTTTTCAGGAGCGCCCACCAGCGTGTCAGATACGCTGAGCAGTCGCATGCGCAACGAGGCGTTTTCCTCCTGCAGTCGCTGGTTCTCATCACGCAAATCAAAATAATCAGAAACTTTACTACGGGAATTGAGAATACCGCCTGTTAAATAACCAGACGATCCTATCCAGGAGTTGCGGTGGTAATTATGGGATTGTATGGTCAGTACAAACGCAATAAACAAAAGTGAGAGGTACAATAGCCAGCCACGATACTTGATCAGAAAGTTGATGATCTGCTGCATGTTCTAGCGGTATTCTGTACTATGAACTAGTATTTGTTTGCCAGTACGCTCTTGTACTTGTCCAGATTTTTAAGGGTAAGACCCGTCCCACGCACCACGGCACGCAATGGATCTTCTGCAATGTAAACCGGCAGGTCTGTTTTAAGGCTCAGGCGTTTGTCCAGCCCGCGCAGCATGGATCCACCACCGGCTAGATAAATTCCCGTGTTGTATATATCTGCAGCTAGTTCTGGTGGTGTTTGTGAAAGGGTCTCCATTACCGCGTCTTCTATGCGCAGTATGGATTTGTCCAGTGCCTTTGCAATCTCGCGGTAACTGATCTTCACCTCTTTGGGTTTTCCCGTCAGTAGATCACGCCCCTGTACACTCATTTCATCTGGTGGGGTTTCAAGATCTTCTGTCGCGGCGCCTATTTGGATTTTGATTTTCTCTGCGGTGCGTTCTCCTACATAGAGGTTATGCTGCGTGCGCATGTAATAAACGATATCGTTTGTAAACACGTCACCGGCAATCTTGACACTCTTGTCACATACGATTCCGCCTAGGGCGATCACGGCGATTTCTGTCGTACCACCACCTATATCAACGATCATGTTTCCCTTGGGCTGCATGATATCCACCCCTATTCCTATGGCGGCGGCCATGGGTTCATGGATCAGATACACTTCCTTTCCATTCACACGTTCTGCGCTATCCTTAACGGCACGCATCTCTACCTCTGTAATACCAGATGGAATACAGATGACCATGCGCAAGGTGGGAGCAAACAATCTTTTCTTGAGCGCTGGAATCTCCTTGATAAACATGGAGATCATCTTCTCACTCGCGTCAAAGTCTGCGATCACACCGTCCTTAAGCGGGCGGATTGTTTTAATGTTCTCGTGAGTCTTGCCCTGCATGAGGGCCGCCTCCTTACCTACTGCGATGATTTTGCCTGTCGTGCGATCCCTGGCAACAATGGATGGACTATCCACTACCACCTTGCCATTATGTACGATAAGCGTGTTTGCCGTTCCCAGGTCAATGGCAATATCCTCAGTCAAAAAGTCAAAAAATCCCATAAGCTATGGCGGGGAGATCAGTAGGTGTTAATAAGTTACAAAGCTACATAAATTCTAGTGCTTAAAGTGCCTTGTGCCAGTAAATACCATGGCCATTTTGTGAGCATCACAATAATCGATGGATAACTGATCCTTAATCGACCCACCTGGCTGGATAACAGCGGTAATACCTGCATTATCTGCTATCTCCACACAGTCTGGAAACGGGAAGAACGCGTCGCTGGCCATTACCGCACCGTCTAGATTGAAATTGAATGACTTTGCCTTGTGGATGGCTTGGTTGAGCGCGTCCACCCTTGAGGTCTGCCCCGTACCGCTGGCGCATAGCTGCTTGTTTTTGGCAAGGACGATCGTATTGGATTTGGTATGCTTGCACAATTTTGACGCAAAAATCAGATCCTCAATCTGGGATTCGGTAGGTGCTTTTTGAGTCGCTGTTTTTAGGTCTGACTTCTGGTCTGTCTTGAGATTTGCATCCTGCACGAGATAACCGTTCAGTGCGGCACGTACTTCTTGTTTGTTGGTGTTACGCTTTCGCGAAAGCGTATCCTCCATCATACTCAGTAATATCCTATTCTTCTTGCCTTTCAACAGCACCATGGCATCCGGGTCAAATGCGGGAGCGATCACCACCTCGCAAAACAACTGGTGGATCTCCTGAGCCGTTGCCAGGTCGATCGCGGTATTTGAAATCAAAATCCCGCCAAAAGCAGACACCGGATCTCCCGCCAGTGCATCTACATACGCCTGATGGATATTGTCGCGCTGTGCCACCCCACATGCGTTGTTATGTTTAAAAATGGCAAATGTGGGTGCGCCATTCTCAAACTCGCTCATCAGATTGACCGCCGCATCTACGTCCAGTAGGTTGTTATAGGAAAGATCCTTGCCGTGGTGCTTTGTAAACATGGCGTCAAAATCCCCATAAAACCAGCCACGCTGGTGCGGATTCTCGCCATAACGCAACGGCATAACCGCAGTCTCACTAACTTTAAGCGATTTGTCTTTATCATCACCCGCATAGTAGGAATAAATCGCGGCATCGTAATGTGATGAAACATTGAAACAGTTGCGCGCAAAATGCTTGCGTTGCTCCAGTGTAGTCGTACCATCGCCAGATTCCAGTACTTCCAGCAAGCGTGGATAATCTTCCACGGTTCCCACGCAGAGGGTGTCTTTGAAGTTTTTGGCACCTGCACGGATCAGTGAGATACCGCCTATATCGATTTTTTCGATGATTTCTTGTTCGCTGGCACCGCTTGCAACGGTTTTCTCAAAGGGATATAGATCCACCACCACGATATCCAGCTGCGGAATCTCAAATTCTGCCATCTGCTGCTGGTCGCTGTCGTGGTCACGCCTGTTAAGAATCCCGCCAAAAATTTTGGGATGCAAGGTCTTTACCCTACCACCCAGAATAGATGGGTAGGAGGTCACATCTTCTACCGGTGTGACTTGAATTCCCAGATCCTCAATAAATTTCTGGGTACCACCGGTAGAATAAATAGTAATCCCCAGATCATCCATCTTGCGGACGATGGGTTCCAGTCCATCCTTAGAAAAAACGGAAATTAAAGCAGATTTTGCGGTGATATGACTCATGGATTGCGAGGGATTAGGCTTGCAAAAGTACTATGACTTTAACAAGCAACACCACAACCACCTCAATCACCTCGCGGACTTACCCACAGGGAATAAACATTTCTAGTTGACCAGCGTAATTACGCCATCATAGAACACGTCAAAGCTTTGACCATTGTTATCCTCAGTACCGTCTATGGTAATCGTGTACTCACTATTGCCATTGATTGAAAGCTCTACCGTCCCACCGAAAACGTCGTTCTCGATCGTCGCGGTGCTTACATCTACATCTATGGCATGTGTTACATACACCTCGCCAGGATTATTGCCTATATCTAGATTGTAGGTGCCAGCGGTAAGTGTATTGGTCCCCGTATAGAACTGAATCACGAGAATATCACCGCGGCCTTGTAAAGTACCGTTGATTGGAGCGATTCCATCCCCGGTTATGATCATGGTGGTTTCCCATAGCTGCCCAGGTGTATCTACTATTGTATTACTCCTGTAGGCCTCTGTAAGTGGGTAGGATTCTGTACCCACCATCATCTCATTAGACATGCTGGCTACGGGCGGTGTAGGCACCACAGGGTTCATGACGTCATCATCATCGCTGGGACAACCTACTAGAACGAGCGATAGCATTAGAATTGAAAAGATGCTTTTTAGTTTTGTGTATTCCATAAGTTGTTTTTAAAAAGGTTCTGCGTTATCGTAGTCTTCTTGGGTGAAAGTTTTGATAAGAAAATTAGGCTGTGGTCTTTCGTAAAATGTTGTTTGAAACAACGGATTTGGATCACCTCTCACCGCTGAAGCTATAAATCTATTCTCGTTGAGAACAATGACCAGCGAGTCAGCTTCAATTGCATCTGGAAAACCAGGTGCCAATTCCCCTTCAGCATAAAATACAACTTGGTTCAAATTTTCGTTGAGTACAATAATCCGGGATGCAGTATAGCTTCGTGGCTCAGTAAAATTACTCTTGAACAATCTAATCTCGACATGTTCAAGTTCACCTTTGTTGTAAACAATTGTATAATCGCTTGTTTCTTCTGAAACACAACTAAAAATGATTGTTAATAATAGAATATGCCTCAAGTTTTTCATTGTCGCAACCAAACTACCAAGCGTTATTAAAAAGTTGGAAAACGTCAGCTGGGTTATCGACTCCTAGATTGGCCATTTTGGCGCCATATTCATCCCAATGATCTGTGTTTTTCAATCCGAATTCCAGTTGCAATAAACTAAAACCTTCAGCATTATCAATTGGTGTTCCATTAAAACTTTGAGACTGGTTGAAGTCATCTGTAAGGTCAAATATTCCAGTTGTATATAGATGCTCTTGTGCGAGGGTACGTCTTTGTCTATTATCAAAATACTGATAATTAGGTTCTCCCAATCGTCTATAGAACTCATTAGTATAAGTTATTTCAATGTGAACACCCCAGGATTCAATTAATCTTTTGTTTCTAACCCTTACAGCAGAACTAGATGTTTGATCAATATAACCGCGCCACACCATATCGTTATAAGAAGTGGGTGTCACTTTCCAGTGAACTGCATGCGCCAACTCATGGAAAGTCAAACCAATTCTTTCTTGTTGATCTTTACCATCTACATTCATCCATATTTGCCCTAGCCCTATGAATCTCCTAAAAGGCACGTGATTTGAAGCCACAAATGTCAAGTGCTCAAGTGCACATAACTTCATTTGCCATCTCCAGGTAGTATTTTGTGGTGGTGATGAGAGACCTGCAATGTTCTGATAATAATACATGTGAGCAGCCCTATGTATATCGGCATGAATTTGATCCTCGCCACCAAAAATTGCTACATTCCATAACTGCTTTCGGATTTTTGGCCCCCTCAACATAGCTTGCGCCACATACCCGTCTCTAATACTGTATTGCTTTCTTTCCCATTGGATATGATGCCTCAAGGCAACTCTAAACCTTCTGAATTGAAAATAACCTGCCGAATTTGTAATTTCATTGCTTAAGGTGAATGTATCCCTGACCAGTATCTGTGCGCCCACCAGAGGCACAAGACCACCGTTAGCGGTATTAGAAGACGTTTGATAAATAGGTCTTCTACAGCGTCTGGTTGATTCAATAGGCTCTAGTTCTAGACCGCCATCATCAGCGCTGCCGCTATCAGCTTGTGGTGATGATCCACTGCCATACTCCTCACCTTCTTGATAATCATCGTAAACAGGAGCGGTTGAGATGGAATAGTCTGGTGGGCAGTCGTAATATTCATATCCTATTATGCGACGGGTAGTAGTAGTTGTTGAACCTGCAATATCATCCCAAACCGCAATAAAACCACGGGGCGTCCATTTACCCCTGAAACTAATACCTAAAAACTCTACCTGAGTACCTGTATCTGGATCAGGTATTAAGACATTTGGCGGTAAGGAGCTGCCATTTCCTGACTGAATGAATGCTAGACTATAAATATGCGCAGCAAGATCTTCTTTGTTGCTTATTCTACCAAGTGCAGTAGGATCTTCATTATCAGGCTCGTTTTGAAAATAAGCATCCTCATCTGGAACATACATTTCTTCTAGAATCTCATAGGGAACGTCAGGAAAAGAAGTGGATGATGGAATGCCAGTCCAATAGGTAGATATATCCCCCTCTTCTGGCATGGGCAAATCTTCTTCAAACGCATAATGACTATAGTCAACATATTTTAAAGGAAAATCTACCATCGGTAATTCAGAGGCTTTTAATAAAACTTCCTGTTCTTCATCCTAGGGTGAGAATTTTACATAATAATAATTGGGGGTCAAATCAAGATTGTCAAAATCAAAACCGACATAACTATTATTCTCGTTATAATCAGCAGCCATAATCCTGACTTGAGCAAGGATCGACTGCATAAAACTAATCTCGTATGGATTTTGAATTATCCCATTGCTGCTTTCACTATCCGTTTGTAATGTTTCTGCAACTGCATCAACATCCTCTTCTGGTAAATCGGTCAACTCGTCTTCACAAGAGGATAGAATGAAAATAGCTGAAAGCATCAGAAATAAGAAACTCCAGCTATACGCTGCAATTCTACCATTTGCGCTATTTTGAGAGCGTGTGGTGTGTGTGTGTATGTGTGCATGACGACAATTTTGCCTAAATTTAGAATAAAAACTTAATACTAAACCTATTGCCGTGTTACTAAATTGTTAATTCACTTCACTCTATACTCATCAATCAACTCCAGCTCTGTTCTAAAAGCTAGTACCTGATCGCCGAAATTTTCAAGCCCGATCTTACGCAATCTATCTGCGTCATTCTGGTAATAGGCAGTAAGCGTCTCGCGGCTTCTTGCTTTGTACTGGACAGAATAGGTGGCGCTGCCGTCCTCTTCTTGTATCAGAACTTTGGTAAGCCGGGCATCCAGAAAATGTCCCGTGGCGAGCACTTCTGGAATATGGTTCTTTATCCAGATCAACCATTGCTGCTCGATCTGTTTGTGGAAATTACAGGTGACATTATATATGATCATCATTTCTACAGGTGATTTACTATCAAATGTAGGTAAGAAAAGGGTTTAAGTGACTCGTAGTGTATGTTGATTGTTACGCTTTTGCGAAAGCGGAACACAGCAATAACAGTAGGAATATCTATACATAAAAGAAAACTAATGCACTTCTATGAATTAAAAAAAAAACTGATTTTCAGTCTGATCACAAAACCACTTTGAGTCAAAATACAAACATCAGCATTTGATTTGCTTACAGTTCAGCTAATTAAAGTTCTCTTAAACAGTTATAAATCGGTGTTATCTAAACTTCACAAAGCAGGTCGTTCTCTTAGTTTCACTGCTTTCAAATAATCCTTAACAAATACTAAAACCTATGAAAAAGAGAAAATTACTCTGTTTTTTTTCCATGTTCATGTTTCTGGTCGCGACGAGCCTCACCGCTCAGGTCGTCACCAAAACCGTGGATGATGGAACCGCAGGAACCCTGCGGAATGTGATCGCCAATGCAAATTCTGGCGACACGATAACCTTTGACGCCTCCATAGCAGGACAGACTGTCATGATAACGATGGGTGAGATCAGCATAGACGCTGGTGTTATAGGTACCATCAGTATTGATGGTGACAATGGTGGGCCTACTACCATAGACGCTGGAAATTCAAGCCGTCACTTCAATATTACCGGAACCGTTCTAGGTACCATTAATATGAATGACCTTGCCTTGATCAACGGTACCGCTGATAGTGGTGGCGCAATTCAGGTATCTGGTTTGCTTACCGAGCTCAACATTACTGATTCAGCAATCAACAACTCTACGGCTACCGGCGCGGCAGCCACACAAGGTGGTGGTGCTATCTTCAACGACGGGGCAACTGTTAATCTGGACACGGTGATTTTTGACAACAACACAGCTTCTGGGGCTTCTGGAAGTGGCGGTGCCATACTCAATAGTAATGGTAGCGCTACTGGTGGCGACCTGGATATAACGGGATCTACTTTTACTAACAACAGTGCATCGCGCGCTGGTGGTGCAATAGAGGATAACTCTGGAGCAATGGGTAGCCTTACCGTAAACTTATCTGCTTTTACCAGCAACTCTGCGGGTAGCGCACCTGGAAATGGTGGTGCCATCCACCTTACCGGTGCAGTAGATAGCACAATTTCTGACTCCACGTTTTCATCAAATACCGCAACTCTAGAGGGTGGCGCATTATGGAACGGGACAGGTACAATGACAATCAACAACAATACTGTTATCGATGCAAATGTTGCCAGCGGTGCTGCCGCAGATACTGGTGGCGGTGGTGTTTTCAACAATGGTGGAACCCTAGTCATCGATAATGTGACGATCACAAATAATATCGCAGACGGTGCATCTGGCTCTGGTGGTGGTATTCTTTCTGTGGATGCAGGTATGAATGTAGGAAGTTTTACCATAGACAATTCTACAATTACAGGCAATTCATCCAATCGTGCTGGTGGTGGTATTGAGATCAACACCTCTGCCGTGACTAACTCAATTACAAACACAAACCTAGACGGCAACTTTACTGGTGCAGATGCTACCGGTGCACTCGCCACGGCTGCCCCAGGAAATGGTGGTGGACTACATATCACGGGACCTGCAAGCTTAGATATTACTGGTGGAACCGTAAGTGGAAACTTCGCAGGACGCGAGGGTGGTGGTTTATGGAACAACACGGGAACAATGACTGTGGATGGAACTATTATAGATGGAAATGGAACCTTTGGCGACAATGCAGACCACGGAGGTGGTGGGATTTTACAACGCCCTAACGGAACACTCATCCTACAGAATTCTGTAACTATAAGTAACAACTCGGCAAACGGGACCAGCGCTTCAGGTGGAGGAATTCTTCTTATATCTGACGGTAACATGACTGCCAGCAATTCTTCAATCACCGGTAACTATGCAAATAGAGCAGGTGGTGGAATCGAGGTATCTGCCCCAGCAATGGGTGTTACGCCATCTGCCATTATAGGACTTACTGACGTATCAATGGATAACAACCGCGTAGGTGTAGATATGAGCAACAATGTTCTGACTGCGGCAAACCCTGGAAACGGTGGTGCACTGCACGTATCAGGATCTCAGGACGTAAGCATAAGCGGCGGTAGTGCAAACGGTAATCAGGCAGCCTTTGAAGGTGGTGGATTGTGGATAGGTTCTGGTGAGCTATCATTGACTGGATCTCTTACCGTAAACAACAATACTGCCTACGGAACAGCAGACGCTATGGCTTCAAACCCTGGCGAAATAGGTGGTGGTGGAATCTTTGCCGCTGGCGGGGACGTAACCATTACTGGAACTGTAACTATTAACTCAAACCGCGCAACTGGTGCTACCAGTACGGGTGGCGGTATCCTAATGGATGCAGGTGGAACACTTACAGCGACCGGCACAACTATCAACAGTAACGAATCAAATCGTGCAGGTGGTGGTATAGAATCCAATTCTGGTGGTTTGGTTGATTTGACTAACGTTACGCTGAATTCAAATTCAACAGGTGTCGTCACTGGCATGAACGCACCAGGAAATGGTGGTGGTATGCACATAAGTGGTAACGGTAACGTGAATCTAACCGGTGGAACAGTCATCAGCAATACAGCAGCCAGCGAAGGTGGTGGGTTGTGGAACGGCGCGGGAACCATGACCATTGATGGTTCATTCATCAATGCAAACACCGCTAGCGGTGATGGATCTGACCAAGGCGGAGGTGGTATCTATGCCCTAAGTGGCGGTACCGTAAATATCTCAAACAACGCGCAGGTCAATGACAACATAGCAGATGGAACCGCGGGTTCTGGTGGAGGTATCCTCGTGGATGCAGACGCATCACTTATTGCAGATGGTATCCTTATCAACAGCAACCGATCCAACCGTGCCGGTGGTGCCATTGAAATCGTAGCTGGAAACCAGACCGCAACCATCACGCTTACTAATGTGAACATGAACAGCAATAATTCTGGTGTTGCACCAGCCGTTGCTGCACCAGGAAATGGTGGGGCATTGCATATTTCAGGTGATCAGGATATTACAATCACAGGTTCTACAATCAATTCTAATCAGGCTGGCCGCGAGGGTGGTGCCTTGTGGAATGGATCTGGAACAATGACTGTAGATAGCTCTACGATCAATGGTAATATGGCCATAGGTGAGGCAACTGGCGGACCCAACCCTGGTGACGTAGGTGGTGGAGGAATCTTCAATAACGGAGGTTCACTAATAGTTCAGAACAATACAACCATTGCCTCAAACATGGCAACTGGATCCACCAGTACTGGTGGAGGAATCCTATCTGAAGGTGGTAGCGTAGATGTTTCTGACTCAAACATTACCTCAAACGAATCAAATCGTGCGGGTGGTGGAATTGAAATTAACAGTGATGCGCCACTTACCATGAATAACGTGGCTCTTAACAGCAACAGTACAGGAGTGGTAACGGGGATGAACGCACCAGGAAATGGCGGTGGACTACACGTTTCAGGTGCCAGCACGGTAGATATTACCGGCGGTGCTGTAAATGCAAATACTGCTGCTAGTGAGGGTGGTGGATTGTGGAACGGAGCTGGAACCTTAACTATAGACGGAACCTCCATGAGCGGAAATATTGCAAGTGGAGATGGATCAGACAACGGTGGTGGTGCGATTTACGCACTTAACGGTGGATCAATTATCATCCAGAACAATGCAATCATTGCAAATAACATTGCAGACGGAGTTTCTGGCTCTGGAGGCGCAATCCTAGTGGATGCGGATGCTTCATTAGATGTTTCAGATTCCAGTATTACAGGAAACCAAGCCAATAGAGCTGGTGGAGGAATTGAAATCGTCGCAGGTAGCCAGACAGCAACCATTGATCTGACTAACGTTATTATGAACAACAACAATGCAGGTGTAGCACCAGCAGTCGCGGCACCAGGAAATGGTGGTGGATTACATATTTCAGGTGATCAGGACATTACGATTACAGGAGGAACCGTTAATGGGAACTCTGCAGGTCGTGAAGGTGGCGGTCTATGGAATGGTTCTGGAATCATGATTGTGGATGGAACAACCATCGATGGCAACACCGCCATAGGTGAGGCAACCGGTGGACCTAACCTAGGTGATGTAGGTGGTGGTGGAATCTTCAACAATGGAGGAACACTTACCGTACAGAACAACGCACAGATCACAAATAACACTGCAACCGGCTCAACAAGTACGGGTGGTGGTATCCTTTCAGAAGGCGGATCTGTAGATGTGAATGGTTCAACCATTTCAGATAACCAGTCAAATCGTGCTGGTGGTGGTATCGAGGTTAATAGTGATGCACCACTTACTTTGACTAACGTAATTCTGGACAGCAACGATACAGGTGTCGTTACGGGAATGAATGCACCAGGAAGTGGTGGTGGACTGCACGTAAGTGGAGCTAGTACTGTGACTATCTCAGGTGGAACCGTAAACGACAACACTGCCGCTACTGAAGGTGGTGGATTGTGGAACGGTTCAGGTCTGATGAGTATTGATGGTACTGATATCAATGACAATACCGCAAGCGGCGATGCAGCCGATAATGGTGGTGGCGCAATCTTTAATGTAGGCGGTGACGTAGACATTACGATGACTGACATAAGACGTAATCTAGCTAATGGAACTTCAGGTTCTGGAGGTGGAATATTAAGTATTGCTGGTACAGTTACCATTATAAACACCGTGATAGATGGTAATGCTTCTAATCGCGCAGGTGGTGGAATTGAGATCATTGATGGTGCACTCAATATTAATGACTCTGATCTAACCAATAATGATTGCGATGGTACGGCTGGTGCAGCAAACCCTGGAAATGGTGGTGGACTACACATAAGCG
Organism: uncultured Flavobacteriaceae bacterium; assembly: GCA_963740155.1. GTDB lineage: Bacteria > Bacteroidota > Bacteroidia > Flavobacteriales > Flavobacteriaceae > Nonlabens. Next base: position 452,974 of record CAVUDE010000005.1, on the reverse strand, counting down.
GAATAACAACCACAAATATCAATTTTGTAAATATTAACGACAACTCTGCTGGACGTGAAGGTGGTGGTGTATGGAACCAGAATGGAAGTACCATGACACTTGTAGACGTGACTATGGATAGCAACACTGCAAATGGAACAAACCCAGCCAATGACGGTGGTGGTGGTGTATTCATTAATGGTGGAACGGTTATCATCAATAACACGACTATCTCTAATAACAGCGCGCCTGCATCTTCTGGTGGAGGAATAGGAATTTTAACGGGTGTTTTACAGATGACCACCAGTACGATTTCTGGTAACAGTGCAGGTGCAGATGGTGGTGGTATCGCAAACAACGGTAGTGGATCTGTTAATGCATGTACCATTGCACTTAACTCTGCTGGAAACGAGGCCGGTGGAATAGGAACCCAGAATATCTCTGGTAACTTCACGCTCAAGAACACGATTGTTTCAAACAATACTGCGTCTGACTTCCCTGATGTGGGTGCATTGAACAACTTGATCCAGTCACAAGGATTCAACCTGATCGCCATAGGACAGGGTGGAACAGAATTCAACGCAGTAGCATCTGATATCGTGGGAACGGCTGCTAGTCCTGCAAATGCTGCTCTAGACCCCAACTTGCATGATAACGGTGGCAACACTTTTACCCATGCCATTCTAGCTGGTTCTGAGGCCTACAACGCGGGTGATCCCGGTGATAATTTTGACGACCAGCGTGGTCAGGCCGTATTTGCGGGAATCCGTGACATAGGGGCTTATGAGGCACAGATGGTACTTTCTGTAGATGTAACAGCTGCATTACGTGCGATCAACCTCTACCCTAACCCGGTGACAGATGGTATGGTGAATCTGGAAATTCCGGCAAACCTTACAGGTAAGATCAATTACAACCTGGTAGAGCTTTCTGGAAAAAGAATTTCTAATGGTGAGTTGACTACTGGATTGAATCGCATAGATATGCCTGGATTATCCAGCGGTATCTATCTGATCAACCTACAGGCTGCGGGTGAGTCCCAGACCTTTAAATTGATTGTCGAATAAGTAATCAATTGTAAAAACTAAGCCCATCGGTTTACGCTGATGGGCTTTTTATGTACTAACTTTTCGTGATTCGGGATCTTGTTCACTTCTTCCTCTGCTCACTGGCAAGTCTGCATTCATTTAATTACATTTAGCACTTAAGATTTGAGAGCGTGATTAGGTATTACGCTTTCGCGAAAGCTTACTAAAAACAACCACCATGAAAAAAACAGTCCTATCCATTGCCCTAGCCGCACTGCTTATCTCTTGCGGTGACAAGGCAGATAAAAACACTACTGACAACCCTCAAACCGCGCACACGGAAAAGACGGATCAGGCAGATGACTTTGACTACAACGTTGCCTCTTTTGGCGATGTGGGTGTTTTGCGTTACCAGATACCGGGCTGGGAAGAGTTGAGCCTGCAGCAGCAAAAACTAGTCTATTACCTCACGCAGGCTGGACTGGCGGGTCGCGATATTATCTGGGATCAGAACTACCGCCACAACCTGGAGATACGCCAGGCGCTGGAACACGTGTGGGAAAACTGGGATGGTGACAGGGACAGTGAATTCTGGAAAAACTTTACGGAATATACGCAGCGGGTGTGGTTTGCAAACGGCATTCACCACCACTACAGCATGGATAAGATGAAGCCAGCTTTTAGTGAGTCCGCTTTCGCGAAAGCGGTACAATCAACAGAAGCCAGCTCTCTCAAAAGAAGCCATGGCGGTCATGTTCAACGATGCCGACAGTAAGAAAGTGGTGCTGGACAAAGACAGGGACAACGTTCTGGCCAGTGCGGTCAATTTCTATGGCCCTACGGTCACGACCCAGGAAGCGCGGGATTTTTACAAGAGCATCAAAGTGGATAAGGATGAACCCATCGAGGTGGGACTGAACAGCCTGCTGACAAAAGAAAACGGCAAACTGGTCGAGAAGGTCTGGAAAAGTGGCGGTCTCTACGGCCTCGCCATCGACAAGATCATCGAGAACCTACAACTGGCCATGGCCGTGGCAGAAAACGAGCAACAGGCGAAAGCGCTGGGACTGCTCACGGAATATTACAAGACGGGCGACCTGAACAAATGGGATGAATACGCCATTGCCTGGGTGGGCAGTACGCAGGGCAACATAGACTGGATCAATGGTTTTGTCGAGGTGTACAACGACCCGATTGCCTATAAGGGCAGTTATGAGACCATCGTGCAAATCACGGATTTTGACATGTCGCGCAAAATGGAGGTGCTGAGCAAGAACGCGCAATGGTTTGAGGATGAGAGCCCACTCATGGAAGAACACAAAAAAGCCGAGGTGAAAGGCGTGAGCTATAAAACCGTGAATGTAGCAGGGGAAGCTGGCGACGCCAGCCCAGCAACACCCATAGGCGTGAACCTGCCCAACAATGTGTGGATACGCCAGGTACACGGCAGCAAGAGCGTCTCGCTGGGCAACATTACAGATGCCTACGGCAAGAGCGGTTCTACCGGAAGGCTGGAAGAGTTTGCTCACGATGAGCAAGAAGTAAAGCTGGAAAAAGAATACGGCGAGCTGGCAGACAAGCTACACACCGCGCTACATGAGGTGGTAGGCCACGCCAGTGGCCAGATCAATCCGGGCGTGGGAACGCCCAAGGAAACGTTGAAAGGCTACAAAAGCACGATCGAGGAAGGCCGTGCAGATCTGTTTGGCTTGTATTATCTACTGGATCCCAAACTGGAAGAACTAGGCCTGGTAGATGACCACCGCAAGGTGGGCATGGCTGCCTACGATGGCTATATACGCAACGGGCTCATGACGCAGTTGGTCAGACTGGAAATGGGTAAAGACGTGGAAGAAGCGCACATGCGCAACCGCCAGTGGGTAAGCGCGTGGGCATTTGAAAATCAGGAAGGCCAGAGCGTGATCGAGAAAGTACAACGCGATGGCAACACCTATTACAACATCAAGGATTACGATGGGTTGCGAGAGCTTTTTGGCAAGTTGTTGCGCGAGACCCAGCGCATGACTAGCGAGGGCGATTATGCGGCGGCAAAAGCCCTGGTAGAAGACTATGGCGTAAAGGTAGATCGCGCCACCCACCAGGAAGTCCTAGACCGCAACAGCCAGTTCAAGGCACCTGCCTATAAAGGCTTTGTCAACCCAGTGATCGTTCCCACCATGGATGGTGAAGAGATTACTGGTTTTACCATTGAGCAGCCGGGAAGTTTTGCTGAGCAGATGTTGATGTATTCTGGGAAGTATGGGTTTCTTGAGGATGGGGTTGAGTAAAATAAGCGTTAATCAATCCTGAACATAAATTATTAAAGTTTTTCTAATACTTAAAAACGTTACCAATTGATATAGCAAAACACCTGGCAAGACATTTAATCCTTATGCTAGGAGACTAGCAATTTCCCAATTTTTAGTAATGAAATCAGCCGAAATAACTACCAACGTTCAAAATTTAATAGATAATCTCTCAAAAGAAGAATTTATCTATGATCTATTGATAGCCTATGGTATTTCAAAAACATCTGTAACCCGGCTTAAAAAAGGCGATTATAATTATGCCAGGGCTGACGGCGAGGTCTTATACAAAAAGAAGTTATTCTTTAAAGAAGAAGCGTCTGATAAACTATTGAGTAGCCTTGAAGAAAGCGCATCTGATGAGAACATTTTAAAGTACAAACCACGGTTTGTAATTTTGACTGACTATAATCATATTGTTGCTATAGATCTTAAAAAGGGTAAGAATCTAGATATAGAGTTAAAGGCACTACCCGATAATTTTGACTTTTTCTTACCATTAGCGGGTAGCGAGGTCTATAACGCTTCAAATGATAACGAGGCAGATAGAGATGCCTCATATAAAATGGCAGATTTATATGATCTGCTCATTGAGGAAAATCCAGAAATTTACAATTCGAAAGCACGTATTCACGAGCTCAATATTTTCCTGTCCCGTTTATTGTTTTGTCTTTTTGCCGAAGACACAGGAATATATAAAGATGACATCTTCACAAATACACTAGCATTACATACTGATGAAAACGGCAAGGACACGCATACTTTTTTAGACGACTTATTTGAATATCTTAATCTACCGCCTAAAGAAAGACCAGAACATTCTCCTTTGGAACGATCGGGTGGGGACTTCCCTTATGTAAATGGTGGCTTGTATAGCAGTAAAATAAAGTCACCCAGATTTACTTTTAAAGCAAGAAAGACACTTATTCAACTAGGAGACCTGGACTGGAAGGATATTAATCCAGATATTTTTGGATCCATGATCCAGGCTGTGGTAGATAAGGAGTACCGCAGTGACCTGGGTATGCACTATACCTCTGTAGAGAACATTCTCAAGCTCATTAAGCCACTTTTTTTAGATGATTTTTATGACGCTTTCGCGAAAGCGAACACAATTAAACAACTACGTGCCCTTATTAAGCGTATTTCCAAGATCAAATTCTTTGACCCAGCTTGTGGAAGTGGAAATTTTTTGATCATTACCTATAAGGAAATTCGTTTGCTGGAAATCAGGATTTTGGAAAAGATCATTGATCTCAGTCCTGATCCTGTGCTAGAATTTACGCAAATACAACTCTCTCAATTTTATGGGATTGAAATAGACGATTTTGCCCACGAGATGGCCATTCTCTCACTATGGCTCGCAGAACACCAGATGAACAAGATCTTTGAAGACGTGCTGTCTGACTATGGTAAATCAAAACCCATATTACCATTAAAAGATGCGGGACAAATAACCCACGCAAACGCTACCAGAGAAAACTGGAAAACCGCTTGCCCGATTACTAAGAAAGATGAGGTTTATGTTATAGGGAATCCACCTTATTTGGGTAGTCGTAATCAGGACAATGCACAAAAAGATGATTTAAAGCTACTATTTAAGAGCAATTATAAGAGCTTGGATTATGTCTCTGCATGGTTTTACAAAGGAGCTGATTATATTCTAGGATTTAATGCGAAATGTGCATTTGTTTCCACCAATTCAATTTGCCAGGGATTGCTGGTAGATATTACCTGGAGCAGAGTTCTATCTGATGACATTGAAATCGGTTTTGCCTATCAATCTTTTAAATGGACAAATAATGCCAAAGGAAATGCGGGTGTAACCGTAATTATAGTTGGATTGAGAAACTTATCAAATAGACCTAAATATCTATTCAAGAAGAAATTTCAAATAGAAGCGAAAAACATAAACCCATACTTAGTTGACGCATCAAACATAACAGTAGCAAAGGCTGAAAAATCATTATCAAACCTACCTGAAATGAATTTCGGAAATATGCCGGCTGATGGAGGCAATTTATTATTTACTGAAAATGAAAAGAAAGATTTTCTAAGAAGTGAACCTAATTCTTCAAAATGGATAAGACCCTTACTATCAGCTCATGAATTTTTAAATGGTAAACGTAGGTATTGTTTATGGTTAGAAGGGGTAGATGAAAAGGACTATAATAAATTACCACTTGTCAAAGAGAGAGTCGATAAGAATGAAATAGTAAGATTGAATTCGTCAAGGCCTCAATTAGCGGAAATACCCCATCTTTTTGCTCAAATTACCCAACCGAAGAACAAAGATTTTATTCTTATTCCGAGACACTCATCCGAAAATAGGGATTATATACCTATTGGTTATTTTGATTCCAGCTATAAAGCAAGTGACTCGAATTTAATCATTGCAACACAGAACCCTTGGCTTTTTGCGGTAGTAACTTCACGTATGCACATGGTTTGGGTAAGAAATGTAGGTGGCAAACTTAAAACGGATTATCGTTATTCAGCCAAACTTTGCTATAACACATTTCCTTTTCCAGAGATAACCATTAAACAAAAAGAAAACCTCAATCTCTATGTCTTCGCTATTCTCGATGAACGGGCAAAACACCCCAGTAAAACCATGGCACAGCTGTACAATCCAGACACCATGCCTCAAGAATTGCTCAACGCTCATCAAGAACTAGATACCGCCATTGAGCAATGCTACCGCCTGCAACCCTTTAAAAACGATACGGAGCGGCTGGAGTATTTATTCAAGCAATACGAGGAAATGGTAAAAAAGGACACGCTTTTTGCGAAAGCGAAGAAAGCAAGAAAACAGAAATTAAAATGAGTAAAAAGAAAGAACATGTAGAAGCAAAATCATTAATCCGTTCTTCCTCAGCAGAATACCTAACCTTTATCGCAGCAAATGGAGAAAGTGGTGTAGATTCCATTTATGCGAACGAAAACATCTGGCTGAGCCAAAAAATGATGGCGACGCTCTACAATGTAAACGTTAGAACCATAAGCGACCATCTTCAAAAAGATCTTCAGTGACAATGAATTGCAAGAAGAAGCAGTTATCCGAAAATTCAGGATAACTGCTTCTGATGGCAAAAATTATAATACACAGCACTACAATCTCTCGGCAATTATTGCGGTGGGTTACAAAGTAAATTCAGAAAGAGCCATTCAATTTAGAAAATGGGCAACTCAAATAGTACAAGAATTTACAATTAAGGGTTTTACGATGGATGATGAGCGTCTTAAAAATGACGGCTCCATTCTGGGTAAACAATACTTTGAAGAACAACTGCAGCGGATACGTGAAATAAGATTAAGCGAGCGAAAATTCTATCAAAAAATTACAGATATCTATGCCACCGCTATAGATTATGATGTAACTGCCACGGCAACCAAACGTTTTTTTGCCACGGTACAAAACAAATTACACTGGGCAATTCACGGACTCACCGCAGCCGAGCTGATCATAAAAAGAGCAAACCACGAAACTAAAAATATGGGATTAACCTCTTGGAAAGACGCACCAAAGGGTAAGGTTCAAAAATTTGATGTAAGTGTTGCAAAAAATTACCTATCAGAAAAAGAAATGCAGCAGCTACAACGATTGGTTTCTGCTTATCTGGATATCGCAGAAGATATGGCTTTGAGGCAAATTCCATTATCCATGGAAGATTGGGAAAGTAGGTTGAATAGATTTATAGAAGCTACAGACAGGAACGTATTGCAATAATGCAGGAAAAGTAACTGCCGAAATAGCTAAAGCCCACGCCGAAAGTGAATTTGAAAAATATCGAATTATTCAAGATAGACTATTTGAAAGTGATTTTGATAAAATCATTAAGAATCATTTACCACCACAAGAGGATTAGAAAATGCCAAACTTAGTACACGTAGATTACAAGCAAACAGGTAAAAGCAAAAGCACCAACGCTCTGGGAATGCGAGAAATGCAGGAAAAAGCCTATGAAGGCAAAACTGCCCAATATTTATTGCTTAAGGCGCCACCAGCCTCGGGTAAGTCGCGGGCACTGATGTTTATTGCCTTGCACAAACTAAAATATCAAGGTCTTAAAAAGGTAATCGTTGCTGTTCCTGAAAAATCGATTGGTGCATCATTTGGATCAACAGAATTAAAAAAATACGGTTTTTTTGCAGATTGGGATCCAGATCCTAAATACAACCTCTGTACACCGGGAAAAGAAAAGAGTAAAGTAACGGCATTTTTGAACTTTTTGGATTCTGATGAACAGATATTGGTATGTACCCATTCTACTTTGCGGGCAGCTTTTGACAGCCTTAATGTAAAACGGCTGGATGAAACCCTGGTTGCCATTGATGAATTTCATCACGTTTCAGCAGAAGGTGATAACATTTTAGGCCAAGTTCTCAAAAGCATTATGGCAAATTCAGATGCTCATATCGTAGCCATGACCGGTTCCTATTTTAGAGGAGATAGTGTTCCTGTCCTAATGCCTGAAGACGAAGCAAAATTTACCAAGGTCACTTATACTTATTACCAGCAGCTGAATGGTTATGAGTACTTGAAATCTCTGGGGATCGGCTACCACTTTTATTCTGGTAGGTATTTTAGGAAAAATCCAGAAACAGGTGTTTCAGCTTTAGCTGAAATATTAGATGAAAATCAAAAAACCATTATTCATATTCCGAGTGTAAATTCTGCAGAATCCTCAAAATTGAAAAACGATGAAGTTGACCGTATTATAGATGTTTTAGGAACACTGAAATACCAAGATGAAAAAACTGGAGTTAACTACGTAAAAAGTAATAAATCAAGCAAAATTTTAAAAGTCGCTGATCTGGTGAACGATGATCCAAAATCGCGAGATAAGATAAGCGGTTATTTAAGGGAAATAGATTCGGCTGATGATATAGATATCATCATAGCTTTGGGAATGGCAAAAGAAGGCTTTGACTGGCCTTATTGTCAACATGCCTTAACTATAGGGTATAGAGGGTCACTAACTGAAATTATTCAGATTATAGGCAGAGCCACAAGAGATAGTGACAATAAAACTCATGCCCAGTTTACGAATCTCATCGCTAATCCTGATGCTGAAAGTGAGGAGGTGAGACTGTCTGTCAATAATATGTTGAAAGCCATTACAGCGTCTTTATTAATGGAACAGGTACTCGCACCTAACTTCAAATTTAGAATTAAGGAAGACGAGGATGACCCTGCGACAGAATACGGACTAGATGATGATGATAAAACAATTAAAATCAGAGGTTTTAAACTACCTACTTCTAAAAGAGCAGAAGATATTATTGAAACCGATTTAAATGACTTGAAAGCCAAAATATTGCAAGACCCTCAAATGCTCAAGGCAATGCCAGGTAATGTAGAACCAGAAGTCATTAATACGGTTTTAATTCCTAAAATTATCAGAGAAGTCTATCCCGATCTAAACGATGAGGATGTAGAGGCTGTAAGGCAACACGTGGTAGTGGATTCAGTGATTAAGAATAGTTCAATTGAAGAACAAGGCGATAAAAGATTCATCAGAATGGCAGGAAGTTTTGTGAATATCGATGACATCCACATAGACTTAATTGACCAAGTAAATCCATTTCAAAAAGCTTTTGAAATTTTATCCAAATCAGTGACCACGCAAGTTTTAAAACTTATCGACCAGCATATTCAATCTACAAAATTTAATATGACAGAGGATGAAGCCATTTTGCTCTGGCCAAAAATTAAGGAATGGGTAAAAAACAATAATGGTTTACAGCCTAATATTCAGTCGTTTGACCATAAGGAAAAAAGAATGGCCGAAGCCTTAATTTTTTTGAGAGAGTTGAAACGTAAAAAATCTATGGCAAATGGCTAAAAAGAAACTAACACTAGACGACATTTTTGAAGATGACGACTTTGGGTTGCTGGATTCAAAAGTCAAAGCTTCTACCGTAAAGACTGATGAAGACAGACTGATTGATTCTTTTGAAGAAATAAATGTGTTTGTTGACAAAAAAAATAGAGAGCCAAATTCAAGTAGTATGTCAGAGTACGGACTTTTGGCAAGACTGAAGAACTTCAGGCAAAATGAGTCTCAAAAAAAAACTCTAAAGCCATTTGATAGACACAATTTGCTGGGATATGTAGCCATCGAAAAACAATCGATTGATGATATTTTAAACGAGAAAGATGAGTTGGGATTATTAGGCTCTGATGGTGACGTAGATATTTTTAGATTCAAGCATACGCCATCTCCTGAAAACAGAGCAGAAGCAGATTTTATTGCAAGAAGGACAGCAATGAAAGAAAAAGACTTTGAAAAGTATGAAACGATGTTTCGCAAAGTCCACAAGGAAATCAAAGCTGGCAAAAGACAATTAAAAGCTTTTAAGAATATCGAAAAAAATCTGCACGTAGGTAACTATTATTTAATCGATGGAATCTTGTTGTATTTAGAATCTGCAAACCTTAAAAAAGAAAAATGGGAGCAGAAATCTGGGAACAGAGTGAGAATAGAAGGCAGGACAAGAACGGTTTTTGAAAATGGCACTTTCAGTAATATGCTTTACCGATCCTTAGGCAAACAAATCCAAAAAAGTGGGAAATTGGTAACTAACACTTTTCATAGAATTGAAAATGACTTATTTGTTAATACGGGATTGGTGAATGAAGATGATTTACAAACTGGATGGATTTACATATTAAAATCTGAATCGCAAAATGAAAAACTGTCAAGTATTGATGACCTATATAAAATAGGCTTTGCAAGTAGCTCTGTAGATGATAGAATTAAAAATGCTAAAAATGAGGCTACTTATTTATTCGCTGATGTAATAAAAATTGCCACATACAAAGTTTATAATCGAAATGCTAACAAACTGGAAAGTCTCTTACATCGATTTTTTGCAAGTGCGTGTTTAGAGATTGATCTGTTCAATAAAAGTGGACAGAGATTAAAACCAAGAGAATGGTTTGTAGTTCCATTGGAAATTATAGAACAGGCGATATCATTGATTTTAAACGGATCGATAATAAACTATAAATATGATCCAAATTTGAAAAGCATCGTTTTGAAATAAAACTGATCAACTCTTCATAAACAGTTTGAGTCTGAAAAATGCTTGCAAACCGACTCCTTTATTGAACTACATCACCACCTCCCTCAAGGCCTTTTTCTGGATCTTCCAGATAAAGTTAAAGACGGTCTTGCTGGCGTCGCGGGTGAGTTGGGCTTCCTTTACGGCTTCTTTTCTTGATTTTTTGACCAGTAAGTTGGCAATGCCTGATAACAACCATTTAGGCTGGCCTTTTTTGTTGACCAGTTCTATTTTTAAATCATCGTACGAAATGCGGGTGGTGATATAGCCTATCTCTTTTTTACCGTCCAGCGTAAAATAATAATCCTTTACGTTACCGCTGATTTTGATATCTAGCACGGGTTCCGTAAAAGCATTGATGCTGGCTAGATCATAGTCATGAATATCTGCTCTTACCTGAAAATCATCGTCTGCGCTGTACACGGGCATGGTACACTCTGCATTGATCATGCTATCGTCCATAAATCTAGCGGAGGCTTTTGCGGTAACAGGTTGTCGTTTTTTTAGGTTTGAGAAGTCGCTTACTTTTCCGTTGATCTGGTCAAATTTAACCACACCCCTTTTTCCGGTTTTATCATGTGGCTCGCTATAGGTAAACAGCGCCGTTGCTCACGGTAATTGTGGGAATGTCCAGTTCCAGTTTCATGTCCCGCAATAATTGATGATAGGTGCGAGAGGGGTCTGCTGGGGTGGAATTTGCGTTGGCACGTGCTTTCAAACACGGGTTGCTGGATGGAAACCTCTTTTATAGTCAATCGCTGCGGCTGGCTCAACTTTAGGTTGTAATCGGCCAATTTTATTGTAGGAGCTTTGAGATCAAGGATATCGTAGTTGATCTTCCCAGTGTTGACTAGGGCTTGTACGCTGTCATTAGTGATCAACCTCAAATTCCTCCCGGTAATTGAATCCTGATTCATAACCATCCCAGCGAGATACACATTTTCCCGCTGGTTCATTTTATAAAAAACACTATCGATCTTTACTTCTTCAATCACATATTGCAATCCGCTAATGGGATCTGCTATAGGTAATGAGGTATTTTTAAAAATCGCTTGTGGCATGTCCACATAAGCGGTCTGTTGGTTGGATTTGGTTTTTATTATCTGGCCATCAGTGAGGTCAATATTCTTAATGGCGATGACTATTTTGCTTTTGGTTGAATCCTGCTGGGACGTGTTCTTTTCACCCAACTGGATTTTATAATTGCTTAGCAAAAACTTGTCGGCTTGAAGTGTGTCTGTGGTGAGCAGTTTGTAATAATCAACTCCTTTGACGTGAAATTCTTCTATCTGAAATCCTATTGCGCCACCGGTAGAATCGACGGTTTTTAGCTGCGCAGCAGATATATCACCCGTCAAAAGATTCAGCCCGATATCTTCTACCTGAACCTTTCCAGAAACGAGATCGTTTTCAATAAAATCACGCAACTTGTATTTAGCATAGAAATGACCTGCGGCGTATAAAATCGCCAATAGAAACCAAAACGATCAGAATAATCTTGAGTGCTTTTCCCATGCTAGGAAAATACTTCATCAGAAATCAGTTATAGAAAAGATGGTCTTAAAAACGATCATCGCACTAGTGAGTTACTGACCTTTTTGACAACGGTAAATAATCCACATTCTAAAATCAAAAGATGTAACTTTGAATGAGTGAGGCAAAACACTTTTACCATGACTGAAAATCACATACACGATGGGAGCAGCGCTTTTCAAATTTTGAGAATGCTTTTTCAAAGCTCGATCAAGCCGTAAAACGAATTGAGTCAGATTATAAAATCAATGAAAAAGGTAATATTTCCAAAGATGAGTTTCTAGATGATATCATTAAAGAGGGTCTAATACATCGTTTTAAATACACTCATGAACTGGCTTGGAAAGTCCTCAAAGACTTTTTAGGTGATCGCGGCGAGGTAAAGATTTACGGTTCAAAAGATGCCACGAGAGAAGCATTTGCTGCAGAATTGATCGACGACGGGCAGGTGTGGATGGATATGATTAAAGACCGCAACCTGACATCGCATACTTACGATGAAAGCACCGCAGATGCTATATTCCAGAATATTATTAACCAGTACTACCCTGCTTTTCACAACTTTTCACTGAAGATGAATTCGCTTAAAACCCAGCAATAAATGCTTCCAGAGACTAAACTTGATCATGGACTCCCACATAAAGCGGTTGCATCTATTAATAAGGTTTTCTCACAATTCCCTGAAATAGAGAAAGTCATTCTATATGGATCCAGAGCCATGGGTAACTACCGCTATGGATCTGATATTGATCTTACAATTCTGGGCGCTGGGGTAAAACACGAGACACTGTACCTCATATCTCATAAACTGGATGATCTCTATTTACCTTATAAGATTGACCTGAGCATCTATCATCGTATCAGCAATTCAGACCTTAACAATCATATTAATCGTGTGGGCACTGATTTTTACGAATCGGTTGCTACAAGAGATAAATCTGAATAGTTTATTACTGGTTTAAGTCATCATCAAAACACAATTCACTCTATAAGCTCTTACAGATTTATGAATCAGTGATCTCTAAAAAACAAACCCCAGACTAACAAAACTCACGTTATCAAAACGCACCGCCGCGCCATCTGCATAGCCGTTGTCAAATAAACCTGTGAGAGAGCTTAACTTTAGAAAGACACTTCTATTCTTTCTGATATCGTACTGAAAACCTAGCGATGAGGAAAGCGAGCCGTTAAAGCCGCGGTTCTCATTCTCAAAGTCTGGCCCCACCTTGCTTTCATATTCATTGACCGCCTGATAGTGATAGGCAAAGCCAAAATCGAAAACCAGGCTCAAATCATCTGTCAAATCATAATTAGATCCCGCCCGCAGGTCCAGACCTAAACTGGTTGTGCGTACCCTGTATTCCAGCCCGCTCAGATCTACATTCCCTGTCGTTGAGAACGTGCTTACCGCACCACTCACATAGAAATACTTGAAATCACCACGTACACCCACATTTAGGTTGCTCGCAAAAGCCGTACTATAACCCTGACCCTGAAAATCCAGGCTCGCGATCCCCGCACCTGCTTCATACATCAATCGCACTTTTGTAGAATCAGCTTGTTGCGCCATGGTGGTTCCACAGCAAAACATAATAAAAATGACCAGTAATTTTTTCATGATTAATTTTTGATTGCTAGATTAAATATAATTCCGCTTTCGCGAAAGCGCAACAAAAAAACATCTCTCTCAATCCGTTAAAAATGCACTAAACCAGTCGCCTTAACAGGGTTTGCACAACATCGTTTTTACCTTACCAAAAAAAAAGAATGAAAACGGCAAATCTGGTTTTTCCCCATCAACTGTTTAAGGACTCGCCACTGGAAGAGGTTTCTGGTGTTTTTTATCTGGTGGAAGAGCGATTGTTTTTTACCCAGTATAAATTCCACAAGCAGAAAATCGCCTTCCACCGTGCCAGCATGAAATTCTATGAATCCTACCTGCACGGCAAGCACAAAAAAACCGATTACATTGACGCCACCAGCGATCACCACGACATACGTAAACTGATCGATCAGCTTGCAAAGCACGGTGTGAACCAGATCCACTACATAGACGTTACAGATAAATATCTGGGGGACTACATAGAGCAAGCCGCAGATGAGCACGGTCTCAAGACCGTCAGGCACGACTCACCCCTATTTCTGAACACGCAGGAGGATCTCAAGCAATTTTTTAAAGAGGGTAAAAAAAGTTTCCACCAGACCACTTTTTACAAGCAGCAACGCAAGAATCGCGATATCCTACTCGAGGGCGATGACGACCCACAGGGAGGCAAATGGTCATACGATGGCGACAACCGCAAGAAATATCCCGCCAAAAAAACACCGCCCAATGTAGAGTTCCCCACCGCTACAGATTATTATAAGGAAGCGGTGGAATATGTTGCGGATAATTTTAGCGATCATTTTGGCGAGGTTCAGGATCAGCCTTTCTATCCACACACCCACGATCAGGCAGAAGAGTGGCTGGAGAATTTTCTCAAAGAGCGCTTTGATGAATTCGGTCCCTACGAGGATGCCATTGTAAAGGAGAAACGCATCCTTAACCACAGCGTTCTATCGCCCATGATCAATGCGGGATTGCTATCGCCCCAGCTGGTGCTGGATCGCGCGCTGGAATACGGTCGCGAGAATGACATAAGGATCAATAGCATCGAGGGATTTGTACGGCAGATCATAGGCTGGAGGGAATTTATGCGCGGCATGTATGAGGCCAAAGGCACTTTCATGCGCAACAAGAATTTCTTTGGATTCCGCCGGCACATGCCAGCCAGTTTTTACGATGGCACCACAGGGATCGATCCCATAGATGATACCATTAAAAAAGTGCTCAAGTCTGGCTATAACCACCACATCGAGCGGCTCATGATTCTGGGCAATTTTATGTTGCTGTGCGAGATCAAACCAGATCACGTTTACCAGTGGTTTATGGAAATGTACATAGATGCCTATGACTGGGTGATGGTGCCTAATGTATATGGGATGAGCCAGTTTGCAGATGGCGGCACCTTTGCCACAAAACCCTATATAGGCGGGAGTAACTATGTCAAAAAAATGAGCAATTACGGCAACGGCGAGTGGCGCGACACCTGGGACGGGCTGTTCTGGAACTTTATGGATAAGCACAGCGATTTCCTGGGCAAGAATCCACGCCTGGCGATGCTACTGGGATCCTGGGATAAAATGGATACAAAGAAAAGGGAGACCCACCTCAACAATGCCGAGAAGTTTCTGAATAAACTGAAGCCTGCATGATATTTTAAAGCATTTTAAGTTTACGCTTTCGCGAAAGCGGGATCCAGATGGAGTTCTTCAAAATTCAACAACCTCATTATCACTCAAAACGATTCCCGTAACTAAATGATTTTCAGAGCCTAATTTATCCTACTTTAGCGGTTATGAAAAAATTCATTCTTATCGGGTTTGCATTCTTGCTGGCAAGCGCCACACTTGCTCAAAACATAAGTCTGGACATGACTTATGGGACAGCTGGTTATGCAAGTGGGCAAGCTAACAACAACTTTATCAACGATGCGATCATCCAGGCTGATGGTAAGGTAGTAGTAGCGGGACCGCTGGATTTCAATACTGAATTCTACGTTTCCAGGCACAATGTGGATGGTAGTTATGACACTACTTTCAATGGTACAGGATTTTTAATCAATGAATCTGTCCCCAATTCTAAAGAAGAGATTTATGATATAATCATTCAGGCTGATGGAAAGTTGATTATATCTGGTCAGGCAGACGTGAATCCATCGCTATTCGGTGTGAGAAACGATGCTTTAATGGTGCGTATAAATACTGACGGTACGCTGGATAGTAGTTTTGGGAACAATGGATATGTAAAGATTGATCTAGGCAGTGAGGATGATTTTATGGGAGACGTGGCCGTGGCCAGCGATGGCAGTATTTACGCCATAGGCCAGACGCAACCACCAGCATCAGATGATGATATCGCGGTATTGCTGAAATACACCGCAACGGGAATTCTGGACAGCGGCTGGGGAACCAGCGGGATGGTTCCAGTGGCAATATCAAATGAAGTTGTCTTTAGTGCCTTGAGAATTTTAGCTGATGGTAGCATCGTCATAGGTGGCGTAGAGGAAATCTCTAGCACAGATACTGACTTTGTGATCGTAAAATACAATGCAGACGGTACGCTTGCGACGGGCTTCGGCACGGGTGGAATCGTACGCACGGATTTCAATAGCACGTTTGACAATCTGAATAACCTATTGATCAAGTCCACGGGTGAGATAGTTGCCCTGGGAAACAGTGGCGGCAATGGCCAGGTTGCTGGACTCGCGATCGCACAATACGATAGTTCAACCGGCCAGCTAGACTTAACATTTGACACGGACGGCAAAATCGTGATCCCGATCAATTCATCGGGTTATGGTGTGCATTTTGGCAGGCAAATAAAAGAAACCAGCGATGGTGGATTGTTCGCCATTGCGCAAACTATCGCAAACAATAATTATGACTTCAACATTACCCGCCTAAATTCAGATGGAAGTGCGGTCACGGCTTTTGGCAACAATGGCCAGTTTCTAGTTGCAGATGCCGCACGACAGGACTACGCCCGAAATATACTGTTGCAGGATGACGGGAAAATAATCATTGCCGGCATGCGCACAAGCTCGACAAGCACTTCACGCAGGGTATTTCTAGCGAGGTTTCAAAATGCAATTCCGGTGGGAATTACAGAGTCATCTCAATTTGAGGGCATTTCCATTTACCCGAATCCAGTCGAGGATCAATTATATATACGCAGTCAATCCATTCCAGACAGGCTGGAACTTTACGGCATCACAGGGAGGCGATTTGAAGTTCTCTATGATCAAGATGGGATCAATATGTCCCAATATGCCCCTGGAACTTATGTATTGCAAATCTGGATCGATAATGAAGTGAAAGTAATTAAGGTGATCAAGACATAAGTAACGTCCTATTATCGATGGGAGATCACTGACTGGATTGATTATACAGAGTTTGCACTTTGTGAAACCAAGAAAATCAGCAAGATAATCAAAGGTACTAATGTGAAGTCCTTAGAGCTTAATGCCCATCAGCATTTGCTGCAGCTTCTTCTTTATACATGCGATACAGGTTATGGATGGCGGCGGCGGCAAGAATAAGACTGGTAAATAATGACCAGTAATTGATGGTTGTTGCATCATCAAAAAGATCAATAACCGACAAAACGACGACCGCCATGGATGCTATTAAAATGAAAATAGAGGTGGCTTTACCGAATCGCATATTGCTCAAAATTTGCGACTAAAATAGGCCATGATCATCTTTAAACAAAAAAAGCAGGCTCTCGCCTGCTTTTGAAATCTCAACCTATCATAGTTTATATATCCAGCCAAGCTTTACGTACCGCTATCTGAGCTGCGGTGGCATTTTCATCTTCTACTAGCGTTTTAGACATTGCAGTAGGCGCAGTAAGCGTTGCTTTCTTCTCCATCGTCTCACCGTCGCGCTCTATTACATAGGTAATTTCCTTACCTGGTTGCCATCCCATGATGGCTCCTACAGCGCTCTGCGCATTGGCCAGGGTAAGTTCAACACCCTCAAACGAAATAAGAATGTCATCTGCCTGGATATCTTCCGATGCCCAAAAAGAATTCTCAAGAGCAACATCTGTAAATTTAATGAGACCACGTTCTTGATTTGCACCAAAGATGATATTCTGACCACCTGCAAAAATATAGTTGGTGGGAACTTCTTTCTCATCATATCTCAAGCCAGCCATATTAAAGAAACGCTCATAATCTATGGGCGTGGTTCCTTGAACGTGTGTGCGCAAGAATTCTGCAACGCTGGGATAAGTCATTGAGCTGATCTCTGCGATGATTTTATCATCCTCAAATGGTTTGTTCTTTCCGTATTTTTTAGACAGCTCCTTCATCAGTGACAACATGCTGCGGTTACCATCACTTTCCTTGTTCATCAGTAGGTCGATGCACATTCCGATCAAGGCTCCTTTAGAATACACGTTGATATAGTTGTCCTTGTAAGGTTCATCCAGAATATTCTCGCTCATCATGGTAAAGCTCATGGTATCGTCATAGGCTTTGGCACTGGAGATTTTACCCATCATTTCGTTGTAGAACTCATCAGGGGTAACCAGGCCTTCTGCCACTTGAAAGTGCTGCGCAAAATATTCCGTCACGCCTTCATACATCCACAAGTGCTTTGAGAAGGTAGGTTGATCATAATCAAAGTAGTGAACATCTTCTGAATGTACTGACAGCGGCGTCACGATATGGAAGAACTCGTGTGCCACCACATCTGTCATGCTGCTTGCCAGTCTTTCTGGTGCCATTGCTTCTGGCAATACAACAACCGTACTGGTGTGGTGTTCCAGTGCGCCAAATCCTTTAGGTGCAGTTTCTGACCCGTCTGATAGATATAGGTAAATGTCATAACGGCTGGTGCTGTTGATATCGCCCAGATAAGCTTTTTGCGCCTGCATGGTCTTGTACATGTTGTCCTTTTGGCTTGCGGCAGTATGCGTACCGTTAGGTGAATACACACTCAGGACAATCTTGATATCGCCCACCATAAATTCTTCTACATCCAGATCACCGTACATCATTGGGTTATCGGTAATGTCAAAATAACGATCTGCGTTGTAGGTGGTCACCTGCTTCCCATCCTCTGTCATACGCTCGCCCGCTTGCATGAGTGCACTGGTTTTCTTAAAGTCTGACGGTGCGGTAACCTCCAGCGTGTATTTGTTGTTCTTTAGGCTATCAAAATAACCGATGAACCCATGCAGGTTAAGCACAAAATTCTTTTCCTCAATATTTGTCCCACTAGGTGAGAACGGTTGCTCGTTGCCTATACCGCCTTGCGCCTCTATATCAAAAGTGTCGTTTACGTCATAGGTGATAAAATCCAGCATCGTGGCGTTATTAATCGTCCAGGTGTTGTTACCACTTTTATTAGCGGTCAACTGGGTACCGTCATAAGCCATGGCTTTAAAATCGTCAATGTATTTCCCAAAATCACTTACCGAGTAAGTTCCCTGCACGACTCTAGGTAACCTATAGGTAACTGTCTCTTTGGTAAACCGACCAGGGTTGATAACGACCGGCAGCTGATCATCCTGAACAGCCGTCAGATCCATGCTAGTGACGATGGGAGTCTGGGTAGCGAGGTCGTTTTTGTTGTTTTTCGTACTGCTACAACTGGCAGCGATTAGCGCTGCCGCAGCAAGCGAAAGTATTTTTCTCATGGTGTATGTTTGAATTCTTGCAGTATAGGACGATTGCAGCTGATAATATGTTACAGAATTGGGAAAGTTGGGAATCTTTTAGCGTGTAACTAAATAGAATGAATTGACAATGCCAGCTAGAGCGAGAATCGAGAGCATCTTTATTTCAAAAAATCTTTTAAGACTTGAAACTTATTCTCGACTGTCGCTCGAATTAGCATCTGAATTTCTAATCCTACGCTCTAGGCAAAAACACCTCTGCCATCATACAGCGTACAGAACCGCCGCCTAGTCGCTCAATCGTGCTTATATCTGGATGCAGTATTTCATTATACTTTTCCAAAGCACTTATTTGTTCTACCCTTAGCGAGGTGTACGCCTGATCACTCATCACTAGAAACCGCTCGCCAGCATTGTTATGCACCTGCATCATATTGCCCGCAAAGCTGGACACCTGGGCTTCGGTTATTGCAATGACTTCCTTACCCGTTTGTTTCAAGTGGTTCAAAAGATTCTTGCGCTCTTTTGTATCGTCTATACTATCCAGACACACCACGGCATATTCTTCCCCTAGCGCCATCATCACGTTTGTATGATAGATGGGCAGTCGCTCGCCTTCCACGGTTTGGTACGCCGTAAAAATGACCGGTGTATATTCAAAATCCTCACAAAACTCAATAAGGATCTGCTCGCTCGCCCTAGGCGATAGGCTGCAGTAGGCACGTTCATTCACCCTGTCAATCAGCAGGCTGCCCGTACCTTCAAGAAAAAGTCCCTCTTCCTCTGCCGCGGTGTAATCCACGACGTTCTTGATGGTAAAACCTTCTTTCTCCAGTCTTTCCAGCACCTCTGGACGGCGCTCTGCTCGGCGGTTTTTTGCGTACATGGGATATAGCGCCAGGTCACCATTTTGATGCGTGGATATCCAGTTGTTTGGAAAAATAGAATCCGGGGTGTCGTATCTATTGTCATCCTCGATTGTAATGACTTCTATGCCTTTCTTTTGTAACGCTTTCGCGAAAGCGTCAAACTCTTCCTGCGCCTTGCTATTTGCATTCTTGATGGTGGCATCAGTATCCTGGTAATAATTATTGACGGCAGTCTGCTCATTGAGCCTGAACTGCGAGGGTCGCACCATAAACACGGTGCTCGTGATTTGTTTTTTCATATAGTGTTTGTGTGATTGTGCCTCATACTTCAACAAGCCTGTTATCAGCTTGTTTTTGCAAAAGCATACTTAGTCAATCTAATCTCTAATCAGCGGCAAGGTAGAACAACGCAGTAGTCCCTCCTGCTTGGCAATCTCTGCATAGGGAACTTCTTCTACTGTAATGCCTTGCTCTCGCAACCAGGTGTTCAGCCTTGTGAAACCTTTTTCAGAGACGACAATATCTGGTGCAATGGAAAAAATATTTGAGTTCATGTGGTACATTTCTTCCCGGGTGATATCAAAGCAATTCTCATTGCCAAAATGATTTACCAGCCACTCATATTCTTTTTCCTGCAAAAACCCGCCCTTGTAGATAATGCACTTATGTTTCCCTACTGGCTGGAAACAACAGTCCAGGTGTAAGGCATTTTTGTAGGGATCCATGTTATCCTTTCGCAAGTCAAAACTCACCACCTTTTTATCTGGGAAAGTCTCTTCAAGCCAGGCAATAGCTTCCACATTTGTGCGTGCGATAACGTAATCTGCGTAATCTGCACCGCGGTAGGTACCTACAAAAAGATACTCGTTATGCACCATAACGTCACCACCCTCTATATGGACTTCCTCTGGTGGTTTGATGATCTGGCTAGGGTGGATCTTGTCCAGCACATGCTGCAGGGCATCCAGTTCCTGATCTCTATCTGGCAATATGTTTGCCTTGATAAATTTATCACCGATCACAAAACCTATGTCGCGGGTAAAAATCTGGTTGTAGTCCGGAATGTTTTTCGGTCTGTAAACAGTGATATCATATTTTTTAAATACCTGGTTCACTGCCTCCATCTCATTCACCATATCCTCAATCTGCGGGTAGGTTCCAGCTTCAATGTGTTGCCTGCTTTTAGGATCGTAGGCATCTTCCAGCGCTGGTGTGGGGCCGTTGCTATATGCCGTACCCAGTACCACTGCCCGCAATCTGGAGGTTTCATCATTTACGTTGAGCTGTAGGTTTTCCATAGGCCAAATTTACGGGATGATTGTTAGGTTTTTTTTATATAGATGTTGGCTGTTAGTTTTTAGCTATTAGTTTGCTCGCTGAGTGTCGCGCGCATCTGCGATGCGTATGCTTTATCCTCGCTTTTATCACGCGAGAAAACAAAGGTTATGATTCAAAACGTTTGGCCCAGGCTTACTCTAATTCCGCAGAAAAATCATAGGCCCTTTCAGGCGTGACCAGATAATCTAGCTTCTGATCGTGATCTTTGATATCGGGAATCTGGTCTATAGGCTCAAACAGCGACAAACCTACTTTTATGACATTATCACGGCAGCTTTCTAGAAAACGGTCGTAAAAACCTTTCCCGTAACCTAGGCGATTCCCATGCAAATCTGCCACTAGCAGCGGGACAAATATTAGCTCAATCGAGTCCGGCTGTAGTTCTATTCCGTTTTGTGGTTCCGGGATGCCGTACTGGTTTTCCACTAATCGCGTGTCATCATTAAGCAAGAAGTGGCGCATGCTGCTATCTTCAAAATTGCTGCGTGAGACTACGACATTTTTATCCCTGCCCTGCAACACCTGTAGTAGATATTGGGTATTTATCTCTTTCAACCTCTCAATGGTCAGAAACAGGTGATAGATCGAGTAATTCCACAGGGGCAACTGTAAACAATTGTTTGTCACTTCCAGACTCAGCCGGTCGATATCTGGGTGTGGTAGATTGTTGCGCTTTTCGCGAAAGCGGGATCTAAGCCTCTCCCTGCTCCTCATGTTCAGATATATGGAAAATCGCATCGCCCTGATACACCAGCGGACTATAATTCACGTTGATCACATAGCCCTGAGTAGGCGCCTTTACAGAGTAGCGCAATTTTCCGTAAGGATCGGTTATCGTTGCGAGCAGGTCGCCTTTCTTTACCTTGCGGCTGTGCCCCACCTTGGGATGCAGCAGGCCAGAATATTTTGCCCTTACCCAGCGTGAATCCTCAATAATTATGGTATTCATCATAGCTGGGATGACCGTGACTTTAGGATTGAGCATCTTCAAATGTGACAAAACCCGCACCGCGCCGCGTACGGCTGTCAGGACAATTTCTTTATCGCTCTGGCTGGATTGCCCACCCTCAAAAAGCAGATAGACCTTTCCCATCTCGCAACAGGTGGATCTAAAACTTTTTTTCAGGTTTTTTGAATACATGAGAAAGGGCGCATTGAAGATGTGAGCCAGTTCTAGGGAGCGCTCCTCATCTTTATCGATCCTAATGTGAGGCGCGTTGAAACGTTTTGCACCACCCGTATGGAAATCCATGATATAATCCACATGCGGCAGGATCTCATGAACGATCTGGTAGGCAAAACGACTAGCCAATGGGCCAGACTTAGTTCCAGGAAACATGCGATTGAGATCACGCCCATCTGGGAATTCCCGCTGATTGTTCAAAAAACCAAAAATGTTCAATACAGGAATGGAGATAACGGTACCGCAGACTGGTTTGTTCCATTTTTTGGCAATCATCTGGCGCACTACCTCTACCCCATTTATCTCATCACCGTGCAATCCACCAGTCAATAAAACTACTGGACCGGGTGGCTTGCCACGCTCAATGATCACGGGAACTTCTACGACCGTAGAGGTGTAGAGTTTTGCCATGTTGAAATTGAGTACATGACTGGAGCCAGGCATGATATCATGCCCTAATATATTTAGAAATTCATGCATATTATGCGTTGGCCTCTATATAATTGATGATCTCGCGGGCGATATTATGTCCCGTGGCGCTTTCAATCCCTTCCAGACCAGGTGAGCTATTCACCTCCAGCACAAGCGGCCCACGGCTACTTTGTAAAATATCAACACCGCAAACGCCTAACCCCAAAGATTTTGCGGCATCGATGGCAGTCTTCTCCTCATCTGCGGTCAGATCGATTTTCTTTGCGCTACCACCCCTATGCAAATTACTGCGGAACTCGCCCTCCTGTGCCTGGCGCTTCATCGCTCCCACGACCTTGTCACCTACGACAAAGGCACGCAGATCTGCACCGCCGGCTTCTTTGATAAATTCCTGAATAATGACACGCGTTCTCAGGTCATTATGCGCGTCAATGATGGCGTCTGCCTGTTCCAGCGTCTCTGCTAGGTTGACACCTATCCCTTGAGTTCCTTCAAGGACCTTGATAACGACCGGCGGTCCACCCACCATGGCGCATATCTCATCTGTGTGATCACCGAAGTTTGTAAAAACGGTTTTGGGCATATCCACACCACTGCGGGTGAGTCGCTGCAGGCTATTCAACTTATCCCTGCTACGTACCAGCGCGGTAGAGCTCACCGTAGAAAAACAGCCCATCATCTCATACTGCCGCACGATGGCAGTTCCATAAAAGGTAATGCTGGATCCTATGCGTGGCAGCACGGCATCTGGTGTGTCTAGCTTCTCGCCATAATAATAGACACTGGGAGTTTTCTTCTCCAGCTTTATATCGCAGT
Source organism: uncultured Flavobacteriaceae bacterium (assembly GCA_963740155.1). GTDB lineage: Bacteria > Bacteroidota > Bacteroidia > Flavobacteriales > Flavobacteriaceae > Nonlabens. The sequence continues at coordinate 429,191 of CAVUDE010000005.1, read as the reverse complement.
GCAATACATCTATCGCCTGGGCGGTATGTCCAGCCTTGCGGGCTTCTTCAATGATTCGTTTAGTACTATACAGCGTCACGCTGCGTGATAGAATGTCAATCTTCATGTTGTGATAGTAGGTAAGAAACATCTTGTAGATCTACATCTACGATAAATTTTCCCGTTAGGAATTTGCGCCCTATCAGAACGGGGAAACGCATTTCCTCACGGTTGCTCAAGGTAAGCGATATCTTCATGAGCCGGGTAAACAACCTAATGTTTGCCATCACCTCATAACGCTCTTCCACCTGGCCGTTGCTACTGCGCACGCTGGTGATCTTGTAATCCTCAAACTGTATGCGCTTGCCATCGTATTGCTCATGCATCTCATCCAGCAAAGTGGCGCATAGCACGCCATCCACTTCTTCAATATCCTTGCAATGGATACTGCTGGTAAAGGCACCGGTATCGATCTTTATATCGATTTCCTGGATATCCAGTTTAGGAAAATCTGCCTTATCCGTACGGCCTATGATGGTTTTCTTTTTGCGCAAGCTACTTGAGGTTTGATGGCAAAGATGGGTAAATAGCAGCTAGTTAATGGCAAATTCAATCTAAAATATCATTAGGCCTCGATCTGGATTTTTTTAACTACTTCATTACCCTTGCTATCTGTGACCGTCAGTAAATAATCGCCTACTCGTGGCTGGACAGATAACTCGTGGAAGTCTTAGTTCATACTCCAAATGAAATTAGTTAATTCAAAACATGTGAGTTAGTTAGGGATTTCTACATCCACCAGCCCTCTTATTTTAACAACATAAAACCCCACTAAAAATAGCAGGGTCATTTAAAAGTTACAAGGATAAATTATTCCTCCCCCAGAAACGGATACCTATAATCTGTAGGGGTGACAAAGGTTTCCTTGATCATGCGTGGGGAAACCCAGCGCAGTAGGTTGAGTTTTGAACCTGCTTTATCGTTTGTTCCTGATCCACGTGCACCGCCAAATGGTTGCTGTCCTACAACAGCTCCCGTAGGTTTATCGTTGATATAGAAGTTACCTGCACAATTTTCGAGTGCTTTGGTGGCTTGTGCCACAGCATAACGGTCCTGGCCTAGAATAGCACCAGTTAGCGCATAGTCACTGGTCTCATCGACTAGTTTTAAGGTATTTGCATAATCATCTGCATCATATACATAAATGGTTATCACCGGGCCGAATAGCTCCGTTTCCATTGTGGTATAATTTGGATCTTTTGTGACGATTACCGTTGGCTCGATAAAATAGCCTTTTGATTTGTCGTGACCACCGCCTATGATGACTTCGGTCTCGCTATCTTTGTTTGCTTGGTCAATGTATTTGGCCAACTTATCAAAAGATCCTTCGTGGATCACGGCGGTCATAAAATTACTCATATCCTGAGGCGATCCCATGCTAAAGCTATCCACATCTCTGTGTAACGCTTCTTTTACTTCTGGCCAGATATTGTCTGGAATATAAGCGCGGGATGCGGCGCTACATTTTTGTCCTTGGAATTCAAAGGCACCACGCACGATGGCCGTAGCCACCTGTTGCGGTACAGCGCTTTTGTGCGCAACGATAAAGTCCTTACCGCCCGTCTCGCCTACGATACGCGGGTAGGTTTTGTAAGTGTTGATATTCTCGCCTATCTTAGTCCACAATCCTTTAAAAACACTGGTTGAACCTGTGAAGTGAACTCCAGCAAAATCTGCGTGGCTCATCACGATATCCGTCATCATGACTGGGTCTGCATTTACCATGTTGATGACTCCCGGTGGGACACCCGCCTCGATAAACACTTCGTTAATGATGCTGGCACTCAACATCTGGTGATCGCTGGGTTTCCAGACACATACATTCCCCATCATGGCTGCACTGGCAGGTAGATTACCCGCAATAGCTGTAAAGTTGAATGGTGATACACAGTACACAAATCCCTCTAGAGGTCTATATTCCAATCTATTCCATGCGGCCGACGTAGATTCTGGCTGTTCTGCATAGATTTCTGTCATGTATTCTACGTTAAAACGTAGAAAGTCGATGAGTTCACAAGCACTGTCGATTTCTGCCTGGAAGATTGTTTTGGATTGATTAATCATGGTCGCCGCATTGATCCTTGCGCGGTAAGGTCCAGCGATCAATTCTGCAGCTTTTAGAAAAATTCCAGCCCGGTGCTCCCAAGGTAGCTGTGACCATTCCTTACGTGCCTCCAGAGCCGTATCGATCGCCATACGCACCTCTTCCTCACCACCGCGGTGGTAGGTTCCGGCGACATGCTGGTGGTCATGCGGTGGGTTGATCGTGGCTTTGTCGCCAGTCTTAATATGCTCGCCATTTATGTACACCGGCACTTCAGTACCAGCGTCCCACATTTCTTTGTACGTAGCTGCAACTTCCTCGCGCTCAGGCGATCCTGGCGCATATGATTTGATAGGTTCATTTACCGCAACCGGTACATTGAAGAATCCTTTTCCCATAATAAAATTGATCTTTTTTTACGAGCCGTGAATTTACGAAAACGATGGGAGCTGACCCACCGCAACACCGATTAATCAGGAAACCGCTAAAATGGAAAGCGATAATTCACACAGGATATCTGATCACTCCAGTTTATCTATTGTAACCAAAGGCTTCTCGCAAGTTTTGAAAGAACGCAACAGCAGGTAGGGAATATAAATACACAGATTTACAATAAGTACGCTTTTCCAGAACCAGTGGTGATCATCCACATACAATGAGCGCGCAATGAAGAGTGTGAGCAGCGCTATCAGGACAAACTGAATAAAATCCTTTTTTATCATTTGTAAAAAAAACAATTCTTGATCAGACTCAAAATTAGTCTATGAAGTGGTACAAACAATAAGTGACTTTAAGATTGACGGGTGATTTTTTGGGATTCCGCTTTCGCGAAAGCGTAACAATCACAGCATCAATTGTCATTATAGAATACCACATGTAAAGTATCACCGCATATTGAATTGAAAAAGCTAGGAAGTATATTTGTAGGTTCTGCCATGGGCAATCCAGCGATTTGCTGGTCTTAAATTAAAACTCTTATCCAGAATGTCTGATAAACAGGAAATTATATATACCATTACAGATGAGGCACCGGCACTTGCCACCGCATCATTCTTGCCCATCATAAAAAGGTTCCTAGAAACCGCGGGGATTACCGTATCTACCAGCAATATCTCGCTTGCCAGTAGGATTCTCGCCACCTTTCCAGATTATCTACAGCCAGATCAGCGCCATGAGGATGCGCTGGAGCAGCTGGGGAACCTCGTTCTGGAAAAGCACGCAAATATCATTAAGCTCCCTAACATAAGCGCATCTGTACCACAACTTAAAGCAGCGATCGCAGAGCTTCAATCTCAAGGTTTGGCACTGCCAGATTACCCTGCAGAACCCAAAACCCAAGAAGAGGAGGAAATCAAGGAACGCTACAATTCCATCAAGGGAAGTGCGGTAAATCCAGTCTTGCGTGAGGGTAATAGCGACCGTCGTGCCCCTGAGCCAGTAAAGGAATACGCTAAACGCCACCCGCATCGCATGGGACAATGGAGCGCAGATTCAAAGTCCCACGTGGCCACCATGTCCCAAGGCGATTTTTTCCATAATGAGAAAAGTGTTACGCTGGAAAAGGCAGCTCAAGTCAATATTGTTTTCAAAAATGCAAACAGTGAGACCACCCTGCTAAAAGAAAACCTGGAACTAGAGCGCGGCGAGATCCTAGACGCGACATTTATGAGCAAATCGCATTTGATTGCATTTCTCTCTGAAGAGATCCAGGATGCAAAGGAAAAAAACGTTCTTTTCTCGTTGCACATGAAAGCAACGATGATGAAAGTATCTGATCCCATCATCTTTGGCCATGCCGTGCGCACTTATTTCAAACCTTTATTTGATAAACATTCCGCAACTTTTGAAGATCTGGGCGTGGACGTGAATAACGGGCTGGGCGATCTACTAAAAAAGATCGAAGAACTCCCAGCAGACAAATCAAGAGAAATACGTGCCGAACTCGAAAAAATCATGGATCAGCAACCTGACCTGGCAATGGTAGATAGCGATCGTGGCATCACAAACCTACACGTGCCCAGCGACGTGATCATCGACGCATCCATGCCAGCGATGATACGCACCTCTGGACAAATGTGGAACAAGCATGGGAAATCACAAGATACCAAAGCCGTTATTCCAGATAGTTCCTACGCCGGAATTTACGCAGCCGCAATAGACTTTCATAAAGAGCATGGAGCCTTTAATCCGGCCACCATGGGTACAGTTCCCAATGTGGGACTGATGGCGCAAAAAGCCGAGGAGTATGGTTCTCACGACAAGACCTTTGAATTATCTGAAAGCGGCAGCGTTCAAGTAATCGATCAGCATGGAAATGTACTGCTCGAGCACTACGTGGAATCAGGAGACATCTGGCGAGCCTGCCAGACTAAGGATGCTGCTATCCAGAACTGGGTACAACTGGCCGTGGATCGCGCTAGGGCAACAGAAGATCCAGCTATTTTCTGGCTGGATAAAGAACGTGCCCACGATGCAGAATTGATTAAAAAAGTACAGCGCTATCTTAAAGACCATGATACTGCTGGGCTAGACATCAGTATTGCGAACCCCGTAGATGCGATGAATAGGAGCCTGAAACGCATGAAAGATGGTAAAAACACCATCTCTGTAACGGGGAATGTCCTGCGGGATTACAACACAGACCTATTCCCGATTCTTGAGCTGGGAACCAGTGCAAAAATGTTGTCCATCGTGCCTCTTATGAATGGTGGCGGGCTGTTTGAGACTGGTGCAGGTGGAAGTGCGCCCAAGCATGTGCAGCAGTTTGAAAAGGAAAACCACTTGCGATGGGATTCTCTGGGGGAGTTTCTGGCTTTGGCAGAATCAATTCTTCACCTGGCAAAATCCCATAAAAACAAAAAAGCAAAAATCATTGCAAAGTGCCTTACAAAGGCCACCGAGAAATGGCTGCAGAACTCTAAATCCCCCTCGCGCAAAGTAAATGAGCTGGATAACCGTGGGTCTCATTTTTATCTTGCTCTTTACTGGGCTCAGGAACTCGCCAAACAGAAAAAGGATGAAGACCTCACCGCAGAATTTCAAAAGCTTGCTGAGCGACTGGAAAAAAACAAAGAACAAATAAATGCTGAGTTGATCGAGGTGCAGGGGAAGACCATGGATATAGGTGGCTACTATCATCCAGACGCTGAACTAAAACGTGAGGCCATGCGCCCCAGCCCTACCCTCAATTCAATCATATCTTGAATGGCGATGCGTAGATGAGCAGTTATGACATATTAATGTACGCGCATCTCATAACGGTTGTACCGTGTATATTTCTGGGCGGCTACTTGCTTCTGGCTAGAAAGGGCGGGAAGTTCCACCGCAGCTTGGGGAAAGTATATATGATTTTGATGCTCTTCACATCGCTTGATAACTGTTTTCCTGCCTGCTGCTGTGGGACCTACTTTGTTTGGACATTTCGGGCTGGATCCATCTTTTCACCCTGCTTACTCTATGGACGGTTCCCACCGCCTACTGGGCAATCCGCAAGGGGCGCGTAAAGGCCCACCAGCGCAAGATGGTGTTGCTATACATAGGCGCGATAATGATTGCTGGCGGTTTTACGCTGGTGCCAGGCAGGTTTCTCTACAGGGTGTTTTTTGAGTAGTACGCTCTCGCGATAGGGAAGTTTATGCTGAGCATGCCGAAGTACGAAAGCGTGGTTTTTGATAAGCCTGGCGAAGCAAGAAAGCGTAATTAAAACATGTTCATCAACATGCTGAGAATAATTTCAGTGAGCTTATCCCTACTGAAAATTATCAATATACCAGCCACAAAACTATGCAGCGTGAGTTCGACATAAGAACTCATATATAATTCTGACTTTCAAAACTTTATAACCTTTTCACGTCAAATTCAGTCGAGACAAGTTACAAATTCTCGATCTCAAATCGTTCTCGGCTATCGCTCGAACTGACATCGAAATTTTTATTTTCCCTATCCCTTAAATATCAGTATAATTACAAATCTTTGAGATCGACCTCACGTTGGGTTTACTCCTGCAGCGATTTCCAGGACGTTGAACTACTCTGTATCCTCGCGACTGGGATACCATTCCATAAAACGGACGTTGATATCCTCATTCCCCTCGTTTACCAAGGCTTTGAACTTTTCTATATCAGACAATCCATCTGTCCCGCGGCTAGTGAAAAGGAACAACCGTGCGTGGCTTAAAGTCCAGAACCGCGCTAGCAGCCTGCTCTACCGTCATCGTGTAAGGCAAATTCATACAGACAAAAGCCATGTCAATATCCTCTAGATTGCGCATTTCTGGAATATCCTCTGTATCACCAGATATATAAACATTGTAATTGTACTTTGTGAGGACGTACCCATTACCACGGCCTTTCTCATGGAATTTCAGGCGCTCTTCTGTTAGATTGTACATGGGAATCGCGCGAATGGTGAGCTCATCCACGGTGGTGGTCATACCGTTGTTGATTACCGTTACAGGGATGCTGCTGGGAAGTTTTTCTTGAACAGCTTCTGGTGCGTAGATTTTCGTTTTTGACGTCATGACTGCCTGGATCGTCTTAGCATCCATGTGGTCCCCGTGGATATCTGTCACAAAAATGAAGTCAGGAGCCGGTGCATTCTTAAATGCCTCTTTACCACCTACTGGATCCGTATAGATGATCTGTCCATCCCATTCTAGATACATGGTTGCGTGTGAAATAGGCGTGACATTAGGCTTATTTAAATCCTTATTGCGCAGGATACGCTCGCGCTCTGAATCTTTCTGTTCAGTCTGGATTGTTTCTTCAGATGCTGTGACATCTTCGATTTCTGCAGTCTCGTTTTCTTTACAGGCGGTCATTGCCACTGCAGCAAATAAACATAGTACAAGCTTTTTCATGAGCGAAATTTTTACAAACATACTGATTTGGGTATTTGGGAATGTTTACAAATTCCCAACTCGCTATAAGCGGCTTACTAGATGAGCAAGCACTTTGCCTACCTGACCTGGGTAGCCGTAGCTAGGTGCAGCCTCACAGATATGGATATATCTGGGATTTGAAATCGCATTGTTTACGATCGACTCCACAGTTTCAAAGAGTTGATCCAGCGAGATACCTACTGGCGATTGTGCGCTGCTGGGAAAATCCTGCACTACGTCCATGTCAATCTCCAGCGCAAAATGCGCAGTATCGATTTGTTGCAAAGCGTATTTTATAGTTGCAGCAGGATCTGCTTTTAACTCCTGTAGATTTTTATAACCGAGATTAGAACTACCCTCAATCAATCGAATCATCGACTCACTCAAATAGTTCTCATTGATTCCCAGCATAGCGTAATGGTTCAAGAAACCATTTTTTAACGCGTGATGAAAGCCATTACCACTATGCCTACCCAGGGCTGCGCGCAAATCTGTATGCGCGTCAATGTTGATACAGTCGATCGGTTTCTTATGCCCAAAAGCCCTCAACAATGGATAGCAATTATTATGACCGCCACCGATGAATATAGGGATGAGACCTAAAGATTTGACCCAATTTGCCACCTCGTGAACTCGGTCATCGATTTGTTCAACCGCCTTGCTTAGTTGCTGGCGATCGTTGTGAATACCGGCATCTAGGCCACCACAAGACTCCATGAGATCATCCACCTTGACCTCGCCTGAGAATGCAATATCGTCCTGCATTGTTCTTCTCGGTATGCTGCAATGCCAAAAATGATTTCAAAAATTCGCCCCATGCACCGGCAGCACCGGGTCTGCCCATGTTTGCTCTGACACCTATGTCTTCAGGAATTCCGATCAGGATAAATTTCACCGCTGTCGGAAGAGACGTTTTTAAATCGTCACTCGTATAGATAACGCTGGCAAAAGACTTGCTATGATCCTCTAACTCTTGATTGCTAGTTTCTAGATTGTATCTTGGATTGACGTAGCTATCACGATTTTTAGTGGCGAATGGTTTTAGAAAGTCTGGGAAGTCTTTGTTCAATTTGAATTATGCTTATTGGATTATTCCTTGATCAATTTTAGCTTAAAAGATTTGGTTTTTTGAGCTTGCAAAAATTCAATCCCCTACAAACTGCCCACCTATCATTACCTGATCAATCAGCGAGCTGCCGAAACTATACGGGAAACTTGCAAGCGAGGTCGCCTGTTTTGAGAAAATCAAGTTTGCTTGTTTGCCTTTTGTGATACTTCCCACTTGTCCGCCCATACCTAGCGCGTGTGCTGCATTTACCGTAAGTGCATTAAATGCCTGTTGTGGGGTAAGTCCCATTTTAATGCAAGCCAGCGAAAAAACAAAGTTCAAATTACTACTGGGAGTGCTTCCTGGATTAAAATCACTTGCCAGTGATACTGCTATATTCTCTTCAATCATCTTTCTGACCGGCGCGTAATCCAGCCTTAGAAAAAACGAGCAGCTGGGAAGTGCCGTTGCGATGGTTCTACTGGCCGATAAACTTTTAACGTCAACGGCATTCATCACCTCAAGATGATCTACACTCAACGCGCCAGCCGCTACCGCAGCAGGAACCGCTCCCATGGTATTGAACTGATTGACGTGGACTTTTGATCGCAATCCATAAGCACTTGCGGCCTCCATGATTTTGAGCATTTCGTCAATGGTGAAATAGTTTTTCTCACAAAAGACATCCACAAAGTCAGCTAGGTTTTCTTCTGCGATTTGCGGTAGCATATTCTGGATCAGCAAATCCATATAACCGCTGCGGTCGTTTTTAAATTCTGGTGGTATCGCGTGTGCGCCCAGAAAAGTGGACTTGATCCTGATAGTACAACCCTCGCTTGCCATAACTTCTTCCAGCTTACGTATCACGCGCAGCATTTTAAGCTCACTTGCAGTATCCAGGCCATAACCACTTTTGATCTCAATGGTTGTGGTTCCCTGAGAAATGGCTAGTTTCAAACGGATACGGGCAGCATCCAGTAATTCTTCCTCACTCATCTCTCGCAACCGCACTGCGCTATTTAGGATTCCACCGCCACGAGCCGCAATTTCTTCATAGGACAGGCCGTTGATGCGCTGCTCAAATTCTGCCTCGCGGGTAGCCCCAAAAACTAGGTGTGTGTGTGAATCCACATATCCTGGCAACACTATGCAATCACTACAATCGCGCACCTCTTTGGCAGGATGGGGATGCATATCTTTCATACCGCCATAGTCAGTGATTTTGCCCTCTTCAATGTACAGGTAGGCATTCTTGATGCTGGGCACCTCACTCATTTGACTCGCTCGCAAGGGTTCGGGCGTTGATTGCCTGACTTGGTGAAGTTCTTTGATATTGGTTAGTAGAATGCTCATAATATTTGATCAATGTACTAATGTAGCGGTAAAATGACAACGCGGTGAATACATTGAACCAAATTTAAATGTACCCACAGCTTTTAGGGTGGTATTTTGAACTCTTCACGGCGCAGGTCTTATTTTCGGCCGTATGGATAATCGCAACGTAAATCACCTGTGCGTACACGCCGGCAAACTCGAGGACGAGAAATATGGCGGTACCGCCACTCCCATATATACAGGGACTGCTTACGACTACCGCAGCGAGGGAACAAATTTGTATCCGCGCTATTTTAACACACCTAACCAGACCGCCCTCGCCGAAAAGATGGCCGCGCTCGAGCATACAGAGGCGGGGCTGATTTTTGGTAGTGGGATGGCCGCGATCAGCGCGGTGTTTATGGCGTTTCTAAAAACTGGTGACCACATCATCCTGCAACGTGCGATTTACGGCGGCACCTCACATTTTGTCACTACAGAATTCAAGAATCAGGGCATCGATTTTACCATGATTGAAACCGTGGATAAGAAATCTCTGCAACACGCGATGACCTCACAAACCCGCATGGTGTATATTGAAACGCCCAGTAATCCGTTGCTGGAGGTGGTTGATATGAAGATTGTTTCCGCTTTCGCGAAAGCGAACTCCCTAACCAGCGTCATCGACAATACGTTTGCCTCACCCATCAATCAGAATCCCGCTGATTATGGCATCGATATCATCATCCACAGCGCGACAAAGTACCTGGGCGGCCACAGCGATATTTGCGCAGGGACGGTTTGTGGCAGCCAGCAGGACATGAACCGGTTGTGGAAAACAGCCAAAAACTATGGCGGCAGCCTAAGCGACATGACCGTCTGGATGCTGGAACGCAGTATCAAAACGCTAGGGTTACGCGTGCGTGAGCAGAATAAAAATGCCCAGCAGATTGCCGATTTCCTAGAAAATCATGAATTGATATCAAGGGTAAATTATCCAGGACTTAAAAGTCATAAAAACCATGACATCGCCAGCAAACAGATGCACGGATACGGCGGGATGCTATCTTTTGAATTAGCAGATAACGTCAACGAAGATGAATTTCTAAAACAACTGAAAATCATCAAACCAGCGTTAAGCCTGGCCGGAGTGGAAAGCATCATCCTGTCACCTCGCCATACATCCCATAGCCTACTCACACCAGAACAACGCGTCCAGCAAGGAATAACCGACAGACTCCTCAGATTAAGTGTGGGGATTGAAGAAGTGGAAATCCTACTTGAAGATATTAAAGGCGCGATTGAAAAAGCCCAGAACTAATACCAGTTTAGTTTTGAAAAGTCGTATGAATAAATTGAATTATTTTGAAGTTTATCTAGGCAAAAAATCATTGCATAGCCATAACTACGGAATTATTTTTTAACGACGAAAAGCTCCAAAAGAAACAATTTATATGCAGCATTTTAATGCTAAAATGGTATAATTTATGAAACTAGACATACTTGCTATAGGCGCTCATCCAGATGATATAGAACTCAGCTGCGCTGGAATTTTATTGAAAGAACAATCTCGTGGTAAAAAAACAGGTGTTCTGGATCTTACGCGCGGTGAGCTGGGCAGCAAGGGCAGCGCAGAAATTAGGGATCAAGAAGCAGCAGATGCCTCCAGAATATTGCAGTTAAGTGTACGAGAAAATCTAGGATTTGCCGATGGGTTTTTTACCAACGATAAGGAACATCAGCTCCAGATTGTCAGAATCATAAGAAAATATCAGCCAGAGATTGTCATATGCAACGCACCACAAGACAGGCATCCAGATCACGGTCGCGGTAGCGAGGTGACGAGTGTCGCCTGTTTTCTTTCAGGGCTGGAAAAGGTAGAAACCAGCTTAGATGGCAATCAGCAAAAGCACTGGCGGCCAAAACAAGTGTACCACTACATTCAATGGCTAGATCTCAAACCAGACGTAGTCATGGATATTTCTGGATTTATCGATCAAAAAATGGCGGCAGTACAAGCCTATAAAACGCAGTTCTACAATCCTGACGATAAAGGTGAAAAAACACCCATAGGCACAAAGAACTTTTTAAACTCCATCAAATACCGCAGTGCAAACCTGGGAAGAATCATAGGTACAGACCACGCAGAGGGACTTATCACTGAGCGCTATCCGGCGGTGGATAGTGTTTTTGATTTGATATAATTTTATTTGGGTAGTTTGTTAGTCTTTTTGCCTTATAGTCTTTTTGTCTTGTAGTCTTTTAGTTTGTTAGTCTCTTAGTTGATTTGTTTGCTCGTATTTAGTCTTGAGGTTTTAGCGGTCGGGCCGTGAGCCGTGAGCCGTGAGCCGTGAGCTGTGAGCTGTGAGTAAAATCACAATTTTCAATTCTAGCTCAGTCGAGAACGTCTTAAAATTCGATTTCCATCAACAAAAACTGTCTACGCTATCCAAAACTCCGCACGACAAAAATTTTCTTTACTAATCTATTTCCAGTATTTGCAAAAATTGTAAATTTGCATCCGCTTTCGGGCGCATGGTTGAATTCTTGGGATCCATGTAAACAAAACCCACATTGATACGGTGGTTGTAGCTCAGTTGGTTAGAGCACTGGTTTGTGGTGCCGGGGGTCGCGGGTTCGAATCCCGTCATCCACCCTTATTAAAGGCTTCGGTTTGTTCCGGAGCCTTTTTTGTTGCCGTGTTTGATCATAAGATCATTTGACCATTCGCCTTGTAATTTTGGCTGTTGAACAACTTTCACTTGGTGGGCAGCGGTAATTTAGAATTGCTTGTTCCATCTTGGAAGTTTCTGGTAGACATCATAATAACGCTGCATAATGATTCCCTCTATAGTGCCAGGAAGATCCTGGTGAACCTCATCAAAAGTTTTGAACCAGTAAACATCGAGTGCCTCAATGTTTTCCTCATGAATCTTTTCTTTCCAGCTGTGGCGGCGAGGCTTACCAAATTGCTTATTATTTACTATACGGTCATAAATGCCACCATTCCTACATTTGAGATTGCCATCCTTAAGAATTTTACCGGAAGAACCAATGTAAACCAGTTCTACCCTACCATTTTTTAAGCTGTAAACCGTGTACACACCTGCACCATCTCTTGGCGCATTACACACACTAGCAAGGTTAGCGTCCCCACTAAAAAAGAAATAATCACTTGAGGTATAAATTTCTAATTCATCAAACATTCCAAAACATTTTAATCGGTTAGACTATCGATCCCTTATTCAGTAAGTAATCACCCTATTCACCTCAACATCCCGGCAACCTATCAATTCCACGCAGCCCAGACAATTCAATCAAAAAACTAAATCCAGAAACCACACCACCCGACAACGCAACAAGTTTGCGAGCAGCGGATGCGGTACCGCCAGTAGCCAGCACATCATCATGAATCAATACCTGCTCGCCAGGCTTGACAGCATCCTGCTGGATTTCCAGCGAGTCCTGACCGTATTCCAGATCGTAATCGTGGCGTAACAACTTACCGGGCAACTTCCCTGGTTTGCGCAGCATGATGAATCGCGCACCTAGATGCTGTGCAATCATGGGCCCAGCAAAAAACCGCGCGATTCTATCCCAGCAACGACTTTGATCCCAGATTGAACAAATGGTGCAGACAATAAATTTACGGCTGCTCTTACAGCTTCTGGTGATGCTAGAATTGGTGCAATGTCCTTAAAGAGAATCCCAGGTTTTGGGAAGTCTGGCACCTCTTTGATATAAGCTTTCAGCTGTTCTGAATTCATGGATTAGGCGCTTTCATACTTTTTTAGATTCTCGATCTGTTGCTCTATCGCATCTTTAAATTCGGTTTTCATGCGACTGATGAGCTTTGCTGCTGGGATGGTATCATCTACCGTCGCGCTACCCTGGCCAGCACTCCAGATGGTTTTCCACGCCTTGGCCTCTGTGTCCATTTCTTTACCGAAGTCAATTTTCCCAGTAGCTTTCAGTTGCTCTTCAGTAATTCCCGCTGCCTGCAGGCTTGCGCCTAGAAAATTAGCCGAAACCCCAGAAATCGCCGCCGTATAAACAATGTCGCTAGATCCAGAATCGATGATCATCTGCCGGTACTCATCGGTTGCCTTGCTTTCATCGGTATTTATAAATCTTGTACCCAGGTAGGCTAGGTCTGCACCCATTTGCAGGGCGCTGGCCACGTCCTGTCCAGAACTCATCGCACCGGAAAGGATAATGGTTCCATCAAAAAAGGATCGCACCTCTCTGATAAATGGCATGGGATTCAGGGTTCCCGCATGACCGCCAGCGCCCGCGCAAACGAGTATCAATCCATCCACACCCGCTTCCATTGCTTTTTCTGCATGGCGTTTTTTGATTACGTCGTGGAAAACCACACCGCCGTACCCATGGACGGCATCGACAATCTTGCTCACCGCACCTAGGGAGGTTATTATGATCGGCACCTGATGCTTTGCACACAGTCGCAGATCTGCCTCTAGACGTGGATTACTGTTATGAACGATAAGGTTCACGCCATAAGGTGCCGCTTTCTTCCCGGTTTCTTTTTCCCAGTTTGCGAGCTCTTTTTTGATTTGGATCAGCCATTCTTCAAAACCCTCGCTGCTGCGCTGGTTGAGTGCGGGAAAAGTTCCCACGATACCATTCTTGCAACATTCAATGACCAGTTCTGGGCCTGAAATCAAAAACATGGGTGCTGCCACGACGGGCAGGGAAAGTCTATCTAGCAGCTGTGCCGTTTCCATAAATCGCATTTTTGACCAAGTTACTACATAAGATCGGTTTGCGCGCCCTGCACAGATTGCGCCTGGCGGTTCTTAATATTTTGTAAATAGTTAGTGCTTTGGATATTTGGTAGGCACTTTTGACGTTGATAGTCACGGTGATTCACAAGTGTAGTTTTTGGGGTACGCTTTCGCGAAAGCGTAACAAATCAACATCCACAATCACTAACCATCCATAGGTATCCATTCATGACGCGTTTTGTTCTTCTTTTTCTCCTAGGTACTCTTTTTACCTCTACTGTTTATGCGCAGAAATTTACGCTATCGGGAACCGTTTCTGAACAGGGAACCGGTGAGACCCTGCTCTATGTAAACGTGCTGTTTCCAGAGGTTCCTACCGGCACCGTGACAAATGAGTACGGTTACTACTCCATCAGTTTACCTGCCGGGACTTATACCGTGCGTTTTACCAGTCTGGGTTATGGTGCGGCAGAGCAAAAGGTGGAACTCACAAAGGACACAAAACTGAATATAGAACTCGCTGAAAGTGACGAGCAACTGGAAACAATCGTCATTGAGGCAGACGTTGAGAAACTGGAAACACGATCACCACAGATGAGCGTGAACTCGCTTTCCATGGAAACCATCAAAAAAATTCCCGTGGTGCTGGGCGAGACAGATCTGATCAAGGCGCTTACACTATTGCCTGGCGTTACCAATGCGGGTGAGGGATCTGCAGGATTCAACGTGCGTGGTGGTGCGGCAGATCAGAATCTGGTGCTACTGGACGAGGCAACCTTGTATGGTAGCGATCACCTTTTTGGATTCTTTTCTGTATTCAACCCAGATGCGATCAAGGATCTTAAATTGTATAAAGGAGGGATTCCAGCGAGATTTGGCGGGCGTGTTTCTAGTGTTTTAGATATATATCAGCGCGACGGGAACAAGCAAAAGCTTTCTGGGACGGGTGGAATAGGGTTAGTAGCGAGCAGGCTCTTGCTCGAGGGACCTATCGTTAAGGACAAGGCCTCCTTTTTGATAGGTGGTCGCAGCAGTTATGCGCATCTTTTCCTGCCGCTTTTTGATATAGAGAACCGCGCGTATTTCTATGATTTGAATGCCAAAATCAGCTACACGCTGGGCGAGAATGACCGTCTTTATATGAGCAGCTATTTTGGACGGGACGTGTTTGAGGTGGACAATCTTTTCGGTAACACATTTGGCAACAGTTTTGTAAACCTGCGGTGGAACCATTTGTTCAACAACAAGCTTTTTGCCAACGCCTCCATCATCTATAGCGATTACAATTATGGACTGGAATTAGACTTTGTGGAATTCCAGTTTGACAGCGGGATAACTAACCTCAATGCCAAATACGACCTCACGCATTATATAAATGACAAGGTTAAGATGCGTTATGGTCTCAACTCTATCTACTATCAATTTGATCCAGGGGAAATCACTCCCACCACTTTATCCAGCGGTATAAATGCCAGAAAGCTTACCCAGAAGTATGCCTGGGAAAATGGGGTTTATGTGGATGGTGAGTTTGCCATCACGGATGATATAAATATTAATGCTGGTTTGCGTTTATCCACCTTTAATCGGCTGGGTCAGGAAAGCTTGAACACTTATGGCCCAGATGGCCCGCTGCTATTTGATCGGGATAGGGGAATCTATACCTCTGCAGATCCTACAGGTAGTTTTTCCAGTAGCCGGGGCGAGACGCTGGAGTCTTTTGCAAATCTGGAACCCAGGTTTTCCATTGCCTACTCTCTGGATGAGGACACCAGTATCAAGGCCAGTTACCAGCGCATCAATCAGTATATCCATTTGATCTCAAACACAAATGCTCCCACGCCATTTGATCTTTATGCGCCTAGCGGGTCTTTTATTGAACCACAGGTAGGCGATCAGGTGGCTGCGGGATATTTTAAAAACCTAGGCGACTACTCGCTAGAAGTGGAAAGTTTTTACAAGACCGTGGATAATAGGCTGGATTACATAGATGGAGCAGATCTGATCGCAAATGATGCCGTAGAGCAAATATTGCTGGCTGGCGAGGCGCGTGCCTATGGACTGGAAGTCTTGCTGCGCAAGAACAAAGGGCGATTACAGGGATGGATTGCCTATACCCTATCGCGCAGTGAGCAGCGAGCACCTGGTCGTACGGCGTTTGAGCCCGGCATCAATAATGGCGAGTGGTATAACTCACCCTGGGATAAAACGCACGATCTTACCATTACCTCAAACTATGAGTTTAATAAAAAATGGAGTGCGGGTGCAAATTTCACGCTACAGACTGGGCTGCCAGTGACATTGCCCAATGGCCAGTATGAATTCAACGGTTTATTTGTTCCCACGTTTGAGGAGCGCAATTCCAGCAGGCTGCCCACCATCCACCGCCTGGATCTGAGCGCTACCTACGTCCCAAAACCCGATAAGAAACAAGGCTGGCAGGGCAGCTGGGTCTTCAGCATCTACAATGCCTACAACAGGCGGAATGCCGTGAGCATCAGCTTTGGTGAGAATGAAGACACAAATAGAAACGAGGCAACACGCCTGGCGATTTTTGGTATCGTACCAGCTGTTACTTATAACTTTAAATTTTGAGAGCTATGTTTAATTTACTGATAGACATGTTTTTGCGCTTTCCCGGAGGGAAGTTCATACTGAACCCATTTCATATTGAGCTTGTTACAATGTCAAAGTACCAAGGCGTAAATTCTAAAAACATGCTGAATTCAAAAATCCGTTTTAAAGGACTAATTCTATTACTTGCCGTTCTATTTCTGCAATTCCTGCGAAGACGTGATTGACGTAGATCTGAACGATGCACCGCCGCGATTAGTGGTGGATGCCTTTGTTGAACTGGAGGGAACGGCGGCTCATCCACCAGGGTGCAATTGAATCGGCTCTTCACCATTTTTTGAGGAAACAAATCCACCTGTCACTGATGCCAGCGTACGTATGGAAATCACTGATGGCGTGAGTATAATCGTGGTAGAACTAGAACATGACTTCTGATGGCCTGTATCTACACAATTCGATCCGATACTTGCTCAAGATGACTTGAATATACACTTGATCATCCAGGATAAGGGAAATGAATACCGCGCTACCGAAACGCTGGAACGCACCGTGCCGCAAGGTGATATAGAACAGAATACGATTGACGCATTTGGTGATGAGGTGATTGAAATTACCGCTTTCTATAATGACCCTCCAGGACTAGGAGATGCATACCTATACGAATATATAGACGAAAATAATTATCAGGTAGACGTGCGCGACGATGAATTCAGCGATGGAAATCGTTCACCCAATATCTTTTTTATCGATAAGGAAGAAATAGGAACTCAGGCACTGCTTACCATTAAGGGAATAGACCAGCAGGCACTGTTGTTTTTTGAAACCCTAATCGCACAAACTGATGAGGCTGGTGGAGGGCCATTTGGCACACAGCCTGCAACGGTGCGTGGCAATATTGTGAATGTCAATGACCGCGAGGATTTTGCTTTTGGGTATTTCAGGGTGAGCCAGGTCTTTGAACTGGAATATACTATAGAGCAGTAAAGTGCTTTACTCGCCATAACCCTCTGGAGCGACGCGCATATTTGTCGCTTGCTCATACGGAATCGCCAGCTGATAAAGCAAGTTTTCCTGTCCAGATGGAGCGATAAAGGTGATACCGTAAGGAACAGTTTCCAGATAGCCCATGGGAACTGTAATCGCTGGATAAAAGGCAACAGCCGCTGCGGCAGCGCTGTAATTATTGATAGAAATAATAGCATCCAGTTGATTTTCTTTCATCATCGCCTGGAAATAGTTCTGGGTTTTCTGGGTCAGGTTTTTCTTTATTCCTGCCAGTTCTCTATCTGTAGTACGATCATTCTTCACGTCTTCTAGCAATCGCTGGCCGTAGGGCATATTTGCCAGTGAATCAGTCTGATTCAGTCGTATCACGTCGCTAATCGTCCATTGTGCCGTTCCTTTTGCATTGGTTGATTTGAAATAGCGAGCTATATCGCGTTGCATATCTGCATTCAGTACCGTGAGAAATCCCTCTAACGCTGGTGCGGTAGCTTCTACCTCAATAACTTCTGCGCCTAGATTCCTCAATTGATCAATGGCTTCACTTAACAATGGATGCTGTAGAAATCCAGATTCCACACCCAGTCTTTTCCCTTTCAGAGAAAGCTCGCCCTCGCGATAAAAAGGCTCAATCTGTTTCTTACTTTCTTCATCTAGCATAGCATTAAACAGGATTGCATTATCAATCGTGTTGCGCGTCATGGGACCAGCTGTATCCAGATAGGAAGAGATAGGCACGATGCCCACACCAGAAAAAGTCCCTACGGTAGGTTTTAGACCCACAGCAGAATTTGCTGAGGCTGGTGAGAGAATAGATCCCGCCGTCTCACTACCTACTGCTGCTACGGCAAAGTTTGCCGCCATTGCCACGCCGCTACCGCTGCTGGATCCACCAGTATCGATCTGGCGGGGGCCGTAAGGATTCAATGTTTGTCCACCTATGGCGCTGTAACCGCTGGGGCATTCCCCACAAAAATAATAGGCCCACTCGCTCAGGTTTGCCTTGCCCAAAATAATCGCACCGTTCCTTTTGAGATTACTGACTACTGGTGCATCTTTTGCTGGTCTATGATTGATTAAAACAGCAGCACCAGCGGTGGTAGCCATATCTGCCGTGTTGATGTTATCTTTGAGCAGCACAGGCAAACCGAACATTGAGTATCTGACATTTTCTCTTTCGGCATTTGACATTTCTGCTAGCATGGCATCTGCCTGTTCTGCTTGATCTAGTGAATTAGGATTGACGCGTATAACAGAGTTCAATCCATCCTCACCTGCACGATCCATCGTATAGATGCGGTGCAAATAAAACAATGTCAATTCTTGATAACTAAACTCACCATCCAGCACCCGCGACTGAATCTCTGGAATCGATTGCTCAAGAACAAGTTCATCTGAGCCGATTGCTATTTCTATAATTCACGACATATTTCTCGATTCCCTCAAAAACGACTGATCTATCTATAAACCTTGATTCAATCACCTTTAATTGTGATTCTAGGCTTTGATCATTTTGGTATTGGGCGCTTGCCATACCTATGGAAAGGAACGTTACTAGAACAAAGAGATGCTTCATTTTGAAAAGGAGTTTACTGATTGCTAAAGAAACTATCCACAAACTCAACCTTATTGAACACCTGTAGATCTTCCATTCCCTCGCCCACGCCTATATATCGTACTGGAATCTGGAACTGGTCGCTGATTCCTATGACTACACCGCCTTTTGCAGTGCCATCCAGCTTAGTTATTGCTAGACTAGTCACCTCTGTAGCAGCGGTGAATTGTTTTGCCTGTTCAAATGCATTCTGCCCGGTAGAACCGTCCAGTACGAGCATGACATCGTGCGGTGCATCAGGAATTACCTTGTTCATGACCCGTTTGATCTTACTGAGCTCATTCATGAGATTCACCTTGTTGTGCAATCTACCCGCGGTATCCAGCAAAACCACATCTGCATTGCTGGCAACCGCACTTTGTAAGGTGTCAAAAGCCACACTTGCCGGATCACTACCCATGGCTTGTTTTACGATCTCAACACCTACCCTACTTGCCCAGATATCCAGTTGATCTACGGCAGCTGCCCTGAACGTATCACCGGCGCCTAAAACGACCTTTTTACCCGCTTTCTTGAGCTGGTGCGCCAGTTTACCTATGGTGGTAGTCTTCCCTACACCGTTCACACCCACGACCATGATCACGTAAGGCTTCTTATCTACTGGAATAGAAAAATCCGTAGCCTCGCCATAGCTCACCTCACTCATGAGTCCAGCGATCTCGCTGCGCAGAATGGCATTAAGTTCATCTGTACCCAGATATTTATCGCGGGCAACGCGCGCTTCAATTCTATCGATAATTTTAATGGTGGTTGCAACACCCACGTCACTGCTTACCAGCACGTCTTCAAGGTCATCCAGCACCTCATCATCTACCTTGCTTTTACCAGCGACAGCCTTTCCCAGCTTATCAAAAAAGCTGCTACTGGACTTTTCAAGACCTTTATCGAGGGTTTCTTTTTTCTCTTTGGAGAATATTTTTTTGAAAAAACTCATTAGTTAGTTGAATAAGTACAAAAATAGCTGAAAACAACTGGGTGGTGGTAGGTCAAAAAAAACTGTGTATTGCGGGTCATTTAGAAAATGCTATTGACCTAAAACGAATAGAGAATACAATGAATCGCAAAGAAAATGAGTAAGATAAATTATCATGGTGGCTTTCATGAATTTACCCAAAGTATTCAAAGGTTGTTTCAACCTGATCACGTTTCCTTGTCTGTAAACCACCTGCAGGTACTGTAATTTTCATCTAGTGTGCCAGAAATCTGAAAACTAAAAATTAACCGAGAACCTCAAAATCCTTTAGCGCCCTCATAGACTCCTCACGGACTAAAAGAGATTCTTTTCTGAACTTTTCTGCTAATAGCGGGCGTTTATGCTGATAGTCGATCTTTTTCGCACTCTTATTTTGTGTCATGAGAAAATTTTTGAACAACTAATTACTTCATATACCGCACCATCGCCTCAATTGGCTGTCGCACTTTTTTCTCTGTGGCCATAAAGTCATCAACGGCGCGTTTTCCTACGGGTAATAACAAAACCGAGTTAAGATTTACCTCGTCGAGATCCAGCAGCTTATCAATACCCGCAGGGTCAAATCCCTCCATGGGACAGGAATCTATGTGCAAGCTGGCGCAAACGGTCAATAAGTTCCCCATGATAAGATAGGCCTGATTACGTGCCCAGGATTGTACCTCGTCGCGCTGTTTTTGCGAAAACGAATCGGTCAGGAAGTCCTTGAATGGTTTAAGAACCTCCGCAGCGGTTCCCCTGATCTTTTGTACCATTTCAAAATATTTCTCCACGTAATCCTTATCCACGTGAGCGGTACAGAGCGCAAGAACATGGCTCGCATCTGCTACCTGACGCTGCCCAAAACTGTGTGCCACCATCGCATTCTGCAACTCCTGGTTGCTAATGACCAGCAACCGTACCGGCTGTAAACCGTAAGACGTGGCGGTAAGATTGAACGCCTCTACCAGCGCATCCACCTGCTCACTGGACAGCTGGAAACCAGGGTCAAACTTTTTAGTGGCATAGCGCCATTTAAGATCGGATAAAACAGATGTTTCCTGCATATTTTACATTATTATGGCATCGCGCCACGACCACAATTCAGATGATAATTTATCGTTAGTGACCCTCAAAGTGGCTGGGTGATTGTTGTAGTTTCGCTTTCGCGAAAGCGTAAACCTCCACCTCACCGCAAAAGTAATAGAGGACGTCTTTCAAATATCGCCTGATCCATAAAGAGTATCAATGAACGAACTGGAAAAACGCATTGCAGATTCACGCACCAATATTTTCAAGGCCGTGTTTCCAAATACGACCAATCACTACGATACGCTTTTTGGCGGGACTGCGCTGCACCTCATGGACGAGGCGGCATTTATCTGCGCCACACGTTTCTCACGCAAAAAGGTCGTGACGATAAGTACAGATAAAATCGACT
Organism: uncultured Flavobacteriaceae bacterium; assembly: GCA_963740155.1. Classification (GTDB taxonomy): domain Bacteria; phylum Bacteroidota; class Bacteroidia; order Flavobacteriales; family Flavobacteriaceae; genus Nonlabens. Next base: position 407,544 of record CAVUDE010000005.1, on the reverse strand, counting down.
TTAAAAAACCCATTCCAGAGGGCTCGATCATCGAGCTGATTGCAGAAATCATTAAGGTGGGAACTACCAGCTGTGTGGTACAAACCCATATTTTTATGGAAGATATGTACAGCCATAAGCGTGATCAGGTGGTGACGGGAACGTTTACGTTTGTCGCCGTGAATGAGAACAAAAAACCTACTTCCATCCTGTAGATGAAAAGGTTGCTCAACATAGTGGTTTTTACGGTTGTGCTCGTAGTAGTGGGCGTGGTAGGACTACAATTTTATATCAATAATTTTTCCAAACCATATATACAGGGCGATACAGACCAATTAGAAAAAACGCATACCGGGATCGTGCTGGGAGCGAGTGTGCGGCCAGATGGTAGCCTGTCGCCCATTCTACAGGATCGGGTGGATGCAGCGCATACTGCCTACAAGGCTGGGAAGATTGCGAGATTCTTGTTGAGTGGTGATCATGGTGACCGCAATTATGACGAGGTGAATGCCATGAAAAACTACCTGAACGCAAAGGGCGTGCATGATAGTGTCATCTTTCTGGATCATGCTGGATTTGACACCTACGACAGTATGTGGCGGGCAAAAGAGGTGTTTCTAGTAGATAACGCCACCGTTTTTACCCAAGAATTCCATTTGCCCAGAGCTGTATATCTAGCTCATAAAATGGGCATCAATGCGCAAGGTTTGATCGCTGACCAGCGTACCTATACTGCTACTAGTTCACTCAAGCGCCGGGAATGGCTGGCCAACATAAAAGCGTTTATGGAGATCAATATAGAAAAGGCTCCTACGTATGATGGCCCAGAGATTCCCATCACCGGTGATAGCAGGTTGTCCCACGACAAGGATTGAATTCTAATTCTGAAGCCTCGCCTTTACGACATTACTGATCGTCCTGCCGTCTGCGCGACCCGCCATTTTCTGGTTTGCCTGACCCATGACTTTGCCCATATCTTTCATCCCGCTGGCGTTAGTCTGCGCAATGATATCGTCCACCACTTTCTGAACTTCTTGCTCGCTCATCTGTTCTGGGAGGAACTTTTCCAGAACCGCGGCCTGCGCCAGTTCTGGCTCTGCTAAATCCTGTCTGTTTTGTTCTGCGTAGATTTTTGCGCTGTCGCGTCGCTGCTTGACAAGTTTCTGGACTAGTTTTACTTCATCCGTTTCAGTAAGCTCCTCGCTGTCGCCAGAAGTTTTGGCGAGTAGAATCTCGCTTTTTACCGCCCGTAAAGCTGCTAGTCTGGTCTGATCTTTTTGTTTCATGGCATCTTTCATGGCTGCCATTATATCTTTTTCTAAGCTCATAATCGTGTCTATTATTAATCTACATTATCATGTAGAAAACTGTTGTTACCGCCGCGCAATTTGATGTCATCGCCATCTGAAAACAAGGACGTACGGGATCGCCCGTTGTCACTTGCTGCATCATCCAGTTCAACTCCCTGGCGTTTATAGGCTGGCTGTCGATCCATGTCATCCAGCTTTTGGGCGTTTTTAAACTTGTAATTGTATAAGTGCATTTTCTTGCGGCGCTCATCTGCCCTCTGCACAATGGACGCATTGATGGGTAGATCTGTAGGGTCAACGTCGTGGGTAACTGGCGGTGTTGCGGGTGCAATCTCGGGAGCATTTTTTTGAACCACCTTGAATTCTGGTTCTGGCTCTGCCGCTTGTTCTACCTCAACGGTTGATTCTGGCTGGTGTAAAGCTTGCTCTTTTATTTCAGTAGGTTGATGGGGCTTTGCTGGCTGAAAATCAATCGCAGGTGATTTTTGTATGATTTCTTTCTCTACTTCCCGTTCACTACTATCAGGAATATCAAAGGTGAGCAGATAAGGATCATTGAGCTCGTTGCTTTCTACCGGCTCGCCCAGACTTATTTTATCCTCTACTTCCTGCGTGTTTTCTGTCTCGGTGTCGATCAATTTTATTTCAGGCTGATCTTCTACCGTTTTCTTTTTTGTGAGTAATGCATTCAATTCATCCTCGTGATCATCCTCATCCAGCGTTAATTCATGGACAATCACCTCATCTTCTCTCTTGACAGGTTGTGGAGTTACTATCTGTTGTTTTTGAACTGCCTCTGGCGTCTCGTCTTTTTTTTCTTTGGGTAATTCTTCATCTAGATCCATGACTAGCTTGCCTGGAACTACATTGTTTTTCTTACCATCGTCCAACACTTTGACGGTGCGTTGTTCCTCTTCCAGCGTATGGATGATACGCTTGGTTTCAGTATTTGAAATCTCATTTTGTTGATCTGCGTCAAAGCCAGTAGCTATAACCGTGATGGCAATTGAATCGCCCAGTGTTTCATCCTCACCTACACCCATAATAATGTTTGCACCACCGCCGGCCTCATTCTGGATATGCTCGTTGATCTCACCTATCTCGTCAATCGTGATCTCATCTGTACCAGAAACAATTAACAATAGCACATTCTTTGCCCCAGTTATTTTATTGTCATTGAGCAATGGGGAATCCAATGCTTTTAAAATACCCTCCTGCGCACGATTAGAACCACTTGCTTGTGCACTACCCATTATGGCAGTACCAGATCTGGAAAGAACTGTTTTTGCATCGCGCAAGTCAATGTTCTGTGTGTAGTGGTTTGTAATAACCTCTGCGATTCCTTTAGATGCTGTAGCAAGTACTTCATCTGCTTTTGAGAACCCTGCTTTGAAACCTAGATTACCATAAACCTCACGTAGCTTGTTATTATTAATAATAATTAATGAATCCACGTTCTGACGGAACTTCTCGATACCTTTTTGAGCCTGGTCGTTACGCACTTTTCCCTCAAAGTGAAATGGGGTAGTTACAATCCCCACCGTCAATATTTCCATCTCGCGAGCAATTTCTGCAATTACCGGTGCCGCACCAGTCCCGGTACCACCGCCCATACCTGCGGTGATGAATACCATTTTAGTATTAGTGTCCAGTAAGGCACGTACGTCTTCAATGCTTTCTTGTGCAGCTCTCTCACCTACCTCTGGATTTGCACCTGCACCTAATCCCTCTGTAAGGGTTACGCCCAATTGGACTTTATTTGGAACAGGACTTTTTTCAAGCGCCTGTGAATCTGTATTACAGATCACAAAATCCACACCTTTGATTCCTTGCTGGAACATGTGTTTGATTGCGTTGCTACCGCCACCACCCACACCGATGACCTTTATGACATTGGATTGGTTTTTTGGGAGGTCAAATGAGATACTGTCAAAATCTTGATGGTTCATAGTCTGTATTTTAAACGGTTGGTATGGTGAGGATTAGTTATTCGTAAAATTATTTGGTTCATCTATTTTTTAGTGTGGTTTTCCTACAAGTTCTTAACAGTGTAGTTAACCGCTTTATTCAGCATTATCGAGAAAATCCTTGAACTTTGCCGCCCAGCTTTCAAAGATGCTTTTCTTCTTTTCAGTAGGCTGTCTTACTTGTGTTACTTCTTCCTGATCCAGATCGTTCTCAACCTCTTCAGATGCTGAATCAATTGACTCGTTATCGCTGGTTTGTTGTTCTGTTTCAACAATTGCCTCGTTTTCCTTTTCTTGCTCTGCGCGTAGATTGTAATTATCATCCAGGCCTTTCATGACAAGCCCTACGGCGGTGGCAAACATGGGACTGGTGCTTTCAATATCACTATCGCCGGCAAGGTGTTCATTGGGATAGCCTATTCTCGTGGGCATTCCCATGACGTACTCGCCCAGTTGTTTGATATGTTTGAGCTGGCTACCACCACCCGTCAATATCACACCGGCGATCAATTGTTTTTTAGGCTCATCGTGACCATAGTTTTTGATCTCTACAAAAACGGTTTCTAGAATTTCAATCACCCGCGCATGAATGATTTTGCTTAGGTTTTTCAGGGAGATTTCTTTAGGCTCACGACCTCTCAATCCAGGAATGGATACGATCTCGTTCTCTTTGTTCTCTCCCGGCCACGCACTACCAAATTTCACCTTGAGCAACTCGGCTTGTTTCTCAATGATAGAACAACCCTCTTTAATGTCTTGCGTAATAATATTTCCGCCCTGCGGAATCACCGCCGTATGGCGGATGATCCCATCCTTGAAAATCGCCAGGTCCGTCGTTCCACCGCCTATATCAATTAGAGCGACGCCAGCTTCTTTTTCTTCCTGACTAATGACGGCGTCTGCACTTGCGAGTGGCTCGAGCGTAATTTTCTTCAAATCCAGATCAGCACTCTTTACGCATCTATAAATGTTGCGTATGCTGGCAACCTGGCCCACAACTACGTGGAAATTTGCTTCTAGCCGCCCACCATACATTCCGATGGGCTCCTTAATCTCGCTCTGCCCGTCAATTTTATATTCTTGGGGTAACACGTGAATGATTTCCTCACCCGGCAACATCACCAGTTTATACACCTGCTGGCACAAATTATTGACATCCTCCTGGCCTATTACCTCATCACTATTGCCTCGTGTTATATAATCGCTGTGTTGCAGGCTACGTATGTGCTGCCCAGCAATCCCTACGGTCACTTCCTTAATATTGATACCACTTACAGATTCCGCTTGTGTTACTGCTTGCTGGATGCTGGTAATGGTCTGGGTAATATTGTTTACAACACCGCGGTGTACGCCCAGGCTTTTAGAACGTCCCACGCCCAGTATCTCCAGCTTTCCATACTCATTCTTCCTGCCGATCATGGCTACGATCTTTGTCGTCCCTATGTCCAGTCCTACTGCATATTCGGTTAGTTCCATATTACCTGTTATTTGTGGTGATTACCTGACCCTTAAAACGCAGGTCAATCGTTGCCACCTCTTTCAACTCTTCTTTTTCTTTACTTGCTAGAAATGCCCTGTAATTCATGAATTTCCCGTGAAGATCAGATGCACCACCCAGTTCTATCCTATAATCGCCTTTTCTGACTCTTAATTCAAATTGGCTCTTTTCATTTACAACCACCTGCGTGATTTCATCCTTTAAATAAGCATCACTTCTAATAAAATCTACCAGCTTTATGATCTGGGCATGTTGCTTATCCGTATACCCATGGATAAGTGGGACGCGCGGCGTAAATTCTGCTGACAAGGGCATGACCGTATAATCAGCATCTATAAACCCATTTTTCCTATCCATAATCCTGGCTACCGGCACTCGCTGCTCAACTTCCACCTGAACATTGCCTTGTAGGTTCACCGAAAGCTGCGCATCCCGCACCATGGGATGATCAATAATTTCTTTTTCCTTTTTGTGCAGATCCAGAGAATCTATCACCAGACTATCTGCGGCTGATATTTTTAATATATCCAGAACGCTTTTTTCAGACAGCAAAGGGTTGGCATAATCCGTAAAGCGCACCTGTGGCGTATTCAACAATCGCTTGCTGGCTCTATAACTCGCAAATCCATACAGTCCACCCATGGCAATCAGTGCCACGATAAGTAAGATGAGATATTTCAACTCCCTCATTTGCTTAATGCTTTTTGGACTTTAAAAACTTCCACACCTATATCACCCGCACCTATCATGAGGACAACTCTATTTCCCATTTCTTGAATAAAATCGGTCAGGTCTTCTTTTTCCACCACGACAATTATTCGTGGCTTTGAATCAAGCGCTAGAATTTTATTGGTGAGCATACGAGCATCAACTCCCACCATAGGCTGCTCCCTGGCAGGGTAAATATCTAAAATCCCCACGGTGTCAAATTGCGCGAGCGCTCTCGCAAAACCATCTGCAAAATCTCGTGTACGTGAAAATAAGTGTGGTTGGAAAATGGCTGTGATCTTTTCATCAGGATACATTTCCCTCACGGCAGAATGTACGGCATCAATTTCTGCAGGGTGGTGCGCATAGTCATCGATCAGTATACGATCTGCTGTATTCATACGATAACTGAACCGTCGCTGCACGCCCGGAAAGCTGATAAGCGCGAGCTTTAATTTCTCTGCCTTAACGCCAAATTCAATCGCCATCGACAATGCCAAAACCGCATTGAATAGATTGTGCCTGCCGGGTAACTTTAAGCAGAAACCCGGGAGTATCCCATTAGAAGTGTGCAAGTCAAAATGATAAACACCATCCACAATCACCACATTCAATGGATGGTAATCGCCTAATTCAGCACCTACTTTTTTGCCCGGTAATTTCAATTTGCTATTAACTAAAAGCTTGTCCTGCGGCACCAGGGCAGCAAACTCCTGAAAAGTCTTTTCAAACTGGATCTCGTCACCGTAAATATCCAGGTGGTCTGGATCCATGGACGTGATCCCGGCGATATCGGGACTCAAATGCAAGAATGATCGGTCAAATTCATCTGCCTCTACCACCATCACATCTGTTCCCGTGTGCAGATAATTGGTATTGTGTTCTTCCAGAATACCGCCTAGAAAAGCTGTCATCTTTACGCCAGCCCTATACAGCAAATGCGCTAGAATGGAACTGGTGGTCGTTTTGCCATGCGTCCCAGCTACCGCCAGACAAGTCATTTTTCTGGACAACTCACCCAGTAGTTGGGAACGTTTGATGATTTTTATTCCGCTTTCGCGAAAGCGTAACAACAACCCCAGCTCTTGTGGTACAGCGGGAGTAATTACGACCAGCGTGCCATCTACCTGTCGAAAGTCATGTGGCACCTGAGAAAAGTCGTCCTCGTAAAACACCGTGATTCCCTCGTTCACCAGCTGATCCGTCAGAACGGAACCCGTGCGGTCGTAGCCCTGCACATCAATATCCTGCGAATTGAAATACCTCGCGAGCGCGCTCATCCCGATTCCGCCTATGCCCAGAAAATAAACCCGGCGTATGTTGTTTAGGTCAATCATGAATGAGTTTTTTGATGATATCGACTATATCTTTTGTCGCGTTAGGCCTGGCCAGTTGCCGAATGTTAGCGGCTAGTTTTTTCTGCAAGTCAGCGTTATTAAGTACTTTTTCCCAAACGCTCATAAACATCCCCGCAAGATTTTTTTCCTCTATCATAAGGGCGGCATTTTGGGCAGCTATCGCCTCTGCATTCTTTACCTGATGATTTTCTGCTACGTGGGGAGATGGGATCAGTATCACGGGCTTGCCCACCACGCATAATTCTGAGATGGTTCCCGCACCAGCGCGTGAGATAACAAAGTCAGCTGCGGCGTATGCCAGATCCATGCGTTCTAGATACTTATGTACCTGCACACCGTTCTGATCGTACTTTTTAAATACCTCGTAATGTGTGCTGCCACATTGCCAGATGATCTGCACGTCTTTCTTGAGGTTGTCCAGCTGGTTTTCCAGTAATTGATTGATGCGGCGTGCGCCCAGGCTCCCGCCCAGAATCAGTAAAGTTTTCTTTTCTGAATCTAGATTGAAGAAGTCAATCGCCTCATCCCTTGATCCAGCAATATTCAATAAGTCCTGTCGTACTGGATTTCCTGTCTTGATTGTTTTTTCTACCGGGAAGAACTTTTGCATCCCGTCGCTAGACACACAGATCTTATCTACTCGTTTTCCCAGTAATTTATTGGTCACGCCTGCATAGCTATTCTGTTCCTGGATCAATGCGGGAATTCCCTTTTGGGTAGCGGCAAAAAGTAAAGGTCCGCTGGCATATCCACCCGTTCCCACCGCAATATCTGGCTGGAATTTTTTAACGATGGCGGCCGCGTCCATAAGGCTTTTGGTCAGTTTAAATGGAAAAGCGAGATTGCTCAATGACAAGCTGCGCTGGATACCGCTGATCCAGAGACCTTTTATCTCATAACCAGCCGTAGGGCACTTTTTGCATCTCCATCCTATCGCTGGCGCCCACAAAAAGTATCTCACAGTCAGACCAGCGGCGGCGGCATTCATCTGCGATTGCCAGCGCTGGGTAAATGTGGCCGCCTGTGCCACCACCTGATATGATGATTTTATAGGGCCTCACTCAATACGTCTAAAGGATTCATTTCTTCCTCGGGCACACTTTGAACCTCGGTATTATTTTCTCTTTTGCGGCTGGCACTTAAAACGATTCCCACCGCCATACAACTCATCAGGATGGACGTACCGCCGCTGCTGATAAATGGTAAGGTTTGACCCGTCACTGGGATTAGATTGACAGCCACGCTCATATTGACCAGCGCCTGAAATACGATCGGGAATCCCACGCCTACAACCAGCAACTGGGCAAAAACATCTTCGGACTTGTTTGCAATGACCACTAGCCTAAACAGAAACAAAAGATATACAAGCACCACGACTACGCCACCTATCAATCCAAATTCCTCAATAATGATCGCATAGATAAAATCGCTGGATGATTGTGGTAAAAAGTGTTTTGAGGTGCTTTTACCTGGACCCTCGCCTAGAATGTAGCCGTTTGCGATGGCTGTTTTGGCCTTGTCGATCTGATAGGTCGTATCGCTGTTCCCGTCACCAGAGAAGCTGGAAATACGGGACATCCAGGTGTCCACCCGATTGGGAAAAAGATCTGGAAATGCCTTTGCAGTCAGAACAAACAACCCCAAAGCAACCACACCAGTTCCCACGATGGCCAGCAGGTATTTTTTAGGATAACCTCCTACAAAACACAACAGCAGCACCATGGAAAAAATGAGTACGGTGGTAGAGAAGTTTGCCGGTAAAACCATCGCAAGTACCAGCCCTACGGGCAACCACAATGGCAGCAATGATTTTTTAAAGCTTATCACCTTATCCTTTATACTGGTCAGGTAGCGCGCTACCCATACCATGAGTACCACAAAGGCAAACGTACTGGTCTGGAATTGAACGCCCACACCTGGGATCGTAATCCATCGCGAGGCATTTGCACCACCCATAGTCGTTCCCTGCATGGCAGTATAACCTAGCAGTAAAACAACGATAGGCATCAGTAGGATGCTGAGTCCCTTAAAGTAGTGATAGGGGATTTTATGCACGGCATACAGCATTCCTATTCCCACGATAACATGTCCCAGGTGTTTGACCAGAAACTTGGTCGTGTTGCCCGTACCGCGATGCAAATAGGCCAGGTTTGCGCTGGCGCTATACACTGGCAAAAAGGAAAACACCAGTAATATGATTACCAGCGCCCACAAAAAGCTATCGCCCGATATGTATTCCCTTAATTTCAATTTATAGGTTTCTTACTGCATTTTTAAATTGGCGACCGCGGTCTTCATAATTCTTGAAAAGGTCAAAGCTTGCACACGCCGGACTCAACAGCACGTTGTCACCAGCTTCTGCTAATTTGTAAGCGACCTTGACCGCATCTTCCATGGATGAGGTTTCTACCATGTTTTCTACCATGTTACCAAACGCATCTACAATCTTTGTGTTATCCAGCCCCAGACAAACAATAGCCTTAACACGGTGATTCACCAGCCTGTACAGTTCTGAATAATCGTTGCCCTTATCCACGCCGCCTAAGATCCACACCGTAGGTCGTTCCATGCTGTCCAGCGCGTAGTAGGTAGCGTTTACATTAGTTGCTTTGCTGTCGTTTATGTATTGAACCTTATTGATTTTGAGCACATTTTCCAGCCGGTGTTCCACCCCTTGAAAGGATTGCAAACTCTGGCGGATGGTCTCTTTTCTGATCTGCAACAATTTTGCTGCGGTAGAGGCTGCCATGGCATTGGCAGTATTGTGTTGACCCTTGATGGATATGGAATCTGTTGACATAGTGTAGGTAGTATCGTGTGTATTGATATGGATTGCGCCATCCTTGTGATAGGCGCCGTTTTGTAAAATCTTGTTGAGTGAGAAAGGAATTAACTGGGCAGCGGTGCCCTGTTTTTCTAATGTGTTTTTGATGGTTTCATCATCTGCGTTGTAAATCAGATAATCTTCTGCCTGCTGGTTCATGGTGATACGCAACTTGCTGGCGGCATACTGACTAAAATCATAGTCATATCGATCCAGATGGTCTGGAGTAATATTCAGTAAAATCGCAATATGCGGGCGGAATGTATCAATACCATCCAGCTGAAAACTACTTACTTCCAGCACTCGGTAAGTGGCCTCGCCTATGGCAACTTGTTGTGCAAAACTGTCGCCTATGTTCCCACCCACGGTAATGTCCAGGCCAGCTGCTTTTAGGATATGTCCCACCAGGCTGGTGACCGTGGTCTTGCCATTGCTGCCCGTGATGGCAATAATTTTATTGGTGGTATATCGTGAGGCAAATTCTATCTCAGAAATAACGGAAATCGCGGCTTGTCTCGCTTTGGCGACCACAGCGGCTGTATCTGGAATCCCTGGGCTTTTCACGATCAGGTCAGCTTGCAGGATCTTGTCCAGGTCGTGGTGATTGCTCTCGTAGGGAATGTCGTTTGAGGATAACGCTTTCGCGAAAGCGGAACCCACATCACCACCATCGCTCACAAAAACCTCCCAGCCTTTACTAGCACCCAGCACTGCAGCACCCACGCCACTCACGCCCGCTCCCAGAATGACTAATTTGCCCGTCTTTACCTGCTGTTTTTCCATCATCGTATCTTGAGTGTTACGATGCTGACGATGGCCAGCAAAATGCCGATGATCCAGAAACGCACAACGATCTTGCTCTCGTGTATCCCTCTTTTCTGATAGTGGTGGTGCAGTGGCGACATCAAGAAAATGCGGCGCCCCTCGCCAAATTTCTTACGCGTGTACTTAAAATAACTCACCTGCATGATTACTGAGGCGTTCTCAATGAGAAATACCCCACACAAAATCGGAATCAGTAATTCCTTGCGGGTGGCAATGGCAAGCACCGCGATGATCCCACCGATGGTGAGGCTGCCCGTATCGCCCATAAATATTTGCGCGGGATAGGTATTGTACCACAGAAAACCGACCAGCGCACCAGCAAATGCCGTGATAAAAACCACCATCTCCCCACTCTCTGGGATATACATGACATTCAGGTAATCTGAAAAAATGATGTTACCAGAAATCCAGGCAAAAAGAGCGAGGGTGATGACTACGATGGCGCTGGTTCCCGCCGCGAGTCCATCTATACCGTCAGTAAGGTTTGCGCCGTTACTTACTGCTGTCACGATAATGATGACGATGGGAATAAAAATGATCCACGCCCAGCTAGCCAAAGCAGGATCAATCCATTCAAGGATTTTAGCATATTCCAGCTCATTGTCTTTAACAAATGGTATGGTTGTTTTGGTGGATTTGATAGCTGGACCAAATTCCACTTCTGAACTATCCATCAATTGTTCCTGAGCGTATTGAGGATTGTCCAGCTCTTCCTTAATCGTGATATCCTCGTGGAAGAACATGATCGCGCCTATGATCGCACCCAGTCCCACCTGGCCTATTACCTTGAATTTACCTGCGAGCCCAGCCTTGTCCTTTTTAAATACCTTGATGTAATCATCTGTAAAACCTATCAATCCCATCCAGACGGTGGTGATGATGAGCATAATGACGTAGATGTTATCGATTTTGGCGAGTAGGATCGCTGGTAAAAGCGTGGCAAAAATGATGATCAATCCACCCATGGTAGGGGTTCCCGCTTTTTCTACCTGTCCCTCAAGTCCCAGATCGCGTACCTCTTCACCTACCTGCTTGCTCTGAATAAAGCGAATGAATCGCTTACCATAAATAGTAGAAAACAACAGCGAAAACAAAAATGCTATCGCCGCCCTAAAGGTGATGAAACCAAACAGGGACGCCCCAGGGATCTGGAACTGCTCTTCTAAATATTTAAATAGGTAGTAGAGCATTATTTCTGCAGTTGGTTTAAAAATTCCATGACAACCGTGCGGTCGTTGAAGTCATTGCGCACGCCGTTGATTTCCTGATAGGTCTCGTGTCCCTTACCGGCAATCAGTATAATATCGCCACGACCTGCCATCATGCTGGCAGTTTTAATGGCTTGTCTTCTATCGAGAACAGTTATGGCCTTTTTAAAGTCAGATGGATCGATGCCTTTTTCCATATCTGCGATAATAGCGGCTGGATCTTCTGTACGGGGATTGTCGCTGGTGAGGATGGCCTTATCGCTTAATGCTGCGGCGATATGCGCCATTTTGGGTCTTTTTGTAGCATCGCGGTCACCACCACAGCCCACCACACAAATCAATTGCTCGTTGCGAGTGCGTATGGAGTTGATGGTTTCCAGCACATTTTTTAGCGCATCAGGAGTATGTGCATAATCCACGATGGCCGTGATGCGTTCCTGCGCAGTGGTGAAATACTGGAATCTCCCACTCACGCCCTCCAGCTTTGATATAGCTGCGAGTACTTCAATAGGTTCCAATCCCAGTTCCACAGCGCAACCATAAATTGCGGTGACGTTGTAGGCATTGAATTGTCCCACCATCCTCGTCCACAACTCGCGGTCATTGACCTTTAACAACAACCCACCGAATTGATTCTCTAGAATCTTGCTGTGGTAATCTGTCGTGGTTTTGAGTGCGTAGCCCAGCTTGCGCGCCTTGCAATTCTGCAACACATAGTTGCCGTTCTTATCGTCTAGGTTTGTGAGCGCAAACGAAGTTTTGGGCAAATCATCAAACAACCTCTTCTTTACGTCGCGGTACTCGCTAAACGTCTTGTGGTAATCCAGGTGATCATGACTCAAGTTTGTAAAAATCGCCCCCGCAAACTGCAATCCATGCACTCTACCTTGCGCAATACCGTGACTACTTACCTCCATAAACACATAATCCACTCCTGCCTCCAGCATCTGATCCAGTATTTTATTGATGGTCAATGCGTCTGGTGTGGTGTGCGTAGCGGGTAAACGTTTATCGTCGATTAAAATCTCCACCGTAGATATCAATCCAGCTTTAAAACCAGAGTGCTTGAACAATTTATACAGTAAGGATGTGACTGTGGTTTTACCATTTGTTCCCGTAACACCTACCAGCTGCAATTTGCTCGAGGGATGGTTATAGAAATTGATGGCGATCTGGGAAAGCGCTTTATGTGAGTTCTCAACTACTACATAGGTGATGTTTTCAATCAGGTCTTCAGGAAGTTTTTCTATTACCACAGCGACAGCGCCCTGGCGTATAGCCGCCTGAATGAATTGATGACCATCTGCCTGTACGCCCCTGATAGCAACAAACAGATCTCCTTTGCCCACTTGCCTGGAATCATAGTGGATCTCGCTCACTGGAATTAGTGTCGTTCCCACGGTAGATTCTATGCCTGTCTTATATAAAAGTGCGCTTAGTGTTTTCATATCAGGGTAAGGACGACTTTATCAGTTGGGGAAATGCGGGTACCTGGCGTGATGCTTTGCGCCGTCACCTTTCCAGTTCCATTCAATTCTACGGCTGCACCTAGATTTTCTATTAATGCTACTGCATCCATGGCTGCCATACCTTTCAGGTCTGGTAGCTTATTAGAAGTGGACTGGGCTTTCTTGAAAAATGCGTCATCATCTGATCTAGAAACCAGCATCGTTTCTGGGATCTGAACTTCTTTAACGTCTGGACTGGTGGAATAGATTTTTTGCGCAATACGCTTGAATACTGGCCCGGCGACGATGTTGCCGTAGTAGCCTTTTGCGGTATTTGGTTTGTGAATAACAACTATACAGCTGTATTTAGGCTCATCTGTGGGGAAATAGCCAGCGAAAGACGCGATATAATTGCCAGCACTTTTCCAGTATTCGACCTGACAGGTTCCTGTCTTACCCGCCATGGAATAGTCTGGATGATACAGGTTATCTGCCGTACCGCGTTTAACCACATTCTCTAGCATCACCTTTACCTTACCGATCGTCTCTTGCGAGCATATGGATGGGTTGATGACCTCCCGGTCAAATTTCTCGATCAAGCGGTCTTTTGATTTTACCTCGCGTATCAATCTGGGTTTTACCATCACACCATCATTGGCAATTGCATTGTAGAAAGTGAGCGTTTGGAGCGGTGTCAATCTTACCCCGTATCCAAAACCCATCCACGGCAACGACAATCCATTCCATCCCTCATCATCTGGATGCGGGATCCCGGGACGACCCTCGCCCTGAATGGGAAGACCCAATTGAGAATTTAGATTCATCGCGTAGAGCCTGTCCACATAATCTGCTGGTCGATCCTTATAATTGTCATGTACCATCTGCACCAGCGCGGTATTTGAAGAAAGTTCAAAAGCTCGCGCCACGCTTATTTTACCATAACCGCCGTATTTAGAATCTCGCACATTGCGACCGTAGTAACTGATTTTTCCTTTTTGGGTATCAAAAACGGTACTGGTATCTACCACCTTGTCTTCCAGGGCGGCTACAACACTCATCAATTTAAAAGTTGATCCGGGCTCGTGACTTTCCCAGATGGCGTAATTACGTTTCTCGTAATATTTACCGCTTTTGCCCCTGCCTAGATTTGTGAGTGCCTTTATCTCGCCAGTGGCAACTTCCATGACGACAGCTGTTCCATGATCGGCCTCGTAATACTCCAGCTGTTCCAGCAGCGCGTGGTGCGCCACGTCCTGCATGTTTACGTCTATGGTCGTGTACACGTCATAACCATCCACTGGCTCGACCTCATTTGCACTGTTGATGGGTTTCCATTTGTTTTTGGCGATCTTTTGTTTGAGACGCACCCCGCTAGACCCACGTAGATAAGGAGAGAAAGCACCCTCCAGCCCCACGGGTGCACTGCCCTCGCGGTCGTATCCCACGATGCGCTCTGCCATTTTGCCCAGTGGATGATCCCGCACCACACGCTCTTCTACGATGATGCCGCCGCGATAAGGCCCCTTGCTGAGTAATGGAAAGGATTTGATTTCCTTATAATCCCCATAATCCAGATTTCTGGCGAGCAACAGGTATCGATTGCGATTGCTGCGTGCCTTGCGTAGTTTTTCTAGGTAGTAGGACTTTGGTTTGTTCAGCTTTCGCGAAAGCGCACTACTCAAAGGCTCCACCAGTTCATTAAAGTCCTTGTCGCTAGATGAGAGTGCGTCAAACCGTATGTCAAACTTGCTGATACTGGTCGCCAGCACCTGCCCGTTTGCATCATAGAGATTGCCACGGTTTGCAGGGATGGTATCGTTTTTAAACGTGCGCTGGTCTGCACTGGCGCGGTATTTCTCACCCTCTACAAACTGGATGCGCACAATCTGACCCACCACCAGAAATGCCACGATCGCCAGCAGTGCGCTGACGACGTAGGTACGGTTCAATATGTTTTTATTGCTCGTGGGCATCAATCCATTTTATTATCTACACCAGCGACCACGATCTTTTGTGGTGGGTTTTTGGCTGGTTTTATATCTGTTTCTTTCAGGTTTTTTACCACTTCTGACTCCCTTTGCAGGAACATTAATTTTTTCTGGCCGTCCATGTACTCGCTGCGCAGCTCGTTTGCCTGATCAGTCAGTTGCGCCATGTAAAACACTTTCTTCTCAAGCGAGTGACCCGTATAAATCATGATCATGGCCAGCAAGGTGACAAATGCTATAAACCGCCAGTTTTTAAAGGCGTCATCATCTGTCAGGAACCTGCCGCGTAATATGTTGTACACCCGTGACGCCATTATTTCTGATCCAGTCTTTCTGCGATACGCAGCTTTGCACTGCGGGCGCGGTTGTTTTCATTTATTTCTTCCTGACTGGGAACGATCAGTTTCCCCACTTTTTTAAAAGGCACACTTATGTTGCCGTAGAGATCCCGTTCTGGCTCGCCCTGGAAAAGACCGCTGCGCATGTAGCGCTTTACGGGTCTATCTTCCAGTGAGTGGTAGGAAATCACACTAAGGCGCCCGCCCGGTCGCAGTATCTTGCCACATTGCATGAGAAATTCCTGCAGCACCTGCATTTCATTGTTCACCTCAATACGGATCGCCTGAAACACCTGTGCCATCTGTTTATTCTCCATACGTGCCGGTACCAGCGGGGCGCAAATAGCCTTGAGCTGGGCGATGGTCGTAATCTGTCCATCAGTTCTTACGCTGGTGATATTGCGAGCCAGTTTATGGGCATTGCGCAACTCACCATATTCACGGAATATCCTGATCAACTCTGCCTCCGGGTATTCATTGACCACCTTGATGGCGTCCAGTGAGTCAGACTGGTTCATGCGCATGTCCAGTTTTGCGTCAAAACGGGTAGAAAAACCGCGCTCTCCCTGGTCAAACTGGTGCGAGCTCACTCCCAGATCTGCCAGAATCCCATCCACTTCCCGTACGCCGTACAATCGCAGGAATCGTTTCATGAACCTGAAATTCTGATCGATCAGTGTAAATCGCTCATCGTCTATATCGTTTTGCTGCGCATCCTGATCCTGGTCAAAGGCAAACAACCGCCCATCCTCATTGAGCCGTGAAAGTATCTCACGGGAATGACCACCACCACCAAAGGTGACGTCCACATAAACGCCTCTTGGCTTTATGTCAAGTCCATCTACCGATTCCTTGAGCAGGACCGGGTTATGATATGATGTCTGTGCTGTCATTTCCCATCACTTCTTGCGCCAGATCTGCAAAATCATCTGATGCGTTATCGATTGCCTCCTCGTATCGCTGCTTGTCCCATATCTCGATGATATTGATCGCGCTGGACACGGTAATTTCTTTTGTGATACCACTTATCGCGATCAGATCACGCGGTATCAAAATGCGGCCACTGGAATCCATCTCTACCGTCTTTACACCAGCCGTAAACCGGCGGATGAAGTCGTTGTGCTTGCGATTAAAACGGTTGAGCCCGTTGAGCTTTTCCATGAGCTTGTTCCACTCTGTCATGGGATATAATTCCAGGCAGGGCTGGAAAACGGCACGCTTTATAACAAACCCACTTTCTGACACTGGCAGCAACTGCTTTTTGAGGCCGGTAGGCATCATAAAGCGACCCTTAGCGTCTGCTTTACAATCGTATGTACCTATAAAATTGACCATGAGTGAGATAGCTGGTTGATCGCTGATGATCCAAATATATATTTTATTACTCCACTTTTTACCACTTTTTACCACTTTGTTGATAAGTGAGGTGCATTGGGAATAAAACACGCCACTTATGAACAATTTTGTGCCTGATGGGTTCTTTTGCTCCGGGTTGGGTCTAAACTTTGGAATGGGTTCTTTTTTGGTTGAGCGTTTGTTAGTTTGTTAGTTATTAGTTGTTAGTTATAAGCTGTTAGCCTTTAGTTGTTAGCCGTTAGCCGTTAGCTGTTAGTTGTTAGTCTTGAGCTGTGAGCTGTAAGCCGTGAGCCGTGAGCTGTGAGCTGTGAGCCGTGAGCACTGAGCTGGTAGCTGTCAATCGTGAGTCGCCTGTCGTCCGTTGTTTAGGGAGAATGATATTTGCCCGTTTCAAAATCATGATCTCGTGAGCATTGTGCAGCGCATAAGGAATCGTGGTGGATAAGTATTACATTGCAAACCCACCACGGCAAAACATTTATATTTGCTGGTTGAGGCGATTTTTATGGCATACAATCTTGTTACCGATGGCAAATTTGAGTACCACGCGACCGGCGAGGGCACACCCATCATCATCCTGCACGGCCTTATGGGTGGACTCAGCAATTTTGAGGGCGTCATAGATTTTTTCCCCCAGAAAGGATTTCAGGTCATTGTTCCCAGTTTGCCTCTCTATACCTTATCGCTGCTCAAAACAAATATTAAATCCTTTGCAGACCATATCAATGATTTTATCGATCACATGGGATGGGAGGAAGTTATCCTGCTGGGGAACTCGCTGGGCGGTCATATAGGACTGGTCACAACAAAGATGTATCCTGAAAAGATCAAGGCACTTATTATCACGGGCAGCTCTGGATTGTATGAGAGCGCCATGGGCGAGAGTTATCCTAAAAAGGGTGATTACGAGTATATCAAGAAAAAAAGCCAGGATGTTTTTTACGACCCTGCGGTAGCAACTACAGAAGTCGTGGACGAGGTTTTTAAAGTGGTCAATGACCGCAATAAGCTGATCAAGACGCTGGCCATTGCCAAGAGCGCGATACGTCACAACATGGCAAAAGACTTGCCTAACATGACGACCCCTACCTGTATCATCTGGGGGAGACAGGACAGCGTTACCCCACCAGAAGTAGCAACGGAATTCCATGAAAAACTACCCGATAGCGATCTTTACTGGATCGACAAATGCGGTCACGCAGCCATGATGGAACACCCAGATGAATTCAACGAGGTGTTGCAGTCGTGGTTTGTGAAACGTGGTTACTCCAGCTAGTGCTCAGCATATTTTCTTTTCTTTTATAAAGTTTTAGGGATTTTACTATTCCGCTTTCGCGAAAGCTTAAATCTCACGGGCATTTGTTACCTCAACTGGCAACGGTGGTTTTTATGGTGGTAATTCTTTGGAGTTTTAAGACCGGTATGATCACAGCATGGTAAGATAGTTCACACCCGCAGACAGTCCCCCCAACCCCCAAAGGGGGCTATTTCCAGTGGCTGTTTTCAAACTCGACTTTATACTTTGAACCTAGAACTCTTGCAATTTGGAGCTTGGGATTTGTGATTTTCCAAGACCCTGTTGTACCGCAGTCCCCCCAACCTCCAAAGGAGGCTATTTCCCGTGATCATTCTCAAGTCCAACATAGCAGTTTGGAGCTTGAGATTTGTCATTTTTAAGACCCTGTTGCATCGCAGTCCCCCCAATCCCCCAAAAGGGGCTATCTCCAGCTGCTATTCATATTCAACTTTTTACATCAAACCTTGAATCTTTGAGATTTGAAGCTTGAGATTTGAGATTTTTTAAAACCCTGTTGCATCGCAGTCCCCCCAACCCCCAAAGGGGGCTATTTCCAGTGGCTGTTTTCAAACTCGACTTTATACTTTGAACCTAGAACTCTTGCAATTTGGAGCTTGGCATTTGTGATTTTCCAAGACCCTGTTGTACCGCAGTCCCCCCAACCTCCAAAGGAGGCTATTTCCCGTGATCATTCTCAAGTCCAACATTGCAGTTTGAAACTTGGGATTTGGGATTTTTTAAGACCTTCTTGTACCGCAGTCCCCCCAACCCCCAAAGGGGGCTGTTTCCATTGATCATTTACAAATTCAACCTTGGGATTTGGAGCTTGGGATTTGTGATTTTGAATTCTATTCCCTCAACAACTTTAGTGTCTGCCTGCCGGTGGGTGATTCTACGGTAACCAGATAACTTCCAGCTTTGAGTTGATCGATGTGCAACGTCCCATCACTTTCAATCGTGCCGCTGGATACCATCCTACCAGACATGTCATGGATCGTGTAGGTGGCGGTGTCTTCCAGACCGCCTATCCTGACCATGTCGCCGCTGGATGGATTAGGGTAGAGGTTCAATGTTTGGATTGCATTTATGGATCGCTCTGACAGCGGTACGCCGTTGCAGTCCGTGCGGTTCAGGCTGGCGTAGAAAAAATCAGTGTTGCCGCCGGCGCGCCTGGAGAGCAGGTTGATGCCGGGCGTATTCCCGCTGGGCAGGAAGAGGCTATCCGTAAAATAACCGCCCACTGCATAGTTGCCGTACTGGTCCACGGCGATGGCGGTGGCCTCGTTTGCGGTGCTGAACCCGTGGATGTCGTGTATGCCCAGCGTGGCACCGGTGGCGGTGTCAAAGCGCACGACCATGGGCTGGCGCCCCGGCCGCGACTGGGTATAGGTCATCCCCCCCCAGGGCGTCGTGTTAGTATGCGCGGTGGCGATGGCCACCTCGTTGTTGTAGAGGGCAACGTCATAGCTGGCGGCACCATCCGTGCCGTGCTGCGGCTGGGTGCCCCACAACAGGTTGCCCATGGGGTCTAGCTTAATCAGGAATGGACCGGGTAGTTCAAAGTTAGGACTGCCTGCACGGTGCATTGTAAACGTATAGCCTGCAAAACCATGCGGAACTCCGTTCCAGTCACCACCGCTGGCTCCTCCGGTCATATAAATGTTTCCTGATCCATCTTGTAGCAATCCATAGGAGGTGACCCCCTCACTGCTTCTATCTTCAATAAACCATTGCGTTGTACCTGTTATACCATCAGCTGAGATAAGAACACATCTAGCAGGTAGTGACTGCCCGTCCAATTCCATTCTATCTGCAAAGTTACGGCTTACATCGCGGTTTGCACTGATCAGGTAGCGGTTGCGCGGCGCGTCATAGAGCATATTGACCGAGTATGGTCGCACCACCCCCGGGTACCACAGCCCCACGGGTACATGACCCAGATAACTGCCGGTGCTGTCAAACTTAAGGATGGCCAGCTCATTGCCCGTACTGGTATATGCCCCATTAAGGTGGGTGCCGGCAGACATCCTGACCAGGAAGTGGGAGGTGCCACCGGCATCCGTTGCGTGGGCAAAGGCACGGGAGAACACCACCTTGTTCAGGTCCATGTTGTCCTCTTCTGGCCGCTGTAGCCACTGGAAGTTACCGTTTGAGTCGTACTTGATAAGGAACAGGCTCTTGTTATGGGGTCCTGGATCGTTAAGTGTGAGACTGGTAGTTATTACCACATCACTGTCAAAATGCACAAACCCAGCGCTAGTGGATGGCCTGGGAATGACCTTTCCACTTATATAGACATTGCCAGAACCATCAATTGAAAGGCCTGTAACATCGGTGAAATTATCACTGCCTATTGATTTTGACCATCTAAAATTTCCCCCACAATCTGATGACCATAGTAAGATATCCTCACCGGCGCGCGGCTGGACATAGATAGGGACGCTAATGCCATCCAGATCAGCCATATCCCCACCCATGACCGCGAGGTAGTATCGGTTGCCTTGAGCATCGATTTTAATATCTCTAACATGCTCGGATCTCGAATAGCTTGATGGCGACCTAGTTTCAAAATTTGCATTGCCGCCCCCGCGCTTTGCCCAAGTGTATTCCAGGTTCTGTGCGCATGAAAAACAACTTGCAAGACCCGAGAGAATAATACAAAATACCTTTGGTAGATTTCCCATAGCCAATCTTATTTTTTGATAAGGTGCGTCTGTACCCTTATATCGCCACCGGTGATGGTCACTACATAACTACCGCTGGACAGAGATTCAAGTCCCAGTTCCACGTCACCTTTGGTGCTATTGAGTAGCTGTTCCCTCACTTTGATACCATCTGCCGTAAAAATATGCAATCCAAACCGTTGTTCATATATGAAAGTCCGGTACATTGGTTTTGGATAACAGGTTATGATGATTGCGCTTTCGCGAAAGCAACAAATCCACCTACCCATAAAATACGACAATAACCCACGATCATCCCCCAAAAGGGGGCTGTTTCCATTGATCATTCTCAAGTCCAACATTGGGATTTGGAGCTTGAGATTTGAGATTTTTTAAGACTCTGTTGCATCGCAGTCCCCCAAGCCCCAAAGGGGCTATTTCCATTGATCATTCTCAAGTCCATCATTGGGATTTGAAACTTGGGATTTGGGATTTTTTAAGACCTTCTTGTACCGCAGTCCCCCCAACCCCCAAAGGGGGCTGTTTCCATTGATCATTTACAAATTCAACCTTGGGATTTGGAGCTTGGGATTTGTGATTCTAATCTCTATTCCCTCAACAACTTTAGGGTCTGCCTGCCGGTGGGTGATTCCACGGTAACCAAATAACTTCCAGCTTTGAGTTGATCGATAAGCAACGTCCCATCACTTTCAATCGTGCCGCTGGATACCATCCTACCAGACAGGTCATGGATCGTGTAGGTGGCGGTGTCTTCCAGACCGCCTATCCTGACCATGTCGCCGCTGGATGGATTAGGGTAGAGGTTCAATGTTTGGATTGCATTTATGGATCGCTCTGACAGCGGTACGCCGTTGCAGTCCGTCTTGGCAGCGCGGGCGGCCATGAAGTCTGCGGGGCCTGCGCTTGCCCAGCGGGTTGAGCGGCGAGCCGGGGCCGAACAATATGCTGCGGTTGTACCCGCCCAGGGTATAGTTGCCATACTGGTCACTGGTGATGGCGGTAAAGGAATCGTCCGTGGTATTTACGCTGGGTGCCTGGTGTACCGCGGTGGCGGTGCCAGTGGCACGGTCCAGCACCACCAGGGCGGGGTTCCCACTGTTGGGCGCGCCCAGCGGTGCCGCCAGCCCATCCCAGGTGGTGTTCCATAGGCTGGTGGCCAGTGCCACCTCTGTGCCGTTTACTTCTAGGGCAATCGCGGGATCTGAACCACTATCTGGGTTGCTGCCCCAAAACAGAGTACCGGTAGTGGCATCCAGTGCCATGGCAAAAGGCGCGCTTGTAGTTGCGCCGCTACTGGTTTGTTGAGTAAACTGGTATCCCATAAAACTAACCTGTGAACTGGCTCCCCCAGAAAGATAGAGCGTTCCATTTTCAAACGCGACGTCATATATACCAACGGTACTTCCAGCGGGTGCCATCCATCTATCAATTCCAGTGGTTGCATCCAGTGCAACGAGTAAGGTGCCCCGACATTAGGTTCTGTCCCCTCCAGAAGATATCATCACTGCCATTCCAGCGCGAGGAAATAAAATAGGTGTTGGTGACCGGGTCGTATGCCAGGTTGTCCACGGTTGAATCACTGGTGCTTCCCACGCCACCCTCAAAGCCCGGCAGGACGGTATGGCCCAGGTAGCTGCCGCTGGTATCCAGCCGCAGTACCACCCATTCACGTACCGCTCCTGCCGGTACGGTGATATTGCCGCCCAGGTGGGTTCCCTCGCCTATACTGGCCATCCAGTGTACCGTACCATTAGGCTCTACAACAAGATCACGGGCAAGGAATCCCCGTGCCACGTTTGTAGAATCCTGGCGCCCACTGGCAGGAAAATAGATCCAGCGATAATTCCCGTTGTTGTCATAACTGATCACGTAGCTATGCCGATTATATTCTGAGGGTGTGGTGCGTGGATTGAGTCCGGGTGCCGGTGTGAGTACAAAATCAGTATCCCACCGCAACGGTGTAGGCATGGAACCGCGGCTGTGGCTGAGTATTCCACTGATATATATATTTCCCTGTACATCAACGGCAACACTCATGGGGTAGCTTGCAGCCACTGGATTCACAAATTCCTTCTTCCACCGCAGGTTGCCCTGACAGTCCAATGAGATCAATGATTGTCCACTAAGCTCATCAGTCAACATGGATTGACCATCAAAGGATGGGCTGCCGCTGGTCACGCTGGCATAGACTGACAGCATAAACGTATTGCCTTGATTATCAGTAGCCATGTCATGTACGTACTCATAATCGTAATAGGCGCTTTGTGTAGCCATGTCTGGTGGCGTACTCGCACCACCAGCAACCGCCCACTGCCATTGTAACTCACTCGCTGGCTGGGCAGACAGGTATGCATCTGCGCCAAACAAAAAAATAAAAATTAAGAAGTATTTACAATGGTTTCCTGACATTCTTGTGTGCTTACCGTTATACTCAACAAATTAGATAGGTGGTTTGCGGTAGGTTTACTGCCACCAACCACCTATTTTATATTTATCATTTTTTAATGACAATCTCTTCCGTCCTGCGCTTGCCATCCACATATATGATGGCAACATAGTTGCCTGGCACAAGATTTTCCACAGCAATCAGGCGTGACTCAAAAATTAAGTGCCCTTGATGGTCTTTTTGCTTTGGCGAAAGCGAAACCTCATGGATCAAAACTCCCCGCATATCCCTTACCTGTGCAACCACCTTTTCTGGACTCAGGCCATCAAATATAGCATACTGCAATTTAAACGTTTCACTGACCGGATTGGGCACAACCGTCAATCGTTCCGACTCGCCTGCCGGCCTGGCCGCTTGCATGCCCAGCGTGTTGCTATAGCTACACAACTCTTCTCCCTGATGCCAGATGCTAATGATGATGCGGACGGGCTGTCCTACAGAGCCCAGGAAATAGTTGAATACCGTTCCCGTTAGATCAATAAAGCTGTTGTTGGTCGATCGTATCATATTGTTTCAAATCAGGTCATGCTGATTGTAGCGGATATTTCCCCAATTCCCCCACGAAACCAGTCAATTTTTTAACTTTAGGCATTTGTTTTCTTAGACTGGCCCTTTCCCCCCAACCCCCAAAGGGGGCTTTTAGGCAATCATTCTTAACCTCAACCATAGACCTTTGAGTTGTGAGCTTTGAGCTTTTGGCTGTTAGCTATTTGGAATTTTCGGTTGTTAATGAATCGAGACATTGATAGATGCCCAAAGGGAAGAATTCTTTGAACATCGAACCCGTCACCACAAGAGTAAAAAACGTGAAACTTGAAACATTCAAGCTTGGGATTTGGAGCTTGGGATTTGTGATTTTAATCTCTATTCCCTCAAAAACTTTAGAGTCTGCCTGCCGGTGGGTGATTCCACGGTTAGCAGATAGGTTCCAGCCTTGAGATTTTCCAGATGCAGCTCACCATCACTTTCAATCTTGCCGCTGGATACCATCCTACCAGACAGGTCATGGATCGTGTAGGTGGCGGTGCCTTCCAGACCGCCTATCCTGACCATGTCACCGCTGGAGGGATTGGGGTAGAGGTTCAATGTTTGGATTGCGTTTATGGATCGCTCTGACAGCGGGACGCCGTTGCAGTCCGTCTTGGCCGCGCGGGCGGCCATGAAGTCTGCGGTGCCGCGCTTGCCCAGCGGGTTGAGCGGCGAGCCGGGGCCGAACAATATGCTGCGGTTG
Source organism: uncultured Flavobacteriaceae bacterium (assembly GCA_963740155.1). GTDB lineage: Bacteria > Bacteroidota > Bacteroidia > Flavobacteriales > Flavobacteriaceae > Nonlabens. The sequence continues at coordinate 383,079 of CAVUDE010000005.1, read as the reverse complement.
TACCCGCCCAGGGTATAGTTGCCATACTGGTCACTGGTGATGGCGGTAAAGGAATCATCCGTGGTATTTACGCTGGGTACCTGGTGTACCGCGGTGGCGGTGCCCGTGGCGCGGTTCAGCACCACCAGGGCGGGGTTCCCACTGTTGGGCGCGCCAAGCGGTGCCGCCAGCCCATCCCAGGTGGTGTTCCATAGGCTGGTGGCAAGGGCGACCTCCGTGCCGTTTACTTCCAGGGCAATGGCGGGATCTGAACCACTATCTGGATTGCTGCCCCATAATAACGTACCCGTCGCGGCATCCAGAGCCATGGCAAAGGGCGCGCTTGTAGTTGCGCCGCTACTCGTTTGCTGTGTAAACTGGTAACCCATAAAACTAACCTGTGAACTGGCTCCCCCAGAGAGATACAGTGATCCATTCTCATAGGCGATGTCATATATACCAACGGTACTTCCAGCGGGCGCCATCCAACTATCAGTTCCCGTGGTTGCATCCAGTGCAACGAGTAAGGGTCCTGACATTAGGTTCTGTCCCCTCCAGAAGATATCATCACTGCCATTCCAGCGCGACGATATAAAATAGGTGTTGGTTACCGGGTCGTATGCCATATTATTTATAGTAGCATCATCTCGCTGACCAACGCCACCCTCTAATCCGGGCAGCAACGTATATCCCAAATAATTTCCCGACGTATCTAGGCGTATCACCATCCATTCCCTTACTGCTCCTGCCGGTACGGTGATATTGCCGTTTAAGTGGGTGCCTTCACCTATGCCCGCCATCCAGTGTACGGTACCATTAGGCTCTACCACGATATCACCAGATAGGAAGCCCCTGCGTACATTCACAAAGTCCTGGGCACCACTGGTGGGGAAATAAATCCAACGGTAGTTACCATTGTTGTCATAACTGGTGATAAAGCTATATCTATTTGCGTCAGTAGGTGAAGTCCTGGGATTAGTGCCTGCTGGTTGAATAAGCTGAAAATCGGTATCCCAGTATATGGACACGTTAGATGGTTGAGTAGAAGGGCTCATCTGCCCGCTGACATATACATTATCCGTGGCATCTATATCGATACTCATGGGAAACGTGATTGCCGACTCATTTCCAAATTCCTTTTTCCATCTCAAATTTCCCTGGCAGTCAAGTGATATCAAGGAAATATCATTGAACCCCCCTGTAAGCAAGGGTTGTGATTCAAATGTAGGACTGCCGCTACTCTCGCCAGAAAACATGGATAACATATAAATATTTCCCTGACTATCCGTTTCCAGATCCTGAACATATTCATAATCATAGTATCCACTTTGGGAGGACATATTTGGCGGCGTACTTGCACCACCCGACACGGCCCACTGCCATTGTAATTCACTTGCTGGCTGGGCAGACAGGTATGTATTTGCGCCAAACAAAAAAATTAAAGTTACGAAGTATTTTAAGTAGTTTCCTGACATTTGATTTTGATATCTTTTAGATAAAATCTCATTAGAACGATGATTTGTAGCAGCAATATTGTGGCAAAACAAGTAAAATTGAAGAGAAACTTTTTTAGTTTCATGCAAGTAAAAGTAAGGTTTTCCTATCAATTGTTCAACCCGAAAACTTTTTAAAGTGCAGCTGCGCAAGGGATTGCAGCGGCATCCTTTTGTGAGGAACGAGCAAAAGATAGAGTGGAAAGCCCGACCCCGCGGGCGCGAGGGGTTGCGCCATAAACATTAGGAATTTACTAATTAAGTTATGGCAACTGAATGCGACCTTTACCACATGAGCAAAGCAAAAGACCTGATAGCAGACCTGGATGAGCGGGCGATAGACCGTGTGATTGAAATGGGGTGGGAAGACCGCACGCCGTTTGATGCGATTGAGGCACAATTCGGTCTAAGTGAGGGCGAGGTGATCAAAATCATGCGCCATGAGATGAAGCCCAAAAGTTTTAAAATGTGGCGGGAACGCGTGCAGGGAAGATCTACCAAACACCGCGCGCAACGCGATCCAGAAATGGACAGGTTCAAATCCACGCGTCAGAAACATATTACCCACAATAAGATCAGCAAGCGATAAGGGTTGACTTAGGTTTAATGTATCTGATAGAGAAGCTTTTGGTTTTATAATTTCTAGGGTGCTTACTCGTTAATCAATCATGGAACACAAATTGTAAATCCATCATATATCCCAGATTATGATTGCGAGACTCCAACTATTTGCCTCTTTTATCATGCTTGCTTTTTGCCATACGCTTGTAGGGCAGGATGATCCATTTAGCAAAGAAGCCCAGCAGAAAGGTCAGTTTCTCTCTACCGAGATCAAGATCAATGAATTTGTCTCTGGTGGCCTGGCCATTCCCAAAACCGACAAAAAGCAATACCCTCTAGTGATCATCGTCCCAGATCAGGGAGCGGTGGATCGCAATGGCAACCAGCCGCGCACAAAACATTTTGCCTACAAGCAACTATCAGACTCGCTGGTAAAGAACGAGATCGCGACCTTTAGATACGATAAGCGCACTTTTACCCAGGTGAAAAACAGGATGGCGACAGATAGTACGGCTCTGGATGATTTTGTCATGGATGCACAGCAGGTGATTGCCCGTTTTGCAGATGATTTACGTTTCTCACAAATCATTCTTGCTGGGCATGGCCAGGGCTCACTTGTAGCGATGCTTGCCAAATCTGAACAGATCGATGGATTGATCCTACTTGCTGGTGCTGGTGAGACGCTGGATAAAATGATCGTTGCACAGATCGCGCAGCAGCAACCTGGGCTGGACAAGGTGGCGAGAGCGACTTTTGACAAAGTACTATCCCAAGACAAACCGGTCACTACCATCGAGCGTGACCTCTACATGATCATAGGGCCAGAGGTGCAATCGTTTATGAAGTCATGGATGGTTCACGACCCTGCACAGCTAGTTACGCAAATGGACGTGCCGGTGATCATCATCAATGGCTCGCTGAACAGACAGATCGATCCAGAGCAGACCCAAAAGTTACACTCCGCAAATCCACAATCGCAGTATATCGTCATTGATGGTATGAATCACATTTTCAAGCATGTGAAAACTGACGAACTCTATGCAGCAAAAAGTTTTGTGGATCCTACTTTTCCTATCCATCCAGAGCTAATTACTGCCGTTGTTGATTTTGTAAAGCAGGAGGATTAGGAGGGTTGCGCTTTCGCGAAAGCGGAATCTAAATTGACCAGTGTAATCTCTAGCTAGAATTAAAAGTCATGATGCCTAGTGTGGCTACTCTGAGAGTTATCGTATTTTGGCATCATGCTTTTGATTCCCACCACCCTCCAAGAAAAATTTGTTGATGCACCCTTAATCACAAACGACGCAGTCGTATTCGGTTTGTTGATGTTGTGTCTGGCAGTTGTTTTTTACAGCTCTTCAGTTAAAACAGGATTTTTTGCCAGCTTTTACAAATTTGTACCCGCACTGCTCATGTGCTACTTGTTGCCCAGTATATTGAGTACGCTGGGGATTATTTCTGGACTGGAATGGAATGAGCTGGATAAGGATGGTGGTGTTGTGGAAAACTCCTCAGCCCTCTACTATGTGGCATCGCGTTACCTACTACCAGCAGCGCTGGTGCTCATGACCCTATCCATCGACCTTAAAGCAGTTTTTAACCTGGGGCCCAAAGCCTTGATCATGTTCCTGGCGGGATCGCTGGGAATCATCATAGGTGGACCTGTGGCCGTACTTATTATAGGAACCCTGAGTCCAGAAACCGTGGGTGGCGAGGGCGCAGATGCGGTATGGCGTGGATTGTCCACACTTGCAGGCAGCTGGATAGGAGGCGGTGCAAACCAGGCAGCGATGCTGGAAGTGTATGGATTCAATCAGGCAAAATACAGTGGTATGGTGCTGGTGGATATCGTGGTGGCAAATGTGTGGATGGCGATCCTGCTTTTTGGCATAGGGAAATCGGCTTTGTTTGATAAATGGACTGGTGCAGATGCCAGTTCCATAGAAAAGTTGAAAGCCAAGGTCTCTGATTACTCCGCCAGCGTGAAAAGAGAAGCTACCCTAACAGATTTGATGGTGATGCTGGGAATAGCCTTTGCGACGGTGGGACTTTCCCATTTTCTGGCAGGTTATAGTTCGGCTTTATTTGAGAGCAACCCTGCCATCGCTGGGAATATTTACTTGAGCTTTCTGACCAGTCAATTCTTTTGGCTTATTTCCATAGCCACCGTGATCGGAATCATTTTATCCTACACACCCATCAAACGTTATGAGGGTGCGGGTGCCAGTAAACTGGGAAGTGTTTTTATTTATGTGCTGGTGGCCACCATAGGAATGAAGATGGACTTGCGATCCATTATGGATAATCCAGGATTGATTGCCGTGGGATTTGTCTGGATGGCGATTCACGCAGGCTTTTTGATCCTAGTGGCAAAACTGATCAAAGCTCCTTATTTCTTTCTAGCGGTAGGCAGCCAGGCAAACGTAGGCGGCGCAGCCAGCGCCCCAGTTGTCGCGGCAGAATTCCATCCATCCCTTACGACTGTGGGGGTTTTACTGGCGGTTTTTGGCTACGTTGTGGGAACTATAGGTGCGATAGGCTGTACGGTACTCATGCAGATGGCGAGTGGTGTGGTGTGAGAACTTGAACTCGAACTCGAATTTGAATTAGAATTTAGATTTAGATTTGAACTCTAGATAAATTTAAGCTTAAACTTAAATCTAAACTTAAGTGGCAGAACGTGAAACTAACAATCTAGTTGTCAGGTATTAGCTGTTAGCCTTTGGCCCTTTGGCCTTTAGCTATCAGGAAAAGTGCTGTTATTAATTCTAAACGCTAAATCACGGGGGAGTTCCCTCTGAAGCAGTGAGCGGTGAGTGGTGAGCCGTGAGCGGTGAGCTTTTTGCTGTTAGCTATTAGCTATTAGCTATTAGGAATTTTCGGTTATTAATAAATTAGGATAATAGTAGATGCCTTTCAAGGGAAGAATTCTTTGAATTTTGAAGCCGTCGCCACAAGAGTAAAGACGTGAAACGTGAAACATGAAACATTCAAACTTGAGGCATGTGGTATGTGGTATGTGGTATGTGGTATGTGGTATGTGGTATGTGGTATGAAAACTACATGATCCTGTCGTATCTCCTAACTTTATTGAACTAAGCAGTCGCTAAAGCCCCTCGAGGGGTTGGGGTGTGGAGCAAGAGTGATAGAGCCGTGAGCCTTGAGCTTTTGGTTGTTAGCTATTAGCTATTAGGAATTTTCGCTTGTAAATAAATTGAGATAATAGTAGCTGCCTTCCAAGGGAAGAATTCTTTGAATTTTGAAGCCGTCGCCACAAGAGTAAAGACGTGAAACGTGAATCATGAAATATTTAACCTTGAGGTATCTGGTATGTGGTATGAAAATTACATGATCCTGTCGTATCGCTTAACTTTATTGAGCTAAGCAGTCGTTAAAGCCCCTCGAGGGGTTGGGGTGTGTAGCGTGAGAGGGAGTTGTGAATATCGAATATCGAATATCGAATATCGAGCATACGTTCTCAGAAGTGAGACGTAAAACTTTACACGCAGGAGTAATCAACATGAACGTGAAACTTCTCACAGGTGTAAACAACTACAAACATTGAACATTGAACTTTCCACTTTGAACATTGAACATTGAACTTGAAACATGAAACGTGAAACATGAAGCATGAAACGCACCTGAAAAATTTATTCAAATACACTTTACCCATTACTGCAATTAGCAATGCATCTTTGCAGCAATATCTACCTATGAAAAAAGTACTGATCTTACTTGCGCTTCATTTACTCGCGGCCTCTTGCGAAAATGAAAACGATAAGGGAAATTTTATTGTCAAGGGAAACATTGACGGGTTAAAAGTGGGCAATGTCCTATTGCAAAAAATAAAGGATTCCACGCTAGTCACGATTGATAGCGTTGCCCTGGATGGGGTATCTGAATTTGAACTTTCAGCGCTACTAAATGAACCACAGCTATTGTATGTCCATCTGGATGTAAAGGATGGGACTAAATATGATGACAGGATCATGATTTTTGCAGAGGAGGGAACAATGACCGTTCATTCAGACCTCAAGAACTTTGAAGAAAATGCCAAAGTAAAAGGATCAAAAAACGACAGCGTCCTGAGATTGTTTCTAAAAAACAAAAAACGCCTGGATGCTGCTTATACAGAACTAGTGAAACGTGGTATCACCATCAGTCAGGAAGAAGAACCCAGTCCCATAGAATTAAACAAGCTGGATACAGACTATGAAAATCATTTGCGCAAGCGCATACTATTTGCGATCAACTTTGCGCGCATCAACAAGGAACTAGAAGTAGCTCCTTACCTGCTGGTAAGCGAGGCCTTTGATGCAAATCCTAAATTACTGGACAGCACTTTTAATTTGATGCCACAAAAAATCCAGAACAGCCGCTATGGAAAGGAGCTGTCTGGATTAATTGAACTTTCTAAAAAGGAGAACGGCCTATAAGTCGTTTACTCGCTCGATAAGTTTGCGGCCCTCTGCTTCTAGGTCTTTGCGCACCTGATCCAGATGCTTGCCACGATTATCTACTTTTTTATCATTCACGCGAGCGATCAACTTGTCAAAAGTCGCGATCGCATCATCAATCAATTTTTCTGATTCTGCGTGATCTTGTTTGGAGTGTGCAGCCTGATGGATCAGTGCCGCCTCTATGATGTCACCCAGTACGTAGTTGATATCCTGCTTTAACGTTTTAATACTTGCCATAATAAAATTTTGGGTGCAAAAATAGACTTTTGATTTTTGCTTTACTCGAAGAGTGGACTTTATTGATTACCCACCGTTATAGACCACAAAATTGCGTTCTGTTTCATAGAGTTTTACCTCAAGCTCATATCGTGCATCCAGCTTTGCCTTGATGCGTTCATAGATCACGTAAGCAATATTTTCTGCCGTGGGATTGAGTTCCTTGAATTCTGGCACCTGCTCATTCAAGTTTTTGTGATCCATGTGATCCTCAACTTCCTCCTTGATAATATCCTTGAGAATCTTGAGATCGATCAGATAACCAGTCTCGGGATCCACCGTACCGGTAACACCTACCTCGAGATCATAATTATGCCCGTGATAATGTGGATTGCTACACTTGCCAAAAACCTCTTCATTGCGCTGGTCATCCCAGTCTGGGCGGTGCAATCTATGTGCTGCATTAAAATGTGCCTTGCGGTATGCCGTTATCCTCATGAGATGTGATTGTAGTATTTATCAAAAATAATCTTGAACCAGGCGGTATAGATTTCTGGCCGGCTCTCTATATCCACGCGTATTTCTGGGGCTGTCATCCATTTATAATCTGCCACCTCATCTGGATTGGGCTGTGGATCTTGGTCAAATCTGCCCAGCATAACATGGTCAAATTCATGTTCTGTAAGACCGTTATCAAATGGTGCGATATAGATGAATGAGAAAAGTTCTTCCAGCTGGGTGGTAAAACCCATTTCCTCTTGTAGGCGTCGCATTCCTGCTGCGACGTTAGACTCACCCTCCCGCTGGTGGCTGCAACAGGTATTTGTCCATAAACCTGGCGAGTGGTACTTGCCCAGGGCGCGTTGCTGTAAAAGAATCTCTTCCTTATCATTTACCACAAAGACAGAAAATGCGCGGTGAAGAAGTGCCTTCTCGTGGGCCTCGATCTTCTCCATCAGCCCTACTTGCTCATCCCTCTCGTTTACTAAAATTACCTGCTCCAATACTATTTAACTATAAATCCGAAAATACAATCAGCGCTCATACTGATCCTAAATAAGCTGTGAAAAAAACTTTTTGTCGCAATCAGTGGTTATAGCTATCAGCGTGCGAGGGTAGTTCCGGCAAGATTAAGTTGCACTGCTATAGTAGCGGTCTGCAGCTGGTTTCTATAATCTGCCATGCCACCCTCCTTGAGTCGATCCACTAGTATCGAGACTGCCTGGCGACCTATCTCATCTGCATTCTGGGTGATGCTGGAGAGTTCTGGGTGGGATAGTTTCTGAATCTCAGGATCTGTAAAACCTATGATGGATAGCTTTTGCGGTATATCGATTCCCTGGGATTGTGCAAAATTTACTGCTTTTACACCAGATACATTGTCTATACATAGCAGGCCATCCATATCCTTTTGACTTTTAAACAGGCTGGCAATATCTTCAGAAATGTGATCCTTATGACTGGTCACGCTTATGATATTGGGCTGCCCATGATAATCACCATGATCCTGGATCGCCTGCTTGTAGCCCATGATCCGCAGCTTTGCCACACTTATGTCCCCCAGATTATTGAAAAGTACGATATTCTTGCGACCCTCGTCCAGCAGCAGTTTAGTCGCTTGATAGATTGCCTTAAAATCATCAATGATCACCTTATCACAATTCACGCCTATCGCCACTCTATCAAACATAACGATGGGAATGCGCTGTCCCAGCAGTTCCTCAAAATGCTGGACGTCCCCGGTGGCCTGGGTCTCTTCTGCCACGGCAAGGATAAAACCATCCACGCTACCGTTAGAAAGCAGGTTCAGACTCTGGATCTCTTTATCCATGCGCTCATTAGACAAACAGGTGATAATATTATAGCCAGAGATGGTGGATGCCTCTTCTATTCCATGCAGGACTTTGGCAAAAAAAGCATTCGTGATATCTGGAATGATCACGCCTATGTTGCCAGAGCGATTGTTTTTTAGACTCAGCGCCCTGGTATTGGGACGGTAGTTGAGTTCCTTGGCAAGTTTTTGCACCCGCTCAATGGTCTCTGCACTGATTTCTGGACTGTTCTTTAGCGACTTTGATACGGTACTGATAGATACGTTCAGGAGGCTCGCCAGCTCTTTGAGAGTAACCATTATTGGATAGGTTTGGTTTAAAAAGGCAAGATAATCGCGTTGGATTAAGCAGGTTGCATCTTTACCTCAACAATAACGCAACAGCCGGTATGGAACTGTTAATTTATACTATTTGCTGACTGATATTTCGTAAATGAATTTTGATTTATCAGTTCTCAATCGAGGCGAAAAATTATTGCATAGCCGTAGCTACGGAATAATTTTTCAACAAAGAGTGAGAGCTTAGAAAGCGTAATTTATGCGAAATATTAATCGGCAAATAGTGTTAGAGAGGTGATGTTGTGATTACGCTTTCGCGAAAGCGTACTAACACAAACCCCCTTACACGACTTCCAGCATCCAGCTTGCGACAAGAATCTGCAAACCACGGATGCTGGCGAATGCCTATTTTTGCAGCCCCAAAATCCCCCTATGAAATTTAAGGATGAGATCGCACGTCGCAGGACATTTGGCATCATTTCACACCCTGATGCAGGTAAGACCACGCTTACTGAAAAGCTGCTGCTTTATGGGGGCGCGATCCAGGAAGCTGGAGCGGTAAAGTCCAATAAGATTAAGAAAGGTGCGGCGAGTGACTTTATGGAGATCGAGCGGCAGCGTGGTATATCTGTAGCGACTTCTGTGCTTGCATTTGAATATGACGGGATAAAAATCAATATTCTGGACACGCCGGGCCACAAGGATTTTGCAGAGGATACCTTTAGAACGCTTACCGCCGTGGACAGCGTCATAGTGGTCATCGACGTGGCAAAAGGGGTGGAAGAACAAACCGAAAAACTGGTAGAAGTATGCCGCATGCGCCAGATTCCCATGATCGTATTTATAAATAAAATGGATCGTGAGGGTAAGGACGCCTTTGACCTGCTGGATGAGATCGAGCAGAAACTGGGATTGCGCGTCACACCGCTTAGTTTTCCCATCGGGATGGGATATGACCTCAAGGGAATCTACAACCTCCATAAAAATAATGTCAACCTTTTTACGGGTGAATCGTCAAAGGATATTCACGATACCGTAGCGATCAATGATATTCAGGATGCGCAACTGGATCAATTGATAGGGGAAAAAGCGGCAACCACCTTGCGCGAGGAACTGGAACTGGTGCAGGGAATCTATCCCAACTTTGACAGGCAGGATTATCTGGACGGTAATCTGCAACCCGTGTTTTTTGGGAGTGCGCTGCACAACTTTGGCGTAAAGGAACTGCTGGATGGATTTATTGAAGTCGCTCCCGCACCACGCCCCAAAAAATCAGAAGAACGACTGGTCGCCCCAGACGAGAAAGATTTCTCTGGATTTGTATTTAAGATCCACGCAAACATGGATCCCAAACACCGCGACCGTCTAGCATTTATCAAAATCGTGAGCGGGACTTTTGAACGTAATAAAGCATACAAGCACGTGCGCCTGGAAAAAAACCTGAAGTTTTCCAGTCCCAATGCATTTTTTGCCGAGAAGAAAGAAATTGTTGATCAATCGTTCCCGGGGGATATCGTGGGACTGCACGACACAGGTAATTTTAAGATAGGCGATACGCTCACTGCTGGTGAAGACCTGCATTATAAGGGAATCCCGTCTTTCTCGCCAGAGCATTTCAGATATATCAACAATGCAGACCCGATGAAGTCCAAACAGCTCGCCAAAGGAATCGACCAGCTCATGGATGAGGGAGTTGCGCAACTTTTCACACTGGAGCTGAACGGTCGCAAAGTGATCGGCACCGTGGGTGCGCTACAATTTGAGGTGATCCAGTACCGCCTGGAACATGAGTATGGGGCAAAATGCTCGTACGAAAACCTAAACGTTCACAAGGCCTGCTGGATAGACACGGCAAACTGGCAAAGTGATGAAATGAAAGACTTTCAACGGGTCAAGGCAAAGTTCCTAGCAAAAGACAAACGCGGGCAACTTGTTTTTCTGGCAGATTCTGCTTTTTCCCTACAGATGACCCAACAAAAAAATCCGAGTATCAAATTTCATTTTGTGAGTGAGTTTGATCGTATTACTAAGGTGGATTGATCTAGTAATCAGTTGGTTATTTGATCAGTTTATCAGAATACCGATTTATTTGGTAAGCAGTTTATCCGGTTGAGATGAAAAGTAATTAGGCGATAAAATTTAAAAGGTGCTTGTAAAGTTTTTCATCAACGATTTTTTCTGTCCCGCTGCGTGGTATCGGTGATCCGTTTTGGTGTTTAGTGTTCGGTGATTTAAATATATTCAAACCTGATTTACGCTATGATAGAGAGTAGTTTTCAATCATCGTTTTTTGACTTGATCTAGTTTAATTGAACACTCCCGACGTAAATTGGAATTCCGCGTTTACACACTATTTTACGGGACAGCTTGCTTTGTAAATTGTGGCATCTTGCTGTGTGGTGATTTTATATTCCGTGCCTGCGGTGATGGCGATAGTTTCTCCCTTGCTTGCATTGATGTGAATACTGGATTTTATTGTGACTTCACCTCTATAGACAAACAGTATCTCGAGACTACTGGATGCCATTTGGTACGTTTTCTCGCTGTCCAGTTCAATCAAACTCAATTGAAAGTCTGGCGCTGATGTTTGATACACGCGCTCGGTCGATTCATTTTGCGTTTTCCCGGTTAGAATTTCAGGAATGGTTGCCTTGAAATCTATGTGCTTTAGCAATTCTGGGACGTCTATGTGTTTGGGGGTCAATCCTCCTCGCAGTACGTTGTCAGAATTTGCCATGAGCTCCATATTCTGACCCTGCATATAGGCATGCGGGATTCCCGCATCTTGAAAGATCGCCTCTCCTGGCTGCAGGCACAAGAATGTTGAAAAAGAAAATGGAATAAATGCCCTTATCAACGTCGCCGGCTGGGCAAAACTTTTCAAAAGCTTTTGCTGCCCAGTATTCTGGTTCTGTTTTCTTTAATTTATTTGCGCGGTAGAGCGGTAGGATACGTTTTATCAGCGCGTTTAGAACCTCATTAGTTTCTATAACTGGTTCTTCCATTACCCTTTTGTAAAGTGCTTTGTAGCCCTTATCCTGAAACAGGTTTTTCAGGTGGTGAAGTTCTGGGTGCTTTTCTAGGGTTTCAATTATAAGCTGTGTTCTTCAAACCCATGCAATAACCAGAATTCACTCAGTGCCACCATCACTTCTGGTTTGTGATTCTTGTCTTTATAGTTGCGGTTTGCGGCCGATAATGGAATCCCTAATTTATTCTCCTTTTCAAAACCTGTCTCTGCTTCGGATTTTGTGGGATGCACTTGTATGGATAAAACATCTTCCACGTCAAGTACCTTAAATAGGTAAGGCAGTTCCCCGAATTTATTGGCCACTGCTTTACCTAGCATCTCTTGTGGAGAAGATGCAATCAACTCATCCAGCGCCTGGCTAGTAGATTCAACAATGGCAGGAGCTTTTGTATGCGCGCCCATCCAGTATTCTGCAATAGGTTGATCTCGATGATGAATGTCCAGCAAATCTGCAATGAAGTTTTTCCCGCCCCAGGCATAGTTCTGTACTCTTCCCTTGATTTTAAAAATATCGGCTGGTTTCATTTATGTGAAATACACAGGATTTTACAGAACGTGCAAACTAAAGATAAAATCGGTATTTATGGAAAATGTAAGTGCCATTTGCGTAACCACACTTTTGATTCCTATGCCTGAGACTTAAAATGCGTTTGTGGTTCCATGTCAATTGCTGGTTCAAGAGTAGACTCGACTTTTTTAATGGTTTTGGTCATGAATACGTTATTGGGCAAGGTAATTTCCTGCCCGTCCAATTTTGATACGATGGTGGTAAAAAACACACCTATGTCCAGGATAGTACCTTCCAGCATGTAGTCTTTACCTTCCATGATGGCGATGTCATCTTGGATTTTTGCAGGGTGGTTAAAAAATATGACAATGCTAGCGGTGATATTTGACAAAATCGACCACTGTGCAAAGAAACCCACTCCCAGCAATGTAAGTACAGACCCCATAAAAACCACAAGATCAGACTGCTGTACACCCCAGATAAGAGATACGCAGGTTACTACCAGTATAATTAAAATAACCCTCACCATACGCCGCACGAGAATACCGCGCGCCGGTTGAATGGATTTTTCTTCTAGTGTTTTTCTGATTAATCTGAATACCACTCCCCTAATAATCAGATATGCAATAATTACTGCTAGGGTTTCAATCAGCTTTATGTAATAATAAGTCATATCCAAATGTATTTGATTTTGCCGATTTAATCCTAGTCGTACCATTCACAATAACGATCAGATGACTAAAAGGATTTCAGGAAAAATGAGTTGCGTCCATAAGTATCAAAGGCCGATTAAACTCAAAGATGCCAGACTTTGTTTTCTCGCTTGATTTTTCGGAGAGTTTAAATCAAAAAGAGTTGCCGAGAAATGGTGGATTTTTTTAACGCATGGTGCTAAAAGCATTAGTGCCTAAAATTCCGTTGCTGCCATAACCTCATCATCCATAAAATAAACGGATCGAATAATAATAAAATCACTTAAAACAAAACGCCTAGCAAATTTGCTGGGCGTTTAGACTGTAATTCTATCAAATTATCGTTTGGAAATATCTTTAAATCCCCTATGATTCTCGCCCGTATAAACCTGTCGTGGGCGACCTATGGGCTCTTTATTTTCACGCATTTCCTTCCATTGTGCGATCCATCCTGGTAAACGTCCCAACGCAAACATAACAGTAAACATTTCCACTGGGATTCCCATTGCACGGTAGATGATTCCAGAGTAGAAATCAACATTAGGGTAAAGCTTGCGATCCACAAAATACGGATCGTTCAACGCTTCTTGTTCTAGGCCTTTTGCAATTTCCAATATCGGATCGTCCACACCTAGATCATTCAGCACCTCATCTGCAGCTTTCTTTATGATGCGCGCTCTAGGATCAAAGTTTTTATACACCCTGTGTCCAAAGCCCATCAAACGGAATGGATCGTCCTTGTCTTTAGCCTTGGCCATGTACTTTTTGGTATCGCCCCCATCCTCCTTGATCGCCTCTAGCATTTCAAGAACGGCCTGGTTTGCGCCACCGTGTAAAGGTGCCCCACAGTGCATTGATACCGGCACTTAGACTGGCAAACAATCCTGCGTGGGAAGAACCTACTATACGTACCGTACTCGTTGAGCAGTTTTGCTCATGATCTGCATGTAGGATCAATAATTTATCCAGCGCGCTTACCACAGTCGGGTTCAGCTCATAGGTTTTGTTAGCCTTCTTGAACATCATTTGTAGAATATTCTCTACATACCCCAGGGAATCATCGCCATAATCCAGCGGCTGACCCGTACGCTTACGTAGCGCCCATGCAACCAAAACCGGGAATTTCCCCATGATACGCACGATCGCATTATACATATCTTCCTCACTATCCACATTTACAGAAGATGGATTAAAAGCAATCAACGCGCTCGTAAGTGATGAAAGAACACCCATGGGGTGCGCAGACTTTGGAAAACCGTCCAGAATCTTCTTTACGTCCTCATCTACATGAGAATGCTCCTTGATATCACCGTAGAATTTGTCCAGTTGCTGTTTTGTAGGCAACTCACCAAAAATCAACAAATAAGCAACTTCTAGAAAATCTGCCTTATCAGCTAGCTCCTCAATGCTGTAACCACGGTATCTCAGAATACCTTCTTCACCATTCAGAAAGGTGATTGCGCTCAGGCAGCTACCTGTATTTTTATAGCCGGGATCGATAGTGATCAGACCACCCGTAGCTCCCCGTAGGGTTTTAATATCCACGGCGTGTTCATCCTCGGTTCCTTTAATTACTGGAAATTCATATTTTTTTCCATCAAATTCTAGAATTGCTTTATCTGACATTGTTGTGTTTGATTTTTTCAGGTTTACGTAAAAATACGGCATGAATCTCAGAATTTTCCACCCGTTAGTATAGTTTAGCCACAGTCTTAAGATAACTTTTGCCTTTGTCGTAAGACTTCACTTATGCAATGTGATACAATTATAGGAGGTATGGATTATAGGCAAGATGATCGTTAAGAAATCAGGTTGGTTCTATATCTGTTTTTGAGAATTCCGCTTTCGCGAAAGCGCAACAATCATCATCCCCAAGCGTAAAAAAAGCCCCTAGTGGTGACTACCAATTCAGCATCAAAATGCCGCATATAAATTGTTTCTTTTGAAGCTTTTCGTCGTTAAAAAATAATTCCGTAGCTCCTGCAGCCCACGCACCGTGATAACGGTAAGAGGACTGCATAATGCAACTGCCAGCGCACCCGCTCGCCCACTGCTATCGCAGCTTCGTGCCTCGTTTGAGAACTCATAGATTAAGATCTATATATTATATACCGGTTAATAAATAGTATAAGTTTGTTTTTGAGAATTCCGCTTTCGCGAAAGCGGAACAATCATCATCCCCAAGCATAAAAAAAGCCCCTAGCAGACAACTAGAGGCTTCAGTAAAAAATATCATTCTCTAAATCTGGAAAGCTTTTCTTCCCGGGTAATAGGCAGCATCGCCCAGCTCCTCTTCTATCCTGAGCAACTGGTTGTATTTTGCCATGCGGTCTGAACGCGACGCGCTACCTGTTTTAATCTGTCCCGTGCCTAGAGCCACGGCCAGATCTGCAATCGTGTTGTCCTCTGTCTCGCCGCTACGGTGCGACATGACCGAAGTGTACCCGGCCTTGTGCGCCATTTGTACCGCAGCGATTGTTTCTGTAAGTGTGCCTATCTGGTTTACCTTGATCAGGATGGAGTTTGCGATATCCTCATTGATACCCCGTCCCAGGCGCTCAACATTTGTGACAAATAAATCATCACCCACCAGCTGTACCTTATCACCAGCGTGCTGCGTCAAAAGTTTCCAGCCGTCCCAGTCATTCTCGTCCATCCCGTCCTCAATGGAGATGATAGGATATTTCTCAGCAAGTTCTGCCAGGTATTTAGCCTGCTCTGCAGAAGTGCGTTTTACACCCTTGTCACCCTCAAATTTTGTATAGTCATAATGCCCATCCACGTAGAACTCTGCAGCAGCACAGTCCAATGCGATCATTACCTGCTCACCGGGAGTGTACCCTGCGTTCTTAATGGATTGTAGGATTGTGTCCAGCGCATCTTCTGTGCCATCCAGTGCGGGGGCAAAACCGCCCTCATCACCCACGGCTGTACTCAAACCACGCTTGTGGAGCACTTTTTTCAGATGGTGAAAAATTTCCGTACCCATTTGTAGCGCGTGGGAAAAAGATACTGCCTCTACTGGCATGACCATGAATTCCTGAAATGCGATGGGAGCATCACTGTGTGAGCCACCATTAATAATATTCATCATGGGAACGGGCAATGTCGCTGCGCTCATACCGCCTATGTATTTATACAATGGCTGGCCCAGTTCCATGGCTGCTGCTTTTGCGACCGCTAGGGAAACACCTAGGATAGCATTTGCCCCCAGTTTTGCCTTATTAGGCGTGCCATCCAGATCGCGCATGCGCTGGTCGATGGCTGCCTGATCAAAAACCAACTCGCCCATCAATTCTTCTGCAATAATGCTATTCACATTATTGACGGCATTCATCACGCCTTTACCCATGTAGGCATCGCCTCCATCGCGCAGCTCCACGGCCTCATGTTCACCAGTAGATGCTCCTGATGGTACGGCCGCTCTACCCATAATACCGCTGGAAGTCATTACGTCTACTTCTACAGTAGGGTTGCCACGTGAATCGAATATCTGTCTTGCGTGTATGTCTATTATTGTACTCATAATGATTTTTCTAGTTTATGTTTTTTGATAAGTTCTATAAATTGATCGAATAAATAAGTCGCGTCATTGGGACCCGAACCTGCCTCTGGGTGGTACTGTACAGAAAAACAGGGTGCGTTTTTGAGCCTGAGACCCGCAACCGTATTGTCATTCAGATGATAATGTGTGATCTCAATATTCTCATTGTTTTCTGCTTGCTCACGATCAATGGCAAAACCGTGGTTTTGAGAAGTGATCTCGCCCTTTCCGGTAGTAATATTCATGATGGGGTGATTGATCCCACGGTGTCCATTGTGCATTTTATAGGTTGCAATTCCCTGCGCCTGGGCAATGATCTGATGACCCAGACAAATCCCAAATAGCGGTTCCCCAGCCTCAATGATACCTTGTGCTGTTTCAATAGCCATTTTCAATGGCTCTGGATCGCCAGGTCCATTTGAGATAAAATAACCATCAGGCTCAAATGATTTCAAATCTTCAAAGGAACTGTTATACGGAAAGACCTTGACGTAAACATTTCTACTTGCCAGATTGCGCAATATATTTTGCTTCACACCCAGATCTAATGCTGCCACCTTAAACTCAGCGTCTGGATTACCTACCGTGTAAGGCTCTTTGCAAGAAACTTCAGATGCAAGCGCGAGACCTTTCATCGATGGTGCAGACTCAAGCTGCTCACGCAGTTGATCCATGTTATCAACTTGGGTACTTACGATGGCGTTTTGAGCACCATTATCCCTAATGTAAGCGACAAGTGCTCTTGTGTCAACATCAGAAATTACCAGAAGATTGCTTTTTGCTAGATAACTTTCCAGAGACTCTTGCGCCGCCGGACGGCTGTGAGATTGTGAGAAGTTTTTACAAATAAGAGCGGTAATCTTAACAGAGTCCGACTCCTGGTCATCACTAGTTACTCCATAGTTGCCTATGTGGGCATTAGTTGTTACCATGATCTGACCGTAATAAGACGGATCGGTAAATATTTCCTGGTAACCAGTGGTTCCCGTGTTAAAACAAATCTCACCCGTAGCGGTCCCGTTTTCCACTAGTGATTTGCCGTAAAAGACTGCCCCATCTTCTAAAAGAATGACGGCGTTAAACTTGGCTTTATATCCCATTCTGCGTTAGGTTATTCAAAAGTAATTCAAAAAAAAAGGATTGATACTTGCGTATCAATCCTTTGAAATCATGTAATGAAGATTTTATTCCTCTTCATTTGTTGTAGTATCAGTAGCTACTGCTTTTTTAGATCTGCTGCGACGGCTACGGCGAGTAGATCTTGCATTGCTATCGCTAGAATAAACCTCGTTGTAATCAACAAGTTCTATCATGGCCATATTTGCGTTATCACCTAGACGGTTACCCAACTTGATGATACGGGTATATCCACCTGGCCTATCTGCCACCTTTGTTGCAACGTCCCTGAATAATTCAGTAACTGCCTCTTTACTACGCAGTTTTGAAAATGTAAGCCTTCTATTGTGCGTGGTGTCCTCTTTACTTTTAGTAATGAGCGGCTCTACGTACTTTCTGAGTGCTTTAGCTTTTGCTACTGTCGTGTGTATTCTTTTATGCTCTATAAGTGAGCAAGCCATATTAGAAAGCATCGCCTTGCGGTGAGGTGCCGTTCTACTAAGATGGTTGTTCTTTTTTCCGTGTCTCATGATATTCTATTCTTCAACTAGTGATTACTAGTCACGGTCCAATTTATATTTTGCTAAGTCCATACCGAAGTTCAAGCCTTTGGTATTAACAAGTTCTTCAAGCTCTGTCAAAGACTTCTTACCGAAGTTTCTGAACTTCATCAAGTCATTCTTGTTAAATGAAACAAGATCGCCTAGTGTTTCTACTTCAGCTGCTTTCAAACAGTTCAATGCTCTTACAGAAAGTTCCATATCAACAAGCTTAGTCTTCAACAACTGTCGCATGTGTAAACTTTCCTCGTCATATGTTTCAGTCTGAGCTATCTCATCCGACTCTAGAGTTATTCTCTCATCAGAGAATAACATGAAGTGGTGGATAAGCGTTTTGGCAGCTTCAGTAAGCGCTTGTTTAGGATGGATGCTACCATCTGTAACGATCTCAAAAACCAGTTTCTCGTAATCCGTCTTTTGCTCTACACGATAGTTCTCAATAGCATACTTCACATTTTTGATAGGTGTGAAAATGCTGTCGATTGCGATCGTTCCTAATGACGAACCTGGGTTCTTGTTCTCTTCTGCAGGTACGTAGCCTCTTCCCTTTTCGATTGTGAGCTCTAAATTCAAGCTAACATCAGAATTAGTATGGCATATCACCATATCTGGATTTAATACCTGAAAGCCTGAAATATATTTCTGTAGATCGCCAGCAGTAAGGGTCGCCTTGTTTGCAAATGAGATATTAACTACTTCACTATCTACTTCATCTATTTGTCTTCTAAACCTTACTTGCTTAAAGTTAAGAATCATTTCGGTTACGTCTTCTGCAACACCTTCTATAGTAGAAAATTCGTGGTCTACACCTTCCATTCTTACAGAGGTGATTGCAAAACCTTCCAATGAGGAAAGTAGAACTCGGCGCAATGCATTACCCACTGTCAAACCATATCCTGGCTCAAGAGGTCTGAATTCGAATTTACCTTCAAAATCAGTTGAGTCTATCATTATAACCTTATCGGGTTTTTGGAAATTTAATATTGCCATGTAAGTGATTTGGATTAGGTTATTATTTAGAGTAAAGCTCAACGATCAACTGTTCCTTGATGTTTTCAGGGATCTGTGAGCGTTCTGGTACAGCTACAAACGTTCCGGTCATGGAGCCTTTGTTAAAGGTGATGAAATCATATACCTGATCACTAGAACCAAGTGCATCCTCGATGGAGATCAGCGATTTAGATTTCTCACGGACAGCTACTTCATCCCCTGGCTTCAAAATATAAGAAGGAATGTTTACAAGCTGACCATTGACTGTAATGTGTCTATGTGAAACAAGCTGTCTAGCACCACGACGTGTTCTCGCAAGCCCCATACGGTAAACCACGTTGTCTAAACGTGACTCACAGAGTGCTAGCAAAACTTCACCAGTAATACCAGTACTACTAACCGCTTTCTCAAACATCAATCTAAACTGACGCTCAAGAATACCATAGGTATATTTTGCTTTTTGTTTTTCTTTAAGCTGAACTGCGTATTCAGACTCTTTCCCGCGACGACGCGCGTTTCCATGCATTCCTGGAGGATAGTTTTTCTTCTCCAGTGCTTTACTAGGGCCAAAAATCGGTTCTTTAAATCTACGCGCGATTTTTGCCTTAGGACCTCTATATCTTGCCATATTGCTTATTTAGTGATAACGTATTGTGAATTCAGGTCTGTATCCTTCGACAATCTGTAGTTATCAGATATTATTAATTATACTCTTCTACGTTTCGGAGGACGACAACCATTATGTGGTAAAGGCGTCACATCGATAATTTCAGTTACTTCTATACCAGAATTATGAATAGTTCTGATTGCACTTTCCCTCCCATTACCAGGACCTTTTACATAGGCTTTCACCTTACGTAATCCTGCCTCGTGAGCAACCTTTGAACAGTCTTCTGCGGCTAATTGGGCAGCATAAGGAGTATTCTTTTTAGAACCCCTAAAACCCATTTTACCGGCAGATGACCATGAAATCACCTCACCTTTTTTATTAGTTAAGGAAATCAAGATATTGTTGAACGATGAAGAGATATGTACCTCACCAGTATGATCAACAACCACCTTGCGTTTCTTAGCAACTGTTTTAGTCTTTGCCATAATTCAATTATTTAGTTGCTTTCTTCTTGTTAGCAACAGTCTTACGTTTACCTTTTCTGGTACGTGAGTTGTTTTTGGTACGCTGACCTCTGAGAGGAAGACCAGATCTATGACGTATTCCACGGTAACAACCTATGTCCATCAAACGCTTGATGTTCATCTGCGTTTCAGATCTAAGCTCACCTTCTATGGTAAACTCACCAATCGCTGCACGAATCTTACCGATTTCATCATCGTCCCACTCATTTACCTTCTTATCTAAACCAACACCGGTAGAAGTAAGAACTTCTTGAGCACGACTTCTTCCCACACCGTAGATGTAGGTCAGGGCAACCTCGCCCCTTTTATTCTTAGGTATATCTACCCCTGCAATTCTAGCCATAGCTTATCCTTGTCTTTGTTTAAATTTCGGGTTCTTTTTGTTTATCACGTAAAGACGACCTTTGCGACGCACAATCTTGCAATCTGCGCTTCTTTTCTTAATTGACGCTCTTACTTTCATATCAATATCTGTATGTAATTCTTGCTTTAGAAAGGTCGTAAGGACTCATTTCTAATTTCACTTTATCTCCAGGTAACAATTTGATGTAGTGCATCCTCATTTTTCCTGAGATATGCGCCGTCACCTTGTGACCATTTTCTAATTCGACTCTGAACATTGCGTTACTTAACGCTTCTATGATCTCTCCGTCTTGCTCTATTGCTGATTGCTTAGCCATATATTAAGCTACCTGTTGTTTTCTATTTTTGCCGGTTTTAATCAAACCGTCATAATGTCTGTTCAACAGATAACTATTGATCTGTTGCATTGTATCGATGGCCACACCTACCATGATGAGAAGTGACGTTCCACCGTAAAATAAGGCCCAAGCCTGCGTAACGCCCATAATGGAAACGAATGCGGGAAAGATCGCTACCAAGGCCAAAAATATTGAACCAGGCAACGTAATCTGTGACATAATCCTATCAAGGTACTCTGCAGTTTCCGTACCAGGTCTTATACCAGGTATGAACCCACCGTTGCGCTTAAGGTCATCTGCCATTTTGTTAGTAGGAACGGTGATCGCTGTATAGAAATACGTAAAGACGATAATCAACAAAGCAAAAACAAGGTTGTACCACAATCCAAATATATCTGTAAACGATGCTGCAACAGACTTAGCCCATCCAGCATCCAACTGACCTAAGGCAGCTGGAACAAACATGATTGCCTGAGCAAAAATGATGGGCATAACCCCTGAAGCGTTTAACTTTAATGGAATATACTGGCGGCTGCCAGCTGCGTTCTTTTCATATCCACCTGTTGCTGTACGGCGTGCATATTGAACTGGTATGCGCCTAACGGCCATTACCAGCATCACACAAGCCAAAATGATCAACAACCAAATAACAATCTCAATAACAATTACAAATGCGCCACCACCATCACTCCACTGTGAAATAACCTCTTGTGCTAACGCTTGAGGCAAGGTCGCAATTATTCCAACCATGATAAGCAATGATATACCATTACCTATCCCTTTATCTGTGATTTTCTCACCCAACCACATTGCAAACACACATCCAGTAACCAATATAATCGTGCTACTGATGTAGAATAAAGTCATATTATTTGGCATCAGGTATGCTGAATCAGGTACGCCGAAAGTTCCTAGAGTCGATAAATACGACGGCGCTTGAACTAGACAGATACCAATCGTCAACCATCGAGTTATCTGATTGATTTTACGTCTCCCTGATTCACCTTCTTTTTGAAGTTTCTGTAAATAAGGAATAGCTATACCCATAAGCTGTACAACGATACTAGCAGATATGTAAGGCATAATACCCAAAGCAAAAACAGATGCATTAGCAAATGCGCCTCCTGTAAAAGCGTTAAGGATTGAACCAATCCCACCGCCAGCGAAATTCTCAGCAAATCCACCCAACTGAGTGGAATCAATACCTGGAAGCACGATCTGTGCACCAAACCTGTAAACAAGCAATAAGCTAAAGGTCATAATTATACGATCCTTTAGCTCGGGTATGTTCCAGGCGTTCTTTACAGATTCAATTAACTTCATGGCAATCTATATGGTTTGTGCTGTTCCACCAGATTGCTCTATGGCAGCTTTCGCGGAAGCGGAAAATTTATGTGCAGTAATGGTAACGGAAGACTCGATGTTACCGTTGCCAAGGATCTTCACCAAATCCTTTTTCTTTACAAGATTAGCATTCACTAAATCTTCAAGACCAATAGTGGATTCAAGACGACCAGCAGTCACATATTCCTGAATAGTTTCAATATTAACACCTTGGTAATCCTTGCGGTTAATATTTGTAAAACCGAATTTAGGCACACGTCGTTGAAGCGGCATCTGACCACCTTCAAAACCTATCTTTTTGCTGTAACCTGAACGCGACTTAGCACCTTTGTGCCCACGAGTTGCAGTACCACCTTTACCAGTTCCCTGACCTCTACCGATAATCTTACCAGCTTTAGTTCTTGATCCTGATGCTGGCTTTAAGTTTTCTAATCCCATTATTATATCTTCTCTACAGTTACCAAATGGTCAACCTTTGCGATCATTCCCTGAATGACCGGGTTATCCTCATGGATACGCTCCTGATTCATTTTATGCAGACCAAGAGACTCCAGCGTCTTCTTCTGACGAGCAGTTCTCTTGATAGCACTACGTACTTTTTTTACCTTAATCTGTCCCATGAATGGATCGCTTAACCGTTAAATACTTTACTCATTGAGATCCCTCGTTGTTTTGCGATGGTCTCTGCACTGCGCAATTGTAAAAGGGCGTCAAAGGTAGCCTTTACAACGTTATGTGGGTTAGATGATCCCTGATTTTTACTAAGAACGTCGTGAACGCCCACCGCCTCAAGTACAGCGCGGATTGCGCCACCTGCGATCACACCGGTACCCGCAGATGCTGGCATCAATAACACACGTGCGCCGCCAAATTTTCCTTTTTGCTCATGAGGTATAGTTCCGTTAAGCAAAGGAATGCGTACTAAGTTCTTCTTAGCGTCTTCAACACTCTTTGAAATAGCTTCAGAAACTTCCTTTGATTTTCCCAAGCCGTGACCTACAACACCATGCTCATCACCTACGATTGTAATTGCTGAGAAACCGAATGCACGACCACCTTTAGTCACTTTGGTAACACGTTGTACACCTACCAGACGATCTTTAAGATCAAGCCCACCTGGCTTTACAGTTTCTACGCTTTTATATTTTTGATACATACTTGTATTCTATTTAAAATTTTAAACCACCTTCACGAGCGCCCTCTGCAAGAGATGACACACGTCCATGATACAAATAACCGCCACGATCAAAAGCTACTACCTCAACTCCTTTTTCAGAAGCACGTGAGGCAACTACCTTTCCTACTTCCTTGGCTTGGTCAGTTTTATTAAGTGAACTATCAACATCATTGAAAGATGCAGCTGCTATAGTTTTACCATCAACATCATTAATGACCTGTGCGTAAATACCTTTATTACTTCTATATACGGAAAGGCGTGGACGCTCTGACGTACCAGAAACTGTACCTCGAATCCTCCGGCGGATTTTACTTCTTCTTTGTGTTCTTGAAAATGCCATAATATTAAGCGGATTTACCAGCTTTCCTCCTAATGAGTTCGCCTACGAATTTGATTCCTTTTCCTTTGTAGGGCTCAGGCTTTCTGAAACCTCTAATTTTTGCCGCTACCTGACCTACTAGTTGCTTATCGTAAGAAGTTAACTTGATAACAGGATTCTTTCCTTTCTCAGATATAGTCTCAACTTTAACTTCTGGCGCGATGTCCAAAACAATATTGTGAGAAAAACCTAACGCAAGATCAAGTTTTTGACCCTGGTTGCTTGCTCTGTAACCTACACCTACAAGCTCCAATTCTTTAGTCCATCCTTGAGACACACCTTGAATCATGTTGTCAACTAAGGATCTATAAAGACCGTGTTTAGCCTTGTGATCCTTACTGTCTGATGGGCGTGCCACAGATACCTGACTATCTTCTACCTTAATGGCAACATCGTCAAAGTGCTGTTTAAGCTCGCCAAGTTTTCCCTTAACGGTAATGTGATTCTCCTTAACGTTGACTTCAACGCCAGAAGGTATATCGATGGGATTATTTCCTATTCTAGACATAACTTATTTTAATAAACGTAGCAAAGTACCTCGCCACCTACATTTTCCTTACGTGCCTGCTTATCTGTCATAACACCTCTAGAGGTAGATATAATAGCGACACCTAAACCATTTAAGATACGCGGTAGCTCTTTAGCCCCGGCATACTTTCTTAGACCAGGCTTAGACATGCGCTGTAGATCCTTGATAACGGACTCTTTGCTCTCGGCATCATACTTGAGGGCGATCTTAATCGTTTCCTGCACATCACTTTCTTCAAACTTGTAGCTAAGAATGTACCCTTGATCAAAAAGGATTTTAGTAATCTCTTTCTTAACACCAGATGCTGGTACTTCCACCACACGGTGACTAGCACGAACAGCGTTACGTACTCTGGTCAGGAAATCTGCTATAGGATCAGTATTCATAATTTTCTTTCTGTAATTACCAGCTTGCTTTCTTAACGCCTGGGATCAAACCTTTGTTTGCCATTTCTCTAAACATCACCCTAGAGATACCAAATTGTCTCATGTAACCCTTAGGACGACCTGTAAGCTTACACCTGTTGTGCAATCTTACCGGGGATGCATTTTTAGGAAGCTTTTGTAATGCTTCATAATCACCCGCCTCTTTCAAAGCTTTACGTTTTTCAGCGTATTTTTCTACTAAGGCTTCTCTCTTGCGCTCACGCGCTTTCATGGATTCTTTAGCCATTTCTAGTTCTTTTTAAAAGGTAGACCCAACTCTGTAAGAAGAGATTTTGCTTCCTTATCTGTATTAGCACTGGTCACGAACGTAATGTCCATACCAGAAATTTTATTCACTTTATCAATGTTGATCTCTGGAAATATGATTTGCTCAGTGATCCCCATATTATAATTTCCACGACCATCAAAACCATCTGGTTTAATTCCTTGAAAATCACGAACACGAGGAAGTGCAACAGTCACTAAACGATCCAAAAACTCAAACATGCGCTCACCGCGCAGTGTAACCTTTACGCCGATAGGCATTCCCTTACGCAATTTGAACGATGCAACATCCTTTTTACTGTAAGTAGGGACTGCTTTCTGTCCAGTGATTGCTGTAAACTCTTCCAAAGAGTAATCGATCAATTTCTTATCTGCGACAGCAGCACCCACACCGCGACTGAGAACTATTTTCTCAAGCTTGGGGATTTCCATCACATTACTGTAGGAGAACTCCTCTTTCAAGGCACCTGCAATTCTTTCGTTATATTCAGACTTGAGTCTAGGTGTATATGACATAACTATATGGCCTGATTATTAGTTTTAGTAAATCTGACTTTTTTACCATCGTCCATGCGATAACCAGCACGTGAGGTCTTTCCATCAGAATCTATAAGTGAAAGATTGGATATGTGAAGCGGAGCCTCCATTTCCTTAATACCACCCTGAGGATTTGTTGCACTAGGCTTCTCATGTTTAGAAACCATGTTCACACCCTCTACAGTTGCTCTCTCTCTGTTCTTGGAAATCTTCAAAATGGTGCCTTCGCTATTTTTATTAGCGCCAGCAATCACTCTAACTTTATCTCCAGTCTTTAGTTTTGTTTTATTCATAATTCTACTATAGCACCTCAGGGGCAAGTGAAACTATCTTCATGAACTGTCTGTCTCGCAACTCTCTTGCTACCGGTCCAAATACGCGAGTACCGCGCATTTCAGAGGTAGGGTTGAGAAGTACACACGCATTGTCATCAAACCTGATATATGATCCATCTGGACGACGAACCTCTTTTTTAGTTCGTACCACAACAGCAGTTGACACAGCACCTTTTTTAATATTGCCGTTAGGGGTAGCTTCTTTAACAGATACTACTATTTTATCGCCAACTGATGCGTAACGTCTTTTCGTTCCACCTAGCACACGGATACAAAGAACTTCCTTTGCACCTGTATTATCTGCGACCTTAAGTCTTGATTCCTGTTGTAACATTATTTAGCTCTTTCTAGGATTTCAACAAGGCGCCAGTTCTTTGACTTACTCAAAGGACGGGTTTCCATGATACGTACCGTATCACCCTCATTACAATCATTCTTTTCATCATGCGCCACGTACTTCTTTGTCTTCAATACAAACTTTCCGTACATAGGGTGTTTTTGTCTCTTTACTTCAGAAACAACAATGCTTTTGTCCATTTTATTACTGGACACAATACCTACACGCTCTTTTCTTAAATTTCTTTGCTCCATGACTATCTGTTGCTATTGATGGCAGTTTTTAGGCGGGCAACATTTTTGCGTGCCTCAGTCACCTGTGCAGGATTATCCAAAGGAGACATACCATGTAACCTCTTCAACTCCGCGTGATTTCTTTGCGCCTCTACTAACTTTTCCTGGAGTTCCTCAGAACTCATTTGGTTTATTTCAGACTGCTTCATTACTATTCTTGATAATCGCGTGCAACTATAAACTTGGTTCTCACCGGCAACTTCTGAGCGGCTAATCTCAAAGCCTCCTGAGCTGTAGCCAGCGGCACACCAGATACTTCAAAAAGTATTCTACCTGGTTTGACGACTGCTGCCCAATACTCAACATTACCTTTACCCTTACCCATACGTACCTCAAGAGGTTTCTTAGTAATGGGCTTGTCCGGGAATATCTTGATCCAAAGTGATCCCTCACGTTTCATGTAACGAGTCGCAGCGATACGCGCGGCTTCAATCTGGCGTGAGTTAATAAACTCAGAATCCAAGGACTTAATTCCAAAAGTTCCGTAAGCCAATTGATTTCCACGAGTAGAATTGCCCTTCATGCGGCACTTTCTGCTGTTTTCTAAATTTAGTTCTTCTAGGTTGTAACATTGCTGACTAAATTATTTTCTTCTACGACGATTACTGCCACGGCTAGGTCCACTCTTGGCACCACCCTGCTTTTGATTCATTCCTACTAGAGGGGATAGATCACGCTTACCGTAAACCTCACCCTTCATGATCCAAACCTTAACGCCTATGCGGCCGTAAGTAGTGTGTGCTTCAACAAGTGCATAATCAATATCAGCTCTAAAAGTTGATAATGGAATACGACCGTCTTTGAAACTCTCTGAACGAGCCATCTCAGCACCATTCAATCTACCTGAAATCTGAATCTTGATTCCCTCTGCGTTCATTCTCATAGCTGCCGCGATAGCCATCTTAATAGCTCTACGGTAACTAATTCTATTTTCAATCTGGCGTGCAACACTTGCACCTACAAGATGAGCATCCAACTCTGGACGCTTAATCTCATGAATGTTTATTTGTACGTCCTTACCAGAGATATTCTTAAGCTCTTCTTTTAATCTGTCAACTTCCTGACCACCTTTACCGATAATGATACCTGGACGGGCGGTTGTAATTGTAACCGTAACCAGTTTCAAGGTACGCTCAATAATCACTCGCGATACACTGGCTTTAGCTAGACGAGCATAAATGTACTTTCTGATCTTGTCATCTTCAGCAAGCTTGTCGCCGTAGTCGTTACCACCGTACCAGTTAGATTCCCAACCACGTATGATACCTAGTCTATTTCCTATTGGGTTTGTTTTTTGTCCCATATTAGTTAGCTGCTACTTCTTGATTATTAGTCTGACCTAACACCACGGTTACATGATTAGATCTCTTACGTATTCTGTGCGCACGACCTTGAGGTGCTGGTCTCAGCCTTTTCAACATCCTTGCGCTGTCCACTTTGATCTCCTTGATGAAAAGTCCTGCCTCTGATGGGTCAGAATCTTCATTTTTAGATTGCCAATTTGAAATGGCAGACAATACTAGTTTGTCAAGCTTACGCGCAGATTCCTTTCCAGAAAACTTAAGGATATTTAAAGCATCCTCTACACTCTTACCTCTGACAATATCAGCTACAAGACGCATCTTGCGTGGTGAAGTAGGACAGTTGTTCAACTTAGCCATGGCAACATCGGCATTAGCCTCTTTGCGTGCAATTGCAGCTTGTTGTTTACGATTTCCCATAACTACCTCTTACCTTTATTTTTTGCACCACCGTGACCTCTGTACGATCTTGTTGGTGAAAATTCACCTAACTTATGACCTACCATGTTCTCGGTAACATACACAGGAACAAACTGGCGACCATTGTGAACCGCAATAGTTTGACCTACGAAGTCAGGTGTTATCATTGAAGCTCTAGACCAAGTCTTAATAACAGACTTTTTACCAGACTCTACATTTTGTGCTACCTTATTTTCCAATTTATGGAAAACGTATGGTCCTTTTTTGAGTGAACGAGCCATATTATTTCTTTCTACGTTCTATTATATATTGAGTACTAGATTTGTTCTTATCTCTAGTACGGTAACCCTTAGCAGGTACACCATTTCTGTTACGTGGGTGTCCACCAGATGCGCGGCCTTCACCACCACCCATCGGGTGATCTACAGGGTTCATCGCCACTGGACGGGTACGTGGTCTTCTGCCTAACCATCTTGATCTACCGGCTTTACCACCTACTAGCAATTGATGGTCACTATTAGAAACAGCACCTATTGTGGCCATACATTCCTGCAAGATCAATCTTGTTTCACCAGATGGCATCTTGATAGTTGCGTACTTCCCATCCCTTGCCATGATCTGGGCAAAAGAACCTGCACTACGTGCTATGGTTGCTCCCTGACCAGGTCTAAGTTCAATACAACTGATGATTGAACCTAAAGGAATATTAGCAAGTTTTAAACAGTTGCCTACTTCAGGTGCCACGTTATCGCCAGAGACGATATTCTGACCTACCTCAAGACCACTTTGAGCAATCACATAACTCTTTTCACCATCTTGATAATTTACCAAGGCAATAAAAGCAGTTCTATTAGGATCATACTCAATAGTTGCAACAGTTGCTGGAACTCCAGTTTTATTACGCTTAAAGTCAATAACACGATAGCGTCTTTTATGACCACCACCTTTGTAACGCGTGGTCATGCGACCTTTGCTGTTACGTCCACCCGTGCGTTTAATCGGAGCGAGCAAGCTCTTCTCCGGCTTATCAGTCGTGATGGCGTCAAAGCCATTCACAACTCTAAATCGCTGCCCAGGAGTTACAGGTTTTAATTTTCTAACTGACATTTCAGTTTACGTTTTATAGATTACTATAAAGGTCGATGGTATCGCCCTCTTTAAGTTGTACAAATGCTTTCTTACGAGCACCTGTTTTACCAACTTGCATTCCTGTTTTTGTGTACTTAGACTTACGCTCGATACGTGTGTTCATTGTAAGAACCTTTACCACGTTTACACCGTAAACCTCTTCCACTTCATTTTTGATCTGAATCTTGTTAGCCTTTGGATCAACTTCAAAACCGTAACGATTCAATAGCTCAGCCTCACTGGTAGCTTTTTCTGTTATGATGGGTTTAATTAATACACTCATGGCTTAATGACTTAGATTCTGCTCGATAAGCTCTAGGGAATTCTCTAGAACAAATACGTTTGAAGCGTTTAAAATCTTGTAAGTACTTAATTCAGAGTTCATTACAACCTCAGTACCTTTCAGATTTCGCGAGGACAAATATACATTATTATTTGATTCACCCAACACGATCAATGTTTTTTTATCTACAGCGTTTAAATCAGATAAAATCTTTCTGAAATCGCTAGTCTTAGGCTGATCCATTTCAAAGTTCTCGATCACTTTCAAAGAACCCTCTGCCGCCTTCATGCTCAAGGCACTCTTGCGGGCAAGTTTCTTCTGTGATTTGTTCAATTTGAAAGAATAGTCACGCGGCTGTGGGCCGAAAATCCTACCACCACCACGGAATACACCAGACTTAATGGAACCCGCCCTCGCGGTACCTGTTCCCTTTTGTTTCTTGATTTTTCTCGTACTACCTACGATTTCTGCACGTTGTTTAGCTTTATGCGTTCCCTGGCGTTGATTAGCGAGGAATTGCTTTACATCTAAGTAGATGGCGTGCTCGTTAGGTTCTATACCAAATACTGCATCTGAGAGTTCAACCTCACGACCCGTATCCTGTCCTTTAATATCTATTACAGCAACCTTCATTATTTCCGTACGATTACATAAGAGTTCTTTGCTCCAGGAATACATCCTTTCACTACGAGTAGATTCTTTTCCTCTACTACTTTAAGCACTCTTAAATTTTGAACTTTGACTTTTTCGTTCCCCATTTGACCAGCCATGCGCATTCCCTTAAATACACGTGCTGGATACGAGGCCGCACCTATGGATCCAGGCGCTCTTAGACGGTTGTGCTGGCCGTGGGTCGCCTGACCCACACCTGCAAAACCATGTCTCTTTACGACACCCTGGAAGCCTTTACCCTTTGAGGTACCGGATACATCCACAAATTCACCTTCATTAAACATGGCGACGGTGATACTGTCGCCTAGCTTGTACTCCTCATCAAAACTTTTGAACTCAACTGTTTTCTTCTTGACGGCAGTACCAGCTTTCTTGGCATGCCCTAGAGCCGCCTTGTTAGATCGCTTGTCTGATTTGTCATCGAAACCTAGTTGCAGGGCTTTATAGCCATCTGTTTCTTCAGTTCTGACTTGGGTAACTACACATGGTCCAGCCTCGATAATGGTACACGGCATATTCTTACCGTTCTCATCATAAATACTGGTCATGCCTATCTTTCTTCCTATTAACCCAGACATAATTATTGATTTATTACTATTGATAAAAAGTATTCCGCTTCCTGATTTCTACAAGCCCTTTAAAGACTACGCTTTCGCGAAAGCGGAATACCTAAAAAAATTATTACACTTTAATCTCTACTTCTACACCACTAGGCAATTCTAGTTTCATAAGCGCATCGATCGTCTTAGATGATGAACTGTAGATATCCAGCAATCGCTTGTAGCTACTCAACTCAAACTGCTCACGTGATTTCTTGTTTACGTGAGGTGATCTAAGTACAGTGTAGATTTTCTTGTGTGTAGGCAATGGAATAGGACCAGTAACAACTGCACCGGTATTCTTCACCGTCTTTACGATCTTCTCAGCAGACTTATCTACCAGCATATAATCGTAAGATTTTAACTTGATTCTGATTTTTTGACTCATCTCTTGATTATTAAGCGTTTCCTTTAGATGCTGCGATTACTTCCTCACTGATATTAGATGGTGTCTCTGCATAGTGAGAGAATTCCATGGTACTGGTAGCACGACCTGATGATAGCGTACGCAATGTAGTCACGTAACCAAACATTTCAGAAAGTGGCACCTCTGCCTTTACAACTTTTGCCCCCGCTCTATCGCTCATGTCATTCACCTGTCCTCTACGGCGGTTCAAGTCACCCACGATATCACCCATATTTTCTTCTGGCGTAATTACCTCCACCTTCATGATAGGTTCAAGGATAACCGCACCAGCAGCTTTAGATGCTGATTTGTAACCCAGCTTTGCAGCTAGTTCAAAAGACAACTGGTCAGAATCTACCGGGTGGAAAGATCCATCCTTTAGAGTAATACGCATGCTGTCCATCTCAAATCCTGCGAGAGGACCATTTCTCATGGCTTCTTTGAATCCTTTCTCGATCGATGGTATAAATTCCTTTGGTATGTTACCACCTTTGATCATGTTCACAAACTGAAGACCTTCTTCTACTTTGCCTTGCTCATTCTCATGAGCTGGCTCCATAGTAAATACAATATCACCAAATTTACCACGACCACCAGATTGCTTTTTGTAAGTCTCTCTGTGATCAGCTGTTCTTGTGATAGCCTCTTTGTACTCCACTTGTGGCGCACCTTGATTTACCTCAACCTTGAACTCACGTCTCAAACGATCAACGATAATGTCTAGGTGAAGCTCACCCATTCCAGAAATGATCGTCTGGCCTGAGGCCTCATCAGTTCTTACCTGGAATGTAGGATCTTCTTCTGCTAGTTTGGCAAGTGCCATACCTAGCTTATCCACATCTGCCTTAGTCTTAGGCTCTACCGCGATACCGATCACTGGATCTGGGAAGTCCATGCTTTCCAAAACAATCGGGTGTTTCTCATCGGTCATGGTGTCACCCGTCTTGATATCCTTGAAACCTACCGCAGCACCTATATCTCCAGCCTCGATAAAGTCGATGGCATTCTGCTTGTTAGAGTGCATCTGATAGATACGAGAGATACGCTCTTTCTTTCCAGAACGGTTGTTCAAGATATAAGAACCCGCATCAAGTCTTCCAGAATAAGCACGGAAGAAAGCTAGGCGTCCCACAAAAGGATCTGTAGCGATCTTGAATGCAAGAGCAGCAAACGGCTCCTCTACATTAGGCTTGCGTATTTCTTCTTTCTCAGTATCTGGGTTGATTCCCTTTATACCTTCCTTATCCGTAGGACTAGGCAGGTAGCGACATACAGCATCCAGTAAGAACTGAACACCTTTGTTCTTAAATGCAGATCCACAGATCATCGGGATGATGGACATATCCATTACCGCAGCACGTAGTGCGGCATGCACTTCCTCTTCAGTAATAGAGTCCTCATCTTCCATGAATTTTTCAAGAAGATTCTCGTCATAAGCAGCAACTTCCTCGATTAGAAGTGCACGATACTTACGCGCCTCGGATTTCATGTCTTCTGGAATATCGACCACGTCAAAGGTTGCGCCCTGGGTGTCATCATGCCAGATAATGGCACGGTTCTTCACTAGGTCAACGATTCCTTTGAAATCGCCTTCATCACCTATGTTCAGAACGATAGGCACCGCATTTGATTTCAACATGTCCTTCACCTGCTGGCATACAGCAAGAAAGTTTGAACCCTGACGGTCCATCTTGTTGACAAATCCTATACGTGGTACTTTATAGTTATCTGCAAGTCTCCAGTTAGTTTCAGATTGTGGCTCTACACCATCTACCGCACTAAAAAGGAAAACTAGACCATCCAGTACACGCAATGAACGGTTTACCTCTACGGTAAAGTCCACGTGGCCTGGTGTGTCGATAATATTGAAGTGATAATCCTTAGTCTCTGGAGTGGGTTGTGCGTTCTCCATAGGAAACTTCCAGGTACAGGTTGTAGCGGCGCTGGTAATCGTGATTCCACGCTCCTGCTCCTGCTCCATCCAGTCCATGGTAGCCGCACCATCGTGCACCTCACCTATCTTGTGACTCACACCCGTATAATAAAGAATACGTTCTGTAGTCGTGGTCTTACCGGCATCAATATGCGCGGCAATACCTATGTTTCTTGTAAATTTTAAATCTCTTTGTGCCATCTCTTAGAATCTAAAGTGTGAGAATGCTTTGTTGGCCTCGGCCATCTTGTGCGTATCTACCTTTTTCTTGACCGCTGCACCCTCTTCCTTACTAGCGGCTAGAACTTCTGCGGCTAGTTTTGCAGAGAAAGATTTCTCGTTACGCTTGCGTGAGTAACTGATCAACCACTTCATAGCGGTAGATATCTTACGATCTGGACGTATTTGCATGGGGATCTGGAAAGTAGCACCACCTACACGACGGCTGCGTACTTCTACGTGAGGCATCACGTTTGAAAGAGCGTCTTTCCATAGGTCAAGAGCGGTCTTTTCTTCCTCCTGATTTTTCTCTTCCACGATATCCATTGCATCGTAGAACAATTTAAACGCTACTGACTTCTTACCGTGCAACATCATCATGTTGACAAAACGGGTCACTAGCTGGTCGTTGAAACGCGGATCCGGAAGGATCGGGCGTTTTTTTGCCTGTCTTTTTCTCATGTCTTCTTCTTAAGTGTGTTTAAATAAAAAATCACGGCACCGTGGCCATGATCCTTTAGGTTAATTACTTCTTAGGGCGTTTTGCACCGTATTTAGATCTACGCTGTGTACGGTCTGCGACACCTGCCGTGTCGAGTGCGCCGCGCACGATGTGATACCTTACACCTGGCAAATCTTTTACCCTTCCACCTCTAACCAATACTATCGAGTGCTCCTGAAGATTGTGTCCCTCACCTGGAATGTATGCGTTTACTTCCTTACCGTTTGTAAGTCTCACCCTTGCCACTTTTCTCATGGCAGAGTTAGGCTTCTTAGGCGTAGTAGTATAAACACGCGTACAAACTCCACGACGTTGCGGACAGGAATCTAAAGCAGCCGATTTACTCTTCTTGGTTATTTTGGCTCTTCCCTTACGTACTAATTGTGAAATCGTTGGCATATATAATTACGCTAATAAATTATTTCTCCTCTAAATTTTAGAGGTCGGCAAAGGTATGAATTTAATCTTCTTATCTAAAAGTTGATTCATAATATTTTACGATAGTTGACCACATAATTTTCCACAGGTATTTCTGCACCCCTTACATAGATTTTGAATTTAATTCAACTTATTGTTTATCAGTATTTTGACCCTGTCCTGAATCACGTAGGTCAATTACCACAGAATCAATTCAAATAGCAAATGAGTCTGATTGTGAATGGAGATTTTTGAGTTTACGCTTTCGCGAAAGCGGAATAATCACACCACCACCATCCTATAAAAAGCTCGAATCAATCAAATCGCATCGCACGCACAGGGCTGATCGTACTGACCAAATATGTAGGGACAATCAGGGCAAGCATACACACCAGAAAAGTCCCGATGTTGAGAGAAAGAATATGGAATATACTGATGGAAACTGGCGCAACACTTACATAATAGGATTCTGGATCCAGCTGTAGCGGCTCAAAAAAATACTGGATCGCAATAAGTGACAACCCAATTACATTACCTATGATCAACCCCTTGCCCACCAGATACATGGCATTGATCACAAATACCTTGCGCACCAGCCAATTGCTCGCGCCCAGCGCCCGCAGAACGCCTACCATATAGGTACGCTCGAGAATGAGTACCAGCAACGCGGTAATCATATTGATGATTCCCACGATCAAAATGACCGTGATAATAATGTAGATATTTACGTCCAGCAGGGACAACCACTCAAAAATACTGGTATACTGCATACGTATGCTGGAGGCAAAAAGCATGGGCGGGGTGATGATATTCAGCTCGCGAGAGACCTTGTCCATGCGGTCAAAATCCCTGATAAAGATTTCAAACCGCCCTACACCATCGTCCCATTTATAGATTTTTTGCAAATGA
The DNA here is from genome assembly GCA_963740155.1 of uncultured Flavobacteriaceae bacterium. Classification (GTDB taxonomy): domain Bacteria; phylum Bacteroidota; class Bacteroidia; order Flavobacteriales; family Flavobacteriaceae; genus Nonlabens. The sequence continues at coordinate 347,554 of CAVUDE010000005.1, read as the reverse complement.
CGTATATCGCCTATGATAAACTTGCTGTCATATTCTGAAAGCCCGCTATCGTAAATTCCTGAAATCGTGAATCCCCGTGCGATAGACCCGCGCTGATCTGACTTCATGAAATAAGTGGGCACCTTGTCGCCTACCTTGAGCTGCAGCCGGCTCGCAATATCATCTGAAATCATAATCCGCTTAGATGGCTTATCTCCATCCATGGCAGGCATATTCCCCTCAATGATAAAATCCTGAAAAGAGGCGAGATTGAAATCGGCACCTATTCCTTTGAATATAACGCCCTCAAAATCCGTTGCGGTGCGTATGATGCCGCCGCGCATGGCAACTGCCTGAATGTGGCTCACCTGGGGGTGGTTGCGTATTTCTTCCAGGTATTTTGGATTACCATCGATGGATTCTACGGTGGTCATGGAATTGTTACGGTCAAATCGCTGGATAGCAATGTGGCCATTGAACGCGCTTACCTTCTCTTTGATCTTATCTTGCAGCCCGATGCTGGTCGCCACCGCGATGAGCATGACCACGATACCTATGGCGATAGCCGCTATGGCGATTTTAATTATCGGCGCACTTACGCTATTTTTATAAGCTGTGCTACTCTGTACCCTATTTGCAATGAAATACTCTAGGTTCACCCGCTTTTTTCTTACTGCCAAATATACCATTTTGGCCATGGTAGTTGTGTCCTGCAACATCAATAACAAGGACAAAACCAGCGACAAGCGCCTTACCGAGAAAACTTCCCTTATACGCGATGCAGACTTGTTAAGCCAGATGGTAGAAAACCAGCCGGTTCCCGCTGCTTACAAGATGGAAGAATGGTTGCCGCTGCTAGAGGGAAAGAATATTGCGCTGGTAGGAAACCAGACAAGTGTCGTGCCCGCCGGTCTAACGGTGGTCAACGAGCGCTGGGACAATTCACGCAAAATCAAGTACCGCCACCTAGTAGATACGCTACTGGGAGCGGGCGTGCAACTGTCCAAGGTTTTTGCCCCAGAACACGGTTTCCGCGGGACGGCAGATGCAGGCGCAACCATCGAGGATGGTGTAGATACCAAAACAGGACTTCCCATTATCTCGCTATACGGATCAAACAAGAAACCCACGACTGAACAGCTTGCTGGTATCGACGTTTTGGTTTTTGATATTCAGGACGTGGGTGCACGATTCTATACCTATATCTCAACATTGCACTATGTGATGGAAGCCTGTGCAGAAAATAATATTCGATTAATTGTATTGGACAGACCTAATCCTAACGGTCATTATATGGACGGGCCTATCCTAGAACCGCAGCACAAAAGCTTTGTGGGGATGCACCCAGTTCCCATTGTCCACGGAATGACGATAGGGGAATACGCAACCATGATCAATGGTGAGAACTGGTTGCTGGACGGTTTGCAATGTGAGCTCACGGTTATCAAGTGTAAAAACTATACCCACGACAGCCCGTACAGCCTACCCATCAATCCCTCCCCCAACTTGCCTAACGACCAGGCCATCAATCTCTATCCCAGCCTGTGCCTGTTTGAGGGAACCGAGGTAAGCGTGGGTCGCGGTACTGATATGCAATTCCAGGTATATGGCTCGCCGTCGCTGGTCAAGTACATCGGTTTTAGTTTTACACCTACACCTAATCCAGGTGCTAAGCGCCCGAAGTTCAATAGCAAACGCTGTTTTGGCGTGGATCTGAGAGAATACCCTCGACTGGATAAATTGGAACTGGAATTTTTAGTGGACGCTTTCGCGAAAGCGCCCTACAAAGAAAACTTCTTCAACAGCTTTTTTACCAATCTAGCCGGCACCAAAAAACTACAACAGCAAATTGAAAAAGGCATGACCGCCGAAGAGATTAGCGCTCAATGGAAAAAGGGGCTGGAGGATTATGGTGCGGTTAGGGACAAGTATTTGTTGTATGAGTAGATTTTTCTGAAGAAAAGAAGATCGCACCGCTAAAATTCTAGCTACTTCCCAGAAAAGTGCCTTTACTTCCCAGATTTTGACATTCAAGCCATAATTGTCAATTAATTCATTAGAATTGAACTGAGTAAGATCTTGCATGTCACGATCAAAGAGTTCAATCATTTGTACTACAACTAAATTATGGGTTTAAAGAATGTTAAGTACTTATGGCAACCCGCCACGAGTAGAAGAAAATCTTTCAGAGCCAACTTTTCCCTTTTTGTCCTTAGAGCTACCATAGGAATAATCTTTTTATGGTTTGGAGTTTTAAAATTTTTTATCGCCAGTAGCCCTGCAGAAGATATCGCCATCGCTACAATGGCAAAACTCACTTTCAATATAGTCGATGAGAGTACCCTGCTCATTGCACTAGCGATATTTGAAACAGCTCTAGGTATAATGCTTATGATAGGTGAATACATTAAACAGGTTTGCATTATCTCAATTATCCACCTATGCGGCACATTTACAACCGTGGTGCTTTTTCCAGAGGATCTTTTTGTGACATTCCCCTTTGAATTTACCCTACTAGGTCAGTACGTATTTAAAAACATCATTCTGGTCGCATCGCTTGTAGCACTTCTAGCCCGTGAGCTGGAGCGTCCAGAAAAACTAGAGGTAATGGAATTTATTCCACGGGCTAAGGCACGACTGTAAACCGTTATCAAATTTCATGGTTAGGGGCATATCGAGACGGGAGCCAGCTTGTGAATGAATTCAAGTAGTAGGACACTCAAGCAATTCTCGAAATCAACCGCCTGCATTCATGAAGGAAAAAAGTCCCGTGTCTAATTTACTCTGCGCGACAACTATCTATTTAAAAACAGCACCACATCAACAGTAATATCGTTATGAGAGATTATCAAGTCCTTATTGTTACCGATCCTGATTCCAAGGTAGAAGACATAAAAACAACCTTGAAAAATATAGAAATTGAAAAGATTGAATCTGTATACACGACAAACGGCAGGTTAGAAGAGCCAATTCCCGACGATTATGACCTGGCAGTTCTATATTGCAACAATCCAGAGATTGAATATGCCCTGGACTTATGCGATTCAATTTAAAATCAGTACAAGATTCCCGTCATCTTTATTACAGAAAGCGATAGTGAAGTATTACAGCAAGATATTTTACAGCTAAAGCCAATGGGTTATCTGGTCAAACCCTATCATGAACTTAACCTGACTGGATTGGTCTATCAATCTTTACGTGGTGTAAATAGCGGCCAACATACTCTTCACAAACATAGTGAAACCCTAAACGAGTACCTGATCGTGAAATCTAAAGTACACGGCAAGCTTATCGTCCATTTGAGTGATATAGTGTATCTGAAAAAGCAGGGGGATCATATTTTTATCAGTTGTACGCATCAAGTGTATAAGATACGTGCTACTTTGGAGCAGATGCTGCCTGACCTTAACGACAACTTTTTTAGAGTTCACTATAAATACTATATCAACATCGCTTATTTGAGGGCCATCAAAAAAACAGAACTTATGCTCACCAAAAAATTCATACCTATAGGCAAGGACTATGATATAGCTGCATTGAAAAATGCCTTCAGTGAGAGAACAGTTCTAAAGTAATAAATGCCTTTGCTAGACCTAGGCTTTAAAATTTAGCTGACGTCTAAGTTCTTAAACAGCAAATGTATAAAGGCATCTCTGTTAAAGAGATAAGTGCTAAAAGAGGCTAAAAACTGTAGGGATTTATTGTGGTTGTAATGGAGTTTAAACCTGTAGAATGGATAAAGGGTGATTCATTAATTTGCTTTGATCGTTAGCATCACTCAATCATTTGCGAGAGTGTCCCTAGTCTTCATTAAAGCATGGCCTAGTAGGTTCAATCCCTTCCAGTTATACGGATTCTCGGCATTATCATCATTTTGCGAAAGCCCAATTCCCCAAATTTCATCCAAAGGACTAGCCTCGACCAAAATCCGATCTTTAGTGTTTTTTAGAAAGGTGGCTAAATCCCTATTCTGACTGAACTTATTAATATTTGCTTGCACAACAATTTCAAATCTATTCTCTTCCCAAATTTGTTGATCAAAATTTGTGACCTTTCGACCGAATTCTTTAGCCAGTCCTGGCTTTTCTGACGCAATTATTCGCTTGTAGATATCCAGATCACCGAAAAGCAAAGCTTTTTCAGCCATCATGAACTGCTCTGCGGTGAAGTACTTGATTCCTTTCACTTCAAACTCCGCTTTATACCATTAACTGAGACAAGACTTTGAAACGGGTTCCGTTGTCGCGTGACCCCAAAACACCAAATACTTGTGATTCTCACCTGAATCTATCCTTTGGATTATCTTTTGGTTGGTATAACACATTTGAGATTGATGATTTTCAATTCAACATCCCCCACAACCTATCTTTCAACTCCTGCAAATTAAACTGACTTACAGACGAAATGAACATATACGGTGCGCCATTGAATGCGCCCTGGTCATCTAGCGACTCTTTCATTTCCTGCATCAGCTCATCGTCTAGCATATCAGCTTTAGAGATAGCGATAAAGCGTTCTTTAACCAATAGCTCTGGATTGTATTTACGCAGCTCCTTGACCAATATGTCATATTCCGCACTAATGTCTTTTGCATCTGCTGGTATGAGGAAAAGTAAGGTTGAGTTGCGCTCGATATGGCGCAGGAATCTATGACCAAGTCCCTTTCCATCTGCCGCGCCCTCGATCAACCCTGGAATATCTGCAATGACAAACGTCTTAAAGTCGCGGTATTTGACAATACCAAGATTCGGTTTAAGGGTGGTAAATTCGTAGTTGGCAATCTTGGGTTTTGCAGAAGTGAGTACAGATAATAAGGTGCTTTTTCCTGCATTGGGGAAACCTACTAATCCCACGTCCGCCAGCACCTTCAATTCAAAAGTGACGTCCATTTCCTCGCCCAGCGTGCCAGGCTGCGCATAGCGTGGGGTCTGATTTGTACTGGTCTTAAAGTGCCAGTTACCCCTGCCGCCCATACCGCCCTCGCAGATGATGAATTCTTGATCATGTGCCAGCACCTCATGAATCACCTCGCCTGTTTCTGAATTACGCACAACTGTTCCTAGTGGCAACTCTATAATCACGTCCTCTCCATCCTCGCCGGTACGGCGCTGTTTTGCACCATTCCCGCCTTGCGCTGCCTTAAAGTGTCTCTTATATTTAAAATGGTAGAGCGTCCAGAGATTTTCATTCCCCTTCAATATAATATGACCACCGCGACCACCGTCACCACCATCTGGCCCGCCTTTTTCCACATACTTCTCCCGGTGCAGATGCGTACTGCCCTTACCACCCCGGCCGGATTCTAGGTTTACTTTAGTATAATCTACAAAATTGCCTTCGGTCATGTTTTTGTGTTCGGGTTATTGGTTGATCGGTTGATCGGTTGATCGGTTGATCGGTGAAAGTTAATTGTAAAATAGTTATCGGTTAATGGGTGACTTACTCATGCTTGTTAAGGTTATTGGTTATTTGTTATTTGTTAAGTGGGTAGTCTCAAATCACTCATGCGATTTGTAGTCTTCAATTAATCCAATAATATATGAATCTGATTTACTCATGCGCTACACCCGTCGCCGATCAGCTCTTCCCTTGCGATAAGCCGTGCGATAAGTCAATTGTTACCATTTATTAGTTAATCGCGTGTGCTCCTATAGGAACCCCCATACCCCCGAGGGGGATTTTTGCTACTTGTGGTTCACTCCCACTCCCCACGCTTTCATACAGCACCCTCAAAGGGAAATCAAATCGACGTATAACGGTCATTCAATTTTATCAGAAAAGTAAAATTGATCAATGCAAGGCACAAAAACCTCAGAACTAAAATCCAGACTAAAAAACTAACAACTAACAGCTAATAGCTATAAACTCACAGCTCACAGCTAAAAACTAACTACAACTTATCAAACTCAGTACTCAATCTACCAGTGATCTCATCGATGCTGCCCTCGCCGTTAACGCCTACGTATTTCTGCTGGCGGGCGTAGTAATTTTTGAGTGGGGCGGTCTCATTGTAATACACCTGGATGCGATCGCGTATGACGTTCTCATTGCTGTCGTCTGGGCGACCGCTGGTCTTTCCACGATCCAGCAATCGGTTGACGAGTACCTCATCATCTACTTCCAGAGCGACCATACCGCTTACCTGGGTGTCTTTAGATTCTAGGAGCTCGTCCAGGGCTTTGGCCTGAGCGTCTGTTCTGGGGAAACCATCAAAAATGAATCCCGCTGCCTCTGGATGCTTTTCTACCTCTGCCTTAAGCATCTTAATCGTTACCTCGTCTGGCACCAGATTCCCCTGATCCATATAGGATTTTGCAAGGGTTCCCAGCTCAGTCTCATTCTTTATATTGTACCTGAACACGTCCCCCGTAGAAATGTGGATCAGATTGAATTTATCTTTTAAACGCTCTGCCTGGGTTCCTTTTCCAGCTCCCGGCGGGCCGAACAATACAATATTTTTCATTTTCTTTGTTTGAACGTATAAGTTAGGTAGGTTGCGTCCCAGATTGTTATAATCCATCCCGTAACCCACCACAAATTTGTTGGCAATATTCTGTCCTACGTAATCTATTTTCAGCTCACGATCATACACCTCAGGCTTCAAAAACAGGGTGGCTATTTTGAGTTCTTGTGGATTTTGTTGTGTAAGCTTTCGCGAAAGCGTAACAACCGTAAGCCCCGTATCCACAATATCTTCTACAATAACGACCGTCCTGCCCCGTATGTCTACATCCAGCTCGAGTTGCATATCAACCTCACCGGTAGATGCAGTCCCCTCGTAGCTTTTTGCCCGTAGGAAAGCAATCTCACAATCGCCCTCAAACTTCCTGGTAAGGTCTGCCATGACCATATAACTGCCGTTTAGCACGCATATGAATAGCGGATTCTTACCCTTTAGATCCCTGTTGAGCTGGTATGCCAGATTGTTTACCGCACCGTTAATGTCGTGCGCAGATAGGTAGGGCTTGAAGTAAAGGTCGTCTAGTTGAATCACCATGGACTCTAGGTTGATATCTGTGACAAAGATACGGAATAGCCCGTGGCGCGGAGCTAGTTAATGATGGGTACAAGTCGCATTTTCCTTTTGAAAACCTGATCACCTCGCTTAATTTGTAAACGAAGGTTAGAATATGGCCTGTTGTACATGTAGCGAAATAAATCATTCATCGTAAAGCTACCCTTGCGGCGGTAGTTGAGCCTTATTATTTCATCACCCATTTTGATTCCGTTTCTATCTGCCAGTGAACCTGGGTTTACATAGCTCACTACAATTTTGGGAACGAGTTTATAGGTCCTTATCTGGACAGCGGTGGGACTTACTGTGACCTGGGATCTCGCCTCTGTCTTACTGGTTTCCCCTACTGCCTTTGTAGAAGTAATCAGATCTTTTTCTCCCTCCTTAACCGTTATTCCCAGCATATTGTAGTAGAACCCGTCGCCGAAATCTGCGTTTTTGGCCAGATACATTTTTCTATTGGGATAATCCAGAACCACATGAAAACGCCTGAGCACCTCATTGCCTACAGATCCCGTGGTACCGTCAAACGACTGGTCTTCAGATAGGAAATCCACCTCGGGAAAAGCGGTGGTAATATCATTGAACTGATACTGTCCTATTTCTAGGTAATCTGATTTTGTGCGCAGTCCAAATACCTCCCCACTCACACCCAAACCCAGGTAGGCTTCAAAAGATTTATCTGCCGTTGCAAATCGTGCCTTATCGCCGAAGAGCCACAAGGAATCACCGCTACCCGTATCTACCAGTACATTCACCATATTGCTAGATTCAGTACCAGAAACGCCGGCCTGGATAATGGGCTTGCCAGTCGTGACATTCATGGGTAGGGCAATTTTCTTTTTTGATCTGGGAACCTCATCAATATCCCGATAAATAGTCAGTCGCTCCCGCAGGTAATCGATCCAGACAGGGTGGTTCTGGAAAAAATCAGCACCCACCACACCGTTTACCTCACGCCCTATGAGTGGTACAAGGCTGATCTGATCTTCAGTAAGCACATAGATATTACCGCCCAAAACTGAATAACCATCAATATCGACCATATTGTTCTGGCTGTAAATTGCGGGCATGGGCTTCCTGCGGCCGTATCCCCGGATCTGACCACATTTCCCTCACCCACACTCAAGGAATCCACTCCAGTGAGATTCAAGATGCTGGTGCTGGGTGCACCAGTATCTAGAACAAAGTCCATGGTAGTACCATTTACCTCTACCTCCAGCAAGATCATGTTTGCCACCAGCTCAAACTGAATAACCATTTTATCCACGCCGGGCGGGAGCTGGAAAGATTCCTGCGCAGGCGAGAAACAACACAAACCAAAAAAGAAAATTAAAAATCCACGCATTGATCGCATAAGATAACAAAAGCTGCTTTTGCTGGCACTTGCCCACATACTACCTTTGTCGCACTGAAACTAAATTAATGCCACAAATTTCCCATAAAGGGCAGATCATGCCCTCTTCACCTGTAAGAAAACTAGTTCCCTATGCAGATGCTGCCAGAGCAAAAGGCCACCACATCTACCAGCTGAACATAGGCCAGCCAGATATCGCGACGCCACCCGCCGCGCTGGACGCGATCAGGAATATTGATATGAAAGTGCTGGAATACAGCCACAGCGCGGGATCCCAGGAATATCGCGAGAAACTTGTGAAGTATTATAAAACCATGGGCATTGAATTGACCTTGGACAACATCATCGTCTCAACAGGTGGTAGCGAGGCGTTGCTTTTTGCCATGGGAAGCATTTGTGACCATGGTGACGAGGTGATCATTCCAGAGCCTTTTTATGCCAACTATAATGGATTTGCAACGGCTAGCGGTGTAACGGTCAGGCCCATTACCACGCACATGAAAGACAACTTTGCGCTACCGCCCATCAGCGAGTTTGAAAAACTGATTACAGACAAGACCAGGGCCATCATCATCTGCAATCCCGGCAACCCCACGGGCTACCTATATACTAAGGAGGAAATGCTCCAGCTGGCAGACCTAGTCAAAAAACACGATCTGTTCCTAGTGGCAGACGAGGTGTACCGCGAGTTTGCCTATGATGGTAAACAGCACCACAGCGTCATGCGCATGGATGGGCTGGAAGATTATGCCATTATGATCGACAGTGTGTCAAAACGCTACAGCATGTGCGGTGCGCGGGTAGGCTGCATCGTTTCCAGAAATACAGCGGTGATGGGTGCTGCCATGAAATTTGCGCAGGCGCGATTGAGTCCGCCCACACTTGCTCAGATTGCTGCGCAAGCTGCACTGGACACGCCACAGTCATATTTTGATGAGGTTATTGAGGCTTACGTAGACCGCAGAGACACACTTATCGCAGGACTCAAGGAAATTCCCGGAGTCAAAGTAGCAAACCCAGGCGGTGCATTCTATTGCGTGGCAGAACTTCCCGTGCCAGATACCGATGCCTTTGCGCAGTGGTTGCTCGAGGAATTTGAATTGGACAACGAGACCATCATGGTCGCACCAGCGGCTGGTTTTTACAGCTCGCCAGACATGGGCAAGAACCAAATACGCATCGCCTATGTGCTGGAAAAGGAATCGCTCAAAAAGGCAGTCCGCATCCTGAAAGAGGCACTCAAAGAATACACCGCTTGATTGAGGTAAAGCACCATGTTTCTTTAAAGGAGTGGAACACGTTTGGTATTTCCGCTTTCGCGAAAGCGTACATCAACACAACCACCCGGCAACAATTGACCGAGGCGCTGGGTTACTGTCATCAGCAACCTATATTCCTGCTAGGAGGTGGCAGCAATATGCTGCTGACCAAGGATATTGAACACACGGTTATCCACTTGAACTTAAAAGGGATTTCTACTGAAAGCCTTGCAGATGGTCAGGTGCTGGTCACTGCCCAGGCAGGTGAGAACTGGCATGAATTTGTAAAATACTGTATCAAAAACCACTATGCCGGCCTGGAAAACCTATCGCTAATCCCAGGCAATGTAGGAACTGCACCCATCCAGAACATAGGAGCTTATGGAGTAGAGATCAAAGACACATTCCATTCCTGCGAGGTGATTGATATAAAGTCGTTAGAAGAGAAAACGCTCACCGCGGCAGTTTGTGGATTCGGCTACAGGAATTCGGTTTTCAAGAATCAAGCAAAAGGAAAGTATATCATTACCTCGGTGACCTTTAAACTTCAAGATCTGAAAATAGATCTCGCGTATGAATTCAAATTGGATTATGGCGCGATACGCAAGGAGTTAGAAACAATGGGCGAAAAAGCTTCCCTAGCCAGCGTCTCCCAAGCTGTTATTAATATTAGGAACAGCAAACTCCCTAACCCAAAAGTCATAGGTAATGGCGGTAGTTTCTTTAAAAACCCTGTCATTTTAAGGTCTCAATACGATGATCTAGTACGCATGCATCCAGCCATACCATCCTATCCGGTAGATGCTAATCATGTGAAAGTTCCCGCGGGATGGCTCATTGAGCACAGCGGTATGAAAGGCAAACGCTGGGGCGATGCCGGGGTTCATGATAAACAGGCGCTGGTGCTGGTCAATCACGGCAATGCCACAGGAGAACAAGTTCTGGAAGTTGCCAGAAAAGTACAGCAGGCTGTGGAAAGTAGATTCGGGATCTCCATTGAGATGGAAGTGAATGTTGTTAGTTAGCAAATCTAGTTGCGTCTACGTTTATCGTTTCTACTTGTTAATCAAAAGAGGTCAGATCTCAATCACTGAATACTATTCTCAACCCATCGTACTGTATATTCTTCGTAATTAGAATTGAAAGTAGGAACTTGCGCTGACAATTATTCTTTTTCAAACCAATCCATTAACTTTGAGATTACACCTAATAATATTGACATGGATCTTCAAACAAGGAAATATGCTTTTATTCTTGAACTCATTAAAATAGATCGTCCGGCAATTATGGATAAGCTTGAAGAAATCATTCATGGCGAGCGCGACAACTTATTTAATGAGCAGGTAGCAGAATAGAATAAGGATATTGACAATGCGGTTTCCGAAATTGAACAGAGTAGATTCTTGAGTCAGGAACAAGCTGAGCAAGCCTCGAGGGAATGGTAAAGAAAGTAGTATGGAGTGAGCGCGCACTTCTCCAACTCAAAGATCATTGCCACTTCATTCAGAATGACCCCCCGAAAGCCGCAGAAAAGATAAAGTCAGAGATTTTCAAATCAACTAGACAATTATCTGAATTTCCAGAAATCCACCCTTTAGATCAATTCCGGCTTAACAATGATGGGTCGTTCAGAGCTTTTACCAAGTATAATCTGAGAGTATCTTACCAAATCCGTCTTGCGCAAATCAGGATTGTAAGAGTGAGGCATTCTAGTAGAAGCCCTAAAATTTATTAAGCCATTTACGATTTTTCAATAAATGCACTTGTCTTGTCACCTTATCATTAATTACCGGTTCAGGTTCTACACAACAAAATAGTCGAAACAAGTATAAATCTGCAATGCGTATCAGTGACATAATTAAGGATGCGCCCGTCAAAACATTACAAGACAAGCACAGCAAGCCGTGCATAGCAGATTCGGGATCTCCATTAAGATGGAGGTGAATGTTGTGAGATAGCTAGTTGTTCTTCTTCGAATTACTTAGGTTGCCGGAATCTTGCAGATCCTACACAAAGGGATTATTTATATTTGTAAAGAATTTTGAATAATGGATATCAAGGCAGAAGTTAAATGGATTGAGGCAGCGCTATTGGATTCAAAAGACCCTACGTTTGTTACTGCCGTGAAAAACTTGATTCACTCTCTAAGTGAAGTACGCACCAAAACAAAATTAGAGATCAGCGATCTTCACATCAAAGAAGTTGAAACTGACATTAATGAGGGACGCACCTATAATCAAAAAGAATCTCTACAGATAGTCGCTGATTGGGATATATGGCAGAAGTAATTAAGTGGACTGCAAGAGCTCTAAAAGATTTAAAGAAAGCCTCAGAATTCAATATTGAAGTCTTAGGGTCTGCAAAAGCATATCAGCTGGCTACTGATATAGTATCTTATTCCTTATATTCAAGCCTCAGACGAATATGATTTCAAAGCTATTGGATCGATAGACGAAGACTTCGCCCATCTCAAGACACCATATCGCAAGTTGTTCTTCAGAAATTATGAAATCAATTATCAAGTAGGTAAGACAACTTTATACATTACTCGAGTGTTTGACGTGCGTCAGGATCCAAACAAAAATAGATAGACCACTTCCGTTCTAATTTTTGATACTCAAAAATCAGAACTAACCACCCCTTAACACCCCATTCCATCACCTTATAATATCTTTGCAACATGGACTGGAAACTTGTACTTATTACGTTTGGTATGCTTGCGCTGGCATTTGCTGGGATCGCGATAAAGATCTGGGGAAAGAAAGACGGCAAGTTTGCCGGTACCTGCGCCAGTCAGAGTCCATTTTTGAATAAGGATGGTGAGGCTTGCGGTATGTGCGGCAAGCTGCCAGAAGAGCAGGAGTGTAAAAATCCATCGCTGGAGGCTAAATAAGTGGCCATGCTACTTACCGTATTGTTCTACACGGCGGTAAGCCTTATTGCAATCAATCTCATCTATTTATTTTCATTAACCTCATTGATCCGCTGGAAAGCAGATGAAAATGCGGTTTCTTCAGAACCGGTATCCATAATTGTTTGCGCAAAAAACGAAGAGCAAAACTTACGCAAGCTCATTCCCATACTTCTCAAACAAGATTATTCAGACTTTGAAATCATCGCCATCAATGATTGTAGCAGTGATGGCACGCGTGAGGTGATCGATGAATTCGCGTCTCAGGATCAGCGCGTGCGCGCGGTAAATGTTGTTCCTAACGAGGCTTTTTGGGGCAAAAAAAAATACGCCCTCACCCTGGGAATCAAAAAAGCAAAATATCAAAAACTGCTTTTTACTGATGCTGATTGCCTGCCGACCTCTAACGAATGGCTTGGCATGATGAGTAACTCATTTACTGAAAATTCCGAGGTTGTTTTAGGCTATGGCGCTTACGCAAAAAAAGCAGGTGTACTGAATGCCATAATCAGGTTTGAGACGGGAATGACGGCTATCCAATACCTCAATCACGCACTCAATGGACTGCCCTATATGGGCGTAGGTCGCAACCTGGCTTACAGCAGCGATTTGTTTTATCAGGCGCGGGGTTTTCAGGATCATCTACATATCCTGGGAGGTGATGATGACTTATTTATCAATCAAGTTGCAAAATCCAGCAACACCGCAATCCAACTGTCACCTAATGCTTTTACGATTTCAGAGCCTGAAACCAGTTGGTCTAGCTGGTGGAAACAGAAACGCCGTCACATTAATACCGCACAGCATTACAAGACCAAACACAAAATCCTTCTAGGGACTTTTCACGCCAGTCAGCTGGGAGTTTATCTATCCATTTTTCTACTGCCCTTTCTTATCCCGCCATTCTTGTGGATTCTTGCTGGTGCGTTGATCAGCAGGTTTCTGTTGGCCTGGTTGATTTATGGCCTGAATCTCAACAAACTGAACGAGGAAAATCTGATTCCGTGTATACCCATTCTTGAATTGATGCTATTGCTCAGCCATTTGGGATTGCTGGTGCACAATTCAACGAGTAAACCACGTAGCTGGTAATTGTTGGAATTACGCTTTCGCGAAAGCGAAATAAAAAGTTGATTTCCTATAATAAGACGATCTCATTCCATCATCTAACAAACCGATAGGTAGGCATAAGAGTGGCGACTACTCAAACCCAGATTTTAAACTAAAAAATCTATTACGAGTGAAAATCCCTTTGAAATAAATCGCGATGCTGCATTTCATTCAATCATCATAGCTGTGCTATGATTCAATCTTGAAATGCTTTATTTCGGTGGGCTTTGCACTCTCATAACGAAGTTGTAGTATAAAACCTGGGTTAAATGTTATTTTTGCTATATGAATGCAGTTCAGGAAAAAGTAGCGCCACCTAAGGGAAAACCGAAATGGTTGCGTGTCAAATTACCGGTTGGAAAGAAATATAAGGAGTTGCGCGGGGTCGTGGATAAATACGATCTGCACACGATTTGTACCAGCGGCAGCTGCCCTAATATGGGCGAGTGCTGGACAGAGGGAACGGCAACCTTTATGATCTTGGGAAACATCTGCACGCGTTCATGCGGTTTCTGTGGGGTAAAAACCGGCCGTCCTGAAGATATCGACTGGGCAGAACCTGAAAAAGTCGCCCGATCCATCAAATTGATGGATATCAAGCACGCAGTGATTACCAGCGTAGATCGCGATGATATCAAGGATATGGGTTCCATCATCTGGAAAGAAACGGTTGCTGCGATAAGACGCATGAATACCAACACTACCCTTGAGACTTTGATCCCGGATTTTCAGGGCGTCACCCGAAATATTGATCGCATCGTACAGGCAAATCCAGAAGTGGTATCCCACAACATGGAAACCGTAAAACGCCTGACTCGTGAAGTGCGTATCCAGGCTAAGTACGAGCGCAGCCTAGAAGTGCTTACAATACCTTAAACAAGAGGGAATCAACCGCACAAAATCTGGCATCATGCTGGGACTGGGCGAGCACGAGGACGAGGTAATCGAGACCCTGCACGATCTGCGTAAAAATGATGTGGATGTAGTCACACTGGGCCAATACCTACAGCCCAGTAAAAAGCATCTACCGGTAAAGGAATTTATCACCCCAGAGCAGTTTGAGAAATACGAGGTGATCGGTAAGGATCTAGGATTTAGACATGTTGAAAGCGGCGCCTTGGTACGTTCAAGTTACAAAGCACATAAACATATATTATAAGATGACACTAGATCAGTCTATTTACGAGATTAAGCAATTGCGGTTACAAAATCATTCCTTCCGTACAAAATTGATGTTAAGTAAATGGAACGATTTATTAGAAGAATTATTCAGAATGCCTTTACAACCCGATGAGAAAGAGCTGATTCATCAAGAGCTGGACGTGCACATAACTCAAATCAAAAAGGATAGTTCCAGAAAAAATCTGAAACAGCACCTTAAATTATTCTTGAGATATCTCAAGAACAACCTGAACATGCAGTCGTATAATTACGTTTATGGGCTGTGCATCATGGCTGGAGTATTAATCGCTGCACTATTAGACATTAGACTTCTTTGGGGAGTGATACTAGGTGCTTTTATAGGTCTTCTTGCTAAACAAACTTTAACCAATAATCGCAGAGTCCTCATTATAGACCTCTACGATCTGTGGTAGACCCCAAACTCACGACCAGTTATGATTAAAGTTGCTATCAACGGTTTCGGGCGGATAGGGCGTACCTTTTTACGCACAGTTCTTCAAAATCCAGAAATTGAGGTCGTCGCGATCAATGATTTAGCAAGTCTAAAGACGATGGCGCACCTGATCAAATATGACTCTATTCATGGAATTTTACCATGGGAAGTGAGTCATGACGAGGATAACCTATTTATCAACAGCAAGAAAATCCGCTTCACCCATGTGGGTGATTTAGAAGAATTACGCTGGGAAAATATAGATGTCGTTATTGAATCCACGGGGAAATTTAAAACCACCGAACTCTTAGAAAAACACCTCGACGCGGGTGCTGGCAAAGTAATCTTGAGCGCCCCACCCGCTGATGACAATATTAAAACCGTCGTGCTAGGAATCAATGAGCACATTCTGCAACCTGGCGACCGTATCGTCTCAAATGCAAGTTGTACGACAAATAATGCCGCGCCCATGATCCAGGTGCTGGACAATTTATGCGGTATTGAGCAGGCGTATATCACAACCGTTCACAGCTACACGACAGATCAGAGCCTGCACGATCAGCCCCACCGTGACCTGCGTCGTGCGCGAGCTGCAGGACAAAGCATCGTTCCCACAACAACCGGAGCGGCAAAAGCACTGACTAAAATCTTCCCCCATCTTTCGAACGTCATAGGCGGTTGCGGGATACGCGTACCCGTACCTAATGGTAGCCTGACCGACATGACCATCAACGTAAAACGTGAGACCAGTATTGAAGAGGTGAATGATGCATTTTACGCTTTCGCGAAAGCGAACCCTCAATACTTCTCCTACACAGACGTGCCGCTTGTATCTATAGACATTTCTGGGAATCCTTATTCCTGCGTTTTTGACTCTCAAATGACCAGTGTAATCGGGAAGATGGTCAAGTGCATAGGCTGGTACGACAATGAGTCTGGCTACTCTAACAGGCTGATTGATTTAGTCTTGAAGATCGGCCAGGTCAATTTCTAGCGGCTTGCTTAGAAATTTAATTTCCATGGGTAGGTAGTAGAGATGAGGAATATTATGTGGTTGTAGCCGCATAAAATCCTTTTCGGTCGTGATGATAAATTTCTTGTTTTTCAAGTCAGCAATCTCACTAGGCGAGAACGAATGATGATCGGGAAATTTTAAATGCTCTACCTCAAATAATGCGGAAAGATGATCCACAAAAGGTTTTGGTTTTGCGATACCGGTGACCGCGGTTACTTTATGTTTCTTCAAATTCTTTTAGCGATACATCGCTGCTTTTACTGTATAAATTTTCAGAATACGCAATTGTTGAGAAGTACACTTGCTGGTGCGGCAACGGCTTGATCTTCTGTTTGATTTTAGCCATGTCGGCTTGTGATATATCCGGCGGACATTTAGTGACCACGATACTATGCGCGCGGTTTGCGCCCTGGCGAGATTCCCTCAAATTACCGGCTGGCAGCACAAAGTCATTGTAATATGGATCACCGAAGGCAGTAAGCAATACATAATGATCTGCTTTTACATAGCGATGCTGGTAGGCATCGTCCAGAAGTATCAAGTCTGGCTGGTTATCCCCAATGAGTCTTTCAACTCCATCCACTCTTTTTTCACAAACCGCGCTAGTGATTTTAGCACCAAATTTCCTTTTGATCTGTAGCGGCTCATCCCCTACTTCACTCGGCGCCGAATCCACTTCTACCATCTTGAACCCGGACGTTTTACGACCGTAACCTCTGCTCAACACGGCGATCCTCCCCTCAAACTGCCGAATCAGATATTCGGTCATTGGGGTTTTACCAGTCCCGCCTGTGCTTAAATTTCCTATGGCGATGATGGGAGTGGAAAAACTACGTTGTTCTAAAAAACCTTTGTCAAATGCCCAGTTGCGCGCGTGCGTTACCAGATCGTAAACGATCGCAAAGGGGAAAAGAAGGAGACGTAGGGTTTTCAACAGGGTAATGCAGAATTATGAATTCAGAATTTTTCGAATTACTTAAACGTACTTTCAGTGCCTCAGCACTTCATTTATAAAAGTGAAAGAATTTTATTTCAAAAATTTCAAGTTTTCCTGATGTAGCCCTGAGGCTCTCGAAGGGCGTTTACTTCAGCATATTCTAAAACTCAGCCTTACGTTTTTCTAAAAAAGCACTGGTTCCCTCATTGAAATCATCTGTTCCAAAGGATTCACCGAATTGCTTTATCTCTTCTTCATAACCATCCACGCCATCCTTGAAACCAGCGTTGACCGCTCTGATCGCAGCACCTATGGCGACTGGGCTGTTTTTCATGATTTTACTGGCTAGAGTCAGGCAGGTGGGCATCAATTCTTCGGGAGTGACGGTGTGGTTGACTAGTCCGTATTCGTGGGCTGTGCCCGCGTTGATCATACCGGCCGTCATGATCATTTCCATTGCGCGACCTTTACCCACTAGTTGAGGTAAACGCTGTGTTCCACCATATCCAGGGATCACGCCTAGGGATACTTCTGGTAAGCCCATTCTGGCAGTGCTGCTAGCAACTCTAAAGTGTGCACTCATCGCTAGTTCCAGACCACCGCCTAAGGCAAAACCATTGACGGCAGCAATAACTGGTGTGGTACAGTTCTCGATTTTATTAAACAAGATCTTTTGACCGTGTGCGGCAAGCTCGCTTCCCTGCTCCTCAGTAAAATCTGCAAACTCTGAAATATCAGCTCCAGCAACAAAGGCTTTCTCGCCAGTTCCCGTGAGGATAATCACGCGGGTATCTGGATCCTTTTCAGCCTGACCTATAGCTTCACTCAATTCGGCAATCGTAGCTTTATTGAGTGCATTCAATTTTTTCGGCCGATTGATGGTGATGGTCGTTATTCTATTTTCTGTATTGACTAAAATATTCTCCATGTTTCTTTTTCAAGGCAAGATAATGAAATGATTAGTTGATCAGAATTTTGTTGGGCTGGGTGGCGTTAATGGTTAATGGTTAATGGAACTAGTGAATCGTACAACACTCTAAATTTTGCTGTCTTAAAATTCTTGAGGCTTTCAAGTTGTCGGGTTATAAGGGTACAAGTGTATCGGGTAATCAGACATTACTCAATTTAATTGCTCCTTGATCAATGAGTAACATTGCAAAGACAACCTACCTTACTCCTTCCCTCGAGGGAAGGTTGGGATGGGTGTTCGCCGCACCACGTCGCGCGCGAATTCGAGGCTTGTGTGCGAGACTAGCCTTCTATCAGTTTACCCAGCGATTAACCGAGTATCCGAAATCCCCTGATCAACCGATCAACCGATCAACTCATTAACTGACAATCTGATAACCTGACCACCCAATCACCCATCAGCACGCGGAATACAAACCGTGAACTTGGTAAACTCGCCATATTCAGTTTCAACCTCAATGGTTCCCTGAAAATTCTCCACGATTTGCTTGACCATGGCCAGACCTAGTCCCATGCCGCTGGTTTTAGTGGTGAATTTGGGTTCAAAGATTTTGTCCACGTGATCGGGGTGGATTCCCGTTCCGTTATCTGTAACAGTAATAAAAACTCGTTCCTCATCGTGGCTTACCGCCACGTCTATCTGGCTATCGTCACCGCTGGCGGTGGCTTGGATGGCATTTTTGACCAGATTTGTGACCACACGTATCAACTGCGTGCGATCAAAAACCGCCATAATGGTTTCTGCATCCGTGTGGTAATGTATATGGTTCTCGTTGAAAATGTCCAGTGCCAGTCTGGTAACCATCGCCACGTCTGTCTTCTCGCTTTTCTGGGCGGGCATGCTGGCATAGGTAGAAAATGCACTGGCAATATTGCTCATCACGTCGATCTGCTCTACGAGCGTATTACAGAATTCCACCACTTTCTCGCGCGCATCTGGATCGCTGGCATCAAATCTGCGCTGGAAACTCTGCACCGTCAGCCGCATAGGAGTCAGCGGGTTTTTTATCTCGTGCGCCACCTGTTTTGCCATCTCGCGCCAGGCCTGCTCGCGCTCACTTTTGGCAAGTAGGACTGCGCTTTCCTCCAGCTTATCCACCATGCTATTGTACGAGTCCAGCAGGGTGTTGATCTCTTGAGTTCCCGTACTGCTTATCTCAATCTTCCTATTGCGCCTATCGATATGCAGGCGCTCCATGCGGTCAGTGATCTTGCGGATGGATCGCGTAATGTATTTGGATAGAAAATAACCCAGCACAATTGACAGGAAAAACATGGCCACATAGACTAGCAACAGTCGCTTGAGAAATTCCTCCAGCTCGCTGCGCATGAAATCATCATTCTCCTCGTATTCCACATTTAGAATCCCAATATTTTTAAACTGGCTATTAGTCAGAAATGTAAAACTGGAGCGATAGGTCATCCCATCACGCTCATATTTATCCACGTACCTGCTGGTGGGCGAGTTGCGCAGGCTATCGATAATGCGCTGTTTGAGCTGCACGCGATCAGCATCTGGGATAAAACGCGCCTTTGAACTTTTGAGCAACCGCCCCTCGAGGTCATACATATAGATGGGCATCCCGTGCAGGTTGCTCACCTCATAGATCTCATCCTTGAAAATACTGGGGAGTTTTTCTGTACTTATCTGGAAATCAGTCTTGCGCAGCGTGTAGGCAATACTTTCCTTAACCGACTGCTCCTTGCGTTCCAGGCGTTTCTCGTGGTAGTCCCGCGCCTGCTCGCTGAACTGGTAGATCGACATCCCAGCAATCAGGATACTGGCGATAATCGTGAGCAGCATCATGGAGAAAAAGATGCGGTTACGCAGGCTGTTGCGGTAGAATTTCATTGGCTTGCTGGTTACAATTATTGCGCCACGGGAAAATAAGCAGAAAATCTGTATCCATCTCAAAGCACTTAGTGAGGATAAGTGAAGGTTGATTTTTTCCGCTTTCGCGAAAGCGTAATATCTCAACCCAAAATTAATTAATGAAGACTTACTTTTACTAAAAGCTATCTATTCTATATTGAAGAAGATTTTACCTTTCATCCCGTTAGTTGTTTTTATGATAGTATTTGCTGTACTGCCAAAGATTCGGGAGATCTCGATGACACTTTACTGGATTGTTGCGGGATTTCTGTTATTGCTTTGTATTGTTTCAATCGCGTTAAGTATCCGTTCAGCGGGATACAACCGCAAGTCCATGTTAGTCGTTCTCGGGATAGTTATAGCTACTGCGGTAGGTGGGTATTTCTATATCTGGTTAAATGATTGATTTTTCCGCTTTCGCGAAAGCGTAACAATCCAATCACCAGAACATAAAACTGACTTGATTATATTCACCCCACCAATCAAGCGTCATGAAAAACATTTCAAAAGTTGCACCACTATTCCTAGTCATTATGGTCATGGCTCTTCGTAGGTTTTCTAATATCTCTACAACCGTTTACTGAGTAATTTTAGGATTGTCAATTGTCATAGGGATATCAATGACAGTTGCAAAATATCGTGCTGGAAAACTTAATCGCACCACGTTGGTCACACTGCTGGCCGCAGTAGTCATTATTGCTGGGATAGCCTTTTATTACTACGAGCTGCCTCTTTCATAGGCTTACCAAAATGTTAAGACTAGCCGCTGTACCTTTACGGTAAAGTAGAAAGCTTATGACAATCAACGAATACAATTTACTGGGAAATTCAGGCTTGCGCGTCAGTAGGCTGGCGCTGGGAACGATGACATTTGGCAAGGAATGGGGCTGGGGAAATGAAAAAGATGCAGCGCGCGAGATCTTTAATTACTATCTGGATCAGGGTGGAAACTTTGTGGACACGGCAGATATGTACACGCAGGGAACCAGTGAGAAGTTCATAGGCGAGTTCATGCAAGACCGCAAGAACCGCGATGAGATCGTGCTTGCGACAAAATTTACGTTCAATACCAGTGACCACAACGACGTCAATGCGGGCGGTAATTCCCGCAAGAACATACGCCGCACCATTGAAGAATCCCTACGCCGTCTCAAGACCGACTACATCGACCTCTACATTCTACATTGCTGGGATAGAATGACGCCGGTGGAAGAGGTCATGCGTACGCTGGATGATCTCGTAAAAGAGGGTAAAATCCTGCATTGCGCAACGTCAAATGTTCCCGCCTGGTACGCCTCCCGCGCCCAGATGCTGGCGCAGGCAAAAGGCTATGAGCCGCTATCTGCACTGCAACTGGAATACTCGCTTATCCAGCGCCGCATAGAGGATGAGTATGTGGATCTGGGTAAATTGACAGGTGCTGGTATCATGGCATGGTCACCGCTGGGTGGTGGGCTGCTTTCCGGAAAATATAAACCTGGGATCGATGATCAGGAAAACGTTGAGGGCAGGCTCAAACATATCACAGATAACGGTGGCGAGGTAAGCAGCAAGGACAACGATCGCAACTGGAAAATCGTAAAAGCATTGCATGAAGTGAGCGAGGAAATTGACCAGCCCATGGCGAGCGTTGCGCTCAACTGGACGGCAAACCAGCCTGGCGTAGCCAGTGTCTTGGTAGGTGCCACAAAAAAGTCGCAGATCAAGGAAAACATGAAATCACTGGAATTTGAGATTCCAGAAAATCTCATGCAAAAACTAACCGATGCCAGCACCTACGAAAAGCTCTATCCCTACACGTTCTTTGAACCAAAAATGCAGGAAAGAATTACACCAGATACGCAGATAAGACCCAAACACAAGAATTATTAAATTACCCACTGTGTTGATCCAAGAGTACCGATGATCATCAAGAATAGAAGAAGATTGGCTTGATAAAACAATAATCATCCAGCACTATTGAACCTAGAGAAATAGAGCCATTTCTTACAGATGGTCAGGTCACATCGTAAGGAATTAAGAGTATATTTCCCTGTTTTAATTTTGATAAAAACGCCCATCATGAAAACCCTAAAAATCACATTTGCCACTTTATTAATCGCATTCACACTTACCTCCTGCCGCGAGCAAACCGAGGCGGAAAAAATGGAAGAACAAGCGGAAGAACTGATTGAAAATGCAGAGGATGCAAAAATCAAAGATGACAAGGTAAAAATAGAAAGCCCAGACGGCAGCGAGACAAAAATCAAATACGACGAGGACGGCAACGTAGAAAAAATCAAAACCGACGATAATAGCTAGTGTCTTTTACTTCTAGGTATTTTCAAAAGCAGCCGTTAAGGGCAATCTTTTCGTTTTAGTTCCTGTCATGCTGACGCAGGTCAGCAACCCACAGGACGCAAGGGAAGTGAGCAGGCAAAGCTAAATTCAATAGCGACGTTTTGATAAATAATCTCGCGCAAGACATCCTCGGGGTAAAAAGCTGGGATAAATTCAGCTGGACAAATCTCCCTTTCCTACTTAAACAACTGCCGTTCCAGTAAAAACGTAGTTAGCACCACATTAAAATCCCGCCGGATATCTACTGGCTGGTACTTTATACGGTTCTGGCCGCAACGTACGCGCATGCGTTCAAAGTATTCGGTGATAGCTTTTTTATACTCTTCCTTAATATTATCTGCATAGAGATTGACATGCTCGCCCGTTTCCACGTCTGTGTAGCGAGTGGGTTTGTTTGAGAAGTCAAAATCAATCTCAGTAACACTGTCGTACGTATGAAAAAGCACGACGTCGTGCTTATTGTACTTCAAATGTCGCAAGGCCTCAAATAGTTCTTCTTCTGCGACCTCGTCCTGGAACATATCCGTAAACAAAAAAACCAGTGACCTCCGTTTGAGCTTTTCTGCGATCAGGTGGAGATAAGTATAGGTGCGTGTCTTTTTTCCAGAAGATTTCTCCACAGCAATCGTGGACAGCTGATCCAGCAACATATTGTGGTGGCGCTCGCTTCCTTTTTCTGGTGCGTAATACTCATATTCCTCTGCAAAGACGCTTAATCCTACTGCATCCCTTTGTTTCTTGAGCAGATTCATGACGCTGGCAGCGGCTAGAGCGCTGTACCCTATTTTATTTAGATTGCCCAGCGATTGTTCCTTGACCGCTGGATAATGCATTGAACTGGAATTATCCAGGATCAGATGGCAGCGCAGGTTAGTCTCTTCCTCGTATCGCTTTGTGTAGAGCTTATCGGTTTTGGCATACAGCTTCCAGTCTATATGACGTGTACTCTCGCCAGGATTGTAGATCTTATGCTCTGCAAACTCTGCGCTGAAACCATGAAACGGCGATTTATGCATCCCACTTATATAGCCCTCTACCACCTGACTGGCGAGTAATTGCAGGTTTTTAAACCCAGCTGTTTTATTGAGTTGTTGCTCGAGATTCATTTTCTAAAAATAGTGATTGTGAGGTTTACGCTTTCGTATTTCGACAAGCTCAATATAAACTTCTCTGACGAGAAAGCGTAAAAAACAAAAGCCCATTCAATTAGAACGGGCTTTAGAGTAATTATCTGATGCTTCTGCTATGCGGTCATCACCTCATTAAGCGCGTCCTCATAAGCATTTTTAGGAGCAACACCTACCTGGCGGCCTACGACTTCACCGTTTTGGAAGATTAGTACAGTTGGAATGTTACGCACGCCGTATTTAGCGGCAAACTCTTGGTTTGCATCTACGTCCATTTTACCTACAACTGCTTTACCATCATAATCGGTAGCAAGCTCATCGATGATGGGAGCTACCATGCGGCAGGGACCACACCATGCAGCCCAGAAGTCCACCATTACTGGTTTATCGCTCTTTAATACCGTTTCTTCAAAGTTTGCATCTGTTATTTCTAGTGCCATAATATTTGTGTTTTAATGATATGCAAAGGTAATTATGCAAGCCATTTTTGATAGGTTATTACTATTGGTAGAATTTATATGGCTATACAATCTAGCTACACAAGGGGATTCAGGTTAACTGAGAGAATCAACTCACGCCGTACTCAATATCGAGTTTGTCCAGCATATCCAGTAGTTCAGAATTTACACTCACCTTTTGCAGTTTGCTGGGCATATCGATCTTGATTTTTTCCTGATGATCGCGTAAACTGAAACTTAAGTGATGATCACCCGTGTGCATTTCCAGTACCTCGCGCAAGGCTTCAACCCTTTTCTCCAGCACCTCGTTGACGTTCATTTTGATAATGAGTTTTTTGGCGCTTTTAGACATAAGCTCTGGCAATTGTTGAATAAGCAAAAACGAAATACGCGGATCGCGCGGCTTGCCCGTTTTTTTATCTATCCATCCCTCCTGAACCTTGATCTTTATATGCACAAAAGAATTGGGCACCAGAAAATGCCTGAACTTAAGATATTCCTCACTAAACATGCGGAATTCATAGGTATCGTCATAATCCTCTAGGGTAAAGGTTCCCCAGGGTTTGTTTGTTTTGGTAACACGGTGCTGCGCATCTGTCACCACGCCGCAAAAGGTCAGGTCTTTATTGACAACCGATCCTAAATCGCGCAAGGCAGTCAGGTTTGAATTACAGAAAAACCGAATCTCATTCTTATAATCGTCCAGCGGGTGTCCAGAAATATAGATTCCCACTACTTCTTTTTCCCGCTTGAGTTTTTCCATAGTTCCCCATGCATCGCATACAGGCAATTGTGGTTCTGGAATCTGCACGTCACTAGCCTCGCCAAAAAGGCTTACCTGCGCACTATTCTCGTTTTCCTGAAACTTCTGCGCATACTTGACCACCTGTTCCAGAAAGCTTTGCCCATTTTCAAACTCAAAGAAAAACTGTGACCTGTTCTGGCTCCCCATACTGTCAAAACCACCACTAAGCGCCAGCGCCTCAAAACTGCGCTTGTTTGCAGCGCGCAGATCGATGCGTTTTGCCATGTCAAAGATGCTTTTATAGTTCCCGTCCTTGCGGTTTTCAATAATCGTCATCACGGCACTATGACCCAGTCCCTTGACAGCCCCCATACCGAAACGTATTGCCCCACGCTGATTCACGGTAAACTTATAGTTGGATTCATTTACGTCAGGACCCAGAACCTCAAGACCCATATGGCGGCACTCATCCATAAATTTGCTTACCAGTGTGATCTGGTTCATGTTGTTAGACAGGGTTGCAGCCATAAATTCTGCTGGATAGTTTGCTTTCAGGTAAGCTGTCTGATAGCCTATCCATGCATAACATGTTGAGTGCGATTTGTTGAACGCATAAGAGGCAAATTTCTCCCAGTCTTTCCATACTTTTTCAAGAATCTCGCGGTCGTGGCCATTCCCCTCCCCGGCATCTAGGAATTGAGGTTTCATCTTTTGCAGGGTGGCAATTTGCTTTTTACCCATTGCCTTACGCAGGACATCTGCCTCACCCTTGGTAAAATTGGCCAGCTTTTGCGATAGCAACATCACCTGCTCCTGATACACCGTGATGCCATAGGTTTCTTCCAGATATTCTTCCATGGCTGGGAGATCATATTCTATTTCCCTGCGGCCATGTTTTCTATTGATAAAATCTGGAATGTATTCTAGCGGTCCTGGGCGGTACAATGCATTCATTGCAATCAAGTCTGCAAACTGCGTGGGCTTGAGCTCGCGCATATATTTTTGCATCCCGGCACTTTCATACTGGAAAATTCCAACTGTATCGCCTTTCTGGAAAAGTTCATAGGTTTTAGGATCATCCAGTGGTACGGCTTCTATATCCAGATCAATGTTGTGGCGTTCCTTGATTATCGCAACCGTATCTTTAATCTGGCTCAACGTCTTAAGACCCAAAAAGTCCATCTTAAGCAGACCTGCACTTTCCACGACCTCGTTGTCAAACTGGGTGACGTATAAGTCGCTGTTTTTAGCAGTCGCGATGGGAACAAAATTGGTCAGCGCATCTGGTGTAATAATGACTCCACAGGCGTGTACGCCCGTGTTGCGTACAGATCCTTCTAGAATCCTTGCTTGTTTGATGGTCTCTGCCGCGAGGTCATCACCGCCCGCCATGGCGACAAGTTCCTCAACCTTGGCGCTGTCATCACCCCTAAAAGCCGATCCTACCGACGCAGGATCCAGTGCAAATATTTTTTTAAGCTTTGAGAATTCAGGGATCAATTTGGCAATATGGTCTGCCTCGTTAAGCGGTAGATCAAGCGCTCGCGCGGTATCACGTATAGAGGATTTTGCCGCCATGGTACCATAAGTGACAATTTGTGCGACCTGGTCTGCGCCGTATTTATCAATGACATAATCCATCACCCTACCTCGATTCTCATCGTCAAAGTCTATATCAATATCTGGCATGGAAATACGATCCGGATTCAGGAAACGCTCAAAAAGCAAATCGTACTCGATGGGATCCACATTTGTGATCCATAGGCAATACGCCACCACACTACCCGCCGCAGACCCTCGCCCAGGCCCCACGGCCACACCCATCTCGCGTGCCGCACGTATAAAATCCCATACGATCAAAAAATAACCCGGATAGCCTGTCTTACGAATCGTTTCCAGCTCAAAATCCAGCCTATCCGTCACCTCTGCCGTGAGTTCATTGCCGTAGCGCTTTCTCGCACCCTCGTAAGTAAGGTGCCGCAGGTAGGCATTCTCGCCGCGTTTTTCTTTATCATGCGCATCCTGGTCATCCAGGAATTCTTCTGGGATATCGAATGCTGGGAGCAATACGTCGCGCGCCAGTTCATACGCCTCAACCTTGTCCAGGACTTCTTGTACATTAAAGATCGCTTCTGGCAGATCCTTGAAGAGCTCCTTCATCTCATCACCACTCTTGAAATAATATTCCTGGTTAGGCAGCCCGTACCGATAGCCGCGCCCTCTACCTATGGGCGTCGCCTGCTTCTCATTATCCTTTACGCACAGTAGGATATCGTGGGCATTGGCATCCTTTTTATCGATATAATACGTGTTGTTTGCCGCGATGATTTTGATATTATGCTTTCGCGAAAGCGTAACAAGTACATCATTTGCTCTAGTTTCATCCTCCTGGCCATGCCGCATGAGCTCGATATACAGATCCTCACCGAAGTGCTCCTTCCACCAGATGAGTGCCTCTTCTGCCTGCTTTTCTCCTATGTTTAAGATTTTGGACGGCACCTCGCCGTACAGGTTTCCAGTCAGGATGATAAGGTCGTCCTTGAACTCGAGAATCAGTTTTTTATCAATGCGCGGGACGTAATAAAAGCCCTCTGTGTAGGCCTTGCTGGCCATTTTTGCGAGGTTGTGATAGCCGTTCTTGTTTTTGGCGAGAACAACGATCTGGTAACCATTGTCCTTGTGGGTGCGGTCATACATATCCTCGCACACCTGGAATTCACAACCTATGATGGGTTTGATCGTTTGCGCGCCGCGAGCACGTGCCTCCTCGTCCAGCGATTTGTTGTAGTTGCTCACCGCGGTGACAAAGTGAAAGGCACCCATCATGTTTGCATGATCCGTCATGGCGACGGCGGGCATGTTCATACTGCCGGCAGCCTGCACCAGATCCTGGACGCTGGCCGTAGACTGCAAGATGGAAAACTGGCTGTGGTTGTGCAGGTGGGCGTAGGGCGCATCTGCGAGAGCCGTGAGATTATCCCTAATCTCTGTGCGGGATACTTCTGGTTTAGTTTCTGTTTTTAAGGCTGCTGATGCCTTTTTAAGATTGACGTGCTTGAGACCCGCTGGCTGTATGGTGTCAGGATTGCTTTCGCGAAAACGCACAAAATAATCGCCCTCCACCTTGAGCTGATCTGTCGTGTACTGTTGCAGTCGCACCAGTTCCAGAAAGCACCTTGTGGTCGCCTCAACATCTGCGGTGGCGTTGTGCGCCTCGCCAAAAGGTTGCTTAAACAAAAACTCGTGCAGCTCAGTAAGCGTGGGGAGCTTGAACTTACCGCCGCGCCCACCTGGTATCTGGCATAATTGCGCAGTGTGTTCTGTACACGTATCCAGTACGGGCAGTTCCTGCAACTGGTTCTGGATGCCGCTGCGCACAAACTCTGCGCCAGTTACGTTGAGGTCAAATTTCAGGTTTTGGCCTACGACAAACTTAGTTTTATTCAGAGCAATGTTGAACTTTTCCAGCATTTCTTCCAGCGGCACGCCACGCTCTTGCGCAAGCGCGGTAGAAATACCGTGCACCTGTTCAGAATCATAGGGAATGTCATACCCGTCTGGCTTGATGAGATAATCCTGGTGATCCACCATATTCCCCATCTCATCATGCAGTTGCCAGGCAATCTGCACGACACGTGGCCAGTTATCTACGTCTGTAATGGGGGCATTCCAGCGGCGGGGCAGTCCGGTGGTTTCGGTATCAAAAATCAGGTACATAGGCAGATGGAGTTACTGGTTGACAAGTAGTTAATCACAACCAGTGAACACTTGGCTGCCCTACAAATTTAGGGGATGGAGGTGGTGGGCGGGGTGTTGAGTTGTCAACAATGTGGGGAAGTTATTCAGAGGGCAATGGGCTGATGAAATAGAAGAGAGTTTGAAATCTCCCAAAGGTGATAACACAAATGAAAAGAGCAATTGCGTAATCTACAAATAGATAAAACTAAAGCGATCTAATAAAATAATATTGACCGATAAAGCCTAGCACCAATATGACAAACGATATAATATCAACTCTTTGATTCCGTTTGTTTTTGTACCGATTGAGCATACCGTGAATAGCAAACACTGCTGCTGCTGAACCTACTGAAAGCGTAACGATGTTATTACTCTTTAGCGGATGCAAAATCTAAAACTTACTAACATCTCACCCAAATAAAACTAAAAACACCTTTTTAGTAGCTGTCACATTGCTTTGAAATCAAATAATAAACCATGAAATGAAAGCAAGGCGGGCTAAGTAATTATGCAAAGAATACAAATATTAAATAGATCGCCATGAGAATGAAATTAAAACCATCTCCGATATTTTAAAGCATTCATAGAATACCAATATTCAAATCAATTGAAATTCAACTTTTCGTTTTTGTACTCAAAACCAGCTTTTATCAGATCAGGATATAAGAATTTAAAGTGGCCAGCCCCGTAAACAACTGCTATTTTCTTCAATTGTGATTTAAGCAGAAAATCCCTAAGATGTTCTGTACGAGCAATGTCAACAGCATAAAAACTCTTTTTGTAAGAATTACCATCCCTGCATTTATATTTCTCCATAAGACCGGTTTCCCAATCACATTTTGTCAACTTGACCTCAGAGTATTTCTCTTCATGTAGTCTTATAATCTCGTTATACGTTAAGTCTACAGTTTTATCAGTTGTCTTTAATCCTAAAAGCGAGTCGGTCTGAAAAACATATTTCTCGTTTTTAAATGCGACGGGCAGACTATGGTTGTCAGGATATCTGAGTAGTCCCCTATATTCAAACCGATCAACTGACGCAACTTTCTTTTTACTGTACATCTTTTATTCGGATTTCTGGCAGTAGTATCTGTGGTACTGAATATGCACACAATATTTCAGCAATTAAAATAACGTTATCCTCGAAAATACCTATCAAAATGCTTTGTCTATAAAAGTCTCAACCCTGGTACTAATAGCATCAATAACGCGAATTGTTGTGTCGACCCAGCAATCAAACTTACATGCTCCTCGACCTCTTATTTTATCTCCATTCTCATCGGTGTAATTTTTCTTACACCATTGAATACATGCGGCATGCGGTGAAAGTTCTTTATCATTATTCGTTTCGGTTGCAAGGTCTTCATTGAAAATATTCTGAGTGATGTTCAAAGCATCTAAAATATTCTGACTGATTAAAATATTTGAAGGCTTCTCCAGTTCATAGTTCCAGTCAACTACAGCTAACCCGACCAATTCTGCACCGTCTACAACAATAGTAAATTCAAATGTATCGGGGACTGATTCTTCTTCTTCCGACTCAGAAGAATTCTGATATACCTTCATAGGGTTAGATAAATCTTCTTGAAAGACTGGTGAAGAGATCATCTCTTGGGTATGATGCCTCGGGACTACAAGCCCAGAACAGGCAACCTAAGAATAATACGATTGGAAATTTGAAATTTTTCATAATAAAAGGGTTTAAAAGTTTCCACAAAGATTCAATGGCTTTCCCGCTGAATTGCAGAACTTATTTACTAGCTTAGTAAAACAAAATGTTAATATGATCGCTGCCCAGCATTTAAAGGAATTGAGAGAGCAAAAAAATTACGCACAGGATTATCTAGCTATCGAGCTGGGCATCTCCCAAAAAACCTACTCTAACATGGAAAATGGGCGATCTAGAATCACCCTCACCCAGATTAAAAAACTTGCCAAAATCTATCATACAAATCCAGTAAATCTGGTTACTAAGCTTTTTGAGACCAGCCCAAAAATTATTGAAGAAGTAGAAAAAGAACATCCAGAGGCATCTCAATATGAGGTTCATCATGGTGTCAATAGTAATCTACCACTTGAAATGCTTGAAGTTTACAAGAGGAATTTAGACGATCTGCGGGAACTGCTTAGAATGAAAGAAGCAAAAATCAAACAGCTGGAAGAGGAATTGAGAAAGGTGGGGTGATTATAGGCTGGGCAGGATGTACAGCTTGAAGAGATGCTGACCTGCGTCAGCATGACAGGTGGGAGTCAGCTTGACAACTTAAAATCTACAACTTTCTATAAACGTCCTCTGGTAACCAGGCCTTGCTGCCGTTTTCGAGTGAGACCCTTGACCAGTTTTCAAAAGTTTCCAGTAGTTCTATTTTTGTACCCTCGTGGATGGTGAATGCGCTGGTAGCACTTTGTTTAGGAGCTTCCCTGCCCGTGATTTCTTCTACCATGACTATGGCAAATTGCTGGTCATCTACATGATCCCTCGCATAAAAAGCCGCCATAATCGTCAGGATGGAGAGCAGAATTCCCAAAATCATCAACACAAAAAATAACCGCTTCTTTCCTGAGGTAGCGGCATAGATATAAAATATCGCTAATAAAATGGTGATCAGCACCACCACTATACTCAAATAAGCCCATTCATCAATACTGAGCGCCGTCACAATGTTTTCCACCGTGGAACCTATCGCATTTTCTGGTAGCGGCTCGATAGCATCAATCTTCATTTGGTTGGCAAATCGCAAATTGTTCTGGATATCTTCATCGTCTGGATCCAGCTGTAAGGCTTTTTCCAAATAGTAAATGGACTCCCCTACCTCATTCTTTTTGTAATACGCATTGCCTAGATTGAAATATAATTCGGCACTATGTTTATCGCCCTCTAGGATCTGCTTGTAAGCGGCAATGGCTAGGTCGTAATTTTCTGAGGTGTATGCTTTATTAGCATTCGCGAAACGTGTGCTGAGCGTCGTCGAAGTAGAGGAATTATTATCCACCTCAACTGTATCTACCTGCGCCAGTGAGCTAAAGCAAATTACTATCGATAAAAGAGCAAACAATGTTCTCATGGCTAGCGTTTCAATTGTTTATCGATGGAGGTAAGCACGCGGCCCGCCTTCTCGTAATCCTGTTTCATGGTCGCGTCTGAGCTGGGGGTGTAACGGGCAAATTCACAGCTGGCCAGTAGCTGGGTAAACTCGGTTCTGGTCTGTTCATCTGCGCCGCGTTCCTTGAGCAATTCATTGACGCGATCCTTGGACATATCTGCCGTCTGTATGTTGAGTTTTGATTTGAGATAGTTGTGCAGGGATTTCTCCAGCGAGATATAAAATGCCTCGTGGTTGCCCAGATTTTTGCGGGCTGCACTCAGATACTTTTTACTCAACCTATTTGCGGTGCGCAGGCGATTGCCTACCACGTCTGCATTGCGTTTTTCCTGGGCGCTGCGCAAGATCAACACCAGCGGCAATAGCAGGACTCAGCCCACCCATCACGCCCCAGTAGGCGCGAGTGTTGAAAAAGTAGGTTTTGTTTTTGTCTTCTAGATCCGTCTCGGTTTTAATGAATGCAAACTGGGCATCGCTGGAGATCACATTTGTACCGCTGCCTGGATTTGCCGCTACCGCGCCGCTGCTGGTAGGCGCATCGCCCTCCACCTGAATCAGTGTCTCGCCACTATTCAAGGTGATATATTTTTCCTGCTGTGGATCAAAATAAGAGAAATCCACCGGCGGAATCACATATTTACCGCCATACTGCGGCACGATGGTGTAATTATCCCTGATGCTGCCGCTCATGCCGTCTATGTTAGTCCGCACGTTATCAACGCGTTCTGGCTCATAAACTTCCAGACTGGATGGCACCTTCAATTCTGGAAGTTGCATCAATTTCAAGTTTCCAGAACCACTTACGATAAGGCTGGCTGTCAGGCTTTCGCCAGCGTCCAGCTGTGCCTGATCCACATCCAACTCAAAATCAAACTGACCCACGGCACCATTAAAACTTGCGGGACGGCCAGCTGCAGGAAAATCGCGTACCGTGATCTCGCGCTTACCAGCACTCACGCGCAGTTGTTCTGTTTTAGTATATGGCCTGCCAAAAAAATCGCGCCGGTTAGTAGGCACCTCTACATTGATATCCAGTGTGAGGGGTTCAATTTCCAGTTTCCCGGTTTTCTGTGGATAGAGAACCGCCTCGCGCAATACCAGATAGCGGTAAGGCTCGCCCTGATAGGTTCCCTGCTGCACCTGGCGGTTGCGGTTATCGATATTTTGCGACCAGAAATCTGCATATTTAGGACTGTCCACCTCGTTCCAGCCGCTCACGCCCGTATTTTCTGCAACATAGATTTTGTAAACAACGCGGATGGGCTCGTTGAGGTAGGGACTTACCTTGCTCACCTCTGCCACCAGGTGTACCTGATCATTTGCCCTGGGCGTGTTATCGCCCTGCTCGCGGGGTTTGTTTACCGCACCTGTGACATTGACCAGAATCGGGGTCGTCTTGTACTCATTGCCACGGTAGGTGATTACTCCCTGTTGTATGGTTAATCGCCCTGTCTTGCTGGGTTCTAGCACATAGCTGTAGGTCTTGCTCATGCTGCTCCTGCCATTTACCCATCGCTGTGAGACGGACTGGCTGGGGCCGGCCATGACCTTAAAACCTTCAAAGGCAGGTGGAGTAAAGTTGTCACCGTCCACATTCATCTTGAATTCCACGCGCAGTCGCTCGTTAAGCGCAAGCCTAGTGCGTGACACGGCAGATGTAAAACTCACTTCTTCCTGTGCCGTTGTAAAGGCACTCAATAACAGAAATACGATCGCTGTTATTCTACTCATTACCAGTCTTTTTCTGATTTTACGGTTTTACCTTTGGTTTTATTGCCGTTTACCTTTTCCTGAATCTTCTGTTCCTCATTGCTCATGGCTTCCAGTAGCTGGCGCACCTGTTGTGGCGTGAGCTTACCTTCTACGCGCTGGGGTTGCTGCTGTTGCTGATCCTTGGGCTTATCCTTACCCTTATCCCCCTCACTGTTTTTGCCCTTGTCGTCTTCTTTTTCCTCACCATTCTTAGGCTTGTCCTCACCTTCCTTTTCATTCTCGCCGCCCTTTTTGTCGCCATCAGACTTATCATCCTGGTCGCCATCCTTGTTATCTTCCTGCTCACCGTCGTCCTCGTTAGGCTTGTCTTTTTCCTGATCATCGTTGCCGCCACCGCCGCCGCCTTGCTTCTCTTCTTCTTGTTTTGCGATGGCGAGGTTGTAGCGCGTCTCATCATCTGTAGGGTCGTTGCGCAGGGCATTTTTATAAGCTTCTACCGCCTCTTTATATTGCTTGTTTTCTAGAAAAGTATTGCCCAGGTTGTGGTAGATAAGATGGCGTGCCTCTTTTGAGGTAGCGGTTTCTGCCGCTTTTTTATAGTTATCTACCGCTTCAAAACGCTTGTTGTTCTCATAGTGAAGATTCCCAAGATTGTAGGATGCATCTGCATTGCTGGGATCCAGCGCTATGGCCTTTTTGTAGTTTGCCTCAGCCTGGTTGAAATCACCGTCTGCAGTCTCTTCCTGCGCCTGGCTCAAGGCACGCTGGTATTCCATGTTGATGGGAGGTTGTTCTTGTTGCGCTTTCGCGAAAGCGTAACCCACAAAAAACACCACACAAAAAAAACAGAAACTCAATCGACTATTTCCCATTGCCACAGGTTGTTTTAGGTTGCGTCATGGAGTCCAGAAACTTGATATCGTTGACCACTCTATCGTTCGGGTAGTCCTGCGAAATCACAGCGCTGCGGGTACAGAGGTCTGTAGTGTAGCTGCCGTCTTCTTTACCGCCATAAAACAGCCATTCCTGACCCTCTTGCGCAGACAAACCGCAGGCAGCACTGCTGCGAGGCGTGCTGATGGTAATCGTATCCCCACTGGTATTACTCTTATACATTTTTCCCACTTTTACTTTGATAAACCTTGTATAGTCACGCACTTCCACACTTACGACCTGGCCGCGCGCAATGTAATCATATCCATCCACCTGCCCCTGAGTGATCTCACCAGGATTCATGCACGAGCAGAAATCTGCATCGCTGGTGGTAGGATGAAAAAACGCTAGAAATAGATAGATTAGATACATGGTGCAATTTTATGTGATAACGCATAGGCTGTGCCAAAATCCCTCCTGACAGAACACAAATTTACTCGTTGAACAGGTTGAGTCGCTTCACCCAGCCGGTCTTTCTTTCCAGGTAAAAAATATCCAAAAACAAAAAGAACAGTCCAAAAGCCAGGAACCACTGGAACTGGCTCTCAAACTCGCTCACCTGCTGGCTCTCAAATTCCACCTTGTCAATACCAGACAATTCTTCTTTTAATTCCTCTATGACGCTGGCGGTGATCGTACCGTCTATATAGGTGCCGTTTCCTGCGCTAGCAATCTCTGTAAGATTCTCGCGGTTTAGTTTTGTGATGACCGTTTGTCCCTCACGGTCTTTTTTAAACGATCGCACTATACCGTTTTCCTTCAGCGGGATCGTACCGCCTTTGAGTGTTCCCACCCCTATGGTAATGATCCTGATGCCGTTTTCTGCAGCGGTTTCTGCCACGGCGATGCTCTCGCCCTCGTGGTCTTCCCCGTCGCTGATGATCACCAAAATTTTGGCCGCCTCGCTATCCTCGCTGTAGTAACTTTCTGCCAGCTGGATGGCCTCATTGATCGCTGTTCCCTGGCTTGAAATCAATTCTGTATTGAGTGATTGCAGGAACATTTTTGCGCTGCTGTAATCTGTTGTGATAGGTAATTGTGGCACCGCGCTGCCAGCATAGGCAATCAACCCTATGCGGTCACTCGCCAGGTTATTGATGATCTGTGTAACCAGTTGCTGTGCCTTTTCCAGACGGTTAGGCGCGATATCTTCTGCCAGCATGGATTTTGAGACGTCCACCGCAAAGACAATATCTACACCCTCACGCGAGACGGTTTCCAGCTTTGTTCCTGCTTTAAGGTTGACCAGTGCGAGCACCAAAAACATGACGCCAAAACAAATAGTCACCAATTTCAGAATGGGCTTGAACCACGAGCGGTCTGGAATCAAATGATCCAGCATCTGCGATTCTGCATACTTTTTCTGCGCGCGGTAACGCCAGTAGGAAAGCGCAATAAATAGCACAACCAGCAGCGGAATCATTAGCAGCAGCCAGAAATAAATCTTTTCTTCTAGTAGGTACATGGAGGGTTCAAAGTTTCAAGTTTCATGTTGTTTACTCTTGTGGAAAGTTTGTTTTAGGTTTCAGGTTTCACGTTTTTACTCATGTGGGGTGGTTCAAAGTTCAAGGCTTAAGGTTGCTTACTCTTGTGAAGAGTTGTTTCACGTTTCACGTTGTTTACTCCTGGGGAAAGTTTGTTTCACGTTTCAAGTTTCAAGTTGCTAACTCATGTGTAAAGTTTGCTGGGCGGCTCAATTCCTAAAAGCTAACAGCTAGTATTTCAAGCCTTGCGTTTTAGATTTAGATCTAAGTTTAAGTTTAGATTTATTTTTTGTTTCACGTTGTTTACTCATGGGGTTATTTTGTTTTACGTTTCACTTTTTAGGTTACTCGCTCACCTGAAAGGTATTTCAGAGCTACAATTTATTTTTAGATTTGATTTTAAGTTTAGAATTATTTTTAGGTTTCAAGTTGCTTACTCATGTGTAAAGTTTGCTGGGCGGCTCAATTCCTAACAGCTAAAAGCCAATAACTAACGGCTAGGATTTCAGGCTTCACGCTTTAAATTTAGATCTAAGTTTAAGTTTAGATTTATTTTTAGGTTTCAAGTTTTAGATGAAAACTTAGATTTAAGTCTATTCCCGGTCTCACGTCTCTTGCATCTTGACTCTAGTTTCTAGTCTCTTACTTTGTGATTTAAAAATCAACTGTCCATCTCATCAAACTTTGCTTTCATCGTGGGGTTGTTGTGCGTTAATTTTCTGATGGTAAGATCATCTGCCTTATCATTTGCCAGACGCAAATTGCGTTCTGAAGAAGTAAGTGCGTCCTTGATTTTATTGAGGTGCCGTATGCTTTTATCAATCTCTTCTATCGCGGTGCCAAATTGCCTGCTCGCCAACTCATAATTGCGTGCAAATCCCTTTTTAAAGGTTTCTATCTTCTCTTCAAAATTTGTGATATCTGTATTCTGGTTGCGTACCTCGGCGAGTTCTGCTTTGTATTGCATACTGTTTAAGGCAGCATTGCGCAGTAAAGTGATAATGGGAATAAAAAACTGCGGCCGGATCACATACATTTTTGGATGCCGGTAAGACACATCCACGATTCCTGTGTTATACAGCTCGCTATCTGATTCCAGCAATGATACCAGTACCGCGTACTCGCAGTCTTTTGAGTTTCTATCCTTATCTAATTTTGCAAAGAAATCCTCGTTGCGTTTTTTGGTTGCCGTGGCATCGTTCTCATTTTTCATTTCAAACATGATGGAAATGATTTCGTTTCCCTGCCCGTCGTGCTCGCGGTACACATAATCGCCTTTAGTCCCACCGCTAGCATCGTTGTCCTTTTCAAAATAGGCATTTTGGAAACCCGTTGCCCTGATTTTATTGAACTCTGCCTCGCAATGTTGCTCTAGCGTCTCGCCTATCATTTTGGTCGATAGCTTTTGCTTAAAGTCTTTCAATCTAGCGATTTCATCGTCCTTGAGTTGCAGGGATTGTTCTTTCAACATGAGCTGGTTAGAAAACTCTTCCTTGATTGCCTTTTCCTGCAACTGGGCTTCCGTTTCTTTTAAGCGTACTTGACTTGCCAGTTCATCCCGTTGCTTTTCCAGATCTCTCACCGCCTGCGCTATTTCAAGTTGTTTTTGAGTAGAAAGATTCTCCAGTCGTGCATTGAGGTTGTTCAGTTCTGATTCTTTTTTGTTGATTTCAGATTCTTTTTCTCCTAGCTTTCGCGAAAGCGTAACATTATACTGCGCCTTCAACTTTTCCAGCTCATTCTCCTTGCCAGCCACCTCTCGCTGCATCTGATTCTCCATCGCGGCCAGCTTTTCCTGAAAACTGGCTTTTTGATCTGCTACCTGTTGTAGCAACTCACCCTTAGTTTGGGATTTTGCCAGTTCTACAGCATTTGCCTTTTCACGCTCTGCGATGGTGAGCCGATTATTCAGTTCTTCCTCAAACTGGCGATCACGCACTTGTTTTGCAATATCTGCATATCCAGCCTCATCCACTTTAAAGGCTTTGTCACAATTGGGGCATATTATCTCGTTCATGGGCGATGAATTAAACTTAAAACTAAACCTAAATTTAGCATCATTGTGTAGCTGCTCTGAGTCATTGGATTGCAAGTTCAGCAACCATTTTCATTGGTTGAGTTTTAATAATTGTTTTAGGTTTTTATCTAAAATGCTTTGATCAGAACTACCTAAAGTTCCTAGCCTTCCTTTTATTAGAGGATAGCGAACAGTGGCTATTTTAGAAACCTTAATTGCCGACTTCACCTTAAATCCGTTTGAATTGTCTGGATTTAATATTACATCATAGGATCTAGCGATATTGAGTCGTGAGGTGATAAAACAAACTGTGACATCCTGACTTGCAAGATCATTAATGAGAATTACGGCAGGTCTAATCTTTGATCTGCTAAGATCTGTAAAAGGAAAGGGAAGAAGAACCAGATCAAACTTTTGCATCTAATACTTTTCTTTTAAATCTGACTCGCTGTACAACTCTTCCTCTTCATTTAAAAAATCTAGAGAACCAGACTGATCGGTCAGATACATAGCTTGTTTAGTCATGTTCTCCTCCTCATCTTTATCCTTGAGATAATCGATATAATCCTGCGCTTGGCGTAATCTGATCAATGATAATTTTTTCAAACCTTGCGTCGCCATACTTAAAACCTCTTCTTTATTCATGATAACTGACATCTAACATATTTCTCTAAGATACAAAACATCTCTAAAAGCCGACTCATGTGAATTTCACCTAAAGCCGGTTCATAAAAGAAGATTTATGCTCCAATCATTCTATCCTATCCTAGACTTGATCAACTTAAGCAACTTTTCCAAATCCTCATCCCGTACATTAGTAACATCAATCGTTTGTCTATTTTCCTTTCTGTAGGTGAGCATCAATTTCCCATCATATAACTCTGCTCTTTTGACATCCCTGAATCTGAACTGATAGTATTCTTTCCAGCGATTAGGTATGAGAACACCAGTCTTAGCGTTGAATTTGAATGTAAAATTATACCAGATCCTTTCTGCCCAGAATGCTACCACACCCACCTGACCTATCACCACAAACCACTGCCACTTTTGGGAATCTGTGCTTAAAACCATGTAAGCACCTATTATCAAGAAAATACTAGAAACTATTAATACCAGCAGCCAGAAATCAAATCGCGGGCGCTGTATAAACCGCAATGATTTACGGGTAGTTGTATGTCCTATAACCGAATCTGATTCCATCTTACTTCTTTTTCTACGCCACCGTTCTAAAAATGGTGTACCTCAACAACATTTCCAGCAGGATCAATCCCAAAGCGAGCAAAACCAATTCCCTGAATTTTTCCTGCACGTTATAGAATTCAAACTGCTCGATCTCAGTTTTTTCCAGTTTATCGATCTCGGCATAGATTGCCTCAAGTTTTTCATTATCCGTAGCACGGAAATATTGACCACCGGTATCCTCCGCGATTTGTTGCATCAGATCCTCGTCGATTTCTACGGGCATCATCCTAAATAAAAACTTGCCATTACCTGCCTGACCGTAAGGTGACGGCGCATTACCATTAGTTCCTATCCCGATAGTGTAAACCTTGATGCCAAATTCCACGGCGAGCTCTGCCGCGATCTTCGGGTCAATAAAACCGCTGTTGTTCATCCCATCTGTCATGAGGATGATCACCTTACTCAATGCCTCGCTGTCCTTGAGCCTATTTACCGCTGTTGCCAGTCCCATGCCTATGGCTGTTCCATTGTCCAAAATACCATCATAGCTTATGCCATTTACAGCCTTGAGCGCAATCGACTGATCTGTGGTGATGGGTGTTACCGTATAACTCTCTCCTGCATAAACCACAAGACCTATCCTATCATTTGGCCGGCCTCTGATAAAGTCAGCCGCGACTTCTTTTGTGGCTTCCAGCCTGTCTGGTTTCAAGTCGCGCGCCAGCATACTGGCACTCACATCCACAGCGAGGACAATGTCTATCCCGTTTGTGGTTTTGGTCTTTGTGGTGACATCTGTGGTTTGTGGCCTGGCGAGAGCGGTGATGATTAGTGCCAGCGCGAGCATTCTCAACACAAACAATACAGGACGCAAACTTGCCAAAACACTTTTCCCCGCCGTAAAACCGCCCAGCGAACTAATTTTTACCTGGGCTTGTTGTTTTTTTCTGGAATAGATATACCACGAGATCGCTACTGGCAATAGCAACAGCAACCAAAACATTTGCGGATCCAGAAACTCTATGTTGTTGAACCAGTCCATTAGGGTTGTTGCTTTGGTTTTTTGGGTTCCAGTCCAGCGGGCACCTTGATATTGAGCGACTGCTTAATGCGCTCTTTGATCAATCTACCGTATTCCCGTTCAGGGTCTTCGTCATCATCTTGCAACACGGCAATATTGATCATCTGTAAGCCGCCCATACGGGAAAACATCAGTATCTCATACGTAAAGGTCTCGCCCTCAAATTCAAAAGTTCCCGTAAGGTCAATTCCCTTGTTACCATTGATCTCGACCTTATCATCCAGCATCACGATGTTTGTCGCGCCGGCCTGTTCCATGCTGGCAATGAATGGATCCATAAATGCCTTGGCATCTATATCTTCTGGCAATTGCTGGCTGAAAGTTGAGAGTTGCCACGCTCACATGCAGCGGGTCGCCCCAGCCTGCAAATTCAAAACTGTTTTGCAACGCGACCGCTTGTTTTACCTGAGCAGGTAGGTCAACGCTGTCCTTTCTCACCAGCACTTCTGGTGTAGATAGCGTAATCGTGGGCAATCCATAAGTAGTCGTGTACCAGTCTTTCTCATATAGATCACGCAACTCGTTGCCCAGCACCTGATCTTTTACGTTGTCCAGGCCATCTGTATAGATCCATGCTCCCAGTCCAGCAATGGCGAGTAGCACAACGCCGACTGCCGCTAGCGCTACATTTCTGGCTCTACGCTTGAGTTCCTGCTTGCGGCGGTAGCGCGCATCCAT
This sequence comes from uncultured Flavobacteriaceae bacterium, assembly GCA_963740155.1. GTDB lineage: Bacteria > Bacteroidota > Bacteroidia > Flavobacteriales > Flavobacteriaceae > Nonlabens. The sequence continues at coordinate 306,914 of CAVUDE010000005.1, read as the reverse complement.
CATCAATTCTTCTTCCGTGGGTGGTGGCAGGACTTGATGGATATTGTAAATGATATCGCTGGCACGCTGGCGGTCTTCCTTGGCAGAAATTGCATCTCCCTGCGCGCCCGCAAACTTCATGAGGTCTGCCTTGCGCAGGATTTCCTCAAGTCTGGTCTGGGTTTTTTCTGTGACGCTCATGCCCTTCTCTTCCATGGCGATCTTAAGCTCTGTAATCAGCTGGCCTGTGGTGCTTTCCAGCGTTTGCCCATACACCTTACTATCTATATAACGGCGCAGGATATAAGTAAGCTCTGTGTAGTATAGCCTTCCAATCTCGATCTTCCAGCAGATTGCTCTCATCCAGTAATTTCAGACGATATTTAGTCCACTCATAAGGCTGTAGGGTTTCCTCGTAGCTTTTCTTTTCCCGCTTTCGCGAAAGCAAAACAACTATAATCACCACGGGAATCAATAGCAGTAGCCACCATAACCAGTTGTAGTCTGGCGGTACCTGCGTGGGGATTTCTACAGCGGGCTTGATGGGGAACATTTTTTGTTTGGTCGTGTCCACCACCATCTCGCGCACGCTTACCAGTACTGAATCGCTGAGCAGCTGCGCGTCATTCTTGAGGATCTTGAGCTGCGGGATCCAGTAATCACCGCTGTCAAAATTGATTAGTCCATATTGTTTGAACAACCGCATGCGGTCGCCCTCACGCAGGCTGTCGATCGGGTAACTCTCGATGACCTCAAGCGCGCCAAAACTAGGCTGCTCAGGAAAAATAATCAGATCCTCTGGCAGGGCATCCACCGTGATCCCCAGTTTTATCTCCTCGCCGATTAGTACAGAATCCCTGTCCACGACCGTCTTCTGGCTGTAGGCAAGCGCACTAATTATACATATTATGTAGGCTACAAATATTCTCATCTGGCTTTAAAGTATCCTAATAATTTTTTAGTGTAGCTTTCTTTTGTTTCTAGGTCAATTGCGCCCGCGTCGCTACGTGTAAAGGCGTGTCTTAAAATAGGCGGCACGCCTCTTTATGGTAGGCCGCATACTTGCGTCTTACCGCTGCGCTACTGGTATTGATCATGCGTGATTTACCAGTTTCCTGATCCATGAATTGCACCAATCCCAGGCTGGGCATGGCCGTCTCGCGCTGGTCGTACACGCGTATTCCCGTCACGTCATGTTTGCGGCCCACGATCTGCAGGCTGCGCTGGTAGCCGGTATTCAGAAAATCAGACATCACAAAAACGATGGCTTTTTTCTTAAGCACACCGCCCAGATATTCCATCGCTCCAGCTAATATCTGTCGTGCGGTGTCTGGGCTTGTATTCCAGCAGCTCGCGTATGATGCTCAGGATATGGAAACGTCCTTTTTTGGGCGGAACGAATAATTCTACCTGGTCAGAAAAAAGCAGCAAACCTACCTTATCGTTATTCTGCAATGCGCTAAAAGCAAGGGTTGCGCAGATCTCTGTAATAATTTCCGTCTTCAACTGTTCCTGCGTACCGAAGAGAGTCGATCCACTAACATCTGCCACCAGCATGAGGGTAAGCTCGCGTTCTTCTTCAAACACCTTGATAAAAGGCTCGTTATATCGTGCGGTAACGTTCCAGTCTATGTTGCGCACATCATCACCAAACTGGTACTGTCGCACCTCACTAAACGTCATTCCCCGACCCTTGAACGCACTGTGATACTCGCCACCAAAAACCGCGTCGCTCAACCGGCGGGTCTTGATCTCGATCTTGCGTACTTTTTTAAGTAGTTCTTTAGTGTCCATTTGCTCGCTTTGCTGGTCTTGGGCGCTTGCGAAGCGCCCTTACCTCCTTTGGACGCTAGCGTTGATTAAGGCTTGCGCCGCTTCCGACGGCATCGCATGCGTCCGGTGATGGTGGCGCATACTATGCGATCTATATCGGTCGCTTACGAAGCGCCCTTACGGTACCTCAATCGTGTTTACGATCCTCTTGATCAAATCCTCACTGGTGAAGTTTTCTGCCTCTGCCTCATAGGTGATGCCTATACGGTGGCGTAGGACGTCTTGTACGATGGCACGTACATCTTCTGGCACCACGTAACCACGGCGCTTGATAAAAGCGTAGCATTTTGCGGCTTTGGCAAGACTGATGGATCCACGAGGTGACGCGCCAAAACTGATTAACGGCTTCAAATCATCCAGCTTGTATTTTTCCGGATAACGCGTGGCAAAAACAATATCCAGAATATATTTCTCGATCTTTTCATCCATATACACCTGCTCCACCGCATCCTGTGCGCGTAGAATTTGTTCTGGGTTGATGACCGCATTAGGTGTAGGAAATTCTTTTTTCAGGTTTGCCCGCATGATAAATTGCTCATCGGCAATCGTGGGATAATCGATGACAGTCTTGAGCATGAAACGGTCCATCTGCGCTTCTGGCAGCGGGTAGGTTCCTTCCTGATCTACCGGGTTTTGGGTAGCCATTACCAGAAATGGTCTTTGCAGCTTAAAAGTGGTGTCGCCTATCGTGACCTGCTTTTCCTGCATGGCTTCCAGCAGCGCACTCTGTACTTTGGCGGGCGCGCGGTTGATCTCATCGGCAAGGACAAAGTTGGCAAAAATGGGTCCCTTTCTTTATCGAGAAATCGGCATCCTTCATATTATAGATCAGCGTTCCCACGACATCTGCCGGCAGTAGATCTGGCGTAAACTGGATGCGGAGAAACTACCATTTACCGCTTGTGATAGTGTTGTGATGGCAAGGGTTTTTGCAAGTCCAGGAACTCCTTCCAGCAAGATATGTCCACGTCCCAGAAGTCCTATCAGCAGCCTGTCCACCATGTACTGCTGGCCCACGATTACTTTATTCATCTCACCTACCAGAGAATCGACAAACTGGCTCTCGCGAGCGACCATGTCATTTATACTGGCAATATCAATATGTTGTGTATCCATAAAAATGTGCTGGTTTTACTGTCCTTGCTAACTCGCAAAATGTTGTTTTCTTGCCCGCTGTTTGTTAACCGAGCGTTAAAAATACAAACGTGTGTTAAGCAGCGAAAGGAAATGCTGGGGATATTGGGTGATCTCTACCGCGATAGTGGTTGAGACGCAATGCATGCGACTGCGATGGTGGAATTCTACGTCTGTCATGATTGGGGCGCTTGCGAAGCGCCCCTACCAGTGAAACGTACCTGCCGGTGATCGCCCCTGCCAGGGTTGGAACCCGTCACCCGGGTCGGTTTGTTGGGACGCATCGCATGCATCCGCGATGATAAATGTTGTTGTGGTGATGGTTATTTTTATGCTTTCGCGAAAGCGTGATACCAGAAATCCTCCATAAAAAATGGCGATATTGTAAAGCACTCATCTTCTAGGGCGCTTGCGAAGCGCCCCTACCAGCGAATCGCCCCCTACTTCTTACCTTTACCCTATGAAAACTGTACTGATTACTGGTGCGACCAGCGGGATAGGCCTGGCGACCGCACGATTACTGGCTGATAACGGATACCGCCTTGTTCTATGTGGGAGAAATACCGGGATGCTCACCCAGCTCACTACCGAATTATCTGAAAAGACCGAGGTAACGACTCTTGAATTTGACGTACGTGATCGTGATCTGGTCTTGCAAAAGATTGCTGGATTAAAAGCTCCTTTTAACAAGATTGAAATCCTGATCAATAATGCCGGGAATGCGCACGGCCTGGATCCGATAGAAAGTGGGTCGCTGGACGACTGGGATGCGATGATGGATATCAACGTGAAAGGTTTGTTGTATGTAAGTAAGGCAATTATTCCCCAAATGACGCAGCGTGAAAGCGGTCATATCATCAACATAGGATCAACGGCTGGCAAAGAAGTGTATCCCAATGGCAATGTGTATTGTGGTTCAAAACACGCGGTAGATGCCATCACGACGGGGATGCGCCTGGATCTAAATAAATACGGCATACGCGTGGGAGCTGTGAATCCTGGGCTGGTGGAAACCAATTTCAGCAAGGTGCGCTTTAAAGATGACGACGATCGTGCCGATAAGGTCTATGAGGGTTACAAGGCGCTGCAACCAGAGGATATCGCAGCGGTCATTCTATTTGCACTTACCCGACCGGCGCATGTCAATATCGCAGACCTGACTGTAATGTGTACCGCGCAGGCCAGTAGTACGATTGTGAAGAAGAGTTGATTGGTTGATTGGTTGATTGGTTGATTGGTTGAAAAATGAGGAATTAATTGGTTATCTTATGGTATTGGACTTTTAATTTGAAAAAAGCATGAAATTTAAAAATAAAGCGAAAATCCTTAAAAGCGCTTTTCTGTTAGCTGTGTTCCTAGTTTTGGCTGGTTGCCAGCGACAGCTACCTGCCAACAATGAGAATCTTAAAAAAATTTTTGCAACTAAGGACTTCACCGTAAAATTTTATGTTGCGAATGCTGAGCACTTCATGGGTTTTAGACAGGACTATGTCACTTACAAACATGAAGATGAAACCATCAGAGAAACCATCAGCTATGACCAGGCCTTACTGGTCAATAATTTTATCCAGCAGCAACTCAAAAATCATAACCAGACTGCCGCGGAGATCGTATTCTAGTGGAAAGCCCACAGTACAGCGTAAAGTTCAAAACAGATGGGTTTGAATGAGAATTCCGGCAAATGCTGGACAAACTAAACCTAAAATAATGCAACTCACCCGCAGAAATAGACGATTGCGCAGCAACGAGGCCGTACGATCACTAGTACGCCAGACCTATATTACTCCTAGTGATTTTATCGTTCCGCTGTTTATTGTGGAGGGGAAAGCGTGAAAGAGGAAATAGAAAGCATGCCAGACTATTATCGGTATAGCCTTGATAAGGTAAAGAGTGAAGTCAGAGGAACTCTGGTCGATGGGACTCAAGAGTGTTTTACTTTTTGTCAAAAGCGCAGATGAACTCAAAGACAACAAGGGCACCGAGGCGATAAATCCCAATGGGTTGATGCAACGCGCGATCCAAACAGTTAAGGATGCAAGTCCAGAAATGTATGTCATGACAGACGTCGCGCTGGACCCCTACTCCAGTTACGGTCACGATGGCATTGTGGAAGACGGAAAAATCCTGAATGATGCCACCTGCGAGGTACTCGCCACATGAGCGTTAGCCATGCACGGGCCGGCGTGAGATATGGTGGCCCCCAGCGACATGATGGATGGACGAGTGCGGGAAATCGAAAGTGGACTGGATGCCAGTAGGCTTTACAGACGTGGGAATAATGAGTTATTCTGCCAAATATGCGAGTGCGTTCTATGGGCCGTTTAGGGATGCGCTGGACAGTGCACCGGGTTTGGGTGACAAGAAAGACCTACCAGATGGACCCGCAAATCGCGATGAGGCGATAAAGGAAACCCTGATGGACGTAGAAGAGGGCGCAGATATCGTGATGATAAAACCTGGACTGTGCTACCTAGACATAGTACGCGATATAAAAAATACCGTAAATGTTCCCGTTAGCGTATATCAAGTAAGTGGTGAGTATGCCATGTTAAAGGCTGCAGCCAACACGGCTGGCTAGATCATGATGCAGTCATGATGGAGCAAGTAATTTCCATAAAACGAGCCGGCGCTGATCTGATTGCCAGTTATTTTGCGCGGGAGGTGGTACAGTTGATAGGCTGATAGTATTTAATCTGGGTGATTTTCTTTCATTGTCGGATAAAAACGGCATATAGTTGATGTCTGCACTCAGCAAAGATTGTTTCAATTCACGGTGAGGATTATGCAATGCATAATGCTATGCGTGCATACCAATTCCCCTGCGTTTAACGTAGAAATAACTAGTCGCCGCCTACTTTTGCCGAATGCAGAAAATTCTGGCTTATCCGCTTACTGTTTTGCACTTTTTGCTGTTTTTTCTGGCGCTGCTCATCTTTCATCCTATACAGTTAATTTGTAATGCTATAGGCGGTCATGATCCACACCAGAAGAGTGTCGCGGTGCTTAATTGGTTCCTGATGCTATCGCCATACCGCTGTTCAATAGGTTCAGCATCCATTATATTGAGTCGTACCAGTCGGCCCATCCTATATTTTTACCAGTAACCACCAAAGTATGTTTGACATACCACCGCTTATCTATTATCTGCGCAAATACTACCCCAAGTTTGTGGCAAAAAAAGAACTCGCAAACGGCAATCCCGAGCATATCGCTCAACCTACGCATAGGTGAAAATTGTGCGATTGACAGAAAGGACCGCAAACAGGCACTTGCTGCGATGGCAACATTTGCTGAAAATGCCCATAGGAAAAACCGTAGCATTGTCATTTTTCCAGAGGGAACACGCAGCAGAACCGGTGTGCCCAAACCATTCCAAAGAAACGGTCTCAAAATCATCCTGAAAAAGGTACCCAGTGCCAAACTTGTTCCCGTCACCGTAAATAATAGTTGGAAAGTCGATCGCTACGGGAAATTTCCCTATGGGATAGGCAACCATATAAAAGTAACCATTCACAAACCCATCCCTACTGAAAATAGAGATCACGAGGAGCTCATTCAAGAAGCGGAAACAGTAGTGCATGAGGCAGTGACCAGCACCGCTATTTAGGGAGCGGTTGTTGAGGTATAACGGGTATGCTCTCGTGCTTCGGCAAGCTCAGCATAAACTTCCCTATCGGGAAAGCGTAATAATCTAAAAACAAAGCGACTAAGAATCGCTCTTAAAATGAATATGAATCTACCTATCAAAAATATCAGGATTGAAGTCATGCAGGCGCTGGAAAGTAAAGTCCAGTCGTTTATGGACAACTTTCTCATACCTGTCGAGAAAATCTGGCAACCTACCGATTTTTTACCTGACTCGCAGGATGACAACTTCTTGAACGAGGTTACTGAACTGCGCGAACTTGCTAAGGAACTTCCCTATGATTTCTGGGTAGTCCTTGTGGGCGATACGATTACTGAAGAGGCACTGCCCACATATGAGTCATGGCTTATGGACGTAGAGGGTATCAATCAGCATGAGGGAAAAGGCAATGCCTGGTCGCAATGGGTAAGGCAATGGACAGGCGAGGAAAACCGCCATGGAGACGTTTTAAGCAAATATCTTTATCTGTCTGGGCGGGTGAATATGAAACAAGTAGAGATCACTACCCAGCATTTGATTAACGATGGTTTTGATATAGGAACAGATCGTGATCCATATAAAAACTTTGTGTACACCAGTTTTCAGGAACTAGCTACTTATATCTCGCACAACCGTGTTGCTAAAATGGCACGTGATTACGGTAATACCGCTTTATCACGTATGTGTAGGATTATCTCAGGAGATGAGATGAGGCACCACAATGCCTATTGCACTTTTGTTGATGAAATCTTTAAGCTGGATCCCAGTAATATGATGGTTGCGTTTAAAGAAATGATGGTCAACAAAATTGTAATGCCAGCACATTTTTTGCGTGAGACAGGTCAGTCGATGGGTGAGGCTTTTGAGGACTTCTCTAACTCCGCGCAACGCATAGGTGTTTATACTGCTCAAGATTATATTGATATCATGGAAAAGTTGATTGTGAAATGGGATATACCATCGATCAATAATCTGAACGAGGAAGCTGAAAGGGCACGCGATTACTTGATGAAACTTCCATCCCGCATGGAACGCATCGCACAACGAATGAAAGTCCCGATGGAAGAAACAAAATTCAGCTGGGTGACACCTGCCCTTGTATCTTAAATTATCTTATAACTACTTTAAAGTAGATTGTTTACATATATTGGTATGCTTATTAAGCCATCAGTTTTTACTGGTGGCTTTTTTGATAGGTTGTGATTTGTAATTTACTTTTCAAGTAGTTGAATAGGGATTTCTTTACATTTTCACTCGTGGTCAAGGAGCTTCTGTGCTAGATTCAAGTAATAAACGCAACTTCCGTATTAAACAAAAGTTTTTCCATTGTCTCCAATGGAGTATCAAAGTTAAATCTTTTCCTTGGCCTGTTGTTTAGTCTGTCCTCGACGATGCTGATGTCGGTATCCGAGATCATGGAAAAATCTGTTTTCTTCGGGAAATATTGTCGTATCAATCCATTCAGGTTTTCATTCGCACCTCTTTCCCATGGGGAGTATGGATTGGCAAAGTAGAAGTCTATCCGATTGTTTTCGGCTATTTCCCGGTGGTCGGCAAATTCCTTTCCATTGTCCGATGTGATGGTCTTTATGAATGGCAGCCATTCCTCGAGCATCTGGTCTATGGCCAGCCTTATCTCGCGGGCCTCCCTGGTAGGCGTCCTTCTCATCTTCAGCATTCCCGAGGCCCTGTCGTTCACCGTCACGATGGCACCCTTGTGATCCTTGCCCACTATGGTATCGGCCTCCAGGTCTCCGAACCTGGTCTTCCCGTCGACTATGGGTGGACGACTGTCGATGCCTATTCTACCGGGTATGTGTCCACGCGCCATGTTGGTGGCTCCCCTCTTTTTATATCGCCGCCCCCTTCTGCGCAGGTGCCTAAAAAGGTCGCCCTTTGCCTTTTTGTCCCTCCAGACATGGAGATAGATGGTTTCCACACTGACACGGTCGATCCCGTTCTTCCTGCAGTAACCGACTATCTGTTCCGGACTGTAGTCAAGTCCTATCAGGCTATCCACGCTCTTGACGATCTCTGGGGTAAACGATACCCTTTTGTGTTTGTCCCGGTGGCGCGCCCTGCACTTTCTTTCGGCCAGCTTTGGCCTGTAGTCGCCATTTCTGGCATCAGAGTTCCGGCGGAGCTCCCTACCAATGGAGCTCTTGTGGAAGCCCAGGGTGCTTGCGATCTGCTCGAGGGTCTTTCCAGCACTGCGGAGTGCAGCGATTTCATACCTTTGTTCCAAGGTTAGTTGACTCAAATTGCAATTTTTAGACGGAGAACAATATAGGTGATTATCCATTCAGGGAGGGAAGGGAAACATCCCTTCTTTGTTCTGAAAAAATCAATATATCATTACTCGCTAAAAGTTGCGTTTATTGGTTGAATTCAAGTGGTATGCTTATTAAGCCATCAGTTTTTACTGGTGGCTTTTTTGATGGGTTTTATTTGCCATTTTACTTTTGACATGGTAGAGTCAGGATTTCTTTACATTTTCACTCGCGGTCGAGCGGCTTATGGAATTTAGCCTAATCGGACAGGAACACCCTCTGATAATATCTGTTTCTTGAAGCGTTCTTACAAGCATCCCGTAACGGAAAACAATTCTGATAATTGATAATTATAGCTTAATCGAGAACTTTAGAATCACTTTACGAGGTGTATTCCCACAACTCGTGAATATTCTTCGGTGATAAATTACGTACTCTGAAACTGCGTAATACGAAAGCTTAAAAATTATATCTTGAAACTTTATGCGCATTGAACGTCCTAGATCATCCGCCTCATATTCGATTCGCTGAATGCTATTTTTTTGACAAGTTTCGGATTATCAATTTACCATCAACGCTCGACACTATGATAGCAGTGGTTGAATGTAAACGCTGGAAACTGAACCAAACAACAGTTCTGTTGCTATCGAAGTGTATGAGCGGTCAGACGATTGAATAATTTATAACGAAGAGTGAGAGCAAACAAAGTTTGTTATGAAAGATATCGATTGGCAAATAGTATAAATCCTAAACTAGGAATTTATCCATCTCTGGGTCAGAGCCTGCGAAATACACATCACAAATTAGATTGATCACTAATTTGCCAGATTCTCAAGTTCAAAAATTTCCCTTTACCACCTAGGTCAAGACTCGAGGTAATCCTAGACAATAATGCCCTACATAACTTCTCAAAACATATATACTATAAGTGCGATGATTAGAGATCTTGTGAAAGACACATTCGTTCTCACGGAAAATGAAAAAAGCCGTCTTTTTGAGACGGCTTTCTTGAATTATACTCATTGAGAGATTACATATCCTTTTTGACAAGGTTTATTTCTACTCTGCGGTTTTGTGCTCTTCCTGCTCTGGTCTTGTTATCAGCAATAGGTTGATCTTCACCAAATCCTTTTGAACTCAAACGGAATTCATTAACACCATGACCTACCAAGTATTCCTTGACAGATAATGCGCGTGCTTCTGATAGACGTTTGTTTGTAGAGGCTCTACCAACACTGTCAGTATGACCGTCAACTGAGAACTTAGCATCTGGATACTCATTTAAAATATCCACGATTTTATCAAGTACCTGCTCAGAATCTTTAGTTATTGAAGATTTACCTGTGTCAAAATTTACTGTTGCTGCGTACTGGTTTAGTTGCTTTTGTACTTCTACTGGAGGTGCCTTAGGCTTAGGGCATCCTTGAAGTTCACGTACACCAGCTTCTCTAGGACATTTATCCTCGCTGTCTTTTATACCGTCACCATCTGTATCAGGACAACCATTGAATTGAGCCAATCCAGCTTCATTAGGACACTCATCCTCACCATCTGCGATACCATCGCCGTCAGCATCTGGACAACCCATCAGAGATGCAACACCAGCCTCATCTGGACATTTATCATCCTTGTCTAGCACGCCATCACCATCTGTATCTGGGCAGCCATTATTTTCTGCAGGACCAGGATTATTAGGACAATCATCCATGCTGTCTTCAATACCATCATCATCAGAATCTGGACAACCCATGAATTCTTCTTTACCAGCTACTTCTGGACACTTGTCTTTAGAATCTACGATACCATCGCCATCAGTATCAACCGCACCCCAAATAAACTTTACACCAAACATGTGCTGGAAGTGTCTAGGGAATTGATCCTCGAAAGAATGCTTATAAGTCGTCTGTAGATTGATGGCAACATTTTCAACAACAAAAACATCAAATCCAACGGTTCCATTGAAAGTTCCAAACCCATCGTCTTCCAACCACTGATAGGATCCACCAATACCTAAATAAGGATTAAATACTGCAGGACCATCAGACCAGATTTCTGAAAGGTTGTATTTTAAACCACCATCAACACTTACATAGGTAAGCTCTTCTGGCAAGGTAAATCTACCTATACGGTCAATAGTATTAATGGAAAATGCACCTGTAGCAACAATTCCGTCGCCTACATAATATCCTACTTCAAAACGAGAAGGTGCTGTGAGAATATTGTAGTGACTAACATCTAAGAACTGATCGAAATATTCACCAGTACCCATGTCAGTATCACCCACTGGCCAAAGGTCGATAGCATTCACACCTACGGCAAATGCCCATCTATTTTCATCATTTTGAGCTGATGCGATACTTGCACTGAACAAGAATGCACAAGCCACAAGTATCTTGTAAAAGTTTTTCATGTTGGTTTGTTTTTAATAGTCAACGCAGCAAAATTAAACGCTTAGGCGGCCTACGCAAGGAAATAGGCAATAAATTTATCATAATAACTTACGAAATTATTAGCGTTTGAAACTATATTACTCCTAGTTGTTTGCCCACTTTCGCGAAAGCGGAAACAGCTTTATCCAAATGTTCTTGAGTATGAGCTGCGCTTAATTGCACTCTGATTCTCGCTTTATCCTTAGGTACCACTGGGTAAAAGAAGCCTATCACATATACACCCTCTTTTAATAAAGCGTCTGCCATCTTCTGTGATAGCGGCGCATCATAAAGCATTACTGGCACAATTGCACTGTCACCATCCTTCACGTCAAATCCAAGATTTTTCATTTCCTGGCGGAAGTATGCTGTATTAGACTGTACCCTGTCAATCAATTCTGTGCTTGAATTAATCAATTCCAAGGCTTTGATAGATGCCCCAACGATAGAGGGAGCCAGAGAATTTGAAAACAAATAAGGCCTTGATCGCTGTCTGAGCATCTCGATGACCTCTTTATTAGCGCAGGTATAACCACCCATCGCGCCGCCCAGAGCCTTGCCCAGAGTCCCCGTTATGATGTCTATCCTACCTAATACACCCATTGCCTCTAGTGTCCCCCTACCGGTATCGCCCAAGAATCCCGCAGCATGGCATTCATCCACCATGACTAGAGCGTCATATTTATCTGCCAGATCGCAGATTTTATCAAGTGGCGCCAGCATCCCGTCCATGGAAAACACGCCATCTGTAACAATGATTTTGAACCTAGCGCCATCAGCGTTTGCTTGTTGCAGTTGCTTTTCCAAATCAGCCATATCTGCACTGGCATACCTGTAGCGCGCTGCCTTGCACAACCTCACACCATCAATGATTGAAGCGTGGTTGAGGGAGTCTGAAATGATTGCGTCTTCTTTAGTCAACAATGGTTCAAAGACACCTGCGTTTGCATCAAAGCAGGCTGCGTATAATATAGTGTCCTCACAGCCATAAAACTTTGACAGCTTTTCCTCTAGTTGCTTGTGTATGTCCTGTGTCCCACAAATGAATCGCACAGAACTCATTCCAAAACCATGGCTATCCAGCGTGTCCTTTGCTGCCTGTATCACCTCTGGATGCGAGGACAGTCCCAGGTAATTATTTGCACAAAAATTCAACACCTTACTACCGTCTTCCAACGTTATCTCTGCAGATTGTGGTGATGTTATGATGCGCTCCTTTTTATAGAGCCCTGCTTCTTTAATTTCTTCTAGTTCCTGTTTTAGATGATCCTGAATGGCACCGTACATATATAGTGTTTAGATTTAATTTCAAATATACCAGACCAAGCGGAAAATCTTCTTAATTCCATCTTTTAATCATTAGATTATCTGTATAAACGAGGATTTTTTCATCGACAGCAAATCCCATCTGCTTTATCTGATCAGCGTAGCTTTCTAGTTGATAGCGATGCTTATCATCTTCCTGTCCAGTTTTGTAATCCACAATCGTCATACTACCTGATCTCAACAGCATTCTGTCTGGCACTAGTTTAGCACCATCTGGCATAAGTAATGGCTGCTCTGTAAAAATTTTATAAGTATCTGAGAAGTAGCTTGCTAGATCTGGGTGGTTGACTACATTTTCAACCGTATTACTCACATAAACTTGTTCTTCTTTATTAAGGCTATCATCATAGGATATTTGTACCAAAACGTCAGCAAGATCTGCCGTAGTTTCTACGAGTGATAGGTAATTGTGAACGATGTTCCCTATGAAAATATTCTGATCTGCACCGCTACCCCACAGCTGACCCCGTCTGGTAGAGAGCGCAGTGCGCGCAGTAGATGCTGCTGGAGTGCTGATCTCCATCCCACTCAGATTCTCGCTAGTTGTTAACGGTGTTTTGCGGTCGATATCGCCTTTTACATATCTAGTGAAACCATCTTCTCTAGATTCCATCAATTGATTATCCATAGCATAATTCTGAATCAGCAACGATTGTTTTGGGTCAGCGCTGGCGCTTGAGCTTTTGGGTTCTTGAGCAATGATGTACAATTGCTCTCTGGCACGGGTAAACGCCACGTACAATGTATTGATATGATCCATCTGCGTTTTTTCCCTGTGCTCTTCATAAAGCTGGGTAGCCTCCCCAGAATAACCCGTAATTGATTTTTTAAGACTTACATACACCTCCTCAAATCCAGAATGATCTTCTGGATCCACTTCCAGCCATCCCATGGGAGTTCTGGATAATGTCATCGCCTTATCACAATAGGGGACGATTACTACTGGGAATTCCAATCCCTTGGATTTGTGAATCGTCATGAGCTGTATCGCATCGCTGTCCATGGAAGCTGGAACATTTAATTTCCCCGAGACACTTTCCCAATTATCGAGAAATTCTGGCAGTGTGTTTTCCGCTTTTTGGGAGAACTCAAATACGTGATCCATGAATGCAATAAACCTACTGCCAATCTCATCAAAGAAATCCAGCATTATGGCCAGCTCTTCTACTGTGCCGTAAAGTGTTTTTTGCGAAAGCTCAAAACCTGTATACCTATCAGTTATAAGCCCAATCATTTGTTGCAAGGGCATTGACAAACACTTGTCCATCCATGAGTAGAAATCAAGGTCAGGCCCATTAAGTTTATGGTACTGCAGCAGAAAGTCGTACCTATAGTAGCTCTCCTCTGGATCCTGAACCAGGCGTAGCAGTGCCACGAGTAGTTTTACCCTGGGCGACAGTGATACCAGCAGGCTATCGCCAGAAACCACCTTTAGGCCACGATTCATGAGATACTGGGCAATCTCCCGTCCCTGTGCATTTGTGCGGGTAAGGATGCATATCTCACCCGGCAGAAATCCTCTCTCAATCGCCCTGGTCGCAATCTCATAAGATTGTAGGATTTGAGAATCCACCTCTTCCCCTTCCCCATCAGTCGCTAGCTTCTCATCCAGCAAATCAATTTGTACATATCCACCTTCTTTACCGGTAGGTTTTTGTTCTAAAAAATGAGCGTAAAGACTTTTATAGACGTCTGACTGCAGTTGTCCTCCATAATATTCAAAAAAGCCATTGTTGAAATCGATGATCATATCATGGCTACGCCAGTTGAACTCCAGATTCTCATTGATCTTCTCCCTCATGAACATTGCGGGCAAGCCCAGCAAGTGCAAGAATTGATCTGCATTGCCACCGCGCCATCTATAGATCGCCTGCTTTGCATCCCCTACCAGCATCAGGCTACCACGGTTGCCACTCCCATCGTCTTGCGACAAGGCATTTGCTATTAGCGGGCTTAAATTTGCCCATTGCATGGTACTGGTATCCTGGAATTCATCAATAAAAAAGTGTGCGTAACGCTCGCCCAGCCGCTCATAGATAAATGGTGCGGGCTGGTTACTCACCTCTTTGGTAAGCAATCCATTAAATTCATATATCGGAACAATACGTTCTTCTTCTTTAATTTTCTCGACTTCTTTCAATAGGCTGTTCAGCAGAGAAAGTGAAGTCAGCTGGGATAGGATATTCCGGTAATAATCGATTTGATAAAACGCAGTCCCATAATTCTCTCCCAAAGACCTTAATTCTGGTTCTAGCGCATTAATGGATGCTGTGACACCTTGCGAGCTGGACTTCTTATAAAAATCCCCAGCGGCGAGTTTACCAGCACCCGCTGTCTCTGGCGATGTGGATAGATTACCGGAGGCAATTTTTACGACCACCCCATACGGCCCCCTGGCACCACCATAGAAGTCACTAGGCTCAAGGCCTGAATCCCGCACTTGCGCCACGACCTGTGTGGCTTGTTGCACGATGTCCTTAGTGGTTTGTTTGAGTTTTGTGATTACGCTTTCGCGAAAGCGTAAAAAATCCACCAGCGATTTGCTTTTTAATAGCTCTAGGTGTTTAAAATTATTCTCGCTGGAAATGAACTGGGCGATCTCCATCAAGTCATATTCTATATTCCAGCTCTTGCCATCATCGATCTTGCTCAAAGAAAAATCCACCAGAACGTCTGTGAGCTCCTTATTCTCACCTGCTCGAGAAAGTAAGGATCTGACGGCTCGCGAGAAAAGCTCATCAATGTCCAGCTCTACCTCAAATCCATCTGGAAGATTCAGGTCACGAGAAAAGGTTTGAAGCAATCTGTGATTGAAAGCGTCGATGGTCACTATGTCAAAAGAGGAGTAATCGTGCAGTATCCTGTTATGGATAGAGCGAGCAGTCTTTTGGAAATCATCGGGCGCCATACCTGTAACCTGCATGATGTGGCTGGCGACTACTTCTACCCCGCCATCAACACTTCCTGTGGAAAATAAGTACAGATACTCGAGGATACGGGATTTCATTTCTGCTACCGCCTTGTTTGTAAAAGTGACAGCAAGGATGTTGCGATAGATTCCCTGGCCATAATTCTTGAAAAGCAATGTGAGGTAATCGCGCGCAAGAGCAAAGGTTTTTCCAGAACCGGCGCTGGCGCTATAAAAAGTGGTGGGAGCTGGCATGAACGGTGGTTTTTAAAACTTTTTGACCAAAGCTACCCCAATTCATTTAAACGGGTATGAACTAAATGTTTATATTGCACTGTCAAACTTATTTAAATACACCCAACGATGAAAAAAATTGCCTTTTTAATGATGGCCTGCATGGGAATGATGGCTACCGCACAAGAAGAGTTGATCAACGCGATTGAAAATGATAACCTCTCTGCATTCAATTCACTTATCCAGTCACAAGGTTTAAATGAATGTCTAGAAGATACGGATAGGGATTATACGCCACTGATGCTAGCGATGAGCAACGGATCAACAAGAATTTTTGATAGCTTACTTGCTAACAAGGACGTGAACGTAGACGGCACTTGTAAACCAGGTGTTACTCCATTGATGATGGCCGCAAATTACCAGATGACCGATATGGTTCGTAAGTTAATTGCTGCTGGTGCAGATACCACCCCAAAAGACAAATACGGGCGGACTGCTTACGAGATCGCAGTGATGAGAGAAGATGCTGCTACAATGAAGCTCTTCAAATAGAAAACCATTTCACCATTATAAAGCCGCTAGAAAATCTAGCGGCTTTTTTATTGCACAAAATCTAGATTCCTATAATTTATAATTCCCTTCCTATTCCTACAACATTTAGAATTGGTAATAGAAAATCATGGTTTTAACCTATCATTAATTTATTTTTAACTTTTTATTTATCGGCCTTATATGGGTTGGGGGTTGTGATATTGCATACAAAGAGCCCGTAGGAAACTTCACAATATCAAATCGTTAATTCTTACAAATAATTGTACATTTACCATGAAAACCCCCTAACTCTTATACAGATTGCAACTGACCACTTATCCTAAAATCGACGATCTAGAAGCTTGCGAGTATGAGCCTATCAGGCATATACCCCAGATTCAATCGCATGGATGCATTCTGATTTTAGATAAGGATTTAAACATTATCCAGTGTAGTAGTAATGTGAAAGAATTCTTTGGGCATGAGGTTTCTTATCTTTTGGACAACAGCCTAGGCACGTTTCTCAATCACAAGGATTATTTTGAAATTGAATTGTGGCTGCAAAACCCGGTGGATCATGATTCTTTTACTATTCAATTAAAAGATGAATTCATTGCCGTTCCCATTTCTACAGAATGGGGATATATACTCGAGATAGAGAAAAAGGAGCAGGACTGGGATCTATCTAGATTTCAGCGCAGGTTGCTCAGTATCGCCGGCAGTTTGAGCGACTGTAATAATCGAGAAACCCTCTTGCAGCGATCTGCAGAGATGGTGAGTGATCTTCTGGATTATGACCGCGTGATGATCTATAAATTTGATTCAGAGTGGAACGGGCAGGTAGTGGCAGAAAAGCGTAAGTATGAAATGGATTCCTGGTTAGGTTTAAGATATCCGGCTAGCGATATTCCTAAAATGGCACGCGATCTTTATCTAAAGCAACGTATCAGGATGTTGAGCAACGTAAACGATAAGTACAGTAGACTGATGCCAGTAGTCAATCCAGTGACGGATGGGCTCACAGATCTAGGAAATACCTTCTTGCGTGGTTCATCACCCTTCCATCTGGAGTATTTGAATAATATGGGTGTAGCTGCCAGTTTAAGCTGTGCCATTATTGACCAGGGTAAATTATGGGGGCTTATTGCATGCCATAATCATACGCCTAAATTTATTGACTTTCAGAAAAGACAATCCTGTCTTTTACTTAGCGAACTGATAGGCGCCCAGATAAATATCAAGAGCAGCACATCTGTAATTAAAAAAATAAAAAAATCATCTGCTGTCAGGTCACGACTTGTAAACGCGATGAGCGATAGTTACAACATAATCGAGGGACTTACTGCTGGTGAGTACACTGCCATGGATCTCTTACCAGATTCTTCCTTTGCCATTTTATATGATGGTAAGATAAAGTGTCTAGGCGAGATACAGGACGAGAGCACCGTGCAGAAGATCGTGGACGCCGTAGAATGGCATGTAGGTTCAGGTAAAACTTTTGTGTCTGAATGTATCTATAAAGATTTTCCATCGCTGGAGATCGATTCCAAAAAGATTTCAGGAGTACTTTTTTCACGTATCTCAGGCAAGAAGAATGAATGCCTGATCTGGATGCGTCCAGAACGGGTGAGGTATCTGGAATGGGGCGGGAATCCAGACAAACAAGTTACTCGCAAAAAGGATGGGCAAAGGCTGAGCCCCAGAAAAAGCTTTGAAAAATACAAGCAAAAGGTGCAGTGTACCTCTCAGCCCTGGGAGCAACATGAAGTATCCAGCGTGCGTAAACTCACGGCAGACATACGCAATCTGATCGTCACAAAATACAGTGAGATCAAAAGACTCAATAAGCAATTGATGAGTCTCAATGAAGAGCTGGAGAGCTTTAGTTACAGCGTGAGTCACGACCTGCGCGGTCCCCTGCGGGGAATCGACGGCTTTGCCCAGATCTTAATGGAGGATTACGGTGCCGCCCTAGATGATTATGGCAAGGAATCTCTAGAGGTGATCATAAAATCTGCTGGAAAGATGAACGACCTAATGGATGACATATTAGGTTACAGCGGTTTAGGCAAGGCTTCTAAAATTGATGACTACCACGACTTGAAAAAAGTGGCAGAAGAGGTTATCAAGGATAACGACCTAAAAAGGAGATATCCATCTACTGAATATTCCATAGAGCATGGGATGCCTAAAATATATGGTGATAAATCCATGATCTACCTGCTAATGACTAACCTACTGACTAATGCTTTTAAATACAGTAGTAAATCAGAGAATCCCAAAGTAGAGATAGGCTGTGATAATGACGGTGAGAATGATATATTCTATGTAAAAGACAACGGTATAGGTTTTAAAAAAGACTACGCTAAAAAGATTTTTGGGGTCTTTACCAGATTGGTTAAAGATGAATTTAAAGGAACTGGCGTAGGGCTAGCCATCGCACAGCGAATCGTGATGAGACACGATGGTCAGATCTGGGCAGAATCAAAACTGGGTGAAGGTGCTGTGTTCAAGTTTTATCTTCAGAAGAAAAAATAGATGTCACCAGAGGCAAAAAGTATCATTCATATAGAAGACCGCCCAGAGGACATTCAGCTGGTTAAAAGAGTGGTCGATAAAGAGCTCAAAGAAGTACATCTAGTGAGTCTGGACGATTCTGAAATGGTGATGAATGAAATAGAAGACGGGAGTTTCTTGCTAAGACGTCCAGACCTCATAATTATTGACATCAAGATGCCCAAAATTAGCGGGCTAGAATTATTGAATGCATTGAACGCTCATCCAGAATACAATCGAGTGCCTAAAATTATTTTTAGCTCCAGCACCCACCCTACAGACCTTGAGAACGCATACAACCTTAAAGTAAATAGCTATGTAGAAAAGCCCAAAGACTATGCGGGACTTAAAGAAACCCTGTTAGGCCTTGTTAAATACTGGATCCACTTAAATCTTACCTAGAACATGATCACAAGACCCCTTAACTTCCTAATTGTTGAAGACAGGCTCACAGATGCCGCGCTTATACAGCGACAGATTGAGAAATGTGCAGAAACTGCAGAGGTGCATATCACAGATAATCTTTTAGGGTTCAGGCATGCGCTCAAAACTTTTATACCTGACTTTGTATTTACTGATTTTGACCTAGTAGGCTTCACGGGAATAGACGTAATGCATAATCTCAAAGAGATATATCCTAATACGCCCGTGATAGTCATCACCGGCACGCTTAATAACGAGGAGCTTGCGGCAAATACGATTTTAAGTGGCGCCCAGGGTTTTCTTTTAAAAGACAATATCAACCAGCTGCACCAAAAGCTGGAACCTATTCTTGAATCTTTACTGGAAGAACAGGATAGAACATTCCAAAAATTGCATCGTGAGCGAGAGCAGCGTGAAAAGATCGATAGGCTACACGCCATACTAAAAAATGCTGCTCACGTGGATGAGAAAGATCAGAAGTCTGTGGATTATTACAAGAAACTACTTTCTGAGATATCTGAAAACCTGCCTAACGCCATAAAATAAATGCCCATTCTACAGGAACTACGCGATCAGACCGCAGATATCCACAACAGCCTCGAGGGCATGAGTGGTGTGGATCTAATTATCAATGGGAAGATAAACCGTGATGAATACGACCGTATTCTCAAGAACAACCACCTGTGCTATTCTACCGTAGAGAAAGAACTTGAAAAATTTGACTGGCACATCACCATGTCTTCAGATATCATTAGGGATTCCCAGGGTGCGGGCGATCATCTAGAATCCGTTGAGTTTAGGCTTGAAGATAGGTATGAGGCGCTGGGCGCTGCCTACGTTTTGCTGGGTTCCCAGCTAGGTGCAACCGTGATAGGCAAAGCTCTGAACGACTGTAAAGATTTACAGCCACTTGCCACCCAAAAATTCTACAGCAGGCCAGAAAAGAAAAGCATGGATGCCTGGAAAAATGTTTTAAGCCAACTCAAAAAAGACGATTTCTCAGAAAATCAGTCGCAAGCGATTATAGAGGGCGCAAATAAAACGTTCGGTTTGTTTGCAAGGGTTTTTAGGGCTGCACCCATCCGGTAGATAATACTATTTATCGACCAGATTTAATCATGAAAGTTTCGGATCCCATGATTGACCGTAGTGATTTGTTTCTGCATTTACCATTAGTGACTGGCTTTACGCTGCAAATTGGGGAAGTAATGGTTTAAGGATTCGGTTTAGTCTAGTGTACTTTAAATGTGGGGGTTTACGCTTTCGCGAAAGCGTAATCAAAAAAGCCCATCCATTTCTGGACAGGCTTTTTAAATATCTTCAAACGATTGTGTTATACTATTTAATGACCAATAAATAGTATTAATCAGCTAAAACAACCGCTTTGTTATCGTTCATCTCAAGGACACCACCGGTGATGGGAAAATTAGTCGTGCCATCTTGTTTGTTGAACATGGTTGCCACGTCTTTGGGCAGCTCTACATTGCCAAAAATCTTCACCTCTCCCTTACCTAATAAAGAAACGATGGGTGCGTGATTATCCAGCATCTGGAACTGACCCGTCGTTCCCGGTACGGAAACAGACTCGACTTTACCCGTATAAATGACTCGTTCTGGCGTAACTATTTCTAAGTGCATGGCTTGTTGTTTCTAGGCTTCGGCTAGCATTTTCTCGCCTGCCTCGATTGCTTGTTCAATGGTTCCCTTAAGGTTAAAAGCACTTTCTGGGAGGTGGTCCAGCTCACCATCCATAATCATGGTAAAACCTTTGATGGTTTCCTTGATATCTACAAGCACACCAGGAATCCCCGTAAACTGCTCTGCCACGTGGAAAGGTTGAGATAAGAAACGTTGTACACGTCTTGCACGACCTACGGCCATTTTATCTTCTTCAGATAGTTCTTCCATACCTAGGATGGCAATGATATCCTGAAGCTCTTTATAGCGCTGTAGCAACTCTTTTACTCGCTGCGCACAGGCATAATGTTCTTTTCCCAGAATATCTGCCGTTAGGATACGCGAGGTTGAATCCAGTGGATCCACCGCCGGATAGATACCCAGCTCTGCGATCTTACGGGAAAGTACGGTAGTGGCATCCAGGTGGGCAAAAGTTGTCGCCGGTGCTGGATCTGTAAGGTCATCTGCAGGAACATATACCGCCTGTACAGAGGTAATGGAACCTTTTTTAGTTGAGGTAATTCTTTCCTGCATCGCACCCATCTCTGTCGCGAGGGTAGGTTGATATCCCACTGCAGATGGCATACGACCCAGTAGTGCAGATACTTCAGATCCTGCCTGTGTAAAACGGAATATATTGTCCACAAAGAAAAGTACGTCTTTCCCCTGCGCATCTCCAGCCCCATCACGGAAGTATTCTGCAATCGTAAGACCAGAAAGCGCTACTCGAGCACGTGCCCCTGGCGGCTCATTCATCTGTCCAAAGACAAATGTTGCCTTGGATTCCTTCATCACGGCCTTATCTACCTGCTGTAGATTCCAGCCACCCTCTTCCATGGAATGCATAAAGTCATCACCGTATTTGATAATACCGGATTCCAGCATCTCACGCAGTAGATCGTTACCCTCGCGAGTACGCTCACCCACACCCGCAAATACAGAAAGACCACCGTGGCCCTTTGCAATGTTATTGATCAATTCCTGGATAAGAACCGTCTTACCTACTCCTGCCCCGCCGAATAGTCCAATCTTACCGCCCTTTGCATAAGGCTCGATAAGGTCAATTACCTTGATCCCGGTAAAGAGAACTTCAGTAGAAGTAGATAGCTGGTCAAAGGGAGGTGCCTGCCTGTGGATGGGAAGGCCGTTTTTGCCAGCTTTGGGCAAGTCGCCCAGTCCATCGATGGCATCGCCTATGACATTGAAGAGGCGTCCATAGATATCATCGCCTATAGGCATCTGGATGGGATTGCCGGTAGCCAGTACCGCGGTACCGCGACTCAAACCATCTGTAGAATCCATGGATATAGTCCTGACGGTATCCTGACCTATGTGGGACTGGACTTCCAGTATCAGCAGCGAGCCGTCTTTTTTTGTTACCTCTAGGGAGTCATAAATCTTAGGAAGTGCACCTTTGGCACTGTCAAATTTTACATCCACCACGGGGCCGATGATCTGCGAAACGCTACCTGTAGTCATAGACATTCTTAAACTTTTAATGCTTAAAAACAACGGTTTTGTACCGTTGTCTTTGATCGCGCAAAGATACTGTTTTGGCGATTAAAAAAAGTATTGCCTTTAGCTGATTTTTTCGTGTGGTTCCTGATTGATTTATGGGTGTCCCGCTTTCGCGAAAGCGTATTGCATAAAGGCAGCAAAAAAGCCAGCACTAAATTGTGCTGGCGGATCATTTGTCTTGAGACAACCTAAATTAATTTATGGGGAAGTTGCTGAAAAATCTGGTTAATATCGCTCGCCCAGTCACGGTCGATATGTATTTGTGACGCTGCAATAAATGGCAGTAGAAGTAGTAAGATGAAAATCTTTTTCATTTTTGGTTTAGTTAGTCGTTAAAAGGTTAGTCCATATAAACGGTATCAAAACGACCATCTGTAATTCGATAAACCTCGTTGGTATCTGGTCGCAAAACCTCAAATTCAAAGGTGCCTGATATAATTTGATTAATTTCATCAAGTTTTGTAATTCTGAATACCCCTGTATAAATCTCATCTGTAGTTGATGATACATCAATTGGAAAATCCCTTAAGAAATTTAAATCCGCTTCAAAATTGCCATTTGAATTTAATTCAATAATGTAATTGCCTACCTGTAATTGGTTGGAAATGATACCAGAACTTAGTCCTAAGGCTCGAGGAATTCTGTCTTCAAATCTTGCTGTTATCACAAAACTCTTTTCTACTAAATTAATATCTTGATAATAAGTCCTAGTCAAACCATTCACCACAAAAGGCTCCCCATTTACAAGGCATCCAAAAGTCCTAGCACCTCTTTGCGTAGCAGCAGGTAGGCAGTCCACGCCCTCGCAGGTAGGTTCACTAGTATCATCGTCGCTGCTGCAGGTGGACAAGGTTGCTATGCATAAGATACCAAAAAGAAATCTCGTTATATGGGCCGCTGGTTTCATGGTCTAAAAATTAAGGATTTTCAACTAAGTTACGTAGAGTTCAGGTTGTCTTTAGGTTAAGGTTTTTTCTTTTGCGAGAGCATAGAAAAATAGAGCCTTTACAAATATTCCCTATTGAGTTTAAGACTGCTTTGTTTGCTTCCTCCTGTTCACCATTAAAACGGGGAACTTCTGTAAAGTCCATGGCATAGTCCAGTAATATGCCCGAAGAAACTTTAGACTTGTCCAAGTGCTGAAAAATCTGGTTAATATCGCTCGCCCAGTCACGGTCGATATGTATTTGTGAAGCTGCCATAAATGGCAGGACGATAAATAAGATGAATAGCTTTTTCATATTTAAATTTTTTGGTTAGTTGTTATTGAGTGAATTGGGCATCAAAACGTCCATTTGTGATTTTATATAAAACACCCGTCTGAGGATCGATTGCTTCAAATTCAAAAGTTCCAGACACGATATTAGGATTGATAGAGAATTTAATAAAATCAACATTCCCATTTGAACTTTCATCAGTATCAAAAAAACGAACACCGTTATCAACATCAATTAGAACAGTACCGTAAATACTGCCAGGGGTATCAGTAAGGACTGGAATGCTTTCACCTTCAGCAATTGCTTTATCGTTTGTACGTAAGCAAAGACCGGATAGATCATTAATATTGTCAGAACCACATATATTAAAATACAACTCCCCATTGATATTCTGATAGAAACAATTGAACCGTCCACTAGTATCTACAAAGGGCACACCGTTGATCAAGCAACCAAAAGTGCCAGCGCCTGTCTGTGTAGCTGGGGGTAGGCAATCCACCCCTACACAACCCGCATCATCGTCACTGCCGCAGGAAGACAATAGCAGTGCGATTATTAAACAAGAAAGTGGACGCAAAAGAAGTAAGAATTTCATATCTCAAAGATTTAATTGTTTTACTTAAGATACGTAAAGTTCAGGTTATCTTAAGGTTAGGAATGAGCGTGTTAGATTTCCGCTTTCGCGAAAGCGAAACAAAAAAGCCCGACTATAAAGCCAGGCTGATATTTATAAATACGAGTGAGAAATTACTCCACCGTCACAGATTTTGCCAGATTACGTGGCTGATCCACGTTCTTGCCCAGCTGTACGGCAATGTGGTATGAAAGCAGTTGCAGCGGGATGGTCGTTAATAGCGGTGTAAGAAATTCTGTAGTATCTGGCACCTCGATCACATGATCTGCAAGGTTTCTTACGTCCACGTCGCCCTCTGTCACGATTCCTATGATCTTGCCGCTACGGGACTTGATCTCTTGAATGTTGCTCACTACTTTCTCGTAATGTCCCTTACGGGTTGCAATAACGACAACTGGCATGTCCTCGTCGATCAGGGCGATGGGGCCGTGTTTCATTTCTGCAGCTGGATAACCCTCTGCGTGGATGTAACTGATCTCTTTGAGCTTGAGCGCACCTTCCAGTGCCACCGGGAAATTAAAGCCCCGTCCTAGATATAGACAATTTTTTGCATTCTTATAGATACTGGCAACTTGCTCAATGTGGTCATTTGACTCCAGGGCTTTTTCAACTTTGGCAGGTATGCGCTCCAGTTCCAAAAGATGACTCCTGAACTCTGATTCAGAGAGTTTTCCCTTACGTTTTGCAAGTTCTAAGGCAATAAGTGTCAAAACGGTTATCTGGGTCGTAAATGCCTTTGTAGATGCTACACCTATCTCTGGCCCTGCATGGGTATAGGCTCCAGCGTGTGTCTCTCGAGAAATAGAACTTCCCACTACGTTACACACACCAAATACGAATGCCCCGTTTTCTTTGGCAAGCTTGATGGCCGCCATGGTATCTGCCGTCTCACCACTTTGAGAGATGGCGATGACAATATCATCTTCATTAATCACCGGATTACGGTATCTGAATTCAGAGGCATATTCTACCTCGACAGGTATGCGGGCGAGCTCTTCAAAGATATACTCAGCAACTAGGCCGGCGTGCCAGCTGGTTCCACAAGCCACGACGAGAATACGCTTTGCATTAAGAAACTTATCCATGTGGTTGTCCACACCCGCCATGCGTATGATTCCTTTATCAGACAGCATGCGGCCTCTAAAGGTGTCTTTTATGGCACTGGGCTGCTCGTAAATCTCTTTGAGCATAAAGTGCTTGTAGCCGCCTTTTTCAATTTGCTCAAGGTTCATTTGTAATTCCTGCACATAGGGATCTACAAGCGAGTCATCATGTATCTTGTGAATCTTGATATTTTTATGGGTACGCACCACAGCCATTTCCCCATCTTCCAGATAGATCGCATTTTTAGTATATTCTAAAAATGGACTGGCATCGCTGGCAATAAAGAATTCCTCATCGCCTACTCCTATGGCAAGAGGTGAGCCCAAACGTGCTACCACGATTTCATTGGGCTTGTTGCGGTCAAATACCGCGATTGCATAGGCGCCTATTGTTTGGTTAAGCGCTACTTGAACTGCCTTACCCAACTTCAAACCTTCCTTGAGCTTTACGTCTTCAATAAGATTGACTAGTACTTCAGTATCCGTATCTGACTCAAATGTGTAGCCTCTATTGCGCAGTTCTTGTTTTAGTGGCTCGTAATTCTCAATGATGCCGTTATGGATAATTACGAGATCGCCACTATTTGAGAAATGGGGGTGGGAGTTTACATCGTTAGGTACACCATGAGTAGCCCAGCGGGTGTGGCCTATTCCTATGGTTCCGTTAAGGGTCATACCATCGGCACTCTTTGCCTCTAGCTCTGCTACCTTGCCTTTGGTTTTGCAATATTTTAATTCAGAACCGTCATAGAGCGCGATTCCTGCGCTGTCATAACCCCTATATTCTAATCTTTTGAGTCCGTTCAAGACGATAGGGAACGCATCGCGATGCCCTATGTAACCTACAATTCCACACATATTTAAGTCAGTTAGTTGATGGGTGTATAAAACACACGCAATTTAGGCCTTAATTCAGTTTGAGAGCTTAAGTTCCCGTGAAGAACGACCCCTTCATGCGAGATTGCGGTACCTAGCTGAATGTTGTTCACCTCTAAAGGGTTTGTAGGGCCTACGACATCGTTAGGATTTATTGAGCCGACGTTTTGTGACACAGCAATGGCAAGTCTCAACTGGTCATTACTTATATCCTCATCATCCAGCTCGATCAATCGAGCAAGGTAGTCGGCAATTCTAATCCTGTATTTGACACCTGCGCTACTTAAATCACCAGAATCTTCTCTTTCCAATCTGCTCAAGTGCACCAAATTTGCATTAATTTGATTATTGCTTTCCAGCTCGGCTAGGGAATAATCAGAAATTGGATTTGCTGTTGCTGGATCATACAGCGTGATGCGCTCAGGCAATTCCGTGCCTGAAATCATCGCCGTTTGGTCTACGTAAAAATCAATGTATGCATCGTTAATCAAAACCTGATCATTACGCAATAATTCAAATTGATCTGGCAAGCCATTTGAGTCTGCATCTTCACCAAAAAGATCAATGATAGAAACAGAGCCTGAACCACCATTGAGGTACATTCTATCGCTACCAGTATCAGCCTCAGATGCGGCTATGGCCGCAGTCGTTGAGGCGGGCACATCAGTATCAATAAAGTTTGCTCTCACTCCATTGAAATTGATCCTAAACGCGGATGGAATTGAACTACGCTGACCATTAATTTCCTGAACAGTATTGATCGTTAATTCAATGAAAGCATTATTAATATCGAGATGAAACAAAGTATTACCCTGATTATACATATCAACTTTGAAATATATGCCCCTAAAGTAATTTCTGAATGCTGCTGCACTGACCAAGTTATCATCAACACCGTCCCCTAAAATTAGATCTTCAAAATATTGTACTAAAGGAGGGACAGACCCATCAGCATTAACCATTACATCCTCTCTTATTCGAGGACTTCTTCTTTCTACTATGACTTCATTCTCATCTAGAACTAAGGTTTCAGCGCCGTCTGCAATTAAGGGTAGCTGGATAATCGGACTACTAAAATCAACAGAGTTTTCAATTAATTGTTTATCACCATTGGTCAAAACTATTGGCCTAGTCAAATCGTTAGGATCGAAGCTATTTATGAAATACTGATTTCTATAAAGTGACAATCTAAATGAGGCGTTATCACTTGTGTACACACTATCCAGCTCAAACAAAGTTTGATCACCATTTACACCTACAGGTTGTGAGAAATAAGGAATTTCTATTTGCACTCTACTGACAAATGGCGGATCCATGAAATCATCACCAAAATCAGGATTGTAAAAACCCAGTCCTACCTGGCTAACAAATGAATATTCTTTTGAGCCATAAACCTCATCTTCATACCTGCCTAAGACCGCACTATTAAAATTATCCGTTTGCACTGGGCCTACAGCGACATTTACTGCCTTTACATCATAATCCTGCTGGAGGATAGTGCCGCTGGGACTTACGTTGATAAATTCGGCACCCAGATCAATGGGATCCGTATCGCAGGATGCCATAAAAATAAAGGCAAAAAGCAAACAAATGTTTGCTAAGATTTTAAATGGTAGATTACTCTTCTTCATCTTCTTTTTTATCTAGAACATTTTCTAGGTAAAACTTCTCGTAGGCATCGGCAAAAGACTCTGGGCTTTGATACTCAAGAATAGGCCCGTCCTTTTCATCAATGAATGATTCAATCTCTGCATCCAGCTCCTGACTACCCTTAATGATCGCATCGCTATGTCTAATAGCAGACTTCATCATATTGTTGTAGGTAGGATTGTCAAACTCGTGCAGCACCTCATCATCTAACGCATCAAATTGAAGTTTCTCCTTTATGGATTCATCTAACGCACCATCAAAAGATTGATTGTAAACAGAGGTGACAATTTTACTATCCTCAAATAAGGGATCATTGCCGTAGTAGTTCTTTAAATAAAGTGGCAGCAAACTGGCTAACCAACCGTGTACATGAATAATGTCTGGTGCCCAGTTCAACTTTTTGACGGTCTCGATAACTCCTTTTGCAAAGAAGATGGCGCGTTCATCATTATCGTGGAAAAGCTCTCCCTTTTCATCAGTTAGAGTTGCCTTGCGTTTGAAGTAATCCTCATTGTCTATAAAATAGACCTGCATGCGTTCTTTGGGAATAGATGCAACCTTGATAATCAGCGGCATATCCAGATCGTTGATGATCATGTTCATTCCACTCAACCTGATCACCTCATGTAACTGGTGCCTACGTTCATTGATATTGCCAAAACGTGGCATAAAAATCCTAATTTGCCCCCCACGGTCGTTGACCATCTTAGGAGCAAAATAGGACATGGATGACGCCTCTGTCTCTGGCAAATATGGAATTACTTCTGATGATACATATAAGACTCTCTTCTCCTTCATAAAAATGGTGCTTTACGCTTAAAAAATTACAAGACGCAAAAATACGGCTTTTCTAGCTATGCGCTGATAAGCTTATGTTTGCATGTTGACCGCTAATCACGCTGAATGACTGTTACAGACTCAAAACAGGAAATAATTGAACTTACATCCCGCGTTAGGGAGGATAACAGCTTGGGATACGTACCTACCATGGGCGCGCTACATCAGGGACATATTTCCCTCATGAATCTCGCACTTGCAGAAAATGATGCTGTCGTTGTAACCATATTTGTCAATCCCACACAATTCAACAATCTAGAAGATCTAAAGAAATATCCTGATACCAGAGAGGCAGATATTTCCTTAATTACAGCTCATACTGATTATGACCGCATCATACTATACTTTGCAAGCAGGGATGAGGTCTACCCAGAGGGCTTTGTTCTGAAAGAGTATGATTTTGGTGAATTGGGTAATGTAATGGAGGGCAGTGAGCGACCCGGGCATTTTCAAGGCGTGGGAAATGTGCTGGATATATTTTTTCACTTGATCCGCCCGGATAAGGCATATTTTGGTGAGAAAGATTTTCAGCAACTGCTCATTGTTAAGCGACTGGTAGAAATAGTAGGACTGCCTATTGAAATTACGGGTTGTCCTATCGCCAGAGAAAACAACGGGCTCGCTATGAGCTCAAGAAACATGAGGTTGAGTCCGGCAGAAAAGCAAAAAGCCGCCACCTTGTACCAGATATTGCAATCTATAAAGGAATCATTCCCTACCCTGTCCATAGCAGATCTTGAAAAATCTGCGGTGGAAAGGCTTCAAGACCATTCTGACATTACACTCGAGTATCTAGTTATTGCAGATGAGAAAACCCTACAGGCGCACGACACTAAAAAGGATGATTCCCGTTATCGCGCTTTTATCGTGGCACATATAGGAGGAAGTGCGGCTGATTGACAACTTAAGGCTGAATTAGAAAAGCAGATATCCGTATCTTTGTGCCATGTTAATTACCGTCGTAAAAAGCAAGATTCACCGTGTAAAGGTCACCGGTGCAGACCTAAATTATATAGGCAGCATCACCATAGATGAAGATCTAATGGACGGTGCAAATATTGTGGAGGGTGAAAAGGTTCAGATTGTCAATAATACAAACGGTAATCGGCTGGAGACCTATGCCATACCCGGGCCACGTGGGAGTGGTGAAATCACCCTGAATGGCGCCGCGGCACGCAAGGTTTCGGTGGGAGACGTATTGATTTTGATCTGCTATGTACACATGAGCATGGAAGAGGCCAGAGAGTTCAAACCCACCCTACTGTTCCCTAACGAGGACGACAACACACTTACCTAGTTGAATAAAAAGCTCCTTTTTAAAATTTTAAAGATTGCCATCCCAATCTTTTTGGGTGGATTGATTATTTACATCTCCTATAATCAATTTACAGATGAAGAACGTGGACTAATTTATCAGTCTATTAAAACCGCAAATTACAGCTGGATCGTACTGGGTGTGATATGCGCCCTGATCAGCCATCTATTGAGAGCATGGCGGTGGAATTATATGATTGAATCTTTAGGCTACGTCCCCAGTTTCTACCACAACATAATCGCAATTGGAATGGGATATGCCGTGAATCTTCTTATCCCCAGGGGAGGTGAGATCGCTCGTGCTGGTGTCACTAATAGACTGGACGGCATCCCGGTTGACAAAGCACTGGGAACCATCGTGGCAGAGCGGGTGCTGGACTTAATCATTTTATTAGGATTAACAACGGTTGCAATCGTTTTGGGTGGCCCTGAGATTACGGAATTTTTTAGTGCTGGTTTTGGTTCCGCTTTCGCGAAAGCAGAATGGTCAGAACTCCTCCTCTACACCACAATTCTGACAGTCATCCTCGTGCTAGGGTTTCTAGTGGTCAAACGCATGGGATTCTACAGCAAGGCAAAAACATTTGTTACCGGATTAATGGACGGTTTTTCCACCATCTGGACGATGAAGAAAAAATGGCTCTACCTAATGCATACCATTTTGATCTGGGGGCTTTACGTGGCAATGTTCTACGTATGCATCTTTGCACTACCAGAAACCTCAGATCTGGGAATATCTGCCGTGCTGAGTGCATTTGTCGCAGGTAGTTTTGCCGTTGCTTTTATAAATGGTGGTTTCGGCGCGTATCCCTATCTAGTGGCGCAAATCCTTGCCATCTATGGTATCTCAACCGTCGCCGGCACGTCACTGGGCTGGATCCTGTGGACGTCGCAAACGCTTTTAATCATTGTTTACGGTCTTGTCTCCTTATTATTGCTATCTTTTGCCACCCGCCAGCTCACTACCAGAGCAACGGCCTGAGTTAACAAAGACGTGATGAAAAAAACCATTTTACTCTTTTTCCTGACTGGATTCTCTGTACTTACAGCCAGCTCGCAAGCCATATTCAAAAACATGAAGAGCACCGTGCTCAACGGTGAGCGCCAGATTAAAATCCTGCCACCGCGCGACTATGGCGCAAACCCAGAACAGGTGTATCCATTGATTATCGTGCTGGATGGTGATTACCTCTTTGAACCCGTTGCTGGAAACGTGGATTACCTTTCCTATTTTGACCAGATGCCAGAATCCATTGTCGTAGGCATCAATATGCTACAAAGCCGCTACACAGAAACTGAAGTGGATCAGAACTCTGGTCTTCCCATGCCTGATGGCCAGAAATTCATGGACTTTGTCATGGAGGTCAAAGAAAAAATGGAAAAGGACTACCGCATCGCGCCCTTTACAGTAATGGTGGGACAGGACATTACGGCAAATTTTGCCACTTTCTATCTGATGCGCGATCTGATCCCCATAGAAGCCTTTATCCAGATAAAACCTGAATACAGCAAGCTGATCCAGGCAAACCTTGTCCCAAAATTACAGAGACGCAAGAAGATCAATTTTTTCTATGTAGGCACCACCGCTACAGATACCAGTATGGATGGCATGATTACAAATCAAGTGGATACTACGGGCGTGGGCGGCATACGTACAAATATTCAGCTGGATAAATTTGAGGGAACTAACAAATATTCCGTGGCCAGCAATGCCATTCCCAATGGACTTCAGTTTGTTTTCAGAAACTACGCCATCATTGATGATGAATTCATCGAGGATCTAGCTAGTGAAGAAGAGGTAGTAGAAGAAACCGAAACTCTGGATCCCGCCCAGGAACTGGAAACCGACTTACCAGAAACAATGGAGACCGAGACGGCAGAAGATGGTGAAGAAGCAGAGGTGGAAGAAGAAAAACCAAAGAAAAGATCAGAACAGCTCAATGCGGTTAATAAACTGATTGAGAAACAAAAGCTTATCTATAAAACCTACGGATTTATACAGAAGCATCGACTGGTAGATATTGTCAAACTGGCAAATCTGCTTATCGAAAGAGAGGACTGGGATTCTCTAATAAACCTAGGAGAATTGACCAGTAAGGAACACCCAGAAAAATTGTACGGTGACTTCCTGCAGGGACTGGGTTATGAGGGAATAGGCAGGGTACAACGTGCGATAAAATCCTATGAAAAAGCCTACACGCTGCAACCGGCCGCAGGGGTTAACCTTGAAATCGTTTTGGATCGCATTGCATTACTCAAGGAAGCGCGAGATTAATGGCCAAAACCAAGACTTCCTGGTTCTGCCAGAATTGCGGTGCGCAATACACACGCTGGCAGGGACAGTGCAATGCCTGCAAGGAGTGGAACACGATTGTGGAAGAGGTCGTGGAAAAAAAATCAGCAAAGCCAGACTGGGATCAAGAGGAGGTGGGAAGTACGCTTTCGCGAAAGCGTAAACCTCAACCTACCCTTATATCAAAAATAAACGCACAGGAAAGTCCACGACTGGACACCACAAACAGTGAGTTCAATCGCGTGCTGGGTGGCGGTCTCGTGCCGGGATCTGTCACACTTCTGGGAGGTGAGCCTGGTATAGGCAAGTCCACGCTGCTTCTTCAGGTTTCTTTGCACCTGCCATTCAACACCTTATATGTGAGTGGAGAGGAAAGCGCCCAGCAGATTAAGATGCGCGCAGATCGTATACATAAAGGCGCAGATCGTTGCTACGTACTTACCGAGACAAAGACCCAAAATATTTTCAGGCAAATTTCCAGCATCCAGCCAGACGTGCTGATCATCGACTCCATCCAGACCCTGCATTCTGACCATATCGAGAGTGCAGCCGGCAGCGTGAGCCAGATCAGGGAATGTACCAGCGAGCTGATAAAATTTGCCAAAGAAACAAATACCCCCGTCCTAGTCATAGGTCACATCACCAAAGACGGAAATATAGCAGGTCCCAAAATCCTGGAACACATGGTGGATACCGTGCTGCAATTTGAGGGCGATCGCAACCATACGTATAGGATCTTGCGTGCGTTGAAAAATAGATTTGGCAGCACGCATGAAATAGGCATTTACGAGATGCTCACGCACGGGCTGCGCGAGGTGATCAATCCCAGCGAGATACTGATCTCCCAGCGGGAGGTTGTCCTAAGCGGCACCGCCATTGCCGCCACCATGGAAGGCATGCGACCACTGATGATTGAAGTCCAGGCACTGGTAAGTACTGCAGTGTATGGTACGCCACAAAGAAGTGCGACGGGTTATAACCTCAAGCGATTGAATATGATTCTGGCCGTTCTAGAAAAACGTGCTGGTTTTAAATTAGGCCAGAAAGACGTTTTCCTTAACATTACCGGCGGTATCACCGTGGATGACCCAGCGATAGATCTTGCGGTGGTAGCGGCAATTTTATCCTCAAACTTTGATATTGAGATCCCGCTACAGCATTGTTTTTGTGCAGAGGTAGGACTGGGCGGTGAGATACGCCCGGCCAGTAGGATGGAGCAGCGTATCAACGAGGTGGCAAAACTGGGTTTTGACAAAATGTTCATCGCGCCACTCAAACAAAAAATGAACAATAAACGAACAGAAATCATTGCTTTCTCTAGAATAGAAGAACTCGTCAAATACCTATTTTCATGAATATGATACTTAGAATTTTTTCCACTGGGCTGATCATTATGCTTACTCTTTCCTGCAAGGAAAAAGAACCAGAGGCACCCCCGGCTCCTCTACAATATGAGGGAGTGGACACGTCCAGCAATGACGTCATTCACATGGTAGATTTTAATAATGACTACCACAATCTGGAGGAAACGATCAAGGGCTACAAAGGAAAAGTGGTTTACATGGATATCTGGGCCAGCTGGTGCCAGTGCAAGGCGATGATGCCAGCCTCCCACAAATTACAGGAAAAGTTCAAGAACGAGGAAGTAGTCTTTCTCTACGTTTCTATTGACCGCAACGCACAGGCCTGGGAAAAAAGCGCCCAGCAGTTCAATCTGATGGAAAACAGTTTTCTGGCAAAAAACTACCCAAAGGGCAAACTCTTCCAGACTAACAACGTGAGCACCATTCCCCGCTATATGTTATTTGACAAGAACGGCAGGCTCGTGGACAGCAACGCACAACGACCCACGTCTCCATTGCTGGAGGAAAATATCAAGTCGTTTTTGAAGGTATAATCTGAACGGTTTGATCTAGAAGTTTTGGTGTGATTTTAGTGATGCGAGTATTCTATGCGACAGGTCAAATGGTTGATCATTGTGCTAATTCTCTGTGGCGGGGGGATTTTCCTGTACATATATAAGCAGGTTTTAATTGATGCTATCCACCCACCGTCTGCTAAGGAAGTTTACCTGCGCACGCTCACCGGTACAGAACGAGGAAAGTGGGATTCCCTGCAGACTTCAAGTGCAAATTCCCCCTATGTAATAACGGCACCATACACGCAACTTGCCTACAGCAACCTTGAAAACACCTTTGCCGCCACTTATCACATTAACGCTTCTCTAGGTGAACAACTTCTTCTTAATACTGGTATTCAAAAATCAGACTGGTTTATAGAGATAGCGGTAAACGGAAAAGTGGAATCTACTCTAGACCATTTGGATTCTGTTGTACAGTACATACCCAACAAAAACGGGATCATTAAAGTTGCGATCGCTTCAAAATTAAATGCAGTTGACACCCTCAATTTCCAGATTGCCAAACAGCCTATCTACAAGTTTCCGGTTGACGGGAAAACAAATGGTGCCATTAAATCATTCTGGGGCGCTGTGCGCGATGGTGGCAGGCGCAGCCATGAGGGTAATGATATTTTTGCTTCTAGAAATACCCCGGTCATAGCCGCTAGCGACGGTAGAATAGCGCGAGTTGCAGATCGTGGGCTGGGCGGCAAGCAGGTCTGGCTGTACGATGCTAGAATGGGTGTATCACACTACTATGCGCACCTAGAAAAATGGAATATACAACAGGGAGATCTGGTGAATGCTGGCGACACCATAGGTTTTGTAGGAAACACTGGGAATGCCAGGACTACCCCGCCTCACTTACATTTTGGCATATATAAAAATGGTCTGGCAATCGACCCAAAACCTTTCATCTGGTCGCAGCCTGAGCCTGTTGAAACTGACCCGCTACCCTACTCGCCTTTTGCGACAGGCAAGAATAATGCGGCAAATCTCAGGCGTGGACCGTCCACAAAAACCCTTATAATTTCAGATATCAAAAACGACACCGTCAGGGTCATCGGCCAGTACGGGAACTGGTATCAGGTGCGGCATAGGGATTCATTGTCTGGTTATATGCACCGCAGTGTTTTGAGCTTTATCTGAGTTTGTAGGTTTTATGCTTTCGCGAAAGCGTAATCACAGAAAACTCCTCACTAGAATTCCAGCTTTTGTAAGCTTATCATCACTCCACTAGACTTAAGTACGGTAGGCAGATGAACTATATTTGCACGCCCTAGAAAATGGATATGAAAAACATACGTAATTTTTGCATCATCGCCCATATCGACCACGGGAAAAGCACCCTGGCAGATCGCCTACTGGATGCTACCCAGACGGTTACAAAGCGTGAGGCGCAAGCCCAGTTGCTAGACAGTATGGATCTGGAGCGTGAGCGCGGGATTACGATAAAATCCCACGCGATCCAGATGGACTACACCGCGCCAGATGGTGAGAAATATACCCTCAATTTGATCGACACGCCTGGCCACGTGGATTTCTCTTATGAAGTATCACGATCGATTGCAGCTTGCGAGGGTGCGCTGCTGGTGGTGGATGCGGCACAATCCATCCAGGCACAAACCATATCAAATCTTTATCTAGCGCTGGAAAATGATCTGGAGATCATTCCAGTACTCAACAAGGTGGACTTGCCCAGTGCAAATCCAGAAGAGGTGACGGATGATATCGTTGACCTTTTAGGTTGCGATGCCAGTGAGGTGATTCCCGCGAGTGCAAAAACGGGATTGGGAATCCAGGAAATCCTAGACGCCATCGTGGCGCGTGTACCTGCGCCAAAGGGCGATCCCAACCAGCCACTGCAGGCATTGATTTTTGACTCGCAGTACAACCAGTTCCGTGGGGTGGAGACGATTTTTAGGGTCATCAATGGCTCCATCAAAAAGGGACAGGAAATACGATTCGTGAATACGGGTGAGAATTATTTTGCCGATGAAATAGGCACGCTCAAACTCAAACAAGTTCCCAAAAAAGAAATAGGCACCGGTGACGTGGGTTACCTGATCACGGGGATCAAAGAAGCAAAAGAAGTAAAAGTAGGTGATACCATCACAGATCACGCAAATCCCACCCAGAATGCGATTGAAGGATTTGAAGACGTGAAGCCCATGGTTTTTGCAGGGATCTATCCAGTGGATACGGAAGATTACGAGGACTTGCGAGCAAGTATGGAAAAACTCCAGCTCAATGATGCATCACTGGTGTTTCAGGCAGAAAGCAGTGCTGCCTTGGGATTTGGTTTTAGGTGTGGATTTTTGGGAATGTTGCACCTAGAGATCATTCAAGAGCGACTGGAACGTGAATTTGACATGACGGTTATTACTACGGTACCTAACGTTTCCTACCACGCGTTTACAAATCGAAATCCAGATGAGGCGGTCATCGTTAACAATCCCAGCGATCTGCCAGAACCATCTACACTCAATCACGTAGAAGAGCCGTATATCAAGGCGACGATCATTACCAAGTCTGACTTTGTAGGAAACGTTATGTCTCTGTGTATTGAAAAGCGTGGTATCGTCACAAACCAGACCTACCTAACCACAGAGCGGGTAGAAATGACCTTTGACATGCCGCTGGCAGAAATCGTTTTTGATTTCTACGATAGACTAAAAACAGTTTCAAAGGGCTACGCCTCCTTTGACTACGCACCGATCGGGATGCGCACTTCTAAGCTTGTGCGAGTGGACATCTTGCTCAATGCGCAACCGGTGGATGCACTAAGCGCGCTGGTACACTTTGACAATGCCTACACCATAGGTAAAAAGATGGTGGAGAAACTGCGCGAACTCATACCGCGCCAGCAATTTGACATTCCCGTGCAGGCTGCCATAGGTGCCAAGATCATTGCCCGAGAAACCATCAAAGCCTTACGTAAAGATGTGACAGCCAAATGTTATGGAGGTGATATTTCCCGTAAGCGTAAACTACTGGAAAAGCAGAAAAAAGGTAAAAAGCGTATGCGTCAGGTGGGGAATGTAGAAATCCCGCAACAAGCGTTTATGGCAGTGTTGAAGTTGAATGATTGATACGCCGGTGTATCAATAAAGATGAAAGATCGCTATTGCTGAAAGAGAAAAGAAAAAACTTTTTAGTCGTTGATAGTGACGGTTTCATAAAAGATATTTACTGGTCGGTGTAGACGCCTTGATGAATGACCTATTGTCTGGTTTTAATATTGTTATGTTTCGCTTTTATTTGACAATCATTTTTTTTGCTTCTGGTTCAGTAATTTATGCTCAGTCGCAAGCAGCAATGAATGACGAGGCTTATAAATCGTTTAAAAAATCTGATAGCACTTTGTTATCCGTTTTCCAAAAGATTCTGATCGAGTATCGTACCGACACCTTGTTTATCAATAATCTACAAATATCTCAGAGTCAGTGGCAAAACTACCGTGATTCAGAACTCGCTCTCAAATTTCCCGACTATGGGGAAGGATACTACGGCACATCTCATTCGAGTTGTGTTTCAAAATACCTTGAAGACTTAACAATTGAGCGAATCGATAAACTTAGAGTTTGGCTCATCGGTATCAAGGAAGGTGATATGTGCTCAGGTTCAGTAAAAATGAAATAAGCCACATATAAGCGTTGGTTATTTCTAAGTAGCCATGCAATAAGCAGCCTCAATCATCACCATACGACTTTAGGATAGTCTGGGCTGCCTAGCCGCTGTCCCTATCGTATCTTTGTGTTGAGTGTTTAAAAAGCATTTTTAGATGATAAATGTTTCAGATACAGCAAAGAGCAAACTAGCCCAACTCATGAGCGATGATGGGTATTCCCTAGAACATGATTTTGTGCGGGTAGGTGTTAAGAGCGGCGGGTGCAGCGGTCTTTCTTACGACTTGAAATTTGACAAGGAATCAGCAGAGACCGATAAGGTTTTTGAAGCAAACCAAGTCAAAATAGCGGTGGACAAAAAAAGCTTCCTTTACCTAGTAGGCACTACGCTGGAATTCAGTGGTGGGCTTAATGGTAAGGGCTTTGTTTTCAACAATCCCAATGCGCAGCGTACATGTGGTTGTGGGGAATCTTTCTCGTTGTAGATCAAGTTGTAAAGTTTCATGCTTCATGTTTCACGTTTAAAATGGGTAAGCTTAAATACTGAAGGTTTTACGTTTGAAGTAAAGTAGATTTAATGGCAACGATAACGCGTTTTGAAGATTTGGACGTTTGGAAATTAGCATACGAGATCACTCAGGATATTTTACAGATTGTAAATTCTTCTGATCTTAAAACTGATTATAAATTGTACGCGCAGATTGATGGTTCTAGCGGTTCTGCCATGGATAATATTGCTGAAGGGTACGAGCGCGACGGCGGGAAGGAATTTCATCAGTTCCTCTCGATAGCAAAAGGATCAATAGGCGAGACGCGCTCGCAACTATATAGAGTGAAAGATAGGAATTATTGCTCGCAAGAGCAATTTGAATCATTAGTTGATAAATGCAAACACCTCAGTAGTAAACTACAATCATTTATGAACTACTTGAGAAAAAGCGAACATAGAGGAAGTAAATTCAAATAGAATAGCATTCACGTCCTGCAAACGTGAAACTTGAAACTTGAAACCTCCCAACATTTAAGGTATGAAATACACTGAAGAAGAATTACAGAAAGAACTGGAGACTAAGGAATATGAGTACGGTTTCTATACAGATATAGAGAGTGATACGATTCCCATAGGTTTGAGTGAGGATGTGATCAGGATGATATCAGCAAAGAAGAATGAACCAGAATGGATGCTGGAATGGAGGCTGGAATCCTACCGCTATTTCATCACCATGACAGAGCCAGACTGGCACAATGTGAAATACAACAAGCCAGATCTTCAATCGATTTCCTATTACAGCGCGCCTAATAAAAAACCCAAGTACGATAGCCTGGACGAGGTAGATCCAGAATTGCTGGAGACGTTCAAGAAACTGGGCATATCGCTGGATGAGCAAAAAAAGCTGGCAGGGGTCGCCGTGGATATCGTGATGGACTCCGTATCTGTAGCTACGACATTCAAGAAAACCCTAGCGGAAAAAGGAATCATCTTCTGCTCGATGAGCGAGGCCATTCAGGATCACCCAGAGCTTGTTAAAAAATATCTGGGAACAGTTATTCCGCAGCGGGATAACTTTTACGCAGCCCTAAACAGCGCCGTGTTTTCTGATGGTTCATTCTGCTATATTCCTAAAGGTGTACGTTGCCCCATGGAACTTTCAACCTATTTCCGCATCAATCAGGCCGGGACGGGTCAGTTTGAGCGCACGCTGGTCGTGGCAGATGAGGGAAGTTACGTGAGTTACCTAGAAGGTTGTACTGCCCCATCCAGGGATGAGAATCAATTGCACGCTGCTTGCGTGGAACTGGTTGCGCTGGACGGTGCAGAAATCAAATACAGCACGGTTCAAAACTGGTATCCCGGTGATAAGAATGGCAAAGGCGGAGTTTTTAACTTTGTGACAAAGCGTGGTCTTTGTGAGAAAGATGCAAAAATCAGCTGGACGCAGGTAGAAACCGGTAGTGCCGTGACTTGGAAATATCCCAGTTGCGTTTTAAAAGGTGACAACAGCGTGGGTGAATTCTACAGCATCGCCGTAACAAACAACTGGCAGCAAGCAGACACGGGTACCAAAATGGTGCACCTAGGCAACAACACAAAATCCACGATTATCTCAAAAGGGATAAGCGCGGGACAATCCCAGAACTCCTACCGCGGTCTGGTACAGGTAAGCCCGCGGGCAAAGAATGCACGCAACTTCTCCCAGTGCGATAGCCTGCTGATGGGAAACAAATGTGGTGCCCACACCTTTCCCTACATAGAGAATAAGAACAGCACCTCACGCATCGAGCACGAGGCGACCACCAGTAAAATAGGTGAAAATCAGATCTTTTACTGCAACCAGCGTGGTATCGATACAGAAAAAGCCATCGCACTGATTGTCAATGGATTTTCAAAAGAAGTATTGAATAAACTCCCCATGGAGTTTGCCGTAGAAGCCCAGAAGTTACTGGAGATAAGCTTAGAAGGTTCTGTCGGATAAATGAGATTAATAAGAATGAATTGGCTTGTTGTGTTTCCGCTTTCGCGAAAGCGTAATTATCCAAAAAATTCATAAATGAAAAAGAGAGATGTGGAAAGTACATACAACACTGACTTTTGACGATAAGTCGGATAAAATCACCATTGACGATAGCTGGGGTAAATCAGGTTACATTTTGCTTGCCATGGCTTTTATGCAGCTGTTGTTTGCTGCTACCCGCATTTACAGAGCTGTTTACGGCAATGGACAGTCTCTTGAATCAGTTGATTTTGTTACTTACTTTATCTTTTTTGCTTCAATAGGGGTGATTATTTATGCATCTCTGTTTCAAAGCCTCCAAAAAACTATTCCAGTTTCCAACATAAAAAAACTACATGTGACGAGAGTGTTTGGTGAGCCGCACTACTCGCTCTTACTTTCTAATGGCAGGAAAAGGGCACTCAAATTAAATGGCAGAATAGAAGAAAATCAAATGCTGGAAGTCCTTTAAGAGGCTGGTATAATCGATCAACAACCTGCATAAATGAAAAAGCTAGAATACGTCAAGGCAGCAAATAAACTCGTGTTTAACGATGGGTGGCATTGGCAAGGTTTAGCTTTACTTAGAGCAATGTAAGATCTAGAAATGCTTAGGTTCAGAAATCTGAACATATTTTCAGAAACCAATTGTTTTGAGTTAATATCCATTCAAAATTTGGTAGCCCCGTTTTTTTTTTCATTTACAATGTAATCAGAAAAGAACAAGGCCTTTACATTAACGTTCTCTACGGTGCATTAACTTAAACTTTAAAATTATGAAGCTGCAAATTAGATTTTTAGTGTTAACAACATTGTTTTTGACATTGTTTTCATGCTCTACAGACAATCACTATGATCAATCAGATATTGAATCATCATCGCAAAGCCTAAATGAGTTGGATGGGAACTTAATAACTACTGAGGTTCAGAGCTCTTCAGAGAGTTATACTTACATAACTAGTGTATTGATTTTAGGAGAAACTGTTACAGGTAACTATACAATTACATGGGACAATGAGAACGAAGAAATGATTTCAACTATCTTAGAGCCTAGCTTATTGGACGCATTAGAAATTTCACAAGGACAGTTTGATGACTGGCTAGCTTTAGAGACTAGTCTTGAAGCTAATGGAAATGATGATGATGGTGAAAATGCTCAAGGCCCGTTCTCACAATGTATGGAATACTGTCAAGAGAAATACACGGATGAGAATGGCAAAAGAAAAAAAGGACGTGGCAACTGTAGATTAGGTTGTTGGGTAGATGCGGCTGAAAGAATTATTGAATCCATAGCAGGAGCGAAGGAATAATGGTGCATTTCAACGGGCTTAGAAGATTGAATCGGAACTACTTGTTCTTACTCATTGCTTCTCTTGCTATAAGCTGCCAAAGTTCTATTGTCGGTTGGCGCACAAATAAAACACCTGAGGTAAAGCATTTTGTAAAAGGTAGTAAAACCGTTGTTTATATACCTATGTCCCATCTCGGTAAAAAAAGTTTTTTTGAAGGAACCAAAAAAATTATTGATAGTCTTAGAAAAGATGGTTTTACAATTTACAGAGAAGGATTAACTTTCGAAGAAAGGACTGATAGCTTAAGCAAAGTAGTTTTGAGGAAAAAGCTACGAAGCCTTTTGGGGGAAACACTCACAGCATCGTACGATGATCCCAATAATAAGTCCACACCGAAATGGTATAGATCTGGTAAATTTGAAGCCCAAGGACTTGAGAATATCGGCTTATCCGCCAGTGATCCTATTGTTGACGTAACTTATCAAGAATTAATCGCAGCTCATGAAAAGGAAAACCAGACAATTATCCTTACCGCATGTGA
Organism: uncultured Flavobacteriaceae bacterium; assembly: GCA_963740155.1. GTDB lineage: Bacteria > Bacteroidota > Bacteroidia > Flavobacteriales > Flavobacteriaceae > Nonlabens. Next base: position 264,693 of record CAVUDE010000005.1, on the reverse strand, counting down.
TTCTGCCACTGATTTGATGGACAAATACGATTGTAAAAAAAATAAAAATACTGGTTCATTTTTTTACGCAGTTTATGAGTTTAGAGAAAAAAATCTTTTTGATGAGGTTACAAATGCGAAAGATGATAAAATTGCAATCGTATACGGAAGAGCCCATTTTAAGTTTTTCTATCCATTAATGAGAGATGACGGTTGGACTTATTTGAATGATAAATTGCGTTTTTGAAATATAGATGACTATAATGCTATCGCTCTATATTATGGTATTATCCTAGATAGACGCAACAAACTGAATATCTTTGTAGCCTGAACCATTTGGTTCAGGCTATTTTATTTTACTTATGCCAAGTTTCCCCATTACCTTATCCCATTTGAATAAGAGCATTATAAAAAGCTTTTGGACTCTCAGTATTCTATGTTTTTCATTATTACTCGCAAGCTGCAAAAACAACACCCCAGAAGAACCCGTAACTGAAGATGCAACCGAGGTTCAAGAAGTCCAGGAAATACCAGTCCCAGATGGACAGGTGAAATTAGTAGGAGATTATTACTGCCAGCCAGCTGATAGCGTAGCGGTGCTTACCACCCGTCAATCCATCTATGCCGTACGTTTTGATGACATGGCACTCAAACTCAACGAGGCTGCACAGGCATTGAAAAAAGAAGAATACGATATGGTGCAGGTCACCATTCACGGCACGGTAGAACCTAACCCATACAAACTGGAAAATGGTGAGGGCTGGGATGAAATGGTGAGCATAAAAAAAATTATAGAAGTGAGCCCAGCGCTCAACAATAACGTGATAAAGACGGGACAACCGTCCACAATCAAATAGAACTATGTTACAGATCAAAGATTTGAAAGCCTCCATAGAGGATAAGGAAATACTAAAGGGAATCAACCTGCATGTCAAGCCAGGCGAGGTACACGCCATTATGGGGCCTAACGGTTCTGGCAAGTCCACGCTGGCAAACGTGATCGCCGGTCGTGAGGAATATGAGCTGGAAAGTGGTGAGATCACCATGGACGGTGATGATATTACAGAGCTGGATCCAGAAGAGCGCGCGCACAAGGGGATTTTTCTATCCTTTCAATATCCGGTAGAAATTCCTGGTGTGAGCGTGACAAACTTTATGAAAACCGCTATCAACGAGACCCGCAAGGCACAAGGCAAGAAAGAAATGCCGGCCAAAGAAATGCTCAAACTAATCCGCGAGAAAAGCGAGCTGCTGGAGATAGACCGCAAATTCCTATCGCGATCACTCAACGAGGGCTTTTCTGGTGGTGAGAAAAAGCGCAACGAGATTTTCCAGATGGCGATGCTGGAACCTAAACTGGCCATTCTGGACGAGACGGATTCTGGGCTGGACATAGACGCATTACGCATCGTGGCAAATGGCGTGAACAAACTGCGCAGCAAGGATAACGCAACCATCGTGATTACCCACTACCAGCGGTTACTGGACTATATCGTCCCAGATTTTGTGCACGTGCTGTATCAAGGACGCATCGTAAAATCAGGTGGTAAGGAACTTGCTCACGAGCTGGAAAAACGCGGTTACGACTGGATCAAGGAAGAACTGGAGACTGCATAGTAACGAGGTGTTTTCTGTGTTTATGCTTTCCCGATAGGGAAGTTTATGCTGAGCCCGTCGAAGTACGAAAGCGTAATTAAATTTATAATTATCGCAAACAATTGAGTTCTATTTACTGTTAACACTATCGAGAAATCACTATTATGTGATAAAGGCACTAGAAAACTGAGCCATCCCGATCAAACAGAAACAAAATGAGTTTTAAAGACAATATCATATCTTCTTTCATGGCACTGGAAGAACAGCTGGATACAGAAACCTATGCGCACGAGCAGCGCAGTGCGGCACTGGCCGATTTTGAAAGGCTGGGACTTCCCAAACTAAAAGAGGAGGCGTATAAATATACCTCGCTTAAAAAGCTGTTCAACAAGGATTACACGCAGTTTCCCAAACAGGACGCTGGAGTATCCTATGAGCAGATCAAGAAGTACCTGATCCATCAGATCGATGCCTATCGGGTCATTTTTATTGACGGTGTTTACAGCTCGCACCTATCGCAGACCACGCACGAGAAGTACGACGTTTGCCTTATGTCCAGCGTCTTGAACAATTCAAAATACGGCGCCGTAATAGAGAAATATTACAACAAGATCGCGCCTAAAGATGGGGTGACGTCACTGAACACGGCGTTTGCACGAGAGGGCGCCTACATTCATGTGGGGAAGAACATCGCCGTGGAAAAACCCATTGAGATCGTTTATATCTCGACCGGCAAGGAGACAGATCTGATGGTGCAACCGCGCAATCTAATCATCGTGGGTGAAAATGCACAGGTGCAAATCATCGAGCGCCACCAGAGCCTTACGGATAACCCCATGCTGACTAACAGCGTCACGGAAATCTACGCAGATAAGCGGTCGATGGTGGATTACTATAAGATCCAGAACGACAAATTGCAAGCATCCCTACTGGATCATACAAACGTAGAACAACAGGACAACAGCGAGGTGCGGATGCATACGTTTAGTTTTGGCGGTGCACTTACTCGCAACAACCTGATCTTCCTGCAAAAAGGCGAGCATTGCAATTCGGTTTTGAATGGCGTGACGATCATTGAGGGCAAGCAACATGTGGATCACTCCACACTTGTGCACCATACCGCACCTAATTGCGAGAGCTATCAGGAATACAAGCAGATTTTTGATGAACGATCTGTGGGGGTATTTAATGGAAAAGTTCTGGTGGATAGCATTGCCCAAAAAATCAATGCCTTCCAGCAAAACAACAACATACTGATCAGCGATAAGGCAACGATCAACGCAAAGCCACAGCTGGAAATTTTTGCAGACGACGTGCGGTGTTCGCATGGCTGCACCATAGGCCAGCTGGATGAAGAGGCCATGTTCTACATGCAATCCCGCGGTATAGGTAAAAAGGAGGCGCGTGCATTGCTCATGTTTGCTTTTGCTAATAGTGTTTTGGAAAGTGTCAAGATTCCAGAAATCAAATCAAGAATAACAAAGCTGATCGCGATGAAGCTGGGAGTTGAGATCGGGTTTAATTTGTAGATATTAGTTTACTTATAATTAGCCTTTGCAATTCAAAATTGCAAAGGCTTTTTTGTGGATACTAATCAGCGTATCATGAAATTGAAGGGCTGATTGATAAATCGTATTTTGCCTAGACAAAACTGCCCAGGCAATGACCGTCACAAATTTTATAGATAATAAAGACTGCATCCCCGTAAGCGGTATGTGGCTGGATAATTACGAGCCTGCCACAGGACAGGTCTATGGTGAGATTCCAGACTCAAATACAGATGATGTTGAACGCGCCTATCAGGCTGCCAGCAATGCTTTTGACAGCTGGTCGAAGACCACGGTGGATTATCGCAGCAAGGTAATGAGCCGCGTGGCAGATCTGATTGAAGAAAACCTGGATGAGCTCGCCGCCGCAGAATCGCGGGATAATGGGAAGCCGCTTTGGCTTGCCAAAGCCGTGGACATTCCACGAGCAGCATCCAATTTTAGATTTTTTGCTCATGCCATCACACAGTACGCCAGCAAAGCGCATGAGAGCGTGGGCAAGAACACCATGAATTTTACCCTGCGCCAGCCGCTGGGCGTGGTAGGATGCATCTCGCCTTGGAATCTGCCATTGTATCTATTTACGTGGAAAATCGCGCCAGCGATCGCCGCGGGGAATTGCGTCGTGGCAAAGCCTAGTGAGGTCACCCCAGCCACGGCATTTTTACTTGGGAATATCTTGCGTAAGGCTGGCATGCCAGCCGGAGTCCTCAATATCGTGCATGGCAAGGGCGACACTTGCGGTCAGGCAATCGTAGAACATGTGGGAATCAAAGCCATTAGTTTTACAGGCGGCACCCAGACCGGCGCGCATATCGCGAGAACTGCGGCGCCTATGTTCAAAAAGCTATCCCTAGAATTGGGCGGCAAGAATCCCAATCTGATTTTTGCTGATTGTGATTATGATAAGATGCTGCGCACCACCCTGCGTTCCAGTTTTGCCAATCAAGGTCAAATTTGCTTGTGTGGCAGCCGTATTCTCGTAGAAAGAAGTATCTATGACCAATTCAAAAATGAATTTATTGAAAAGGTAAAAGCAATGAAAGTGAGCCATCCAGATGATCCAGATTCCAAAATGGGTGCAGTAGTAAGTGCCGCTCACCGTGAGAAAGTAGAAGAGTATATCGCTTTCGCGAAAGCGAACCCAGAGGAATACACTGTGCTAGCTGGCGGAAATCGAGTTGAAGTTAAAGACCATCTAGATGGTTACTACCTCGCCCCTACCGTGATTGAGGTAACAAGCAACAGTTGCAAGCTAAACCAAGAAGAGATATTTGGCCCGGTCGTGACCATGATGCCATTTGACAACGATGAAGAAGCGATGAACTTAGCCAATGATTCTACCTATGGATTAAGCTGCACCGTCTGGACGAGTGATTTATCGCGCAGTATGCGCTTATCCAAAAGTATCGATTGCGGCATCATCTGGATCAACACCTGGTTGAATCGGGATTTGCGCACACCTTTTGGTGGAATGAAAAACAGCGGCGTAGGCCGCGAGGGTGGTTTTGAAGCCCTTAACTTCTTTACTGAGGCAAAGAATGTTTGTGTGGAGTATTGAAGTCCCAATGATAAATTAAATTTCTTAGTAATAGGCTCGATAAATTTGAAATAGAGGACAAATATAATGTGTGATTTTACTCAAGGCATCAAACTTTGCTCTTGTAATTCTGACGAAATTCAGTTTAGAGAGGAAGATTTAATTGTTAGAAAGAAAGGAAAAACCCTTCGTAAACCTAACCCCAAGAATGCTGCTATTCCAGAAATGTATATTTGGATTCTTGACAGAATCAGATCCTCTAAAAATGGATTGGAAATGGGGAATTATATGTTCCCCGTTGATGACCTAGGCAATGGGCTAGATTCTGATTGGATTACGCTTAATCTAAATGATCATAATTGTTTTGATTTTGATTATAAGCCAGAAACAGGGGATACCTTAATTATTCGGAAAAATAAAGTGGCGGCTGCTTATATTTCATTCGTGTGGGATGGATGCTGGAAAGTAGATCACCACAGCCCTTTTGATTACAACTTAAAAAATATCGGAAAAGGAAAGGTGGAATAAAAATAGAGGCAACCATCCATTGATGTTCAATAGAAAGTTTAAAGTGATGGTGGCTTGATTCAATATCTTTGCAATCTCAAACCCCTACGATGTCCACAAAAATTGCCCCCTCCATCCTAGCCGCTGACTTTGCTAATCTGCAACGCGATGTGGAAATGGTCAACAAGTCTGCTGCAGACTGGTTTCATATTGATATCATGGACGGTGTTTTTGTGCCTAATATTTCTTTTGGGATGCCCGTGTTACGCGACATTGTCAAACACGCAAATAAGACCATCGACACGCACCTGATGATCGTGAATCCAGATCGCTACGTGCAGACTTTTGCAGATCTGGGTTGTGATATTCTTACCGTTCACTATGAGGCTTGCACCCACCTGCACCGCACCCTGCAAAATATCAAGTCCAAAGGCATGAAAGCAGGCGTAGCGCTCAATCCTCATACGCCAGTAAATCTTCTCAAAGATGTGATTCAGGATATTGATCTCGTTTGCTTGATGAGCGTAAATCCTGGTTTTGGCGGGCAAAGTTTTATTGAGAACACGTATGACAAAGTCAGAGAGCTTAAAGAATTGATCAGGAGTAAAAACACCTCGACGCTCATTGAAATTGACGGTGGCGTAACCGATAAAAATGCCGTTCAATTAAAAGATGCTGGAGCAGATGTACTGGTGGCTGGTAGTTATGTTTTTAAGTCCAGCGATCCAGTTCAGACCATTGAGGAATTGCGCGGGATGGTGAATAGATGATTTTTGTCGTTTATTTCGAAGCTTTTAGCTGCTAGTCCTTAGCTATTAGAATTTTTTAGCTGATGGAAATTTTAAGCTGCTTGTGAAAATATTATTCCCGCCACGCTATCGCGGAGCTGGGAATTTTTGTTTCATCCACTTACGCGAACTGCGTTCTCGACATGGCTTTTGTAATTGGGATTAATTGCGTTGATCCCTGGGTCAAGCCGCTTTTGAAAATAGCTTTCCCGCCACGCTATCGCGGGGCTGGGAATTTTTGTTTTCAGACCTTACTCAAACTGCGTTTGCGACTGGCTTTTGTAATTGGGATTAACTGCGTTGATCCCTAGGTCAAGCTGCTTTTGAAAATAGCATTCCCGCCCCGCTATCGCTGGGCTGGAATTTGTTTTCAGACCTTACTCAAACTGCGTTTGCGACGCTCTGAAAACAAAAATTCCCGTTGCGACCAGCGCAACGGGAATTGTGCTTTAAGCAGTGAGGAAGGGATTCGAACCCTCGAAACGTTGCCGTTTACACACTTTCCAGGCGTGCGCCTTCGACCACTCGGCCACCTCACTAATTGGGGTGCAAAAATAGGGTTATTTCGTGAATTGCTGGGGGAAAATAATCTCTGTTATTCAGGTGCAGGTGCGAGAACCTAATCATTCTCTAGTCAGCTCGCCGCGCAGTGATGTTTCAAAGTACACCTTAAAGCTCTCGTAGTTGCTCGTGTGCTGCAGGAGGTACATGGTTTTTGCCACCGCTGCTTCCGTCGTCATGTCGTGGCCTGAAATCACTCCCAGTTTAAGCAGGTGGAGGCCGGTCGTGTATTTGGTCATATTTACCCCGCCGCCGTTGCACTGGGTCACGTTTACCACGCGTACACCCCGCTCGATCGTCTCTTCCAGCAAATGCCTGAACCACGGCAGGGTGGGTGCATTGCCACTACCGTAGGTCTCGATGATCAATCCCTGCAATTCCTGGATCTCGCAGATTGCGCGCACCACGCTTTCTGTTATACCGGGAAACAGTTTTAGGATGGCGACTTTATCTACCAGTCTGGGCCTGTATCGTAGATCATAGATGTTCTGGGTGGGGATGGTTTGTTCTTGTTCCGCTTTCGCGAAAGCGTACACATTATCCTCCCTCCTCCACAACAACCGCCTGTTGATATTGAGATTGACCCCGCTTATGGCCAGTGGAGCCAGATTAGGGGAAAGAAAGGCCTCAAAATACTGGGCATTGTTCTTTGTCGTGCGGTTTGCACGGTACAATTGATATTCAAAATACACACACACCTCACGGATGAGTGGTCGTTTATCCTCATCCAGCTGGATGGCAAGTTGTAGGGCGGTGATCAGGTTCTCTTTTGCATCTGTGCGCAAATCACCTATGGGCAACTGGGAGCCGGTAAAGATGATCGGCTTTTCCAGGTTCTCAAACATAAAACTGATCGCACTGGCGGTGTAGGACATTGTGTCGCTGCCGTGTAGCACCACAAATCCCGTATGGCGGTGGTAATTCTCCATGATCACGTCTCCTATATGATTCCATTCTGCCAGATCCATGTTTGAGGAATCGATGGGCCGCTCAAATGAATGGGTCACGATCTCGCAATCCAGTTGCTTGATCTCTGGGATGTGCAGCAATAGTTCATCAAAATTGAACGAGCGCAATGCGCCAGTATCTGGATCTTTCATCATCCCGATGGTGCCGCCCGTGTAAATCAATAGGATGCTAGAGCTCATGGACGGTGGCTAGCTGGTGCTGGTTTTCTACAGGGCGTGAGTACATTTCCAGAAAACTAGCCACCGCAATGGGGTCACTTATGTCCACGCGCAAGTGCAACCTGCGTTCAAACTGTTTCTTTTCTGCATCTGAATACCTATCGCTGAATTCTGATGTGTTTTTTAGTAGATCGTGGGCGATATAATTAGACGGCCACAACCTAAAATTCTTCCTGATGCGTTCATCTAGAAAGGCTACAACTCGCTGTAAAACCTGGTTAGTGCTCTGGCCGGGGAGGTCATCCACCACGATAGGCTTACCTGCGGCGATGTGGATACGCTTCTTCTGCCCTAGGGCGCCGCGCATGATGCTATTGAAATCCTCGTTTTTTGATTTTACGTATTCCTCATCTGCTTTCTGGGCAAGTAGTTCTGGTACCTTGAGAATATCCGTGGGATCATGCTCGTAAGAAATGGAAACTGGGATTATACGTAGCTGGGTAAGGTATTCCTCGACAGGCATATCACCTGCAGCCATGGCGATCATCTTGAGGACTCCTTGTTCCGTCTTATCATTACCGTTTTTTGTGCGGCCCTGTCGCTGCGCTATCCATACGCTGCGGTGTTCATCCTGTAAAAGGTGCTTTACAAACTCACTCAGCTTTTTGCTGCTACTCAAAATTTCACGGGGCGAGGCACCGCGTTTCACGACAAAATTCCTATTCAGCTTGCTGAGTGCATTTACAAACGGTCGTTGTATAAGATTATCGCCTATCGCACTTGCGGTGCGTATAAGGTCGTGATCAAATAGGGTGAGGTTAAGCAGGCAGGTATCCATGACGATGTCACGGTGATTTGATATATATAAGTAGGAGGTATTGCTATCCAGCCTGTCAAAACCGCTGGTAGTGAGTCCGGCAGAGGTCGTGTCTAGTATACGCTCTACAGTACGGCTGATCACAGTGCGCTGGAAGTCATCAATTGTATCGCAGGATAGAACAACGTCAGTGATTTCCTCATAAGTCTTATCAGGAAATGTGTATTTGAACAATTCCTTGATCATGGGGTGCCTTACTGCGCTGCGCAAGGCAACTAGCACCTCATCAGAATTGAAAAAACGTATATCGTCGTAAGCCAAAGTAGATTTTTGAGAACTTCAAAAATACGTTTATCGTTTAACTTTGTGAAAGATATGACGGGCAGTCTGCGTGGTTGTTCTCGCTACTTCTTCTAAGGGAATGCTATAAATATCTGCGACACGATCTGCAATGATCCTGATATATGAGCTCTCGTTACGTTTTCCTCTATACGGCGTGGGTGCTAAGTATGGTGAATCAGTTTCCAGAACGATCTTATCCAGCGGGATCTGAGAAAGGAATTGATCAATCTTCCCATTTTTAAATGTAACTACCCCGCCTATGCCTAGATGTAAACCTAGATCAACGGCAAGGTTTGCCTGTGCTTGCGTGCCCGTAAAACAATGGAATACGCCGGTAAGATTTTTCCCTTTGTAATCCTCAAGCACTTCAAAAACATCATCAAATGCATCCCGGCAGTGGATCGCAATAGGTAAATCATGCGTAAGAGATAGCTCAATCTGTCGCGCAAATGCAACTTGCTGCTCTTTCAAAAAAGTTTTGTCCCAGTAAAGGTCCATGCCTATCTCGCCCACGGCGACGTATTCCCGTGTAGCTAGTTCTTTTTCTACTATTTCCAGCTCCTGCTCATAATTTCCCTTGACAGATGTAGGGTGAAGTCCTGCCATGAGATATACCTGGTCTGGGTAGCTTTTTTTCACGGCTTCCATGGATGCGATGTGTGAACTGTCTATGGCCGGCAGGTAGAATTCAGTGACGTCCTTTTCAATTGCCCTAGCAATAACCTCTGGCAAATCTTCTTTAAAAGCTTCACTATATAAATGGGTATGTGTGTCTATCAAAGTCATCAGGCAAAAGTAATGTGGGAAAGACGGGATTTAGCAAATCCGCTGAATCTGCACCATAACCAAAAGGTATCTTTGAGACCTCAATTGACTTATGGCTTCTTTGAAACGAGTACTTCTGGATAAAGGTTACATATCGCATAACATGACTATAGCAAAAAAAAGTGGTCATATCATTACAAAGGTGATGATCAATGGTTTTAAGGGGAGATTTATCATTGACACTGGCGCTAGTGCAACTTGCGTGGATCAGAAAATGTATAAGGAATTCAAGCTTGAAACCGAGTTTCTGGACAGATCGATAGGAACTGCCAGTGGTAGCCTTAGACCTCGTATTTCTCATAACAATCACTTGGAATTAAGTGATTGGGCAGATGAGGACACCACCCTACTCACGATGGACATGAGCTTTATCAACAACGCCTTGAAAGGTGAAAAAATGAGATCTGTGCAGGGATTGCTGGGCGCAGATTTTCTTATCTCTTCTAAAGCAGTACTGGATTACTCAAGTAAAAAAATCTATTTAAAACAGTAGATTTCCAGAGCTGTACCTGAATTTGAACCAATTAATGGAAAGTAGGCTGATTTTCTTTTGGTAATCAATTAATAGCTTACTACCAGATTACCCTCATTAATTACATGGTAATCTGGTTCACCAGTGGTAAACTCAAAAGTTGCCTTAATGACGGAGTTGCGTGTATTATTTTCTTCTATAATGATAGTTCCTCTGATAGCAGTGGCTGTAACCCCACGTTGTGTAAATACGGCCTCGATAAAATCGTTGCTTTCTAGGTCATAGGATCCAGCGTCAATGTTTGCAGGAACTCTTAGAATGATTTGTGACTGTATTCCTTTAGAGGCTATGATGTTTAACCTATCATCAATCTTATTTACAAAAACCCTGGAAGCTTCAAATGCCTCATCGTCCACTTGCGCACTGAAAAGATTTTCTACAGGTGCAGGCGTAATGATAGGATTACCAAATGGTACCTGATAAGCCATCCCCTGCCTCATAAAAAGCGAATCCTGCCCATTCACCGTATAGGCTACAAAATCAAATTCTACAGAAACGGAATTGGGTGTTTCAGTGTCAAAGACCATAAGCTCACCTCTACCTGATCCATAATTGGTAGAAAATAGCTCACCATTCCTGTTGAACGTTGCAAAGCTCTCTGAACCGGGTTCCATTGCGTAAATCCCGCTAGCGGCAGATTCCAGTTCCAAATTCAGGATACCCGTATCATTCAATGCGGTAACTGAAACTGTCCCATCATCGTTAGAAACAGCACCGAAAGCGTCTGCTGCAAAAAAGCCGGCATCTGTTTGTGCCTGTAGTGCGGGATCATTAGTAATATCAAGATTTTCTGAACAAGAAAATACAGATAGGATTACCAAAAGAACTGAAAAAGATTTTAAAAATCGCATGGTTGAGCTTTTTTAAGCGCGGGCAAAAGTACGCTTTAATCATATTTGAAAAAGAGTCGTTGTAATTTATTGTGTACGTTTTTTCCGACTTGTTAATTCTGTTTTCATTAGACTGATAACTTGAATTATAGGCTGAACAAACGGCTGACGTAAGTTAGTCAGTTCCTGTGTCAATTATTGTATGTATTTCTTTATCAAATTGTAAATAAATTGTTTAGTCCGTTGCAGAATTTTATTGAGTCGATTACTGAACGATTGTGCCTCTTACTGCCGCGTTTATTAATACACCAATTAGTTGCAAGGCTTTGTAAGACTTTATACAATTGCAAACGGGGCGTCCTTAAATAATAGAGATGAAAGAACATGCAGATTACTTCTACTGCTATACCATAATCATGATTGCGGTTTTTTGCAGGATCGCTTATTACGATCTAGAAGAATTTATCCAGCTAGGTCTAGAGGACAATATTATCGAGTGGTTTACAGCATTGTTACTGGGCATGAGCGGCGTCACACTTATTATGACCTTTGCACAATTAAAGTCCAGTCCCCAGTATAGGATTTTGGGTATGTTTTTTCTGGTAGTCGGGATCTTGATTCTGATTGCGACTGGTGAGGAGATCAGCTGGGCACAGAGAATATTTAATATTCACACACCGGAAGAACTCGCCAAAATCAATTCACAACAAGAATTGAATTTTCACAATATGAACTCGTACCTGTTTAACGCGCTTTCTGTGCTGGGAACATTTTATATCGGGATAGCATTGTGTGTCTTAAAGATTTTCGGTGTGCGAAAGGTGATCGGGATTTATGTGCCTGAATTACCTTATGCTTTAGCCATTTTTGTATTTACAGTCTTCACGTATAGTTTGAATATCTACTTCTACAAATATGATTTGGTGCTCTGTACGGGACTCATTGCCGTCGTGATTTTTCTCGCCCTGCTTAATGGAAATTCAAAACTGACTATTTTATCTGTTGTGACTGCCATCGTATTTTACTTCTTACCCATCATGTCTCGCAAACTACTGGAAGACATTCCCATGCCTTTGAAAAATGTATCCATGGAATACCGTGAAGTACTTATAGGAGCAGCAATTTTCTTCTATTGCATGAGGTTGTACAGCCATTATAAAAATGAAACCTCATTACAAAAATTCAAATGGATTGAAGTAGATAAATCAAGCTCATTGCTTATACCTATCTCTAGATTGCTCAATAGATAAGAAGGTGCTTTTGCAATTGAAATCCTGATGAACGGAATCTTTAATTGAAATGGCCTGGCACACTATTAACAAAAGTGGGAAGTCATCTGACCTAAGATGCGGAAATTCCTCAATCTTCCTTTCCTTAATATTCCATGAGGAGCATGGAAAATATTTTGAAATGTTAGAGAATAGGGATGTTACGTTCTTCCTCTAGATGAAAACATACTCTGAACGACATAGTGCAGGATATATCAGTACCTAATTACACGTTTTTTGACCCTTTCAATAAATGACAAGGAAATCATTTATTGCACTTGATTTAATGAATGTCTTCACCTCAACGCGTTTTCATTAGGCTGAATAATCTTAAGGCTATGGCTCGAGTTTATAAAGTTAGCGATCTAAACATTCTCATAAAGAGCTTATACGATTTGCGTAGAACAAAAAACCGCCAAATCAAATCGATAAGGCGGTTGTAAGAATCAAAAAGTTAATTGCTAGTAGCTGACTATCTAGTGCTAAAGCTCATCAAATATTTCTAGTAGTTGACCGTAAAAGATCCAGCAGTGATCTCAAAATCGTCTGGAGGGCCGGTCACAAATTCAAATGTGCCTACCATTACCTGATTTGTCGTTTCATTGGTCAAAATTTCCACCATACCGGTTACGCCGCCAGCAACAGTGGATCCAGCATTTCCGTACTGAACCGTCACCTCAGACGGCATTGCATCCACCATATAAACACCTGGCATAATGTCTTCTGCCACCCGAATATTGATAAAGGCTGATCCTTGCGATCCAGTAATCAGAAGTTCGCCTGATGAGATCACAGTAGTGACTGCAGTTGCGTCAAAGGGCATTCCGTCTACCATTGCGGTAAAAGACTCTGTTACAGGTGTAGGTGTAGGTATAACCACCGCCCCACCGAATGGAACCTGATAAGCAATCCCCTGGCGCATGAATAAAGAATCGTTCTCGCTAGCTGTATAGGCGATAAAACTGAATTCTGCAGAAACAGTATTGGGAGCATCAGTCCTGAAAACGCTTATCTCACCACGACCACTTCCATTATCCGTTGAAAAAGTGGTGAGTTCATCCACAGAAAAACTGGCATTAGTATCAGACCCTGGTCGTAAAAAATAAATACCAGAAGCTGCAGACTCTAGATTGAGAACCACGGTTCCCGCAGGTGCAACACCTGTTATACTAACGGATCCATCGTCATTGTTTACGGCAGAAAACTGGGTGGCAGAATAGAAGTCACCATTTAATTGTGCCTGGATGGCTGGATCATTGTCCTCGTCCAGGTTTTCTGAGCATGAGCCCAGCAGTAATGCCACCATGGCAAATAAGGGATATATAAGGGATTTGGTCATTCTCATATCGCAATCAATTGATTTTGGGTAAAGCATCAAATGTAAATAAAATTATCAGCTATTTCTCCATGAGGTGATAAAAAGCTATTTTTGCAAGCTCAAATTAATAACCAGGGTCGGGATACCCTTAAACTTTAATGACATGCCCGTAAAAATCAGATTACAGAGACACGGTAAAAAAGGAAAACCTTTTTACTGGATCGTAGCAGCAGATTCACGTTCTAAACGTGATGGACGTTTCCTAGAAAAACTAGGGACATACAACCCTAACACAAATCCGGCAACCATCCATCTAGATGTGGACGGATCAGTTAAATGGCTAGAGAATGGTGCCCAGCCTACTGACACGGCTCGTGCAATTCTAGGCTATAAAGGTGTGATGCTTAAAAAACACCTCAACGGCGGAGTAAGTAAGGGAGCATTTTCTCAAGAGGATGCTGATGAGAAATTCAACAAGTGGCTAGAAGAGAAAGAAGCTAAGATTTCTGGAAAAGCAGCAGGCCTGCAAGCAGATGCAGATGCAGATGCCGCCAAAGCTCTTGAAGCAGAAAAGGCAGTTAACGAGGCTCGTATAGCAGCAAACGCACCTGCAGAGGAGGAAGCGCCAGAAGAAGCACCCGCAGAAAACGAGGAAACCGCCAAAGGCGAAGAAGAGTAAAAACTGATCCATGCGTAAAAAAGACTGTTTTTACGTAGGAACTGTTGTCAATAAATTTAGTTTCAAGGGCGAGGTGCTGGTAAAACTGGACACTGATGAGCCTGAGATGTTTACAGAAATGGAATCGGTTTTTATCCTGCTGGGTAAAAATCTGGTTCCATTTTTTATTGAACGCAGCAGTTTACACAAATCCCAGTTGTTACGCCTTAAGCTAGAGGATATTGATGATGAACCGGGTGCAGACTCACTCATGAAACGTGAGCTTTACCTCCCCCTGTCATTTTTACCGCCACTGGAGGGTGACAAGTTCTATTACCATGAAGTCATTGGGTTTAAGGTGATTGATCAGCATCATGGCGACATAGGCGTCTTAAAGTCTATAAACGACTCAACCCCCCAGCCACTTATCGAGATAGAAAACGGTGACAGGGAGATTCTCGTACCACTCAACGATGAGTTTATTCAAAAGGTAGATCGCAAGAACAAGGAGTTTCACATCACGACTCCTGATGGATTGATTGATATCTACTTGAGCTAGCTTTTTGCCATGGGCACTTTTAAGTTCAAGAAATTCAATATCAACCAGGATCAGTGCGCTCAAAAAATAGGGACTGATGCCGTATTGCTAGGCGCATGGTGCAGCAGTATTCCCGCCTTAAACAAAATGCTGGATATAGGAACCGGCACGGGTGTCATTGCACTCATGCTGGCCCAGCGTTACCCCACCGCTCAAATACATGCGATAGAAATTGATCCAGACGCTGCGAGGCAAGCTGGCAGAAATTTCTCAGATAGTTCCTGGAATGACAGATTACAGATTCATCATGGAGATTTCAATCATTACGCACCTGGGATAAAATATGATCTGATTACTAGCAATCCCCCCTACTTCCCAGCTACAACACTTAAAAAAGATACACTTGCGGTGCGGCGTTCCATGGCAAGATTTGACCACGGCCTAGACCTGAAATCTCTTATATCGGGAGCAGTCACGATGCTTTCCCCACTAGGAACGCTGGCCACGATTCTGCCTATCGACCGGGAGCAGGAGTGGCTCGCGATAGCTTCGGTTCATGACCTCGAGCCTGCCCGTCTATGCTATGTAAAGGGCAATCCAGATAGTAATGTGAAGAGATTTATGTGTGAATTACGCTTTCGCGAAAGCATAAAACCTACCTCCACCCTGCAACGGGAAAACCTCGTAATTGAAAACGGCCGTCATAACTACACGCAAGATTACAAACGCTTAACGGGAGATTTTTATCTGAACTTCTGACTAGAATTTAATCTGACTAATATGAAATGGCTGTGCTTAAGTCATTATTTTTACGACCAATAGATTGTACCACAGTTAAAGAAACTTATGAAACCAGATCTTTTTGAATCACCGGATTATTACAACCTGGATGAATTACTGACAGAGGAACATATAATGATACGCGATGCCGCGCGTGCGTGGGTTAAGCGTGACGTATCACCTATTATAGAAGAGGCTGCTCAAAAGGCAGAGTTTCCTAAAAGTATTATTCCCGGTCTGGCCTCGATAGGTGCTTTTGGCCCATATATCCCTCAGGAATATGGTGGCGCGGGACTGGATCAGATCTCTTATGGTCTGATCATGCAGGAAATCGAGCGTGGTGATAGCGGGGTGCGATCCACGGCATCTGTACAGTCCTCACTGGTGATGTATCCCATCTTCAAATATGGTAGTGAGGAACAGAAGAAAAAATTCCTTCCTAAACTAGCTTCTGGTGAGTTTATGGGATCTTTTGGCCTGACTGAACCTAACCACGGTTCTGATCCAGGTGGTATGATAACTAGGTTTAAGGATGATGGTGATCACGTCATCCTGAATGGGGCAAAATTGTGGATTTCAAACAGTCCTTTTTGTGACGTGGCCGTGGTGTGGGCAAAGGATGAAAACGACCGTATCCACGGTGTGATCGTGGAACGCGACATGGAGGGTTTCACCACACCAGAAACACATAACAAGTGGTCCTTGCGTGCCAGCGCAACTGGTGAGCTTATCTTTCAGGATGTGCGTGTACCCAAATCAAACATTCTACCTGGTCGCACCGGGCTGGGTGCGCCGCTTAGCTGTCTGGATAGTGCGCGGTTTGGCATTGCCTGGGGTGCGATAGGTGCTGCCATGGATTGTTATGACACGGCGCTCAGGTACTCAAAAGAACGAGTTCAATTCGGTAAGCCCATTGCCGCGTTCCAGCTGCAACAAAAGAAACTGGCAGAAATGATTACGGAAATTACCAAGGCGCAGCTCCTCGCCTGGCGACTGGGTGTAATGCGTGAAAAGGGTACCGCTACCAGCGCACAGATTTCGATGGCAAAAAGAAATAACGTGGAGATCGCACTAGATATAGCCAGAAACTCCCGCCAGATTCTGGGTGGCATGGGAATAACTGGGGAATACAGCATCATGCGTCACATGATGAACCTGGAAAGTGTGATTACCTATGAGGGAACCCACGATATTCACCTGCTAATTACAGGCCTGGATATTACCGGTGAGAATGCGTTTAAGTAGATTTTCTGAGGATAGAATGCTTATGAGCATGATACAGCTTGATAATATTTATCATTGGAAATAGGGAGTTCATGAACCTTTTGCTTTCAAACAAACGCGAAAGTAAGAATGACAAAAAAGCTCTAGATATTCCACCATCATTATAAATCAAGTACTATTAAATCCATAAACATGAAAAAATTTAAAATCGTATTACTGCTAGTTTTACCTCTAGCCTTTTGGAATTGTGAGGATGATGACCCGGCACCGGCCTCTCCTCAACCGGTAAGTATCGTGGGTACTTATGATATTGTTGGTTTTGACGGTATTTATGAGAATTTCAATCAGCCGGGTAACTTGATTGACTTCCGCAATGAGTTTTCTGGCAGCAATTTTAACAATACCACATTCACCTTTACGGCAGATGGTAGGTTGACAACTTCAGGAACGTTTACTATAACAGAAATACTCACAAGTGGCGGCTCTACAGATACAAACACTTACCAATCAGATTTTGTTGACTTTCAAGGGTCCTACACTTTCAATGGTGGGCAGCTTATCCTAAATATAGATGGTGAAAGGTTGCCTTTTTCTATAGAGAATGAGACAGCCGGGGCATTTAGCATAGTAACAGATTTCACGATAAATGAGCCTGACTTTAGCGAGCGCACGCGAATCAATTTTGATCTAGTCAGGCAATAACCCAATAGTCGCATAGCCCATCCTGTAGGACGTTTACAGGTGCTCCCGACTTGAAATGTGTATTCTGTGGGGAATCACTGATTTTGATCTAAACATGAAACACCTTATTGCACTCTTTATTTTATTGAGTATGAATGCATATTCCCAGCAGACTCAGCAACAAGACTATGGAAATGAAACAATCTATAAAATCAACCTCCTTTCCCCTGGGGTAGAGATTGAGAAAGATCTTTTTAAAGAGTTTTCTGGTGTACTGAACGTTGGTGTATTTCCTTATGTTTTTTATAGTGATAGTTTCTTATTTGAAGAACGCAGCGGTATTCTATTTCCGCTATTTATTGACGCTCAATTCAGGTACTACACAAATTTTCAGCGCAGGCTTGAAAAGGGAAAATCGATCAAGAATAACAGCGGCAATTTCCTAAGTCTTAAACTATCGCATTATTTTGAAGCAGAAAATGATGAAGCTACATTTGACAGCGGTTCTATTCTAGGTGTTGTGTATGGTATTCAACGCACGTACTGGAGTCATCTTCATCTCACCCTAGAGATGGGCGCGGGTATATACAAAGGGACTGATGAACCTACCGTGACAGGCGCACCAGTTCTTTCCTTTCAGATAGGCTATTCTTTCTAGTTAATTTAACTACCCTAATATGTAAAAAAAACAGCAAGAACCGTTAATTTGCCTTACCTAAAGAAATTAAACTATGAATATTTATAAAATCTTGTTAATTGCCATTCTAATTGCTGGATTCAACTCTTGTAGTGGCGATGATGATGCGCCTGCACCAGCACCCATGCAAATAGCGAATCCGGTTTTCTCAGGTGATAATGTTCCGGGTCGATATGAGATAACTCTATTGCAATCCACAGAAATTGAGGTAGAAATAAGATCAAGCGGCACGATCACAACTCGCACAGAGCTTTCTGGAAGGTTATTCCAAAACTTAAATTACACATTCAACAGTGATGGGTCTTACTCCTTTACTGGTCAATATGTAGAAGATAGTACTGTCACCCTTTCGGGCAATCCGCCTGTAATGGACAATGAGATTCTAGATGTAGATAGATCAGGAAACTATATAGTAAATGATTTGGGAAATGAGTTGATATTATCTGAAGACCAGGGTGGAACTGAAACTTTTCAAGTCGACTTTTATGACGGATCTACGCTCATACTAACACAGAATGAAACCGATGGGCAAGATTCCTTTGAACAGCGAATAGAGCTCGTAAAAATCTAACATGATGGAAATCTTTTTCTAGATTTTTCTTAGTTGTAATAGGTACTAATCAGTTTTCGCAAAAATGAAGCTTACTTCATACGATCCTCTCGCCGTGCTCATGGGTCGCAGTATAAGATTATTTTCTTGCTCCCTGCTGCCTACGCACCGCGATAGCGGTAATGGAACTGCATAATGTAAGGATTTTTGCCTCGATTGAAACCAATAAATCAAGATTTTATTTTTGAAATATTATTCAATAAAAGTTTTAATCGTCCATTATTATAACGGTTAATATGCTCAGGTCAGTTTCTCAAAGTGCTAGATTATCAGGCAGTAACTTAAGTTGTAGTAATAGTCATAGCGCTGTATTTTTTAAAACCTAATGCTCTTATATATTCTACTTGAGACCAGAGTTACCACCCGACAAAGATCGCTAAGTTCAATAATGCATGAAGTGAGGAAAAAGTCATAACGCATATAATTATTAAACAATTGCCCAGTAAGTATTTGGAAAACATACTCAAATATTCCCTTAAGACGAGCGTTTACCCCCATAACAGTATAATGATAAATAAGTCCTACCTACGGAAGGTAGGTTTTCTTTTTATTCTTTAATCTTATCCCTGTTCTCTTCTTCCAGTTCCTGGCCTGAAATATCTAGAACTTTAGTGATTTGAGGTGCATGTTTCTTTATGGTAAGCTCCACCCCAGATTTTAAAGTCATCTGATTGACAGAACATCCTACACAGGTTCCCAGTAATCTGACTTTAACGATTGCATCGTCAATGATTTCAACCAGTTCAATATTGCCTTGATCTCTTTGGAGAAAGGGTCGTATTTCTGCGAGGCCAGCCTCTACTGCATCTTTAAGTTCTTGACCTGTCATTCTATTTGGATTTTTTTACTGCGGTGCATCCAGCCATGGTTGTAATCTGTACCGCGCGCGTGGGCGGCAGGTTTTCATTGCGGGCGACAGTCTGCTGCACCACTTTTTTAGTGATTTCTATAAAAGCTTCTTCTTGCGGTGTGCCTTCCTGTAACGCCGCAGGCCTTCCCACATCACCTGCCTCCCTGATGGATTGCACCAATGGCAACTCACCTAGAAACGGAATATCCAGATCTGTAGCGAGGTTGCGGGCACCATGCTGACCAAAGATATAATATTTGTTCTCAGGCAATTCTGGCGGGCTGAAATAGGCCATGTTCTCAATAATTCCCAGCACGGGAACATTGATGCTTTCCTGCTGGAACATAGCAACACCCTTACGAGCATCTGCTAGAGCCACATTTTGTGGGGTAGAGACTACCACGGCACCTGTAAGAGGTAGTGATTGCATAATACTTAAATGAATGTCACCCGTTCCTGGTGGTAAATCCACTAACAAGAAGTCCAGTTTACCCCAGGCGGCGTCAAAAATCATCTGATTCAATGCCTTTGCAGCCATGGGACCACGCCAGACTACCGCCTGGTCAGGCTGGGTAAAAAACCCGATAGATAAAACTTTTACCCCATAACTCTCGACCGGTTTCATTTTTGATTTGCCGTCCACGTTTACGGAAAGTGGTCGTTCATTAACGATATCAAACATGATTGTTGCACTGGGGCCGTAGATATCTGCATCCAGCAAGCCTACGTTAAACCCCATTTTGGCAAGCGTAACAGCTAGATTTGCCGTCACGGTGGATTTACCCACACCGCCTTTGCCAGATGCCACGGCGACAATGTTATCAATACCGGGGATGGGCTTGCCCTTGATTTCAGGCTTTTTATCTGCCGTCTGTGGTGCCTCGACTTTGAGGTTGATCTTTATCTGTGCTTTTTCATACACCTCCCGATGGATCGCTTGAAGTATGGAGACTTCGGTTTTTTTCTTTGCTTGCAAGCTAGGGTTGTTTATGACCACGTCCACGACTACCTCATCACCAAAAACCACGACATTCTTCACCGCGCCACTTTCCACCATGTTTTGTCCCTCGCCGGGTACAGAGATGGTTTCTAGCGCCTTATATACTTTATCCTTTTCTATCTTCATTTTCAGACTTTGCCCTACAAATATACGCTCGACAGCATGGTCATGGTCAGTTGCTCACAGGTATGGATGATTATCGTATAGATAGCGCTTTCACACTTCGGCTGCGCTCAGTATAAACTTCCCTATCTGGAAAGCGGGATAATCAAATATCAGTTACACAGCATGATCTTTTAACACCTCAAGAGTCGTGTATTTCAAAGCCGCCTTGTCCACGGATTCCAAAACAATCTGCGGGGCACAACCAGCCTCTACGGCTTCCAGCCAGCGCAAAATACATAGGCACCACTTATCACCAGGTTTGAGTCCGGGAAAATTATAGGCTGGAATGGGTGTGCTCAAATCGTTCCCCCGCGACCGTGTGTAATCCAGAAATTCCTGCGTCATCACCGCACAAACAACATGTGTTCCCTGATCCATGGCATTTGTATGGCAATAGCCATCTCTCATAAAACCAGTAAGCGGTTCAAAGCAACACGGCTGAAGTGGATCGCCCAGAATATTACGCGAGGTAGTCATTTTAGAATCGCTCATTGATCCATTTGCTTACGAGGTTCAGAACCTCTTCATTTACTGTTTCCTCGGTGGTACCATATTCTGATGCAGCACCGGTAGGGACTTTCTGAAAAAGATGGTTCATTCCCTCCAGTTCTACCACGGTGACATCTTTATTACCAGATGAATTGATAATTTTTTCCATGGTGTACAAATTATCCTCTGGAATAATCTGATAATCCAGCGATCCGTTCAGTAATAAAGTAGGCACTTTTACCTGCTTTAGGAATTTAGCTGGATCCTGATTGATAAAATACCGCATCCAGTCAGTTGAGAATTGCTGTGAAAAAATATTGAGCATCTGATCACTGTATTGGTTTTTTATCCTCTCAGGTGCCTGCTGCTTACTGGCCATCATTGCCTGTTTCATTTGTTGAGAAAGTTCTTCTCTGCTACCCTTAAAACCTTGAGCGACTTTTAGTCCAGCAACAATAATCTGGGTGCCGCGCGCTGCATCTTCTGGAGCAGCACCAGAAAGCACTGCAGACTTCTCCATTTGTGGCCCTAGAATATCAAATCCCGAAATACCTGGCCCAGCCAAAGAGACAAAGAAACCTACGTCGTCTGGTTTATCTGCAATGGCTATGGGTGCGATCAGCCCGCCCTCGCTGTGTCCTATCAGGCCGATTGCACCTTTATTTATTCCATCAACGGTCTTGAGGTAATCGATTGCCGCCATAACATCAGTAGCAAAATCTGCAGAGGTGGCAGCAGCATGGTCGCCCGTGGATTGAGCCGTACCCCGATCATCAAATCTAAGTACCGCGATCCCGTGGCGACTCAAATGATCTGCCCAGATCAAAAATGGTTTGTGCCCCTCAATCTCCTCGTTCCTATTCTGCGCACCTGATCCTGAGATCATGATGGCAACCGGAGGGATTTTTTACGCCAGCGGGAGTGGTAAGCGTACCGGCCAGCGTCACACCGTCAGCGTATGGATTTTCAAATTTGACGTCAGTAATCTTGTAGGGCACATCACCAGTAGGTTCTTGTGGACGATTGGGTGTAGGTTCCTTATAGTCACCAGGCTGCAATACGAGTGGGAATTCTGCAGGCCCTTGTTTGAACTCTCCGTTGACCTCACCATTCTCGAGCTTTCCTTTAAAGGTGATTTTATACGCGTTGATTTTGATGGTTAGGCTATCGCCTTTAACCATCACCTCATCAGCAGGTAAAAACACTTTAGACTGTTTTGGGCTTTGCATTGCTGCTTTATAGCCGTCATCAGTTTGCATGACGTCAAATACCAGCGGCATGGACATGATCTCCCCATTCCATTTACCGGTGAGATCACTTTGAGCCGTGGCTCCAACCGTGGCTGAAATGAATACGAGAATCGTAAAGAAATTTTTCATTGTTCTTGTTTTAATAAGTAGTAACCTGAACCCGCTTAAGATCCTGAAAAGTAAATTTAAGCTTTATTAAGCTGTGCCTTGAGTTCATGCAACGGCTGGACTCCCGCCCCACGCCATACCTGCTGGCCGTTTTTGAAAATCATAAAAGCAGGGACGCCACGCACCTGGAACTGGGTCGCTAGCGCCTGATTCTTGTCCACATCAATTTTAAGGATACGTACCTGCTCGCCCATATCTTCTTTAAGCTGCTCTAGAACAGGCATCATGGCCTGGCATGGGCCGCACCAGGTGGCAAAAAAATCTATCAAAACAGGTGTTTCGCCAGCAGTTATTTCCTTAAAACTTGCCATTTTTATTTTAAAGGTAAAATATGGAGGTTGAAACTGGTTTAGAAATTTGTTAATCTGCGAGGATTGACGTGCATCTTGCTATCTGCACAGGTAGAAACAAGGGTCTCGATTCGCAAGTTTTGAATCCCTGCTAGGGTTTGGAAATAATTCTCAGGCGTCAACGTTAAGCAACTATGATTAAGTAACTTGAGTTAGCTCGCTCTCAAACCACATTATAGTATATTTTATGTAAGAAGACAGAGACAGATAACACTTAATAATAATCGTGCTGCTGGATCATTTACACTTTGGTTTTTACGTGAAGATTTTCCCCAGAATGATACAGTGGGGTGATGATAATTTATACGCTTTCGCGAAAGCGTAACAACCAGCCATCCCTATCTTTATACGTTCATGAAAAGTACCCCATTAACAGTACAGATCCAGACCCTGCCGCTCGCACCGGGCGTATATCTATATTATGATAAGGACGATAGGCTGCTCTATGTAGGAAAGGCCAAAAAACTGAAGAAGCGGGTCTCTTCCTACTTTACCAAAAACCACGACAGCCACCGCATACGCACGATGGTCAAAAAGATCAAGCGTATTGAACACATCGTCGTTCAAACTGAAACCGATGCCCTGCTGCTGGAAAACAGCCTGATAAAAAGCCGCAATCCCCGCTATAACATTATGTTGCGCGATGATAAGACCTACCCATGGCTGTGTATTAAAAACGAGCGTTTCCCCCGTATTTTTCTTACCCGCAAAATGATCAAGGATGGCAGCGAGTACTACGGGCCCTACACCAGCATACGAACGGTGCGCACGCTGCTGGAACTGGTAAAATCGCTATATCCCATACGTACTTGCAAATACGACTTGCAACAAGAAAAAATCGCCGAGGGTAAATTCAAGCTATGCCTGGAATATCACATAGGAAATTGCCTGGGACCATGCGTGGGATTGCAGACTGAGGCAGTCTATAACAAGAATATCGAGACCATCCGGGGCATCATCAAGGGTGATTTTAAACAGGCGGTGGATTATTTCTCTAGCCTTATGCAGCAACATGCCGCCGCCATGGAATTTGAAGACGCCCAGCGTATAAAGGATAAGCTGGATATTCTTACACGGTACCAGGCAAAATCCACCATCGTCAATCCCAATATAAGTAACGTTGATATATTCACCATTATAAGTGACGAGGCCGCCGGGTACGTAAACTACCTGCAGATCAACCACGGCGCCATCACCCGTTCCCATACCATGGAACTTAAAAAGCAGCTGGACGAGAGCGACAAGGAATTACTGGTGCTGGCCATTATTGAGATACGATCTAGATTTGATTCCCAGAGCAGGGAGATCTACACCCAGTTCCCCGTGGACGTAGGTGATCTTAAAGTCACGGTTCCCAAACTGGGAGACAAAAAACGCATCGTCGAGCTTTCTGAACGCAATGCAAAATTCTACCGCCAGGAACAGTTCAAGACCATCAAGATCGTGGATCCAGATCGCCACGTGAACAGGCTGATGGCACAGATGAAAGCAGACCTGCGGCTGGATGAGGAACCGCGCCACATGGAATGCTTCGACAACTCAAATATCCAGGGAACCAATCCTGTCGCAGCCTGTGTGGTCTTTAAAAATGGAAAACCAAGTAAAAGCGATTACCGCCATTTTAATATCAAGACAGTAGATGGACCTGATGACTTTGCCAGCATGGAAGAAGTCGTTTATCGCAGGTACAGGCGATTGCTGGAGGAGGATGAACCCTTGCCCCACCTTGTGATCGTGGATGGTGGAAAAGGACAGCTGTCCAGCGGGGTTACAGCGCTAGAGCGACTGGGGTTGCGGGGGAAAGTTCCCATCATAGGCATTGCAAAAAGACTGGAAGAGCTATTCTATCCCAATGACCCAGTTCCACTATATTTGGACAAACGATCTGAGACACTTAAGGTTATCCAGCAAATGCGTAATGAGGCGCACCGTTTTGGCATTAACCACCACCGTAACAAACGTAGCAAGCAGGCCATAGAAACAGAACTGGATGCCATCCCAGGAGTGGGAGAAAAAACGGTAGTAGAGTTACTCAGACACTTTAGGAGCGTTGCCCGCGTTAAGAATGCAACCAAAAAAGAATTGACAGAAGTAGTGGGCAATGCCCGCGCCCAGAAAATAATCGACCATTATCAGAATAGTGATCCATCTTAGAATAGTAGCAATAGTACTTTTATCGCTATTGCCTTTTCTCGCACAATCCCAGACTGCCCAGGGCAAAAAGCCCAAAATAGGACTTGTCCTATCTGGTGGTGGTGCAAAGGGGTTTGCACATATAGGAACCATTAAGGTACTGGACTCGCTGGGGATAAAAGTGGACTATGTAGCGGGAACCAGTATGGGCGCGATCATAGGCGGGCTATATGCCGCTGGTTATTCAGGCAAGCAGCTGGATTCATTGATAGGCAGCACGGATTTCAGCAAACTGATCGTGGATGACATTCCACGGGGTTCCAAAACTTTTTACGAGAGAAGAATCAATGAGAAATATGCATTATCTCTCCCTTTTAAGGATTTCAAGGTACGCTTACCCAGCTCTTTGAGTAAGGGACAGAATTTCTATAACTTGCTGTCACAACTCATGGCACCAGTAGGTCAGATTTCTAATTTTGAGAATTTACCCACGCCCTTTTTCTGCATGGCGACAGACGTGCTGACGGGTGAGGAGGTCGTGCTGGACTCTGGCTACTTGCCACGGGCGGTAAACGCAAGTTCTGCACTACCTACCTTGCTGTCACCAGTGGAAATAGGTGATCGCCTACTGATTGATGGCGGTGTTACTGACAATTATCCCGTAGAAAAATTACGGGCTCGTGGCATGGATATCATCATCGGTATAGACGTGCAGGATGGACTCAAGAGCAGGGAAGAACTGCAAAGTGCGCCTGAGATTCTCTCCCAGATCAATAACTACCGCACGATCCAGGCAATGGAAGTAAAATCACAGCGCACGGATATTTATATAAAACCGGATATCACAAACTTTACCGTGACCTCGTTTGAAGAAGGAAAAAATATCATCAAACAGGGTGAGATTGCTGCCCTGGAAAATATAGAGAAACTACTGCCTCTGGCAAGCCCCACCTATAAGCGTGAAGAAATAGTTGTACCTAAGGATCTTATACAGATTGACGAGATCACTATTGAGGGTAACGAACGATTCTCACGAGCCTATATTCTGGGAAGGTTTAAAATTAAAACACCTGGAACTGCAAGCTATCAGGACATAAATAATGGTATCAACAACCTGCAGGCCAGCGGGAACTTTACAAAGATCAACTACACGATCAACCGCACGCAGCTGGGTACGACCATGGCCATAGAGGTAAGTGAGTCAGACGTGCGCAACTACTTGAGACTGGGAATCCATTATGACAATTTGTTTCAAAGCGCGGCGATTGCAAATCTGACGCGCAAGGGACTGCTCTTCGGTGGGGACGTGATTTCTGGTGACGTGATCCTGGGTGATAATCCGCGATACAATTTTGACTACTACATAGACAAGGGTAGATATTGGTCCATAGGCTTGCACAGTGAATTTATAGGTTTTGAGGAGAATGTTGATGCTGATATCGTGGAGAGCCTTGCTGGTTTTGCCATTCCGGGCATCAATTCCGTAGAGCTGGAATTCAGGGAATTTACACATCAGGTGTATGTTCAGAACCAGCTTACGCCAGATTTCAACCTCACACTAGGCGCAGAGATAAAAAACCAAAACGCTTTTACGGAGACTTTATCTGGTATAAATCCCAATGGTACCAGATCCAGCTTTGTCAATCAGAGTACCGGTAGTCTTTACGGCAAGATATTGCTGGATAGTTATGACAAACTCAATTTTGCCAATAGTGGGTGGCAGGTCAATGCAGACTTTCATTTTTACACTTACGAGCGACTTGCCGCCGGTGCAGAAGATGACAACTTCCAGCCCCACTCAATTCTACAAGTTCAGGTAGGCAAGGCTTATAGCTATAAAAAATTCAGTGTAAGAGGGCTTTTGCACGCCGGCACCACCATAGGTGATCGCGATAATACGGCATTCAATTTCTTTCTGGGAGGTTACGGCAACAGGCCCGTCAATAACGTGTATCCGTTTTTTGGTTTTGACCATTTGAGCCTGACCGGCGGCGCCATGTTAAAGGGTTCTATAGAATTTGACTACGAGCTGTTTTCAAAAAACCACGTCCTTTTTACGGCAAACTATGCCAGTATTGAGGATGAGCTTTTTAAATCTGATGACTGGTTCAGCGATATCCAGTATAGGGGATATGCCGTAGGGTATGGCGTAGAGACCTTTATAGGCCCCATCAGTGCCAGGTACAGCTTTTCTCCACAGGAGGACGAGGGAATACTGCTGGTAAATGTGGGCTACCGTTTTTGAGATTGGAATATTTGTGATGGTTACGCTTTCGCGAAAGCGTAATCTCCCAAAAGCAAAACCCACCAATTCAATCAACCAAACACTCTACCATCCGCTTGCAAGAAATTATAGCTATTCCTGCATTCATCCCTTGAAATTTTGTTATTTTACGGCTACCTGAATGAATTGATATGCCGTTCTACCATAAACTGGGAAAAATCCCGCCAAAGAGACATACCGTATTCCGCAAGCCCAGTGGCGACCTGTACTATGAGCAATTGTTTGGCACGATAGGATTTGATGGAATGTCCACAAATTCCTATCATGAGCACAGGCCCACCATGGTGCGGGAAATCAAAGGTAAGTATAGCGTAAAACCAGAAATCGCCCTGGAAAACCACCTAACTTCCTATAGACTCAAGGGATTCCAGATCGCCCCACAACCAGACTATCTGGATAGCCGCAAGGTGGTCCTCACTAACAGCGACGTGAGTATCATCCTGGCCAGTCCACAGGAATCGCAGAAGGATTATTTCTTCAAAAATGCAGATGCAGACGAGCTGATCTTTATCCACAAGGGAAGTGGTGTACTACGCACCCACCTGGGTAATCTGCCATTTAAGTATGGTGATTATTTACTCATTCCCAGGGGAATTATCTATAAAATTGAATTTGACACAGCCGTGAACAGATTGTTCATCGTAGAAAGTCGCCGGCCTATCTATACGCCAAAGCGGTATCGCAACTGGTTCGGCCAGCTACTGGAACATTCACCATACTGCGAGCGTGACCTGCGCAGGCCAGAGACGCTGGAAACACATGATGAGCTGGGAGAATTTACCATTAAGGTAAAGAAACAGGACGAGATCTTTGACATGGTCTATGCCTCGCATCCCTTTGACGTGGTGGGTTATGATGGTTACAACTTCCCGTATGCATTCTCCATCCATGATTTTGAACCCATCACGGGTCGCATTCACCAGCCGCCGCCGGTACACCAGACATTTGAGACAGATGCATTTGTGGTGTGCAGTTTTGTACCACGCTTATATGATTACCATCCTGACAGCATTCCAGCACCCTACAACCATAGCAATATAGATAGTGACGAGGTGCTCTATTACGTAGACGGTGATTTTATGAGCCGCAACGATATTGAACCGGGTCACATTAGCCTGCATCCCGCTGGAATACCCCATGGGCCGCATCCAGGCGCGGTAGAACGCAGCATAGGGCAGACAGAAACTGAAGAACTCGCCGTCATGGTAGATACATTTAAGCCGCTTATGGTCACAAAAGAGGGATTAGGCATATCAGATGATAGTTACCACAAAAGCTGGCTGGAAGACCATTAATACTTTAACCACCTAGACTTAAAACAATTGGAAAACACGACTAACTCAGGATACAAATCTCCATCTACTAGCAATACTGGTGGTAATAGCTCTGGCGGCTTTCTAGGTGTTATGCAGCAAAAGCTGCCCGGCGACCCGCTAGCCCTTACTTTAGGAATAATTGCACTTGTACTTTTTGTGATAGGATGCTTTTGCTATGCACTTCCCGCAATCATCACACTGGTGCTGAGTATTATAGGACTTGTAAGTGCTAACAAGAGTATAAAACTGTATGCTGCAGATCCTGAAAAGTATTACCAGGGCAGCTATCAGAGCGTTAAAAATGGTCGCATTATCAACATTATCGCAGTCATCCTCTCAGGATTGGGTGTATTGATTTTTATAATCATCGCGATATTTTTTAGTGCGTTGCTTACTTCAGAATTGGGTGATCAATTCAAGGAGGGATTTAACGATGGGTGGAATGACAGCATGAACGATGATGGATACTACGAGGATGACGCTGGTAACATGGATGAGACAGATACCTATGAGACAACAGAAGATGACTGGAAATACGAGGAAGACGTGGATACGCTGGAGCTAGAAGAGGCGCCAGATCCGTCTAATTAGACAAACAAAATAAACACATTATGCCCGCAGAAATAAAAAATCTCAAAGACCTAAAGAACACAAAATACTCTCTGAAAAAACTCTTTAAAGAGGCAGAGGATTTCCTGCCGTTACTGGGAACTGATTATGTTGAATTGTATGTAGGAAATGCTAAGCAAAGCGCGCATTTCTATAAGACGGCTTTCGGTTTTCAATCAGAGGCGTATGCTGGTCTAGAGACAGGTCTTAAGGATCGGGTCTCATACGTACTTAGACAGGGTAAGATCAGATTAGTACTCACTACACCTTTGCAAAAAGGCGGCGAGATTAATGAGCATATAAACGAGCACGGTGATGGTGTAAAAGTCGTGGCCCTGTGGGTAGAAGATGCCACCAGCGCGTTTAACGAGACCGTTAAACGGGGTGCAAAACCATATATGGAACCTACACGCGAGGAGGATGAAAATGGTTACGTAGTACGGTCTGGGATCTATACTTATGGTGAGACCGTGCACATTTTTGTAGAACGTAATAACTACGATGGAATATTCCTGCCCCATTTTGAAAAATGGGAATCCCACTACAACCCAGAACCAGTAGGCCTAAAATTTATTGATCACATGGTGGGCAACGTGGGTTGGGATGAGATGAATACCTGGTGCAAGTTCTACGGTGAAGTAATGGGTTTTGCCCAGATTATATCTTTTGCAGACGATGATATTTCTACAGAATACACCGCCTTGATGAGCAAGGTGATGAGTAACGGCAACGGTCGCGTGAAGTTTCCCATCAATGAACCTGCAGAAGGAAAAAAGAAATCCCAGATTGAAGAATATCTAGACTTTTATAACGGTCCTGGTGTACAACACATAGCCGTAGCAACAGACGATATCGTGACAACCGTAAGCGCCATGCGAGATCGCGGCGTCGAGTTTCTCTACGTGCCAGATGAATATTACAACGATATTCTAGAACGTGTAGGTGAGATAGATGAGGACATTGAACTGCTTAGAAAACACGGTATCCTGATTGATAGGGATGAGGAGGGTTATTTGCTGCAGTTGTTTACTAAAACCGTAGTCGATAGACCCACCATGTTTATTGAGGTGATCCAGCGCAAGGGAGCTCAATCTTTTGGAGTAGGAAACTTCAAAGCTTTATTTGAGGCTATCGAGCGCGAGCAGGCAAGGCGAGGTACACTTTAAATTACCTAACTGAATAAAACTCAATAATCAAAGGGGACGCTAATCGTCCCCTTTTTCTATGACCTTATTTGTGATTGTTCTAGCGATAGAAAGGCATACTGCAAATAACAACGCATACCAGAATCCCTCTACTTCAAATCCGGGAATTAACCAGTCTGCTATGAGGATAATAACAGCATTGATCACCAGCAGAAACAAACCTAGGGTGATAACGGTCACAGGTAATGTGAGAACCACGAGAACAGGTTTGACCATGAAATTGAGTAAAGCTATAACCAGCGCAACAATCAATCCAGCTATAAAGCCATTGATAATAACCCCAGGCAGCAACCAGCTAAGTGCGACGATAATAACCGCATTAATAAATATATCGATCAGGAATTTCATGGTAAATTTTAATAAGCAACAAAACTAAAAAAACCGCGATGAAATACTTCATCGCGGTTCTTAAATAGCGTCAGTTTCCTGACTATTTATTTCTTGATCAATTACATATCCCTATCGCTAGGTTGAACGCTAGGATATTGACCTATGTTAACTGGCGGGATACTTGAACCGTACTTCTCATTGATCGCTTCTATCATAAAGTTTGCTGTAAAGGCATAACCTCTACCAGTAGGGTGAACGGCATCTAGAGAAAAAGCACCACCGGCAGCGTACTGACTAGTAAGCATTCCACCGTCAAACATTACACCACCTTGAGCAACCTGCTCAAGAGCAGAACGAGCATCAACAAAAGCAAGATCGTTATCTGCTGCTGCCATTTCAATAACAGAATTGTAAAAGGTTTGAGCGCTTGACACCCTGTCTTGTTCGGTATCTGTAAGAACAAATTGATTAGCGAGAGGGAATGTGACTCCATTCACAGATAATTGACCAGCTGTAGCTGCATCAACACCCAGACCAACCAGCTCATTGAACCTGGTCTGATTCAAAGTACCCACCACCGTGGCACTAGTAAATGTCAACAAATCGTCCTCCGTTGCCTGTCGCGCCTGACCGAATTGTGAAGCAAAAAGCTGGGCTTGAGCTGTAGCTTGTGGTAGGGGAAAACCTAAACTCTGGAACACATTACGCAAGGGTATAAACAATTGTGCACTGATATTATCCAAATCATTGTCTTGAATCACTACAGCACTTGCAGCAGTTGTAGAAAAAGTTATGGCTCTTTCAGGAAAACCTGCAATGTTCAAAGCTGCATTTAAAACGCCAAATTGATTATTTAGCTCAGGAATCAATGGTCCAAAATTAGGATCTAAAGGACTCAAAGGAGCAAATGGAACAGTCGTGAAAAATGGAATACTGGTCACGTCTGGAATGTTTACGAGCGCACCTTTAGCCCCGTTTTCCGTCATGGTAGCCACTAACTGGTTGTATGTCGCAGCAAACGTACCATTGTTAGTGATACTTCTGTCACCTTGTAGTCTAGGATCGGTTTCCATTGTTTCATTGTTATCTGCACCTGATCCACCACTAGTTGCATAACCCAGAATATCATTGTTCCCTATCCAAAGAGTAAAGAACGTAGGATTTGCCGCAGCTGCATCACCGATAACGGTTGAATTGTCGCTGCTGGCAAACCTTGCGTAATATGCGTTTGCAGATGGTGGCATAGTAGCTACTCCAGCTAGGTTACCATAGCCAGGTGCACCTAGATGGAAAACACGTGCGCCAGGCACACCGTAGTTGTTGAAAGGGCCAGAGAGACGATTAGACACCTCTGTTGTAGGATTACCAGATAGAACAGTAGGTCCACTGGGATTACCCATACCATCAGATGCAAGGACAAATCGGTTAGGAAAAATTTGATTACCGTTTAATAGTAAACCTCCCAGATTATCATTAACCAGTGGCTGTCTGAATTCACCACCACCAGCGAGCTCCATTTGCTGCGCCATGATATTTGGATAACTATTCACCTGACCCTGTAGATACAGAGCGTTATCTGCAAAACCTGCTGTCAGTGAATTTCCTACCGCTACAAAGTTTGAAAAATCTGCCTCGCCACTGGTGTACAATTCACCGTCTGCGACTGCCTCGTCAAATTCGTTTTCACAACCTACGATCGCAGCACCGGCGATTACTAGACTTAATATTTTTATATATGAGTTTCTCATGGAAATAATATTATAGATTATAAGTTACACCCAGTCCAGCGATAAGCACCTGGGATTTGTAGGTTCCCTCAAAGGATGCATTAGGCGCACCCGGGTCTGAATAAAAATCGTAAGACTCGTCTATCTCACTGAATCTTAAATACACAAATGATGCATCAATTGCAAACTTCTCTGAGATATTGTAAGACAGTCCAAACGTATATCCATTAGAATCGTTACGTGGTGTCTCTGGTGCGAAGTATCCAGATTGCACGGGTGACTCATCAAAGTAGTAACCAGCCCTAACGACCAGTTTATCCGTCGCCTCATACTGCGCACCTAGGCGGTAAGTTGAGGCATCCTTGTAGTTACGGGGATTGACAGATGATGAACCATCTTCAAAAACTAGATCCAGACTCTCATACTCGCTCCAGAAAGCACGGTTGTAATCAAAGGCAAATAGCCATTTGTTGATTTTATAAGAAACTCCCAATGTTGCCTCTGCTGGCAGTGGCAAGGTTGCCGTAAAACCCTGAACAACATTGTCCGGAGTCAGACCACTATCAGGAAAATTAGTAAAGGTGGCATCACCCTCCTCACTATCAATGTTGATCAGCGAGCGGTAATTGAATCCCAGTGAGAAGTGCTCATCTGGGGTGAAAAGAAGACCTGCAGTCCATCCATAACCAGTTACACCGCTATCCTCGATAGCAACGTTTGAACGATTGCCGTCCTCATCTGTAAGGCTACGTGATGCATTCCTATTAAATTCCACACCACCTAGAGCGAGAATAGGACCCACACCTATACTGATGGAATCAAACAACTGGTAAGAAAGAGTAGGCTGGATAAAAATCGCACTCAGCTCGATCTCATTGACTAGGTGGCTACCCTCCCAGTTTGTAGGCCAGGTTACGTTGCTACCATAAGGCGTGTACACACCCAGTCCCACGGCAAAATCTTCTGTTACCTTATAACTTGCGTACAGATAAACAGGCGTCCCAGCAGGGCTATCTGTTTCTGCAAAGGTTCCCAATTCCCTGTTCTGATATTGAACGTCACTGAAGATTCCAAAACCTCCCGCACTTATACTCAATCTGCTTTCCAGGTGGGTAAGACCAGCTGGGTTGAAAAACAGAATATCTGCACTATTGACCACGGCCACACCGGTATGCCCCATGGCAAGTTGCTTGTTACTTTGTGTACTCACACGGTAACCACCGGCAAAGGCCATGGTTGATACAAGACACAGCACTAGAAACGCGCTAATTTTATTCATAGTTGAGGTTTTATTAACATTATTGCAAAAGCCAAATTTAATATTAAATTGATGTTACGCAAACGTTTTATTCCGTGTGGCTTATAAATTACTATGTGCTGAATAACAAGTAGTTGATTGAATCTATCTTTTTTATACAGCCTTCGCGACTCGTTAGGCACGGCATAAACCTCCCAGTTCGGGAAGACTATAACTCAAATTCACCTCTCAAAAACCCCTATACCGCTTCAAAAATTCATTAACAAGCGAGAAGAACTCATCGGGACTTTCCGCATGTAGCCAGTGGCCTGCATCGGGGATGGTTTCCAGTCGTGCGGCAGTGTAGATCTGCTCGATCAGCATCTGGTCTGCATCTGTTATGTAGCCAGACTTTCCACCTCTTATAAATAAGGTAGGCTTATCAAAAACGCCGGTAGGATCCAGGTGCTCCCCCACCCTATTCTGTACGTTCCCCAGCACGGGCAGGTTGAATCGCCAGCCATATCTATTCTTGCTCTCGCGGTAAAGGCTCTTCAACAGGAATTGCCGCGTACCAAAATCTGGAATCAGCTCTTCCAGCATCTTATCTGCATCGCTGCGTTTTTCAACGGTATCAAAGTCCACGGATTCCAGCGCGCGTATGATATCGCCATGATGGGCAGGATAGTTTCTGGGCGCAATATCTGCAATGATCAGTTTGTCGATCAACTGTGGGAAGTGCGCCGCAGCCTGCATCGCGACCTTGCCCCCCATGCTGTGTCCCAGTAATATGATATTTTCCAGCGCGTGTTGCTGGCAGTACTCATTCACGTCTGCAGCCATAAGATCATAGCCAAAATCCGCACTATGGAAACTGCGCCCATGGTTGCGCTGATCGATAAGGTGAATCTGGTAGCCATCCTCACTCCAGCGACGCCCCAGCGTTTTCCAGTTATCTGCCATGCCTAGAAAACCATGGAGAATCAAGAATGGTTGCCCCTCACCCAGGATGATGGAATGTAGTTTTTCCATTAAGCCAATCGCTTTTTATACATGTTTACCACGTTTTCCAGTCCCATATATAGACTCTCTGTAATCAGCGCGTGACCTATGCTCACCTCCAGTAGATCGGGTATATGCCGGTTGAAGTATTCCACGTTTTCCAGTGACAGGTCATGACCGGCATTGATGCCCAGTCCCAGTTCGTTTGCTTTTTTGGCAGCTGCCACATACGGCTGGATCGCTTTCTCTGGATCGTTTAGATATTCTTTGGCGTAATCTTCCGTGTAGAGTTCTATGCGTTCCACACCAGTTTGCGCAGCGGCTTCTATCATCTCGATAACTGGATCTACAAAAATACTGGTCCTGATCCCCTTGCGTTTAAAGTGATCCACCATATCCGTCAGGTAGCGTTTGTGCCTGATGGTATCCCAGCCCGCATTTGAGGTAACCGCGTCTGGCGCATCTGGCACCAGTGTCACCTGATGGGGTCGCACCTGATCCACCAGCTCTATAAAACTCTCGATGGGATTACCCTCAATGTTCAGTTCTGTCTGCACGATCTTCTTCAGGTCCCGTGCATCCTGATACCGTATGTGCCGTTCATCAGGACGCGGGTGTATCGTAATGCCTTGTGCACCATAGCTTTCTATATCCGTCACGGCCTTTACGAGGTTAGGCACGTCACCACCGCGTGCATTGCGCAGGGTTGCTATCTTGTTTACATTAACGCTTAATTTTGCCATATACTGATTCGGATTTATACTTTAAAGCAGGTGGATGATGGGATTTACGCTTTCGCGAAAGCGTAATAAAAACAACCAAAAATACAACCCAACTATTCCTGCCATACGACCAGAAATCGTTAATTTGCGGGAAACAGTCCCTTTATGCAACTACACGAGTTCATTATCAATGACGTCCAGCCGCTGGGTCTAGATGAACGCATGATTGATATCCAGAGCATGTTCAACAACCTGACCTACTCACACCTCCCCATTCTGGAGGACGGTAAATATCTGGGCTGCATATCTGAGACTGACGCACATTGCTTTAAAAAAGACCAGATCCTGGGTGAGGTCAAATATTGTTTTGCGACATTTTTTGTCAGGCCAGAGACGCACTGGCTGGACGTGCTGGAGGCTTTTGCCAGGCACCAGTCCAGCATCATGCCCGTGGTCGACCGCGACGGTAGCTATCTGGGTTACTATGAGCTCAAGGATATTATGGAGCTCTTTAATGACGCACCGTTCCTTTACGAGTCTGGCAACGTGATCGTGGTAGAAAAAGGCAGCACGGACTATAGTTTTAGCGAGATCGCACAGATCGTGGAAAGCAACGGCACAAAAATTTACGGCTGCTTTATAAGCGGGCTGCGCGACCACCTGACGGAAATCACACTCAAAGTAAACGGCGAAAACCTGAATCAGGTGTTGCAAACCTTTCGCCGGTATAGATATGAGGTGATCAATGCCAGCGAGGATGACAGTTTTCTGGACACCCTCAAAGAGCGCAGCGACTATCTGGATAAATACCTTAATATATAACCCGTGAAAAAAATCGCGATCTATGGACAGTACCTGCACGACGATACCGCAGATATCGTGGAGCAACTGCTTCAATTACTGGATCAGCACGACTGTGGTGTCTATATAGAACAGGATTTTTATCAGTTGCTGCGGGAGGAAGATCTATGCTCCTCCATGAATTCGTTTACAAATCTGGACAACTCGTATGACGTATTGATAAGCGTTGGCGGTGATGGCACGATCCTCAGAGCCGTTGCATTTATAGGCAACCGGGACATACCTGTACTGGGAATCAATGCAGGCAGGCTGGGATTTCTGGCCACGGTAAAAAGCAATAAAGTCGAAAAGGCAGTGAATTGCCTATTCAAGGGTGATTATAGCTTATTCAAGCGCAGATTACTTACCGCAACTTCAAAACATGGCGACCTACACGCAGCACCAAAGAATTTTGCCCTCAACGAGGTGACGGTGAGCCGCATGAATACCACCAGCATGATCCAGATAGAAACCCACCTTAACGGGGAGCTGCTTACCAGTTACTGGGCAGATGGATTGATCATCTCCACACCTACCGGATCCACTGGTTATAGCCTGAGTTGTGGCGGGCCGGTCATCTCGCCATCCACGGACGCATTCGTTATCACGCCCATCGCCCCGCACAATCTAAACGCGCGGCCACTGGTAATTCCTGATGATACCCAGATCACCTTAAAAGTGAGAGGCCGTGAGGATAGCTTCCTGCTGTCGCTGGATAACCGCATAGAATCCTATCCTGACGAGACCACCATTCACCTCAAAAAAGCAGACTTCACCATCGACTTCATCGACCTGCCAGATGATAGCTTTATCAAGACGATACGGCAGAAACTATTGTGGGGTGAGGACCAGCGCAACAAGAAAGCCTAGGCAATAATATCTACCTGCCATAGTTAATATGTACGACGCCCGCAAGCATAGCGCAAGAGGGCATGTAGAATTGTTATATTTGCACGCTTTAAAAAAATCCATGCGCCTAGCATTCATATTATTAGGTTTACTAGCAATAACACCGGCCACGGCACAGACCTATGAGCTGGGGCTTTATGCTGGTGGTGCAAATGTGATAGGGGACGTGGGGAGTACAAACTATGTGGCGCCCAGCGCACCTGCCGCGGGCGCGGTTTTCCGCTGGAATCGCAGTACCCGCCACAGTTTTAGGGCCACAATTATAGCAGCAAGACTTACGGGCGATGATGCAAACAGCGATGATGTATCGCGGGAATTGCGCGGCCTGGATTATGAATACAACTTGTACGAGGCGTCCATAGGTGCAGAATACACATTCTGGGACTGGGAACTCTACACGGGAACGGCACAGTTCACACCTTATATATATGCTGGGCTTTCTGCCTACCGCCAGGTATCGCTGCGACTGGATGACGATGAGATGCGCTTGCGCAGTTATGACAATGCCTATGGCGTGTCAATCCCTTTTAGCCTGGGTGTGAAATACACTCTCACAAGACGGCTGATCCTATCTGCAGAGGTAGGCGCGCGCTACACGCTTACAGACAATCTGGATGGCAGTAACCCCACGGGCGATTTTGAGGATCGGCCGGATCTGCAATTCGGTAATGTGAATAATAATGACTGGTATGTGTTCAGTGGTGTGTCGCTTACGTACACCTTTGGTCGTCAACCTTGTTATTGTAACTTTTAATTGACGGATGGAGCAGCTGGACAAAAATAGAATCCCTAAACATGTAGCCGTCATCATGGACGGTAACGGCAGGTGGGCAAAAAAGCAGGGACTGATGCGCGTGCGAGGTCACGAAAAAGGAACCAAGGCAGTGCGGCAAACGGTAGAAACCTGTGCAGAGGCTGGTGTGGAACACCTGACATTATACGCCTTTTCCACAGAAAACTGGAAACGACCCAAACTAGAGGTGGACACCCTTATGAAACTACTGGTTTCCAGCTTGAAGAAAGAGCTGCCCACCTTGCAGAAAAATGATATCTCCCTACGCGCCGTAGGTGCGCTGGAATTATTACCCGGGTCTGCGCAAAAGGAATTGAACGAGGTAATTGCAGCAACCGCAGGAAACAACCACATGGATCTTACCCTAGCTTTGAGCTATGGATCCAGGGAAGAGCTTATATCCGTCATTAAAAGCATCGCCGGGCAGGTACAAAAAGGCACCCTTGCCGTGGATGATATAGACACGACAGTGATCAATAAGCATTTGTACACAAATTTTCTCCCTGACGTGGATCTTTTGATACGTACGAGTGGAGAACAACGTGTAAGTAATTTTCTGTTATGGCAAATTGCCTATGCAGAGCTCTATTTCACAGAAGTATTGTGGCCAGACTTCAGGAAAGAACACCTATTAGAGGCCTTTAAAAACTACCAAGACAGAGAACGACGATTTGGCAAAACAAGTGAACAACTGTAGCATGATGTATAGATTAACACTCATCCTGCTGCTGGCTAGCAGTCTATTTTGCGTCCAGACCGCAAATGCGCAAAAAGGAGATAAACCCATAGGCAGCAATGCAAAAAAATACCGCATAGGGGAAATCACCGTTACTGGTAACCAGAGCTACAACGAGAATACGGTAATTGCCTATGCAGGTTTACGCAAGGGAATGGAGATCTATATCCCTGGTGAGAAACTCAACCAGGTGACTAAAAAGCTGTGGGGATCAAAGCTATTCAGCGACATTCGCATTTTCCGTACGGCGATCATAGGCGACCCTACAGATGACATTATCGACACGGTTAATCTTGAGATACAAATTGAAGAGGTGCCTAACCTGAATGATGTAGTGATAGAGGGCGTGCGTAAGGGAAAGGCAAAAGACCTAAAGAAAGAGTTAGAGCTAGAAAAAGGCACCAAAGCAACTGAAAACCTGGTGACCAACACCCGGAACTATATTGAGAATAAATACCGCGATAAGGGATTTTTGTATGCAGATGCATTAGTGCGCACCCGCGAGGCAAAAGACTCCACCGATAAAAAGATGGTGGATATGAAGATAGAAATTGACAAAGGCAAAAAGCCTAAGATTTCATCCATTGAGTTTACAGGGAACGAGCTGCTAAGCGATAAAAAGCTACGCAAGGCAATGAAGAATACAAAACAGCGCAATATCCTACGCGTTTTAAAGCGTTCCAAATATGTAGAAGATGAATACCGTGCAGATCTAGAGTCTGTCGTAGATAAGTATAAGGAAAACGGTTTCCGCGATGCGCGTATCATTAGCGATACCCTGATCAAAAAGAGTGACAAGCGCATTGCGCTGAAAATTGAAGTTGAGGAGGGGAAGAAATATTACTTTGGTGATATTGAGTTTGTAGGGAACACTGTTTACACAGATGAGCAATTGTCAAGGGTGCTAGGGATTGAGAAAGGCGATGTGTATAATGGGGTCGCATTTGATAACCGTATAAGCAATCAAGCAGATCCAGATTCAGACGACATTTCAAATATGTACCAGAACAATGGTTACCTGTTTTCAAATGTCAACGCAGTAGAAACCAGCGTAAAAAATGATACGATTGATTTTGAGGTGCGCATCGTAGAGGGCAAAGAGGCATATTTCAAAAACGTGAGTGTGAGTGGTAATACACGTACCAATGACAAGGTAATCTACCGCATGCTCAGAACCATCCCTGGGCAAAAATATTCCAGACAGAATATTATCAATTCCATACGTGAGCTGGGGCAACTGGGATTCTTCAATGCAGAAACCATCAATCCACAACTCAAGAACGTTTCCCAGCAAGATGGGACCGTGGATGTTGAGTTTGAAGTAGAAGAGGTAGGTTCCAGCCAGATTGAACTACAGGGTGGTTATGGTGGCGGTGGCTTTGTGGGAACACTTGGTTTACGATTCAATAACTTCTCGTTGCGCAACCTTTTCAATAAGGATGCATATCGCCCGGTACCGCAAGGTGATGGGCAGAGTGTTGCCATACGTGCGCAGGCGAGTTTGATCTTTAGAACCTACTCGCTCAACTTTACAGAACCATGGCTGGGAGGTAAGAAACCAGTTTCTTTTAATGTCTCCCTATCCCATTCAGAGCAATACCGGGTAAACCCTACCGACTTTAGGGACGTAAATAGAGACGAGCGTTTTTTAATTACTGGTGGAACAATCGGTCTTGCCAAAAGACTGGAATGGCCTGATCCTTATTTCCAGATTTCACATGCGCTTAGTTTCCAGCATTATAACCTAAAAAACTTTAATTCAAACCTCTTTAATTTCCCTGATGGTTTCTCAAATAACCTTGCTTATACCATAGGTATCACAAGAGATAATGTGGGTGTAAATCCTATATTCCCTACTTATGGATCACGCTTTACGCTTACTGCAAAAGCCACTCTCCCCTACTCCTTATGGAATGGCACTGATTATACTAATCTAGAAAACAATCCAGAATTTCAGACTAATGGTCAACCGGATCTTGCCAAAATTGATCAAGAACGTTTTAGGTTCCTGGAATACTATAAAATCAAGTTTGCCGGACAGTGGTACACACAGTTATATGATAAACTGGTCTTATCTACAAATACGGAATTTGGTTTCCTAGGTGCATATAATCAGGATCGTGGACTGGTACCCTTTGAACGGTTCTTTGTGGGGGGTGATGGACTGGGTGCATTCTCTCTGGATGGCCGCGATATTATCAGGATGCGTGGTTATGAAAACAGCGCCCTGACTAACAGCGGGGACGGTGATACGGTGTACAACAAATTTTCACTGGAACTACGTTATCCGATTACGCTGGAGCAATCGGCATCTATTTATGTACTGGGATTTGCAGAGGCTGCTGGATCGTATGAGACTTTCAAGAGCTACAATCCGTTTGACGTCCAGCGATCTGCAGGTGCGGGACTTCGTATATTTATGCCGGCCTTTGGATTACTGGGTGTGGATTATGGGTATGGATTTGATCCGGTGCCCAATTCTCTAACCGGTCAGCCCAGCGGTGGACAGATTCACTTTATCATAGGGCAGCAGTTTTAAGATGGCATGATATTTTCTAAAGAGAACACGATGAGGAATTATTTGAGATTTCTGGTAGTAGTGGTGATTGTTATGGGTTCCGCTTTCGCGAAAGCGCAACGTGGAATAAGGGTTGCTTTTATTGATATGGAATATATTTTAGACAACATTCCAGAATACCAAAACGCCAAGGGAAACCTGGAGTCAAAAATGAACAAGTGGAAAGGCGAGATGGATCAGATGCAGCGCGAGATAGATGCACTGCAAGAAAGCCTGAAGAATGAACGCGTTCTTCTTACAGATGAGTTGATCGAGGAGAAAGAGGAAGAGATCGCTCTTAAACAAGAGGAGCTTTACCTCTATCAGGACAAACGGTTCAACGCAGAAAAGGGTGATTATATCCTACAGCAAAAGCAATTGATCATCCCGATCGAGGATCAGGTATTTAATGAAGTACAGAAAATCAGCGAGGCAAAGAAATACGACTACGTCATGAATGCAGACGAGGTCACCATGCTCTACGCTGCAGAACGTCATGATATAAGCGACGATATACTGCGCGCCATAGGAAGAACTGGCAAACGCAAGACACGCGAGGAAAAAAGAGCAGAACTGGAGCTGCCAGATCGAGAGGAAAAATATTTGAGTGTAAAAGAGGCAGATGATATTGATGAGAGAAAATCAGTACGTCAAGAACAGCTAGATACAAAAAGAGCTGAGATAGATGACAGAAAGCGCAAAAGAGACAGCGTAAGATCTGCCCGCAGAGCGGCTCAAGAAAAGAAGAGAGAAGAAATGCGCGAGCGTCAGAAACGCAGAAAAGACAGCATTATCGCCGTGCGAGATGCTGCCCGCAAAAAGAAACAAGAAGAACAAGAAGAATCAAAGAAAAAAGGTTAATCCATTTGATTGGATAGGTATCACCGCTTGTTGTAGCGGGACTTATCTTTAGAAGCTTAAACATGAAAAATAAAATGAATAAACAAGTGAAGAATATTTTTGCGATCCTATTATTAACCATAGGTGTAGCAGGTATGGCTAATGCGCAAGCAGTTCCATCTAAAGTGTGTCACGTTGCATCACAGGAGCTTGTAGAAACCCTGCCGGAGGCAATCGCTGCAGATAAGCAATTGAGAGACCTACAAGCTACCTATCGCAACAAGATTAGTGAAATGGATCGCGAGATAAAAGCAAAGCTGCTTACTGCACAGAACGAGGCGGCCTCAAAATCAGAGGAAGAAAATGAGCGCGTACGCCAGGCACTGATGCAAGATCAAGAGAAACTTGAAGAATATTATACAAATAGTGAGAAGTCGATCGCGCAACGACGCGAGGACATGCTTAAACCTATCTTCACTAAAGTGAGAGAGGCCATCAATAAAGTGGCAAGAGAAAAAGGGTTTGACTACGTACTGGATTCAACAATCG
The DNA here is from genome assembly GCA_963740155.1 of uncultured Flavobacteriaceae bacterium. Lineage (GTDB taxonomy): Bacteria > Bacteroidota > Bacteroidia > Flavobacteriales > Flavobacteriaceae > Nonlabens. Next base: position 221,867 of record CAVUDE010000005.1, on the reverse strand, counting down.
GAACTGGAATCATCATGGCAGATGGATACGACCTTACCCCTGATGTGATGAAAGAACTAGGGATCAAGAAGAAAGCAACTAAATAAACTTTCTAAATCTAGAAACAAGGGCCACCGTTACAGCGGTGGCTTTTTTGATTGAGATATATGATTGAGTCAAATTCAATTCTAATTCAAAACTACGGAGAACAGTTATTTTAGTTAAAACTGAATGTTATTGATAGTCACCGCCCACCTCTGTGTTAAAAAAATTATTCATTGAGGTTAATTCTTACACAATTGATAATTATCTCTAACCATAAACAGGATAATCCCCCTATTTTTAAAATAAAAACCATGAATAAGATAGCCTTGCTCTCAATTATTACAATCCTTTTTGCACTAGTAACATCATGTGGCCCTACGGTAGATGCCACAAAAATGACCAACACAGACCTGAGTAAATATGACACTTTTGCCTATCTGCCCAATTCTAGTGTAGATATGCCGGGCAAAGCATACAATGACGAGGATGTAAATAACGCGATGGTAGCTGCGGTCAATAAACAGATGATGCAGGAGGGTTATGACCTTGATAGGGACAATCCAGACTTACTCGTCCTGATCAGCGTAAAAACAGATACCGAAACACAAGTTACTACAGATCCAGTTTATGCCCGTTACCCTTATAACAGGTATGCGACCACACGAGTAAGTCCCTATTACAACAACTACTACTATCGTGGTTATAATAATTACAATACCGTTGTGGGATATGATCGCGACGTAAGCACCTATGAAGAGGGTACCGTAATGATTGACCTAGTTGATCGTGAGACTAGAAATATTGTATGGACTGCCGTATCTACAGACGGGATTTATACCCAATCCACCACAGGTAAGGTGAAAGAGATGATGGAGGCTATTTTTGAAGAATACCCTCTTAAAAAATAGTCTGCGATTTTTTCAAATTACAGAGGTAGGTCTGGACACCTTATCGATAAATGTAAAGATGAATACCTAACCACCGCCTTGAGGCGGTGGTTTTGTTTTAGCGCGATAAGCCCCCTGAGTTGTCCCAAAGATCTTCCTTGCCTATCAATCGCCGCTCTTAAGTAGACCTAATTGATGCCCGATTTCATTAGTCCCTGCAGACTATCTGCCCTATATTTACGTTAATTTAACTTATCAGCCCAGCAGCCACGGCTGCATGGACTTCTATATATCTTCTAATGAGTTGTAACAGCTGTAGTACTGGCGGCGGTCTGCCCGGCGGGTGTAAGAATAACGGAACCTGTGGAACCTCGGGATGTAATAAGCTGACTGTTTTTGACTGGCTGGCAAACATGGAGTTACCAGACGGGCAACAGGAATTCCCATACGTCGAAGTTCGTTTTAAGAACTCGCGCAAGGAATACTACCGCAATGAGGAAAAGCTGCCACTCAAAATAGGAGATATAGTTGCTACCCAGACACAGACCGGTCACGATATAGGCGCCGTCACACTTACCGGTGAGCTGGTACGGGTGCAGATGAAACGCAAGCGCATACGCGATCTGGAAGAACTACCCGTGATCCATCGTGTTGCAAACCAGGGCGACGTAGATAAATGGGTAGAGGCACGAGACCGTGAGGATCCCATGAAATTACGTGCCAGGCAAATCGCTATCTCCATGCAGCTCAAGATGAAGATTTCTGACATTGAATTTCAGGGCGATGGTTCTAAAGCAACTGTTTACTATACGGCAGAGGATCGAGTGGATTTCCGTGAATTGATCAGGCAATACGCAGGTGAGTTCAAGACCCGTATCGAGATGCGGCAGATAGGATTGCGGCAAGAAGCTGCACGCCTGGGCGGGATAGGTTCCTGCGGCAGGGAATTGTGCTGTTCTACATGGCTTACAGACTTTAGATCAGTCACCACGAGTGCGGCGCGGTACCAGAACCTATCGCTCAACTCGCAGAAACTAGCGGGACAATGTGGCAAGTTGAAATGCTGTCTCAACTTTGAGCTGGATTCCTATCTGGATGCCTTGCAGGATTTTCCCAAACAGACACAGAAACTTTATACCGTTAAGGGCACGGCGGTATGCCAGAAAGTGGATATCTTCAAGCGTACCATGTGGTACTGTTACGAGGGTGACTGGATGAATTGGCACGCACTTTCTGTAGAGGAGGTGAACAAGATCGTGGCAATGAACAAGGCAAAAGAGCCAGTCGCCTCCATAGAAAACTATGCCCAGCAACCAGAGGTGGTAGAAGAGGCAAACTTTGAAAATGTTGTGGGTCAGGACAGTCTTACCAGATTTGACCATCAGGCAGGACGGTCTAAAAAGAAACGCCGCAAAAAGAAAAAGCCTGCCTCTCGCAATCAGAATGCAAACGCAACAACTGCTGCGGCAAACCAGTCAAAACCCGGTAATTCTAAAAGTCGCAACTCCCGCAACCGTAAACGCAAGCCTAGCGGCAATAAGCCTAGACCCAACAACAACAACAACAACAACAACACCCAAAAAACACAGATTCCTAATAAACGTCCATGTACCGCTCGTCTATTTTGTTGTTAAGTATTCTCTTGCTGATTGTCTCGTGCGATTCAAACGTGGTGGATACCCAGTCCCATGAATTTTCTAATCAGAGCTGGGGATTAAGCGACGTTCAGGAATTCACGATGCGCCCACCAGATACATTGAACAAATATGATTTATTTATCAATATGCGCAACAACCAGGATTATGGTTACAGCAACCTCTGGCTGATTACACAAATCAAGTTCCCGCTAGGGAAAGTACTTACAGACACACTGGAATATCCCATGGCAGATCCCCAGGGAAATTTTCTGGGCACGAGCCGGGGCAGCGGTGTGGTGGAAAATAAACTGTGGCTCAAAAAAGGAGTACGATTTGCAGAACCTGGCGACTACATACTGGAGCTGCGCCACTCCATGCGCAAGAACGGCCAGCCAGACGGTGTGGCTCTACTGGAGGGAATTCTGGATATAGGCTATAGCATCGAGTCACCAGATAATGCAGAATCTGCTGGAGAAAACTCTGAATTTTAAAAATGCACAAGCATCTAGGCACCCTATTTGCGATCACGGGACAACATAATTTATACTTTTGTTGACTGATATTTCGTATAAAAATCTTGATTTATGAGTTCTCAATCGAGGCAAAAGATTCTTGCATAGCCGTAGCTACGGAAATATTTTTTAACGAAGAATGAGAGCTAAGAAAGCGTGATTTATGCGAAATATTGGTTGATAAATAGTATTACGTAATAGTTTGAAATATATTCCGTTGTGTGATTGTTACGCTTTCGCGAAAGCGGAATAAATAACCTTACTTTGTAACAGCTGATTACAACGCTGCAACATATAGAATATGGCTACTAAAAAAGCAACCACCGCAAAAACAAAGTCCAGTCAGAAATCAAACATTCTATTGTTTTGGAAACTGTTTGCAATAGGGATGGGCTGCCTCCTGCTGGTTTTTTTACTGGCCGCATGGGAGGTTTTTGGAGATTTGCCAGACCACACAAGGCTAGAAAATCCGCAGACAGATCTCGCGACAGAAATCATGACCTCAGATGGAAAGATGCTGGGGACGTTCTATACGGATAACCGCAAGCCCATCAAATATGAGGATCTGCCACAAAACCTGATCGACGCGCTTGTGTCTACTGAGGATGAGCGCTTTTTTGAACACAGCGGTATAGATGGCCGCGGTACTGCGAGGGCCGTTGCATTTCTAGGAACCCGCGGTGGCGCCAGCACGATCACCCAGCAACTGGCAAAAAACTACTTCACGGAACAGGCCAGCACAAACACGCTGGAACGAGTCATTCAAAAAATACGGGAATGGATCATTGCCACCCGCCTGGAAAAACAATATACCAAAGAAGAGATCATCACCCAGTACCTGAATCAGTTTGGATTCTTGTTTGAAGCCATAGGCATACGATCTGCAGCAAACATTTATTTCAACAAAGAACCCCATCAACTGAAAGACGAGGAAAGCGCAATGCTGGTGGCCATGCTCAAGAATCCACGGCAATTCAATCCCCACAGGGAAATATCAAAGAACAAGGCACTTGCGCGGCGCAACCAGGTTTTTGTACAGATGGTGCGTAACGGCAAGATGACAGAAGCTACAAAAGACAGCTTAAAGCAATTGCCCATCAAACTGGATTTTACCCCACAGGGCCACAACGATGGTATGGGAACCTACTTCAGGGAATACCTGCGTGGCTGGCTCAAGGACTGGGCGCAGAACAAGACAAATCCAGAGACGGGCGAACCCTACAACCTTTATACAGATGGGTTAAAGGTAAATACGACCATTGACTTTAAGATGCAAAAAATGGCAGAGGAGGCCGTGGATGAACACATGAAACGCCTGCAAGCCGAATTTGACCACCAGATGAAGCGTAACAAAACCGCTCCATTCACAGACCTCACTGAGGACGAGGTGGAGCGCACCATCCAGTCTGCCATGAAACGGTCAGAGAGATGGCGCATCATGAAAGCAGATGGCAAAAGCGAGGAAGAGATCAAAAAAAGTTTTGACCAGCCCACAGACATGAGGATCTTTAAATGGACTGCCGAGGATCGTGAGGTAGACACCGTCATGACCCCACGGGATTCCATACGCTATTACAAGCAGATCTTACGCACTGGTGTCATGTCGCTGGAACCACAAACAGGTCACGTTAAAGCCTGGGTGGGCGGTATCAACCACAAGTATTTCAAGTTTGACCACGTGCGCAAGGGACGCCGCCAGGCAGGATCTACCTTTAAGCCGTTTCTATATTCCACAGCGATTGACATTCTGAACTATTCACCCTGCAAGGAGTTCTCAGATGGGGAACACACCATACCAGCCGGTAAATGGGGGAATATGAAAGACTGGACTCCATCAGATTCATCTGGAAAATATGGTAACATTATGACATTGATGGAAGCTCTTGCAAATTCAAAGAATACGATCTCTGCAAGACTGATCGATGAGGTAGGGCCACAAGCCGTTGTGGATCGTGCAGCCCAGCTGGGAATCAATACAGACAATATAGACGCGCTGCCCTCACTTGCCCTGGGAACGGCAGATGTCAATCTTATTTGAGATGGTCGCAGCCTATGGCGTCTATGCAAATGGCGGAATCTACAACACACCCGTGCTGGTTACCAGCATAGAAGATAAAAACGGTACGGTTCTATACCAGTACGTCCCAGAAAGTAAGGATGTCGTGAATCCAGAAACCGCTTATGTGACGGTTAAACTTATGGAGGGTGTTACAAAATCAGGGTCTGGAAAACGACTGCGTAACAACAGCCAGTATTTACGCGAGAGTGCCGTGTACAAAGAGATCATTACCGGCTACCCTTACGAGTTTAAAAATGCGATTGCCGGTAAAACGGGAACCACCCAAAACAACAGTGACGGCTGGTTCATGGGCATGGTGCCTAATCTTGTGACCGGCGTGTGGGTAGGTGGCGAGGATAGATCAGTTCACTTTGCCAGCACAACTTACGGTCAGGGCGCTGCCATGGCGCTGCCTATCTGGGGAACGTTCATGAAAAAGGTCTATGAAGATGGAACTCTGGGCGTTTCCACAGAAGAGTTTGAAGCCCCCGAAGATCTGTCCATTGTGGTGGACTGTGATGAATTCAATGCATCGGGAAAGGGCAACCCGCTAGAGGATCAGACACCAGAAGAAACTGATGAATTTGAAATGTAGTTCGTGGTGATTGGGATAGATTTGAATTAGACTGTTTACGCTTTCGCGAAAGCGGAATACTCAAAACACCTATAATACTATTTATCAACTAATATTTCGCATAAATCCCCATTTCTAAGCTCTCACTTTTCGTTAAAAAATTATTCCGTAGCTAAGGCTATGCAAGAATTTTTTACCTCAATTGAGACCTGATAAATTAAGATTTATATGAGAAATATCAGTCAACAAATAGTATAATACAAGAATTCAAAGTCTTGCAAAGTCATACAGCTGTTGTAAATTAGGCGTAGTTTACAAGTCACAATGCTAGACAAAATCAAATTATCCAGCATCCTTTTTCTAGATATAGAAACCGTGCCACTGCAGTCTGGTTATGAAAATCTTGAGCAGACTGACCAGCAACTTTTTGCAGACAAGACCCAGTATCAAAGACGAGACGGAGCAACACCAGAGGAGTTCTATGAACGAGCTGGCATCTGGGCAGAATTTGGAAAGATTGTTTGTATTTCTGTTGGGTACTTTGTTGAGCGGGATTCACGAGAATTTAGGATGCGCACCTTTTCTGGGGAAGAGGATCAGATTTTAGCTGATTTCAAATCTTTGGTTGAAAGGCATTTTTCCAAAAAACACCATAGATTCTGCGCTCACAATGGTAAAGAATTTGACTTCCCTTATATCGCTAGGCGCATGGTCATCCATGGGATTGAGCTACCTGAAAAACTGGTTTTCTTCAACAAGAAACCGTGGGAAATCAACCATCTGGACACGATGCAGATGTGGAAATTTGGTGATCATAAACATTTCACGAGCTTAAAACTTCTTACACGTGTGCTGGGAATCCCGTCCCCCAAGGGCGATATAGACGGCTCACAAGTGCGCGATGTATTCTACAAGGAAAAGGATATAGACAGGATTTGCAGGTACTGCGAGTCAGATGTGCTTGCGCTAGCCCAGGTGTTGCTAAGGTTTAAAAACCAACCGCTTCTTCAGGATGCAGAGGTAACCACTACTACCCTATGATTGCCAGCATCAAGAACCTGCGGGTGTCCTTTAAAACGGAAAGCGGGGCTAACCAGGTCATTCATAATGTCTCGTTTGATATTCACGAGAATGAGATTCTCGCCATCGTGGGTGAGTCTGGCAGTGGCAAGTCTGTCACCAGCAGGGTGCTGATGGGATTATTACCAGCAGATAAAACCATTATCAAAGCTGAAAAGGTTGATTTACTGGGTAACAATCTTCTATCAATAGGTAAAACCCAGTGGGAAAAGTTGCGGGGCAACAGGGTGAGCATGATTTTTCAAGAACCCATGAGTTCATCTAAATCCTACCATGACTTGCGGCGAGCAGGTCAAGGAGGTAATTAAACTCCATACAGATCTAAGCGATAAAAAAGCAAAAACAGAGGTAATGGAACTTCTGGCCAAAGTCAAGTTACCACTGCCACACAGCACATACCATAAGTATCCCCACGAGATAAGCGGCGGGCAAATGCAGCGCGTCATGATTGCCATGGCGATAGCCTGTAAACCTGAATTACTCATCGCAGATGAACCTACAACTGCACTGGACGTAACCGTGCAAAAGGAAGTCATTCTACTGCTAAAGGATCTTCAAAAAGAATATGGTATGAGTGTTCTATTTATCTCACATGACCTATCGCTGGTAGAATCCATATCGGATCGCATCATGGTAATGTACAAGGGTAAGATCGTAGAGCAGGCAAATTCGAGTGAATTATTTGGCAACCCTAAAAATGATTACACCAAAGCACTTATCGCCTCCAGACCATCCAGTGATACCAGATTAAAGAGACTTCCTACAGTAGATAACTTTTTAAAAGGAAACGTTGAGAATCAAGAGATACTTTCTGCTGAACGCGTTAAGCGACATAAGGTACTCTACGAACAAGAACCATTGTTGGAGGCAAGTCATCTAGTGAAAGATTTCCCACTCAAAAAGCAACTATTTGAAAAGCAGGAATTCTATAGAGCGGTAGATGACGTTAGTTTAAAAATCTATCCCAAGGAAAGTCTTGGCCTGGTAGGAGAAAGCGGTTGTGGGAAAAGCACCCTGGGGAATATGTTGATAGGTTTAAAGCCTGTTACCTCAGGGAGCATCTTGTACAAAGGTGAGAACTTGACTCAGTTGTCCACTGGAGAATTCAGGAAATTGCGCAAGAGGATACAAATCATATTTCAGGATCCATTTTCCAGCCTCAATCCACGATTGACCATCGGGCAGGCAATTTCAGAACCCATGCTGGTTCATGGTATAGGCAATTCATTACAGGATCGAAAGAACAGGGTGAAAAAACTACTTGAAAAAGTGGGGTTGAGCGCTGATTTTTATAATCGCTATCCGCACGAGTTTAGCGGTGGGCAGCGACAGCGTATAGGTATCGCGCGCACCATTGCTCTGGAACCAGAGTTTATAATATGCGACGAGAGTGTAAGCGCACTTGATATATCAGTACAAGCGCAGGTGCTAAATCTGCTGAATGATTTGAAAGATGATTTTGGTTTCTCTTATCTCTTTATTAGTCACGATCTTGCTGTGGTAAAATATTTCTGCGATAGAATTATCGTGATGAATAAAGGAAAGATCGAGGAAGTGCAAGAGGCAGATCAACTATACCGCAATCCACAAAAGGCATATACTAAAAAGTTGCTAAGCGCGATTAAAAATTAGATCTGTCTGTATGCGAAAAAAGACGGCTATTGCTGAAAACAAAAGACGGAAGATTGAAGATGCAAGAGACTAGAGACTGGAGACTAGAGACTAGAGACTAGAAGAATAGCAACGGTTTAAAACATAGTTCTCTTATCTGTTTTTCAAGAATGATCTTGCTCAAAAATCATTTGTCTTATCAGCTACATCAATTTTTTTGCAACTGTAAGCGTGTAAATTTGACTATCAGCCCACCTGAATTACCTGATCGTCAACACATACATACACCTTATTGCCTTTTTTAGGCTTGATGGTATAAGTCCCTGTAAAGTCACCAAAAGCAGGTAATATCATTCCAGACTCGGTCTGGAAGAAACAAGGAAGTTTCACTTTTTGGAAACCGCCACCAGTTAACTTAACGGATGGGTGGACATGCCCAGCAATATTGAAAAACCCATCAACCTCCTCTGGATGATGCGTTAAATAAACCTCGCCCATCTGGATTCTATCATACGTCTTCATTCCCAGATGGTGAAAATGATCTCGAGAAATCACGTCATGATTGCCCATGACCAGAGCTATTTCAGGAGTCTGGCAATTCACCCATTGTTCAAAAAAATGCCATTCCGTATTCTGATAACTGTGGAATAAGTCGCCCAAAAACCAGACTCGCTCAGGCTGGAATCGATCAATGACAGCATTGAGTTTGTCGTATTCCTTATCATCTGCGCTGGCTGGCACCGCCATTCCATTACGCCTGAAATGCGCACTTTTGCCCAGATGGACATCAGCCAGCAGAACAGCGTCCTGCTCTTCCCAATAACAGGCACCAGAGCAGTCTAGCTGAAAATGCTGGTTTAGGATGATGATTTTAAGGGACAAGTTCTACGAGTTCTGAAGAGTTGTGGTGGTGGTCGTGTTGTTGAGAGTACGCTTTCGCGAAAGCGAAATTAAAAACCTAAAACAAATAATTCAACGCTAGTATCAAATTACGACCGGGGGCAGCAATTCCAGAAGAATAGGTGCGGTAGCGCTGGTCTGTTATGTTTTCTAGCGTGGCGACCGCCCTTACCGCAGTACTCACCTGATAGCCGGTGCGCAAATTCAATGTGTACCATCTAGGAGAAAAAGGGTCGCCCGCCTCATTTTGTGCATAAAGCCACGGCCTGGATTGCTGGCTAGGCGCCAGATCTTCAAAATCCAGCTGCCCATTGAACACCCAGAACGCATCTAGAAATAAATCGCCATGCTCATAAATAATATGCAAATCGCCGAAATCTGGGGCAACATGTCTCACGGCCACCCTATCACCGTCCTCTTCCATTTGCTCGCCATCAATCGTTGTATAATGTCCCACCAGCCTGAAATCGTCGCTCAGTTTTACCTCTGCGCCTAATTCCAATCCGTACACCCGTGCACTTTCCTCATTCTGAATGGCCTGCACCTGGCTTGTCGTTCCTTGATAGGATAAAAAGGAGCGTCCTGCCAGCTGATAATCCCTTGCGACCAGTACATTGTCCAAAAACGTATAATAGCCGGCAACCTGAAACTGCACTCCGGTTTTAGGGCGGTAGATGGCACCTATCTCTGCAGTATAGGCATATTCACTTTTCAGATCACGATTGGGAACGATGACCGAACCTGGGCTGGGTTCAAAAATCTTCCCTATATCATCAATATTAGGTGCGCGGAATGCGGTGCTCAAATTAAGCCTGAATTCCCATCTATCACCAGGTCGATACGTACCGCCCAGGGCACCCGTAAGCGCACCCGTATCTAGGTGCGCCTCGTCAAACGGCAGGTTGAAAAGTATATCGTCAAATACGGCGTCTATCCAGATAAAGTTGTAGCGTAGCCCAGACTGCAGGGTTAGATCAGAACGCAGTTTCCACTGGTAGTTTGCATAAACCGCGAGCGACTCCCACACGGCATCATCAGGATAACGCGAGGTGGCCGGCACGGTGGCACCTGTCTCAATGTTAAACATACTTCCCTGCGATCCCACGCGGTTATGAATGAACTCTGCACCATAGAAAAGAGTGTTGCCCTTATTATCATATCGCTCAAAATCCACCGCGCTGCTGATTGCCTCCACCTGTTCATCATTCTGAAACAGTTGTGGCTGCTGGAAGTCTCGTATGTTCCGTCCCTCCTGGAATAATTGAAAGGCGTGGGTGAATATCGCACGATCATACCAGTTCCCGTCGCTTTTATGGGTTGCTTTTAGATATGTCATGAACCAGATTTGTGGATCATAATACCATTCTGCCTGGCGTGGTTCTAGATAGGGTTGACCGTTGGGATTTACGCTTTCGCGAAAGCGTGCCAATGCATCATACCTATCAAATTCACTGGTCGCAGAATAGATCGTACCCAGCGTGAGATCCCATCGATCAGATGCGCGATACCCAAATTTCTGCAGCAGGCTGATCTGGTCAAAACCACTGGGAACCTGTTTTAAGGGATTCTCGTTACGAGCAATAAAATCCTGATTTGCAGTTCTATCCGTAAATACTGGACGCAAATACTCATCAGGTCCATCTGACCCCATGCGCAGGTCCTCATAAAAATTTGCCGTAATACTGGTGGTGCTAGTGAATCGCCGGGTAACTAGATTTATTCCAGCGTGAACCGTCTTTTCCTGATTTGCCGTTGCATAGCGCACAAGTGCATTACCGTTCAGGGTAAGGCTATCTTGTGCGTAGGATGCCTGCTGGGTGTAAAAATTCATCACTCCGCCTATGGCATCACTACCATAAACCACGCTGCCAGGCCCCAGGATCACCTCAGTACGATCTATGGCAAGCGGGTCAATAGATATCACATTCTGTAGATTCCCACCCCTGAAGATCGCGTTGTTCATGCGCACGCCGTCTACGGTAATCAACAATCTATTTGTTGAAAAACCGCGTATCAAGGGACTGCCACCGCCCTGCTGGGATTTTTGGACAAATACCTGACCTGTTTGTGCAAGTAGATCTGCACTGGTCTGTGGATTATTTTTAATGACTTCCTCACGATCGTAGGCGATGATCTTCTGTGGAATGTCCTTTTTGCGTTGTTTAAATTTTGAGGCAGAAACGACGATGGTCTTCATCTGCCTAGAAGACGGCTGGAGCGAGATACTATAACCGCTTGCCTGAATTTCAGATAAACTGCTGGTAAACACCTCATATCCCATTGAGCGGAATATAATCTGATCCGTGGATTTGAAATCGGTAAGTGATACCTTTCCCTCACTATCGCATACCTTGCTTTTACTCCTGTCCTGATTATAAACAGTGACAAATGGTACAGGGTCACCCGTAACAGCATCACTTACCGTCACTTGCTGTGCGCAAATAGCCGATAGAGATAAAAAAGCAAAAAAAGTGATGACGATCCTGACTAATCGAAAATTTGCTTGAGGAATAATAGCGAGGAGGGTTTTTTAAAAACGTGCAAATGTATCTGAAAATACTCGATCACGGTTGCCAGCAACTCACTGCGCTCAGACCGATTCATCTTGATTTTTTCCACAGCATCAAATTCCGTGCCTATGAACTTTTTAATAAGTCCTGCTTCCGCCTCTGTAGTGTGTTTTGGCTGTAATCCATAATCGTCAAAGGTTCCATCCTGCAGATTGAAATACGGATGGTTTGCCGTGTCCATGTCTGGTGAAAATCCCATGTGAAATGAAATTCCCAGAAGTAATTTGATGGAAAAATTAGCTACCTGCGGTGATCTATCCAGATATTCAAAAGCGGCAGCGAGGTAATCATACAATCCGTGATCTGATTGCTGTTCAGTAAGTAGCTGGGTGAGTACCTCAGAGAAGAATAGGGCAATACTGCTTTTTACCACGTCATTGTGGAGCTGTTCATAAGCAGGACTGACCTGAGCTTCTTTTATATATTCCAGCTGATCGCTATTCTTGTGCCTGGATTGAATCACCAGCTGGGTAAGAGGCTGGAACATTGCTGGACGCAGCTTACCACGGCGCGTTTTTCTCACACCCTTAAGCATATAGGACTGCATCCCCAGTTCACGCACATATAATCGAGCGATAAGATCTGATTCACCATATTTGACGGTAGACAGCACTAACGCAGGGCTATTGACTAGCATTTATCTGATGATCATGAGTTTGAATACGGTCGTTTCAATTGCATCATCAGTATTGATGAGCAATAAATAGACGCCACTTGCGACTTTGGTTCCAGAAAAATTGCGCGTATCCCAAGTCACCGTACCGCCATTAGAAACAAGTTCATTGACAATGTTCCCCTCTATATCCACGATTTTAATACGTGCGCGATCTGTGAGCAGATCAATGGTAACGTCGCCATCATACCCCGGCCGGACAGGATTAGGAAATGCAAAAACCCTCTCCAGGTTTTCCTGTGGCTGGCTGGATCGCTGCCCCAGGAAAGCAACGAGACCATTTTCAGTAGCAATAAAAACTCGCCCCGTACTTTCTTCGATCGTAATGTCATTTACCGTATTAGATGGCAGGGGCGAATTGTCTTTTGTAAACTGAAAGATGGTCTCCTGACCATTAGGCGAGAATAAGAAAACCCCAGAAGCGGTAGTTGCCACCCATTTCCTGTTGTTTCCATCCACCTCAATATCCACCACGGCCTCATCTGCAAGTAGTTCTCGCGGAATACCACTTACATCTTCTATAATAATAGGTCTGGCATCGCCTGGCGCATCATCAAACATGCTTGTCGCGTTTGAAAACACCCTCAAACCAAGATTTGAGCCTATCCATATCTGATTGTTCTGATCGATGGTCACTGCCGTAACATATGTATTAACAAGATTCCCCAGGGTTACACCTTCTTGTATGTTCCCAAAAATATCCAGCGTAGGATTATAGGCAAACAAACCATTATCTATGGTACCAAAGTAAACGTTCCCTTGTCGATCAGTTGTAATTTTGGTCATACCAGTATTTTCAAAAACATCTGGGAAAGCAACGCTCAAATCGATAGCGGTAGTATTTCCCGATGGATCTCGACGGTGCAAGCCCATATCAGTAAATGATTGTAATGTCCACATATTGCCCGCCTGGTCAAAAACACCACTGGGAAGCCTTGCGTCTATGCCGCTAGTTCCTTGCGGCACAAAAGATGAATTTGTTGAATTGATAAGCTGAACTGCCATATCATCCTCAAACAAAACCTGTGCATCAATCATTGAGTTTAAAAAAGCTTGATTGGGATTAGATGGATTGACTACGATTCCTGACAAACTTCTCGCCTCCAGAACCTCTTCAAACGTAAAATTTTGCCATGGCTGTTCTGGTACCAGCTTGCTGATACCGAAGCTCTCTAATGGAAAGGGATTAAAAAATACGGCGTAATCGCCATATCCTACCCACAACTGTTCTGCTACAGAAGTTACACTGAATATATCGTTCCTTATAGGACCATCTTCTACGATAAATTCAAAATCAGTAGAGGAATTAAGATTGATGCGCAAGATTCCGTTACCATCCGTACCGGCGTAGAGGTCATCACCCACTATGATTCCCGTGGTATAGGTTTGTGGCTCACCATCAATATCACTTATAGTAATTTGCGGGTCAAAATTTTGATCATAGATGATGATTTGATTAGTGCCCACAATCGCAAAACGACCACCTTCTACATCTACGTCTCTAATCGTTTGTGGAAAAGTCAGAAATGCACCGCTAAAAGCCGCGCCGTTGAACATGTGCACGGTACGACCTAGAGTCGTAGCGATCAACTCAGTCCCAAACTGGATAACTTCATTCCAGAGATTTGTATTGATCCTGTTCCAATTTGAAAAATCAATCAGAAACGGGTCTGCTATATTAGCTCGTCGCATACCGCCATCCCTGGTTGCGGCGTATAGAAAGCCCCGATAGATCTCGAGAGATCTCACTCTCAGCTGTTCACCATTGTCACCTATGAAGTACGTGTCATCAAACTCCAGTCTGTCGAGATTGTAGATAGCAATACCAAATTCTGCCGCGATATATAACAAATTGCCATTCTGCTTAAATTCATTTATTCTTTTACGGTCAGGACGTATGACCTGTTTATCACGTATAGCTACAATCGTGCGCACCTCGCCATCGCTGGGCACGAGCTGTAAAAGCCCATTCTCATAACCTATCACAAGAATGTTTCTATCCTCATCGTAATGGATCTGGCTAATCGCATCACCGCTCAAACCATTGATGGTGGTAAGTGTTTGAAAAGTCCGGGTTTGTGTGTTATAGATAAAGACGGCGTTTCCCGTGGCGCCATATACCCTTCCATTCCCTTCTTCTAGATCAACAATGGTTGTATAGGAAAAGAAACCCTGCCAGGAGGCAGAGAAATCCTGGCCATGTAGCAGGGGTGAAACCAGAACACAAATAAATAGAACTAATCGTTTCATGTATAGAGTAACGTGAAAATATGATCCTTATGATGAATAAGCGACCAGATGGTAAAAGTAAGTTTTATGCGCTGCTAAATATCCTTCTGGATTTTGCTGGTTCCGCTTTCCCGATAGGGAAGTTTATACTGAGCCCGTCGAAGTACGAAAGCGGAAGTCTCAATAACACGTGTGCTATTTATACCAGCACCAATGTATTATCAACAAAAAAAGCCCCTAACCGAAGCTAGAGGCTCTAATAAATCATTGTATAATTAAACGATTCCTTGGGCAAGCATCGCATCTGCCACCTTTACAAATCCAGCAATGTTTGCTCCTTTTACATAATCTGTAAATCCATCTTTATCAGTACCGTATTCAACACAAGCCTCGTGAATATCGTTCATGATACTGTGCAGCTTATTGTCCACTTCCTCGCGAGTCCAGCTCATACGCAGGGAGTTTTGGGACATTTCAAGTCCTGAAGTTGCGACACCGCCGGCATTAGATGCTTTACCAGGTGCAAATAGAATTTTCTTCTCGTGGAAGTGCTCAATGGCTTCTGGTGTACAGGGCATGTTTGCACCCTCGCTTACACAGATACAACCGTTTTCAACCAGTGTTTTGGCCTCATCGCCATTTAATTCATTTTGTGTGGCACATGGCAATGCAATATCACATTTCTCGCCCCATGGGCGCGCATCTGCATGGAAAGTGACATTGTCAAATTCCTGTGCATATTCCTTGATACGACCACGTCTATTGTTTTTGAGATCCATGATCCATTCCAGCTTAGACTGGTCGATTCCATTTTTATCATGGATATAGCCATCAGAATCTGACATGGCAACGACTTTTCCACCCAGTTGTAGAATCTTTTCTGCTGCATATTGTGCTACGTTTCCAGAACCTGAGATTACTACTGTTTTTCCCTTGATCTGTTCCTTGCGCGTCTTCAACATGTTTTCTGCAAAGTACACGTTACCGTAACCAGTAGCCTCTGGGCGGATCAATGATCCACCGTAAGAGCGCCCTTTACCAGTAAGTACACCGGTAAACTCGTTACGTAATTTTTTGTAGTAACCGAATAGGTAACCTATCTCGCGGCCACCCACGCCTATATCACCGGCAGGTACATCTGTATTTGCACCTATCACTCTTTCCAGTTCTACCATAAATGCCTGGCAGAAACGCATTACCTCACGGTCAGATTTTCCTTTAGGATTAAAGTCTGAACCGCCTTTACCACCACCCATAGGCAGTGTGGTTAGACTATTTTTAAAGACTTGCTCAAAAGCAAGGAACTTCAAAATACTCAAATTAACAGATGGGTGAAAACGCAAACCACCCTTGTAGGGGCCTATCGCACTATTCATCTGGATGCGGTAGCCACGATTCACATGCACCTCACCACTATCATCTGTCCACGGAACACGGAACATGGTAACGCGTTCCGGCTCTGCCATGCGTTCAAGCAGTTTGTCCACTTGATACTGATCATTTTCTTCTATGAATGGGATCACGGCTTCTGCGACCTCGCTTACTGCCTGGATGAATTCTGGCTCGTTAGGATTCTTATCCTTGATGAGGTCTACAAATTCTTGTACCTTTTTATCCATAATGTAGGTTGTTCTTTGGTTTTAAATAATATAGGACAAATATAGAATTCTAGGCAAAGTACCCTAGTCTTTTCTTAAAACTTTAATTGGTCACTTTCCAGTATTACAACGTTTGAGAAAGAATAGTGGCAAATAGATTTCTTTTACTTATTCACCGCCTCCTACCGTCGCGAAAGCTTACTCAAAAACCAGGATCAGCCTATGGTATACATGCTGTTGCTTGCGCCAGGGATAGCAGTGGAAATCCTTTTTCTAGCCCTAGCACGTAGTAAGGATAGGCCAGAAAAAGATTGCAACGTATAGCCTCAAATGTGATCCTCTCGCCATAGCTCGTCGGTCACAGGGTTTACTAGGGGTGGCGCCCAAATTTAAAAACTGATACAGAAGTAATTTCCGCATCAGTTTTATAATAAAGTAATACTTGTGGTAATATCTGTTATTGAATAGAAAAGCCACTGCTCACTGTTTTAGAGCACCCACCACCATTTCCGCATGGACTACATGTTCCAACACCACCCTAACCCTGTGGATTATCAGGATAGCTTGGAACACATCCCATTTGCTCGCTTGAGCAATCTGAAGTCGTACATGAAGTCTTAGAAGCGACTAGAATATCTTTAAAATCATAGACAGGCTTACCAACACCGTAATAAGTAATTGTGTAAGCGGCCGGTCCCGTGAAAACTAGAACAAACTGATCATTATATCTTATTATTTCAGCATTATCCACAAAATTATTTTCATCATTGAAATGAATATTATTTACAGATTCCAACATCACATCCATATTGGCGGTAATTGTAATATTGTCATCATGTATTTCCCCAACTTTAACCCAAATATCTTCATTGAAGTCCTCATAATTAACTAGATACGGTTGGGAATCCTCTTCGTTTGAAGACCCTTGTGTTAGAGTAGAACTAGCATCCTCAAAAGACTGCGTTGTTAACGGCTGAGCGTCGTTACTACATGACAGCAAAAAAGCTGGAATAATAAAGAAGATTGAAATTTTGAAAAAAGTTTTCATAAAGCGTTAATTTTAAGCTCATTGAAATATACAACAAACAAAGACTCATCGCAACCGATAAGATTTTATTAACAGTTAATTAGCTGTTTGTGATTATATCTCTAATGCACGCTTTACGTTACCGTCCATGAGCAGATTGATGGGATCTTCCAGCGCCTCTTTAATCGCTACTAGGAAACCTACGCTCTCTTTACCGTCAATGATCCTGTGATCGTAGGACAAGGCGAGATACATCATGGGACGTATGACTACCTGGCCGTCGATGGCCACGGGACGTTCCAGAATGTTGTGCATCCCCAGAATACCACTTTGGGGTGGGTTGATAATAGGCGTACTTAACATGGAACCGAAAACGCCACCATTAGAAATGGTAAAAGTCCCACCAGTCATCTCGTCTACGGTGATCTTACCATCACGAGCGCGTAGGGCCAGTCGCTTTACCTCCTGCTCTACCCCGCGGAATGATAGGTTTTCTGCATTGCGTATCACGGGAACCATGAGTCCCTTATGACCAGAAACCGCGATCGATATATCCTTAAAGTCGTAGGTGATCATTTCCTTACCGTCAATCATGCTGTTTACAGCCGGGAAAAGTTCCAGTGCACGCACGACGGCTTTTGTAAAGAATGACATAAAGCCCAGCGACACACCGTGCTTTTCCTTGAACGCCTCCTTATACTCCTTGCGCAGGTCAAATATAGGTTTCATATCTGCCTCGTTAAAGGTGGTAAGCATCGCGGTCTCGTTCTTTGCGCTCACGAGACGCTCTGCCACCTTGCGGCGCAGCATGGACAGTTTTGAACGGCTCTCGCCACGGGTTCCCGGCCCAGGGGTTCCCATGGATGGTTTTGCCTCTATGGCATCTGCCTTTGTGATCCTGCCATCGCGACCTGTTCCAGATACGCTGCCTGCATCTATTCCTTTCTCGTCAAGTAACTTTTTTGCAGCGGGGCTGGGCGTGCCACTGGCGTACGTCTCTTTTGCCTCTGGTGGTTGCGGTGCCTTGTCTACGTCCTCTTTCTTCTTTTCGGGATTATCCTGGCGCATTTCTTTTGCAGCTTCTTTATCGCCACTGCCTTCATCGCCGCCCTCATAGGTTTTTGGGGCGTCTTCTACGTCTTTTGAACCTTCGTTGGGATTCTTTGCCTCGGTATCGATTAGGCAGACTACCTCGCCTACTTGCACGGCATCGCCTTCCTCTGCCTTGAGGGTGATGATACCGCTGGCTTCTGCAGGTAGCTCAAGGGTTGCCTTGTCGCTATCTACCTCTGCAACAGCCTGGTCTTTTTCCACCCAGTCACCATCTGCAACTAGCCATTCTGCAATCTCTACTTCTGTTATCGACTCGCCCGGTGAGGGCACTTTCATTTCTAGAGCCATAATATATTGTTGTGTTGGTCTATTACTTGTTGTTAAATACGTCTTCTATTACTCTTGCCTGGCGACGCTTAGATCGCGTGGAACTCCCTGATGCGGGTGCTGCATACATATTGCGTGAGCAGATGCGCCAGTCGCGTGTCTCTGGCATGTGCAGCATAAGGTGTGTAAATGCCCCCATGTTCCTGGGTTCTTCCTGCGCCCAGACAATGTCTGTGGATTTATACTTTTTTATGATCTTCTGCATCTGATCCACTGGCAACGGGAAAAGTTGCTCCACACGTACGATTGCCACGTCGTTGCGGTCATGTTCCTCCCGATACTCGACTAGATCATAGTAGAACTTACCACTTGTGAATACTAGGGTTTTTGCTTTCGCGAAAGCGTCCCCATCAACATCTATCACCTCCTGAAAGCTCCCTTTTGTAAAATCTGCTACCGGACTGGTGGCCCTGGGCGATCTCAACAAGGATTTAGGGGTAAAGATGATCAACGGCTTGCGGTAGTCCACCAGCATCTGGCGGCGCAGCAGGTGGAACATGTTTGCTGGTGTGGTGCAATTTGCGACAAACATATTATCGCGTGCACACAATTGTAAATATCTTTCTGGTCTTGCGCTGGAATGTTCTGCGCCCTGACCCTCATATCCATGTGGTAAGAGCATGACAAGTCCATTCTGGTTCTTCCATTTATCCTCGCCCGCACTGATATACTGATCCATCATGATCTGCGCACCGTTTGAGAAATCACCGAATTGCGCCTCCCAGATAGTCAATGTATTAGGACGTGCCAGCGCATAGCCATACTCAAAGCCCACGACCCCGTATTCTGATAGGTGGCTATTGTAGATGTACATCTTTTGCTCTGTATCCAGTGCATTGTGCAGGATAACCTCAATCTCGCTATTCTCTGATTTTACGACGGCATGGCGGTGGGAAAAAGTTCCACGCTCCACATCCTGACCGCTCATGCGTATGTTGTATCCATCCAGCATAAGGCTACCGTAGGCAAGGTGTTCACCCATTGCCCAGTCCAGCTTGTCCTCATCATACATTTTCTGACGGCTCTCTACCAGCTTCTTGATCTTACGGATGAAGTCACGCTCTTCTGGGAGATTGGATATAGTTTTGGTGATTTTGGCAAGGGTGGTTTTATTCACACCAGTCTTTACCTTTTGCATCATCTTATCCTCTGTCGCGCTGTCGAATCCGGTCCACTCGTCCTGCATAAACGGTGTGATAGTGGTGTTTTCCATCTGGCGGGAGGTAGCAAGCTCTTCCTCTAGTCTTCCCTTATATTTTTCTTCCAGTTGTTTTACATAACCATCCTCAATTATGCCAGCCTCGCTCAGATGTTTTGCATAAATATCACGCGCATTCATGTGCTTACCGATTGCCTTGTATAATTGTGGCTGGGTAAAGCGCGGTTCATCACCCTCGTTGTGGCCGTACTTGCGATAACCCAGTAGATCAATAAATACGTCCTTACCAAACTTCATGCGGTAATCCAGCGCAAAGTTCATGGCATGTACCACGGCTTCTGCATCATCTGCATTTACATGCAGGACTGGAGCAAGTATGACCTTAGCAACGTCTGTGCAATATGTACTGGTTCTAGCATCCAGGTAATTTGTGGTAAAACCTACCTGATTGTTGACCACTAGATGGATAGTTCCTGCTGTCTTGTATGCATCCAGGTTTGCCATTTGCACCACCTCATAAACAATTCCCTGACCAGCGATTGCAGCGTCACCATGAATGACAATAGGCAAAACATTAGATGCATTGTCTGGTGTGTGCATATCTTGTTTTGCACGGGTAATTCCCTCTACAACGGCACCTACAGTTTCCAGATGCGATGGATTAGGAACGATATTGATATTAATATCATTACCATTATCTGTCTTGCGCTTGCTAGTGTAGCCCAAGTGATACTTTACATCGCCATCAAAAATATCCTGCTCGTAATCCTTGCCGTCAAATTCTGAGAAAATGTCTTTTACGGGCTTACCGAAGATATTGGTCAGCACATTTAAACGACCACGGTGCGCCATTCCCAGTACAAATTGATCGACGCCCTGATTTGCTGCGTTTTCAATCAAGGTATCCAGTGCCGGAATCAGTGACTCGTTTCCTTCTAGTGAGAAACGTTTCTGACCCACATATTTAGTGTGTAGGAATGACTCAAAGGAAACCGCCTCGTTCAATTTTTTCAGGATCTGTTTTTTCTGATCCTTCTCTAACTGAGGATGGTTGTTGTTTTTGTGTAACCAGTTCTGGATCCATTTGCGCTCGTCTGGCTTACGTATAAACATATACTCCACCCCGATGCTCTCACAGTATACTTTTTTAAGATGCGAGATAATCTCACGCAAACTTGTCTTGCCCAGACCTACCAACTCACCTGATTCAAAAACAGTATCCAGATCTGCATCTGTGAGGTTAAAGTTTTCAAGTCCAAGTTTAGGCTCGTAGTTGCGGCGCTCTCGCACTGGATTTGTCTTTGTAAACAAATGACCCCGCGTGCGGTATGCATCGATAAGCTGAACGACGGCAAATTCTTTGGAAATCTCACCTGGTACAGTGACCTGTTTAGTCACATCGCGATCCGCATATTCCACCACAGTCTCGTGGCCGGCACTCTCCATCCCAAAATCAAAACCTTGAAAAAAGGCGCGCCAGGATGGCTCAACCTGGTCTGGATTAGTTAGATACTCGTCGTAAAGTTGTGCAAAGTATGCAGTGTGCGCTGCATTGAGAAAAGAATATTTGTCCATAAATGGCTGGATACCTCCTGTTTGTCTATGAGTTTAACAAATGTAAAACAATGGTATAGGATAGCGTGTTGTTTTATATATTTATAACAACAAGTCCTATCAACAAGTCTTATGAAAAACCGTGTAGCTTTAAGCTTTATCCTATTCCTGTCGATTTCCTTCTCACTTTATGGTCAACAACAAGTTGTCGGCGAGTACAAATTTTGGGATCGGGTAAGATTTGGCGGCAACATAGGCGGCGGGTTTACAAATGACTTCACCTCTTTCATCATTGCCCCCCAGGCAATCTACCAATTCAATCAATATGTGGGTGCTGGCGCAGGATTGACCTACAGCTATTCAGAACTGGACGCAGACCGATTTGATATTCTAGATTATTCCTCAAATATCTATGGGGCGAGTCTAATAGGGATCGTTAATCCGATCCAGGAAGTTCAACTGAGTGCAGACCTTGAATTGCTCAATGTCAACCGCAACTTTCACGAGGGTGGTGTAGATCAGAATTACTGGGTTCCTGCATTATTCATAGGAGCAGGTTACCGGCAGGGAAATGTCGTTTTTGGAATTAGGTATGACGTGCTGTTTGACCGTGAGCGCAGCATTTTTGCCAATGACGTTCAACCGTTTGTTAGAGTAATGTTTTGAGTTGGTTGATTGGAATATCAGATTATCGGTTAGCGACTGAACCGTTAACGGGGTATCGGGTTATCAGTTGACTCGTTATCGGTGGATTAGTAATCAACTGCTTATATTTAAGTTGTCTTGGTTCACTCATGTGTGAGCCACCATGGCCCCCGAGGGGGGTTTTTTACTCCTTTACTTTTTCCCAAGCTTTATACTCGTGTGGAAGCCCCCAAACCCCCAAGGGGGCTTTTTCACTCAGTGGCTTTCTCCCCTTGTTATCGCTCTTCTCATTTTACAGTTAATAGTGAATCGTTATTAGTTATTCGGGTTTACTGAGATAAATTTACTCTTGTGGAAATCCCCCTAGCCCCAAAGGGGGAATTTATGCTTAAAATTCACTTCACTATTAAGCTATCGATATGCCCCGTTTTCAGTTAATAGTTAATCGTTATTTATTAATCGAATCCACTCGGTTGCGTTTACTCCTGCTCCACACCCCTTGCTATCGCTCTTCCCCTCGAGGGGAAACCACTTTAAATGTCATTTTCAAAACTTTTGCCTGGTGTTGTTTTTTGGATGCGTGTGTCTTGGGCTTTTCCTTTGTTACCCCTTTGGTGGCTAGGGGGCTTACTGATTATTATTTATAGACCGGATTTACTCTTGTGGAAATCCCCCTAGCCCCAAAGGGGAGTTCATGCTTGCGATCCAATTCACCTTCAGGCTATCGTTCTGCCCTGTTTTCAATTAATAGCTAATCCTTATTTGTTAATCGGATTCACTCGGTTGCGTTTACTCCCACTCCACACCCCTCGCTGTCGCTCTTCCCCTCAAGGAGAAACCACTTTAAAAGTCATTTTCAAAACTTTTGTCTGGTGTGGTTTTGAATTTGGATTTTTTCTTTTGTTCCCCCTTTGGGGCTAGGGGGGCTTACTGATTATTATTTGTAGAACGGATTTACTCTTGTGGAAATCCCCCTAGCCCCAAAGGGGAATTCATACCTTATATCTACTTCACTTTCATGATATTACCCTTTTCCTTACCCAGTTAACAGTAAACGTTATATGTGAATTGGTTCTACCAATTAGCTCACTCAATCCATAAGGCCTTCCCTTGAGGGAAGGTTTGGATGGGTGTTCCACAAGGTGTTTTTACTCCTGCTCCACACCCCTTGCTGTCGCTATTCCCCTCGAGGGGAAACTACGTTGAAAGTCATTTTCAAAACTCTTGTCTGGTGTTGTTTTTTGGATGCGTGAGCCTTTGGTTTTAAGATTGTACTCCTGTTGGGGGCTAGGGGGGACACGGGAAACAAAAGACTTTAACTCTCTACTAGCTTACTCAACCACAATTTTACGCACAGCGACTCTCTCGTTAGACTCGATACGTAGTAGGTAGATTCCAGTAGAGAGCGTGGAAACGTTCATTCTGCCTGAAGCGTGATTATAAACTGGATCAACCTTTGCGCCCAGCATATCGTACATGGTTATGCCGTCAATTGTTGCATTGCTGTGGATTTGAATGACGTCTTTAGCCGGATTGGGATAGATTCTCAGGCTAGCCTCAAACGCGTCATCGATTCCTGTAGTGTTCTGATAAACCCGTACATAATCTATTACCATGGCGCTTTCTTGAAATCCTGGCTCTACGTTTCCAGCAAATCCACCTAGGGCAACATTGAGCAGCAGATACTGGTCGCTGTCAAATGGCCAGTTACTCGGATTTTTAGGATCAGGTCGATAGGTATAGAAAGGAATGCCATCTACTAGAAACACGATCCTGTCTGGCGACCAGTTCATGGAATAAACGTGAAAAGTGTTTGCCACGTCCTGCAACGTACGCGATCTGAAATTCATCGTGTTACCAAAGCATCCTGCACAAGGCGTATGCAACGCTGCCGAAACATGATTTGTAGTTCCCAGCCCGTGTTCCATAATGTCAATCTCACCACAGGCTGGCCAGTTGACGGGATTGTTCTGAAAGGGCAACCAGTAATTGCCGGGCTCATTTATATCAACCCCTAGTGTCCAGATGGCTGGCCACGTTCCCTCGCCCAAAGGCAATCTAGCACGCACGTCCACCCTACCATAGGTAAAGGCAAACTTGGAATTTAATCTTGCCGAAGTGAATTGAGTAGTCAACCCCTGATCGGTATAGGTTTCACGTTTAGCGTTTACGTGTAAAAAACCATTTTCTACAAAACTGTTGTCCAATCTATCCGTATAATGTTGCACCTCGCCGTTGAACCACCCGCTAGCCATGGGCAGCTGCGTCTGGTGGAACCAGTTTGCATTATCAACTGGATTATTTGTTCCCGTGGTGTTGAATTCATCAGACCACACCAGATCAGAATACGTAACGTCGATGGGGCTTGTGGGTGTAGTCCCATCGTCTATGTCGTCCAGTAAAAAAGTTCCCGCGACGGTCTGACCACCATCCACAAAAACCGAGATACGTTGATACTGACCAGTTGCATTGATCGTGCTGGCGCTACCAGAAACGATGGCATTTGCAAAGTCAAAATTCAAGGACACCCATGTATTCATATTGCCAGCAGCAATACTGCGGGGGACTTCTACGTCTGCATTTGTACCAGACTCCAGCTTAAGGATGATGCTGTGCGCATTATTATCGCTTGCATAGAATCTCATTCCTATCACCTTGTCCATGTCCAGATCAATATCCCTGGACAGATCCAGATACGCACCCTGAAAAGATGCACCACCTGAATTGACCAATCTTCCCACATTATTTGATGCATCTGTAGGATCTGTAGCGATGCTGAAACTTGTTCCTGAAAACCCGGTAAACCTTTCTGAACTGTCTTCAAAATCAAGTGGCATTTGCTGTGCAGATGAGAACAGCGCAGCCATCACGGCAGTACAAAAGAGTAGTTTTTTTATGAACATTTGATAGGGTTTTGAGTCTTATCAAAGTTAGGTCGCATGAGCCAGGCTTTTCTTAAAGTTCTCATGGAATCACCTCAACAATTACTATACAACAGCAGGTCTACGGGGCTTTGATGGATAAATTTTATTTTGAAGATTCCGCTTTCGCGAAAGCGTAACAATCAACCCACACCTAATTATTTAAGACTACCGCGTGGATTTTAAATCGCCAAAACCATTTATTTTTGAGGGAATCACACCACACCAATGAAAAATATACTCATCCCCACAGACTTCTCCTATAACGCGTGGAATGCGCTGGAATACGCGGCGACAGTTTTCAAGCAAGAGCCATGTCAATTTTTTATCCTCAACGTCTATGATATGGACTATGGAAATCGCGCAACACTGACCGCAGAGGGAATTGACAATTACCAGTTTGAGGGGAATAAGGAGAAATCAGTCCTGGGATTGAAAGAATGGATGAAGAAAACAGAAGATATGGATCTCCATAAAGAAACAGCTTTCCATTCCATTTCTACCCTGAACGATTTGCTGCCAGCAATGCAGGAGACGGTAAAAGATCACGCGATAGACCTAGTGGTTATGGGCACAAAAGGAGTTTCAAATTACGAGACAAAGGTGTATGGCTCAAATGCGATCAACACCATGGAACACATGGATGATTGTCCCATATTGAGTGTGCCGTCCCACGCTGAAGTCAACAACATACGCGAGATCGTGCTGCCTACGGACTATCATATTAAATATGACAAAAAACACCTGGATGAACTGAAGCTTTTCATGCAGGCGTGCAAAGCAGAACTACGCGTTCTACACGTGGGTGATGATAGGAACCTGACCGCGACGGAAAAGGAGAACAAGCGCTCGCTGGAAAGCAAGCTGCAGGGTACACCTCATACTTTCCACCACTTATCCGGTAGTGACGTTAACGAGACGGTAAGGCATTTTATTGATAGTCGCGGTAGTGAGATGATGGCTTTTGGCAATAAGCGGCACACATTTATCAGCAAGTTGTTTTCTTCAAACATGACGATGGAATTCGGTATGTTTAGCAAGGTGCCGTTGTTTGTGATGGCGGGGAATTGATACTATTGTGATTCAAAAAATGCTGGTAACACAGCTCCCCACTAACCAGTTAATCGCGTAAATACCCAGATCTACCTTGCAATAAACTGCTTATAGTGAACATACCGTTCAAAAATCTGGTTCACGTAATTATAGGGTTCTACCCCTCTTACATAGCCATATTTCACGACGGGATCGTTGTAGTTTTTAGGTGACCTCAGTGCGAGGATCATGTCTTCTACATGATCATCCCAGTATTTAGGATTCAGCCCTCTTTTTTTGGCTAGTTTCTGAGCATCTTTCACATGGTACAAACCGCAATTGTAAGCGGCCATGACAAACTTTTTACGCTGAATACTGTCGGTCACATTTTCAAATGAGTTCCAGAGTTCCTTGAGGTAAGCGGTTCCACCTCGTATGCTTTGGCGGGGATCTGTCCTATCGGTTACGCCCAGCTCCTTAGCGGTTTTAGGCATGATTTGCATGAGGCCTTTGGCATTTGCCCATGAGCTGTTATTTGGGTCAAAACGTGATTCCTGATAAATAAGTGATGCGACCAGACGCCAGTCCCAGCCAATCTTCCTAGAGTGGTGTTTTATCAAGCTATCATACGGGCTGATTTCTTCCTCGTTAAGGCTGTAAAATTTGCTTTTAACGCGTCTTCTAAAGTCTTTTTTGTTTTTGAAGTACTTGTTATAGATGACATTGTAATCCACGTTGCGCTTCATTCCCTCCAGCCATACGTTCATGGACTTCATGAGTTCGGGTGAATTTTTACGGGTCGCCCAGGCAATGCGCTGGGAGAAACTCACCGGGACGTCCACGTCTAGAATAGGATAATAAGATGCCATGAGTTTGGCAATGTTATTATCTGCCACGGTGTATTTGATATTGCCTTTGGCAACTTCTCGCACGATGGCATCGGTGGCCATGTTACCAGGCAGATCTTCTAAGTGAATTGTCCCGCCCAGTTCTTCAGAAAGATTAAGCACACGCTCTTTATATGAGGATTTATTTCTTACCGAAACCGTATCATCCAGTAACTCAATCGCGTCATGAACCAGTGCATTTTCCAATTTATGCCAGTGGAGGGTACGCCAGTTATCCGGCTTTTTCTGAACAAGCACTTGTTTAGTGAGGTATAAATAATTTGAAAATTCAACGGACTGCTGTCTGCTTGCTGTGATCGTGAGTCTATGGGCAATTAAATCACCCTCACCCCGATTGAGCATATCGATCAAATCATCAATATCGTCTGCCACGATCATTTCAAGCTCAAGTTCTAGGTATTCTGCCAGGCGCTGTAAGAGCTCGTACTCGTATCCCATGGGTTTACCACGGTATAAAAAGTAACTGGTATTGCTGTAGATGGTTAATGCTTTGAGCTTTCCATCCTTACGTATTTCGGCTAGGTCTTTTATTAATAGCGGCTCATCAATGCTCGCACTGGTTTGCGAGTCATCTGGCTTCTGACAACCCTGAAACAGAAATAGAGAAATCAAAAATAGAATAGGAAGTAAACTATATGCTTTTAATCGCATGCTGGGGAAAGGCATTGGTGGTTTGGATTTCTTAAATATACTGAAATTCTGCCACTTGCATTTTTAGCTGCTTTTTACAATGAGGTTTTAGGGCTATCAAGTTTGTCAAGTCACGTAGTTATTAGACGGGATTTGCAGTTCATCAATGTCTAATTTAGTAAGGAATCAAGATAAGACATTGGAATGTTGTAAAGTCAGTATCTGCGTAGAACCTCAAACCATTCACATTCCGTTTTACGATCTAAGCAGACCCCAACCTATCTTTGACTCAATCACAAGTAGCAGATCAGCATGAAAAAATTTATACTGGGATTGATTGTCGCATCATTAGGATTATGGGCATACCAGTACTTTACAGAAAATGCTGATGATAATAACAGGCTGGAAGAAAGCAGCGCATTGATTGAGCAGCAGATTAAAAACGTGAGTAAGCTAGTAGTTTCAGAGGGTTACTATAGCCGCGTTTATACCTATCGCAGTTCCAGAGAGCTTCTAGGATCGCTCATTACTGCAGATAAAAACGCACTGGTGGTGGTCAATGCAGAGGTGAGTATCCTCTACGATTTAAAACAACTGCAGTACGAGATAGATGCTGAGAATCAAACCATCCACCTCACCTTTATCCCAGAACCAGAGGTCAAGATCAGTCCCAAGTTTAATTACTACGACGTAACCGCGGGTGCACTGAATCCCTTTGACGCTGAGGACTATAATAAAATCGACCGCACGGTTAGGAAAAAACTGCGCAAAAAAGTAATGGAAAGCAAACTGGTCTCAAATGCAGAGAACAGACTGGTAGCAGAACTTGCGCAATTCTACGTGCTTGTCAACTCATTAGGCTGGACGCTTTCCTACAATGATCGGGTGGTTGAGAGTGCGGGGGATTTAGAAGTTTTGACCAAAGCTAAAAAATAGAAAAATCATTTAAAACAAGAACACCGTTTTGCGGATGACCCTGGATAGTCCAACACAAACTATAATTCTCAATCGTTATCCAACTCAACAGAAGCAGCCGAAAATCAGAAACAGCACTAATGACAGAACAGCGATACGTGATTGATCAGGGATAGAACCTTGATCTACTTTATCCCCGCACTGGCCACCTCATGGTCATCATCTACTGTGCTGCCGCTTACACCTATGGCACCGATGATCTTACCATCCTGTTTAATAGGTATGCCCCCTGGAAAGGTTATCAGTCCGCCATTAGAATGCTCTATGCCATAGAGAGACTTTCCGGGCTGTGACAACTCGCCTATATCACCTGTGGGCATATCAAACATTCGTGCAGTTTTGGCTTTTTTTATAGCAATGTCAATTGAGCCCAGCCATGCGCCATCCATTTTGGCAAAAGCCACTAGATTAGTTCCCGCATCAAGAACGGCTAT
Organism: uncultured Flavobacteriaceae bacterium; assembly: GCA_963740155.1. Lineage (GTDB taxonomy): Bacteria > Bacteroidota > Bacteroidia > Flavobacteriales > Flavobacteriaceae > Nonlabens. The sequence continues at coordinate 192,788 of CAVUDE010000005.1, read as the reverse complement.
ATTCATTTTCAGATCTTTGTCCTCGGCTTTCTTTATGGCCTTGTCGATGATTTTTTGTGCGTAATTGAGTGTCATGCTGTTAAGTTATCTGTTATTGATTAGAATTCTGACCAGTCCAATATTAAGCGGATTTGACTGGAATGATAAATATAAAAATACTCCATAACTTATCTAAACTCCTATGCTGCTTCGGAATTATGATAGTTTTAGGCAGGCATTTAATCGCACAATTAAAAACTCCCATCACGTAAAATTACTTATTTATTCTATTGTCCAGACAGCAGTCTAAGCGCACTCCCATCACTAACAACAGAAGTCATACGATACGTTTTCCGATAATTATACTTAGCTTTTTTATGAAATTGAGATAACATAAAATTCCTGCTAGTTCAATTATGCCCACCCCCGGACAAAGTCCAGTTAGGTATTGTTACCACAACGCCCCAGGGTGCTCAAGTTGCAGTGACAACAAACAAAGGGTACTTTTTCTACCGCAGTTAGCAAATTTACGTGTCGCCCGCCTGTCGTGCCTCTAGCTTGGCAGGTTATTCACCATCCCTTAATTTTTGAACTTGCGTTTACCAGTTCCAGACTTGCCATACTTTTCTCATGCTCTAGCCGCTTTGCGGCTCTCGGCGTCTTCCGTATAAAGTAATTTGAATGACGCATGAGGCGCTATGTTTTGATTCTGATCAGCGTACTACCTCATGAACATTGTCTCAATTTTAGTCTTCATACTTAAGTATATATAATTGCGGTGCAAATTAGTAATCGCGTAAATGAAGCCCATTTTTAAAAATAATTCTCACAATACAATAAAGCTAATCACTTTCAATTGGCTACCCGGCGGATATGGCCTAGCGTATTCTGAAACACCAGACATGGTAATAAATGCCTGTTCTAAATTTAGTTTGTAAAAAAATAGCATGCAATATTTAAAAATTAACTCTAAAGCCTACTTCTTTATAACCCCTCTTAAAAAATTTTTGGTAAAATCTAGATTATTGAAAAGTAATAGCTTCAATAAACTTAGCTCGCCCATTATTTGATCCCCAATGATTACCACCTAGTCCAGTCGGGTGATATGTCCACTGAAATTTTTTTTTTCTTGAATTCTTTTGCTAAATGCTCTCCCACAAAGTCCCATGCCATTTTTGAGACAAAAATTATTTTGTCTGGGCTAATATCACTTATGACATTAGCGATAGTTTGCTTTGCTATTTTCGTATCAATTCCTGAACTGTCAACAATTTTTCTAAATGTCTCACCACTAGCAGCAGGACGCTGAAAACAATTCATAAACGCAACATCATTGAATGACAAACCGATTTCCATTAGCGCATCATTCAACAAATAGAATATAGATTTAGTTTTATGTAAATTGAGCTTAACTACGTCATTGGTAGTAATGTATTCTAGCTCTGATGCTGAAAGCGATGCTTGGCTGCTTTCATACCATTCTTCAGCAGATCTCACCTGAGAATCCCTTGGTAAATAATGGCTCTCCGCAACGAGTAAGACCTTGATAGATTGACAATGATAATCTACAACTACGTAGGGTTGCATTGATGGGTAATTACCATAATAAGGTTATTTCATAGAATAGGTTATTTCTATTATAAATCATTTTTATCGTAGAACTCTACTTTAAAATACCATTGGCGAAATGAGGACATTTTTGCTTTTGCATTGAATAATCTTAAAACGTCTAGATCAAGATTTAAATTCAATGAAATCCGTTCCGAAAAAGATTCCTCCAGCTGATTTCCGTGCTTTCGTGATTCTATGGTAGTCATGATTCGCGGTATATCTTGAATAAAATACTTGTTCTGTATTGCCCTTTCTGGATCAAACACTCCTTTCCCAAATCTTATCTTTCTAAGATAGACATCTTTTTTACCCAATTCTAATTCACCCCCAAGATCTTTTTTAGAAAATCCCCCTTTCAAGTTCGAGTCAGTCGTATCAACAATAATGATTTCTTTTGCTCCTAATGCCTCGTATGCTCTGACTGTTTCCTCCAAAATTAAAGCTTCTACCAATTTAGTTGAGTTAACCAGTGGTATTAGGATCTTATTATTCTTTGGATGCAAAATATGTAGACCACTGCTGAAATGGCCGTTTGATAAGTGCTTGAATTGTTTCGCTGTTTCCTTATCCATAATTATCAAATCGGATCCACCTTTCGAATTCAACAACGTTTTTAGAGCTCTTTTACTCGATCTATTTTTATCAAAAAGACCGTATAGCAAACCTTGATCGATTCTGTAATTGTTACACATACCTTTATCATGAAAGTAGAGTGCTTTAACAGAATCATCTTCAAAAGCAGATTGAAGGATTAAATCATTTTTCTCTCGCTGGCTGTTTTTAACAGACTTTTTTTGAATCACAATACCAATTGCGCTGGCAACAAAACCACCAAGAACCCCCCAAACTTCGAAACTTCGTGACACTTGTGTTATTGCTGGTATCGAGCTTAGATAACTTTGCCAATCTGAGTCTGATATTTTCTCAGTTTGTTTTGTATCCTTGAGAAAATCAGCATCAACTTCTGCATCTTTGCTGGTATTGGACTGTACGTATTCTTCTCTGGCATATATACCAGGTGTATGTTCTGGCTTCAGCTCATCTACAATACCTATAAATTTCATTAAATAGCGTCAATTAAAAGCATGAATATACGTGATTTTCAAATAGACGCAGATTGAGGTAACTAGTTTCAGATTCAAGAAAAAATTTAATTACAAATGAGTTTATCACCAAAAAGGGTTTCGTCATCAAATGAAATCACGAGGTAGCTAGTTTTTTGCTACATGCAGAGTATCGCACCGAAATCAAGGTCTGTAAGAAAAATAGGTCTAACCATGTAAGTGGTCTCGGGGGAATCCTGGACGAAAAGTTTGTTGACCCTAATCGTAAATAAATTGTATGCGTTTTGGAGAAACATCAAGAATTTTGACAAACAAAAAAAGCCGATTATTTCTGATCGGCTTGTTGCGCGGATGATCTCGGCTCAGCCGAGAGATACATTGCGGCATTTCTAAACATAAAAAAAGCCTCTTCAAATGAAGAGGCCTTGTGCGGATGATCCCGGCTCAGTCGAGACACACCTTGCTGCACTTTTAAACACAAAAAAGCCGATCATCTCTGATCGGCTTGCTGTGCGGATGACAGGAATCGAACCTGCACACCTTGCGGCACTAGATCCTAAATCTAGCGTGTCTACCAGTTCCACCACATCCGCCTACTGGTAATAATTTGAATCAGCCAGATATAACCAGCCTCATCGCAAATTCAACAAACGGTTCACTTCACTTGGACTGAGCGCAGTCGAAGTGTCCGCGTTTGAACTCGCTTCCCTTTCGGGACGGCAAATATACATACTTTACAGAAATTACAAATTCTTTCTGTGCAGAAAATTTATCGCTGCTTATCTTTACCTCAAACCAGTGATTACACATGAACACCAGACCTTACATAGACCAGCACAAAGACCGTTTTATCGACGAACTCATTGATCTCTTGAAGATTCCGTCCATTAGTGCAGACCCTGCCTACAAAAAAGACGTATTGAAAACTGCGTCGGTAATTGAAAAATCGCTCAAAGATGCTGGCTGTGACAAGGTTGAAATATGTGAAACACCAGGCTACCCCATCGTTTATGGTGAGAAGATGATTGACGAGAATCTACCCACGGTACTTGTGTACGGCCACTACGACGTGCAACCGCCAGACCCCGTCAATCTATGGGACAGCCCACCATTTGAACCCGTCATAAAAAAGACAGATAAGCATCCTGACGGAGCCATATTTGCGCGTGGCGCCTGTGATGATAAGGGGCAGATGTATATGCACGTGAAGGCCATGGAATACATGACCCACAACAATGAGCTGCCGTGCAATGTAAAATTCATGATCGAGGGTGAGGAAGAAGTAGGCAGCGAGTCACTGGGTTGGTTTTTGGAACGCAATAGAGAAAAGCTATCAAACGACGTGATCCTGATCAGTGATACCGGCATGATTGCAAAAGATGTTCCCAGCATCACGACAGGTTTAAGAGGACTTAGTTACGTAGAAGTTGAGGTCACCGGCCCTAATCGCGATCTACATTCCGGTCTATACGGTGGTGCCGTGGCAAACCCCATCAACATCCTATGTCAGATGATCGCGCAGCTACACGACCAGAACAACCACATCACCATCCCTGGATTCTATGACAAAGTAGAAGAACTCTCTCGTGAGGAACGCGATAAAATGGCCGAAGCCCCATTTTCCCAGCAGGATTACAATGCGGCGCTAGATATCCATAAAGAGCACGGCGAGAAAGGCTACACCACAAATGAGCGCAACAGCATGCGCCCTACCCTGGACGTTAACGGTATCTGGGGCGGTTATACCGGTGAGGGTGCAAAAACCGTGATCGCCAGCAAGGCCTACGCAAAAATCTCCATGCGACTCGTTCCAGACCAGGATTGGAAAGAGATCACGCAGCTATTTTCAGACTACTTCAAGAGCATCGCGCCAGACAGCGTAAAGGTAGAAGTAAAGCCCCATCACGGTGGCACGGCATACGTCACGCCCATCGATTCCGTGGGCTATCAGGCGGCCAGTGCGGCCTATGAAGAGACATTTGGCAAGACCCCCATCCCACAGCGCAGCGGTGGATCCATCCCCATTGTCGCCCTATTTGAAAAAGAACTCAATTCCAAAACGATTCTCATGGGCTTCGGCCTGGACAGTGATGCCATCCACTCGCCTAATGAGCATTTCGGCATCTGGAATTACCTGAAAGGTATTGAAACCATCCCCTATTTCTACAAGCACTTTACCCAGTTGCATAAATAGAATTAGGGCAGTTGGCATCCTTGGAGCTGCCACCGCGCTTTCCGCTATATCTTTAAAAATCCCACCTGCGCCATTCGCAGGTGGGATTTTTAAAGGATGCCGCTGCAATCGCTACTGCGGGTAAGATCATGATGCATCTAGGCTTACAACCTAGGTTCGGTCTAACAATACGTGTAACTATTGTAATATCAATAGGATATGACCGTGAATTATTCAAATACTAGTTCAAGCGACAGTCGAGAACGATTTGATATCTCGACCCTATTACCTGTTTTGACTACGCTAGACATGACGGTATGTTAAGTTTGAAAAATCAATAACAATAGCAATCCTTAGATCGGATTCACGCTTGCAGGTTTGCAAATCATGCTGGTCTGTAGCAAAGTTAAAAATGCGATCGTCACATTGATGAGAGACCTTAGTAAACTATTTCTTGACAGATAAATAGTGCCAATAAATCACCCGTTCTTAGCACTCACTCGATGCGATCCCTGCCTACCAGAGGTACGACAGGCAGGCTCTCGCTGCGCTCGCAGTTCGCAGGAAAAGATATTCCGTAGTTCCTGTTGCCCACACGCCGCAGTGGCAGTAAAAGCACTACATGATGCAATTGCCAGCGCACCCACTCGCCCACTGCTATTGCAGCGTCGTGTCTCGATCGAGAACTGATAAAGCTACATTTCTTTGCCAAAATCAGATCAAGATATCGAACAAGAAAATTAATAATTCCATCAGTACCAGATCTTGTTGCGGGTTTTTGTAATTATTCCACTTTCGCGAAAGCGTAACAAGTCCCACCAAAAACAACCTCAATACTTATAACAACAAAAAAAATCATCTCAAAAAACCAACTACACTTGTAGAATTAAAATATTATTCTACATTTGTAGTTGTAACGCTATACTCGTAAAGATGAAACTATCAAAAACCGAAGAAGAACTCATGAACCACTTGTGGCGACATAAGCGTGCGTTTATGAAAGACCTGCTGGAAAGCTATCCAGAACCACGCCCCGCACCCACCACGGTTGCCACATTGCTCAAACGTATGCGCGATAAGGGCTATGTGGATTTCACGACCTACGGCAAGAGCCGCGAGTACTTCCCGCTGGTGGAAAAGACCGCCTACTTTGCCACTCACGTAAAGGGACTGATCAACAAGTTCTTCAACGGCAGCCCCAGCCAGTTTGCCTCATTTTTTGCAGAGGAGACCTCGCTGTCCCAGGACGAACTTAAAGAACTCAAAGGCATTATAGATGCCAAAATCAAAAACGACTAGCCATGGAATACATTCTCAAATTCAGCATCGTTCTATTTGTTCTCGTGGCCTGCTATAAGCTATTGTTGGAAAAAACCACCTGGCACAGGTTCAAGCGTTACTACCTGCTGGTCATACCACTGCTGGCTGCAGTGCTGCCACTTATTACCGTGCGCACCACCTATATTGAACCCGCACCGGTAGTGAACCGCTCAATTTCATCTCCTGCAATCGTAGAACAAAGTCCGGCACCCATCTTTCAGGATCGTGAACCTCTTTTAATGGAAGAAAACCATACCCAAGAAACCTCAATCAAATGGATGGAAATAGCTGCTTTCGCTTATATGGTGATCCTTTTACTGATGCTTGCACGCTTTGTCAAACAGTTGCGTAGGTTGAGGATTTATCCATCAGATAGAGTTGACAATTATTGCGGTGCTACGCTGGTGGTAAGAAATGAAAAGATTGCTGCGCATTCATTTTGGAATAGGATTTACATAAGTGAGGAACTCTTTGAAAATCCAGCAGCTAAAGAGCTGGTGCTCAAACACGAGCTGGCACACCTGCGGCAGCGGCATAGCGTGGATATTGTTTTGGCGCAGCTGCTGGTAACGGTTCTCTGGTGGCATCCCGCAATCTATTTCTGGCGCAATGCCATTAAAGAAAATCACGAGTACCTGGCAGATCAGGCCGTGCTTGCGCAAGGCGTGCCTGTAAAATCCTACCGGGAAACACTCTTACAATATATCGACCCTGCTTACACCGGCCAGCTAGCGCACGCCATCAATTTTTCAAGCATCAAAAACCGATTTGAGATGATGAATAGCAAGTCAAAAACAAAAAGCCTTTTTTTTAGGACAGTAAGTACAGTTTTGATAACTGTAGGGTTGCTGGTAGCTTGTGGGAAAGAGAAGGTTGTTGAAATAGATGACTCAGTAAGTGCCCAACTCGCGTATCTCTTAGAAAACGACGATGAGACTAAAAGGCAAATTGAAAATGGCGAATTGAAAATTCAAGAATATGCAAGTGAATTTACAATTGATGAAGGCGCAGACTCACTTCAAACCATAGAAATCTTTTTCCCTAAGGACTTTGAATATTTAAAAACCATTGACGCAAATAGAGTCGAAATAGAAAGGTCTACGAAGAATGGGCTAGAAACAATAACAATTAAAAAGATTCAGAGTGATGATAAAGTCAATTTGATTGAATTCAAAACAAAATCAAACAACCTCAACTACGGCTTACCCCTGATAAACGCATTCAGTAAAAAATATGGTGAAAAGGCAAAATACTTCCATGAGGGCGATGAGGTATCTGAAAAAACGATGCGCAGTCTGCTAAATGGAAATACTAGTTTCGGTTTCAAAGTAGAGCAGCTAGATTCATCCTCGCCGTCATTTTACGCTGGAGTCGATCTACCCAAAACGGCTGTGGAACTACAACCTGTCTATGACAAATTATTTGAGTCGGTTGATGAAAAGCATAGACATCTAGGAACATTTACCTATTCGCAAACTCTAAATACGGCTAAAGACACCCTGACTATCCTCAAAGATTATCAGGAATACTCCACCGGCGACCCGATTTATATCAATCACTCTTCTGACGCTGGAGAGTTGACTATTGATGGACAGAAATACAATTACAAAAAGGTAAATAGCACCATCCAGTTCTATGATGAGGCAGGTGAAAAAATCAACTGGTATAAAAAAGGCTGGGACATTAGAGAAACACTGGATTGGAAAGATGCCTCTTTTGATTTTGGCCGCCTCATGGAAAATGGCATTAAAGACAGAATTTTCATCGATGGAAAAGAAATAAGCAAAGCCGAGTTTAAAAACTACGGATCATATTCGTCAGAAGGTCTAAGTGTGAAACCTAACTCCGATGGCGGCAAGGATTATTTATTCACTGGACTGATAGCAAAACAATCCGGACAATATTGAAACTGACAGCTTAAGCATAGGTGTGCCGGTGATCTATGCTTTCAACAAAGTTTACGGTGAAGAGGCTTTGTATTTTTATGAAAATAAAAAAAGCAATTACAATGCACTTATGGAAAAATTTAAATCAGGTAAGGGTCTAGGTGTGCGTATCGATACGCTTTTCAAAAATAGACCTGCTTTTTATGCTGGAAGAAACCTGCCTAATACGATTGAAGAACTACAACCTATCTACACAGCGCTAACTAAAACTTATAGTGAGAAAAATTCAACAAAAAAACGAGAAAGCAAATTTGCTTTTGTTCAAAATCATCAATTTTTTGTTTTGAATGGCCAGCGGGGTTCAGGATCATTTAACTACAATGGCAAGGAAATCAACTACAAGTTTAAAAATGATCTAGAGAGAGAATACTTTGATCAAAACCAGAACAAGTTTACAACTGAGGAATTGCAGCGAAATGAAATTTGTTGCCGTTCCCATCTGGGATGCCGCGCATAAAGAGAATGATTTGAAGACCAGTACAGTAGTTAAAGAATACTTCAACAATGACAAGGCTGTTTTGTTTAATCAGGCTGACGCAGAAAAAGGAATAACTTTTACTAAGAATTACAAAGAGTTTCTTGAGACGGATTTCAGCAATGCCTTTCTAGAAATGTATTTAGAACACGGCAACCTAAAAATCAATCTAATTCCAAAAAGCTGGAAAAACACAAACCCTGCTTATATAGACTTCTTTAAAAGAGATAAGTTGTAAAATTTATTTAATCCACCCATTCTTCCTCGCATGATCCACCAGCACTTTGGAATCTTCTGCCAGCAGCATGGGGCAGATGGTAAAGCCATCTGCTAGGGATTTGATACGCATCATTTTCTTGCGATGGTTGACAGATCGCAGGTAGATCGCCATGATCCGGTCGGGATATTGCCTGGCGACGTCTGCATAGTAATCTGCATCGTGCTCGCCACTATCGCCTATCAGGATAAACTTCATGTCTGGATAATGCTTGATAATATTGAGCAACTGGTTTTCCTTGTGCGGTCGTTTTAGTTTTGGCGTGCGATCCCAGGGCGTGGGAAAATCACGCAGGAGAATCGGCCCTTTGGGGAAACCGTGGAAATCAAGAAATTTCTCTAGATACTTATAAAGATTCCACGGGCTGTTACTCAAGTAAAACATGGGATTCTGATCGCTACCGCTAGGGCCACGATGCAGCAATTGATAAAAGCTCGCGGCGCCCTTGAGCGGTGTGCGCCTATCGTAATTTTTGAAAAAAGTATTGAACGCAACGCGCAGCTTTAAAAAACTGGTCACGCCGGTATGCATGATGGTGTCGTCTATATCGCTTATGATCCCGTAGGTCGCACTAGATGGCGGAATTAGTGTCTCACCGGTAGAACTTATTTGATTTGATGCGGTTTTGTTGTTTCGCTTTCGCGAAAGCGTCATTATCTTCGTCAAACGCAACCTCAAAAGGCAGGTAACCCTCATCATCCGTATATTCTGTGAGGTCATAATCCACCATCTTATCTACCAGAAAATAACCCTCCCTGTCTGCCTGGGCAGCATATTTTTTTCCGTTTTCCAGCACCACCTTTACCTCTGCCAGGCGTATCTCATCTGTGGCAAATGCGCGGTAGGCATTGCGCAGGGTGTGATAGAACGATTGTTGCTCAAATAACTTGAGCGGCTGGTCTTCCAGCGCTCGGCCACGTATGTACAGATGTCTCTTACCGCTATAGGTGCGGTAGCAATCCATGATCCAGGGATCTTTTTTAAAAATGGGCATCAGGCTAGGAGTTGTCTTGGTTAGTAGAACGCATCTGCCGCAGGGCGTACCAGATCGCCATTAGGAAAAGAAATGAAAACCAGATCAAACTGCGATTTTGCTCGCCGCTGAACATGCGGTAACCTATAATGCCTAGGCATAAAATGCACATGCCGATCAACAACTTCCAGAACCAGAGAGGGATTTGCAATCTTTTTTCTTTGCCCTAAATGTAAACTCTAATTGACGCTGGTCTTCTTAATAAAGTTTCAAAGGCACATATGACTTACGAGTTTACTAAAATGCCAACTATCTATAATCTGAAAGCAGGCGGCGATTTTTGACATACGAGACGATTAAAGTGATGCCATAAATAACCATCGTCACAAAGACGGTCAACCACATTGCACCAAAAATTACGGTGCTCACAAGTGAAAAGTAGAACCGCCACTCCTCGGTAGTGTTAATTGTACTACCATGTTCTATCAGCATGGTAAAATTTCCTGTGAACGCGGCAGAACTAAGGAAGAAGCCCATCAATAATCCTAGCATCAAAAAAGGAGCAGGTTTTTTCTGTTGGTTCATCTGATCGCTCATGTTGTAAATATAATAATGGCTGGCAAATTAGTCCTGCAACAAAATCGCCCTCATCAAAAACCACTCCCATTCCTTACGCTTACGTTATAATTAGGATAACGTCACAAAACTTAACTGTGGCATTTATTACATTTACCTACAAGCCTACAACCATGCTCAAACAAAGTCTCAACTTCAAGCTTTCCCAAAAGCTGAGTCCACAGCAGATCCAGCTCATGAAATTGATCCAGCTGCCCACGCAAGCTTTTGAACAACGCGTCAAAGGTGAACTGGAAGAAAATCCCGCGCTGGACAGCGGCAAGGAAAAAGACGAGGATGAATATGACGAGTTTTCAAATCAGGATGACTATGAAGAGACTCCTGAGGCAGAAATCAATGTGGATGACTACCTGAGTGACGATGACGTGCCTGAATACCGCACCCGTAGCAACAACTACAGCGCAGATGAGGATGAGAAGAGCATCCCCTATGCCAGCGGCAAATCATTTACCCAGACCCTGCGCGATCAATTAAATACCCGTCGCATGAGCGAGGAGGAATTTGCCATTGCAGAGTACCTCGTGGGCAGCATTGACAACAGCGGTTACATACGTCGCTCGCTGGAAGACATCACAGATGATCTTGCCTTTACCCAAAACATATATACTGAGGTGAGCAAGGTGGAAAAGGTGCTGAAAATGGTGCAGAGCCTGGATCCGGCTGGTGTGGGAGCGAGAAACTTGCAGGAATGTCTGCATATTCAGCTTTCGCGAAAGCGGAACACTCAAACTACTGAACTTGCCCTGAAACTGGTGGGGGAATCATTTGATGCATTCTCTAAAAAGCACTACAAAAAGCTGATGGCCAAATACAACGTGGGCGAGGATGAGCTGCGCGACGCGATCAGTGAGATAAGCCACCTCAACCCTAAACCGGGCAGTTCCTACGCTGGCGGCAGTACCCGCATCGTGGAACAAGTGGTGCCAGATTTTACCATACGCATCAAGGATGGTGAGCTGGAACTCACACTTAACGGTCGCAATGCGCCGCAGCTGCATGTCTCGCGCGACTATTCTAACATGTTGAAAGGTTATAAAGAGGCAAAGGAAAAAACCAAGGATCAGAAAGATGCGGTCATGTTTATCAAGCAAAAACTGGACGGGGCAAAATGGTTCATCGAGGCCATCAAGCAACGCCAGGAAACGCTTTTTATGACCATGTCCACCATCATGAACTATCAGAAAGAATATTTTCTGACGGGTGACGAGCGCAAGTTGCGCCCCATGATTCTCAAGGATATTGCAGATCGCATCCAGATGGATGTTTCTACGGTATCGCGGGTGGCAAACTCTAAATATGTGGATACGCCCTACGGCACTAAGTTGATCAAGGAATTCTTCTCAGAATCCATGACTAATACGGATGGTGAGGAAGTTTCTACCCGTGAAATCAAAAAAATTCTAGAAACAGTGATCAGTGAGGAAAGCAAGAAAAAGCCCCTCACCGATCAGAAACTAGCCGATATTCTCAAAGAAAAAGGCTATCCCATCGCCAGGCGTACGGTGGCAAAATATCGTGAGCAACTAGACATTCCCGTGGCGAGACTGCGCAAGGTTATATAGATATATGCGTAGGTTTTTAAGCATCTGGAGCTTTATAGCTAATCCGCTGTTTGTACCTTCTCTCGTAAGCTACTGGTATTTTATTTACGTGAGTTTTTATGAGGGCGCGCAAATCCAGAACGTCATGTACCTCATCCTAATATTTACGGCTGCCATACCGCTACTTATCTATAGTTTGCTCAAACTATTCCGCGCGGTGGAAAGTATTCACCTGTCTACCACAAAGGAACGCATTACCCCGCTGATTGCCTATATCCTTTTATTGCTGATTTTGTTGCGCACAACTTTTGTCAATCGTGAGCCTAGTGGATTGTATTATTTTTTTATAGGTGTACTGCTTGCCACGGTGGTTGCGACTGTATTGTCTGCCTTAAAATATAAGATCAGCTTGCACATGATGGCATTGGGCGGTGCGATGGGTTTTGTGCTGGTGCTCACCCTGATTCTGGGAATTCCTTTTTTATATCAATTGATTTTTTTGAGCCTACTCGCTGGAATCACGGGCAGTTCTAGGCTAGTAATGAAAGCGCACCGTGGGCATGAGTTGGTTTTTGGTCTTGCAACAGGGTTTGTATGTCAGATTGTAAGTGGTTCTTATCTGGCGCAATTGATCTAGGCTTGTAAAAATCTGCGGCAGGCTCATAAATCTGTTTATGATGATTGATTTCATTTCAAAGCACTCTGAAGACTAGGCTATTCAAAAACCGCCTTGAACTAGAGCGACTCAACCGATTATAAAGAGAACTTGATGTGGTTGCGATGCTCGATAATTAGCTGTTTTACCGATCAAAGAAAATAAAACTCCACCCCGATTTTAATGGGAATAATCTCAAAGTTGCCAGCTGCTCCATCCACAGATATCAGCGGATTGAGGGAATAATTGATGAAAGCATTAAAGCTGCCGTTCCCTACTGCAAAGGTTGCGGCATACCGCCAGCGCTCCAGCCCGGTGGGATCGCTTTCACTATGATTGCCCAGATCGATGTTACTACTGGAATTGAAGTTGAGTATATATCCAACTTTTACTCCAGTATAAATACGCCAAAACGTAAACTTTGTCGCAGTAGAGGTGCGCCAGCGCAATTGTAAAGGGAACTCGACTAGATTAGTGTAGAAGCGATTATTCCCATCAACAGTATTAGTGTCAAACACCTCATAATCTGTGACGCCATTTACTGGGCGCACCTATATAAAGATTGGTATTATAAACATTAGTGGATAACCCAGCTCCCAGCCCTATCGCCCAGTTGCGACGTTTGTTGAATGGCATGTCCCTGATAAATCCAGCATGCAGGCCACCGGAAAAACCATCTTGAGAAAAATCACCGGGTTCACTACGCACGAGATTAAAGGAAAGACCCAGATAGAACTGATCCTCGCGATACAGGGAATCCACCACTTGAGGTATAGCACTTTTACGCTGCTTTTGCTGGCCGAACAATGGCGTTGCCAGAAACAGCAAAATGATGGAAAAGAAAAGCCAGAATCTTCATCAGCTAAAGATACTACTAGAATGAGCGTAAATAGAAAAGCCATCCCGGCTGGGATGGCTTTCAATTAACATTGAAATCAATTACTTCTTTAAGTTGTTCATGGGGTCACCCTTAGCAACAGTATAATTTACCTTAAGTGCCATAGCGTCACGCAGTTCTTGTTTAACGTCTGTAAGGATACCGACTTTAGAATCAGAATCTACTTTAAGCGATACCACCATTTCATCCTGAATATTCTCAGGCATGGCATTACGTTTTGTATCAATAAAGGTTCTCACGTCCTTGACGGAAGAAATCTTGTCCCCTAATTGAACAACCTCGCTGGTACCAAAGGTTTTCTGATAAGTTGAACTGGGTTGTCCTATGTAAATGGAAACCAACTTTGATTTATCTTCCAGCTTTTCCACTTGGTTAGCTTGAGGCAAACGGTTTTGTATCATTAATTCATCCTCTCTCATCACGGTTGCTACCATGAAGAAAAATAAAAGCATGAATACAATATCAGGAAGTGATGCCGTAGAAACCGGTGGTAACTCACCACTCTTCTTTTTCTTGAATTTAGACATATCTATTCTCTATTTTGTGGTTCAGCTTCAGACAGGTTCCGAGGGAAAAGTTCTTTAACCTCCTTAATCTGTTCTTCCAGCTCCAGATATTCTGGTGTATCCTTTTCGGTTGTTGAGAAATCAGCAAGGCGTGACTGCATGGACTCTAGAGTCTCACCATAGAGTCGTTTTGCTTCCCGGTTTCTCAAAATCGTATAGGCACGTACCAGCTCGTTGGTAACCGTAACATACATATTATAGGATGCCTGGCGATCGTTTACCAGCGAAATAACAGCTTTCTTAGGATTGTCTGATGATTCTGGATCGCGGTCACCTCTACAGTATGCACAGGCATCTCGACCCTCGCCACCTCCATTATCTAGAAATTCAACGGCAAGATCGGTAAGGTCACCTATTTCGGTAAGATCTTCATTGACCTGCAACTGATTCTGCGCATTCACTAGCACCTGAAAGATATTACGCTTCTTAATAGGTGGCGGTGGAGTATCCTCTGGAAGAGGCGGCGGCAACTTAGTCACGATACCGCTGTCCTTTTCAATAGTAGTCGTTACAAGAAAGAAGATCAATAGTAGGAATGCGATGTCTGCCATCGACCCTGCATTAACTTCTGGTGCAGATCTTCTAGCCATATCTTACTTTTTTATGAGTTTAGTTGCCCCAGCCCATATGATCGATGCCACGGCAAGAAATGCCATGATATAAAACGTATAAAGGGCGGCGCCTATCAGCTTTGAATTTGCTTCTGTCAGGAATTTACCGCTGTCCAGCTCGATGGCGTCGTTTGCGGCATCAGATCCATCTGCAAAGCCAAAATAGGCTATCAAACAGATGACAACAAGTATGCCAACTGACATGAGCGATTTTTTCAAAACCGCCGCACTACTGAACAGACCTACAAATACAAAGAAAAGTACCGCTGCGATTATCAATCCCAGCATGATATAGGTAAGGTAGATCAATGGCGTCACGGTGCTTGCCTGAATATCGGCGTCATTCATCTTTATCGGGTCGTCTCCACTGGAAACGGTATAGATAAAGAATCCTACACCTATCAAAGCCAGCAGCAACACGAGGTATTTTAATATTTTATGTGCAATCATGTTATAGCTTTATAAAGTGAATGGAAAGACTTACGCCTTTGCGTTTGTAGTGTCAATCGTAGCTCTACGACCTGCAGCAGTACCTAGCGTGTTTGCTTTGTAATCCACAAGTATGTCGATAAGCGTGATGGACGCGTCTTCCATATCATTTACAATGCTGTCGATTTTTGCGATAATATAGTTATAGAATACCTGCAGAATAATCGCAACGATCAGACCGAATACCGTGGTCAAGTAGTGCCACCTTAATACCACCCGCAACCAGTGCCGGTTCCATGGCACCTGCCTGCTGGATATTATCAAATGCATCAATCATACCCAGTACGGTTCCCATAAATCCTAGCATGGGAG
Source organism: uncultured Flavobacteriaceae bacterium (assembly GCA_963740155.1). GTDB lineage: Bacteria > Bacteroidota > Bacteroidia > Flavobacteriales > Flavobacteriaceae > Nonlabens. Next base: position 177,262 of record CAVUDE010000005.1, on the reverse strand, counting down.
CCAGGGCGATAAACAAAGAAACCCAAGAAACATTTTTCTCGAGTTGTCCCATCTGTACACCACCGTAGGCAACGACTGCTTTCTCTGCAGCGGCAACGCTCTCATCTGCGCGGTCTAGTCCCTGATAATAAATAGAGGCAACAGGCCCTTTGGTATTACGGCATACATCTTTTGCCGCTTCCACGCCACCACTCTTGAGTGCAGACTCAACGTCTGCAGCAAGTTTCTTGCTATTAGTAGTAGAAAGGTTGAGGTAGATGATACGCTCGATGGCGATCGCCAGACCTAGAATCAAACAGATCAATACAAAAGACATAAAGACCGGCCCACCCTCAATAAAGCGTTGTTTAAGGATCTGGTGGAATGTCTCGTTTGCACCATCATCTTGTAGCACGGCACTTACGGTAGATGTAGCATTTGCCATGTGCGATGACCCTAGCATCGTTACAACCGTCATTAGTAAAATAGGAAGTGATTTCTTCATTTTAGAAATATTGATTATTTGATTTTCAAGTTAAGCGGTAAATATAGGACTTGTACCGTACATATCACAAAACCGCGCTCAATTCATGTGGTTAATTCTATAAACGCCACACCCATCTTTTTATTGAGAGAAAGCCATTTCCTACAACCTTGCAGGTAACTGCTATTCTACTATAAGGTAATGGCACTATCATCGACCTATATATTAACACACTTTAGAACTTTAAAAACAAGGGCATACGGCTGCGGTCGTACCTTTACAACACAAGATAAAATATATGGCTACCGTAAAAAAATCATCCAAAACTCCTGCTAAGAAAAAAAAGGAAACAACTAAACAGGACGTGATTACCTTATATATGGATTACGTACTGGAACACGAGAAAACCCCTAGGTCTGTCTACAAGTTTGCTAAAGAGCACAAAATGACGGAACAGGATTTTTATTCTTTCTACGGCAGCTTTACCAGCCTGCGCCGCGATATCTGGAACACGTTCTTTACCATGACCATGGATGTCATGCACAAAAGCGAGGAATATAGCCACATGAGCAATCGCGAGAAGATGCTCACATTCTTCTACACTTTCTTTGAGATCCTGACCCTCAACCGTAGTTATGTATTGTTTGCCCTGGAAAATTCCAGCAATATGATGGATAACATGGAAGAGCTGCGTGGACTGCGTCGCCATGTCAAGGGTTTTGCCAGCGAGCTTATACAGGATCGCAATGAAGAAAAGACCAGCATCGTACTGGAACGCTCAGAAAGAGTTTACAGCGAGGGCGCGTGGGTGCAAATGATTTTCCTATTGAAATTCTGGCTGCACGATGATAGCGCAGGTTTTGAAAAGACAGATGTGGCGATTGAAAAGTCGGTCAACACCATTTTTGATGTCTTTGACAACACACCGCTAGAGAGCGTTCTGGACTTCGGTAAGTTTATCTGGAAAGAGAGAATGCGCTAGAGTCTTTTTGAATATTCCGCTTTCGCGAAAGCGTAACACAAACAATCCACCTCCTGAATTACCGTCATGAAAACACTAGACAAGATACCTACCAGTAAAATAGGCCGCACGACAGAGCTGGTAAAGACGGGAGCAAAAATCGGGGCTAATTACCTCAAGTATTATTCTAAAAAGGCGGTCAATCCGTCCATGGATCGCAGCTCGCTGGATGAGGATAATGCCACGGATATCTACGATGGGCTCAAGAGCCTGAAAGGAAGTGCGCTCAAAGTCGCGCAGATGCTTTCCATGGACAAAAGCCTCCTGCCAGGTGCGTATGTGGAAAAATTCAGTCTGGCACAATTCAGCGTACCGCCACTTTCTGCACCACTCGTGAGAAAGACATTTAAAAAATATCAAGGCAAGTATCCTGATGAGATCTATGACACTTTTTCAAAGGATTCCATCAATGCGGCAAGTATAGGACAGGTGCACAAGGCTAGCCTGGATGGCAGGGAACTGGCGGTAAAAATCCAGTACCCTGGCGTGGCAGATTCTATAGGCAGCGATCTTGCGCTGGTAAAGCCCATTGCGATAAAAATGTTCAACCTGAAAGGCGAGGACAGCAAGCGCTACTTTGCAGAGGTTGAGGAAAAATTACTAGAAGAAACTGACTATCTACTAGAGGTAAAACAGAGCCAGGAAATCACCCAGGCCTGCGCGCATATTCCCAACCTGAAGTTTCCCAGATATTACCCTGAACTTTCCAGTAGCCGCATCATCACGATGGACTGGATGCAGGGAAAGCATTTGAGTGAGTTTACAAAAACCGATTTTGATCAGGATCTGGGTCACAAGCTGGGACAGACGCTTTGGAACTTTTATATGTTCCAGATGCACGGTTTACGTGCCGTACATGCAGACCCGCATCCCGGTAATTTTCTTATTGCAGATGATGGAGACCTGATTGCGATCGACTTCGGTTGTATTAAGGAGATTCCAGAAGAATTCTATCTGCCCTACTTTGAACTGGCAGTCCCGGCGAGCATCAACAATCCTGAGATTTTCAGAGAAAAAATGTTTGCGCTGGAAATCCTGCGTCACGACGATAGCCCTCAAGAAATCAATTATTTCTCAAAGCTATTCCACGAGATGCTCAGCTTATTTACGCGTCCATTCCAGAAAGCACAGTTTGACTTTGCCGATGCTGGATTTTGGGATGAGATCACCCATTTGAGCGAGAAATACAGCAACGACAAGGAACTACGCAAGATGAACGGCAACCGTGGCAGCAAGCACTTTTTGTATATCAACCGTACATTTTTTGGTCTATACAATTTGCTACATGACTTAAAAGCCAAAGTGGACACCATGGATTACGTACAATACCTAGACCACAGCGGTTTTAAGAATCACCCGTCGCTGGGTGGTGAGTTGATTAGTTTGCGGTAACTCTGTTCATTGTTTATGGTGAATAGTTAATTGTTAATTGGTTTCGACTCCTCTAGGTCTATTCTTGAGGTGTTTTCCCCCAAACCCCAAAGGGGTCTTTTACTCTTGCTCTATGTTTTTCATTATCGCTTTTCCCCTCGACTAGCAGTTATTAGTTATTTGTTGATCGGGTTTACATTGCTGGGTTTGATCATACAGTTAGTCCCCCAAACCCCAAAGGGGCTTTTTTTACTCCACCTCCAATCCTTTCCGCTATCGCTCTTCCCTCTCGAATAGTGGTTAATTGTTATTAGTTATCTGTTAATCGATCTTACTCTGCTATGTTCACCCATGCTCTACACCCGTGATTACTACTATTATTTCATAGGAAAACAGATGCAAAAAGTCACCGGCGAAGAAATCTGCAATCTGAAACACAACCTAAAGCCCGTGAGCAATTCCCCCTTTGGGGGCTAGGGGGGCTTCACATTCAAGTTCAAATTCAAGCTCTCTAAGCTTTCTCACTCAAATATTTCCAGTATCGGCGTGGCACATGCTGGAGGTGCAGCTTCATGTTTTTTCGGGATTCAATATTGACGCTCTTAAAATATTGATTCCAAAGGTCACGGTAATTGTTCTCGCTTTCGCGAAAGCGAGATCGACCATCTCCCACTTCATTCACAATTCCTTTTGTACCAGAACTGTTCTCTTCAAAACTGATCTGCACTTCTTGTACGGTTTTCAGATCATAAGAAATCCCGTAATCTCGTTTCAGATCATAAATCACCCACCGCTGATCAGCATAGCGGTTCTTGAAGTGTTTTGCAATCACAGGCAGAACGTTGCAATCTGGCTCGCAATTAGCAAAATAGATATCCTCTTCAATCAAATGAAAACGGATAAACGCTTCCATACGGTGCTTTTCCCGCCCGAATATTTTAGCCGCTTGAGTAATGCGCAATACAGACGGATCGCCAAGATCATCACTAGGCATGGAGCCAGTTTTTAAAGTCCGCTGGATGACTTTGAGCAAATCGTTCTCAATCCCTGGTTGTTCACTTAAAAAAGCATGATAGATCAAATTGAACTGGCGGCCATCGCAAATATTTTTTAGTTTTTTTGCTACGCGCTTAGACTTATCTAGATCAGTTATGATTTTTTTCATTTCACCGAAAAGTACCGCATGAGCATTCTCCTCTCTCTGGATACTAACGTTTTTCAGCTTCAAATTATACACCTCAAAAACTGCCGATAGAAAACCATCGAAAGAACCATCATAAATCAAAACCGTTTCCATCAAAATAACGCAAGTTGATTGCTGAAATGCTTGCTATACTTGCTATGGCCAGACAGCAGGATCTGGTTTTTAATTTCCTGACTGGTGAGATCCCTGCGCTCAAAATCCCGAGAGTTGCAGGTAATGAAATAACGGCATCGATTGACAGCAACGCCTAGCTTCTTCAAATGATCCCAGTCCAGTTTTCTGAATTGTCGTGCTCGCAAAATCTTGTTGACAGACCTCATTCCCACTCCTGGGATTCTAGCCAGCATTCGTTTATCTGCCTTGTTGATATCTACGGGAAACTGATCTAGATTACGGAGCGCCCATGAGAGTTTTGGGTCGATATCCATATCCAGATTCTGGAATTTATCGTTCAGGATTTCCCGAATGTCGAAACCATAGAAACGTAATAGCCAGTCGGTTTGATATAACCTATTCTCGCGCATCATGGGTACATCAGTCCCTAGGGCGGGCAGTCGCACATCATCTGCCACGGGAACATAACCGGAATAATACACGCGCTTCATCTTGAACTTATTGTAGAAATAATGTGCACTGTACATCACATCTTTATCGCTCTCTCCAGTAGCGCCCACAATCATCTGCGTACTCTGACCCGCGGGGGCATAAAGTGGAGTAGATTTAATTAATTTCTTTTCAGATTGGTAAGTGTCAATCGCTTTCTTTACAGCGTGCATGGGTTTGATAAAATCCTTGTGGTCTTTATCTGGCGCAAGCAATTTGAGGCCCTCTTTAGTAGGAATCTCAATATTGACCGATAACCGATCAGCATATAACCCAGCTTCCTGCATCAATTCATCACTACAGCCAGGGATGGATTTCAGGTGAATGTAGCCGTTGAAGTTTTCTTCCTCGCGCAGTTTTTTGGCCACCCTGATCAAACGCTCCATCGTGGCATCTGGACTTTTGAAAATCCCAGAACTTAAAAACAATCCTTCAATATAATTGCGGCGGTAAAAGTTGATGGTGAGATCAACCACTTCTTGAACGGTGAATGCTGCCCGTTTGATATCGTTGGACTTGCGCGTGACACAATAAGCACAATCAAAAATGCAATGGTTAGTCAGCAAGATCTTGAGCAAGGAAACACAGCGACCGTCCTCAGTATAGCTATGGCAAATGCCCATCCCACTCGAGTCACCCAGACCTTTGTTTTTATTCTTGCGATTGCTGCCGCTGCTGCTGCAACTCACATCGTATTTAGCAGCATCAGCTAGTATCTCAAGTTTTTCTTTTATTCGCTCGTAGTTCATTTAATTTACTTTTCTACTACTTTCACACTTGTTGTCAAAGTCAATCTATTTGATCTATCCCTTTTCCCATCCTAAATCATATCATCCTCTCGCTACTGCTTGTAGGTGATGAGTAGGGAATACTTTTCTTTTCTTCCCTTCCCATTGGGAAGGGCTAGGGATGGGGAACACACAATCTTCAACCTACCTTAATCCCCTTCCCTCCAGCATCCGGCGAGAATTGAGTGGAATGCTTGGGCTAGGGATTAGAAGCTGCTATGCTCCTTTCCCCATCCTATATCCTTCCCAAGGGGAAGGACTTTTTTACTCTGTTCTTTCTACAGGCTTTGCAATTCCCTTTTCTAAAAGAGAAAGGCTTTCTATACTCTGTACTTCTTACTGACTCTATAATTCCCTTCCCTTCGGGAAGGGTTAGGGATGGGACTACCCAGGTTGATGGATATCCACTTTTTCAACAGGCAGCGCGATCCTGCGATGGCCGTTGCTGTTGCCCAACCTGCGATCCTGTAAAGTTTTCAATTTGCGCATGCGCTGGATGGTTTGTGGGTCGTCGTCATCGTATCTGGGATCAGGCATGTAAGGTGCTTTCTCCATCTTTATCACCTCGATGGAACAGAAATCAAATTCCTCCACCACCTTGCCGTAAATCATATAGACACCACCGCCATCGTACACGATTTTTGCGGCAATCTGCGGGAACATTACCGTGTCAAAAAACGCTCCATCCTGATCCAGAAACGTACCGAATTGCATGCGCTTTTTACTCTTGGTATAAGTCGTTTTTATGTTGACCACATAACCGTAGATAAAAATATTCTTGCCTAGAAATGCTGGGAAATCTTTGCGCGTATGACTATTAAGCGGTGGCTCGCCCAGTAGGTCAAAATGTGAGCAAAGTGGAAATCCCAGCAAGTCCATCTGGGTAAATGCAAGCTCTATGGGAGTGGTCTTCAAATTAGGCACATGAATCTTTTTATGCTCTGGCCTGAATAGTCGCTGCTGGGTATAACGCACCTTGCTCAAACCCATTTTAATATGCACATCCCATAACACGTTGAACCTGTCCCGATTTGTAAATCTAAAGGCATTGATGCTGCCCAGCAACGCCATTTGTTCGACACCTATAAAAACTCGTTCTAGAAAATCTTCCAGTGACTTAAACTTACCATCCAGCTGCCGGGACTCAACCAATTGTAACATGGCGTTTTTTTCCATGCCTTTGATCTGGCTCAGCCCCAGATAGATTGTTTTCCCTTTGATCTTGGCACCTATCTCACTGTTGTTCACGCAGGGTGCTTCTATGGTTGCGCCCAGCATTTTTGCCTCATGCACATAAATTTCTGGACGGTAGAACCCACCACCGTTGTTGAGTGTTGCCACCATATATTCCAGCGGGAAGTAACATTTGAGATACAGGCTCTGATAGCTTTCCACGGCGTATGAGGCAGAGTGACCTTTCGCGAAAGCGTAACCAGCAAAACTCTGGATCTGCTTCCAGATTTCCTGTGCGTCACTTTTATCCCTGCCCAGCGTATCACAATTGGTAAAGAACTTCTGCTCCACCCTCTTGAATTCATCGCGCGAGCGATACTTGCCACTCATCCCACGGCGCAATACATCTGCCTCTACCAAGGTTAGGTTTGCATAGGTGTGCGCCACCTTGATCACATCCTCCTGATATACCATTATCCCGTAGGTCTCTGGCATGATCTTCTGCAGGATGGGGTGCGCCTCCTTGCGTTTTTCTGGATAGCGGGTACGTAGAATAAACTCGCGCATCATGCCGCTTTGCGCCACACCAGGCCGTATCACGCTACTGGCAGCCACCAGTTCCAGATAGCTGTTTGTGGCCAGTTTACTGAGCAGCATGCGCATGGCGGGCGACTCGATATAAAAACAGCCCAGGCAACCTGCCCGCGATATCATCGCGTTGATACGCCTGTCTTTCATGAATTTACGCACATCGCGACGCACATCTGCAATCTGTGCTTCTGGCTGGTTGCTTTTAATAACACTTACCGCATCACGGATTTTTCCCAGCCCGCGCTGGGCGAGAATGTCATATTTGTAGATGCCCACATCCTCTGCAATGTGCATGTCAAACTGTACGGTGGGAAAACCTTTGGGCGGTAGGCTCACGGCACTGTAATACAGGATGGGCTTATCTGTGATCAGGATGCCACCGGCATGGATACTCACATAATTGGGCAGGTCTGCAATCAGGCTGCCGTATTTCCCGATCAAGCGATGGATCTCGTTGTTCCTGTTCAAGGCATTGGGCCCCGAGGTAAGCGCATCAATCTCGCCAGTCGCCAGGCCAAAGACTTTTCCCAGCTCGCGCACCACCGCCCGATATTGAAAGGTATTGTAGGTGCCCAGCAGCGCGACATTATTTGAATCGCCGAATCGTTCAAAAATGAACCGCGTCACATCATTGCGGTCATCCCAGGAAAAATCGATATCAAAATCTGGTGGGCTGGTTCTGTAGTTATTGAAAAATCGCTCAAAGTAGAGATCCAGTTCAATGGGATCCACATCTGTTATTTGTAGGAGATAGGCCAGAATACTGTTTGCGCCACTACCACGTCCCACGTAAAAATAGCCCTGCTCGCGGGCATATTTGCAGATCTCATAATTGACCAGAAAATAAGAGACAAAACCTTTCTCATGCACGATACTCGCCTCCATCTGGATGCGGTCCATGATGTCCTTGAGTTCCTCATCAGTCTTCAATTCAGGGTAGCGGTACGGGATTCCCTCTTTGGCAAGTTGCCACAGGCGCTTGTAATCATCATCTTTATCTGCGCCCAGAACTTTTAAATTTGCATTCTGTTGTTCTTCCCTGAACCCAAAATCAATATCACACCTATCCAGCAACGCTGCTGTATTCAGCAGAATATGCGGATATTCTTCAAAGGCCTTTTCAAGCTGATCTGGCGGAATGAAAATCTCGTCCATCGTTCCTTGATCGGCTGGATCCAGCTTGCTGAGCATGATATTCAGATCGATACAGCGCAGTAGCCGGTGCATGTTGTATTCCTGCTTATTCCTAAAACTGACGGGTTGCTGTACGACTAGCTTATCTGTAAAGTTTCTGTAGGTACTAAATGGGAGTTTTCTAAGTGCCACAGTAGATATTCCTATGTATTCGCTTTCGCGAAAGCGTACCATCTCAAGCTCCACAACCCTCTTCAACGGATAGATAAAAAACACATCTGCTAGCTCTGGAGCGCGATCTGGAAAATCAATCTCATCCATAAGGTGTCGCGACAGGAACTCGTTGAGCTTTTCAAAGCCCTGATTGTTCTGTGCAATGCCCGTGTAAAGTTGCTTGTTTGCATTCCTGAAATCTATGCCCAGTACCGCTTTCTTGTCCTGCTTGTGCATCAACCTTACAAAATTCAGGCAGCCAGAGGTGTTGTTGATATCCGTCAGGACAAATTGCTGTTGACAACTTTTATCCAGCAGCTCAATCAACTCGTTTTCAGGTATTGTACCGTATTTAAGTGAGAAAAAAGAGTGGTTGTTAAGATACATTTATAGGGGCGACTTGATCTAGTTATTGGAATATTTCCATAGTTTTGGAATGTCAAAAGTAAGTTATTTGGATTATTTCCATGTATAAGATTTGGTTAACCCATGAGTCAAAAAAGTATTCTTCACCTAGACCTGGATACGTTCTACGTTTCGGTAGAGCGCAAGATCGATTCACGGCTTAAGGGAAAGCCCATTCTGGTGGGGAGCAATAGTAAGCGCGGTGTCGTGGCTGCCTGTAGCTACGAGACCAGATCCTATGGCGTGCACAGCGGTATGTCCATGCAATATGCAAAGCAGCTTTGCCCAGAGGCAATCGTCATAAGGGGGAATGCGGGAACCTATGCCCGCCACTCTGAAGAAGTGACCGAGATCCTGCAGGAATCCATGCCGCTGTTTGAGAAATCCAGCATCGACGAGTTCTATGCAGACCTGTCCGGCATGGACAAGTTCTACGGCTGCGTTAAATATGCTACCGAGGTACGTAAGCGCATCGTCCATGAAACGGGATTACCCATTTCTTGCGGTCTCTCCATCAACAAGGTAGTTTCTAAAATCGCAACAGGCCACGCAAAACCTAATAATCAGCACATCGTAGCATCTGGCACAGAGCGCGATTTTCTCGCGCCGCTCTCCATACGCAAGATTCCGCAGGTGGGAGATAAAAACTTCCACACGTTACGGCAGCTGGGGCTGCGCCGTATCTACAACATACAGCAAATAGATCGGGAGGCGCTGGTAGCAGTTATGGGAAAGAACGGTGGTATGATCTGGGATCGGGCAAACGGGCTGGATAAGCGACCTATCATTCCCTTTCACGCGCGAAAGTCCATTTCCATGGAACGCACCTTTGACAAAAACACCATGGATTTCCGCCACCTGCGGGACATTCTTAAATCCATGACAGAGAACCTAGCGTTCCAGTTGCGGCGTGGTCATAAAGTAACGGGCAGCGTGGCGGTAAAAATTAGGTATTCAAGCCATAATACCTACACAAAACAGCGCAGCATCAAGCATTCCAACATGGATTATATTCTGATCCCACACATTATGGACCTGTTTACAAAGCTGGCCGTACATCGCTACTCGGTACGGTTGATCGGGATACGGTTTTCGTCATTGGCTAGCGGTACCCACCAGATCGATATGCTGGTAGATGACACCCGCATCTTAAATCTATACGACCGCATGGATTACCTAAGGGACAAATACCACGACCGCAGTTTGTACCGTGCAAATGGTGTGGGTGTAAAAACCATCGGTAAAGTATTTAATCCCTTTAATGGCAAGCCGCCGGTGGTGCTGGCTTATAGGAAAGTTTAGGATTTTACGCTTTCGCGAAAGCGTAACTTAAATTATTAAGTTTAGGTTTCCTGAAACATGTCCTAATAAATGGAGCTAGAATAAAATCACTCAATCCACAGCCTCTTCAATCAACCCCTCAATCTCTTCATTTCCCACGTGAGCCGCATCATCGCTGGCGGTGTGTCCCCAGCGGTCTTTGACATTTGTCTTGACCCCTTTTTGTAAAAGGTATTTCACGACCTCGGTATGACCCTCTGCGGCAGATAGATGTAGCGGTGTCCTGCCGTCATAATCACTACAGGATAGGGAAACACCTATTGCCTCCAGTCGCTGGATCTCACCCATGTCGCCTTTGGCGGCGGCCATGATCAGCGCGATAACCTGTTCAATACTGGTTTCAAATTTCTTTTTGCGGGGATCGATCTTTTCGGTATGATTGAGCATGTTATCATAATTGTGGAAATTGTACTTGTCCACCATGCGCGAGCAGAACTCCACACCACGCACGCTGTTGCCGTACACATCCAGCTTAGGCGACCAGATCGTAATTCCCATCACGTTAGGCACGACTACCATGAGCGCGCCACTCACGCTACTTTTTGCTGGGAGACCTACTTTAAAGGCAAATTCACCCGAGAAGTCGTACATCCCACAGGTATTCATAAGTGTAAGGCAGTTCTTCACCGTTTCCGGTGAGAACAACTGTTCCTCTGTGCCTGGATGGACGCCACCATTTGCTAGAACCCCAGCAGCACTCGCCATCATATCTGCCGTGACTTCTATTGAGCAACTCTGGAAATAGAGATCCAGCGTTTCTTCAAGATCGGTTCCCTTAGGGAACGCCTTGTTCTCGCGCATAAAATAGGCGAGGGCATAATTGCGGTCTGCCGTGCGTTTCTCGCTCTGGTAAACCGCGTTGTTAAAACTCGTTTCCGTTTTTCCCGCCAGACTTTTCCAGGTCTTCCTGATCTGGTCAAAACGTTCATCCATCGTCTGACCCTGACCTATCAGCGAGCAACACATAATAGCCCCAGAGTTGATCAGTGGGTTATGCGGCAACCCATCCTGATTGAGCGCCATTTCATTAAAAGAGCGACCACTGGGTTCCTTACCTATATACTTATGGACTTCCTCCTCGCCCAGATCTTCTGCAGCAATCAGGTAGTTGATGGGTTTGCAGGTGGATTGTAGGCAGAATTCCGTTGCGTGACTTCCCAGCGAAAACACCTGCCCGTCCACCGTTTGCACACTCAGCGCAAAATGACTGGGATCTACCTTTGCCAGTTGTGGTATATAAGTGGCAAGTTTACCACCGTCATTTTCCTTTACCTGATCATAGATCTCTTTCAGCCCGTCCTTGAATGTTTCAAAATCGGGAATTATCAGGCTACCGGTAAGCGCCCGATAAATCAATTGCGACCGCTCAAGAACCTTTTTGAACGTCTTTTTGTCCAGCGTTGATCCACAATCCTCATCTGGAATATCCAGCAGCTCACAAATGGAACACAGGCGTGGGTCAGATTTGCGTATGCCATGCTTATCCAGCAACTCCCATAAAGCAATTTTTTGTGCCGTCCCGTCCTCATCTGGATCAATCAGCGCAAAGAGTGCTTCTACTTCCCTATTTGAGATCTCGGCTTTGGTTTTGGTGGCTTTTTTGGTCATAAAACAAGTTTAGCAATTAGATAAAGTACATCATACGCATATTGCGTTAATTCTCGGCGGCATTCGTTAAGTCTTTATAAAACAGTCAGTATTGCACGCTTCGATCCTTAGGTTGCGTTATAATTTAGATCTAGAAAGTGTTTATATAATTTGTGGTGGTGGTGGTGGCTATTACGCTTTCGCGAAAACGTAATAATCAAAGTCATAAGCCTTGAAACCTTTTAATTTATTCAGTAAAAATCTAAGCAAACCTATTTTGAGCAATGACTACCAAAGCAAATTACGAGTACTTCCAGCAGTTGACCAGTCAAGCAATATTGGTAACCGGCGGTAGCAAGGGGATAGGCGCGGAGATTGTAAGGCATCTTCATGCGCACGGGGCTCACGTGATCCTGCATTACAATACATCTGCAACGGCGGCAGAGGAGATGAAAAACCAACTGGGTGATAGAATTCACCTAGTTAAGGCTGACTTAAACAATATGGATGCTGTCGAAAAACTTTATAATAGGATCACAGAAAGCCGTCAGGTGAATTGCGTTATTCATAACGCTGGGATATTTCTAGATTCACCGTTAAGCGCTGGGGTAGAAAACTGGCAGGCAGATATGGATCGCACCCTAGCTGTAAATCTTAAAGCACCTGCATTGCTCACTAGATTGTTCCTAGACCACTTTCATGATAACGGTGGTGGCAGATTTATCTACATCGCAAGTAGAGCTGCTTTCAAAGGTGAAACCGAAAACCACTTAATCTATGCTGCCTCAAAGGGTGGACTGATCTCACTCTCCCGGAGCATCGCGCGCTCACAGGGCAAGAAGAATATCAAAAGCTTTGTGGTAGCACCAGGTTTTACCCGCACAAAAATGGCCGAAAATTTTATCGCAGAAAATGGCGAACAATCAGTTACTAGTGATCTTGCCATAAATGAGTTGACCAAGCCTCAAGATATCGCACCGCTGATTAGCCTAATGGCTACTGGACACATGGATCATGCAACTGGCACTTGTGTAGATATCAATGGCGGCAGTTATATCCATTGATCCACGTTGAGAATTTAAAACAAAACCTGCTGCCGACTCTGCTTGATAACAATGCATTATTGAGAGCTGGAATTTCTTGGCAGATTAACAAACAAAGTAGTTCCCTCTTGTTCATGAGTGATGAATGAGATGTTACCATCGTGTAGATTAGCAATCATCTGGGCAATGTATGTGCCTAGACCAGTCCCCTCTTTCTTGCCATGCGTACTGTATTTCTCAAAAAAACTACCCCTGATCTTCTGAGGAATCACACCTGGATTGTGAATGGTGATATTAATATGCTCATCATTGGGAATAACGGTGTCCACCGTAATGGTGCTACTGGTAGGTGCTGCCTCAATAGCATTAGACATGAGATTTTTGAATAGGTGCTTTAAATATGTCCTATCTGCATCAATGGTAAGTTCATCGTCGTAGTCCAGAGGTTTTCCCTCAAAGTGAATCACCACCTTACTCTCATACTGTTCTTGTAACTGATCAACTTCACTCTGAATCTGAGCAAAAAGATCCAGTATGTCAAAATTTGATATGTTGGGAGAATAGTTCCCTCTCTCCATAGCGGCAAAATCCCTGGTCGTGTTCAACATCTCCAGCGTGTCCTGACCTGCATTTTTGATTAGGTTGATCCACTTGCGCTGCATGTCATTCATTTCAGTCTTGTGCAACATATCAGCAATCGTTACAATTGACCCCAGACGATTCCTCATTTGGTGTTCAGCCATATCGGCTGCCGCACTTTGGGCCTTTAGTTTGTCTTCTAAAAGCTGAACGGTTTCCTGTAGTTTAAGTATGGTGTCTTCAAGCTCATTGACTTTTACGACAAAAGTCATTTTGCGAGGCTCCTTAGTCTGCTCGTCTGCATCCAGATAGGCAGCATTGCTTAAAATCTCAAACTTCTCTTTGTTCTTACCCCATACGACCCATCTCCCGCTCAACTCGTACTTGCGCCCCATAAACCTAGAATGTAGATCACTCAGCTCGTTCTGGGACTGCTCTGGTACAACTTTCAGAAAACTCTCACCTACCAGTTCTTGCTTTGAATAACCGTATAGAACCAGATAAGCCTCGTTTACATCTGTAAAATGACCCTTATCATTTGTAATACAAACACCTATAGGCAGGTGATTAAAAAGCTTATAGCTGAGATCCTGGTTGTTTTCAAAAACACCCTTAATCTCTTTTAACTGCTGGTTCACACGTGACTCGCCACGACTCATAATTTAAAACACTTGAATGTTAATGGATTAACGAATATAATCCTTATTTCAAAAATAATTCTGAAAAGTTTTAGAATACACAGCTAGTTTTAAAATATTTAAAAATTGCTTAAACACACAAATGATTGTAGTATAAAGCTGATTTCCGTGAGGCTCTCATTTGAATTTATTCTCAAGCAGAGCATCTGTTAACGTAACCACCACGTTGTAGAAATTTGCTGAACGGAGGTTTTTCATATAGCATACCCTAAAACTATCGCTTGAGGGTAACCCCTGACAAATCAGTACAAAGAAATAATCGCCGAGACAATGGCGATACCGATAAGCAAACCATGAATCAAACCTAACAGGGAACGGCATCCAAAAGTAGATCTCGCACCTATAGCCAGCTCCAACCAGCCGCGCAGCGTTGTCAAAATAAATCTTATTATCCTATTTGAACTGCGCATACAACAGGCACTTCCACAACTACAAACTGTTTGAGGGATGAATAGCTGATAAAGTAAGGAAGTAGGCCAGTCGGCCCACAAGGGTTTGCCTGAGGGGAACCTTTAACCAGAGGGCAGGAATATATGTCCACCGCAAGC
>CAVUDE010000005.1:0-160000 GCA_963740155.1 uncultured Flavobacteriaceae bacterium | reverse complement strand
TCGCGTCTACCACTGCCAACTGTATCGCCCTGTTCAGACTCGCTTTCGCTACGGCTGCGCACCTGAAGTGCTTAACCTTGCTGGCAACGGTAACTCGTAGGCTCATTATGCAAAAGGCACGCCGTCATCTCGGCTAAGCCGAGACTCCGACCGCTTGTAGGCGTATGGTTTCAGGTTCTGTTTCACTCCCCTATTCGGGGTACTTTTCACCTTTCCCTCACGGTACTGGTTCACTATCGGTCTCTCGGGAGTATTTAGCCTTACCGGATGGTCCCGGTGGATTCACGCAGGGTTTCCCGTGCCCCGCGCTACTCAGGATACCACTATCCACACATCTATTGCCCGTACGGGGCTATCACCCTGTATCGCCCCGCTTTCCAGCGGGTTCCGGTTCCTTCTGTGCTTCATGTCGTGGTCCTACAACCCCGACACGGCCCGTAAGCCATGTGGTTTGGGCTCTTCCGCGTTCGCTCGCCACTACTGGCGGAATCACTATTGTTTTCTCTTCCTCCGGCTACTTAGATGTTTCAGTTCACCAGGTTTGCCCCCGCCTAATCAGCAGGTACTATATCTTCAATATAGTGGGTTGCCCCATTCGGAAATCCGCGGATCGAAATGTATGTGCCATTCCCCGCAGCTTATCGCAGCTTATCACGTCCTTCATCGCCTCCGAGAGCCTAGGCATCCCCCATACGCCCTTTCTTGCTTGTCATGGCAGACCTTGTCGACGGCAACGATACCATCGGGTCCTGCCCCTTTTCTTCTTGACTCCCATCATCACGACGGAAGCCACTCTATCCTTCTATTACTTTGCCCATCCGTATGAATACGGACGGACGTTACTCGTTTGATCTTACAATATGTCAAAGAACGTACTCAATGAAAGGCAGGTGCCGTTACATTGAGATACCCGCATGCGCGGGTACGTGGTGGAGAATATCGGAGTCGAACCGATGACCTCCTGCGTGCAAGGCAGGCGCTCTAGCCAGCTGAGCTAATCCCCCATTGTTTTAGTTATGAGTTATTAGTTATGAGCCATGAGTATCAACTACCCTTAACTTACCCAACTTCTAAAATTTCCTTCTTATATACTAATGAACGACGCAGATTTAAAGTCCCTACGTGGACTGTGTAAAAATATCGGACTCGAACCGATGACCTGTACGCCCGTAGCGTACCGCTCTAGCCAGCTGAGCTAATCCCCCATTCCGAAATTCAGAATGTTGAATTCAGAATCACGAATGTTGAATTCCCAACTTCCAAAATTTCCTTCCTATATACTAATGAACGTCGCGGTTTGTTTTTACACGCTTTCGCGAAAGCGTGGCAGAATACGATCCTGCACGTATTTTTAATGGTAGTCCCGGGCAGACTCGAACTGCCGACCTCTACATTATCAGTGTAGCGCTCTAACCAGCTGAGCTACGGGACTCTTCCAGATATTCCTTAAGACAGTACTTCTCTCTTTGCGCACGTGGTGCGCCGCAGTAAATAAGACGCATGCGATGCGTCCTTACATAAGTATATACTCGAGCCTGGCCGCCGCTTGTCTTCCCGGTAGCGGGACGACGCGGTTCTTGCCTCACTTAAGAGGCTCCAGAAAGGAGGTGTTCCAGCCGCACCTTCCGGTACGGCTACCTTGTTACGACTTAGCCCCAGTTACCGGTCTTACCCTAGGCAGCTCCTTGCGGTCACCGACTTCAGGTACCCCCAGCTTCCATGGCTTGACGGGCGGTGTGTACAAGGCCCGGGAACGTATTCACCGCATCATGGCTGATATGCGATTACTAGCGATTCCAGCTTCACGCAGTCGAGTTGCAGACTGCGATCCGAACTGTGACATGGTTTGTGGATTCGCTCCACCTCGCGGTGTGGCTGCCCTCTGTCCATCCCATTGTAGCACGTGTGTGGCCCAGGACGTAAGGGCCGTGATGATTTGACGTCATCCCCACCTTCCTCACGGTTTGCACCGGCAGTCCCACCAGAGTCCCCATCTTTACACGCTGGCAACTAGCGGTAGGGGTTGCGCTCGTTATAGGACTTAACCTGACACCTCACGGCACGAGCTGACGACAACCATGCAGCACCTTGCAACATGTCCGAAGAAAATCCCGTTTCCGGGACTGTCACACTGCATTTAAGCCCTGGTAAGGTTCCTCGCGTATCATCGAATTAAACCACATGCTCCACCGCTTGTGCGGGCCCCCGTCAATTCCTTTGAGTTTCATTCTTGCGAACGTACTCCCCAGGTGGGTTACTTATCACTTTCGCTTGGCCGCCCAGCCCTCAATCGGGCCGGACAGCTAGTAACCATCGTTTACGGCGTGGACTACCAGGGTATCTAATCCTGTTCGCTACCCACGCTTTCGTCCATCAGCGTCAATGCGCCGTTAGTGAGCTGCCTTCGCAATCGGTGTTCCATGTAATATCTAAGCATTTCACCGCTACACTACATATTCCGCCCACTTCACGGCGATTCAAGAGACCCAGTATCAATGGCAGTGCCGGAGTTGAGCCCCTGCATTTCACCACTGACTTAAATCCCCGCCTACGGACCCTTTAAACCCAATGATTCCGGATAACGCTTGCACCCTCCGTATTACCGCGGCTGCTGGCACGGAGTTAGCCGGTGCTTATTCTTACGGTACCGTCAACCACCTACACGTAGGTGGGTTTCTTCCCGTACAAAAGCGGTTTACAACCCATAGGGCCGTCTTCCCGCACGCGGCATGGCTGGATCAGGCTCCCGCCCATTGTCCAATATTCCTCACTGCTGCCTCCCGTAGGAGTCTGGTCCGTGTCTCAGTACCAGTGTGGGGGATCTCCCTCTCAGGACCCCTACCCATCGTAGCCATGGTGAGCCGTTACCTCACCATCCAGCTAATGGGACGCATACCCATCCACTACCGTAGCCTTTACCGTAGAAACCATGCGGCTCTCACGGACCATGGGGGCTTAATCCAGGTTTCCCCGGGCTATACCCCAGTAGTGGGTAGGTTGTATACGCGTTACGCACCCGTGCGCCGGTCGCCACCAGGTACAAGTACCCGTGCTGCCCCTCGACTTGCATGTGTTAGGCCTGCCGCTAGCGTTCATCCTGAGCCAGGATCAAACTCTTCATCGTCATTACTTGTCATTCTTCCACGTCGCCCCCACTCAAGGAAAACGACGCGGCGGCCGACTATGACCCAAATAAATATACTATTCCGCTTTATAAATCTACCAATACCAATCTCTCGATCGGTATGGCGTGCTGTCTTACAATATCTCAAAGAACGACCCGGACCTACTCTCGCAGCGACCCGTCTTCAAACGGGTATCGCGGCCAGCCTCCCAGGCCTTGTCGCAAGCTCAAAAGGACTGTGCCTCTCTCGCTAAGCGGGTGCAAATATAGCACCCCTTTTTCCTGCCAGCCAAACGAATTCCAAGAAAAATTGCAATTAAATTGAAAATAATTTGCAAGCCGTTGAAAAACAATATCCTGAAGCCGAAAAAAAAGTTCCATGATTCTTCCATCCACCACACACGACCTTATCACAAGGTCAACCCAGCCTTAAATTATCGTGGGTCTTGAGTGGATGATGGGGATAATGGGTCTCAAAATTTCATAGGAACTTCAATGGCTAATACGCGTGTGGGTGAAATAGCAATAACCGCAACCGTTTCTGTTTCCTCTATTCCCAGTGCGTCTCGTTTACCTAATGATTGATTTGCTATAGCCGTCTCACCTTCTACTACCATGAAGTAAACACCGTTACCCTCTTTTTTCATATCATAATCTATAGAACTTCCCGCCTCTAGTCTGACCATAGATATGTAAGCATCCTGATGAATGTAAGCGCTACTATCACGCTCATCTGGAGAGGCAAGCGTTTGCCACTTGTTGTTCTGAAGTTCTGGATCCAATTTTATTTCATCGTATCGAGGTTCAATACCGCTAGTTCTAGGTATGATCCATATCTGGAACAATCTGAGTTCTTCTGTGCTGCTTGCATTGTATTCAGAATGAGTAACGCCTGTTCCTGCGCTCATGACCTGCACCTCACCTGTTTTAAGCTGGGCTACATTACCCATGCTGTCTTTATGTTCAAGAATTCCGGCTTGTGGGATGGTGATGATCTCCATATTATCATGTGGGTGCGTGGGGAACCCGGCACCAGGTACAACTATATCGTCGTTCAACACGCGCAGCGCACCAAAGTTCATGCGCTGCGGATTGAACCATGATGCAAAACTAAAACTGTGGGCAGCCTGCAACCATCCATGGTTTGCGGTTCCTCTACTGGAAGCGGGATGAAAATGAGTTTTCATAACTATGTTTTTGAATCTTAGAATTCAATACGTGTACCAACAATTATTTTTGACAGGCTGGCAGTTAGACGACTATACTAATTCGATTCAGAAATACTGAACGGTCTATGAGCAAACTGAGAATCCAGCTGCTCAACTAGCTTTACCACGATGCCTATGCATTCACTTCTTTCTTTCTAGCGGTGTGGAGTTGTTTGAAGTTCGCTTTCGCGAAAGCATAACCCCTAGCATACCTACTGCGATACACCTCTATGGCAAGGTGGGCACTTACACCACAAACCACCAGCATCACAAACAGCGGGATGAGCGTATCATGAAGAAACTGGGAAACGTACCAGCTGGCAAAAGAGCCGAAGATCATGCTCACCGCACCTACAAAGGCACTTGCGCTACCCGCCTTGAGCGTAAATGGTTGTAGCGCGAGGGCGGTGACATTTGGGTTATGGAAACCCACCAGCATCATCGTCGTAAATAGGACGGGATAAACTACCCAAAAAATAGGATTAGCAAGTGAGACATAACACAAACCACCGACGACCACCAGCAACAAAAGAAAGCTCACGACATAAGTAATCTGAAACGTGGTAAAGTATATTAGGAATATACGGTTGATCTGGCTGCCCAGAATCAAACTCGCCGCATTTGCACCAAAATAGATACTGAACATGGTCTGATCCATGTCAAAGTACTCCTGAAAAATAAATGGCGCTGCCGCCACGTAACCCAGCAGGATCCCTATCACAAAACCACGCGCGGTAGAAAAGAGGAAGAAATCATGGTTCTTATATATAGACCAGTATTCCCTAAGCACGGGGAGCGGGCGCAGGCTTTTCTGCCGGTTGGGTTTTGCGCTCTCTGGGAGAAAGAAAATCACGTTGATCAACATGAGTGTTGCAAAAGCAGCCAACCCATAAAAAACATAGTGCCAACTGTAGTAACGTATGATCAGCCCACCTATGCTGGGCGCGATAATCGGGGCGATGCCCATTATAAGGAGCAGGTTAGAAAGTACGTCTGCCACCTTTTCCTTATCGTACAAATCTCGTACGATAGCCTTGCTGGCGACCATTCCCGCACACGCGCCTAGAGAAGTGAAAAAGCGCAAGGCGGCAAGCGAGAAGACGTCCCATGCATAAGCACTTACGACGCTGGTCGTGATATACAATACAAGCCCGATAATTAGAGGCTTGCGCCTACCGTACCTATCCATCAAAGGGCCGTAGGCCAGCTGGCCCAGCCCGATTCCTATAAAATAAGTGGTGAGGGTAAGACCTATCGTATTTATATCTACTTTAAAATCCCCCGCAATATTTTTGAATGCAGGTAGGTAGGCATCGATGGAAAAAGGGCCTATGGCGATAAGAGTGCCCAGCACCAGTATAACACCCAGACTTCTACCTCTGGATAACTCGCCACGCTTGAGAACTTCTTTTGACATGTTGCAAAACTAGGACGGTAGTTTGCTACCAGCGGGCAATTCACAAAGGTTTACGAGATGGTTACATTTGTGAAATCAATCGCCTGACAAATGAAGAAGATTTTCTGCACCACACTATTTACCGTATTACTAGTTGCCACCTCTTGTAAAAATGAGGAACAGGCAGACCAGATGGAGAAAGCAGACGCCATGGAAACCCTGAGCACTGCACAGAAAGTGGCTCAAAAAGCCGGGATTGATAACTGGTCAGAAGTAAAAAGTATCGACTTTACGTTCAACGTCGACAGAAATGGCGAGACACTTAGCAAGCGTAGCTGGAAATGGCAGCCCAAAACAGATCAGGTAACTCTGATATCCAAAAATGAAACCATCTCGTACCATCGCAATATGGCTCTGGACAGTCTGGCTTTAAGCGCAGATCGCGCCTTTATCAATGACTCCTACTGGCTACTGCCGCAATTCAAGCTCATCTGGGATGAGGGGACGACGATAACATACCCGGACGAAAAAACAATTACCATAGCATATGGCAATCAGGGAGGTTATACCCCGGGCGATAGATATGATTTGACCATCAACGACGATTATAAGGTCACCTCATGGGATTATTATCCGGCGGGTAAAAGAGAACCAGCCATGACTACCAGCTTTGAGAATTATCAGAATTTCAATGGGCTAGTGATAGCACAAGAGCATAAAAACGAGGATGGCAGCCTGAACATACGGTTTAGTGATATAGCTGTAGATCGCGAGTAGTTTTAATTTAAAAAAGAGAGAAGAATGAGTATGGATACAAGTAGAGAACATGCACTAAAATTGGACGGGGGAGATGGTTTATCACGCTTTCGCGAAAGCGTACACATACCAAAACAACAAGACGGTACAGACATGATTTACCTGTGCGGGAACTCTCTGGGATTACAACCAAAGCAAACCAAAAAGTACCTGGATCAAGAACTTCACGACTGGGCAAGCCTAGGAGTCGAGGGTCATTTTGAGGCAATGAATCCATGGATGCCCTACCACGAGACGCTGGCTGAAAACATGGCGAAGATCGTGGGCGCAAAACCTCATG
The DNA here is from genome assembly GCA_963740155.1 of uncultured Flavobacteriaceae bacterium. GTDB lineage: Bacteria > Bacteroidota > Bacteroidia > Flavobacteriales > Flavobacteriaceae > Nonlabens. Next base: position 153,176 of record CAVUDE010000005.1, on the reverse strand, counting down.
AAGTGGTCGTGATGAACACCCTGACGACTAATCTGCATCTGATGATGGTAAGCTTTTACCGCCCCAAAGGAAAGCGTAAAAAAATACTGATCGAGGCAGACGCATTCCCGAGCGACCGGTATGCTGTGGCATCACAAATCAAATTCCATGGGGGGAATCCCGAAGTAGACCTTATCACATGGTCACCTATAGATGGAGAACACACGCCACGGGTATCTGATCTGGAAGATTTATTGACTGAGCATGGTGATGACATTGCCCTAATTATGATAGGCGCGGTCAATTATTACACAGGACAATTTTTTGATTTGAAGCAGATCGCCACCATGGGACACGCGGCAGGTTGCGTAGTGGGGTTTGATTGTGCCCATGGTGCGGGTAATGTCGATCTACAACTGCATGATTCAGGAGCTGACTTTGCCGTGTGGTGTACCTATAAATATTTGAATTCGGGACCTGGTAGCCTGGGTGGTTGTTTTGTACATGAGCGCCATGCGCAAGATGATTCTTTGCCCCGCTTTACCGGCTGGTGGGGTCATAACAAGGCTACCCGATTCAAAATGCGCGATGAGTTTGAACCCATGTATGGTGCAGATGGATGGCAATTAAGCAATCCACCTATTTTAAGCATGGCGGCCATACGGGCAAGTCTGGATATTTTTGCAGAAGCTGGTTTTGAGCAGCTCTTGACTAAATCTGAGCAACTTACCAATTATCTAGAATCTCTTCTCATGCAAATAGGCGGGGATCGTATTTCCATTATCACACCTAAAGATCCCACGGATCGAGGTTGCCAGCTATCGCTAGCGGTGAAGAACGCTGATAAATCCCTATTTGACGCGATTAGCGCCAAGGGTGTTATCGCAGACTGGCGAGAGCCAGACGTGATACGTATCGCACCAGCTCCTTTGTACAATTCTTTTCTTGATTGCTGGCGATTTGTAGAGGTTTTAAAATCTGAACTCTAAAAACTAAACCCAAAACTACCCGTCACCGCAATACTGCGCGCATCTGGCAAATAATTGTAGCTTCCCCTAAAACTCACATCCAGCCGCAGGATCTTAAAGATATTCCCCACTCCTGCGCTGTATTCCCAGTAAATATCTTCTGGGGCGCGGTAGGGCACGTTACTTCTGTTGATCGCGATATTCTCATCACTCACGGTACCGTAAACTGCTTTTATTCCTACCAGCTCACGCAGATTCAAGTCACGCAAACCAGGAATGCGGGAGAACAGACGTCCATTAAAGTTGTGATCCAGATGCAGGGTCACGTATTCATCTGTAACAAACTCGTAGAAATCCATTGTGTTGAAAGCTCCGGCAATGTTGAAATAAGTCTGGTTACCAGGTACAACGTTCATGAGCGAGAGTGGCACCTGGCCAAAGGTTTTCCCAGCCTCCAGCCTAGCCCTCAACCTACCAAAAGGTCCAATCTGAAACGGATGCGAGTAATAGAACTGTGCACGATCGTAATTGAAGTCACTTCCCAGCGGCCCGTCCAGACCTTTAGTATAATTGAGGTAAAGGATTGGGTAGGCTCCCTCATTGATAAGCGTGCGGTCCACGCCGTAGTTAGCCGTCTTGCGACCTGGAGTAAAGGTGCTCGTCAGGGATAATTCCGATTGGGCAACCTCGCTCTGGATGGCGCCCGTCTGGGGATCAATGTAGTCCAGGCTAAAAACGCCAGGATTTGCCGTTTTGATCGTCCTATAGCTTCCAGTTGTTCTGATTTCCCAATTGTAAAGAGGCTCAAAACTGAATCCTGCCGTCGATAGATTGATGGAGGAAAGCTTATCATTTGCACCAGCGCTTATCAGCGCGCTTGAGGCTAGGCTGCGGCCCAGCACATCATTTGAATTAGTTAGACTGGCTGCCAGCTGCTCCACGTCGCGCCTGTTACCGGCAAACGCCGTGAGCCTGCTACGTTTATCCAGCAGATATTTTCCTGAGACACCATACTTCACCTGATCATCTCTAAATCCATAGGCGACGTAGCCCTCAAGCCGCCAGGGGTCATTTGCGTCAAAGTATGTGCGGCCACCCACGCGCAGTCGCAATCCCTCAACATCGTTGAATCCCACCAGCGAGAAAATAGGCCCTATGTCAAAGTTATCCACCTCATAATACCCAGATGCTAGAATTGTCCCCAGATTGTACAGTCGCTTGAATTTCTTGTTCTTCTTGAGCGTATCCAGCATGGTATAGATCTGCTTCTCGTCTGCATTGAGTTTTTCCAGCCTATTATCATCCCAGTAAGCCTCATCACGGCTATAGACCTCTGGGTCAAAGTCATTCACACGGCGGCGATAGAAATCATCCGGTTTCTCAATGTCAAATTGATAGTTGTCAAATAAGGTGGTGCGCTTACCGTAAACTCCTTTTGACTCTTCTTTTTTGTTAAGGGCAAAATCGCTGAGAAAGTAATCCCTAGTGATTAGGAACAGACTGTCATTGAGCACATCAAACTCCTGCTCGATATAGATTTCCTTTACCCAGTTGACATCTGCACTTTTTGTGGCCTGCATGTTAATTTCCTTGATGGCATAGGACTCAGTAGCCACCCAGAAATCGCCCTTGAAAGTCAGTTCCCCTTTACGGCGGGGATAATACACAATATTGTACGCCTCTACACCATCTACCATTGCGGTATCGCGCAGCACATAGTTATAGGCGTCGATTCCAGCTTTTCCTACTGGGCTGGCAAAGCTCTTCTCAAAAAACTTTAGATAACGGTCATAGATATCAATGTCTGTATAAAGGTCTTTTACGTACGCAATTAGTGTCTGATTATTTGAGAATCCTGAATTTTTGTTTGCCTTGACTACGTTCTTTTCCTTGTCGAGGATATTGTCCCCGTAGGTAGTACTCAGCGCCTCGTTTATAAAGATGGGGAGGTAGGATTTACCTGTTACCTTGCTGGTATCTGCGTAGTCAAAGATGAATTCCATCCCCTTGAACAGGCTGCTATTCACCATCGCGCTATCCAGCGTATTGAGGTCAAATTCTACCTTTTCGTATTTATCGTACTGGTATTGCTTGAATTGTTGCAGCCCATTCTTGCGTCTATTCTCCCACACCTTGCGCAGTATATCAATGGCAGGATTGTTTTTCTTTGAAGTCTTTCCAGAATACACGACCACGGCGTTAAGCTGGGCCTCGTCACTTTCCAGGATAATGTCCAGTTCCAGTTGCACACGTTCCTTAAGTTCTAGAGTTACGGTTTTATACCCTACAAAAGAGAACTGTAATATCTCTTGGGTCTGGTCGCTCTGCAAGTAGAAACGCCCATCATCATTTGTGATCGTACCCTCGCTCGTGCCGGGGAAGAATACATTTGCAAAAGCCACGGCATCGCCGTACTGATCTTTCACCATACCGCCCACCTTAGTCTGTGCACTTGTCATGCAGGTGATCAGCAAGAAAAGTAGGAAAATCTTTTTGGGGAATTCCGCTTTCACGCCGCCGTTTTCAGCTGGGGCATGCAAAGCGTAATCATTTAATAATCTCATGACCAGTTTACAGACCGTGAATATATTATTAAGTTGGGTAGAAAATATCACGACCTATAACAAAAAGAATCAAGAAATAAAAGACATTGATAATTGTAGGAAGTATCGTGTTCCACTGAACTTACATTTGAGAATTACTACAGTAAAGGATAGCAAAATCACTGGATAGCCTGATGGGAAAAAATGAGTCCTTTCAATTAGAACAAGGGATCAAAAGGTGATTTCTTTCACGACCTCGTATTTGCAATGATCCGTCCATTTCAGGGAATGTAGATTCATGTTTTTCAGCGCGTGCTTAGTTGCCTGCGTAAACGATTCTGCACTGGCTCCCATTCCATAATCCGTAATGGTTTTTCCTGAATCGTTTTGATAAGAGGCGGTAACCACAACAATAAATCCAGAAGTAATCTGATGGCCACAGCAGGTACTGCCTTCTTGGGTTTTGACATTATCGTGTCCTTTTCTGATAAGGTTCATACTAGCTTTCATCTTGCAATCAAATATGGATGCGCCACCGTGGCACATGTCCCATTCTGCAGTGGATCCATCTTTATCTTGAGCAACCGCAAAACCTATTTGTGCATGAATCGTGGTGATTCCTATAAAGAATATGATGAGTAGGTGGCCTAAACGACTTTTCATTAGAATGAAATAGTAATTTGGCAAATCTATTTTCTCTGCCTAAGCAGCACATCAGGATAAACCCTATTTACACAAAGGTTTTTTCCTCAACATCTTCCTAAAAACAAAAAGACCCAGCCGGAGCCAGGTCTTACATATATCTTAAACGAATCTTCTATTTCCTATACATCACTTTTTTGACTCCCTCGACCACGTCATGGTGATTGGGCAGCCACTCTTCCAGCAATACGGGCGAATAAGGTGCAGGAGTATCTGCAGTGTTGATCTTATAGATGGGTGCATCCAGATAATCAAAAGCCCTTGCCTGAACCATATGCGAGATCTCTGTAGATACATTGCCAAAAGGCCACGCCTCTTCAAGGATTACCAGTCGATTGGTTTTCTTCACAGATTTGAGAATGGCTTCCTGATCGTACGGACGCACGGTACGCAAATCAATGATCTCGCAAGAGATACCGTCTTTTTCTAATTCTTCAGCAGCTTGGTAGGCTTGTTTAATAATCTTTCCAAAGGAAACGATCGTCACATCAGTTCCCTCTCTTTTGATTTCTGCGACTCCTATGGGTAAGGTGTACTCATCTTCTGGCACCTCGCCTTTATCCCCGTACATCTGCTCGCTTTCCATAAAGATGACTGGATCATCATCACGTATGGCCGCCTTGAGCAAACCTTTTGCATCGTATGGATTGGATGGTACGATCACTTTTAATCCGGGTGTGTTTGCAAACCAACTCTCAAAAGCCTGTGAGTGTGTTGCTGCGAGTTGACCGGCACTAGCCGTAGGCCCACGGAAAACAATTGGGCATTTGAGCTGCCCACCACTCATCTGGCGGATTTTAGCCGCGTTGTTGATGATCTGGTCGATTCCCACCAGCGAGAAGTTGAACGTCATATATTCCACAATGGGGCGGTTGCCCGTCATGGTAGAACCTATGGCTACTCCTGCAAAACCCAATTCAGAAATAGGCGTGTCGATAATGCGCTTTGCGCCGAATTCATCCAGCATCCCCTTGGATGCTTTATAGGCGCCATTATATTCTGCCACCTCTTCACCCATCAGGTAAACGCTCTCGTCGCGTCGCATCTCTTCACTCATGGCCTCTGCAATGGCCTCACGGAATTGTATCGTCTTCATAGATGGAATTACGTATAAGTAACAAAAATACGCAGCAGCCCTACAGTTCCCTTAATTATAATGTGAAAAAACGCCTATAACGTTATAGCTTTTAAGCGACTGATCGCTAACCAAGTCTGGAAACAGTATAGCTCAGGTCTTTGCCACCCCACTATTCTTTATATCTTTGTAAACTTGTAGAAAGCGCAATGCAAATAGACCCTAAAGACATTGAAACCGCACAGTTACACGGCATTATGCTGGGAGCGGTACAGCCGCGCCCTATCGCATTTGCCAGTACGGTGGATGGCGATGGCCGGGTGAATCTGTCCCCGTATTCTTTTTTTAATGTCTTTAGCGCAAATCCTCCCATCATGATCTTCTCACCCGCACGACGGGTACGCAACAATACCGTAAAACATACCTTGCTCAACGCGCAGGCAACAGGAGAAGTAGTGATCAATATCGTCAATTACGACATCGTCCAGCAAATGTCCCTGAGCAGCACGGAATATGAAACCGGCGTAGATGAATTTGTCAAGAGCGGCCTTACCGCCATAGAAAGCGTCAAGGTAAAACCACCCCGCGTGGCAGAAAGTCCCGTACAATTTGAATGCAAGGTCAACCAGGTGGTGGAACTGGGAAAAGAGGGCGGTGCCGGTAACCTGATCATTTGTGAGGTGGTCATGGTTCACGTCAAGGATGAAATCCTCGACGAGCACCAGAAGATAGATCCTTTTAGGATCGATACCGTCGCCAGAATGGGCGGCAACTGGTATTGCCGTTCAAAAGATGCCATGTTTGAAGTTCCTAAACCGTTATCGTCCCTTGGTGTGGGCGTGGATGCACTGCCAGAACATGCGAGAACAAGCGAGGTGCTGAGTGGCAATGATCTGGGTAAACTAGGGAATGTAGAACGTGTTCCTGAGCGGGATGAGGTTACCGCTTTCGCGAAAGCGGAAAAACTAGACACAATGACCCACCAGCAAAAACACCTACGCGCAAAAGAACTGATCACAAAAGGCAACATAGCTGATGCCTGGAAAATTTTATCATTATAAATTATGGAAGTACAAGGAAAAATAAAGCTGATAGGCGAGACTAAAACCTTCGGCAGCAACGGATTTCAAAAACGCGAGCTAGTCGTTACCACAGAGGAACAATACCCGCAGCATCTCATGATCGAGTTTGTACAAGACAAAACTGGATTACTGGATGCATTCAATGTAGGTGACACGGTAAAAGTAGGAATCAACCTGCGCGGCCGCGAGTGGCAAAGCCCACAGGGTGAAACCAAATATTTCAACAGCATCGCCGGCTGGCGCATCGAGAAGTTGGGCGGCGGTAATCAGGGTGGCGGTTCACCAGAAGTACCACCGTTTGATGAATATGAGCCCATATCAAATACCAAGGAAGAGGATCACGACGATCTTCCTTTCTAGATTTATTCCTTTTAAATTGACAAAACCCGATGTTTGCGCATTGGGTTTTTGTATTATATTTCATTCATTAAGCATGTTTCATTGCTTAATGAATGATATGTCATACTTGTAGTAAATAAATATTTCCTGTATCACATTTAATGCATTATCTTTGGAATGAGAGCATAATGCGCAATATGTCATACAATCAGTCCCACCAGATGAGCGATAGCTACCTATTGAAAAAAATAGGTTCATATGTTAAGCATTACCGCGTTTCACAGAATCGCTCACAGGAAGATACCGCTAGAGATGCAGGTATAAGTCGATCTACGCTTAGCTTGCTGGAAAGGGGGAAAACAGTACGTACAGATACGCTCATGCAGGTTTTACGCGTGCTAGACCTGCTTCATATCATTGATATCTTTAAGATTGGGGAATCGGTAAGTCCCGTACAATACGCAAAGCTCAAGAAAAATGAGCGCCAGCGTGCTGGCCGGCAAACCGGTGACATCAACTATGTGGAAGATCCAGGATGGTAGACGTCGCGCAAATAAAACTATGGGGCAAGAACGTAGGTGCCATACGCTGGGATGTATCCAGGCAGCTGGGGTTCTTCCAGTATTCTGCTGCATTTGCAAAACAAGGTGTAGAACTCGCACCCCTCAAGATGCCTCTTACCCAGCAAAACCGCATCTACAGCTTTCCAGAATTGCGCCCTGCCAGAGGCGCTACAGAATCCACTTTTAAAGGCCTGCCCGGATTACTGGCAGATCTACTTCCAGATCGTTATGGGAATCAGTTGATCAATTCATGGCTAGCAAAAACAGGTCGCCCAGCAGGCAGCATGAATCCAGTAGAAAAACTGTGTTTTATAGGAGTGCGCGGGATGGGAGCACTGGAATTTGAGCCTGCACATCCCGTGAACAGGGAGAAAGATTTTGGCATAGAGGTAAACTCGCTGGTAGAAACCGCCAGGGCAATGCTGGAACAGCGTGAGCAATTCAGCACATCGCTACAGGAAAAAGGCACTGATGCGGTACGGGACGTATTGCGTATAGGAACTTCTGCGGGCGGTGCGCGGCCCAAAGCAGTCGTGGCACTCAATCCTAAGACTGGCGAGCTGCGGTCTGGACAAACCACCGCGCCGGCAGGATTTGAGCATTGGCTACTTAAGCTGGATGGTGTGAGTAGCGAGCAATTTGGCGAGAGCAGCGGCTGGGGCCGTGTGGAATATGCCTATTACCTGATGGCAAAGGATTGCGGTATCAACATCATGCCCTGCCAGCTAATTGAGGAAAACGGTAGGGCGCATTTCCTCACCCAGCGATTTGACCGCGAGGGGTATCAAAAACACCATATCGCTAGCTGGTGTGGGCTGGAACACTACGATTTTAATGATATGCAGGCCTATAGCTATGAGCAGCTGTTTGGCACTATGCGTAAACTAAAACTCACCTATCCTGAGGCACGAGAAATGTTCCGCAGGATGGTGTTTAACGTACTTGCCACAAACTATGATGATCACACAAAAAACTTTTCCTTTATTCTAAAACAGGATGATCGCTGGCGACTGGCCCCTGCCTACGACCTGTGTTTTGCCTATGATGAAAAAAGCATCTGGGTAAATCAGCAAACACTTAGTATCAACGGAAAAAGAAACGATATCACATCAGAAGATTTCGTGAGCATCGCTAAAAATATAGGCGCAAAAAACGCCCGCCAGATCATTGAAGGGGTTTGCATCACTATACGCAACTGGAAAACTTATGCCGCAACCGCCGGCGTCAGTAAACGGTTGACGCAACACATTGATCAGCATTTAAATGCGCATACTTTCCAGCTAGACTGAGCTTTTAAGATTTCCTCCCCTACTTTTACAAACAATCACTTTTTGTCAAATGAACTTATCCAATAAAAAAACCAAAATTCTTATCGCTGGAGCGGGGCTGTGTGGCTCTTTGTTAGGGCTGCGACTGGCGCAGAGAGGCTACAGTGTTGACATTCTGGAAAAGCGACCCGACATGCGCAAGAATACGGTGGATGGCGGTCGCAGTATCAATCTGGCTTTATCTGATCGTGGATTGAAAGCACTGGAGTTGGTTGGATTAAAAGACAAGGTGCATGATTTATGCATTCCCATGCACGGTAGATTGATCCATGACAAGGATGGGAATACCACCTTATCAAAATACAGCGGCCGCGAGGGTGAGTACATCAACTCAATTTCTAGGGAGGAATTGAACAAGTTGCTACTCGATGAGGCAGATAAATACGCCGAGGTGCAGATTGATTTTAATGATGCAGTCCAAGAAGTGGATCTTGAAAACGCCAGTGTAACCTATCATGATTCCGAGTCTGGCAAGCATAAAACCTGGAATGCAGACATTTTATTAGGAACGGATGGAGCTGGTTCACAGGTGCGCAAGACGATGGCCAGACAACGTGATTACCTATTCTCAAACAGCATCGACTGGCTGCCTCATGGATATAAGGAACTTAGCATCCCGCCGGCAGAGGATGGTGGATGGCGCATCGATAAAAATGCGCTTCACATCTGGCCGCGCGGTGGGTATATGCTGATCGCCCTGCCTAATCTGGATGGTAGTTTTACCCTTACCTTATTCATGCAATATGACGGCGAGGGCCGTGCGTTCAACTCGATCAACACATCTGAAGAAATAGAAGAATTCTTTCAAGCCGAATTCAAGGACGTTGTTCCTCACATTCCTGACCTGGTGGAGCAATACAAGACTAATCCCTCCCCGCCGCTAGGAACGGTGCGGTGCAGTCCATGGTCTGCGTATGGTAAGTCACTGATTCTAGGAGATGCCAGTCACGCCATCGTACCATTTTACGGCCAGGGGATGAATGCCAGCTTTGAGGACGTGACGGTACTGGATAAAGTGATGGTACAGAACACCACTTGGGCAGATGCATTTGAGCAATTTGCCCGCGAGCGCAAACCAGATGCAGATGCCATTGCAGATCTCGCGCTGGACAATTTTGTCGAGATGCGGGACAGCGTAGCCCATCCAGATTTCCAGAAGAAGCGGCAGATTGAGATGCGTTTGGAGTCCGCTTTCGCGAAAGCGGAATACTCATCAAAATATTCACAAGTCACTTTTCCAGCCGATGGTGTTTCTTACCGTGATGCACTATTGCGAGGGCGTGCTCAAGACAAAGCAATCCTGTGGTTGCTCAAGGAAGACAAAATCAGGGTGGATGATGATTTAGACGATTTGCTCAAAAAGATTAAAGAAAAAACGAAAGAGGTGTTGTGGTTGCGGGGATGATGGGGTCTTCGGCTTCGCTCAGCCACCATCGGCTGCGCTCAGCTACCGTCGGCTCTTTGCTGCGCTGCGCTCGCACTGTTTACATGCGGGTTGTGGATGAGGGCTGCTTCCCAACTTCAGTAAATTCTCATCAGGTCGTACCGACAATACAACAAGACAACAAGACTAAAAAACTAAAACAAATGCCAGTAATAGAAGATAAAGCAAGACCAAGGGGAAAATATCCGCATGTGAAACGAGTAGGTGATTTTCTGTTTGTGTCAGGGGTAAGTAGCCGCAAAAAAGATAACACGTTTGCGGGAGTTGAGGTGGATGAGATGGGAACAACCAATCTTGATATATCAGCTCAAACTGCGGCGGTTCTAGAAAACATCGATGCCATCCTACAAACCGAAAACGCAAGTTTAAAAGACGTTGTGGACGTTACCAGTTTTTTGGTCAACATGAATGACTTCAAAGGCTATAATGAGACTTATGGAAAATTCTTTGACTACGACGGTCCCACTCGCACGACGGTTGCCGTGCACCAGTTACCGCACCCGCATTTACTGATTGAGATCAAGGCGATTGCTTATAAGCCGATGTAGATCAAGATTCAGGCAATGACACATAAGTATCATCGTTTTCCATCATCGGGAAAGTCTTGTCTTTCCAGGCTGATTTAGCTTTCTCGATTCTTTCTTTAGAATGGCTTACGAAATTCCAATAAATGTGTCGTTCTTCTGGGAATGGCTCGCCACCAAATAACAGAACATGACTACCCGCAACAACGGTGAGTTTGCAAGCATCTGCTACTTTGCTCACTAGCATATTACCAGCTTCTACCCTGTCGCCACATGCGATAACGCTACCTTTAACCACGGTGATTCCCACCTCACCAGATAGATTTCCTGAAATATCAAGCTCATAATCTTTCTCTACCTGAACATCTACCATGAATAATTCTGAGTGTACAGGAACCGGCGATTTTTTACCGTATCCTGTTCCCGCTACGAGTACAAACTTTGCCGCACCGTCGTTCCATTGGGGTAATTCAGCGGCGGGAATGTGGTGGAATACTGGTTGCATATCCTCCAGTTCAACCGGTAATGCCACCCAAATCTGGTAGCCATGCATGGTAAACTCTTTGGCAGCATCTCTAGCGGCCTGCGGTGTACGCTCTGTATGAGAGCAGCCTTTTCCAGCAGTCATCCAGTTAACAGAACCTGGTTTGATAAGTTGATCTGTGCCTATGGAATCCTGATGCTGCAACTCACCCTCTAGTAAGTATGTCAATGTAGAAAGCCCAATATGTGGATGCTGATCTACGTCCATGTAACTCACTGGCCCCAGCTGTGTAGGCCCCATATGGTCAATGAAAATGAACGGTCCCACCATGCGCTTCTTACGGAAAGGTATCAAGCGACCGACCAAAAAGTCGCCTATATCGCGGCTACGTTCTTCTATGATGAGGCTGGTGGTGGACATAGTTGCTGGGTTTAGGGTTCAAGGTAGGGAAGTTTCATGTTTCATGTTTCATGTTTCATGTTTGTAATTTAAGTAGTTTGAAGTTTTATTCTTTTGGCTTTTATGTTTCTTGGTTTACCCAGCACTTTCCCCACGTGCTGTGCGATGCTGACTTGTGTCAGCATGACAGATCGTGTTGAACTCAGTGACTTTTACTTGCTGTTCAGTATTGGTATTTGGAATTTGAGATCTGGAATTTGAGATTTTGACGCCGCTTTTCCCCCGATATCACTTGTTGCTTTACTCGCACTTTCCTAGCGTCCTGTGCGATGCTGACCTGCGTCAGCATGACCGACAGTGTTGAACTCAGTGACTTTTACCTGCTAATCAGTTTGCGGTTTGGGGCTTGGAACATGGGATTTGGGATTTCAACGCAACTTTCCCTCTGATATCACTTGTTGCTTTCCTAGCATCTCCCTAGCGTCCTGATCGATGCTGACCTGCGTCAGCATGACAGACTGTATTGAACTCAGTGACTTTTACTAGCTAATCAGTTTTGGTATTAGGGATTTGTGATTTGTGATTTGGAACTTGGAACTTGTGATTTGAGATTTCAAACTCAATCCTGCCATTCAGCAATAAAAAGATTGGTATCCCTACCGCCGCGGTTGTTACGGTTTGAGGAGAATGCTAGGTATTTCCCGTTGTTTGAAAATACGGGAAATGCGTCAAATGTCTCGCCGTGGGTGACGCGTTCCAATCCTGTACCATCTAGATTGATCAAATACAAATTAAATGGGAAACCACGCTCTGCCTCAAAATTAGAAGAGAATAAAATCTTCTCGCCGCTGGGATGAAAGAATGGCGCCCAGTTGGCATTGCCCAGATCAGTGAGCTGGCGCAGGTCGCTGCCATCTGCGTTGCAAATGTAAAGTTCCATTTCGGTGGGTTGCACTAGGCCGCCAGTGAGTAGGTCTTTGTATTCTTTGATCTCTTCTTTGGTTTTGGGGCGGGAAGACCTGAAGATCAATTTTGTCCCATCGGGTGAGAAGAATGCTCCCCCATCATAACCCAGCTCATACGTGATTTGTTTGACATTGCTACCGTCCAGATCCATGGTGTACAATTCGAGATCGCCACTGCGATCGCTGGTAAAGACAATTTTATCACCTTGTGGCGATACGGTAGGTTCTGCATCGTAACCGTTTTCATTAGTCAATTGCGCGGTGATATTTCCATCTAGATCAGCGACGAAAATATCATAACTATCATGAATAGGCCAGACGTATTTGCCGTTTTGGCGCAGTGGTTCTTCTGGGCAGTCTTCCATGGCGAGATGCGTGCTAGCGTAGATTATATGCTTATTGTCAGGCATGAAATAGGAACAGGTCGTTCTACCATCTCCCGTTGACACCATGGGCGGTACCAGGTTCAGAAAGGAATCCTCGCGATTCATCAGGAACATTTGGTCACAGTTCACGCCCCATTCCTTATTATTGGATTGAAATACGAGCATCTCATCGTCGAATGACCAGTAAGCTTCTGCATTATCGCCGCCATAAGTGATTTGACGCAGGCTTTTAAAGTGCTTTTCACCCTCTAGGATCAGGCTAATGGAATCCGTTTGCCGTAATTCTGGATCATCGTCACCTCTGGGCGGCAGGCTTTCTATGCGCTCTTTACAAGAAACAAGGCTGATTACAGATAGCAGAACAAGTAAGACCCTCATGGATGGATTATTTTTGCGCGAAATTAAGACCGCCACATGAGAATCCTATCCGTTTCCCTACTCATTTGTTTACTCATTAGTTGCAAAGACGATTCTACAGGTCGCATGGAATACATTAAAGGTGATGCCAAAACAGACGTCGCTATCCTCGCATCAGATTCTCTGCAGGGGCGTGAGACTGGAACACCCTACGAGCTTATGGCGGCAGATTATATCGCCACCCGCATGGAAGAGGTAGGCCTACAACCCGCTGGGAATGATGGCACCTATTTCCAGACGTTTACGTTCCAGCCGTCCAGTGACCCGCATCAGGAGGCAACCTTTAGCGACCGGGACGGTGATGGATTCCTCACAGGTACTAATGTGATCGGCATGATCGACAATGATGCGGCAACCACGGTGATCATAGGCGCACACTATGATCATCTAGGAATGGGTGGCGAGGGTTCATTGCACCGCGAGGGCGTGGCGATCCACAATGGTGCAGACGATAATGCCAGTGGGGTGGCAGTGATGCTGGATCTTGCATTCCGCTTTCGCGAAAGCGGAAAAAACAACACCACCCGTATCGAGGCAAGTTTTGGAACCGATAAACCTGATGGCGTGCGGGTTCAGTCCAATAATAACTTTAACGACAACAATTATCTCTTCATCGCATTTTCTGGTGAGGAAATGGGCTTGCTGGGATCCAACTTCTTTACCAAAAACCCGACGATTGACCTGAGCACCGCCAACTATATGATCAATATGGATATGGTGGGTAGGCTGAATGATGAGAATAAACTGGCCATCCACGGTGTGGGCACCTCGCCGCGCCTTAAACAAGTCCTTAATTCTACAAATGAGGATTTTGAACTCGCGCTTTCTGAGAGTGGCGTGGGACCTAGCGACCACACCTCTTTCTATTTGAACGACATTCCCGTATTGCACTTTTTCACTGGGCAGCACAGCGATTACCACCGTCCAGGCGACGACCACGAAAAGCTCAACTACGACGGCATGGAAAAAATCGCCGATTATATCACCAACGTAGTGGCAGAACTGAATGGCGCGGGAAAACTACCTTTCAGAAAAACCAAAAACGAAAGCGAGGACGTACCCAGATTCAAGGTCGCTCTAGGCGTGGTTCCAGATTACCTCTTTACCGGAAATGGAATGCGTATAGACGGTGTGAGCGAGGACAAACCCGCGCAAAAGGCAGGCTTGCAAAAAGGCGACATCGTTGTCAAATTAGGCGACAGCACCGTGACAGATATGATGAGCTACATGAAAGTGCTGTCCACATTTGAAAGCGGGGATAAGATCACGGTCGTTGTTGATCGTGATGGAGAAAAAGTAAAGGCTGGCATCGAGTTCTGATTCGGTATGTGGTATGTGGTATGTGTTGTGTGGTAAAGTGCTGAATATCTGATCATAGATTAAGGTTTTATGCTGTTTTCATTGCACGAAACAGCAAGAGAGTAGATGATCACATCACCAGTAACTACACAAATTTAGGGAGCACGATTTCAAAGGTGGTTCCCTCGTTTTTTGTACTGTTTGCCACGCGTATTCTACCATTGTGGTAATCTGCGATAATGCGGCGGGCAAGCGATAGGCCCAGTCCCCAGCCTCGCTTTTTGGTGGTATAGCCAGGATTGAAAACGCGGTTCCAAAGCTTCTTGGGAATCCCCTTACCGGTATCAGAAATCCTGATCATAACTTTATGAGCATCTGCGCGCAGGAAAACAGTAATCTGTCCCTTACCGCGCATCGCATCTATCCCGTTTTTGATCAGGTTTTCTATGACCCAAGAATACAGCTGTGTATTTAACCTGACAGGTATAGGCTGCTCTGGCAGGTCAATGTTGAAATCGACCAGCTTTGAAGACCTCGCGCTTATATAGCGGGTTGCTTGTTCCGTTTCTTTGACGATATCATGTTCTGCGAGTTCTGGAATGGAGCCTATTTTAGAAAACCGATCAGTAATCATTTGTAAGCGATCTATGTCCTTTTCCATCTCGGCCACATAGGTAGGATCGATCTCGCTATCTTTTAGAATAGTCGTCCATCCTACCAGCGATGAGAGTGGCGTTCCTATCTGGTGGGCGCTTTCCTTTGCCATTCCTGCCCAGAGCTTGTTTTGCTCGCTCGCCTTGTTTGAGCGATAAAAAAACCATATCACGGCTCCCAGCAATATCATGATCAGTATAAGAGCGGCTGGGTAATATTTCAATTTGGTAAGAATGGTGCTGTTGCCGTAGTAAGTCGTGGTGTGCGCGCCCTCAGTGCCATCCAGATAACTCAAGATGGGTTCATTCTCCAGTTTAAATTCCTCGATCAATTTCTCTATTGCCGCGGTATCATTCTCGTATTGCTCTGGCAGATTATTAGTTATGTATTCCCCGTTTTTGTTGACGATGATTATTGGGATCGTGGTATTGTGCTGAATCACTTGAAGTGCGAAACCTATATCATCATCCAGCCCTGAAGTATTGATCTTTTTCTGCGCCTCTGCATACTCAACAATATTGCGTTTTTCAATCTCTTTGAGTTGCTGATAAAAAGTGTAGGTATTCCAGAGGATCAGCGATATCACAATTACGGCAGCGCTTATAATCGTCCAGCGCAGGAAACTCTTATTCTCTGTAAACTCCATGGATGGCAGGTCTTTTCGGAACGCTAAATGTAACGTGTTAAGATGCTTGTTTGTTGTTTGGTAGCTTTTTCATGTGTTGTGATGGTGGTTATTATTACGCTTTCCCGATAGGGAAGTTTACACTGAGCCTGCCGAAGTGCGAAAGCGTAATACTCAAGACCCTAATCTCTTTTTACCAGCAGAAAGTAGTCGTCATCCATCGCGAGGTATCCCTGATCGTAAAGAAAATAATAGATCGAGCCTTTCTTTGTCGTGTAGATGCTGGTGAAGAAATTGAAGTCAAAACCCTCTGCCAGCAGCTTGTTGCGGGTGGTGCGGGTCTTGTCCTTGTGGTTGAGTTTACTCAGAATGCGGTAATTCTTGCGCAGCCGGTTGTTGATATTGCGCATGAGGGAAGTCGTATCGCGATTCTCCCGATTGTGCGCCACATTGCGGCAATAGTCGCTACAGAACTTTTTATCTGAACGCCCTTTTATCTCCTCCCCACATTCTGGACAGTTTTTCTTTTTTTCTGTTGCCATTGATGGCTAAAGATAATGCGTCGCTAGGAATTGAGCTTGCGCTTGCGCTGGAAGAACTCTTTCATTAAAATGGCGCAGTCTTCTTCTAGGATGGCTTTTGTGACTTTGGTTTTGGGGTGTAGTTGTGTGTTCATCGCTCGATAACCGCGCTGCTCATCGCTTGCACCATACACTAATCGCGAGATCTGCGCCCAATAGAGCGCGCCGGCGCACATCTGGCAGGGCTCGAGCGTTACATATATTGTACAGTCCTGTAAATACTTGCCGCCCAAATGACTGGCAGCGGCGGTGATGCTTTGCATCTCTGCGTGGGCGGTGACGTCGTTGAGCGCCTCGGTAAGGTTATGACCGCGGGCGATGATGCGATCATTATGAACGACGACCGCACCCACGGGAATCTCATTGCGTTCAAAAGCCGTACGCGCTTCTAGCAGGGCTCTCCCCATAAAATACTCATCATCAAATTCTACCATTACCTCGCGCTGTCCTTTTTCTTTTTGAGCAATCCTTTTAATATACCGCCTGCTGTTTCTTTTACCTTGTCCTTGGTCTGCTGCTCAGTAGTTTTAGGGGGCGTTGTGTTTGTAGCAGTTGAATCTTGAGCCACCGGCTCTGATTTGTTTCCACCCAGCGCGCCGTTCAGCACGTTGTTGAGCGCATCGTTCAGCTTATCCTTTCCTTTATCCTTGATCTTTTGCTTCTGGATCTCGATGATCTGGTTAGTCAGGTTTGTTACCGCCTGTTGCATGTTAAGGTTGATCTTAGGCTGCAGCATGCTGCCACTTAGCTGTACGGGAATAGGCACCATGATCTGATTGACCTCTTTTTCTTCTAATCTTGCCAGTAGGCTTGCAGCTTCCTTGCCTAGATATTTTGCCGGCATATCCATGGCAAGCGTATAATTCATCTCGTTTTGTAGGCTGTGGCTACCACTTGCAGTCACTTTCACATCCTTTATCTGAAAATCAAAAGGCTGAATATTCACGGCGCCGTTTTCAAATTTGAGCTTGGTCTGTAGGTCTGACAAGTTGAGTTTGCCCAGGTTGAGAAAATTCAACTCATTGTTCAATCTATTGAGCAATGGATTTGACGCGAGATCCACATCCCTTGTCAGAACCTGTGCAAATGCATCACCGTTCAAAGTCCCGATAACCGGTGAAAGCTGGCTGTCCAGCTCACCAGATAGCTTTATATCTGTATTGAGCGTTCCTTTCAAGGCACTTAGGATGGGAGTCAGCTTCTGGAACATATCCATCCCTGTAAAGGATTTTGCAATATCCAGCGTATTCATGTCCAGCACCATGTCAAATCTGGGTTTTGCGTCTTTTGTAGTTAAAGAGCCGTTGACCCCTATATTACCATCAAAAACATCTGTGCGCACATTGTTCAATGTCATGGTCTCATCCCTTATCAGCGCCATTCCAGATACATTACTAAGTTCAAGGCCATCATACAAAACCCGGCCGATTTTGAAATCCAGCTGGGCATCCAGAAAACTAGGAATCTGGATCGCCTGTCCCGCAGTTGCAGTTTGTGACTGATTTTCCTTTTGAGTTGATTCATGTGTCTCAGCGGCAGCTGTGGAATTCATAAAGTCACTTGAATCCAGCGTATTGCTGTTTACCGTAAAAGCGCCTTTCAGTACTTGGTCTTGTACCAAAAATCCTATCAGATTATTGATCGTCCCGCTAGCTTTTAGATCCGTATTACCAGTAACCGCATCAAATTCTTTTAAGCGTATGCGCGCCGTAGAAAAGTCCAGATCTGCTTTTTTAATATTAAGAGGTTTGTTGAGTGCATCGCCCTGATAAGTGAAGTTTGTCAGGCTTGCGGTTCCTTTGGTTTTGATATTCTCGTAGCGCTCATTTTCAATACTCGCCATATCAAACCTGGCGGCTGCATCCAGCTGCAGTCTCCCGTTTAGTTTGACATCTTCTGGTAGCGGCATGGCCTGGGATAACTTCTCAAAATCCATCCCACCACGCAAGCTCATATCCACATCCATGTTTGAGGTAAGGTTGCGCACCAGCGCACTACCCTGCATGCGATCACCTGCAATCGTAAAACCGGCATTTGAAACATCCACGTAGGTGTCTTCCAGAATTCCAGATTCATTTTTAATTGCCGCGTCGATAGTAATGTTTGTGACCTTGCTGGGCAGATCTGCATACTTGAA
The DNA here is from genome assembly GCA_963740155.1 of uncultured Flavobacteriaceae bacterium. Taxonomy (GTDB): domain Bacteria; phylum Bacteroidota; class Bacteroidia; order Flavobacteriales; family Flavobacteriaceae; genus Nonlabens. The sequence continues at coordinate 134,682 of CAVUDE010000005.1, read as the reverse complement.
TGAAGCATTGCTGGAAGACATCTGGATATCCAGGGTTGGGATACGCTCGTCAGTTACCTCTCCCTTGATCATACCTTTTAATATAAAATCACCAGTGGTGGTCATTCCCTCCATATTGCTGCGGTATGCCTCTGGAATCAACGCAAAGAAATTGCTGAAATCTGATGACGGTGTATCAAAACTGAGTTCCACCAGCGTGGACTCTTCTAGTAGTTGCACAAAGCCATCCAGATTGATTTCCAGATCATTTACAAAAGCCGAGTTTTCCTGAAAGGTGTATTTCTGCTCGTTGATATTCATGAGGATATCGGCATCTAGTTTTACCGGTCTGGTATTCAAATAATTTACGCTGTCCAGTTCATAAGTGACCATCGCCTCAGTATAGGTATCCAGCGTACTGGAATCGAGGGAGAAATCCCCATCCCCCTTGTGATTGAGTTCCGTGAGCTTGAGATAGTTTTTTGATCCCAAATCCTTATAGATCATACGGCTATCGTTGACCTCATAATGTTTGAGATCAAAACTAAAACCTGATGGTGAGGTGGCATCCTGCGGCTGTGTGGCTGTGGTTGCTTCAGATTCTTTTGTAATATCCCAGTTTGCATTGCCTTGCGCATCTGCAAGGAAATTAGCGATTGCCCCGTTGATGATGACCTCATTGATATGGATGGGTTCGCCAGCAGAATTAAACACGTCACCTATGGGCAGATCCAGTTTGATTTCTCTGGCATAAAAAAGCGTGTCACCCTCAAAAGGAGCATAATTGACGATACTCAAGTTTTCCAGTCCCACTCGCGCATCAGGAAAAGCAGAGAAAAAACTCAAATCCAGGTCCTCAAAATCTACCTGGGCATTCAGCGCCTGATTAAGCCGGTCCTTTATCAGATCATTGATCTGGCTTTTAAATAGGTAAGGTGCAGCCAGTACGAGTGCTACCAGTAGCACGATGGCAATTCCTATAATCTTAAAAAACTTCTTCATTGTAAATTTTTAGTCTAGTTGTAATTCTTCACCCCATTTAAGGTTGAATGTTTTTTGTAGCAGATAAGTTCCTAGATACATCAGCGGTGTATCCACGAGTGCCACCAGTATTTTAAACAAGAACCCTGCCCCTAAAAGCGGGTAAAACTTATCCCACGGCAATATGCCAAAAAAGCACAGCAACAGTAGCACGCTCAACGTATCAACAAACTGCGAGAATACCGTACTGAAGTTATTGCGCAGCCAGAGCATTTTCCCGCGTGTAAGCCGTTTCCAGAAATGGTAGAGCTGTATATCCACAAACTGAGCAAATAGATAAGCAGTCATACTGGCCACAACCGCAACCGGCGCCGCGCCGAAAATCCTCAAAAAAAGCTCGTCATCTACCGCACTATAATCGACTGCGGGGACCGCACCTGAAACATAGATGATCACTAGACTGAACAGGGATGCAAATATGCCTGCAAGCACCAGGTCATTTGCCTTGCGCCTGCCATAAATCTCGCTTACCAAATCTGTCACCAGAAATGTAATGGGATATGGAAGCAGTCCCACCGAGATCTCAAACCTAAACAGCCCCAGCGGATTCCAGTAAAAGAATTTCTGGAAAATCAAGTTTGAAACGACCAGCGAGCAAATAAACAATGATCCCAGCACCAGATAGATGCGGTAGGCTAGCCTACGCTTTACGGGAGATAAGGTTTTCATGGCTGGAAAGCTGGTCAATAACTACTCGCAAAAGTATTCTTTCACCTATTTATTAGTCCTAAATTTGCCGCAAAATCGGCACCATTACCCACTCCCCCCATCATAGTGTTTATATCGCCATAGGCAGTAATGTGGGCGACCGGGAAAAGAACATTCTTGACGCTTGCCGGCAGATAGAAAAAGAATTTGGACTGATTATTAAAACTGCTCCTGTTTATAGGTGCCCGGCGGCCGATTTTACCGGGGACGAGTTTTTCAACACCTGCATTCTCATCCATACCGCATTATCCCCGCAGGAGTGTCTGGACATTCTACAATCTGTAGAAAAAAGTATGGGCCGGGAGATAAGAAAATCCGCTGACTATGAGAATCGCAGCATAGATTTAGACATCATACTATATGACGATCTAATTCTCGATACAAAGACATTAAGTATTCCCCATCCACAGGCCGTCAAACGCAACTTTGTCCTACAACCGTTGCTGGATCTGGATAAACAACTGGCTGAACCTGGGAGTGGAATCAATTTTTACGATTATTTAAAACAACTGGAGTCGCTTGAGGATAGAGTGGATTTTGAAATTCCGCTTTCGCGAAAGCGTTATCCCATCAACCGCCAAAACTTTATCGCCATTGAGGGAAATATAGGCAGCGGTAAGACCAGCCTGACCAGAAAACTCACCCAGGACTTTAACGGTAAAGCTGTACTGGAACGCTTTAAGGACAATCCTTTCCTGCCCCTTTTTTACGATGACCAGGCCAGATATGCATTCTCGCTGGAAATGTCTTTTCTGGCAGATCGTTACCAGCAGCTAAGTGACGACGTGGGACAACACGATCTCTTTACAGATCTGACCGTGGCAGATTACTATGTTGTAAAGTCATTGATTTTCAGTAATGTCACACTGGACAAGCAGGAATACGAGCTATATCGCAGGTTGTTTTACCTTATGTATAAGGAACTGGTCAAGCCGGATCTGTACATCTATCTCTACCAGACGGAGGATCGATTGCTGGAAAACATCAAAAAACGCGGCCGGGAATACGAGAAAAACATCAAGGCCCAATACCTGAACCAGATTCACGCAGGCTACACCGATTTCATCAAGTCACAAAACGAACTAGACATACTGGTCATTGACGTCAGTGACCTAGACTTTGTCTCCTCTCATACGGATTACCTTTCTATCTTACAAAAGATCAGTGATTTCCATGCAGGCACTAATAAGGATACCTACAAGTAAAAAGAACAAGAAATAATAATTGTTTTACATTAGTTTTTAATTGATTGCATTCTATTCTTTTATATTTGCCTCTTACTTAAAAAAAAGTGCAATGAAAAAATTATTCTCTCTGATTGCTATATTCATAGCATCCTCGGCACTTTATACAGCTGATGCTCAGGGATATACTCATGAGGCTGGTGCTTCTATAAGTTACGGTTTCTTTCAAGGTGATTTTGGCGAAAGAGATGACCGTGAGACCAACTTTGAGAATACTGGTATTACATTTTCCTTAATACACTACCTCAACTTTCCCTACAAGCTAGATTCCTACTGGAATGAACACTTTAAAATCAGGAATGAGATCTCATATTTTACAGGTACAATGAACAATTATGGCCCTGCTGCTGAAAAAAGCGGTACTGGAGGTCAGCAATTGCGCGCCATGGAAGGTAAGACACGTGTTCTACAAATAGGGTCGTCACTGGAATACCACTTTGGTAGTATTAGTGACTTTAGATCTGGTCTAGGCACAAAATGGGATCCCTACCTAGGAGTAGGTGTGCGTTATGTACTGGCATTTCCAGAAATCACCACCACGTATGGCGATGGTGACATCGATAACTTCAACAATATCTTTCCTACTTTTCAGGGTCGTATCGATAACGACACTAGAAGCACAGTGGGTTTTGTAGGGGATTTTGGTACTCGCTACAAGATAAATGAGAAGAACGATATCTTTGTGGGAGCTGGTTGGACTTACTTTAGCAATAATCAAGTAGAGGGGTTATCACCTAACAATCCCAACAACCGTGCAAACGATTGGATTTTTGCGATAACTGCTGGATATGTTTACACTTTCGGCTTATAACATTCTCAACATAGATTTTATTAAAACGTCCTTTTAGGGCGTTTTTTGTGTTTATTAAGGTTATGTTCAAGGTAGCTGTCAATTTGCTTTTCCACTCTTGTGAAATAGCAGTGCTCGCAGAATGAAAATCTCTCATGCTCTAAAGACAAAGAAAGAAAGAAGGCTTATCTGTATAAAATTTGGATTGTAACTGGATACAAAGACTTTTACTCTCTGCAGATTTTAATACTATTTATCGACCAATATTTCGCATACATCGCGCTTTTTTAGCTCTCAATTTGTGCGATACCTGCCTACCAGAGGTACGACAGGCAGGCTCTCGCTGCGCTCGTAGCTCGCATGACAAAATTATTCCGCAGCTCTTGCAGCCTACTCCCCGCGATGGCGGTAATAAGACTGAATGATGCAATTTCCAGCGCACCCACTCGCCCATTACTATCGCAGCGTCGTATCCGATCGAGATCTGATAAATCAAGATTTTTAAATGAAATATTAATCCATAAATAGTATAAGAGCTGTAATTGTGTGCCGGCGTTTCAGTAATCAAGCACGTTAAAGCTTTAACTGAATCTTACATGCGTTCAGATGACTTCGATTGCTTGCAAAAGTCTACAACGGGGGCAGTTCCAGATTTGGATCCCAGACTATCTCAGTAAAATTTTGCACCTGATCATGCTTTACTTCCACACCCTCTTCCTCGAGCAATTGCTGCATCAGGTTTGTGCCTGGAAAGTGATGCTTGCCGGTAAGCAAACCTGATCTGTTCACCACGCGGTGGGCAGGTACATCTGGGCGGGAATGAGCGGCATTCATGGCGTATCCCACTGCCCTGCTACTTTTAGGCGTTCCCAGGTATCGTGCAATGAGACCATAAGAAGTAACCCGACCAGCAGGAATCTTCCTTACCACGCCATAAACACGATTAAAGAAATCTGAATCTGCCATTAGGTGTACAGCTTTACCATGGTGAATACAGCAATAACAAAGGTTAGAAAAGACAGGACAAAATTAGTCTTGCGTGCAAACGTGCTGCTATCAAAAGAAAACCTGCGGATATATTTTATATAAATGGAAAGCATGCCGTAGGTGCCCAGCACGGCACCTAGGATAAATAGATACGCGTGCCATTGTTCAAATATAAACCAGCCCCTACCTCCCAGAAACGAACTAAAACCTATATAAAAAGGGATGGGAAATATGTTGAGAACAGACAAAATCAAACCCTGACCCAGCAGTTGCCCCGGTGAGCGCACATTTGTCTTTATTTCTATCTGCCCTTTTTTATCAATCCATGCCCTGATAAAAAAGAAGATGGATAGCACAACAAATGCAACTGCCGCTACTTGTTCCATGATAAAAAGGAGGCTCTCGTTTGCCAGTAAAAGCTTAGAAAAGAAAACCCCCACATATACCTGCCCTATCACTACCGTGCTCGCCCCTATGGCAAACAAGTGTGCAGAACTGGAACCTTGCTTGATACTGATTTTTGCCGCGGTAAGGTTGAGCAGCCCCGGTGGCACCACACCCAGAAAGCCTATGGCAAGTCCTATAAGCAAGTGGTGCAGGTATTCCATGCTACGGCCTGAAAGTTAGATAGGTTATAGCCTTTCCTTTCTCTAGATATTGCTGCTCGTAGAAAGTCTGGGTATTGACAACCTCTTCTGGCGCTTCTTTATTTGAATAAATATCATGATGCGCATAAAGGATCTCCTTACCCATTCCCTGCAGCAATCCTATCGTGTAACCGTGCATAAACTCAGAATCCGTTTTGAGATGCACCATACCGTCGGGCTTTAGAATCTTCTTGTATTTAGCAAGAAACTCTGGATTTGTCATGCGGTGTTTTGTGCGCTTGTACTTTATCTGTGGGTCTGGAAAAGTGATCCAGATTTCAGAAATCTCACCCTCACCAAACATGCTATCCACCAGCTCGATCTGCGTCCTGATAAAAAGTACATTGTCCAGTCCATCTTCCAGTGCAGTCTTTGCGCCCCGCCAGAATCGGGCACCCTTGATATCGATGCCTATGAAGTTTTTATTTTTATGCTTTCGCGAAAGCGCAACCGTATACTCACCTTTCCCACAACCCAGCTCCAGTACAATGGGATGATCGTTGCCGAAATGCTCCTCCCATCTACCGCGTTTCTCATGACCATCCACCACCTGCTCGCGAGATGGCTGGATCACGTTTTTGAAAGTCTCGTTCTCTCTGAACCGTTTTAATTTGTTCTTGCTGCCCACTTAAAATTTCTATAAAAACAAATATACCTTTTCCCATCTATCTTTGGGTTTATGGTGAATCGTAAAAAAATACTTGTAGCCCCGCTCAACTGGGGACTGGGGCACGCCTGCAGGTGCATTCCCATCATTCAGAGACTGGAAGAAAAAGGCTTTGAAGTGGTCATCGCCAGTGATGGCGCGTCACTGGAACTGCTGCGCAAAGAGTTCCCGCAACTCAAGCATTTTGAACTACCCGGTTACAGAATTACCTACACGTCTAAATCACGATACTTCCTCTGGCACCTGATCAAACAAGCCCCTCAAATCTATAAAACCGCAAAGGCAGAACGCAAGGCCGTGAGGCAAATCAGTAAAAATCAAAACATAGACGGCGTCATATCTGATAGTAGATGGGGGCTTCAAAACCTAGTGGTTCCCGCCGTTTATATTACTCACCAGTGGAACGTAATCGCGGGGAGGTTCACATGGCTGACCAGCAGGTTGCACCAGCGACTGGCTTATAGATTTGACCACATCTGGATCATTGATCGCGGAGGTATTAACAGTCTGGCTGGACGTCTTTCAGAAACTGGATCCAGACCAGAGAAAAACTTCCTTTACATCGGCCGCAATCAAGGTTTACACAACGGCAGAGTGACATCAAATATGATTTGTTGATCATACTCTCAGGCCAGAACCTCTGCGTGGCGATCTGAAAAATTTATTAGAAAAACAGCTAATCAACTACAAGGGAAAGGCCTGCCTGATACAGGGCGTTGTAGAATCGGATCAAATAATAAAAGAAAAGAGCAATATCACCACCTACAATTTTGCCACCTCTCAGGATCTTGAAGAGCTAATCTCGCAAAGCAAACTAATACTTGCCCGCAGCGGTTACACCAGCATCATGGATCTCCAGAAAATGGAAAAAAAATGTTTTTTCATACCTACTCCAGGACAAACAGAACAGGAGTATCTTGCCGAGCATCTACAAAACCAAGGCATCGCGCCCTATTGCAATCAGCAAGAATTCAATTTACGAAAGGTTGAAAGAAGTAGAGAATTACTCTGGTTTTTCTGCCTCTATGGCAGACTCGTCGCTACTGGACAACGCTATAGATGCTGCCTTTTGTAATGTGAACGAGAATTCAGACCCTATTCCTGGCTCACTATCCACATAAATACGCTCATCATGAGCGTCCAGAATATGCTTTACGATCGCCAGCCCCAGCCCTGAACCACCCTCTTTGCGACTGCCAGTACGGTCTACCCTAAAGAAACGCTCAAACAAACGTTCCAGATATTCACGGGCGATTCCCTCGCCATTGTCAGTCACGCGAATGAGAATTTTATCCAGTGTCAAATCCTCAATCGCAACTTCTGTAGTGCCGTTTTCTTTTCCATATTTGATTGAGTTCATGATTAGGTTTGACACTACCTGCATGATACGCTCGCGATCTGCCTTCACAAGGATGGGCTGGTCATAATCCATATCAAATACTAAAGTGATATTTTTATTTCCGGACTTGATTTCAAACTGGTCAAAAACATGCTGTAACAATGCAACAAGATCAAATTCTTCCATCTCCAGCGCCATGTCACCTACTTCCAGTTTTGTGATCATATCCATATCACTCACTATATATGTGAGTCGATCCACACCTTTTTGTGCGCGTTGTAGGTATTTTTTACGCAATGCCTTGTCCTTATGGGCACCGTCAAGTAAGGTATCAATATACCCTTGCACGGTAAACAAAGGGGTTTTTAATTCATGTGAGATATTCCCTAAGAACTCGCGCCGGTAGTTCTCACGCACCTTGAGGGATTCAATCTCCATCTTTTTATTGCGGGCAAATCGTTCTACCTGCTCGCGCAGGGTTTTCATATCTGTAGTGACCTGCTTATCAGAAAATGCACTGGTCTCAAGGATTGTAACCTCCTCGTAGATCTGTTTGATCCGGCGGTAGATGAATTTCTCAACCCGGTATTGGATAATTATAAAACAACATAAAAAAGTAGCGGGTGCCTGGATCAGTACAAACCACCACGGCAGTGACTGCCTGAGCAGATATTCTGCTGCATATAAGGTAACGGTAAGGAAAATGGTAATGTACAGCGATGACCTGAAAGCAAACCTATACCCAGGTTTATTGGCTATCTGGTTATTTGACATATTTGTAGCCTACACCTTTGATGGTTTTGATACGCTTATCACCTAACTTCTCCCGCAGTTTTCTGATATGTACATCAATGGTACGACCGCCCACAATGACCTCTGCTCCCCATACGGTTTCCAGAATTTCCTCGCGTTTAAAAACCTTGCCAGGTTTTGTGGTGAGAAGAGAAAGCAATTCAAACTCCTTGCGAGGCAGTAGCATCTCTTCTTTTTTAAACCAGATTTTATACTGGTCACTATCGATAACCAGATCGCCCACCTTGCGCACACTACTGGTTTCGGCTTCTTTCTTGTTGCGGCGACGTAGGAGGCTCTTTACCTTAGACACCAGCACCCTGGGTTTTACAGGTTTTGTAATGTAGTCATCTGCACCAGCATCAAAGCCGGCAATCATACTGTAATCCTCACCACGAGCAGTAAAAAAAGTAATGATGGTATTATTTAGGCTGGAGACCTTTCGCATTTTTTCACAGGCCTCGATCCCGTCCATAACAGGCATCATGACATCTAGAATGACCAGGTCTGGTGTTTTCTTAACGGCTTTTTTGAGGGCTTCCTCGCCATTCTCTGCCGTATAGACCTGATAACCCTCGCTTTTTAAATTGTAGCTTACGATTTCCAGGATATCCGGCTCATCGTCAACCAGTAGGATTTTGGCCTTGTCTTCTTTCATGACTTTGGGTATGAATGGCTAAGTTACTTACAATAAGGTTTCCCCCATGTTGTGTTTACATTAGGTAAAGGTAAACAATGCCTGAAAAAGGTGTACTTATAATTGCATTTTCACTTTGCCGACGATCAGTAAATGCATAAAAGCCCGCACACACTTTCCCTACCATTCAATTAAACGATCAGCATCCAGCCGCCGTAAATTTGCAGGTTGCATGCAGCGAGCAGATTTCCATCGGGTATTTGACATAGACACCTCGGCAGATTTTGAGAAGATGGTCATGGCTATTTATCGTTATCAGGTCATACAAAATCCTGTGTATAGTAAATATTGTGAGCTGATAGGCAAATCCAGAGTTGATCACGTTGAGGCCATACCATTCCTGCCTATTTCTTTTTTTAAATCCCACAGGGTGAGCTGCCATACCATCAGAAGACGATCACCTTTACCAGCAGCGGTACCACTGGAATGGCCACCTCAAATCATTTTGTGTATGATGAGAAAGTCTATGAATCCAGCCTAGACAAAAGCTTTGAAAGATTCTATGGCAATCTTGAAGATTACACCATACTGGCTCTGCTTCCCCACTACCTGGATCGGACGGGTTCCTCACTGGTTTATATGGCGCAGCGATGGATTAAAAAAAGCCAGCAACCAGACAGCGAATTTTACCTGCGAGATCTAGTAAAGCTGGCCAGCACACTCAAAAAACTACAATCCAAAAAACAAAAAACCATCCTAATAGGGGTGACATTTGCCTTACTACAACTTGCCGAACAATACCCGATGAGCTTAGAAAATACCGTTATCATTGAGACTGGCGGGATGAAAGGCATGCGTAAAGAGATCATTAGGCCAGAGTTGCACCGTATTCTTAAAGACGCTTTCCCAAAAGCAAAAATCCACAGCGAGTACGGCATGACAGAGTTGCTATCCCAGGCTTATGCGCTGAAGAATCAGCGATTCACCACACCACCATGGATGGCGGTAAGCGCGAGGGATACAAATGATCCACTGAGCAAGATCGCCCATGGTAAAACCGGCGGGCTTAACATCATCGATCTGGCCAACTATGATAGTTGCTCTTTCATCGCCACACAAGATTTAGGCAAAACTCACGCCGACGGAACCTTTGAAGTACTGGGACGTTTCGACCAGTCAGACGTGCGCGGTTGCAACCTGATGGCTGTCTAACGTTTTACAAAAATATTTTTCTCGCATAATAATCATTCATGCGATTTATTCAAGCTTTAAAGACATTTAGTCTTCTATAGTCACAAGAAAATAATTACGCTTACCACGCTGCAATAGGATCATGCTGCCGGCAATAATATCACCAGTGGTAATCAGTTTATCTGCTGCCACCTTATTTTTGTTCACGCTCAGGCTATTCTCCTTTAGAGCTCGCCTTACCTCTGCATTGGACGGTAAAAAGCCAGTAACCTCATTGCAAAATTCCTACAATGTCCACACCAGCGGTGAGTACGGATTTTTCAATGCTGGTTTGTGGTACACCTTCAAAAATGTCCAGTAGCGTCGCTGCATCCATTTTGCTCCATTGCTCTGGGCTTACTTTTTTAGAGAACAGAATCTGCGAGGCTTCCACCGCAGTCTTGTAGGCCTCTTGCCCGTGAACCATCACAGTCACTTCCTCAGCAAGTCGTTTTTGAAGTTCCCTTCTTCCGGGATCCTCTCGATGCGTTGCAATCAGCTGCTCCACCGTGGACTGGTCTAGAAAAGTAAAGATCTTGATGAAGTTTTCTGCATCGGCATCTGTACTATTGAACCAAAACTGGTAAAATCTATACACGCTGGTCTTATCTGTATCCAGCCAGATATTACCCTGCTCAGTCTTGCCAAATTTTGTTCCGTCTGCCTTTGTCACCAGTGGTGTGGTCAGTGCGTATGCTTTCCCGCGCGCCTTACGGCGTATGAGTTCTGTTCCCGTGGTGATATTTCCCCACTGGTCGCTACCGCCTATCTGCAGCTTGCAACCGTAGTTTTCGTACAAGTGCAAGAAGTCGTAACCCTGAAAAAGCTGATAGGTAAACTCTGTAAAACTCATACCATCACCCTCACCAGACACGCGTTTCTTGACAGACTCCTTTGCCATCATGTAATTCACGGTAATATGTTTACCTACATCGCGGGCAAAATCAATCAGATTGAATTCACCCATCCAATCATGGTTATTGACCAGTAGCGCACGGGTTTTTTCTTCACCACCGTCAAAATTGATGAATCTGGAGATCACATCCTTAATACCTTTGATATTATGATCTAGCACTTCCTGCGTGAGCAAATTGCGCTCTGCACTCTTGCCGCTGGGATCACCTATCATTCCGGTCGCACCTCCTATTAGTGCGATGGGGCGGTGGCCTGCCCGTTGCATGTGCATCAGTAAAATGATCTGTACCAGACTACCTATGTGCAGGGAATCTGCGGTAGGGTCAAAGCCTATGTAACCGGTCACCGTCTCGCTGTTGAGCAATTCCTCTGTATCTGGCATGATATCGTGTATCATCCCTCTCCAGCGCAGTTCTTCCACAAAATTCTTGTTCATCACGGTAGTTTAAGGCGGCAAAGATATTGCTTTGACGTTTCTCTGTCTTGTCATGGCGGGGCTTTCCACTACTTTTACGATATGATTCTAATTACGGGTGCGACTGGACTGGTGGGGGGACATTTGTTGTACCGCTTTCGCGAAAGCGCACACCTCATCAAGCCCATTTACCGCGATCAATCATCGCTGGAAAAAACACGGCTTATCTTTTCATCGTATCGCCCTGAAGACGCTGGGCTCGTGGATAATTTTAATTGGGTAAAGGCAGATATACTGGATCTTCCCAGCATCGAGCAAGCCATGCAGGGGGTGAAACAGGTCTATCATTGCGCGGCAACACTGGAAGCAGACAGTTTCCGCCAGATGAAACAGGTAAACGTCACCGGGACAAAAAATGTCCTGAATGTAAGCCTGGCCGCGGGAGTCCATAAATTCTGCCATGTGAGCAGTATTGCCGCACTGGGTGATCCCGTGGGCGATAAACTGGTGAGTGAGGATGATTATTTCAATCTGGATGGCAGGAATACGTATTATGCCATCTCAAAGTTCGGTGCAGAAATGGAGGTCTGGCGCGCCACCCAGGAGGGGATGAGAATTATTATCGTGAATCCGGGTGTGATCCTAGGCGAGGGCGAGTGGAATCACGGCTCAGGACAATTCTTTTCCCGCAGCCACAGTGGCAATCGGTTTTATACGACTGGGAGCAGCGGCTTTGTGGACGTGAGAAATGTGGTTGAAATCATGTACCGCCTCATGCAGGGCGACCATCAGGATGAACGATATGTTCTCGTGGGTGAAAACCTAAGTTTCAAGCAAGTCCTGAGTTCCATATCGCGTGCGCTAGGTAAAAAACCGCCCAGTACAAAATTACCCAAATCCCTACTCCTTTTTCTTTCAGCCATTACAAAACCTATAGAAATATTAGGCTGGAAGAGCCGCATGACATTTGCAGACGTAGAGACCTACACCAGCAAAACGGTTTATAATAATACAAAAATCAGAACAGCACTGGACTATACATTCACACCGATTGAAGACACAATCAAACGCGTTGCTACGTTCTATCTGAAGAACTCAGGCTAGATCAGCTATTTTTCCGGCTGGAGTTCTGCCTGGATTGCTAAAGTGTCTGAAACCACTTTCAGCTCTCTTGTTTCTTTCTTTACCGCGTCTAGGGAATCCTTTTTGATATCCACTTTCTGTTCCACCATCTCAATAATCTCCAGATACTCCTCTACTCTATCCGTATAGTATTCCAGATTATTTGCAAAGCTTATACTGTCGGTATCGTATTTCTTATAAATGTACTGGTCTGGTGCAACCTTTAAATCCGTAAAAGCCCTGCGGTTAGTCTGCAGGCTGCCATCCATCAGATATAGGTCATATAGTATGGTGGCCATCTGTTCTTTAGAATAGAGGGGATCTGGTGCTGGTGTTTGTTCTATCTCAGCACAAGAAAAGATTGTAAGCAGCAATACTATTTGCAGGATTCTATTCATGAAAGGCAAGTTCCTGTGCAAAGCGTTTCTCGCTTACCTTAAAATTCTGGTAGGCGATATTACCGTTTACAAAAGTGTGGGAAATACGGCTCTTAAACGTGACGCCCTCAAAGGGTGACCATCCACATTTTGCCAGAACATTGTCCTTTGTAACAGTCCATGGATTGTTTGTGTCCACCAGTACAAGATCAGCCTTGTAGCCAGCCTTGATAAACCCTCGCTTCTCAATATTGAATAAAATTGCTGGATTGTGACACATCTTCTGCACCACTTTTTCTATCGTGATCTTCTCGTCGTGGACAAATTGTAGCATCGCAGGCAGTGCGTGTTGCACTAGTGGGCCACCGCTGGGACATGAAAGGTATGGGTTGTCCTTTTCCTTTATTGTGTGTGGTGCATGATCTGTTGCTATGACATCTATGCGATCATCCAGCAAGGCTTTCCACAATTCGTCCCTGTCTTTTTTACTTTTGACGGCAGGATTCCATTTGATCAGGGATCCCTTCTCCTCATAATCCTCATCACTGAACCATAGGTGATGGATACAGACTTCTGAAGTTATTTTCTTGTTTGGCAAGTCTGTAGAATTGCTTAGCAACTGGGTCTCCTTGCCTGTGGACAGGTGAAATACGTGGATTCTTGCACCTGTTTCCTTTGCCAGTTTTATCGCTCTGGAACTACTTAGATAGCAAGCCTGCTCACTGCGTATGAGTGGGTGCTGGCTCATGGGTATCTCCTCGCCATATTCTGCCACGGCATCTGCCAGGTTTGATTTGATGGTTTCCTCATCCTCGCAATGCAGCGCGATGCGCATCTTTACATTAGAAAATATCTCGCGCAGCACGCTTTCATCATCCACTAGCATATTGCCCGTTGAAGAACCCAGGAACAACTTCAATGCAGGAGTGCGTGAGGTATCGACTTTTAGGATCTCCTCAAGGTTGTCGTTTGTCCCACCAAACATGAATGAATAGTTGGCATGGCTGCTGCCTGCAGCAGTTTCCATTTTATTTTCCCAGGCTTCAATGGTTGTCGTCTGGGGATTTGTGTTGGGCATTTCCATGTAGGAAGTGATTCCACCAGCGACTGCCGCGGCACTTTCTGTCGCAATGTTTGCTTTATGCGTGAGTCCCGGTTCTCTAAAGTGAACCTGGTCATCAATCACGCCCGGTAGCAGGAACTTACCCTCTGCATCCAGAATGTGGGTATCAGGATTTTTTGCACTGATGCTCTCACTTACTTCAATGATGGTGTCTCCTTCTATATATACATCACCCTCCAGGACCTTTCCTTCATTGACGATACGGGCATTCTTAATCAGTGTTTTCTTCATATTTCTAAAGTTCCCAAAAGACTTTTAACCTTCATTGCCAGCACACCAAAGACCGCTTCCTTTATAATCCCAGAACTCATCTTTGAAGTCCCGCGGCTGCGATCTGTGAATATGACTGGAATTTCTACAATTTTCTCCTTGAGTAGATAGCTTTTGAACTTCATCTCAATCTGAAAGGCATAGCCCACAAATTTAATCTTATCCAGTGACAATCGCTCAAGTAATGACGCACGGTATCCCACAAATCCCGCCGTCGTATCGTGGATATCCATACCGGTGATAAATCGTACGTATTTAGAGGCGCCATACGACAGCAAAACCCTACTCATGGGCCAGTTAACCACATTGACCCCCTTTACATAACGACTACCTATCACCATGGCCGCGTCCTGTTCAATTAAGGTTTCAAGAAGTATGGGCAGATCGTCTGGATTATGTGAGAAATCTGCATCCATCTCAAATATGAAATCATAACCACGTTGCAGCGCCCATTTAAATCCATCCAGATAAGCGGTTCCCAGACCCGTCTTGTTCTCGCGTGTAAGCAGATGGAGCCTGTCGCTGTATTTACCTTGCAGCTCCACCACTGCGGCCGTTGTGCCATCAGGTGATGAATCATCCACCACCAGTAGGTGCAGTCCCTCGTGTGTATTCATCACCGCATTCACGATAAGACCGATATTCTCGATCTCATTATAAGTAGGAATAATGACAAGGGTATTGCGCATACAACTGGCAAAAATACTGAATCTAGCCAGCCGCATCTGTGAACAAAGGCTTATTAAAGGACGTAATTTTGCAGTGTGGACACAGAACTTATAGAAAGGTCACATAGCTCAGGTGACTGGGTGGTTATTGCGCTGGTAGCTTGCCTGCTGATCATTGCCCTTGCTAGGTCTTTTAGCCGGCATTCCTTGGCCAGTTATTTTAACTACTTCCGGGTGGTGCGCTATCAGCCAGATGGGGATTACCGCAATCTATTGCCTTACGTTTTTGCGGGTACGAGTGTGTTTCTGATTGTAGGTGGGCTTCTTGTGTATTACGCTTTCGCGAAAACGTGGAACCTAAAAGATCAAGCAACAGATTATCTGATCGTACTCACGGTCTTAAGCTTTGCGTGGCTGTCAAAACATTACACCGCCAAACTTCTTTTTACCCTCTTCAATCGCTATGATGGTTACCGCCGCATCGTTTTTTACCTGCGTTTCTACCGTTTTTTTACTGCCGTACTTCTGTGGGCGGTTACCACGGTTTTCTATTTTACGATGGGATTATCTGCGCAAACATCACTGTTTATCCTTGCTGGCTACGCGATAATTCACGCCGTGATACACCTGGCAGTATGGTTTAAATGCAGAAAATCACTTTCTTATATGCCTATTCCATTTTCTTTGTACCTTTGCGCCCTCGAAATTTTACCCTATATACTTTTGTATAAGTATTTTACAGCGTAGAATGTGGATATATAAAGAAAATCTACTATGAAAGTGAAAACGATTTTAGTTTCCCAACCTGAACCTAAAATGGAAAATTCACCCTACCAGAACCTGGTAGATCGTACCAAGGTAAAGATAGACTTCCGTTCATTTATTCATGTGGAGGGCGCAGCTGCCAAGGAGGTGCGAGAGCAAAAGATTGACCTCAAGAACTACTCTGCCATCATATTGACCAGTCGCAATGCCGTGGATCATTTCTTCCGTGTGGCAGAAGAGATGCGATACAAGATTCCAGATACGCTCAAGTATTTTTGCCTGAGTGAGGCAGTTGCTTTTTACCTACAGAAATATGTGATTTACCGCAAGCGCAAGATCTATGTGGGCAAACGCACCATTCAGGATCTCGTGGGAATTCTCAAAAAACACAAAAACGAGCGTTTTCTACTTCCCAGTTCAGATAAACTCATGGATCAGATTCCTGAGGAACTAGACAAACTGGAAATCAAATGGGATAGTGCGACTTTCTTTAGAACCGTGATCAGCGATTTATCAGACCTCGCAGACGTCAAATATGACATTCTTGTATTCTTTAGCCCCAGTGGTATCGAGTCACTTTTCCAGAATTTCCCAGAATTTCAGCAGAATGAGACCAGTATCGCGGTTTTTGGCAATACAACCATGCAGGCCGCCAAAGAAAAAAGCCTGCGTATAGACATTCAAGCCCCCACCCCAGAATCACCCTCAATGAGTATGGCACTGGAGAAATATATCAAAGAGGCCAAGTAGTTATTCAGGCATGAGGCATGAGGCATGAGGCATGAGGCATGAGGCATGAGGCATGAGGCATGAGGCATGAGGCATGAGGTATGAGGTATGAGGTATGAGGTATGAGGTATGAGGTATGAGGTATGAGTAAAAATTATTTTTTGTATGGTCTGATTATCAAAATATTACCATAAGATATTTATTGCACAGCATAAATAGTCAAAAGTGTACATTACAATACATCCTGTGATGATATAATCTTTTCGCCTTTAGAATAGTTTCCATCGAATAATAATGGTCGTGGTTCGTTGGATTGCTAGGGCAATACGATTACGAGAGAGCTTTTTTGCCACTAATTTTAAAATTTTTACCATTCTTTCTAAAAACAAAAGCCCATCCTGATAAAGGATGGGCTTAAAGTATTCACGCCTTCAACTTTCAACTTGAAAGCAGATGTATTTTATCTGTTTTACAATCGTTTAGGTGGTCCGCCGGCAAGGATCTCCTCGCTTGCGTGTTCTTCAAACTTCTTGAAGTTATTGATGAAGTATTGGCGCAGCTTTTCGGCTGTCTCATAATAACCCTCATCGTTGTCCCATGACTTACGCGGGCTCAGCACGCCCGTGGGAACATTAGGACAGGTGCGCGGCTGGTGAACGCCAAACATGGAATGCACATGGTAATTACCTTTATTTGCCTCTTCCAGCGAGCCGTCTAAGGCTGCATTGATCATCGCACGGGTATATTTCAGTTTCATACGGTGACCCACACCATAAGGACCGCCCGTCCAGCCTGTATTAACCAGCCATACGGTCACATTGTTTTCTTTCATCTTCTGGCTCAACATCTCTGCATACTTCGCAGGATGCAAAGGCATGAATGGCGCACCAAAACAAGCCGAAAAGCTAGGTTGTGGCTCTGTAACACCAGCCTCAGTTCCTGCAACTTTTGCCGTATAACCGCTTATAAAATGGTAAGCCGCCTGACCGGGGGTAAGTTTTGAAATAGGAGGCAACACACCAAAGGCATCTGCCGTGAGGAAGAAAATGTTTTTGGGATTCTTACCTATGGACGGCTCCTTAATATTATCAATATGATAGATCGGGTAGCTCACACGCGTGTTTTGGGTGATGCTGGTATCTTCAAAATCTACCGTACCGTCTTTTTTAAGCTTCACGTTTTCCAGAATTGCGCCTGGTTTGATGGCGTTGAATATTTCTGGCTCGCCCTCTGGATCTAGGTTGATCACTTTTGCATAACAACCGCCCTCAAAATTGAAAACCTCGTTATCACTGGTCCAGCCATGCTCATCGTCGCCTATCAGCTCGCGATTGGGATCTGTAGAAAGAGTAGTCTTTCCTGTTCCGCTCAAACCAAAAAATATGGCTGTATTTCCCTCTTCACCTACATTTGCACTACAGTGCATGGGCAGGGTGTTTTTATCTACTGGAAGAATGAAATTCAATGCACTAAAGATTCCTTTCTTGATCTCCCCAGTATAACCAGTTCCACCTATCAGTGCGATCTTGCGTGAGAAATTCAGAATCGCAAAATTGTGCTGGCGTGTGCCATCTACTTCTGGATCTGCCATAAAGCTCGGCGCGTTGATCACCGTCCACTCTGGGTCAAAGTTTTCCAGTTGTTTATCGGTCGGGCGCTGGAACATGTTGTAAGCAAACATATTAGACCATGGATACTCATTGATCACCCGCAAATTCAAGCGGTAATCCTCATGAGCACATGCCATGCAGTCTCTTACAAAAATTTCTTTACCGTCCAGATAGGCGGTAACCTTTTTAAGCAGAGAATCAAATTTTGATGGCTCAAATGGAATATTGATATCTCCCCACCAGACTTTATCACTGGTCACCTCATCATTTACGATAAAGCGATCCTTGGGTGACCTACCAGTGAACTCGCCCGTATTGACTACTAGCGTGCCGTTCTTGGTTTCCTTACCACCGTAATCTTGAACACTGCGATTCTGCAGTTGTTCTGGTGGTAGTTGATAATTGATTTTTGAGTTTGTGATCCCCCACTTATTGAGCGAAATCGTTTGCGTAGCTAAGGCGTTTGACCCCATAAAGTTGTTGTTTAGTTGCTGTATTTTATTACAAAAACAAAGGGCAAAAGTATGAATTCTATCCGCTAACTGCGGCAGCACCTATTGATTTAACGATTATATAAGTCCATCCTGCGATCAACAACAACCCACCGATAGGCGTCACGGGGCCTAAAAATTTAGGGCAAAAGTATGAATTCTATCCGCTAACTGCGGCAGCACCTATTGATTTAACGATTATATAAGTCCATCCTGCGATCAACAACAACCCACCGATGGGCGTCACGGGGCCTAAGAATTTAAGGTTCATATCCACAAGCGGGGCACAAACCAGTAAATATATACTAACAGAAAAGAGAATTGTTCCCGCCAGAAATAGGTAGAACACAATTTTATGCGCACCATCTGGCACAAAACTGCTGCTCGCAAGAAACATAAGCGCCAGCGCGTGATACGCCTGGTAGCGCACGCCCGTCTTAAAACTCTCCAGCGAGTCTGGTGTTAATTGCTTTTCCAGCGCGTGCGCCGCAAGAGCTCCCAGAATTACGGCGAGTGCCATAAGAGTTGCGCCCGTTGTGAACATTTTTTGCTGCATTGCCAGAAGAGATTAAGTGATAAATTCTACCTTTCACAAAACTACAACCTACATGCGCAACATACTCGTCATAGGTGCCGGTAAATCAACCGGTGTACTTATAGACTATCTACTCAACAAATCAGAAAAAGAAGATCTACACCTATTAATCGCAGATAAAGATCTGGAGAGCGCAAAAAAACTGGCAGGTAACCACACCCGTGCAGATGCGCTACAATTAGACGTTTTTAACGCAACGGAACGTTGCTCACTCATCGCACAGGCAGACATCGTCATCTCAATGCTGCCCGCCAGGTTTCATGTAGAGGCTGCACGTGACTGTCTTGCCCTGGGCAAAAACATGGTTACTGCGAGCTATGTGAGCCCCTCAATGCAAAAGATGGATGAAGAAGTAAAAAGCAAAGGCCTTGTGTTTATGAACGAGATAGGCGTGGATCCAGGTATCGATCACATGAGTGCCATGCAGGTCATTGACAAGATCAAGGGTGATGGTGGAAAGATGCTATTGTTTGAATCCTTTACGGGGGGTCTCGTAGCTCCAGAAGACGACGATAATCTGTGGCATTACAAATTTACCTGGAACCCGCGTAATGTTGTGACCGCTGGACAAGGCGGAACGGCCAAATTCATTCAGGAGGGAAAGTATAAATACATTCCCTACAACCGCCTATTCCGTAGGACGGAATTTCTGGATGTGGATGGCTACGGCAGGTTTGAAGCATATGCAAACCGCAATAGCCTGAAATACCGCGAGGCCTACGGACTGGAAAATATTGAAACGCTTTACAGAGGAACGATGCGTCGCGTTGGTTATAGCAAGGCGTGGAACATCTTTGTGCAACTAGGAATGACTGACGATACCTACTGCCTGGAGGGATCTGAGGATATGACCTACCGCGATTTTGTCAATAGCTTTCTGCCCTATTCTCCTACTGATAGCGTGGAACTAAAAATGAGGCACGAGCTCAAGATTGATCAGGACGATATCGTGTGGGAAAAGTTGCTGGAATTAGATCTTTTTAATGCGCGTAAGAAAGCCGGAATCAAATCTGCCACACCCGCACAGTACCTTCAGGCGATCCTGGAAGAATCGTGGACACTGGCAGATGGTGAGAAAGACATGATTGTCATGTACCATAAATTCGGTTATGAAATGGGCGGCAAGCGACACCAGATAGACAGCACAATGGTATGTCTAGGGGATGGAGATCGTAAAACCGCAATGGCCAAAACTGTAGGACTGCCAGTCGCCATCGCCGCACTCAAGATTCTAAACAAGGAAATCACAAAACCTGGCGTGCAAATCCCCACAGCTAGTGAGGTGTACAACCCGATACTTAAGGAATTGAAAGATCACGGCATCCAGTTCACAGAGACTGAAGTACCGTTTTTAGGTTATAACGATTTGAGTTTATGAGAGTTTTTATGACAGCTAGACGATCTATTTATCTTCTCCTCTTGATGGTCGCCCATCAGGCAGTTGCGCAAAACAAGATTCTACATTATTCCACCTATGGAGATAAGGCAGACACGCCTCTCATATTTTTGCATGGTGGCCCAGGTTACAATAGCGTGGTGTTTGAGAAAACAACGGCTCAACCTCTTGCGGATAGCGGTTTTTACGTGATCTCGTATGACCGTCGTGGCGAGGGTAGAAATGACAGTATTGCGGCAGCCTACACCTTTGAAGAAAGCATCAAAGACATAACTGATATTCTCGATAGAGAAAAAATTCCTACCGCAACACTGTTGGGTCATAGCTTTGGCGGTGTGCTGGCTACAAAGTTTGCCCAGCAACATCCTGAAAACACCCAAGCCATAGTTCTAGTAGGCGCGCCCATTTCAATGTCGGCAACGCTTACAAACATTGTCCGGAAATCAAAAGAAATCTATACCGAAAAAGGAGACCAGACAAACCTCTACTACATAAATATGCTGGAAAAAATGGACTCTGCCAGCCTTGAGTACAGTTCCTACAGCTTCATGCATGCAATGCAGAATGGATTTTACAGTGTTGATGAACCCAGTAAAGATTCGCAAGAAATCTATTCCCGACTATCAAACGATGCCGATTTCAAAAAATACGCGTCAAAAATGGGGAGGAGTGCGCCATTGGGATTTTGGAAAAATGAGCAGTACACGACCATAGACATATCCTCTAATCTCAAGTCTCTCATGAATATTAATATCCCGTATATGGGATATACGGCACAGAGGATGGATTGTATAGCTTTGCGATGATTGAAGAGATCAAATCTCTGTTAGGCTCAGACAACATTGCCTACATTGATGAAGCCTCACATTCCGTTTTTGTCGATCAGCAGCAACGATTCATTGACGCAATGATCCAATTTACAAGTAAGTAATAAATGTGGTGAGCATTTTATTATTCCGCTTTCACTTCGGCTACGCTCAGCGACCGCGCGAAAGCGTAAACATCATAATCCTCCTACCTATTTCTATCTCCTACGTAGAAACAAACTGATGAAATACAACAAGGTAGCGAGTGAACCGATGGCGGCGACCAGATAGGTGCGCGCAGCCCATTTCAAGGCATCCTTTGCCGCTGCATGTTCCTCTGCATTAAGCATGCGGGAATCCTCTAGCCAGGCAAGGGCGCGATTGCTGGCATCATATTCCACTGGTAAGGTGATAAAGGCAAACAGGGTTCCCAGTGCATAGAGAACGATTCCAGCCAGAAAGACATAAGTGCCTAACGTACTAGTGCCTGCAAGTACGAGACCACCTATGATTACCCACTGGGAAAATTTAGAGGCGACACTCACCACCGGTACCAATTGAGAACGGAAACCTAGCCAGGAATAGGCCGTCGCATGTTGAACCGCGTGTCCCACCTCATGCGCAGCAACTGCAGCCGCAGCTGCATTACGCTCACTATAGACTACATCGCTTAAGTTGACCGTCTTCTTACGTGGATTATAATGGTCAGTAAGCTGCCCCTTTACAGATATCACGTCAACATCTGTGATGCCATGGTCATCCAGCATCTTCTGCGCGATCTCTGCACCACTTAGGTTGTTTCCTAGATGGAGATTGGAATATTTCTTGAACTTGGACTTTAACCTGCTGCTCACCAGTGTGCTGACCAGCATGATGATACCACCTATGATATAGTAACCTATCATAATTTCAGTTTGAGTTAATGCCCAAAATTAGTTCCGCCAGCTGAACACATGTCTTAAATGCGTGCCTAAATTATTGCGATTGAGAGGGAAAACCTACTAACGATCGTACCCCCAGTTGAAGATATCTGTGCGCACACCCACGTTTACCCATAATGTTTGCTCACGCTCAATACGCGGAGTGTCAATCTGCGCATTGATATTGCGGTAGATCAATTGCCCATACGCCTTGAGCCTACTGGCTGGATTGATGGTGTAACCTGCCTCTAGATGACTGAATATGTATTCTGCCGTGTTTCCTTGTGCTAGGGAATTGCCATTGTCACTCACACGATCATTCTCGGTTCTATAAATATCCCCACCGAAGTAGGTTCCCTCTCCAGAAGTCTGAAAGTCAAATCCTCGCTGGCCATAGATGATCTTACCTATTCCATACCATCGATTCTTGGTATATCGAGCGATGCCTATTGCCTCGTAAAAGTTTGCACCCCATGGATGCGCCAGCGCCTGGTTGTGCGTCGCATAATTCAAGACAATATCATTATGAGAATACGTGTATGGCCTTACCTGATTGTACTCTGCCTGCAACATTAGATTGTTGATTCCTAGGGCGTTTTGCCATTTTACGCCTAGCTGGACTCCATGCTTGTTGCGGTAGTTTCCATTACCATCTACAGCATCACCTATCGAAAGTTCATCAATGACTAGCTGGCCGTAGGCCGTCACGCGATCAGAAAATTTGTATTTTGCAGTTGCACCCAGCAATGCGTTACCGCCACGTGAACCAGTGTTCAGCTCGATGGTTTGGTAAAAAATGACAGGGTTTACATAACTGAAGTCAAACCCCCGCTGGTTGTCATCCTGCCACAACACACTTTCAAAAACACCTACCGTTAAACGCTTAGTCGCGTTCCAACTTAAATAATGGTGGGTCATAAACTTTGTGCGGAATGAGTCATCTGCCACCACCGCTGGTCGCACATCTCTTAATGAGGTGTATAGAACCGTGTAGTCTAGTTTCCAGAATTTTGCATTTACCTTGAAGTAAGGAAAGGGTTGTGCATTATCGCTCAAGACTAGAGACCTATGCCCGTCCCCTATAAAATGCTGGCCATGGCCTATCTGAAGATTAAAATATTTACTGGGCTTATAATTGACATAGCCAGTTGCTACAGGATAGTCAAAGATATTTGTACCACCATCCTCTGCGACACCGCGACCAGGCACAATTCCTGGTGCGCCACCGTCTGGTGCGCGTCGCTGGGTCTCCAGCTGAAAATATCTGGGGAACCTTGCCTGTGATTCATGGATGGTACCGCCAAAAGTGATCTGTTTACCTATACCACCGTTCAGATTTACCAAACGAGTATTGTTATAGGTAGTAATGTCATTGTCTATATCTCTTCCCAATTGGAGATCCACACCAGGATCTAGCACAAACCAGTAATCCTCACCCGCAACCTCAAAGAAGTGCTCGTTATGCCATTTGCGGCCCAGCCATGTTGACTTCTCTTTTAGAAGAGATTCCCGCTCTGCCTCAAGGTCATAATACTGATCCACATAATTAAAAGTATAGGGCTTTACCGCGGTATGCGCATTAGTCCCCACCTTATTCATCGCTGCCTCATAGCGGTGGTAACGCTGGTAGCTAAATGGAATGATGGCATCTGACCTTAACTCATGGTTGTCGTATGCGTTTGAGATAATGAATGCAAAATCATTTGCTTGCCTCGCAAATTCCAGACTATCTGCACTCACACTAGTATCTTCTTCCTGCTCTGATGGTTGTGACCCTCGTCGCGTTGAAGTAACAGCTTGCTGCGGTGATTGCGCTGGTAGCACAAAGTATCCATCAGCCGGCATGGGGATAGGAATGTTCACGATAAATTGCATAAAAACCGGCTTGCCGCTGTAGGTCGCTGGCTCTATAACTTCCATGTTTTCGATAGCAGTTTCCAGTGCAGACTGAACACGTGGCTCCTGCGCATCGAGCACAATTATTTCAAACTCACCTTTCTCGCTTACCTCAAATCTAAGACCAGCTGTAAGCGCTGCCATGGTTGTATCTGGATGCTTATAGGCTTCACGCAGATTGTCATAAAATGATTTGTAAAAACACTCCTCAAGATTCCTATCCTGCAATTCTTTGCAATCAGGAAAGACGGGAAATTGTTCCAGCCCAGGTTGTGCTATCGCTAATCCGCTGAACACCAGAAAGATCATCGCATAGATACTCTTCATACCACTAAAATTATCAGGCGGCTAAGATACTGGTTTTACAAGGGCTGGCAACAATTGACAGCCGTCTGCTCAATCGTGTACCGCAAAGGTGATGGGCAGGCTATAAGTCACATTGACTGCTGCGCCATTATTCTTGCCCGGTACCATGGTAGGTAGTCTATCAATTACCCTTAGTGCTTCCCTCTTAAGTCTATCATTAGGCGCACTGACCTGTATATCTGAAGGGTTTCCATGAATATCGATGGTAAACACCACACTGATCTTTACTTTTTGCCGCCCATCTAGGGAATTAGCCAGCTGTGTATCAAAGTGTCTTTGAACAAATTTGCCCATTTTTTTATTCAAGCAATCTATACGCTCTGACCGCGACAGCGATGGAGAACAACCAGGAAAAAGAGGCACTTCCATAACAATATTCACATTGCTACTAGCCAGGGCTGCGGGCGTAGTTTCCTTGGTAGAATTAGATGATGCTGGCGCATTAGGTTCTACCGCTGTGGGCTGTGAGGCTGGAGCGGTAGGTTCTACCGGTTGTGGTTCTGGTACGTTTTGCTTAACGACTGGTGGCAGCGTGTTTTTAACCACAGGTGATGGTACTGGTGGCTTTGGTTTAGCGACTTTCTTCTGCACAATTTTGGGCTTGTCTTGAATCACCTTGTACACGGTGGCATCCCAGTCAGGCTTATCTGCAATAGAAACCGTTGTGTTCTGGATAACTGGGTTTTTCACAGGTGTAGAAAATTCAATGATAAAATAGGCTGCTGCCAGAACAGCAATCAACCCTAGCTGGAAATTCACCACAGGATTTACCCGTGTGTTGACTTTCTTCTTTTCGCTTACGCGATCAACAGGCGACGTTGCAGCATCGGTCT
The DNA here is from genome assembly GCA_963740155.1 of uncultured Flavobacteriaceae bacterium. GTDB lineage: Bacteria > Bacteroidota > Bacteroidia > Flavobacteriales > Flavobacteriaceae > Nonlabens. Next base: position 109,324 of record CAVUDE010000005.1, on the reverse strand, counting down.
TGTTTTTTAAATGATTCATAATAAAATGGTTTATGTTATATGAACTTGAAAATCAAACAACATACCACCTATCAAATTCTCTGTTTTTTAGTTGTTTTTATACTGTATTATAGATGAACTACCTACTGCGGCAGATGAACTACGTAAAAACACTTGCGATTGATTGATTAAAAGCCAATTATATAAGGCAATAATTCTTGTCAAGCAAGAGGCGAATGACAGCCAAAGGAGAGGAATTGAATTGATTTGAATAACCTTTTCAGCGTTTAACCAGAAATAGGTATGGTCACCATAATTTGGGACAGGTCTAACACGTTTTCAATGACAGGAGCTAAATTGGGGAAAGGAACCTCCTCAATTCATACGAAAAACGGCACGACAAAGAAACTGCCCTATGCCGTCAGCAATCTGGTTTATTCCGGATGATATAGTTTACTATTTGCAGGGAGGTTAAAAAAAGTAATCTTGTTGGTAGTGAATTACGCTTTCGCGAAAGCGTACTCAAAAAACAGCAAACAAAAAACCCAGATCAATTGATCTGGGTTCAAAATTTTTGTTGCGGAAATTTAATCCTGTACTTGGAATACGATGGGCAATGCGTAAATCACATTTACTGCTTTGCCACGCTGTCTCCCTGGGGTCATGGATGGGAGTTTATTGACAACCCTCGCTGCCTCAGACTGTAATCTGGGATGTTTTGCGCTACTGGCAATATCCACGATATTTCCTTTGGAATCGATTTTAAATCGGACGCTAATTTTCTGGCGACCCTCTAGACCTAGTTCATTTGCAAGACCCGTATTAAAGTTTTTGTTTACAAAACGCTGGATCTTCTCATTCATGCATTTCATACGATCATCATTAGACTTCATGTCTTCACAACCTGGGTAGATAGGCACATTTTCAATAATGGCAAATGGTACATCTGCGATTACTTCTTCTGCGACATATTCTGTCTCCACATCTTCCACTTCAACGATTTCTTCCTCAAGATCAGTCTCAGTGTCCTCAATAGGTATCTCTTCTATTTCCACGTCATTTTCAACGACCTCGATAATCTCAGGTGCTGGTGGCGGTGGCGGGGGTGGTGGTGGAGTATCCAGCATCTGGGTGATGGGAATTTCTTCTTCAATTTCTGCCTCTTGAACAACAAAAACCTCTTCTACCTCTTCTATCTCGCTAGTCTCGTATTCCAGGGCCTGCCAGGATATAAGCAACATAAAGGCGAGTCCTGTAAGTGCATATAGCGTAATATTCTTACGCAAGTCTGCCTTTTCTGATTTTTTCACTTCCATTGAAATGTAATTTAGGTGTTAAAAATAAGTAATAAAATTATGAGTCTGAGGCTTTGGATTTATAAATGGCCTGGTAAGCAACGCTTACGATCCATATCACAATAACAGCAATTACAATGCCACTCGTATTTGCGACCAGATCCCACACGTCCATGGTGCGGTCATCTGTAAACCATTCCTGCACCAGCTCTATCAATCCGCCTATAAACAGGCAAAGAATTGATGCGCCTATGGCCATGGGTGATGACCAGGTCAGATAAACGGGCAACAATTTCATATCCTGAAATGGCTGCCTGTCTAGAAAGCGCTTGTAAAAAAATAAATACCAGGCAATGGTCAGATTAAAATAAGCCATGCCGTGGTAGGCTTTATCTACATTTTCTATATCTGGCGCTGGGACATTTGTCATATCCATAAGTGATCCATAAAGAACCGCCAGGGTGGCGACAGGCGCAATGATATAGAATAAACGAGTCACTATGCTACCAGCTGCTCATAAGCAGCAGCGTCCAGTAGTTCACCCACCTGCGCATCGTCTGCGATCTTCATCTTAATCATCCAGCCGTGACCATAAGGGTCGCTATTGACCAGTTCTGGCTCATCTTCCAGCTTGTCATTGAATTCTGTAATCTCACCAGACAAAGGAAGAAAAAGATCAGATACGGTTTTAACGGCCTCTACAGTGCCAAAAACCTCCTCGCGATCCAGTGTCTCATCCACCGTCTCAACCTCAACATATACGATATCGCCCAGCTCGCCCTGTGCAAAATCAGTAATGCCCACCGTTGCGATATCGCCTTCAATCTTGATCCACTCGTGATCCTTGGTATATTTTAAATCTGCTGGTATGTTCATTCTCAAAAAATTTAGGTTGTAAATGTACTATTTATGATACTACCCAAAAACCAAAATTGTACATTAGAAATCACCGGTTAGGTTTCTATTGTCATTTAAAACAGTAGCATCCAGTAAAGATGATAGATTGCTTGAGCTAAAAGAAGTGATATAAACGACTTGATTTTATACTTTGAGTTGATAATCGTTGCGGATTGAAAAAGAACTCAGCAGAAAATGGCTATCTATAAAAACATGTTGGCCTAAACTGGAAAGCAACGCATACAATAGGTGAAAAAGTGAAATTTCAATTCCTTAAATAACCTACCCAATTGCATAGATCAGTCAAATGACTAAGTCCAATTGATAAACTGACTTTGGGCGGATTAGTTACCAAAAGTATATCTAAGCGTGATACCACTGCGTATAGTTGATTGTGGGAATGCCGTCGATATGGCAAATTCAGAGAACGTGTGGTCGTAATAGAAAATGGCAGTCAGTGCCCTACTTATGTTATAATCTGCATTGAACTTTAATCCGTAGATGGTCTGGCCGGCGGTTGCCTGACTATTGTCCAGGTCCAGATAACGTATGATGGTAATATTGTCTCTTACCGACCCTTGCAGTTCCAGCGTTAGGTCGCTTTTAAGCACCACACTGCGTCCCTGCCATTTTGTTTTGATGCGCAAATCCTTGATTCTGTAACCCAGCCCTAAAATATATTCGTTACCATTGATCTCGGTTAACAAGTTATTGTCAAAGCTGAGTGACAAAGCTCTATCCTTGCGCCATTCTGCCGCTACAGATACCGAGTTCTTCATCTCAAAATCCAATTTGAATAAAGGCGAGAAACTTTCCGTCAGGTTCACATTGAATAAGAGATTTGCAGACTTGAAATCACCGCTTTGATTTAGTGCATCCGGATTCTGTTCTGCGTAGGAAAGAGACGGATTACCTGCTACAAAATCCAGATTAGTCTGAAACTGGTTCAAGGTAAGTTCTGAACGGTAGCCGTGGTTGATGGAGAATCGGTTGAAGTACTTTTTGAACCAGGCAAGATTCATCAGTCCCGTATATTTCACTTGCCAGTTAGGCAAGGGAATATCGCGGAAAAGGTCGTTATCCTGCTTTTCCACATCGCGTCCCTCGTAAGCAGCGAGAAATGATGGGAGCAAAACCTGCTGGCTATTCCTGGAAAATCCCCGCGGGAAACCATCGTCATCTCTTACGAAATTATCATCGCCGTAATATTCACGTGCTAAACGATTTGCAACGCTAATTCTATTCTCTCTAAATGTGTTGAATACCTCAGACCCATCTATATTGCTGGACTGGAAAGCCGTGCGCAACATAATCGTACTGATATTAAAGTTCCCAAACGTATTAGGCGTCAGAGACTGATAAGTGAGATTGTCTGGGTCGATTACATAATTCTCGGAAAAGTTTTCCTGATAAAGTCGCTGTCCTTGCAAATCGATGGAAAGATCATCCAGCAGCCCCACCTTTACATTATAGTCCACACGCCGAGTCTCGGTTTCTGTATATTGCTGGTTGAAGTCTTGAAAAAGTGTGAGCCAGCCCCGTCTAGCTGCGAGATCCCTAATCTCTGCCTGACTACCAAAAACGAATCCAGTAGTAGGTTTCAGCGTCCCTAGAAACCCAATATTTTGGGTATAACCCGGCAAGAAAATACCATTTGATTCTGAATAGTTGATCTGCGCACGTTCAATGGCAGTCACAAGTCCTACAAACGTATTGTACGCCTGGTTGACAAAGTTCTTCTCGGGCACCTTTTCCTTTTCCTCATTGTTCTGGGTGGGTGCAGGTGCTGGTGCTGTCCTATTGCGCGATCTACTTCTAGGCCGTGCGCGCTGTTGTCTCTCACCCGCAGGAGTAAAATCAAGTTTTTCCAGGCCCACATAACTGTACAACCTATCAAAATCCAGCGTCCCATTAATGACATGCGTGTTCGCATTTGATATCGTATTACCCAGATCAGGGATATCATCTAGTTGCTGGAACTGTTGCGAGTTACGTTGCCATAGGAAGTCTGCTGTGTATGTGTAGTCCGCTTTCGCGAAAGCGAGAAAAGGAATCTTGCTCAACGGCAGGTTATACGTCATCTGAAGTTTCTGGGCATGGGTGTCTGGAATCCCTGCATCCAGAAAATCTGTCCAGATCGTATAGTCCTCGTCCACTGTATTATCATCATTGATATAGCTGCGTATCACCCGATCACTGTTTGCAGAGAGGGTCATCTGCAGGGATTTTGTGAACTGCCAGTTGATGGCATAGCTGTGATCCATGGTGAAATTACGGTTTGTCAACGGGTCGATACTGATATTTTGCGCATCTGGAGTGCCGTCACCATCAATATCAACTGGGTTTGTGTCCAGCTGCAGATCGCGGAACTGCTGGAAATTGTATTGCCTGATCACGTTGCTGGTCGCAGCAAAGTTAGTAGGTAGTAGATTGATGTTGAAATCCTTAATAGACTGCCAGTAGCGATTGTTCAAAAATTCAATGTCTTTAAAAGGCTCCAGCGTGGCATCTGGAAATGCATAGGCATAGGTAGCACCAGCATTGATGGATTGTTCCTGGAACTCTTCAATCTCAAAGTTGCGACTATCCGTCTGGTTGTAGGAACCTGAAAAAGTGAAATTCTCAATATCGTACGGCATGGGTGCAGATTCACCTGTGCGCTCCTTGCTCACGCCTATGAAGTTGATGCTTTGGCGCCGTGTATATTCCTCAGACTGCTCCCTGATTACTTCACGATCTGCATCAGTGGCTGCATTATCTAATCTGGTTTCCAGCTCAATATCCTGAAATTGTGGATCAAACTGGGGCGTGACGGTCTCTTCTGCAATGCTGTAGCTGAATGGGATATTCACCCCCCATTTTTGCGGCAACAACATACCCAGGCTCAAACTAGTCGTTACATCATAACTGGTGGCATTCTCCCGGCTACGCTCATTGGGACCTTCTTCTATCCCACCAAAACCTATGGTTGATCTCGCGCCGTTTGCACTGATACTGGCAAAATCTGCCAGATTTGTATCCATGTTGAGCAAGGCCGCATATCCACCTTCATTCTTCAATCCAGAGAGGCGCAGTTCATTGAACCATACCTCACCGCATACCGGTTCATTAGTTGTGGCATTGCGCACACCTATCATAAGTGCCCGCACATCGCCAAAACTAGGATTACCTTTTATACCGTAAGCCTGACCACTGGGCAGGGTAGTGATGGTTGCAAACTCATTAGGGTTAAAAGTAGTACTGCCCAGATATAGGGACTTAATTTCTTGAAGAACAGAAAAATCAATGACAAAGTTGTTTTCTGTAGGCCATATTTCTTCGCGTACCATCGTGTTGGGTGCGGTTACTTTGAGGGGTAATCTGATTTCATAATAGTTCTGGGTAAAGTCAACTCCTAACCTGATAAAAGCCTCTATCTGGTCATCCTCAATATTGCTCGCAGGAAAATTACCGTTATCCAAGTGCGTAAACATTTCCAGTGTCTCATACTGGCGCATGTCAATACGTACATTTTTGAATACCGCGCGCGCATCCTCTGGCTGCAATCCACACACCCTAAGTGCTAGTGACTGCTCGTTCTGTCGTATGTTCTGATTCTGGTTGCGCAGCTCTTCCCTTGCAATACCTGGCGGCAATGCATAACCTACGGGCGAGCGGGTAGCGTTATTCTCAATATTTACACCCTGCACTTCAAAAATGGTATCATCAGTAGTAGGCATACCATCCTCACGTAAATTTTGGGTAAACTGGCGGTAATCACCGCGTACCAGATCAAGTGTCCCCAGTCGCAAATAGGTATCCACCTCAAAGTCGGTCATATATAAACGCATAAAGCGTATGGCTCTGAAATCATTGATGGAACCTACCCGACTATACCCAGGACTCACCACTGGATCTTCCGTCTGTCTGATGGGCACTCTAAATTGAACCCATCGTACTGGAATAATATCCCCGTTAGGTAATTCTCTGTTGATATTGATCTCATCAGATATGTACCGATTGGTTGTCGAGTTCATGCCAGGCCTTAGTTCTACTTCATAAGAGTAGTAGGCATTGATCGTGTTCATGGTATTGTCCCTATTCACGTCCTCTACATCTGGCAGGGTGGTGGAACCTCGATTGTCCTGGGTGACATCTGTGGGGGAATTTCCTTCAGTACCGTTATAGTTTTTATAGCGTTCCAGAATGTTTCCATCTGCGGCTAGGAAGAATTCATAGTTATCTGCTGCTGGATCTGCAGGATCAAAAGCTCCAAACTGTGCCGCCTCCTCTGCATCGCTCAAACCGTCGAAACCTATATCCTGGTTGTTCCTTTCCACACCCTGCGTATCAAAAGCATAAACCAGGGACTGGTTTTGCGGTACTTTACCATAAACAGTTTCATTTGTCAACAGTGTACCGCCGTCTTCTGGCAATCCATTTTCAAATTGTTTCCTGTTATCAGGAACTATATCCTCAGAGATACTACCTATGTTAATGGTAAGCGTACCACCATTGTTCATGGGGTCATCGATAAATGGATCCATGAGCCAGAACTGGATATACTCCACATTTTGCTGCTCAAAATCCGTACTGGAAAACTGTCGCATGATACCACCCCAGTTACCAGCAGGATTGGGTAGTGTATTTGTGGCAGCGGCAACTGGATTGTAATTATAGGGCCCACGCTCATCTGGATAAAGAGACATATCCAGCGTATTGATCACCTGCTGCTGGCCTTGCTGTATATCAGTCTGCGGGAAGATCTCGTCTATAAACACCCTACGCGTACGCGGGTCAGACACATCCTGATCGCTTAAGCCATCTGGCCGCTGGGAACCATAAAAGAGTGGATCGATGGTGTACCATGCTAGTTTTGCCCTTTCAAAATTGAGATTGAGCGGGTCTACGCATTAGGATCACCGAATTGTACCGGCACACTTGCCAGCGACCAGGCCTGTGGATTGAGAATATTGATTGTGGTCTGTGAACCTTCAAAATCATCAACGTAGGCAGTTGCGCGACCGTTAAAGTCGTCACCGGATGGGGATCCAGGAAATAAATAGGCAAATTCACCCCGTACAGAAAGGCTGGACTCAACATCTGTATCCACGTTGGGTAGTTTATTCACTAATCTGGTAAAGAAAGGAACTTGCGTATTGTACTGAAAGTTTGCCCCGATAATCGTGTTGTTGATGGGTTCAAAGTTGAGTTGGGACTTCTGGGTAATAGGTCGCTCGCTCAAGTTTAGGAAATGTTCCACCTACTATCAGCTCATCATTGACGATGTGCTCTACATTGATTCCTGTAAATCTTTTGGTCTGCTGGTTAAATACTGAGTTGTTCTCTGTAGAAACCTGGATGGGCGTACTGGAATTGAGCAATGCCTGATCTAGTATTAATACCCTACCTGCGGCATAATCCACCGTATAATCGATTCCCTCCTGCAAGACCCTACCACCCGCAGTAACCGTGACTGATCCCCGTGCCACGTTGAATCCACCTATAGGAATCCCCTCCTGACCTGTGGATTGATACTGACCCCTGATCAAGTATTTGTTTTTATCAGCATCTTCCAGGGCTTGCGCCTTGGTTGTTTTATACATGCTGTCAAATACGTACTGAGCCTGGTTTGCATTATACGTATCTGGGTCGTTGTAATCTTCTGGCCCAGAATTGGGTGTGAGATCCAGCTCGTTGAATATATATTCTCCAAATGGCTCGACGCTTGTAAAAATGATCGTACCGTTCAAAGGATCAACCGTTAAACCTGGCACATAATCAAAGAAACCATCCCCGTTTGCCTGTGGATCTCCCTGCTGATTCAATCGGTCGAGATTGAATACCTTGATCAGCGTGGTTTCCTGAACGTCCTGTGGCAGCGCGACTGGGGGATTCATAATCGATCCTGCTGCGGGAGTGATATAGTTAAGTTCTGGCGGATATTGATAAAAGATATTTAACCTGAAATCCTCTTGAGATAACTGCGTACCGTTCAAGTTATAGATATTCTTCATCATCAGATCCCAGATGGGATTTTCAACAAAGGTCAGGTTGCTCTTAAGCATTTTTACAACAAGCGTCTGGTTTGTGACAGTTTGCTGACCCATGTTTACATTGGGATCCACGGTAACCGTTGTAGCATTTACGCCGTCGTTTGCAAATTCACCCACCTGGAAGACACGACCACCCACCGTGTATTGAAATGCCACCCCCAGCACCTCGTCGTTGTTGAGTCGCTGGCGTAGGGAAATGTAACCCAGTCGCTCGTTTAGCGTATATTCATTGGGATTAAGCTGTCGTGAATTTTCTAGAATTGTATAATCTTCACCTTCATTTACCATGGTGCCGAAACCCTGGCGCGCAGTGGCGATATCACGTATGTTTTCGTTAAGGATGGTTTGTCCCCTACCGCCTATACCACGCGGGTTAAAATCGTTGTTTGCATTATCTGGAAACTGGCCGGCAGGTACGTTTATAAAACCACCCGGCGGGTTTGCTAGTCCTATATTACTGGGGTCAGATTCTCCCACGTCCTGTATGGCAACTATGTTACGTACATCTTGTGTGCGGTTGCCCCTGTTTGTTACCCACACCTCTACGCGAGTTATTTGAATGTTATTGTCTATAAACGGATAATTCCTAAGCGCATCGTCATAATTATCGCGGAAGTAATGCGCTAGAAAGAAGTGACGGTTCTCGTCATAGTCCAGCGAGAAAAAATCAAATTCATTGAGCGTCGCACCACCTTCTGCCTGTACGGTTCTGGATTCTGACTGCTGTTCAGAAAACACCCCTGTAATACGCGTCCTACCGAATTGTAGTTCTGTCTTGATACCAAAGAGACTTTGTGCACCCCGTATAAGTTGGGAATTAAGCGGCATACTCACATTACCTACCTCAATACTCTGCAGGATATCATCTTCTGTAGGCGTGTATTCCAGCTTGATAAGGTTCTGGAAATTAAAGGTGCTCTGCGTATCATAATTTGCATTTACCTGCAGCCTGGTCCCAATCTTCCCCACCATGCTTAGATTGATACGCTGGTTAAAGTCAAAGGTCAGGTTGCGGCGGTTGCGAGGTGACAATGCTGGATTATCCGTACGATTGAATAATATTCCAAGATCGATTTCTACAGAACCCTGCGGATCCAGATCGATGGTATTCCCGCCAAAAATGGAGGTGAACAGATCAGAATTGACGTAAAAGTTAGGCAACAGGTCGCGGCGCTTATCCTTGTCCTCATCTGTTCTTCCCGCTACCGCTTTTGCCTTCTCACGGAAATGTGCGCGTATCTGCTCCTTGAGTACCAGATCTACATACTGCTCCCTGGTAAGCAGGAAAGGATAGGCGATCTCATACCCGTTGAAACTGCTGGAAAAAACGTAGCGATCCAGATTTGCATTGTACTTGTAAAGCTGGGTTATGCTGGGTGGATCAGGAAATTTGAGGGAGCCTAATTTAGGTCCCACGGCTGTACTATCAGGAGGAGTTGTGGGGTCTTGCGCTTTCGCGAAAGCGCAAAAAAGAAAAATCACCAAAAACGCTAAATGCCGTTTCCTAATCAAGCTAACTCCCAAATTCTATAGCTGTTTTAAAGCTTCTTTTATCAATTGTTCCGTTGTGGCATCTGGCTGGCCCTGCAGAATCTTATCCACTACCTTCTGGGACTGCTTGCGCAGGTAGCCCAGAGTCTCTAGGGCAGATAACGCCTCGTCCCGTCCCGTATTGCTCGCCACCACTGTTAATTGTGGATTATCAATCACCTGCAGGATCTTGTCCTTGAGTTCAATGATCACGCGCTGGGCAGTCTTTGCGCCTATTCCCTTTACACTCTGTATAACGGCAACGTCACCGCTGGCAATCGCACTTGCCACCTGGCTGGGCTCAATACTGGAGAGCATGGTTCTGGCGGTGTTTACCCCGATCCCAGAAACGGAAATAAGCAGCTTAAAAACCTCACGCTCACCCTTATCAAAGAAATCCAAACAAACGTTGTGAATCCTCCCGGTACACGGGAAAGGTAAACAGCTGTATAAGCTCATTGTCAGGAATTTGAGAATAGGTGTGCAGCGATATCTCAACAAGGTATCCCACCCCGCTGCAGTCGATCACTACATCCGTCAGATTTTTCTCTACTAGCTTGCCTCGCAATTGCGCGATCATACCCTCATTTTTTTCAAAATGCTGTCAAAAGTAAGGATTTAAAGCTTGTAAAAAGTTTTGTTAAACAACAAGTGACAAACGCCTATGAAAAAAGGTGATTCTTCATAGCCTCACTAGGCTAATAGGATTCTAGGATTGCTGTCTTGCGGTTTCTTTTTGCCTTTTCTCTTTTTGCTGTGCATCAATCACGGCAACCGCAGCCATATTCACAATCTCGTCAACGCTGGCGCCCAGTTGCAGGATATGTACCGGTTTTTGCATCCCCATCATGATGGGACCTATCGAGTCACTCTTATTAAGTTCCTTGAGTAGTTTGTAGGTGCTGTTTGCACTTTCAAGATTAGGGAAAATCAACGTATTGACTTTCTTGCCCGCGAGTTTTGAGAACGGAAACTTTTGTTCCAGCAATTCTGGATTCAGGGCAAAATCCGTTTGCAGCTCACCGTCCACGTTCAGGTCTGGATAATACTGATGCAGGTATTTTACGGCATCCTTTACCTTACTGGCATGTGGATGGGTAGAAGAACCAAAGTTTGCATACGACAGCATCGCAATCACTGGTTTGATACCAAAAAGTTCTGCCGTGCGCGCTGTCATCTGTGCGATTTTTGCCAGTTCAAGTGCGTCTGGTTCAATGTTAATAGACGTATCTGAGACAAACATGGCAGCGATCCGTGATCATGAGGTTTGTAGTGGCAATCTTGTCCACGCCCGCGGCGCGGCCTATAATTTCCAGCATGGGTTTTACAGATCGCGGGTAGGATTGCGCCACCCCCGTGATCAATGCATCTGCATCGCCCAGCTTAACCATCATCGCGGCAAAATAATTGCGCTGGCGCAGCGCCTTTTCTGCATCAAAGAGCGTGACGCCCTTGCGCTGGCGCAATTGCCAGAACTCGTATGCATAGCGTTCTATTAGCTCATTATCGTCCTCATCTTTGGGATCGATGATGAGAATATCCTCATCAAAGTCCAGTTCTTTCATCAGGCTCTGGATTTTTTCCAGCCTACCCAGCAAAATAGGTTCTGCAAGACCTTCTTCCTTTACGATCTGTGCGGCTTTGAGCACGTCCAGGTTGTCAGCCTCTGCAAAAACAATTCTTTTTGGGTTTGTACGAGCGCGATTCAGTATGAGTCGCACCAGTTTATTGTCAGATCCCATGCGGGAGAGCAACTGCTCCTCATAGCGTTCCCAGTCTGTAATGGGTTCTGTGGCGACGCCACTTTCCATTGCCGCTCTCGCCACGGCTGGTGGGATGGTGGATATGAGTCGCGGGTCAAAAGGTTTTGGAATGATATAATCCCTGCCAAAATTCAGCTTCAACTCCCCGTAAGCGATATTCACCTGTTCAGGAACTGGTTCCTTGGCTAGTTGTGCAATGGCCTTTACGGCTGCCATCTTCATCGCCTCGTTGATCTTTGTCGCCCGCACGTCCAGCGCACCACGGAAAATAAACGGGAAACCCAGTACGTTGTTTACCTGATTGGGATGATCGCTGCGGCCTGTCGCCATGATGATATCGTCACGCGTAGCAATGGCAAGATTATAATCTACCTCTGGTACCGGATTTGCCATGGCAAAAACAATAGGGTCTGCCGCCATGCTTTTAAGCATACCAGCGTCAACAATATTCCCAGCCGATAATCCTAGGAAAACATCTGCGCTTTTAAATGCTTCTGCCATGCTCACGGATATCATATCCCTGGCAAATCGCATTTGCTCTTTGCCCAGATCCGTGCGTGAGGTCGTAATCAGCCCATCGACGTCAAACATCATGATATTCTCAGGTCGCGCACCTAGTTCAACGTAGAGTCTCGTACAAGAGATGGCCGCACTACCCGCCCCAGAAATCAGGATTTTCACCTGGTCGATCTTCTTTTCTGCAAGCTCAAGCGCGTTAAGCAAGGCCGCGCTAGAAATGATTGCCGTACCGTGCTGGTCGTCGTGCATGACGGGAATGTCCAGTTCTTCCTTAAGCCTGCGTTCAATTTCAAAGGCTTCCGGAGCTTTGATATCCTCCAGATTGATCCCGCCGAATGTGGGTGCAATATTCTTTACCGTCGCGATAAAAGCCTCGATATCCTTTGTATCCACCTCAATGTCAAAGCTGTCTAGGTCTGCAAAGATTTTGAATAGCAAACCTTTTCCCTCCATAACGGGTTTAGAGGCTTCTGGCCTATATCGCCCAGTCCCAGCACGGCGGTACCGTTTGAGATAACAGCCACCAGATTGCCTTTGGCGGTATATTTATAGACATTTGATTTGTCCTTGGCGATTTCAATACATGGGTGCGCAACACCCGGCGAGTACGCCAGGGAGAGATCACGCTGGCTGCTGTATTTTTTTGTAGGGACTGTCTTGATCTTACCCGGCTGTGGTTTTGCATGGTAGATCAATGCCTCGCGGCGTTTGCTTTCTTCGCTCATGCGGTGGTTTTAGCATGAGCAAAGGTACTTCACAGCTTTGAGGTGGATTAATAGTGGTGCTGATTATTCCGCTTTCGCGAAAGCGATCTATTCAAGGTTTATAGTATCTGGTAGAAAACCTAGATTTCCAATTTTGAGCGCCGCAAGTTGCTGTCCCATTTGTACAGAATTTTCTAGATTCAGCGAGTTCAATTGGGCGTATAGAAAACCAGTCCAATATGCGTCACCTGCACCAGTAGTGTCTACCACTTTATCAACCTTAGGAGCTGATTTGTGCAAAACTCCCTCTTCCCTACTTGAGACTAAGACGCCTCTGCTGCCTTTAGTCAAACATATTACACGAGCGCCTAGATTATGAAAGTGTTCTAATATCTCATGATCTTTTAATTGTTTGCCAAAAAACCTTAAACAATCATCTTCACTGACCTTGACTAACGGTTCATTGCTCATGTATTCTTTCACCACTTTGTACGCTTGGCTACGGTTTTTCCATATTTTCTCAGAATAGTTGAGATCTATACTTAAAGCTGTTCCTACAGATTTTGCTATTGCAGCAGACTTCAAAATAGTACTTTGAGCTGGGTCTTTACTAAGAGCAAAACAGGTGGTGTGAAAAATTCTAGATCTTTCAATCACCGTTTGGTCAATAAAATCGCTGATTTGATAATCTGCATTTCTGTATGCAGAGAAGTCTGGCGTGTCCTCAGAATTAGAAACAATGATTATGCTTGTAGGGTGCAAATTAGACCTCTGAACTAGGGAACAATCTACATTTTTATTTTCCAACTCTTTAATTAAAAACTTTCCCAAACCATCATTGCCGCAACTAGCGACCAATGCTGGCTTTAGTCCAAGAGATGTAGAATTAACTGCGACGTTTGCAGGTGATCCACCCAGAAACTTTTTAAAATCGGTTGTGTTCTCAAGATTACTATTTTTATCTAGACCTATTAAGTCTATTAATAGCTCTCCTACACATAAGATATCAATGTCTTTCACAATTAAAAATGTAATTTATATTTGTTACTGATCGACTGATGAAGAAGTACGGTAGCAGCCGCACTCCAGGCACACCTGACCACGCCATTGGGCTCACCAGTGTTAGAATTGAAGTTTTCAAAGAAGCCAAAATTATCTTTGCTATTAAGGTCGTTAATATGAGATAATAATTCTAGTGCGTCCTGAGTCCTTAAAGAATTGTATAGTGCCAGCCCATAAAATCCATTAACCATGGGCCAACTACCCCCGTTATGAAATTCATATGGATAATTTCTGAAATCGTACTTGTAATTGTCTTTAAGTAAATGCCATTCAGCATCTGTTTTTTTTATCACAGGCCAGAATGCGGGTATAACTTTGAGAAAAGTCTGCCTTCTGATCCCCTCGGCACAATTTATTAAAGAACTGGTTAGTGATTCGTCCCCAATGCCCAATAATAGGAATAGACTGTGAGCCAACGAATCAAAGTTTGTCTTATAACCAGCAGGTGAAAAAGACGCGGGTAAGTATTCTAGATCAGATAGTTTTTCATATGCTCGAGGATGCACTTTTTCTCCACTCGTATTAGGCACAAAATTTAAAAGCACCCTTTTGGTGATCGAATTGAGTTTCTCTTCGTTTTTTTTCTTAGGATCAATTTTTTGGCATAATTTCAAGGCCCAAATTCTCAAGAGCTGATCGTAGAGTACATAGCCATCAGTGATATACTCATCAGCCCAATTCCCTGATAAAGGTGTGTATATTAAATCTGCATTATTGAATTCCCAAGCTTCCAGTAATCGCAACGCTTTATCTATAGAATCTCGATACTTAAAGTAAAACTTATTATTATCCTCAAAGTAGATTGACAAATGGCATATTCCAATAATGTACCACGTTATAGCATCTACTCTACCAGCCAGCCCCCCATAGCTTACATGAACACTAAATGATGTGACTGATACGTTTGAGGGGATGGTACCTATCTCATGCTGATGCTGAAAAAGGGTTTCAATGGTTTTGACAAAAGTTTCTATCAACTCCTTATCATCACTTGCCAATGCGGCAAGACCACAGATAACCCCATCACGAGACCATATTCTGTTGTAGTTTGCGCCATCGCTCTGGCTCGCCATAAAACCTGACGGTGTAGCTACATCCCTAAGCAATCCTACTGCTCTTTCATAGATCAAATTATCCATGAGTGGTTTTTTTTTCAGGTGAAACAAATAAGGTAGCAATAGCAGCTATTACAAGTAGAACAGCAGCAAAGGTTATGGCATTCCTTGGGTCATTACCCAGGAAATGCTTAAGTAAATAACCAAAAGAAAGCGTCTGAAGAATCATGGGCACCACAATCATCATATTAATAATTCCCATGTAAACACCATACTTTTCTTTGGGTATGTCAGCAATAACCAGCAAATAAGGAATACCCATCATACTCGCCCAGCCCACGCCAAATCCAGTAATTGCAAATAATAATAATTCTTTTTGTTCTATGTAAGGAAAGAAGAAAAAGCCAGTTGCTGCAAGCAGTAAACAAATAAAATGGACTGACTTTGCACTATATTTCTTTGCAAAATATACCAGAACAAAGGCAAACAGAAAAGTTACCACATTATACCATCCATTTACCAAAGCAGACCAACTTACCGCCTTTTCATAAAGTTCTGGATCTTGCTGTGGTGTAGCATCATATACAGATAGCGCGATACTTTTTGAAGCATTCTGCCAGTAGCAGAAAAGGGCATACCACTGGAATAGATAAACTATCGCTAATTGCCATAGGACTTTAGGCATTTCCCTAATAGCGGAAAATATTTCAATGAAAGGTGTTACAATAGTGGTCCTAGCCTTTGTTTTTGACTCCAATTCCTCTTTACTGGGGGGAATTTCCTTAGTCTTATAGATACTCCATAAAATAGTTGCAATGGAGCAAAAAGCACCCAGAAAAAAAGATGCATAGACCCATTTAGGTAACGAGCCGGTTTTTCCTACTATAATAAGAGGAAAAACAAATATGGAGAGATTTGCCAGAACTTGCCCTAAGCCTGTAAAAAAACTTTGCATCTGAAAGCCCAAGGGTTGCTGTTCTTTTACAAGAGAATCAGCTATCAACGCCCTATAGGGCTCCATAGCGGTATTGTTACCAGCATCAAGAATCCATAAAAGCCCTGCCGCCATCCATAAGGAACTGCTGTATGGAAAGAGCAACAAGCTTATACTACAAAGCAATGCTCCAATTAAAAAGTAAGGTTTACGACGCCCAAATCTAGGTGACCACGTCTTATCACTCAAAGCACCCACAACTGGCTGTACCAAAAGTCCAGTCATGGGCCCAGCAAGATGTAAGATCGGGATTTGATCAGGACTGGCACCTAAAAAATCGTAAATAGGTGTAACTGCACTTTGTTGAAGGCCAAAACTATATTGAATCCCAAAGAAACCCACATTCATATTGAGTATCTGCCAGAATGATAACTTGATCTTTGAGATTTTCATGATAAAAGTTTAAAAAAGAATGTTGACATTACAATAACATCAACATTCTAGCGGCATTCAAAAAATCAGGTAATATTTTTATTTCATGCTTTTGCGAAAGCGGTAAACTTAAAAACTATATTGAAGACCTACAGAGATTGATCTGCCAGGCAGGGATCTTGCTCTTATTATATTATTCTGTCCTTCAACGATTGAGCCTTCTTCAGCTTCTGTAATTCCTAGAGAATCAAAAATATTATTTGCCGATAGGTTTGCATTAAGCGATTTTGTGATACCTACATTTAAGAATCCATTGATTATCACAAAGCCAGGCATAATCAGTTCATTATTATCCTGTGCAAAAGCTTTAGTTTGACCAATGAAACTCAATCCCACCGAATTTTGCTTTTCTGAACCGAAATCGTAAGATGGAATGAAGTTGTAGATGAAATCAGGTTGTCTTCTAGGAGTATTGCCATCATTATCACCTGATTCTATAGTAGCGTTTGTATAAGTTACCGCACCTCTCATTTTAAAATCTTTTAATCTATAAACCCCTTCTAACTCTACACCTAGACTTTTATAGTCGTTATCAATTATCAAATCTGGATTTGTAGCCTCAAAACCTGCTTGCTCAGTGGTTTTTGCATAAAAAGCAGTTACGTAAAGCGCCCCATTCTCAAACCCTTGCTTGTATCCCAATTCTGCTTGATCCAGAAAGTCCAGTGCATTTATTCTGTCTGAATTCTGATAGTCCAGACCTGAAAACAATATACGGTCTGCTTTTGCTGCAGCACCTCTACTGTATCGTCCAAAAATTGCTTGACGGTCTTTAATCAAGTAATTAATACCCGCTGAATAAGAAACGTAATCATAGTTATAGTTCACAACGGTAGGATTTGAATTGTCAAATGCAAATACATTCTGCTCTGGTGCTGAGATGACTCCATCATTATTCAAATCAATTGCAGATTCTGTACCCTCAGTAAAGTTTCCATCCACTCTACCGTAATCATATCTTAAACTGGCGTCGATGTTGATCTTCTCTCCTAATTCTATCGCGAAGTTTGCATAAGGGGCAGAAACATTATAGGAAGTATCGTAATTGCGTTGAAGGTTGCCCCAGAAAGGCGTACCATAGGCATACAACCCATTTTCGCTTAAAGCTCCACCTGTACTGTCGAAGGCATTTATAAGTCTAGCATTGCCACCGTCGACTTCTTGTAGATAACTGTTCCACATCCATGACATAGAGATGTTTTGAATGGATTTGAAGTATCCCAATCCTATGCTTACATTATCAAATTTCTTTGATAATTTCAGATCGTTCATAAAATTGTTGAAGTTGTTTAATGTTACGTCAAACATATGGATTCTAGACACCAGACTCTGATCTGAAACACTTGATCCATCTAAAAACTGCAGCGAAGACCCTGGTCCAAAACTATCTGCAATTTCAGAAGCAGTTGCTACCTGAGCAGGGAATGGTGAGATAAATGCCCCTGAATTAATCGAAAACCTACCATTATTAGTGACTTTCCAGTCTTGAGCGAGATCAAAATTTGCCTGGATACCTACAGAGGTAGAAACCGGGTGCATACCGTCTGCAAGGTTACCTCTCGTGGGTGCACCATCAGGACCTACACGCAAAGTCTGGGTAAGGTTTGCCGTATGGTTAGAGCCTAGTGTTGCATCAAAACCTGGTGCGTCCGTCCAATCTGGATCTGAATTTGTTCCAGAGACCTGGACGGGAACTGGTAGGTAGGCCGCTGCGCGGTCATTTAAAAACTTTCCATAGACTCTCACTGATCCCTTATCCCACTTTTTCATGAGGCTCAACTTGAACTGCCCACCGTTGTTACCGGTAAAACCTAAATTTCTAATTCCTTCCCCTACACGATAAAATCCTCCAGCATGGATATAAAGATCATCGGCTATTTCAGTCCCGTAGTCAAAGTCTGTTCTAAACGAATCATAATCAGCACCAAAAACAGTTCCGATACTACCACCAGTCCTTATACCAGTTTTGCTAATTATATTGATAATTCCACCAGGGGCATTGGAACTTTGAGTAGAAGCTGATCCACCACGGATAGCTTCAATCCTAGCCACATTTGCATCAAAACGTGTGAAGATATCTGCAGTCCCAAAAGAAATATCGCCGAACAATAATACAGGAAGACCATCTTCCTGAAGCTGAACATATTTAGAACCACCGGATGAGATGGGTACACCCCGTACCGCAATATTTGAGTTACCTTCCCCTCCACTTGACTCTGATCTAATTCCTGGAATCGTTCTGAATATTTCGGCCGTTGATCGAGGTGCAGACTGCTCGATAGTTTCAGTCCCTAATGATGTGACCGAAACGCTAGATTCAATTCTAGCTTTGGGATTTGCAACACCTGTTATAACAATCGTTTCTAGGGACTCCGCGTTTTCTTTAAGTTCCGCATTGACAATTACATCCTTACCCGAAACCTCAACCTTTTTATAGGTTTTGTTGTAGCCTAAGTATGAGACAACAAGTGTATAACTTCCATCACTGATCTCCTTGATAATATAATTACCATCAAAATCAGTCACAACACCTTTGTCAGTGCCTTGTATAATAATATTTGCCCCTAATATGGGATCACCAAAGTTGTCAGTAACTTTTCCTGAAATTGATGATTGTGCAAAGGCTACCGCTGCAAAGAAAAAGGCTATTATAAAACCGTAAAATCTTGTAGTTGTCAAATCCATGTAAAACTTATTTTATTATTAACGATAGGGCTAAGCTACATGTAGTGCATTAGTCAATTAGGAATTAAGTTTACCGAAATCGTTTTCGAAATAGTCGAAATCGTTTTCGATTGATATATTTACCCAAAAGAACAGCATTGAAAAGAGTTACATTACAGGAAATAGCACTGGAATTAAACATTTCAGTGACAACAGTTTCAAAAGCCTTGAAAGATTATCCAGACGTAAGTTCTAAAACAAAAGCTCGGGTTAGAGAGCTAGCAGAAAATTTAAACTACACGCCCAATTCATTTGCCGTTAACTTGAGGACTAACGAATCCAAAACTATAGGACTGGTGATTCCCGCTATCGTACATCATTTCTTTGCAAATGTTATAAAGGGAATCTTACGTCAAGCGGAAAAGAAGGGTTATCTCGTTATCATTTTACAATCAAATGAATCGATGAAACTAGAAAAAAAACAAATTGATCTTCTTTTAAATAAAGGAGTCGATGGAATACTCATTTCTTTGTCCAATACAACCACCGATTTTTTACATCTTAAAAAGGTTATATCACATGGCAAACCCTTAGTTCTCTTTGACAAAATTGACAAAACTATCGATTGTTCAAAAGTTGTAATTAATGATCGCCTGGCTGGTTACAAAGCGACCAAACACCTCATCGACCGTGGTTGTAAGAAAATTGCGCACTTCAGAGGACCTCTGATGCCGCAAAACTCGATTGATCGCTATCTAGGCTATAGAGCTGCTTTACGCGATAGTGATCTAGAGTATAATGATGATTTTGTGTATTTATGTGAATGTAATGAGGATAGTTTTGAAGAAGGTAAGGCAAATGCTCATAAACTGATAAAAGACCATCCAGATGTTGATGGTGTTTTTATCAATACGGATCTAGTAGCCATAGGTGCTATGACAGGGCTTCAAAATGCAGGAAAACGAATTCCTGAAGACATATTAGTTGTAGGTTTCAGTAACTGGTTCATGTCATCTGTTATTACACCCTCGCTAAGTACAATAGACCAACCTGGATACGAAATGGGAAGGCAATCGTTCAAAATATTATATAAGGAGATTAAAGCCAATAAAAAGAAAAAGGCCTTTACTTACCAGACTAAAATACTAGACACTAAGTTAATAGTTAGGGACTCTACCAAAATTGATTAGGTCGTAAATGTATTTTACAGTATTTCCATTAGATCAGTAATTAGTCTCAAAACCATTGTGTAATTTCTAATTTGTATTTGAGCTATTCCATGGTTGTAAACCTAAATGATGATAATTTTTTTTCTAATGCCATTTAATTTACCTACTGAGTTATTAGAACAAAGTTTTTACTCAACTAGTAATTTTACTAATAGGAAGTCATGTTGGATGCTTTCTGAATAATGATTGTAGATAAACACTTTACAAATTTTTGCTTTCTTCGCTCATTCACTATGTTTTCCGTAGACAAAAGTATTCATCATCAGTCATGGGCAGGCTACATTGAATTTGAAAGTACAGGAAGTATGTAATCACCTAGATTTTCAAATTGGAATTTGTAAATTACAACAGCAAACGATCATATGAAATAACATGCTTTGGATACTCATAATTGCAGTGGTCTTAATCGGAGTTTTTGTTGCCCCAAAAAGGCATCAATCAATTAAAAAGAGAATTCAATTTCGTAATCGTGATAATCGGAATAGATAGTTTGTTGGAATTACTCTTTCGCGAAAGCCGATAATTTGAAAATCAAGTCACTATGGCAGATCGGCCGGGTAGGCGGGACTAAAACCCTAATCGGTTTTCAGCAGAATCTGATTTTTGAAAATTTGGCAGTAATCATTGTAGATCAGCGTTTTAATCATAGGTTTGAGACTAAAGACAACTACATGACAGAACTAATGAATGCCTTTAAATCTTTTCAATTTCAAATCGAGAGCACTAAAAAAACCAGTCTTAATAACACATTGAACTTGTGGATAACAGCAACTGAGATATGCTCAATTGCAGCTAAAATTGATAATTGTAAATTTAAAAGCGATCTCACATTCCGATTCAGTAATGAGATTCCACATATGATTGTATTGAGTTGTGAATATCTAGAAAGTCGTTTGAATAATGCTGAGTTCGATAAACACAAGTATTTCTATTTCCGGCTATATGATTTAGGCAACCAGTTGTTATCAAAACAAAGCAAGGACTCGAATTTTAGAATGCTACTGTGGGAACTTCAGCATGCTGTTGTAAAAATTGGATTAACTTGGAACCCGTTTACAAAACTCTTTTAAAAATATATTCTATGAGACAGCAACTGCAAGACTGGATAAATCGTTATGAAACTGAAGTTGAAAACAAGATGGACTTGATCCAGAAAAATCCTGAATTGCAAAGGCTATGTTATGGCTACAGCTTCATTGATGGCAATGAGAATGCTGAAAACATTGAAGTTCTACTAGTAGGCATCAACCCTGGAGCTGGCTCAGGAATCCCTTCTGGGGATAAGGATGTGCGGTATTCTGATTATAATTCTTTTGCTGATACATTGAATGGGGAAGAGTACAAATATCCTACTAGCCCATTCATTCAACAAGGTTTTATCAATCATGGGATTTGATGACTCTCAAAAAGAAGATTTTTATAAGAATCGGTCATGGTTAGTCAATTTCAATCCCATAGCGACCATAAGCGAGAAAGAATTAAAGACTATAAAAAAGGAAGTACTTGATCCGGAATTCTACAACTTACAAGTGAAACAACTTATCGAATTGATTCAGATTTCACAACCTAAAGCCGTAGTCCTTCTTGGAAAAGGATTATGGGAAGAAATTATTGAGGAAATATTTGAACAAACAAATTCATGGCAAGCTGATTAGGATATTGGCCATTTTCATGATGAAAACTTGAAAACTACTTTCATTGGTGTAAAGAGAAACAGGTCAAATTTTGCGACTGATCCCCAAATCATAGCAAGACATTTGAAAGACGCTTTGCATTAGAAATAAAGCTTGTCGTCAATCTGAGGTACGCCATTAAGGATTGTAAAATGCCGCCGATAATATTCAAATGTGCTCGCTTTCGCGAAAGCGTAATTACTATCTACTACAATTCCTCAAATACCACCCTAGCATTCCTAGGCTTGAGCGTGATCAGCGGGTGGTAGTCAATCTCATCACCTACAGCAGAAATCTTGTAGCGTTCCAGGATTCTGGTGATGGCGAGCATCATTTCAAACATGGCAAAGTTGTTCCCCACGCACATGCGGGGACCAGCGCCAAATGGGAAATAAAAATCGCGGTACTCTCTTGCTTTTTCGGTCTCAAATCTTTCTGGATCAAACTCTGTAGGGCGATCCCATAAATCCTCACGGCGGTGCATCTCGTAAAACGAAATCAGCCAAATGCTGCCTGCCTTGATATCGTAATCGCCACATTGATCGTCCTCCAGCGCAACCCTATCTGTCACGTAGGCTGGTGGAAACAGCCGCAGCGTTTCTTCAATGCATTGCTTTACGTAATCCATGGAACCCAGCCAAGGCATCAATCCCTTGCTGGCATCGGTAGTGTTTGCCAGGTCGCGTATGGTCTGCTGGGCAGTGGGGTGGCGTGTGATAAGCTGCAGGGCAAAACTGAGTGCATTTGCCGTAGTCTCGTGACCAGCAATAAAAAGTACTAGAATCTCATCCACCAGCTGATCGTCCTCCATATGGGTTCCATCCTCATAGGTGCTGTGCAGCAGCATATCCAGCAGATCGTCATAATTATTGGGATCTGCACGGCGCTGTGCGATAAACTTTCTCAGGATATCGCGTCCCTCATCTACCAGATCTAGATTGAATGGGATGCTGCGCTCACCAGCCAGCCATTCCCTGTCAAAATACCACTTCATCCACGGGATGCGCAGTTCCTTGATCAGCATGTTTTGCGCACTTTCTGTAATGTGTTGTAGGCGCGCGATTTCTTCATCTACGTCTTCTAGGTAAAACAGGCTGCGGGCAACCACCTTAAATGCAAGATTATTGAAGATGGGATAGACGTCAATTTCCTTACCCGTTTCAATCTGGCTGATTTCTTCCACAATCACCTTTTCCATGGTGTCCATAATGGATACCAGCGATTTTTTATAGAATGCCGGCTGGATCAGTTTCCTGTTTGCACGCCATTTCTCACCATTCTCCGTCAGCAGACCGTGACCTATGTATTTGCCTAGATCCTCGGTTTGTAGTTTTGACTTGTCGTAGTTCTTTTGGTTTTTTTGAAGAATATGGCGTGTGAGCTGCTCATCACAAGTAAAATTGATGGTCAATCCAGGCTTGGGACTTATCTTAAACGTGTTGCCGTATTTCTTAAAATTATCTCTATGAAATGGCAGCGGATCCTTATAGATCTGGCGGGTCTTGAGTAAAAAATCTAAAGTAGGTACGCGGTGGATTTCCTTCATGGCTATTGGTCGAACAAACCGTTCTGAGCTGAATTTTTTGTACGTCCCAAATGCTTGTAGGCAGCCTCAGTCACTTCCCTACCCCGCGGTGTGCGTATGATAAATCCCTGCTGGATCAGAAAGGGCTCGTACACCTCCTCAATGGTTTCTGAACTTTCAGACACGGCCGTAGAAAGCGTCGTGATACCCACGGGGCCGCCTTTGAATTTATCAATGATGGTCGTCAGGATTTTGTTATCCATCTCGTCTAGGCCATAAGCGTCCACATTGAGTGCCTTGAGCGAGAACTGGGCGATGTCCAGATCGATGCTCCCATTTCCCTTTATCTGCGCAAAGTCACGTACCCGTCGCAGCAGTGCATTTGCGATGCGCGGCGTGCCGCGACTGCGGCCAGCAATTTCAATGGCCGCATTTTCCTGAATGGGCACGTTCAATATCTCCGCACTACGCACCACGATGGTGGACAATAATTCGGTTGAGTAGTATTGCAATCTGGACGATATACCAAAACGCGCTCGCATGGGTGCGGTAAGCAAACCAGATCTGGTCGTGGCGCCTATCAATGTAAAGGGTGCCAAATTGATTTGTACTGTGCGCGCATTAGGTCCTGTCTCGATCATGATATCGATCTTGTAATCCTCCATCGCGCTATACAGGTATTCTTCCACGATGGGGCTCAGCCGGTGAATCTCATCGATAAATAAAACGTCCCTTTCATCAAGGTTAGTCAGCAGTCCGGCTAGGTCACCAGGCTTATCCAGCACTGGCCCAGAAGTTACTTTTATTCCCACGCCCAGTTCTGCCGCGAGTATATGTGCCAGGGTAGTCTTTCCCAGTCCCGGTGGGCCGTGGAACAGGGTATGGTCTAAAGCCTCCTCCCGCTGGTTTGCTGCTGCCACAAAGATCTTGAGATTCTCCAGCACCTGGTCCTGCCCCGCAAAATCATCAAATGATAGCGGCCGCAACGCGCGTTCTATGTCCTGTTCCTCATGCGTAAAATTGGAACCATGCGGATCTAGATTTTCATTCATAGGGTAAAGATAGCGCACACGGTGGGCAAGATAGCTGCAATCCATTACTGGATAGCGATAACAGTTTACTTGAGGTCTGTAGTGTTGTGGTGTGGGTTTTTTTTTCCGCTTTCGCGAAAGCGTAATAACCCAGACATCTTGCATAAAATATCAGGTATAAAGTATTCAGCAGTCGAAAACCCTATTTGTAATCCGTCCCATAGGTGATAAACTTTATGCAATTCACAGGATTTTATACCCATGAGCGGTCATGTTTGATAGATTTAAAGAAAAAACATGAGGCCAACACAGCAATTGCCCAAAATTGAGCTAGATCTGATCAACGATGCGAGATTTGTGCTAGATGAACAGTCACCAGAAAATTTCACGATTCTCTATTTCTACCGCGGGAAACATTGCCCAGTATGTAAAAAACAGCTGGAGGAAGTGACAAGACACCTTACTGATTTTGAGGAGCGAGGAGTCAATATTTGTGCTGTGAGTATGGACAATGAGCACACTGCCAAATCAACTGAAAAAGACTGGGAAATCCCATCATTACCTATCGCGTATGACCTAAGTGAAAGCCTTGCCCGTGAGCTGGGGCTCTTTATTTCTACCGCAGTAAGCGATAAGGAACCTGCCAAGTTTTCTGAACCAGGAATATTTCTGGTAGACGCTCATGGAAAGCTATTCTTTTCCTCAGTGCAGAGTATGCCTTTTGCAAGGCCTAGTGTAAAAGATACGCTTGATGCCATTGATTACATTTTAAAAAATGATTATCCGGCAAGAGGTACTGCTTAATAGCTTTGGAAAAGTAAATAGCTCATTCTATTACAATAAGCAAAGCCGTTCAATTTTGAACGGCTTTTGCTATTTGAACTGTTCTGGATGAATCGGAACGTCCGTAAAGATCACTGAATACCTATTATTTGTAGTAGAACCTATAGTTGATGGTGTAAGGCCTGTCACTGTTCCGTAAACCTGGGATTTTATCGTGCTTATAATTCATCTCTAATCCTGTACTGTCAGTACCAATTTCTCTACCATAAAAAGAGGTAGATTCATAATCTGCGCTCACCTTATCAGTGATATCTAATCGGATATAGTTGAAGCTATCAGAATTCATGAATTCGTAGTTACCACTTACTTTTCCCAGATTCTCAAAATGTATTTCAAACGTCTGGTCAAGCAGGTAAGGTTTTTCAGCAAGGTCAAAATAAACCCTAGCTTTTTTACCGGTATCTACTATTTGAATGGGTGACTCATAAATTAAACATGGATCATTCAGGGAGTCTCGTTGCACAACCTTTAGGCGGCAAGCTAGCTTAGATCCGTTGTAAATTCTTTTTTTATCCCTAGTATGTCCAATTTCCTTTACGAGTTTTATTTCAACACCTACTAAGGCTCTGGCCTTCAATTTACCTTTGGGAGAGAATATAGTCTTGGAATATTCACCAGCCCACAATGGTGTATCCCTAAGTATTCTCGAGTCCCTAAGCCTCTTAGTTTTTTTAATAGATATTGTCGAATCTAGTAATAGAACTGGGCGTAGAGTAATTGCTTTGGTGCGTAAGAAAATTGTATCAATACCGCGATCAACTTTAAATGACTTAGGGATATAATTACTAGTCACTACTGTTATCAAACTGTCTATCAATAGCTCTGGCAAGACAACATTGCCGTTCTCGTTGCTAAGTGCGCTGAATTTTTGCGACCGCACTATAGCAAAAGGAAGTGGTTTTTTAGTCAGGCTGTCAGCGACTACCAGACTTTGTGCCTCTATCCCTTGAAAACAAGCTATCAGCAAAATAACTAACCCATACATCTGAAAGCTGAGTGATTTCTTATTTATAGCCGGTTTTTGAAACATGAAATCTATTATCTAAGTACCAAACTACTGCAGCGTTACTTTATTGCCGTTTGGCCAAGAGCACTAAAGTTAGTGGTTTTATGAATTAATAATCAATTCAACTATTTGGACTCGTTCTGAGATCGTGGCTAAAGGAAGAACCAAGCTTTATACAAATAAAAAAGAGCTGCAAAATAAGCAGCTCTTATCAATTACTCGAGGACTAAACGTCCTAATGATTCATCTCTTCCTCTAACGGTTGCAGCGGTATATGCTGCGGCGTGTAATCCTGTCCTGGAATAACATATTCGTCATTCTCATTGAGCTTACTGTAGTCATAAGGCCATCTGTAAACAGCAGGGATCTCACCCTCCCAGTTACCGTGGATATGCTTATCGCCGGTAGTCCACTCCAGTGTATTTGATTTCCATGGATTCGCTGGTGCTTTCTTACCGTAGAATATAGACTTCACAAAGTTATAAGCAAAGAACAACTGAGCAAAAGCAGTGGCGATTGCAAAGTAAGTGATCAAGCTATTTGTGTCCGCTAGGTCGTCAAAATATGGGAATTCCGTATTTGAATAATAACGACGTGGTAGTCCAGCCATCCCTACAAAGTGCATAGGGAAGAACACACCATAAGCACCTATTGCAGTTAACCAGAAGTGAACATAACCTAGATTCTTGTTCATCATGCGATTGAACATCTTAGGGAACCAGTGATACACCCCGGCAAACAAACCATAAAGTGCAGATATACCCATTACAAGGTGGAAGTGGGCTACCACAAAGTATGTATCATGTACATTAATATCCAGAGTACTATCCCCCAAAATGATTCCAGTCAATCCACCAGTAATAAAGGTTGAGACTAGACCTATGGAAAAGAGCATAGCGGGATTGAGCTGCAAATTACCCTTCCAGAGTGTTGTGATATAGTTGAAAGCCTTTACCGCAGATGGGATCGCAATCAATAGTGTTGTAAAGGTAAATACAGATCCTAAGAAAGGATTCATACCCGAGATAAACATGTGGTGACCCCATACGATGGTTGATAGAAACGCAATCGCAAGAATAGAGGCAACCATTGCGCGATAACCAAAAATAGGTTTACGCGAATTTGTCGCAATAATCTCTGAAGTGATACCCAATGCAGGTAGCAATACGATATATACCTCAGGGTGACCTAGAAACCAAAACAGGTGTTCAAAAAGTACTGGCGATCCACCTTGATTGGCAAGCACCTCACCTTTTATATAGATATCAGATAAGAAAAATGACGTTCCAAAACTTCTATCCATAATCAACAATAGAGCTGCAGAAAGAAGTACCGGGAACGAAACAATACCGATGATAGCAGTTACAAAGAATGCCCATATCGTTAATGGTAATCTCGTCATGGACATACCCTTAGTACGTAGATTGATAACAGTTACCACGTAGTTCAATGAACCTAAGAGTGATGATGCAATAAAGATTGCCATTGAAACCAACCATAACGTCATACCCAGACCTGAATTAGGCATAGCTTCTGGCAATGCACTTAAAGGTGGATAAATTGTCCATCCCGCGCCTGCTGGTCCAGTCTCTACAAAAAGAGACGATACCATGATAATTGAGGAAAGCGCAAACAACCAGTAGGAAACCATGTTCAAGAATCCTGATGCCATATCACGCGCACCAATCTGTAGTGGGATCAAAAAGTTTGAGAACGTACCACTCAATCCAGCGGTAAGTACAAAGAATACCATGATGGTACCGTGGATTGTAACCAGAGCCAAATAAATGTTAGGATCCATAACACCGCCTGGTGCCCATTTACCTAGCAGCGCCTCAAATATCACACTAGGTTCAGAGGGATTGGCAATTTGCATTCTCATCAAAAGAGACATGGCAATACCTATCACACCCATTATAAGACCGGTGATAAGATATTGCTTTGCAATCATCTTATGGTCTTGGGAGAAAATGTACTTAGTTACAAAAGTCTCCTTGTGGTGGTGGTGACCGTCGTCGTGAGTTGGTTCTGGTGCAACTGCAATAGTTTGTCCCATAGTAATTAGTTATTAGCGCTAGCTATAGTTTGTTGAAATGTTTTCTGTGTACTCAACCACTCTTGGTAGTCTTCCTCACTTTCTACTACGATCTTCATTTGCATGTTGTAGTGGGAAGTCCCACATATCTTATTACAAAGAAGATAGTATTCAAACTCGTAAGGATCCAGAGCCACGTCACCATCGGCGACGAGTTCCTTGCTTTTTTGTCGGCGTATCTCGTTAATCTTACGAACTTTTTCAGTCATAAATTCAGTTGAGCGATATTCCTCAGAAGTGACTGTAGGCGTGAATTTAAACTGTGTGACCATCCCAGGAACCACATTCATTTGCGCACGGAAATGTGGCATATAAGCAGAGTGTAAAACATCCTGACTACGGAACTGGAACAACACCGGGCGACCTACTGGTAAGTGAAGCTCTTGGGCTACCACATCATCTTTTCCATCCACATCGGTAGGATCAATACCTAACTCGTTGACACCTTCTTTGAAACGTACATTAGCATCACCTAACGTATTGTCATTTCCTGAATAACGCACACGCCAGTCAAACTGGTAAGCATACACCTCAACGATAAGCGGATCATCATCTGTACTCGCGTCCATGATATCGTTCCACGAGAACAATCCCCAGAGAATCAATCCGGCAAGAACCACCACCGGTATCGCTGTCCAGATAAATTCAAGCTTATCATTATCTGCGTAGAATAGAGCGCGCTGACCTTTCTTACCACGGTACTTGTAAGAAAACCAGTGTAGCAGTCCTTGAGTAAGAACCTGTACAATCATGATCACTATAGTAGTGGTCAATAGAAGACTATCGTATTCTGCACCATGCGCAGAACCCGCATCTGGTAGAAAGTAGTCATCATAAGCAACAAAACATGCAATCATGGTAATATAGAATCCAACCATAAAAACCAGCATGAAGAATCCATGCCTGCTGTTGTCTTTGTCGTTTGCGACCTCGGCATTGTCTGTATCAGGCTCGGGAGCCTTTCCTAGATTCAAGATCTTAGTGATCTGCCAGGCCGAAATAGCGAATAGAACTGCAATAAAAATTACAAAAAATGCTGTCATAACAGTTTTTACAAAAAATGTTTAATAATGGAAATGTTTACTCTCCTCAATAAAAGGATCGTGTTTCACCACCAGCGGTGCTTTAGTCAGGGTATTGAACACATAAATTACAAAAAGCCCCATAAAAAATAAGAACGCCCCTATCTCTGGAAGACCTATAAACCATGACTTACCTACTGTGGCAGGCATCACGGCAACATAAATATCCAGATAGTGACCTATAACAATGAATATACCAGCTGTTACCACAAACCAGTTGACTCGTTTGAAATCTGAGTTCATGAGAATAAGTAACGGCAGCAAGAAGTTGATGGCAACCATTCCAAAAAACACAAGGTTATAATCTTGGATCCTGGTCACAAAATAGGTAACCTCTTCCGGTATGTTTGAATACCAGATCAACATAAATTGCGAGAACCACAAGTACGTCCAGAATATACTGAAACCAAACATGAATTTAGCAAGGTCATGAATGTGTGAATTGTTCACATACTCAAGATAGCCTTGTGACTTTAAAACAATAGTTACAATCGCAATTGTCGTAATTGCCGTGACCATCATCCCGGCAAGAATGTACCATCCAAACAAGGTTGAGAACCAGTGAGGATCAAAACTCATGATCCAGTCCCAAGCCATAATTGATTCAGTCACTAGAAAGAACACAAGGAACATGGCACTGTGCTTAAATCCTTTTTTATACCAGACATTGTTCTTAGGCTCCTCATCTTGTTTCAAACCGAATTTTCTGATATTCCAGCGATACAAATTCCATCCAATCAAGAAAGCTGCTGCACGAGCTAGGAAAAATGGGACATTAAGAAAGCCCTGCTTTCCTGCCACAAGTTCATCATAGTGCGTACTCTCTGGATTGTAGAGCTCAGGATCCATCCAGTGGAAAATATGGTTTATATGCAATCCTGAAAGCAACAACAAAATAAACATGATTATGCCACCTGGAAGTATATAACTACTAATCCCTTCAAAAACCCTAAACAAAACCGGTGACCATCCAGCCTGCGCCGCTTTTTGCAATGCGTGGAAAACCAAAGCTCCCAGCCCAATCATAAAGAAAAAGAATGCTGCTACATAAATAGCAGACCATGGTTTGTTGTGCAATTGGTGCGATAGATGCTCAAAGTGGGTGTCGCCATCGTGATCTTCGGCAGCGTGTGCGCCAGGTGTGAGATCAGAATCCTCCATTCCTGGTGTACTGTTATCAGTAACATAACCAGTCTCTTTGTGAACATCCTCTGTATGCACGCCATCTGAATGGTCTGCGCCTACTTTGACATAACTGCTCTCATGGTGATCACCGCCGTGGTGACTAATCATCTCGCGAATGTCATCATCAGACGGGACGGTAAGGAAACCCACCACGGTCATTATGGCTCCTATGACCATAAGGACGATGGCAAAAATCTTTAGCTTGCTGGTAAGAACGTACATAAATATCTCTTCTTAAGGCCTTAACTAGCCGTCAATTGTTGTGTTTTGTTTCTTCATCTCGCGCTCACGCTCGGCATCGAATTCTTCGATTTCGCCAGGTTGCATCGCATCTGTCTCCACATCAGAATCCTTATCGGTAGGACCTATTCCCATGATCGTATCAGACATGGTCTGGGTAGCCTTAATCTCCACGTCAACTATGGAATCATACTCGCGCTCTGGCAACTCTTGCAACTCACGACGTAACTTATCTACGTAGTGACCTATTTGCCAGCGTTCTTCTTCTGTGGTTTGCGAGGCGTAGGATCCCATGGTGTTAATACCGTAATACAACACGTGATAAATGGAACCTTGCGTGATTTCTCTAGAGTCGTAAGCAGGAACCCCCAGAATCTTTTCCGTCTTCACTAAGTGGCCTTGGCCCGCGCCATTCTTACCGTGACAGATTGCACAATAGATGGTGTAATTGACCTGTCCATTGGTCAAATTCTCTTCTGTGTAGGGAAGTGGGTTTTTTAGGTTCGCTTTCGCGGAAGCGTAACCATCATTACTATCCTCATATTCATAAGGCATCCATCCACGGGAAATACTCCCTTCAACTGGTTTCTGGGCAGCCATGTTGTTAGGGAATATCTCACCCTCCTCGTAAGTCGAATATCCCACGTCCTGATACATATTAGGAAAGTACTGGGAACTGCGATCAGTCTTTGCATCTACCGTCTTGGTCTCGTCAGTGCAAGAAACTGCGCTGGAGAGCAAAACGATGGCAAGAATGTATTTAAAGAAATGCTGCATTAGTGTATCTCTTTGTCTTCAATTAAATTAATTTCTGTAGCACCGGTATCATAGATAAACTTTGTGATGCTTTCAAGATCCTCGCCGTGCGCGTCGATTTCCATTAGGAAATGATCATCGGTCGTACGTACATCAGGATTCTCGGCTTTTTTGAAAGGCCATAAACGACTTCTCAAATAAAAGGTTATTACCATGAGGTGAGCCGCAAAAAATACGGTAAGCTCAAACATGATGGGTACAAAAGCAGGCATGTTCTCCAGATAAGAGAAACTAGGTTTACCACCTATATTTTGTGGCCAGTCCTCGATCATGATATAATTCATCATCACCGTTCCTACCGCCAGACCTACGATACCATATAAAAAGGCATTGATTGCCAGTCGTGTATCTGCGATGCCCAGGGCCTTTTCAAGACCGTGAACTGGGAAAGGACAGAATACGTCCTCTATGTGATAGTGTTGCGCACGTATCTGCTTTACTGCTTGTAGCAGTACGTCGTCATCTGTGTACAGCGCGTGTAATTTGTGTGTTGACATAATGCTTATTATTCGCTAGGGTGAGCCATCGCGTCGCCAGAAGCAGTCGCAGGTTTATTGATATGTTTCTCCTCGCGGATTCTTTTATACAGATCGCCACTTGATTTGAGGATGGATTTAACCTCTGCCTGGGCAATAACTGGGAATGTACGTGAGTACAACAAGAACAACACAAAAAAGAATCCTATCGTTCCTATGAAAATCCCGATATCCACAAACGTTGGTGAAAACATCGTCCATGAAGATGGTAGATAGTCGCGGTGTAGCGAGGTAACGATAATCACAAAACGCTCAAACCACATTCCGATATTTACCACAATGGAAATTGCAAAACTGAACATGATACTCGTACGTAATTTTTTAAACCACATAAATTGAGGCGAGAATACGTTACAGGTCATCATCGCCCAGTAAGCCCATGCGTAAGGCCCGGTTGCCCTGTTGAGAAAAGCATACTGCTCATACTCAACGCCAGAATACCAAGCTACAAACAACTCTGTGATATAAGCTACACCTACGATGGATCCAGTAATCATGATGACAATGTTCATCAACTCGATATGCTGAATGGTGATATAATTTTCCAGATTCACCACTTTACGCATAACGATAAGTAGTGTATTCACCATCGCGAAACCAGAGAATACAGCCCCAGCCACAAAGTAAGGCGGGAAGATGGTTGTGTGCCAACCAGGTATTACAGAGGTCGCAAAGTCAAAGGATACAATTGTGTGTACAGAGAGTACAAGTGGTGTTGCCAGTCCCGCTAGAACAAGCGATACCTCCTCAAAACGCTGCCAGTCTTTTGCTCTACCACTCCATCCGAATGAAAGCAAACCATAAATCTTTTTAGTAAATGGTGTTACCGCGCGATCACGTATCATGGCAAAATCAGGAAGTAAACCTGTCCACCAGAAAACAAGTGAAACCGATAAATAGGTAGAGATCGCAAATACATCCCAAAGCAATGGCGAATTAAAGTTTACCCATAGGGAACCGAATTGATTAGGTATAGGTAGTACCCAGTAAGCAAGCCATGGACGTCCCATGTGAATAATAGGGAAAAGTCCTGCCTGGATTACCGAGAATATAGTCATCGCCTCTGCAGAGCGGTTGATCGCCATTCTCCATTTTTGCCTAAACAATAGTAGTACTGCAGAAATCAAGGTTCCCGCGTGACCTATGCCTACCCACCATACAAAGTTGGTAATATCCCAGGCCCACCCGATGGTCTTATTCAGTCCCCATACACCGATCCCCTCAGTGATCGTGTAGGTGATACAGCCTATTCCATACAGAAAGGCTATCAAGGCGATGGTAAATACCAGCCACCACTGTTTGTTTGCCTTACCTTCTACAGGTGCTGCAATATCCCTGGTCACGTCAGAATAAGTCTTCTGTCCGGTGACCAGTGGTCTTCTTATGGGCGCTTCATAATGAGCCATAATTTTCTTCTAGTTTTGCCCTGTTATTATAAATTTCTCACTTTGGTCTGGTAGATCACATTAGGCTCTGTGCCTATTTCCTCGAGTAGGTGATACATGCGATCACTTTCTTTCAGCTTGTGAATCTCAGACTTCTTATCATTGATATCTCCAAAGACGATAGCTCCCTCGTTACAGGCATTTGAACATGCTGTAGCAAACTCGCCGTCCTCGATCATTCGACCATCTTTTTTGGCTTCAAGAATGGTCATTTGTGTCATTTGAATACACAATGAACATTTTTCCATCACACCACGGCTACGTACCGTCACATCTGGATTGATCACCATACGACCTAGATCGTTATTCATGTAGTAGTCAAACTCGTCGTTGTCATTATACAAGAACCAGTTGAATCTACGCACCTTATACGGGCAGTTGTTTGCACAATAACGTGTTCCCACACAACGGTTATAGATCATGTGATTCTGCCCCTGGCGACCGTGTGAGCTTGCCGCTACTGGGCATACCGTCTCACATGGTGCATGGTTACAGTGCTGACACATGACTGCTTGAAAAGCAACCTGCGGATTATCAGCTGGGATTTCCAGTTCACCGAAACCTTCAAGCGACCCATTGTCGCTAAATAACCCAAGCCCGTCAAAATTATCTTTCTTGTATTCGTCTGCCTCAAAACTCTCCGTGGAAGAATAGTAACGGTCGATTCTCAACCAGTGCATGTCGCGCGAGCGGCGTACTTCAGACTTTCCTACTACAGGAACGTTATTTTCTGCATGACATGCGATCACACAAGCACCACAACCGGTACAGGCGTTCAGGTCGATTGACATGTTGAAATGATGCCCTACTGAACGATCAAAACTCTCCCAGAGATCAACGTCTGGGGAAGTAACCGGTGTCTCAATGTGGTTAAGCGATACTTCTGGCATGGGATTGAACAAGTCCTTATCACCTGTATTATAGGTAGCAAGATCTGTCTCGCGGATAATATCGCGACCCATCATCGTATTCTGCAACTGTGTACAGGCAAACTCGTGCATAGGCATCGCGCTAGCGAGCGCAACGTTTACACGTTGTGTTCCCACACCGTTTTTATAAAAAGGAAAGGCGTTGCCACCTACCTGCATTTCTTCCTGGATACCATGCGTCTGCCCGTAACCTAGAGCCACGCCTATACTACCTGGAGCCTGTCCTGGCTGTATTAGTACGGGAAGCGTCAGGTCTGGCGCGCCATTCATGGTAAGCGTTACGTAAGATCCGTCCAGTGCACCATTAGCCACGTGCTCATTCTCTACGCCTAGACGCTCTGCATCTACACGGGACATGGTCACGTAATTATCCCAAGTGGTTCTTGTGATAGGATCAGGCAATTCATGCAACCATGGATTGTTGAACTGCTTTCCAGCACCCATCGCAATCTTGGTATACAGAACCAGTTCCATCCCGTCACCATCTGATCCTGAATTCAGGTCACGCAAGGCACGGTCGTTTGAAATTGAACTGCCTATATTTTCGCTGATTGTTGAAGTAGCATTACTGGTGTAGAAACCATCTTGCAAGGCTTGATTCCAGCTAGCACCGTTTGCGATGGAAGCTTCTTTCAAATAATCCTTATAGGTAGTGTTGTTTCCAGACCACTTCAATAGTGTATCCTGCACCTGACGAGTGTCAAATAATGGATGAATCGTAGGTTGCGAGAGGTACACATTGCCTTGCTTGATCTCTGCATCACCCCATGATTCTAGGTAGTGCTGTGTTGTTGCAACGTAGTCACACAAGTCTGCCGTTGCGTCTTTTCTGATGGCAAAAGAGACGGTAAGTGGCACTTGTTTCATCGCTTTCGCGAAAGCGTCACCATCTTCATAACTATAAACAGGGTCAACACCGGTAACAAACAACGCACCTACACGGCCGCTATCCATATCGCTTACCAGTTGCTGGACAGCCTTATGACTTCCCTGGCGCGTCATGATGGGCGCATCAGTATCTACAAGCGTAGATCCTAAAGCCTCATTAATCGCGAGAGTAAGTTGTTGCGCGCCCTGATCTGGGATACCACACAAAACCACAGATTTGCTACCACCACGTCGTAACGCAATAGCTGCCTGTTCTACTGCCGCAGCTGTACGATCGTCCATTCCAGAAGAAGAACCACCGCCCACGATCTTGCTGTATAATCCAGCCAAAACCAGCTTTTGTACAGACGGAGTCACAGGAAATCTGCGATCTGCATTTGCACCAGAAAGGCTCATGTTTGCCTCAAACTGCATGTGCTGAGACATTTTTCCGTTCTTAGGAATACGCGACGCAGAATAACCTTTATCAAATCCGCCCCCTTGCCAGTCACCTACAAAATCAGCACCTACTGAAACGATACACTGTGCATCTGTCAGGTCGTAATCTGCAAGACCTCGTTTACCATACTTAAGGTAAAATGCATTAACGGCAGCTTCCTCGCTTACGGTATCATAAGTAACCACACGCACATTGCCATATCTCGCCTTTAATTCTTCCACGATCTTATTCATGGATGGGCTGGAATACGTTTGAGCAAGAATCACGAGTTCCTTACCGCCTAGCTGATTCAACTTCTGGGCAACCTCCTTATCAAGTGTATCCCAGTCAGTCGCAGAACCTTTGGCTAGCGGTGTGGTAAGTCTATTGTTGTCGTATAAGGAAAGTATAGATGCGTGAACACGTGCATTTGCGTTTCCGCTATGTTTTGCATCGCGATTACTTTCTATCTTGATGGGACGACCCTCACGTGTCTTGACCAGAACGCTGGCAAAGTCATGACCATTTGCGATGGTGGTCGCATAGTAATTAGACATTCCTGGGATGATACGCTCTGGCTGATTCACATAAGGAACCGAGTGTATCACGGGACCCTCACACGCCGCCAGCGATGCCGCCGCGGTGCTGAAGCCCACATATTTGAGGAAGTCACGACGCGAGGTGCCTGATTGCTCCATCGCCTTGTCGTCACCCAGAAAATCACCAGTAGGAATAGGCGCTGCAAACTCATTCTGTTCGAGGTTTTTAACGACCTCGTTGCCTTCTTGTAGTTGCGCTGTACTCTTCCAGTATTTTTTAGTAGTAGCCATATAACTCTCTAAAGCTAATTAATTAGTAGTGGCACTTACCACATTCCAGACCCCCCAGATCAGCAATGGTCAACTGGCGACCACCGCGCTTTTCTGAAAGCTCTTTATGAATCTCTTCGTAATATCCGTTGCCCTTGAGGTCAACATTTGTCTCACGGTGACAGTTGATACACCAGCCCATCGTAAGCGGTGAGTACTGATACATGATCTCCATCTCCTGCACCTCGCCGTGACAAGTCTGGCAGGCAATGTTACCTGCATTAACGTGCTGAGCATGGTTAAAGTAGGCAAGATCTGGCAAATTGTGTATGCGCACCCAGCGCACCGGTTGTGTATCACCCGTGTAGGCCATCTCGCTCTCATTCCAGCCTACGGCTGCATAGAGCTTCTGGATTTCCTTGTTGTAATCCACACCATACTCATCCATACCTTCCTGATACGTTTCTGGCGCCACCTCTGCAATTGCCTTGTGACAGTTCATACATACATTAAGGGATGGAATCCCAGAATGCTTGGATTTCATGGCACTTGAGTGACAATATTTACACTCGATCTGGCTTGCACCAGCATGAATGCGGTGAGAATAGTGAATGGGTTGCAGTGGAGCATATCCCTGATCCACACCTACTGACATCAGCGCACCATAAGCGAAGTATGCACTACCCAGCAATAACAGGATAGACGTCACGACGACTAGGAACTGATTCTGCACAAAGGCTTTCCATATAGGAGTACGCTCTGTAGCTGTAGGATCTTCAAATTCAGTCTGAATACCATTTGCCTCTGCAAAGCGCTTCAGTGTCTGGTTTACCACAATCAATAAAACAACCAGCAACAATAACACGGCTGCGAGTGCACCCAAGATGATGTTTTGGGTTGTTTGATCTAGACCGCCTGTAGTAACCACGGCCTCGTCTGCAACTGCTACAACCGGCTCGGGCTTAGGCGTATCCGTATAGGCCAGGATGTTGTCAATATCCGTATTGGAAAGTTGCGGGAACGCGTTCATGTTACGCTGCCCCCACTCGTTGTATAGTTCTACTGCTTGCTGGTCACCGCTAGCGATCAACTCTGCACTGTTCACGATCCACTTGTACAACCACTCGCGCTCACGACGCTCAGTCACACCATGCAAAGCAGGCCCCGTAGCATCTTTGTAGAGCTTGTGACAGGAGGCACAATTTGATTTGAAAAGCGCTTCACCCAGCTTTGCATCTGCGCCACTGGCATCTACTGGGACGGCATCCACGCCATCATTAGTCGTATCTACATCATCCTGAGCTTGAACGCTTAAGGCTGAAAATGCGACAAAAACGCAAGCTAGCAGGTACTTCCAGGCAGAAAAATGTAATTTCCTATTTACCATCATCTTTAATGAATATTGCAATAACTTTGGCACAGTAATTACGGTGTTTTACCGCGCTATCCATGCTTCGGCAAAAATAAGCGATAAAGGCATACGGGCTTTGAGCCACTATCGCAGAATTTAATTTAAATAGAGTCTAAATAATCACGCTTTCGCGAAAGCGTAATACCCAACAAACACCATGAAACACTGTACATCAACATTTATTACCGTAGTTATTTTCTTACTCATGTGGTCGTCTGTTTCTGCTCAAAATAACACGGTTGACCCAAAGGTTTTGGAAGAACTTCTGGAAACCAAAATCGAGATGGATAAAAAGGGGGTTTTTAAGGAACGTTTTACCATCCAGCTCTACTACGGCAAGCGCGAGGAGGCAGAGAAAATCGAAAGAAAGTATAAGACACTGGACTACGACTGGGAATGTGAACTGCACTGGGAATCGCCTTATCTAGCAGTGCGCGTGGGATCATTTAAAAATAAGCTCCAAGCAGATCGTGCGCTTCTCAAACTCAAAGACTTTTTTGGGGGTGCACGGGTGATGAAACCGTAGTTTTTTAGCTGTTAGTTGATTAGCTGTTAGTTGTTAGTTTTTTAGTTGTTAGGGATTTCGGTCATTCACTCTTGTGGAAATCGTTTCACGTTTCAAGTTTCACGTTGTTTACTCCTGTGGAAAAGTTCAAAGTTCAAGGTTCAAGATTGTTTACTGTTGTGGAAAGTTGTTTCACGTTATCAATTTAGATTTAGATCTAAGTTTAAGTTTAGATTTGTCCTTGGTCTCACGTTATTTACTCATGCTGGTCATTGTTTTCTAAAGCATTTTGGACATCTTACAAAGCCCTGGGGCTCTCAATATTTATTTACTCCTGTGGAAAAGTTCAAGGTTCAAGGTTCAAAGTTTTGAGACCGTTGCACGGTAAATATCAATAATAAACCTTAGTTTTACTTGTATAAGTATTTGTAAATCAATTGATCAATACTTATATTTAGGTATGAAAATACAGCATCACCCTACCCTGGCAGATAGCATTTGTGATCTAAGAACCAGAAAGATTAAAAAAACCTTCTTTAGCCAGATCAACGCCTTGATTGATTGGAAGCCTATCGAAGAACTTATCAATAAGGATTACAATAGGGGTAGGAGTGCCGTAGGCCAGCCAAGCTATAGCGGTCTATTACTCTTTAAGATGTCTTTGTTACAAAGTTGGTACGGTCTGAGTGACTACGAAGTAGAAGATCGCCTTAACGATAGTATCTCCTTCAGCTATTTCTGCGATATGTCCATAGACCAGGTAGCCCCGGAACCACAGTACCCTGAGTAGGTTCAGATCGGCCCTTACCAAGACAAACACCTATGAAAAGCTCTTCGGACTGATCAACCAGCAGCTGGTGCAGCACAACATCATAGTAAAAAAGGGACTCCTCGTGGATGCCAGCGTTGTAGATACACCGCTTAGACCAAAGGGAAAGACCAATCATAAAGTGACCCAAGATCGTGGTGAAGAGCAACAAGAGGATCCGGGGGTAGCCAGAGATTATGCAGATAGTGTGGACAGGGATGCAACATGGCTGAAAAAAAACGGTGTCTACCACTTTGGTTTCAAAAAGCACCACATGACCGAGGAACAGGGTCTGGTACTGGGAGTGCTTACCACCACGGCCAGTAAGAATGAGATCTCAAATCTGGAAGAGGTACTCGACACGGTAAATATAGATCTACCCCATAACATACCTCTTAAGGCCGATAAGGGTTATCAATCGGAAAAGAACGCAGCGCTACTAAGAGAGCGAAAGCTCAAGAACCATATTCTAAAAAAAGCCTACAGGAACAGACCCTTGACAAAATGGGAGAGCAAGTTCAATAAACTGATAGGAAAGACAAGGTTTAAGGTAGAGCGCACCTTCGGGGGGATTAAACGCTGGTTTGGTGGTGGAACGGCTCGTTATAGGGGAATGGGAAAAATGCATACCCAAAACATAATGGAAGCCATATGCTACAATTTATACCGAAGTCCGGGGATACTTGCGTCTCAGAATTAAATTTAAAGGGAGTAACCCGCTCGCAACAAAAAAATAGGCCTAAAAAAAGGCTGGAATTAAACTAAGTCGAACTAAATTTAAGAGAAAAATTATGACTACAACTCAATCAGTCTGTTATGCGTAATTATGCAACGGTCTCGTTTTCTCCTCTTGTGGAAAGTTGTTTCACGTTATCAATTTAGATTTAGATCTAAGTTTAAGTTTAGATTTGTCCTAGGTTTCAGGTTATTTACTCATGCTGACAATTGTTCTGGAAAGCATTCTGGACAACTGTACGAAACCCTGAGGCTCTCAAGGGGTATGTTGGGAAAGCTTAGCATTCCTTCTTTCTCTTAGAGATCCGGGAATTAGTCCAAGATAAGTATCTCGGACGATTGTTTAGGAAAGTCCATTGACTTTGCCGTAACATTTTCAGCTTTTAAAATTTTGGAGCAAAAAACCCACTAACTTTTCAGCTAGCGGGTTTATAATTTTTGTGTGCTGAACTTACTTCAGCG
Organism: uncultured Flavobacteriaceae bacterium; assembly: GCA_963740155.1. GTDB lineage: Bacteria > Bacteroidota > Bacteroidia > Flavobacteriales > Flavobacteriaceae > Nonlabens. The sequence goes on along the minus strand of CAVUDE010000005.1, from coordinate 68,724 downwards.
TACGCTTGACTTCTACCTCGCGGAATGATTCAATAACATCCAGCTCCTGTAAGTCGTTGAAGTTCTTGATCTGGATACCACACTCGTAGCCCTTGGAAACCTCCTTTACATCATCCTTGAATCGTTTGAGTTGTGCAAGTTCACCGGTATGGATGACAATTCCATCCCTGATGACCCTCACGCCACTGTTGCGATACACTTTACCATCTGTAATCATACAACCAGCAATGGTTCCCACTTTAGAGATTTTAAAGGTCTGGCGCACTTCTGCATTACCTGTAATCTCTTCTTCAAAGATGGAAGACAACATTCCCTCCATTGCATCCTTAACGTCATTGATGGCGTTGTAGATGATCGAGTAGGTCTTGATTTCAACTTCTTCCTGTTCTGCGATACTTTTTGCATTTCCTTGTGGTCGCACGTTGAAACCTATAATGATAGCATCTGAAGCACTTGCGAGTAGCACGTCACTTTCTGTGATGGCACCTACGCCTTTATGTATAATGTTTACTTGGATTTCTTCTGTAGAAAGTTTCTGTAACGAGTCAGTTAGTGCCTCAACAGATCCATCCACATCACCCTTAAGGATAAGGTTGAGTTCTTTAAAGTCACCCAGCGCGATACGACGGCCAAGATCTTTAAGCGACACCCTCTTCTGTGTACGTACGGATTGCTCACGTTGCAGCTGGGTACGTTTTGCAGCTATGTTCTTAGCCTCACGTTCATCCTGGAAGACATTAAACTTATCACCCGCCTGTGGTGCGCCATCCAATCCTAATATCGATACTGGAGTAGCAGGTCCAGCCTCCTGAACGTCATGACCACGCTCATCTTGCATGGCTCTTACCTTACCGTGTTTAGGTCCAGCTAGTACATAGTCACCTACTCTAAGCGTCCCTGCTTGAACAAGAACGGTAGAAACGTAACCGCGACCCTTGTCTAGATAAGCCTCTACCACTGTTCCCGTAGCTGGTTTATCTGGATTTGCCTTCAAGTCCAGCAATTCTGCTTCCAGTAATACTTTTTCAAGTAGTTCTTTGACTCCAGTTCCCTGTTTAGCAGATATGTCCTGCGACTGGATCTTTCCACCCCAATCTTCTACTAGAAGATTCATCTGGGCAAGGCCTTCCTTGATCTTCTCTGGATTTGCGGCTGGCAGGTCAATCTTGTTGATGGCAAATATGATAGGAACACCAGCTGCTTGCGCATGGCTGATTGCCTCCTTAGTCTGTGGCATGATATCATCATCTGCCGCAGCAACGATTATTGCGATATCCGTCACCTGAGCACCACGTGCACGCATGGCAGTAAATGCCTCGTGACCCGGTGTATCTAAAAATGCGATTTTCTGACCGCCTTCCAGTTGCACCCCGTAGGCACCTATGTGTTGTGTAATTCCACCACTCTCACCCGCGATAACGTTCTCTGAACGTATGTAATCGAGTAAGGAGGTCTTACCGTGATCTACGTGACCCATTACGGTAACGATGGGAGCGCGATGTACCAGATCTTCTTCTGCATCTTCTACTTCAGTGATGCTTTCTTCAATATCTGCATTTACAAAGTCCACTTCATAACCGAATTCCTCTGCAACGATAGTCATGGTCTCTGCATCCAGACGCTGGTTCATGGTAACCATCATACCTAGCGACATACATGCGCCGATAATCTTATTGACCGGCACGTCCATCATGGTGGCCAGGTCACTAGCGGTCACAAATTCAGTTACCTGTAATACTTTCTCTTCTGCTTGAGCCTGTTCTGCCTCTGCTTTCTCGCGGTGGCGATCACGCTTGTCACGACGGTTTCTTGCCGCTTTGTTTTTAGAAGATTTTCCTTGCAGTTTCTCGAGAGTCTCCCGCACCTGCTTCTGGATTTCTTCTTCAGTCAATTCTGCCTTGACGACAGCTTTTCTAGGTTGCCCACCCTTGCGACCACGGGAACCTGGGCCACTGCCTGGCTTGGTGATACGCTTGCGCTTGCCACGATTGGCGTCTGTTTTCTTCTTTGGTTTAGCAAATTTAGAGAGGTCAATTTTCTGACCTGTTACCTTAAGACCACCCAGTTTTTTATACTCGGTTTTGATCTTTTCCGGCTCATCATCGCCTGTAGTGGTTTCACTCTCGGTTTGTGCTTTGGCAGGTTCTTTTGCAACGGCGTCATCTGCTTTTGCAGTGTCACCAGCCTTAGGTGCTTCTGCAGGCGGGGTAGCTTTTGCAACGGGCTCAGTCTTTTTGACTTCTTCCTTTGCTTCCTTTTTAGGCTCTTCTTTTTTCTTGGGAGCCTTTTTGGGCTCTAGGTCAATCTTTCCCTTAATAGTTGTCCCTTTTGCAGTAGGCCGGTTTGAGGCAACAGCTGGTTCGGTTGATTTAGGCTCCGTGGCGGGAGTTTCTTTTTCAACCGGCTTCTCGGTCGCAGGTTTTTCTGCTTTGGGTTGTTCAGCTTTCGCGGAAGCGGAATCATCACCGCCTTTTGCCTCACTACTGGCAGCAGGCTTATCCAGATCCATCTTGCCCACTTGCTTAGGGCCTTCCAGACTGGCTTTTGCCTTGATCACCTCACGACGCCTCTGCTCCTTTTCCTCCTGCTCTTTCTCGCGTTGTAGGCGCAGTTCCTCCTGCTCCTTGCGACGCTCTGCGCCCACCTCTGTTGAGGCGACCTTTTTACTCTTATCAGTCTGAAACTCATCAGCCAGAGCCTGATAAACGGCAGCATCGATCTTAGTCGTGGGACGTGCCTCTATCTCCATCCCTTTTGAGGAGAGGTGCTCCACTGCGCGATCCATGGAAATATTAAATTCCTTCAGCGCCTTGTTGAGTCTCATGGTTTTACTTACTGCCATATAATGGTTACAGATTGTGTAATTACTTCTTAATCTTCAAATTCTGATCTCAGGATCGTGATCACTTCAATCACGGTCTCATCCTCGAGATCGGTACGTTTTATCAAGTCGGCAACGTCTTGCTCTAGAACACTTTTTGCCGTGTCCAGGCCTATCTTACTAAATTCCTCGATGATCCATCCCTCGATCTCATCAGAGAATTCCGTCAGGGCAACATCCTCTTCCACACCCTCGCGTATCACGTCAATCTCATAGCCGGTCAACCTCCCTGCTAGTCTAATATTGTGCCCGCGACGGCCTATGGCTTTAGAAACCTCTTCAGGATTCAGGCGCACTTCTGCCTTCTTGTTCTCCTCATCAATTGTCATGGAGACAATCTTTGCCGGGCTCAACGCCCTGCTTATGTACAACTGCGTATTATTAGTCCAGTTGATCACGTCAATATTCTCGTTGCCCAGTTCTCTAACGATTCCATGGATACGCGATCCCTTGACGCCTACACAGGCGCCTACCGGGTCAATCCTATCATCATAACTATCTACGGCAACCTTTGCTTTCTCGCCTGGCTCACGTACTACATCCTTTACCTGTATCACCCCGTCAAAGACTTCTGGAATCTCCTGCTCAAACAGTTTTTCCAAAAACATAGGTGACGTACGCGAAAGAACAATATTAGGCTTATTCCCACGTAATTCCACACTTTCAATCACACCACGCACGTTTTCCCCTTTTCTGAAGAAATCAGAGGGAATCTGGCGATCTTTAGGCATCACTAGCTCGTTGCCGTCATCATCCAATAATATAATCGCACGGTGTCTTATGTGGTGTACCTCTGCACTATACAATTCACCTTCCAGCTCCTTAAAGTGCTTGAAGATATTTGTATTGTCATGTTCATGGATTTTTGCGATCAGGTTCTGGCGCAGGGATAAAATTGCCCGGCGGCCTAGTTGAACCAGTTTCACTTCTTCTGCAACATCCTCACCTACCTCATAATCCGGCTCGATCTTTTGAGCCTCACTCAGTGAGATCTCACTATTGTCATCTTCTACTTCTCCATCTTCTACCACGACGCGGTTACGCCATATCTCAAGGTCACCCTTGTCTGGGTTGATGATAATATCAAAGTTGTCGTCCTCACCGTATTTCCTTTTAAGGGTAGCCCTGAAAACATCTTCCAGAATGGCCATAAGGGTCACACGATCGATGAGCTTGTCATCCTTAAACTCAGAAAAAGACTCGATTAACGCGAGATTTTCCATACTTCTTTTTAATTAAATGTTATAACAACCTTTGCTTGTTTGATATCCTTGTAAGCCACGATCCATGATTTTTCTACCGTGTGCTTTCCTTTACCGATGGGCTTAGGCTCACGCGCCTTCCACTCTATCGTAATACCTTCTTCTTCTACCTGAATCAGGCGACCGGTCTCTTTCAGACCATCATTACTCTCTACTTCCAGGCTGCGCCCCAGGTTCTTTTTATACTGGCGTGGCATGGTGAGTGGGCTGCTTGCACCTGCACTGGTCACTTCTAGAGAAAAATCCAGTTCATCCCTGTCAAGCTGGTGTTCTACCGCGCGTGAGACAAACATGCAGTCTGCCAGTTTCACGCCCTCGTCACCATCAATCACTACATGGATATCATTTCCAGAACCAACTTTGAAATCAATCAAAAAAAGATCCTTGCGCTCTGCAAACGCCTCGTCCAGCAATTCCTCTACTCGTTCTTTCAGCATATCTTAAAAAAAGAGGGGACTTGCCGTCCCCTCCCTATTCCTTAAAATCGCTGCAAATATAACAACTTTTTTTAGTTGCAGCCTAGTGAATACATGTAAAGAAATGGTTATGACTGGGTTTGCCTTTTAAATGTGAAATGGGGGAATCAAAAATGACACGAGATGGCTGGGGCGATCGAAAAAGTGTGGATGTATATACAGGAAAGAAACAAGAACCAAGAAACAATAGGAAAGAGGAAAGATTCAAGACGCGAGACAAAAAACGTAAGACGTAAGAGATTATGTTAAATATTTGTTGCTGGATCGCCTTTGCTAAGAACTCATTTATGAATAAGATTGAGACCATCTACAATACTTTACCTGTTCGAATCAGGATAACTGCCTACCCTCCAAAAGATCACAAAAATTTATTACCTTTAAAGCAATCTTAAAATCACCGACCATGAAAAAAATACTCGTACCTACCGATTTCTCTAAGGAAGCAGAAAATGCATTGCGTGTCGCGGCAGATATTGCCCGTGAGAACAATGGCGAGATATTCCTGTTGCACCAGCTAGACCTGCCACTACACCTAGCCAACAATGCCAGCAGCAATCTACCGGAAGCTGTTTTCTTTATGAAGCTCGCCAAAGATAAATTTGATACACTCATGAAAGAGGATTACCTGGCAGATGTCCCCATTACCGGTGATGTACAGACGGGTGCGGCATTCAGTGGTATTATGGAAACCGTGGACAGACACAAGGCAGACCTAATCGTCATGGGTAGCCACGGCGCAGATGGAATCAGGAACAGATACATAGGATCAAATGCAGAGAAAGTGGTGCGCAACAGCGATATTCCCGTGCTGGTGGTAAAGGATCGCAAGGAACGACTGGACGTAAATGATCTGGTCTTTGCCACAGATCTGAACCCGGCATCCATCAGTGCTTTAAAGGAAGCTGATCAATTTGCAAAAGACACTAATTGCAGGCTACATATTATTTATGTCAACACGCCCAAAAAGTTTATGAGCACCCAGGAGGCAGAAAAGAAAGTGGTAGCGTACCTCAAAGACGTGGTGGTGACACCTCACGACCACGCCATATACAATGACTACACCATTGAAAAAGGTATTTTTAACTATGCAAAAGATATCAAGGGTGATATTATAGGATTGGGAATAAAAGGACGACGGGGGATGAGCCATTTCTTTAATGGCAGCAAGAGTGGGAATATGGTGAATCGATCAACCGTGCCTGTGGTCACCTTTAGGATCAAGAAAAAGAGTGAGAGGGCAGCAGATAAGGAAGCAACTGCATAAACCTAATCTTTATAGCAATCGGTAAAAAACTTTCCACCGCGTGGTCATAGCAGGAGAGTCATTTTGTAAAGAGCTTTGATTAGTGCAATCAATGGCCATAAAATTTACATCTATCAAATAAAAAAAATCCCCAGCTCAAATGAACTGGGGATTAACAAGTAGTCCTACTAGGACTCGAACCTAGAATGACGGTACCAAAAACCGGAGTGTTACCATTACACCATAGGACTAAATGGGCTGCAAATTTAATACTATCTGTGATTTCTGCAAACAGCGGGCGCAAAATTTTTCAAACAGAAAAACTTTGCCCATTTCTCTACGTATTCCCACACATTTATACTGAAATCCTGCCCTGCGCGTTACACAGGCAGGAAGTTAGAAATGGTTATTTTCGCCAGGATTTGAATACACATGAATTTAGACTACAACAGGCTCAATAAAATCATGGGCTGGGCGGTGTTTACCGTTGCTTTGATTATATTTTGGATGACGGTGGAACCTACCGTTAGCTACTGGGATGCAGGCGAGTATATCGCCACCTCTTCAAAACTGGAAGTAGGCCACCCGCCCGGCGCACCACTCTACCAGATGATGGGAGCGGTGTTCTCGATTTTTGCCATGGATGCCAGCGATATTGCCTATACGGTCAATCTACTCGCGGTGTTCTCCAGCGCATTCACGATCTTATTCATGTTCTGGTCGCTTACCCTGCTGCTCAAGCGTCATATCTTAAAAGAAACAGCAAACGACACGATGATGCTGGGTGCGGCGGCTATAGGCTCGCTCACGTTTGCGGTGACGGACAGTTTCTGGTTCAACGCTGCAGAGGCAGAAGTTTACGCGCCCGCCGCACTATTGATGAGCCTTATCTTCTACCTGGGACTGTTGTGGGAACGCGACATGATGCAACCACGTGGCAACAAATGGCTGCTGTTAATCTCGCTGACGGTGGGTCTTTCCTCTGGGATTCACTTTCTGGGTTTTCTAACCATACCTGCTGTGGGACTATTATGGTACTTCAAGCATTACAAGAAAATTACGGTACTCAATTTTATCGTGGCAAACATTGCCGTGGTGGCCGCGCTACTATTTGTCTTTATTTTATTGCTACCCTTTACATTACAAGCCTTTGGAAACCTTGAAGTGTTTTTTGTCAATGAGGTAGGCCTGCCCTTCAACTCTGGAACAATTATCACCTTATTATTGATTGTGGGCATTTTTGTGGTGTTGATTACGCTTTCGCGAAAGCGGAACCTACCACAGCTAAATCTACTTGCACTTTCAGTCATGTTTATTCTGATAGGATTCTCATGCTGGACCATGCTCCCCATACGTGCCAATGCCGGGCCACCGATCAACGAGAACCGTCCTGAGGATGCCCGCTCACTACTGGCCTACTTTAATCGTGAGCAATATCCCAGCGCACCGCTTTTTTACGGGAAATCGTTTACGGACAGCTATGCCGGGTTGGATCCTGAGAATCCATACATAGATGACAAGCCCAAATACGAGCGCGACTACGAGCAGGGAAAATACGTGATCGTGAACCAGTACAAAAACGCGATGCAAAACACACATGACGACCACAACGGCTGGTTACCGCGCATGACGGATGGGTCACGCGCCAGCAATTTTGTGGATTTTATGGGCGGTATAGACTATGAGGTGCGTGATGAATATGGCGGCAATGTAGAATTGCTATCCGTGCTGGATGATTACCAGCGCCAGTACGAGCGTGGCCGCATAGATGCAAAAGAATACCTGGAGGCAATCAGTAGCTTGAGGGATTATGTAGATATTAAGAGACCCTCTTTCTACCAGAACATGCGCTTCCTTTTTCAGTACCAAATCAGCTACATGTACCTGCGGTATTTCATGTGGAACTTTACAGGGCGACAAAATGATATTCAAGGCGAGTGGACCAGATTTAATGGAAACTGGCTCAGTGGGATCGATTGGATTGACGAAATGCATCTGGGCACACAGGATGAACTGAGTGACGATATGCTGAATAATCCAGCACGCAATACTTATTTCTTCCTGCCACTGATCCTAGGAATTATAGGATTGATTTTTCATGCCAGCCGTGACCCAAAAAGTTTTTACGTCACCATGATCCTGTTTCTGTTTACTGGCTTGGCGATCATTTTCTACCTTAATCAGAGCATGTTCCAGGTGCGTGAGCGGGATTATGCCTATGTAGGTTCTTTCCTAGTATTTAGCATTTGGATAGGAATGGGTGTCTATAGTGTTTATGAGGGACTGCGTGGTTTTATCAAAAGCAAGCCGGCGCAACTGGTGTCGCTGGTCGCTTGTTTTGTAGCCGTGCCATTGCTCATGGGATTCCAGAACTGGGATGATCACGACAGGTCTGGCAAATACATGGCGCTGGCCAGTGCAAAAAAATATTTGGACAGCTGCCTGCCCAATGCACTTATATTCACCATAGGTGACAACGACACGTTCCCGCTGTGGTATGCACAAGAAGTTGAGGGCTACCGCACAGATGTGCGCGTGGTTTGTACGTCACTACTCAGCACAGACTGGTACATGGATGATATGATGAAACAGGCCTGGGACAGTGAACCGGTGCCCAGCACGCTTACCCACGACAAATATGTTTATGGAACCAGGGATGCCATAATTTTCCCGGGAAAGGAACGCCTGCAACAAATCGTGGATCGCACGGGTGCCAATTATAAGGTGCCAGACACGGTAGATTTATCTGCCTGGATGGAATGGGTGGCAAGCGAGCGCGAGTTTACCAAGGCCAATTTTTCAGACAACGGCATAACAGACTACACCTTCCCATCGCAAAACATACGGATTCCAGTGAACAAGCAAGCCGTACTGGCTAATGGAGTCGTAGATGAGGATGATGCAGATCTTATCGTGGACGATATCATCATTAATATAGACAACCAGATCATCTATAAAAACAGACTGTTGATGCTAGACATAATCAATGCAAATGATTGGAAGCGTCCTGTTTATTTTTCCGGCGGTGCCTTTAGTGATGCAGATTATATCTGGATGAAAAACTATCTACAAATGGATGGTTGCGCTTTTAGACTAACGCCCATACTTTCTGAACCAGAAAATCCGCGGGATCCATTTGACATGGGGCGTATCGATCCAGACCATTCCTATGAGATAATGATGAACTGGGACTGGGGCAACAGCGGCAATTTAGATGTATTGCACGATGTGGAGACCCGCCGCAACAGTGTGGGCTATCGCAGCAACATTACCCGCGTGGCAGAAGCTCTGACTAAAGATGGCCAGTACGACAAGGCTGAAAAGCTGCTGGATCTGGGCATGGAAAAGCTACCGCTGGATATCATGGGTCACTATTCCATGATCGAGCCTTTTATCTCTGGCTACTATGAAGTCGAGAATCTAGATAAAGCCCGTGACCTATTAAATCGCACCATCCTAAAATACCAGGATGAAATAGATCATTACAAGGCGCTGCGACTGGAAGAACAAATAGAAGCTCAAGAGGAGATATTTACTGCGATACTGAGATACAACTCGCTGGTGGAGACCGCAGTATTTTACGAGGATCAACAGATGATGGATAAACACGTTGATCTCTACAACGCCTATCTAGCTGCTTTCCCTAGATTTTTTGACGATGACTTCCTGATCAAACCTAACGGTGCTAACGAGATGTTTCCAGACAGTGCAGCGGCGCAGGAACTGCGTGACCTGCTGGATACAGATGTAGATAATCTCGATGCCCGCCCAGATTTGGATGACCTGACTCCAGATACATTACCTGACTGATATGCGCTGGTATCCCGATCGCATTCCGGATTGGGTATCTCGGTTTTTTCCTGGGTATAAGTTTCATGGTGATAGAGACCGGTATGAGATTTTCCTGACATTTGACGACGGGCCTACTCCAGGGGTAACTGAATTTGTTCTGGAGCAATTGGATAAATTCGGTTTTAAGGCGACTTTTTTTTGTATTGGAAAAAACGTTGATGAGAATCCCCAGCTATTCCAAAAAATCATCGATGCTGGGCATGCTGTGGGGAATCATACGCAAAATCATTTGAATGGTTGGAAAGTGGGAGATGAGGTTTATAGGGAGAACGTCACTTCGGCTGCGCTCAGTGACCACACTTCGGCTTCGCTCAGCGATCGGATTCCGGATCAGATCAAAGATCCGATTGAAGAACAGCGACCTTCAAATCGAGATCTTAGAAATAGGCTTTTCAGACCACCCTATGGCCAGATAAAACGATCACAAGCCAAAAAACTGAGACAGAATGGTTTTCAGATTATCATGTGGGACGTCTTATCAGGTGACTTTGATCTTTCAAGATCACCAGAAAGCGTACTGAAAAACCTTAAAAAGAATACTCGGCCAGGAAGTATCATCGTTTTTCACGACAGTAAAAAAGCTGCATTCACCCTAAGAAGAGTGCTGCCTGAATATCTGAGGTTTTTAAAAAAGAAAGGGTGGCAGGCGATTTCTTTGGTTTCTGATGCCGAGGCTTAAACCGATCTTTTCAACGTAATCTGAGTAATCTCTGGCCAGATGCCTGCTCTACCAGAATAGCCCAAAAATCCGAATCCCCGATTGACATTCAAATATTGACCGGCCTCTTTATAAATACCAGCCCACTTTTTATAAACAAATGATGCCGGACTCCATTTGATAAACCCAGGAATCTCAATACCGAATTGCATCCCGTGAGTATGACCGCTTAAAGTCAAATGATATTTACTGGGCGCGTCTTTTACTTGTAAGTCCCAGTGAGTGGGATCGTGACTTAGCAGGACCTTAAAATCAGCTGGCAAGAGGCCATCTGTTGCTTTTTCAAGATCACCGTACTTGGGAAATCTACCACCACCCCAGTTTTGCACACCTACAATATTGAGTCTCTCGCTATCGCGCTGTATCGTAACATTCTCGTCCATCAGCAACCGCCAGCCCATATTTTGCTGGATGGTTTGTAATTCTTCAAGATTAGCGCGTTTGGCAGCTGGGGAATCCCAGCTTACATAGTCCCCGTAATCGTGATTTCCCAGTACAGAATAAACCCCATCTCTTGCCGTCAAGGTTTCAAAAACTTCTTCCCAGCCGTGCATTTCGCGTGAGACATTATTGACCAGATCGCCGGTAAAAACCATGAGGTCGCTATTGAGTTCATTGGCAAGATTTACAGCATATCTCACCTCTTCGCGGTTCTGAAAACTGCCCACGTGAATGTCACTCAGCTGCGTAATCGTATAACCATCAAACGCAGGCGGCAAATCATCAAATGCCAGTTCGTAACTGCGCACCTGATAATTGAATTTCCCACGCCACGCACCGTAGAGTAGCGCACCAAAAGGCAACGCAGCAGCAGCAAGACCTATGGTAGCCACAAATGTTCTACGAGAGTGTAAAAAAGGTTGATCGTGATTACGCTTTCGCGAAAGCGAACTAACAACAGACTCAATAAACCTATAAATATCCTCCCCCAGCATGAAAACAACAAAGACCAGTTTTGCTGCGGCAAACGAGAGGAAGAGTGTCACGGCCATATCGCGTGCGGGAACAACCTGCGTGCGATCAGGATGAAAGGCAAATTGCAAAACAATATTGATGATAACGCCTATGGAAATTGCGAGGTACAGCCATTTCCACCAGTGACCGCGGGAAAGCGTCCTAATGAGCTGAAAGGAATAGATTTCCAGCAATATAAAAATAACTAGGGCTATGATCCACCTCATGCGCCAAAAGTACGGGCGACACACAGCACCCAAAAGTTAATCTTATAAGAACTAAACCGCTGATCAGATTTTCAAATTTTCTTACCAATTATCACCCAGCAAAATTTCTACCTTTAAAACAAAAACCATGGGAAGACCCAGCATCAAAAACGAAGATCAGTACAAGGCGCTGCGCGACGAGGGCTACAGCAAAGAAAAAGCTGCCCGCATTGCCAATACCCAGAACAGCGGTAAAAAAGGCGGCAAGGCAGAACAATATGAGCAGCGCACCAAAGAAGAGCTCTACGAGCAAGCCAAAAAAGTAGGCATAGACGGCCGCTCAAAAATGAGTAAGGATGAGCTCATTGAAGCATTGAGAAACAATTAAACTTAAACTTAAATCTAAGCTAAAATTAAAGTTTGGTTTACTCCTGAAGCATGTTAATGGCTTACGCGTGAGTTAGAAACTTGAGATTTGAATTTTACAAAACCCAAAAGTTAATTCCCCCTCGGGGGCTAGGGGGGCTCACACAAGAGTGAACAACCTGAAACATGAATCTTCTGCACAAGAGAAAACAACATGAGGCGTGAAATATAAAACGTGTCATGTCTCAGTCGCGTACGCTAATTCGTAAGTGACATGACAAGAGCTTCACGGTTTCATTGTGCTTTATTTGAACTGACGTGATTGGTCATAGAGGAAACAACTTAAGACTTGACATTTGAGATTTCCTCAAATCAAACAATAACAAATTCCCCCTCGGGGGCTAGGGAGGCTCACACAAGAGTAAACAAGTAAAACATTAGCACACGTCAATCATTGAATCTTAATCATTGAACCCTGAACAACGTGAAACATAAAACTTTCTCACAGGAGTAAAAAACGTGAAACATGAAACATGAAACATGAGACTTCTACGCAAGAGTAAACAACGTGAAACTTCCCATTCATCAAAAACCCATGTCAGTCTCTCAAAACCTATCTTTATCTTTTTAAACAAAACCAAGTGACAAACGACGGAACTGACGACAAGCGATTATTTCTTCTCGATGCATATGCGCTGATTTTTAGAGGCTATTATGCACTGATCAAAAATCCCCGCATCAACAGCAGCGGCATGGACACCAGCGCTATTATGGGTTTTACGAATTCGCTATTTGACGTCATAAGTCGTGAGAAGCCAGAATACCTCGCGGTGGCTTTTGACAAGGAAGGCAGCAGCGAGCGCACAGAGCTTTATGCAGATTACAAGGCAAACCGCGATGAGACTCCCGCGGCCATTACCCTCGCCATTCCTTATATACAGCGCATCCTCAAAGCCATGCACATTCCGATCGTAGAAAAAGCGGGCATCGAGGCAGATGACCTCATAGGCACGCTGGCAAAGCAAGCCGAAAAAGAAGGCTTTACCACCTACATGGTCACGCCAGACAAGGATTACGCACAACTGGTATCTGAGAATATTTATATGTACAAACCCGCCCGTATGGGTAACGGGATTGAGATATGGGGAATTCCAGAAGTCCTCAAGAAGTTCCAGATCGAGCGACCAGAACAGGTCATTGATTACCTGGGGATGATGGGTGATAGTAGCGACAATATCCCTGGATTGCCTGGTGTAGGACCCAAAACTGCGCAAAAATTCCTCGCCGCCTACGGATCAATGGAAGGTTTGCTGGAAAATGTCGATGACCTCAAGGGCAAGATGAAAGAGAAGGTGCGCGACAATGCAGAGTTGGGCTTGCTTTCCAAAAAACTTGCCACCATACGCCTGGATTGTCCCGTCACCTTTAAGGCAACAGACTACACACTGGACGACCCAGATGTAGAAGCCGTACACGAGATTTTTGATGAGTTGGAATTCCGCAGGGCAAAAGAGACGCTGGCAAAGATTTTTGGAGAGGATGCAGCGCAGCAGGCGCAATCAGGCAGTTCTAGTGAAGAAGCTGGCAGCGGTCAGTTCTCATTGTTTGATCAGCCTGGGACTGGAACTAAACAGGAGGCAGCGACCACCGGCAGACAAAACCTGGGCACGACAGATCATTTTTACCAGCTGGTGGAACCTGGGCTGGGAACCGCGCTTTTTATCAAGCAGCTGATGAAGCAGTCCGTGGTATGTTTTGACACAGAAACCACCAGCCTCAATGAGCTTGAGGCAGAACTGGTGGGAATTGCATTTAGCTGGGAAAAGAGCCAGGGATTCTACATTCCATTTCCAGAAGATCGTGATAACGCGCAAGAACTGGTTGAGCAACTGCGGCCGTTTTTTGAGAGTGAGACCATTGAAAAAGTAGGCCAGAACTTGAAGTACGATATCAAGGTGTTGGACAAGTACAAACTAAAAGTACGCGGGCCGCTCTTTGACACGATGATCGCCCACTACCTCATCAATCCAGACATGCGCCACAACATGGACGTGCTGGCAGAAACCTATCTGAATTACACCCCGCAATCGATCACAGAACTGATCGGCAAAAAGGGAAAGAACCAGAAATCCATGCGCGATGTTCCCGTTGAGGTGGTGAAGGAATATGCCGTGGAGGATGCTGATGTGACCCTACAGCTGCGCGAGTATTTCAGCAAGGAAATGAAAGATGCCGGCACCGACAAACTATTTAAGGAGATCGAGATCCCACTGTTGAGAGTGCTTGCAGCGATGGAGATTGAGGGTATTAATCTGGATGGAGATTTTCTGGGTACGCTTTCGCGAAAGCTAACACAAGACATACACCAGTTAGAAAAGGATATTTATAAAGCTGCAGGAGAAGAGTTTAATATAGGCTCGCCGAAGCAGCTGGGCGTCGTCCTTTTTGAAAAAATGAAGCTGGTGGATAAGCCCAAAAAAACCAAGACGGGTCAATATTCCACGGCAGAAGAGGTGCTGAGCTCGCTGGCGTCAAAGCACGATATTATACAGCAGGTACTGGACTATCGCGCGCTTTCAAAATTGCAGTCCACCTATGTCGAGGCCTTACCGCATCAGGTAAACGCACAAACTGGGCGTATCCATACCAATTATATGCAGGCAGTGGCGGCCACGGGACGGCTGAGTTCTACAGATCCCAATCTGCAAAACATCCCGATCAGGACAGAGCGCGGCCGACAGGTGCGAAAGGCGTTTGTCCCACGTGATGAGGATTACACCCTGATGGCAGCAGATTACTCGCAAATCGAGTTACGCATTATCGCTGCACTCAGCGAGGAAGATGCGATGATCAAGGCTTTTTCTGAAGGTGAGGATATCCACGCATCTACCGCAGCCAAAGTCTTTAACGTACCTATCGATGAGGTGACCCGCGAGCAGCGTAGCAATGCAAAGACGGTGAATTTTGGGATTATTTATGGAGTGAGTGCTTTTGGATTAAGCAATCAGACCGACCTAGACCGTACCGAGGCCAAAGAGCTGATCGACACCTATTACAAAACCTACCCAAAACTAAAAGCCTACATGAACGAGCAAGTAGAATTTGCGCGTGAGCATGGGTATGTGGAAACGGTTTTGGGACGCAGGCGTTACCTAAAAGACATCAATGGCCGCAACCCAGTAGTGCGCGGCGCAGCCGAGCGCAATGCAGTAAACGCCCCAATTCAAGGAAGCGCAGCAGATATCATCAAACTCGCCATGATCAATATCTACCGCAAGTTTGAAGAAATGAACTGTAAATCAAAAATGCTGCTGCAGGTACATGATGAATTGGTTTTTGATATCCACAAAAACGAGCTGGAAAAAATGAAAACCCTGATCAAAACTGAAATGGAAAATGCCTATAAATTAAGCGTACCTCTGGATGTTGAAGTGGGACTAGGTGAGAACTGGCTGGTGGCGCATTGATTATCAGAATATTCAATTTAAAGTTCTGCTCCCTCCTTATTCATCTATCTCATAAGTGTAAACCGCCCCAGAACTGCCTAAATTATTATTATCAACACCAGGATTAATCCCATTCCCACTACTATCTTCAAAATGCGCACCTACAGCGATTATACTTCCAATTCCAGATAAGCTAACAGCAGAACCGAATTCATCCCCATTACCGGAATTACTGGCTTTTATATATGCCTTTTGGCCATATCCAAATTCGGTTTTCTCTAAGAGATACACAGCGCCTACGTTGAAAATACTATTATTTTCTTGCGATGGTGGATTTATACCAGTTCCGTTACTGCGTTCTCTAGTGGCACCAATCAACACTCTAGTACCATCGCCTGAAATGACTATATTAAAACCAAAAAAATCAGAACTTTCAGTATTTGAAGCTTTAAAATACTGTGTTTGAGTCCAGGTACCATTTGTTAAGGTGAATAGATAAACCGCACCGCTTGCATTTGAGTTATTGTCATCTGGTGGATTTACTCCTATACCAGACCCATCCTCTTGATGCGCAGAAACCAGCGCCATACTTCCATCACCAGTTATATCCACACGCCTGCCAAACAGGTCACCAGCATCAGAATTAAAGGATTTTAAGTATGCAGTTTGTTGATATATCCCTGCATTGTCTACGTAAATATAGGCCGCGCCACTACTTCCTGCGTTATTGCTACTACCAGTCCCGCTGTTTACACCCCGTCCGTTACCATCTTCGGCAACTGCGCCGGCGATGATAGTACTAGAATCTGTAGATATACTAACGGAGAATCCAAATTGATCATCTGACCCTGGATTGTCTGCTGTGATTACTTGTTGCTGTGACCAGTTGCTTCCGGTTCTTGTATAAACTTCAACAGCTCCATAATTACTCCCCCCGATATCCTCATTAGGTATCCCTGCAATAAAGGTGTTACCATCACCGGATAAATCCACATCTTGACCAAAGAGATCACCGCTGTTAGGAACCGCAGATTTGATATAAGCCTCCTGACTCCAGACATCTCCTATTCTTACAAAAATATAAACAGCACCAGAGCTGCCCATATTATTATTATCAGATGGCGCCATGACTGAAACACCACCTATCGCACTGTCCTCAAATGGGACGCCTACTGCGAGCGTATCACCGTCAGAGTCCAAAGAAATAGAAAAACCAAATTGATCGTTATTGCCTTGTACCGCAGGTGCGACAGTAGCTTGAAAAGTCCAGTCCCCACTAATACGTTTGTAAATTTGGACTGCACCGGCGTTACTCGTGTTTGCATCCTCCCCTGGATGCCCGATAGCGAGATAATTCCCGTCTGCAGAAAGAGCTATAGCCTCGCCGAATTCATCACTTGAAGCAGCAGTAGGTGCTTTTATAAAATCACCCGTAACAACCGGCTTTGTATCGATTCTGGTTGTGACTGTCTGTCCAGCAGAATTAATTGAAAATGCCAGCCAATTCTCACCATCAAAGAAGGCAACAGATTTGCGTGATAAGTCAAAAACCATGGTTCCAGGTGGACTAGGGTTTCCGTCCTTATCAAATACATCTTCTATGCTAGAAACACGAGGCATTGTCATACCCATATTGTTAACGCTCTCTACATCTAGCGTTGTTTTTGGGTCAGCAGTGTTGATACCCACCTGTGCAGTAATGAACTGTGTAGATAGGAAAACAAATAGTAGTGATAAAATGAACGATTTAAACATTGTCATATTTTTGTCAAAAATCCAAAGACGAACTGGTTATACAAAATTTTCATGTCTACAAATTGTCTACAACAAGCTTTTATATAATAAGCAACAAACTGAATATTAGTCACCTAATAATTAGTGAATGAAAAAATAATCTTTTGCCTCTATTTTCATTGCCAAAAAGACAACAGAATTGTTTCAAATGATCTAATTTCTTTATGCTTGCACATTCACGAAGGTTTATGCTTTGTTTTTAGAGAAACTCACTTGATCACCTTTAATTTCAATGATACAATCAGCCCCAAACTCAATCGCTCGATGATCCGCCACATGCCCTGCAGGAAAATTATAAATCACTGGGTAATCGAATTCAGCAGTAAGGACATTGATGATTTCTTGATAGGTTTTTCCCAGCGGGATTTCATGATCGCGCAGGGTGGTCATCCCGCCTACGAGCAATGCTCTTAAGTTGGTCAACATTCCTGCGCGTTTTAGGCTATATAGCATACGCTCTATGTGGTAGAGGTATTCGTCTATTTCCTCAATAAACAAAATTTTGCCACTGGTTAGTAGCTGGTCTTTTGATCCTAGCAGGCTGTAAAGGATGGAAAGGTTGCCACCGCAGATTATGCCTTTGATCTGCTGATTAGGTAGAGAATCATTGTTGGGTAACACAATTGAATGAGTCTCGCCCGCGAGGGTTAGCCGCAGGCTTTCAATACTTTCGGGAGTCTTGTGCTTAACCTCTAGCGGCATAAACGCGTGTACACTTTTCAGCCCTAGGTTTTGTAGGACGGCATGCAGCAAGGTGACATCGCTGTAGCCTATGATGGTTTCGTTTTTTGCTTTCGCGAAAGCGGTATATTCTAATTGCTCAAGCAAATGAATCGTCCCATAACCGCCGCGAGCGATCCAGATAGCTGCAACATGGGGATCATCAATTGCAGCTTGCAGGTCATCTAGACGATCCTGTGTTGTACCGCCGTACTGGTGATGAGTTAGCCCAATTGTTTTACCCAGTTCTACTTTGTAACCCCAGCTTTCAAGTAATCGGGTTGCTGGTAACAACTGTTTTGCAGTTGCGCTGCGAGCAGTACAAACTATCCGAATTATATCCCCTGGTTGAAGCATCTGCGAAAGGTAGATAATTATCCATGTAGAATTTAGATTGTTGTTTTCCCAAGGTATTTTTGCCTGCTCAATCTCTTTATATGAAAATTGCTGTCGTAGGAGTCACGGGTATGGTGGGCCAGGTAATGCTCAATGTTCTAGAAGAACGCAAATTGCCGATTACAGAACTTATTCCTGTTGCCTCAGAAAAATCAGTGGGAAAAGAAGTTGGGTTTGCTGGGAAGCAATACGCCATCGTAAGCATGCAGGATGCGATTGATAGCAAGCCGGCTATCGCACTTTTCAGTGCTGGTGGTGAGGTGAGCAAGGAGTTTGCCCCGCAGTTTGCTGCGGTAGGTACGACGGTCATAGATAATTCCAGTGCATTCCGTATGGATAAGGACAAAAAACTGATTGTACCAGAGATCAATGCCAGCAGCCTGACGGCAAATGACAAGATTATAGCTAATCCCAACTGTTCCACCATCCAGATGGTGATGGCTCTTGCGCCACTGCACCATCGTTACGGGATTAAACGTCTGATAATTTCTACTTATCAATCCATCACTGGCACCGGCATCAAGGCGGTAGAGCAATTAGAAAATGAGTCCGCTGGAAAGAAAGGCCCCATGGCTTATCCGTATCCCATCCATCAAAATGCACTGCCACACTGTGATGTGTTTGAGGATAACGGTTATACCAAAGAAGAGATGAAACTCGTGCGCGAGACCCAGAAAATACTAAATGACCGCAGCATCGCAGTGACTGCAACCGCAGTGCGTATTCCTGTAGTAGGCGGTCACTCTGAAAGCATCAACGTCGAGTTTAAAAAAGATTTCACAGAATCAGAAGTACGCAGATTACTTGCCGATACAGATGGCGTAACCGTACAGGACAACGTGAACGTAAATGTCTATCCCATGCCACTAATGGCACACGGTAAGGACGACGTTTTTGTAGGCCGCATACGACGTGACCACTCACAAGAAAACACCTTGAATATGTGGATAGTTGCTGATAACCTGCGCAAGGGCGCGGCTACAAATGCGGTGCAGATTGCTGAGTATTTGATTAGCTCTGATATGGTGTAGCTAACGCTTTGAACACTAAAAAATTCAAGAATGCACACTTCTTTATAAGCTAAACTTTAGCAAACGCCCCAAAAACTTTTCCATCCCTCTGCTATTTTTAAAGTATGGAAAAGAAAGACACGATTAAAGACGACCTAGTAAAAAGCGATTACCGGGAAAAAAATTCTGGAACGCCAGAAGTGCATACCAGCAACCTACGGCTAAGTTCCATTGAAGAGCAAGAGCTCATTGAGGCAATTATTTTACTGGAAAATCCAGGCCTAGCAGCAAAAATCACCACACTTATAGGAATGCCCATTGAGAAAGGCCTTGAAATGTTGCCAGATAGTTTCAGGGGCAAGGTCATGGAAGTGACAAAATCTGCACTTCTCAGAGCTACCGAGGCAGCCGTATTTACGCTTAAAGACAAAAGCAAGGAGTCTTCATCCAATCGCTGGCACAAGCTGGGCGCCGCGGTATCTGGTGGCGTGGGAGGCTTTTTTGGGCTTACTGCCATGGCCATTGAATTACCCGTTTCCACCACCGTCATGCTGCGCAGCATTGCAGATATCGCCAGATCAGAGGGTGAGGACTTGAGTGACCCAAACACAAAACTTGCTTGTCTGGAAGTTTTTGCACTGGGTGGAAGAAGTAATGAGGACGACAAGGTCGATAGTGGCTATCTAGCCGTGCGCACGGGTCTCGCGCAATCCATCAAGAATGCAGGGCAGTATGCCACTTCAAAACTAATCAGTGATGAGACAGCGCCCATGGTTCTGAAAATTATTACTAAAATAGCCGAGCGTTTTAGCATTCAGGTGACTGAAAAAGCTGCGGCTCAAGCGATCCCCGCCATAGGTGCGATAGGCGGTGCGGTGGTAAACACGCTGTTTATCGACCACTATCAGGACATGGCAAAAGGTCATTTTACGGTAAGACGTCTGGAACGTATTCACGGTAAAGAGCTGGTTCAAGCCAGATATGAGGAGTTGCTTGCGACTGGTAAATAGATTTACCAAACAAATCCAGTACAAGTTATGTGCTTAAATAAAAATCCCCAGCGCAAACTGGGGATTAGGTTTTTAAGAAAATAATTAATTACTCTGGCATTACCACCGTATCAATTACATGTACAATACCATTGTTAGCGCCTATATCAGTAGCCGTGATGGTAGAGACATTACCCTGCTCATCCATCAGAACCACATTTCCATCCTGAATCATTGCGGTAAGCATACCACCTTGAACGGTTTTTAATTCTAAGTTACCGTAATTATCCTTGATCATGGCAATTACTTCCTCTGCCTTGAATTTTCCTGAGACTACGTGATAGGTCAGGACTTTTTGAAGTTTTTTCTTGTTTTCTGGTTTCAGCAATGACTTGAGTGTGCCATCTGGGAGGTTCTCAAATGCAGCGTTATCTGGGGCAAATACGGTAAAAGGACCATCTCCCTTAAGTGTTTTCACGAGGTCAGCTGCCTTTACTGCCGTTGCCAGAGTGCTTAGGTTTTTGGCACCCATAGCTGTATCCACAACGTCCTTTTGCGCTGTCATTGTCATAGTTGTTGCTACAAAGAGCAATGTCATTAGTGACTTTAAAGCTTTCATAAATGTAAATTTTATATGTAAAAATGAGAGTAATAAGCTAAAGATCTCGTTGTATAATTGTTATATATCAATGATTTAACACATTCTCACAAAGTATCTGTAAGAATTGTAAGGAATGTCAGGTCTCTTCAAGGTTGTTGATTTTAAGGTGAATGTTGAATATTGCGCTTTCCCGATAGGGAAGTTTATGCTGAGCCTGACGAAGTACGAAAGCGGGATAATCCAAGTCACTACAAACAAGAACGTTCATGGTAAACGATATAATCATATTATCTTAGGCACCTAATCCTCCCATCATGAAAAAATCCATCTGTGCCATCGCCCTATGCGTTGCGCTGATATCCTGTAAAGAGAATGAAGAAAAAATGACGGCTAGCAACGACCTAACCTACCCAGCAACCAAAACCGTAGATAGCGTGGACAGCTACCACGGTCAACAAGTGGCAGATCCCTACCGCTGGCTGGAGGATGACATGAGCGAGGAAACGGGTGAATGGGTAAAGGAGCAAAACAAGGTGACTCAGGAATTTTTATCCCAGATAAATTATCAGGATAAAATCAAGGACAAGCTTACTGAACTGTGGAATTATGAGAAGATAGGCGCGCCCTTTATTGAGGGTGACTACACCTATTTCTACAAGAATGACGGGTTGCAGAACCAGTACGTGATCTATCGTAATAAAAATGACGAGGATATGGATGACGCCGAGGTTTTTCTAGATCCCAATACGTTCAGCGAGAAAGGAACCACCAGTCTGGGCGGTACGAGTTTTACAAAAGACGGGAGTCTATTTGCCTATTCCATTAGTGAGGGCGGTAGTGACTGGCGCAAGATCATTGTGCTGGATACCGGTTCCATGGAAAAAATAGGCGATACTATTCAGGATGTAAAGTTCTCTGGCATATCCTGGAAAGGGAATGACGGATTCTTTTATTCCAGTTATGATAAACCAGAGGGAAGTGAGTTAAGCGCCATGACAGACCAGCATAAGCTCTATTACCACAAACTGGGGACACCGCAGAGTGAGGATAAGGTTGTCTTTGGCGGGACGCCAGACCAGAAATACCGCTACGTAGGTGGCGGCGTTACTGATGACCAGAGATATCTATATATTTCGGCCAGCACCTCTACAGATGGTAATAAAATCTTTATGATGGAGCTGGATAAGCCAGACGCAAAACTGGTCACGGTACTGGACAATTTTGATACAAACACCTATCTTTTACACAACGAGGGAACCAAGTTATGGATGGTAACAGATGCAGACGCACCTAACAAACGCATTGTAACTACAGACTTCAAGAACCCAGTGCAATCTTCCTGGAAAGACGTAATTCCGGAAACTGAGCATGTCCTATCCCCGTCAACTGGCGGTGGATACATTTTTGCCGAGTATATGGTGGACGCGGTCTCTCAGGTAAAGCAATATGATTATGATGGTAAATTGGTGAGAGAAGTAGATTTGCCCGGCGTGGGGAATGTGGGGGGCTTTGGTGCAAAAGAAGATGATGAAACACTCTATTACAGTTTTACAAATTATACAACGCCAGGCAGCACCTATCTATATGATATAGAAAAGGGAACTAGCGAGCTCTACCGCAAGCCAGATATTAAGTTCAATAGTGCCGATTATGATAGCAAGCAGGTATTCTATACCTCAAAAGATGGGACTAAAATCCCTATGATCATTTCGCACCGCAAAGACCTACCGCTAGATGGTAAGAATCCCACGATACTGTATGGGTATGGTGGATTTAATATTTCGCTCAATCCTGGATTCTCTGTAACTCGTGCCGCGTGGATGGACATGGGTGGTATTTATGCCGTGGCAAATCTGCGCGGTGGTGGCGAGTATGGTAAAGAATGGCACAACGCGGGAACTAAAATGAAAAAGCAAAACGTCTTTGACGATTTTATCGCCGCAGGTGAATACCTGAAAAACAACAACTACACAGATACAGAACACCTTGCAATTCAAGGTGGATCTAACGGCGGGCTACTCGTAGGGGCAACCATGACCCAGCGTCCAGATCTTGCTGGAGTTGCTTTTCCAGCCGTGGGCGTGCTGGATATGCTGCGCTACAACAAATTCACCTCTGGCGCAGGCTGGGCCTATGATTATGGAACAGCAGAGGAAAGTTCAGAAATGTTTGAGTACCTGAGAGGTTACTCACCCTTGCATAACGTAGAAGATGGCGTGGAATATCCCGCGACACTTATCACCACCGGTGATCACGATGATCGGGTTGTACCGGCACACTCTTTCAAGTTTGCCGCAAAACTACAATCCAAACAAGCCGGAGACAATCCCACCCTGATCCGCATAGAGACAGACGCTGGTCACGGCGCCGGTAAATCGACCGAGCAGCAAATCCAGGAATGGACAGACATCTATGGTTTTGCTTTTTATAACATGGGGTATGATGAGTTGCCTAATGTGGGTGAGCGCGTAAAGGGTTAACAAATCCATTCTATTTCATCAACCGCTTGTCTTAGGATAAGCGGTTTTTTATTGCCGAAGCATTGACACAAACAAATCATTGCTCGGTTTACCTTTGTACAATGCTCGTTTTGAATAATGTTAATTTCGCTTTCGCAAAAGCGGAAATCCTAAAAAACATCTCACTCACCCTACCGCAAGGAACCCACATGGGAATCATGGGAGAAAGCGGCTGTGGCAAAAGCACCTTGCTCAATTACATCTACGGCCTGTTGCCTTACCAAAAAGGGAAAGTCATCTGGAGAGGAGAAGAACTGGCTGGCGCGCAAGACCATCTGGTGCCAGGCCATCCCATGATGAAGTATATCCCACAGGAATTTGATCTGATGCCCTTTACAACCGTTGCAGAAAATGTGGGGGAGCACCTTTCCATTCAATTGGATGACCGCAAGGATCGCATTGCAGAGTTGCTGGAAGTTGTTGACCTGAAAGATCTATCTGCTCGCAAAGTCAAAACCCTGAGCGGCGGTCAGAAACAACGTGTAGCTATTGCCAAAGCCCTGGCACAAGAGCCCGAACTGCTGCTACTGGATGAGCCTTTTTCACATATCGATCACTTTAGGCGTAGTGATTTGAGACGCAGGTTGTACAATTTCCTGAACCAGAAAGAAATATCCTCCATCATAGCTACTCACGATCGCGAGGACGTACTCGCCTTTACTAACGAATTATTAGTGATGCGTAAGGGTAAGGCGATTGATCGCAGACTCACTAAAGAAGTGTATAATAATCCACAAACTATATACACCGCAGCACTTTTTGATGAGGTGAACGAGGTGGATGGCAAGGACTTCGGTAAATCGGGAAGATTATTGCTTTACCCACACCAGCTTCATGTGGTCAAGAAAGGTTATAGAGTCGAAGTGGTAAAAAGCTATTTCCACGGCACGCATTTCCTCATCCACGTAGCCGACTCAAAAGGTAAGAGCCTGTTCTTCATTCACCATGAAGGAATTGAACCAGATAACGTTGTTGAATTAGCGATCAATCAAACCACCAGATCTTAGGATAAAAGATAAATTTCAATCCATAGCGTTTACCGCTTTGATGCTGGGCAAACTGGACTCTGGGAGCTGCGACTATACCTATTATTACTGGAATCCCCAGAACTAAAAACTCATTGTATTCCCCAGCAGGGAAGAGCCTTTGAAATAACAGCATCAGCCCAAACAACAATACGATCAGTATCAGGAAACGTAGCCCGAATGCCTTGTATTTACCTGGAATATTCATTATTTAACGAGTTTAGCTGTGATTATAACGACAATACCGCAAACATAACTGCTTATCAATACTGCATAGCTAAGATTTAAATTTTGATCGCCCTTAAAAAAAAATGAGATAACCACATAGAAGACAGCTATTAAGATTCCACAAGAACCTAATGCCAAGTAAAACAAATTCTTTTTAGTTATCCTCATTCCTCACCAGCTGTCTGATTACTCATATCTTCTACCTCAACGGGCTCTGGCGCGGCTGGGGTAGTCGCTACTGGTTGCGGTGCATAGCTTTCTGAAATGCCCTTGAAATAGGTTTCCAACTCGGCAAAGGTGCCGGCTCCTTTCTTCATGTCCTTCACCACTTTTCCTTTTTCAAGCAGGACGACTCGCTGCGCGACTTCGGTGACGTGTTGTAGGTCGTGGCTGGAAACTAGTACGGTTCTCTCTGGATCATCGGCCAGTTCCTTGATGATTTTTTTGAGTCGGATCTGCGTGGATGGATCCAGGTTAGCAAATGGTTCATCCAGGATAATCACCTTGGGATTGCCTATCAGCGCGGCAACGATGCCTACTTTTTTCTGGTTTCCCTTGCTCAAATCACGCAGGTATTTCTTCTGCCCCACGGCCTCACCATTGAAAAAATCTGAATAATTGGCAATTAGCGCGTCTATGTCGCCCTTGCTCTGCCCGCGCAGTTCCCCTATAAAATAGAAGTATTCTTCTGGAGTCAGGTAGCCTATCAGGAAGCTTTCATCTACAAACGCACTCGTAAACGGTTTCCAGTCTTCGCTCTGGCTCACCTTTACGTCATTGTTCATGATAAATCCCGTGGATGGCTGGATCAGATCCAGCAGCAGGGAAAAAAGCGTTGTTTTCCCAGCTCCGTTATTCCCCACCAGGCCTATGGCTGCGCCTGTCTGGATGGTCAGTTCTTCTATATCAAGTACGGTCTGGCCATTGTATTGTTTGGAAAGGTTTTCTATATGTATCATATGATTTTGGTTATCAGTGATTAGTCACCAGTGATCAGTGGTTAAGTACGTTGCAATTTGATAATTACGCTTTCGCGAAAGCGTGAAAATGTTCTAATTTCTTTTATCGTTGGGGCGCAACGCTTGCGCCATTATCTGTTGGGGCGCAACGCTTGCGCCCTTTTTATTCCTGTGGGCGCTTGCGAAGCGCCCCTACCGTTGGGGCGCAACGCTTGCGTCTTTTTTCCTGGGCGCTTGCGAAGCGCCCCTACGATTCGCGCCCACTAATTCTTCTCTGCATAGGCAGCAATCGTATCGTATTTCTCTGATTTATATACGTTTTCTATAATGTCAAATATCTTGTTCCTAAAGGCCAGACCCAGCACACCGGTGATGGCTAGCGCAGCAAATCCTGCATACTCGCCCAGCGGCCATGCAAAAGCGTAATAGATGACTACTGGCAGCACCAGCTTAGGCAGCGTGAGTAACAAGGTCTTTGCATTGAATGCCTTACTGTCGCCAAAGGCTTTTTTAGTACTCGTCAAATCAATCGGTGTCTTTACATAAGCGCCACCCCACAATACGACAGATGCATTGAATCCTATGTTATAGATCGCACCGCAAACCATTGCCAGGTACCAGTCCAGGCCAAAGTAAATATAAAAGGTACTCAGCAAGAAACTAACGACCGTCGCCACTACCATGAGCCACCATTTACTCAGCAAGAAATCGCGGTACGGAATGTTCTGCGACATCATGAGCTTGTAATAACTGCTGTCCCAACTGGGAACAAGACCGCCAAAACTGAACAGAAAACCACCGGTAACAAACAATCCGGCAAAAACTTTCATCCCATTAATACTGGAATAGAGATCATTTACAAAGAAGAAACCGTACAGCACAAAGGCAAAACCCATAATGAATGTGATTTTTGCCCGCTTGTTGCGCTTGATCAGCTTAATATCATTTTTCAGATAAGTAGAAATATTCCCAAATCGATCCAGAAAACTCAGATCCTCGCTTTGCGCCTCTTCTACTTTAACGCTTAACGCGTCATCCAGATACAGCTGACCCAGGAAGTAGTGATAAGCACTGTAACCCAAAGCACCTGCAGCAATCACAGGCAAAATAAATGCCCATGATTGTTCATAGAAGAATTGAAAAATGGGTAATGTATAAACGGTAATATCAAACCAGCCCTGGTATTGTGCAAAACCTAATCCCATAACGATTATAGCGATCGGATAAAAAACCTTGTTGAGATTATTGATAAAGACGTTCAAGAAGTTGAGCGAGATGGTGATGGCAAGCAACGCAACATGCCAAGCGATTACATGAGTTACATCATAACCCTGCGCCAGCAACGTGATTGTAAATGGTATAAAAAACAGCGCGGGCAGTATATTGAAAACCGACAGAATCGTTTTTCCCAGAGCAAATTTTACAATCTTGCCTTTTTCAAATGGCAGGTACAGCAGCGGTTTGATATTTGCCACAGGCATCTTTTGGAAAAAGTAACGCAGCAACAGATCAAAAGCAAACCAATAAATCAAATACCGATTGACCACCTCGATAGGGTTTGCGGCATCAATAATACCTTCTTCGATTGCTTTTTCAATACCAAAATATGCGACGCTTCCCATCGCCAGTAGTCCTGAACCATAGAAGAGTACCACAAAACCTAGGATGATCTTTATCGCAAGATTTGCCTTGAAAGACGCGGCTCTCGTGAAACTCTTCCACTGAAGATTGATAAAATGCTTGATCATGTTAACAAAGGTTTGGCTAGTTAGTGCGAGTTATGATAAATATGTTACACCGCCTAAACGGCAAGTGTATTTTTGCAAAAAAGATTTTATTCCATGACCTTTCATGAACTTACCATAAAACAAGTCACTAAAGTAACTCCGCTGGCGGTTGAAATCGTTTTTGACGTGCCAGAACCATTGCAATCAGAATTTACCTATCAGGCTGGCCAGTACCTTACCCTTAAGGCAAAAATTGATGGCAAGGAAGTGCGTCGCGCCTACTCGCTGTCCAGTGCACCCAGTGATCCCCACCCTACCGTTGTTGTAAAAGCGGTGGAACATGGAGTTTTTTCAAACCATGCCATGACCTTGCGTGCAGGTGATAAAATCCAAGTGGCAGAACCAGATGGACTATTCATCCATGAGGCAAATGCAGATAATCCCACCTATCTAGCTATCGCAGCGGGTAGCGGCATCACGCCCATCATGTCCATTATAAAAACTGCCCTAGCAAATGAGCCAGATTCTAAATTTGCACTCATCTATGGCAATCAGAGCCTGAGCCA
The DNA here is from genome assembly GCA_963740155.1 of uncultured Flavobacteriaceae bacterium. Lineage (GTDB taxonomy): Bacteria > Bacteroidota > Bacteroidia > Flavobacteriales > Flavobacteriaceae > Nonlabens. The sequence goes on along the minus strand of CAVUDE010000005.1, from coordinate 40,786 downwards.
GACCATCTACTACGAGCAACTCAACGATCTAAAAGACAGCTATGGTGACCGCTTTATTCTGCGGTACTCGTTTTCCCGCGAGGAGCGTGACGAGGCACTATTCGGTAGAGTGATAAAGAGCAATCTGAATTATTTTTTAAAGCAGGATTGTGGAGAGTTCGCTCCTGCCTGCCAAGGCACGACAGGCAGGTTCGCGAAAGCGTACTTATGTGGACCAGAATCCATGATCGATATGGCCAGGGAAAACCTGATCGAGAAAGAATACCTACCCAAAGAATCTATCAAATTTGAGCTTTTCTCCACCAGCGATAGTAAAGTGGAAGTCACCGAGGATGGCCACCTGAGCGAGATAAATGTAATCCTGGACGATGAGACACACACCTTTACCATGCAGCGCAACGAGGCAATGCTGGACGCCATGCTGCGCGAGGGAATCGATGCACCCTACAGCTGCCAGGGCGGGATCTGCAGCTCCTGCATTTGCTTGATCGAGGAGGGTGAAACAAAAATGGCCAAAAACTCCATCCTCACCGATGGTGAGATCAAGGATGGATACTCACTGGCCTGCCAGGCCTACCCACAGTCTGCTATGGTGAAAGTGAATTTTGATGAGGTGTAATAATTGTCTGTAGCACGCTAATCAAGGCTCGAGCCATCTTATTTCAAAACTACAGTTATCAGTTAACTGTTATTTGATAATAGATTATAGGTCGGCAAAAGGTGGTTCACTCTTAATTATTTACCGGATGGTGGTTGGATCCACTAAAATAACGGCTTGAATACGCAAAGTCAAGGTCTGAAGGAAAAAAAAGCAAGCCCAACCAAGAACATTCTCAAAGATGCATTAATCATGAAATCAAAAAACATTCTTGCCAAAAACATTGCATTTGGATTGATGCTGGGAATATTCTTAGGTCTTTATGCAGGTAATATCGCTTTGTGGATAGGAATGGGAACGCTGGCAGGCGTTGCAAGAACTAACTACTTAACGCGGGATTCCCGAGAGGATAAAAAGGAAACCTAGAAAAGCATCTATACATAGTGCGGAACAAATTTTGATATTTCCTATTATCACTCTATGGATATGAAGTCACTACTTGCCTCTTTTAGTCTTGCCATTATTACCCTTGCGGCCACCCCGCAAACTGCTCGCGCACAGGATGCTGCCACCGTGCTTGATATAGCCTCTAATTTACTGTTGGTTTTAGGCGATGCAGAGCAAGAAATCTATTTTTATCCAGGCCAAATGATCCTTGCAGACGGCTGGCTTGTGGAGGGTGAAATCGCCATGAATCTGCGCGAGGGAAATGACTTTGTAACTATATTACTGACTGAAGAAGAAGAAATCGCATACAACAACAGCGAGATCGATCTGATCAAACTTTACAATGAAAATGAGGGATTTACCAGCTTTACAAAATTACCCGGGCGCGCTTCTTTTTCCCGTGAGGTGTTCAGGAAAAATGACAGCCTAACCGTATATGATTCCGGCTACAGACCATTTACCGATAATTTAAGAGGTCAGGTCTTTGTGAAGGATGGAGAAGAAATTACCAATACCTGGAATTTCTGGACCAGTAGTTCAGAAAAAGATTTGATCAATTATCTGAGCGATCGCGATGGGGTGAAATACCGCCGCCGGGATTTTAACTCTTTAGAAGAGATTTTTGCAAAGCTGTAAATCTCAATTAAGGCTCCCGCCTCACACCATCTAGAATATCATCCTGCAGATCAATATCATCCCCCGTCTTGTGCAAAACAGATATATCACCGGTGGATTCCAGCACCACAGCCGCAACCTGGTCTCTATTTAGTACGTTTGCCTCACGCAGTTTTGCGATTAACTGACCTTTTTCTACCCTGGCATAAGCTAGGTTTTTTTCAAGAATTTTATTCCCGTCCATTAAAAGGAGCGGCGCATTTGATATCGTCCTACTCAAAAAACTGGACTTGCGCTGCAAGAAAGAGAACAGATAAGTAATCCCCAGCAATCCAGCAATAGCAATACCACCATGCACAATACTTGTACTGGAAGTGAGCGTGGAAGAGATAATGCTACCTATGGCCACGGTAAACGCAAAATCGTAAGCGGTAAACTTGGCAAACGACCGCAAGCCCACTAGCCTGGTAAGAATGATGATGATTATAAAAATAAGCAAGCTGCCTACCAGTGTTTCCCACAACGGGTCTTTTGCTTCATAAATCCAGTCCATGCTCGAGAATTTTACCCTAAAAGTACGTGTAGCCTTATGCTGCGATCACTAAAACCAGCACAAATTAAAAAGAAGGTCATGCGCTGGCGTGGCGCTCACGGTAGGTCACCGCAACCACTGCAGCATCCACGATTTCCTGCGCTGGATTCTCCGTAAACTGGAGTAGCAGTTCCATCGATGAATCGCTGTCATCCAGTTTGAGCAGCTCGATCAGCTTTAAATGCAGATCCCGATCCTCAATGCCCGCGATACTCTCATAACATTCTTCTGGCTGGAGTAGATCCACATGGGCATGGTAGTCACTGACGTCTTCTGGACTAATAAATCCATTTTCCAAAACCGGAAACAGCACGGTTTTCAGATTGCGCCCCAGCAGTCCATCCAGGTACTCGATGGCATTGAGCTTGCTTTCTTGCGCGTCACTCTTGAGACCTTGATATGCGACAAAAACATCATCTGGATCATAGTAAAGTGCCAGCCTATTAAAGACACGCTTCAACGCCAGTTCCATGGCCGCATAAATCTGGTTGATCAGGTGCTGTCGCGCCTCTTTTTCTGGCAGGCTGATGACTTTATCGGGCTCTAGTTTTGATCGCTGTGCGATGCGCAGGGAATAATAACAGGACAGCAACACCTTGTACAATTTGATTTCAAGCACGATGCTGCGCTTTAGAACGGCAATGCGCAATGGATAGGCATGGCCGCTTTTGCGCCATTGGTAGAGGAGTTGGGTCGCCTTGGTACGCAATCTCGCTCCACCCTTTTGTGAAATACGCAACAATGCGCGGTAGGCGCGCTCGGTTTTGAGGCCAGCGATGATTTCAGGGATATAGGTCTTCAGTTCAGGGTCACCATTCTGGTCGTCGTACCTTTTTTCCAGTACAGGCACGATGCTGTTACCGTACTTTGTGACGGCGTTTATTGCGCTTTCGCGAAAGCGGAATTCCCCCAAAAACCCTATTAAATCAGGAAGAAATCGTTCATGTGCCATCTGGCCGGCAGCGTCAATCGCAGCGGTCTTTAAAATAGGATTTGAATGCTGCAGGTAGCGGCTTATGATCCCGTGGTATTTGGTCCTCGTAACAAATCCCAGCGTCTCGATCAGGTGGGCGATCTCAGGAATGCGCATGTCATTATCCCTGTCTTCCATTTCCTTGATATACAGGTTGACGCGCAGTCCCAGATTGTATTTTGCCGCCAGCTTAGGATTATCGCGGGAATCGCGTGCCAGAGCCAGCAATGCAGCCGTAGAAATAAAATCATCCTCATCATCCAGATAATGCTCAAAAAATTGATAGGAAGTATTGTCCCTCACCAGTAGATATTCCATCACGGCAACGATCAACTCGTCATCGCGCACGTAGATCAGATCCTGAACCTGGGGTTGTGTCTTTTTTGTCACTAGATCCAGCCTGCGCACCGCAGCAGCTTTGATTGCGTTGTCTGGATGGTTCAATAATTCGATCACGTCTGGAGCCAGTGAGCCGTGAGCGACTTCTGGTAAGCGCTCCAGCATTTGCAGGATATCCTTTACTGATCCAGTCTTAAAAATCAGCCGCATGTTTTTCCTGATCTGGTTGCTGGATCGTCTATTGAGTTTGATGCTTTCCGTACTTGCGATACTGTCCCTGAATGTTCCCAGATAGGTGTGACGCACCCGGAACACAATGTAGATCCAGCCCACCACCAGCAGAATGGTGAGTACGGTGATGGCCAGCATGGGAAGTTCCAGTCCCTTGATGATAAATACGATAAAGAAACCAGCGACACCGGTGGCAAGGCTGTCCACGACTACGTCAATGAAGGTTTTGGTCTTGTTTTTTACGTGGCTGGGAATGGGCAGTGATAGCAGTTCCACGCTACTCTTATGTAGGGATTGTTTTAAACTACCGTCCAGTCCCTTAAGCAGGACAACTATCCATAGCTCTGGAAAGATCAACAGCAGCATACAGCAGGTTACAATGCCTATGGGAAGTAGCACCAGTCCTACTCCCACGTCTGTTCTTTCCAGAATCTGCCGGGTGAGGAAGAGCTGTATGACCAGCGATATGATATTGAATGTACTGAACCAGAACCCAAAAAATGACGCCAGTTCCTGCGGGTCTGGAATCTCGCGGTGAGCCACAAAGCTGAACTGGTAATCCACCAGTTTTGCCACCAGCACACCTATACCTATGACCGCGGCCAGGTACGTAAGGTGTTGTGAGTCCCAGATGAGTTTTACAGAAGATTCCGTTGACACGTTTGCGCGTTCCTTGCGCTTGAACTGGGTAAGGTTTGCGACACGATCCTGCCAGATCTTCTGGAATACCAGCGCGCAACCGCCTATCATCGCGGCTGCCATCATGATCAGGATCCCGTTCCCCAGGAATTCTGCCAGCAGCGAGGTAGCATAACCACCAGCGATACCACCCACGATACCACCCGCGCCTATAAAGCCAAAAAGTCTTTTTGCCTCCCGCACGTTAAAGACCACATTTGCCATTACCCAGAACTGGGAAGTCGCAAGTAGGGCAAACATGCCTACTGCTATGTAAAACAGATATGCGAGAAACGGTGGAACGTAGTCTATGTAAACGCACACACCCATAAAAAAGAATCCCCCACCGAAAAGCATGAGCGTCCCCCTGATCGTGCGTCGCAACGGGTAATGTTCAAGTGCCTTGTTATAAGTGTAGGATACCATCACAGCCACGACGGCCGTAATGATAAAGGCAATGGCGAGAGAGTCTGCGCCTAGTTCAGATAAAAAAAGCGCACTTACCGTAGGTTTAACTATCAGTAGTGCGCAAATGATTAAGAAAATGTAGGCTTGCATCCATACGCTTATGGACAGCTCGCCCTGGCGTATGTCAAAAAATTTATGAACCTGCTGTGATAGTTGTTTCATTTTCTGGCTGGAGACCTGGGGCGAAAATTACACTTTGCTCAAGTGCTAGCTCTGCCGGGCGTACTAAACTTCTTATAATCTTCTCACCATCCTTGCTTTGTACCATGGCAACCAGGATGTAATTCTTGCCTCTGGCCTCATCCCTTACCAGCACACTATCACAGTGCCAGTTTCTCCAGCTACCGCTCTTGCGGTAAATGTCTGCCTGCGGGGCAATCTGGTCGAGTGTATTGACAAATTTGTGGTGCAGGCTGGGATCTTTAAGATATTTAAGCATCTGCTGGCTACGCTTTTTATTGATCAGCTGGCCGGTCGCCATCTGGTAATACATTTTTGCCACAGCCTGGGTTGTAGCAGCGTGGCTTAAACCCTGGATGGGCTCAGGATTGCGTTTACCCTGGGCAGCATAGCGTTTTCCTACCCACAACCCACCTATTCCCTCTTTATCATAAAAAGGGTTTTCTGGATTACACATTAAATCTTCGATACGCTGGAAACCCACACGATCGATCATACGGGTAGATGCGGCATTGTTAGACTTACTAATCATCAACCACATATCAGATTGAATGGTAGGAGTTAGGCGCATGTCACCCTCTTCAATGGCGTCAAAGGCTGCATAGAGAATAGCGATCTTTGGCATGCTGGCCGCATACATCATATGGTCGCCATTGATGCTGGCGTAATGGATTTCTGCAGCGTCTGAATCATCGCCCAGATCCACGAGGCTTATCGCCATGCGCTTCTGATCAATCAATCTTTTCCAGCGCTTATTTGCCATGATCTGGTCTTGCAGTGCAAGTTGCAGTGCGGCGTTCTGGTAGAGAACGACCTCTGGAGAGCGTTCTTCTTTTGCGGATGGTGTGTCTTTGGCTAGAGCTCCTGTCAATGAAAACAGGCTTAGAAACAGAAACAACGAGGTAAGTTTTAGGCAGTTCTTTTTCATAGTAAGTAAATAGCATACTTTATGCCATGACTATCAAAAGTAGTTCATTTACACACATATCCATACTATTTTAACAGCTATAGGAAAGTATTGACAATCTGGCGGTAAATAATTTACTTTAAGCAACTTGACGCTCTCGTTTCTAGCGTAAAAACCTACATATTTTTTAAATCTGATATGCGGAATCCCACAGCCCGTATCTTTGAAAAAATAGCGGTTCTTGAGCGGTATCTACATCCACATTCCTTTTTGCAAACAGGCTTGTCATTATTGTGATTTTCACTTCTCGACAAATTTGAAATACCGTGCCCGTATGGTGGATGCGGTATGTGGGGAATTGCGCTTTCGCGAAAGCGAATACATCAATAACACCGTAAAAACAATCTATCTGGGCGGCGGGACACCCAGCCTGCTTAATAGCGACGAACTCAACCAAATCTTTAACACTATTTATCAGCATTACAAGGTAGATCCTGATGCAGAAATCACGCTGGAGGCAAATCCAGATGATCTTACGGAATCCAAGGTTTGCGAGCTGGCAGATTCAAAAATCAACCGGCTTTCCATAGGCGTACAAAGTTTTTTTGAAGAAGACCTGAAGATGATGAATCGCGCCCACAACGCTCAGGAGGCAGAGAATTGCATTACCATCGCCAGAGAATACTTTCCAAACATGTCTATAGATTTGATTTACGGGATTCCTGGAATGGACAACGAGCGCTGGCGTGAGAATCTCTATAAAGCGCTGGAATTAAAAGTGCCCCATATTTCCAGCTACGCACTTACCGTAGAGGATAAAACACCTCTAAAGGCATTTATTGAAAAGGGTCTAATTCCCAAAGTAGATGATGAGGTCGCCCACGAGCATTTTAATATTCTGGTGGATATGATGCAGCTGCACGGCTATGTAAATTATGAGTTTTCAAACTTTAGCAAACCAGGATTTTTCTCCCGCAACAATACGGCCTACTGGACGGGAAAAAGCTATCTGGGAATAGGCCAGCGCGCATAGTTATGATGGTAAACAGCGCGGCTGGAACATCAACAATAACATCCAGTACATGAAATCCATTGAGAATGGTGAGCTACCCATGGAAATTGAAATCCTGAGTACAACAGACCGTTACAACGAGTATATCATGACTGGCTTGCGCACCATTTATGGCGTATCACTAGAAAAAATCCGTAAAGAATACGGCCAGAATTACAAAGACTATCTCCTACAACAAGCAGAAGAATATCTTACCGATCACCTCTTATATATGGATAATGACCATCTCTACGTTTCCAGAAAAGGCAAATTCCTAAGCGACGGCATCGCCGCAGATCTTTTTATGGTGAACCTGGGGTAGGTGACCACTTTCAAGATTTTTGTTACATTTACCATATCATTTTGTAAACCAACCCCCTATGAGATCATTGCGTTTACCCCTCGTGCGATTGCTATCCATCGTGCTTATTATCGCTGCCATTGTTAATATCAACTCCTGCCAGATGGATGATCTGGAAGAAGAGGTTAATAGGGCACGACAAGGACAGCATCAACTGGACATCCCCACCGTGACCGGTGCATACACAAACATTCACCGCATTCTTCAAGACCCTGTATTGGGTGATAAGATGGAGAACCTGATCGACCGGCAGTCTACAACATTAGAAAATGGTGGCCTTACGACGGATTCAGATGGACAGGGAACTCTGGCAGGAATCGTGATAGATACTACCTATATCAAGAAATATTTTACGGATTCCTATGAGAACTATACCTTTAGAATCGTGCAGGATAGTGCAGAGCTGCAAACCGTTTTACGCAACTATATGCTGACCGTATTCAACGATACACTGGTACTGCAACACCTGGTGGAGCACCCCCGCAATCCAGATGGCACACTGGATAAATTTGGTATACGAATGCAAAAAGTGATTGGCAATGAGTTGTTACAACAACTTACCACTGAGAGTGGTTGTCCACCCCACTATGCGTATGACTACCATGAAGAATGCAGTATAACGCCTTGTAAAAACGGTCATACAACTCAGGGTAGCTGTGCATATGCCGATGACAGTTATACCGGTACGGAGTCTCCACCTATAGAAAGCTGTATAGGATCATGGGTAAGGATATTGATATCGATAGGATGTCCAGATTTAAGAGATCCTAATGGATCCAATCGAGGCAGTGCATCCAGCAATAATAACCCACCTCGCTCTGGGACATCTAGTGGTGCCGTAGGAAGTACAGGTGGACTACCCGCTCATACTGATGACGACGGCGCGATTTTAGAACCAGTTGAAAGTGGAGAATCCACCGCCATAGGGATTCAAGGAAACGACCCACTTAAAACAATAGATCCAGAAAAAGAAAAAGCACTGGATGTGCTTAGGCAGGAAGAAGAGCCTAATTTAAAAGCTGCTTTAGAAATTTTGAGAGAAAACTCAACACTTAACAAGAGATATGAAACTGGCTACAAGCAACTTGATAACAAGTTAGTAAGTCAACTTCCCAGAAGCGGCGCCAATAGGTTAGTGTTCGGAAGTGCTGCAAATGTACTTGGTTATGCTCATTGCCACCCCAATGATTATGCATTAAATCAGTTTACGAATGCGGTTAAAAAAAGCTTTCAATGCTTTAGCCCAGGTGACCTGCATACATTTATTTCAATACTTAAAAAAAGAAAAGCTGATGGTAAATCATTGCGCGATGCCTACGGTAAAGTAGTTTTTGAATCTGGCACGATGACTGTAAAGTTTGTAGGTGAAGATGATGAAATTCCAGATACAAATACAATTCTTTTAAATATTGAATTAAACAAAGCTGAACTCTTAGAGCTTATCGATAAAAAAGGCTTTAGAGTGGGTTTTATGAAATTCATTCAATCTTTAAATATACCTAATATGGATAAGCTAGAATTTTATCTTACAGATTCTTCTGGCGAAGTGCAAAAAATTGAGTTTGACAACAATGGAAATTTAAAAAATAACCCCATATGGACACTAGACTAATAGTAATATTGTTTTTTACTTGTACGAGCTATTTAAACGCACAGAATTCATTAATAAGCCTAGAACAGCTAGGGCTATACATCGAAAGCAAACAAACTTTTAGTCATGTAACTGACATAAGAGATCTTAATAACAGTTTGAACTCGTTTGACGGATCATGGTCAGGAACCACAACAAATGGCTTAGAGCTGACAATTTTTACAACTAACTCAACTGTAACCTTTGCAACCGATGCCAGTATTGAAGTACTGCTATTTGATCTAAAAATAGTTGACTCTAGTGGTGTAATTTTGATGGATACCCGGAATTTGAGCAGCAGTATTAACCCTATGAGAGGGAGGTATATTACTTCCAGCGGCGAATATCGTGGTAGCTGGGGATATACAAATAGCAATATTCCAGAATGTGGTATTACTGGTGAGTTCATAATGGACATTATACCTCCAACAGCTTCTAATACTGATGTTCTAAGGATTATGCTCTGGGAAGATTACATGACAGATATTGGACAATGCGGCTCAAATGGACTGCCAGTACATTATCTACCTATGGAAACCATAATTAACCTTACTCGGATTTAAAGTCTGTTATAAAAGTTTACGTGAAATGTTACATACTCGTCATATTGTTTCCAGAAAAGGCAAATTCCTGAGCGACGGTATCGCTGCAGATCTTTTTATGGTGAATCTGGCGTAGGCTGGGAACCGTAGAGAATTTCATTCAGCCGTTTCATGATATCTTTTACCTGAATGCTGCAGGTCACTTTTTGATAGCCCTTTACTTTTTTGTTCCCATAGATAGAGGTGGGAATCAGCGGATATTTTGTTCTGCTGGCGGTGAGTTGGTTTTCTGCTGGCTGGCCGTAAGGCGCAAAGCCTGCGTGCGGATGCGTATTCCCCCAGCAGGTGATGGTGGGAACGCCATACATGGCCGCCAGATGCCCGTTACCGCTGTCCATGGCTATCATCGCATCCAGATTTGAGATCACCGCCAGCTCTTTGTTAAAGCTGGTGATTCCCGCAAGGTTGACTACGTGCGCCACGGTTCCAGCAACCAACTGGAGTTTGCGTTCTTCTTTCTGCCCGCCGCCTATCAGGACGATGGTTATTTTTTTATCGGCACTCAGGGCCTCAACCATCCGGCGTGCTTTTTTAACCGAAAAGGCTTTTGTTTTATGCGCGGCAAATGGCGCAAAACCCACCAGCTTATATCCATCTAGGTGCAGGCGCGAGTAAAGCTCTTTGGGCAATGCCAGCTTTGGCAGGAACTCATCATCCTTGAGTTTTATCGTGTAGCCCAGTTCTTCCAGTACATCTTTATAACGCTGGGTCGTATGCTTGAGCGGCTTAAAAGAATCAGGGTCATTGATCAGCTTTTTCTTCTCAGTGCGGCCTTTATCGATCACTGCCTTTTGCATGCCACCCAGAAACATACGTAACATTTTAGTACGCAACACATTGTGCAGATCTGCAACGGCGTGGACTTCTTGATCCCTTACTTTTTTTGCCAGTCTAAACATACCCGCAATTCCCCGATGCCGACTGTCCAGCTGGGCTTCTTGAACCTGGATTCCCTTGATTTGCTGGAGCAGTGGTAGAAACCGCTTTCGCGAAAGCGTAATCACCTCAACATCTGGATAACTACGGGTAAGTGCAATGAGTACCGGTACCATTAGAGCCACGTCACCCATGGCGCTGAAACGCAGCACGACCAGTTTTTTAGGATAATCCATGGGACTATTTCTGGCTACGCAGGACGGGATTGAGCTCGTCGTCGTTGTACATCTTCATCTGCTTATACACTTTCATGTATTTGCGGCCTTGTTCAATATCCTTGAGCAGCTGGTCCAGCGCGGTAGAAAGATCCTTGCGCTGCTCAAGCAATACGGTGAGCTTATTTGTACATTTTGCCTGATGGGTTTGTGAGGCGTCCTTGCGGGTGGCCTCCTCCTGCATGTGATAGATCTTGAGCGCCAGAATGGACAGGCGATCCACCGCCCAGGCAGGGCTTTCTGTATTGATAGTGGCGCCTTTTTCCACGCGTACGTCTTTATATTTTTCTAGAAAATAGCTGTCTATATACTCGACCATATCTGTGCGGTCCTGGTTGCTGGCATCAATCTGGCGTTTTAGCTTGAGCGCCGCAACCGGGTCAATCTGTGGATCACGTATAATATCCTCGTAGTGCCACTGCACGGTATCTATCCACGCCTTGCGGTACAGCAGGTGCTCGATCAGATGCTCATCGCGGTCATACGGATTTGTGAAATCCTGATCCACGCGGTCGATCTTGTGGTAGTCATCAATTACTTGCTTGAATATTTGGGTGGCGTGATCTGCAAACATGTAGAGGGATATTTACAGCAAAGATAAATGCATGTAGGAATTACTGTGAAAATTCATGTTAAGAGGGATTGCAGGCAGCGTCTGGTTCTACTTGGGATTTTCAAGGTACGGTGTTTTTGGGTCGTTGAACCCTTACTTTTGTCTGAGTAACTATCTTTATGGATCTAGTTTTTATTCAAGAATACTGCGAAAACAAAAAAGCCGTTACCGCCAGTTTCCCCTTTGACCAAAATACACTCGTCTTCAAGGTGATGAATAAAATGTTCCTGCTCACTGGGTTGAGCAGTTGGGAAGAAAACAAACCGTTTATCAATGTCAAATGCGATCCAGAAAAAGCTATAGAGCTGCGCGAGCAATATGAGCAAACGGTGACGGGTGCTTACCACATGAGTAAGACACACTGGAACTCCATTTACCTCGATGGTGTATTATCTCAGCAAGAAATATGCGGCTGGATAGACCATAGTTATGACCTGATCGTTGCCAGTCTCAAGAAAGCAGATCGAGAAACGCTAGCATCCCTGTAATGGAACTGAAAGAAAACTACCTAAACCGCAAACAGGAATTTGAAACGCAGTTTGACAAACAGCGCTCACTGCTGCGACGTTCCAGTCTCATTAGGTTTATGGTGTTTGCGGCTACCGCCGCTGCCATTTACTTCTTATGGGGCACGGGAGTCTGGGCTGGGATTGCGGCGGTCGTGGGATTGGGAATCTTCCTTAAGCTGGTAGCACGCCACGAAAAGCTAAAAAGAAAGCGCGATCACCTTGCAGCCCTGATCCATATCCAGGAACTGGAAATAAGAGTGCTGGATAGAGATTTTTACGATCTCCCAGATGGAACAGAATTCTCAAATCCCAATCACGAGTACAGCCACGATATTGATCTTTACGGCAAGGGATCGCTTTTCCAATATATCAACCGCACAGAATTACACGAGGGAGCAGTCCAGCTATCGCGATTGCTGGAGAATCGTTTTGGTTCCAGCGCAGGTGACTCAAACGAGCTAACTGCAGAAAGCATTAAGAACAGGCAAGCGGCGATCGATGAGCTAGCTGGAAAAATCGACTACAGGCATGACTTTAGAGCCAGCGCATCTTTGCTGGACAGCAAGGAACGACCAGCGGTTATCGATAGATGGGTAAGTGATTATGAGCCTTTTGTGCCATCAGTATTTACTTATTTATCTTGGGTGCTTCTTGCTGTTAATGTTGTCCTGATTGCGCTCTATGCCTTTGACTTGATCAGTGGCTGGTGGGTTGCTGGCAGTTTCTTCCTGGGACTGGCAATCACTGCTAGGTATGTTAAGCAGATCAACCAATTCAGCGTGCAGGTGAGTAAGCTGGAATCTTTTTTTACGCAATACGGCCAGCTGATAGGCGCGATAGAATCAGAAGAGTTTAGCGCTAGCTATCTACAAAAGCTGCAAAATCGACTTTTGTGTGATGGGAAAATGGTCTCGGCTCGTTTAATGCAGCTGGGTGAGCTTATTTCCAGGCTTGATCAGCGTAACAATATGTTGTTTGGGGTTTTGGCAAATGGTCTAGGCTTGTGGGATCTCTATCAATGCAGGAAAATTGAGGGCTGGCTGGATGAGAACCGCCAGCAGGTGGGCGGCTGGCTGGATACCGTTGCCCTATTTGAAGCTATGCATAGCTGCGGCAACCATGCCTGCAACCATCCCCAGCATTGCTATCCCACGATCACGGCAGGTGATTTCCACCTCACGGCTACAGGTGCCTACCACCCGTTGCTGGATCCGGTAAAAGCGGTGGGCAATGATTTGAAGATTGCATCTGGAGAGTTTTTTATTATCACTGGGGCAAATATGGCAGGCAAAAGCACATTTTTACGTACGATTTCTACGCATATTGTTTTGGCAAACATAGGTTTGCCTATTTGCGCAACGGACATGAATTATAGCCCGATCCGTTTGATTACCAGCATGCGCACCAGCGATTCTTTGTCTGATGAAGCGTCCTACTTTTTTAGCGAGCTCACGCGACTTAAATATATTGTCGATAAAATTGAAGACCAACCCTATTTTATTGTCCTAGACGAAATCCTCAAGGGAACCAATAGTCAGGACAAGGCAAATGGAAGCAGGAGATTGCTGGAAAAACTATCCCGGAAGAGCGCCACGGGCATCATCGCCACCCACGACTTGAGCCTAACAGAGGTGGCTGATGAGTTTGAAAATATCAGCAATTATTATTTTGATGCAGACATAACAAACGACGTTCTCACCTTTGATTACACCATGAAACCCGGTGTAGCCACAAATATGAATGCCAGCTTTTTACTTAGGCACATGGGTATTGTGGATGAATGATGGTGGCTGGTGATGGTTAAATAATTACGCTTTCGCGAAAGCGTAATGACCCATAATCTTAATATTCCTGTATGAGCACCTCAGTAGGAATCTGAAGTTTTGTGCTTTTGCTGACATAGGGCATGCCTACAAGAACGCTATTTTTGAAACTATGAATAATCAAGCAACAGTTATAGAAACAATTAAAAAATCCTTAGAAAACTCCATCCCGTACTTACAGTACCGCGTACTGGTAGAAAGCCATGTCATCAACAATTCAAACACGGGTGCAGAGGTTACTGAAGACCTTGCCGGTTATACGGCATTGAGCCACCAGCGAATGAAAAGGCTGGATAAAACAACCAAATTACCCGCTGACGTAAAAGAGTTTCTTTCTAATTTCAACAAGGATATCATGTTCCTGACCATCACCGAAAGCTGGTGCGGGGATGCTGCCCAAACAATCCCAGTAATTGAAAAAATTGCTAAGGCTGGCGATATCCAGCATAGACTAGTCCTGCGTGACGAGAACGAGGAATTGATGAACCACTTCCTGACCAATGGCAACAAATCCATCGCCAAATTAATAGTGCTGGACAAAGAAACCAAAAAACCGCTGGCCACCTGGGGGCCGCGCCCATCGCTTGCTACAGCACTTGTTACCAAAGAGAAAGAGAAAAAAGGTGAACTAAGTCCAGAATTCAAACAAGAATTACAGAGCTGGTATAATAAGGATAAGGGGCAGAATACGGTGGAGGACCTAACCGCTATTCTGAAATCCCTATAAATCTGAGCTCGATCTGATAATTTATGTGACTATCCAAATATTAAATAGTTATGATCGATAATGATTCAAATGCCAGTTCGCGTGACAGTCGAGAACGATTTTATATTGGAACCCTGTAACCTGTATCGACTGCCTTTGATGTGACAGTTTGTCAAGTTATGAAGATCAAAATGCTTATAGTAATTCTTAAGTCGAACTCAGATTGTAATTATTGGTTCTCGAGCATATGCTCAAAATCCTCGATTATGAGCGCATCCTCTACTCGGTAATCACCTATTGCTGTGCGCCGCAATGTAGATAAGTGACTGCCGTTATCGAGAGCCTGTCCATAATCGTGCGCAATGGATCTAATATATGTTCCCTTACTACACTGAATGAGGAAGTCAACGGCTGGTAGCTCAATTTTTGTAAGTTCAAATTTGGTCACCTCTACCTCGCGACTTTTAATTTCTACAGTGCCACCTGCCCGTGCAATTTCATATAAGCGTTTACCATCTTTTTTGATAGCCGAAAAAATAGGAGGGCGTTGCTGGATCTTGCCGGTGAATTGATTAGTGGCTTGCTCTAATTTTGCGGCAGTGAGGTGGTTGTATGGAAACTCCTGATCTACCTCGGTTTCTAGATCATAACTAGGCGTGGTCGCCCCTAGCGTGATCGTACCTGTATATTCTTTATGTTGTGCTTGGTAAGTGGAAATGTTTTTGGTTTCTTTTCCCGTACAGATAATCATTAGTCCAGTGGCAAGTGGATCCAGTGTGCCTGCATGTCCTACCTTGATCTTTTTGATATTGAACTGGCGCCTGATCAACCAGCGTACTTTGTTCACCAGCTGAAATGACGTCCAGCCCAGCGGCTTGTCAAAAAGGAGGACTTTTCCTAATAGATACGGGTTTTCTGATTGCTGCATCGCGCAAAGCTAAGGATAGAAAAACAACGAGTTCTGGTGAGATTATGTAGAAAGCAGAAAACTAATGTTTGGAACCTACTTAAAATCAAAAGCCGGTAACAAGGTCCATTTCCCTATCACCGGCTGTATAGCATTTACAGATTTCTCTGTGCAAACTATTTATCGCCTAGCAGCAGTACTTCGTTTGCGATGATCTCTGTCATGTAGCGTTTATTGCCATCCTTATCTTCCCAGCTGCGGTTGTTGAGCTTACCCTCAATGCCTATCCGCTGACCTTTCTTTACGTATTGGGAAATGATGCCTGCGGTACCATTATAGGCCACGATACGGTGCCACTGGGTGTTACTTACTTGCTCGCCCTGCTTGTTCTTGTAGCGCTCCGTTGTGGCGAGGGAAAGTTTTGCGACTTGCGTCCCGTTGTCTAGAGTTAGCGTTTCAGGGTCTGCGCCCAGGTTGCCGATGAGTTGTACTTTGTTGCTTAATGTGTTCATTTTACTTGTGTTTAAATTAGTTTGTATGGATTAAAAGTTTGTCTTGAGTCACCCGATCGCTGTAACTGTTTGACGGTGCAAATATGAAGTGACCTGCAAATCATAGGCGTTTAATAGTCGTTTGCTTGCGTTTATTTGTGTTTGTACGCAATGGATTTGCCTCTTGATAGTTGATTAGTGGGTGCTTGCGTAGTTACTCAGACTGATTCATGGTTTTATTGTAAGTTGCGGTTGTAGATGAGTTGTGCATAATTTGAAAAAGCCAACGCACAAATAGCACATTTGGTTTTTGCCGACCCACAAGTCAAACGCAAAAAACTAAAAAAGCTTATTTTTCTCACTTGTTTTATAGAATACCAACAAGTCATTATTATATTAGCCAAATATTGACAAGTCATAATTGAAATAGTCATGAGTTTTAGTGATCGTATCAAAGAATTAAGAGAAAGTCAAGAACTCTTACAAAGGCAACTCGCAGCAAATTTGGAAATTGACACCCCTATGTTCAGTAAAATTGAACGTGGAGAACGCAGAGCCAAGAGAGAACAGGTGTTAAAACTCGCTGAATTACTACAAACTGATGTAAATGAACTATTGACTATATGGCTTGCGGATTAAGTTTATGCAATTTTGAAAGACGAAGAAATAGCAGAAGGTGCTCTCAAGAGTTGCTGAAAGCACATTGAAATACTCAAAAACCGAAAAACATGTACAAAGAAAACCAAGAAGCTAATAACACGACTGTTGAAGAACCTCTTGGTTTATTCCCGAAAGATGTTGCTATAAAGCCGTTTTTGAAATGGGCAGGTGGAAAGACACAATTACTATCTGAGCTTCACAAATACGTCCCTAATAATTTCAATAAATATATTGAGCCGTTCATTGGTGGAGGGGCTATGTATTTCAGTCTTAATCCACATGAATCAATAATTGCTGACTCAAATGAAGAATTGGTTATAACATACATGCAAGTAAAGGATTCTGTTGAAAAAATAATACAACACTTAGAGACATTTGAACACAACGAAGAATTCTACTACAGCTTAAGAAGTCTTAATCCTGATAAATTGGAAAATTGCTACAGAGCCGCTAGATTGATTTATCTCAATAAGACTTGTTTCAACGGATTATACAGAGTAAACAAAAAAGGTCAATTTAATGTGCCTTACGGAAAAGGAAATGGAAGTTTTTTAAATAAAAATGTACTAAGAAATGCTAGTGAATTTCTTGCTGATACAACAATAATTAATAATGATTACTTAGCCATTTTGAACGGATATGCAACGGAAGGTGACTTTATTTTTTTAGACCCTCCTTATTATCCAGTAGGCAAATATTCCGACTTTAAACGCTACACTAAAGAATTCTTTTATCACGAAGTATCGAAGTCAGGTTAAAAGAAGAGTTTGACAGACTTGTAAATATTGGTTGCAAGGTAGTCTTGACGAATTCAGATCATGAAGTAATCCTTGATTTGTATGCAGACTATCAAATTGACATAATTGAGACAAGGAGAATGATCAGTAGCAATTCTAAGACACGCAAAGGTAAAGATATAATAGTAGTTGGTGGATATGATTGATAACCAAATTGAAATAGAAGAATTCGTAGATGAATTCGATAGATTCCCAGGTACGAGATACATGGGAAGCAAGAACAAAATAATTCTTGATTTATGGCACTACCTTAAAGAAATCGAATTTGATAGTTTCCTTGACGTTTTTGCGGGAAGCAATGTCGTTTCTTATTTCATGAAAACAAAAGGAAAAAGGGTTATCACCAATGACTTTATGGCAATTAGCTACTTTACTTCAAAGGCGATAATTGAAAACAGCTCAACTAGAATTGAACAAGAAGATCTATTGTTTATTTTAGAAAACCCGTCAGACGATAATTTTATCTCTGAGACATATAAAGATTTGTACTTCACTGACGAAGAGAATCAGTTCCTTGATCAAGTACGTGCAAATATCGAATTACTAGAAAACGACAATAAAAAAGCTCTTGCAATCTCTGCTCTAACAAGGGCATGTATGAAGAAAAGGCCACGGGGAATATTCACTTTTATTGGTCACAGATATGATGATGGAAGAAAAGATATACGCAAGTCACTAAAGAACCATTTCATTGACAACATTCAAGATTTCAATAATGCGGTGTTCGATAATCAGACTAATTGTGAAGCAAATAATGAGCTAGGTCAACAGTTAGAAAAAACTGCTGACTTAGTCTACCTTGACCCCCCCTATTATTCACCGAAATCCGATAATGATTATGTCAGGCGCTACCACTTTGTTGAAGGATTAGCCAAACGTTGGGATGGCCTCGAAATCCAAGAACATACAATTACAAAGAAGTTCAAAAGTTATAAATCACCTTTTTCAAAACGAGAAACCGCTTTTGAAGCATTTCATTCTCTAATTGAAAAACATAGAAATTCAGTCATAGCCATTTCATACTCTTCGAATTCAATACCGACAAAAGAAGAGTTGACAGATATTTTAGAAGAGTATAAGGACAACGTAGTTGTTCACGAGATTGACCATACTGATTCTTTCGGTAATCAGAATCACAAAACAGGAAACAAATCAAATAGAGTTAAAGAATATCTTTTTATTGGACAATAATGAAAGTACCAAGCGATGAAATACCACAAGCAGATAACTTATTAGACGTTATACGCACAGTTATTGCTGTTTCACAAGGAGCCGAACCGATCAAGAAATTGGAACAGCTATCGAAAAAGTAGCTCGACAAGGAAGATACTACAGAAAAGCAGCTGAAATTATCGGCCTAATTACTAATCGAAGAAATAATGCGACACTCACACAAGCAGGACAAACTTTCGTACAAAGCGACCCTACAGCCAATAATCCATCATTATTACAAGGTGTTTTAAACTCGAGAATTTTTCAAAGAATTATACCGTTCTTAGAGTCTGCAAATCACAACGGTATATCGCGAGAAGAATTTATAAATTTCCTAAATTCAACCGCAGAATTAGGATCAGATTCAGTTGCAAACAGAAGAATTAGTACGGTAATAAGTTGGGCAAACACTTTGGGATTGATGACGATTGAAAATGGTAGAAATACAATATCAACGGAAACCATTAATCAAAGAATCCCAGTGATCCAATTTGACAATTCAGACGAACCACTTCTACCAAACCCTAACGATTTAAACGAATACACAACTGTGCAACAGAGAAGTTCAGCTGCACATGAAACCATTGTTACCTATAGAAATACTGCTGCAGTTGAAAGTAGCAATGCTCACAGAGAATTGGTAAATCTTGCGTCTGAAAGGATTCGGAATGCTGGTGCATTACCAAAATTTAATCAACTAATAGACTTAGCTACTCATATTAACAATACTGACTACATTTTCGAAATGAAATCGACGACAGCGAATAATGAAAAGTCACAGATTAGAGCGGGTTTAAGTCAACTTTATGAGTATAGGTACTTACAAAACAAACCTCAAGCCCGACTAGTCCTAGTTATTGAGAATCCACTAAGTCAAAATGAATCATGGCGACAACAATACTTAGAACAAGATAGGGACGTCTATTTAGTTTGGGACGGAAATAATCAACTGTACGGAAATGACAGGACAAGAAACGATTTAAACTTTCTCGAACTTAACCCATGACATTCAGCCACACACATTGCCAAGTCGTTCAAGCCAACCACACTAGTCAAAGCTTGTTAATAAGTGTGTCGGAGCCTACGCATGGACAGAAAAGAAAAAGCACGAAAGCAAAATAATGGCTATACGCAATACGGGATAAAGTACTGATATGAAATTTTTTACATCAAAAACTAACTGCTAAATGGAAAGTGAATAGCTTTTAAAGGCCGGCCCTTCTCGCTATCAAAAACCGCCACCCAACAAAACCCAGACCCTAAATCATACCCAATCACCCTAAATCAGCTCAAACCCCGTAATGTAAAGTTTGCCCAGCAAAAGGTTCACCAGTACCGCCACCTATCCAAACTTTCTATCGCGCCGTCAAACTGCGGTTCATACGGGGCATAGAACTTAGCGTGCATGAGCTGTAGGTCTTTTGTGATCATGATGTATCTGGGAATTTGCTCTATTTTCAAAAGCTTTGAAAATGCCTGATAATTATCACTTTCAGGCACAAGCCTATAGCTGATTTTATCTGTCATCGCGCTATCCTGAAAAGTTTCCCAGTCTGCAATATCCTTCTCAAAATCCACACTTAGGTTGACTATCGACAGCTTTTTAGGCAACTGCTTTTCATCCAGCAGCTTCATGTTGCTTAGACAAGGTTCACACCAGGTCGCCCATAAATCCAGCATATAGTATTTACTGGGGTGTTTTCTCATCATTTGTCTGAACGTCAGGGTATCTGCATCGCGATCTACAATAGCCAGATCCGTGAGTAATTTGACAAATTCTCTTTTGTCTAATGGGGTAATCCTAAGCTCTATATTCTGGCGATTGTTTTTATAGAAATCAGTGGATTTAAGCCATTCTCTTGCTTCTATATGCTTACCAGCTTTTTTATCTTTTTCAAAACCCAAATAATGTAACAAGCCCATGGTAAGATTGTGCCTATAGATGTCTGTGTATGGATCCTGATCAAGATTCCCATAGTCGATGCTGTCTATGTTGTTTTTAATAAAATCATACTTGATACCATTGCCGGGCGGGAATTCTAGGTCTAGATTCAACTCATAGAAAATACTGTCCAGGTCAGGATGTTCTGGGCTTATATCATACAAAATCTCGTAGTAATAATGCTGATTGAGCTGTTTTTGTAGCTTCAGATCAGTTTGTGTTGCGCTGGCATCTCTATATGTAGAACTGGAATATTGCAAGGAATACTTGCGGCGCAGTGCGTCTAGTTCATCGAGGTTTGCCAGGTCAGTTCCCTCTTCCTTAAAAACTCGCGCACGCAAATCGTCGTAAGCGGCCATCATATCGCTCACATCTATTTCAGGATCTGTTCTATTCCCTACAATCGAGAGCTCATAATCTTTGAGATCGAGATCTAGATAGCGGGTAGTATCTGTAATGATGATGTGACTGCGGTATTTTATGAACTCGCCATCATCGTTTCTTACGAGATTCCCCCGACTGATCAATTGTTGCTTGTTTTTATTGAGAATCGTCTTACTGATGGTCGAATCAACATCAGATTTATTTTCAAAATCAAGTCCGTAATGGGAGTTCAACTCGTCATTCATATTGAAGACTAAAGAACTGCCCGGTGACATCTTAATTCTGATGGTCAGGCTGTCACTGGAAACTTCTGTAGCAGGATCATCAATGGCAGCGGCTGGCTTTTCATCGATGATTTGTTCTTGCTCAACCGCATTTTGATTGCAGGCAGTGATAAGAAAACATAGTAAGAGCAATAATCGGATTTCCATGACACTGATTGTAGGTTATTTATCAAATACAAAGCGACATTGCTTTATTCTACTCCCGTACTACCAAAACCACCCGCTCCACGCTCAGTCTCACCCAGCACCTCAACTTTTTGCCATTGTGCGCGCTCGTGTTTTGCGATGACCATCTGGGCGATACGGTCGCCGTTTTTAATGGTGAACTCATCTTTAGAAAGGTTGATAAGGATAACTCCCACCTCCCCGCGGTAGTCTGCGTCTATGGTGCCCGGCGCGTTTAGGACGGTGATGCCCTTTTTTGCTGCCAGCCCGCTGCGTGGTCGCACTTGCGCCTCAGTGCCTATGGGAAGTTCCATGAATAGTCCCGTGGGAATGATGGTGCGTTCCATGGGTGCGAGTGTTTTTGGCTCTTTTAATTCGGCGCGCAGGTCCATTCCCGCGCTGGCCTCAGTCTCGTAATGTGGTAGCGCGTGGGAGGATTTATTGATGATTTTGATTTGCATGGGGTTGGGGTTCAATTTTTCTGGTTCAATGTTCAAAGTTCAATGTTCAAAGTTGTTTGCTCTTTCGGGCGTTTTATGTTGTTTACTCTTGTGTAGCCCCCCTATCCCCCGAGGGGGAATTTTGGCTTTCGCCTATTCTCTTTCGCCTTTTCTCTTTCCTCTTTCCTCTTGCATCTTTTCTCTTGAATCTTGAGTCTTAATTCCACTTCAGAATTGTTTTTCGGCAGTTATTTTCTGGCAATGAGCTTTTTGATGAGTCCGCTTTCGCGAAAGCTTACTAATCCCAGCATCACTGCTACCATAACGGCACCTACTACATAAGTGGCTGTGCTCTGAATGCCCAGTTGCGGGCGCACGGTGTAGAAAAATACCAGGCATAACGCAATGGACAGCCCCAGAGTACAACACGAGTGAGCCAAGATCGTAGGGAACGGCCAGATGCTTGCGGCCCACAAAATACGAAATCAGCATCATCAATCCATATGCCGCACAGGTAGCATAGGCACTCGCCATATAGCCTATGCGGGGAATCAGTACGCAGTTCATCGCAATAGTAAGAACCGCCGCAGCAACTGAGATGTAAGCCCCGTAAAGCGTCTTATCCTGAATCTTGTACCAGACCGATAGCGACTGGTAAATGCCCGAGAAAAAATAGGCAATCAGCACTAGTGGTATTACGTCCATGGCAGCGGTCACGTTCTCATCCACGATAATGGGCGCGATCAGATCCACCAGCACGACGTAGGCGACCAGCGCGATTGAGCCTAGCGAGACAAAGGCTTTGGTAATTAGAGCATATTGCTGCAAAGCGTTTTTTTCCTGCGACTGGCTGAAGAAAAAAGGTTCCACGCCCAGCCTAAATGCTTGTGCAAAAAGCGTCATTCCCACCGCGAGTCGATAACCCGCCGTGTAACTACCTACCACACCACGGGCTTGTTTCTCGGTCATGGGTAGCCAGTTTTCCAATAGGATTTTGTCCAAAGTCTCGTTGACCGCAAATGCCAGTCCAGCCAGCAGAATGGGCCAGCCATATCCCACCATTCTTTTCCAGAGCACCGCATCAAACTCTAGCTTACGGAAATAGACCGGCAACAACCAAAGAAATGTGATGCTGCTAGAGGCTAGCAAAGCGATAAAGAATAGTTCGATTCTATCTTCTGGTAACAGCACTTGCTACTTCTGGTAACTCAGGCAATAGTGTAAAAAACACAATGGTCATGGTCACGGTGATGACCACGTTTACCAATTTAATCACCGCATACTTCATCGATTTTTCCTGAGCCCTGAGATAGGCAAACGGCACTACCGCAAGCGCATCTACCGCCACTATGGCAATCACCCACCGCCAGTAATCAGCAGACAAACCCGTCGCAGATTCTATCTGATCTATTAACAGATAACCGCAGGCAGCGGCCGCAACACTGGTGGCTAGAAGTGAAAGAAGCGCAGTTCCTAGGGTTTTGGTTTGTTGGCTTTTCTCGTTGTAAAACCTGAAAAAATGCTGTTTCCATCCCGTAGGAGAGAATAACATTGGCAAAAATGATATAAGAAAAGATGATGGACGCCTCGCCAAACTCAACGTCACCCGGCAAATACTTAGTGAGCAGCTTTGTGAGCAACACCGTGAGCAGGCGCGGCAAGACCGTTACCAGGCCATAAACAATGGTGTTTTTAAAAAGGCTTTTTAGAGAAGACGCCAATCGTGGGAGAGGTAAATGGTTGCTAGCGTAAAAATACGGGTTCTATCTACATGAGGTACCGAATCACATAGCGCAGTAATTCTTAAAGGACGTATAACCGCTGTCGCTTTAGGACTTAGGACTTAGGACTTAGGAATTTCATTGCACAACTCCTATCTAGGTAGTTGCCATTCCTCTAAACAGTTTGATGAGATTCATCAGTTTTTAAGAAATAAGGCTGTCGCTTGAATAGAAGTTAACGTAGATTCAATCTAAAAATTTTTGTAGTCACACCGGTTTTCAAGGATCAGGAAAACAATGATCCGGATGATAGTTCGAGCGACAGTCGAGAACGATTTGAGATCAAGAAATCTATAAACAGCCCCAACTGCGCTCGACTTGACAGTTGTTATAAACTTTAAAATCATATTATTACACGAACTCTTGGCTGTACTCTACAAGCATTCTACCACTCAAACTTTGATAGACTGGATTGCCTGCAATAAAAAAGCCCTCACGATGTGAGAGCCTTTTGATATTATAGAATTCTGTACAGCCACTTATTTGAGGCAGATCGACAGATTCTTTGCAAACTATTTATTCTGCGCGTAACGCTTGCTTACTTCTTCCCAGTTGATCACGTGGAAAAAAGCTCCCACATAGTCTGGGCGCTTGTTCTGATAGTTTAGGTAGTATGCATGTTCCCACACATCTAGTCCTAGAATAGGTGTTCCACCACAACCTACACCCGGCATGAGTGGATTGTCCTGATTAGGTGTGCTGCATACTTCCAGCTTACCGCCCTCGTGTACACATAGCCACGCCCATCCAGAACCGAATTGGCTTTTGGCCGCCTCGCTGAATTTGGTCTTAAAATCTGCATAGCTTCCAAAGCTGCTCTTAATAGCATCTGCAAGCTCGCCCGTGGGCTCGCCGCCACCATTGGGGCTCATTACTTCCCAGAACAAGCTGTGGTTATAAAATCCACCACCATTGTTACGCACGGCCTTGTTGTCCATGTCTAGGTGTCCGAGAATATTCTCAATGGTCTTGCCCTCGTGGTCTGTTCCCTCTACGGCGTTGTTCAGTTTGTCTGTATATCCTTGATGGTGCTTTCCATGGTGGATTTTCATGGTACGCTCATCGATATGTGGCTCTAATGCATCGTGTGCATACGGCAATTCTGGCAATTGAAATGACATAAAAATTGGTTTTATTTAGTGAAAACCTAAAAGTAGTCCACGCCACCTTGCTACCTCAAATCCTGACTGTTATATTGTAGTTAATAGTGCATGCCACCAGCACTGAGTAAAAGCAGATCATTGATTAGAAAAGATAGTCCCCCCAGTATTCTTAGAGCTATAAAATTCATGTTTTATCAAAGTTCAGGATAAAAGTCTCTTATGTTATCTAATTAGCTAACTTTGCGATAATTCTAATGTTGAACAGATTTGATTGAATTCAAGCGGAAAATCGAAATCTACAAAGATCACTTTTGGAACTTTTATAATAAACAGAATGTAAAAGTGCAGGACAAGATTGACTGGACAGTAACCCTAGTTCAAACTAACAAAATTGTTCCTGAGAAGTACTTTAAGCACCTAACCAAAACCGATGGATTGTGGGAAATTCGAGTCTCTGCAAACAATGGAATTTTCAGGATATTCTGCTTTTTTGACAAGGGAAACTTAGTTGTTTTACTGAGCGGATTTCAAAAGAAAACACAGAAAACACCAAAATCGGAAATAAAACGAGCCGAACGACTTAAAAAGGAATACTATGAAGACAACAAATAAGGTGACCAGTTGGGACGACCACTTAGATGCTAAATATGGAAAAAAAGGAACTGACTCGAGAGAAAAATTTCAAGAAGAATTCGAGGCATTTAAAATTGGCATTTTAATTCAAGAGGCAAGAAAAAGCAAAAACCTAACCCAGCAACAGCTTGCAGATAAAGTAGGAACCACTAAAAGCTACATTTCTCGCATTGAGAACAATGCAAGCGACATTAGACTTTCTACTCTGATGCGGATAATTCGCGAGGGATTGGGTGGCAATTTGAAATTATCACTGAATATTTAATTCTTGGATTGCTCTGCAAACAATGCTGAACAATCAGATGGGGGTAATTTTTCTGGATTAGTGAAGATACTACTACGTTAGTATCAAGAATTAGCTTGTGCATTCCTCACTGATTTCACCTCATTATCAATCTCACCCATGGTCATTTCTGAAAGACCATTTTCCTTAGCCAGTTTTGTGGATTTATCCAATTTTTGAAGAGCAATTTTGGAATTTAAGATCTCAACCAATTCTGATAGCGTATATCGATTGCTGTTGAGTCCCAATTGGTCATATTCAAAATCTGATAATTCTATGTTGAGCAAGCGCATGAGAACCTTTTATTCAAATTTACAAAAACGATCCCTCATCGACCAGCAGCATCAAACACGTAAACCACCCTACCTTTACCCCCATGTTACCTGACAAACTTCACCGGCGTATAGGCCAGCGGCATTTTGCCGGTAGCCTGCGCGCTTTGTCGGTTTTTGATGATCTGGTGGATTTTTCCAGCAATGATTATCTGGGATTTGCTCGTGATCCCATCAGGGCAAATGATCACGTACCGGACTCAGGTTCCACTGGCTCGCGGTTGATCTCAGGAAACACCGTGCTGCACCAGCAGGTAGAACAGGAAATTGCGATATTCCATAAGGTAGAAGCTGCACTTTTATTTAATTCTGGGTATGATGCAAACCTGGGATTGATTACCGCGATTACGGATAGGCATGACTTGATCCTGTACGATAATCTGGTACACGCCAGCATACGTGATGGTGTGCTCATGTCTCGCGCCAAAGCATTAAAATTTCACCACAACGATCTCGATCACCTAGAGATATTGCTCAATAAATTCAGTGCGGCAGAAAACCGCGTGGTGTATGTACTGACTGAAAGCGTTTTTTCCATGGACGGTGACAGCCCAGACCTTAAGCGCATGGCAAAATTGTGCAAGTCGCAGCCCAATATCAGACTGATTGTTGATGAGGCGCACGGATTAGGAGTTTACGGCGGTACGGGAGGTGGTCTGGTAGAGGCGCTGGGACTGCAAGATGAGGTTTTTGCGCGGGTGGTGACTTTTGGGAAAGCGCTGGGAGCGCATGGTGCAGCGGTTTTAGGAAGTGAGCATCTATGCGAGTACCTCATCAATTTTGCGCGCAGCTTTATTTACACGACGGCCCTGCCACGGCACTCGGTCAGGATGATCCGGGCGGGTTACAAGCGTATGGAAAACAATGTTTCTGCACACAATAATTTGCGGGAAAATATCAAGACATTTCGCGAGCAAGTGCGGGTGAGTGGTATTGCCTTTGAGGATCATTCTACTACACCAGATAAAGAAGATGCTTTTTTAGGAGTACGCTTTCGCGAAAGCGCAACTCCCATACAAATCTGCATCATCCCAGGGAATTTTATGGCACGAGATGCCGCCCTACATTTGCAAAAAAATGGCTACGACGTGCGGGCCATCCTATCGCCCACGGTGCCCAAAGGCCAGGAAAGATTACGCATCTGCCTGCATGCCCACAATTCAAAAAAGGAGATGAAAAATATGCTGCGCCACCTGCGGGAATTCCTAGAACAGAATGAGTAGATTCAAAACCATCGCGATCTTTTCCTACCCCGCAGAGGCCGTCGTCGTCAAGGGAAAACTGGAAAGCGAGCAGGTGCAGGTTTTTCTGAAAGACGAGTTCAGCGTCGCGACAGATCCATTTGCGACAAACGCACTGGGCGGCGTCAAAATGCAGGTGTACAGCGATGATTACATGAAAGCAATGGGCATACTCGCGCAAAGCAATCCAGAACTGGTAAAACACCGCCTGGAATATATTGCGTGTCCCAACTGCAAGCGCTATCAGGTGCGGGAAATGCATGATATATCCAGCGCAATAGGCTTGCGGGAAAAATTACAGGCTGCCATGTTTAGCATCCTGCCCATGACGGCTCAATACAATTATAAATGCAAGAACTGCCACACAACATTCAATCTAGATGAGTAACTTTTTTATCACCGGTATAGGAACTGACGTGGGAAAAACCGTGGTCGCCGCCATTGTTACCCAGGCCCTGCAAGCAGATTACTGGAAACCCATCCAGAGCGGCCTGCAGGAAATGGACAGCAACAGCGTGAAATCGCTAGTGAATAATGCGAAAACCAACTTTCATCCAGAGGCCTACCAATTAAAAACACCCATGAGTCCACACGAGGCGGCCAGGCGCGATGGTGTGGAAGTGCAGCTGGATAAAATCAGACGTCCATCCACCACAAATCACCTGGTGATTGAGGGTGCGGGCGGTTTACTGGTTCCCATCAACGATAGGCATACCATCGTGGATCTTATTGAACCTGGCGATAAAGTCATTCTGGTAAGCGCGGGATATCTGGGCAGTATCAACCACACATTATTAAGCGTTGAGTTACTGAAAAGCCGCGGTATAACTTGTGCCGGGATTGTTTACAACCACGTTGACCTGGACGGTACGATTGAGATCATTGAAAAAATGACTGGTGTTCCCACCCTGGGACACATTCACCGCGCTGCAGATCTGGATCAGGAATTCATCAATCACTACGCAGCTGAATTCCGTTCAAAACTCCTGCAGTTATGAATAGGGAGGAGTTGCTGGAAAAGGATGCGCAGCATATCTGGCACCCACTCACGCAGCATAAAACCGCACCCACTCCAAAGGCTATCGCAAGCGCCAGTGGTAATTACCTTATCGATAAGGAGGGCAAAAAATACCTGGATGGGATTTCCAGCTGGTACACCTGTAGTTATGGCCATGCAAACCCGCAGCTTACCGCGGCTATCAAAAACCAGGTGGACAAGTTGCACCACGTGGTTTTTGCGGGGATGACCCACGACCCAGCGGTGGAATTATCTGAAAAATTGCTGGGGATCCTGCCGCACAATCAGCAGAAATTGTTCTTTTCAGAAAACGGTTCCACGAGTGTGGAGGTGGCGCTTAAGATGGCGTTGCAATTCTATTTTAATCGTGGCGAAAAGAGGAAGACCATCGTTGCATTTGAGAATGGATTTCATGGTGACACGTTTGGCGCGATGAGCGCGAGCGGTTTATCCGTTTATAATGGTGCATTTGAGGGTTTCTTTCATAGACGTTGTGCGCATCCCGGTTCCCACGGCAAGCACGAGGGATAAAGTCCTGAACCAGCTGGATAAGCTACTGGAAGAAAACACGGTAGCCGCCTTTATCTACGAGCCGCTGGTGCAGGGAGCGGCAGGGCATGGAAATGTACGATGCAGAGGGATTGTGTAGGTTGTTGTTACGCTTTCGCGAAAGCGGAATTCTCACCATCGCAGATGAAGTCATGACGGGTTTTGGGAAAACTGGAAGAATTTTGCCAGCGATCATTTACTCAACAAACCGGATATCATGTGTTTTTCCAAAGCCCTGACCGGCGGGATCATGCCCATGGCGATTACCAGTTGCACGCAGCAAATCTATGATGCATTTTATGACGATGAGCAGCGCAAAGGCCTGTTCCACGGTCATACCTACAGCGGTAGCCCGCTGGGTTGTGCGGTAGCCAGCGCGGCAATTGACTTGCTGGTTTCTGATCAGATCCAGCAAAATATCCAGCGCATCGCACAACGGCACGAGATTTTTATTACAGAAAATTCAGGTTTGAAAGGAGTAAAAAACCTGCGGACGCTGGGCGTGATTCTTGCTTTTGAGCTCGACATTGAGATCGATCGCTACGGGAACCAGCGCAACCAGATTTTTGAATGGTTCTGGCAGCGAGGACTATTTATCAGACCGCTAGGCGCCACCCTATATGTCGTACCACCATTTACCATCACCACGACGGAATTAGAACGGATTTATGGTCTTTTTACGCAGTTTGCCGTGGGTAGGTAGTAGGTTGTAGTTGTTAGGTAGTATGTGGTATGTGGTATGTGGTATGTGGTATGTGGTATGTGGTAAAATGGAGTATTTAGGAGTAAAGAGCAAAGAAAAAAGAGTAAAGAGGTTTCTTGTTTAGGGCTCAGCCGGGAGTGTTCAATTAAGTGTGTCATCGGTTAAAGATCTCGTTTCAAAATAATCTGCGAGGTCATTTCTGACTGACGACCATGCAAACATACGCCCGTTCCACCGGGTCTCTGCGTTTATGGTGGCTAGATAGATCTGCTTTGCAATGGCGTTCTCTGAGGTAAAGGCCCCCTTTGTCTTGGTGACTTTCCTGACCATTCGGTGATAGCTCTCTATGGGATTGTTCGTGTAGATCACGCGTCTGAGTGCTGGTGGGTTCCTATAGAAGTTTACCAGCCTGTTCCAGTTTGCTGTTCCAGCTTTTGAATATAGCCTTATACCTGGCACCCCATTTTTCCTCTGCCTGTACCAGGTACTGCTTGGCCTGCTCTTCGTTCAGAGCCGTATATATGCACCTTAAGTCCTTGATGAGCGGTTTTACGTCCTTGTTGCCTGCATACTTGATACTGTTGCGCATCTGGTGGACCAGGCATAGCTGGACATCCGTTCTGGGGAAGATATCCTCTATGGCATCACCGAAACCCGAGAGGTTGTCGATACAGGCCACAAAGATATCTTCCACGCCTCTTTGCTTGAGCTCATGCAGGACACCGCGCCAGAAACTGCTGGATTCAGAGTCACCAAAATAGATGCCCAATACTTGTTTCTCACCATCACGGTTCACCCCCAGGACGTTATAGACTGCCTTTGTCACCACCTTGCCATGTTCCCTTACCTTGAAGTGCATGGCATCCAGCCACATCACGGGATAGACCGTCTCCAGGGGACGCTGTTGCCACTCAAGGATCTCGGGCAGTATCCTGTCCGTAATCGCATTGAGCGTACCCACCGAGAGTTCCACCCCATAGATCTCCCGCAGGTGATCCTGGATATCACGGTAGCTCAGCCCCTTGCCATAAAGAGAGAGTATCTTGTTGTCTATCCCGCCGTCCAGTCGTCGCTGCCGCTTCTTGACGATCTGGGGCTCAAAACTACCATCGCGGTCGCGCGGCGCAAAAATCTCCAGCCCCCCGGAAGAGCTAAGGATATTTTTGCGCCCTCGCCCATTGCGACGGTTCTTTGATGAGTTGCCCCTGGTGGCGGCTAGGTGCTCATCCATCTCTGCCTCCAGGCTCGCCTCAATCACTCGCTTCATTAAATCCTTCATCAGACCATCCTCACCCGAGAGCGGACGACCCTTTGAGACCTCATCGGCCAGCATCGTAGCTATACCGTCTAAATCGATTTGTTCTTCTTTGTTCTTCATGTGTCTAAGGTATTAATTTGACACACTTAATTGAATAGACTCACTCTTGATAACCAATACCATTTATCGACCCATGTTTAGCATAAATCACTTTGTTAGCTCTATGTTTATTTGATGCCTGCCTACAAGTGGCACGACAGACAAGCTCTCGCGGTGATCCTTGTTCGTAGGGAAAATTTATTCCGTAGATCTTGCTACCCGCGCGACGTAATTGCGGTAAGAGGACTGCATCAAACAATTGCCAGCGCACCCACTCGCCCATTGTCACCATAGCGCCGTACATCGATTGAGAATTGATAAATTGAGATTTTTACATAAAATTTCAGTCGTCATTCAGAAGACCTAGAAAAATGTTGCGATAGTTTCACTCCAGCTTCCAGAATTCTTTCATGAAACGTTCCATGAGGACGTGAAGTGATTTTGCAAAAGCCTCTTTTACGGGGATCGCTCGAGGAATTTCGTTATCCAGCTCCACGATCCAGAAGTAGGCATGGATTCTCCGGTGGGACAGTAAATGAATGATGGGCTCCTGATTATAGGGTGAAACGGTGAAAGCATTGTCACCCACTATATTTTTGAATTCGGCGGTTTGCTCCAGCTCGCCGGGTAGTAATGCGCCGGTGGATTCTATATAGGGAAACTCATGCAGGCCTGCCCAGATCCCGCTCTGGTCGCGCTGGTTGATAACGGTTTTTCCCGCTGGTGTTTGTATCACGAGGTAATGGTGGAAGAGTTTTTTGACCTTGGTCTTTTTGATTTTGATCGGTCTAATGGATATTGTTCCCCCCCTATATGCCGCGCAATGATTAACTAATGGACATACCTGACAATCTGGATTACTGGGAACACATTGCAACGCACCGAATTCCATGATCGCCTGATTGAACGTCGCCGGGTCGCTGGCTGGAATTAGATTATTGGCTAATTCTTTAAATTCTTTGATTCCATCTGTACTATTGATCGGTGTGGCGATATTGTAAAATCGCGATAATACACGGTAGACATTTCCATCCACCACGGCTACCTTTTCATTGTAGGCAAAACTTGCGATGGCAGCAGCGGTATATTCCCCCACGCCCTTAAGTTTGAGCAGATTCTTGAAATTATCTGGAAAACGTACCCATTTCCACCACCTGCTGGGCGGCTGCATGCAGATTTCTCGCGCGGGAATAATAGCCCAGGCCCTGCCACAGCTTGAGTACTTCTTCCTGGGGTGCGGCGGCTAGCTGGCCCACTTCTGGGAAAGCATCCACAAATTTGTGGTAGTAGGGAGTTCCCTGTGCCACACGCGTTTGCTGTAGGATAATCTCACTTAGCCAGATCAGGTAGGGATCGCGCGTATCCCGCCATGGCAGGTCACGTTTATTGATTTGATACCAGTTGATTAGTGTTTCGGCTACGTCCATTTGCCGCAAGATATGTTTGCAAGCACCCATTGCCTGTAGGAATGTAGGAAGAATTTGAGGGGGTACGCTTTCGCGAAAGCGTAATAACCACGCCACCTTGCTAAATTATTTTGAGAAAACAATGTGATAATCAGTCCATAAAGCAATTTTTTTAATGAAATTCTAACACATATGTATCTACAGAAAAATCGTATATTTGCACGCTGTTTACAAACACATATAATAAAAATTTTTAACGTAGTATGACTAAAGCAGATATAGTAGCAAAAATCTCAGACAAACTGGGGATGGAAAAAGCTGACGTTCAAGCAACTGTTGAATCCTTTATGGAGGAGGTTAAGGACTCGCTTGAGAGTGGAGAGAATGTTTATTTGAGAGGCTTCGGTAGCTTTGTTGTAAAGACGAGAGCAGAGAAGACCGGTCGTAACATTTCCAAGAACACGACTATCAAGATCCCGGCTCACAACATTCCATCCTTCAAACCCGCAAAGGTTTTTGTAGAGGGTGTAAAAACCAAAGTTCAAGTAAAGTAAAACCAAACAGATATGCCCAGCGGGAAGAAAAGAAAAAGACATAAGGTAGCAACGCACAAGCGTAAAAAACGCCGTCGCGCTAACCGTCACAAGAAGAAAAAGTAGTCTAGCACTACTTTTTCTTTTTTTTACGCTCATTGATATAGGGCCGCTCATGACGGCTCGTGGGATTCATAGGTAATACACCTATGTCTTAAAAAGACATAACTAGGTAGCTGCTAGTATATAGCGGTTGCTTTTAAACAATGGAATCATGGATAAAGAGATAATTATCCGTTCCGGTGCTACAAAAATAGATTACGCCCTGACTCGCAATGGTAGGCTTATCGAGCTACACCAGGATGAGGACGAAAGCAAATTTGCGGTAAGCGACATTTTTATTGCAAAAACCAGGAAAGTACTGTCTGGCCTAAACGCATCCTTTGTGGACGTGGGCTATACTAAAGACGGTTTTCTACATTACCACGATCTGGGAATCAATTACCTGACCCAGGCAAAATTTACAAAGCAGGTCATTAGTGGCTGGCGCAAGAATTTTGCACTCAAGGATATCAAACAAGAAAAACAGCTGGAAAAGCATGGCGCTATAGAAAAAGTCGTGCAACCCAATCAGCCAGTTCTCGTACAGGTAGTCAAAGAACCCATTTCCACAAAAGGCCCACGCCTGAGCGCAGAGCTCAGCCTGCCTGGTCGTTATGTGGTTCTCGTACCTTTTTCAGATCGCATCTCCATATCCCAGAAAATTGAGGATAGGGAAGAGAAAAGCAGGCTCAAGAGACTCGTGAAGAGTATCAGGCCAGAAGGATTTGGTGTAATCGTACGCACCGTAGCAAAGGACAAACTAGTTGCAGAGCTGGACCAAGATCTGCAAAACCTGATGGATCGGTGGGAGTCCATGTGTGCAAAACTGCACAACCCAAAATATCCCACAAAGGTGATGACAGAGCTGAGCAGGACTAATTCCCTGATGCGTGACGTCTTTAACGACACCTATACCTCTATCGTGGTGGATGATGAGGAAGTCTTTACAGAGATCAAGGACTACCTTAAAACCATCGCACCTCACAAAGAGAACATCGTGAAATTACACAATGCAAAAGTGCCTGTTTTTGAGAAACATGGGATTGAACGCCAGATAAAAACATCATTTGGCCGTACCGTGTCCATGAGCAAGGGTGCCTATCTGGTGATTGAGCATACAGAGGCCATGCACGTCATAGACGTAAACTCTGGCAATCGATCTAACAAGGCAGATAGCCAGGAGGAAACCGCGCTGGAGACCAACATCATCGCCGCTACAGAAGTGGCACGGCAGCTCAGGCTGCGCGATATGGGTGGAATCATCGTGGTGGACTTTATAGACCTGCGCACGGCAGACCATCGCAAGAAACTCTACGAGCACATGCGCGACGAGATGGCAGATGATCGTGCAAAGCACAAGATTTTACCGCCGTCTAAATTTGGCTTGATCCAGATAACCCGCCAGCGGGTACGTCAGGAAGTAAATATCAAGACACGCGAGGAAAACCCAGAAGGCAGCGGGGAAGAAATTCAGGCACCTATCGTTATTATCGATAGGATAACTGAAGATCTCGAGCGCCACCTGAAAAGTGGGCTCAAGAAAATAACCCTGAACGCACATCCATTTGTGGCTGCATTTATCACAAAGGGCTACCCATCAGTACGCTCTAAATGGTTTATGAAACACAAGAAGTGGATCAAGGTAATGCCGCGCGATGCCTACACCTTTTTTGAATATAAATTCAAGGATAAGGACGGCAACGAGCTAGATTAATCATAACGCCCCCAGACTGGATCTGGGGGCGTTTTTTTATGGGTCAGAATCAGCTTTAATCTTATCATAAACCAAAACCCAGCCAGCTACCCGCCCCTATTTTTGCAAAAAAAATCACCATGCAAGCCAAAACTCCATCAGAATCATTTACCACCGTTACAGATATGGTGCTGCCCAGTGAGACTAATCCACTTAACAATCTATTCGGTGGGGAGTTGCTGGCACGTATGGATCGTGCCGCCAGTATTGCTGCACGCCGTCATAGCCGTAGGATAGTCGTTACAGCAAGTGTAAATAACGTTGCCTTTAACCGCATGGTGCCGCTAGGGAGTGTGGTGACGATAGAGGCGCAAGTAACGCGTGCCTTTAAATCGTCTATGGAAGTGCATATGGACGTTTGGGTAGAAGACCGCGAGAGCGGCAATCGCACCCGCGCAAACGAGGCGATCTATAGCTTTGTTGCCGTAGATGAAACCGGCAGGCCTATCGAGGTGCCACCCATCAAACCACAAACCGAGGACGAGAAAAAACGCTACGACGCAGCCCTGAGACGCAAGCAACTCAGCCTGGTTCTAGCGGGCAAAATGAACGCAAGCGATGCGACCGAGTTGAAGGCATTGTTTGATGATCACAATAACTGCTAGAATCCGAAGTGTAATTCTAGCTCTGAGATGGTTTTCTCTGATAACCTGATGACTTGAGATTGGTACTTTTCTGGATCAAGATTGATTTGAGTATCGGTTTCTATTTGGGCGTTTCCACGACTGGTGGTCGTGGTCAGGCTTTCGGCGCTCGCTTTTTTGTTCCTATTGTCACAAAAAGAGCTCAGACAACTGCCTCAATCCTTAACGCTGGGAAATCCTATACGATGAAATCATCCAATAAATATCTCTTTGTAGGGTGGACAAAAAAGCAGTCCCTTATTCCATTATCCTGATCTCTTTTCAAAGTGTCCAGTTTCTTAAGGCCGCCATTCACAAATGCATAAAATTCATAATCGTGCGTGCGCATGATTGATTCGATTTCTGCCTCTATGCGATTGTAAAGTAACTCGCAAATGATGATGGGTCTGTATTTAGTGATGGTAAACCCGGCCTCCTTTAAAATAAGATGCTCACTCCCCTCTGTATCGATTTTTATCAAGTCAACTGTGTCGTGGGGCTTATTATTCACAACATTGTCCAGCGTATTAGACTCCACTTTCATTTTCTTGGTGAGGAGGTGCGTTTTTGTTCCCGCGTTATGCTCGCCAGAAAGATTGTTAATCGTGGGATATTTAGGGTTTCTGACTTCTAGAAAGTCAATCTTCCGCACCCGATCAGATAAAGCGATAGGATTGACCTCTACCTGTTTTCCAAGATTATTAATTTGTACGTTATAACCACAGTAAATCATGGGGCCAGTTACCGGCTCAAAAGTTTCAACTTTTAGATTGCGATTGACCTTTGCACCCAGGATACTGTAATATCCTATACTTGCGCCGATATCATAAAACACGTCAACTTTTTTGGCCAGATGAATAAATATCTTTGAGTACTCGTAATTTTCTACACCGTTCCAAAACAGCAGATATCCCACGTAACTGGTTTGGTTAGTCTTGAGTTCGATTGTGACACCGTCCTCAACTTTCAGTCTGATTTTTCCTGATGGGTGAATCCTGTACTGTTGAGGAAAGGCCGCGCCCAAAGTTTTAGATACATTTCTGAGAACACGATTGATGTTGGGATTATAAATGATGTTATAAACTAAGTTCAAAGCTTCAGGTTTTAAGAAAATACGAGTGATGTATATGTGTTGATTTGTTATAATGATTCACTTATTCACCAGCAAAACTAACGTATCAAATCTTCACCCCTGCCTCGATTTCTGCATCTATGTGATTCTCTGCCGGCACAATGGGACAGGAATATCTATTACTATATGCACAATATGGGTTGTAGGCTTTATTGAAATCAAAAATCAGCGTGTCGCCCTCTGGGATCGATTAGTCCAGAAAACGTCCTCCCCCGTAGGTTCCGTCACCGTTAGTAAGATCAGTAAAAGGTAGAAAGAGGTCGTCTTTATATTCTTCTGTTTCCCTTAGGCTATGGCTTTGATATACATTCAATTTATGCTCAACACCATCAATACTGAATGTGGCTATCGCCCACACCTCGTAGGTAGGCAATCTGCTAGTGGTGGTCTTCATTTTGAATGATACGGAATTTTTGACTCTTTCTAATTTTGCCACAACCCGATAACTGGAATTAATGGCATTAAAAGGGAGCTCTTTGAATTTCCTGAATGCCCGCCTGGTCAATGGTGATTTTTCAGCGTCTTTAAACTTTGCATTTTCTTCTTGTTGATATTCCGTTATCGATTGCTCATACGATTGAGCAAAAACGCTTGTCTGCATTAGTAATAAAACACAGAATATTTTAAAAGTAGCTTTAATCATCATCATGTCATTTACAGTGTACTTGAGTGATTTTATTCTTCCACTGAATCCAGTATTCCTGTAATCCTTAACCGGTGGATTTTAGTTCACTTATGACTAATTGATGGCCAGCCATAGTAACGTCTTTCAACTCTGTCTTTCTACGATCCAGATCAGGTGTGTGGTTCCAGCCGCCAACATGGTCAAAAGATGTGAAAGCCTGCATTTATCATACACATTTTTAAACGGAATTTCCAACGTATAAATCACCTTGCCACTACCCATTCTCTCTGTGGACATCAAAATTGCACTGAAATCAACCACCACAAAAGTTCCTTTATTGTAAAGTTCCTTGAGCTTATCACCTACCGCTTTGCTCATCGTGTTTGAAAACTGATGTGCTACATCATCACCGTTGACAAATTCAGGTTCTATGTATTTACCAGAGCAGCCAGTATCGGTGCAGGTAATTTGATTACGATTTGGGTCAGCAGTACTGGTGTTCTGCTTATTTTGAAAGCTCAATAGATTTGAATACGCAAAAATTCCTATTAGTCCTACTAAAGTTTTCAGGCGTGAATCATGTAACATTACACGGGTCGTAATAAGTTTTTCACCCCTTAGGCTTCTTAGGCAACTGCATCTCGATTCCATTGTTCTCGCCTACCACAACTTGACTGGTTCCTAAGATCGTAATCTGACCTGCCGTAAAGTCATCCTCATCTGCTTCAAAGATATTGTCCATATATTTCTGTGGATTGCGGTCTATGTAGGGAAACCAGGTGCTGTGGATCTGGATCATCACGCGATGGCCTTTTTGAAAGGTGTGCAGGATATCCTGCAAAGGAAATTGTACCTGCTCCTTGCCGCCCTCCTTAAATGGCTCTGGATTTGCAAAACTATTTCTAAACCGCCCGCGGAATGTTTCTGCACGCACCAGCTGCTGATAGCCCGCTAGGGTAACACGTTCTGGAGTTTTCTCGTCATTCTTCATATCGTCTGGATAGACATCGATCAGTTTTACGATAAAGTCGGCATCGGTGATTCCCTTTAATATTACGTCCAGCTGCGCCTGTATCTCACCAGCCAATTGTAGATCATTTTCCAAAACCCCAGTCTGGAATGTAAGTACATCTGGACGTCGCGAGGCGTGGCGCTGGTCGTCTGTCATATATGCTCGTGGTGTAAAGGTGACGGGCGTAACCTCGCTCCTAAATGGAACCGGGTGCGCAGGATCGCTGGTATAGGTAAA
Source organism: uncultured Flavobacteriaceae bacterium (assembly GCA_963740155.1). Lineage (GTDB taxonomy): Bacteria > Bacteroidota > Bacteroidia > Flavobacteriales > Flavobacteriaceae > Nonlabens. Next base: position 2,607 of record CAVUDE010000005.1, on the reverse strand, counting down.
CTGTGCATCACTGTCACCACTGCCATTGATCACCAGCTCGCCATTTTCCTTGAATGCCATGGTGACCTTATTTTCCCGCGGTGGCCATACGGCAAGCTTCTCCCATTTTTTGACGCCCGTATCAAACATATAAGCCTCTGGCAATTGTGGATTCTTTTTTCCTTTTAAATGATGCTCAAAAAACGGAGTCTCAATCTCGCGCTGGTAGAACGTAGAAATGCTATCGCCATAGACTATATGGTTGACCATCTGCGTTCCCGGCTCTCGTGCCCAGTTCCCGTGGCTCCACGGCATCACAATGCTGTTGTTCTTGTTGCGCGGGTTTTGCTTTTCCACGTTTTTATAGATAGTAAGTGGGCCGTACAAATCTTCTGCATCAAACCAGCCGCCTACGGTCATGACAGCATGATCCACGTCGTCCAGGTGATTCACGATCGCCCGCTTCTGCCAGAATTCATCATAGTTGGGATGCGTTACGACATCCTGCCAGAAGAAGTTGTCTGGGAAAATATTTTCGGTGACGTTTTTTAACGGGCCTATCTGCATATTGAATGCATATGTATCTTTCATGTTTCCCGCGGCGCGCATCTTGTCCCACTTGTCGCTGTACCAGCTTTCTGTAGTAGGCCCATCCGTCTGGTGGCCAAATACTGGGTACGCCATCAAATAACTTTGCAGCGTGGCGCCCATGTGGTGAAAATCGTCAAAAAAGAAGTCGCCTATGGGCGCCTGCGGTGAGGATGCCACCAGTGCTGGATGCGCCTCTGGCAGTGCGGCTGCCGTGTAGAAACCCGGGTACGAGATTCCCCACTGGCCTACCTTGCCGTTGTTGTCCGGCACGTTTTTTACCAGCCAGTCGATGGTATCATAGGTATCGCTGCTCTCGTCGATATCCTTTTTGTTTTTGGGATCGTTGCCCGGAATGTGTGGACGCATATTATCAAACTCACCCTCACTCATCCATCGCCCACGCACGTCTTGATAGACAAAAATGTAGCCCTCTTCCATCATGTATTGATTGGGCCCCAGGGAACGCTTGTAGGCATCTGGCCCGTATGGCCGCACACTGTAGCAGGTGCGCTGCAGCATCATCGGGTATTTCTTTGAGGTATCCTTTGGCGCATAGACCACGGTATGCAACTTTATCCCGTCCCGCATGGTGATCTTGTGGATGGTCTTTGTGTAGTTTTCTTTTACGTAACTGTCTGATTGTTGCGCTTTCGCGAAAGCGGAAACCAAAAAAGCAAGCAGAATAACGGAATACCTCATGATCGTGATTTTGTGCTAAAGATAATGGATAGGATGATCTGGCGGCGATATGCGGGTAATCACTTCATGATGCGGGTTCCAGGCTCAATGTGCCAGCTCATGCCAGCCCCTATTTCCATCCATGCCCATACGTTTTAACGTGGTTCTTTTGCGCTTAAAATTGAGCTCGATCAGGGCGGCAACATTCTCTACGTCGTTATGCCACACCAGCGAGCTATTGATGGCCTTTTTGAGCTGTTCAATATTCAACTCCTTTCTATTGGTCTGGTTATCAAAGCTTAATAAACAGGATTTGCCTTGCTTATAAACTATGATCTGTAGCTTAAGCTCGCCACGCAGCCTTTTGCCATCTTCTAATCCCAGATGCTGAATGATAAAATCCCTGAGCAGCCTATCTTCTAGGATCGCGGTGGGCTGCTCGCTCTCCAGAGAAAACCGACTGGTATCACAACCCTCTAGCACAGTGGGATAGACGTTCTGGGCATGGCTTAAGACGCCCATAAAAAGTAGGATGACAATTATCGAAATTTTCTGCATGGATGTTTGATAGGCTATTAAAATAATTTTCTTGTTCCTCGGTAAGTTGTTGATGAGTTACGCTTTCGCGAAAGCGGAATCCTTAAGAAAGCCATGCAAGCTACAGCTCCCGCCCCTTATAATCCATAGCCGAAAAGAACTCACCATTAGGCCCATCATCTTCCACCAGCGCGGGCATAAGCGCGCCGGGCAGCACCGCCCGGACTGGGTGCTCGCCATTCTCCCCGCCCATATCTGTGCGCAGCCATCCAGGGTCAAAGTAATTGATGCGCACGGGCGTATCCCGCAGCGCGGCGGCAATGTCCATGCTAAGCTTATCTACCGCCCATTTAGACGCGCCGTAGGGCGCGAGCTGTGGCTGGTCTGAAATACGAGAGGTGGTGTTTACCACGCGGCCAAACCCATTTTCCAGCATCTGCGGGATAAAAGCACTGCACAGCTTATACATGGCCACAACGTTCACCTGGTAAGTTTCCAGCCAGTCTGCGCTGGTGTGCGACCAGATATCCTCGCGATACTCGCGCATGATCGCAGCGTTGTTATAAAGGATATCAATATTGATCTCTAAATCATTTACCTGCTGGATCAGCTGGTCAATCTCACTATCGCTGGACAGGTCACCGCTCACGCAATAGGTTTTAACATCATACTTCGCCAGCAGCTCCATGGTCTGGTTGCAACTATCTTGAGAACGACCATGGACAATTATGTTACAACCTTTCTGAGCAAGCCCGAGCGCAATCTGCCGTCCCACGCCACGGCTGGAGCCTGTTATAAGAGCGTTTTTGTTTTTTATGTTGA
>CAVUDE010000004.1:0-268518 GCA_963740155.1 uncultured Flavobacteriaceae bacterium | reverse complement strand
AAATGAAAGATGCATTGGTAGCGAGCGATGTCAGTCAAGTTTCCGCTTTCGCGAAAGCGACATCATTAAAATTAAAAGCAATATCGACTGATGATTTAAGTACGATGGAAAAACAACACTTAACCAAAAGTATTGAGATGCTGGATGCCGTTGCAAACAATGATAATCTGGAAAACCAGCGCGCTCACTTCGTCATTCTAAACGAGAATATCGTGCCTATTGCAATGAGCATAAAAAACTCGATAAATTATTACATTCAGAAATGCCCTATGGCAAATAACAATAAAGGTGCGGTATGGCTAAGTATGGAAGAAGAAATAAGAAATCCATACTATGGCGATGCAATGTTGACTTGCGGAAGTGTGATTGATTCGTTGTAAAAATCATTTGCAACACAGTTGCACCAAAAAAATTTTATCTTTGCATTGTGAAAGTTGTAGCAATCATTTTATCGTTTTATTTCTTGGCACTCAATGTAGTGCCTTGTAGCGATGCGGCAAATAGAGCTGATGATACCCAAGTAGTTACAGTAATCGATATTGATGGCGACCACGACCAAGACTGTGAGTTATGCTCGCCTTTTTGCCAATGCCATTGTTGTCACGTTCACACGATAAATTTTGGGCTTGTTGCATTTCAACCGCTACAGCCTGCTATTCCTCAAGAATTCTTTGCCCATTTCGATGACCTTGGCAAAGATATTCCCCATTCCCTTTTTCAGCCACCTCGGGCATAATTCAGTTTTCATAGGATAACTATATCCTTTTTTGAAGTTTTCCTAATGGGAATGCTCAACTATGTTTTTGCTACGCGAAAACGCAAACTCGTTTTTTAACTGAATTAATACATTAATCTATGATTAACAGAATCATTGATTTTTCAATCAATAACAAATTTATTATTGGCTTGTTTACCTTGACTCTTGTAGGTGTCGGTATCTGGTCAATGGCAACGGTAAATCTTGGGTCTGTGCCAGATATTACCAATAATCAAGTGCAAGTCATCACGCAATCGCCCAATCTGGGAACGGAAGATATTGAACAGTTCGTGACCTATCCTATAGAATTATCTATGGGTAATTTACCGGGCGTTACCGAAATAAGATCTATCTCACGTTTCGGACTCTCTGTAGTAACCATCGTTTTTGAGGACGATATGGGGACTTATCTTCCTAGACAACTGGTAGGGGAAAAACTCAACGAACTTGGAGAATCTATACCTGAAAAATTTGGAAGTCCATCTATGGGTCCCATTTCCACAGGATTAGGTCAAATTTATGAATACACCATTCAGCCAGGGAAAGGATTTGAAAACAGATATTCGCCTATGGAACTGCGTACCATCCAGGACTGGGTTATCAAACGACAACTTACTTTACTGGAAGGTGTGGTAGAAGTTAACTCATATGGTGGTAGCATTAAGCAGTACGAAGTTGCCGTCGATCCAGAGAAGTTAAATAGTATGGGCATCAGCATTTCACAAGTGTATGACGCTCTTGCTATGAACAATGTCAATACAGGTGGTGCCTATATTGAGAAAAATAAAATGTCAAACTTCATAAGAGGCGAAGGTCTTATTCGCTCTTTGGAAGACATCAAGAATATCTCGATTATCAACGAAGGCAACATTCCCATAACAATTGGAGATGTAGCAACGCGTGTCCATTTTGGGAGTCAGGTACGTTATGGTGCATTTACCCAAGACGGTAAGGAAGCCGTGGGCGGTATGATTATGATGCTCAAGGGTTCTAATCCTAATGCAGTTATTCAAAATGTAAAGGATCGTATGGCAGAAATTGAAAAATCCCTGCCAGAAGGTTTAACGATCGCCCCTATCATTGATCGTAGTGAGCTTATTGCCAGAACTACAGATACGGTTAAAACTAATTTACTGGAAGGTGCTCTAATAGTGATTTTTGCCCTTGTGTTATTGCTGGGTAGTTTAAGAGGTGGAATCATAACAGCCACGACCATACCATTGTCCTTACTTTTTGCCTTTATCCTGATGAAGCAGTTTAATGTATGGGCAAACTTAATGAGCTTGGGAGCTATTGATTTTGGGATTATCATAGATGGTGCGGTAATTATTATAGAAGGAACGGTTTATGAGATCCAAAAACGGATTAGGTCTGGCAAGCTAAAATTCAATCAAGGCGTGATGGATAAAGTGGCTTATGATGCAGGAAGCACGATGATGGGTTCCGCTTTTTTTGGACAGATAATTATCCTCATCGTTTTTACGCCTATACTTTTTCTAACTGGTGTAGAAGGTAAAATGTTTAAACCTATGGCATACACCTTTGGCTTTGCAATGATAGGTGCCATCATCTTGTGTCTCACGTATGTGCCTATGATGGCAGCGCTTTTTATGAAACCAGTACAAAATACCAAAAACTGGTTCGGCAGGTTCGAGCGTTGGCTCGAAAAAATAAGCGATAAAATTATAGGTGCTATTCATAGTGCATATATGCCATTATTAAAGGGAGCCCTTAAACTAAAACTTATTGTTTTATCAGCTGCTACCGTATTACTTCTTATTGCTGGTTTTATCTTTTCTAATATGGGTGGAGAATTTGTGCCCCAGCTTGATGAAGGAGATCTAGCAATGCAAGCGCTCATTAGACCAGGAAGTTCATTATCCGAATCTATTGAAGTTTCCAAGAAAATAGAAACTATCCTATTAGAAAATTTCTCTGAAATTAAAACAGTCACAGCTCGTATAGGTGTTGCAGATATTCCTACAGATCCTATGCCTATGGATATTGCAGATATGTACATCATCCTAAACAAGGATATGGACGAGTGGACAACAGCTACTACTAAAGAAGGTTTGATAGATGCCATTAGAGACAAATTAGATGAAGAACTCGTGGGTGTAAATTTAGTTTTTACCCAACCAGTAGAGTTACGATTTAACGAGCTGTTAGAAGGTGTAAGAGAAGATATTGCGGTAAAGCTGTATGGCGAAGATTTAGATGTGTTATCACAAAAGGTTCAGGAAATGGCAGCGATTATACAGACCGTTCCTGGCGCTGGTGATGTGAGTGCAGAACGAACTGCAGGATTACCACAGATGACCGTAAAATATAAGCGTGATAAAATGGCGCAATATGGACTGGATATTCAAAAAGTAAATGATTACATAAGTACCGCATTCGCTGGCGGAACTGCAGGAGTAATTTTTGAAGGCGAGAAACGATTTGATCTCGTGGTACGATTTGATGAAAGCCATAGAAAAAGTATCGATGACCTACGCAATATGTATATCGATCTTAAGGATGGCAATCAGATACCCATTATCGAAATAGCCGAAATTGAATACGTCCCTGGACCTATGCAAATTTCACGTGACAATACGTATAGAAGAACCTACGTAGGTGTAAATGCAAGAGGCAGGGATGTGGAGTCTGTAGTAAAAGATATTCAGCAAAAATTAGATGAAGAACTGGACTTGCCATCAGGCTATTATATTACCTATGGTGGCGAATTTGAGAATCTGCAAAGTGCAAAGGATCGTTTGATAATCGTTGTGCCTATCGCTCTGTTTTTAATATTCATACTGCTGTACTTTGCTCTAAAATCCTTTTCACAATCTTTAATGATTTACATCGCGATACCCTTGGCGGCCATCGGCGGTGTGTTTGCCTTATGGTTGAGAGATATGTCTTTTAGTATTTCGGCGGGTGTAGGATTTATTGTGCTATTCGGTGTCGCAGTTCTCAACGGGCTGGTACTTATTAACCGATTCAATTCTTTAAAAGAAGAAGGTGTCGTAAGTATAAAGGATAGAATATTTAAAGGGACTAAAGAACGTATTCGTCCCATTATGCTCACGGCTACTACAGATATCTTTGGCTTTTTACCTATGGCGTTTTCCACATCTGCTGGTGCAGAGGTGCAGCAACCACTAGCTACAGTGGTTATCGGTGGTATGCTTACAGCGACGCTACTCACGTTGGTCGTTCTTCCCGTGCTCTATACGTTTATAGAAAAGAGACGCGAGCGCAAAGACCAGAAAAAGATTGGTTCGTTTAATACGCAAGCGTTGACTACAATTTTGATACTTGGTTTTATGTTAGGTGGTACCTCTTGGGCATCTGCCCAGAGAGCAGTCGAAGAAAAAGCGAAACAATCACAAGCACCTTTGCAGGATAGTATTGTTCAGGACAGTATCATACCCATCACACTATCACGAGCGGTTGAAATTGCCAAAGAGAATTACCCTGTACTTAAAACGAGCCAACTCGAAATTGAAAGACAGAATGCACTCACAGGCAATGCTTATCATTTCGGAAATACACAGGTATTTACTGGTGGTGAGGAAGTAGCCAATGGTCAGGGCATTTATACCTTGATAGGCATCGGACAGCAGAATATTGATCTACTGGGAATAGGTGCCAAGGAACGTTTACAACAACAACGGATCGAGTTGGCACAAACGGCATTTGACCTTTCTAAAATCCTGGTAGAACGGGAAGTTAAAAAAGCCTGGTCAGAAGGTTTTCAGGCAAAAAAGAAGTTCCTCTTGTACCGAGAATTGGACAGTATTTACAATCAGTTTGCACAATCTGTAGAACTCAATTATGAAGTGGAAGCCATTTCAAGACTGGAATATGATGCTGCGCGCAATCAAGCTTTGCGGGTCAATAATAAATTTCAACAGGCAGAAACAGACTATTTCATCGCTCTTCAAAAACTCAACCTATGGTTGACACCAGATACGATGTACACCGTTACTGATGAATTGGAAGCTGATGAAATTTCGATTATAGAGACAGTTGAAATATTGAATGATCATCCCGAATTATCGCTTTCGCGAAAGCGTATAGACGAAGCACAGGCAAACTATGAGGCAACAAGGGCAAATCTATTGCCCAAATTCAATCTGCAAGGTGGTCTGCAACGAGTAAATGGCAATAGCGGTTTCTACACCTATCAAGCGGGTATTACCGTTCCGCTGTTTTCTGGCCCAGTCCGCAGCCGCGCAAAAGCTGCAAAACTGGATGCACAGATTGCAGAAACCGATGCAGCCTATAAACAGAGTGAGTTACAATCTCAATATACACAAGCGATGCAAAATTATGTGCGATGGCGGGACACTTGGTTTTTCTATAAAACCGAAGCGCTGCCGCTTGCCATAGACCAGCGAAAGGGTGCGTTGCTGGCATATAAAGAAGGAGCGCTGGACTATGCGGCATTCACACAAATCATCAGGGATGCCATCCAGACTGAAATGGATGCGCTAGACGCACTCGATAATTATTTAAAAGCCTTGTTTGAACTACAATATTTCCAAAACTAAAAAGATGAAAACGATAAAATATATACCTGTTACGACGATGCTACTAGCATTATTATTGACCAGTTGTGGCGACTCAAAAACTGAAGATGGCCACGATGAAGCCACCCATTCTGAAACAGAAAAAAACCATTCTGAAGGTGAAACTGATGAAGAAAACCATACCGAAGGCGAGGCTCAAGCAGTAATGCTTACGCAAGAACAGTTTGTAGCCTTACAAATGGAAATTGACACTCTTGCGCAGCGCAATATGAGCGGTTACGTAGAAGCAAACGGAACGCTTGAAGTGCCACCACAAAACGAAGCTAATATTACCACGCTTGCGGGAGCAAATGTGGCTTCAATAGAAGTAATTGAAGGCGACGAGGTTAAAAAAAATCAAGCGGTAGCATACCTCTCACATCCCAGTATTATACAGATACAGAGTGATTACCTAAATGCATACAGCAACAGTCTTTTTTTAAAACAAGAATACGAACGTCAAAAAAGACTTTATGAAGCTGGCGTGGCATCTGGTATGAATTATCAAAAGGCCACCGCAGACTATCAGGCATCTACGGCAATGGTAAAAGGCCTTGAAGCGCAATTGCGACAGTACAACATCAATGCAAGTGGCGTGCGCAATGGTACGATTTACCAGCGTGTGGCATTACGCAGTCCCATTGCAGGTGTTGTAGAAAAGGTATTTATAAAAACTGGGCAGTATGTAGAGCCACAGACCAATCTGATGGAAATAGTAGACACAGACCACGTACACGCAGATTTAATGGTTTTTGAAAAAGATGTAGATAAAGTAAAAAAAGGACAAAAAGTGCGCTTTAGTATTCAATCGCGTCCAGGAAAAGAACTGGAAGCCGAAATTTATTCAGTCAGCCAGACCTTCGAACAAGATCCCAAAGCAGTGCACGTTCACGCTGAAATTGAGAACAAAGAAGGCGGTCTTATACCTGGAATGTATATAAAAGGTAAAATTGAAGTTGACAACCAGCAGACTATAGCACTACCAGAAAGCGCCGTAGTTACAGAAGCTGGAAAGACGTATGTATTTACATCGCAAAAGGAAGGCGATGCGTGGAGTTTTACACCCATAGAAGTTATGACTGGCGAAAAAGATGGTGACTGGATAGCGATACGTTTTTTTGAAACCCCAAGTCCAAAAACACGTTTTGCATTTAATAATTCCTATTACCTTATGGCAGAAATGAACAAAGGCGATACAGAACACTCACATTAGGAGATATGAAAAAAACGAGGAAGAGAAATTTAAAAGAAGCCAGAACCCTACAGATATGGAACGTCATCTATGACATCATTGAAGTGGTCGTATCGCTTATCGCAGGATTTACATCAAACAGCTCTGCCTTAATTGGCTGGGGACTTGACAGCACCATCGAGGTAATAAGTGCTGGAACATTGGGCTGGCGGTTGCACGGCGAAATCAAAGGAATAGATGAGAAAAGTGTAGAAACGCGAAAAATGATAACGCTTTATGTCATTGCTATATCCTTTGCGCTTATCTGTGCCTTTATATCCTATGATTCCATATCTAAATTAATAAGTCAAGAAACGGCTTCTTGGTCAACTATTGGAGTTGTGATATTAGTAATATCCTTAATCGTAAATCCCATTTTGATTTATTACAAAAGGAAATATGGTAACAGATTGGACAGTCCAGCTCTAAAAGCTGATGCAAAGGATACATTTATTTGCCTTTATCAAACGGTAGTAGTTTTATTAGGATTACTACTTGTGAATTGGTTAGGCTGGTGGTGGGCAGACCCAATTGCTGCGCTGCTGATTGTTCCATACGCAGCAAAAGAAGGATGGGAAGCTTTATCGAAGGCAAAAAAAATAAAAAGTAATCTGAAATAACAATGACCGAAATAGAAAAAACATTAGAAAATCATCAAGTACGTCCTACAGCGATGCGCATTTTGATTTATAAATATTTGGCAGAAAAGGAAATTGCAGTAGCACTAACAGATATTGAGTCCGCTTTCGCGAAAGCGGAACGCACAACGCTTTACAGAACCATAAAAACTTTTGAAGAAAATGGAATCGTACATTACATAGAAGACGGCACAGGCATTACCAAGTATGCTTTATGTGAACCTGGATGTAATTGCGAATTAGAACAAGATTTACACTTGCATTTTCATTGCCATAATTGCGATGAGACCGTATGTCTGACAGAGCATAAAATACCACATATCAATTTGCCTGATGGGTACGTGGCCGAAGATGCCAACTTGGTACTTAAAGGAATATGCGAAAAATGTAGTGGACGATAATTGCACTTCCGTTGCACGGTTTAAACTTGTACTTTGAACACTTAAAAATAAGAAGTTATGATACAGTTTATAGATACGAACAAAGAGAACTTGATTGCAGCAAGGCTCTCAGGCAAATTGAACGAAGAAAATTTAAAGACCATTCACAAACAAATACATCGAATCATCGACAAAGGTCGCAAAGTGGACTTTTATTTTGAAATGGAAGATTTTGAAGGCTATACTATAAAAGGATTTTGGGAAGACATCAAGACTGATGTAGCCCATATCAAGGATTACGGGAAAATAGCATTCGTTGGAAATGAAAAATGGCAGGAATGGGCAGCAAAGGCAACCGATTTCTTCACTAGCTCGGAAGTAAAATACTTCGATTTAAAAGATAAAGAACAAGCAAAAATTTGGATATCAAAATAGATGAAAAAGAAAAAAGTAAATTTACGCGACATAGACCCTAACGAACATAAGGGCGAGCATAGTCACGGTGATGGACACAATCACAGCAGTCCAGACGAAGTTTCTAATTTGAAAACTTATCTACCGGCGATTTTCAGTTTTGTAATGCTTATAATAGGTATTGCAATTGATTATTTTGACACGCTACCATTTTTCAAAGGATGGGTGAGAATCGTATGGTATACAGTGGCGTATATCCCTGTTGGCTTCCCTGTAATAAAAGAAGGTTGGAACAGTATTAAGAATGGAGATTTCTTTACGGAGTTCTTTTTAATGTCCATTGCAACTTTGGGCGCATTTGCCATAGGAGAATACCCAGAAGGTGTAGCTGTAATGTTGTTTTATGCCGTGGGCGAATTATTTCAACAAGCAGCGGTTAACCGAGCAAAAGGAAATATCAAGGCTTTATTAGATGTGCGACCTAATGAGGCGTTAGTATATCGCAATGACGACTTCATTTCGGTTAATCCTGAGACTGTTGAGATAGGCGAAAAAATTCAAGTGCGCGTGGGAGAAAAAGTGCCTCTTGATGGTATTTTGCTTTCAGATAAAGGCTCTTTTAATACCGCAGCCCTTACTGGAGAAAGCAAACCAGACACTATTCAAAAAGGAGCATCTGTCTTTGCAGGAAGCATCAATCTCGATGGAGTTATTGAGGTAGAAACTACCAAGGAATTCAAAGATAGTTCTATCGCACGTATTCTAGATATGGTGCAGAATGCCACCGCTCGTAAATCTAAAACCGAGTTGTTTATTAGAAAATTTGCTCGTGTTTACACGCCTATTGTAGTTTTCTTAGCCATAGGTCTGACCTTTTTACCGTATTTCGTTGTAGATGATTATGTGTTCAGAGACTGGCTATATCGAGCTTTAATCTTTCTAGTTATCTCTTGTCCTTGTGCTTTGGTAATATCCATTCCGCTGGGATATTTTGGTGGATTGGGTGCTGCATCTCGCAACGGAATCCTGTTTAAAGGCGCATCATTTTTGGATGCAATGACTAAGGTGAATACCGTGGTAATGGATAAAACCGGTACGGTTACAAAAGGAGTATTTAAAATTAAGGAAGTTGTAAATGATTCCGCTTTCGCGAAAGCGGACTTTATGAAATACCTAATGGCAATGGAAGAGCAATCTACACATCCCATCGCCAAAGCCATAATGGAATACAAAGCCGAAGGTGCCGACTATGATGCAACCGAAGTAACTGAAATCGCGGGAAAAGGATTGAAAGGAACCGTAAACGGAAAAACCGTGCTGGTAGGAAACATAGCTTTAATGACTTCAAATAGCATTGATGTTCCTTCAGAAACCGATACTATTGTGGAATCCATCGTGATGGTAGGAATAGATGGCAAATTTGCAGGTTATGTAACGATTGCAGATGAACTGAAGGAAGATGCCCATCAAGCGATTAAACAAATTCGCGAGGCTGGTATTTCTAAAATCATAATGCTCTCTGGGGATAAAGATTCCATTACACAAAAAGTTGCCAAAGAATTAGGCATTGATTGGGCAAAAGGTGGTTTGTTGCCAGAAGATAAGCTCAACGAAGTAGAAAAACTCAAAGCACAACCAGATACAACAGTCGCTTTTATAGGAGATGGTATCAACGATGCACCTGTTCTGGCAGCAAGTGATGTTGGTATGGCAATGGGTGGTTTAGGAAGCGATGTTGCTATTGAGACTGCCGATGTGATTATTCAAAACGACCAACCTTCAAAGATTGCTCGCTCCATAAAAATAGGCCGTTCTACCAGAAGTATCGTTTGGCAAAATATTGTTTTAGCATTTGGCGTAAAAATTATAGTCCTCATTTTAGGAGCTGGTGGACTTGCCACAATGTGGGAAGCCGTTTTTGCAGACGTAGGTGTTGCCTTGCTTGCTATTTTAAATGCTGTCAGGTTGCAGAAAATGAAGTGGAACTAAATCGTTGCGAGGAAGCATTATTCATAATCATTGATTTTGAGAGAATTAAGCTAATATCTTCCTTCAAAAAGTTCGAACTCTGTCCCGTTGAGTTCACGAATGAATAGTTCAATAAGAAAAAACGCCAAGCTCGCTTGCGCGTTTTTTTGTTTGGACTATTCTCACCGCGGAGCAGTGAAGGATATTTAATCCTGTCGAGGTCACGACACTCAAGAAACCACGCTCTTTTTCAGAGCGTGGTTTTGTGTTTTCTGAGAGCGTTGAGAGTCGCAGACTTTCATAAGCGAGCGGGAAACACAAAACCAGTACCGCTTTTTCAGCGGTGCGTGGTTTCTTATTTGCAACTTTGCGCTCATTCAGGATCTTTAATCCTGTCCATATACCAATCTCATTATTGGAAAAGCTGAGCAATAGCTCAAAGCTTTGGAAAGAAAACACTAAACCAGCACCGCTATTTCAGCGGTAAGTTGGTTTCTTATTTGTAGCATTGAGCTTATTCAGGATCTGTAATCCTGTCGAGCCTGACCATTTCAACTCTGGTAGGTAAGATCACTAAATTAAATTCGAAAGAGTATTCTACCTCAATAAGGATTGACCGTTACGATTATATTTACCAGTCTCTACAACTTCAAAAATCTAGTTATGCGGTATGGAATCTTACTAATTGCATTGTTGGTTTCTGGATCCATTTTCTCCCAGAAAAAAATCATTTCAGGTGTTTTGCTGGATGCCAAAACAAATGAAACCATCCCGTTTGCACATTTTACAGTTGTAGGAGAAAAGAGCAATCAGGGCTTTATTTCTGACCGTAACGGCGCATTTACATGGAAGACTGCTGCAAACGAGCTCACCGTGTTCATTACCGCCATAGGCTATGAAAATCTCAAGACAACGATCAAGAAAGATGGGCGGAATAAAATTTTACTGACTCCAGATATCTTTAGTCTTCAGGAAGTAGTGATCACCAGCGTGGACAGAGAACGGGAATTGCTCAAAAAAGTACTGACAAATTTGAAAACCAACTACCCAGATCGGCTTGAACGACTGGAGGGTAGGATCGTGGAGATACTCGCAAATGACTCACTTTACGACTTACCGGTTTACAAAGCAAATGCGCTGGTCGAGGTTGATAAATATCCCTACACCCAGAAACACACGTTCGGTAATGAGAAGATCATTGATGGTACCCTGACCTACGAGCAGTCGCCTGATTCTACCTTGACCCGCATTTATGCAGGTATTCATAATGTGCATCGCTTTGATATACTATCACAGCGCTTTGAACCTTTTGATAACATCGACAATAAGAAATACAAGTTCACTATTACTGATACGCTGGCCTATGATCAGAAAGCTTTGTTTAAAATGAATTTCCAGACACCTGGTTACAACGGCAATCTGTACATTCAGGATTCAACCTATGCACTTATAAAAGGGGAATACCATGCAGAAAAACATAAGCTGAATTCATGGATTTCTAGCGGAAAGAGACGCTTTCTGGATTTCACGACAGAATATGTCAGAATAGATAGCTTATTCAGAATCAGCTATATCAATTACAGGACGGGATTCTCAAATTTTGCTGCAAATGCAGATAAAAAAGTATTTCTCAACAACTACTTCTACCTTGAAGAATTCAATAAGTCAGACAGACCGCTCAACAGCAGCGAGGTCAATGATTTTTCAGACGTTCTGACAGATGAACTTCCCATGACGCTGGCCTATACTGATGAAGAAACTGATGCTGGCAAAGAGGAACTTGAATCTTTTAAAATTGTAAGAAACATTTTAAATGTTTTTAGAAAACTCAACTTCACGACTAGGGTAGGACTTTTCAGCAACTCTTCCACTTTTGAGTCGGCTGGAATTCCCACGGTCAACTTGCAAGAAGACCTTTCATCAGAATCGCAAATCTACCTTTCCAGCACCCTAGCTTACGAATTCAACAATAATTTTAGCTTAGGCTTTACCAGTGTATCCAGTTTTAAAAAGGATGCAGTTTCTTCCCACGCTTTGGTTGCAAGGTGGAACAGGCCTTTCTTCAGAAATAAGCGGTGGCGACTGGGAATAAGCGGTGGGATAAATTACCTGGAATTAGAGATGGATCGCAGCCAGCTGATTTTCAGCCAGCCTACAACCATAGCCCAGGTGATAGTAGTTCCAGGCGCATACGACGTGGTAGATAAAACTTCCCAAATCAATTTAATCACTGGATTTGAAGTGAGCTATCGTTTGAGCGGGCGGTTTTTTGCAAATGCTGGCATCGACTTACCGTTCAGTTTCAATCAGGACAATGAGTTTGTCCTAATTCAGAGCCCGTTTCAGCAAGTCATTGAATCCAGCAATAATCAATTATCCTATTCCCGTATGCTCATGATAGGTGCGGGGATTAGTTTGAGATTATAATGGATCGATTTCAGGATGTGATTAGTTTTTACGCTTTCGCGAAAGCGTAATTCTGAAGAACTAAAGGAATTCACTTCTAAAGGCGGTAAATCATATAAGACCGTGTCTATCAATCATCTATTCCTAATAAGGATTCACGCTAGATGGATTTAATCAAAAAGCTAATCAAAAATCCTAAACTCATAAGCACCTAATGAAATCTGAGTGCCCAGCGCAATCTGAGCATCCTGCATCACATCGTTCCAGCTGCTATTGGCTTGACTGTCTGGCAGCGTGTAATTTACAGTAGTGTTTCTGGTATTTGCAGAATCATAACTTCGTCACCATTTAAGGTTTTGGTAAAATGGATTACATCTGGGTGTGAATAGGTTTGAATAGATCCGGTTCTAGCGGCCTGATTGCTAGAGTAGAACTGCAATATTTGCTGGTATTGCTGCAACATATCAGGATTCTGCGACCAGTTGATGGTTGAGTTGGAAAAGAATGGAACATTGGCAGATTGTCCTACTTCCTGACTGCTATAAATAAGCGGTACGCCATCGTGAAATATGGTAGCAACAGATGCCGATAGCGCGCCATCCACACCGCCAAAAACAGTCACCGGTGTGGCATCCCAGGCAGATTCATCATGATTTGTAGTAAACCTGACGAAATGCTTGCCATCTGGAACACCAGTATATTCTGCGGCGGCTGCATTGTAAAGAGCGTCGGCTGGCTGGTTATTCTCATAGACCTCTTTTACACTACCGTAGAACTCCCATCCAAAACTCAAATCAAATCCTGCATCAAAATGATCGTCCCGATTTCCCTCCGCAAAAAGAATCAGATCACGATTTGGAATACTGCGCATTTCATTCCAGGCCTCTGTCCAGAAATCTGCGGGGACACCGTCAGCATAATCGCACCTAAATCCATCCACATTTGCCTCTAGCACCCAGTAGCGCATCGCATCGATCATCGCTGCTCGCATTTCTTGATTGTCAAAATTAAGATCTGCAACATCCTGCCAGTTGGTTCCCGGAGGGTGGATAATGGATCCGCTTGCGTTTTGTGTGTACCATGACTTGTTTTCAATCCAGGGATTGTCCCAGGCCGTATGATTTGCAACCCAGTCTAGAATGACCGTCATACCACGACTATGCGCGGCATCAGTGAGTTCCCTGAGGTCTTGCAGATTTCCGTATTCTGTGCTTACTGCCTTGTAATCCCTTACCGCATAAGGTGATCCCACAGAACGCAATTCCCCCTGCGGAAATATAGGCATCAACCAGATCGTATTAATTCCCAACGATTCAATATGATCCAGCCGATCAATAACACCCTGCAAGTCACCACCCTGGCTGAAAGCCCTGAGGTTGACTTCGTACATCACGATATCCTCGGTTTCTGGAACGTTGTCAACAGGCTCACCGTATTGCGCGTAGCCACTTGTAGGAGTAGGACTTGCAACAGCATCGATAGTGTCACTGTCATCAGAACAAGAAATCAAAATCATCAACAAGAGAATACTGACGATGGTTTTACGAGATAACTTCATGGAATCTGATATTTTGGCCAAAACTAAGCATGGATAATCGATTAAGTTATTTAAGCCTAATAATCCAGCGGTTACTTTCAAAGAATTACTAATTAATTGGAACTGTTGAGCAGGACGTTTCGATTAGTAGCATCTGACTTACCTATAGACGCGCAAGTACTAAGTCGATCAACGGCGTATTTCATCTTGGACTTTTTGAATGGTTTGAGCTAGTTCAATACTGACGGAGTGATTGATTAGTTCGCTTTCGCGAAAGCTATTTTCAACACAATAAACTACCTGTTCAATTTCATAAACAAATCCATTTCCCAAAACTTCAAAATCAAAGACTTCTCGCTCGCCATCGTATGATTCTATGATGACCTTTCTCGCATGGTGGAATGGATCTGGAATGATCATTTTTCTTTTAGTACCGTTAATGGTTGCGACTGCACCAGTTGTTATCTCAAACGAGCATTGCAGGCTGCACTGAGCGCTTTTATAGGTCAGAATCATATCTGTATGAACATCCACACCATGTATGATTTTGGCAGCAGCTTTCACAGTTTTCGGTGTTCCTAGGATCAGCTGGCACAAATAAATCGGGTAAAGACCTATGTCTAATAGCGCACCACCACCCAGGGCTGGATCGAGCAAACGATCTGGGGCATTGTCACCTACGGCAAACCCAAACTTGGCCTCTAAGCTTAGTATCTCACCTAGCTGCTTTTCCTCTAATGGTCTTTAGAATAAATGCCGTGGCGGGCATAAACCTTGTCCACAATCCCTCCATTAGAAAGGCTTGGGTTTCATTTGCTATGGCGATAATTTCCTGAACTTCCTTGAAGTTTACTCCTAGTGGTTTTTCACATAAAACAGCTTTGCCTGCTTTCATGGCTTTTACGCACCATTCTTTATGAAAGGAATGTGGGGTAGCGATATACACCACATCCACCTCGCTACATTCCAGCACATCATCGTAGTCACCATGAATGGCACGATCATATTCAGCGGCAAAAGCTTTTGATTTTTCAGGACTTCTGGATCCCGCCGCTGCTAGAAAGGCTGCTATTGACTCTCGTGAGATCTTCTGCAAATTTATGGGCGATATTCCCTAAACCTATTATACCAAAACCGACCAAACCCTTGAATTTGGATGAAGATACTGCTCTGCATTGAAATGCGAATCATATTACCAATTTGTGACTTGGATCACCTTGTATCCAGAATAGGTTAGCTAATTTTGATTCAAATCAGTTTTATGGCTCACACGGCAATATATAGCGCACTTTTTCTCAAATGCCCCCGTTGTAGGCAGGGCAAACTATTAGAGGCAAGTCCCTATAAAGTTTCAAATTTCAATAAGGTGCGGAATAGGTGTCCTAAATGCAATCTCAAATACGCAATTGAGCCCAGTTTCTTTTACGGTAGCATGTACGTTTCCTATGGTGTGGGTGTGGCGATCGCGGTCGCAACTTTTATGATCATGCTTATCCTGGGCGTGGCAGATAATCCATTACTTATTTTTGTCGCCATCGTCCTCGTGCTGGCAATCAGTTTTCCCTACATAGGTGCGGTCTCAAAATCCATCTGGGCACATATTTTTATCAAGTATGATGCCGAAATTGCGGCAAAGGTGAAAGACGGGAAATCGCTTGCCAAAGCAAGATAATTGAGTAACAAGGGGTAATTGATGTTCAATCCCATGGTTGAAGTATTAAAACCATTTTAACAAGCAACGCGACGCGGACGGAGGCTACTTTGAAATCAAATAATGGATCATGGAATATGTAATCATCGCTCTAAGGTAATCGTAGGACTGAGCATGCTGAATGTCTGGCTTATACAAAGCAAGAAACCCACTCGCTGGCGTGGTGGTGACGCAGATAAATTATCCAGGAATTCAAGTGTCTACGGCTTGCCGGTTATGGAGCTTGTTACTTGATTGGTTTCTTAAAGGTAACCCTGGGAATCCTGCTTATCGTATCCATATTTTATCCCGTTCTGGAAAATCCTTCCGCAATAGGTCTCGCCGATTCTTCTTCTTGGGTTCCATCATCATGCACTTTAAAATTAGTGATCCCGCTTTTCAAATCATTTCCAGCGGCACTTTTTCTGACCATGTGTCTGGTGATTTACTTGTATTAAACGGTAGGTATATCACTTTACCCTGATCTGTTTTTAGTTGATTTTTATGTAGTGTGTTACGCTTTCGCGAAAGCGTAATTCTAAAAGGCGTTATCCTACATAAACTGAGGATCAAAACTTATCAAACTGCCATGTCGAGCGCAGTCGAGACATATTACAGGATTCCGATATCAATAGTTCTCGACTGTCGCTCAAGCTGATATCTGATTTATTATCGTTCGTATCCTCTCAATATCTAGAATAGTTAAACCTATTGGTAGATCGAACGCTTAGTTATGAGACTTTTGCTAATTTCTGAGGCAACAGTTGATTCTGCTGCTGAAATATAGTCTCAGTTTTAATTTTGTTATCTTTAATCTTTAAAGCTGTCAAAATGAAGAAATTTATCTACCCCTTGCTTTCCATACTATTTATAGCCGCCTCGTGTACAGTTGATGAGACTAACACGACCGTCCTGCGACCGTCAAATGTGGACACCGATATGGACACGATTCTGGACGTGGATGAAGACCTAGACGGCGATGGCGATCCCTCAAACGATGATACGGACAATGACGGCGTGGCAAACTTTATGGATCCAGACGACGATGGGGATTCAGTTCCCACGATCACAGAGGTGGTTGAGGGAGACACAGATGGGGATGGCACACAGGACTATCTGGACACAGACGATGATAATGATCGCACACCCACCATTGATGAAGACTATAATTGCGACCAGTCAGTGTTGGATGATGACCTGGACAACGATGGAATTACAGATTATCTGGACGATAATTTTGGCTTGCTACTGGTGGCAGAAGATGATATGAGCAACGATACCACAGAGGCTTTTGATCTCACGGCGCTGGAAAATGCCGCCATCGCTGCAAGCGGCGCAACCTTTTCTCAGCCAGAGATAAGCTACTACCTCACACGGCCAGATGCAGATGGTAATCTTAATGCATTATTTAATACCACAAGTTTTAATAACTCCACAAATCCACAAGATATCTTTATACGTATAGAGGATTCTGCAAGCCCTAACCAGACCTTTGTGGTCGTGCGGGAATGCTTCTGGTGGTTCCGTTTTGTCCTTGAGAATCCAGTTTATCCTCGTTCTAGAGTTTTATATTTTTCTGATCGGTTTCCGTGCTTCACTTTAAAAATGCTCGATATTTCGTAAATGAAAAGTGTAATTGAACAATTTTCATCACAGATTAATGCTGTGCAGCAAAATTTTGTCTATTTGCCAGTGGCGACAAAAAGAATAGTTTTGCTAGAATGCGATCTAACGTTTACGGGATTCAATTAGTAAGCCTAATATGCTGTTTGTTTTTTTGCAGCACACTCTGGTCTCAACAGTCTGATGGCAATCCAGAGCTTAAGAAGTTAGATTCAATTTCCAAGGCTTTAATACGGGCAAATGATCCCGGCCAGCGGGCTGCCATACGATCTTATGCAGCCCTCGCAACTGAATTAGGCGACTTTGATGCCGCTGCGCAAAAATCACGATATCTAATTCAGTATTTCCTAAACCGTAGTCAGCTTGATTCTGCTAGAATCCTGATTGATTCACTGATTGGAATGAAAAATCGCTTTTCAGATCCAGCGACTATTGCGCATCTGCATCTCAAAAGAGGTGGTTACTTTTTCAATCAGAATGATTTTGATGCGGCAATAGCTGATTATGAATATTCCATCCCTAGATTTTTCAAATCTGGGGATTCGATTTTTGCAGCAGATGCCCACATGTTCCAGGCACAAGCTTATAATGAACTTAAAGAAATTCCCAACGCTTTAATTCATTATGAGAAGGCTACGTACCTTTTTGAAACTACTGGGAGATGCAGAGTACGCAGGATATCTAAGGCTGGAATTACTGGATCTTTATAAGTCCAATGGTCTGGATGATCAGGCAAGCGAGCTAGTCGCCACTATATCATCCTCACCCAGTACTATTGAAAACCCATGTCTAGAATTTACTACACGGGTTCATATGCTATTACATGATAGCGAGATGCAAGAACGCAACGACCTATTCAAAAAGATAGACGCCGCAGAAACATTAAGCCTGGATTGTGATGATTATTCTACTAACAATACCTTAATCTTCTTCCTAGATCTCATGCGATTTAAAAAACTGTTGCAAGAGGATCAATTGGGTTTTGATACAGCGCAACTAGATGATAAGCTCATACAGCACATAGGGGAGCCTGCAAACTTTTATTTTCAAGCCAATGCAATGCCGCACAGGGCGCAATACTATAGGGAGATAGGGGATTATGACAAGGCTCTCGCATTGATTCAAGAGGTTTTTGAAAGCAAGAATGTAGATCAGGCAAAAGGATATTATCTCAAGACCATTGAGCAGCTGGCACTCACACATTCTGCCATGAACCAGCCTCGCCAGGCTGAAAAATATTTTAAAAAACATAGCCAGCTCAAGGATAGTGTCTATAATGCCTCTGTAGCAAATGCATTTGCCTACCACCAGGCAAAAATGGATTTTGACAAAAAGTCCCAGCTTGCAGATCAAAAGGATCAGGAACTGCAGGATGCCCAGGAAGAAAACGATAGCCTGCAAAGCGGTCGCACCTTAGCCTATATACTGATGGGAATAGTAGGATTGATTGCTGTAATAACCCTAATCTGGTTGATCTGCCGCCAGCGGGGCAAGCGTCGCGTGCTTGAAGATAAATTATCGCAAAAGCATCAGGAATTAAAAGTTCTTACCACATCCATGCTGGCGCAATCCATGGAACAGGAACAGTTACAGGAAGAACTCAAACAAAAGCAAAAAGTAAACCCACAAGAGCAACAAGCCGAGATAGAGTCACTAATCGCCTCAAAAATCCTGACGGCAGAAGACTGGCGCAAATTCAAATCAAAGTTTCTGGTGGTATTTCCTGATTTTTATGAATCACTTTCCCATGAAGTCAAATTTACAAATGCAGAGCAGCGACTACTCGCCTGTGAATATCTAGGATTGTCTAATGGTGAGATCGCAAGCATGCTGGCCATCTCACCAGAAAGTGTCATAAAGACCAGATACAGGTTAAAGAAAAAGCTGGGCATCTCAAAAAGCGATGATCTTCTCGTTTTTATCAATGAGAGATACCCGACTGATGAACAATAGCTTACATTTTGTCCATGTGTTGTCCATGGATTAATTACGAGAGGGTTAACATTTCCTCATCCCTATAGTTTTGATGCCCTGATTACCCGCTAGCCTTAGCCATAGCGCATGTTTTCCATTCAGGTGCTTAAATTGTCTATGTCATGTCCATGTAGATTTTACGGTTTCTTCACAAAATTGCTGGTGATTTGTATTTCCTAATTGTAAAAAGACCATCATGGCAAATTCAAATTACCACCCCACACTGGTACGGGAAATATTTTATTTAATCGAAGCAGAACCGGCTGGTTTGAGCCGTCAAACCTGGACTAATCTAAGAGCAGAATTTGACAAGCTTCATCCAGAGTTTTTCTATCATATTAAGTCCTGTGGAATTCGTATTACCAAAAAGGAGTGCCAGCTGCTCATGCTGGAAAAAACCCACTTTGATACCGCGCAAATTGCTGCGGCACTGGGGGTGATCGCCACCACCGTCATTACTATCAGATATAGATTAAGGCGTAAACTGGGAATCACCGGTGAAACCAATATTATACACTACCTAGAGAATGACGCCATCAACTTAGCCAACCGTGTTGCATAACTTTAATAGCCCCCACAATGAAAAGTAAATTATTTATTACCACTTATTATAAAAGTCTTGTAAACAGTATTGTTATTATCCTGGTCTTGCTGGCTGGACGCAACCTATCTGCCCAGGTAGGCATCAACACCAGCGACCCCAAGGCCACGCTAGATATACACGCCAGCGATCCAGACAATCCCACGGCTACAGATGGATTGCTTATTCCTAGGGTAACCACACTGCCCACCCCTGGTGCAGACCAGGACGGGCTACAGGTCTATCTTACCGCAGCGAGTGGCGATCACCAGCCCGGTATGCACCAGTGGGACCAGATAAACAACGCCTGGATGTGTGTGACAGAAAACCTAAGGGCGGCAGAGGAGTTTGGCAATCTAACGGGTGGTGCACTAACTCATGTGTCTGAGGTAGCCTACGCACACAATTTAACGAGTAATGAGAACAAAGCAGCTATTGCTGTAAGTAATGATTTACTCTATATAGCAAATACAATTTCGCGAACTTTAAGCCTATACAGTCTGGCAGATCCTGCAAACCCAGTTTTAATGGATACTGAAACCATACAAAAACATCTGGCGCTTCAGATGATAAGATTAGAATAGTACTGGTAAACGACATGGCCATAGTTGTGACGGATGATGCTCTGGATATTCTGAACTCAGTATATTCAGCGCAGACGCTAATTACAATCTTACTGAAGTAGCGTATGAACCATCTTTACTAACTAATCGAGCAGGGACATATGCCCTCTCGGCTGTAGGTACCGATCAGGTTCAGATACTGGGTTCACTCGTATCAACTATCATAGATATATCTGACCTAAATAATATTACCGCGATTGACACTAATGGTGTGGGTTTGATCGAATTAGCAATTACCAAAGATAATGTTGCGTACGCTAGGGCTGACTATACTCTTACATCCTTAAGTGTAAATTCCAGTAGGATAACAAAGTTAGATGATTATACAAGCTTAGACGATGGAGTGGCAATAGAGAATACTGCTGTATATGGTGATTATATTTATCTTAATGAGGATTTTACAGATATGATAGTGATTATGGATGTAAGTGATCCCTCTGATCTACAACTGGCCGCTAGATTCCCGGTAAGCTTTGATATGGATTACCAGAACGGTTTTCACGTATACGATAAGTACCTGGTCATGGTTAATGATGGCACAGATTCCATTTATTTCTTTGATCTGTCTAATCCATTGTCACCTGACTTGATTAAAACAGCGTCGCTGCCTGTAGGCTATTACCGTAGCGTGTTAAGCGGTGACTATCTATATATTTTAGGAAGTGACAGTAAAATATACACATATAACCTAAGTTTTAGTAACCAGCTGGTGACCATAGATGCACTGGGCAACCTGACCAATATCTCGTTTGACGATATCGCCCCAGAATTCAGTGATAACCTAGGGGATCATACGGCGACGCAATCGATAGATATTAATGGTAATTTGCTTGTGAATGGAACTAGCGGTAACAATTATTTTTATTTTAATAGTCAGGGAAGTTTTGAAATGCGAGGATCAAATCCCGATTTAGAGTTTATTAATCCAGATTTTAGCTCTGTATTAGATATGGACGTACAATTAAAAACAGGGGTTGATTTTGAAGATAGTAATGTGGATTTCAATTTTTATGGTGATGTAGACCCAATCCGTACAGTATTTAATTTAAAAGCAGATCAAACCGTAACCATAGGCGACGGCACCGATGGTGATCTAATCGTGAGCAATGACTTAAGTATTTCAAACGGCGACCTGACCTTTGCAGATGGTACAACACAATCTACCGCTGCAACAGCTGATAACTTGGGTAATCACATAGTTACGCAGAACATTGATATGAACGATTTTCTGATTACCGACAATACGTTAGGTTCGGGTACAGGAGGTTTTTCTGCTACAAATGCAGGTAATGCTCAGTTATTTGGGACATCACTAAATATGACTTTTGAAAACCCAGCAAATGAACGCATCTTTTCTCTAATTACTTCCTTAAATGAAACTAATTATGACGATATAAAAGTCGATTTTACTTTTGAAACATATTCCACAAATGCTGAAACTGTGATGAGCGTCAAGGCAGATCAAACCGTAACCATAGGCGACGGCACAAACGGTGACCTTATCGTAAGCGATGAACTTTCCCTGACCAATGGAGATATTAAACTCAGCGGGAACTACATTAGTAATGATGGTGATGATGAGGGGATACAAATTGCAGACAATGGAGATTTGATTACCAGTGGTTATATTAAACAAGGTAGTTCTGGGAATGGTGGCTTTACCGCAAGTGGGTTTGGTATTGCGGTGCTGGAAGGGTTAAATCCCACACTTGTGCTAGAAGATAGTGATTCCAGTGGAGGATATAAAGCCTTTACCGTAGCACCTGCTTTAAGCGACGCGCAACTATCAAATACCAATACGTCATTCTATCTTTCTGACTACACAACTGGTACAGATGTCACGGTGCTTACGCTGCAAGGTGATAATACCGCTGTTATAGGCGACGGCACAAACGGTGACCTCATCGTAAGCGATGAACTTTCCCTGACCAATGGAAATATTAAACTCAGCGGCAACTATGTCAGCAACGATGGTGATGATGAAGGCTTATCCATAGATGACAGTGGAACTGTTACCGCATCTGGTGACCTGATCGCACCAAGTGTGTTTACCAACCTATTGGAAAGTACCAATACAAGTGGCACCACAGACCAATCCATCGTGGTAAATGGCGCTAACTGGATCAATTTTAGAACAGGAAATACAGGCGGTCAAGAAGCAGGATCTATTTTCTCATCTTACGGTACATCACATTACTTTGTAGCTAACAAGAGCAATGATTTACGTATATCCTATTCTACCGAGAATTCAAACAGCCCATCCCACGCAGCGAGTACCACCATTTTTGAGATGGACAGCAGCGGTAACCTGAACATAGACGGTACGCTCACAGAAAACTCGGACCGTCGCCTGAAAAAGGACTTTGAGCCGCTTACTGGCGCACTGGATAGGGTCGCCCAGATCCAGGCCTATTACTACTGCTGGATAGACGCAGACCGCCGCGGCGACCAGCGCGAGCTGGGCGTGATCGCACAGGAAGTACGGGCAGTGGCACCAGAGTTGGTGAGCGAGGATCAGGAAGGAATTCTAAGCGTAAGCTACAGTAAGATGAGCGCATTGATTCTGGCAGCGATCAAGGAGCAGCAACTTCAATTGGATCAACTCAAAACTGAAAACCAGTCACTACAAGCAGATGTCTCTAATATCAAAAAGCATTTAGGCATGACCAGCTCATTAAATATGGCCTCAGGCAAATAGGCTAGGGGAACGATAGCTGCTAGTTTATAACTATATAGCTGTATCTGAAATTAGCCAGAAGTATTATTTATTCAATCACAAGAATGGCAAAGCATCAGACCCCACAGTACGTTAAGGTAGTTCTTTATTTCACTTGTTGTCTTTTAAGTCTATTGCTCTCGTTCTTGATTATTGAATGATATTGAGTAATTGAAAGTCAGCTAAAAAAGTTGTATCTATTTATTGTCTATTGGGTCAATAATTTTAAAAACCTACATTGCCCATTATAATTTAATTAACAATCAGCCATGAAAAATTTCACCCTTAAATTTTTAGTATTTGTCGCGCTCTGTGCTTTAATACTGTCCTGTGAAAGTGACGACGATGCTGTAGCTGCTCAAGATCAGATGGTTGCTACAGATTGTAGCAATACTAGCAGTATTTTCTCTATCAATCTAGATGGTACAGATTGTAACGTGGACATTGAAGCCCAGCTAGGTGCCATCAACGTATATGATGAGAACGTAGGTAGCGCTACCCGCCTCATCACTATTAATGGTGTGGCAAATCACCTAGTGGGAACGTTCCCTAATCCAGGCAATCCCAATAGTATCTCAGAATCTCCTGAGGATTTTTCGATGACGGTACAGCCGCAACTTGCCAGTCAAGTCACGTTTGGACAAGGTTATACTTTTGGGGTGCTTTTTTCTGGAGTAGCTATGGATCCTTACACAGGCGAATTTTTTAGAGGATCAAGTGGACAGACTAACATGGCTTGGAATATTACAACCCTGCAGGATGAGGAAGACCTAGGTCTGGATTGTAACAATGCTCACGTGCAGCCCACCGGTCGCTACCACTACCATGGTTCTCCCAGTAACTATCTAGATCAATTAATGGTAGATGGTAGCCAGATGGTCAAAGTGGGTTATGCAGGTGATGGATTTCCCATCTATTATAAATACGGTATGGATACCGCAGGGAATATTGTTGCGCTGGAAAGCGGGTACAGACTTAAAACAACTGACCGCGGTGGTGATGGCATCACTGCGCCAGATGGCTGTCCTAATGGTCTGTACTTTCAGGATTACGAATATGTTACTGGTGTATCCTCACTCGATGAATGCAATGGTCGCACGGGTGCGACCCCAGAATCTGCCAGTGAGTATTATTATGTGATTACAGATAATTTCCCTAGCTCACCACTATGCTTTAGTGGTACGCCAGATGCATCCTTTAGATTCAGGTAGGTTATTCTACGGTGCGTCTATTTTTTCGTCTGGTTTGCGGTTAATAGCATCTCATTTGCCCACAGCCCTAATTTCAACGGTATCAATGTTCATCTTGATCACGAGTCGGGTAGTGTGCTTATTGAGATCAGCACCTCATTCCAGACGCTGGGTTACATAAAAGAAGAACTTAACTTTCCCAGTAACATCATTGATCCCGTTGCAGACAGGCAAGTTTTTGATTCCTATTTTCAGGAAAGATTCAAACTATTTCTGGATAGCAAGCAATTACCTTTTTTCGCAGATGGTTTCAAACAGGATGGTCACGCTGTGACCTTAAAATTTAAAGGGAAACTTACCACCGGCAATAGCTCAAGCCTTACCATTGAGCACGCCGCTTTCATCGATTTATTTGTAAAATGTAAGAGTTCTCTAGTTCTCACGGGAATGGGTCTAGACGAAAAAATAGAACTTGATTGCTCTACGTACCTAGAAAGCTACGAGTTGCATCAGGATAGTTTCCCTAGAAAAGTTTGGCGGTTTTGGATTTTAATTGTGGCACTAATCCTCGTGGGCGCTGCACTCACCAGACTTTTTTTTCTAAGGAAAATTAGATCAGATTCCTGAATAGCCTGTAAGCAATAAACCCATTTAAAAGTGCAAACATGAGTGCAGGGGCAGATAGTGCAAAACTGTCCTTGATTTTCATGCGCACCGCAAAACCCATAAACATGAGCAGTGACAATCCCGCGGCGGCAATTGCTTCAAGCAGCGGCAGGTAATAATGTCCTACAATCAGACCCGCACCGCCCAGAATCTGTAAGATGCCTGTCAGTTTGCGGTATTGCGGTATACCGAATCTTGTGAACTCCTCTTCCATTTTTGAAGAAAGCAGGCAGCTGAATCCGTAGAAGACAAAACACAATCCTGAAAAAAGAACGATAACGGTAAAAGCGCTCATAAAGCTGTTTTTGGAAAAGTAGCTCGATTTGCTTTATTGATCTCTAAATTAAATGCCTATTTTTTATGATTTCCCGATAGGGAAGTTTACACTGAGCTTGTCGAATTGCGAAACCGTAATTATTCAGATTCTTACCTAAATTTAAAACAGTAGGTTTAATAAATAACCATTGAGCCTGGCTGTGCAGTTTCCAAATGAATCCTCACAACTGATTCCATTTACGGTTTTAAGATTTTTGTCAAAGTATTCCATAACCTTTGTTGAGTCGGTTTTTGGCGTAAGGGTAGATTCCTAGTTTTGGGTTTTATCTTCAAATTCACCGCATCGCGGTACTTATGTGCAGTGTAGTAACCTCTTATTTTCTAGTTTTTATTCTTTTCGTTTTGGGTATTTACGGGTGCAATGCTCAATCAGATAGCACCTATACACGTGAGGTCACGATAGGTCACGACAATGATTATCTGGTGCTGCTCGCTTCGAGGGATAGATATTACACCTACGGGCTGGATGCAGGTTACAAGTGGCTCGCAGGTAATCAATCGCCATTGCAATCTTGGTTTCCACAGCGTAGCTCACCCATACACTCTTTCTCACTTCACGTGAAAGTATTTACCCCAGAATATAATAAGGAAACCGGTGCAGTGATTCCTACAGAGGAAAGGCCATACGCGGGATATAGTTTTATCAACTACAGTTTGCAATCCCAGTATGAGAACAAAGTTATCCGTCTGGGGGTAGATCTAGGGGTGATGGGGCCCAGTTCCCAGGCAGATGAAATACAGGATAGGTTTCACGCCATCATCAGTGAACCAAAACTAGACGGCTGGAACCAGCAACTCGAGGATGCGGTAGCGCTCAACCTGCGCGGAAGTTATATCGCAAGTATTTACAGCAACCAGAACTTTGAACTTTCAACTGACCTCAGTGCCGTGGTGGGAACGATCTAAATGCACGCGCGTCCCGTCCTGCGGGCGCGGTATGGTATTTTCAACCCGCTTGGATCATCTGTATTTAGTGGAAGTGCCATCAATGGTAAGAAAACCGAATTTTTAGTACACGGCTCAGTAGGACTGCAAGCCAGTTTATTCAACGCAACCGTTCAGGGAGGCCTGTTTAACGATGATGGCGGGATGGATCTATCTGCACTTAACAATCCCAGCTACAACGCCTCACTGGGTACGATGCTACGCTGGAACCGACTGAGCGCCACGTTCAGTTATGAAGCAACTACCGGTGTCCTAAAATCAACCGAGACACATGCCTACGGTTCTTTTTCTCTGGGATATATGTTCTAGAAAACTTCTGATTGAGATAGAACAAACCGTCTAGACTCGACTGGTTTTACTAGATAGCTCTTGCGTCTTTAGACCTAACAGGTTTTCAAAACCTGTTAGGTCTGGTCAATTTTGTAACTTATTTTCCTGTGTTAAAGAACTATACCTTTTTCGAGGCCTTTAAAATCCAGTTTCTTAGTCGGAGGCGGTGATTTTTACTCCTCATTATTTGCATTTCCTAGCCCATGATCCGAGAACGACACGACTAGTGTATTTTGAGAAAGTAATCCAGTACTGACATTAATTTTTGATTTTGATTTTCGTTTTTTTAGGGCTACCAGCTCAAGATCGGTAAACACGTTTGTTTTTCATTTTCATTTTAGTTTTCATTTTACAGCTAACAGCTAACAGCTAACAGCTAACAACTCATTTATTAGCAATATTTAAATACTAGCCAGTCGATTATTATCCTACTTTTCTGTCACTATGAAAAAACCATCCAGAATAGTTGCCATAGGTGGCTCTGCAGGGGCGATCAAGGCCATGCGGGAAATTTTTGATTCCATCCCTGAAAATACAGATGCTGCTTTTCTCATTGTCGTACATGTTGCATTTGATTCGCCCTCATTTTTGGATTCGGTGGTGGATAAGGTCACGGGGCTCAAGGTGGTAAAAGCAGAGAATAAAATGCCCATTCAGGCCGGTATGATTTACGTTGCGTCGCCTAACAAACACCTTTTTGCGCGAGACGGTCATGTGTATCTGACAAATGGCCCACGCGAGAATCTCTTCAGACCATCCATAGACGTTCTGTTTAGATCTGTAGGGGTAGCGTATGGCAATAGAGCCATCGGTGTATTGTTGTCTGGATTGCTCAATGATGGTGCGACTGGTCTGGAGGCCATTCAAAAATGCGGTGGGATTACCATGGTGCAGAATCCCGAGACTGCCATGTATGGCGATATGCCGTCCTTTGCCCAGCAAACGCTGGATATAGATCATGTTCTGGAACTGGAGGACATATCTGCAAAGCTGCAGGAATTTAATCAATTCACCATCACCTGAGTTAGTCGAGGCACCGCAGCACCTTGTGCGGGAAAATGAGATTGTTAATACGATAGGGAGCAGCATTCCCCTGGAAAATGACCTGGGCCACCAGGTACCTATCAGCTGTCCCAGCTGTAGCGGCCCATTGTGGGAGATGGAGCACTCTGGCGTAAAACGTTACCGCTGCCACGTGGGCCATTCGTTTACGGAATCTGCACTGCTAGAGGGTCAGAACGAGGCACTGGAAGAAACCCTGTGGGTATCCCTGCGCACCTTTGAAGAAAAGAAAATGTTGTTGCAGCGACTGGTAGATAGATTCACAGAAAAAGACAAAAAAACCATGGTACGTTCCTATAAGAATAAGATCAGCGAGGTGTCAAAACATATCAAACAATTAAGGACGATCCTCCAGATATCTGAGCAGTAGAATTGCCGCAGTTCAATAAGTTGCTTTTGCTGTTCTTTGCTATGTTAAAGTCGTTCAGTAGGTAGGTGTGAGTTTACGCTTTCGCGAAAGCGTAATTATCTTCATTCATATTCTACATAAACATTCACCATCATGCAAAAATCCATTGCCCGTTTCAGCCAGTATCGTTTTGAACCATTGCTGATTGAAGAAATTGGGGAGGCTGCCGTTTACACAGAAACTGGCGAAGGGGAAGACCTGATACGCCCAGGGCAGTTCATACGCTCCATGCCTTTGTTGCTGGAAGGAACAATCAAGATCCTGCGACCAGATGAGAATGGGAACGAGCTGTTGCTTTACTATCTGGAACCTGGCGATACCTGTGCCATGACGCTTACCTGCTGCATGGGTAACACGCGCAGCGAGATCCACGCAGTGACAGAAACGCCCGCCACAATTCTGATGATCCCAGTTGCCAAAATGGAGGAGTGGTCCAGTAAATTCAAGAGCTGGCGCAACTTCGTTTTTAATAGCTACCACAACCGCATGATGGAACTGCTGGAGAGCATCGATACCATCGCATTCAACAATATGGACGATAGGCTGGAAAAATACCTGCGTGCCAAAGCAAAAATATCCAGCGGCAACGATGTTCATGCCACTCACAAGCAAGTTGCCCACGACCTGCACACCAGCAGAGTGGTTGTTTCCAGATTACTCAAGAAAATGGAAAATATGGGCAAGGTGAGACTGCACCGCAGCCATATTGAGCTTATGTAACCTAGGTTACCCCATAGCTTTTACAACGTCCATAATTTTACGATCATGGAAATAATGGAGGTTTTGGGATATGCGGGCGCGGTCGTCATAGGTCTTGTTCTAGGATTGATAGGCGGGGGCGGCAGTATTTTGACAGTGCCTATTTTGGTTTATGCGCTGGGTTTGAATCCCGTGCTGGCAACCGCCTACTCACTTTTTGTGGTGGGATCTACCTCGCTGGTGGGTGCCATAAAAAATATGCAACGCGGCATGGTGGATTACCGTACCGCCATTGTTTTTGCGATTCCAGCTTTTATCGCGGTGTATGCCACGCGGGCTTTCTTGATCCCCATGATTCCAGAGCAGTTGTTTACGCTTGCCGGTTTAGAGGTGACAAAGAATCTTGCGATCATGTTGTTCTTTGCGGTGATTATGCTGCTGGCCTCGGTGTCCATGATACGGGGTAGAAGAGAGAAAAATGAAGAGGAATTCTCCCGTGACCTATAACTACCCATTGATCGTTCTGGAGGGTGGTATCGTGGGCGTTCTAACTGGGATCGTAGGTGCTGGTGGTGGCTTTCTGATCATTCCAGCATTGGTCTTGCTGGCAAAGCTTCCCATGAAAAAAGCGGTAGCAACCTCACTGCTAATCATTGCCGTGAAGTCGCTCATAGGATTTCTAGGGGATGTTCAAAATCTGGATATAGACTGGACTTTTCTGTCCATCTTCTCTGGTTTGTCCATCGCGGGAATCTTTATGGGAATCTGGCTTAATAGGTTCATCGATGGGGGCAAGTTGAAGAAAGGATTCGGCTGGTTTGTGCTGGTTATGGGATTCTATATTATATATAAGGAATTGTTTTAGCATTACGCTTTCGCACTTCGGCTGTGCTCAGCATAAACTGCCCTAGCGGGAAAGCATAATTCCAAAAGCCTTAATAAGTTTACTGAATATTGATAACTCTTCTAGCGTTTTGCTAAATCTTTCACTTATCGCTATGAGTAATTTGTGGCTTTTTGGTATCGTCAATGGCGAGGGCTATCTTTGAGACTATGCCCGTTTATTGATCACATTGCTGTTATCGCCTTTTGTATTATGTGCACAACAGGATAGTTTGTCCCCACAATTAGCACCAGATACAGTCACCGTGCGGGATAGTACCAATTATGGTGCTAATCCGATTCAAGATTATAATAAAGCCTATTACGTTCTCTCCCGATTCAATGAGAGTATAGGTTTGCCGCCTGAAAAATTTAATTTCAGGACACCACAGGCTACCCTTGAGCACTTTGTGTTGAAATGTGAGAAACGGGATTTTAAGCAAGCAGCCTATGCGCTCAACTTTAACCTGATGCCAGAAGACATTACGCTGGAACAGGCGGCTGAGCTTGCCCAAAAATTATACTTTGTCATGGATCAGCGCGTGGCGATCGACTGGGGCAGTATTCCAGATCGCCCCGATGGACAGATCGACCTGTGGACAAATACTAACCAAGCCATCGCCGGGCAACCTAGGCGCAGCATGACGTTTGGAACAATTGACTTGCGTGGTAGGGATATCGTTTTGCGTTTGCAACGCATCAAGTATAAGGAATATGGCGCGTTGTGGGTGATAAGTCCAGAGGCGGTAGAGAATATCGATGCGCTCTACGATCAGTACGGGCCGCGCCAGCTGGATCGCGATATGCCAGATTGGGCAAGGTTCCCGGTTTTGGGATTACCTATTTGGAAACTTGTGGGTACGCTGCTGCTCATAGTGCTGTGCTATTTACTGGGCAGGGCGAGTACGCAGCTCTCTAGATACGCGTTCCGTAAAAGTGAGACTTTATGGATTACCGCCATTGCAGATAAGCTGGCCAGACCCGCCGGTGTGGTGATAGGCGTGCTGGCTTTCTACCTTACGCTCAATGAATTCATCTCTTTCAGTGGCCCTTATGCGAGCTGGGTTTATTCCATCCTACTTATTGTAGTAGTCATGGCGATCTCGTGGTTTGTCATGAAATTCATCGATTACCTTATGGTGCATCTTGCCCAGAAGCGCATAGGCGATACTAATCCAGAAGAAAATTCCCATGCCCGGCAAATGATGACCTATGTGAGCGTTGCTCGCCGCATTATCACGTTTTTGGTTTTTGCGATTGCCGCATGGATCATCCTCTCGCAGTTCAAGTCGCTCGAGAAACTGGGAATCTCTTTGCTGGCCAGCGCTGGGGTCATTACGGTAATTATAGGTGTCGCTGCCCAGAGCACCCTGGGCAATATCATATCTGGCCTCCAGATCGCGATTACTAAACCCGCCCGCATAGGGGATACCGTCATCATCAACGATGACTGGAGCTATGTGGAAGACATAAGCTTTACTTATCTGGTCATACGCACCTGGGATGAGCGGCGGTTAGTAGTACCGCTGCGGTATGTGACCGAGAATATTTTTGAAAACTGGTCCATGACCAGCTCGCAGCAAATACGCCCGATTCATCTGTATGCAGATGAGACCATTGACGTAGGCGCCGTCCGTGATTACTTTGATAAGATCCTACGGGAGGATGAGGATTGGAACGATGAATTTGACCCCGTCGTCCAGGTAACAGACGTGACTGAAAAAGGGATGAAGATACGCGCCCTATGCAGCGGCAAGGATGCAGATACCACGTTCAAGCTACATTGCCGCATGCGCGAGAAACTCGTGGCATTCATCGCCCAGTACAAAGACGGTAAGCATCTTTCCAAAGACCGCGTAGAGATCATCAAGATGGACAGTGCAGATGATGATTCAGTTTGATTATCGTAGGTCTTTTGAATTTTCTGGCCTGGCTGTTAAGTGTTTATGAAAAAGAGTTTTTTATTCCGCTTTCGCGAAAGCGTAACAACAACCATCACCTAACAATTTACCTAACTCTCTTTCCTTAAAACCTCCAGTGGTGAACTGCCCAGAACACCGCGTATGTTGCTGAGACCTATGAGTAAGACCAGCAAACTGATGCCAGGAATAAAGACCGCAAAAGGGATGAGGGATGGTGCAAATACTTCTTTAAAGACAAAGATGGCAAGGCCGTAGGTGCTGACCAGTGCCAGCAGGATACCCACACCGCTGCCCAGCAATCCCAGAAATACATATTCCAAAGCAGAAATCTTTAAAATCTGCTTGTTCTTTGCGCCTATGGTACGCAGCAGGACGCTTTCCTTGATACGCTGGTATTTACTGGTGCGCACAGAACCGATAAGTACAATGATTCCGGTTAGAATACTGAAGAACGCCATAAAGTTGATGATCCACGCGACCTTGTCCAGAATATCTTCTACCAGTGTAAATACCTGGCGCAAATCAATAACGGTTACATTGGGAAACTGCGCGACCAGCTTGCGCTGCAACTGGGCAGATGCCTGCTCACTAGCGGCAGAGGTGGTCACGACATTGAACTGTGGCGCCTGTTCAAGAACTCCAGCAGGAAATACAATGCTAAAATTAGGTTGTGGTTGTGACCAGTCCACTTCCCGTATGCTTGCCACCTGGGTATCCATCAGAACTCCCTGAACATTAAAAGTAACAGGGTCGCCCACTTCTAGCTGTGCATCGTTAGATAGGTTTTGCGAGATGGAGATGGGAATGGATTTGCTGTTTTGCACGCTGGGAATCCACTTGCCCTCTGCGATACTTTCTGAATTGGTGAGGGAATCCCGATAAGTGGTCCTGAATTCATGGTTGAGTACCCAGCCGCGTATCTCGCGGGTGGTGTCCTGCTCGATTTCCTTGACAGATATGGAATTGAGTTTGTCCATACGCATGGTGACGATGGGAATATTGTCAATAACGGGCGTTCCATTTTCTGCCAATAGCTCTACAACGCCCTCGCGCTGATCTGTCTGAACGTCCAGAATGATAAGGTTTGCATTTTGTGCAGTTTGTTCTACCTGGGTTTTGGCGAGTAGGACATCTCTTGTGAAATACAAGGTGCTAACCAAAAACGTCCCCAGCCCGATGGCTACTACCAGCACCACTGTCTGATTGTTAGGCCTGAATAGATTGAGCATTGCCTGGCGGCTGGTATAGCTCAGCTGGCTGGGGAAAAATTTGCGCAACAGTCGCATCGCGCCCAGCGCGATCCCTGCCAAAATCGCAAACGTAACCAGCGTACCACCCACAAATCCCAGAGCATACATGGCATCTCCCAGCAACCAGTAGGTAAATAAAAACAGCACCAGCAATATTGATCCCAGTATCAACAACCTGATGCCTAACGGACTTTTCACCCCATTCTCATGCACCCGCAGGACCTGTAGCGGTGAGACAAACCAAGTTTTAGTGAGCGGCAGGACCGCAAACAAAACAGACATGACCAGCCCCAGAAAAACACCTATGGCAACGGGCAACCACGCAATGCTGATCTCTACGTCAAAGGGTAGAAATCCCTGCAGGAAATATGGAAATACGCTTTGCAGTCCCACGCCGATCAACGTACCGATCACGCCGCCTATTAGACCTATGATTGCCACCTGAATCAGAAATATAAACAAGCCTTGCTTGCGCGATGCGCCCAGGCATTTTAAGATAGCGATGGTGCCCAGCTTTTCCTTGATATAGATATGGATGGAACTGGCAATGCCTATACAGCCTAGTATTAGAGCGATAAAAGCGGTAAGGTTGAGGAATTTTGCAATATTCTCATACCGCCTGCCCAGCCTGCGGCTGGTACTGGCATGCGTATCCAGATCTGCATCTGCGAGGTCTAGCTTAGGTTCAATAATTTCTTCAAATGCTGCTAGATCCAGCGTGTCTGTCGCCTTGTAGAAATACTGAAATTCTTTCCTACTACCGAATTGTAGTAGCAGCGTTTGCTCGATCAAACTTTGAGGCATGACAACCGTGGGCGCCACCGAGGTGGATATCGCCGTGCTGCCGGGGATGCTTTTCAAAGATCCGCCTATGGGCAGAATCAACTCACCGATTTTTATGGAATCGCCTGGTTTGATATTGAATTGCACCATGAGCGTTGCATCTACCAGAGCTGTTCCTTGATTTTGGTAATTGCTTGCTGCCGCTGGCGGTATGGTTTCCATATCACCGTAAAAGGGAAAATCGCCCTCCATGCCGCGCACTTTGACCAGTTTTGTGCCGCCGTTTTTTGGGAAAGCAGCCATTGAGACAAAGTTGACCTCGTAAGCATCTGGTTGCAGGGAGTCGATGATCTGCTGCGCACGATCAGTGGGTTCCTGATTGCTATCTATGATATAGTCTGCGCCCATAAGGGCTTTGGACTGTCGCTGTAGATTGTCCTTAAGATTTGTGCTAAAAAGCTGGATCGCAACAACGGCAGCGATTCCCAGAATCAGCGAAGACATAAACAGCAGCAGCCTGACTTTACTGGCCTTGGCATCGCGCCACGCCATTGCAAATAGCCACGGTAGATTGATTTTTTTCATAGCAGGGCGTGAATTAGGCAACAGTAGTGGCTGAATTACTCAACACCTCGCCACCTTTTAATCGCAGGATTTGCTGGGTACGATTTGCGAGTTCCAGATCGTGGGTGATGATCACCAGCGTTGTTCCAGCCTCCTTGTTCAAATCAAGCAAAAGCTGAATGACCTTTTCGCCGGTTTCCTCATCCAGATTCCCGGTAGGCTCATCTGCAAATAGGATGGACGGGGCATTTGCAAAAGCCCTGGCCAGCGCGACGCGTTGCTGCTCGCCACCAGAAAGCTGGCTAGGGTAGTGGTGGTAACGATCACCCAGTCCCACTTTTCCCAGCAATTGTTTGGCTTTTGAATTAGCTGTTTTATCGCCTTGCAGTTCTAGGGGCACGCTTACGTTTTCCAGCGCGGTAAGTGTTGGTAAAAGCTGGAAGTTCTGGAAGATAAAACCCACCTGCTGGTTGCGTAGCTGGGCGCGCTCGTCCTCACTAAGCTTGCTCAAATCCTTATCGCATAGTTCAACATATCCAGTACCTGGATTGTCCAGTCCAGCGCAGATTCCCAATAAGGTAGTCTTACCACTCCCAGATGGCCCCACGATGGAATAAGTCTGACCGCGCTCGACCTCAAATGAAATGTCCCGCAAAACTGTTAATTCCTTGCTACCGCTCGTATAGGATTTTCCTACCCCGTTTACCTTTAAAATATTGGACATACCGTCAAACTTGTTTCTATGCTAAAATCTCAAAATACGCCATCCCAAAATAGTGCGCCAGCTTTAAGTCGCGCGAAATACTTAATTCTTAGTTATTTTCTGATGGCATTTGTCATCGTGGGTTGCCGCGAGTCCAATACTGATCAAGCATCAAAAAAGGAATCCGCTCAAACTACCGAAAGCGATCAAACAGCCACACAGAACAGCTCTAAAACCATCTTATTTTTCGGTGACAGTATTACGGCGGGCTACGGGCTGGATGATAAGGATGATGCGTTCCCCGGTTTGATTCAAGAGAGGATCGACTCGTTGAACATGAATTACCAGGTCATCAATTCTGGTGTGAGTGGCGAGACCACGGCGGGTGGCAAGAGCCGCATCAACTGGGTGATGAATCAGGATGTGGATATTTTTATTCTGGAACTAGGTGCTAATGATGGTTTACGTGGCGTTCCATTAAGCGAGACACGAGCAAATCTTCAATCCATCATCGACACGGTGCAGGAAAAAAGTCCAGACACCCAGATCATCCTCGCCGGCATGCAACTACCTCCCAATATGGGACAGGAATACACAACGGAATTCCGCGAGTTGTTTTATGACATCACAGAGAATAATGATATAGAATTTATCCCTTTTATCCTTAAAGACGTGGGCGGCATCCAGGCTCTCAATCAGAGCGACGGCATCCATCCCACTGAGGAAGGGCACGCGATCATTGCAGAAACTGTGTGGGAAACGCTGGAGCCGTTAGTGAGTAACTAAATAGCAGATCTGCGTTTAAACTTATGGTTTAAAAGGTAGAAAGGTTTTGAGAATTCTGCTTTCGCACTTCGGCTACGCTCAGTATAAACTTCCCTACCGGGAAAGCGGAATACAAACCACATTATAGACTAGATTAATTCATCTCTGCCACCGTGAAAGGCAGCGAGACGGTAAGTTCAGTGCCCTGCTTTTCATCACTGGTAAAAGTTATGTCCCCCTGATGCGCCTGCGCGATAAGTCGTGCGATATAGGTGCCCAGACCGGTTCCATGTTTCTTCCCAGCCGATACGTATTTTTCAAAAAAGCGCGGTTGTACATGTTCTGGAATGGCGCCTTGGTTCTTAATCATGACCTTGAGTAGATCGTCACTGGTAATGTCAATTTCCACGATGCTGCCATCTGGCGAGGCCTCGATCGCATTTGTTAAGAGGTTATTGAATAGATGATTTACGTAGGTTTTATCTGCATTGATAAGCAGTTTTTTACCAGCAGTTTTACTATCGCCGTCCACAGTCAATTCAATCTGGGTCTGTTTCAATTCTTTGAGACAGTCCAGATTTTTATCTAGCTTTTCAAAGGTTTCAACTATATCCAGGCTTTCATAATTGGGATCATATTCACCCATTTCCATCTGGACAAAATCAAGGGTCGTGTCTAAAATCCCCAGTGTGCGGTGACCAGCCTTTTCAATAAATTCTACCCAGCCAGCCTGCGCACTACTCAAATCTGATTTCTTGAGCATGGTTGCCACCGTAATGATTGATCCCAGGCTATTGCGCATCTGGTGGTCTGAAAGATCAGTAGCATTTGTCTGTGCGGTTAGCCTCTTTTTCATTAACACCAGTGAACTTGCCATACGTTCTACCGTAGCAGGCAATTCATCAATGGGAGCGATGAAAGACATGAGTCTCCAGTTCTGATCGTCTATGTCAATTTTTGTGGAATGGGCAAATATTTCAAACTCCTCGCCCTGCTTGTCTTTTACGGTAAATACTTCTGCTCGCTCCTGTTTATTCTGGAAGAAGTCCTCGTGTGTATTTTCCAGTTCCGCATGGTCTGGGAGGGGTATAACCGTAGTAAAAGACTTGCCGATTAATTCCTCGCGGGTGTATCCATAAATATCCAGATAAGCCGCATTTACATCAGTAAAAAGACCATGCTGATCTGTTAGGCAAATACCAATAGGCATGTGCTCAAAGATCCTAAAATCCAGATCTTTAAAATCCTCAAATGCAGATTTGAGGTGATCGAGTTGCAATTTTACTTTGGTACTTGTTCTCATTGGTTGTTGGAATCAAGTGCAAAGTACATCTTTAATTTCATTTTGTAGGAAATTGGTAAATAATTGTGAGCTTATCTACTACAATCCTAACTTTGTTTAGAGTCTTGCGGCAATGGTTAAACAGATTGAGCGTCTTGTAAATTTCTTGTTTTCAAATAATTAGTGTGTCAAGGGAATCTTTGTGTAGTCCTGATTACAAAAAATAGTAAATCTTACTACTTTGTGGGAATCATTTAGCCATTCAGCTCATGATTATTGCATGATATTTGTTGATACGTTAAAAAAAAGTACTTCGTTTTGAATCGCTATCTTGAAATTATTTTAGACTCTTTTACTGGTTATTGGAACTATCTTATATCTGAACTGAATAACCCGTCATGGACTAATTATTTTTACTGGTTGATCGGGCTTTCCCTGCTGGTTTTTGCACTTGAGATATTTTTGCCATGGCGGAAGAATCAGCGTATCCTGCGCAAGGATTTTTGGCTGGATGCGTTTTACGTGCTCTTCAACTTTTTTCTGTTCTCACTTGTGGGTTACAATGCGATCTCAAATCTAGGCGTTGCGTTGTTTGGCGATTTTCTTGGCCTTTTCGGCTTGACCAATATTGTAGCCATAGAAATCGATACCTGGCCTATCTGGGCGCAGCTTTTTACCATGTTTATCATTGCTGATTTTATCCAGTGGAACACCCACCGCATGTTGCATAGGGTGCCGTGGTTGTGGAGATTTCATAAAGTCCACCACAGCGTAAAGGAAATGGGATTTGCCGCGCAGTTCAGATTCCATTTTGTCGAGACGATTATCTACAAAACTATACAGTATGTACCGCTTGCGATGATTGGTTTTGGTATCGAGCAGTTTTTGTGGTACACATGTTTGCCGTGCTGGTAGGTCACTTAAACCATGCAAACCTCAATTGGGGCTATGGAATCGTGGGCTATGTATTCAACAATCCAAAAATGCATATCTGGCACCACGCAAAAGCCCTACCCGCCAGCCACCCGCACGGGATGAACTTTGGGCTCACGCTTAGTGTGTGGGATTACCTATTCGGCACTGCATATGTTCCAGAGTGCGGCCGTGATATAGAACTGGAATTCAAGGATATGAAGATTTCCCAGAAGATTTTGGGCGGCAGCTGGTTTATCCTTTTAAGAAGAAATAGATTATTTTAGATGGAATTGGAATTTTGTAGCTTGCAGGTTAAACCAAAATTCTTCTCTATTGACCTATGCGATTTATAGATAAATCAGAAAAAATCATGTATGCCGCGCTAGACTTAATCGTGGAGCGTGAATTACATGCGGTGAAGATGTCAGATATCGCAAGCAGGGCAGGGGTAGGTATAGGAACTATTTACAAGTATTTTAAAAATAAAGAGGATATAGTTTGTCAACTATGGATTTTTCAGAAAAAGCATGAGGCAGATTTTATTCTCAGTTCATATAGTGGTCGAGGGAGTATAAGAGAGAGGTTTGATTCTCTCTGGCGCAAGGTGATTGAGTATTTTATCACTTTTCAAAAAGAATACTATTTTTCTTATCATTACGCAGCATCGCCCATCATTACAGAAGAAATACATCTAATCGCAATGAGTAGATTTCTTGTTTTTGATAAGGTCTTTGAGGACGGAATACTTAGCGATATCTTTATTCACGGTCTCACCGCTCGCGAGTTACGCAAATATACTTTTAGCACTATTAATGGCTGGATTTTGTGGTCGTTGAGTGACGAGGTAGATTTCTCGTCAGATAGAATCAAACTTTATTTAGATATGGCGTGGAATGCCATCACACTCCGTTGACAACATTTTAACATATTTGAATGAATATTCATTTCTAAAGATTTTATGTTTGCTTTCTAAAATTTTACTATGGCAAAACTAGATTTACAAAACAAAGTTGTTCTCATCGCAGGAGGCGGTAAGAATTTAGGTGGTTTACTGAGCAGGACATTTGCGACCAAGGGCGCAAAAATTGCTATCCACTATAATAGCGATAGTTCAAAATCGGAAAGTGAAGAAACCTTAAAAGCGGTAAAAAGTGCTGGTGGTGATGGATTTACTTTCCAAGCAGACCTAACAGACGTCAAGAATATTACCAAACTTTTTGATGAAACGATCTCTCGTTTAGGTGGTGTGGATGTAGCAATAAATACGGCTGGTATGGTTTTGAAAAAGCCTTACCTAGAAACTACAGAAAAGGAGTACGATACCATGTTTGATATCAACTCAAAGATTGCATACTTTTTTATACAAGAGGCAGGAAAGAAGTTAAATGAC
This sequence comes from uncultured Flavobacteriaceae bacterium, assembly GCA_963740155.1. Classification (GTDB taxonomy): domain Bacteria; phylum Bacteroidota; class Bacteroidia; order Flavobacteriales; family Flavobacteriaceae; genus Nonlabens. The sequence continues at coordinate 229,326 of CAVUDE010000004.1, read as the reverse complement.
AATGGTAAGGTATGTACTATTGCCACGTCACTTCTTGCGGCTTTTACGGGGATGTATTCAACGTATGCTGGTGGAAAAGCACCTGTTGAGCACTTTACTCGCATGGCCTCAAAAGAATTTGGTAGCAGAGGTATTTCTGTTAATAATGTTGCGCCTGGACCTATGGACACGCCGTTTTTCTATGGGCAAGAAAGTAAAGAAGCCGTAGAGTATCACAAAGGCGCTAGCGCACTGGGGGGTCTAACTAAGATTGAGGATATTGTTCCCATCATTGAGTTTCTCGTGACTGATGGATGGTGGATCACAGGTCAGACCATTTTTGCAAATGGCGGTTACACAACCAGATAGTATTTATTATGTGTGAATGATTAAGGGTGGGCAACAGCTTACCCTTTTTCTATCTTTAATAACTAAACAAAACAAGAATATGTCACTAGATTTATCAAGTATAACAAACGACACCGTAACTAATGCTGTTAAGGCTTTGCAAAACAAAGACAAAAAAGCATGGAAAAAACAATTTGTTGAGCATCCGGTTTTTACAGATGATGGTAATCCACGTGATTTTAATAAATTTTGTGAAGATGCGGTAGGTGAGGAGTGGTTTACACGATTACACAAAGTGGAAGAGAATGGTACCCACGTCTATGGTCACTTGCATACGGTTAAGTGGGGCGATTTTGATGTTTATTTTAATTTCTACGTAAAGGAAGATGAACTAATTGATCGTCTGGATATAGGTCAGGTTTCTAAGCTGAAAAAATAATCACCACGCAAAAGCCCTGCCCGCCAGCCATCCGTACGGGATGAACTTTGGGTTCACACTTAGTTTATGGGATTACCTATTTGGCACTGCATAAATCCAGGAGAGCGGTCGTGATATAGAATTGGGATTTAGGGGAGGATGTGGATTTCGGGCGGCAGCTGATTTATCCTTTTAGGAGTTCTGACTGAGATTTTGTCAAGCTTTACTGCAAAACCTACGTTAAGAGTAACCCATGTTACCGTGAGTCAAGCGCGCTGATTTTTATCTTTCGGTAAAATTTAGGTACGATGACTATCAAACAATTTGAATACAAGCCGCTTGCCCATTATTCCTACTCGATCGTGAGTGAGGGTAAAATGGCGGTGGTAGATCCTGAGCGGGATGCTGGTCAGTATTACGCTTTCGCGAAAGCGCACAACGCAACCATCACCGCCATCATAGAAACACACCCACATGCAGATTTTGTGAGTTCGCATCTGGAAATCCACCAGGAAACTGGTGCAACCATCTACAATAGCGCGAAGCTAGGTGCTGAATATCCGCATGCGGCTTTTGATGATGGTGATGAAATCCAGCTAGGCACGGTAAGCCTGAAAGCAATCAATACGCCGGGACACTCGCCAGATAGCATCACCATCATTGCCACTGATGGTAAGGAAACCGCTCTTTTTACGGGAGACACCTTATTTATAGGAGATGTGGGACGACCAGATTTGCGCGAGAAAGCCGGTAACATGAAAGCCAAGCGTGAGGAACTTGCCGAAATGATGTACCACACCATGCAAAACAAATATGACGGCTTGCCAGATGATGCGGTGGTGTACCCGGCTCACGGTGCGGGATCACTGTGTGGTAAGGGAATGAGTGATGCGAGTAGCAGTACGCTGGGGGATGAGCGCAGGAATAACTGGGCGTTTAAAAAACAGTCCAAAGAAGAATTTATGGACACCCTGCTGGATGGCCAGCCGTTTATTCCATCGTACTTCGGCTATGATGTGGAACTCAACAAAAAAGGGGCACCCACGCTCAAACCAGCTATTACAGAAATACCATTTGCCGAGAATGCCTATGCAGAGGGTTTGATTGTAGACACGCGAGCAGAACATGATTTTAAAAATGGTCATCTGAAAGGTAGCATCAATGTTCAGGCAGTGAGCGACAATGCCAAGTTTGAAACCTGGCTAGGTTCCATCGTTATTCCTGAAGAAGAATTTACGCTGGTCATCGACCATCACGAAAACAAGGATAAACTGCTTAATCGTGTGGCCAAAATAGGCTACGAGCAACAGCTCAAACAGGTAATAACCATTCCGTCAGGCAATCTAGAAACAACGGAAAACCTAGATCTAGCGGACTTCAAGTATTATCCTGAAAAGTACACCATTGTAGATATACGCAACCAGAGTGAGATCAACGAGGGTAAGATTTTTGAAAGCGCCCTGGCGCACCCACTGAATGAATTGCGTGACACAGGCAGCCATATCCTGACGGATAAACCGATTGTCGTGCATTGCGCAGGTGGTTATCGCAGTGCGGCTGGAAGCAGTATCTTGGCGCGTCAATTAAACGACGTAAAGGTGTATGACCTAAGCGATGATGTAAAAGATTTTCAATAAGATGAAAAACAAATCAGTAATTATAATAGCAGTCCTCGGGCTGCTTTTTTTAAGCTCCTGCAAGCAGGAAAAGGAGGTGGATGCCGTACCCGCAGATGTCAGGATCGTGGGTGCCATGAAAGACGCCATGTGGAACGGCGAGCTGTCCAGCAAGATCGATCTAGACACCATCAGCACAAAGGAAAATTTGTACGGTCTAGGTCCCGTTGCTCAAATGCGCGGTGAGATCATAATACTGGAAGGGAAGAGCTATGTGTCAAAAGTTGTTTCTGAAACCGAAATGGAAGTCAATGAGACTTTTGATGTAGGCGCGCCATTCTTTGTGTACTCAAATGTAACGGATTGGAAAGAAGTAAAAGTTCCTGCAGCAGTTTCAGATTTAAAGTCTTTGGAAATGTTTATTGCTGAAGAGATGAAGGATTATGACCAGCCATTTGCGTTTAAAGTAAGTGGCGAGATCAATAAAGCCATGATACATGTACAGAACTTGCCGCCTGGATCAATTGTAAGTTCACCAGAGGAGGCACACATAGGCCAGCAAAGTTATAGAATCGACAATAAAATTGTGGACATGGTAGGCTTTTATTCAAAAAACCAAAAAGGGGTTTTTACCCACCACGACAGTAATATGCATTTACACTTGATTACCCGCGACCGCCAGACGATGGGGCACCTGGATAAGATAAGTTTTAAGGATGTGGTTCTGTACTTACCGCGGGATTAATTGATTGTGTAGGTTCCCGAACCGTTGAAATTCAATTTGAACTCAAATCTTCTGGAGACCCCTGTATTAGGCACCTGAATTAATGCACCATCTATTTCAAGAGTGCCATTACCTAGATTATCCCCATATTCTATCGTACCATCGATTGTTGTATTGCGGAATTTTAAACGAACACTACCTGCTGCAGTACTATTAATAAAAAATTCATCGTTTGTAACGTCAAATTGCAAAATCTCATCGCTATTAGTAGAACTGGAAATCCTTGCATCTACAGATTCTACAAAATAAGTAGGTGGTCCAGTACTGAAAGACTCTAAAACGGTTAGTAAATAAAATCCGTCTGAGGGTATAATTATAGAGGGACCATTGACTGTTAAATCACCTCTAGAGCTATTACCATCCCCGCCAAATACAACGTTCTTATTTTGGGCAGGGAGAAATTTGAGTTGAGTTCCAGCCGTAAAGTACTTAGTGCCGGTAAATTTTATGAAACTTGAACCAGACCGTTGAGGTGTACCAAATCGCAATGCATTAGCAGCATCCCAGTTATTGAAACTTCCATAGAGAAAAAGTTCAACAGGTGTATTTGCATTTGTATCTTAAGTAGGTAAAGAAAGTTGCCCATTATCATCTACGGTTACTTGTAAGGCGTACCGTTAGGTGAAACAAGGGTAATTCCCTCCCCTGGGGAAGTGACTAGACTATCAGCAGCCAGTGAATAGGGTACACTCATCAATTGATTAGTCCCGATCAATGTGTAGTTAGTTCCACCTGCTGCATCCAGTTCAACTTTGATAAATTTTGAATCTGCACCCCACTCAATCGTATCGAATGATCCGCTGGTAGCGCTTCCCTGGCCTATGTTCAAAGTAAATAATCCCTGCTCATTTGAGTTGACATTATGTCTTTCAACATAGACCGCATTACCAGTCACAGACGTTTCTAATATGCTTATCTATATGCTTACTGTGGTATTTGTGATTGCCTGACCATTAGTATCTAGTGCTATTGCCTGGTAACTTATGCCCTGTGGAACCTGAGAAAAACCCAGCAATGGAAGTAGTAGGAGTAATGTAAAGTAAAATTTCTTCATGGTTTACTGTTTGATAATTTTGAATGATCGATTGATATCTACTTGAAGTATATAAACACCATTAGGAAATTCCTCGATGCTAAGTTGATTGTGCAACAAGCTCTGTTTTTTTAATAATCTACCGGCAATGTCGTAGATCTGTATGTCACCTAAATCATCAGAAAACCCTGAAAAGTAAATTTTACCGTTTGTAGGATTAGGAAAAATGGAGATCGTGTTTTGAGCTACTTCTTCTGCAGACAGAGTTCCAAATTCAGTTTGTGATACAATTCCCAAAACACCAGAACTGCTCTCATCCTCATTTGCTGGGATCACATATATTTCACCTACAGAAAAAATCAAATCAGACGTGATGACGGCGGCAGTATTTACAGAGGATTGCCCCATGGTGATCCATGATGTAAGCAATAGCGATGCGAGGATTAGATGCCTCATAAAAGTGGATTATTCTTAGGCAAATATAGTTTTTGAAATTGGCAATTCTTTAATACTGGTTGATTTTGCAACATTTGTTACTATTTGATGATTTCAAGTATTCCATATTTGTAAAAAATTAATTGAATGGATTGGATTTATGAACCCTGGCCATGGTATGTAGCTTGGCCCATGATTGCGCTGGTATTACTGGCCTTGCTGCTGGTGGGGAAGCAATTTGGAATGTCGTCTAATCTGCGCACTGCGTGTTCTGCGATGGGCGCAGGTAAGGCTGCCGACTTCTTTAAGTACGACTGGAAAGCACAACGCTGGAACTTAACCGTGGTGCTGGGAGCTATCATCGGTGGGTTTGTTGCCTCAAACTTTATGAGTGATAATACCGTAGAAATAAGTCCAGAAACAGCAAAACACCTCGCGGAAGATTATAATATCACCAGTGCCGGTGACGCGTATCTACCGCCAGAAATCTTCTCGGTAGAAAGCTTAAGCAACCCAAAAATGATTTTTATTCTGGTCATCGGTGGTTTTTTGGTGGGATTCGGTGCACGATATGCGGGTGGTTGTACGTCTGGGCATGCAATCTCTGGATTGAGCAATCTGCAATTACCATCGCTTATAGCCGTCATTGGTTTTTTCATCGGTGGGCTGGTGATGGTGCATTTTATTTATCCACTTATATTTTAGAGCTATGCGGTATATAACGTATTTGGTGATCGGTATTTTCTTTGGCATTGTGATGTTCAAGTCTGAGGCTGCATCGTGGTTCCGTATCTATGAGATGTTCCGGTTTGAGAGCTTTCACATGTATGGCATTATAGGATCGGCGCTAGTCCTAGGCGTGATAGGAATCCAGATTATCAAGCGCGGAAACTTCAAACCACTGGGTGGGGGTGAGATGAGCCTTGCGCCTAAAGATATGGGCATCACACGTTATCTGGTGGGTGGAACAATCTTCGGTCTGGGCTGGGCACTTTCTGGTGCATGTCCAGGTCCCATGTATGTCTTGCTGGGTGCTGGCTTTCCCGCCATTTTGCTGGTAATAGGTGGTGCCTTGTTGGGGACATTTGTCTATGGATTACTTAGATCTCGATTGCCGCATTGATTTTTTTGCGCAACATGACAAAAGTCATCTTTTGCAGGTAGATGCTGCCCGTAATTTTGAATCATAATTAAAAACAACTATTATGAAAACGATGATTCAAAAAGTAAGCACAGACTGGAATGAGAACTTTATGCTCTATGCAGCAACTTCCATTATCGTGTGTACCTGTCTTGGAGGTTTTGCGGTATTTTCCATTTTTACCCAGTCGGCTGGGATTGTACAGAAACTGCAAATATTTACCGTGGTTGCCGTGACTGCAAATGTTTTGGCCTCCATTCTGACCGTTCAGAAACCAGATATCGTGCTCAAGGCGGTAAGTGTAAGCGTCGTGGTAAGTACGCTTCTTATGGCCATCAATCTGTTATCTTAACGGGTTGATGGATGTGGTAAAGCGGTTGTGGGGTGGTACGCTTTCGCACTTCGGCAGGCTCAGCATAAACTTCCCTGCGGGAAAGCGTAATTGTCTAAAACCCTTAAGAAACTACTGGCACCGTAATTAAAACGCCTCTGCAATGCTTAGGTAAATGTTGTTAGTTCCTTGACCAAAGCCCCAATCCAATCGAATGTTGAGGTTCTCGCTTTTATCCAGCATATAACGCAGGCCAGCCCCATAATTGGGTTTTAAGCTTCCCACCTGGAAATCGTCTATATTGTTGTAAATGCCACCGGCACCCACAAATGCAACGGCGCCGAATCTAGTGTCACCAAAACGCTTGCGGTATTCAACCTGCGCGGCAACTAGATCACGATCCACAAACCGGCCTTCCTGGTAGCCGCGCAGGATCTCACTACTGCCAAAAAATGAGAATTCAGAAAATGGCTGGTTGCCCCTTACCGCACGACCCTGAAACTGAAATGCAAGAATGTCGCGGTAATCGCTTTTAAGTTCTATATAGTGGCGCACGTCGATCCTCGTAAGATTGAATGTATTTGTACCACCCAGAACCTCAAAATACTCGCCATGGGTAAACTCGAGATACCAGCCATTATTTGCATTCAGGATATTGTTCCTACTATCAAATAAGGCTGCAACTTCTGCACCTACAGAAGTGGATCCAAAATAGCCCTCTAGCCGCTCATTATCTATAGTACCGCCGGCTTCTACCTCTACGTCAAAGATTCGATTGTAACGCACACCCGCGCCCACAAATAGATAGCGGTGGAACATTTGTTTTAAGAATATAGGCTCAAAAAGCAGCTGTGTGTAGTCGTACTGATCCTCAGCATCTTCTCGAGTATTATCGCCTATACCATAATAGATACGCGGGTAGTTCTGAAAAAGGAAGTTACCCTCAATCACCCATTTCTCTTGATTTGTAAATATCTCAAAACCAGAAAAGAGAAAAAACTGGCTGTTGAGTGTGTATTGTGCGGTAAGCGGCATATTTGAGGTACGGGTCTCCTCGCCGCTACCCTTGAATTTGAAAAGATATTTTGCCCCGATTCCAAAACCAAAATTTGTCTCTGGAGAATAACTGATCACGGGAGCCGCGATAAACTTTTGGAGGAATAACGTGCTGTCACGCTCGTGGGCTTTTTTATTGGGATAGAACGTAAAAAAGTCCTTGAGGTTCTCGAATGTACCGTGTTCAGTGGTATCTTTTTTCACCTCTTCCTGCGCATGAACGACCGTTAGGGCAGAGAATGCAAAAAGAAAGACGAATAACTTTAGGCTAAATACCTGGTAATGAGATTTGATCAAAATATAATATTAACAGCCGAATATAGAATAAGCCGATTACACATAACCCGCTTTGTAGGATTTTTAGGATTTAGCAGGATATTTGAGAGATGGTTGATGATTTCAAATGACTAGAAAATTTTTCATATTTTTCTGGAGTCAACTAAAAAGAACAGGCATGCGTAATTCCATCCATCTCATCATTTTGTTCCTTTTCATTTCGACTCCATTTGTGGGTATGGCGCAGTCTTCCCCTAAAGACCTTAATGGTAAAGTAAACTTTGAAAAACTGGTGAAAGATTTGAGGTTGATCACAAAAGAAGAGGAGAAAACAATTCCAAACGCCTATGAATTCCGCAATGCAATCTTGTTCAGTCAGGATTATAAAAAAATTCCAATCAGCGATCTAGGCAGACTTATGGCTAGTCCAGACCAGACGATGGACCTTTATCTAGATAAAAAAGATGAGACTAGAGTTGTAAGAGTGCGTCCCGCCACCGATAATGAAAAGGCCGTCATGAAGGCAAACATGGTGAAACTAATGCGCGAAGGAAAAGTTTCTTTTGGTCAAGAGTCTGAGTTAGTAGGTAAGAAAATAATGCCTTTTAAATTGAAGGACATCAATGGTAAAGTCGTTGACAGCAAGAAATTAAAAGGTAAGGTAGTAGTGTTCAACTTTTGGTTTATAGGTTGCAAGCCATGTGTGGAAGAGATTCCTGAATTGAATGAACTGGTCAGTAGGTACACGGCAGAAGATATCGTCTTTCTAGCGGTGGCTTTAGATAAGAAAAGCAAGCTCAAAAGATTTTTGAAAGCGCAACCCTACGACTATAACATAGTTCCCGACGAGCGCAAGTTTGCAAAAAGTAATGACGTTGCAATGTATCCCACCCACATGATTGTGGATGCTGATGGGGTTATCTCTTATGTAAAATCAGGCTTTGGTGATTTTACCATCCCGATGCTGGAGAATGGAATTAAAAGCAGTCTTGAAAAATGATCATTACATACTAGTAGAAGTTTTTGTATACCGTCTCTTTAATCCGATTAACTAAACGTGAATATATCTAGCGGAAAACTCGGATTATGAAATATCCCAGTTCAATCCAATCCCTTTTCCTGAACAAAACTATCCAGCTCGCCCACGCTGGGATTCTTCAAGAAATCATCTCCATAAATTACCGTGGGGAATTTTAGGTTGCCATCATAGAGCTCTTTAACGCGCTGCGCTGCATCTGTATCTTCTTCCACATTATAGTCGTCAAACTCTATCCAGTTGCGTTGCAAGTGATTGCGCAGGATGGCAGATTTTGTACACCAGGTGGTTCCATATAATTCAAGCTTTGCCATTTAAACGCGATTTGATCAATAGTGAGTGGAGTAGTGGGTGGATCTTTTCTGCATTTCCTACTACAAATGGTGTGATGGACATCAGGATAATCGATACGGCAAGAAAGATCTGGTAGTTTTCCTCGCTGATCAGGTCGTATTCCAGACCACTCTGCGCAAGTACAAAAGAAAATTCCCCTATCTGGGCGATGGAAAAACCTACGGCCAGCGCAGTTTTCCAATTGACTTTCATAACCCGTGATGCCAGTATGCCTGCAGCGGCTTTTACCATAAACGTAAAAACGATCCAGAAAGCAATCCAGCCATAGTCAATCAGGAAGATCTCATAATCCAGCAACATGCCCATCGATATAAAGAAAAAGCTCATAAAAACGTAGCGGAATGGCAAGAAACAAGAAATCGCCATATGGCTATAATCGGTTTCTGAAATAATAAGACCAGCAATAAATGCCCCCAGCGCAAGAGACAGACCCAGTTGTTCAGTGAGCAGTGCAATGCCCGTAACTATAAATACCGTTGCGATCAGGAAGACCTCCTGGCTCTGGATCTTCATGACCGTACGCAAGAAAAACGGTATGATATATCGCGCCAGCACATAGGCGATCCCACCCATAAGAATCAGTTTGCCTAGTAAAATACCCACCGCGACCAGCGGGTCACCGCCCGCACCGGCAATGATGGGCGTAAAAAGCATCAGCGGTACGATCATGATATCCTGAAACAATAGAACGGCAAGAATAAATTTACCGTAGGAAGTGCCTATTTTGTTGGTGTCCTGCAATACCTTGATCACGATTGCCGTACTACTCAAAGCATATAGAAACCCCCAGAATATGCTTTCCTGCCAGCTGGGCCGCATCAATACAAAGATGAGAACTGCTGTCAGGATTATTGTAAATAGTACTTGCGCCGCACCGCCGCCCAGCACATATTTTTTGATCTTCTTCAGGTTGCTGAAAGAGAATTCCAGTCCCACGGTAAACAGTAAGAGGATGATGCCTATCTCTGCATACACATCCACTTCTGCCATATCTGCAAAGTAGGAAGTGGTATTAGGGCTCAATAAGATACCGGTAATCAAGTATCCTATGATATATCTGATCTTTAGAAACTTGCAGATGATAATAACCGCAGTCGCCACGCCAAAAATCGCACAGATATTAATAAGGATATGGTGCTGCATGGTCGGTTTTAGGACTTTAAAAATACTCCTATCAATTTGAATAGGGATATAGGAAAAGGGGTACAAAAAATCCCTCTGGAACATCAATTCTAGAGGGATCTGGTACTTTAAAATAGATTGTTATCGCTTAAAAGTCATTACCGGCAAACTGGAATAATTTGCGAGATCCTCACTTATACTACCGTTTAAGAAGTGGCTGATTCCCTTGCGCGCGTGCGTGCTGGTGGCGATTACGTCTGCACCGCTCTGGTTTGCATAATTTATTATTCCAGATTCAATGCTGTAATCATTGATGCAGATAAGCTTTTGAATATTGGTTTCTTCTTCAAACTTTGATTTGCGGTCCTGAAAGTCCCACGTACTCAAAAAGTTGCCCTCTGGTGTACTCACATAGACCAGTTCTACCTCGCTGCCCAGGATCTCAAACAATTCCAGTGCACGCTTCAGGGCGGGAATACTTTCATCACTCAGATCTGATGCATACAGTACCTTTTTAAAGGATACCTCATCCGGATCTTCTTTTAGGATCATGACCGGCGTTGCACTATTGCGCACCATCTTTTCTGCATTAGACCCGGTGATCCAGTTGTTGCCTATGCTTTTGCCATGTGACCCCATGATAATGAGGTCTGCCTCCAGCTCACTGGCGATCTGATCCACCTCGTTGTAAACCTTGTGCTGTTTTACCACGGCATCATATTCTACGCCGTCCAGATATTTTTTGTTCAGGAATGCATCAAATTGCTTCTCTGCATATTTGAGCATGAAGAGCGTTTCATTTGTTTTGGAACTGCTGGTCACGTTGATCAGAGAATCAGAAAGTTCCAGCATGTGCAGGACGTGTAGTTTTGCATTGTGCTTTTTGGCCAGTTGTGCTGCCACTTTCAGCGCATGTTCAGAGGTGTCTGAAAAATCCACGGGGACGATTATATTCTTCATGTTTTTCTATTTTGAGTAAAGGTAATCACGCATCCCACGATCAAACAATGACATAAGTCATGCTTGGAAGATTATTTTACGGTGATGGTGGGTTGTTACGCTTTCGCGAAAGCGTAATTCCAACAAAATCAGAATCATAAAAATGAAATCAGTATATTAGGGTTCAAAACCTAGCGTTATGTGAACGAGACTATTACTAGCGATAATATTATGTTGTACAGGTATGGTATGCGCGCAAACAATTACCAAAACCGAGGAACAACTCGCTTTTGAAAAATTGACCAATGATCTTGAGCTGCTGGCTATGAACGAGGCGTCTAGAATCAAAATGATTGACATGCGCGTAGTCAAATTTTACGATGAAGACTACAACCAGATCTCGCTGATGGAAACGGCGGGACTCAGGAAAAACCCCAATCTGGTTGAGGATACATATATAGATGATAAGGGTCAGGTGATAGCGTTGCGTATGCGCCCGGGCAATGCTGATGAACTCGAGATTCAAAAATCCATCAGGACTAAAACAGGACAGGGTTCAGCTAAGCCGGTTGCCAAAATCCCATCCCAGTTAGCAGGTAGTCAGGCGCTGGATTACAGTATTACGGACATAGATGGCACGACTTACACAAAGGAAGTAATGCGTGGTAAGGTGGTTGTTTTTAATTTTTGGTTCATAGGATGTGAACCTTGTGAGAAAGAAATACCAGAACTGAATGAACTTGTTAAAAAGTATGCCAGTGACGACATTGTATTTATTGCCATCGCCCGGGATTCACAAAAAGACATTGAAGAGTTTATCAAATCGCAGCCATGTGATTTTAAACAAGTTGCTGGCGATACCTCCCTAATCAATGCCTATAATATCATGATGTATCCCACACATCTAGTCATCGATGGAGCTGGGGTCATCAGGTATGGCGGTGGCGGCTATGGCAAGAGCAGCCTCGCCAAACTAGAAAAGGCAATCCAGCAACAAAAAGCACTGCGCGAGTAGACTATGCCGAGTTCTCATAGTATTAAGCTTTCGCGAAAGCGCAATTAAAAAGACTAAACAACTGAATTCTATTGTTATGGCAGGAATCGCTACTTTTGGTAAAACATCTCACATGCTAACTCGATTTTTCCTCTTTTGTTTTCTGCTGTTTCAAATCAATTCCCTTCAGGGTCAAAGCCAGCAGGAACTTTATGAGCGCTATCAAGAGCAGCAAAGAGAAATGCAAGGTGTCCTAGGTAAATCTGCGCCCCAATTTTCAGTAATTGATGTAAACGGCGTAAAACACGATCTGAGCAATTATTTAGGCAAAGTCGTGGTGCTAAACTTTTGGTTTATCAATTGCCCGCCGTGCAGGAAAGAGATACCAGAACTCAATCAACTGGTTAAACAATATGATCGCCGTGATATCGTGTTTCTAGCACCCGCAACAGACAGTAAAAGCCGGCTCAAATCTTTTTTGAAAAAGAATGATTTTGACTACGCTGTTGTACCCAACGGCAGAAAAATAGCTTCTAAATACAAGGTGTCTGGATATCCCACTAATGTCGTAATCAACAAAAAGGGGAAGGTAGTTTTTTATGAAAAAGGATACCGCGGTAATACAGAAACACTCGAGGCAGCCATCAAGGCTACCCGCGATTAACAGCAACCCCCACCATCGTAGTGGTAGGTGGATTCACTGATGTAAATGTCATCCCGACCTAGATCAGCAAGAGCACCAGCTGTTTTATCGCAAATCGCGAGCGGCTGATTATTCACTAGAACGTGGCCTTTACCATCATCAAACTGGCGGTCTTCACCATAATAAATTGCCGCTTTTCCCGTGAAGATACACGGGCCATCTTCTGGCATGGGATCTTTGATCGCTGCCACCTCGATGGACTCGATATAAATCAATTCATCAGTTGGGTAGTGCTTTGGGTCTAGAATGCGGTAAGGCTTACGCGCACGGATTTCAATCGTTCCAAAACCAACGTCTGTCAAAGCCTTGACATATTTATCAATAGGCAGCGACCCGCTCAAACAGAGTGCGCGCAGCCTGTCATCATTGCGCAGGCTATCATTCATTTCTTGTTCACAGGTAGGATCACTCATCACTAATCTACCGTGGGGTTTGAGCACGCGGTACATTTCTTGGATCGCTTTTTTAAGATCCTCTTCCTTGAAAATATTGAAGAGGCAATTCTGTGCAGCCACATCGATGCTGTTGTCTGCAACGGGTAGATTGAGGGCATCTCCCTTGTGCAGATTTACAAACCCACTTTTGAACCAGTCGTTTTCTTGTTCGGCCACCTTGAAGTTCTTGCGGCTGGCCTCTAGCATTTCTGGAACCACATCCACACCTACCACGCCGCCTTTCTGTCGTGAGAAGTAGGCAAACTGCAGCAACTCCATACCGCCACCCACACCCACATACAATATGCGAGGGCTATTACCCAAATCTCGTGCATGGACGGTAGAACCACAGCCGTAGTTCATTTCCTGCATGATTTTGGGAATCTTCAATCCAGGCAATTCCCAGATTGGATTTGTTGTACAGCACAAGCCCACGTCTGGAACTAGTGCGGCGTCTTTATATAATTCTTCGGTAGCGTTTAGGTAACTCATATTTGCTTTTTTCTTTAGCTGTTAGTTAGTAGCCATTGGTTTTTAGCTGTTAGCTATTAGGATTTTACTCTTGCTGGACACCCCCAACCCCCTCGAGGGGGCTTTTCATTGTAATTAGTATAGAGCTTCATGTTTTCGTTTTTTGAACACCGATCATGGAATACTGAACATCGAATTCTGAAGTCTTGTCTCCTGATTATGGTCATCTGATTCTTGATTTATTTACTCAGGCGAGTCCCCCAATCCGCAAAGGGGCTTTTGATGCTAGTCTATTTTGAGTTAGGTCTTTTTCATAATTCATAATTCATAATTCATCATTTGTTAATCGATATTCGGTATTCTCAACTTCGTAACTCACAACTCATACCTCACAACTCATACCTCACAACTCACAACTCACAACTCACAACTCACAACTCATACCTCACCATCAAGCCACACTTCCCTGGCAACTACTTCCCGCACCCGCGGTGCAGCCGTAGCAATGTTGGGAAATCTGAATATCGCGGCCAGCAAGTAGATCCTCCCTGTATTCGCTTATATGTTGCGCCTCGCTATCTACTCTTAATTCCAGCATCTGATTAAAATCACAATCGTACAAATAGCCGTCCCAACTCACAGATAACGTATTTGTACACATCACGTTTTGCACGGCGGCCGGATTATAGCCTTCTACAAGGGCGTACATGTAATCCTCATAATTCTCGCTGGCGATCAGGTAGTCCAGGAATCTCGCGATAGGCAGATTTGTGATCGCAAAAAGATTATGGAACTGAATGTTAAAGTCCTCTGCAAGTGCTTTCTTGAAATCCTTTTCCATGCTAGCCTGGTTACCTGGCAGGTATGCACCGCTAGGATTATAGACCAGATCTAGTTTTAAATCGCTGCCCGGCATGCCGTAACCGCGATCGTTTAATTCTTGTAGAGCCTTTATCGACTTGTCAAAAACACCGTCGCCACGCTGCTTATCAGTCTTGCCTCGCGTCCAGTGCGGCATGGATGATACCACGTGGATATTGTGTTTTTTAAAGAAGTCTGGCAGATCGTAATACTTTGGGTTTGCCCGTATGATGGTAAGGTTAGATCGCACGATAAAATCCTTGATTCCTACTTTGCTGGCCTCTTCCACAAACCATCTGAAATGCGGGTTCATCTCTGGCGCACCACCAGTCAGATCAAGCGTGTGCGCACCCGTGGTCTCGATCACTTCCAGGATCTGACCCATGGTCTCGCGGGTCATGATCTCCTTGCGGTCAGGTCCAGCATCCACGTGGCAGTGCGCGCACACCTGATTGCACATATATCCCACGTTTACCTGTAGGATTTCTAGCTTGTTCGGTTTGAGTGGGAACTGGTCTGTTTCTTTTATCTTATCGGCAAAAAAGGGTAGTTCACCAGTTGCAAAAGGCGCTGCGTTCAGTAATTGCAGTTGTTTTCTCTTACTTGCCAGCTCGCTGTTGCGTTTTTGCAAGGATTTTTTAGTCTCTACGGCAATGGACATATAAAACTGTGGGAGTTAAAGGGATGTTGATGAAATGATCCAGGTATTGAAAATATGATTGCGCAAGGCAATTGAGTCGCGCTATGGGAGGGTTCCCTACATCTCCAGCTTTTTCACCTTATTCATCATTTGTACGCCATGCACAAGAGTCGCGCCACCTTTTATGGCACCAGCCACATGTACTGCCTCCATCATCTCTTCTTTTGTGATGCCGCGCTGTAGGCCGTCACCAGTATATGCGTCAATGCAGTAAGGACAGTGTACGGCATGGGACACTGCAAGTGCGATCAGAGATTTCTCACGGGCGCTCAGTTTACCCTCTTCAAAAACGTTCCCGTAATAATCAAAGAACTTCTCGCCCAATTCCTCATTCCATTCTGTAATGGAACCGAATTTCTTTAGATCTTTTGGGTCGTAATAGGTCTTTTGCATGTTTTTTTTCTTAAGCGGTGGAAATTACAATTCTCAGCGCAAATCCACGGCACACATTCTACCCGCATTATGGCAAATATTTCCTACATTTTTTTGGTCATTATTGTTGTAGGTGGTTGTTGTTATTACGCTTTCGCGAAAGCGTAATCCCTAAAAATCCCTGTCAAAAATTACTAACTTCCTGACAATTAAAAACTCTATAACACTGTGATGCGTTGCGCATTCCTACATTTAAAAATAAAAATGGCAGACTACGACAAGGAAGAAGTGTGGAAAGAATTCCAGGAAACACACAATATGAGCAGCAGCGAGCTGGAAAAATGGCTGGATACCGAAGAGTCCAGAAACGCTGGCCGTGAGATGGATAGCGGCGAGACCGTAGGCCACAGCGCCGGTCGCCAACTGGTAAAAATCCTAAACACAGATAAAAATGACCTGACCGATGCAAACTGGGACCGCATCAACCAGACGGTGGGAATCTACCACCAGAAAATCCATGAGAGCCAGATGCCCAGTAGCGATATAGAGGGTAGCGCATGGCACCACTCCCTAAAAAATTGGGCCTACGATCATACAAAAGAAAATTCATGAGAAAGCTATTGATTTTGGCAATAATTGCCTGCGCATTAGGTTCATGCCGCAACGAGCAAAAACCAGCCGCCGAAGAATTAAGGCAAGACGACCCCACAGATCCCAACCCTGATACTGGCGAGGCATATAACCTCGATTCGCATCTTATTTTGGAACGCGCAACTTATTACTGTTAGGAAGGTAGCATAAGCTTTTTTCTAAATCGTCTCACTCGGTAAGATTAAGTAGTATTATCTCTAACTTTGTGGGAATGTCTAAACATGTCTCCCATACCCGCTGCGAGAACTGCATCGTCAGACAACTCAATACGTTCAAAGCCCTTAAAAAAGAGGAACTCAAACGTATGTCTGATACTAAGGAGACCAAAACGATCAAGAAAGGCGAGCCGCTATTTGAAGAGGGCGAGCGACTTAAAGGTGTGTATTGTGTGAGAAGTGGGACGTCAAAGCTCTCAAAGCTAAGCGATAATGGTCGCGACCAGATCGTTAAACTTGCCACCAAAGGTGAGGTGCTGGGTCAACGATCTGTGATCGCAGACGGTCACACAAACCTTACGGCTACAGCACTGGAAGATATGGAGGTATGCTTTATCCCTAAATCCAGTATTTCTGATCCGTTACGGAACAATCCCGTCTATGTCAATGCAGTGCTCAAACAAATGGCTACTGATTTGCAGTTTTCAGACAGTAAGGTGGTGAACATGGCGCAGAAATCCGTTAAGCAAAGGCTGGCGGCAACGCTCTTGTATCTAGACGAAAACTTTGGCACCGATCAAGATGGCAACCTATCCTTGCAATTAACAAGAGCAGATATTGCAGATATCGTAGGTACCGCACCAGAGCTTCTGATACGTACGCTGGCCAAGTTCAAAAAAGATGGATTGGTGGAATTAAAGGGGAAAAAGATTAGGATTGCTAGTAGAAGTGGATTACAGACAATGGCAGCAGGGTTGCAATAGTTTTACCATACAGGTTCACCTTTTTGATAATTTTGACTGAATTAATTTCCAGATTTTTGGAGAATCTCGCGCTACTGAGAATTTGATTCTCTCAATGTTAATGATTTTAAATTAACGTTAACAAATTGTCATTTTGCTAAAGTCACCGTAACAATTTTGAAGGTGATGAGTCTATTAGATATAACTACTAAAACTCATGTTATGAAAAAGCTTCTTTTTGTTCTCGCAATCATTACAGCAGGTGTTGTTCAAGCACAGGCGGTAAGAGAAATCAACGATCCCTCACAAATCAAACTAAAAGTGGATGCCCGTGTAGAAATTATTTATTCCACGCAGGACAAGGTCATGTTCAACAAGACCGATGATCAGTTGACAAATATCAAGGTAAAACAAAACGGAAACTCATTATCCATCATGCAAATGGGCGGTGAGGAGATGGAAGATCTTAAGATAAGAATCTACACTTCTAAGCTGGCAGGTGTGATGGCTGCTGGTGGTGCGCAGGTTTATGTAGAGAAGTTCCCTAGTCAAAAAGGCTTTATCGCTCAGGCGACTGGTTCCAGTATGATTGACACTGGCGATATGAAGATAAACATGATTACCATCATGCGCGACGGTGATTCAAAGGTTATGAGCCGCAAGGCAGGTGATAAGAAAGAGACCGTAGATGGCGTCGTGGTAGCGATGAACTAGTTTCTAGTAAATTTTATACTAACTGAGCCTGTTCAAAATTTGAACAGGCTTTTTTTATGTTCGTTTAATTTCTTCAACCTGCCATCCTGCGAGGCTTGCAACTGCATCATAGGCAGACTGCATAAATTCCAGCAAGACCTTTTCTGGATCATCCAGCTTTATAAGATCGTGATAAGCCAGAAATGCCATCGGGCTACCATTGCTATCTACCCATTTTGCCGGGTCAGGTATTAGCGGTTCTTTTTCAATAGCTTCTGGAGATGGATATGTATAGCTATAAAATGCAGGCTCTCTCACCTGATTATCACCAGCCCAGAAACCAAAACTGATTACCTCATGTGAATAAGCCTCCTTATCTGCCATTGAGGCCTCTGGAAGTTCTGGGCCGCGGTCGCCATTGAACCTAGTCACTGCGATATCCATATGATGCCAGTAGATATTGACGGGACTGGTCTTGCAGTATGCGCGACCCGCAAAGTGGTTAAATACACCATCTACCCATAAAAGAATTTGCCAGAATCTGCCCACATATTCCGTGTTATAAGAATTATGATGCTTATCGTCTTCAAACGGAATGGTATCACCCAGATCATAGGGAACAGCTTTTATCTTTACACCCACACCTATCTTATCCAGTAGATTCAATAGATTTTGATAAAATTGGGCAACGCTCAACCCATCAACCAACTCGAAATTTTCTTTCTGCCCGCTGCTACAAACGACCTGTAGTTCATGGGACACACAATCAATTAGAATCTCAAATGTGATATTTTTGTAAGGTATTGATCTAGTGGTTATTCCTCTGGGATGCGCGTGTAGGGTTATGTGCCACCAGTGGTTTTTAGGTGGACTCAATTGCATCTTTATTTTCCCGATAATCTGCAGATATCGGTGCAGGGTTTCTTTTGTGGATTCCCAATTCTCCAGTGGTAACTGTGGCAGCATTCTAAGTCAATTTTTCCAAAGCTACGATTTTAGGAATTTACAGACTCGCGGTAAGATACAGCTACAACGTGCAACTTCTCAAAAAAACGCTAGTCACGTTTTTCCTTTTTTTCTGCAACATTGTTTCTAAAGCTGCGCTGCTTGCGATCCTTTATGCGCCTGTTGTTGTATTTGTTCCATACAAAGAAACCTACCAGTACGGCAAGTAGTCCTATTATATAAAGCCAATCAATGAATTGATCCATGGTGGTTGTTTCTAGTGTCACTCTCTATGATGCCGTCCCTCAATCTAATGACGCGGTGGGCGTGGGCCGCTATTTCTTCTTCATGTGTTACCAGGATCACGGTGTTGCCATCTGCGTGGATCTGGTTAAAAAGCCCCATGATCTCTATACCGGTTTTTGAGTCCAGATTACCGGTGGGCTCATCTGCCAGGATGATGGATGGATTGTTTACTAATGCCCTAGCCACCGCTACACGCTGGCGCTGTCCACCAGAAAGCTGATTGGGCTGGTGATCCATGCGGTCTGATAATCCCACGCTGTCCAATACTGCCGCTGCTCTTTTGTGCCTGTCCTTTTTAGACTTACCTGCATAAACCATGGGAAGAGCAACATTGTCCAGCGCCGTGGTGCGCGGCAATAGATTAAACGTCTGGAAAACAAAGCCTATCTCTGTATTGCGTATTTCTGCCAGGTTGTCGTCACTCAGGCTGGAAACGTCTGTGCCGTTAAGTCTATATGTGCCAGCAGTGGGCGTATCCAGGCAGCCCAGCAGGTTCATAAAAGTGGATTTACCTGAACCGGATGGCCCCATAAATGCCACATAATCGCCTTTGGCAATATCCAGGTCTATTCCCTTAAGCACATGGACGGTTTCCTGTCCCAGCTTGAAATCCCTGATAATATTGCGAACCTCTATGACGTTTTCTGGCATGACTGCCAAAGATAAAAAGAAGCTATCGTTGCCTTAGCTTTTATTTAAGATTTATACAAAATAACTCTTGCCGTTGTTGTGGTCTGATAAATAGGAACCCCCAGAGAAAAGTATCTACCGCCGCCGTGACATAATCGTGATCACATAGCTTTTTCCAAGCGCGATACATATCTTTTGACCACCTGATATCGTCTAGGATGAACATGGTGTTCTCATGCGCATGGGGCAGCAATTTTTCAAAGTAAGAGATGAGGGCATCGCCGCTATGGTGACCGTCGATAAAAATCAGGTCATAAATGCTGGATTTATCCAGTTGCTCAAGGTGTTGATCAAATGTAGCAGTGACCACATTTACATTTTTTGCCTTGTGCTTTTCCAGGTTCTGACTTGTAAACGCTGCAATTTCTGGTGATCCCTCAATCGTGGTAATCCTGGTTTGAGGATGCGCCACGGCCATCGCATGGGATGCAACTCCCAGCGAGGTTCCCAGTTCCAGAATATTTGCAGGCCGGTAGTGACCAACTATGCGGTGGAGAGCTTTGGCACGTTTGAGGCTAGTGGAGTTATATTTTGCCAGATCGCTTACCCGCCGCTCATTGGTGTCAAATACTCTACTTCCTGCACCGTGATCGATTATATTGAGAATGGTGCTGTTGTTTTTTACGCTTTCGCGAAAGCGTAATAGTTCAACATACCCAGGAAATGAACGTGAATCCTGTAGCACCTTGCTCAATTCAAAAATAAACGGGGAGTGGATGCCGTGCAGGTGAAAGGCGTTTTTTCTGAATCGCAGGTATTGCCCTATCCACCAGAGGTAATCCATGCTAGATACCCATTTCTTCATTGAGTTCCAGCCACTGCATTTCTACCAACTCGATATCCTCTTTTACCTTATCCAGTTTTATGCTGTTGCCCGTCATTGTATCGCTGTCTAGGTCTGGATCCAGGAAAGACTGCTGTAGTTTTTTCTTTTCCTCCTCCAGGTTCTGCATGCTTTTTTCAAGGCGGGACAATTGCTTTTGCTGCTCACGTGTGGGTCCATCACTATTACTTTTTCTAGTTTGCTGGGTAGATGGTTTTTCTGCTTTTACTTCTTTTTGTTCTTCCGCAGGATTGCTTTCCAGTTCCAGATCAGTGCTGCCTACGTAGGCTCTGAAATCGCTGTAGTTGCCAGGGAAATCTGCAACAGTTCCAGTGGAGTTGAAGACAAACAGGTGATCCACTATCTTATCCATAAAATACCGGTCATGGCTTACCACGATGATATTTCCAGGGAAATCCATCAAGAAATTTTCCAGTACATTAAGTGTGGGAATGTCCAGATCATTGGTGGGTTCATCCAGGATTAGGAAATTCGGATTCTGAATAAGAACCGTACATAGATAGAGACGCTTGCGCTCCCCACCACTCAGTTTTTCAACAAAGTCATGTTTCTTTTTATTATCAAACATGAACCGCTCGAGTAGCTGGCTAGCGCTGATGATCTTGCCCTTGTTCAAAGGAATGTACTCACCGTATTCCTTGATGACGTCAATTACTTTTTGCCCAGGATTGATCGATATGCCGCTTTGTGTGTAGTAACCTATTTTTACCGTCTCACCTTTTACGACTTTGCCCGTATCTGGTGTGATGCTACCTGTTATCATGTTTAGGAAAGTGGATTTTCCCGTACCATTTTTGCCTATGATTCCCAGTCGCTCACCGCGTAGGAAGTTATAGCTGAAGTTGTTGTACAGTGTTTTATCACCGTACGACTTGCTTACATTGTGTAGCTCGATAACTTTGGTGCCCAGGCGCTCCATGTTGATTTCCAATTCTACCTGGTGCTCCTTGCGTCTTTTATTTGCGGCTTCCTTTATATCAAAGAAGTCATCGATTCTGGATTTGCTCTTTGTGGTACGTGCTTTAGGCTGGCGGCGCATCCAGTTGAGCTCTTTTTTATAGAGCTGTTTTGCTTTTTGCTGCACGGTTTGTTCCTCCAGAAGCCGCTCTTCCTTTTTCTCTACATAATAGGAGTAATTCCCTTTGTACGTATAAAGCTGACCCTGATCCAGTTCAATGATCTCATTGCATACCCTATCTAGAAAGTAACGATCGTGGGTGACCATGAGAATGGTAAAATCCTGTTCCACAAAATAGTTTTCCAGCCACTCTATCATCTCCAGATCCAAGTGGTTTGTAGGCTCATCCATGATAAGTAACTGTGGATAGGATAAAAGGGCAATCGCCAGAGCGATGCGCTTTTTCTGGCCACCACTAAGAGTAGCTATTTTAACATCTAGGTCATCGAGTTTTAATTTTGATAGGATCTGGGTATAGGTGTTCTCAAAATTCCAGGCATTCGCGGCATCCATGTCATCAAATGCTTTTTGCATTTCATCCTGATCATCTGGGTTTGCCAGAGCCTGGTTATAGCGAGTGATGATTTTAAGCGTGGGTATATCGCTGGACGTAATGGCTTGCTGGATGGTCATGTCGTGATCCAGATCAGGCTCTTGTTCCAGAAATGCCATCTTTAGATCACTGCGGTATGCGACATTTCCACTATCTGGTGGTTGATGCCCGGCGATTATTTTTAGAAGAGAGGTTTTGCCCAGTCCATTCTGGGCGACAAAACCTATTTTTTGCCCCTGGTTGATACCTAAAGAGATATCTTCAAAAAGGACGCGCTCGCCTAGGATTCTGGATACTTTTTCTACGGATATGTAGTTCAACGAATTTTTTTACAAAGCTAAGCACTTACAGGTTGCTCTTTCTAATGAAATCCGCTGATTGTTGTTGCTGGAATTATTCAGTTTTCTGCCAGTAGCAAGGCGGATTCCCACAAGAAATTAGTCCTATATTTGCAGCTGCTTTAAATCGGCTATGAAGAGAATATTAATCTTGATTTTACTGGCTGCGGCTGTTACTTCTTGCATCCCTACCAGTCGACTCACATACCTGCAGGAAGTAAAGGGGAGTCCCAATGATTCCATAGTGGTCGCTGCTCGTAAGGTGCAACCGCCCTACAGATTCCAGATCAATGACATTCTAAATATTTCCATTAGAATCCCATCTGACCCCATACTTGAACAATTGTTTAGTGCAACCGGAGAGGTAGGAGGTAGTGGCGGTGGTCTGCTATATTTTTCTGGCTACACCATCGACGTGCATGGTAATATTAGAATGCCGCAACTGGGATATATAAAAGCTGTAAATCTAACTGCTGATGAACTGCGGTTAAGTATTTCAAAAGAATTGGATAAGTTCATAAGAAATGATGGAGATTATTTTATACGGGTTAAGATAGATGGACTTTCCTATACATTAACAGGAGAGGTATCAGGTGCAGGTCAACAAAAGGTTTATGTCAATCAATTGAATGTGATTGAGGCAATATCAAATGCTGGGGGTGTTCCTATAACTGGTGATCTGACGAATGTGAGGGTAATTAGGCAATCCCCAACGGGAATACGTAAGCTCAACTTTGACCTCACTGATATTGCTGTGCTATCATCCTCTGAAATTATGGTTCAGCAGAATGATATTATAGTGGTAAATCCTCTGCCCCAAAAATCTTTAGGAATAGGTACCAATGGTTTCTCTACATTTACTACGGTATTCGGTATCGCTACAGGATTGATAGGTTTGCTATTAATTATTAATAATACTAATAATTGATGGAAGAAAATAAGATCGAAGGTGCTGGCTTTTTTGACGTCAGAAAATTTTTCAGTAAGATTATAAGCTTCTGGTGGCTCTATATATTGTGTCTTGTTATCACCTTGAGCTATGCCTATTATAAAAATCAATTTATTCAAACATTTTACGATGTGACGTCTGTGGTTAGTATTGAGGATAATTCAAGCAGCATGTTCTCCAGTAATACCAGTCTAACTTTTAATTGGGGTGGTTCTTCTGAAAAGATTGTAAAGATTACCACTTTGTTGAAAAGTAGAAGCCATGCAGAAGCTGTGGTCGATCGTCTCCAGTATTATACAGAATATGAGAAGAAAGGGGATTATTTCAATCTGGATGTTTATAATAAAACTCCTTTTGAACTAATTGTCGATACAGCATCCGTACTATTATCAGAGAGTAAGTTTGAGCTCGAGATTTTAAATCAAGATGAGTATATCTTAAGGTGGCCAGAAGAAGTAGTATCTGGATTTGGGTTTGATTATGACAATAAAGAGCGGGTTGACGTAAAAAAGCCTATTCCCGGATTTACGTACAAAGGGAGATTTGACAAGCCTATCGCTCTTCCTTTCCTGAGTGGTAGGGTAAATAAGGTTCCCTCAGAAGATTTTAAGCGGGGTTCCTGGGTTCTTCAACTTAACAGTTACTGGGGCACGGTGGGAAGCGTAAGAGGCCTGAGTGTTAAAAACACACCTGATGGGTCTTCTATTTTAACTCTATCCATGTCTGGTACCAATAAAGATAGAATCATTGATTACATCAATACCAGCACAGGGATTTTAATTGAAAATGAGCTCGAGCAAAAGAATGCATACGCTGTAAATACAATTAGATATATAGATAGCACTCTTGCCGCCAGAGAAGAGGATTTAAGGGAAAGTCAGGATCAACTAAAACGTTTCCAATCAAATACTGGTTATCTGGAAGGTGGGGTTGAAAGTGGAAATCTGAACGAACAACTCAGAACTTTTGACGAGAATTTGAGAGCTACGCAAAGGCAGATTGATGCTTACGAAAGTTTACGGGCTTACCTGGTCAGGAACTCTGATTTTACCGATATGCAAAGCCCTAGCACCATGCTTATCCAAGAGGAAAGCATAGGTCTTAATGTCGCCGATCTAGTAGCGCTTTCAAAAGCAAGGCAAGCCAGAGGTGAAACTGCTTATGATGACGTGGGAGCTTACAGAGCAATAGATAATGAAATTGCCGCAACTAAGGAAGCGTTATTTGAGAATATCACAAATTCTGTCGCTCTTCTAAAAAAGGATATTGATGAAAGCATCAAGCAAATCGAAGATGTCGAGGCGGAAATAAAAAAACTTCCCATCTCCCAGCAAGAGTATTTAACGCTGCAAAGGGATCTAGAGTTCAAATTAGAAGCATACAACGACTTTCTTACTAAAAAGGTAGAAGCAGAACTTATCAAAACAGCAAATGTCTCTGATATTGAAATTATCGATAATGCTAAGGATACTGCTCAGGATGGTCGTAGTAGGGATTCAACGATCAACTATTTGATCGCGCTGCTCGTAGGAATCTCTATTCCATCAGCACTAGCATTTCTTGCCGCAGTCGTGGATAACTACATTCACCGCCCAGCTGATGTTGAGCGGGGGACTTCCATTCCTCTTATAGGAGTTATTGGCGAGGCAGAGGTGGAAGAAGATAACCTAGTAGTCCATAGACACCCGCAAAGTAATATAGCAGAGGCTTTTAGAGGACTACGATCTAGTCTACAGTTCATGTATAGCGCCTCTAACGACTCCAAATCCAAGGTCATCATGCTAACTTCTAGTGTGAGTGGTGAGGGAAAAACTTTTGCGAGTATTAATCTGGCAACCGTTTTCGCTTTAAGCGGTAAAAAAACAATTTTAGTCGGACTGGATCTACGTAAGCCGAAAATATTTGATGACTTCAATCTCGAGAACGACCGTGGTGTATCTAATTATTTAGCTAAAGACCTAGAGCTAGATGAGATTACCCACAAAACTCAAATAAATAATTTGAGCGTGATATTATCTGGCCCTACACCGCCCAACCCAAATGAACTTATTTTATCACGGCGTATGGAAAAATTTATTGCTGAATTAAGAGCAGCTTACGATTATATAATATTAGATACCCCGCCTGTGGGATTAGTTTCAGATGCTTTAGAGGTAACAAGATATGCAGATGCCAATTTATATATGGTCAGACAGGGTTATACTAAAACGGGAATGCTCAATTTTATCAATGAGAAGTACGAGTCTAAACAGGTTTCTGATTTCAGCATAGTATTCAATTATTTCAAGGAAAAGAGATCTATTGCTTATGGCTACGGTTATGGCTACGGTTATGGTTATGGCTACGGCTACGGTTACGGCTACGGCACCTACGGTAATGGTTACCATAAAAACCAAAAGAAAAAAAGTTACTTTCTGAAACAGTGGTCAAAATTAAAGAGTAAACTTAAAAATCTAACCTAAAGCGGTTTAATTCAAGTTATGAGTTCAGAACAATGGTTGTACGAGATTAAACCTAAGGGTAAGCTCATAGATCTCAATTTTAAGGAGATATGGCGTTATAGAGATCTCCTGTGGATGTTTGTCAAACGTGATATTGTCACTGTTTATAAGCAAACTATTTTAGGACCTTTGTGGTTTATTATCCAGCCTTTAATGACAAGTGTGATTTTTACGCTGGTCTTTAATGGGTTTGGTAATCTAGAGACACCGGGTGGTGTTAACCCTTTCTTATTTAATCTTGCGGGTGTAACCATCTGGAATTACTTCAAAGATTGTCTGATGGGTACAAGTGACACGTTTAAGAAGAACCAAAATATCTTCGGCAAAGTCTATTTCCCGCGAGTGGTAATGCCCATCAGTGTCACTATTTCAAATCTGTTGAAATTGTTGATTCAGCTATTTATATTCATAGTATTTTATGTTTATTTTACTTTACAGGGATCAGCTGGTGTTCCACAATCAACCTTAGTTTTTTTTCCCATACTGGTCATCGCAGCTGGTCTTATAGGTTTAGGTTCTGGAATGGTTATCAGTTCGTTAACCACTAAATATCGCGATTTGACAGTCTTGGTAACGTTTGGGGTTCAGCTACTGATGTATTTGAGCTGCGTGCCGTACAGTCTGGCAGAGATTAAAAGCAAGGAAGGGTGGGTAGAATCATTCATCCCATTTATTGAGTTCAATCCCCTCACTCAGGTTATCGAGAACTTCAGATCCATGAGTTTGGGTGCCGGGCCTCTAGATTACATGATGATCATCTATACAGTCATTTTTGGTGTAGTCGTATTTGTTCTGGGTCTAATAGTTTTCAATAGGACTGAACGTAACTTTATAGATACTGTCTAATGATAGGAAAATTTGATGTTATGTTGAGGGCAGAGAACCTGTCAAAACAATACAGACTGGGACTGGTGGGAACTGGAACACTTTCACATGATCTTAATAGATACTGGCATCTACTTAGAGGCAAGTCCGATCCCTATCTTCAAGTGGGGCAGACAAATGATCGTAGTAAGCAGAGTTCTTCAGATTATGTTTGGGCATTGAAAGATGTTTCTTTTGATGTGAATAGAGGTGATGTATTAGGAATCATAGGAAAAAATGGTTCGGGAAAATCCACTTTGTTAAAACTGCTTTCCAGGGTTTCAAGCCCTACAACTGGCGTGATCAAATCGAAAGGTAGAATCGCGTCTCTTCTAGAGGTAGGAACAGGATTTCACCCAGAACTCACCGGCAAAGAAAATATCTACCTGAATGGTGCGATTCTGGGCATGACTAAAAACGAAATCAACAGCAAAATTGATGAAATCATTGAGTTTTCGGGCTGCCAGCTTTACATTGATACGCCCGTAAAGCGATATAGCAGCGGCATGAGGGTACGTCTTGCGTTTGCCGTAGCGGCACATCTTGAACCTGACATTCTCATCGTAGATGAGGTGCTGGCCGTAGGCGATGCAGAGTTCCAGAAAAAAGCTATTGGGAAGATGAAGGATATATCATCAGGTGATGGAAGAACAGTTTTGTTTGTAAGTCATGATATGGCTGCTATCAGAGGTCTGTGTACACGATTAATGGTACTGGAGAATGGTGAATCTGTATTTGAAGGATCAGTAGATGATGGATTGAGTCATTATCTGGTACAGAAAAAACCTAATGTTGCTAATCTGAAATTCGGCGAGCATACGATAAACAGTATAGACATAGAGAATTCCCGCAATTTTAAAGTGGGTAGTACCTTAAGTATAAGGTTACGAGTTTCTTTTCTATCCCCATTAACAGATCTAATTGTCTTGTTTATCGTAAAGAACAATATGGGTGAGAGCGTTGCAGAGTTCCATTCAAAGGGTTCAGGTGCTAGATTTGATGTTGCTTCTGGAAATGCAGAGTTTGTACTGAACGTGCCACAGTTCAATATCCATTTTGGTTTATACGAGCTAGATCTCATTTTATATGATGGTAGGACGCGTTATACATTTGAGAGCATTGAATCCATTAATTGTACGCAATCAAATCTTCCAGTCAATAAGTTCCACATGAAAGGAAACGATTTCTATTTTAATTACAGTTATGAAATCAACTCTTAGAACGTCCATGAAAGTGCACCTTAAAGGGTACTTTGGAAAATTCAATCTAGGAGATGATTTATTGATGATATCGTCAGTTAATCTGATTAAGTCCTTATTTGAAAATCCCGAAATTCTCATCAGATCGCATAGTGAATACATAAACGAACTATGTAAGGGCGTTGAAGTGATAGGTGACGATGTCGATACTAAAAATCTAGATTATCTGGTCTACGGCGGTGGCGGTGTTTTCTTTGATTTTCAAGATGGCTCCTCAGGCATCCAGAACTATGTTTTCGGGCAGAATTCATCCGCTTTTAAACTTATATGTAAAGCTTAGGGAATCTGTTAAGTCATACAATAACAAGGTCCCTGTAATAGGGTGGGGTTTAGGAATAGGCACCTACAATACTTCCTCAAGAAAGTATTTACCCGATTTATATAAGCTTTCTAAATTTAAGTTCTTAGCAGTTAGGGACGCAGATGTAGGTCTCCCTATAGCTAGAATCGCTAATGCAAGGAGTCAATCATTTACTGATCTGGTTTTCAATGATGAATTATGGTTGAACAGGTCAGATCTCAATTTTGAGCGCAAGGAAAGACAGATAGGAATCGTTTTGCGAGATTGGCCATTTGAAGACTTAGGTTACAAGGAGTTTGAACTTGCACAGCGATTAAAGGGAACAGATTACCAGGTAAAGTTTTTTCTTTTTGATAAATCAAAGGATGACAGTGTCCTCAAAAGCATGCCTGAGTCTCTAGTGAATGATGTTTGTGTCTATGATCCAGATAATTTTAGTCACTTTTTATCTCGATTTGCCGAAAACCATCTTATAATCACCCAAAGAGCCCACGGTGCAATTGTTGCCAATGTTCTTGATATTCCATCCTACTGTGTTGAAATAGAACCAAAACTGCGCAATATCCACAAAATGATTCCATCTTCTTCTAGGCTAATTGCCAAAGATTTTGATGTTGATGAAATTGTGAAACTTGTAGATAATGACATAGCTACTAAAGAGCTGCACCAAAATTGTGAAAGTGATTTTAAGCGTAACAAGGCAATAGTGAAAGAGATGATCGACTCGCTTATGAAAACAGTTAGTGATTAGTCCCAACTATTTTCTTTCAAAATTCTACAAATCTTCAACCGCTATTAATCCTGCAATGTAATCACGGTTTTTGCAATTCTTGATATTAGCCCGTTAGAAAATAGTTCTTTCAAATGATCTTTCAGATCATCGGTTATTACT
Organism: uncultured Flavobacteriaceae bacterium; assembly: GCA_963740155.1. Taxonomy (GTDB): domain Bacteria; phylum Bacteroidota; class Bacteroidia; order Flavobacteriales; family Flavobacteriaceae; genus Nonlabens. The sequence goes on along the minus strand of CAVUDE010000004.1, from coordinate 200,281 downwards.
AAACTTTGGATTTCGTAAATTGCCGTCAGAAAATTCATCAGTTTTGAGATTATTGTCTACACAGCTAACTGACTAGCGATTTCTAGAGTATCTAGGATTTTAAAGTTATATTAAGCTTAGCCATTTCTAGTCCACGTAAAATTGCAAATAGCAGCACGCCCTACCACGCCAAAAATGAGTGAAAACCGAAAAAAAATCCTTGAGGTCAGAAATATCTCAAAACAGTACAGACTAGGACTTATAGGAACCGGTACTATCTCACATGATTTAAATCGATGGTGGAGCATGGTGCGCGGTAAAGGTGATCCGTACCTAAAAATAGGCGAAGAGAATGATAGGGAATCCACGACCTCTGCTGATTATGTATGGGCGCTTAAGGATATCTCTTTTGATGTCTATAGCGGTGACGTTCTAGGTATTATAGGTAAAAATGGTGCTGGTAAATCTACTCTGCTCAAAATCCTGTCACAGGTATCCAGTCCTACAACAGGTTATATAAAATCTGGCGGGCGGGTCGCCTCCTTATTAGAAGTAGGAACAGGATTCCACCCAGAACTAACGGGAAAGGAAAATATTTATTTGAATGGTGCCATTCTTGGAATGACCAAAAATGAAATAGATCATAAGATTGACGAGATAATTCAATTCTCTGGTTGCAAACTTTACATAAATACACCGGTAAAGCGCTACAGCAGTGGGATGAGAGTCCGTTTGGCATTTGCAGTTGCAGCGCATCTGGATCCAGATATCCTGATTGTGGATGAGGTACTTGCCGTGGGTGATGCAGAATTTCAAAAGAAAGCCATAGGTAAGATGAAAGACATTTCATCCCAGACCGGGAGAACCGTACTTTTTGTAAGTCACGATATGTCTTCTATTTCAAGGCTCTGCTCCAGATGTATCTTACTCAAAAACGGGAAAATCAAAAGCATCGGGACTACCTCTGCCATTATTGAAGACTATTTGAATGACAATAGCGAGGGCTTCTGCACCTATCTGGAACCAGAAAACGAGGAGCACAAAGACATAAAGCTGCGCAAGGTTTATCTTTCTGATGAGAATGGTGAGGTTTTAAGAGGTCTTCATGATGTGCATAAACCTTTTGATGTGAATCTGCATTTTGAGCTCCCGGCAGATATAGATCGCAGCCTCGTTACTTTTCATTTCAAGAATTTCAAGGATGAATATATATTTTTCTCTGATATAAACGACGACAAGAATAATATTCTGCCACTCAAGAAAGGATCCTATCATTATAAAATAAGGATAGATCAACCTGTTTTAAAGCCGGACAAGTATTACCTAGAAGTAGGAACTACTAATAAAGATAATAATCAGACAAACCATTTCCCGAAAGTCTTGAATTTTGAATTGCATGATTCAGAAAACGTTAGATCACAGCGTGCTGGGTATATTTATCAGCGTCTCAACTGGAACCTGAACAAATAATGATGTCTCAAGAGGATTTCAAATTTGTATTACAGGCAAGGAATGGTTCCACCCGGCTACCAGAAAAAGTCACGACCGTTTTTCAGGATGGGAATTCCATTCTTGAAATCATTTTATCACGGCTCAAAACTGCATTTCCCCTCATTCCCATAGTAGTAGCAACGACCCCCAGCGAGAGAGATAAAAGTATTTTGGAACAATCAGCCGCATTAGGAATCCAGACCTATACAGGGCCAGAACATGATGTTTTGGGTAGGATGGTTAAATCAGTGGCAGGGTCTGAACCCAAATGTTTGATACGAGTTTGTTGTGATAACCCATATCTAGATATGGAGCTATTAGAATACCAGTTGAGAATGGTATTGCTTAATGGTGGGTTCGATTACTACAGTTATTATATCAATGAAAATCTTCCCAGTATTAAATCGCATCTGGGTGTTTTTGCAGAGGTGGTGCGGTTTGATGCGCTTAAGAAAATTGATCAGCTGGATCTTGATCCGTTTTACAAAGAACACGTAACTAATTATCTTTATGAATCTGGCAAGTTTAGGATCATGAAACTTGCCTTGCCTCAATATCTGCTGGATTTCACCAGCTACCGTCTTACTGTGGATGATCAGATTGATTATAATTATGCTCAGGATTTGTGGGGTGATTATAAATCGCACGACTTAGATTTAAGTAAATTACTGCCAGTCATAGATTCTTCAGAAAGCAGGGTTGAGCTTATGAAACTGCAGATTTCAAAATATACAAAGTAATAGGATGACATATATTATAGGTGAAATAGGGCAAAACCATAACGGCTCTGTAGATATTGCAAAATTGATTGTGGAACTCGTTTCAAACAGCGTTAGTGACGATGTTTTTGACACCATTCTGCCTGCAATGGACGCCGTAAAGCTAACAAAACGCGATCTGGATTATGAATTGTCTGCATCGCAAATGAGTAGGCTTTATGATACACCTAATAGTTTTGGCAAAACCTATGGTGAGCACCGCGCCTATCTTGAATTAAGTGACGATGAACATTTTGAGGTGTATAAGCACGCAAAAAGTCGCGGCCTTGATTTCGTGGAGACCCTTTGCGCACCCAGCTGTTTGAGTATCTTCAAACTATTCCAGCCCGATCGCTTAAAAGTCGCCAGTAGGGATCTTACAAATATCCCACTTCTTACCGCACTTGCAGAAACAAAAGTCCCCATCATCTTGTCAACAGGTATGGCAGGAAAAAAGGAACTGGATCAGGCGATCGATACGATTTCTTCCCATCACGATGATATTTCCATTTTGCATTGTGTGTCAGAATATCCCACGAGACCAGAAAATGCAAATCTAAATACGATCAAGTATTTCGTAAAGAACTATCCAGACTATACCATAGGCTATTCTGACCACACCATAGGAATCACGGCGCCTATTGCCGCCATCGCCCTGGGTGCACAAATCATTGAGAAACATGTGACCATCGATAGGCGCATGAAAGGTACTGATCAGGCAGGTTCTTTAGGTCCTGAGGGCGTTACGCGCATGGTACGGGACATACGTATCATTGATAATTCACTAGGGGAAGAAGATATTTTTATTTCATCCAGCGTCGCTATCGCTCGCGAAAAGCTAGAACGTTCAATCGCCTCAAAAAACAACATACCTGCCGGACAAGAAATTACACAAGAAATGATCCATCTACTCTCCCCAGGTGACGGGGTCAAATGGATTGATAAGGATCAGATCATAGGTAAGAAGTTGACAAAAGATCTCGCCAAAAACGAGATCATCTATCCATCCATGCTTGCAAAATAAAATAAGAACATGAACACCCAGCAGAAATTACCAAAGCTAATTCTTACTGATATAGATGGTGTATGGACAGATGGTGGTATGTATTACGACCAGCAGGGAAATGAGTTGAAGTTATTTAATACCTCTGATAGTGCAGGAGTCTTATTTGCCAGGCACTATGGGATCAAAGTAGGCATCCTCACCGCAGAGGACACCGCAATCGTCGCCAGACGTGCCTCAAAACTGAAGATGGAGATCCTACACCAAGGCTGTAAAGACAAGCTTTCTACTTGCAATAAAATTTGTGTTGAGCTAGGCATCACTATCAATGATGTAGCTTATATAGGTGACGATCTAGGTGATTATAAACTTTTGAAAAATGTAGGGATAAGTGCAGCGCCCGCAAATGCACCGGAATATATTAAAGACATAGTGGGTTTTACTACCAATAAAGCAGGTGGTACTGGCGCTTTCAGGGAATTTGTGGAAACCATTCTGGGCAGGAATAGGATTAATGCTTATCTGGAAACCTTGTGATTGCCCAAGGCCAAGCCCCGTTGAAGCTGTCCAGAAAAGAGATTGTCAATTTCATCATTGATGCAGAAAATAAGTTCCCAGTGGATACCTGGCAGATGTACGGTATTGACATGTGGCCTTTCCTTCGCAATGCCCTGTTTTTGCGTTTGGTGGATATTTATGAGTATCAATTTGAGCCAGATTCTACAATTACTGGAGTTTCAAAGACCACAAAGTCATACGGTAGAGTTGAATCCATTTTATATTACCTGAAGAACCGCATTAGATTAAAAGGTAAAAAACACCTGTTATTATCTAAAAATGAATCTCGCGAATCAATTAATGGTGTGTCCTATAATAAGCTGTATGAGTATTTTTTGACTGACACTAACTTCAAAAGAAACGCAGCGATCATTGAGACAACGCCTATAACTACGATGGATAGGCTTTCTAATGAGGATATTTTGGTATCCTACAAAAAGTATTTCAGGGGCTACCAGTTATTTTCTAAGATCATCGGTAGGAAGATAGACCACGAGGCTAATGCTAGTTTTGACGGATATAAAGAATTTGTAGAGCATGTGTTATCTCGTTTTCGCGCAAGCGGAATCCAAGACCTCATCAATCTTGAATACATAAAATTTGTCGCAAAGTGCACGAGGGAATTCACTTATATATTCAAGGAAATTATAGGTAAACGCACAGAGGCGATCTATGCGGTATGCTACCATACTAGCCCGCTAACCTTTGCAGCCATGGTTTGTGCAAGGGAATTAGGAATTAAGAGCATTGACGTCCAGCATGGCCCCGCAAATCATTATCATCTGTGTTACGCTCAATGGGGTTGCCATCGCAAAGCCTATAATACACTACCCACAACTTTCTGGCTATGGGATAAAACTACCCTGAACAATCTCAAATGGTTAAAAGAGGATGACCGCTACGATTACAAGATCATTGGGGAGCCGTGGATGCAATTTGTTACCACGCTTGAAAGTGATCTGGATATCTCAAACTACGTACTTTACACTTTGCAATGCGATCCCCATACCACGGAAGAACTTTTCAGCGATCAGATTATTCAATTGATAAAAACGTCTGCCATTCCATGGGTGATTAGACGCCACCCCAGGCAAAATCAGACGATTGAGGAACTGAAGAATTATGTAATCGAGAATTACGGACGACTGGATAATATTTATTTTGAAGAATATGCAGGGTATAATTTGCCTGTTCTACTGGCAAATTGTGCAGTTCACTTTACATTCTCTTCCGGTAGTGCTATGGAGGCCTCATTTCTTAAAAAGCCATCCATCGTAGTGGGTGATATTGCACAGCTTTACTTTGCAGACTATATTAAAGCTGGCTCAATGACCTATATAAATCATCGCGACCATGATTTTGTGGATGAGGCAATGACTATCATTAATCCTAGAAAAAAGATCTCGACAAGCAAATCATAATGTTAGGTTTCGTAACTATGATAATCATCGCTGTTCCCAGATAGAGTAGGGTCGCTTAAAATATGTTTTAAATATTTTAAGAAAAACTTGCCTTACTGCGAATACCATAAAGTCCTCTTCTTATTGATAAACACTTAGTCAAGAATTTGATATTTAAGTAGATAAGTGATTATATTTAGTCGCATTTCATTTCTTATAGAGGTTTTGAGTTTAAAAAGGAGGATATGTGTTTCCGTAAATAGTTTTACACTCTTAAAATTCTTTTCTTTGTCCTCTCAAAATTGTAACTCGCAACCAAGGAAATCTTGAATCAAACGACACCTATTATTTCCATTATACTACCTGTTTACAACGGTGAAGAATTCTTGCCATCTGCTATAGAATCAGTTCTTGCTCAATCTTTCAAAAACTTTGAGCTCATACTTATCGATGATTGCAGTACTGATAGCACGCCAGATATTTGTAAAAAATATGCTGCATTAGATAACCGTATTATCTACAGTAGAAACGAGAGCAATTTAAAACTACCTGGTGGTTTGAATAAGGGTCACCGGCTAGCTCGTGGAAAATATCTCACCTGGACGTCTGATGATAATTTGTTGCACAAAGAACAGTTATCCACTCTCAAGAGTGCTCTAGATAATAATCCAGTAAGCCTGGTATATTCTTCCATGCGCGTGATTGAACCTGATGGAACCTTTCGCAGGGATGTACCAGTAGACAATCCCGCTAAGTCGTTGTTTGGATCTGTGGTGGGGGCATCCTTTTTATATAGACGGGAAGTCTTTGAAAAGCTACAAGGCTATGACGAGTCCAAATACCTGATCGAGGATTTTGATTTCTGGTTGCGTGCAAGTATTCATTTTCAAATGATGCAAGTCCAAGAAATTTTATACGATTATAGGTCACACCCCGGTAGCCTGAGTAAAAAAATAAGCGAGGACAAAAGTTTGAAGTCAGTATTTGATCAACGTTTGAGAGATTCATATAACGTCCTTGTAAAGGAAATGAATTTTTCTCAGCAAACCGTTGATTATTTGATTGCGGTTCATTTACACGATCCAAGTGTTTTTGAGAAGTTCTGCTCGAGCATGGATGATATCCTGGACGACCTCAGAATTTATGTTTCCCATTTAAACGACGACTTTGAAGTAGTGAGATCCAAAGTCGTGGAAAGCCTGAGAGCTAGCTGGATAAATAACAAAGAATCTCAGAATCGCACTAATCTGTTTATGATGTTGCGTAAGTTTCCGGCTGTATTTTTTGATACAGGAATAAATCATAGAAACTCCATCAAAATCATTTTTAATAGTCTCCTTAAATCCTAAATTATGCCTGTCATATCCATCATAATGGCAACATATAATCGGGCACATCTGATTGAGGAGTCTCTTCATTCTATAGCAAACCAAGAATTTATTCACTTTGAATGTCTGGTCATAGATGATGGCAGTTCAGACAATACAAAAGAAGTGGTCGCCGCTTTTGCTCAAAAGGACACACGTTTCAAATACAGGCGCAGGACAGACGATTTTAGCAAAGGACTCCCCGGATCCCGTAATTACGGTCTTTCATTAGCAATAGGGAAAAGAATTATCTTCTTTGATGATGATGATATAATTCATCCTAAAAATCTGTCCATCTGCTTCGATGTGTTGAAGTCTGAAGATCTCGACTTCTTTAGATATGAGAAAAAGTCGTTTTCGGGTAGTTTTGATCGTGAGATGTCAGTTATAGAAAATCTTGACCTGCGATTTGTGGGTGAAGACGATTTGTATGGATTTGTCTCTCATAAAATACCTTTGGCATCTTGTACCGTGATGTGGAAAAGCGATTTATTTAAAGAAAACAGATTTAGGGAAGATCTGATGTATGCGGAAGAATGGGAGTTGTATTCCCGTATTCTTGCAAGCGGGGTAAAAGGTGCTCTAAGCGACCAGGTGCTTTATTTTGCTAGAAAGCATCCAGAGTCTAATACGAGTCAATTTTGGGATGATGACCCCAAAAGAGTAAAGAGCTTCCATGATGCACACAGGTATTTGTACGACTACCTAGCAGATAATAATAAGGTAGATAAAGATATTGCAGATTTTTTCTTAAGCGCGACTAGAAATCTGGATATGCCGGAATTTAGAAGTCATATTCTATCTGATAACCGCTTATCCAAACCTGTTTTAAAGTACCTGAAAAAACGCAATGTGCTTTTTCCCATTCGCAAGACACTATACTCTCTAAAGAAGAAATTTTAAACTGGCTAGTGGATAATTTAATTAATAAGAAGATACTAGTTGTAGCAGATACGCTGGACGTGGATCGCAGCAGTGGCGGGCGTGCAAGTATGGCACTCGTGGAACTTGTGAACCGTGTCGCCCCAGATTCTAAGGTAATCCACTACTCAAGAAAGGATATGGATAGGCAGGGGATTGATATGAACTCTATTCCAGAGAATAAAACTACCCTCTGGTACATACTTGCAAAGCTGCAGGGATTGTTCTGGAAAATCACCAAAATTCCCACAACTAAATACGTGCAGAACTTACTGGGTTTTTCTTTTACCTACAAATATGATCTCAAGAGCATTACTCGTGCGCTGGATAAAATCAATTCTGATCAATACGATTATGTGCTGGCGTTGAGTTATGCGGCAAGTTTCAGAAGTCATCAGGCAATACTCAATCATCCGCGATGGAATGAGAAGCTAGTCTCGTATATCCATGATCCATATCCATTTCACAATTACCCGCGCCCTTATGATGAAGTATTGCCAGGATGGAAGAAGAAAGATCAATTTTTCAAAAAACTGGTAGATAAATCGATCGCAGTGATGTTTCCCAGCCAGATGCTTTCAGAATGGATGGCCAGCTACTATCCAGCAATTACTGGTAAATCTGTGATTATTCCTCATCAATTACCAGATATCAAAGAATCTGACATTCCCGATCAGGGATTAATTGATGACACAAAATTTAACGTTATACATGCCGGTTCACTTATGGAAGCCCGCAATCCTACCTCTCTCATTGAAGCTTTCACAAGTCTGACAGATGAGGATGAAGAATTCAAGAATCAGTCACAGCTTACGCTCATAGGTTCGGGAGATATTTTTAAAAACACTCTGGATAAAGCCGTTAAGCAGTATAAAAATATCAGGAATATTGAGCAAAAAATGCCATTTGACAAGGTTCTGGCATTGCAAAAAAGAGCAGACGTCCACGTGATCCTAGAAGCAAAAAGCGCCGTGAGTCCCTTTCTTCCTGGCAAGGTCGCCCACGCGTTATGGGGCAATAATGTGATGCTGCTTTTAGGACCTTATTACAGTGAGACTAGAAGGCTCCTAGGCGAGGAATACCCATATTGGAGTGAGAATGATAACGCCGCTGCCATAAAGACCAACTTGAAAACATTGTTCAAAAAATGGCAAAGTGATGGTAAACTAGAACTTAATAGACCTGATCTAGACCACTATTTCTCAACCGCATACGCAGCAGAACAACTGGGTTCCATCACCAGCAAAAAACCGAATCAAGCATGATCAAGATTATTGCAGAAATCGCACAAGCCCATGACGGTAGTCTGGGAATACTGACACAGTTATATAGATGCGCTGGCAAAAACTGGCGTGGATGCCATAAAGTTCCAGACGCACATCGCTAGGGCAGAGAGTAGTGAGCACGAGCCATTCCGAGTTAATTTTTCTTACGAGGATCCCACTCGTTATGATTACTGGCAGCGTATGGAGTTTACACTGGAACAATGGAAGGAGATCGCTTCCCATTGTAACGAGGTAGATCTGGAGTTTTGGTCCTCACCATTCAGCAATGCGGCGGTGGATCTTCTGGAAGAAGCAGGAGTTTACGGTTATAAAATAGGTAGTGGGGAGGTGAGCAATTTTCTGTTACTGGAAAAAGTTGCCAAAACTGGCAAGCCCATCATCATTTCCAGCGGTATGTCCAGTTTTGACGAGCTGGATAAAACCATTGAATTCCTGAATGCCCATAAGGTGGATTTTAGCATCCTACAATGTTATACAGCTTATCCTACGAAGCCTGAACAGTATGGATTAAATGTAATTTCAGAACTCAAGAACCGCTATCCCGATAATACCATAGGTTTTTCAGATCACAGTGCAACCATTGCCGCAAATGTTGCAGCCGTGGCTTGCGGTGCTGAGATTTTGGAATTTCACGCCGTGTGGGACAAGAGGATGTTTGGCCCGGATGCTGCTGCTTCACTTGAGATCAATGAGATATCCCAGTTGGTCACAGATGTCCGTTCCATTGCCACTGCTCTTTGTAATCCTGTAGATAAGAAGGATAATTCCGCTTTCGCGAAAGTGAAATCAATCTTTGAAAAGTCCCTCGCCGTGAGGAACGACTTGAATGCAGGACATATCGTTACCTTTGACGATCTAGAAGCAAAAAAGCCGAAGGGCTACGGCATCGATGCCTCTGCATTCCAGCAGGTGATTGGCAGAAAATTGAAGTCGGCAAAGAGTGCCTTTGACTTTCTAAATGAAGAAGATTTAGCATGAGAAAAATATGCGCGGTAGTCACCGCCCGCCCATCTTATAGCCGTATTAAGACCGCGCTTGCCGCCATACGCGATCACCAGGATCTGCAGTTGCAGCTGGTCATCGCAGGTGCCGCATTACTGGATCGCTACGGCAATGCCGTAGAATTTATCGAGCGCGACGGTTTTACCATTGACGAGAAGGTTTTTATGGTGCTGGAGGGTGAGAACAAAACGGCCATGGCAAAGACTACTGGCCTAGGTGTCATGGAACTGGCAAATGTTTTTTATAATCTGCAACCAGATGCAGTCATCACTATTGCAGATCGCTATGAAACCATCGCCACCAGTATTGCAGCAGCTTACCAGAACATACCCCTTGTACATATTCAAGGCGGTGAGGTAACTGGTAACATAGATGAGAAAGTACGCCACGCAAACACAAAGCTGGCAGACATACACCTTGTCGCAAGCGAGGATGCCTACAAGCGAGTCATTAAACTAGGCGAGGAGCCTGATCAGGTTTATGATGTGGGCTGTCCCTCTATAGACCTGGCGCACCAGGTGGTTGAATCACCTGACCTCAATTTCAATCCTATTGAAAAATACGGTGGTGTGGGGTATAAATTTGATGTCTCAGACCCGTATATAGTTGTCATGCAACACCCTGTCACCACAGAATATGCACAAGCCAAAAACGACATACTTAAAACCCTTGAAGCCGTAACAGAGCTGGATATCAACACTTACTGGTTCTGGCCTAATGTAGATGCTGGCAGTGATGGTACAAGTAATGGAATACGCAGTTTCCGCGAGAAGAATAAAGACAACAAGCTTAGATTCTTTAAAAATATGGAACCCAATGATTTCTTGCGATTGCTTATTAACTCGCAATGCTTGATAGGGAATAGCAGCGTGGGAATCAGGGAGTGTGCCTATATGGGAGTCCCCGTGGTGAACATAGGTAGCAGGCAAAACCGTCGTGAGCGTGGCAATAATGTCATGGATGTGGGTTACGACAAGGATGCCATCAGAAATGCCATCCAGCATCAGATAAATGCAGCCGCCATCGATCGCAGTACTGTATATGGTGATGGTGATGCCGGCCAGAAGATTGCAGACCTGCTTGCAACAATAGATTTGCCGTTCCACAAAACAATAACCTACTAGATGCGCATACTCGCAATTATTCCAGCCAGGGGCGGGAGCAAGGGCGTGCCCAGAAAGAATATAAAATTGCTCAATGGTAAACCCTTGATGCAATACACCATTGATGTTGCCCAGCAAGCTAACGGTGTGGATCGGGTCTTCTTTTCTTCAGAAGATGATGAAATGATCGAGGCTGCAACAAGCATGGGAGTAGACGTGCCCTTTAAACGACCTGACCAGCTTGCAAGTGATAGTGCTGGAACCCTAGAAGTGCTACAGCACGTTGTCAAGGAACTTGCTAAGAATGGTGATCAATACGACGCGGTTTGCCTACTACAGGTTACTTATCCATTTAGGAAGAGTAGTGATATTGAAAATGCGATTGAGAAATTCTCAAACGGAAATTACGATAGCCTAATTTCAGTAAAGGAGGTTCCACACGAGTTCAACCCGCACTGGGTATTTGAAGAAAACCAGCAAGGTGGTCTGAGTATCGCTACTGGTGAAAAACAGATCATTAAACGCCGGCAAGAACTACCACCCGCATTTATACGCGACGGTTCCATTTATATAACCTCGATAAAAATATTAATGGAAGAGAACTCGCTATACGGCGATAGTATAGGTTTTGTGAAATCTGATCCAGAGCGTTACGTGAATATCGATACCATGAAAGACTGGGAGATTGCACAGTCTCTAGCAATAAAATTATACGGCTCATGTGCGGAATAGTAGGAATAGTAGGTATTACTGGCGATAGGATTCAAAAGATAGACGCCATGCTGCTCGCGCAGAAGCACCGTGGCCCAGACCATACCGCAAGATGGGATAATGACGGCATCGCACTAGGACATAACAGATTGAGCATTATTGATCTGACCGCGGCCGCACACCAGCCATTCCACGATGTCGATGGGAGGTATGTGTTGATCTTTAACGGTGAGATATATAACTATAAGGAGCTTAAGGATGATTTGAGCAGCCGCTACTCGTTCAGAACCACGAGTGACACAGAGGTGTTGATGGCGTCTTATGTCGTATGGGGCAAGGACTGCCTTTCTAGGCTCAATGGCATGTTCTCCTTTGCAATTTGGGATACAAAAGAGAGAGAGTTTTTTGCGGCGAGAGACCGTTTTGGCGTTAAACCGTTCTATTACAGCGAGAGAGGCGAGGCTTTATTTTTTGCCTCAGAAATTAAAAGTCTCTTTGCCGCCGGTATAGAGAAAACTCCAAAGCTAGAAGTCTGGTCTGGATATTTGAACCATGGTGATTACGGCTCTCCAGAAGAAACATTCTGGAAAGGGGTCTGTCAGCTTGCTGGTGGTCATTATATGACCATAAAAAATGGGATTAAATCCATCAAGAAATGGTATCACTTTGAAAAGGAAGTCCTAAGACAAGAATTTGAAATACCTTATAATCAGGCACGTGATCATTACGAGGAATTACTCAAAAGCAGTATAAGATTGCGTTTCAGGGCAGATGTGCCTGTAGGGTTTAACCTGAGCGGTGGACTAGATAGTTCCACATTGCTTAGCATGGTAAATACGCTGGATGATGGTAGTAACATCAAGGCATTTACATTTTATACGGGTGATGATAGATACGATGAGCTGCCATGGGTAGAGAAACTCATTAAATCCACCGGCAACCCGCTGGTCAAGGTACAGATGACCGCTCAGGAAGTTCCAGAGCTGTCTCTGGAGATGAGCAGGATGCAGGATGAACCCTACGGCGGGTTCCCCACACTAGCTTATGGGAAATTATTTAAAACAGCCAGAGAAATGGGCGTCAAGGTTTTGCTGGACGGCCAGGGTATGGATGAACAATGGGCAGGGTACGATTATTACATACAGAAAGGCGTGAGTCCAGTCATACAGGGGGTCAATAAATCACCCTTTAGATCTAATGTGCTGGATGATGAATTTATTGCGCTTTCGCGAAAGCGTAAATATCCAAAGCCCTTCAACGACAAAGTGCTCAATACCCAGTACCGCGATCTTTTCTATACCAAAATACCGAGGGCACTAAGGTTTAACGACAGGGTTTCCATGGCAGCAAGTACAGAATTGAGGGAGCCGTTTCTGGACTATCGCATGGTGGAATTTGCCTTTAGCCAGCCGCTGGATTACAAAATCAAAGATGGCGTGCAAAAGTACCTCGTACGAGATCTAATGCATTCCTATATGAGCGATTCCATCTCACTTGCGCCTAAACGTCCATTGCAAACACCACAGCGGGAATGGCTGGGTGAAGACTTGAGGGACTGGGTTTATTCCAGTCTGCACCATGCTAGAAACCTCCCGTTTGTCAATAAGGCTGAACTGGATAAAGAGCTGGACCTATATATGAAAGGCGATCGGGATAGTAGTTTTCATATCTGGCAATGGATAAATGCTATTCAGATTATCTATTGAAAATCATTTGTAGCAAATCAAGTTTGGTATTTTTGCCCACTGTCATTTCCTACACACGTTAAAGGTCGATAAATGAAAGATAATACACATAATTCAAGACTGGGCCTAGTCATAACTGACGGTGTGGGATTCAGGAACTTTGTTTTAAGTGACTTTATGCACTGGGCTGCAAAGTCTTATAGTGAAGTAATCGTTTTTTCTGAGATTCCGTCTAAAACATACTTAGATCAGAACATCGCAGAGAATGTGCGTATAGTGGATTTACCGCGTTATACAGAATCCAGAAAATCGTATGCCTACCGCAAGCTTAAAGAGCTAGCCCACATGCAGCGGCATCGCACTTCATTCGGCATAGATAATAATCTGAACAAAATGAGACCTAAGGGCTTCAAGCCCAGATCGATCTTTATGAAGGGGCTTTATGCTTACAGTCGTTTTTCACATTCAGAAAAAGCTATACAGAAGTTTGAGAAAAAGCAATTTGACAGTTTCAAGGGTGATGCGGTATACGAAGAGTTTAAAACAATTCTGACCAATTATCAACCAGATCACTTGTTTTTTACCCACCAGCGGCCTGGACATCTCGCACCGCTTGCTGGTGCTGCAAAAGAACTAGATATCACCCACAGTACATTTATCTTTAGCTGGGATAACCTAGCCTCAAAAGGCCGGATGATGTCAAATTTTGACCACTATTTTGTGTGGAGTGATCTTATGAAATCAGAGATGCTACACTATTACTCTGAAGTGAAGCCAGATCAGGTTCATGTCATAGGGACCCCACAGTTTGAACCCTATGTATTGGAAAGGTATCAGTCCAGCAAGGATCAGTTTATTGAACGTTTTGATCTGAACCCTGCTAAGAAAACCATCTGCTACAGTTGCGCAGATGCAGGTATAGGTGGGAACGACCCAATCCATATTGAGGCAGTAGTGAAGTATATAAACACCCACGATGACTTACAGTTACTGGTGCGCACCTCCCCCGCAGAGGATGGATCCAGGTTTTCTGCTCTCATGGACAAATATGAGTCCATCAAATGGAATATACCTGAATGGCCGCTTGCTAGAGAGGGGCATGTAGAAGAGTGGTCGCAGCGAGTACCTACCCGTAAGGATGTAACTGATTTACGCAGTATTCTGGAATACTCTGATATAAACGTAAATATGTTCTCTACCATGAGTCTGGATTTTATGTTATTTGATAAACCTGTGGTGAATGTTGCTTTTGGTAACGAGGAAAACGGATTATACAACGATCAAGTATTCATGAACTACATTCACTTGCAGCCTCTTATCAACAGCAATGCGATATGTGTTGCAAATGATTCAGAAGAGCTCCATCGTTGCCTTAAATCATCGCTAGCAGACCCTGATAAGAACTCCAAGGACAGAAAGGAGATTATTGATCTAGAAATTAGTGTTCCACTAGAAGGAACCAGTGAGCGCATTGTAAAAAAACTACTCAGTATTTAGCCTTTTTATGAATATAGCTGTCGTTTGTAATTATGTGCTCATGCCTGATAGAGTAGGTGGGATGGATTATTTCTTTTTGGGATTTAATAGTTATTGCTTGTCACGAGGTCATGACGTCAAATGGTTCTTCCCTAATTTAAGTAATCATGGTGATTATGATCAACTCGACATTACTAATTGCGATAACAATGTAGAGCGGGGTTTTATTGACTTTTCAAAAATTCATCACGTAAAATTTGATAGAATAATTACTCATTTTACTGCCATTTGCACGCCCTTTTATAAAAAAGCAAAGCAAAGTTATCCTCTCAGTTCTATTGTTGCTGTAGACCACAACCCACGACCTGTGGGTGGTTACCCATTTAAAAAACGTTTAGAAAAAAAACTACAAAGCACTCTCTATGCGAGATACATAGATGTTTTTGTAGGAGTGAGCCAGTATACCGTAGATGAATTGATAAAGGATTTTGGCAAAAGAATAAGTGATAGATGTGAACTGGTTTACAATGGTATTGTGACACAGCATATAGAGATAAGTGAAAAAAGATCATTGGATATTCAAAACTTGCGTTTTCTTACGGTCGCACATCTGCGGGAGTCAAAGGGAATTCAAGATTTGCTGGCTGCACTGGGCGCATTGAAAAAGAAGGATGTATTGGGATCCACTCAATTTGATCTCTATGGTGATGGGCCTTACAGATCCTCACTTGAAACCTTGTCTAGGGAAGCTGATCTGGGAAACAACGTCAATTTTATGGGTAGCGTTTCTGACGTCAATACCCGCTTTCCAGATTATGATTATATGATTCTACCTACTTATATGGAATGTTTTAGTCTAGCCATACTGGAAAGTCTTGCAGCTAATGTTCCTGTAATAACCACAACTGTAGGTGGTAACATGGAAGCCGTTATCGACGGTGACAATGGATATATTTACAAAGAGGGCAATGTTAACGAGCTAGAGGTCATTGTTGAAGAATTGCTCACAGGGCGCAGATCAATAGACAGGAACTTCTATAAATATGTGAGAGATACATGGTCAATTGAGTCCATGATTTCAAATCATTATAAGCTCTTGAAATGCATATAGGTTTTCTAACACCAGAATATCCCCACCATAATCTAGGACCTGCCGCAGGTCTAGGAACCAGTATTAAAAACCTAGCGGAAGCGCTGATCAATCGCAATCATAAGGTAACCGTCTTTGTTTGCAATCAGGATAGCTCGCAGGTGTTTGCTCAAGATGGTATCACCATCCACGCAATTGCTAAAAAAAGCTACAAGTTAGGCGGATTTTATTTTTACAGAAAACACGTTGCAGATTATATCAACAGCAACGCAGGGGACATAGATATACTTGAAGCACCAGATTGGACTGGACTTACGGCATTTTGTAGATTTAAGATTCCGCATGTAATTAAGATACATGGTAGTGACACTTATTTCTGTCATTTGTCCAATCGCCCTCAAAAAAAGAAAAATAGACTATTTGAAAAACTGGCGCTGCGCAATGCAGATGGAGTAGGAGCGGTAAGTGCATTTGCGGGCGAGGTAACGAAAAACCTATTTGAACTTAATCAGGAGATCTCAACCTGCTACAATATCATCGATACGAGTTTATTTGTTCCTAGCAGTAAAGAGTCAACAGATAAGTACATTTTGAATTTTGGAACGATCATCCGTAAGAAAGGTGTAATTGAACTTGCCAAAGCTTTTAATCTCGTACATGAGCGGTATCCCGATATTTTCCTTTATTACCTAGGTGGAGATGTAAAGGATAATCAGACAGGTGAATCAACGATTGCACTGATTAAGAAAGTCCTCAATGATTCTGCTGGAGGAATGGTAAAGTTCCTGCCCAAAGTTCCATACGATCAGGTGCTGGATTATATCTCACAATCCCAGCTGATATGCCTACCCAGCCATGCAGAGGCGTTTCCCATGACTTGGCTAGAGGCGATGGCCATGCAAAAGCCGCTTGTTGCCAGCAATGTGGGCTGGTCAGAAGAAATTATCGACAATGGTGTGAATGGTATAGCGGTAGATGCGCACAAGACAACCAGCCTTGCCGAAAGTATTAATCTATTATTAGGGGATGAAGCTAAAAGAGAGCAATTAGGAAAGGCAGGTAGAGCTACAATTCTAGAAAAATTCAATGCCGATGAGTTAATTAAAGCCAATCTAGATTTTTATAATCGCGTTATGTCAAAAGCCAAATGATTTATCTAGGATTTACAACGTCCTGACAATTATGAAATACAAAACTATTTCACTTATCATCTGTACTTACATGCGGCCGCACGCGTTGAAGACTTTGCTGGATTCTGTTGCAGTGCAGGTAGTTAGACCCGATGAGATTTTGATCATCGACGGTTCCACAAATGATGGAACGGGAAAGATGCTTGCTGATGATGAGTACAAAAACCTAAAGTATTATCTAGTTCCCGTCGAGCACCGCGGGCTTACACGCCAGCGTAATTATGGGGTGGTGCGTGTGGGCAACAACATGGACATTGTTTGTTTTCTAGATGATGATACCGTACTGGAATCAGACTACTTTCAGCAGATTCTGGCCACTTATAAATCATACCCTGCTGCGCTGGGTGTAGGTGGCTTTATCACAAATGAAGTTACCTGGACACCGCTGGATGCAAGCAAGCAATCCAGCCCAGAGTATTATTGCTATGATGGCCATTGCCGTAAAGAAAGCAGCCGCTGGAAAATGCGCAAGAAACTAGGGCTCTTTGAAGATTTGCCGCCAGCTATCTATCCCAAATCTGGTCACGGGCGATCAATAAGTAGCTTACCGCCCACGGGTAAAACCTATGAAGTGGAACAGCTAATGGGTGGGGTTTCCAGTTTCCCGTTATCTGTGCTTAAGCAACACAAGTTTTCAGAATATTTTGATGGATACGGTCTTTACGAGGACGCAGATTTTACTTTGCGATTGTGCCATCTGGGGAAATTATATCTCAATACTGCCGCGAGACTCGAGCATCACCATGATGCAGCTGGCAGGCCCAATAAATACACGTACGGTAAAATGGTCGTACGCAACGGCTGGTACGTGTGGAAAATCAGGCATCCCCGTGTACCTTTGCGATATGCTGTAAAATGGTACCAGATATCCATACTTCAGATTGTCATACGCGCTACCAATATCTTTACGACTCCAGAACGCAAGGAAGCTCTCACCGAGACGCTGGGACGTACGGTAGGCTTATTTTCCCTATTCTTTAATCCACCCCAAGTTAGGCATTCTTAACGCCCATGCTCGCAGGGTAGCAGGGTGAATATGTTATTTTCGCTTTCGCGAAAGCGTAATCATCAAATACGCTCAAGACAACGATTCTATGATTGTAAATACAGAGGTTATAAATTCAGGTAACCTATTTCCAGGAAAACTTTCCCACATGGATCATGTGGTGGACACGATACATTTTTACGCAGAGAATGGGGTGATCCTCAAGGTGCAGATTTTCCGTGACAGTGTGATTAGATTTAAATACGGCACCGGCGGCAAGATGGAGAGTGATTTTTCCTATGCCGTGGATGAAGAAAGTAACCGCGGCTACAACAAGCTGGAAGTGAGTGAGCAAGACGATCACTACCGCATTACGACTTCAAAGATCGTATGCCATGTTTCCAAAACCGATTTGCGTTCCCGCATCTTTGACCTCACAGGAAAGATTATCTGTGAGGACGAACAGGGTTTTCATTATGAAGAAAGCTATCAATATGGTGGCAACATTGTAAAGATGTCTAAAAAAGCGCAGCCGGGCGAGAGTTTCTACGGTTTGGGCGATAAACCTGCCGATAATAACCTGCGCGCAAAGCGTTTTGAATTGTGGGGGACGGATCAGTACGCGTTTGGCAAACAGACGGATCCACTCTATAAAAATGTGCCTTTTTACATAGGCCTGCAAAATAAGATTGCCTACGGGATATTTTTTGACAATACGTTTAGGTCTTTTTTTGATTTTGCTCAAGAACGTCACCACGTGACCAGTTTCTGGGCACAGGGTGGGAGCATGGACTACTATTTTATCTACGGCCCTGACCTAAATCACGTAATTAGCGGTTACACAGAACTTACGGGTAAACCAGAGTTACCGCCACTGTGGGCGCTGGGTTTCCACCAGTGTAAATGGTCTTATTACCCAGAAAGCAATGTGCGGGAGATCGCGGCAAAATTCCGTGAGCTGCAGATTCCCTGTGACGCCATCTATCTGGATATAGATTACATGGACGGATTCAGGTGCTTTACATGGGATAACGAGAAGTTTCCAGACCCTACAAAAATGATTTCTGATCTCAAGGATGATGGTTTTAAAACGATTGCCATTATCGATCCGGGAATAAAGGTAGATCCAGACTACTCGGTTTATCAGGAGGCGATGGCAAATGATTATTTCTGTAAGCGGGCAGATGGTCCTTACATGAAAGGCAAGGTCTGGCCTGGGCAGTGCTATTTCCCGGATTACACAAATCCAGAGGTGAGAGAGTGGTGGGCAGGACTATTTAAAGGACTTATCGCTGATAATAAATTGTCTGGCGTATGGAATGATATGAATGAGCCAGCCGTGATGGAGGTGCCTAACAAAACTTTCCCAGATGATGTGCGCCATAACTATGACGGGCATCCATGCTCCCACCGCAAGGCACACAACATTTATGGTGCGCAAATGGCGCGGGCGACTTATGAGGGAGTGAAAAAATTCATCTATCCCAAGCGTCCTTTTGTCATCACACGATCTGCCTATTCTGGAACGCAGCGTTATACTTCCAGCTGGTTTGGCGATAATGTGGCTACCTGGGAGCATTTGAGTATCGCAAATATCCAGGCGCAGCGCATGGCGCTCTCTGGGATGTCATTTGCTGGCTCAGATATAGGTGGATTTGCAGAGCAGCCCACGGGCGAGCTGTTTGTACGATGGATACAACTAGGTATTTTCCATCCATTTTGCCGTGTCCACTCCAGTGGGGATCACGGTCATCAAGAGCCCTGGACCTTTGATGATAACGTGACAAACATAACGCGCAAGTTTATCGAGTTGCGGTATGAGCTGTTGCCTTATCTCTACACTTCTTTCTGGCAGTATGCAGAAGAGGGGATTCCCATGTTAAAATCTCTTGTGGTCTATGATCAGGAAGATCCACAGACGCACTACCGGAATGATGAATTTATTTTTGGCGATAAGATTCTTGTATGTCCCATACTAGAGGCAAACGCAAAAGGTAGACGCATGTATATTCCACGGGGGCAGTGGTACAATTTCTGGACTAAGGAAATCGTGCAGGGCGGTCAGGAATGCTGGGTAGATGCAGATATTGAGCAGTTGCCATTGTTTGTAAAGTCCGGATCAATTATCCCGCGATATCCCGTGATGCAATATGTGGGAGAGAAGAAGATTGAGCATCTCACTCTGGACGTATATTATAAAGCAGGCAAGGATAAGAGTGTGATCTATGAAGATGCAAAAGATGGTTATGATTACCGCAAGGGTAGATTTAGCTTACGTAACTTAACATTCAGCGGTCAGGAAAAAGAACTGATCATTTCCCAGTTCAAGGATGGAAAATATATCACGGAATATGGGACTCTTAAATTTAATTTTGTAGGCTTGCCATTTGAAATTGATTTTGTTGAGGTGGATAACAAAAAGATTCCTCTTGATGATCTCAAATACGATGTCAAAAACCAAACATTCTTTGTAGACAAAAACTTCAGCGAGCTACATATCGTAGGAAAGTAATCTCACTGCAGTTTTTAAATCAATCCCGATAATATTTATCGGGATTGTTCAATTTCTACGGCTATTGCCTGTTCTACAAGATTTTTAAAGAGGGGGATATTGACTTTCTCGCTTTCGCGAAAGCGTAATTGTCGCAACATCTGTGTTTTTCCAGGCTGCGCGTTGTGTAAAATTACCTCGGAACCTGGGATCATTGCTCCTTTATAAAACCACGCTGCGCAGTGATTTTTGAATGCAGTTAAACCCACGACATTTTTGCCATTCAGCATGTAGCACGGTGCGCCCCACTTGATAGCTTCTTCTAATGGGAAACCGTCTATAACATTTTTTAGATCGTTGAGTTGTTCTTCCCACATGGGAAACAGGGCAATATATAGTTTTGTGTTTTGAGGTTTCATGATATAATAAGTTGTATTGCCTAATATAGAACTGCAATTCAAAGATAATCTTGGTATTGAAACACTTTACAATTTGCAAGCAAACCAAGTAGATATACAACAGTATTACATTATTGAACGCTTAAAACAACCTACTCTCAAAATCAATGGGTACGATGATTTTACCATTAATAGGTTTACCTCTTAAAGTTGCCGGGTTCCATTTTTTTATGGTGTAGCGCAATGCCTTTATAGCCGCACGCATGGAGTTCTTATCCACGCCATGATCTACTGATATCTCTTTCATGTTTCCTTCCATATCAATATCAACAATAAGCAGCATGTCTATTTTGTAATCTGTCATGACTTCATTATTTCTCTGATAAAAAAAATGCATGTTTTTTCTCAGGCTGCGGTTGAATTTTTTGGCTTTCATCGTTAAAGCAGGACTCGAGCTGATTTTTTATATTCCACTTTTTTCCCATCTCTAACCACATAACCTTTTTTCAAACCTTTTGAATCGTATTCATCCTCTAGAACGAGCTGATCATTTGTATATCCTCGCCAAATTCCAAACGGCTTACCATTTCTATACATACCAAAAAGACTGTCTACATCGATGCCCAGATCAGTCAACGATGATCCTTTGTAAATTCCATTTCCATTTTTGATTAGATGTTTACCTTCTCGAGTAAACAAATGAGTAATCTCTGGAAGTTGTCCAGCCCCGTTATTTTTACCAGACAATTTATAGCGGTGTGCCAGTTGTCCATTGTCGTGGTAGATATTTCTCTCCCCGGCAATCCTACCACTGGAATAGGTGGTAGTGCTCGACATCCTCCCATTGGGATAGTAGCAGATCCATGTTCCCGTTTTCTCTATAGGATTGCCCTGCTCGTAATAACCTTTTAGATAAATAGTGTCATCAAGACTATAGATAGTGGATTTAATCAGACCTGTTTCATGATCATTCACCTGAAGATCATAATATGTTGCTTGTAGTGAATCGCATGCTACAAGGTTTTTATCTAGGAAGATCTTTCCCTGTGCATATGAAACATACCCAGAGAACAGAATCAGTAAGGGTAGAACTTTTTGTATCATTTCTGAGCGCAATTCTGAGCAACCAGTTGAGCAATCTCGACAATAACATTTGTTGCAGCGACCATACTTTCAACCGGAACGTATTCATAAGGGCCGTGAAAGTTGTGTCCACCGGCAAAAATATTGGGGCATGGTAATCCCATATAACTCAACTGTGATCCATCCGTTCCACCGCGTATGGGTTTGATCAGAGGTTTGATATCCAGATTTTCCATAGCCTGTCTGGCAATATCCACAATATGCATGACAGGTTCTATTTTTTCTCGCATATTGTAGTACTGATCCTTTACTTCTACCTGAATTGAATCAGTTCCCAGTTCGTTGTTCAAATCTGTAGCAACTTGCTGGATAAATTCTTTGCGTGCTTCAAAATGCTGTTTGTCATGGTCTCTCACTATATAGTGGAGAGTGGTTTTTTCTACAGCACCTTTAATGGTGTGCAAATGGAAAAAACCCTGATATCCATCCGTATGCTCAGGTACTTCCAGTCGCGGCATCGCGTCGATAAATCGCTGGGCATGATACATGGAATTGATCATTTTTCCTTTTGCGTATCCTGGGTGGACTATTTTACCATTGATTGTGACGATGGCTTCTGCCGCATTGAAATTCTCATATTCCAGCTCACCTATCTGGCTGCCGTCCATGGTGTAGGCCCAGTCAGCATTAAAACGATCTACATCAAACTTATGCGCACCCCTGCCTATTTCTTCATCTGGCGTAAATCCTATCTGTATAGGGCCGTGGGGAATTTCTGGATTCTCTACCAGAAATTTGACTGCGGTCATTATTTCAGTGATCCCAGCTTTATCATCTGCAGCGAGTAGGGTAGTGCCATCGGTAGTAATCAGGGTTTGTCCCTTATAATTGCTCAATTCCTCAAAATAATCTGGCGAAAGCTTCAGCCCACTATCACCTAAGTCAATTTCTTCACCATCGTAGTTTTCTATGATCTGAGGCTTGATATCCTTTCCCGTATAATCTGGTGTCGTATCAAAATGTGATATAAACCCCACTGCGGGTGCGTCATGAGAAACATTGCTGGGAAGAGTTGCCATCACGTAGGCATTGACGTCGATGGTCGCTTCTAGACCCATTTGTTCCAGCTGACTATGCAACAATCTGGCAAGATTCCATTGTTTTTTTGTGCTGGGCGTGGTCGTGCTGGCAGGGTCTGATTCAGTGTCAATGGTGATATAGCTCACAAATCTATCTATGATTTGTTGTTTGTTATTGTATCTCATGAAATTGTTTTTGTTCCGCTTTCGCGAAAGCGTATCTCTTACAAGCAATATATAAAATCAAGCATGTATGACCTAATGAGAATAGTGTTGCCTTAGATCTAATGCATCATTCTGCCACTAAACTTCTAGCCTTGTTGTAAAGAATACCACGATTCCAAAATAGCTATGTGCATACACGTATAAATACTATTTATTGACCAACATTTCGCATAAATCACGCTTTCTTATCTCTCACGTTGTGCAATCCCCTCGCTGCGCTCGCAGGTTGCAAGAAAAACTACCTTCTAAGCTAAGGCTATGCAAGGTTTTTTGACTTAATTGAGCACTGATAAACCAAGATTTGTGCACTAAATATTAGTCAACATATAATATAAGACTGTTTTATTGTTGCAAGATTATACTAGGTTCGAAAACAGCGAACCTATGAGATGTCATTGACGTATAGCACAAAAAAAGCTGCCTCTTTACAGAGACAGCTTTTAGACGTTATACATTATATGACTAGCGTTTCATAGCAAAGTGTCCAGTGACTCTTCTACCATTAGCCATTTCGATTGAGTACCAGTAGTCGCTTGAAGGTAATGGGTTCCCGTTAAAAGTACCATCCCAACCAGGACCTGTGGGACTCATTTGTTTTAGCAATCTTCCTTGACGGTCATAGATAAATACCTGTGCATCTGGGATGAGGTTTGCACCCACGATTTGCCATGTATCATTATAACCATCAGTGTTAGGCGTAAAGAATTGTGGCCCACCTAAGACAGTTACGTCTTCTTGTATCTGCCCACAACCATTGCGGTCATTTACGTAAACTGTATAGAATCCCGGGTATAGATTGTCAAACACATTGCTACTCTGATAATTGAAGCCATCGATAGAATATTCATAATCACCACTACCAGTAACTAATACTGTAATCTCATTAGTATTCACCTCAAAGTCACCTATAACGATTTTGTCAAATACAGCAACGTCAGATTCTCTCACTCTATATACTGCTGTGTTATCACATCCTAGATCGTTTGTGACAGTCACGGTGTAATCACCACCTGCAACAACATCGATTGTCTGTGTATCCTCACCAGTAGACCATAAGTATGTTGTAAATCCATTACCAGCATCCAAGGTTTCAGGTACACCAGCACAAATTACTGGTGGCGCCTGATCCTGAATATCAGGACGGTCATAAACCTCTATGTCAAACAATGTAAAGTCTGCACAAGTATCATTATTTCTATTATCCACCCTTACGTAGATAGTCTGAGCTTGCGTGTTGTTTGTGTACGGTGAGCTCAATGGATTAATATCATTCATCGCATCAGAATCTGTTAGGTGGTACGTCACTTCATATACAGAAGGATCCTGACCGTTCAATATGTCAACAGTTTGAGACTCTAAATTAAATTGTTCAATCATATCTTCCTTATCATCACACAAAGTCAATATGCCTGGCATAGATGCAGTGGGCGTTGAATCTATCTTGAGCGTGAATTCAATTTCCGCAGGACAAATGGAAGTCAGATTTGAATCTAATCTTGCGTAAATAGTTTCTGGTGCAGATATCGCTGAACTCAGATACATACGAGGTAAAGCATTTATAGCCATGTCGCGATCTGAATCAGATGCATAATAATTTATAGTAAATGCATTAGGATCTTGAGTACCCAAGATTTCGGAATCATTCATGCCTAAGTCAAACATGAATACACCAGGATTTGTAGGGTTATCACACTCTACAAGATTCACGGCGTTATTAGCAATTGGTGTAGGACTAATAGTGAAATCAAAACTTGTTATAGCTGGACATGTGTCATTATCCACATTGTCAACCCTTGCAAAAATTGATGGTGTTGTTGAGTCAATAGGAAATGGATTAGGAAGAGGATTAGTTCCAGCTTGAGCATCTCCGTCAGTCTCATAATAACTTACCTCAAATTGAGCATCTGATTGTCCATCTAACACTTGCACATCAAAGTCCGACAAATCACGACTTTCAATGCCATCATTATCCTCATCACAAACGGTTAAATCATCAACTGTTCCGATTCTAGGTAATTCATCCACAAAAAGATCTACAGGTTCAACATCATAGCAAGTTCTGTTTGCCGCGGTTTCAATCCTTACAAATACAGTTGTTGTACCTGTATTGAAGAGGGATGGTAGAGCTGGTGCTCCATTTAGTGTTCCGTCATCAGCATCTGCCATACTAGAAAAGTATTCAATATTGAAAAGTGATGAATCCTGTGAACCAAGTAATTCAGTGTTTACATCAGGTAGATTGAAATCATCTACTCCATCATTAGATGCATCATCACAAACTCTAATTTCTGTCAATGGGTTTGCTTCAGCTTGTGGGCTTAGGATGATATCAAATTGAGAAACTGCAAAGCACTCTGTGTTGTCTAGATTTTCTAATCTAGAATATATAGTGGTCGTTCCTAGCGGTGCTGGGAATGTGGATCCTTGGGCATTAGTACCTGCATCAGCATCTGCCTGACTCAAATAGAATGTAACCTCAGGATTTGAGATCGCTTGACCGTTTAGCACATCATTTATGTAATTGTCTAGTAAAACATCCTGTGATCCGTCGTTAAACTCATCACATACTGGGACATCTGGAAGGCTCACGGTTAAAGGTTGTGTATCAATGATCAACTCAAAACTAGTGGTATCATAACAATCGGTATTTTGAGTGTTTTCAACACGTACATAAATGATCTGACCGCCGCTGCTGTAATTATCTGCCAGTGGAGTCGCACCACCATCCACACCTAGATCAGCATCTGCCTGACTTATAAAATAGTCTATATTGAGACCAGCAGGGTTTTGAGTGTCCAGAACTTGTGGATCTCTACTGGGAAGATCAAAAGATTCTGACCCGTTATTTGAATCATCATCACACAATCTATATTCGGCTACAGGATTAGCTACTGGTACACCGGTCAATTCTGCTGTAAAGCTTGTCGTATCATAACATTCAGGACTAGTCTGATTTTCTATTCGTACAAATATTGTTCTAGTATTAGTAACTAATATGGGTTGTGCAGCTTGTGGGGTTCCTGCATCGGCTTCTGCTTGTGAGTCATAAAATGATACAATGAAATCGGGATTAGTTTGTGAACCCATAACTTCAGCTGTTATTGCAGCTATATCCAGTTCATCATCCCCACTACCATCTAGATCACATAATGGTTTGTCTAAAACAACGTTGGCAGTTGGATTAGGAATAGTAAATAGATCAACCTCGGTAAAAGTAGGTGCACATGCACCAGTGGTTGTGCCTCCTAAACGGATAAATACTCGCTCTGAACTTGGACTTGTGGTGGTAAATGAAACTGGATTAGTTATCTCATTTATACCAGCTGTCGCATCTGCTTGAGAGGTATAATAGGTAACAACCCCACCAGCACCACCTGTAACCTCAGGTTCAGTTTGTGTAAGGTCAAAAGTCTGAAAACCGTCTGTATCATCATCACAAAGAGTCAAATCTGTGGGACGCTGGGCGACAGCGGGCGGGGATACGGTAATAAAAAATGAAGTAATCTCCTCGCAGCCTAAGCTGTTGTTGTTAAGTTTATTGTCAATTCTAGCAAAAACCTCAACTGGCATTCCAGTACTATTAAAAGGCTCAATTGCTGCATATGCGTTGGTGTCAGCTTGCGCATCAGCAAGCGAACTATGGAAGCTAACTTCAAAATCTGTTGTGGATTGCCCCAATCTTATCTCAGATTCTGGGGATCCTGAAAAATCAATGTTTTCAAAACCATCCATATCTGTATCGCATATATCGATGTCATTCACTGGGTTAGCTGTCGCCTCTTCATAGATGATTACGGTAATACTGGTTCTCTGAGTTCTTCTAGAGATTGAAACCGAGAGCGTGACCTCGTAAGTTCCAGGTGTTGGGTAATTTTTTTGCGTAGTTTCTGTGGTACTGGAAGTACCATCATCAAAATCCCACTGGAATGTTGCACAACTAGGAGCACCTGCCGCAGTACTGTAGGTAAACTCTATGAGCTGACCATTACAGAATTCAATCGTATTAGCCGTTGTTGTACTTCCACCACCAGTACCACTAGCAGCGTCATTTGCATCAAAGTCAACACCAAAAAATGAAGTGATAAATGGTGGCAAACCTTCCCTAGATTCAGTGCCAGGTGATAAAGCAAAACCATCATTCCGGTAAGTAGCACCTGTTCCCCTTGTATCTGGTTTGCGTATAACTCCTAACCAAGGTTGACAAGCTCTCGCTGCATAAATTTTATTATCAATACCTAATTGCAGGGCACCTCTACTTGTTTCATTTCCAGAACTAAAAATAGCAACAGGTGACAATTGAAAATTTGGCAATAATAAATCATATTGCAGGATCTCTCTGGTCGCGTTGGTAGGACATCCATTTCCCCCAGAAGAGCTATTCATGTCCACGTAAAGAAGCTCACCACTAGGCGAAAACTCTACTCCATAAGGACTGGAAGCAACGCCGCTACCACCGCCTAATCTAATTTCATTAGTTACTATACCAGTTGCGTTATCAAAATCTGCGATTGTGGCACCATTACCTACAGATGTATTTGCTAATCTGGTTCCATTAATATTGAATTTCAATGTACCTCTAGGATCATCAAGTAGAAAATTATTAATATTTGACGTTACTGGCGTTGTACTTACCGTATTATTAAAAACCCTAAATGCTTGATATTGATTGTCATTGTAGGTCATTACCCAGTAAGATTCCTCATCCGCATGTAAAACAGCACTGATTTTTTCATGAGCAGCACCTCTTACGACTTGGTTAACACGTCCTGGAACGACACCTCCCATGTTGCCATTAAGCGTCATATCGACAACCGTATATCTGACACCATTAGGTCCCCCAAAATCATCCACGGTAAAAACATAATACTGATTATCAATTTGAAGGTCAGGAACTATGATACCAGATTGTGCAGCAGAAGAACTTCCCAGTAAATTACCGTTTGCACCTGGCATTGGTACATGATTTGCGTTCCAAATAGTTGATCCATCTGTGTAAAATAATAAATCCCCACAGTCACTTGAGATTGAAGCACAGCCCTCAAAGGTACTTAGTGAGCCTACATCGGTCGGCATTTCAATTCCATTATTGAAATTGACCCCAGCATTAAATCCAAAAAACCACCAGTTGGCTTCTCCCTGCCCAAAAGCAGTAAAGGAGCACGCGGTTAACAAAAGAAGTAGTATCCGTCTCATATCTAAGTGTTTGAGTATTGATAATTAGTGGGATGAAAATAACGATTATTTAACCACAAAACCAGCTTTCCTACAATTTATTTATGAAGAGTGCTGATTGTAAAGTTAATAACTCTATTTTTATTATTCATTGAATAGCAGAAAAGCCAGTACCAGCAGGGGCAGAAGCAGTATTTTTAATTCCCGATCACAAAAACCGCTGGTCGTTTATTTAACTTTTCCTTGACGTTCATCCATCCTTTCACAGGACGACTTATGATGGTTTCTGTAGGTAATGTAAGGTCAGTTCCGATACATAAACGCGTATCTGGCCTCAAAGTCGATAGTAATTCCTTCATCAACTTGTCACTTCGGTAGGGGGTCTCAATAAAGATTTGTGACTGATCTTCCGCCATTGCTCTTTTTTCAAAAAACTTGATCGCGTTCTTCCGCTCGCGGGAGTCAATAGGCAGGTAGCCATTAAAAGCAAAGTTTTGTCCATTCATCCCGCTAGCCATAAGGGCAAGAATGATTGAGCTGGGACCTACCAGTGGCACGACTTCTATACCTAAGATGTGCGCAATTCTAACGATCCTCGCACCTGGATCTGCGATGGCTGGTACGCCTGCCTCACTCATGAGTCCCATATTCTTCCCGTTCAAACAGGGATCAAGAAATGATCTAAGATCAATTTCATCGGTATGCTTATTTAGGATTTCAAAACTCAGTTGCGATTGCTGTTTATCTGGATGAATGGCTTTGATAAACTTGCGCGCGGTCTTCTCGTTTTCTGCTATGTATTGATCAATCATTTGCACCACTTCACCTATTTTACTTGGTAAAACTTCGCTGGGTAGATTATCGCCCAGAGGTACTGGGATAAGAAATAATTTGCCTTCCATTTTCTGGTGATTGTTGTTGAGTCCGCTTTCGCGAAAGCGTAATTTACAAACACCACCATAAACTATATATTAAGGTTATGGACTTAAAGGTCTATGAGCTGATGGTTCTTGCTCATGCGCAAAAACGCACGTACCGTGTGATCCAGTGATTCACTGGGCGGTAGATCGATCAAAATCTGCTTGAGAATTTTTGCGTCTGCAGTCTGTATCTGCAAATCGGTATATGCGTAACCGGCCGTGGTGCCATTTTGTATTAGGACAATTGCGCGTTCATTATTCTTTCTTCCACGCAATCTAATTAAGCAGTCTCTACTGCTAATCGAGTATTTTTCAAACAGGTTTTTTAAAACCTCATCAGTCAATTCCTGATCCTTACCTCCAGTTATCCGATCTATAAAGGAAACGGCAGCCGTACGGGAGGTAAACGTGCTTAAGAGTGGCTTCCCATTCAGTTCCTGCGATACCTTCAATCTGTTTTTTGATCCAGGGATGACGCCGTAGAACTTTGCCTTGCCCTTGCGATATCGATTGAACTTAGGTTTCTTGCGTTCAATTTCTACCTTTTCTTTGAGACTGGCGATTAGGTCGTTGCCTGTTTTTTCAAAGGTTGCGCGCACGGTCTCTTCCGTGATTTTTTTTGCCTTGCGGGACTTGCTCAGGAAAAGCTTGTTGACCTGCTTGCGTATGTTGCGCCCCTGGCCGATAAGGATGCAATCGTCATCCTTACCAAAAAGATAAAAAAGCCCGGTGCTGGTAGGTAGCGTGTCCAGAATGTCTTTTAAATCTGCATCTACCTGTTTGATCTTAATGTATTTGAGGCTGGACTGGAGAATTTCCTTGTCCTGATCTTTTTCCAGCAATAACTCAAACAGCTTTACGGTTGCGAGTGCATCACCAGTCGCGCGATGCCTATCGGTTATGGGGATACCTAGCGATCTGACCAGTTTGCCCAGGCTGTGGCTTTCTGCTTCTGGGATCAATTTTTGGGATAGCTCTACGGTGCACAAGGTCTGAATCTGAAAATCATACCCCAGCCTATCAAATTCCAATTTCAATATGCGGTAATCAAACTGCGCATTGTGAGCGACCAGAATGGCATTCTGGGTCATTTCAATAATGCGTTTTGCCAGTTCAAAGAACTTTGGCGCACGCCGTAGCATCTTATTGTTGATGCCCGTAAGTTTTGTGACGTAAGGATCGATGGGACGCTCTGGATTGACCAGACTTGAAAACTGATCAATGATCTCATGCCCGTCGTGCCTGTAAATGGCAATTTCTGTAATTCCCTCCTCGTTATATTGCCCCCCGCTGGATTCAATATCTAAAATAGCGTACACCTAGCCTTGTTGCGTTTTAGATTTTGGTGCCGTAAATATCATCATAAAGATGCTTGTAACGTGCTTTTATGTTGCGTCGTTTCAATTTCATGGTAGGGGTGAGCAATTCTTCTGCAATTGTCCATTCTTCTGGTGTGATGCGTATGGCTTTTATGCGTTCCCATTTACCAAATTTCGCATTGTGCTCTTCCACCTCGCGCATGATCCTGTTGACGACTCTTTCTTGTGCGCATAGATCCTCCCAGTTCTTATACTCGATATTTTTACGGTCTGCCCATTCCTCAAGAAATTCAAAATTAGGCTGGATAAGAGCGGCAGGCATTTTCTCACCATCGCCAATAACCATGATCTGTTCTACAAAGCGGCTCTGTTTCATAGTATTTTCCAGCAGCTGCGGCGCAACGTATTTACCACCGCTGGTCTTGAACATTTCCTTTTTACGATCTGTGATCTTCAAGAATCCATCACTATCGATCTCTCCTATATCACCGGTATGGAAATAACCATCGCTATCGATGGCTTCATTTGTTTTTACCTCGTCTTTATAATAACCCAGCATGCGCTGTGGCCCATTGACGATGATCTCACCATCTTCTGCAATTTTGACGTCGGTTTCTGGGAGTGGCTTGCCTACGGTGCCAATTCTAAAACCATGGTTGCGCATGTCATTTACTGAAATCACGGGACTGGTCTCTGTCAGGCCATAACCCTCCATCACGGGAACCCCGGCAGCATTGAATACTCGTGCCAGCCTAGGTTGCAGTGCAGCACTACCGCTGGCGATTGCTTTCAGATTACCGCCTAGCGCTTCTTGCCATTTAGAGAAGATGATTTTTTTTGCAATACCCAGTTTCTTTTCATACCACCAGCCATTCTGCTCATACGGTTCCCATTCCAGTCCCAGTTCTACCGCCCAGAAGAACAGTTTTTTCTTTACGCCTGTGAGGTCTGCACCTTTGGCAATGATCTTGTCGTACACTTTTTCCAATAATCGGGGCACGGCACTCATCACGTCTGGATGAACCTCTTTCAAGTTATCTGAAATTGTTTCCAGCGATTCTGCAAAATAGATTCCGGTACCGGTATATATATAAAGGTATTGTAACATGCGCTCATAAATATGGCAAACCGGTAAAAAGCTCAAGGCTTTTGCCTTACCAACTATAATGGGCAGTCTGGTTTCAGAATGTATGGCGTTGCTGGCGATATTCTTATGGCTTAGCATGACGCCTTTGGGACGCCCGGTGGTTCCAGACGTATATATTAAGGTAGCAAGATCGTTTTCATCGATCGATGATTTCATCTCATCCAGCGCTGGTTGGTTGCTGGTATCTGCTCCCGCGTTTTTTACTTCATCCCAGCTCTTGCAGCCTGCGATGTCGTCAAAACTGTACACATCCTTAAGGCTGGCGACTTGATCCTTTATGCTCATGACCTTATCGTACACCTCCTTGTCTGAGACAAAAACGTACTTAGACTCGCTATGATTCATCACATAAGCATAATCCTCTTCAGAGATGGTAGGGTAGATAGGCACGTCCTGTGCACCCGTCTGCATGATGCCTATATCCATGATATTCCATTCCGTGCGGTTTGTAGAAGATATGATGGCGATCTTATCGTCTTTTTTCACACTCATCTTCATGAGGCCGCGAGAGATGGCATTTGCTTGATCTATAAAGGACTGCGTGCTGGTTTCAGTCCATTGACCATTTTTTTTAGTCACTAGCGCATCAGGCCTGGGATATTTTTCCAGCTGATAATAAGGGAAATCAAAAAGACGTTTGGGCTGCATAGAATTGAATTTCTTTTGCAAAATAGTGAAAGATTGTGATTATCTGGCACAATAAACTGTCGCACCTGTACTATCAACGCTAAGTTGTTCACAACTCACGCCCATACTGGTGCACGAGATTCTATATTTGCCCAAAAAGTAAATTAGTGCAACTTACCATTTTAGGCTGCCACAGCGCAACACCTCGTGACAATGCCCGTCCCACTTCCCAAGTTTTAGAAATACGCAACCACCTCTTCCTCATCGACTGCGGGGAGGGAACGCAGATGGCAATGCGCAAGAACAGGGTAAAGTTTGCACGTATCAAACACATTTTTATCTCCCACCTACACGGCGATCATGTGTATGGATTGGTAGGTCTAGTTTCCACTTTTTGTTTGCTGGGACGCGATCAGCCGCTCACTGTTTATGGGCCTAAGGGGATCAAGGAGATGATCACTTTGCAATTAACACTTGCAGAATCGCATGTGCCTTTTGAATTACGCTTTCGCGAAAGCGTACAAGACAAACCCACCCTAATCTTTGAAGATGAACAGGTGAGCGTAACGACCATACCGCTGGATCACCGCGTTTTTACCCACGGATTCTTATTTCAGGAAAAAGAGGGAGATCGCAAACTAGACGTGGTAGCCTGCGAGGAAAAAGGCGTGGACGTAGCTTATTACCGCAAGATAAAGCAGGGGCATGATTATGTGACTGTTGATGGTGAGGTCATTCCCAATAGCGAATTATCCACTCCTGGCGTGAGTCCCATGAGTTATGCGTTTTGCAGCGATACCAAGTATAAAGAAGATATTTTACCCATCATCCAGGGTGCAGACGTTCTGTACCACGAGAGTACGTTTCTAAAATCTCACGAGCATTTGTGTGAAAAAACCGGTCACAGTACGGCTGCACAAGCCGCAACAATGGCGCAAAAAGCTGGTGTGGAAACGCTTATCCTGGGGCATTTCTCCTCGCGCTATAAGAACTACGAAATGTTTACGGATGAGGCTCGGGAGATATTTCCTAACGCGCAACTAGCACAGGACGATAAGGTGTTTGATTTTTAAAAGCCATGTACTTTTAGATACGCTTGAGCTGCTGCTTCATCTGCTGGATCTGGTCTTTGAGCATATTGTGCTTATCCAGTTTTTTTGCCTCGTTGAGTAGGGTAGTGGCCTCGCGCTTGCGTCGCTTCATCATCACGATACCTGCGAGGTTGAGTTTTGCGACCGCTAGATCCTGATCCATGTTCAAGCCCAGTTTGATTGCCTTTCTAAAGAATTTTTCTGCTTTGGTCATGTTGGTTTGAGACATCATGAGCCCCTTTAGGTAATTGTAATAACCCTGTTGTTTTGTTACCAGCGCTTTGTCGGGATTTTTTATCCTATCCAGCCATCTGGATGCACCTACAAAATCCTGCTTCCTCAATCGCAGAAACGCTAGTAATATGATTTCGTTTTTAAAATAAAGGAACACAAAAATACCAGCGAGTAAGATCAAGGAAATCCCCGTCAAAATCTCGTTTCTGGTAAACTGATATACTGCGTAAGCAACAATTAATACGGCCAGGATCAGCTTAAAGTTCTTATTGTACATGGGGCAATTTTCAGCGCGCAAATATACGGCAAGCAAGTAACCTGTTTTTGTTTTAGCGTCCTAGATGCTGAACAGCATTATGCATTATTAGTTGCTTTACCAGATCACGAGTGGGGCAGTAAACTCCAGATTTATATAAGCTCCATGAAACGAAATTTATTCTAGCTGCATAAAATTGGGATAAAGCGTCTTTGCAAACGGTTTTAAGCCATTGAGCAGTGCTAAACTGATTACGCAGTTTCATAATTTATGATTTGCTACGGTTTCAATTGAGCAATAAATTCTTTAGCTGTGAGAACAGGTATTTCAGAGTTTTTAAAGTCTTTTTTATTGCGCGTGATTATAATGTCAATTTCATTTTCTAAAGCTGAATAATACTGCAAACCATCCTCAAAATCTGGAAAGTTATTGTCGCTCAAAGCCAACTCGGTTATTTTGTCATCAAGACTTAGGAGCTTTACAAGTAACTTGAATTTCCTTAATATATCTTTTGCTTCTTGAGCTGTTTTGAGTTTTGATAGAATATAGTTTGTGTTTGCAAAGGTCAACGATGAGATTGTAAGCTCAATCTCTTTTTTATCTGCACGAGAAAACAAATCTGCGGCTTCTGCATAGAATTCTTCTCTTTTTGCGAGTAGGTCGATAACGATATTTGTATCAATTAATAATCTACTCATTTGTACTTTTTGATTAGATAATCAGTATAGGCATCTTTTGAATGAAAATTCTTCTCGAGTGAAATAACGCCGCTCAAACTTTCCACAAGTGGTGTCGTATCAGTCATTTTTTTATCTCGTTTAGTGAGTGCTTTCAAGTAGGATTCAATAAGTTTTGAAAGGCTTATATTATTAGACCTCGCATAAATTTTTGCGTTCTCAATAATTTTTTGATCTAAACTTAACGTCAGTTTCTTGTCCATGATTAATAGCTTACGTACAAATCTATAAAATATTTACGTATATGCGATTTGATTTGTTTATTCATTTGCCGGAAGTATTCAAAATAAAAATGCACCCCGCAAGAGGTGCAATTCTTTACTGTATTATGGATTTAATTACTCCTTATCCATGATCTTCATTTCAAAGATCAAATCACTGTTAGGTGGAATAGGTCCATTTGCGCGCTCACCGTATGCGAGGTGTGATGGGATAAATGCGATCACTTCCTCGCCATAGTCCATGGAAAGGATCACGTCCCTGAAACCAGGCACCATTTGCGCTTGCTCACTGTATTCAACAGGTATGGCGCGATACATTCCACGCTGTTCTTTCATAAAATTGACGGCGTCAAATTCTTTTGCCGTCTCTAGACTAGAGGAGTCAAAAAGTGCTCCCGTATTTAAAAACCCGCTGTACTCCACTTGTACACGAGTGCCTTCTTCAGGCGTCACGCCAGAGCCCTCAGAAATATGATAAACCAGTATCTCATCGTTGCTGGATAGCGGCTTTGCTTTCTTCTTGATCTCCATGAGCTCGGCAACTTTTGCGTCACGTACTTTCTGTGCGTTTGCCTTGCGCTCCTCAGCCATTTTTTCTGACTTTTCAATTTCGGATTTGAAAACCTTTACAGCATCAAAGTTCTTTGCTTCTTTCCCCTTGCGGATGATCTTCACAGACTCCATGCGCATTTCCTCGACAGGTTTGTCACCTTGTCCAGTTTCTGTAGTGGCAATGGAATCCACCACGGCTAGCCCGTCAACTACTTTTCCAAAGACATTGTATTTCATATCCAGCGACGGTGTAGCCTTATGCATGATAAAGAACTGGCTGCCGTTTGTGTTAGGTCCAGCATTTGCCATGGAAAGAATTCCTTTTTCGTCATGCTTGAGCGTATCGCTTACTTCCTGTGGGAATTTGTAACCCACGCTTCCAGAGCCGGTTCCCGTATAGTCACCACCCTGGATCATAAAATTCTCGATCACCCTGTGGAAGATCAATCCGTCGTAAAATGGCTTTCCTTTCAATGAATCCAGCACCTGGGGATGGTTTCCCTCTGCCAGCGCGACAAAGTTTGCCACCGTCATGGGGGCAGCTTCCCTGTATAGTTCTGCCATCATGGTGCCTTGGTTTGTGTTTATTTCTGCATAGATTCCATCTGCCAGGTCTGGATACTCCTCTTTACAAGAGGTGGCGATGATCATAAGTGCGAGCGCTAGGAGCGATCCTAATAACTTCTTCATAATTGTTTGTTGTGTATTCCGCTTTCGCGAAAGCGTAAAAATTTCAATTCCTGCAAATCTATTTAATTGCCGCCGTTTATGGAAAGTAATTTGATTTTACTCTTAAATGGCGTGTTAGGCCCGATGGCATCGCGGTCACCATAGCAACCAAATGCTGTATAAGAGGGGAAGTAGGCTACCATTACATCACCCTCATGCATCAATTTGAGTGCCTCTCTCATTCCCTTAAAAACACCATATTCCTGTTCTAGTGAATTAGTCACTGGTGAAACTTCATCTGTACGGTAGAGTGTATCGTTAGCCAGATTAACTACATTGTACTCAAAGGTAACCCGGTCGCCAAAAGCCGGCATCTTCCCGCCCGTGCTATCCCGCTCGATAAACCGGTAATAGAACCCATTTCCAGAACGCTCAAATGCTAGAGAGTCGCTGGCAATGATCTCTTCTATACGCGCTTCCTCCATATCATACAGCTTGCGGTTGAGTTCAATGGAAAGATCCAGCGTGGTTGCGGTCGATTTTTTGATGGGCGCGCGCGGTACGGTCTTGCTACAGCCAGCAAGGATCGTCATCGCCAGTAGGACTAGACTATATTTTAATATCGTTGAGTTCCTGCGCATATTGAGGTAGGATTTTTTTGAGTTTGGCAACTGTTGCTTCCATGGATTCATCTGACTTGCCACCTGCCGCATTTTTATGGCCGCCACCTTGCCAGTGCTCGCGTGCCATCAGGTTAACGTCAAAGGTTCCCTTAGACCTCAACGAGGTCTTGACGATATGGTCGTCTTCTTTTTCTATAAAAATCTGTGCCAAAACCACATTGTCCAGACTAAGCGCGTAATTCACAAACCCCTCTGTATCGCCTTTCTTGAAATTATTCTCATCCAGTTCTTTCTGACTCAAAGTGATAAAGGCCGTTCTAAACTCTTCCAGAATCACCATATTGCTCAGCGCGGTTCCCAGCAACTTCATGCGCGATGGCGAGTTCACGTCATAGATCTTGCGATTGATGGCCTCACTATCCGCACCAGCATCGATCAGGTTTGCCGCCACCCGCATGGTGGTAGAAGTCGTACTGCGGAATTTAAAACTACCCGTATCTGTCAGGATTCCTGTATAAAGGCTGGCAGCCATATCAGGATTGATTTTATCTGCCGCGCCCATGGCATCCAGAAAGTGATACACCATCTCACAGGTAGAGCTCATGCTGGTATCGCTGTAGGTAAACTGGGCAAAATCATCTGGTTGCTGGTGGTGGTCAATCATCGCAAACCTAGCATTAGACGTGCTCAGCGCCTGTTCCATATCTCCCGCACGGTGAAATGCATTATGATCCAGAATAAAAATGAGTTCAGCAGCTGCTATGAGTTTATCTGCCTTTTCCTTTTGCTGCTCATAGTTGATGAACTTATCGCTGTGCGCGATCCATTTCAGGAACTTTGGGAAGTCGTTAGGCGAGATCATGCTCACTTCATGTCCCAGCTGCTTTAAATAGCCGTACATGGCGGTTACAGATCCCACCGCATCGCCGTCAGGGCTGCGGTGCGGTACGAGAACGATTTTCCTGTTCTGGGCTAGATAATCCTGTAATTCTTTCAGGCTTTCTTTATCCATAGACTGCAAAAGTAACGGTAAGTTAACGCCCAGCAAATCTTATGTCCAAATCAATAGCATGTGACAAAACTTAATCTTCAATTCAGAATTCAGAATTCAGAATTCAGAATTCAGAATTTGAGATTTGAGACTTGAGACTTGAGACGTGAAACATGAAACACGAATTAAAAAATCATCTGTGATCCTGCGCACCGTCCAGTAAGTGAATCGTCCTGCTGCCATAACTGGCATTGCTTTCAGAATGTGTTGCTTGGATAATGGTTACTCACCCTCTTGATTCAATTGTTTGAACAGTTCCATGATCTCGATGCTTTGCTGAGAGTTGAGATTACCGGTAGGTTCATCTGCTAGGATGAGCTTAGGGTTTGCGACTAGTGCGCGAGCCACACCTACCAGTTGCTGCTGCCCGCCGCTTAGCTGGCTGGGAAATAGATCTTTTTTGCCCACAATGTTGAATCTGTCCAGCATGTCTGCCACCCGTGCTTTGCGCTCGCTGCTTTTCACATTTTTATAGAGTAGGGGAGTTTCTATGTTTTCAAAAACGGTAAGTTCATCAATCAGGTGATAGGCCTGGAAAACAAACCCTATATGTTCTTTGTAAAGCTTGGAACGGTGTTTTTCTTTTAGATTTTCAACAGGTTCGCCCAAGAATTCATAGGTCCCCTCCTGAAATCCATCCAGCATACCTATCACATTCAACAAGGTCGATTTTCCAGAGCCCGACGGTCCCATAATGGAAATGAATTCCCCTTCGGCTGCTGTTAGGCTCAGGTCTTTTAAAAGGAAAACACGGTTTCC
Source organism: uncultured Flavobacteriaceae bacterium (assembly GCA_963740155.1). Classification (GTDB taxonomy): domain Bacteria; phylum Bacteroidota; class Bacteroidia; order Flavobacteriales; family Flavobacteriaceae; genus Nonlabens. The sequence continues at coordinate 161,622 of CAVUDE010000004.1, read as the reverse complement.
ACCTTGTTTAACCCATTTGAAAATATTTTTTAGTTCTAGCATTTTTTTAGTCTTTTAGTCGGTTAGTCGGTTAGTCGGTTAGTCTGTTGGTATTATAGGTTATTAGTTCGATCGGATGCTATTAGGACGTTTTGCAAGCGTCTTTTGTTTTGCGGTCGCATGCCATGCGCCCTTGCGTTGTTGTTTCTGTTGGAACGCTTCGCAAGCGTCCTTTTATGCGTGCGAGCTATACGCTCTTTTAAAGAGGTCGCATGCGATGCGCCCTTGTGTTATTGGTTCTGTTGGGACGCTTCGCAAGCGTCCTTATCTCGTTTGTTGTTGCTTTCAATTTTACTATACTGAAAATCGTTCAACTGCCCAGCGACCGTGCAAAAGCGTATTCTCAATGACTTTATTTCAAATCCAAATCCTCCAGCCAGTTTTTCATACCTGTTAGAAATCCAGGACAACGATTGAATTTCCAGTCACTACTTTCACTTTCATAAATCCCACCCGTTCGTGCGATCCAAATGTTATGATTGCATTCAGCTAGGGTTATTTCATGATAATTATTATTTTGACCTATGGTACTTTTGTAAAGCGATTGAGTCGCGCGCCAGTTCACGGTCATATCGGTTTCGCCAAAAACAGACAGTACGGGAACATCAATGTCGTCCAAGATTTTACTGAAATTATCTACGTAAATAGGTAGCTGGCTGGTTAGATCCAGTTTCATATTTTGAAGTACGGTTTGGTAATCTTCAAACTCTTTCTTACTGATACCTCCATTAGTGATTTTGAGCCAAAATTCATTTTTCTGCAAATCTGTGGTAGCATCTAGATAATCTTGGTAAGTAAGTCCGTTTCTGGTCATCAGTAGTCCTTGATGCCATTGATCGACAAGCAGATCGACTTGCTTTCTAAAGTGTCCCTCAATTTTTAGATTGTTTTCTAGCAGGTATTTAAAGGTCTCATGCGCTGGCACCCCGCTAACTGAAATCCAGAAATCGATCTCGCCATATTGAGAGATGACCACTGGGTTGATCCAGCCCGCGCGACTAATTCCCCACAACCCTACGTTCTTATAGCCGTTGATTTTTTCAGCTTTCAAATATTCAATAGCAGAAATCACCTCGCCAGCCTCATCAGTTATTGCTCGGTTTTGCTGGTAATAACCTTCACTAGCGCCGCAGCCAGGCTTGTCCCACATAAAAGTCGTATATCCGGCTTGGTTGATGGCCAGTCGCACGTCGTACCACCAGTTCCCTGCAACTGCATCAGTCTCGCCATCGCCATGGACTATCAGAACGATCCCTTTGCTCATAGAACTCTCAGGGTAATTGAGTACCCCAGATAGCTTGATCCCGTTGTCCTTGAAGTTGATCTTTTTTACGGATTGGCCATACACAGCCATTGAAATTAACAGAATCGCAATTGACAGTGGTTTCAATAAAGGTTTGTTTGTTGATAGTGGCATTCTGATTTTTTTGTCTTACAGAAAAGATGAGCTTTATTTGTGAATGTTACGATTTTGCGCGGTCACCTAGCGAAGTCGAGATGAAAGCGTAATTATATTTCTCACTCTTTCTTTAAAGCATTGATGGGATTACGTAATCCTGCTTTTACCGCCTGCGTGCCTACGGTTATCAGAGTGATACAGATCGTTGCGATGGTTGTCAGTACAAAAGGTATTAACCCTATTTCAGTACGATAGGCAAAGTCTTGTAGCCACTTTTCCATGAGCCAGTAAGCTATCGGGAACGCGATTACTATACCTATCAGTACCAGCAGGACAAACTCCTTGCTAAGTAATTTTGTAATACTCGACAGGCTCGCACCCAGCACCTTGCGTACTCCTATTTCTTTTTCTTTCTGTTCTGCAATAAATGCGGCAAGTCCCAGCATTCCCAGGCAGGTTACGAGTATCGCCAGAAATGAAAATATGGTTCCTATACTAGCGGTCTGGTCTTCTTTTTTGTACAGCTTTGAAACCTCGGCATCTATAAAGGAATAGTCAAAAGCCGCCGTGGGGGCAACTTCTTTAAATGTTTGCTCCATACTTTTTAAAATGCTATCCCATTCATCAGCCCTACCAGAGATCAGCGCATAGCTCACGCTTTCCTGCTGGTCATAATTATGAAACATGTATGCGCCCACGGGCTCGTGTAAACTGTTGTAATGAAAGTCTTCTATGACACCCACGATCTGTGTATGGTTTGTTCCCAGCGCATAGATGGGTTGACCTATAGCATCTTCAGGTGAATACCCCAGATATGTCGCGATCTTCCTATTTACGACAATATCCACCATCGTATCTCCAGCGGCTTTCAGGCTTGGGAGGTTTTTTCCTGCGATAAATTTCAGGTTCAGCACTTCCAGCGTTGCGGCGTCGCTGTGATTTGTTCTGACTGGCATGCCACCATCTTCTGCATCTGGTTTGTGGATCAATCGACCGCTCACTGTTTGTGATGGATAGCCCTGTGCAAGTCCCGCACCCTTGATCTGCGCGAGTTTGCGCACCTTGCTCACAAACAATTCTTTTACAGATCGATCTTTAAGTGCATCTACGGGCACGGCGACCACCTTATCTGCCGTAAAGCCTAGATCCTTGTTCCTGATAAATTCCAGCTGATCATGGATAATGAATACACCCACAGTCAACAATGCACTAGCCGCAAACTGCACCACGACTAGTCCCTTACGCAATCCTGCCGTCCATCCAGAGGTGGGGTTGTTACTATTCATAATTCTTGAGGCAGAGAAACCAGACAAGTAAAACGCTGGATAGGAGCCAGCGATAAATGTTACCACGATCCAACTGAACAAGACTATCGAAATAAACATGGGTTCAAAAAGCAACTGTATATCCATCTCCCTACCACTCAATTCATTGAAAAATGGTAATCCCAGCATAGCAAGACCCAAACCTATGAGTATAGCTATTCCCGTTATCAGACCGGTTTCTATGTAAAAACGGTACAAGAGGTGACTTTTACTGGCTCCCAAAGTCTTACTCACACCTACCTCGCGACCGCGTTTTTGCGAGCGGGCGGTGGTGAGGTTCATATAATTGATGCAAGAAATTATCAGCACCAGCAAAGCGAGAAAAGCCAGGGCTTTTACCTGGTCGATTGATCCCGTCTTTGAACTATAGACGTTTGTTATTCCCTCAGAATATAAATGGATTTGATCCATGGGCTGAACAAAAACTTCATACCACCGTTGATCTTCGTGAACGTTTGTTTCCAGCATCGCAGCAAGTTTATCGTCCAGCGTCTGGTTCTGAGTTCCAGGCACCGTGAGCAGAAAAGTCTCCAGGCTCGCATTAGACCAGGTGGGATTTTTGCTAAACTGCGTACTAGAAAGAGAAATATAAATGTTGCCGTCCAGCGATACATTAGTGGCCAGGTCTTTATAGACGCCAGTAATTTCTACTTCCCTGCGGTCATCTACTTTGAATATTCTTCCCACGACGTCCTCTGTGCCGTACAAACGTTTTGCCGTGGATCGTGAGATTATCGCGGTATGGGGATTTTTAAGAGCACTTCCCTTGTTACCATGGATCAACTCCAACTCAAAAAGCTGAAAGAGACCTGGATCAGCGTAATACAGAAAGTCCTCTGCAAACTCGTTTCCGTTTAAGCTTAGGTATGCCCTGTCACCAAAACCGTGTTTAAGCAACCTCACCTGATCTGTAACTTCAGGAATTTCTGTGACAGCGGTGGGGCCTATCATCGCAGCAGAACCCGCCCAGCGCTCCCCACTATTGAAACTGACTGGTTCTGTAATAATTCGGTACATGTTTTCATAGCCGGCGAGCGACTGATTAAAACTGGTTTCATGTTTAATAAATAGAAACAGCAGTATCGTAATCCCCAGGCTCGCGCTAAGTCCGAAAATATTTATACTTGAGAAAAGTACATTTTTCCTCAAATTTCTCCAGGCGATTTTTAGATTGTTCTTAAACATGTTTTTGGTTTTTGGTGGATTTTCTTAGTAATTGACACAGCTGCTTTAAGGCCACTTTTTATGAAAATGATTTTAGAATATTCCGCTTTCGCGAAAGCGTAATCACAACAACCTATTCTGTCTTTAAACTATCTACCGGATTGCTCATGGCTGTGCTGATGGTTTTTATACTCATCACCCCTAATGCTATAGCCGTCATTGCGACTAGACTTCCCAGAAAAATCCAGATACTGATATCTGTACGGAAGACAAAGTCATTCAGATAATCCTCAATAAAATAGTAGGCAATAGGCGCCGCAATGACAAAAGCTACCAGTATAAGCAGCACAAAATCCTTGCACAGTAACGTGTTGATTTGCATTACGGTTGCGCCCAAGACCTTGCGTATTCCTATTTCCTTATTGCGGCGTTCTGTCGTATGGACGACCAGTCCTAGCAGTCCCAGACAACTTATGAGAATGGATAATCCAGTAGCCCAGTTGAGTAATTTGGCGAGTTGCTGGTCTTCACGGTAGAATACAGCTACGGTTTCATCTGTAAACTGTATATTGACATCATTATCTGGATAGACTTGTGCATAGGCAGTCTCGATTTTTGACATCGTATCAGAAAGAACTGCTTGATCGTTCATTTTTATATGAACTGTATTGAACTGCGAGAAGTGTTTGCGCGCAGTGTCTCCCAAATACACCATGGGATCTATTCCGTTTTTAAGGGAGCGCTGGTTGAAATCCCGCATTACGCCTACAATAGTGACCTGTTTATCTTGAAAGGTCAGTGATTTGTTCAATACATCTTCTGGACTGGTAAAGCCCATCGCGGTTACCGCTGCCTCATTGACCACAAACTCAATGAGTGTGTCATTCAAAGGTTTTCGACCCGCTAATAATGGTATATCGTATAAGTCTAAAAACTTTGTATCTCCGTAAAGCAGCCGAACGTCGGTTTTGACTTCCTGAGCGCCGTTGTTCATAGAAATGTTGTCAGAATAAGTATTGTTGCTCGCTGGTGGTGGACCGCCCAGACTGACACTTTCCACGCTGGGAATTTTAGAGATTAGAGATTTTAAGGTTTCCTTATTTGAAAATTCCTTGTCCATCCATGGCGTGTTCACGTACAGTCGGTTTTCTTTTGAAAAGCCCATGTCTTTATTCATAACAAAATGGATTTGTTTTCCCACGAGCAATGTTCCTATGATAAAGATCTGAGCGATAGTAAATTGGAATACGGTCAGTCCCTTGCGTACGTTTGTGTTTCCAGAACTCGATAAACGATCTCCTTTTAGCACCTTGCTGGGTTTAAAACCGGATAAAATTATTGCTGGATAAAAACCGGAAAGCGCTGTTACCAAAACGATAAGTGCAATTACCCCAAAAATTACGAAAGGCTGCTTGAGCAGTGAAAGATCCACTCCGGCGGCGATAAAATCAGAAAATAAATGGATAAGCCAGTACGTAAGACCGATGGAAAGTATACCAGCGAATAGCGTCAACAAAAAGGTTTCTCCAAGAAACTGCTTGATCAACTGTGCTCTAGAACTGCCCAAGGTCTTGCGTACGCCTATTTCTTTGGCACGTTGTGTGGCACTTGCCGTGTTGAGATTGATAAAATTGATGACTCCCAATATCAAAAGAAACAAGGCTACAAAACCTAATGAAGTTAGCACGGACTTGTCCGCCTGACTGCGGGAATAATCGTAGATACCGTATTCTGGATTAAAATGCAGATCAGATAGCGGTTGAATATTGTAGTAGGATTCAAAACCATACTCCTTGTTTTCATCCGTCCATTTGGAAACGGCAAGATCGCTTAATCGGGTTCTTAGGGAATTAATATCGGCGTCTTCCCGCAAACGCACAAATAGTTGTGAGGAAGAACTGACGGTGTCGTAACCAGCTTTGGCCATGTTGCGCATAACGGTCTGGCTAACGGTAGAGTAGGCCATGAATTCTGTAAAAACCAAGTCGCTATTTTCCTCAAAGTCTGCGACGATGCCCGTAACCTTTGCCTGAAACTCTTTGTAATCTAAAATGTGCCCGATAATTTCCTGAGGTTCCAGATTTGGGAAAAAGTAAGCCGCTCGTTGTTCAGTAAGCACAACTTGATTAGGTAGATCCAGTGCCGATTCTTTATTTCCAGCCAGCCATTTATAATCAAAAAGATCAAAATAAGAAGGATCGGTCATGATGATGCGGTCATTGATCTTGGAAACCTTTTGGGTCGTAGGAGCGATGACTTTATCGGTTGCATAAGTGTAGAAGTGCACCTTAAGCTCCACCTCAGGAAATAGTTCCAGCATATCATCGCCCAGCGGTACGGGAGTTCCAGAATTAGAAAACTCGTCTGTACTGGTTTTAAAATCCGTAACTACCCGATAGATTTGATCGCCATCTGCATGAAACTTGTCAAAGGTGAAATCATGGTACACCATCATCCCGATGATGAATGAGGCGCTCAATCCTATGGATAGGCTCACGATATTGATCAGTGAGAAATACTTGCGTTTCCACAGGTTTCTCCAGGCGATTTTAAAATAGTTGTTAAACACGTTTATTAGCTTTTGGTGGATTAATTTTTCAACGCTTTTCTACTACTATGTGTTTGGGTTTTTTAGAATTCCGCTTTCGCGAAAGCGTACAAACAATAGCTCTCATACTTCTGAACCTACTGTGCAACCATAGACTTGTCATACTGCATTCATGGATATACCATCATTCTACCTTGAGATTGTTTACCGGATTTTGCAAGGCGGCGGCGATGGTCTTAAAGCTCGTAACGATTAAAGCCAGCAGTAACATACCGGCACCGCTTACTGCAAATACCCACCAGCTGAGCGCGGTCTGATTTGCAAAGTCTTGTAGCCAGTTGCTCGCAAAATAGTAGGCAATGGGCGCCGCAATAAGGAATGCCAGTCCTATCAAGACAACAAAATCACGACATAGCATGACGGTGATCTGTGTTACGGTCGCGCCCAGTACCTTGCGCACTCCTATTTCCTTGATTCTTCTCTGGGTGGAAAAAACCACCAGACCCAGCAGCCCCAGACAGCTGATCAATACGGACAATCCCATGGCCCAGTTAAGCAGTTTAGACAGGCTTTGTTCTTTCTCGTAGAACGCCGCCACGGTTTCGTCCATGAAACTTGCTTTAAACGTACCGTTAGGATATACCTCTTTATAAGCGGTCTCGATATTCTGCAATGCTTGCTTGAGACTTGCAGAAGAGGTCGTGTTTATCTTGACATGGACCGTATTGAAACTAGTAAAATATTTACGGTACACATCTCCCGTAAGCGCCATGGGGCTTAACTCGTCCTTGAGTGACCCGTTCTGAAAATTTTGCATCACCCCTGTAATGGTAAAACCAGAGCGGTCTGGATTTACTACTTTGTTCAAAGCATCGGTAGGGCTGGTAAACCCCAGTTCTTCCATTAACTTCTCGTTAATCACTACCTCTTTAATGGTATCATTGCGTGGTACTCTACCGGCAACGAGCGGTATCTCATATAGATCCAGAAATTTAGAATCACCAAAAACAATCTTTACCTCGGCATTATGTTCATCGATTTTATCTTTATAGGTAAACTTTGTTATATAGCTCACTTTTACAGGTGTTCCACCTCCCACACTTACGTCACTCACCTGTGAAAAATTCTTTATTTTTTCTGCCAGCAGCAGCCTGCTTTCATACCCCTCAACCTGCTGTGGGGTAGAAATATATACAATTGAGTTAGTCCTAAAACCTAGATCTTTATCTAGTAGAAATTTGATCTGTTTTCCTACCAGCAGCGTGCCTATTATGAAAATGTAGGCTACTGTAAACTGGAATACCGTGAGAAACTTACGTAGGCCGTTTTTACCGGTAATCGCTGTGTTATCACCTTTAAGTACGCGAGCTGGCTTGAATTTGGATAGTACGAGGCTGGGATAAATTCCCGCGGTAAAAGTCACTACGGCTATAAGGATTATTATTCCTGCGATAAGTACTGGCTCCATCAGCAGCGACAGATCTATGTCTGCAGGTAAGAAATCGTTGAAGACCCTTAAAAGAATTACTGTAAGCACTAGAGAAAGCAGTGCCGCACCTATGCTAAGAAGTAAAGTTTCTCCCATAAACTGACCTATGAGCTGTTTTTTAGAACTGCCCAGTGTCTTGCGTATGCCTATCTCGCGACTGCGCTGTGTCGCATAGGCGGTATTCAGGTTAATGAAGTTGACACAACCCAGCAGAAGCAGGAAAAGTGCAATAAAGGATAGCATCAGTAAAATAGGCTTGCTAGCAGTACTTACGGTGCCATCAAATCCAGCATAATCCGGACTGAAATGCATGTCTAGAAATGGCTGGGCGTAGAAAGTGTGCGACACGCCGTACTTCTCATTTAATTCCTTATCCTGGTGGTCTAAGGCAGTCTGGGTGAGTTGTTGCTGTAGTAATCCTGCCTTGTTTTCCTCGTCGAGCAACACTAGGATCTGGTTGCTGGAGTCTGTGTTAGTCCATTTAGGCTCCATTTGCTGACGCATTCTGGAGGTTTTTAATGAAATAAATTCTTGGAAAACTAGATCTGTGCGCTGCTTAAAGTTTGCAACCACGCCAGTTACAGTAGTGGTGATAGAGTCATTATAGACCAGCGACTTACCTATGACCTGTTGCGCGCTAAGATTGGGAAAGTACTCCTGGGCTCGCGCCTCGGTAAGTACCACCTCATTTGGCCCAGTAAGTTGTGATTGCGCCGATCCTGCAAGCCACTCATAAGAAAAAATATCAAAATAACGCTGGTCTGCATAGGTGACAGCGGTAGGCTCCTTAATCTTTGTGCCATCTTCCAGCTCTACCGTGTAGGGTCTGCTGGTTGCAATAAAGGCAACGGTTTCTACACCAGAATAATTATTTCTTATCTCGGCTGTAAGTGGCACGGGTGTACCCGTGCTGTAACCTAGTCCATCTCTTTCTTTAAATTCTGTAGTGACCCGGTAGATGCGTTCACCTTTATCATGGAATTTATCAAAGGTAAATTCATAGTACACCAGCATACCTATAACCATGGACGCACTTATGCCTATGGCAAGACTGATAATATTGATACCTGCGATGCTCTTGTTCTTCCAGAGACTTCTCCAGGCGATTATGATATAGTTCTTTAGCATGGTGATTGGTTTTTAAAGAGGGTAGTTAGTTAAATTTTATTAGCTATTGTCTGTTCTCATATACTAAGTTCAATATCGTGCCGTAGTTGTAGTAGGTTATTGATCAAAGGGTTGTATTTATTTTATCTTAAGTGACTGTGCGGTTTTGATACAACGGGCGTGCGTAAATGGCACATGGTTTTTGATTATTCCGCTTTCGCGAAAGCGGAATCAAAACAAGACCTATTGCAAAATCAAAAACACTTTTTACTCTGTCTTCAAACTATCCACGGGATTAGCAATAGCTGCTCCTATGGTACGTGCACTTATAGTAAGAACGGCAATGGCAAGCGCAAGTATTCCCGCAAGTCCAAAAATCCAAATGGTCAATTCCATGTGATAGGTATAATTCTGCAGCCATTCTTGTGCTGCGTAATAGGAGATGGGCGCAGCAATGAGAAAGGCGATACCGACCAACTTTACGAAGTCCTTAGTCAGCAGAATGGTAATGTTTGATATACTGGCACCTACCACTTTGCGAATTCCTATTTCTTTCCTGCGTTGCGCAACGACCAGTAACGAAATAGCAAACAGTCCAATACAGCTCAGCACAATTGCCAGCACCGCACCGCCCGAAATAATCGTTGTCATGGTCTGTTCTTTTTTCAGGATACGATCTATATTTTCATCCAGGTAGGAACCCAAGAAATCACTTTTCGGTTCGATCTCTTTCCAAACTTTTCCCACCGCAGCATAGGTATCGGCTAGATTTTCTGGTTGTACTTTGATATAGGCGTAGCCCATGGTGCTGTAGGAGGCAGGGAAAAGAGTAAGGGGTTGAATGGAGCGATCTGCCTTTTCAAAATGAAAATCTTCTATGACGCCTATCACATTAAATTTATCTCCATCCAGGTCAAAAACCAGCTCCAGCGGATTTTCCACATTGAACTGTGCCACCATGGTTTCGTTGATGATGAGCGAGGTGCTGTCTGCGCGGGTAGGATCAAAATCACGTCCTGCTATGATGTTGAGGTCAAGCGTTTCTGTATAATCATAATCGGTCATGAAAAGATGAGTCTTTACTTCTCTTCCCTCGTGTTCAAATCCCATTACACTGCGGCTGCTGGAATTGTCTTTTCCCATTCCCAGATTAAAGTTTGAGGCTGTAACGCTCAGCACGTTTGGATTGGCTTTGAGTTCCTTACGTAATCGTTCCACCACCTGTGTTCTATCTTGATTAGTACTCAAGGGTAAGGAAATGACTTGATTTTTATTAAAACCCAAATCTTGGGTACGCATAAAATCCAACTGATTGTAAAGCACCAGCGTTCCACTGATTAAAATGATTGAGATACAAAACTGCACGACCATCAGGACGTTGCGCACACGGTTTTGCTTACTCATTTGAAGTTTTCCCTTTAACGCCTGCAGTGTATTTTGAGTACTCATAAGCAAAGCGGGATAACCACCCGCTACCAAGGTCACTGAAAATAGTACGAGTATTATGAACGAGATGATCACTGGTGTTGCCATGATCTCAAAACCAGCCCTCGTGTTAAAAAGTTGCTGAAAATCCTCCAGCAATAACCAAGCGGTAAGACTCCCAATCATCAATGCCACTAAAAACACCACTACACTTTCTCCCCATAGTTGTAGAAAGAGCTGTTTTTTGTTGGCTCCCAGCGTTTTACGCATGCCCACTTCCTTAAGCCTTTTGGTTCCTTGGCCTATACTCATGTTGATAAAGTTGACGCTGGCGATAAAAATGATGAGCAGCGCAATGCCCAAAATCACATATTGCAGCGTTTTACCTACTTCGATAATGCGGTTTGCGGTAGTGACAAAATGAATATCAGTAAAAGGCAGTAATCTTAATTGCCTATAGGTTCCGTCAGCATTTTTGGGAATACCGTCACGCTGGGCATTCTGAATATCCTGATCAAAGTATTTAATAGAAAAATCATGGGTTCTATCCTCAAATTCGGCAATACTTACTTGATCTTCCAGTTGTAAGAACACGGTATGGTTGGAGTTATCCCAGCGATCGATATTTTCTAAATAGGCATTGTCATCCAGATTTTCAAATCTGGCGATGATGTCATAACGTATCGTACTGGTAGGGGGAACATTCTCGGCAACGCCAGTAACCACGACTGGTATATAGGCTCCATTTTTCAGAATGTCAATGGTTTTCCCCAGTACATCAGTCGTACCAAACAATTTTTCTGCTCCATTCTCACTCAATACCACGGCATCTTGATTCTCAAGAGACTGATCATTTCCCTTGATCATGGGCACGGTAAACATCATGAGGTAATCTGCATCTGCATACACACCTCCCAATCCCATGGTTTTATCGCCGGTTTTAGTGGATATTGAATTTTGCCTAAATCGGGTAATGTGTTTGATCCCAGTAACTTCTTCTTTAATCGTTTCTGCTAACGGTATAGGGTGTGCGTCTCCTGAAACGGTTCCTTCATGTGTCTGCTCGTTAGTGTAGAGCTGGAACAAACGGTCTGCGTTCTCATGGTAGGTGTTGCTGGACAGCTCAAATAGGGCGTAGGTTCCCAGTAAAAAGGCCGCGGCAAATGCAACGGTCAGTCCTATGATGTTCAATCCCGTAAATGTGCGTTCTTTCCAAAGGTTACGAAATGCGATTTTTATATAGTTCCTTAGCATATTTATTCATTTACGGCGCATTTTGTGCGCAAGGTTAGTAACTGAGCATCGCATATGAGTGTTATACAAGCGGTACATCGCACGCACGTTTACTGATTTGTTTTTCTGTCACGACAGCTTCAAGACGACAGAAACACACTACTGACTACTTCAAAAGCGGTTTCTAGAGCAGAGAGAATTATTGATATCATCGAGCGGGATTTTATAGCGTGGTGGCTTCTACGGCTGGTTTGCTTTTATATTCTGTTAATACGTTTTCTGTGACTTTCTGACCATCCAGCATTCTGATAATGCGGTGGCTGTATTTTGCGTCGTGCTCACTGTGCGTTACCATTACGATGGTAGTGCCTGCGGCATTGAGTTCTGTAAGCAGGTCCATTACCTCGTTACCGTTACTGCTGTCCAGGTTACCCGTGGGTTCATCTGCCAGTATAAGTTTTGGATTGTTTATTACCGCCCTGGCTACTGCCACGCGTTGTTGCTGTCCACCAGATAGCTGTTGTGGGAAGTGGTTGCGGCGGTGCATGATCTGCATTTTTTCCAGTACCTCATCCACACGTTTCTTACGCTCTGCCGTTTTTACATTTGTGTAGATAAGTGGTAGTTCCACATTTTCAAAAACGGTAAGCTCGTCGATGAGGTTGAAGCTCTGGAAGACAAAACCTATGTTGTGCTTGCGCAGCTGCGCTCTCTTGCGCTCATTGTAGCCAGAAACCTCTGTTCCATCAAAAAGGAAGCTACCGCCATCTGGATCATCCAGTAGTCCCAGAATATTGAGCAATGTGGATTTCCCACAACCAGATGGTCCCATTATCGCCACAAACTCACCGCTGTCCACGTGAAATGAAAGTTTGTTCAGGGCTACGGTGCGCACCTCTTCGGTAGCGTAGTATTTTTCTAGGTCGGTTATTTTTATCATGGGTGTTTTTTCAAGTTTCACGTTTCACGTTTTATTCTCGTTATTCGTTATTCGTTATTCGTTATTCGTTATTCAATGTTCAATGTTCAATGTTCAATGTTCAATGTTCAATGTTTCACGTTTCATGTTACACGTTGTATTCTCTTAATTCTTAATTCTTTATTCAATGTTCAATGTTTCACGTTGTATTATTATAATTCCCTCATCCCAAAAGACTCACCGCTCATAGCTCAGATGCTTATCTTTATTCCGCTTTCGCGAAAGCGTGATTATCACCATCTCAATCAATCACGAGTTCTTCTATATCGCCATAATTGTCATAGCTGCTCGTGATGACCTGATCGCCTGGCTCCAGTCCCTCGAGTACCTCGTAATATTCTGTGTTCTGGCTGCCCAGCTTGATAAATGATTTGTAGGCAGTACTGCCGTCCTCACTAAGTTTGAAGATCCAGTTACCGCCGGTTTTTTGAAAAAAACCGCCTTTGGCGACCAGTAGGGCTTTCTTTTCCTGACTTAGCGCGAGACGGGTCTGCAATGACTGCCCACGGCGGATTCCCTGCGGTACGTCGCCCGTGAACACCATGTCCACCTGAAAGCGGCCGTTGTTCACCTGGGTATACACTTTTTTGATCTCGAGAATATATTGTTTATCGTCAAATTCAAATGTTCCGTTCTGTCCCGTGTAAATGCGGGAAATGTAGTGTTCATCGATATCTGCGCGCACTTTAAAGCCACTCAGCACGTCTAGCTGGCCCAGTCGCTCGCCTTTATTGATGGACTGCCCGATTTCTGCATCCAGCGAGGTGAGCTGTCCATCCACCGGTGCACGCACGACTAGGTCTGCCACCTTGCGGCGCATGAGTTCCAGCGCGTTCTGGGTACGTGCGTAGGAATCACCCGCCTGACGGTCTTCCAGCTTAACAGCCAGTGAGTCCTGCTGCAGGATCTCCTGCGATAGCGCCATGCGCTCTTTCTGGTAGTTGTAATCATTTTCTGCCTGGATAAATTCCTGTTTTGCGATCACGCCGCGTTCAAACAATCGCTTGTTGAGGTCGTAAAGGCGTTTTGCCTCGATCAGGCTATTTTCTACGTCCGTGTTTTGGTTAAGGCGGTTGATGGAATTCTGGCGCGCCTGATTTTGTGATATCTGCATCTGGGTCAAGAGATTGTACACCGACGTTTCTTGGTTGACTAGGCTTAATTCAAGGTCGGTGTTGGACAATCTCATGATAGGGTCGCCTTTTTTAAGGATTGCGCCATCCTCGACAAATTTCTCTTCTACACGGCCACCTTCAAGCGCATCCAGATAGATGGACGTGATGGGAAGAACGACGCCATTCACCGGAATGTTTTCCTGGAATATTCCAGCCTCCACGGTATGGATGGACAGTCTTTCTTTGTCAACATTGAGCTTTGACGCGCCGGTGGACGACATGAGTACAAACACGATCAACGCGACAATGGCGATGCCGCCCAGTAGCATCAATATTTTTTTAAGGTCAAATCTTTTTTTCTCTAATGGAATGTCCATGGGGGTTGTTTCTTGCTGGGTTGCTTGTGATAAATGTGCCAAAAATATAAATTATTGACATACAATATCTTATGATTGTAAAATGAGATTTGAAGTGTACGGTTTTGATACACTATGCGTGCGGAATCGACCAGATAGAATAAAAGCAGATTATTGAACTGCCTGTTCAGCCAGACTAGCATTATCAACCGAGTTGTCAAATCTAGATTCTATTGCTTAACATTGTGACATGCAGCTCAAAAATGCCCAAATTCTGATTGTGGACGATGACGAGGACGTTCTGGTCGCGTTGCGGTTATTGCTCAAATCTAAAGTCAAGCAGGTAGTCACTTGCCAGAATCCAAATCAGATATTGAACAAAATGGCTGATACAGTCATTGACCTGGTGATTCTGGATATGAACTTTGATGGTCTGGTAAACACGGGGAACGAGGGGATCTTCTGGCTGAATAAAATCAAAACAGCCCATTCCAAGGTTCCCGTAATGTTGATTACTGCCTATGCAGACATTGATCTAGCCATCAAATCGCTCAAGAGAGGTGCAGCAGATTTTATGGTGAAACCATGGAAAAATGATAAACTATTGTCAGCCATCCACGAGTTATTGACGCAGGATCTGAACAATAAAAAGACAATCCCCAAAACCAATAGCTTCAGAACCCAGACGCAAATCATAGGCGAGAGTCCCGCCATGATGGAGGTCTTTACCAAAATAGAAAAACTCGCTCCTACTGATGCCAATATTCTGATTCTGGGTGAAAACGGCACGGGGAAAGAGCTAGTCGCTCAGTCAATCCATGAAAACTCACTGAGGAAAGAGAAACCATTTGTAAAGGTGGACATAGGTTCCTTAACAGAATCTTTGTTTGAGAGCGAGTTGTTCGGCTATAAAAAAGGTGCATTTACAGATGCTCGAGAAGACAGAAAAGGAAGATTTGAGACCGCCAGCGGCGGTACGCTTTTTCTAGATGAGATAGGTAATATTTCCCTGCGGCAACAAGCTAGGCTGCTAAGTGTCTTGCAAAACAGGGTGGTTATTCCGCTGGGTTCAAGTATCCCAATCCCGATTGATGTACGATTGATCTGCGCCACAAACCTGTCCATGCGCGAACTGGCAGATGAAAGTAAGTTCCGCAAGGATCTGATTTATCGCATCAATACTGTGGATATCACCTTGCCCGCGCTCAGGCAGCGAGGGGATGATGTTGAGGTTTTGGCTGGATTCTTCGTTCATCAATATGCTCAGCAATACGGGAAATCTGAGGTTTCGTTATCTGTTGCGGCATCTCAAAAACTTATGAAGCATTCTTTTCCGGGAAATGTGCGCGAGTTGCAACATGTGATGGAACGCGCGGTGATCATGGCAAATGATGCTGTACTAAAACCTGAGGATATCCATTTTTCAAATTTGGAGACTACTGCAGCAATGCCTATTAATGTACAGGAGGTGAATCTGGAAAAACTGGAGCGCAATACCATACTGTCTGTCATAGAGCGCAACGGGGGGAATATTACCCAATCTGCAAAAGAACTAGGACTAACCCGTACCGCGCTTTACCGCAGACTCAATAAATATGATCTATAAAGGCTATATTTTCTCGCTTTTGTGGAGAGTAGCCTGGGTGGTCATTTCTGTGATGGCGCTTGCTTTTGGGACGGCCTGGGGAAACACATATCTGATCGTGGCGGGATCTGTGTTCAATATTTTCAGCATCTACCAGCTGTATAGATTTGTGATCCGCAGGTTTGTGGAAATGGATGATTTCTTTCTTTCCATCAAGTACAGGGATTTCAGTCGATGGTTTGTAGAAACTAAGGGATCGCAGGATATCAGGACGCTGCACGCTGGATTCAACCTAGTAAACAAGACAATCACCACCATCAATTCAGAGCGGCAGGCGCAGTTTATCTACCTGCAGAAAATACTTGAAATGGTAGATGTAGGCATCATCGCTTACAATGTTGAGACGGGCAACGTGATGTGGTGCAATGACAGCATGCTGGAGACTCTGGATTTCCCACATTTCAAGAATATCAATTTTGTGGAAAACCGCCGGCCGGGAATTTATGAGGAACTTTTTGAAACTTTTCATCACGCCACCACAACTATAAATCTTAAAGTAGGTCAAGAATTTATCCAGGCGCTGATTACAGATACCGTGTTTAATCTTGAGAGCGAGTCATTTAAACTTATCGTTCTTCAAAATGTGGATAAACCACTCAATCAGAACGAGAGCGAGTCATGGAAAAAATTACTCAGCGTCATGACACACGAGATCATGAATAGTATCGCGCCAATTTCATCCCTATCTGAAACCCTGCAACAATCCATTGAAGCCAGTATTGATAAGGATGGAGAACTCGATCTAGGTGATCTTTTACTGGGCATTTCCAGCATACGCAGGCGCAGTGACGGGCTTATGCAGTTTGCTAGAACCTACCGCAGCCTTAACAAGGTTACTCAGATCAATGCATCTCGTGTGGCCGTAAGCGATCTGATCACAAGCATCCAGCCATTGCTGGAAACCGAACTCTCCCAGAGCGGCATAGAACTTAACATTCAGCTACCTGGTCAGGCGATCTACCTGCAAATCGATCAATATCTTATAGAACAGGTGCTGATCAACCTTGTAAAAAACGCCAGGGAGGCTTTGCAAAACAGCCACAATCCCAGCATTACCCTCTCTGCTTTCAGGACGATGCGCGGGAATATCAACCTCGTTGTCCAGGACAATGGACCCGGAATTGCAGATGAAGTGAAAGAGAATATTTTTGTGCCTTTTTATAGTACAAAAAACAGGGGGAGTGGAGTAGGGCTCAGCTTGAGCAAACAGATCATGACGTTGCACGATGGCAAGATCCAGGTAGAGGATGCACCAGGCGGCGGGGCATTGTTCAGGCTTGTTTTTTCTGAATGACGTGGATTTGTACGCTTTCGCGAAAGCGGGATAATCAATAAACACTTTCTACCTAAAAGTAGATTTCTTAGGCAGGTGCTTTTTACCCATCGCCTGCGAAAGTTAATAGGTCGTTATACTATCGTTAGAATTGCCACAAGCTGGATGAGGTTGTACTGGGTAGAGCATATTTTAGAACTTAAAATTAAGCCATGAAAAATATAAGAACTTATTGCAAAGCGGTGTTGCTCCTATTTCTCACCGCAAGCATGGTCTCATGTGGGGAGGATGATGAGGATTTTATCGTGCCTGATTCCATGACCGCCCTGGATCTAGTGCTTTCCAATCCAGATTTTACAAGTTTAAGAGCCGCTATTGAACTCACAAACCTTGAATCCAGATTCAATAATCCCACAACTGAAACCACCATATTTGCCCCTGATAACGATGCGTTCAGGGATTTTCTGGATAGTTCAGATTTCAATAGTCTGAGCGAGATCCCGCAGGATGCGTTGCGTAATCTGCTGCTTAATCACGTGGTAACGGGTGAGATCACCAGTAACATGTTTAGTTCTGGTTACTTAAAAACCCAGGCGACCAATGCTCGCGGCAACAACCTGGATGTTTACATAGATGTGAGTATAACGGGTGTATTTATCAACGATTTCAGCCTGATTACAGATCCAGATAACCAGGTGGACAACGGGGTAGTCCATATCATTGATGATGTGATTGAACTATCAACGATCACGGATCTAGCGGCGTCTAATGGCGACTTTAGAATTCTGACAGATGGATTGACCGATAATGATCTGGACGATGATCTGGATGATGAGTCTGCTGATCTTACGGTTTTTGCACCCAGTAATGCAGCATTTCAAGCTCTTATCGATGAAAATCCTAACGATATTTTTAATGATGAAGATGACGTATTGAATGATTCAGATATTTTGAGAATCCTATCGTATCACGTAGATGCTAGGGATGCCTTGAGAGAAACAGACTTTACTAACGGTATTGCGATCAATCCGCTCCCTGCAGGAACTTCGTTTACGATTGATACCACAGGACCTAATCCAGTAATCACAGATGGTCAGGGAAGAACGATAGAAATAGTTGCCACTGATGTGACCGCGATCAACGGTGTCATACATGTTGTGGACAATGTGTTGCTGCCACGGTAATTATTGTTTGTTCCGATCAGAAAAAACCCGGCGTTAGCCGGGTTGTGGTTGTAAATATTTAATCCAGAATCATGACCCTGCGCCGGTTTGCTACAGAATTCATCATCATAAAACCGTTGCCAAAATTTTCGCCCAGGTATGGGTCAAAGATTTTGTTGCGTTTGTTGTCTTGAATCTTAGTGTATTCTACCTCGCCATCTGGGCTGAAAGAGATATCAAATAGCGCCCTGCCCTCAAATATTCCTTTTGAAATTTTGGTCCTGCCATCATCCTTGATCGTAAGCCCCTTTCCAGAATTGAGCAATACATGTAGATAATCACCTTTCATGGTGATATTATAGGAAGGTTCTGTATCTCGTTTAAAGATACTGCGTGCCCATTCCAGATCGCCACTAGGATCAATTTTTACCACGATGATATCATCAAAATGGGTCTGGTCATTTCCATTAGTGAGTACCGAGGGTGCTATACTCCCAGTGTAATAAAACTCTTCTGCCACTAGATAGCAGCTGCCATCGCTCTTACTTACTACCCAGTCTAGGAAGAAGTTTTTTAGCTCTTTCTTCTTGTCGTTTTTACGTTTTGCTCGGTCTGGGTTATACAGATCTTCATAATCCTGCAAGGGAAATTCTGATAGTTTTGTGGATTCCAATGCCATTGATTCTCTCCGCTACGATAAAACTGCAAGTACCTTTGATATTATCTGCACCGCGTTCAGAGTAAAATCCCACGACTTTCATTGTTTCTTCAGACGGGATCAAATTGAGGGTGCTGGCGTGAAAGTCTGCATCGATATTCAGGACAAGAGCGCTGGAAGAGTCTGAACTTACCTTGTTTAAGATGTAGTCGTAATTGCTTTCGCCAAAAATCTTGCGCTCATTTTTAAAAAATCCGTCATACAGTTTCCCTAGAGTATATACGATCCCCTCATTAGAAACAAACATGTCTCTGTGCTGATAAGTGCGGTCGTCGCTCTCTTGATAAGAATTTTGATACAGCACACTGTCATCATCTGTAGTGAAGACGGTAATGGTATAAGAGTTTGAGCGTTTTGATTCGTTACTTGTGGCAACAGCGTAATAGCTGCCATTTGGGGAAATCGCAAAATTATTATTATGCCTCTTGTAGGAACTGAATATGGAACCTTTGCTTTCTGACGGAAAAGTATTTACTACCTTTTTATTGAAACTTTTCTGTTTACCATCGATCGTGTAGCAATGCAATTCACGCTGGTCTCCTTTGGCATTGTAGATCGTGAAAAATTTAAGCTTACTCCCAACTGCCAGGCTGCCGGCAACGCTCTCACGCCTGCTTTTCTTTACTTTTTCTTGAAGTAATGGTTCATAGTTTGCATCATACACATCAAACATCATGTTCATGCTGTTGCCTCGTGCGATAATCGTGTTATTGTCCTCTGTTCTATAAATGGTATAGAAATCCCTACCCGGGCGATCACGGAAAGGTTCTGACACCGTAATGTTCAATACAGCACCATTTTGAGCGCTTGCCATCTGAAAAAAGAAGGCATATAGAACAAGAACCGGGAAAATATAATTTTTCATACAATCGAAAAGTTTAGGCTGACAAACTTAATTAGCTATGCTTGAGCATCCAACTTTATTGCAAGTCCATAGATGTCTCCCGGAATAGTGCTGGATGTCCCGTGCAGCAGAATTTGTAGGAACTATCTCAACCTGTCAGTTCATCTATTAACAACTAGTTGTGAGAACGCTGCGCTCATAATGAGTTTATTCATATCATCAAATCTAGATGCATGCTGCTAAAAGATGGCGTTACTTCTTCTACCAATAAAGTTTCTTCTGAAACTTATAAGCTGAGTTCTTTAGTTAAGGACACTTCTAAATCCATGGTGGATAGACTGGAGTGTTATGAAGATATCATCAACATCGAGATAGGAGACACCGGACTAAATAGGGCCAAATCTCTTGAACGCGAGTTTGATATCAGGCAGTTGTATATCAAGTATGAAGGCGATAATCCCACGGGAACGCAAAAAGACCGGATTGCATTTGCCCAGGTATATGATGCGTTGAGAAGGGATTATTCAACCATCTCAGTAGCTACCTGTGGCAACTATGGTGTCGCGGTGGCACTTGCGGCATCGCTTGCAGGCTTGGAATGTAAAATCTTTATCCCTGAATCCTATCACACCGAAAGGATCAAGGAAATGACGGCGATGGATGCAGAAATAATCCGCCTGCCGGGCAGCTATGAGGATGTAGTGCAGGCATCCATCAGTCATGCAGATGAAAACGGCTGGTACGATGCAAATCCTGGCGGGGCAAATACACCCATCCAGATTACCGCCTATTCACAGATTGCCCATGAAATCGTGGACGACCTAGGTGATGCACCTAAATATTGCGCTGCACCGGTCTCAAATGGGACATTGTTTGCTGGGATCTATCGCGGGTTTTTCTCATTGTATAAGCGCGGTAAGACCTCAAGAATTCCTAAGATGATTGCCGCCTCTTCCACTAACAAAAATCCGATCATATCCTCATTTATTCAAGGATTGGAAAAATGCCAAGACCTGGATAAAAATGCCATTAAAGAAACTATCTACAATGAGCCGCTGATCAACTGGCATAGCTTTGATGGTGACGAGGCATTATACGCGCTTAACGAGAGTAAGGGTCATGCCTTTCACGTAAGTGATAACAGACTCAAACAGATGAAATCCATCCTGCTCAAGAAAGAGGGCATGAAGATACTTCCAGCCTCGACGGCTGGCCTGTCCGGACTTTTGGAACTTCATGCAAAGAGTCATCTAGAACCAGATAGATTTGTCGCGGTTCTTACAGCTAAAGATTAAATACAAAAATTCAAAAAATCAAATTATCAAATATGAAAAATAGTATAGACGGGATCGCGCTGGTTTACTGCCAAGGTGCATTTAATACGCCTAACGGTAAAACTGCGCACGGTCTGGTGAGATTTACGGAAAGATATGAAGTCGTAGGAGTGATCGATTCAAATTATGCCGGGCAGGATGCGGGAATGGTGCTGGATGGGAAAGAAAACGGTATCATGATCTACAAGGATTTTAATGCTGCGCAAGAAGGTCTAGCCAGTTCTGGAAAGATGCCTACAACCATGGTCGTAGGACTTGCACCAGATGGCGGCAGGTTACCAGCTACAGCAAAAGATACATTGAAGAAAGCCCTCCAAGCGGGAATGAATATAGATAGTGGTCTTCATGACTTCCTGACAAACGATCCAGAAATGGTGAAAATGGCAGAAGCCGCTGGTAAAAGAATCAGGGACGTACGGAAAACTCCTGATCGCGATACCTTAAATTTTTTCACGGGAGATATAGAGAAAGTTAAAGCACTGAAATTAGCTGTGCTGGGAACAGATTCTGCCATCGGTAAACGTACCACGGCATGGATTCTGGTTCACGCATTGCGCGATGTTGGTAAAAAAGCAGAGATGATAGGCACTGGTCAGACTGCCTGGATGCAAGGGTCAAAATATAGCATGATCATGGATAGCTGTATCAATGATTTTGTTTCTGGCGAGATAGAGCACGCCGTGGTAGAAGCCTATAAAAATGAAAAGCCAGACGTCATAGTGATTGAAGGTCAGGGGAGTTTGATGAATCCAGCCTATCCGGGTGGTTTTGAAATTTTGGCTGCTGGGAGACCAGATTATGTGATTTTGCAACACGCGCCCACCAGAAAGGAATATGACGGATTCCCGGGCTACAGATTGCATTCTATCCAAGAACAAATCACGGCGATTGAGACTATTTCTGGCAAAAAAGTGATTGCCATCACGGTCAATCATGAAAACATGAAACCAGAGGAAATCAAACCAGCCTGTCAACAAATCACGGCTGATACTGGTTTACCCGCCTACGACGTACTTGCCCACGGCGCTGATGAACTTGTTGAACTGATCCTCAATCATATTAAATAATTCAGTTTTACCCTTTACAACCTTACCAAAACCTCTTCATGAAAATCACCCATGTTTCTTATGAACGGCTAGACCTAAAGCTGTCCGTTCCTTATACTATTGCCTACCAGACGGTGGATAAAACCACCAATTTCATTTTAAAAATCGAGACCAACTCAGGTATCATAGGGTATGGTTGTGCGGCGCCAGATCTGGAAGTCACGCTGGAAACCGCTAGGCAGGTAGAAAGTGATATAGTCGATGTGGTAATTCCGTTCTTGATTGGCAAGAATGTTCTGATGGGCAACAGGATTCTAACAGAATTAAAACCACTCCTTAAGCAGCGATCGTCCACACTGGCCATGGTAGATATTGCACTTCTGGATGTTGCAAGTAGGAAGATGGGCGTGCCACTATATCAGTATTTGGGAGGCTTTCGCGAAAGCATACCCACCAGCATCACCATAGGTATAGAAAGTCTGGAGGAAACCATGCGACTGGCTGCAGAATTTGTAGTCCAGGAATTTTTTATCATCAAGGTAAAAGGCGGACTATCTGTGGAAGAAGATATTGAGAAGATGCTCCAGCTTAGAAAAAAATACCCAGATCTAGTGCTAAGGTTTGATGGCAATCAAGGGTACGGCGTAGCAGACTCGGTAGCATTTCATGAGGGCACGGCGCATATAGACATTGAGATTTTTGAACAGCCCACGCTGGTAGGCGAGGAAATAAAGCTAGGCCAGGTAACAAACCAGACCGATGTTCCCGTCATGGCAGATGAGAGTCTCAAAAATTTATCTGACGCATTTTCTCTCGCCCAGAAAGGCCATATCAACATGATCAACATTAAACTCATGAAAGTAGGCGGCATCAGGGAGGGTTTGCACATCAACTCTGTAGCAAAGTCTGCCAGGCTGGAGGCGATGGTAGGTTGTATCGATGAATGTGGACTGGGAATAGCCGCCGGGCTACATTTTGCACTCTCACAGTCTAATGTAAAATATGCAGATCTTGATGGGCATCTAGATCTACTTAAAGACCCTTACAAAGATTTGTTTGTCTTAAAAAAGGGCATTCTTTACCCTAATGATAAGCCTGGGTTGGGGTGGTGAATTTGAGATGAAAATTCAAGAGTATTCAATAAGCAATCTGTCAAAACCAACCTGATTTTGTAAGCTGACTTAACTTTATTCAACATTGCTCATCTTATTACTATTACGAGACTTAAGGTAGAGTTGCATTAACAAACGGCGAGGCAGCACGCCAGCAGAATACCGTAAAACAAAGGGAAACCCGTGTTTTAAATTTAATGGTAGATTCGGCAATATTCATCAGATTGTAAGAGGCATTATAAAGCTCTCACAGCAAGGAGCGAGGCGCGTGCCAGTCGAATCCCCTAAAAATAAGAAACCCTAATAAAAACGTGAGTCCTAGTAGAGTCGGCGACGACCGCGCGACCGCAGGAGGGCTAGTAGACGTCTCGCAGCAAGGGGCGAGGCGGGCAGTGGCCGAATCCCCCAAAAACACAAAGCCCTCCGTAAAGGCGAAGGGCTAAAGTGGAGTCGGCGACGACCGCGCGACCGCAGGAGGGCTAGTAGACGTCTCACAGCAAGAGCCCAGGCAACACACCAGCCGAATCCCCCGAAAACACAAAGCCCCCCGCAAAGGCGGAGGGCTGAAGTGGAGTCGACGACGACCGCGCGACCGCGGGAGGTCTAGCAGACCTCTCGCAGCAAGGGGCGAGGCGGCGCGCTGGCCGAATCCCCCGAAAACACAAAGTCCCCCGCAAAAGCGGAGGGCTGAAGTGGAGTCGGAGACGACCGCGCGACCGCGAGAGGTCTAGTAGACCTCTCGCAGCAAGGGGCGAGGTGGTGCGGTGGTCGAATCCCCCGAAAACACAAAGCCCCCCGCAAACGCGGAGGGCTGAAGTGGAGTCGGAGACGACCGCGCGACCGCGAGAGGTCTAGTAGACCTCTCGCAGCAAGGGGCGAGGTGGTGCGGTGGTCGAATCCCCCGAAAACACAAAGCCCCCCGCAAACGCGGAGGGCTGAAGTGGAGTCGGAGGGATTCGAACCCTCGTCCAAACGAGCGGCATTGCCGCTTTCTACATGTTTAGTTCCTATTTAATTTCAGTCATCGCTCTGGCTAGAAACCACCTGAACGATGCTTGGCTTCAATCAGGTTTCTCGATGGCATCAAAGCCTTACCACCGATAGGTTTACTTTTACGAATTCTCTAAATCAAGTGCCGCAAACCAAGGCCTTTGAGAGAATTCCTGCTTGCTCACCTAGTGAGCCGAGGCATTATCCTACTATAATTCGGATTATGCAGCTAGGGCGTAGTTGTTCTCGCCGTTTGAAAAGTGTGAATCATGAGATTTAAGAGCTATGGCCCAGCGCTCTACATGCTTACGTAAATCCCGGTCTCGCTGTCAAAACCAGTCGACCCCGCGAGCTGCAAATCTACAAATACTATACCACCCAGCCCCACAAAATCGTGACTGCTTAAAGTCAAAGTTCAGTTAAGCACACCATGATAGGGAGACAACTATCCTATTTTTAAATAAAAAACTATGAGCAAGAAAGATCTAATAGGTAAGGATGCCGTCCATAAAATGAAAGAGCTGGTAATGGACATTGATTTCTGTATGCTGGGTTCACAACTGGGAACCCAGCCGCCACACACCATTCCCATGAGTACAAAGGATGTGGACGACATGGGCAATATCTATTTCCTGAGTGGTCGTGATAGCGATCACAACCAGCATATAAAGTCAGACCCGCATGTCCAGCTTGTTTATAGCGACCCCAGCAGTTTTGAATTCCTGACAATCTATGCCAGTGCACAAATATCTACAGAACCAGCATTTATAGATAAATATTTTGAATCGACAGACAATGCCTGGTTTGAGGGCGCAAACGACCCCAACATTTCTGTTCTTATCATTAGACCTATTGATGCATATTACTGGGACACCAAAAACGGTAAACTAATGACCGCCCTTAAAATGGGAGCTGCCGCCGTGACGGGCGATAAGCAGGATCCAGGTGTTGAGGGGAAACTGGATATTTAGAAATGCTTTCATAAGCTAGAAAAGCTCCTTTTCATTTAGGATAAGGAGCTTTTACTCATTATTATCTTATACTATTTGTTGACTGACATTTCGTATATAAATCTTGTTTTTTGAGTTCTCAATCGAGGAAAAAAATTCTTGCATAGCCGTAGCTACGGAATAATTTTTTTGACTTAGGCATTTGTTTAATATCAATTTATTCAGTAAATTAGGGGTATCAAACAATTATATCATGGAGCAAAGGTTCAAGTCCCTAACCATTATGGAATTCCAGCAGAAGTTTAGCGATTCCGTGACCTGCATGGCATATCTGGCGGAGATCAAGTGGCGTGACGGCTATAGCTGCAAGAAATGTGGCCACGGGAACTACTGTGACGGAAAGGCCGCGTATTCCAGGCAGTGCACCTCCTGCAGGTATGTCGAGAGCCCAACGGCAAACACCCTCTTCCACAGGGTACGCTTCGACCTTCTGAAGGCCTTCTACATAGTCTACTTCGTCAGCACCAACAAGAAGGGCATCACCTCCACCGAGCTCTCACGCAAGCTTGGACTCAGGCAGAAGACCTGCTGGGCCTTCAAGCGCAAGGTCATGAAGGCCATGGAGAGCTCCGGGAGACACCCGCTGGAGGGAAACGTGGAGGTTGACGAGTTCGTGGTGGGCGGACAGGAGAGTGGCACCAAGGGCCGCCAGAACATCAAGAAGAAGCTCGTTGCGGTAGCCATAGAGAAGAAGGTCAAGGGCGTGAGCAGGCTCTACACGCGGGTCATAGACAGGGCGGATGCCGCCTCGCTGGGGGGCTTCATGTGCGACCACGTCGACAGGGATGCCATGGTAAAAACCGATGGATGGTCTGGCTACAAGCCCCTAAAGACCGAGTTTGAAAACATGGAGCACATCCTGTCGGGGGAAAAGGGTGGCAACTTCCCGGAACTGCACAGGGTGGTGATGAACCTAAAGTCCTGGCTGCGCGGGATGCACCACCATGTGACGGACCTGCAGGATTACCTGAATGAATACACATATGGATTCAACCGCTCGTTCATGAAAAATGAAATATTCGACAACCTGCTGGAGCGCATGGTGACGCATGAACCCTGCCTGATAAAAAACCTTAGTGATTAAGTGCCTAAGTCAATAATTTTTTTAACAAAGGGTGAGAGCTAAAAAAGCGTGATTTATGCGAAATGTTGGTCGATTAATAGTGTTATCTCAATGTCACCATTCTCGTAATTGATGAAGGTAACTTGGCTATAAAAAAGATTAGCTGATTTACTTTTGATTGCCAGATTTCATTCATGCTCATCAGCTGGCATTTTGTATTTTCCCCATCTAATCCGTTTTCATGAAATTTGCCATTATCAAAGAGCGCAAGAATCCACCAGATAGGCGCGTGGTCTTTACACCAGAGCAGTTGAATAAGCTGGGTCACGCTTTCGCTGGGTCGCCTAGTGCAGCCGAGGTGAAAGCGGAATTCCTAGTAGAATCTTCCTCCATAAGAGTCTTCCCAGATGAATTATTCGCATCGCATGGAATCACGGTAACAGACGATATCACAGAGGCAGATGTCATGATAGGAGTTAAGGAGGTGCCTGTGGACGCGCTGGTACCTGGAAAAAAATACTTCTTCTTCTCACACACCATCAAAGAGCAGCCCTACAATCGGGATTTGCTCAAGGCAATTCTAGAGAAAAAAATCGAGCTGTATGACCACGAGGTTATCACGCAAAAAAATGGCGCGCGATTGATTGGTTTTGGTAGGTATGCAGGGATCGTGGGCGCTTACAACGGATTCAGGGCCTTGGGAATGCGTGACGGATTATTTGATCTACCCAAGGTTGAACACCTGCCCGATTATGCAGCTGTAAAAACAGAATTACACAAGGTAAAGGACAAGCTACCGCCCATCAATATCTGTATCACAGGTTCTGGAAAAGTTGCCGGCGGTATCAAGGAAATTATCATGGAACTAGGTATCAAAGAACTTACGCCCAAAGAGTTCCTACAACTCAATTCCTTTAAAAATACTCAGACCGTTTTTACACATCTGGACGTAGAAGATTACTATATCAGAAAAGACGGTTTCAAACCTACCAAAACAGAATGCTACAACAACCCAGAACTTCTGGATAGTGATTTTATGAAGTTTGCCCGGGTGGCAGATATGCTGATCACAGGTCATTTCTACGGCAGCGGCGCTCCCTATTTTTTCACGAGAGAAGAGGCAAAACAAGAAGACTTCAATATCAACCTAGTGGCAGATGTAAGTTGTGACATAGACGGCCCAGTAGCCAGCACGCTCAGGCCCAGTACGATTGCAGATCCATTTTATGGTTACGATCCAGCGACCGAAAAAGAAGTAGCCTACGACGCCCCTGGCGCTATCACAGTGATGGCGGTGGATAACCTGCCTTGCGAGTTGCCCAAGGATGCGAGCGAGGGTTTTGGCGAGATGTTTTCAGAACACGTGATTCCATCTTTTTTCAATGGCGATAAGGATGGCGTGCTGGAACGTGCTAGGATGACGACACACGACGGAAAGTTAACTGAGCGATTCAGCTATCTACAGGATTACGTGAACGGCGAGCAGACGGTATTCTAACTCTAGAATCACAATCTTTTTTTAAAAATTGCGGGGCGTGGGAATGAAGTGGCTATTTTGGCACACATGACAGCCAGATACATTAAATATACGCTAGATTTTAAGCAACCCGCAGGAACTTCTCGTGGCGTACTTCAACAAAAGGACACCTATTTTCTGATCATAGAAAATGCCGATAGATATGGAGTAGGGGAGGTCAATCTCTTTAAGGGATTATCAAGCGATGATCGCGATGGTTTTACCCAGAAACTGGTATGGACTTGTAAAAACATAGGTTTAAAACCCAGCGATATGCACGAGGAGCTGTCAGAATGGCCCTCGATTTTATTCGGTTATGAGACCGCGATGCGATCCTATCAATCTACCGATCCGTTTGAATTGTTCCCGTCGCCCTTTACCCAGGGACAGGATGCGATTCCCATCAATGGGCTGGTGTGGATGGGCGATCAAGACTTTATGGTGAAACAACTGGAGGAAAAGGTTGCCGCTGGTTTTTCCTGTATCAAGATCAAAGTGGGAGCCATAGATTTTGAAAAAGAAATTGATTTGCTGGAGCGGTTGCGATTACGCTTTCGCGAAAGCGAGATAACCATACGCCTAGATGCAAATGGTGCATTTACAAAAGAAAATGCACAGGAAAAACTTGAGCGACTAGCCACTTACGGCATCCACAGCATTGAGCAGCCTATCAAGCAAGGACAGTGGCAGGAAATGGCCGCGATTTGTGAGAGTTCACCCATTCCCATCGCGCTGGATGAGGAACTGATAGGCATCCACACAAGAGATGAAAAGATCAGGTGCCTGGATACGATAAAGCCGCAATATATAATTCTAAAACCTGCGCTGGTAGGTGGTTTTGCCAGTAGCCGTGAGTGGATCGACCTAGCTGTACAGCAAAAAATAGGCTGGTGGATCACCAGCGCACTGGAATCAAATGTAGGACTTAACGCAATCGCACAGTTCACTTATACGCTAGGTGCTACAATGCCGCAGGGACTGGGCACCGGATCACTTTATACAAATAATATCGATTCCCCACTTACCATAGAAAAAGGAAAGTTGCATTGTAACAATAGCGGCAGCTGGGACACAAACTTCCTAAAGAACTAACATGTTTATAGAACAAGGTTATAAAGGGGATCTGGGATGGTGGAACTTCCTGGTGATACCCATGCTTTTTATAGGATTAATGGGGGTGAACTTTGCTTTTGCCGTGTCCCTGGAAAGCTCTGGCGGCAGTGTCGAGGAGAGTATGCAGCAGATGATCGACCAGATGGGTAAATTACCTTTCCTTATTTTTAATTTACTTGTATTTGTAGTAGGACTGGGGGTTGTGTGGGGCTGGACTAAATTTATCAATCGGCAGTCAATCACCTCACTCACCACCTCACGACCGCGGGTGGACTGGAAGCGAGTGTTTTTCATGTTTGTGTTTTGGGGGATTCTATCCGTGGGTATGATCCTGTTGGGGGTTTATCTAGAGCCTGAGAGTTACAGGTATAATCTAGACTGGAGTAAGTTTCTACCTCTTGCCGCTGTGGCGATTCTATTGCTCCCTATCCAGACCAGTTTTGAAGAATATTTGTTCAGAGGGCAGCTTATGCAAGGTCTGGGATTACTTACCCGCAATCGCTGGGTGCCGCTGATTCTCACCTCGGTATTGTTTGGACTTATGCACGGTGCAAATCCAGAAGTAGAAAAACTTGGCTGGGGCGTGATGACCTTTTATATAGGGACTGGACTGTTGCTAGGTGCGATGACCTTGCTGGACGAGGGACTTGAACTGGCACTGGGTTTCCATGCGGCAAATAATATTGTCGCCGCACTCATGGTCACTTCTACCTGGACAGCCCTGCAAACTGATTCCATTTATCTGGATGTAAGCGAGCCATCCTTTGCCTGGCCTGACATACTTCCCATCGTGATAGGTTACCCCATCATTTTACTTATCTTAGGGAAAATATACGGCTGGAAAAACTGGTCGCTAAAGCTTTTCGGCAGTGTGCAAAGCCGTGAGGAGTTTCTTGCAGATCAACCTGAACCTACAACCACCATTTCATGAAACCAAAAGTCCACCCACTCTTCAGACTAAATAATATTCCCCTAGACCATGAGGGACTCATGACCGTCGCCTACAGCTACGTAAAAGAGGGTGAACCCTGGGAACAGGAAGTGGGAGATTTCCTGCTCAGCTGGCTGGATGATTTTGATGTGGTAACTGTTTATTCCAGCGGTTCTACCGGTAGACCTAAACAGATCAAGCTGGAAAAGCAGCACATGATCAATAGTGCCTTGCAAACTGAAGAGCGTTTTAATATCCATGAGGAAAGTGACGTTTTATCCTGTCTGCCCTATTCCTACATTGCAGGTAGAATGATGATGGTGCGTGCGCTGGTCTGTGGGTGGCATCTGGATCTGGTAGAACCTAGTTCAACACCTCTGCATAAGTTGCGCAAGCGCTACGACTTTACCGCAATGACTACTTATCAATTGAGTAATTCGCTGGATCACCTGCATAAATCTAGAAAGATCATTGTGGGCGGCAGTCCCATTACTCACAAGCTGGTAGGACAATTGATAGGTAAGCACTGCAAGATCTACCATACATACGGTATGACAGAGACTTGCTCACACATAGCGGTACGCAAGATCCATCCTGAATTTATGGAGAGTTTTGAGACCTTACCACATGTAAAAATCAGCACAGATGATAGAGATTGCCTGATTATAGATACAGATCACTTGTGTGGCGACAGGGTGGTGACTAATGATATCGTTGAAATGATCGATGAACACCGGTTTGTGGTCAGGGGTCGCATAGACCATGTGATTAATACCGCGGGTGTAAAAGTCCATCCTACATTGATAGAGGACTATCTATCTACCAAGATCAACGGCAGGTTTTTTATTGCAGGCATCGCTGATGAAAAATATGGACAGAAAATAATCCTGATCGCAGAGGCAGAACATGGAGAAATAAAGCTAGATGATCTGGATTTTTCAGGACTGAATAAATACTATCGCCCGCGTGAAATTATCTGTGTACCAGAATTTCCACTTACACACACGGGCAAGGTGAATAAAAAAATGGTTGTAGAACAGATTGTTCTACAACCATCGTAAAAAATTACTCGAAAGTCTAGATTTTAAGCAAGAGGCTGGTCATGGTGGCCATCTCATATTCCGTAAGGTTTGCTGTGATGTGTGCCTCAACCTCTTCAATCTCTTCATCGCATACCTGTAATAGGTACAATCCCTTTTCTGTAATGGTAAGCCGTATCTGCCTGCGGTCTTCTGAACACTGTGTTCTATTGACCAGGGACTTATCTATTAACTTATCAATCACACGCGTTGTATTTGAGTTGGAATGAATCATGTCCCTGCTTACTTCCTGCAAGGTAGCAGGTTCACCTTTCCTACCTCTTAAAATTCTAAGGACATTGAATTGTTGGATAGTGATTTTGTGGGTTTTTAGGCAGCCGCTTAGTTTTTCATTGATAAATGTGGATTTTTTTATGATGGATGTTACCACGTCTCTGGCGATGGAAGTTTTGGCAGTATGGACTTTAGTATTCATAACGATTATAATTAACACGAATCTAAATCCTTATCCTGCTGATTTCCAAACTTTGTGAAGTAAATGTCTAATAAATGTTACGTACGGTTCTACAAACTGTTAACGGATTGAGGATTGTTTTTATATTCGCCGTAAAAAAGTATGAAGTCGTTATTAGTCTCCCTATTTTTTTTATTGAGTTTCATTACGACAGCTCAGACTGAGGATGGCTGGGGCTTTACTGGTGGATTGAATTATGCAGCTATCGGTGATCTTATTCAAGGGGCAGAGACTGTTGTCGAAAATCCAGAATCAAACTTTGGCTTCCACGCTGGGCTCTTCAGCAAGTACGATTTGGGCCCCATTAATTTGCGTGTCGAGTTTTTATATACTGATATATCTAGTGGATATTTGGAAAAGGACTTTAAACTGAAAAAATTTGATCTTCCTGTCCATGCCGGGATAAGCATTGTAGGACCTTTTGAATTTTTCATAGGACCTGCCGCACAATATATCATAACCGCAGATATTGATGATATCGATATTTCTGAGATAGAAGATAGGTTTACGGTAGGTGCTCAGGTCGGTTTTTCCTTTAATCTTGGAAATCTAGGTTTTGACCTGCGTTATGAACGAGGCCTCACAAAAAGCGAGTTCAATTTTAGCAGGGATCTTTTTGGGATTTCATCTGGGGTAAGCGAGGCGATAAGATTGGACTCTAGACCAGAGCAATTTATACTGAGTGCGAGTGTTAAAATCTAGTGCTGCTTTGTATTACGCTTTCGCGAAAGCGTAATTATCCATTACCACCCTACTAAAAAAAATCTACTCAAAAGAGAGCTGATCCAGTAAGAGTTCAAACTTCTCATTTTTCTTGTTACCGATCAGAATGGCGACTTCGGTTATCTGATTTGCGTCAAAGTTAGGCACACCTACTTTTCTACCTCTCCAGCTGGCGTACATTTCATCTAGTGGGATTTCTACCGTTTGCCATTCTCCCGTGGTTTCAAACTCATATATATAGGAGTAATAATCTTCCTGATTCTTCTTGAGCCTGAACTGGTAATTCTTGCCATCCCCTTTTAATTTGATCATGGCGGTTTTTGAATTACCTATCTCAAAAACTCCTGGATTGTATCGTATGGAAGAAAATCCACCATTGTTTGCAGTAGAAACCTGGCCTGAGAACCTAGCATATCCATCATCGTTCATCTGAAAATTGCAACTGGACTCACCGCCCATGACCGTATCATTAACGGCGTACCATTTCTGGATTTCTGCTGGAGTATTAAAATCGGTAACAATCATGCTTGTGGAAAATAATGTGAGAATGAGTAGGAGTCGCGACATTTTCTTTAGTATGTCGTGCAGAATCTCTAGTGTTACGCGACAACTCGTGTTTTAACCTAAATACAACAGTATGCCGCAGATCGTAATATGATAGAACTAGGTTCCAGAATTACTGTGACTTGCTTACTTTTTGAACCCTGGTCAGATCCAGTAGATTTGTGGCATTGCCCTCCAGACCCTGTACATTCTTGTTTACAAATCGCACGCTCTGGTCATAATATAAGGGTATCAACGGTGCCTGCGAGATAATCAAGCTGTCCATTTTTATATATAGTTGCGTGCGCTTATCTGACTGATCTGTCGCCAGCGCCTCCATATATAAAGAGTCAAATTCTGGACTGTCAAAAAACGTATAGTTGCTACCTACGGGTGTTTGATTTTTGGAATAAAAAAGTGCCAGGTAGTTTTCGGCATCTGGATAATCTGCGATCCAGCTACTGCGGAATGCCTCCAGCTGCCCTGCTTTACGCGCCTGTCGTAGCGTGGACGGCGGCATGACCTCCACGATCACGTTGATCCCTAGTTTTTGCAGCTCTTTCTGAATGAATTCAATCAGGTCTAGGTAATTTGCACCTGTGGTGATGGTAAGCTGGGGTTCATTGTCACCTGTTTCTTGCCTGTATTTCTTGAGCAGTTTTGCAGCCTCTTCTGGGTCATAGGTAAAACCCGCGACGCTACCACCGCCGGGAAGTCCCACGGGAATAAAACCGCTGGTGGCCGGGACGCCTATATTATTGCGTAGATACTTGATCATTTTTTCTCGGTCAAAACCTAAGTTGACCGCACGTCTGAAATCTGCATTTTGCAAAGCTGGATTGTCGCTGCTTAAGTTCAGACCTATATATTCCGTATTGAGGAAAGGAAGCTTGATCAGGTCGATCTTATCCTGATACTTAGGTTTCAACGTTCCTGTGGTGGTAAGCAATTCATCTTTATAACTGGGATCGATGGCATTGATAAAGTCCAGGTTTCCCTGAACAAATTCTAGAAATTCACTCTGTTTATCTGATTTAAACGTGATGGCAACCGCCTCAAGGTAGGGAAGCTGCATTCCAGACGCGTCCTTGTCAAAATAACGGTCGTTGCGCCTCAACACCATTTTTATATTCTCTTCCCAGCGCTTTAAATAAAAAGTGCCCGTGCCACGGGGATTGTCCCTTAAATCTGTTCCATCACTACTCGCGGGCAGGATGCTACAGTATTTCATGCTCAAAACCCCCAGGAATGCAGGGTAGGGTTGACTGAGGCTTATTCTAACCAGATGCTTAGCGGGCGTTTCAATTTTATCCACAAATCCCATCGTCCATGCGCCGGGTGCAGCAAGCTGGGGATTTTTTAATCTTTCTAATGAATATTTTACGTCTTTGGAAGATAATTTTTCCGCTTTCGCGAAAGTTGACTCTCGAGCCTTTGCAGGCTGGGCGGAATTACCATTATCACCATGAAAGAAAACGTCATCTCGCAACTGGAAAGTATAGACCAGTCCATCTGGACTTACTGTCCAGGATTCTGCCAGGTCAGGAATGACGTTTAGGTCTGCGTCCAGTTTTACCAGGCTGTTGTAAATCAGATTACACGCCCAAATGTTGCGCTGATCCTTTGCAAATGCTGGATCTAGGCTGGTGATGTTTGCATGCTCGTTGTATCTAAAAACGGTAGATGCATCAATCTTGCGAGACTCCTGGCAAGAGAATAGAAGTAGCCAGCTAAGGCAGAACAAGACAGAAATTCTTAAGCGCTTTATCAAACTATCAATTGGTTTACAGACGGCAATTAAGTCGCTATCTCCAGCGGTAAAAGTAACTGTTACCAGTTATTTCACGGTTGGGAGTCTAGAATTGACAGTTGGGTGAGTAAATATTTTGAGAGGTGTGTTGTGTGCTGATATTTGGCCTATCAAAACAATCTAAACAATTAAATCTTACCATTATGAAAACAGTTATCCTTACCCTCGCCCTTGCGATTTCAGCCCTTTTTGCAACAGCACAAGATGGAATCACCCTCACCGTTGAAGTCAATAATGCTACTTCTGACGGTGGAACGATGAATTACGGTCTTTATACCTCAGACCAGTTTATGAAAGCTGCACCTGAAATGGCTGCCAGCATAAAGATCGTAGATGGCAAAGCGATTGCCATTTTTGAGAACGTCCAACCAGGGGAATATGCCGTCATGGTATTCCACGATAAAAACGGAAATGGAGAAATGGACTATGAAAACAACGGCATGCCCAAAGAACAATACGGCATGAGCAACAATAACATGAGCTACGGTCCGCCCCAGTTTAGCGATGCTGCCATCAACTTAACCGAAGACCAAAAAATAGTCGTAAGACTTTAATCAAGGATTAGCCATCCATTACACATCCAGTAAGCGCGAGCTTGCTGGATTTTTGCGTGACGGATTTTACGAATTTTTAGAATCTGACTAATTGACGATTGACTGATTGACTGATTGATGATTGACAGAAGTGCGATGCTTGGTCTCTTAATGATGTTTCTAAATATTTTTTTCGAGTTCGAGTTCGAGTTCAAGTTCAAGTTCGAGTTCAAATTCTATGCTCCCCACGACTCATCCCACATACCACCTCAACTGTTAAGCTTTAACAAAGCAATTCAGCAATCGCACGCTGCTCACTTACTTTAGTTAGATGAAAGTACTTATCACAGGAGCAACCGGTCTAGTAGGCGGCGAGATTAGCCAGCAATTGCGCAGTAGCGAGAATACTGTTCACTATCTGACGACTAGGCACAACGCCATTGAGGACAAACCTGATTACAAGGGATTTCTCTGGGACGTGAAGAATCAAAAGATCGATCCTAAATGCCTAGAGGGAGTTGATAAGATCATCCACCTGGCGGGCGAGACCGTTTTTCAGCGCTGGACTGATGATGCCAAAAAACGCATCATGGACAGCCGTATCAACAGTACGAGATTGCTGCATGATCTACTCGAGAAAAACGATCACGAAGTCAATCATGTAGTTACCGCCAGTGCCATAGGTATTTATCCAGATGATCAGGATGGAGCGGCACTACGCGAAGACGATATACCGCCCATGGCAGATAACTTTCTGGCAGATGTGTGTGTTGCCTGGGAGAAAGAGGGACTAAAATTTAAGGAATTGGGAGTGACACAATCCATCGTGCGCATAGGCATTGTACTATCAGATAAAGGTGGCGCGCTGGACCAGATGGTAAAGCCTGTCAAGTTTTATGCGGGTGCAGGATTCGGTAATGGTCGCATGTGGCAAAGCTGGATTGCTCTTGATGATCTTGCAGGAATCTTCATCCATTTATTGGAAAACAACCTCAGCGGAATCTTTAACGGTGTAGCACCCAATCCCGTGCGCAACCGCCCGATGATGGAAACCATAGGCAAGGTGATCAACAAACCGGTTTTTTTGCCCAACGTTCCGAAGTTTGTGATGAAACTCATGCTGGGCGAGATGTCGTCCATTGTTTTGGCCAGTCAGCACGCGAGCAGCAAAAGTATAGAAGAGGCTGGGTATAAATTTAAATTTAGGGAGTTGGAACCTGCCTTGAACAAATATTTGAATCCCTAATGTTTACTGCAACTATTCCCGTTGATACTTATCCCGTCATGATTTTGCTACTACTGACTGGCGTCATATTTCTGGTGGCTGGTTTTTTGCTTTATAAAGAAACCTCCCGCAACTATAAACAGCCTCTACGGTTACCGTTCGGCATCTGCGATGAAGTCTCAAGATCGCTGGGATTTTGCCCAGAAAAAAGGCGGTAAAGAAATGATAAAGGCAGGTGTTATATTATGTATTGCAGGTATTGTAGCAAGTCTCATTCCGCTTACGGAAATGGTGGGCGTTATAGTAGGATTGATTATAGTAGTAGTCACTTGCCCGATTATGTTTCTACGCATAGAGAAAGCGATCAAAAAGAAATTTGATTAGCTTCTATTGCGGCGCCAGTTCTTCTTCGCTAGGTTTTTCACCAGTCTCGCCATAGCGGTTGATGAGTTCTAGGATTTCCTCTGGTGATAGATAGAATTTACGCATGTGGTTTTTATAATTCTCACTCAGGCTTGTGTGATTGAGAATGAATTCCTTGGTTTTCAGAATGTATTGCCCCATACCATGTCGTACGGCATAATCATCTGCAGCACGCTCTACTTCCTGAATGTGCCTAGGAGAATACAAGTACTTTAAACCAAACCAGATCATATTAAAACCGCTACGTGACCTATAGTCCATCACGTGACCCAGTTCATGCCCCAGCCAGCCCACCAGTACGTTGTCTGGAATCTCATCGATCGTAAAAACCTCATCCTCCACCTTGAATTCCTTGCTGATCAAAATGATATAACTGCGCTTATCCCTCGATCTGAAAATACTTTTCCAGGTAGGTTGCGCCTGCATAAAATTCTTGCGCACCATATCATTGAATTTGAACTCGATAGGCGTATCCCACAAGTCTGGATAATGGTACAGCGCCTCCTCGGCTTGCGCTTGAATGGACGGCGGTGCGGTAAGCGTTTTGAACTCCATGTCTGCAAGATAGGATGGTGCTTGAGCCCATGCTGTTAGACTGCTGTTAAGAGCCAGCAACGCTAGAACAAAGTAAAATTTGAATGGGGAAAACCCTGTTTGAGGCATAAAATTTTATCTCGTGGGTACTTATTTATTGGGTGACAAATGATTAGCAAAAGTTATTCCATGTATCCATACGCAGTGATGATCATGATTTGTTCATAGAGTGTTGTTATACTAGTTGCTAACTGATATTTCGTAAATGATTTTTGATTTATCAGTTCTCAATCGAGGCACGACGCTGCGATAAGCATTGAATGCATAGCCGTAGTCTACGGAATAATTTTTTCCTGTGAACCACGAGCGCAGCGAGAGTAACGCATAGAGTGAGATCTTAGAAAGCGTAATTTATGCGAAATATTAATCGGAAAATAGTATTAAAGATGGTGCTGTGAGTATTACGCTTTCGCGAAAGCGGAATTCCCACAATCCACCTTGCTCCATTTATACATTTGAATAACATTTGACATTTGCAACTTGTTATATAACAATTATTTGAAAGAATTTAGCTATAGCGTGAATCAGCCCAAACAAACCAGTTGCGCATTAAACTAACAGTTGTTAGTTTTGTTGAAACTTAACGACTTAAAATAGGTGACGAGATTTTACGACATACGATTATCCCAGGTCTATAAGGAAACCGACGACACGACCGTGCTTGCATTTGAGATTCCGGACGGGTTGAAGCATGAATTCCTGTATCGCCAGGGGCAATTCCTCACATTGCGCACCACCATAGACGGCGAGGACGTACGGCGCAGCTACTCATTGTGCAGTAGCCCGCTGGATGATGAATGGAAAGTGGCCGTCAAGGAAATCTACCAGGGCAAGTTTTCTACCCACGCAAATCGCGAGTTGAAAGCTGGGGACACATTGCAGGTGGCGGTTCCAAGTGGAGATTTTGGGATCGAGTGTTATCAAGAGGATGCAGCAAAAAATTACGTGGCATTTGCAGCAGGCAGCGGTATCACGCCCATGCTGAGTATTATAAAAACCCACCTCGCCAAAGAACCCAATAGCAAATTCAAGTTGTTCTACTTGAACCGCACGGTAAAATCCATTATCTTTAAAGAAGAAATTGAGGCACTCAAAAACCAGTATCTCAATAGGTTTGAGGTGTTTTATTTCTTGAGCCGGGAGTTTAGGGACATTCCGTTATTTAATGGGAGATTTGACGAGGAAAAATTAAAGACGCTTACCAGTACGCTGATTAATGCATCGCATACAGATCACGCTTTTATCTGTGGGCCAGAAGAAATGATATTTCTCGATAAGAGATCAGCTGGTCGCGGCAGGGATGAAGCGCGAGAATGTGCATTACGAGCTTTTCGTAAGTGGACTGAGCGAGGAAGATAAAAAGAAAGCAGCCGCAGCCATTGAGAAAAAGGTGGATGGTGTGGATATAACAATTATCGATGGAAGCAAGGAGTTCCATTTTGTGTTGCCCGATGATATAGATAATATCCTAGATGGCGCAATAAACGCCGGCGCTGACTTACCATACGCGTGTAAAGGCGGTGTATGCAGCACCTGTAAATGCAGGGTGCGAGAAGGTAGCGTAGAAATGAAGGTCAATTATGCGCTAACTGATGAAGAGGTGGAAAAAGGCTATGTGCTGAGTTGTGTTTCTGTGCCTACTAGCAAGAAACTGGTTGTGGATTATGATGTGTAAATAGAGTTATTAGTCGTTAGCTGTTAGCTGTTAGGAAGAATTTTAGATCGATTCAGCAATAAAATTTGAAACTTGAAAAAATATTACACTTATGGAACCATTGAAAGAGCATTTTAAATTTGAGAATCTGAAGGTGTATCAAAAAGCATTGGATTTTGTCGTGGACACGTATCAATTGTCTAGCAATTTTCCTAGTGTAGAAAAATATGGATTGACCTCTCAGCTTAATCGTGCTGCAGTTAGTATGCCCTTAAATGTTGCAGAAGGTTATGGGGCCAGCGATAAAGAATTCAATAGATTTTTGGGCATTGCACACAGATCAGGTAACGAATGTGTGGTCTCTGGAACGGTTTCCGAGCGATTGAGCTACATCGATAGAAAAGAAAGCAATAAACTACGCTCGCAGGTCGCAGAGCTGCATCGCATGATAGCTGGACTCAAACGCAGTTTGAATCTAATTAAATAGGATGATTGCTCCCAATAGCTAACAGCTAACAACTAAAGGCCAAAAGCTAAAGCAACCAGTTAATTGTTACACATTACATCTAGAAAACAACAAGTCAAATAAACCCATAAACCCAAATACCATGGAAACTAAAAATATCACAAGCCTAGAAGAACAATTTGACGCAAAGATCGCCCGCGATGAAAAGATCGAGCCGAAAGACTGGATGCCGGAAAAGTATCGCAAGACACATATCCGCCAGATCTCGCAGCATGCGCATAGTGAAATCGTAGGTATGTTACCAGAGGGTAACTGGATTACACGTGCACCATCGTTGCGACGTAAAGTAGCACTTCTCGCTAAAGTTCAAGATGAAGCTGGTCACGGTTTGTATCTGTATAGTGCTTGTGAAACGCTTGGTATCACTAGAGAGCAGATGTATGAAGATCTGCATTCTGGAAAAGCAAAATATTCTTCCATTTTCAATTATCCCACCGTCACTTGGGCAGATATGGGCGCAATCGGCTGGCTAGTGGATGGTGCAGCAATCATTAACCAAGTTCCTTTATGTAGTACCTCCTATGGGCCGTATGCTCGGGCAATGGTGCGTGTGTGTAAAGAAGAAAGTTTTCACCAGCGCCAGGGTTATGAGATAATGCTCAGCCTTTGCAATGGGACTGAGGAACAAAAGGAAATGGCTCAAGACGCACTCAATCGCTGGTGGTGGCCATCACTCATGATGCTGGGACCTACAGACGATGAAAGTACGCACACCGCGCAATCCATGAAATGGAAATTGAAGCGCAAGACAAATGATGAATTGCGCCAGCAATTTATCGATCAGACCGTTCCTCAAGCTGAGATTTTAGGACTCACCATTCCAGATGCAGATTTGAAGTGGAATGAAGAGACTGGTCATTATGATTTTGGCGAGATCGACTGGGATGAGTTCTGGCAAGTGGTCAAAGGTCACGGGCCTTTGAACAAAACCAGACTGGACGCACGCCGCGATGCATGGAACAATGGCGCCTGGGTGCGTGATGCAGCAACGGCATATGCAGAAAAG
Source organism: uncultured Flavobacteriaceae bacterium (assembly GCA_963740155.1). GTDB lineage: Bacteria > Bacteroidota > Bacteroidia > Flavobacteriales > Flavobacteriaceae > Nonlabens. The sequence goes on along the minus strand of CAVUDE010000004.1, from coordinate 121,094 downwards.
CAAAAGACCAGAAAAGAAAATATCGCGCAAGCAATATAATTGTAAGGGCGGATCGCGATCCGCCCAAATCAAACGTAGGGGCGGATCGCATCCGCCCAGCAAAGGCAGATTGCACCCGCCCATCACCACCAAATCAAAATATAAAAAACCATGAGCAAGGAAATCCCATTATGGGAAGTATTTATTAGATCAAAAAATGGTCTGGAACACCGTCATTGCGGCAGCCTACATGCAGAAGATGCAGAAATGGCGTTGAACAATGCGCGCGATGTGTACACGAGACGCAATGAAGGCGTCAGCATCTGGGTGGTGGAATCCACAAACATCACCGCCAGCAGCCCCTCTGACAGCGATGCACTCTTTGAACCTGCCAGCGACAAGGTCTATCGCCATCCCACGTTTTATGAGTTGCCGGATGAACTTAAGCACATGTAAAATCTACGATTCTACATGTGCTTACGTTCAAATCTAAATTTAAACTTAAATTTAAATCAAAGGTTATGTCTTACGGTGATGGTAAGTTTGGCTTAGAGGATAGGTTGATTGAATTTGCTGCAAGAGTTGTGATTCTATTCGATAAACCAGCTAAAACATTTGCATCCAAATATTATGCTGAACAACTTATCAGATCATCAGGATCAGTCTCACTAAATTTCAGTGAGTTCGCTGGCGCTGGCACGGAAAAAGATAAAATCAACAAGTTGAGAATCGCTCTAAAAGAAATTAAAGAGTGTAGCAATAACTTGAAAATCCAAGCAAGAGCTAATTTAAAATCTAAACAAGAACTGGAATTCCTGCTAGATGAATCAAATCAATTGATAAAAATCATCGTAAGTATAATTAACAATAGAGAGAAATAAGAGTGGGCATAGATTTCAGTTCAAATAAATGCCACTAATCATATCAAAACAGTTGATATTCCAAAAGCCATCATATAGACAGCATTGAGAAGAGTAAAAATTCTAAGTTTAGGTTCAAATTTAAAGACCTACCATAGATCAAACCAAAACCAGCGATAATCAAAGGCCAATTGATCTTTAGCAAAGAGAAGAGTAAAAATCTAAATTTACGTTTAGGTTTAAATTTAAGTTTAAAGATATACTATGAAGCAAATCAATCCCAGCAATCAAACCCCTAATAATCAATATACTACGCAAAAGCCTTTAAGGGAACTAAACCCTCAATTCCTAGAATCCCGAGAAAACAAGGAACACCTGATCCAGTATTTGCTGGGTGTGGCAGATAATTACTTGATCCTGGGACAGCGACTGGGTGAATTGTGTGGTCATGGACCTAATCTGGAACCCGATATTGCAATCACTAATATTTCGCTGGATCTGCTGGGGCAGGTGCGTAGCTTTTATCAATATATTTCTCAGTTAAAAGGCGATAAAACTACCGAGGACGATATTGCGTTCTTGCGCAAGGAGCGGGAATATTTGAATGTGTTGCTGGTGGAACAACCCAATACCGATTTCGGTTATGTGATTGTGCGCCAGTATTTCTTTGATGTGTACAATCGCTTATTTCTAAATGCATTGCAGCAAAGCGCAGATGAGACCCTGCGTGCGCTGGCATTTAAAGGTATCAAGGAGGCAAGTTACCACGAGCGGTTCTCTGGTGATTGGCTTAAAAGATTAGGTGATGGCACAGAAGAAAGTCACCAGCGGGTTCAACAAGCTGTTAACGATTTATGGATTTACACCGATGAATTATTTCACACAACCGCTGCAGATGATGCTATGATCGAGGCAGGCGTTGCACCAGATATGTTGCAGTTCAGGGAATATTATTATCGAGAAAGTAGAAGGCTTGCTGACTCAATCCACACTCAAAGTCCCTGAAGTAGAATATTTTCAGAAAGGCGGTAAAAAAGGAATCCACAGCGAGCACATGGGCCGAATCCTTGCAGAGATGCAGTATATGCAACGCGCCTATCCGGATAGTAGGTGGTAAACGGCCGAACTTGAACCTAAATTTGAAATCGAAGTGAATTAAAAGTTTCTTTTGGTTCTCAAAATTGATTGCTTTCTGGATCACTAGAAATAAAGCACTATTTTTAAATAATTATGCCTACCCTTTTTACTGTTTTTGGCGTGCGTTTTTTCTTTTACTCAAATGAGCATCTACCAATTCATGTTCATGTTAGGAACCCTGACGGTGAAGCACGATTCGATGTTGAGAGCATGGAATGGATAGCCAAATATGGGTTGAAAAAGAAAGACCTGAAATTGGCAGAGTCCTTGATTGAAGAAAATAGGGATTAAATCCTTAGTTCGTGGAACAACTATTTCAAATAAGATGATGAATAAAAATCAGATTTTTTTCCGAGATCAGAAAATATTCCTGAGACTTGAATCATGCGAAATTGCATCCATGCCAATAGCTTGGTTTCCCAGATTAGCGCAGGCTACTAAAGAAGATTTAAATCATTACGAAATAACACCATTTGGTATCCATTGGCCGGCTTTAGATGAGGATTTGAGTTTTGAAGGATTTATGCGCTATCAAGGCAAAGAGGAGAAAGTCGAAAAGTAAAAGCTGAACATTCCTCAATCCACAGCGAGCACATGGCCGCATTCTCGAAGAGATGCGGTATATGCAACGCGCCTATCCGGATAGTCGATGGTAAGGTATTGAATATCGAATACTGAATATTGATTAAGAGAATTTTGAATTAAGTCGTAGCGTAAATTTCGTAAATTAGTGAATGAGACTAAAGTTTAGTAATTATGAAATATGATTTAGAAGGTCGATTGATTCAATTTACGGTAGATATAATCAAAATAGCAGATCATAGTATGACAAATAGTTACGCGTCAAATCATCTCTGCAAACAATTGATAAGAAGTTCCACAGCTGCCGCGCTGAATTATGGGGAAGCGCAAAGCGCAGAATCCCATAAAGACTTTCTGCATAAAATGAGAATTGCTCTCAAGGAATTAAGAGAATCTCTTGTAAATCTCAAAATTCAGAAAGGCGCCAATTTAATTAAGCAACTTAAAGAATCTGAAAGGCTCTTAGGCGAAAACAACCAACTCATTTCAATATTTGTTGCTAGCATCCGTACTTCACGCGCTAAGAACAACACGTAATGTCGCTATTCAAAATTCGTTAATCTTTATTCGATATTCATGACCCCCACTTTTCAAATTGACAAGACATTCGTGTCCGAATCATGACCATTATCGAATCCGTCAACGATCCAGAAATCCCCGTCCTTAACGTGATCGACTTAGGTGTTATACGTGACGTACAAGTAAAAAATAAGAGTGTGACGATTAAACTCACTCCCACGTACAGCGGTTGTCCTGCGATGGATGTCATAGGGGATGATCTGGAACGCGCTTTCGCGAAAGCGGGATACACCACAACCATCCAGCTTATCATGAGCCCACCATGGACGACTGACTGGATCACGCCGAGAGGTAGAAAAGCCCTGGAAGACTACGGTATTGCCGCTCCCCTGGATCCCAGTGCAGATAAGGATGTGCTACTCAATGAGAAGAAACTGGTCAAATGCACAAACTGTGGCTCACAGAATACGCGGCTGGTAAGCCAGTTTGGTTCTACGGCCTGTAAGGCCATGTTCCAGTGCGAGGACTGTCAGGAACCATTTGATTATTTTAAGTGTTTGAAATAGAATATACTGGACTTTATTTGTAAAACCAGATGTTTTGATTATAACTTGAAAATCAATTTTGAGAGGGATTACTTAATTACTGATTTTAGAAATTAACAAAGTCACGCTCATTGCTTTTGATTTGTAATTGATTCATTTTAAGATGCTAGTCAGCTTCCTGGAGCAATTTGATTTAACAAGAGATGTATTAGGTGTTCCGCTTTCGCGAAAGCGTAATTACTACTAGCTTTATCCCCACAATTAATTTTATGGATTCTTCAATCTTACTGGAAGTTGCGCAGGGTGTAGCCACCATCACAATGAACAGACCGCAGGTTTTTAATAGTTTTAATCGTGAGATGGCATTGCTACTCCAGGAAAAGTTGGATAATTGCGATGATAATGAGGACGTGAGGGCAATAATCATTACTGGAAATGGCAAGGCATTTTGTGCCGGGCAGGATATTCAGGAAATCACAGATCCCGAACTCAATCCTGGTTTTAAAGCTATTCTGGATGAGCACTATAATCCCATCGTGCTGAAAATCAGAAATCTTCAAAAGCCAGTAATTGCTGCTGTAAATGGGGTCGCGGCAGGAGCTGGTGCAAATATTGCCCTGTGCTGTGACGTGGTGATTGCGCACGAGAACGCTGCATTTATTCAAGCGTTTTCTAAAATAGGCCTGATTCCAGATAGTGCCGGGACATTTTTTCTGCCTCGACTGATAGGTTTTGGCAAGGCGAGCGCCATTGCGATGCTGGCAGATAAAATTTCTGCGGCAGAGGCTGAAGAACTGGGAATGATCTATAAATCTGCTAGCGCAGATGATTATGATGATCTAGTGAGCAAAACTGCTCATAAACTTGCAAATCTTCCTACTGTAGCACTTGCCAACACGAAAAAAGCGCTCAACGCCAGTATGACAAATTCGCTGGAAGAGCAGCTTAAACTGGAGAGCAAGCTGCAGATCGAGAGCGCTGGTACAGATGACTATGCAGAGGGTGTAAAAGCGTTTATCGAAAAAAGAAAACCTATATTTAAAGGTAAATAGGAAGTTTAGCAAATCCGTAAGAGCGACATCCTTAAGATCGCCTTATCATAGCAAATAAAATATGCTACTCAAAATCGCCGTAGAAAAAGATAGGTTTATAGAGTACCACGCAGACCACAAACTGACCGAGGGACTTTACTTCACCACAGAAAATTCAAAGGTTAAAGAAAACGCAGACGTGCTGGGTGTTATCCTACCAAAGCACGATGATGGGAAACCCTTTGAAATGATCGCAAAACATGTAATGCATGCTACGGTCACGGTGAGCCGCCACGGTAATAACCTGATGCAATATCTGGTAGAGGCAAAAGCAGATGATGGCATGATTGAGGGGCTTAGCCCACAGGAAATCGATGAGCTGACCAAAGACCTCATCCTACGCGCAAAGCGCATGCTCATCGAGGGAGAGTTATAATTACAGCCATCGAGATTCTACGTTACCATCCTAAGTTAGAGGATCGCTGGAATGATTTTATGTCCTGCGCCATAAATGGAACCTTTCTTTTTCACAGGTCTTTTATGGATTATCATGCTGATAGATTTGAAGACCATTCCCTTATTGTCTTTCATCAGGATAAATGGATTGCCTGCATCCCGGCGCATAATGATCAACAAGTTCTGTCAAGTCATCGTGGACTTACCTACGGTGGCATCATACTCATTGATAAGGAAGTAATTGATCAATTAGATAATATTTTGTTGCTTGCAACTGATTATCTCAAGTCTCGGGATTTTTCTGTTTTTTTAATCAAGTTGCAGCCGGCTATCTATTGTTCATATCATGAAAAACTGATAGATTCTCTGCATAGGCATGGATTTGTAGAAACAGATCAGAAAATTAATATGCACCATGATCTCATAAATGGTGATCCGCCATCCCCCAAGAAAACTTCTGGATATAGGAATGGCAAGTTCAAAGGTTTGAATTTTGAATGGAATGAAAGTTTGGAACTTTTTTACAACGACATTCTGGTGCCTAGTTTGCTAAACAGGCATCAAGCCAGGCCGGTTCATAGTTTAGATGAATTAAAATTATTGCAGGAAAAATTCCCTCGCAAAATCAGACTTGCAGTGGTTAAAGATCAAGATAAAATCCTTGCAGCTGTACTGTTTTTTCTCAAGCACGACATTGCAAAATCCCATTATGCTGCGTCAACTTCAAGCGGCATGAAGCGCAGGGCAATGGATTATTTGTATCTGGAAGCAACTAAACAATTTAGAAACCAAAATTACAGACGTCTCGACTACGGCACGGTGAATAACCCAGATGGCAGTATCAACGAGGGACTGATGCGATTTAAGCATGAACTAGGGGCGCAGCCTCAACCTCAACTTACCTATCGTCTGGATGTCCACTAAATCAACAGGGTTTTATACCCAGAAGTCATTTCATTTTGCGGTAATATCTTCAGTATTGATAGGATTTTTTATCGTGCTGTCGCTAGTGACAAGAACAGCAGCCAGTAGCTCATTTGATCAGGTTACGGGATTTCTAATTATTCTCTTTGCCGTCAGCATCTGTAATGGATTTGTGTTTGCATTGCTTAGTTTGAGAGAAATATCCTCCCGCAAGAGGAATCTAGCTGGACTATTTAATCTCTTACTTTTTGTTTTTCTTGCCATACAGATTCTGCTTCAGGTAATCTGACCTGCTGCAATTGGATTATCTGGAATGCTGGATGGCATTGTTCTGCAATGCTTAGATTTGGTCATCTATTCCAGCTATGCAATCCTATAAAGTTCCTTATTTAGATATAAAGAGTTTGAATGACCGCTTTCGCGAAAGCGATATCGCTGCCATGCACCGCGTTCTAGACAAAGGCCAGGTGATAGGTGGGGAAGAGGTGGCAAATTTTGAAGCCGACTTTGCTGATTACTGCGGTGTGCAATACTGCATTAGTACGGGGAATGGGCACGATGCTCTATCAATTATTCTCAAGGCAGATGCAGCATTAGGTAAACTACCACATGATGCTAGAATACTGCTGCCGGCGCATACCTATATCGCTACGTTTTTAAGCGTGATCAATGCGGGAATGCGTCCTGTTCCCGTAGATGTTGAAGATTTGCTATTGACAGGTTCTGTAATTCAGGATCGCGTTGATCAGATAGACGCAATAATAGCGGTGGATATTTACGGCAAGATGGTGGAAACGGCGGTGTATGATTTTGCACAAAAGCATTCCCTACCCATTTACTGCGATACGGCTCAATCACATGGCGCTACTAATTCTAAAGGCAATCGAGCAGGAAGCCTGGCCAGAGCAAGTGCTTTTTCTTTTTACCCCACTAAAAATCTAGGCGCACTGGGTGATGCTGGTGCAATCACCACAAATGATGCGGATCTCGTAACTATGGCTCGTAAAATAGCCAACTATGGTCGCAGCAGCCGTTATAGCAACGATCAGATTGGGGTCAATTCAAGAATGGATACCCTGCAAGCTGCTTTTTTGTCAAATCGTTTACCTTTTCTGGATGCAGACAACCAGAGACGTCGAGAAATCGCAGAAGAATATCAACGGCAACTTTCAAATACCAAGGTTATCCTACCCAAAATTGATTTCTTCTCATCAAATGCCTTTCATGTATTCCCGGTGTATGTTAAAGATCGTAAAGCATTTAGGAATTACATGCAAAGTAAAGGCATAGAAACCAGCTGCCATTATGAGATCCCACCACATCAGCAAGACGCTTTTAAAAATTACGGCTGGGGAGCACTCCCCAAAACCGAGCAACTACACCAGACTGAGGTAAGCCTACCCTGCAATCCGATCATGACAGATCAAGAAGTGCGCATGGTAATAGTTGCAGTAAATGACTACTGATGAGGCGACTGCTCAACAAGCTGAATAAGAATCTGCTTCTCAAGGTAGCGAGTTACAATTCTGTGCTGGTGGTTGTTAAAATAGGCATAGGTGCTGTTATGTCTAAGATTATTGCTTTTTACGTAGGTACCGCCGGGCTTGCCCTCATGGGAAATCTGCGTAATTTCACACAGAGCCTTTATACGATTTCTACGTTGGGATTGGAAAATGGCCTAGTAAAGAAAACAGCAGAATTCAGTAAACATAAAGAGCAGCTTAAAAGCACCTTTAATTCTGGCTGGTTTCTTGTCTTGATTGCGAGTCTCCTTACTGGGTTGCTTGTAGCATTGTGCGCGCCACTTTTAAATGATTGGCTTTTCTCAGGGTACGATTATAAGGGCGTGTTTGTCGTTTTCGGTATTTCATTGCCGTTTTACGTGGTTTTTGTTTTGGTTTCTACCCTCTTACAGGGACTTGAAATCTTCAAAAAATTTATCACCATCAATATAGTTGGGAGTGTACTTTCCTTTGCGGTATCTGCGGTGCTTGCTATACAACTCAACGTTTTGGGGGCTTTGTATGCGATCGTTGCCGTTCCTTTTATTCAGTTTCTGGTCATTCTTGGATTTTCAGGATCCATCGAAAGATCTGTAGGCATGAGCATGCCGTCATTGTTTACGTTCAACACCAGTAAACCAGCTCTGAGATCCCTGCTTAGTTTCAGTTTTTTGGCGCTTTTCAGTGCTTTTGTCGTGCCGTTTGTGAATATCCTTGTGAGACAGGAGCTGCGATTTACCCTGGGTGATGAACCCGCTGGTTACTGGGAGGCCATGGTGCGAATTTCCACTTATTACATGATGTTTGCCACCAGCCTTATCAGCATGTATGTGCTACCAGGGTTCAGTAAGGATGATAGTGCCAGCAACTTTAGGAAAGTGGCGGGTCGTTTTTATAAGACCATTTTACCGCTGGTGATGATGGGAATGATCACCGTTTTTTTGTGTCGCGACCTGCTCATTCAGATTCTGTACAACGAGGACTTCATGCCGGTCACGCAACTATTCAAATGGCAATTGACAGGCGATTTCATTAGGATTGTCACCTTTGTATTGGCATTCAGAATCATCGCCCTCAATGATATAAAACGCTACTTGATCGCAGAGATTCTGAGCGTCGCATCATTCTACTTATTCAGTTTGTATTTCATCGATCAGTATGGTCTCGAGGGAGTAACGATCGCGTATCTGGCTAACTATGTGTTCTACGCCTTAGTCCTGGTCATTCTTCTAAGAAAGGAGCTGTTTTACAGATGATCTCGTTTACTTAATAATAGAATGTGTTGTTTTAGTTTGTAGTGTTCCGCTTTCGCGAAAGCGGGAAAAACCACCCACACCATGCTCTCTACAGGCAGGATAACTCGGTTATATTTGCGGTATAAACCTCTACCATGCAGCTAGACCTTACTCGCCCGATTTGTTTTTTTGACCTTGAAACGACGGGAACAAATATCTCCAAAGATCGGATAGTTGAGATTTCCATACCGAAAGTCCTCCCCAGCGGTGAAGAGAAATCTTATACATATCGCATCAATCCCACCGTCCCCATCCCTGCAGAAACCACCGCAGTCCACGGTATTACTGACGATATGGTAGCTGATGAGCCTACATTCAAAGAAAAGGCCAGTGAGATAAATAACATTATCAAGGACAGTGATCTGGCGGGTTACAACTCAAACAGATTTGATATACCACTACTCGCGGAAGAAATGCTGCGTGCAGGTGTGGATTTTGAAATGGGGAACCGTCATGCGATTGACGTACAGAATATCTTCCATAAAATGGAACAGCGCACACTGGTCGCCGCCTACAAGTTTTATTGTGGTAAGGATCTGACAAACGCCCACAGCGCCGCGGCAGATACGCTGGCAACCTACAAGGTTCTCAAAGGACAGCTGGACAAATATGGAACGCTGGAAAACAACATGAAATTTCTTTCAGAATTCTCCACGCGCCGCAGGCCGGTAGATTTTGCTGGTATGCTGGCATATAATGAACATGACGAGGAATGTTTCAATTTTGGCAAGCATAAGGGTAAAAGGGTGGAAGATGTCCTGCGGGATGAGCCTGGTTACTACAGCTGGATCCAAAACGCAGATTTCCCACTGTACACAAAAAAAGTACTTACCGCAATTAAATTACGGGGATTCAATAAGTAACTGTTGAGTTTTATGTTTTGTAATATCAAGCTCAAATAGTACATTATTAGGTAGTTGAGTTATTTACGTTACAGGAATGTAGCGTAATGGTTAATTATTTGTGAACTACATTTGGTGAAATTGTAGTTCCATGTTGAGATATTATTTCTTATTTCTATCTATCGCCATATCTTTTCTTGTAAGTGGTCAGGAACTACCACCGCTAAAGAATTTTAGCCCGGGCGATTATGATGCCGGCAATCAGAACTGGATGATTTCCCAGGATGCCGATGGTAGAATCTTTGCTGCCAATAACGAGGGCCTACTTTCTTATAACGGCGCTCAATGGGTTCTCCATGACTCTCCTAATTCCAGCATTCTAAGATCGGTTGCCGTCATAGGGGATAGGGTTTACACGGGAATGTATATGGATTTTGGGTACTGGCAAGTAAATCCAGAATCATCTTTACAGTACACTTCTCTATTAAATGATTCAGGCATTGAACTGCTGGAAGATGAGCAGTTCTGGAATGTAGTAGATACTCAGAACTATATTTTTTTCCAGTCCCTGGATGGAATATATACTTATAGCAAGACAGACGGCACAGTCCAACGCATTATAGACGAATCTGGAATCCAAAAGATTTTTAAGATAGGAGAAAGCCTCTACTATCAGGTCTTAAGTAGAGGGCTGTTCCAAATTGTAAATAATACAGGAGTGCTAATCAATGATAGTCTGGTTTTTAAAGAAGAAAGGGTAATTAGCTTTTTTGAAAACAACGGGTTTATCAAATACATTACTGAGAATGGGGTGATAGATGCGGCATTTGAGAATGATCATGCCCCGGTAGATCTCAGAGCAAATTATAAAGGACTTAAAGTTTACAGCGCATTGCATCTCAAGAATGGATCAATATTGCTGGGGACGGTGGCACATGGACTACTTCAGCTAGACCAGAATGGGAATATAAATCTCCATGTGAATCGATCCAATGGGTTGAGTAACAACACTATTTTGTCCCTTTATCAGGATATGGACAGCAATGTATGGTGCGGTCTAGATAACGGTATTTCTTTTCTAAATCTGGACACTCCCTACCGCACTTTTGTTGATCAGGCTGGTGTTATAGGAACGGTGTACTGTTCGGCCATTTATGACGGAAAAATTTATGTGGGTAGCAATCAAGGTGTTTTCAGCAAATCACAGGCTGATTCAGAATCCATTTTTGAATTAATTCCTGGGACAGCAGGGCAAGCATGGTCGCTTAGCGTTTTAGACGATCGTTTGTATTGTTCACATGATTCTGGACTTTTTGAAATTGATTCTAATAGGGCAAATCTGATTTTTGACAAGGTGGGAGTCTGGTGTATGATGAATATCAATTCTCAGACTGAGGGTGAAGTCCAAATCATAGGAACTTATTCTGGTCTTTACCTGATTGATATTCAAAAGGATGGAAAGGTAACAAGTAAACACATTGACAATTTTGATATCAGTTCAAGGGACGTTGTCTATCAAGATGATGCTTTTTATGTGAATCATGAGTATAAAGGTCTTTATAAGCTTGATATTGATTTAACCAACGGTAAACTGATGGCAATCAATCAGATTGACTACCTGACTAAAAGTGCCAATACTGATATATCACTTCTCAATGGTAATCAAATGGCTTATAGCAATGATCAGGGTATTTTTCTGTTCTCTGAATCAGACGGCAAATTCACACGCACCGAGCAGCTTTCTGAGATTGTACTAGAGGAGGGTTACAGTTCTGGCAGGATCATACAGACCCAGGATATGTCTAACTGGGTGTTTGCTCAGGATGCTGTGTTACGTATTAAAATTCAGGAACTGGATGGCAGCTATCAGGTGGATAGATATGATCTGGGACTTGGGGTAAGAAACGAGATGACCGGTTATGAGAATATTACGATGTTATCAGAGGATGTGTTTTTAATAGGCACTGCAAATGGATATCTTTTGCTGGATACTTCATACAATTCACCCATTTCCCACGAGGTGAATATTGAGAGTGTACATGTGGTTGATGAGACAGGTGACCAGACCAGATTAATTAGCGGTTCTGTTTTACCATCTGATGTTAACTCGCTGGAGATCTCTCTGATGGACGCATCCTATAAAGCCCTAACTCCTACTTATTACCAGTACAAGATGCCGGGATTGATAGAATACTGGAGTGATTGGTCAGAGAGTCCGATCATTGATTTGAATAATTTACCCAGCGGTGAGTTCCTGGTACAAACAAGATCCAGAATAGGTGCAGAGGTCTCTCAGAATGTTGCAGAATTTGGTTTCAAAATCGAGAAGCCGTTCTATTTCAGCAATATCGCGATTGCACTGTATGCATTAGTGCTGATTCTGGGGGTGGCTGGGATTAACCTGTTTTACAGTAATTATTACAAACGCAAAAAAGCCAAAGTCCTTGAACGCCAGCAACGGGAAATGGAGTTGATCAAACTTTCTTCCGATAATGAAATGAAACAGTTACGCAATGACAAGCTGAGGGATGAGATCAAATATCGCAATAACGAGCTAGCCGTATCTACCATGGGAATGTTGCGCAAGAACGAGGCACTTACTGAAATATCAAATGCTGTAAAACGCATGACCCAATCCCCAGAGGTAAAAAGCCTCAAGAAACTCGTTGACAAGAATCTAACCAATAAACAGGAATGGATCAGTTTTGAAGAAGCTTTCAATAATGCAGATAAAGATTTCTTCAAAAAGATCAAGACCAGGCATCCCAGTCTTACAACAGGTGACCTTAGACTATGTACTTATCTGCGATTGAATCTGTCGAGTAAGGAAATTGCACCGCTCCTAAATATCTCACCCCGCAGTGTGGAAATAAAACGATATCGATTGCGCAAGAAGATGGAATTGAGCAAGGATGATAGCCTCACGGACTACATACTGAACGTATGATAAAGCTATTTGACCTCTAATGTCACTATACATAAACTCAACATTAGCATTTTGTCACTACAACGACCTCAATTTTTCAAATGTTCAGACTGGACGTTTAATAACTATAAATCAGAATATTGAACTGTAAAAAGTCTGTAATAAATAACTTCACGATAATAAAATACGACTTTGTTAACCTCTTGTAGCGAAAAGTTTCGCTGTACATGTTCAAAAGTTGATTACTTTTAGAGTCACTACCTGTTGAATCAGGAATTACACTATCAATACCAAACCAAATCACATGAAGCAACTAATCTCTCGACTAGTGCTGGTCGCATTTCTTCCATTAAGCAGCTACGCTCAGCAATCAGTCGTTGTAGAAGACACGGCAAATGGTTTTATGCTCAAAGTTGATGGCAAGCCGTTAATGATCAACGGTGTTAACTGGGATTACGTGCCCATCGGAACTAATTTTAGTTACAGTTTATGGAATCAATCCGATGATTTTATCAAGCAGGCACTGGATGATGAAATGATGCTATTACGCAACATGAATGTGAATGCGATCAGGGTTTACACGGGAATACAGCCTAAGTGGATCACCTATATCTACGAGAATTACGGGATTTATACACTTTTAAATGATTCATTTGGTCGTTATGGTGTGACCATAGGCGGCGGCTACATTCCTAATACAGAATACGGCGATCCCCAGGTAAGGGAATTACTGCTCAAAACAGTGCGGGATCTTGCTACCCAGTATAAAGACACACCTGGACTGCTCATGTACATGCTAGGTAATGAAAACAATTACGGACTATTCTGGGGCGGTGCAGAAACCGAGGATATTCCTATCGATGACGAGAGTTCTACGGCAAAAAAGAGAGCGCGAGATATGTACGCCCTTTTTAATGAAGCCACTCTGGAAATGAAAAAGATCGATTCTTCCAGACCCATGGCCATCTGTAATGGGGATTTACTTTATATAGAGTTGGTCAAGGAATTATGTCCTGATATCGATGTTTATGCAACAAATATGTATCGGGGTGTTTCCTTTGGCGATGCCTTTGCCCAGGTAAAAAATGAACTGGATAAACCCATCATGTTTGCAGAATTCGGTGCAGATGCATTTAATGCAAAGGATATGGAAGAAGACCAGTACTCGCAGGCATATTATATGACTGGGAACTGGAGAGAAATCTATAGCAACGCAGCCGGTATGGGAATGGCAGGAAATTCCATTGGGGGATTCACGTTCCAGTTCAGCGATGGCTGGTGGAAGAGAGGACAAACCGAGAATCTAAGCACACACGATACAGAGGCATCATGGTCTAACGGTGGTTACCAGCGTGACCTGGAACCTGGCGAAAACAATATGAATGAAGAGTGGTTTGGAATATGTGCAAAAGGTCTCACTGATCCATCCGGTCATTATACCTTGTATCCCAGAGCTGCTTATTACGCTTTGCGCGAAATGCACAATATGGATATCTATGGGGAAAACAACAATCTCATGTCTCTGGAAGAAGAGATGAAAGATATTAATTTAATGGATGCCGTACAGAGGGCAAGAGGCGATAAAGCTGCGCTGGATGCAGGTAGCGGCGGTCAGAAACTGGGAATAAGCTTGCTACGTGCAGAGTTTACTACCTACAGCACCGGCGGTACAAACATTACAACTCCAGAAGACGCAGATGCAGATGCTGTTACTTTTCCAGATGAATTGGGATTTGACCACATGCAATCCTACTTTATAGGGGTAGAGGCGCAACCAGCACCTAACATGCGCGCAAATGTGGTAACAAACATTATAGGAAATGTCGCAGAGAATCCTATTGACGAGATCTTCTACGAGAATCGCGCAAGACAGCGCAGACTTCAGACAGATGAAGGTTTCAATGATTTTGATGATATTAATCGAGTCGCCATCTATTCAGCAGAGGCTGAATGGAATCACGAGCTGTTTGATTTGAGAGCATTCTACAGAACTGGCCATTACCACTGGGAATATGAGGGTGATTTCTTCGGCTTGTATCCTGAAACTAATTATGGACCTAACCTAGATATTTATAACGGTGAGACACTGGGAGCAGAGATTGATGGAAAAGGTGTCTTGGAAGGTTTAAAAGTGGCATTCGGCCCGCAATTATGGTGGGGAGCAAACCCAGCCGTGCTGGCTAAGTATCGTCGCAATATAAAAGGCTATGATGTCACTGCTGTATTTCATGAAGATATTGATAATGCATCTGCTGCATTGAGTTCCATCGCCATACCACAACCACGTACGAGAAGAGCGACGCTGGCGGTTGAAAAGGAATTTGGCAAAATAGGAGTTACCCTCGGTGGAATATGGGGTGGGCAACCATTGATCGATAGAGAATTCCCATTTGTAGAAGGCTCACCTGGCGATTATACTGTGTTCACAGATTTGATTCAGGGATCTGATACCTGGGGTGGAAAGGCAAAACTGACTTATACCGGTGCAGGTTTCAATGCCTATATGCAAGGTGCAGCCATGGGGATAGCTACTGGTGGCGGTGCTGATGTAACTACTACGTTTACAGGATGGAGACTGCGCGATTCTGGTAGCGGTAACCAGACTAACTTCCTTTCTGGTTTTACCTATAATATCGGTAACTTTCAGATAGCACCTAATTTCTTGTGGCAAAAGCCACTGGTCGCTGCCATACCACGTGATCCCTCGCTCATAGGGCAGCTACGTAATATCCAGGATGATCCTTTTATCGTACGGGCAAATCGTGAAACCACAGCTGGTGAAATCTTGCTTTCTTACGATCCTACCCCTGGCACATTTATGTATGAGTGGGACAACGATAGGGCAGAGGATGCCAAATTTGCCATGAACATAGGCTTTGTCTATCGATCTCACCCTACCAGCATGGATGCAAATATCATTTTTGATGAAAATCGTAATTCTGGCCCTGCACCTTATGCTGTGCCTATTGAAGATCTGTGGGAATTGCACTCACGCATGGTGAGCAGGTTGAGTCCCAATATCAATTTGATCGGTAATTTTTACTATGGAAACGGTCAGGCAAATGGAAGTGGTGGCCCAGACGACGCTGCCGCAAACCGTTTGATCCATCGTTTTGGCGGTGACGTAAGAGCGGTTTATAATAACTACAAATTTATGGGAATGGTTAAAGTCAATGACTGGGCGCCATTTGATTATCACCGTGATTTTAACCTAACTTTTCCTGTGCAGTTTTCTCTAGATTTATCTACGACCTTAGGTAAACCAGATTGGTTTATACTACCCAACACGTCAGCAGGAATAAGATATACGTTTCAGAACTCTGGATGAATTTTCTAATCGTTATGAATTCAGAGACAATCCCGTAGGAAGGGATATCGGTAACGAGTGGGAGATTAGAACATACCTACATATCAACATAGGAAAATAAACAATGATGAAAAATTTAAAGCTTAAATCAAATTACAGAATGATGGCTGGATTAGTCATTGTTCTTCTATCGCTCAATTCCTGTGAGCGTGATCTTTCAGATGATGCGGTAGTGGCTGGTAACAATACTGACCCTACAGTTTACATCGATGGATTTACCACTGGGCTGGATTACTTCCCTTATGCAGATGCTTTTCAAATGGCATTTTCAAACGATATGGATGAAGTTTTTGCCGGTTCTTCATCCATGCGATTTGATGTGCCCAATCCTAGCAACGCTGATGGCGCGTTCGCTGGTGCAATATTCAGAACTACAGACACACGTGATCTTAGCTCTTACGATGCACTTACCTTTTATGCAAAAGCCTCGCAAGGTGCGGTAATTGGTCAGATTGGATTTGGTCAAAATTTTAGAGGTGACAGATTTGCTGCGAGTATTAGCAATCTTCAACTAGATACTAGATGGACAAAATATGTAATTCCCGTACCTGATCCATCTAAACTTGACGCTTTGGAGGGTCTTCTCAACTTTTCTACTGCAGGCTCTGGAGCTTTTACTTTTTGGCTCGATGAAGTTCAATACGAGCGCTTGGGAACTATTGCTCAACCCAGACCCACCATTGTAAACGGTGAGATTGTGGAGCGTGAAACTTTTATAGGGTCACAATTTACTTTAGATGGTCTAGCAGTAACTTATAATCTAGCTAACGGTGGCGACGTAACAGTAAATACGGCTCCCGCATACTTCAATTTTGAAAGTAGTAATCCTAATGTGGTGACAGTTTCAGAAACTGGTGTTGTTAATGTTATTGCCGCAAGCCCGATTGATCCCGTAACCATGTTACCAGAGGTTGTCACAGTCACCGCTACGCTGGGAACTGATGAAAACGGTGATCCATTACAAGCAGCCGGTGAGGTACGTATTGTTTCGCTAGGTAATTTTGACCCAGCACCCACCCCTACACGAGATGCTGAAAATGTAATATCCATATTCAGCGATGCATATACAGATGTACCTGTAGATTATTACAACGGCTTTTTTGCTCCTTTCCAGACTACACAAGGTGGAACACCACCATTAACAATTAATAATGAGCAAGTCATCAATTATACAAATCTAAACTTTGTTGCAATTGGGACATTTCTGAATGTATCATCTGTTGATGCATCATCCATGACTCATATTCATGTGGATATAAATGTTCAAGAAACTCTACAGTCAGGTGATTACATAGATTTTCAACTTAACAGGAACATCGCTAACAATGAGACCTCTGCAGCGGTGAGGTTAACCAATGCAGATTTGTTGACTAATGATTGGGCAAGCTTTGATATCCCTCTTACAGAGTTTTCTGCTTTAGGTGGTTTAGATAACATAGGATTGTACTTCTTCATTAGTGACAATACTATATCTAATATTCTTGTGGATAATGTTTATTTCTACCGTGAAGTAGTAGATCCCACCCCAACGGTGGACGATTCAATGAATTCGCAAGTAGAACTTCCAGTAGGTTATGAATCCACGTCGCTCACCTACGACATAAATTTCTTTAATGGTGCAGTTTCCCAGATAATCAACAATCCAGATACCAGCGGGATCAATGATTCTTCCAGGGTGCTGGAAACCGTGAAGAATGTGGGAGCAGATTTTTTTGCGGGTACTTTTATCAACCTGGATGCACCCATTGATCTAACTACCTCACAGATCCTACGTTTAAAAGTCTGGTCACCCAAAGCAAATATCCCAGTTAGACTGGCTCTTGAACTCGCAGGCGGTGGCGGTCAGATCACAGCAGATGCGACCGTACTGGACGCAAATGAATGGACAGAACTGGAGTTTGACTTCAGCAGTGTCGCCGTTCCTGGATCTAATTATCAACGCGTGGTAACTTTCTTTGAATTCGTCCCCGGTCTAATGGGCGATGGCAGTCTTTATTACAGCGATGACTTAAAGGTATTGCCGTAGTAGTGCTATTACGCTTTCCCCGGATGGGAAGTTTACACTGAGCCTGTCGAAGTGCAAAATCGTAACCATAACCCACATACATCAATTTTAAAATACCACAGAACAGCAAATCAATGAGTGACACAAATCAGAATCAAACAGTAAAAAAACAGATGATGAAACTTAGAATTTTGGCTTTTGCAGTAGGTGCGCTACTTATTTATATGCTGGCCGCGGCCTGCGATCCCAGCGAGGATCAAGAGGTGGTCACCCTTACAAATCTTGTCTTTGAAGATAACTTTGACGTGGACGGTGCGCCAGATCCTGATACCTGGGGATATGACATAGGCCGTGGGGTAAACGGCTGGGGCAATTTTGAATCACAGTATTACACAGACCGCCCAGAAAATGTAGTGGTAGAAGACGGCGTACTTAAAATCACCGCTATACAGGAACAGTTTGAGGGAGCACGTTACACCAGTGCGCGCATCCTTACCAAAAATAAATTACAGAGAAAATACGGTCGCTTTGAGGCGCGTATAAAACTGCCTTTCGGTCGTGGCATATGGCCCGCATTCTGGATGCTAGGTGACGATAGTGATGGTGCAATCTGGCCACAAATAGGCGAGATAGACATTATGGAGTACCGTGGTCAGGAGCCTACGGTTGTTTTAGGCAGCGTTCATGGTCCCGGTTATTCTGCAGGTGAGGCGGTGACGGATATGTATGAGCTGGAAAATGATCGCTTTGATACGGATTTTCACGTTTTCGGAATAGAATGGGCGCCTGACTTCATCAATTTTTATGTGGATGATGTGCTATACAACCAGATTATTCCCAGTGATGTGGACGGCGAGTGGGTCTTTAATGACCGCGACTTCTATATGATCATGAATGTAGCTGTTGAGGGAACCTTTGTGGGGCCAGTAAGTCCTGACACCACATTCCCCCAAACCATGGAAGTGGATTACGTGAGAATTTACGAGTAGATCGATTTACCAGCAGCAAGAACACCAGCTTTCAACCATAACCAGATGCCTGAAGTTTTTTCCATACCGCGATACGACTTTGCTGGCACGCGTGTTTTTACAACTGCCCACGGTACGGATCATAAATTATCCGTTACGGCAGGTTTAGAGTGGCATTCACGATCTGTAAAGACAGAAACTGACGTTGTGATTACGGTTGTTCCCACACAAAAATTTCAGACCATAATAGGAATAGGTGCTGCCATTACAGATGCCAGTGCCCATGTATTGTATCAGTTGCCACATAAAACAAGGGAACAGTTTCTCAAGGCTCATTTTTCCATGGACGATGGAATAGGTTACTCACTCATACGTACGACCATTCACAGTTGCGACTTCTCGCCAGCTAGTTACACCTATGTTGAGAAAGATGATGTAGAACTCAGCACGTTTAGTATTGCCCACGATCTGGAAAAACGCATTCCTTTTATCAAGTCTGCACTAGATATTGCAGGCGACATTCCGGTATATGCCAGTCCATGGAGTCCACCCGCTTTTATGAAAACTAATGCCAATATGTTACAGGGCGGGCAGCTTAAACCTGAATTTAATAAAACATGGGCAGACTACTTTGTCAATTTTGTTGAGAACTACGAGGAAGCTGGCGTTCCCATCTGGGGCGTGACCGTTCAGAATAAGCCAGCCGCGACCCAGCGCTGGGAATCCTGTACATATACCGCAGAGCAAGAACGTGATTTTGTAAAGAATTTTTTGGGTGCCGCTTTCGCGAAAGCGGAATTATCACAACTTAAAATAATCATCTGGGATCATAACCGTGACCTGATGCTCCAGCGTGCAAATATTATCCTGAGTGATCCAGAAGCCGCAAAATATGTTTGGGGGACTGGTTTTCACTGGTACGAGGATTGGAAAGACGGTATTCCCATGTATGAGAATGTAGGCAAATTAAAAGAAGCTTACCCAGATAAAGAACTGATATTTACTGAGGGTTGTAATGAGAATTACGATCCCAGAAGACTGGAGCAGAACGATCCATCACTAGCAGAGCGTTATGCAAAATCCATGATTCACGATTTTAATAACGGCACCGTTGCCTGGACGGACTGGAATATTCTGCTGGATGAAAGGGGCGGGCCTAACCATGTGGGCAACTACTGTTTTGCTCCCGTCCATGCTGATACGGCCACGGGTAAACTGAATTTTACATGGACGTACTATTACCTAGGACATTTCTCAAAATTTATTCGGCCTGGTGCGCGCAGGATAAGCAGCGCGAGCAGCAATAGTAAATTTCTTGCGACCGCTTTTGAAAACAGCGACGGTAGTCTGGCTGTGGTGGTTTGCAATACAGACCATCAATCTAGAACCTATTCCATGGAAATTGAGGATCAAGAAACTATACTCACCCTGTCAGGTCATTCCATTCAAACTATCACGATAAATTCAAGTGACAATGACTAGAAAGCTGGTTTTCATCGCGTTTGTTGTTTCACTGGGGGGCTTTCTTTTCGGGTTTGATGCTGGAATAATTTCAGGTGTGATGGTTTATGCCGGGCCTGAGTTTGCACTCAGCGATTGGGAAGTTGGTTTAGTGACCAGCTCGCCCTCACTTGCAGCCATGTTTGCCATGATATTTGCCGGGAGGCTTAGTGACAGCATAGGCCGTAAACCCTTACTGGTCGCGGTGGCGGTGCTGTATTTACTATCTGCGCAATGGAGTGCCTTTGCCCAGTCCTATGAGACGCTGGTAATTGCGCGCATGATAGGTGGATTGGCTTTTGGCGCGGCACTGATTCTGGCACCTATTTACATTGCAGAGATTTCTACTGCCCGCGATCGCGGTAAACTGGTTGCGATACAGCAGTTAAATATTGTTTTGGGATTCTTTGCGGCATTTTTAAGTAACTACTTTTTCAACGAGCAATTGAATGCCGAGGCGTTTACAAGAGATAATGTGTGGCGTTATATGCTGGGTGTAGAAATGATTCCAGCAGCTTTTTATCTGGTCGCGCTGTTTTTTGTACCGCGCAGCCCGCGATGGCTTTACCTTAAGAACTATACCGAAAAAGCCCAGACCGTAATCAAGCAGTTGCACGGCAAAAGCATCGCTCAGGTACAGATCACAGATCTGGAAAAGACCGATTCTGAAAATGGCAATAAAGAGAGCGTTCCCATAAAATTCCTCTTTTCCAAAACCATGCGCTATATCATGCTGGTGGGATTGACGGTGGGAATCCTGCAGCAGATTACTGGGATCAATGCCATTTACTTTTACGCGACCAGTATTTTCAAACAAACCGGCATAGGGACAGATGCTGCTTTTTCAACCAGCGTTCTCCTGGCTGCGGTAACCGTGGCATTCACGCTTATTTCCATGTACCTGATTGACAGGGTAGGACGCAGGCCTTTGCTGCTGGTAGGTACCGCTGGGATTGCGGTAAGTCTATTCTTGTGCTCCTACGGTTTTGCCACAGCAGAATATGAGCTGGACGCAAGCAGTATTTCATCATTTGAATTTGTAAATGCTGCAAAATTATCTGCTATACAAAACACGGTGTATGACAGCGACGTAGAATTTAAGCAAGCAGTAAAAGAAATTATCGGGGATCAGGAATTTGCAACAAATGATGGTGCTATACTAGAAACCGCCACCCGTATGAACGCGATGCTGGTGCTCATAGGGATTCTAGGATTTATCGCTTGTTTTGCCTTTTCATTAGGCCCCGTCATGTGGGTATTGTTATCAGAATTGTTTCCGCTTAAGGTGCGTGGTCTTGCGATAGGTGCGATTGCCCTCGTCAATTCTGCGGTTAGTTATCTAGTGCAACTGATTTTCCCGTGGGAATTGAATCAGATAGGCGGCGCGATGACATTTTTGATTTTTGGCAGTATTGCATTTTTGGGATGGCTGGTCATGATAAAAATATTACCAGAAACCAAAGGAAAAACCCTCGAGGAGCTAGAACTCAAATTGTCACAACAATCTTAACTACATAGAAAGTATTGCAGCAATGTACATAGGACAGAACAACATACAAAAGAATAATAAAGAAGTGACCGGCAAACTGGTCGAACTGAACGGCGAGCAGTATTACCGCATTGAAAACAGTGACCAGATGCGCCCTTTTTTTATGAGCATCATCAGTCATTCAAATCACTGGATGTTTATTTCCAGCAATGGTGGGCTTACCGCCGGTCGCCAGAATGCAGAATCCTCGCTTTTTCCTTATTACACAGACGATAAAATCACCGAAAACGCAGATATTACTGGAAGCAGGACATTGCTTAAAGTCACCCGCGATGCTAGAACCTATTTATGGGAACCATTCTCACCATCTCATCGCAACGCCTATAAAACCCAAACCCATCTCTACAAGAACAAACTGGGGAACAAAGTGCTTTTTGAAGAGTTCAACGAGGACTTGCAACTGGTCTATAGGTATGAATGGCTTACCAGCGATAAATATGGATTTGTCAAGAAATCCAGTTTGGAGAACTTGGGTAAAAACGAGTTGGAAATTGAGGTTTTGGACGGTATTCAGAACCTATTGCCTTATGGTGTAGGCTCAGATTTACAGAACAGCCGTAGTAATCTGGTGGATGCCTATAAAAAGAATGAGCTGGAAGAAGCTACCGGACTGGGAATCTATTCCTTAAGCGCCATCATCGTGGACAAGGCAGAACCCAGCGAGTCATTCATGGCGACAACCGTCTGGTCCACAGGGATTGAATCAGATGCTTATCTCATATCGTCGCGACAGTTGGATAACTTTAGATCAGGTGGTAGCATTAAGCAGGAAGAGGACATAAGAGCAGAAAAGGGCGCCTATTTCCTACATTCAAACACGGAATTGCCAGCTAATCATCATAAAAGCTGGTATATCGTGGCAGAGGTCAATCAGTCGATGAACGATATAGTTGCCATTGAAAAGGATATTCACAAAAATAATCAACTCGCGGAAGCACTTGAAGAAGATATTCATACAGGTTCTGAAGAACTGGTGCAGCTTGCCGCCGCATCAGATGGATTACAATTAAGCGCAGATAAGTTGAGAAACATGCGTCATTTCTCAAACACCATGTTCAACATCATGCGTGGTGGCATCTTTGACGACAACTACAGTATTCAGAAGTCTGACTTTGTAAAATATCTCCATAAGGCAAACCATCATGTTGCAGATGATTGTACTGAAAACCTCAACCATTTAGAAGACGTATTCAATCTGCCACAGATTCTGGAAATTGCAGATGAGTCAGAAAACCCTGATTTCAAGAGGCTTTGCTACGAGTATCTACCGCTTAAATTCAGCAGGCGCCACGGTGATCCCAGCAGGCCGTGGAACAAGTTTTCCATCAACACGACTGATGAGTATGGCAATAAGGTGCTGGATTACGAGGGTAACTGGCGCGATATATTCCAGAACTGGGAAGCTCTGGCTATTTCCTATCCGCAGTTTGTGGAGAACATGATCCATAAATTTTTGAATGCCTCCACCTTTGATGGGTACAATCCGTACCGGGTTACAAAATATGGATTTGACTGGGAAGCTATCGAACCAGATGATCCCTGGTCGTACATAGGTTACTGGGGTGATCACCAGATCATCTATCTGCTGAAGTTTCTGGAGTTACTGGAAGCTCACGAGCCAGGAAGATTGCTGGAACTATTTGACCAGCAGATTTTTGTGTACGCAAACGTTCCTTATAAAATCAAGTCCTATGAGGATATAGTGAGCGATCCACAGGATACCATCGACTTTGACCATGAGCTGGATCAGCAAGTGCGGGATCGCCGCGAGCAAATCGGGGCAGATGGTGCACTTATGACCGTGCAAAATGACATTTACCGCGTCAGTTTTATCGAAAAAATCCTGGTCACCACACTCGCCAAAATTTCAAACTTCATCCCAGAAGCCGGCATATGGATGAACACCCAGCGACCAGAATGGAATGACGCAAACAACGCACTGGTGGGCAACGGTGTTTCCATGGTAACGCTCAACTACCTCTACCGATTCATGCACTTTTTTGATGAATTGATTCAAGATAAACAACTCCCAGAAGTAGAGGTATCCGTAGAACTTTTTGAAATGTTACAAAGCATTACAGAAGTGTTGAGGGATGATGAGGGCACGCTTTCGCGAAAGCGTACAAACCAAAGCCGCAAAACCATCATGGATCACCTAGGTAAAGCTGGGGATCGCTATCGCACACGGGTGTACACACATGGATTTTCTGGAAACCAGAAGACTGTAGGCAAGCAGCAATTGCAGGGATATATCGCGACGGTCAAAAAGCACCTGAAACACACCATCAAGGCAAACAGAAGAGATGATAACCTTTATCATTCCTACAATCTGATTACCATTAAGAACGATGAGACAGTTGTGAGCCACCTGCCTGAAATGCTGGAGGGACAGGTCGCCGTCTTAAGTTCTGGTGCGATCTCGCTACAGGACTCGCTGGAAGTCATGAATGGTCTTAAATCCAGTAAGCTCTTCCGTGAGGATCAATATAGTTATTTGCTGTATCCAGATAAGGATCTGGCGAGGTTTGTTGATAAGAACAACATTCCACCATCCATGGTAGAATCATCTACCCTGCTAGGTAAACTGGTAGATCATGGAAATGAGCAGGTGATTGAAACAGACGCAGATGGCAATTACCACTACAATGGTAAATTTAATAATGCCGATAGTCTAGAACATGCATTAGAAAGCCTACCAGAAAAATATAAGGGTCTGGTGAAGAAAGAGAAAAGCCAGCTGCTGGCAGATTTTGAAACCTTATTCAATCACAAGGCATTTACGGGTAGGTCTGGGACATTCTTCGGTTACGAGGGGCTGGGATCGATTTACTGGCACATGGTGTCAAAACTTGTACTTGCCGTCATGGAAAACTGCGTAAAAGCCATCAATTCCACAGATGATGAGGTGCTGATAGGCAAGCTACTGGAACACTATTATGAGATGAATGAGGGAATAGGCGTCCACAAGTCGCCAGAACTTTACGGGGCTTTCCCTACGGATCCATACTCACATACGCCGGGCAATAAAGGTGCGCAACAACCGGGAATGACTGGGCAGGTAAAAGAGGATATCCTATCCAGATTTATGGAACTGGGAGTTTACGTGCGCAAGGGTTTCATTGTCTTTAATCCGCAATTGCTCAGGGATGATGAGTTGCTCAAGTCTGACGCGGTGTTTGAATATTATGATATTGATGATCAAGCGCAATCCTTAGAGGTTCCGTCTGGATCTGTAGCATTTACCTATTGCCAGATTCCAGTCATCTACCATCACAACGGCAAAAACCAGATTGTGCTGAAGCGCTCTAATGGCGCGGTTGAAACGGTCATGGGATTGAATCTAGGTAAAAGCATCAGTCCATCCATTTTTGACAGAAGCGGGAAAATCCAATTAATTGAAGTTCATTATTAGATGAGAAATCTTTTTTTGCCATTCATCGGTTTATGTATTCTTATAGCTAGCAGCTGTAAGGAACCCGCTGCTATTCCTATAGTCGATGAAAATGCGATCATAGAGAAGAAAGTGGATTCATTGCTAGATATAATGACACTAGAAGAGAAGATAGGCCAGATGACGCAGATCCGGCACTTCTGGGATATAGACAGTGATACCATCATTCGCTCAAAATTGATAGGCAGTGTTATCCACACAAATGGCGGCAATCCAGGAAAGACCGCGGCAGACTGGCAAAAGCGGTTTGACTCACTACAGCGCGAGGCAATGTCAACCAGACTGGGCATTCCCCTGCTATTTGGTGTGGATGCTGTTCATGGTCAGAATACGTTTGAGGGGGCAACGGTCTTCCCGCACAACATCGGGATGGGAGCTACTGGTGATGTGGAACTGGTAAAAAGAGCTGCAAAAATTACGGCAATGGAATCTAGAGCCACAGGATTCACCTGGGTGTTCTCACCGTGCGCAGCCGTGCCATTTAATGAGCGCTGGGGCAGGGTGTACGAGGCATTTTCTGAGGATGTGGAATTGACCACCCAGATGACCGCCGCTAGCGTGGCTGGATTGCAAGGTGATCTGTCAGATCCTACTTCTGTGGTTGCAACGGCAAAACATTTTATAGGCGACGGCGCAACGGATTATGGTCGCGAGGGCGGCGATGCAAATCTCAACCCTGAGATTCTGAATAAGTATTTATTTCCTCCCTACAAGGCCGCCATCAGGGAAGATGTGGGAGCGGTAATGGCATCATTCAATACGCTGAACGGTTATAAAATGCACGCCTACAAGGAGTTCATTACAGATACGTTGAAGAACAGTTTTGGCTTTGATGGCATCGTGATGACAGATTGGAAAGGCTACACGAGATTTGGCCGCAATGAAATCGTTAACGCCGGAGTTGATATGGTCATGGCGGTAGATGGCGATATGGATGTTTTTCAAGAGGGCGTTAAAAGAGGTGCGGAAACTGATTCCATACAACCAGCTAGAATAGACGATGCCGTACGTCGCATTTTGCGGCAAAAATTCAAGATGGGTCTTTTTGGAAACCCGTATGCAGACTCGACTCTTGTGGCCAGTGTGGGAAGTAACAAACACCGTGCGGTCGCGAGAGAGGCTGTCAGGAAATCGCTTGTGTTGCTCAAAAACGAGTCGGCATTACCGATTAAAAATGATGTCAAAAAAATTGCCGTCGTGGGTGAACATGCAGATAACTCAGGATTACAGTCTGGTGGCTGGACGATACGCTGGCAAGGTGTCACAGAATCCTACGAGGGCGCGACCAGCATTCTGGACGGGATAAAGGCACATTCCAATGCAGAGGTAATCTATGATTCAGACGCAAGTCAAGTAGTTGATGATGCAGACGTTGCGATAGTGGTGGTGGGAGAAACACCGTATGCAGAATTTTTTGGCGATATAGATCATGAGGTGAAGAGATATGGGTTTACGCTTTCGCGAAAGCATAAAAATTACATTCAATCTTACCAAGATAAGGGCATCCCAGTTGTGACCGTCATAATTTCTGGGCGCCCACTGGTCGTTACTGAAGATATCAAAACGAGCGATGCATTTGTTTGTGCATGGCTGCCAGGTTCAGAGGGTGATGGAGTTGCAGAAGTACTTTTTGGCAAATATAATTTCACCGGAAAATTGCCACATAGCTGGCCTGAAAGTGTTGAGGATTATTCGGGTGTTTTTGGGCCTAATTACTGGGACAATAGCATAGAACCGCTTTATCCGATGGGATATGGACTTACCTACAAACAAGATAAACGATGAGATTCCTGAAGCTAAAAAGTGCCTTTGTTTTCATCGCGATTCTAATGTTTTCCTGCAAGGTGGCCAATGAACAACCCAATAAAGAAGTGATCCAGAACAAAGAGATGAAAAGCAAAACAGCTAGTGAATTACTAGGAAATCCAGAGTATCTAGCCATTTCCTACGGTGGTTACAGATTGAAGAGCCGCGACCAAAACGACCAGCCCACCATCGACCAGCTTAAAATGGATATGCGATTGCTGGATGCGATGGGCATACACATGTTGCGCACCTATAACGTACAACTAGCTCACGCTGGCAACGTGCTCGAGGCCATTCACCAAATAAAACAAGAGAATCCTAATTTTGAAATGTATGTGATGCTGGGCGCGTGGATAGATTGCCTGAATGCATGGACTGGTATGGAGCCTAACCATGACGTCGAGAGTCCTGACAATGCAAATGAAATCGCAAGAGCGGTCGCGCTGGCAAAAAAATATCCGGACATTGTCAAAGTCATTGCCGTGGGCAACGAGGCAATGGTAAAATGGGCAACCGCCTATTATGTGCAGCCTAGCGTTATACTTAAATGGGTCAATCATTTACAGGAATTAAAGAAAGAGGGTGAACTGTCACCTGACCTATGGGTAACCAGTTCTGACAATTTTGCTAGCTGGGGCGGCGGCGAGGATCAGTACCATGTGGAAGATTTGAATCAATTGATTCATGCCGTGGACTATATTTCCATGCATACCTATCCCATGCACGATACGCATTACAACCCACAATTCTGGGGAGTCAAGACAGAGGAGCGTGGCTTGTCCAAAGAAAAAATGATACAGGCTGCCATGCTGCGCAGCAAGGAATATTGCGTGGCACAGTATAACAGCGTCAAAGCCTACATGGCAAAACAAGGCGCAGATAAACCCATCCACATAGGTGAGACGGGCTGGGCAAGTTATTCTAAGGGAATGTATGGTGCAGAGGGAAGCAAGGCAAATGATGAATATAAAGAGGCCTTATTCCACGACCACATGAGAGAGTGGACAGAGAGCGAGGGAATGAGCTGTTTCTATTTTGAAGCCTTTGATGAACCCTGGAAAGACGCTGCAAATCCAGATGGATCAGAAAATTATTTTGGTTTGTTCACGGTAGAAGGAAAAGCCAAGTATGTGTTGTGGGACGCGGTTGATAAAGGAATTTTTGAGGGACTGGGCCGCTACGGCAATCCAGTGGTAAAAACCTTTCACGGGAACAAGGCAGCAATGATGGAAACCGTACTGGTACCGCCGGTTAAGGATAGTATTTACGTACCTACATTTAAACAATAAAACATGACAACCGAATCAGGAAAAGTACCATTTGGTAAAAAAGTAGCATTCGGTTTAGGCATGCTTGCCAATCAGATGTTTCCAGCTGCGCTGGGGATATTTATGGTTGTTCTGGTTCAGAATCTGGGTTTTCCAGGCTGGATGTGGGGCGTCATTTATTTCTTCCCACGCATATTTGATTCATTTACGGATCCTGTTATGGGTTTTATCTCTGATAACACAAAATCTAGATGGGGACGTCGCCGGCAGTACGTGTTGATTGGGGCCATCATCATGGGTGTTTCTTTTGCCCTGATGTGGCAATTGTACGCAGATGACGGAGTCAACTACAACTTTGTTTATTTTATGTTTTGGTCGTTTCTTTTCTATCTGGGATTGACCATTTTTAGTGTTCCTTACGTAGCCATGGGTTATGAGATGAGCGATGATTTCCATGAGCGCACCAGTATCATGGCAGTCGCCCAGTGGATAGGGCAATGGGCGTGGGTGATTGCCCCATGGTTCTGGGTTATCATGTATTTAAACGGTGATGACGGTTGGTTTGAAACCGCAGAGGAAGCCACCCGTACACTGGCCATCTGGGTAGGGATGATTTTTATGGTTGTCGCCGTAGTGCCGGCACTTTTCATAAAAAGCAAGTCCACTCTAGATGAAGACTATGCAGAACTTTCCCTATCCAATATCAAGAATAGCTTTACAGATATTAAGCTAGGCTTTAAGGAGGCGTTGAGCATTAAACCATTCCGCAAGTTGTGTATTGCAACATTCTTGATATTCAATGCTTTTAATACGGTAGCGACATTTACTTTCTTCATTATCGTTTATCAGATTTTCAACGGTGATGCGGCCGCGGCAAATGCTGGATACTGGCCATCGCTTTTTGGTTGTCTGGGAGCCTTATCAACCACCTTTATCGTTATTCCTATCGTGACGCGTATGTCAAGAAAGCTGGGAAAGAAGAATGCATTTATCTGGTCACAGGGGATTTCAATCATTGGTTACGTTATGCTGTGGTTTTTGCTGGTACGTGGCACACCGTGGCTGTTTATTCTCGCTTTACCATTTTTTAGTTTTGGAATAGGTAGCTTATTTACCCTGATGATGTCCATGACCTCAGATGTAATAGATCTGGACGAGTTGAATACGGGCAAGCGCCGTGAGGGAATTTTTGGCGCTATCTATTGGTGGATGGTGAAATTTGGTTTTGCCATAGCAGGAGCTTTGAGTGGAATTATATTGAGTATTGTAGGTTTTCAAGAGGGAGTAGCTGCAACTGAGCAGGAGGGCGCCATCTTTGGATTGCGTGTGTTTTTCTCTGGTTTGCCTATTCTGGGAACTGCGGTGGCCATGTGGATCATGAAGGATTATGACGTTACAGAAGAGCGTGCCCAGGAGATAAGTGCAGAACTAAAACGGCGTAAACAGTTAAAAGCAAATAAAGGAACTGCCTATGGTGCGGGATATCTCGATCAATTTATTTCTGCAGGAATTGATATGCCAGACTACCAGAAACTGGATCTCAAGAGCAAGGATATCAGTGTGCTGAAGTCTATGGCAGCATCCATGCTTAAAGATCGTATCCATGGAATATGCTTTAGTCCTTACTTGGAAGGCCAGAAAGCAGATGATAAGATTTCTTTGGGCCAGATTGAAAATCAGCTGGAAATCATCGCACCCTATACCCTTAACATTAGGACTTTTTCAACTTCTATGGGGCATGACCATATTCCGGGTATCGCACGCCAGCAGGGACTCAAGACCCTAGTGGGGGCGTGGATCAGTGCAGATAGAGAAAGAAACGAGCAGGAGATCAATTGCCTGATTGACCTCGCTAGAGATGGAAAAGTCTCCATCGCCGCCATAGGTAACGAGACTTTGCTAAGGGGAGAGCTTACAGAGGAGGAAATCATAGATTACATTCATCGCGTAAAATCAGAATTGAGCGAGCTAGATATTCCCGTGGGATATGTCGACACATATTATGAATATATAAAACGCCCTAGACTGATCGACGCTTGTGACGTGATTCTAGTGAATTGTTATCCGTTCTGGGAAGGTTATCACATTGATGATTCATTGTTGCATTTAAGACAGATGCATGCGGTAATTAAAAGCAGGACACCCATCAAACCCATCATGATTGCAGAAACTGGATGGCCCAGCAAGGGGCAGACGATTCAGAAGGCAGTTCCCAATACGGTAAATGCAATCAAATATTTTATCCAAACCCAAAAATGGGCTCAGGAGAACAACATTGATGTATATTATTTTTCTGCCTTTGACGAATCCTGGAAAGCAAAACTGGAAGGGGATCTAGGCGCTAACTGGGGAATCTGGGATAAGAATCAGAAACTCAAATTTTCATAACAACAAGTAACATATCATGTCTTACAGACCAGACCATTTATTTTCAAAAGAAGACTTAGGTAAAGAAGTTAATCTCAAAGTCGACGTTGCCAGTTTAGATATCAATGCACTCAAGCAGCAGTGGCACGAGATGTTGACCAGCGGGATGCATGGTATCTGTTTCAGTATGTATGAGGACGGCCAGCAACCTGGCGATCATATTTCAAGAGAACAGGTAGATAGAAGAATCAAGATTCTGAAACCCCATGTAAAATGGATACGTTCTTTCTCGTGTGTGGAGGGAAACGAGTTTGTACCAGAAGTTGCAAAGGATCACGGATTGAAAACACTGGTGGGTGCCTGGTTGAGCGATGATGAAGAAGATAACGCTGCAGAGCTGGAGGGCTTGATTGATCTCGCAAATAAAAGCTTTGTAGATATTGCCGCAGTAGGTAACGAGGTATTGTACCGCGATGACCTACCCAAAGAAAAATTACTGGAACATATACGCCATGTGCGTGCAAATATTCCAGCCCACATTCCAGTGGGTTATGTAGATGCCTATTATGAATTTAGCGCCCATCCGGATCTAGCAGAGCTTTGTGACGTGATTCTTTCCAATTGTTATCCATTCTGGGAAGGCTGTCCCGCAGAGCATGCCTTGAACCACATGAATCAAATGTACCATCAGGCCAAAGCCGCTGCCAGTGGCAAACCAGTCATCATTACAGAAACTGGCTGGCCTAACCGCGGTGGTGGACTAGACGCAGCCATTGCGTCTGATGAAAATGCGATGCGCTATTTTATTGAGACACAGCTTTGGTCCAGAAGGGAAGGTATCCCCTGTTTTTACTTCTCATCTTTTGACGAATCCTGGAAAACAGGTGATGAGGGTGATGTAGGAGCCTACTGGGGTTTGTGGGATAAGAATGAGCAGCTCAAGTTTTAAACTTTGAAGCCAATTTTTGTTTCAGTACAAATCGGTGAATTGATGGTTCTCTTAACTTAATCATTAGCTGATATGAAATCTAATGCGAGTATTGAGCACGGTAGCTATTTTTATTACGCTTTCGCGAAAGCGTAATTCACACAATCATCTTTAAAATATCATTTGATGTAAATGATTCCCGTGTGAACTCTCATTTTCTTCTACTCAATTAAAAATTTTGCGATCAGATAACTACAAGTAGGAGAAAAATCACAACGATAATTTTTCGTATAGCGCACTACAAATCACGAAAACCACTATACACCACCACAACAAGAAGCTTTTAAGTATCTGTACACGCTATAATTATTGCCTCAAAATATTTTAATTATTTTTCTGAAATACAGTTGTTTAAGTAGTGAAAAATCAATTATGTGCAAATACAGCCATGTTATTTAACACCATGATGAGTTTGTGTAACTACTACAACGATATAATCTAATCTTGTCTTAAAATATTTTTACAACCACCAAAACCAATTGTCTGATGAGAAGACTTCTCTTTTTCTTTTTGTGTATTATCCCGGCTTTAAGCTTTGCACAACAAGACGTATTAAAAGGTACTATTTACGATGCTACCTCTAAGGAACCTTTGCTGGGTGCCACTGTCCAAAACAGGACTAAGAATACAGCTGCCGTCACGGATTTTGACGGATTGTTCACTCTTAAAGCAGAAGTGGGTGATCGACTTACCATTTCTTACGTAGGTTATGCTACACAAGACTTCGTACTAGAGAATCTGGATGATCTCTCCTTATTTCTTATTGAGGACGTTTCTGCACTGAATGAGGTTATTGTAATAGGTTATGGAACACAAGCAGTGCGTGAGATTACAGGTTCTGTTTCCATTGTAGATAGTGAGACGATTGAAGATTTAAAACCCGTACGAGTAGAGCAGGCGTTACAAGGAACCGCACCGGGGGTGACGGTGACCTCTTCCTCAGGAGCGCCTGGCGCTGCACCTAATATTAGAATACGTGGTATAGGTACAAATGGGGATGCAAGACCTCTTATACTTGTAGACGGGATCCGTATCGAAGATTTAAGTGTTCTTAACCCGGGTGATATAGAGAGCTTTTCTGTTCTTAAAGATGCCACCGCAGGTATTTATGGTGTCCAGGCTGCAAATGGTGTGATTCTGATTACCACAAAAAGCGGTCGCAAGGGGCAACCTTTGAAAGTAGAATATAATGCTTATGCGGGGTGGCAAGAAACCACGCGTAAATTGCCCACGCTGAATGCACAACAATATGCTCTGATCAAAAACGAGGCGTATGCAAATAACGGTCAGGCCTTACCATTCTCTGATTTAAGCCAGCTGACGGATACAGATTATCAGGATGTGTTGTTTGACGAGGCATTTCAGATGAATCACGACATTTCCGTTAAGGGTGGAACTGATAAGTCCGTTTATGCGGCAGGAATGTCCTATCTGAAACAAGACGGTATTCTAAGTACTGACAAATCAAAATTCGAGCGTTTTACTTTTAGAGGAAACTTTGATCATCAATGGACGGATAAGTTGTCCATGAAAACTGGAGCTTTATATTCATGGACTGCCTCACGAGGAATAAATACTGGTGGGTTGGGATCTATTTTATTTAACGCTGTAAATATTTCACCTACCATACCAGTACGTGATGAAAATGGTGACTTTTCCTTAGCGGATCAGATCGGTCTAGGAAATGAGATCGTTAATCCTGTTGCTCAATTATCCAATACTTTCAATCGCAACTATGTGGGTAGGATAAGTGGGAATTTTGGCTTGACCTATGAAATCATCGATGGACTAGAAGTTACGTCTAGAATACAGGCAAATTATGCAGAGACATACGGGCGTAATTTCGGACCTCGCGCTCAATATGGCCCTGGAAAGGTTTTCAATCTGGATGAAAATATTTACAACACTTATAGCAACTATTTCAGGGATTACATTTTTGATAACTTCATCAATTATAACAAGACATTTAATGAAATCCACGACCTTAGTGTAACACTTGGTACAAGCGCAAGTAGGGAAACAGGTAAGTTCAATGGTTTTACCGGTATTAATAGCGAGCCTAATGGATTTAATGAAGTTGATTTAACCACAGCAGAAAGAGTGGAAGACAATATCATTGGTGCGGGAACTTTTGACGCTCGCTTGCTTTCTCAGTTTGTCAGGGTTCAGTATGATTATGATGACAAGTATTTGTTTTCTGGTGTATTGCGTAGGGATGGGAGCTCAAAATTTGGACCGAATAATAAGTTCGGTTACTTCCCATCAGCTAGTGCGGGGTGGATTATAAGTAATGAAGAGTTCTTGAATGATAGCAATAAATTGAGCTTTTTAAAGCTGAGAGTTTCTTCAGGATTAATTGGTAGCGATAGGATTGGGAATTTTGGATTTGTTTCCACGCTTACCGGCGAATCAGAATATATTTTGAATGATCAGCTAGTGAGGACTATTGCTGCAGTCGGTCAGCCTGGTAATCCAGATATCAAATGGGAGGAAGTATTTACAACAAATATAGGTGTGGACGCTAATTTCTTAGACGGTAAGCTCACGACGGTTTTAGAGTTGTATCAACGTGATACGATAGATCTTTTATTCATTCCACCGGCCAGTGGTATTATCGGAATTGGCGCACCTGGCTCTCTACCACCAGTTATCAATGGTGGTGATATTAGGAATAAGGGTATTGAATTTGCAATAGGGTATTCAAATGACTTGAGTGAAAAGGCCAGTTTTTCCGTAAATTATAATATTACTACCATCGACAACGAGGTGACTTTTGTAAATAACCCTGTAGGATTTTTTGAGGATGGTGGATTTGGTGTAGGACAACCCCCTATAGCACGTTTTGAGAAAGGGCAAACTATCGGTTATTTTAATGGATTAATTTCAGACGGGATTTTTCAGAATGCAGAAGAAGTAGCTGCACACGCAGATCAGTCACCGCTGGGCGTAGCGGCACAACCAGGCGATATACGTTACAGGGATTTAAATGGGGATGGTGTGATCAATCTTGATGATAGAACTAATCTAGGGGATGCGATCCCTGATGTTACGATGGGTCTAAATTTCCAATTTAATTATGGAAACTGGGACTTGAACACCTATTTGTATGCATCCATAGGCAATGAAATGGTGCGCAACTATGAAAGAGTTGTACCACTAGCAAACACTACGGTGAATATCTTAGACCGCTGGACAGGTCCTGGAACAAGCAATACGGTACCTAGGGTAACCACCGCCGCAACGACTAACGAATTGTTCTCTGACTATTTTGTGGAAGATGCATCTTTTATGCGAATTAATAATATGCAGATAGGCTATACATTAAATACCGATCTACTTAATAACTTAGATTTGAGTTCAGTACGATTTTATGCAGCGGTCGATAATTTTCTCACCTTGACAGAATATAGAGGTTTTGATCCCAGCGCAACCTCTGGTGCAGCGTTAGGGGCAGGAATTGATAGCGGTTTCTACCCTGTACCTAGAACTTTTAGATTTGGATTTCAAGCAAAATTTTAAATACGATGAAAAAGATTAAACCACTCTTATTGTTGTTTGTCATGGCAGTCACGCTACTTGCCTGTTCAGATGATTACGTAGACGTTGAGAGCCCTGACGAGGTTGCAGAGCAATTCTTTAATACGCCTCAGGATTATGAGGATGCTCTTATAGCAGCCTACGATTTATTAGCGATGACCCATTTGAGCGTTATGCTAGGTGATATTGCCAGTGATAACACTCTTGCTGGCGGGGAAAACGCAAATGACGTGATTGGTATCCAGCAGATTGATGATATGATTCAAAATCCAGTCAATCAGCAATTGCAGGATCACTGGAACTGGATGTACGCAGGTGTTTATCGCACTAGTTATATCATGGAATTCCAGAACAACTTAGACTTCCCTAACAAAGCTAGAGTTCTAGGTGAGACAAGATTTTTAAGAGCTTATTATAATTTTGAGCTAGTGAAGTTTTTTGGTGATATTCCATTTAAGGTTGATGAGCGTATTTTCCCTGGTGAGGAAAAAACGTTGCCCAGATCTCCAGCAAGTGAGGTCTATGCATTAATGGAACAGGATTTACAGTTTGCGATTGATAATCTGGAATATTCAACACCAGATGTAGGTAGAGCGACAAGAGGTAGCGCACAAGCCATGTTAGGTAAGGTGTTATTATATCAAGGCAAATTTTCTGAGGCGGCCGCTGTGCTGGACGACATTATAAACTCTGGTCAGTATAGTCTTGTAACAGATTATTCTACTATCTGGGAAAATGATAACGAGAATAATGAGGAATCTGTATTTGAAGTTCAATATTCTGATATTCAGGGCGCTGGATTTGATTGTTTTGCTTGTAGTGAAGGTAATATTGCAGTAGGTTTCAATGGTATTAGGAATTATAATGGTCCTGATTTTGATTCTGGATTTAGTTTCAATGTGCCCACTCAGGAAACATACGACGCGTTTGAGTCTGGTGATATAAGGCGAGATGTCGCGATTCTTGATATAAATGCCTTTGCCGCCGCTACGGGTGCGACATTTGCTACAGGTAATGAGCATACGGGTTATTACAACAGAAAGTATATTGCTCGTGATGGTGATAGAAATACAGGTGATGCAAACCTGACTAACCCTAATAACTATCGTGCAATTAGACTGGCAGATGTTTATTTGATGGCTGCAGAAGCTTACAACAGTGGTGGACTGGGTGATACGCAAGCCAGAACTTATTTAAATATTGTCCGTAATCGTGCTGGATTGTCAGACGTGACTTCTACCGGGGGTGCGCTGGGTGATGCCATATTTCAAGAAAGAAGAGTCGAGCTAGTAGGCGAGGGCCATAGATACTTTGATCTGGTACGTACAAATAGAGCAGAAGCAATAATCGATGGCTATCGCACGGCTACCAGAGGTCTATTTCCCATTCCGTTTCAGGAAATAAGATTATCTGGCGGTCTATGGGAACAAAATGAAGGATATTAAAATATGTTACAGATGAGAAAGAATATATATACCTACGCGATCCTTATTGTAGCGGCATTATTTTCCATAAGTTGTGAGGATGATGACCGGGAGGATTTGATTCCCCAGCTGGGAACTCCCAGTGAGCTGGATCTTGAATTCAATATTACCCAAGACAATTCTGGTCTAGTCACTATTTCCCCCTCTGGTACTAATGTCAGTGCATTTGAGGTGTTTTATGGTGATGGTAGCGGCGATAGTGTTGAGTTAGCTCTAGGCGAAAACGCACAACGCAACTACCCAGAAGGAACTTATGACATTACGTTAATAGGTAAATCTTTAAGTGGCGAGACTGCGCAGATTTCCCAGCAGTTAATGGTATCGTTCAGGGCGCCAGAAAATCTTGTATCAATGTCACAGAGAACGCAGGATCCAGTAATTTTGCTGTTGAGGTCTCTGCCACTGCAGATTTTGCAACACAATTTGAGTTTACATTAGGCGAGGATCCAGCAGCCGCACCGGTGGTCTTAATGGCGAGTGAGACTTTTGTTAATACATATAGTGCTGTCGGTACGTATGATATCACAGTTATAGCATTGAGTGGTGGCACGGCTAATGCAACTGCCACAGAAACAGTCACTATTCAAGATGATCCAGTTGAACTACCCCTCACGTTTGAATCTTTACCATCAACTTTTGTTCTAGGGAATTTTGAGGCAAACGCTGCTATTGTGGCTAATCCTGATCCTGGTGCAAGCAACACGTCATCAAATGTAGTTAGTCTTGAAAAAACGGGTACTCTGACTTTTGGTGGTGTAAACATTACCACTAGCGCACCCATTGATTTTTCCAGCCAGACCGGTATAAGAATGAAGGTGCTTTCACCTATGCCAGCAGGTACTAGAGTGACGATTAAATTTGAAACTATCGTTGGTTTCGGTGGTCCTGCACTGGAGTTGGATGCATTTACAACTAAAGTCAATGAGTGGGAGACGCTGTATTATGATTTTTCTGCCATTGATATGTCCGAGCAATGGCGCAACTTTGTTATCTTTTTTGATCTAGGTAATGCCCCTACCGGTGACGTCAATTATTTTGACGATATAGAGCAAGCAGATGGCCCACCTATCGTTTTGCCACTTGATTTTGAAGATGACAGGAGACAGTATAATATAGGTACAAACAACGCAGGCTTTACGATTCTTCCAAATCCAGTCCCTGGCGGAATCAACAGTTCAGCTACGGTCATGGAGATTGACAGACCCGCTACAGGTCCTAACAATTTCTCGCTGGTGGCAATAGTTCTGGATGAGGCTGTTGAATTTGATTCAGATCCTATATTTAAGCTCAAGGTTTATTCGCCAAGAGTAGGTTTACCCGTATGGCTCAAATTTGAAAGGGTTGGTGATAATTCTATTGCGGCTGGCGAAATCAGAAAAACAACAACCGTCGCAAATCAATGGGAGGAAATTGAATACGATTTTACAGGCTCACCGTCTGACCTTGACTTGAGAAATGTGGTGATCTTTTTTGATCCACTCAATGCAACTTCCGCTAGCGAGGTTATTTATATCGATGATTTAATTCAAACAAACTAAGATGAAAGCATATTTTAAATATTTAGCCTGTTTTCTAGTCGTAGCAGCCATTTCTTGTCAGGAAGATGATGTGGAATTCGGCCCTATCGTCACCCCCTCAAATCTTACCGTAGATTTTGATCGCGAGGGCGAGGATGCCATGAATCCTACTGGGGATGGTACTGGTATTGTCATGTTTGATGCCAGTGCAAAAAATGCACTTAATTATACCTTTGATTTTGGTGATGGTAGGACAGGCACCAGCCGTACTGGTCAGATAGAACACCGTTTTGTGCAACTAGGCGTGATCACATATAATGTCACCGTCACCGCTACTGGAACTGGTGGGGTTGCGACTA
This sequence comes from uncultured Flavobacteriaceae bacterium, assembly GCA_963740155.1. Classification (GTDB taxonomy): domain Bacteria; phylum Bacteroidota; class Bacteroidia; order Flavobacteriales; family Flavobacteriaceae; genus Nonlabens. The sequence continues at coordinate 82,330 of CAVUDE010000004.1, read as the reverse complement.
CGAGGACGATACTAGTTGATGTTCTAAGTACTTTTGATGATGCAGAGGCTAAACAGTTCCTGACTGGCGGTACTTCAAAAACATGGTACTGGGCAGTTGCAGAAAACGCGCACTGGGGAGTAGGTCCAGCATCTCCTGCGCTTATTCCCGGGCAGTCTGATGCGGCGTACTATACACCTGCATTTTTTGGCGTTCCTGCTTTTGGACGTTATTGTGATGATCTTACGGAATGTTTTTACGACGATAGAATGATTTTTACCATGGACGGGAATGACGTAATTTTCGAATTGGATAATATGGGTGAAACCTATTTTCATAATACTTATTTGACGCAGTTCGGCGGTCCATCTGCAGATAACTCTAACAACTCTGATGAGTGCCTGTCATTTACGGCGCCAGCGTCAGGGGCAATTACCTTTTTGCCTACGATCGATGAGGTGGTGCCAGAGGATATATCCAGAAAAACATCGATCTCGTTACCTAACGATAATTTCATGAGCTGGTATGTAGGTGCGAGCGAGTATGAGATCCTAGAGATTACAGATAGCCGCATGGTACTGCGCTGTATACAGGCAAACGACCCGGCTCTGGCCTGGTATCACGTATTGACATCTGACGTTCCCGTAAACCCTAATCCTAACTGTATTTAATAGCTAAGGATTTTACTGAGCCGCTCTTCCATTGGGGCGGCTTTTTTATTACCATGCTTTCAGGTTTACGCTTTCGCTTTTCATAGGGTTCAATATAAACTTCCGGTGTAATGGACAAAATGGTTGGTGATTTCGAGTAATTATTTTCAAGTGGACAAAATGGTTGGTCTGTTTGTCAACAGTAGTTGTTTGTTATCCTATCCAATTCTATCTTGTCCCGTCCAATTAAACGGAAGCAGGCCCTGCTGGAGAGCAACTTGCCAGGGATACATTGGATGCCTGACGAAAACGTCATTCAGGGAAGCCTTTTCAGGCTTCCCTTTTTGTTGTTTTCAAAAGGCCTCATGCCTTTAAAAACTCATCGATGAACTTTATTTTTCTTTTCATACTCAAACCGTTATGGTTTCTGAGCTTGTTCTTCAGGTCTGAAAAGTGACCATCTATCATGTTCGTGGTATTGGGTATATCCAGTTCTGGATGGTCATACCACGTAAAGAGCCATTCCATGTTCGTGTTCAGGCTTCTGTAGGCGCTTCTCAGTCATTTGTGGGTGTAGTGGCTCTTTCCGGTCTCTGGATCCACCGTACGCTCATCCAGGAAACCATCCCACCTTTCCCGCCAGAGTTCCAGACCACCCTGGAAAGACTCCCTGTCGGTATGTTTCAGCAGCGCGGCATGCTCCTTTAAGGCAATGGCAGCAGGCATCTTGGGGTTCTTGGTAATATATCTCCTTATGGTGGCAACCTGATGGAACTGACAGAGCTGAACCGGTATCTGTCCAAATGAATTGACCAGTCCCTTTCTTCCGTCACAGACAATGGCATCAATGGTAAAGCCCCTTGATTTGAGTTCGGCGATACCCTTGCGATATAACAGGTTTGTCTCCGACCTTAGGTAATACCACTTGATATTTTCTCCGGTATAGGCATCCTTGAAAAGCATCAGCCCGAAGCTTCTTCCCCAATAGGTGCTATCCATGAGGACGATTACGTTTCTGGGAACCGCTATATGTTCCTCGACCTGATGGCTATCAATCCTACGCTGGATGGTTCTTATGGACAGGCCATACTATTGGGCAAGTTGCAGGTAGGTTTGTTTTCCCTTTGTGTACTCTTCCCAAAGATGGGACGCCTCGATCCGCAAACCACCGGTAAATACCCTTTTGCAGGCCCAGCATCTATAGCGTTGCTTACCTGACCTGACACCATATTTGTGAGTGATGCGGCTGCCACAAAAACTGCATTTTTTTTATTCAAAGCCTTTGATTTACACCAAAGCTAGTAATAGCAGGTGTTACTAGTGTTTTTACCAACCATTTTGTCTATTAAGCCAAACTTCCCTATTGGCAATGCGTTGTGATCAACCATTGTCCCTGACTAGAGAACCTTTTTTTGGATAGAGAATACATTACAGATCATGCGCTAATTATACCGGTCTTATCGCATTTCACTCTAGATTCTATTTTTACCTCATGCTCTTCGGCGTCATATTTCTTTATGGCGGCTGCTTATTGTTTAGATTTTTTAGGTTTTACGCTTTCGCGAAAGCGTAATAATTACTCACACTCCATAATCAAAAGAGTCTTTTCTAGAGATTGAGAATATCTCACAAACCCGGCACGGATCCAAAAGGTATTATAACAATCCATTTTAGAAAATCAATTCAATGGTATAGTCATCAGCGCCACTGTTCTGTTATAGCGGCTTTGAATTATTCGGGTTTTTGAGTGATTACGCTTTCGCGAAAGCGTGATAAACAACCATCATCCCGGATCAGAATATTTTTCCCGGATTGAGGATATTGTGCGGATCCAGTGCAGCCTTGATCGATTTCATGGCGGTTATTTCTGCAGCTGACTTGCTGATATTCAGGTAATCCTTTTTATGGGTGCCTATTCCATGTTCTGCACTTACGCTGCCACCCAATTCCTGTAAAGGTTCATAGACAATAGAGTCGATTTGTTTTTTGAGTTGCTTGCTGGTATTTTGCTTCCCTACCATAAAGTGGATATTGCCATCAGCCACATGACCAAAAGCATACACCTGATCAACCCCCGTAAGTTCATTTAAGTTTCCAATCGTCTGATTTACATAACTACCTATGGCCGCAATAGGAACACTCACGTCAAAATGCTGGTCATGCACCATGGGATCTGTCAGATTGCTAACGTCCTCGCGAATTCTGAAAAACCAGTCCACATCGCTGGGCGAGTGAGCAATCGCGGCGTCATGGATTGATCCAGCTATCAAATGTTCTTCCAGCAGCTGGGTAAGTTCTGTAAAGTCGTCTTTTTGATCAGCTCCCATTGTCTCGATAAGCACATAATACTGATCCCCGTAGGGTAGTGGTGGTCGTATAGCATCGCCCGCACCAGTCATCGCTTTATACGTCTCTTCCCAGATAATCTCAAAACCTGTGAGCTTTCCTGCCAGTCTGGATTTGCAACTATTCAGTAATTGGGTGACCTGCTCAAAAGATCCTAAACTTACGTATGCCGCGTTGCGACTGGTAGGCTGTTCTATCAATTGTAGGACGGCGGTGGTAATGATGCCCAGCGTGCCCTCACACCCTATAAATAGATGTTTGAGATCGTAACCGGAATTGTCCTTTACAATCTTCTTGAGTGAACTCAAAATCGTGCCATCTGCCAGCACCACCTCGAGTCCCAGCACTTGCCTGCGCATCATCCCATGGCGTATGACCCGCAGCCCACCTGCATTTGTGGCTATCGCACCTCCTATCTGGGCACTACCTCTTGCACCATAGTTTACGGGAAAACTGAGTCCCATTTCTTCTGCCTGCTTCTGTACATTTTCAAGTATACAACCTGCGTGAACTGTCATTGTGCTGGATGTGCGGTCCAGCTCTAGAATGGTATTCATGCGCACTAGACTAATGACCACTTCTTTGCCAGATGTTTCTGTACTGCCTACAAGATTCGTTAGCCCGCCATGGGTAACAACGGGTAATCTATTCTGATGGCAAATAGCCAGTATTTTACTTACTTCTTCTGTGTATTCTGGCATCAACAGGCATCTCGCCGCGAGCGGTTCATCCATGCGCCAGATATGGTGGTACCTATTTTTTAAACCGTCGCCATGAATTATTTGGCTTTCTTTCAGAAAACTGCTGAATGCCTCAATCAATTGTTGATCATTCATCATTTTGGACTTTGTGGTTGATATAGCTGACCACGATGTGGTCGTAGGTCATCGCGTAGTTTAGGCATGATGGATTCTTTGCAGGCTGCAAAAGCAATGGTATGGATGGGTGATAATTTTTCTACACCAGTTGCCAGCGCTTCAATCTGATTCTGATCTAGGTACTCTTTAAGATGTACTAAATGATGTTCTGCCGTTTGGTGTGCATCTGGTCCTTTAAAATCCCAGATAAGCTTTAATTCACGCATAATTCCGCAAAAGTAATCAGCGTATTGCCGCAATATGGCTTATGAATCAATTTATTGACTTAGATGCATAAAGATTAAACAAAATCATGTCCTGCATACTATCTTTCAATTGGTTGGGAGAAGCTCCCTTCCCCTAGTGAAGGGCTGGGGATGGGATGATGACCGCTGCTTCCCATCCTAAATCTATGTCGTCCTCTCGCTATTGCTCATGGGCTACACGTATGGAAAGATCTCTTTGTCCAATGAATCCAGATTATCATCTAGTCAATGGAATTTATTAGCTAGGATTCAGGCTCTGGTTCAAAAGTACTTTCGGCAAATTGTTTGAAGTTTTCCATAAATCTGCTGGTTTGTCGCTTGAAGACTTGAGGCTGTGCTTTGGCAACTAGGCGCATCATCCCGGTAAATCTAAACGTACTGGTACTTTCCCATTTAGTTTTTGTCTCACCGTCATCCGTCAGTTCATGGAAGTGGTTTTCCTGAACGTTGCGTACGCCATTGGATTTATATTCTGCTTTCCAATACCTTGGTATGTCCAGATCAAGAATTTCCTCTTGCATGGAAATTGTGGTGCCAGCGATCTTGACTTTCATGAGTCGCTTGCTGTTTTTCTCACCTATGGACTGGGTCGTGTTCTTAAAACTGACCAGTCCATCCTGCCAGTCTTTAAAATGGTCTTGGTTTTGCAGTAAGCGCACGACCTGGTGGCGTGGCAGATTGATAATTACTGATTGCTTTGTACTGATCATAGAAAGGCAGTCGTCATTAATCGGTTAACTTGCTGGTTTAACATAACAATTGCTTTTGTCCCGCGTTTGAAAAGGGCAATTTAAAGGTATATTTTTGCAAATTAGAATTAGGACTATTTTCATGAAGAAATACTTATTGATTTTTTGTTTTCTGCCATCGTTGATGATGGCGCAGCAACTGGAGGACAAAACATTGCTCACCATCGATGGCAGGAAATATGACGCAGGTACTTTTATCAAAGTCTATGAAAAGAATCTGGACATCGTGCAGGATGAGTCACAAAAGGATATTGATAATTATCTGGAGCTTTACATAGATTATAGACTTAAGCTCAAGGAAGCATACGAGAGCAAACTGGATACCACCACCAGTTATAAAAAAGAAATCGAGAAATACCGTTCCAGCCTCGCAGAAGGTTTTCTAACAGATAACAAGGTTTCTACAGAGCTGATAGAAGAAGCCATAGCCCGCGATAAACAGGAGGTTAACGCCAGTCATATACTGGTCATGGTGGAAGAGACTGCCAGCCCACAGGATACACTTACCGCGTGGAACAAGATTCACGCAATTAAAAATGAGCTGGATGCCGGTGCAAACTTTGCTACCACAGCACGTATCAAAAGTGAGGGACCCAGTTCAAAAACCGGGGGTGAGCTAGGATGGTTCGGTCCTTTCAAGATGATCTATGAATTTGAAAACGAGGCTTACCAAACACCCGTGGGTGAGTATTCTGATGTTTTCAGGACAAGTTTCGGTTATCATATTCTTAAGGTAAATGAGAAGCGACCGGCGCGGGGGTATCGCACCGTAGCCCATATCATGACCTTTGACAAGCCCCAGGACAGTATCAAAACAGCAGAAAAGCGGATCATGGATATTTACGCTCAACTGGAAGAGGGGAAGCCATTTGCTGAATTAGCCCGCGAGTTTTCTGATGATCTGAATAGCGCACAAAATGGCGGTAAGCTCATGAAGTTTACCACCGGCGGTTTCAACAGTCCCATATTTGAAAACAACGCTTTTGAGATTGAGGAGGAAGGCGATTACACTAAGCCGTTTGAATCAAAATTTGGGTGGCATATCATTAAACTACTTACCATTCATCCAGAAGAGAATCCAGCATTAGTGCGCAACCGTATGGAGGACAAGATCAAGAAGTCACCACGATCGCGCCAGATTACGGAGGCTTTTACCCAGAAACTTGCAGCAAAGTATGACTACAAATTTGCGGAGAACCTGCCTGATCGCGTAATGATGAAAGTCTCTGATTCTCTAGTGAAAGGCGTCTGGAATTATAAAATAAGCAAGGACAAAGACCAGAATATGTTGCTGAACATTGCAGATAAAAAAATTACTGATGCCGCTTTCCTGCAGTATGTTTTTAAAAACCAGCGCAGTGGTCACCCCGCCAAAACAAAAGAAGCGCGTTTAAATCAACTTTTTAAGGATTTCCAGCAACAGGAATTGATTTCATACTACCGTGATAATCTCGAGCGCGACAATAAGGACTTTGATTTTCTTTATACGGAATTCAAGGAAGGTATTCTGTTATTTGACTTGTTACAGGACAAGATCTGGAACCAGGCAAAAACAGATAGCATAGGCCAGCGCGACTACTTTGAAAAAAACAAAGTAAAATACCGCTGGACACGTCGTGCAGATCTCACCATTCTACAGAATACTTCTGATTCTGTAGCGACTGCGGTACGCAAGCTATTGATAGACGGTGTAGATGTTGATACGGTTAAAACCAGATTCAATGAAGATGGTCGTACCCGCGTCATAGTTTCCAGTGGTGTGGTGGAGGAGAACTTTGCCCGCCTGCCTAAAGAATTTGAACTCAAATTAGGTGTGTCACCTGTCTTCCACAGTCCTACAGACAGTTTCTACAAAATCATCAAGGTGGATGAAATCATGGAGCCTGCGCAAAAGACTCTGGACGAGGCTAGAGGCGCGGTAATCAATGATTACCAGCAGCAACTGGAAGAGAAGTGGGAGAAATCCCTACGCGATGGTCACCAGATCAAGGTCGACAAAAAAGTACTCAAAAAGATCAAAGCGCGATTTGAAGAGTAATCTAAAGATCTTACTACTATTTGTTGCTTGTAGCTGTGTCTGGTCTTGCGACTTGTTTGCACCTCAGGAAAATGAGGGTGTCGTGGCCTCTTATAAATCACAAAAGCTCACAAAGCAAAATGTAGCACGTGCGATGCCAGATGGCTTGAGCGCTCAGGATAGCCTGGCATGGCTTGATACCTACCTGGATAAATGGCTGCTGGAGGCTGCTCTTCTAGAAAATGCGCAGCAAAATATAGATCAGAATGCTCAAGAAAATATTGAGGATCTTGTCGCAAAATACCGCCAGGAACTTTACACACAGCAGTACACCAGACTTATGGTGCAACAAAAGATGGATACCGTGGTGACACCCACTGCTATCGAGAAGTATTATGAAGGTCGCAGTGAGAATTTTAAACTCAACGAGGAGTTGATACGCATGCAATATATCCATCTGGATGAGCGCAATCCTGACAGGGATGAGCTGGAGAAATTGTTCAAGAAGAACGACAGTATTTCTATCTCAAAATTAAAAGAAGCTCGCCTGGGCTTTAAAGGCTTTAACCTTAATGACAGTATCTGGTTAAAAAAGAGCACCATTTTTGAAGATATCCCACCCGTTAATTTAAGTAATCAGCAGCGTTATCTTGCGACCGGTAAGGTGCAGGAAATCGTGGATAGTACGGGAGTGTATTATTTGAGGACTCTGGACAGGCTGGAACGTGGCGATCAGGCGCCGCTCAGTTACGTGACGCCCACCATACGCCAGATTTTGCTTAGTAAAAAGAAGCTGCAGTACGTTAACAAGCTTAAGACAGATTTGCTCAACGATGCCAGGAGCAGTAATGAAGTGATACGATATGATAAATAGATTAATGGTGATGGTTGTTGTGTTAGCTTTCGCGAAAGCGGGAACAGCACAAACCTACTCATCCACGATAGTCGGGATAGATTCAACACGCAACATTAACAAAGAAAGAGTGCCCATCGACGGTGTGGCAGGCGTGATAGGGGATTATGTGATTCTGGATAGCGACATTGTGCGCGAGGTGCAGAACATGGGTCGCGAGGGTGGACTAGATCTCACGCGGTGTGAACTTGTGGAAGGTATGTTGCAAAACAAGATGTTTGCACACCATGCCATTCAGGATAGTATCAACGTGAGTGACGAGGAAGTTGCCAGTTTTACAGAGCGCAAGATCAACTATTTCAAGAGTAAAATAGGGAATGACAAGGCAGTTGCAGATTACTATAATCGCAGCAGCATAGAAGAATTGCGTCAGGATTTGATGATCCTGGATAGAGAACAGCTGCTGGCAGAACGCATGCAGCAACGACTGACTGATGCCGTAGAAATCACTCCAGAAGAGGTACGCCAGTTCTTCTATAATATTCCAGAGGAAGAACGTCCCATTTTTGGTACAGAAGTGAATATTTCACAGATCGTTGTTGAGCCAAAACCTACGGAAGATGCAATTCAAGATACGATCGATAAGCTTAATGGCTTTAGAACAGATGTTCTGGAAAACGGTGGGAACTTTGCTGCAAAAGCCACACTGTATTCTGATGATATAGTTACTGAGCGTCAGGGGGGTATTATCTCTCTGAGACGTGGTGATCCTTTTGTAAAGGAGTTCAAGGATCAGGCATTCAGTCTTCAGGAAGGTGAGATCAGCGAGCCGTTTGAGACCAGTTTTGGATGGCATATACTGCTGGTGGATGATGTACGTGGACAGATAAGAGATGTGCGCCATATTTTGCTAAAGCCATTTATTTCTACTTCCCAGCTTAACGATGCACGGGAAGAACTGGATAAGATGCGCGATAAGATCGTATTGAAGGAAATCACCTTTGAAGAAGCGGCAAAACAAATAAGCACCGAGGAAGAAACTGCACCTAACGGCGGCCAGCTTACTAATCCATCGACCGGTGGTAAGTTCTTTGAAGTAGTAAAGTTGCCTACACAATTAGCCTCACAGGTTCAGTTTATGGAAAAGGGCGATGTGAGCGGTATATTGCAAGAACGTGATGAGCGGGATCCAGACAAGATTTATTTCAAATTGATTTATTTGAACGACAAGGTTGAAGACCACAAGGCAGATTATCAGCGCGATTTTCTGAAGATCAAGGATCTTGCAACACGCAACAAACAGATTGAAACAGTCGAGAAATGGCAGGTAAAAAAATTGAAGGACACTTACGTTAAGGTGGACGGTCAATTTGATGACTGTGATTTTGAAACTAACTGGACCAAATAAACTTATATGTCAGATGTAGCAGCGATGGACCGCCTGGTCCAGCGGGTAGAGGAACTCAAGAAAGAAATTGCCAATGTCATCATAGGTCAGGATCACGTCATAGAACAGATTCTGATTTCTATTTTTTCTGGGGGCCACGTGTTGCTGGTAGGAGTTCCCGGCCTTGCTAAAACCCTTATGGTGCAATCCATATCGCGTGCGCTGGGACTGGATTTTAAACGCATACAGTTTACGCCAGATCTTATGCCCAGCGATATTTTGGGAAGTGAGATTCTAGACGAGAAGAGACAGTTCAAGTTTATCAAAGGCCCTATCTTTTCAAACATTGTCTTGGCAGATGAGATCAACCGTACACCGCCCAAAACCCAGGCAGCACTACTTGAGGCCATGCAGGAGAAGAAGGTGACCGTTGCTGGACAGAATTACCCGCTGGGGCAACCCTATTTTGTACTCGCCACCCAGAATCCCATCGAGCAAGAAGGAACTTATCCGTTGCCAGAGGCGCAGCTGGACAGGTTTATGATTTCCATCATGCTGGATTATCCCAGCTTTCAGGAAGAGGTAGATGTGGTAAAAACAACCACGGGAAGTACTTCTGGACAGATCAGTGCATTGTTTGACGCACAGGAAATATTGGAATTACAACAACTCATACGCCGTATTCCAGTGGCAGATAACGTTATTGAATATGCGGTGCGACTGGTAGGCAAAACTCGTCCTAAAACAGATGCTGCTCCAGATATCGTGAAGAACTATCTAGACTGGGGTGCGGACGTGCCTCCCAGAATCTGATCCTAGCAGCAAAGACCCACGCAGCTATCAAAGGTAAGTACAGCCCTGATATTGAGGATGTACAAGCCGTTTCTACTGCCGTTTTGAGACACAGGATCATCAAAAATTACAAGGCAGAGGCAGAGGGTTACACAGAGGCAAGTATCATTTCTGAGCTTCTGTAGGTTTTACGCTTTCGCGAAAGCGTATTCTCTAAAATCTCCGTTTGTCCCCATTGATTCAGGTGTTTGAAAACGCTGCGGCAATCATAATTTGAAGATGATAATGCTACGGGGTGCAATTTCCATTACCGGGCTGTCGATTACTCGGTCTAATCGATTTTTACTTCAGAACCTTTGTTTTACACCATCGCTGTTTGAACTCATAAATCATTGTTGTCTGAAACTGAGCTTGTTTACAATAGACTCTCATTTACCAGAGCATCCTGACAAAGCTATTTAGAATAGTTTTACATTGCTAATGTGTTATAAAATTACCACTTAAAATGGTTAATTCTCTATTTTAAATGGTGAGATTATGTCAATTGATAAGAATAGTGCAGCTTTTTCTGGATACTGCTGCAAATCTTGCAATTACGCTCTTGATTTTGTAAATTCGCGTACCTTAATAAAAACACTTTTATGGCTTTTGATATAGATATGATTAAAAAGGTGTACGAGCAGATGCCTGACCGCATCGCACGCGCCAGAGAACTTACCGGTAAACCACTTACACTTTCTGAGAAGATATTGTACTCCCACCTCTGGGAAGGAAAGCCCAGCAAGGAATTTACGCGTGGTAAGGATTATGTGGATTTTGCCCCAGATCGTATCGCATGTCAGGATGCTACTGCACAAATGGCGCTTTTACAATTTATGCAGGCTGGAAAAGATAAAGTCGCCGTTCCCACAACAGTGCACTGTGATCACCTGATTCAGGCAAAGGACGGCGCTGATAAGGATTTGCAACACGCCATGAATACCAGTAATGAGGTGTTTAACTTTCTGGAATCGGTTTCTAATAAATACGGAATCGGATTCTGGAAACCAGGTGCGGGAATCATCCACCAGGTTGTTCTTGAAAATTATGCATTTCCAGGTGGGATGATGATAGGTACAGATTCCCATACGGTGAATGCCGGTGGTCTGGGAATGGTGGCCATAGGCGTGGGCGGTGCAGATGCCGTGGACGTTATGGCTGGTATGGCATGGGAACTTAAATTCCCAAAATTGATAGGTGTAAGGCTGACAGGTAAATTATCTGGCTGGACAGCACCTAAAGACGTAATCCTTAAAGTTGCTGAAATCCTGACCGTAAAAGGTGGTACGGGTGCGATTGTAGAATACTTTGGCGATGGTGCATTGAACCTCTCTTGTACTGGCAAAGGAACCATCTGTAACATGGGTGCAGAAATAGGTGCGACTACTTCTACTTTTGGCTATGATGATGCCATGGAACGCTACCTAAGAGCTACCGATAGAGAAGATATCGCAAATGAGGCAAACAAGGTTAGAGAACATCTTACTGGTGATGCTGAGGTTTACGAGAATCCAGAAAAGTATTTTGATCAGGTAATTGATATTGATCTCAATACATTGATGCCACACCTGAACGGGCCATTTACTCCAGATCTCGCTACAGAGGTAGGAACCATGAAACCAAAAGCCGAAAAGCACGGCTGGCCTATCAAAGTAGAATGGGGGCTAATAGGTTCTTGTACAAATTCTTCTTATGAAGATTTATCCCGTGCAAGCTCGATTGCACAACAGGCTATCGATAAAGGATTGAAGACAAAAGCAGAATTTGGTATCAACCCTGGTTCTGAAAAAGTGCGCTATACCACAGAGCGCGATGGTATTCTTGGAATTTTTGAGAAACTGGACGCAAAGATTTTTACTAACGCTTGTGGTCCTTGTATAGGACAATGGGCACGTTATGAAGATCCAAAAAACGCCCCAAAAAACAGCATTGTTCACTCGTTCAATAGAAACTTTGCAAAACGCGCAGATGGGAATCCCAATACGCACGCCTTTGTAGCTTCGCCAGAAATGACAGCTGCGATTGCTATTGCTGGACGCCTAGATTTCAACCCGATAACGGATAAGTTGATCAATGAGGACGGCGATGAGGTAATGCTGGATGAACCTACTGGATGGGAACTCCCACCTAAAGGTTTTGAAGTAAAAGATGATGGCTATCTAGCGCCCAAAGATGATGGTAGTAGCGTCGAGGTAGTAGTGGATGAAGATTCAGAAAGACTGGAATTGCTTACTCCATTTGAGCCCATAGGTCGTGACATAAAAGATGCAAAGCTGCTGATCAAGGCTTTCGGAAAGTGTACGACAGACCATATTTCCATGGCAGGACCGTGGTTGCGTTACAGAGGGCATCTGGATAACATTTCAAACAACTGTTTGATAGGCGCAGTAAATGCATATAACAAAAAGACCAACTGGGTCAAGAGTCAGCTGGACGGGGAGTACGACGCTGTTCCAAAGACGCAACGCGCCTACAAGGCAAAAGGAGTTCCTACCATCGTAGTGGGAGATCATAACTACGGTGAGGGATCATCCCGTGAGCATGCGGCTATGGAGCCTAGATTTTTAGGTGTTGTAGCTGTGATCGTGAAATCATTTGCGCGTATCCACGAGACTAACCTTAAAAAGCAGGGAATGCTGGGTCTAACATTTGCAAACGAATCTGATTACGATCTGATTCAAGAGGATGATAGCTTTAATTTCATAGATCTGGATCAATTTGCACCAGACAAGCAACTGACGCTGGAAATCGTTCACAAGGATGGTTCTAAGGATAAGATCAAGTTGAACCATACCTATAACGCTGCCCAGATTGAGTGGTATGATAAAGGAAGTGCTCTTAACAAGATCAAAGAAGATAATGCGTCTTAATTGACCACTTAACTGTAATTTTAGACGCCTTTTGTGAACCTAACAAAAGGCGTTTTTTATGTCCCAGCAAATAACCACCATATCAATATTTACCAGCGATGATCTTGCTGGCCACGCAAAAGGCTTTATCGCCGTTGCAGAGGGCTGGTTAACACTGCCCAGAATCAAGGGACAAACCTTTCACAAGGTGATGGGGGTAGGCAAACCTGGGTTCGATCCCAGGCCTGACTGGTCAAAATATATGCATGTGCAGGTATGGGAGAATGAGAAATTTGCGGTAGATTATTTCCAGAACCATCCTTTTCACGCAAAGTTGAAACGTAGAGCTGTAAAATTCCAGCAGGTATTTTTAAAAAATTTAAAAGCAAGAGGACAGTGGGCCGGCAAAAATCCTTTTAAGGAAAGCACCCAGCTAGATGACCAAAACGATTTCATCTTTGTACTCACAAGGGCTCGTATAAAACTTCTTTTCCTGAAAAGATTCTGGGATTACGTACCTAAATCCCAGCAAGGCCTGGATGAGAATCCAGATCTATTATACAAGATAGGGGTAGGGGAATGGCCGGTGACGCACATGGCAACCCTAAGTCTTTGGAAAAACAGCAACGCGTTAAAAAAATTTGCTTACAGAGGTAAGGAACACCGCGGTGCTATACAGCAAACCCAGGCGTTGCAATGGTATTCTGAAGAAATGTTCAGCAGATTCCAGCCTTATAGAATTGTCGGGGATTTCGATGAATTTGAGGTTCCCGGAATCCTGCGGGAGAATTAATGGAGATTGTAAGTCGGGTTTTTCTACTTAATTTGAATTGGTAGAATCGATTTCAAAAAATTAGCAATCCAATTGGGGTAAGTCAGATAACTTGTTCTGAATCAACAGGCTGTACGAATTTTAAAGCAGTGATTAGCTACTAATAACCCTCATTCTGCGCGATGCGTACTTTCTTGAATAAGTTGGAACTATAGACAAATTCTGTGACCGCCTGATTGTCTGTCTTGAATATTTCCTTGTTAGTTCCTTTCCAGACCAGATGGCCATCTTTAAGAAAAACAATCGTCTCGCCTATTTCCATCACACTATTCATATCGTGGGAAATAATGACGGTTGTTATATCTCGCTCTTTGGTGATTTCTTGGATCAAGTTGTCGATCACGGTTGCCGTACGAGGATCCAGGCCTGAATTGGGTTCATCACAGAAAAGGTATTTGGGATAGTTGACAACCGCTCTGGCAAGTGCAACCCTTTTTTGCTGCCCACCAGAAATTTCACTGGGCATTTTTTTATTAAGGTTCACCAGGTTGACGCGTTCCAGCATAACGTTTGCTTTTTCGCGACGTTCTTTTCTACGCATCCTGTTGAACATGCGCAGCGGGAACATAACATTTTCTTCTACCGTCATTGAGTCAAACAACGCGCTGTGCTGGAAAAGCATGCCCATTTCCTTGCGCAAGTCACCCTTGCGATCATCATCCATGTCGCTTAGCTTTTCCCCGTCGTAGAAAATAGTACCATCATCTGGCTGAAAAAGCCCCAGCATATTCTTTAGAAATACTGACTTGCCAGATCCACTGGCACCTATGATCATATTAGTCTTACCGCGATCAAAGGTGGTAGAAATACCTTTCAGCACTTCCTCACCGTTGAATCCCTTTCTAAGATTTTTTACTTCAATCATTAACTTAAAAGTAACTGGGTGAGAATATAATTTGCTATGATAATGGCAAAACAGGTCCACACAAAACTGGTGGTACTCGCCTTACCTACTTCCAGTGCACCACCTTTCATGTAGTAACCATGATAGCAGGGTATCGTTGCCAGCAGCAACCCAAAGACCATCGTTTTTATAAAGGCGTAAGCAATGTGATAGGGAATGAATGCATCCTGCAGTCCCCTAATAAAATCGTCAGATCCTACCAGACCACCATAAACACTAGCAAGATAGCCGCCCAGTATTCCCACAAACATACAGATCGCGATCAGGAATGGATAGAACAACAACGCAATTACCTTAGGAAAAACCAGATAGTTAATGGGATTGATTCCCATCACTTCCAGTGCATCAATCTGCTCAGTCACCCGCATGGTTCCTATGCTCGAGGTAATGTAGGAGCCCACTTTTCCTGCCATAATCACAGAAATAAACGTAGGGGCAAATTCAAGGATAATGGACTGGCGGGTTGCAAACCCTATGAGTGATTTTGGAATAAGGGGATTGTCTAAATTCAGCGAGGTTTGCAGTGCAACCACCGCACCCATAAAAAGAGATATAAAGCCAGTGATTCCCAGTGAGCCTATGATGAGATCATCAATTTCCTTAAGGATCAGCTCTTTGAGAACGATCGCTTTTGTAGGCCTCCTGAAAATGTCAGCCAACATAATAAAATACTGACCGAAATAAGTGACAAACTGCATGTGGGGTAAATGTATGTAAAAATAATACCTGCCGATTTAATGGTATCTTAAACTTGTCAACGCCCACTATTGCTACCTTAGCGCAAATTCCAGCCCCATGAGGAGAGGTGTCTTTCTATTGATTCTAGTAGTTATTATAGCTGGTTGTGAGGGTACGCTTTCGCGAAAGCGTGACAACAACACAAGAGAATACACAAATTTTCCTGAAAAGCTGGACAGGCCTAGGCTGGTCGTGGGAATAGTGGTGGATCAGATGCGTTACGATTATCTCACGAGATTCTACGATCGATATGGATCTGATGGATTTAAACGATTGATGCGCGACGGGTTTGAGGCACGTAACCATCATTTTAATTTTGTGCCTACCTATACGGCACCCGGTCATGCCTCAATCTATACGGGAACCACACCAATGAATCACGGTATAATAGGTAACGACTGGTACGATAAATTTGCTGGAAAAAGCATTTACAATGCCAGTGATACGCTGGCACAACCTGTGGGTACGACTTCAGACGATGGTAGAATGTCGCCTAGAAATGTGTTGTCCACTACGGTGACCGATGAGTTGGAACTGCACACGCAGGGCAGGTCTAAGGTCATAGGTTTAAGCCTGAAAGACCGTGGCGCCATTCTTCCCGCTGGTCATGCAGCAGATGCTGCCTACTGGTTCAAGGGCGACGATGAGGGCGTTTTCATTACCAGCACGTTCTACATGGAAGAGCTACCGCAATGGGTGGTTGATTTCAATCAGGGTGAGACTGTTCAATCCTATTTAAAAGAATGGAACACATTGTATCCTATTGGTTCTTACTTGGAAAGTGGCAGCGACGTAAATGATTTTGAGTATATCCTTAAAGGTAGGGACAGCGCGAGTTTTCCCTATGACTTAAAAGAACTGGCTCAGGAAAATAGGAATTACAGCCTACTGAAATCAACACCCTACGGCAACAGCATTCTTACGGATTTTGCTCTACAAGCTATCGAGAATGAAGAACTGGGAAAAGACCAAACCACAGATTTTCTCACTGTAAGTTTTTCCAGTACGGATTATGTGGGGCATCAGTACGGTGTGAATAGTGTTGAGATTGAGGATACCTACCTGCGCCTAGACCGTGAAATCGCGAGATTGCTTAAAAAGCTAGATGATCAAGTAGGGGACGGAAACTACACCGTTTTTCTAACGGCAGATCACGGTGCGGTAGAGAATCCTGCCTATCTCACTAGCCGTAGGATTAATGCGGGTTATTTCAATTCTCGTGATTTAAAAGATACGCTCAACAGTATGCTAGCTTCCAAATATCGGGACAGCAGTATGGTAGAAGATATTTCTAACCAGCAGGTTTTTCTGGATAAACGCAAGCTGGCCATCAATGAAATTACATCCTCAGAAGTCCAGCAGTTTCTCGCTGGAAAAATGCTTGAGTTAGATTACGTGGATAAGGTGTATAAGCGAGATGATCTCGTGAGTGGATCTGTTTCAGACGCAACGGGAAGTTTAATTGCAAATGGATTTCATCAGAAACGTAGCGGCGATCTGGTGTACGTGCTCGAGCCGGCAGTGATCAGCTATGGCCGCAAGGGAACTACCCATGGTAGTTCAAATACCTACGATACACACGTACCGCTATTGTTTTACGGAAAAGGAATTAATCCCGGTTACACATTTAAACGTACGGAAGCAACAGATATCGCCCAGACTATTTCAAGCTTGTTGAGAATAGCCATGCCCAGCAGCGCCACTGGGAATCCGATAATTGAAGTATTAGAATAGTTCTTCATATCAACTTAGTTTTGGAATATCCTATGAATAAATTGAATTATTTTGAAGTTTGTCTAGGCAAAAAATCATTGCATAGTAGTAACTACGGTTTTTTTTCTGCGAACGACGAGCGCAGCGAGAGTATCGCATTACGTGAGGGCTAAAAAAGCGTGATTTAATGCGAAATATTAGTCAGTAAGTAGTATAAGGCCCAGTTTTTTTTCTGATGCCTTTCCAGCGGTAATTCCTGATAAATTTCCCTTGGGATTCTGTTACCAGTTGCTCTACATTGTTTTGTTTTGATTTGCGGTAGCCGTTCAAGAACTCCCTCAAGATGCTGGGTCGATTCTTTTTCATGGCCATTTTTACGGCTGTAAACAGTGTCAGTACCAGTCCTAATCGCATCTTGTAGGTGACCTCGCCCTGTTTTTCGTAGGATTGATTTTCATAGGCGCTGCCCGTAGGCTTTAAATGTTTGACAAGAAGATCAGGAATAGTTTCCACCTCCCAATCGTAATACCTAGCTAGCATTTCATCAATCGTGTCCCATCCCATGGAACTGCGCAAGCCACCTATTTCTTTAAAACAATCCGTACGGTATGCTTTTAAAGCTCCTCTTATGTGGTCTGGATTATTGAGATTTTCTATTAACCAGGTCTCATCTTTTAGAACGGTACAATGACCTGCAACCATTCCTAGCTTTTTATTATTCTCAAAGCGATTCACAATGGATTGAAGATAATGAGCAGGGAAGATTAGGTCTGCATCATATTTGCAAATAATATCAATTTCATTGAGATCTAGCCTGCGTAAGCCGGTATTAAATGCCTCTACCACCTTACTGCCAGGGACGTTTTGATCGCATGAGGTTTTGGTAATCAGTTCTATCCTATCTTTAGAATAAGACTTTACAATATCTTCAGTACTATCAGTTGAATTGTCATTGACTACGATGATCTTACCAGCCTGGTAAGTCTGATTTAATAAGCTATCCAGTGTGGACGCGATATGCTTTTCTTCATTATGTGCAGGTATGACAATTCCTATGTTCATGCTTAAGAATTGGAATTCGGTCTTTCACAATAAACTAGGTAATACCGCGGTGTGATCAATCGCAATAACGGCCTGATGCCTAATTTTTTTGCAGGATGCGTGAACTTTTTACTGTCTATGATTTTCCAACCAGCCTTTTCAAGAACGTAATCCAGCTGCCAGGATTCAAACTCGTGGTAATGCTGATCGCGTTTATCATCATGATTTCGATATGCACCAGCAAACCAAAGCTTCAACGGCACGCTCACAAAAAGCTTATTAGAGGGAATCACTTTTAAAACATTGTAAGGCGCTACCATGTGCTCCATAATCTCAAAGGCAGTCACTACCTCACCATCAAAATTTTCCACAAAAGTTAAATCATCATCCAGATCCTCACCAGTGGTATTAACTACTTCAAAACCTTGATCTTTCATCAATTTCCCCAGCGGATTCTCAACGCCCAGATCTAGGATACGATCTTTTTTATCGATGTACTTTTTTACAAAGTCCATCGTTATTTTGAAGCGTTTGTCAGGATAGGTCCTCTCGTACAATCCGATTTATTTAGAGGGCTAAATTACGTATTACAAAAATTGGATACCAATGGCCGTTTGACCCATCGCTAGGCACGTAAATTGTATTTTCCCACCCATGAAGTATTTTTTCTGTTTTGTATTTTTTTATTCTACTGTTCACGCTCAGAATCCTGTCGATCAGATCGATCTCGTTAATTTCAAATCGGCTGAGGTTCAGATTACTTTGTCTGATCAAATCATGGAAGTTACGGGCACCGTGACTTATAGATTTGACGTGATTCGGGACGTGGATTCAGTCCTCTTGAATGCAAAAAACCTTGTCAATTACAAAATACTGCTGGATGGGCAGGCGATGACAGATCCCTACAACGGCAAGCACATAACTTTACGTAAACCACTCAAAGCGGGTACAACTCATAAAACGACCATTCAGTTTATTTCCAGACCTACCAAAGCTTTTTACTTCATCGATGCAGACTCAGATGGCAAATGGGAACAAGCCTGGACGCAGGGACAGGGTAAATACACCAGCAACTGGCTGCCCAGTCTGGACGATGTAAATGATAAGATCATTTGGAATATTACCGTAGAGGCTCCAGTGGGAATGACAGGGATTGCAAATGGAAAACTGGTGAGTAAAAATGACAATATCTATTCTTACACCATGCAAAATCCCATGTCCAGCTATCTGGTAGCTATTGTAGCAGGTGACTATAAATCAGTGACGATGCAGTCAGATTCTGATAAGGAAATTACTCATTTTTATTATCCAGAAGATGCTGATAAGATTGCCACCACCTATAAACATACCCAGCAGATTTTTGATTTTTTGGAAAAGGAGATAGGCGTGGAATATCCATGGATCAAGTACAAGCAGATTCCGGTCAAGGATTTTTTGTATTCGGGGATGGAGAATACGACCGCCACGATTTTTAATGATCAATTTATGGTGGACAGTCTTGCTGTAAACGATCGCAACTACGTGACTGTAAACGCGCATGAGATGGCACACCAGTGGTTTGGCGATCTGGTCACTGCCCAGTCTGGTAAACACCACTGGCTGCAGGAGGGATTTGCTACCTATTATGCATTGCTGGCAGAACGTGATTTACACGGCGATGCCTATTTCCAGGTAAAACTGTACGAGCATGCAGAATCACTGAACCGCCAGAACCTGAATGGTGACGCTAAGTCCTTGCTTGACCCAACAGCCAGCTCACTGACTTTTTATCAGCACGGCGCGTGGGCGTTGCATGCGTTGAAAGATTTTGTTGGGGAATCACGCTTTCGCGAAAGCGTAAAAACCTACCTACAACAGTACAAGTACGTCACCGCAACAACAGATGAGTTTCTTGCTATTGTTGAAAAAGTAAGCGGCAAGAATCTTGAAACCTTTAAAAATAACTGGCTATCAAAAACCGAATTCCCAACCATGGATGCGATCGCCATCCTACGTAAGAATGGATTTATGCGAGCCTATTTCAATCTTATATCTTTGAGAGAGCAGAATTTTGAGATGGCTCTGCCTGATTATAAAAGCATGCTTGAAGAACCAGTAGAGGTAGAGCTAGTCAAGGAAATGATTTCCCAGCTGCAATCACGCGAGGATCCCAGAAAATATGATTTACTGAAAGATGCTGCTTCAACTGGAGAATCCACAAATCAACCAGCTTATCGCTCTCACGACCACCCAGGTAAACGAGATGAATCGTGACCTGTTACGAGAATTGCTAAGCGAAAAATCATATCTAACTCGTGAGAGCGCTTTATATGCATTATGGGATTCAGCGATCGATAAAAAGCAGGTTCTACAGGATGCGCGACAACTGTGGGATGAGATAGATCCCAGTCTGGATATGGCGTGGAACACGATGGCGCTCAACTCTCCCGATTATAAAGGGGACGATCAGCGGGTTTTTCTCAAGCGTTTGCGCAGATACACAAACCCATCATACGATACACGCACTCGTACCGCGGCATTTGATTATTTGTTCAACCTGCGCGCGATGGACGCACATAACCTACAGCACCTTATGCAAGCGAGTGTCCATCATGTGCGGAGATTTTATAGCACCGCACGGGATACACTTAAAGCCCTTTATAAGGATCAGCAATACCGTGATCAGATCACGACTCTCCTAGATACCTTTCCAGAATCAGAGAAAACCAAACTTCAGGGAATTTTAGAAAAAGAAAATTAAAATAACGTGAGTTCGATCTAATAAAAAAAGTTTTACACTGATATTCAAAGAATAATACTATTTGTTGACTGACATTTCGTGTATAAATTTTGTTTTTTGAGTTCTCAATCGAGGCACGACGCTGCGATAGCAGCGGGCGAGTGGGTGCGGTGGTAATTTCATATGCAGTCCTCTTATCGCTATTGCGGTACGTAGGCTGCAAGAGCTACGGAATAATTTTTTACTTGCGACCTACGAGCTCAGCGAGAGGATCGCATAACGTGAGAGCTAAAAAAGCGTGATTTATACGAAATATTGGTCGATAAATAGTATAAGGGAAAAGATAATTCAAATGCCAGTTCCAGTGATAGTCGAGAACGATTTAAGATCAAGAATTTGTTACCTGTCTTGACTGAATTTGACTAGAAAGGTTGATAAGTTTTGAAAGTCAACATCCTATTTGAATTCTTAGGTTCAACTCACGTTAAAATAGGTCGGAGACCTCTCTTCTCAAATAGCTCAAAGCGGTTGAGCTGGGCGATTGCGTGTCCATCAACTCGTTTAGAATGCCGTGGCGCAGGCCGTCTGCCGTTGATATTTTATCAGTAAGTGATACATGCCTGATTTTCTGAATGGTTGTGTTTTTTGCACCTCGTATTACATTCCAGGCTTCCTCACTTATATAGATCTGCTGGGCGATATTATGTTCAAATTCCACCTCAATGGCGTTGACCAGCGTCTGCTCGTAATCTGCCTTGGACATATCGCCAGGCTTGGTACGCACCACGAGATTTGCAGGCTTGATACGCTCAAGAAATAGAGTCATGCGCTCGTAGGCTTGCATACGGGTGGGTAGCGTTTTACCCTGTGATTCCCGTACGGTGATAAATCGCCGTCTCTTCTCCTCATTTTTCATAAAAGAGGAGAAAAAATACCAGGAAATAAGACCCACCAATAGTGCGGGAAAAAATGTGACAAAAAGATAGAGTGGTGAAATTTCCATGTAAAATAAGTTGATTATCGTAAAGAAAACGAATGTATCAAAGAATTATTTGGTCACAAAACCAGATCCCAATTTACAGTTTCGTTTTCTCCTTGTATAAAATGAATGGTGGATTATCCCGCCCTGCCTGCCAAGGAAACGACAGGCAGGTTTCGCAAAAGCGGAATTTCCAAAAAACATTACAACCACAACTGTCTAGTGTCTATTGCCGCGACCGCTGCGTGAGTTGTTGCCAGAATTACTGTTCCTACCACCTGACCTATGATTGGAACGGCCGCGCTGACCCTGCTTTTTCAAGCTGGGCTCTGCCGCATCGTCCATACTGAATGGAAAGGCGTGATCTCCAACGACTGGAATACTTGTGCGGATCAATTTCTCGATGTCTTTCAAAAATGGGCGTTCTTCCAGCATACAAAAACTAATGGCCAGACCACTCGCGCCAGCGCGCCCGGTACGACCTATGCGGTGTACGTAGCTTTCAGGAACATTGGGCAGATCGTAATTCACGACGTATTGCAATTCATCAATATCGATCCCACGTGCTGCAATATCTGTAGCAATCAGTGCCTTGAGTTCACCATCCTTAAACGATTCCAGCGCGCGTACTCTCGCCCCTTGGCTTTTGTTACCATGGATCGCTGCAGATTTTATTCCGGCTTTCTCCAGGTCTTTCACGATTTTGTTGGCACCGTGCTTTGTACGAGAAAAAACCAAAACAGGTGATTTCAACTGCGTTTCCAGCAGGTCGATCAGCAGTTTGGTCTTGTACTTTTTGTTAACGTGATAGATACGTTGCTCAACCTTTTCAGCTGTTGTTTTTTCAGGTTCAATGGTTACACGTTCAAAATCCCCCAGGATTTCCCTGGAAAGCTTTACTATAGCAGACGGCATCGTGGCACTAAAAAATAACGACTGTCGCTCCTTAGGCAAGAGCTTCAATAATTTTTTGATATCATGGATAAAGCCCATGTCCAGCATCTGATCTGCCTCATCCAGTACAAAGTGGCTGAGATCCTTTAGAGAAATATATCCCTGACCGATTAGATCCAGCAATCTACCGGGTGTAGCCACGAGTACGTCTATGCCACCGTGCAACGCATACACCTGCGCGTTTTGCTTAACACCACCAAAAATGACAGTGTTTTTGAGTTTTGTGTACTTCGTATAATTTGTAAAATTTTCGCCTATCTGGATGGCAAGTTCACGGGTGGGGGTGACTACAAGTGTTTTTATCTTGCGTTTACCGCCAGTTGATTCTTGTTGAAGTAAATCCTGAATAATGGGAATGGAAAACGCAGCGGTTTTACCAGTTCCAGTTTGCGCAACGCCCAGTAAATCCTTGCCTTTCAACAAAACCGGAATGGACTGCGCCTGTATGGGTGTAGGTTTTTCATAACCCTGATCCATCAAGGCTTTAAGTATGGGATCTACGAGCCCTAGTTCTTTAAATGTCATGTAAAATTATAAGCTGCAAAGGTAGTCTTATAAAGTAGGTTCAATTCCCTGCTGAATTGATAAGGTTTTTGATGATGATCGCGTATTTTGGGATTGCATCTTTTTCTAAAATGAGAGAGGCGGGTTTTTTTAAATTCCCATCTTAAATCCTTCCCTAAGGGAAGGACTTTTAACAATGGTAGATAAATACGACAGAAGTCATCTATATGAACAAGGAATTTTGCACGAGCTAGTAAATTCCCTTCCCTGCTTACCTCCGACGAGCGAAGTATGAGTGAGAGGAAGGTATGGGCTGGGGATCGGAACCTACCTCTTCAAAGCAAAGTGTCCTTTTAACTCTTGCTCACCCAGCAGATTTCCATTCTCATCCTTGTCCATATAGATCATGCGGTACCAGTAATCGGTTTCATTGATAAAGTTGCCGCGTATCATTCCATCCCATCCAGCACCAGAAACAGAAATCTGACCTATCAATTTACCATACCTATCGTAGATTTCTACCTTGGCATTGGGGTCTATCTCAAGGATTCCCTCTACATTCCAGCGATCGTTGAACCCATCGCCGTTAGGGGTGAAGTAGAGCGGTACGCCCACGGTTCTTACTTTTTTCTCTGCTTCCCAGCATCCGTCAGTACTTCTGAATTGAACGGTATGGATACCGTTCCCTGTTAGAACATTCTTGAAAGTAAAATTATAGCGGCGGTTTGAGTTGATCAGCTCTATCCAGAACCCATCATCCAGCCTCACCTCGTATCTCGTACTGGTGTTATTGCTGGCTACAAAGACACTGATTTCGTGCTGGTTGAGCATGTTGTTGCCAGAATTCTCGGCACCAAATGCAAATGGATCAATCCTCGCCTCTACGGTGCTGACCAAAACATTGGAGCACTCGGTTATTGGATCGGTAACAACTACTGTGTAAACACCTGCCTGCATTGCCTCAAGGCTACCACCAGTTTCACTGGCAAGCAGTACGTCACCATTGCCCTGATCCAGAAACCATTCAAATACGAAATCTGGGCTCGTAAGTCCGGTATCTAGAATAGGCGCACCGGTGATATTACCCTCCTGATCCTGGCAAAGCAAGTACATTTCTTCCAGCATCGCCACGGGAATCTCATTGACACGCAAGGCAAGATCCACGATTGAGAAACAACCCGTATTTATGTCATCGACCCTCGCCACTAGATCTCTGTTCCCTAATGGAACATTGATTTCGCTACTCAGTGGATTGATGCTGTTCTCTGCATCGGTCAGTAAATCGTAATAGGTTACCACGACATCTGGAGCAAAATCAGCGATCATGCCGTCCAGCAAACTCAAATCGATAAGCTCACGACCATCTTCATCATCATCGCAGTATTCCTGCAGGCCTATATCGATGGCAGCTGGATTTGGGTTTAGGATCAATTCAAAACTTACCTCATCGGCACAATTGAAAGGATTACCCGTACTATCAAAAGCATATAGCGTGACTGGATAAGTTGCAAAGTCGCTCACCGTAACGGTATCTCCCGGATTAAATTGGCGTCCATTTCCACCTGTGCCCCTAAAGTAGGCTTGGTTCCCGGTGAGATTATTTCCCGAAATGGCTGGCAGAATAAAAAACTCACATTCCTCCACGTCCGCCACGGCATCCAGCACTGGCGTCGGCTCGATCGTGAGTTGGAAACTGACTTCATCTTCACATACAGTTGTGGTGCTACTGGAATCATAGATATAAAAGGTCACGGGGTAGGTAGTGAAATCTGTAAATTGTATTGTGTCCGCTTCCGCGAAAGCGACACCACCACCACCAGGCGCCGTATAATACATCTGCCCGCCCGTTAGATTAATTCCCGTGATGACTGGCAACGTCACCGTGTCACAACCTCCCAGATCAGCCTGCGGATCAATATCTGGAGATTGTGTAATCGTAAATGCAAAGCTGGATTCATCGGAACAGTTGGGTGTTGTAGCCGTCTCATCGTAAACAAATAGCGTAACTGGATAGCTGGCAAAGTCTGCAAAGTTGATGGCGTCACCTGCGTTGTAAGCACTTCCTGTCCCATTGGGCTGCGTGAAATATGCCTCGTTTCCGGAAAGGTTTGAACCGGTAATGGCAGGCAGTACAAAACTATCACATGCATCTACATCTGCCGGGGTGTCAAGTTGTGGCGTATTAAAAATGGTCACGGTAAAACTGCTTTCGTCCTCGCAGCTCACGATACCGCCACCGTTGCTGGCGTAAATAAATATGGTTTGGGTTACCGTGATCACATCACCGGCTGTAAGTGGCGTTCCCGTTCCACCGGTTTGCGTAAAATAATCACCCACCATCAAGTTAGGTAGGACAAACATGTCACAATCAGCCATATCTGCCAAAACATCAACTTGTGGCGAGGACGTGATTGTAATACTGAAGCTGTTCTCACTGCTACAAGAATTATTGCCAGCATTGACGGCATAGACAAACAAGGTCTGTGAGATGTTGATCACATCTCCAGCATTGAGCTGGGTTCCGCTACCGCCAGATTGCGTGAAGTAATCACCCGTTGTGAGAGCTGGTAGGGTATAATTATCGCACGAGGTGACATCAGCGGGCGCATCTGCCACAGGAGTTGTATCGATCAGAATGTTAAAGCTGGATTCATCACTACAGTTGGGCGTTGTCCCAGTCTCAGCGTATATAAAAATCACTTGACTGCTGGTTATTGCATCACCGGCAGCTAGTGCCGTTCCCGTTCCACCGCTAGCCGTAAAGTAATTTCCTGAACTTATCGCAGGTAGAGTGGTAGAATCACATTCTACAACATCAGCCAGCACATCTGCCACAGGTGCATTGATTATCGTCACGGTCACCGTATCGCTGGCAGTATTGCTGCTGGATGGCAGCCCGCTATCGATTATACTTACTTCATAAGTGGTCGTTACATTGGGATTCACGTCCAGAGTTTGGTTTGTTCCCAGCACGGCCGTATTTCCCAACTCGTTCCAACTATAGCTATAGCTACCCTGCGCAGCTGCTGGATTAGGTGTTGCAGTAAGCGTGACCGTTGATAGGGCGTTATCGCACAAACTATCTGAATTAGCAGTCGCGTCCACGCTCAAGCTGCAATCCAGCAAGGTCAAATCAAAACTAGATTCGGCAGGGCAGATACCATTCACATCATAGGCGTAGAGCGTTACTGGATAAGATGCAAAGTCACTGATTAGGACTTGATCTCCACCAGCAAATGAAGTTCCTGACCCACCTGAATTCGTATAATAACGCTGTCCACCAGAAAGTCCAATACCATTAATTACGGGTAGGAAAAACGGACTGCATACCGTCAAATCGGCAATAGGATCCAGTTGCGGGCTGGCAGAAATTGTTATCGCAAAAGCATTCTCATCAGTACAATTAGGTGTTGTTCCGCTTTGCGCGAAAACGTAAACCGTTTGACTCATCGTAATTACATCACCAGCATTTAGCTGTATACCGGCGCCGTTGCTTTGGGTAAAATATTCTCCTACGGTCAGCACTGGCAAGGTATAGTTATCACAAGCCGTCACATCGGCAGGATCATCAGCCATGGGCGAGTCAATGATGGTGACCGTAAAACTGCTTTCGTCAGTACAAATAGGGGTCGTGATATTCTCTGCAAAAACATAAACGGTTTGTGACACGCTTACTGCATCACCTGCGGTGAGTGGTGTTCCGCCGCCGTCGGGGCTGGTAAAGTAGTTACCTGAATTCAGTACAGGCAGTATGTAACTGTCACAAGCAGTCACATCTGCAGGGGCATCTGCCGTGGGAGCAGCGTTGACAGTTATCGTTACAGTTGTTGTAGAACTATTGTTTCCGGCAGATAGTCCACTATCCGTTACCGTTACTTCATAGATGGAAGTGACTGTTGGATCTACATCCAGGTTCGGGTTTGTTCCCAGCACTGCTGTTGTTCCTTGTTCCACCCATACGTACGAATAGTTGCCTACAGCGGTCATCGGATCAGGCGTGGCAGTCAGTGTGACCATCATCAGATCGTTATCACATAAATTTTCCATGGATGCCGTACCCGTCACTGATAAAGTACAATCTAGAAGTGTCAGATTAAAACTCACCTCAACTGGACAGCTGGCATTTTGGTCAAAAGCATACAGAGTCACAGGGTAGCTGGTAAAGTCCGCAAATGCAAGGGAACTTCCTGCAGGAAAGGCAGTTCCGCCGCCTGATGATCCGCCTGGCAAATCATAATAAGTCTCATTTCCGCTTAGGTTACTACCTGTAATGACTGGCAAAACATAAGGTGCACACTCCGTGACATCAGCAATCGGGTCCATTTGTGGGCTGTCAGTAATTGAGATAGTAAAGCTGGACTCATCAGTACAATTTGGTGTTGTTCCGCTTTGCGCGAAAACGTAAACTGTTTGATCTGAAGTAATCACATCACCAGCATTTAGCTGAGTACCGGCACCGTTGCTTTGGGTAAAGTATTGCCCGTTAGAAAGCGCGGGAAGCGTAAAACTGTCACATACATCAACATTTGCTAAGACGTCTGCCGTGGGCGAGTCAATAATCGTGACCGTAAATTGACTCTCATCCGTACAGTTTGGCGTGGAACCACTTTCGGCAAAAACATAGATCGTCTGGGAAGAGCTGACCGTATTGCCAGCATTGAGCATCGTACCACCACCATTGGGCGCATCAAAATAATTTCCAGAGGTCAGTACCGGCAAAATGTAGCTATCACATTGGGTCAGATCAGCCAGAACATCTGCAACAGGCGATGCAATTATCGTAACCGCAATCGTAGAGCTAGCCGTATCATTTGGTGCGCTCAGGCCGCTATCAACTATGGTAACTTCGTAATCTGTTGTCACAGATGGCGTCACATCCAGCGTTGAATTCGTTCCCAGCACAGTTGCATTCCCCAATTCATTCCATGAGAAAGAATAGATGCCGATGGCAGCAGCCGGATCAGGTGTCGCTGTCAGTGTCACAGTAGTGTTGTCTGCAGAACAGATCGCTGACTGACTTGCCATAGCCGTTACCGACAAGTTACAATCCTGTAGTGTGAGTTCAAAAGGAATCTCCGAACTACATGATCCATCCTCATCATAGGCATAAAGCGTGACTGGATAATTGGCAAAGTCAGCAAATGTTAGCGAAGTTCCCACGGCATAGGTATTTCCACCGCCAGCTGGGCCACTGGGCAGATCGTAATAGGTTTGATTGCCACTCAAATCAGTTCCAGTTATGGCAGGCAGTGCAAAAGGTGCGCACTGATCCACATCAGATATCGCATCTATTTGTGAACCTGGGATAATGGAGATCAAGAAGTTGTTCTCTGCCGCACAATTAGGAGTCGTTCCAGTTTCTGCGTACACAAACATGGAAGTCGTATTTGTGAGTACCTCGCCACCCACGTATGGTCTTCCAGTTCCACCAGAACCAGTAAAATAATTACCGTTGGTCAAGGCAGGCAAGGTGTAGCTATTACAAGCCACCAGATCTGCAGGATCATCAACCGTGGGCGAGTCAATAATCGTGACCGTAAACTGACTCTCATCCGTACAGTTGGGCGTTGTTCCACTCTCTGCAAAAACATAGATAGTTTGAGTAGAGGAGATTGCATCACCCGCATTGAGCATCGTACCACCTCCGTTCGGTGCATCAAAATAAGATCCTGACGTCAGGGCCGGTAGGGTGAATGAGTCACATTCCTGAACATTTGCTAGAACATCAGCAATGGGCGAAGCGATCACTGTAATCGTAACTGTAGAACTTGCCATGTTATTCGGCGCGCTCAGTCCGCTGTCGATTATCATCACTTCATAGTCATTAGTGGTTGTAGGCGTAACATCCAGCGTCTGGTTGGTACTCAGCACGGTTGTGTTCCCCAGCTCGTTCCACGAGTAGGAGTAGGTACCGACCGGTGCTGCCGGATCTGGCGTAGCGGTAAGCGTGACGGTCGTGTTGTCTGCAGAACAAATAGAGTTCTGGTTCGCAGTCGCCGCAACGGAAAGGTTACAGTCCTGCAGCGTAAATTCAAAACTGACTTCTGAGGAACATGATCCACTCTCATCGTATGCGTAAAGCGTAACTGGGTAGCTTGAAAAATCCGCGAAGGCAAATGAGATTCCTGCCATATAGGAATTACCTCCACTGGCTGAACCATTGGGTTGATCATAATATAACTCGTTGCCACTTAGGTCGCTACCCGTAATAGCTGGTAAGTCAAATGGCGCGCACTGGTTCACGTCAGCTATTGGGTCAATACGAGGAGGATTTCCCACAATAATTTTTTGATCCTGAGTAGTTGAATTCCCAGCGGAATCAGTATACGTCCAGGTGATGGTTGCGTTTGATGTAATCGGGAAAGTAGCGATTGTTGTTCCAGTAATTGCCCCATCGCAATTGTCAGTAGCGGTGGGCGGTGCAACCGAAGTGACCTCACACTGTCCATTTACATCAGCTAGCGTTGCGGAATCCGCCATTGGCGCGGTTGTATCACCGATGACAATATTCTGATCCTGAGTAGTTGAGTTCCCGGCAGAATCGATATAGGTCCAGGTTATTGTGGTGATGGCAGTAATTGGGAAAGTAGCGGTTGTTGTCCCGGTGATTGCACCATCGCAATTGTCAGTAGCGGTGGGCGGTGCAACCGAAGTGACCTCGCATTGTCCAGTTGCATCAGTTAGCGCTGCGGAATCCGCAATTGGCGCGGTTGTATCGCCGATGACAATATTTTGGTCTTGGGTAGTTGAGTTTCCAGCAGAATCGATATAAGTCCAGGTTATTGTGGCGCTGGAGGTGATCGGGAAAGTGGCAGTTGTTGTTCCAGTGATTGCACCATCGCAATTGTCAGTAGCGGTGGGCGGTGCAACCGAAGTGACCTCGCATTGTCCAGTTGCATCAGTTAGCGCTGCGGAATCCGCCACTGGCGCGGTTGTATCACCGATGACAATATTCTGATCCTGAGTAGTTGAGTTCCCGGCAGAATCGATATAGGTCCAGGTTATTGTGGTGATGGCAGTAATTGGGAAAGTAGCGGTTGTTGTCCCGGTGATTGCACCATCGCAATTGTCAGTAGCGGTGGGCGGTGCAACCGAAGTGACCTCGCATTGTCCAGTTGCATCAGTTAGCGCTGCGGAATCCGCAATTGGCGCGGTTGTATCGCCGATGACAATATTTTGGTCTTGGGTAGTTGAGTTTCCAGCAGAATCAGTGTACGTCCAGGTGATGGTTGTACTGGCAGTAATTGGGAAAGTAGCGATTGTTGTCCCGGTGATTGCCCCATCGCAATTATCGGTAGCGGTGGGCGGCGCGATCGAAGTTACCTCGCATTGTCCTGTAACGTTTCCTAAAACAGCAACGTCTTCTGCTGGCGCCGTGGTATCACCAATGGCCACATTTTGGTCTTGGGTAGTTGAATTCCCAGCAGAATCGGTGTACATCCAAGTGATGGTCGTGCTGGCGGTGATCGGCAAAGTTGCTGTGGTTGTTCCGGTGATTGTCCCATCGCAATTATCGGTGGCGGTGGGCGGTGCAACCGAAGTGACCTCACATTGTCCAGCAACGTCTGCTAGCATGGCAACATCTGCTGCCGGTGTGGTTGTATCACCGATGACAATATTCTGATCCTGAGTAGTTGAGTTCCCGGCGGAATCGATATAGGTCCAGGTTATTGTGGTGTTGGCGGTGATCGGCAAGGTTGCTGTGGTTGTACCGGTGATTGTCCCATCGCAATTGTCAGCAGCAGTGGGCGGTGCAACCGAAGTGACCTCACATTGTCCAGTTACATCAGCTAGCGTTGCGGAATCCGCCATTGGCGCGGTTGTATCACCGATGACCACATTTTGGTCTTGGGTAGTTGAGTTTCCAGCAGAATCGATATAGGTCCAAATTATTGTGGTGCTGGAGGTGATCGGGAAAGTGGCAGTTGTTGTCCCGGTGATTAACCCATCGCAATTATCGGTAGCGGTGGGCGGTGCAACCGAAGTGACCTCGCATTGTCCTGTAACGTTTCCTAAAACAGCAACGTCTTCTGCTGGCGCCGTGGTATCACCAATGACCACATTTTGGTCTTGGGTATTTGCGTTTCCAGCAGAATCGATATAAGTCCAAATTATTGTGGTGCTGGAGGTGATCGGGAAGGTTGCGGTCGTTGTCCCGGTGATTGCACCATCGCAGTTATCGGTAGCGGTGGGCGGCGCGATCGAAGTTACCTCGCATTGTCCTGTAACGTCCCCTAAAACAGCAACGTCTTCTGCTGGCGCCGTGGTATCACCAATGGCCACATTTTGGTCTTGAGTCGTTGAATTTCCAGCAGAATCAGTGTACGTCCAGGTGATGGTTGTACTGGCAGTAATTGGGAAAGTAGCGATTGTTGTCCCGGTGATTGCCCCATCGCAATTATCGGTAGCGGTGGGCGGCGCGATCGAAGTGACCTCGCATTGTCCTGTAACGTTTCCTAAAACAGCAACGTCTTCTGCTGGCGCCGTGGTATCACCAATGGCCACATTTTGGTCTTGGGTAGTTGAATTCCCAGCAGAATCAGTATACGTCCAGGTGATGGTTGCGTTTGATGTAATCGGGAAAGTAGCGATTGTTGTTCCAGTAATTGCCCCATCGCAATTGTCAGTAGCGGTGGGCGGTGCAACCGAAGTGACCTCACACTGTCCATTTACATCAGCTAGCGTTGCGGAATCCGCCATTGGCGCGGTTGTATCACCGATGACAATATTCTGATCCTGAGTAGTTAAGTTCCCGGCGGAATCGATATAGGTCCAGGTTATTGTGGTGATGGCAGTAATTGGGAAAGTAGTGGTTGTTGTCCCGGTGATTGCACCATCGCAATTATCGGTAGCGGTGGGCGGCGCGATCGAAGTGACCTCGCATTGTCCTGTAACGTCTCCTAAAACAGCAACGTCTTCTGCTGGCGCGGTTGTATCGCCGATGACAATATTTTGGTCTTGGGTAGTTGAGTTTCCAGCAGAATCGATATAAGTCCAGGTTATTGTGGCGCTGGAGGTGATCGGGAAAGTGGCAGTTGTTGTCCCGGTGATTAACCCATCGCAATTATCGGTAGCGGTGGGCGGTGCAACCGAAGTGACCTCGCATTGTCCTGTAACGTTTCCTAAAACAGCAACGTCTTCTGCTGGCGCCGTGGTATCACCAATGACCACATTTTGGTCTTGGGTAGTTGAATTCCCAGCGGAATCAGAGTACGTCCAGGTGATGGTTGTGTTTGAGGTAATCGGGAAAGTAGCGATTGTTGTTCCGGTAATTAACCCATCGCAATTATCGGTAGCGGTGGGCGGTGCAACCGAAGTGACCTCGCATTGTCCAGTTGCATCAGTTAGCGCTGCGGAGATCCGCAATTGGCGCGGTTGTATCGCCGATGACAATATTTTGGTCTTGGGTAGTTGAGTTTCCAGCGGAATCGGTGTACATCCAAGTGATGGTTGTGCTGGCAGTGATCGGCAAGGTTGCTGTGGTTGTCCCGGTGATTGCCCCATCGCAATTGTCAGCAGCAGTGGGCGGTGCAACCGAAGTGACCTCACACTGTCCATTTACATCAGCTAGCGTTGCGGAATCCGCAATTGGCGCGGTTGTATCACCGATGACAAGATTTTGGTCTTGGGTATTTGCGTTTCCAGCAGAATCGATATAAGTCCAGGTTATTGTGGTGCTGGAGGTGATCGGGAAGGTTGCGGTTGTTGTTCCAGTTATTGCACCATCGCAGTTATCGGTAGCGGTGGGCGGCGCGATCGAAGTGACCTCGCATTGTCCAGTTGCATCAGTTAGCGCTGCGGAATCCGCAATTGGCGCGGTTGTATCACCAATGGCCACATTTTGGTCTTGGGTAGTTGAATTCCCAGCGAAATCAGAGTACGTCCAGATGATCGTTGTATTTGAAGTAATTGGGAAAGTAGCGGTTGTTATTCCAGTTATTGCACCATCGCAGTTATCGGTAGCGGTGGGCGGCGCGATCGAAGTGACCTCGCATTGTCCTGTAACGTTTCCTAAAACAGCAACGTCTTCTGCCGGCGCGGTTGTATCACCGATGAACACATTTTGGTCTTGGGTAGTTGAATTTCCAGCAGAATCAGTGTACGTCCAGGTGATGGTTGTACTGGCCGTAATTGGGAAAGTGGCATTTGTTGTTCCAGTGATTGCACCATCGCAATTATCGGTGGCGGTGGGCGGTGCACCCGAAGTGACCTCACACTGTCCAGTTGCATCAGTTAGCGCTGCGGAATCCGCAATTGGCGCGGTTGTATCGCCGATGACAATATTTTGGTCTTGGGTAGTTGAGTTTCCAGCAGAATCGATATAAGTCCAGGTTATTGTGGCGCTGGAGGTGATCGGGAAAGTGGCAGTTGTTGTTCCAGTGATCGCACCATCGCAATTATCGGTGGCGGTGGGCGGTGAAACTGAAATGACCTCACATTGTTCGGTTACATCTGTTAACATGGCGGAATCTGCCATCGGCGGTGCTGTATCACTGATGATAATATTCTGACTTTGGGTAGACGAGTTCCCAGTCGCATCGGTGTAGATCCAGGTGATGGTGGTGCTTGCTGTTATTGGAAAGGTGGACGTGGTTGTTCCAGTAATCAGCCCATCACAGTTGTCGGTAGCGGTAGGTGCAGTAGGCATCAGGACTTCACACTGCTCAGTAAGGTCGGTAAGTGTGGCGGAATCAGTAACCGGATCTGTTATGTCGGCTATGACCACATTTTGGTCTTGGGTATTTGCGTTTCCAGCAGAATCGATAAAGTCCAGGTTATTGTGGTGCTGGCAGTAATTGGGAAAGTAGCGGTTGTCGTCCCGGTGATTGCCCCATCACAATTATCGGTGGCGGTGGGCGGCGCGATCGAAGTGACTTCGCATTGTCCTGTAACCTCTGTCAACATGATAGAATCTGTGTTCGGAGCGGTTGTGTCGGCTATGAATATATTTTGGTCTTGGCAAGTTGAATTTCCAGCAATATCTGTATATGTCCAGACTACCGTAACATCTGATGTGATAGGAAAGGTGGCGTCGTTAGTTATTACTACGGTACTGCCACAATTATCTGTTGCTGTTGGTTGGGCAAGGCTGTCAATTTCACATTGCCTGGTCACATTTGGCAGTGGATCCACCTGTTGGGTCTGGAGCTGTAGTGTCTTCACCCGTACCTTGAAGAGGACTACCTAGATCACCATTAATGGCAGTATAAGCAAATGAGTCTGGGGTGATATTGTTTTTTTCATAGCCCAGCACACCATTAGAAGGGTCTATTCCTGATCTATCTACTCCTGTATTAGTAATGTCGCCCCATATCCTATTATTAAAATTGGATTCGGTATACCATGTCGCATTACCTTCAGTATTATCATCTATGTGAGCTACTTGCCAAACTAGATTACCGTTGTTATCTACTATAAGGATTTCATCAGCTCGATTTGCAAGTGTCAATTCGGGAACTTCAATGATTTTGCTGCTTGAACAACCTCCCAACCAATTACTTTCAAAAGCATTTTTGTTTTTAGCAATAATTGCATAATCCCCAGGCTGGATGATTGTTGACACAGTTGTGATGACATCATCGTCTCGACTAGAAGCTGTACCTTGATCTTGAATTCTCCAATTTTGAATATCAACTGGAACGGTTCCGTAATTGAAAAGTTCTACCCATTCCAGGGTGCTGTCTAAATTACCAGATGGTTCCGACAACCATTCGGTAATCGCAATGGATTCAATCACGGTGACATCAAAACTACAGGTCGATGTGACACCATTTACATCAGTCGCTACGAAAGTATTTGTGGTTGTACCTACTGGAAAAGTTGAACCCGATGGAAATCCTATAGTTTGTTTAAATGTTCCCTCCAACTCTAAAATATACCTGCGAGCTGTTGTTCCTGGCACGTCATTCCATTTAGAAGGGTCACCTGGCAAGTCTTCACCAAGTGTTACATAGTTCTCATTACCTCCAAAATTATCAGGTTGAAAGTTTCCCCAAGGTCTATTCATGGGTGTGGGCCAAGGGTTGTTAGTAGCAAGAAATGAAACGGGAAATCTACTGTGCCATCCAAAACTACCTTCAAAAAGATCATCTGTAAAACCGATATACACTCGCGTACCAGGAGTTAGTATATTGTCAACTTGTTGTCTTAAGAAAGCATTTGTAGCAGCGTCTGGCACTGTAGCTACGAACCCTCCTTGTAGAATGGCATCGTCAAATGCATCTTCAGCTGTAAATTCAGTATTACTTAGAAAAAATGTTCGATTGGATTGTTCATCCAGCTTTGTAAAACCAGTTGGCACCCAGCCTGGTTGATGATCAAAGATGCCGCCACCGCTTGTTGTTATGGTGTAGTTCGTTGAACTACCATCATCAACAATGACAATGTCTGAAGGACAGGTTAATGTTACTGAGTTTACACCGCAGATAATTGGATTTATGAATCTTTCTAATTGACTTGTGCGATCACTAACACCAGACCTACCTGAGCTTGCATTTGCCAGCTCAGAAAATAAAATATTAACACCATCATATACCCTAACCCAGCAGGCATCCCAGTTTTAGAAGATGCGCTTTTTGAATAGGGCAAGATGGAATGGTTCATCCTAAGAGAGGTTATGATAACTTTAAGATATTGACAAATTTACAGGCTATTCAGCCTAAATAAGTTATTCCCAAAATATTTAGTCTATAACGTTGTAGCTACAATTCTTTTGCCGTTGTTTCAAGTTTGTCGGTGCAGCTATTTGTTTGAAAGTTATCTGGTTTTTGTCTCTGTATGGTAATTCTCTTACAAGACAATGAACACAACCGTTAACAAAATATTCTCATCATTATTATTCAGATGATTTCTCAATTCATGGGATTCAATAAGCTTTCTTCAGCAACAAAAAAATATACCCTTATCTCTTAGTTTCAAATACATTTGTAGAATGCGGTTGATCCAGCTAATCTTCTTTTTTTTGTTTACTGGGCATGCAACTTATGGCAATCTTTACCAGCAGGCAGTTCCTGATTCAACTTCCTATACAGCCGCAACAGAGTTTTATGAGTCTATCAAGAACGACGATGGTGGCGAGGTATGGCCAGAGGGATATGCAAATTATTTTCAAAATGTGATCAAGGAGTGCGAGCGTGATTGTAGTGAGGCACAAGGTCTCGAGCGACATTGATCCACTCGAGTTTTATGACAACCGGCTGCGGGATCGGGAGACCGTTGCTCTCGCTACCCAGCTGTTGTCAGACAATGATTTTCTAGAAACTGAGAGTGCCGCCATCACCGTGGAGTCGCTTTATTCTGCCTACAATCGATTGGGTTTTTACCAGCGCCAGCT
Source organism: uncultured Flavobacteriaceae bacterium (assembly GCA_963740155.1). Classification (GTDB taxonomy): domain Bacteria; phylum Bacteroidota; class Bacteroidia; order Flavobacteriales; family Flavobacteriaceae; genus Nonlabens. The sequence goes on along the minus strand of CAVUDE010000004.1, from coordinate 45,829 downwards.
GGACGCCACCCATGCTCACAGATTATTATGATCGCTATCCAAAAGTGAAAAACGACCGCGGTAAAAACTACCGGCTTGAACTGGGTATGATCTATTATAACCTTGCCAACTATTCACAAGCAAGGGAGCAATTTGACATTCAGGCCGCAGATTATCAAGAGGCTGGAAACAGTTTTATGCAGGCGAGCATGTACAACAATATTGCGCTGACGCATGAGAAAGAGGGCGACCTTAAAGAGGCACGCAGGAACTACCTAATTGCCAAAAACCTACTCACAAAATCCATCGATCAGGATGACGAGCTACCGGAAATCAGAAAAATTAATTTTTTGAATGTGGTTGAGTCTAATCTGGCAAGTCTAAATATTCTGGAAGGCAACACGAGCGGCGCAGAACAGATTTATCTCAAAGAACTTTCTTCTAGCCAGGTCTTTAGGCAGCCGCGTATCACCCGGCAGGCATATCTCAATCTCACGGAACTTTACCTGATAGAGGGAAAGTCGTTTTGGCCAAAAAATACCTCGATACCGCAAGGATCTACGAGGAGCGATTCCCCAGTGCTGAGAACCGCAGGCAGCGAAGCGACTGGCGGCGATGATCTATTCATCGCTGGACTCTACAGAACCGCGGTTACCTGCTATCGTGCGTATCAACGCCTGAACGATAGCCTGCAACTGGCACTTCAGAATAGGGTGGTAGAGGAGGCTGCCGTAAAGTTTGACGTAGATGCTACCCGCGATCAGTTACAGGACAGCAAAGACCGCCTGGAGCAGAAAAGCAGGCAACTTATCTGGAGTGTGGTAGGTCTTATAACCGTTGTCATCCTAGTTGTTGTGGTGGGTTTTCAGTATACGCTTTCGCGAAAGCGGAACAAAAAAATATATTCTCAAAGAAATCAACTTGAACGTGCCCTTAAGGAAAAAGCGGTGATGCTGGATGAGACCCATCACAGGATCAAGAATAATCTACAGCTCGTAAATGGATTGCTGGAACTCCAAAAAGAAAAATTAATCAATGGTGCTCAAGTAGAGGTTTTTTCTGAAACGCAGAATTATATACTAAGCATGGCCATCGTGCAGGAATTGCTGTATGAACAAGAGGATTTCCAGCAGATAAATCTGGACACGTACCTCACCACGCTCGTAGATCATTTACTGGGTCGCTATGCTACCACCACGTGGAAAGGCACCGTAGATGCCGCGGGGATCATTATTGAAACCCAGACCGCGGTCACCCTGGGACTGATCGTGACAGAACTGGTGACTAATTCCATCAAACATATTGACTCACCGCGCGACAATAGACTGAGGATTAGTCTAGACGACCATATGGGAATAATTTATTTCACCTATGCCGATTCTGGAACCAGCAATGCAGGCCAGGTTTTCTCAACAGGTCACACAGGGAAGGGATTGCAGATCATCCGGTTGCTGGTTGAAGAGCTGGAAGGATCCTTACTACCTGTGGATGCCGAAAATTTCACCATTCAGATTACCTTTAACCGCAACCATCATGAGTAAAGCATCTGTTTTTATCGTCGAGGATTTTGCCATTACCCGTGCGGCAATCATAAAGAATATTTCAGACGCGGGCTATGCGCTCGCCGGTACGGCCGTCAGGGCAGAAGAGGCCTATGACGCAATCCTAGCATCCAGACCAGACATGGTGATCGTGGATATCAACCTCAAGGGAAATAAAGACGGATTGTGGCTCGCCAAAAAACTGAAGGAAGAAACAGACGCCGGGATTCTTATACTCACGGCTTTGGGAAGTCCCAGGGTTCTAGAAAAAGTCCAGCAAATACAACCAGACGCCTACCTGATGAAACCCTACAACGCACCCACGCTTATAACAAATATCCAGCTGGTGCTCAATAACCGTAAGCGTGTTGTACAGGATACACTGCCTGAGGAAAAAATCGTGTTCAAGACCAGCAAGGAACTTGTAAAACTAGACCCGGCAGACATTCTATATTTTCAGTCAGATAAGAATTATGTATGGCTTGTTACTGTTGAAAATAAATACCGTTTACGTCACAAGCTCACAGAGCTAGTAGAAGTCTATAGTCTGCCTAGTTTCTTCATAGACGTACACAGGCGCTATATCGTGAATATGCAGCGGGTGCAATCCTATGACGGGAAATCAATTACCATCCACAAAGAAGTGATTCCCGTGGCGAGTGCGCGCAAGGATTCTATATTGGGATTTCTGGAAAGTACTGGGTCAGCGCGAGTCCAGTCGTAAGAGTAATTACAGAGCGACAACATAATGTGGTAAGTTTTTTAAAGCGCTGATTATAATGTTTCGCGCTTAGGCGATTGCGGTGCATATTTCACTTTCGCGAAAGCGTAATACTCACCATCATCAGTACAATTTCTACATTAAAATTGATAAAATTCAGCCTTTAACAGGTATAGCGGAACGTGTACCTTTGCGGGCTAACATAAGTTGTAGTTATGATAAAGATTACCCTGCCAGATGGCAGTATCAAAGAAATGGAACAAGGTTCCACACCCATGGACGTGGCGATGACTATATCGCACGGGCTGGCGCGCAATGTAATAAGTGCATCTTATATCGGCAAAAAAGTAGAGACTTCCACACCTTTGCAGGAAGACGGCAAACTTGTCCTTTATACTTTTAATGACGATGAGGGAAAACAGGCTTTCTGGCACAGTACGTCCCACATTATGGCGCAGGCCATCCAGGATTTGTTCCCACAGGCAAAGCTTACCATAGGCCCATCCATAGAAAACGGATTCTATTATGACATAGATTTTCAGGATAAATCCATCACCGAGGCTGATATTCCTGCCATCGAGAAACGCATGCTGGAAATTGCTCGTGGCAAGCACGAGTTTAAAATGCGCAGTGTTTCTAAAGCAGATGCACTGGACTTCTATAAAAATGAAGAAAACAAATTCAAGGTCGAGCTCATCGAGAACCTGACCGATGGTGATATCACCTTTTGCGATCACGATACCTTTACTGATCTATGCCGTGGTGGCCACATTCCCAATACTGGGATCGTAAAAGCAGTCAAGATCATGAGCATAGCCGGTGCCTACTGGCGCGGTGACGAGAACAACCCGCAGTTGACTAGGGTGTACGGTATCTCTTTTCCCAAACAAAAAGACTTAAAGGAATACCTAGAATTGCTGGAAGAGGCAAAAAAGCGCGATCATCGCAAGCTGGGTAAGGAATTACAATTATTTACTTTTTCTCAGAAAGTAGGGCAGGGGCTGCCATTGTGGCTGCCTAAAGGTGCCGCGTTGCGCGAGCGACTGGAGAACTTCATGAAAGCTGCCCAGAAAAAGGCGGGCTACGAGATGGTGGTGACACCTCATATAGGGAACAAGGAATTATATGTGACCTCTGGACACTTTGCCAAATACGGTGAGGATTCTTTCCAGGTCATCAAAACACCTAACGAGGGCGAGGAGTTCATGCTCAAGCCCATGAATTGCCCGCACCACTGCGAGATCTATAAAAGCGCTCAATGGTCTTATAAAGACTTGCCTAAACGCTTTGCAGAATTCGGTACCGTGTACCGGTATGAGCAGAGTGGGGAGTTGCATGGACTGACGCGTGTACGTGGATTTACGCAGGATGATGCGCATATTTTCTGTATGCCAGAACAGCTGGACGAGGAATTTAAGAAAGTGATTGATCTGGTCATGTATGTTTTTGGCTCACTGGGTTTTGAGAACTTTACCGCACAGGTAAGTGTGCGCGATCCAGAGAAACCAGAGAAATATATAGGGGATACAGAAAACTGGGAGATCGCAGAAAATGCAATCATCAGCGCCTCGCGGGACAAGGGATTGAACTTTGTGATTGAGGAAGGAGAAGCGGCTTTTTATGGTCCTAAACTGGACTTTATGGTAAAAGATGCGCTGGGCCGTAGCTGGCAGCTGGGAACGATTCAGGTGGATTATAACCTGCCAGAGCGTTTTGAGCTTTCCTATAAAGGTAGTGACAATGAGTCACACAGGCCGGTAATGATCCACCGCGCGCCATTCGGTTCCATGGAGCGCTTTATCGCAATTTTACTGGAACATACAGGCGGTAATTTCCCGCTGTGGTTGATGCCAGAGCAGTGTACGGTGCTATCTTTAAGTGAAAAGTTTGAAGATTATGCAAAAAAAGTAGCTGACGCTCTGGAAAATAACGAAATTCGCTGTACTATTGACAATCGCGCAGAGACCATGGGCAAGAAGATACGCGAGGCAGAGATGAACAAGCTGCCGTACATGCTTATCGTGGGCGAGCAGGAGGAGAACGATGGTACGGTTTCTGTAAGAAAACATGGTGGTGAGGACCTGGGTGCTATGAGTGTGGACGCTTTCGCGAAAGCGGTACAAGCAGAAGTAGCCGAAACCATAAAGACATTTGAAGTTTAATTAAAATTTATAGCCATAGCAATACGAAGACGCAGAAGCCGCGGCCCCGCCCGGATTATTAAAGAAGACAAGCACAAGATCAACGAGAAGATTCGTGCAAGACAGGTACGCCTGGTTCAACCCGGTGAGGGAGAGCCCAAAGTCATGGATACCCGTGATGCGATGAAGATCGCACAGGAAAAGGAACTAGACCTTGTCGAGATTTCTCCCAATGCTGATCCACCGGTAGCAAAACTTCTGGATTACAAGAAATACGTTTACGAGCAAAACAAGCGTGAAAAAGCCATGAAGGCTAAGGCCAGTAAGGTGGTGATCAAGGAAATACGTTTTGGCCCTAATACGGATGAGCACGATTACGAGTTCAAGAAAAAACACGCTGAAAAGTTCCTTAAAGAGGGAGCTAAGCTGAAAGCCTACGTTTTCTTTAAAGGACGTTCCATCATCTATAAAGACCAGGGCGAGATTCTATTATTGAACCTCGCAAAAGATCTGGAAGAATTAGGAAAAGTGGAGCAGATGCCTAAGATGGAGGGCAAGCGTATGAATATGTTTATCGCGCCTAAGAAGAAGTAATATTTATATTGGTCGATCTTTTTAATGATTGATGGACTATTTTTTTAAAATTATGAGCCACCTTAGGGTGGCTTTTTGATGAACTATTATGTGGCAGTTCTTAAAAAAACGAATCACTGTTTGGTCGGTAACGGTGGCTTGTATTATTGGCTGGATCTTGTACTGGCAACTAAAGGAATGGCGACTGGACGATCCATACGGATTGAGTGCGGGATTATCGCTTTTATTTCTCGGCCTTGCTTTGTTTATGCTTTTATTACACTACGCTGCCTATAAACTCCTTAAAAATCGAATTTGGTTGAATCTTATACAACTATTTTTTTTGATAGTGATGTATTATTTTCTATTATGGTAATGCAAAATCCATTGTATAGAGAACAAATTGCGTAAACACGATTTTAAGTTCCAAAAGATACACGCCGCAAAATTTCTTTAAGAAGGTGCTATACCAAAAGTTTACTTTTTCTTCAAGGGACGATCTATTATCTATAAAAATCAGGGTGAGATTCTATTATTGAATCTCGCAAAAGATCTGGAAGAGCTAGGAAAAGTTGAGCAGATGCCTAAAATGGAGGGTAAACGTATGAATATGTTTATCGCTCCTAAGAAGAAGTAAATAAATTACTTTGATATTTTAAAAGCCACCGTGAGGTGGCTTTTTGTATTTTAGGGGAAAATTCCTTTTATGTCCAGTAAACTAGTTCTTATATTTTTTAGTTTGTCTATGTTCGGTTTTTCTCAAGAGATGGAAAATTCTTCATCAGAAAATTTGAAGTACCCTCCAGGGATTCATGTTGACTTAAGTCAATGGCCTGAGGGTTTTAAAGAACATGGCAAAATACAGGTGCAAATCTATGTATCAAAAGAACCCAATGAGGAAGGTAGATTTTTATTGGCAGTGGGTAATGCCATCCCACCTGCAATTGAATCAAATAAAACTGAATATATAGCTGACGATCCACGAGCTACCACATGCTCTTCAAAGATTCTCCCTGGTTGGGATTTTGAAGCCGTAAAGCTAGGTGATTCATGTACCATCATTCGCTTCTGTGATTTTATGAATGACCCATACATTTTCAGTTTGTTTCTCAAGGAATTAAAGTCCGAAAAGAGATTAGGATTCTAAGTATAAAATTGTGATTTGGATAATTTATCGGAAAGCACCTTTGGTTTTCGATACGATTTTGTTCGCCTACTTACAAAATCACTCGAACCGGCAACAACTCTAAGTATCTGTCATACCGAATTTATTTCGGTATCGCCCAGGACGCAAGGAAACCGAGTATATATCTCATGGATGGTATGGTGCGATTATCTAGGTATTTGCTCCTAGCAGTGAGAAGTTGAAATAAATTCAGCTTGACTAAAAATAGTGCTCACAGGTCGTTAGTTAGCAAAGCGCAGGCTGCGAGGATGGAGCGGTAGAATAATTAATCCCGTTCTCGACTCTCGCTCGAACTAGCATTTGTCTCTCGATAAGCTAGAATTACGAGTACAAAGATCAGTAAGGTAGATTCATATTTTAAGTGTGTTTATCGCCCGCAAACCCAAATAAAAAACTTACTTTTGCACCTCCATAAACCATAGCTGTGGTGAATGGTAATGCGAGAACTATAAAACTAGGAATTATGCCTAAACAAAAGACAAAATCCAGCGCCAAAAAGCGTTTCAAGCTTACTGGAACTGGAAAGATTAAAAGAAAGCACGCTTTTAAAAGTCACATCCTGACAAAAAAGAGCAAGAAACGTAAGCTAGCGCTTACGCACACTACCCTCGTCGATAAAGCAGACGAGCCTAATATCAAGCTACAACTTAATCTTAAGTAAGTCGTAGGACTTGATGGTTTATTAATTCATCATTAACCCGGTAGCAGCGCATCAAGTGTCACACAGACCGCCTGTCACCAAAAAATTAAAATTATGCCTAGATCAGTAAACGCCGTAGCTCGCAGAGCTCGCAGAAAAAAAGTCCTCAAGCAGGCAAAAGGTTATTTCGGTCGTAGAAAGAACGTTTGGACAGTAGCCAAAAACGCAGTGGATAAAGCAATGCTTTATTCTTACCGCGATAGAAGAAACAAGAAACGCACTTTCCGCAGGTTATGGATTACCCGTATCAACGCTGGCGCTCGCCAGTACGGTATGAGCTACTCACAATTTATGGGAGCTGTGAAAAAGAACAACATAGAACTTAACCGCAAGGTATTGGCAGATCTTGCCATGAACCACCCAGACGCTTTTAAAGCAGTGGTGAACCAGGTGAAGTAAATCATTTTTCTCGCAATTTATAAGAACCCTTTACTCGTAAGAGTAGAGGGTTTTTTAATGGGAATGCTTCTTTTACTTTTCATGTCCTTGGTACTCAATTTCTCTGGTACAAGATTAGCCACCCCGATTTTTAATTACCGTTTATTGGTTTGAATCACTATTCGATTATTACGGGATAAGTCTCATCTTAGTGATAAACTGAGAAAGGGTATTCCTGCGTTTTTAAGTTGCAAATACCCATTCTATTTGATGCTGTAGTTGTATCTCAATTATGCGAGATTTTACTATCTCAATTTATTTGAGTAATTTACAGTATTGACTATCAATAAACTAAAATGTCTATTATGAGGGTCTTTTCTTTGCTGTTTTGTGTATTGCTGTTTTTATCCTGTCAAGATGAGCCTGATAAAATCATCCAGAACATAGGCGTGCGCGAGATAGGCAATGGCATAGATATGGAAGACAAAGGAGACGGATCAATCCCAGATGGATTAGATTTTCGTCAGCGATTGAGTGAAGTCCAAGATGATCCCAATGCCCAAGTGCAGATTATTATAGACCTCAAAAGCCAGCATGAGAATTCTTTCTTCTATTCAAACTTGTTTCAATCGGCTATTTTCTATGTATTTGCAGAGGATAAAATCTATGAACTTAATGCTGAAGAACTTGATTTTTTACTCAACGAGGTGCAGAGTGTCGATTCTAACATGGCGCATCTCCAGCAGTTGCCAGAATTATTGAATGTGGGTGTAGAGAAACATCAGATCACATGGCAAGAACATGATTCAATTCTAAAGAGTCTGATAACCAAAAACAGGGTGTTGGTTCATTCGATCAAATGGCGCAAGACTGCTGATATGTCTGCAAAGCTTGAGGAGATCAATGCGCTCAGCAGTAATTTTAGATACCGCGGCAATCTCTACACCATGCAGTAGAGAAGTTATCTGGCTATTGTTTTAACGCTTTCGCGCGGTCGCCGAGCGCAGTCGAGGTGAAAGCGGAATCCCAAAAATCATTAACCTTTTACATAGATACCGTTACTATAAAATTAACCTGTTGCGCGGTGAGTTCAAAGTACCTTTAAAAGAAAAACCATGAGCAAAAGTTTTTCTACCATCAATCCTACAACAGGAAAAGAAATCAAGTCTTATAACTACATGACCGAAGAATCTGCCGTAGAGGCGGTTCAGAAATGTCATGATGCATTTACCAAATGGAAAACCTGGACGCTCAAAGAGCGTGCTGTCGTTATCAAGAAAATAGGTGAGGTGCTGGAAGAAAATAAAGAGGGGCTAGCGCAACTCATGACCCGTGAGATGGGTAAGCTTCTTAAAGACGCTAGGGAAGAGGTGACCTTATGCAAAGGGATTTGTGACTACACGGCAAAAACCGGTCAAGAGGTGCTCAAGGATGAAAAGCGTAAGTTGGTCAACGGTGGGAAAGGAATCATTACCTACTCGCCACAGGGAGTAATTTATGGGATTCAGCCCTGGAATTTTCCGCTGTATCAGGTGATGCGATACAGCATCGTTAATCTAATGGCTGGAAATGGTGTGCTATTGAAGCACGCACAGAACACAACTGGCAGCGGCTTGCGATTAAAAGAGATTTATGAGGAGTCTGGATTACCCAAAGACCTATTTACCGTTCTTATTGTTGAACCAGACGTAAGCGAGAAAATTGTGCAGCACGACCTGACCAGAGGAGTGACATTCACCGGTAGCCCGGCAACGGGGAAAATCATAGGTGAGCAAGCTGGTAAGGCGTTAAAAAAGTCTGTGCTCGAACTGGGTAGCAATGATGCCTACATTGTCCTGGATGATGCAGATGTCACCCTTGCCATCAAGGCGTGTACAAAAGGACGGCTTTACAACAACGGTGAGACCTGTGTGGCGGCAAAACGATTTATCGTCACAGATGCAGTTTATGATCATTTCGTCAGTGGATTTATTGATAGAATGAAATCTGCCACCATGGGTGATCCCACAAACAGCGATACTCGCCTTGGGCCGATGGCTCGTGAGGATTTGCGCGAGAAATTGCATCAACAAGTGAGAGAAAGTATATCAAAAGGAGCCACGGCAGAGATAGGTGGGGAGATGCCAGATGGCGACGGTTTTTTCTACCCATCCACAGTGCTGACCAATGTAAAGAAAGGCCAACCCGCGTATGATGATGAACTATTTGGACCGGTTGCATCGGTTATAAGAGTCAAGAACACTCAAGAAGCAATGGAAGTTGCAAATGATAGTCGTTTTGGTCTAGGTGGAGGGATTTTCAGTAAGGATGAGGACAAGGCGATCGAGTTAGCGAGCAAATATTTTGATACTGGAATGGTGTTTATCAACAGTTTTGGTGTTGCGCAGGTGGACATGCCATTCGGTGGTGTAAAAGATTCTGGCTATGGTCGTGAGCACGGTGGTTTTGGTATCAAGGAATTTGTCAATATCAAAGCGATCAATTTGTTGAATGCGTAGGTAAATTAGCGAAGTTGAATGACTTAAATGTGACTGACGAATTAGGTGGCTTATATAAGTTTTTTGTTTCAAGTTTCACGTTTCAGGTTTTTACTCTTGCATGGGAATGTTGTAGGTTCAAGGTTCAAAGTTTTCGCTGACTGCTGTTAATAGCTGGCTGCTTCAAAGATTGAATCCTTGTAAATATTGACATGAATCTTGACGGCTTAGACGGCCGATCAAAGACGTCTGTTGAATTACGACTGACGATTAACGTTTGATAACTAATGATTGATGGCCGAGCGAATTGAATAACAAAATATTGATTCGTGGAGAATGAGTTTTGAATTTTATATTTTATGCTAACAGCTAACAGCTAACAGTTCATGGCTCATGGCTCAAAACTCACCTACCTCGTTAAATTTCTATGAATACACGTTTTATTAAGAGCGTGGTGGTAATTGTAGCTGTAGATTGAAATAAACTAAATCATATTATGAAAATACAAGCATATCTATCTTTCAGAGGTAATTGTCAAGAAGCACTCAACCACTATCAAGACATTTTGGGTGGTGATATCATCAATCGCATCAGCTGGGGTGAGCAAGATGAAAATGTTCCTGGTGACTACAAGAATAAATGGCAGCACGCAGAATTGAAAGGCGACGGTTTCCATTTTATGGCTTACGATGTCGCGCCGGATACTGTCCTCAACGAGGGGAATTCAGTATGTATGAGCATCGATTGTAAAGATGCCCAAGAAGGTAACGATATGTTTGACCAGCTAGCGAAAGGCGGCCGCGTACATACCAACTGGCAGAAAATGTCATGGGACGCACATTACGGCCGTTGTTCAGACAAGTTTGGTATCCAGTGGATGGTGAACGCTAAATAGGTTACTGATTTATCAGTGATTAGGTGATCAAATGATCAGTTAATGAGGTTACCGGATAATCAGTTATCAGTTAGTCAGTTAATTAAATTAAATATCCCGGCGCTTTGCGCTGGGATTTTTTTTTGTTGAATCTATACATTGCAACCCAAAAGTCTTTACAGATTTTAAGTTCTCGCAGATTTACTCGCTTTCCATCTTTCGAAAAGCAAAATCAATTTTTAGGTCATCGCCCTCGATCTGAGCGTATAGTTTATCTCCATCTGTGAGGTAGATAATCTTTTTGGGAAAAACGATGCTGTCATTCACACAGGTAAAACTGTTTTCTGCAGAATCGGTCATTTTGAAAAATGTGGGCTTATCTTCATCTAGAGTTCCTACGCTCAGCATCCAGCGGTTGCTGGTTCTTTTTAAACGCATGTTTTCCATTTTTACAGTATCGCCTGCCTCGAGAGTATAACCTTTTCCGGTGTATAGATCACGGCTGTTTTTCTCCCAGTTTTCGTAAGTTTCCTTGCCAGCAGATTCATTGATTCTTTTCCAATCACCTATCAACCAGTCAAAATTTTCAGCTGATTCTGGCATGTCGTTAGTTGAAATTTCTTCACCGGTAGTTAGATCAGATTTGTTCTGGCAAGACTGCAAAAGCGCAAAAACAATTATCAGTAAGCTGACCTGCTTAAGTGTAATGTATCTCAATTTAGTCCTATTTTTCCGTGTCATAGAAAAATTGTTCTTTCCAGATTTTGCCATCTTTCACTTGATAAACTCCCAGTTCATTCATCTGGCTGCGCTGTCCGCTGGGTTTGTGCGTCGTATCTATCCAGAACCTGACGGTAAAGTGGTTGTCTGCGACCAGTGGATCAGAAACTTTGGTTTCGTGGACTTCAAAGTTCTCTTCCCACCATTGTCCTTTCTTCTGGATGCCATCCATACGTGGACTTCTTTCATGGGTTCAGCCATTTCAATGCTAGTGATTTCAGGACTGTATAACTCTTATTACGCCTTGTCTTCCTGTTTGTTGCGGCAGTAGGTGACTAGCTTGTTTGCAATTTCTTCTGTGTTCATGGCGTTTGTTTTTTGAATGATTTCTTAAAATTAAAGAAATAATAGTAAACGTAAGAACAAGCTAATACTAATTAGTACGTTATTTAACTTGATTACGGTTTTCCATAAAAAATGTTCTTTGGTATAAGGTATGTTTGTTTTATATAAAAAACTACTTATGGATTCTTATCTATTACTTGTTGTCAGTTTATTTTTCATTGCAGTTTTCGTATTAATTATGAGACTTCTAGGTGCTTGGATGCTTAGAATTAATGAGGTGATACGATATCAAAAAGCTATGCTGGAAGAGCTCAAGCGACTCAATATGTGATGCTTCAAACTAAAAAAACTGAATAGGGTTCTTTATTTAGAAAAAAGTCAACAAACCTTACTTGCCAGAAAAGCCTGTACCTCATAGACGTCAACGCTCTTGTTGAATTTCTTGCTGATGCTGGGCTGGACGGCGCTGGAAATCCAGATCTTTAACTCGGCATCTAGGTCAAATGTGCCTGCTGATTCAAGCGAGAACCGCGAGATACTCTTATAAGGCAATGATTGATATTCGGCTTTACTGCCGGTCAAGCCTTGTACTTCTATCAGAATAATGCGTTTATCTGTGAATAAAAATGTGTCCCTGATAAGCTTAAATCCCAGTTTGATGTCCTCATTTTCAGCGAGTAACCTGCCGTATTTTTCGTTGAGTTCTGCGAGGGAAGCCGAGCTGGCATTGCTCATCAGTTTATTAAATAATCCCATTTTTGAGTGTTTTGAAAAATCCATTTACAAATCGCATCGAGGTCATGGACTTCATGATTTTCAGTTCTTGGATAAATGTACTGCGATCATCCAGAAAATCTAACAATCTATTTGCTGGATTGCGCTTGTACAACTGCAAGAACAACTTGTCTCCCTGCGCATTGTATTTTTTTAGAACTTCCAGTAAGGTACAATCATAAACATAATGCCGCTTTGAAAATAAATTGGTAGTAAGCTTTTTATTTTGTTTGTAGTTGATTACGAGTTGTTTTGCCTTTTCTTCACTTAGCTTAAAGCTGTATCCAGTGGACGGTTTTACCCAGCCACCTGCTGTACCTACTTTTATGTGATTACCGTGATTATGCTGGTTAAAATTGTAGGATGTCATTGGTATAACTCCTTTCTCAATCTTCTCGATGGTGTAATTATCGATATTTAGATGTTTATTTATGTATTCTTGTAAATACTCTTTATAGACTTTATCATCTACTTGGTTTTCAGAAAAATAGGTGAATTCTAGCAGCGCGCGATCTCGAGCATACGGCAATACGTAAAAAAAACTCGTTGTCTCTGGATCTTTTAAATTGTAATCCATCATGACAAACCTATCGGTGTCAAATTCAGGTTTTTCTGTTCTAATCACCCATCCTTTAAAGTGCTGGAGTAGAGTAGTGGCTTTCTTGATCTTTTTTGAATGCAGGATGTATCTTCTATCCAGTACCACATCTGCCGTAAGTGTCCCATTAGCGTGATCTATCTGATAATTTGTTTCAATGTTCTTTGTAGTCAATTTGCGAATCTTGAATGACCTGCTGATTGATAAAAGTGAACAAAGATGATTTTGCCGTTTCCGCTTTCGCGAAAGCGATAAAATCCTCACTCTCCACACTTTTGTAAAGGTACTCGCCCAGATCGAGGTGTATGGTTTCACCCTGCGCCCTAAAAATTCCTTTAGACCATGAATTGATGAGCAAGTGATCCCATTTTCCCGCGCCTTTTTCCCAGAAACTCCAGGTTTTGTCCAGACTCTTGCCAGAGTAATCGTCCAGAATGACAATGCGTTTATCCACCCGCTGTCGCAAGAGCTCCAGCGCGATATGGCTGCCCGCGCAACCCATGCCTATGATGGCTATGTCGTAATGATCAGCCATAGTAGGGATGTAAAGATGAGTTGTGCACCGTATAGATTTAGGCTGGTCACAAAATCGCCAGCAACCTTGAGCCGTGTGCCTACTAGGTGTAAGCGTAGGCAATTACAAACCAGCATAGGTAATTGAACCAGCCGGCACCACCACTGAAATGCCAGAACCCAGCAAAATCACAGACTTGTTCCAGGAAGAAATCCAGTAACACCATCAGTCCAGCACCTATTCCAGCTAGTAAGAGCGGTGAGCTTGTGATTTTGCGCGCGATGGAATGGGTAATCAGCGTTAATACAGCCCAGTTAACGCCTATAAGCCATGGGATGCCGTCCAGCTTTGGGCCAAAGTTTACCCCATAATAATATTCTCCAAAAAGCACACCGGTATGAACACCTATCCATTCTACGATCATACCCGTCGCAAAACAAACAACAAATAAAGCCAGGGTGCGCAGGTTGTCAATGGGGAAAAATGTAATCACCACCACCAGTAGGTACATGATGGTAAACGGTGATTTAGGCAGGAAAAAATCCTCGTGTCCCAGCGCAATACCCACCAGGGCACTCAAGTGGATAATCCACAAAAAAATGAGTGCTCCCGTCTTCATGCGTCTGACTTGATAAGATCTGCGGTGATTTTTGCGCTCAATAGACATAACGGTATGCCGCCACCTGGGTGAACAGATCCACCCACGTGGTAGAGGTTCTTTAATCTGGAATTAAAATTGGGATGCCGCAAGAATGCTGCAAACTGATTATTGCTCGCCGCGCCGTAAAGCGCACCGCGGTAGCTGCTGGTATTTTGCTCGATTCCTACTGGCGTCAGGACGTACTCAGTAGCAATGTGTTTTCTGAGATCTGTTTTCAGAATTCTATTGAGTTTTGTTATAATGCGTTCACGGGATTTTGCGACCAGTTCTTCCCAGTCCTGACCGTAATCGCCGGGTGCATTGATCATGACAAACCAATTCTCGCAGCCATCTGGCGCGTGATCTGGACTTTCTTTGCTGGTAATATTTACATAGACCGTGGGATCCTGAAATAAATCTTTTTTACCAAAAATGTATTCAAATTCCTGTGGGTAATCCTCGCTGAAAAAGATATTGTGCAGATCCAGTTGCGGGAACTTGCGTTCAATCCCCCAGTAAAAAATCAGCGCGCTGCTGCTGCGTTCTTGTTTCAGCGTTTTTTCTGGTGCCTTGACGTCTGGCAGCAAATTGCGGTAGGTAGGATGGATATCCATGTTTGACACGACTATATCTGCCTCATAGTTTCCCTGCTGCGTTGTTATTCCAGTAGCGGTTTTATGTTGATGGTTTATTTGTGTTACGCTTTCGCGAAAGCGGAATTCAACACCCACTTCCTTGCACAATTCAAACAGAGATTGCGATATACGGTGCATCCCACCTCGCGGATAATAAGTCCCCAGTCCCAATTCTAAATAAGAAATCATGCTCATGATACCAGGCGTCTGGTAGGGCGACGACCCGTTGTAGGTCGCGTAACGGTTGAAGAGCTGAGTCAGTTTTCTGTTGTTGAAGACCTCGTTCTCCTTGTTCAGTGTATTAGAAATTCCCAGACTGGGAACACTGGCGATAGCCTTGAGGGTATCGGCACTTAGATAGGTGCTAAGTTTGTGTAGGGATTTATCTAGGAAAAGCGGTTTGGTTTTCTTGTATTTATTTTCGGCTCGCTGAATGTATTTTTCGTAGTTTCCTCGCTGGTTCATCAAAAACCTTTGCAGCCTTTTCAATAAACGACGGAATATTTGTGGGTGCCTGAAAAGTGGTACCATCTTCCCAAAAATAATGGCAGGAAACATTTTTAGTCTTGTAGTCAAAGTCCAGATCCACCTCTGGAAAGAGCTGATGCAGTTCATCAATCAAATGTGGTAAAGTAAACAGCGATGGCCCCAGGTCAAATCTGTAACCGTTTTGGTCAATTGCGTGCAACTTACCACCAGCGTAATCGTTTGACTCAAAAACGGTTACTGAATAGCCCGCTTTCTTAAGACGCAGTGCCATCGCCAGACCACCAATGCCGGCGCCTATGACTATGGCCGTTTTCATAATTATTTGAAATATTTAAGCGGTACGACCAGCATGCCGAAATTTTCGCTTTCTTCCTTTCCCAAATGTTTATGGTGAATTTTATGGGCACGGCGCACACCGCGTGCGTATTTGTTATTTGCCTTGCGCAACCATTTGAATCGCTGGTGGATAAAGATATCGTGTACTACAAAGTAGGCGATGCCGTAGGCTAGGATTCCCGCGCTGATGGGAAGGCACCACCATAGATCCAGCTGACTGTGCATGAACTTTGTAAGAATGCTGATACTTGCAAAGAACACAAAAAACCAATCATTTTTCTCAAACCAACTATCATGATCCTTAAAATGATGATCCTCATGGAGGTTCCACAGAAATCCATGCATGACATATTTATGGATGATCCACGCATTGAATTCCATGATTAGAAAGGTTGCCAGAAATATGGCTGTCCAGTAAAAAGTAAACATACTAGATCAAATTTAAGCGGTAGGAAACATATCCCTTTGCGAGTAAACCGATTTTTTCATAATTGGGAACCCTGATGCGGGCTTCCCTGATTTTTGCACTGGGCGTGCGCTCCAGTCTGGTAAGTAAACGGCGATAGTATTTGTATGCGGTATAAACGCCCAATTTTGCCTCAATGGGTAGTCGCTGCACCCCGCGATATCCAGCCTCAAAATCTGCTTTGATTTCTTCTACGAGTCTGGCTTTATCCAACTCACTTAAATCATGGAGATCAGTATTTGGGAAATAACTGCGCTCCAAGTTATCTAAGTCTGCCTTGAGGTCTCTAAGAAAGTTTACTTTTTGAAAGGCACTCCCCAATCGCATCGCATCTTCTTTCAAATCATCGTACTGATCCTGGTTACCATTGACAAAAACTTTAAGCGACATAAGTCCCACAACGTCTGCGCTGCCGTAGATGTAATTTTTATATTCCTCTGTAGTTAAGTAGACACTCTTGTCCAGATCTAACCGCATGCTATGAATGAAAGCACCATACATGTCTGGCGTGATGTCGTATTTGTGAACCGTTTCCTGAAAGCTGTTTAGAATTGGGTTTAGGCTGATGCGATCTGTAATCGCATACTCCAGATCTTTTTCAAACCTATCGAGTAGTGTACGTTTATCATAATCATGAAAAGTGTCCACGATCTCATCTGCAAAGCGCACAAAACCATAAATATTATGGATATCCTGCCTGATGGTGGGACCTAACATCTTACTGGCCATGCTAAAAGATGTACTATAATTATTTGTAACTGCACGGCTACATTGTCTGGAAACTATGTCAAAAACACTCTTCATTACTCTACTGAATATTTATTCACTAATTGCGCCGCTAGCTTTCCACTTATTAAAGAAGGTGGAACCCCAGGCCCCGGAACGGTTAACTGACCGGTAAAGTAAAGGTTTCTTACTTTTCGGCTTCTTAAATTTGGTCTAAGATACGCTGTTTGCAGCAAGGTATTAGCCATTCCATAAGCATTTCCTTTGTAGCTATTGTAGGCCTTCTTAAAATCATTGACACAAAATGATTCTTTAAAGATGATATTCTCGCGCACGATCTGATCAGTGCGCTCTTCAAATCTATTCATGATAATGTCAAAATACTGTTCACGCAATTGTGGAGTGTCCTCCAGTCCTGGCGCAAGCGGAATAAGAAAGAATCCATTTTCACAACCATCTGGTGCCGTGCTATCATCTGTTATAGAGGTGAAGTTTGCATAGAACAATGGATCTTGAGGCCATTTGGGATCTTCATAGATCTCATGCGCGTGTTTCTCAAAATCCGTATCAAAAAACAGATTATGGTGCTCGATATTCTTTAGTTTTTTGTCAAATCCCACATAGAATATAAGTGAGCTGGGGGCAAATGTTTTCTTTTCCCAGTAGCCCTCTTCATACTGGCGATACTGCTGTGGTAGCAAAGTTTCTGTATGGTGGTAGTCTGAGCCGCCCACGATGACGTCGTAAAGAAACTTTTTGTTTCCAGTCACGATACCGGCGGCATCGCCTTTCTCATCTACCAGTATCTGATCGACCGGCGTCCCAGTGTGTATGACCACACCCAGTTCTTCTGCCAGGGATTTCATTCCCAGAATGACCTCGTACATACCACCTTTGGGATGCCAGGTACCCAGACCAAAGTCTGCGTGATTCATAAAATTGTAGAAACTGGGCGTGTTGCTGGGTGTAGCACCTAGAAATAGTACTGGAAATTCCAGAATGGAAACCAGCTTTGGATTGTCAAATTTCTTACGTACGTCTCGAGATACATTGCTTAGGAACGCTCCCACCTTGCGGGCCGTTTGTGGTGTTACAAGTTCCAGCAGACTCTCGCCCGGTCGATATACCAGATTCTTGATGGCGATATCGTAATTCTCACTGGCCTCGTCCATGAAGGATTGGAGCGCAGCAGAGCTGCCTGGCTCGATCTCCTCAAATGTTTTCTTGATTTCAGCAAGGCTGCTGCCTATGTCTATTTTCCCGTCCTTAAAGACGACGGTATAAGCAGGATCCAATTTGTCCAGTTGATAATAATCTGCCGGTGTCTTGCCAAAATCTGCAAAAAAGCGCTCAAAAATATCTGGCATCCAGTACCAGCTGGGACCTATGTCAAATGTGAATCCATCCCGTTCCAGTCGCCTAGCACGGCCGCCCACGGTATCATTCTTCTCATAGATCGTTACCTGATGGCCATCCCTGGCCAGATAGCAAGCAGCAGAAAGGGATGAAAAACCAGAACCTATTACCGCTATCTTTTTTGTCATAATCGTGAGATGAAATCGTTTAATTCAGGAATGTCCTTAAAAACGTGCTGCCTATTGAAGAGCTTGTCCTGCGGTACCTGATTTGCAATGTTACCCAGCAGCCACAGTTGCTGGGTGGTTTCAGATTGTATTTTTCTGTTAAAATCGTTTAAATAGTCTTCTATTTTATCGCGTTGCGGCTCAACCGTCGCGTAACCTATAAAAATTTGTTCAGTTCCCTTTCCTTTTAAATTCACCAAACCATTGATATCTATACTGGTTCCCAGATAGATGGTGCGGTATCCTTTTTTCATCAGTAAGTAGTTGACATACATAAGCCCCAGCTCATGCGATTCGTTAGTCGGAGTAAATAGCACAAACAATCTGTGATCATCGTCAGGCTTTTTTTCCTGCAGGTTTTCCATGGCGCAACATAGCTTTTGCCTGATCAGGTGACCCAGAAAATGCTCGTGAGAAACCTCTATGGTATTTGTTTGCCACAATAGCCCAATTTCTTTGAGAAAAGGGACGATGAGTTGTTCCATGGTATTTTCAAAACCACGATCATCCAGACTCTTGCGATAGACGGCATTGAAAAGGTGCGCATCATATTCCATCATGGCCATTTTCAACTGTCGCACCGGGAACCCTGCCAGATCATCCATGGCTGCGTGCTCAAAGACCAGCTTGTCCACCTCCTTTTCCTTTTTGCCGGCAATATGTGAAATTTTCCAGCCCTGTTCTCTCAAGTATTGAACGTTCAGGAGCTTGCGCAACGCCTCATTATCGTAGGAACGTATGTTTGTGGATGTGCGGGAGGGTTCAAGAAGACCGTACCTTTTTTCCCAGATTCTTATGGTGTGTGCCTTGACACCGCTCAAGCTTTCTAGGCCTTGATACTAAATAATGATTTAATCAATGATGGTTAGGTTGAGTACGCTTTCGCGAAAGCGTATTAAAAAACGCTTAAATAGAATCAAAAATATTTTGTTTAATCTTATGCGAAATATACTTAAACAAAAATTTAGCAGAAGTGCTAAGCAATTGGCTATGAGTTTTTAACCGTAAACGTCTTTGAAGTCTGGAATCCATTTCCCTCACTTTTTTCTACATAACCTAATTGATTACTGACAAAATGAGTATTCCCCTGTTTATGCACCTTACCATTGGAATGGTGATGGCCATACACCCAGTAATCAGCTTTTATCTTAGCAATTTGAGAACTAAGATCAGTTGCAAAACCTGAGTTGATCTTGCTTCCCGCATACTGCGGTGGATAATCGACTAGAGTAGGGAGGTGGTGGGTTACGACTATTTTCTGACCATCCACATCTTGTGTATCGTCAAGGAAGTTCAGGGAATCCTGATGCAGCTGCATATACCGTGGTGCACTCAATTTTTTACCACCATACATGATGGTGTCAAAATCCTGATAATCCCTGACCATATCATCCTCATGCCCAGTAATATCAGACCATAAAGTGGTGCAAATGAATTGAATATCCCGCAACTCAATACGTTTATTATGAACCAGATGAACATTGCTACGCAGGTTCTTTTTAAACGAGCTCTCAAAGTCTGCGAGATCCAGTCCATAAAATTCATGATTGCCCGGCACCCAAATCACTTTTTCCCATCCCGCAGAAAGTCTATCCAAAAAACTACCATACCCAGAAATATCTTTAAGTGGCAGGATATCCCCAGCGAGAATCAGAATATCTGCTACCGGGCGTAAAGGGTTTTTTTCTAAAAAAGATAGATTTGACGGCTGCTCTAAATGCAGATCACTAGCATATTGTACAACCATGGGCATTTTGCTGGAGATGGCAAACTATGAAAGTAGCTAGGATCATCTGCGATAATTAAGAAAATTACCACAACTGTAGGCAAACAAAAATCCCGCAAGAACAAGCTTGCGGGATTCTAAAACTATAAACATTTTGGCTTTGCCCTAAGTGGTAATTATTAATCCAGCTCTACGTCAACTTCCTGATTTCTAAAGACCAGTTTACCCTCAAAAGCGTCAATCAGCACCACGCTATCTGGACTCACGTCACCTGATAGAATGCGTTTAGACAACTCATTCATAATGTGTCGCTGTATCACTCGCTTTACTGGTCTAGCGCCGTATTGTGGCTCGTAACCCAGCTCTGCCAGTAGATCGATGGCCTGGTCTGTTGCATCTATGGCAATCCCCTGCTGACTCAAAAGACCGGAGACATTGCGCAACTGGATTTCTACGATCTGCTTGATCTCATCACTGTTAAGTGGTGTAAACATGACGATATCATCAATCCTATTGATAAATTCAGGTCTCACTCGTTGCTTGAGAGCGCCTAGAACCTCAACTTTAGTCGCTTCAATTACAGATTCTACATTACCATCAAAATTTTCAAATTTTTGCTGGATGATATCAGCACCCATATTTGAAGTCATGATGATAATGGCGTTCTTGAAATCTGCAACGCGTCCTTTATTATCGGTTAGGCGTCCCTCATCCAGTACCTGTAAAAGAATATTAAATGTGTCAGGGTGCGCCTTTTCAATCTCATCCAGAAGTATCACGCTATATGGCCTGCGGCGCACAGCCTCAGTAAGCTGGCCTCCCTCATCATAACCCACATATCCCGGTGGTGCACCTACCAGGCGGCTCACGCTGTGACGTTCCTGATACTCACTCATATCTATACGCGTTAGTGCGTTTTCATCATTGAATAGATAGTCTGCGAGGGTTTTGGCAAGTTCTGTTTTTCCCACACCGGTGGTTCCTAGGAATAGAAAAGAACCTACGGGTTTCTTCTGATCCTGCAGTCCCGCGCGGCTGCGTCTAACGGCGTCACTTACCGCCTGGATAGCCTCTGCCTGTCCCACGACTCGCTCGTGAAGTACGTCTTCCAGTCGTAGAAGTTTCTCACGCTCGCTTTGCAGCATTTTGGTCACTGGGATTCCCGTCCACTTTGCCACCACCTCTGCTATATCATCATAAGTAACTTCTTCCTGAATAAGTGCAGATTGATCGTTTCCGGTCTCCATTTCAGTCTGAAGCTTTTGTAATTCTTCCTGAGCCTCTTTGATTTTACCGTAACGCAGTTCTGCCACGCGGCCGTAATCACCTTCGCGCTCTGCACGTTCTGCCTCTAGGCGGTATTCCTCGATCTGTGTTTTTAGGTTCTGAATGTTGTCAATGACGCCCTTTTCATTTTCCCACCTTGCATTCAGCTCATTGCGTTCTTCTTTCAGATTTGCAAGTTCTGACCGCAGGTTCTTCAATTTTACCTCGTCATTCTCTCGCTTGATGGCCTCAATCTCGATCTCCAGCTGCATGATGCGCCTGTCCAGCACGTCCAGCTCTTCTGGTTTTGAATTGATCTCCATGCGCAGTTTTGCCGCCGCCTCATCCATAAGGTCGATGGCCTTATCTGGCAAGAACCTGCTTGTAATGTATCTCTGGGATAATTCTACCGCGCCTATGATCGCATCATCTTTGATCTGCACCTTGTGGTGGGTTTCATACTTGTCCTTGATACCACGCAGGATGGAAATGGCACTTTCCGTATCTGGTTCATTAACAACGACTTTCTGAAAACGTCGCTCGAGTGCTTTATCCTTTTCAAAATACTTCTGGTATTCATCTAGGGTAGTGGCACCTATGGCGCGCAGTTCACCGCGGGCAAGTGCTGGTTTAAGAATGTTTGCTGCATCCATGGCGCCCTCACCTTTTCCTGCGCCCACCAGTGTGTGGATCTCGTCAATAAATAGGACGATATCGCCATCACTGACAGTCACTTCCTTGACGACTGCTTTAAGACGCTCTTCAAACTCGCCTTTATATTTGGCACCCGCGATCAAGGCTCCCATATCCAATGAGAATATCTGCTTGTTCTTTAGATTTTCTGGTACGTCGCCAGCCACGATCCTGTGGGCCAGGCCCTCTGCTATCGCGGTTTTACCTACACCAGGTTCACCCACGAGCATGGGATTGTTCTTGGTACGGCGGGAAAGAATCTGTAAGATCCGTCGGATTTCCTCATCGCGTCCTATTACTGGATCCAGTTTTCCCTGATCCGCCAGCTGGTTGAGGTTTTTGGCGTATTTAGAAAGACTGTTATAGGTCTCTTCTGCACTTTGTGAGGTGACTTTATTGCCCTGGCGCAGCTCCTCGATGGTTGCTTCCAATCGCTTTCTGGTGATCCCCTGGTCTTTGAGAATCTGGGCTGTTTTTGATTTGCCGTCAAAAATGGCTAGCAAAAGATGCTCGATACTCACGTATTCATCACCCATTTTATTTGCCATTGAGCCAGCAGTGTTCAGCGATCTACCTGCCTCTCGCGAGAGTTGTAGATCACCGCCCTCAACTTTGGGTAGGGAATTGATCTGGCTGTCAACCAGCTGATTGACCAGTGCCAGGTTGATATTTAATTTTTTGAAAATAAAAGGCAGTACATTCTCGTCCACCTGGCTCATCGCCTTGAACAGGTGCGCGTTTTCAATTTGTTGCTGGCCGTTTTCCTGCGTTAATTGTTGTGCAAGCTGCAGGGCTTCCTGCGTTTTTATAGTAAGTTTATTAGGATTCATGTTTCCTCAATTTTCTGACGTATGTCAATAAGTATTCCCATCAAAATTATTGACAACCTGACGGAAAACCCGATTTTTTAACAGTCATTATGTCAGTTTATTAAATGATTATGAGTGGGCAACAGGGGATAGAATTACTTTTGTCTAGCGAGATTATGGACTGGATTATGTGGTCTGTGATTATTACGCTTTCGCGAAAGCGGTATATTTTCAATCTATGGGTATTATCGATAAATTTTTTAAATCACAAAGAGACATTGCCAAGGAAGAGATCAAAGGCCTTCCCTGGGATTCACTGGACTCCATCGACCAGCTGGACAATGTGATTACCAATAGCAAGATCCGGCCAAAGGTGATTTTCAAACACAGCACACGCTGCGGAATCTCACGTATGGCACTTAATCAATTTGAGCGGAACTTTGAAAGTGGCGGCGCAGATGCAGGATATTATTTGCTGGACCTGCTCAACTACCGTGACGTAAGCAACGCCGTAGCCGATAAACTGAACGTTCCACACCAGTCACCGCAAGTGGTCGTTTTAAGAGACGGTGAGGTAATCCACACTGAGTCCCATCACGGAATCGATATCAAAAAAATCCAACAACTAATTAATAATCAATAACATGAAATTTTATAGAATCACCTTTTTCCTGGCTGCCTTAGTAACACTGTCATGTACGACAACTAATGTATTCACGGGAGAGAAAACACTCAAACCTATCGCTAACGAGCAGATTTTTCCGGCTGCGTACTCTCAGTACGATCAGTTCCTGAATGAAAATAACGTAGTGACAAATACACCAGAATCGCGTATGATCAACACGGTAGGTGGGAAGATTAAAACTGCTGCACAGCGGTGGTTAAATGCATTAGGTCACCCAGAGTACCTAGACGGTTATCAGTGGGAATATAACCTCGTGCAGGATGACAATGTAAATGCGTGGTGTATGCCAGGTGGGAAAATTGTATTCTATACGGGAATCTTGCCTATCTGCGAGGATGAGACCGGAGTTGCCATCGTTATGGGTCATGAGGTTGCCCACGCTCTAGCCAATCATGGTGGACAGCGCATGCGTGCCGGGCAACTGCAACAACTGGGTCAGGTAGGCGTGCTGGTAGGTGGATCAGTTGCTGGAGCAGGTGATGGCACTATGCAAATCTTGAATCAGGCATACGGTCTGGGAACGCAGGTAGGTGGAATGTTACCTTTTTCAAGATCCCACGAGCGCGAGGCAGATAAAATAGGTCTCTATCTTGCAGCCATTGCAGGATATAACCCAGATGAGGGTGCAGAGTTGTGGAAACGCATGAAAGCAAACAGCGGTGGTGAAGCTCCACCAGAATTCCTGAGTACGCACCCGTCTAGTGATAGCCGTATTCAAAACCTCCAACAGCTTGCTCCAGAGGCTAAGGAGCTGGCTGCAAAATTTGGTGTAACAAACTTCAAATAGAGCATTGCTTTATACCTACTTTTAAAGGGTTCTTTTCAGAACCCTTTTTCTATGCGCAAAACCTACAAACGCGGGCAATCAAAACTGATCAACGCCTGGGCATTTTACGACTGGGCAAATAGTGTTTACCCACTGGTGGTAAGTAGCGCAATCTTCCCCATATTTTTTACCGCCATTAGTGAGACCGCCAGCGAGGAGGGGAATGTCCCTGGCTGGATTGCTAGCCTGAGTGCAGAATCCCGTATTACTGCCACGACGGCCATCGGTTTTATCATTATTAGTTTGATATCGCCGCTGCTTTCAGGGATCGCAGATTATGCTGGGAAGAAAAAGTTCTTCCTACAATTTTTCTGTTATCTGGGTGGTGTGAGTTGTGTGTTGCTTGCCTTTTTTAGTTACGACTATCTGTTTACAAGTTTGCTGATTTATATGATGGCGCTGATAGGTTTTTGTGGGAGCCTGATATTTTATAATGCCTATTTGCCAGAAGTTGCCTATCCTGAACAGCAGGATAAAGTGAGTGCGCGGGGATATTCTTTTGGTTATGTAGGTAGTGTGATTCTCCTGCTATTATCTCTGGCACTTATACAGGGCGGATTTTATCCAGAACAAGGTATTCTGACATTGAACGCGGTGCAGGTTTCATTTATTTTAGTAGGTGTGTGGTGGATAGGTTTTGCTCAGGTCACCTATATGTATTTGCCAGCAGCCCACAAAAAGACCCCTCCCAGCGGGACGTCCATTTTTACGTCTGGCTTTCTAGAACTGAAAGGTATCTGGAAGAGCCTGGGGAGCAATCTGCAAATGCGCAGGTATCTGATGGCATTTTTTGTCTATAGCATGGCAGTGCAAACCGTGATGATTGTTGCGACATACTTCGGCACTACAGAGGTGGACTGGCCAGAAGATGAGGCAACCACCGGTTTGATCTTTAGTATTCTGTTGATTCAGCTAGTGGCTGTTGTGGGTGCCTGGGTAGCCAGCAAGGTTTCAAAAAAGATCGGGAATATGCATACGCTGGTGTTGATTAATGTCATCTGGGTTGGCATCTGTGTATTTGGTTATTTTGTCCATACGCCATATCAGTTTTACGCAACAGCTGCTGCGGTAGGATTTGTTATGGGAAGTATTCAATCACTCTCACGCAGTACTTATTCTAAAATGATTCCAGAAAGCAGCGATGAGACGGCTAGTTATTTCAGTTTTTATGACGTAGCCGAGAAAGTGGGAATCGTACTTGGACTAGGTGTTTTCACCATCGTACGAGAACAGTTTGACAGTATGCGGTATAGTATCTTGTTTCTGCTGGTGTTTTTTGTGATCGGGGCGTTGATGTTGTTGCGGGTACCGAGAGTTTAAATCTCAAAGCTCATGGCTCGCTAATCTCAAATTCCAAATTCCAAATCTCAAGGCTCGCTGCGCTCGCGAATCACAAATTTCAAATTTCAAGTGCCAAATTTCAAATCTCATGTTGCGTTTTTTTAGGATCGTTACACTTGCTTTAGTAAGTATATAGAACTCTTGCCTCTTGCCTCTTCCTCTTTTTCATTCAGCCATAGCGATCTTGCATCAATTCGGGAACAACTTGATAACAAACTCAGTTTACCAATTGGATCACATATAAATACAATGGCATGCCCAATGTTATGTTAAACGGAAAAGTAACCGCTAGTGCCATGGGAATATAAAGGCTCGGGCTGGCTTTGGGTGCGGCCATTTTCATAGCGGCTGGAACGGCTATGTAGGATGCGCTCGCGCCTAGAATAGAGAATAGGAGCCGGTCGCCATCACCGTCCACAAATAAACTGGTAATAAGCGCCACGAGTATTCCATTGATAATAGGAATCACAATGGCAAAAGTGATGGCAAACCAACCCTTTTTGAGAAAGGTGTTGAGGTGCTGGCCGCTGGTGATTCCCATATCCAGCAGGAATACAGCTAGGAAACCTTTGAATATATCGGTAGTGAATGGTTTGATTCCCTCTGCTTGCGCATCACTGGCGACATAGCCGATGATAAGGCTTCCCATAATAAGCAGTACGCTACCGTTAGTCAGCGAGTGGTGAATGATCGAACCTAGGGATTTACCATCATCTGCTTTTTTGCGGTATATAGACATTAATACCACACCTATGATGATCGATGGTGCTTCCATCAGCGCCATGATTGCTACCATATGACCACCGAATGGGATTCCCTCCAATTCCAAGAATGAAATAGTAGTGACAAAAGTTACCGCACTAACAGATCCGTAGGCACTTGCAATGGCTCCAGCATTATCCACGCTAAACTTGATACGCAGAATATAATAGCAATAAATAGGTATCAGCAATGCCAGCACCACCCCAAAGATCAGCGAGACGATAATCTCACTATCAATTACGCTATGGGATAATTCCTGACCACCTTTGAATCCTATGGCTAGCAAGAGGTAAAGCGAGATAAATTTGGACGAATTCTCTGGAATACGCAGATCGCTCTTGAGCTGCACCGCAATCAAACCCAAAAAGAAAAATAGCAAAGCCGGATTAGATAGATTGTCCAGCAACAGATGAAGATCCATAAAAAGGTATGTCGGTTCTTATCTGGAATTTACTCTATGTTCAGTTTAAGATTACTGTCCAGGGTAATTTTGCTTCCGTTTTGATTTGCTTCCTTTAGCATTGCCATGACTTCTTTTTTATAGTTGAGAAGTTCGTCAATTCTAGAACCATCATCAGCGCAGGAATCGGTACGGTCGCCCTCCATCACGTGCAGGCGGTGTAGTTTATGGAAATTTATTTTTACTTCCAGCATGGCATCAATAAGATCTGCCGCCTCGCTGGGCGTGAACGTTCCTTCTATCAGTTTTATCTCCATGGTCTGCGATTCTGGGCTGTTTGTAAGTGTCCGTGAGGTGTGTAAAGTTAAGCTTTCGTGTAAACGTAGCTAAAAACTAGGACTTCCTATTTCTATATCGCTGGTAGATTTTAAATAACAGCATAAGGATGATGGCAAAAACAATGAGGCCGATCACGCCATAGATCCAGTTAATCGCACTTTTCAAAATGACCAGAAACACCACAGAAAACAGGATAATCGTCGCACCCTCGTTGTACAATCGCATCCCGTTAGACGTCCATTTCACGACATTGCTTTGAAGTTCCTTGTAGATGAAATGTGTTTTGATATGGTAGATGATTAATGCTGCGACAAAACCCAGTTTTACCTGCATCCACGACTGCTGCAGCCAGTAGGGATTAATGAGCAAGAGCCAGACCGCAAAAAGAACCGCCAGCACCGCACTAGGCCAGGAAATAATAAACCACAATCGGGTAGTCATTAATTTGAGTTGGTCAAGCAGAATGGATTTCTTGGGTTCAGTTTCCCTATGTGCCTCAATCTGATAAACAAACAGCCGCGGAATGTAAAAAAGTCCTGCAAACCAAGTGATCACAAAGATCAGGTGCAGGGACTTTACGACGTTATAGCTTAGAAATTCTTGCATGTGATTAGATGAGTGGAAAACTAATTGAATTTTTTACGATTGCCTTTCTGTTGATTTTCAAAATAAGCGTCGCTGGAAAATTCAAGTTTTTCTTCTCAATTTATGGACACTTTGATAAGCGTCAAATATCTGTAATATTCGGATGGTATTATTTTCTGCCGGTTGATAAACTATTTTGTAATGTCTTACAACCATTCTCCTGTATGGTAAGCCTAAAACTTCGTCAACTTGATATTGATCTGGAAATATAATATCAGTTGCAGTTTGATAAATATCCTTGACCACATTTCTAGCAAGCTCTTGAGATTTGGTTTTCTTTTTAATTATGAAGAAGATATTCTCAAGATCATCTACTGCATCCAGAGACCAAATTACTCTCAAGGCCATCTACCAGTTATTAATCAGTCCATTTAACTCTTCAGAAGTCCTGTAGTTTCCTTTTTCAATACTGTCATTTGCATCACCAACCATTTTGAGATAAGAGTCCTTATTAATTGGCTCTCCAGTAACAGAAAAAGCAACTATTTCATTCTCATTATCACCGAGAATTGATCTGATCTTGGACAATGAAGATTCTTTTGCTGTATGCAAAATGTATTCAGCTAATTCTTCTCTGGTAAAATTGCGAGCGTTCATGTGTAGGTATAAAGGATTCCAAATTTAAGAAATTGCGGCGATTCTAGTATCAAAAGCTTTCAAATGCTGCTGACTAACTAATTCAACTTTTATCGATCAACTTTGCAATAGCATCATAAAAAATAAAGTAACTAGCACAAATGAGATTCCGATTGTTGATAGAGCTATCGAGTAATTTATTCTATACAGATTACGGATTTCTTCTTTACATATAAACCAGAGTGAGACACAATAAAATAAGATCGTTAGAAAGTAACTAATGATTGATGCTTGGGGAAAAAGGCTTTCAAATAAAAGATCTTCTATTGGTTCGATATTCCAGCTTATAACAATCAATACTATTGTGCTTAAAGCTGCATAAGTCAGGTAGAAAGACATAATGATCCAGCCAAGTCTAAATTTCAATCCGAAAAGGGCCAGTCCTAAAGGGAGAAATACCAGAGGGATCAAAATCTCAATAATGCTCAGATCAATGTCATCTACACCATTTTTAAACAAGAACTGGACTATTCCGAAATCATTATACCATCTTACGATACAGATCAAGCCGAAAACAACTACTAACAGCCTTAACGATTTTTGTATTGTTGGACTGGAATTTTGAACCGGATTAAGAGAATCAATCGCAAAGCCAGCGAGAAACTCAAACCGATCTCTAATTTCGGCTTTTTTATTTTTTCTCTTGATTTTTTGAGAGATCTCATTACTTAAAACGAGACGTATTTCAGAAATCTCGTCTTCTGTCAATTCTCGATCTTTGATTTCAAGTTCTGCCGCTTCTACCGCTTCTCTTTGGTACTTTGACTGATTTTCAAGAACCCTGAATAATTCTAGATTGCTAGAGCCTTTAAAGCTCTCGGTGAATGGATTCATTTTAAGTCCAAGTTTCTAATACCTATTTTTCACCTAAAAACCTCAACCACCCCAGTATCCACATCATACATTCCGCCGGCGATGGCAAGCTCGTCCAGCTCGATGAGGTTGCGTAACACGCGGCTTTTACGGGTGATCCTGCGCATGGTGAGTTCTACGTTTTTACGGGCTACGCTATCTACAAATTCAGCGTTGCTGGAATTGCGCTGCGCATGATCTGCAGGTTCTATGACAGCATCCACGGCCGGTTCCAGATTTTCCAGCATGCTGGTCAGGTGTCCCAGCTGGGCGCCATCGCAGGCTCCCTTAATCGCACCGCAGCTGGTGTGACCTAGTACTAGAATGAGTTTTGTACCGGCCAACTTACAGGCAAATTCCATGCTGCCCAAAATATCTGTGTTGACAAAATTGCCAGCAATGCGCACGCTAAAAATATCACCCACGCCCTGGTCAAAAATATGCTCGGCAGATACGCGACTGTCGATGCAATGCAGGACGATGGCGTATGGATATTGACCCAATGCAGTCTGTTTTACCTGATCAATCAGATCACGTTCAATACTCTCACCATTGATAAATCGCTGGTTACCATCCATAAGTAGTTGCAGCGCGCTGGCTGGCGTGATGGTATCTTGAATGCGTTGGGTTTTGGTACTGCCAGGCATAAGCTGATTTTTATCGCTAAGGTAGGGAAAAGCGGAATGGGGAATCGGAATGGAATCAGGAATGAGGGAATCAAGTCTCGGGGATGTGGGATGAGGGATGAGGGATGAGGGAAGGAATTAGTTGGGGCGCATCGCATGCGTCCTCTCCCTTTCCCGTAAATAGAAAGTTGGGGCGCATCGCATGCGCCCTCTATAAAAAATGAGAGAAATAGTTAGTCCTCGCGCATTGCCCGCGCCCCTGAATAACCATCTCGTCGTAAATAAAAAAGCCCCGCAAATACGGGGCTTAGTTGGAATATTATGATATAAGGATTATTCTTCGACGGCTATGCCTAGTTCCTTGCTCACGTCCAGCGAGATATCCTGACCCTCTTCTGCATAGACCACGCTGGCCATGTCCACCACGATTTTAAATCCTCTCTTTTTTGCCACTTTCTCGATGGCATCGCTTAATTTTTTAGTGATGGGTCCCATCAGCTTTTGCTCCAGCTCGTATAGCTCACGCTTGCTGTTTGCCTCCAGATTTGCCAGCTCAGACTGTAGCGTTCTGAATTCTTCTTGAAGCGCTATTCTTTTGGCCTCATCCAGATCAGGGTCTTTGGCCTTGAACTGCAATCTCTGGTATTGCTCTTGCGCTTTGGCATCTGCGCCTTGCATGTCGCGTTCCAGTCTCTGTCTGGTCTCGTCCATTTTCTTCTGGGCAGGTGCGGTTTCAGGCATCGCGATCAGCAATGCTTGTGAGCGTACGTATCCGGTTTGCGCGACTGCGGTTCCCGTGGCAACAACTAGTAATAATAGGAGCAATAATTTTTTCATCGTAAATTTTTAATGGGGCGCAAGATAATAAAGCCTTTGCTATCTGGCGCGGTTAAACTCGGTACGCATTTGCCATAAACCGTACCAAAATCACTTTTCACCAAGAAACTAACTCACAACCCGCTTATCCACAGTTTATTGTGGTAGTTTGATTTTGAGAATTACGCTTTCGCGAAAGCGGAACATTCAATAACCACCACAAAAATCTTACGGCAAATGGAAGAATTCCTACACCATCAAATGCCTGCATCCTGCTCCACAATGAAGATCAGAATGCAGAAATCACCATAATAACAGGTCAATGGGTTGAACCGCGCGGCAAGGAAAAGTATCTTTGCGAGTTATCAGAATGCAGTTAGAATATGTTTGACAATCTTACCGATAAGCTGGACAAGGCGATGCACGTGCTCAAGGGGCACGGCAGTATTACAGAAGTAAACGTAGCAGATACCCTCAAGGAAATCAGGCGCGCGCTGGTCGATGCCGACGTAAATTATAAAATCGCCAAGGAATTTACCGCTCGTGCCAAGGACAAAGCGCTGGGGCAGGGCGTACTCACCTCACTCAAACCCGGACAACTCCTGACTAAAATCGTCAAGGATGAGCTTACGGAACTCATGGGTGGCGATGCCGTGGGACTCAACCTGACGGGTAGTCCTACTGTGATTCTCATGTCAGGATTGCAGGGTAGTGGTAAGACTACTTTTTCTGGTAAACTGGCAAAATTCCTCAAGACCAAAAAAAGCAAAAAACCCTTGTGGTAGCTTGTGATATCTACCGTCCTGCGGCAATCGACCAGCTGCACGTGGTAGGGGAAAGTATAGGTGTGGAGGTGTATTCAAACCGTGATGAGAAAGATCCCGTAAAAATTAGTCAGGACGCAATTGCGCACGCAAAAGCAAACGGATTCAACGCCGTCATCATAGATACCGCTGGTCGCCTGGCCGTGGATGAGCAGATGATGAATGAGATCGCTCAGGTGCACGCTGCGGTAAAACCACAGGAAACCCTCTTTGTCGTGGATTCCATGACGGGGCAGGATGCCGTAAATACTGCCAAAGCCTTTAACGACCGCCTCAACTTTGACGGCGTTGTGCTTACTAAACTGGACGGTGACACACGCGGTGGTGCAGCACTATCCATTAAGAGCGTGGTGGATAAGCCCATCAAGTTTATAGGTACGGGCGAGAAGATGGAAGCGCTGGACGTATTCTATCCAGAACGTATGGCAGACCGTATCCTGGGGATGGGGGACGTCGTATCGCTGGTAGAGCGTGCGCAGGAACAATTTGACGAAGAAGAGGCGCGCAAGCTGTCCAAGAAGATTGCAAAGAACCAATTCGGTTTTGATGATTTCCTATCCCAGATCCAGCAGATCAAAAAGATGGGTAACATGAAAGACCTGATGGGAATGATCCCGGGTGCCGGCAAGATGCTCAAGGACGTGGATATAGACGATGATGCATTTAAAGGAATTGAGGCCATCATCCAGTCCATGACCATGGAGGAACGCCAGAAACCCCAACTCATGAACGGCTCCCGCAAGAAACGAATTGCAAAAGGAAGCGGCACCACCGTCACAGAAGTCAATCAACTACTCAAACAATTTGACCAGATGAGCAAGATGATGAAGATGATGCAAGGAGGTAAAGGAAAGGCGATGATGAATATGATGGGGATGAAGTAGCGCGCTAGCGCGCAAATTTCAAAGTTCGCTCCGCTCACAAATTCCAAATCACAATACTCGCTTTGCTCCCAATTTTCTATTCTCAAATCACCAATAATAATTCCTGCGACGTTGTTGAGTCAATACTAGTCATAAAGAAATCATGAGTAAGCCATACAATCTTGAGGATCGTACTTATTTATTTGCTAGTGAGGTGAGAAAACTGATTAGAATGCTGCCTTTTAATTTGCAGAACAAATCAGATGGGACGCAAGTTATCAGGTCTAATGGATCGAGTAGGTGCAAATTACATAGAGGCAAATGAACATTTAAGCGATAAGGACTTCCGGCATAGAATAAAAATTTGCAGAAAAGAAGCAAAAGAAAGTAGCTACTGGTTGAGGTTGCTGCAAGAGAATAATCCAGAATTCAATGAATTCAAAGACTTAATCACAGAAGCAAACGAACTCAAGCTTATATTTAATTCAATGATCAAGAAGTAGAATGAAAATCAATTTAGTTGACTAACTATTAGTCAATTTTGTAATTTGGAATTTGCGAGCAACGCGCCCGAAGAATTGCGATTTGGAGCTTGGTATTCGAGATTTACGAGCGCAGCAAGTTTTGAGATTTAGAACTTGCAATTTGAGATTTGCGAGCTAAGCGAGCATTAAATTATGGAATTTGGAGCTTGAGATTTGTTATTTGCAAGCGCAGCGAGCCATGCAAGCTTTGAGATTTGGAGTTTGCGACTTGAAATTTGCGAGCGCAGCAAGCTTTGCGATTTGGAGCTTGTAATTTGTGATTTGATGAGAAACCTGTAATAAGAGCAACACACAAAAGCAATGTTGAAGTAGTAAAGTCTGATTAAAACAAAGAAACCATGACAATCCTCGACGGTAAAAAAACCAGTAACGATATTAAAAATGAGATCGCGCAAACCGTTCAGGAGATGCGTGATAGGGGAGAGAAAGTACCGCATCTCGCGGCGGTGATCGTGGGGAATGATGGTGCTAGCCTTACCTATGTCAACTCAAAGGTGAAAGCGTGTAAACGCGTGGGTTTTGAAAGCACGATGGTAAGACTACCCAATACCACGAGCGAGACAGAATTGCTGCGCGAGATCAAGAAGTTGAATGCAAATGATGAGATCGATGGTTTTATCGTACAACTGCCGTTGCCCAAACAAATCAATACGCAAAAGCTGCCCTCATGGAAATAGACCCGTCCAAGGACGTGGATGGTTTCCATCCGACTAATTTTGGCCGTATGGCGCTGGACATGAGTACGTTTATTCCGGCGACACCGTTTGGGATATTGGAATTGCTGGAGCGTTACGAGGTTGAAACCAAGGGTAAACACACCGTCGTAATAGGCAGGTCGCATATCGTGGGTCGCCCCATGAGCATCCTGATGGGGCGTAAGGGATTTCCCGGAAATTCCACGGTGACATTAACGCACAGCCATACCAAAAACATTACCCAAATCACCTCGCGCGCTGATATTATCATTACCGCGCTAGGAGTGCCAGGATTCCTAAAAGCCGAAATGGTAAAAGACGACGCGGTCATCATCGACGTGGGAATCACCCGTGTCCCAGATGAGTCACGTGAGCGCGGCTATTACATCACCGGCGATGTAGATTTTGAGGAAGTAGCAAAAAAAGCGAGTTATATAACTCCCGTACCAGGCGGCGTGGGACCGATGACGATCGCCATGTTGTTGAAAAATACCTTGCTTGCGCGCGAAGGGCATTTGAAGGATAATTGATTTAGAATAATTGTTAAGTGTTCCGCTTTCGCGAAAGCGTAATCATTAAACACTGTTTTAGCATAAGCGTGTACCTTGATTCCAGACCCAGCAAAACTTCCCGCCCTCGCACAAAGTAAAAAGCAGGAAAACCTTGCTTTTTTTAAAAAGCTGCGCCATAAAAAACCCAAAGGTCTAGATTCGCTTGTCCAGGACAAACACAACGAGGTTTTTGAAGAGGTGGACTGCCTCTCGTGTGCCAACTGCTGTAAAACCACCGGCCCGCTGTTTACAGATCAGGATATCGACCGCATCTCGAGGCATTTTAAGATGAAGACCAAAGACTTTATCGCCCAGTATCTCAGGATTGACGAGGATGACGATTATGTATTGAAATCGACGCCTTGCCATTTTCTGGGAGCAGATAATTATTGCAGTATCTATGAGGTACGACCCAAGGCCTGCCGCGAGTATCCGCATACAGATCGCAAGAAGATCTATCAGATAGGTACGATTACGGTTGCAAATACATTTATCTGTCCTGCAGCCTACGCTGTGGTGGAACGTATGAAAGCCTCACTGGCAAATAAGATCTAGCTTGTGGCATGTGTCCTAATAGAAGAATAGCTCAAAACCGGTATGCTTTGACCCACAATTCAAGGTGTAGAACTGTAGGATTTTGCCATGACCGCGTTGAGTTATCAGTAATGATCTAGCAGCTTGCTAGCCTTTTCCTACTAATTTTTGCTAAACATTCTTACAATCATAGCTAAGAGTAGTTAAATAATTTTGGATAACGCATTATCGTGATATTTTTACTAACGATGCGGATTATTCTACCTCACTTTTTGTTTTATCCCTTTTGACGTCCTGTGGCGATGATCGCCCTATCGCTACCACTCAAATCATCGATCGCGCCGAATTTAAAAATGTGCTCAACAAGGAGTCAGATAAGGTTCAGGTAATCAATTTCTGGGCAACCTGGTGTGCGCCATGTGTGGAAGAATTGCCCGCTTTTGAGCAAGTGGGAAGTGAGTATCGTGATCAGATAGACATAATACTTATCTCGCTGGATGATAGTGAAAACATTGACAGCAAAGTGAATCCATTTTTCCAGGCAAACGAGATACGATCTAATGTTGTCTTATTAGATGATCCTTACGCCGCAGAATGGATACCGCTGGTAGATCCGCACTGGGATGGTGCCATACCAGTAACATTGATTAAAAGTTCAACCAAAACCAGATTTTACAACCAGACCTTTTCCCAGCAAGAACTGGAAAAAGAAATTCGTACCTACCTATGAAAACGCTTAAAATTATTACCGCAGTACTTGCCATCGCCCTGATCGCCGTATTCGCATCTGGGATGATCGACTTCCGCGAGGCGGAAAATTTGTATGCCAGCAATCCTGAAAATCAGCGAGCCGAAAAGCGTCAAGTGCTGCAGAATGATGAAACCGTGAGTGATGGTTATCAGATAGGAGATGAGGCGACGGATTTCAGTTTAAAGGATATTGATGGAAACATGGTATCGCTCAACTGATTTTCCTAACGCAAAGGGTTTTGTTGTCATTTTTACCTGCAATCATTGCCCGTACAGCAAGGCTTACGAGGATAGAATCATAGCCCTGGATAAGGAGTACAAATACAAAGGTTATCCAGTCATTGCGATCAATCCCAATAATCCGCGCGATTATCCAGAAGATAGTTACGAGAACATGAAAAAGCGTGCAGATGAGAAAGGCTTTACGTTCCCATACCTAGTGGACGCTGGGCAGCGCATCTATCCGCAATACGGCGCTACCAAAACCCCGCATGTGTATCTCTTGCAAAAAGAGGACGGTAAGAATATTGTCAAATACATAGGAGCGATAGACGATAACCATAAGAACGCGAGCCAGGTGAAAAATCATTTTTTGGCAGACGCTATAGATGCACTTCTGGCGGGTCGTGAGATTGAGAACAAAACTACCAAAGCCATAGGCTGCAGCATCAAGAAGTAATTCCATCCCAC
The DNA here is from genome assembly GCA_963740155.1 of uncultured Flavobacteriaceae bacterium. Taxonomy (GTDB): domain Bacteria; phylum Bacteroidota; class Bacteroidia; order Flavobacteriales; family Flavobacteriaceae; genus Nonlabens. Next base: position 9,559 of record CAVUDE010000004.1, on the reverse strand, counting down.
AAAAAGGCATCAAACTTTTCCGCGCTATTTTTGTGCTATGAGCGATCTTCTTGTAGAACAATATTACACAAAATGCCTGGCGCAGGGCACCTATTACATAGCGTCTGCTGGTGAGGCAGCCGTAATCGACCCCTTACGTGAGGTGCAGCAGTACAGTGATCGGGCAGCGCAGAATGGCGACACGATCAAGTATGTTTTTCTCACCCATTTCCACGCAGATTTTGTCTCGGGTCACGTTGATCTTGCAGATAAAACCGGTGCGACGATCGTGATAGGTCCTGAGGCTGTTACTAGTTACGCTTTCGCGAAAGCGGAACACCAGCAAACTTACCAGATAGGCAACATAAGCCTGCAATTGCTGCATACACCGGGGCACACCATGGAATCATCCTGCTACCTGTTGAGAAACGAAAATGACAAGCCAGAGGCACTCTTTACAGGCGATACACTGTTCATAGGTGACGTGGGAAGACCAGATCTCGCGGTAAAATCAGACTTGACTAAAGAAGACCTTGCGGGTAAATTATACGATTCTCTCAGAAAGGTGGTCATGCCACTGCCTAACGATATAACGATTTATCCAGCCCATGGCGCGGGAAGTGCCTGCGGTAAAAATATGAGTTCTGAAACCAGCGATACGCTAGGCAATCAGAAAAAAACTAATTATGCGCTGGATCCCACTTTGTCAAAAGAAGAATTCATAGCAGAAGTAACCAGTGATATCGTACCACCGCCAGCTTATTTCCCTAAAAATGTCTGGATGAACAAGGGCGTCAATTCCAGCATCGATGAGGTGCTGATGCGTGGCAACAGCGCTATCAAGCCTAATGCTTTTAAAGTTTTGGCAGAAGATCCTGATTTTCTTGTTCTAGACGTTAGATCGCCGCAAGAATATACAGAAGCCAGCGTGCCGGGTAGCTGGTTTATAGGACTAGACGGACAGTTTGCACCATGGGTGGGATCGTTGATAGATAACATTGACCAGAAAATCATTCTGATTGCGCCAAAGGGTAGGGAAGAGGAAACCGTTACCAGACTGGCTCGTGTGGGCTATGACAACTGCCACGGGTATCTAGAGGGAGGTTTTGACGCGTGGATCGACGCGGGATTTGAGGTACAGAAAATCGAAGACGTCACCGCGCAGGAATTTGTCAACGGACTGGAATCTGGTGCGATAGCAAATCCGCTAGACGTGCGCAAACCTACCGAATATGCTACAAGCCATATTGAAAACATTGAGCTCTTGCCGCTGGATCAGATCCATGCGCGGATTGATGAATTAGAAAAAGACAAGTCCTACCACGTGCATTGCGCTGGTGGGTATCGATCCGTCATTTTTGCGAGTATCGCAAAAAGCAAGGGAATAAAGAACATGACAAATGTTTTGGGCGGTTATGGCGCAATCAAGAAAACCGAGCGCAGCAGCCTGCAACTACAATCAAATTAAGAAAATGAAAGATTTAAACAATTACGATTTCCAACAACAAATGGCAGAGGATGCAGATGCCATCGTTATAGACGTGCGCACTGCCGAAGAGCTGGAAGATGGTATGCTGGAAAATGCCGTGCATTATGATATCCACAAGCCACAGGAATTCATGACCGCGCTGGAAAGCATGGATAAAAGCAAAAGCTATTATATGTACTGCCGCTCTGGAGGCCGCAGCGGTCAGGCTTGCCAGATCATGGATCAGATGGGCTTTGAACGCACGTACAATTTAGAAACCGGCTTTTCTGGCTGGGATGGTGCGGTGGTGAAGTAAAAATAAATTTTTTCAAATCCCAAATCCCAAATCCCAAATCCCAAATGACAAATGACAAATGACAAATGACAAATGACAATTGGAAAGTTCAGGATTTTACGTTTCACGTTGGGGAGTATTTGTTAAAAGTCTAGTTTTGAGCTGTGAGCTGTGAATTTTTAGCTATTAGCTATTAGCTATTAGCTTTTAGCTTTCTTAGCCGTTAGCTATTAGTAAAAGGAATGTTGAAGAAAGTCAATTTGCATTGATTTTCAACCAAGAGTTTATGTCTTGAAACTTGAAATAGAGTTTTCATGTGAGTAAACAACGTGAAACCTAAAACAACACGCCGCAGGAGTGAACAACTTGAAATGTGAAACGTGAAACAACTTTCCACAAGAGTAAACAACATTGAACCTGGAACTTTCACCCAAGAGTAAACAACGTGAAACGTGAAACGGAATTTTCAAAATAGTAAAAAAACATTGAACATTGAACATTGAACCGTTTTACGCGAGTAAACAACGTGAAACCTGAAACTTGAAACGTGAGACGACCTACGAATAAGCAACCAAATCCCAAATCATGAACTTTTCAAACATACCTCAACTCAAACACACCGATAGCAACAACTTTTTTCTACTGGCTGGTCCCTGCGCCATAGAAAGCGAGGACATGGCGATGCGTATTGCAGAGCAAGTGGTAAAGATTACCGATGAGTTGGAAATCCCTTACATATTTAAGGGAAGCTTTAAAAAAGCAAATCGCAGTAGCATCGATAGTTTTACGGGAATAGGCGACGAGAAAGCATTGAAAATCTTACACAAAGTTTCGAGGGAATTTGGCGTTCCTACCGTCACAGATATCCACGAGGTAAGCGACGCAGCCATGGCAGCGCAATACGTGGATGTACTACAAATCCCAGCTTTTTTAGTTCGACAGACTGATCTCGTAGTCGCCGCGGCAGAAACTGGCAAAGTGGTCAATCTGAAGAAAGGACAATTTATGTCCCCAGAATCCATGCGCCACGCGGTAAAGAAAGTAGAGGATTCTGGAAATACTCAGGTGATGGTAACAGATCGTGGGACGATGTTTGGTTATCAGGATATGATTGTGGATTACCGCGGTATTCCCACGATGCGAGAGTTTGCACCCACGGTACTAGATGTAACCCATAGTTTACAACAACCCAATCAATCCAGCGGCGTCACCGGCGGTCGACCGGATATGATCGAGACCATTGCTAGGGCTGGTGTGGTCAACAATGTGGACGGCTTGTTTATCGAGACCCACTTTGATCCAGCTAATGCAAAAAGCGATGGTGCCAATATGCTGGATATTCAGCATTTGAAAGGTTTGTTGAGTCGATTGGTAGAGATCAGGAGGGTGCTGAATGGGTTTGAATAAATTATTTTACAGCATGATGTCTTAGCGTAATATCTACATCTAAAAATTGTGTACATTTAGGCTGTTCAAAACAAACAGCTTATGAAGCTAATTCCCAAAATGATCAAATTTATATTTGGCATAGCGATTGTGACCGCTGTTGTTTCTTGCCAGAATGATGATTTGCTTGAAGATACTAATATCAATCCTCATCGCTCGTCAAGAAGCGATGGTGTAATCTGGTTTGCTGGGGAGCATACCAGTATGAATGATATCCTAAATGACCCTATTCTAGGTAATAGCTTTGATGATCTGATCCAAAGACAAAGCATGGTAGTGAGGGTGGACTTACTACAAATGATGTAAATACTACGGCCGGAATAGTGCTGATACCACATTTATAAAAAATAGTATCGCTCGTAGCAAATTTGATAATTATACATTTAAAATCGTTCAAGACAGTCATGAAGAGCGTGACTTTACTGCGCAATTATCAACTGACTGTAGTAAATGATACTACGTTGGTACAGTTCTTGATCGATTATCCAGTAAATGCCGATGGTAGTTATGATGCTGGTGGTGCCGTTTTAACTAGAATAGAAGCTACAGAACTTCTACCGGCAAGTATGACAGATTACTTTTGCGGGTATACCTTTACTACCTCCGAAGAGTCATATTGCTATGAAGTTAAGTGCAAGGGCAAAATTGGTGGTCAGGCTGCAGGTCATGGGTTAGGCGATAATTGCAATGAAGACAGGTTAAAATAGAGCCTATATGCAATGTGGTACACATATGGTTACCGTTGCCCATCATGTACCATGTGAATCCATTGCTGGTCCCGGCTCACCTCGAGGGGGAGGTGCAAACGGGGGTGGAAATAGTTATTGTGGAAGTTGTCCGGATGATGACAGACAAAATTATGCCCCAGACTTATTATCACAACTTGGAATGGATCCTAACATTGGTCAGCCAGAGATAGGTGAGGAATTTTGCGAGCAAGGAATCGTAGATACCTTAAACCTGACAGACGATGAAAAATCCTGCATGAAATCAAACCCAGACCTGGATTCATGCGCTCTCAATGGCGAGATCAATACTTATATACAATCCCTCAACCTTGCTACACCCATAGGCACCACACCAGTGCTGCCACAGGATGAGGTGGACTTTTTAAAGGAGTATCTGGCATTGAAGTGTCAGGAACCGGATATTTTATTGCCACGTTTTAAAGAACTTAACGAGCTGGTAGAGACTATTCGATGGTGATACTGAGAATGCGCAATGCAGAACGGTCTAGATACGCAAACATATATTGATCTTTATAACCACACCCTACCGCCTGCCTGTGAAACTCGGTTGACCAATTTGGGGCTTGGTTATGAGAACCAGCCCATAAGTGATGGTAATGTTCCGTTAGCAAATATGGACTACTACTCCGTAGTTTTGACTCACAATCCAGATTTTGATGGTGATGGTAATCCTGATAGTGATGATGCGGTATATAATGCTTTCAGACAAAATTTTCCCACTCTGGCTAGCGGAAGCGAAGATGATTTCGAATTCGATTGTGACAACCCAGCCATTAAACAAGCCACAGCAGGATAAGCTGAGCTTTGAACCATTTGGATTGAATGATTTAACAATATTTCAGTCCGCTAATCCTATAACTTCTATTTTTTGGATTGAGGCTTCATCATTTTCCAATTTCGCGGGTTTGGGTCCCTTATCAGCTATTCTTATGATGAAGGAGCTATAATGGTATCAGGGTTTGATAGTTCAAGCTGGACTATATCAACTATCTCTACACCCAATACACTTTTGGGTGGTAATGGTGATCAACCATTCTCAGGAAATAGGCAGTGGGGTGTCAATCGTAATCAAAACGGATTTTTAGAAATTTTCACTCGGGCAGTTGATGTAGCACATATTTCTGGGGTAGTAAACAATATGACGCCAGGTTCTACTGAATGCAAGTAGATACCTTACTATGCGATTGCGGATGCAACATGGAAAATCTTACAGGAATCGGTAAAACAGTGGGTAGAAGACAATGGTGGTAGTGCAGTAATAGAACAACCTGTTGCCATTAAAGTTGACCGTGAAAAAATTCTACAATCTCTCAAATCTACCAGCGTAATCACTGAATTTAATTGTAATTAAGACATTATTTCTCTCGATCGTAATTATTTATTCAAGAAACATCCTATTTAAAATAAGCTGAGTTGAGCCCTTATATAAAATACTTTTTATTATTTGTCTGCCCTTGACACTGAACCCGGTCTGGTATGTATATGCAGACAGCGTCCAGTCTGGTTATTTAATATTCCTAATTCCAATCTCTTTCGGGCTTGTATTTTATTTATTGAACTACAATAAGTTTGGTTACAATAATATTTTATCCAAAGTTGTATACCTGTTGTCAAATATTGGTATTCTATTTGGATCCGTTTTAATTGCTTCAGTTTTGAATTATATGATCTCCCTAGCATCTGATTCAGTGAACGCGGATAATTACTCAAGCCTAATTTACACTATTGTGGCGGTTGGTATAATCTCACCAGTCTTTGTTCACTTCGTTTATAAAATATTTTTCGGTTTTTCTCATAAGAATTATGTGTTTTATTTGCTACTCGCTATAGTAGTTATAATCACTTTTCTTATTATTCAAGAGTTTTACATAGATTTCCAGACTGTATCGCGTTGGATGACGTCAACAAATTTGACTATTGTTATATGGCAGATCACAATGGCACTATATTTACAACATCAGTTAAATCGCTTAAGGTGATGACATTGCTTGACTATATTAAGAGTGTCGCGAATTTTTAATGCTAGATAGTGTTGAATTAATAGTAAATGAAATAGTCTTACTAAATTTTACATTAAAGCTATGAACTTGATACTTGTGACCGATCTAATATCTTTGGGGTAATGATGACGAGAATTGCGCTCAAGATGACTACTACAATATAGCAGATGCTACATGGAAAAATATGCAAAATGAAATCCAGAATTGGGTAAATAGCTACAATGGAACTGCAATAGGTATCCAACCAACTACTATAAAAGTAAATAGGAATAAAATACTTGAAGCGCTTAAGGGTGAAATATTGATTAGTGAGATCAATTGTGATTGATTCAAAACTACATAATAGAAGCATTACGGGAGGAATCAAAATATATTGGTATTAATACTCTCTATTTACTTGCTCACTCAACTATATATTTGGATAGGATCACCATGGTCACATCAGGCTGTACTTCCATTAATCTTTATAGTTGTTATGCCCATAATATTACTCAAGTACAGCACAAACCAAAATTTGTCATTTTTACTTATTTCCATATTACTTGGTATTGGTATTTACTTAATCAGCTACTTTAGTTTCATTCCTTTTGCTTGGATCACTGTTCAATTAAAAACTCATCCATCGTCTCTTTATATAATGTGCAAGAGGAATGTGGCAAAATAGGTGTAGATATAGCTTATTGTATTTTTTCTACATTACTTACTCATACCATGTACTTGAGATTAACTATAGGGAAATACTTCTTTATAGCCATGCTTCCAGTTTTAATTGTTGCAATCGCAGCTAATGTCTTATTTGCTGTCTATTCTACATCCGATAGAAATAGTTGGGTTTCCACCTTCTTATTTATTTTACGCTTATTGGCAACTTACAGTAGGAACAGCAGTCATCACAAGTATCAATTTATATGATAAGGAAAAAGTGAACAATACTATGAAGAGTTCTTAATGGGATGAGAGCATCTAAACTTCTTATATAAAATTCCAAACTTACTAACTGTACTCACTTTCTAAAAGATAACAATGTAATTACATAAATCACATGTGATTAGGACAATAAGAGGTTATGAAGAGAAATTTAATTGTGCCTATTTGCATCCAAGTGAGCATTGCAATAATATTTTGGTTAGCAGGGCTGAGAATGGAAGTTCTATTATAATGCCCATTGGCCCCTATAACGTGGTAACTGCTCACTACCATCCTGTTAAAACACGTATTAGATTAATAAGGGGAAATACTAAAGGTATGCAGATATTCTCAAATACAGATGTCTTCAAATTTCTACAAACTATCAATAACAGGAACACTGTTGACCCTTCCATGCATAAAAATGAAATCAAGGACTTTGTACAGATTGTTGTAACAGAAACAGAGGTCTACGTTATTCAATTTACCGGTAGCCAGCAAGAATTGGACGAGTTTTTCAGTTGTGATATTGAAGGTGATGATCTAATAAATTAGACAGGTATAGGCGTTTAAGCCTCCCTTGCGAAGTACTGGTTTTAATAGGTTCTAGTTATAATTGACCATCTTTCTTACTAACACATCGAATATTGTTCCCATATTTGACCTTCTATTGTATCTAAAATGATATTCATCCAGATACTTTTGCATGTGTTTTTACTACAATGATGATGGGATCCCTCTCAGCCATCCCTTGATGTTCATAATGTGGATATGTAATTGCTTAAAATTTTTGCCATCATCAGATGATATCTGTTCTAGTTTCAAAAATTCCTTTTTCAAAGGCGTATAGCCCCTCCATTTATCGGTTACTATCCCTGCATCCCTCGAAACATACTTCTTCAAGAATCCCCCCAGTTCCTTTGCTGAAGTAATTCTCTATAACTTCCGCATAGGCTCTTCCGACACCATCCTCTAGAATTTCAATTGCTAGCACTATAAGCTTTTTGTCCCCTTTACTTCTTCCCTTTTTGCCCTCTCTCTGGACCACCAATCACAAACTCATCAGCATGGACTACTCCTGTCAAGGGGCTACGAAGGCTACTCTTCATGGCTTCTTGTACTTTTTGTTTGAACGACCAACACGTTTTTTGACGAAGTTCAAATTCCACTACTCAAACTCTAGGGATGACATCCTTTTTTTCTTCGTACTTATCTTGAATACAATATCGAAATGCTACTAGAATTGAAAATTTTAATTTTTCGAACATGGTGTTTACCGTAGGACTTTCATCGTATTTACACTTTAAGCATCGTCTAGAAAAAGGCTTTTTGCCATTATAGTATTTTTCGTTACCGCATTTTCTACAAATGTATCCATCCTTCCATTTGACCAATGAAAGATATTTATAACAATCATTATCGTTCTTGAATCGTCTATTGAATGTTATCGAATTCACTCCCGTAAACTTGTTCCTTGCCATAAATCGACAAAGATAATTTTATTAAAGAAATTGGGCGTTCTAAACGCCTATACCTAAAATTAGATTTAATCGATTTTGTTGAGGAAGAAGGTCTTGTTAAAGGTTTATATGAATTTCTAAAAGATAAGGCTAGTGATGCAGAAATAAGTAGTTCAGTAATTGATAAGCTAGTAATCTATACCATGGATAGCAATGGAAATCTTACACCAGTACAAAATTGAATTTTATGTCTAGGAATATTCTAATTATAGTAATAGGTTTATTGACTTAGGCATTTGTTTAATATCAATTTATCCAGTAAATTAGGGGTATCAAACAATTATATCATGGAGCAAAGGTTCAAGTCCCTAACGATTATGGAATTCCAGCAGAAGTTTAGCGATTCCGTGACCTGCATGGCATATCTGGCGGAGATCAAGTGGCGTGACGGCTATAGCTGCAAGAAATGTGGCCACGGGAACTACTGTGACGGAAAGGCCGCGTATTCCAGGCAGTGCACCTCCTGCAGGTATGTCGAGAGCCCAACGGCAAACACCCTCTTCCACAGGGTACGCTTCGACCTTCTGAAGGCCTTCTACATAGTCTACTTCGTCAGCACCAACAAGAAGGGCATCACCTCCACCCCAGCTCTCACGCAAGCTTGGACTCAGGCAGAAGACCTGCTGGGCCTTCAAGCGCAAGGTCATGAAGGCCATGGAGAGCTCCGGGAGACACCCGCTGGAGGGAAACGTGGAGGTTGACGAGTTCGTGGTGGGCGGACAGGAGAGTGGCTCCAAGGGCCGCCAGAACATCAAGAAGAAGCTCGTTGCGGTAGCCATAGAGAAGAAGGTCAAGGGCGTGAGCAGGCTCTACACGCGGGTCATAGACAGGGCGGATGCCGCCTCACTGGGCGGTTTCTATGTGCGACCACGTCGACAGGGATGCCATGGTAAGGACCGATGGATGGTCTGGCTACAAGCCCCTAAAGACCGAGTTTGAAAACATGGAGCACATCCTGTCGGGAAAAAGGGTGGCAACTTCCCGGACGGCACAGGGTGGTGATGAACCTAAAGTCCTGGCTGCGCGGGATGCACCACCATGTGACGGACCTGCAGGATTACCTGAATGAATACACATATCGATTCAACCGCTCGTTCATGAAAAATGAAATATTCGACAACCTGCTGGAGCGCATGGTGACGCATGAACCCTGCCTAATAAAAAACCTTAGTGATTAAGTGCCTAAGTCAATAGGT
>CAVUDE010000003.1:0-17735 GCA_963740155.1 uncultured Flavobacteriaceae bacterium | reverse complement strand
CAAATGACAAATGACAAATGACAAATGACAAATGACAATCGGAAAGTTCGGATGATTTACGTTCACGTTGGGAGTATTTGCTAAAAGTTGCAAGTTTGAACTGCGAGCTGGAAATTTTGCGCCATCAGCTATTGAGCTTTTGGCTTTTTAGTCGTCAGCCATTAGTAAAAGGAATGTTGAAGAAAGTCAATTTGCATTGATTTTCAACCAAGAGTTTATGTCTTGAAACTTGAAATAGAATTTTCATGTGAGTAAACAACGTGAAACCTAAAACAACACGCCGCAGGAGTGAACAACTTGAAATGTGAAACGTGAAACAACTTTCCACAAGAGTAAACAACATTGAACCTGGAACTTTCACCCAAGAGTAAACAACGTGAAACGTGAAACGGAATTTTCAAAATAGTAAAAAAACATTGAACATTGAACATTGAACCGTTTTACGCGAGTAAACAACGTGAAACCTGAAACTTGAAACGTGAGACGACCTACGAATAAGCAACCAAATCCCAAATCATGAACTTATCAAACATACCTCAACTCAAACACACCGATAGCAACAACTTTTTTCTACTCGCTGGACCATGCGCCATAGAAAGCGAGGACATGGCGATGCGTATTGCAGAGCAAGTGGTAAAGATTACCGATGAGTTGAAAATCCCTTACATATTTAAAGGAAGCTTTAAAAAAGCAAATCGTAGTAGGATCGATAGTTTTACTGGAATAGGGGAACGAGAAAGCATTGAAAATTTTACAGAAAGTTTCGAGGGAATTTGGCGTTCCTACCGTCACAGATATTCATGAGGTAAGCGACGCAGCCATGGCAGCGCAATACGTGGATGTACTACAAATCCCAGCTTTTTTAGTTCGACAGACTGATCTCGTAGTCGCCGCGGCAGAAACTGGCAAAGTGGTCAATCTGAAGAAAGGTCAATTTATGTCCCCAGAATCCATGCGCCACGCTGTAAAGAAAGTAGAGGATTCTGGAAATACTCAGGTGATGATAACAGATCGCGGGACGATGTTTGGTTATCAGGATATGATTGTTGATTACCGTGGGATTCCCACGATGCGTGAGTTTGCACCTACGGTACTAGATGTTACCCATAGTTTACAACAACCCAATCAATCCAGCGGCGTCACTGGCGGTCGACCGGATATGATCGAGACCATTGCTAGGGCTGGTGTGGTCAATAATGTGGACGGCTTGTTTATCGAGACCCACTTTGATCCAGCTAATGCAAAAAGCGATGGTGCTAATATGCTGGATATTCAGCATTTGAAAGGTTTGTTGAGTCGATTGGTAGAGATTAGGAAGGTGCTGAATGGGTTTGAATAAATTATTTTACAGCATGATGTCTTAGCGTAATATCTACATCTAAAAATTGTGTACATTTAGGCTGTTCAAAACAAACAGCTTATGAAGCTAATTCCCAAAATGATCAAATTTATATTTGGCATAGCGATTGTGACCGCTGTTGTTTCTTGCCAGAATGATGATTTGCTTGAAGATACTAATATCAATCCTCATCGCTCGTCAAGAAGCGATGGTGTAATCTGGTTTGCTGGGGAGCATACCAGTATGAATGATATCCTAAATGACCCTATTCTAGGTAATAGCTTTGATGATTTCATCCAAAGACAGAGTGGTAGTGAGGGTGGACTTACTACAAATGATGTAAATTCTACGGCTGGAATTGTTCTGGATACCACATTTATAAAAAAGTACAGTGCTCCTGATTTTGATAATTATACTTTCAAAGTAGTTCAAGACAGTATTGAAGAGCGGTCTTTACTGCTTAACCTCAACTGACTGTAGTAAATGATACTACGTTGATTCAATTTTTGATTGATTATCCAGTAAATGCCGATGGTAGTTATTATGCTGGTAGTGCCGTTTTAACTAGAATAGAAGGTACAGAACTTCTACCGGCAAGTATGACAGATTATTTTTGCGGGTATACCTTTACTACCTCCGAAGAGTCATATTGCTATGAAGTTAAGTGCAAAGGCAAAATTGGTGGTCAGGCTGCAGGTCATGGGTTAGGCGATAATTGCAATGAAGAAGGTTAAAATAGAGCCTATATGCAATGTGGTACACATATGGTTACCGTTGCCCATCATGTACCATGTGAATCCATTGCTGGTCCCGGCTCACCTCGAGGGGGAGGTGCAAACGGGGGTGGAAATAGTTATTGTGGAAGTTGTCCGGATGATGACAGACAAAATTATGCCCCAGACTTATTATCACAACTTGGAATGGATCCTAACATTGGTCAGCCAGAGATAGGTGAGGAATTTTGTGAGCAAGGAATCGTAGATACCTTAAACCTGACAGACGATGAAAAATCCTGCATGAAATCAAACCCAGACCTGGATTCATGCGCTCTCAATGGCGAGATCAATACTTATATACAATCCCTCAACCTTGCTACACCCATAGGCACCACACCAGTGCTGCCACAGGATGAGGTGGACTTTTTAAAGGAGTATCTGGCATTGAAGTGTCAGGAACCGGATATTTTATTGCCACGTTTTGAAGAACTTAACGAGCTGGTAAAGACTGATTCCATGGCTTTGATACGAGAATGCGCAATGCAGAACGGTTTAGATACACAAACGTATATTAATCTTTATAATCACACACTACCGCCTGCCTGTGAAACTCGGTTGACCAATTTAGGCTCTGGTTTTGAGAACCAGCCCATAAGTGATGGTAATGTTCCGTTAGCAAATATGGACTACTACTTCGTAGTTTTGACTCACAATCCAGATTTTGATGGTGATGGTAATCCTGATAGTGATGATGCGGTATATAATGCTTTCAGACAAAATTTTCCCACTCTGGCTAGCGGAAGCGAAGATGATTTCGAATTCGATTGTGACAACCCAGCATTTGGAACAGTTATAGCAGATATAAGCTGGGACTTTGAACCATTTGGATTGAATGATTTAACAATATTTCAGTCCGCTAATCCTATAACTTCTATTTTTTGGATTGAGGCTTCATCATTTTCCAATTTCGCGGGTTTGGGTCCCTTATCAGCTATTCTTGATGATGAAGGAGCTATAATGGTATCAGGGTTTGATAGTTCAAGCTGGACTATATCAACTATCTCTACACCCAATACACTTTTGGGTGGTAATGGTGATCAACCATTCTCAGGAAATAGGCAGTGGGGTGTCAATCGTAATCAAAACGGATTTTTAGAAATTTTCACTCGGGCAGTTGATGTAGCACATATTTCTGGGGTAGTAAACAATATGACGCCAGGTTCTACTGAATGCAAGATGAATACATACTATGCGATTGCGGATGCAACATGGAAAATCTTACAGGAATCGGTAAAACAGTGGGTAGAAGACAATGGTGGTAGTGCAGTAATAGAACAACCTGTTGCCATTAAAGTTGACCGTGAAAAAATTCTACAATCTCTCAAATCTACCAGCGTAATCACTGAATTTAATTGTAATTAAGACATTATTTCTCTCGATCGTAATTATTTATTCAAGAAACATCCTATTTAAAATAAGCTGAGTTGAGCCCTTATATAAAATACTTTTTATTATTTGTCTGCCTTCTGACACTGAACCCGGTCTGGTATGTATATGCAGACAGCGTCCAGTCTGGTTATTTAATATTCCTAATTCCAATCTCTTTCGGGCTTGTATTTTATTTATTGAACTACAATAAGTTTGGTTACAATAATATTTTATCCAAAGTTGTATACCTGTTGTCAAATATTGGTATTCTATTTGGATCCGTTTTAATTGCTTCAGTTTTGAATTATATGATCTCCCTAGCATCTGATTCAGTGAACGCGGATAATTACTCAAGCCTAATTTACACTATTGTGGCGGTTGGTATAATCTCACCAGTCTTTGTTCACTTCGTTTATAAAATATTTTTCGGTTTTTCTCATAAGAATTATGTGTTTTATTTGCTACTCGCTATAGTAGTTATAATCACTTTTCTTATTATTCAAGAGTTTTACATAGATTTCCAGACTGTATCGCGTTGGATGACGTCAACAAATTTGACTATTGTTATATGGCAGATCACAATGGCACTATATTTACAACATCAGTTAAATCGCTTAAGGTGATGACATTGCTTGACTATATTAAGAGTGTCGCGAATTTTTAATGCTAGATAGTGTTGAATTAATAGTAAATGAAATAGTCTTACTAAATTTTACATTAAAGCTATGAACTTGATACTTGTGACCGATCTAATATCTTTGGGTAATGATGACGAGAATTGCGCTCAAGATGACTACTACAATATAGCAGATGCTACATGGAAAAATATGCAAAATGAAATCCAGAATTGGGTAAATAGCTACAATGGAACTGCAATAGGTATCCAACCAACTACTATAAAAGTAAATAGGAATAAAATACTTGAAGCGCTTAAGGGTGAAATATTGATTAGTGAGATCAATTGTGATTGATTCAAAACTACATAATAGAAGCATTAAGGGGAGGAATCAAAAATATATTGGTATTAATACTCTCTATTTACTTGCTCACTCAACTATATATTTGGATAGGATCACCATGGTCACATCAGGCTGTACTTCCATTAATCTTTATAGTTGTTATGCCCATAATATTACTCAAGTACAGCACAAACCAAAATTTGTCATTTTTACTTATTTCCATATTACTTGGTATTGGTATTTACTTAATCAGCTACTTTAGTTTCATTCCTTTTGCTTGGATCTACTGTTCAATTAAAAACGCATCCATCGTCTCTTTATATAATGTGCAAGAGGAATGTGGCAAAATAGGTGTAGATATAGCTTATTGTATTTTTTCTACATTACTTACTCATACCATGTACTTGAGATTAACTATAGGGAAATACTTCTTTATAGCCATGCTTCCAGTTTTAATTGTTGCAATCGCAGCTAATGTCTTATTTGCTGTCTATCTACATCCGATAGAAATAGTTGGGTTTCCACCTTCTTATTTATTTTACGCTTATTGGCAACTTACAGTAGGAACAGCAGTCATCACAAGTATCAATTTATATGATAAGGAAAAAGTGAACAATACTATGAAGAGTTCTTAATGGGATGAGAGCATCTAAACTTCTTATATAAAATTCCAAACTTACTAACTGTACTCACTTTCTAAAAGATAACAATGTAATTACATAAATCACATGTGATTAGGACAATAAGAGGTTATGAAGAGAAATTTAATTGTGCCTATTTGCATCCAAGTGAGCATTGCAATAATATTTTGGTTAGCAGGGCTGAGAATGGAAGTTCTATTATAATGCCCATTGGCCCCTATAACGTGGTAACTGCTCACTACCATCCTGTTAAAACACGTATTAGATTAATAAGGGGAAATACTAAAGGTATGCAGATATTCTCAAATACAGATGTCTTCAAATTTCTACAAACTATCAATAACAGGAACACTGTTGACCCTTCCATGCATAAAAATGAAATCAAGGACTTTGTACAGATTGTTGTAACAGAAACAGAGGTCTACGTTATTCAATTTACCGGTAGCCAGCAAGAATTGGACGAGTTTTTGAGTTGTGATATTGAAGGTGATGATAATAAATTAGACAGGTATAGGCGTTTAAGCCTCCCTTGCGAAGTACTGGTTTTAATAGGTTCTAGTTATAATTGACCATCTTTCTTACTAACACATCGAATATTGTTCCCATATTTGACCTTCTATTGTATCTAAAATGATATTCATCCAGATACTTTTGCATGTGTTTTTACTACAATGATGATGGATCCTCTCTCAGCCATCCCTTGATGTTCATAATGTGGATATGTAATTGCTTAAAATTTTTGCCATCATCAGATGATATCTGTTCTAGTTTCAAAAATTCCTTTTTCAAAGGCGTATAGCCCCTCCATTTATCGGTTACTATCCCTGCATCCCTTGAAACATACTTCTTCAAGAATCCCCCCAGTTCCTTTGCTGAAGAATTCTCTATAACTTCCGCATAGGCTCTTCCGACACCATCCTCTAGAATTTCAATTGCTAGCACTATAAGCTTTTTGTCCCCTTTACTTCTTCCCTTTTTGCCCTCTTCTGGACCACCAATCACAAACTCATCAGCATGGACTACTTCTGTCAAGGGGCTACGAAGGCTACTCTTCATGGCTTCTTGTACTTTTTGTTTGAACGACCAACACGTTTTTTGACGAAGTTCAAATTCACTACTCAACTCTAGGGATGACATCCTTTTTTTCTTCGTACTTATCTTGAATACAATATGAAATGCTACTAGAATTGAAAATTTTAATTTTTCGAACATGGTGTTTACCGTAGGACTTTCATCGTATTTACACTTTAAGCATCGTCTAGAAAAAGGCTTTTTGCCATTATAGTATTTTTCGTTACCGCATTTTCTACAAATGTATCCATCCTCCCATTTGACCAATGAAAGATATTTATAACAATCATTATCGTTCTTGAATCGTCTATTGAATGTTATCGAATTCACTCCCGTAAACTTGTTCCTTGCCATAAATCGACAAAGATAATTTTATTAAAGAAATTGGGCGTTCTAAACGCCTATACCTAAAATTAGATTTAATCGATTTTGTTGAGGAAGAAGGTCTTGTTAAAGGTTTATATGAATTTCTAAAAGATAAGGCTAGTGATGCAGAAATAAGTAGTTCAGTAATTGATAAGCTAGTAATCTATACCATGGATAGCAATGGAAATCTTACACCAGTACAAAATTGAATTTTATGTCTAGGAATATTCTAATTATAGTAATAGGTTTATTGACTTAGGCATTTGTTTAATATCAATTTATCCAGTAAATTAGGGGTATCAAACAATTATATCATGGAGCAAAGGTTCAAGTCCCTAACCATTATGGAATTCCAGCAGAAGTTTAGCGATTCCGTGACCTGCATGGCATATCTGGCGGAGATCAAGTGGCGTGACGGCTATAGCTGCAAGAAATGTGGCCACGGGAACTACTGTGACGGAAAGGCCGCGTATTCCAGGCAGTGCACCTCCTGCAGGTATGTCGAGAGCCCAACGGCAAACACCCTCTTCCACAGGGTACGCTTCGACCTTCTGAAGGCCTTCTACATAGTCTACTTCGTCAGCACCAACAAGAAGGGCATCACCTCCACCGAGCTCTCACGCAAGCTTGGACTCAGGCGGAAGACCTGCTGGGCCTTCAAGCGCAAGGTCATGAAGGCCATGGAGAGCTTCCGGAAGACACCCGCTGGAGGGAAACGTGGAGGTTGACGAGTTCGTGGTGGGCGGACAGGAGAGTGGCACCAAGGGCCGCCAGAACATCAAGAAGAAGCTCGTTGCGGTAGCCATAGAGAAGAAGGTCAAGGGCGTGAGCAGGCTCTACACGCGGGTCATGGACAGGGCGGATGCCGCCTCACTGGGCGGTTTCATGTGCGACCACGTCGACAGGGATGCCATGGTAAAGACCGATGGATGGTCTGGCTACAAGCCCCTAAAGACCGAGTTTGAAAACATGGAGCACATCCTGTCGGGGGAAAAGGGTGGCAACTTCCCGGAACTGCACAGGGTGGTGATGAACCTAAAGTCCTGGCTGCGCGGGATTCACCACCATGTGACGGATCTGCAGGATTACCTGAATGAATACACATATCGATTCAACCGCTCGTTCATGAAAAATGAAATATTCGACAACCTGCTGGAGCGCATGGTGACGCATGAACCCTGCCTAATAAAAAACCTTAGTGATTAAGTGCCTAAGTCAATAGGTTTATTAACGACCACAATAAATGCACAAGTGTTGTTGCCTAATGGCACTATATCGGTAGAGCGAGCTTCTGAGCTAGCGCGAGATGGTATAACCTTTCCAGACGGGACAAATCGAGTTATAGATTCAAATGGAACACTTGCCGCTATGTAAGGTAGTTGGCATTCTACTATTAATAACATGACATTTTTATTTGAATTTGAGAAGTATGTAACTAATGTTACTGGCAATGTTTCAAGGGAAAAATTGCGATTCAAACTTAAAATCATTGATTCAAAGAGTCTATTCAATTAAGTGTGTCAAATTAATAAATTAGACACATGAAGAACAAAGAAGAACAAATCGATTTAGACGGTATAGCTACGATGCTGGCCGATGAGGTCTCAAAGGGTCGTCCGCTCTCGGGTGAGGATGGTCTGATGAAGGATTTAATGAAGCGAGTGATTGAGGCGAGCCTGGAGGCAGAGATGGATGAGCACCTAGCCGCCACCAGGGGCAACTCATCAAAGAACCGTCGCAATGGGCGAGGGCGCAAAAATATCCTTAGCTCTTCCGGGGGGCTGGAGATTTTTGCGCCGCGCGACCGCGATGGTAGTTTTGAGCCCCAGATCGTCAAGAAGCGGCAGCGACGACTGGACGGCGGGATAGACAACAAGATACTCTCTCTTTATGGCAAGGGGCTGAGCTACCGTGATATCCAGGATCACCTGCGGGAGATCCATGGGGTGGAACTCTCGGTGGGTACGCTCAATGCGATTACGGACAGGATACTGCCCGAGATCCTTGAGTGGCAACAGCGTCCCCTGGAGACGGTCTATCCCGTGATGTGGCTGGATGCCATGCACTTCAAGGTAAGGGAACATGGCAAGGTGGTGACAAAGGCAGTCTATAACGTCCTGGGGGTGAACCGTGATGGTGAGAAACAAGTATTGGGCATCTATTTTGGTGACTCTGAATCCAGCAGTTTCTGGCGCAGTGTCCTGCATGAGCTCAAGCAAAGAGGCGTGGAAGATATCTTTGTGGCCTGTATCGACAACCTCTCGGGTTTCGGTGATGCCATAGAGGATATCTTCCCCAGAACGGATGTCCAGCTATGCCTGGTCCACCAGATGCGCAACAGTATCAAGTATGCAGGCAACAAGGACGTAAAACCGCTCATCAAGGACTTAAGGTGCATATATACGGCCCTGAACGAAGAGCAGGCCAAGCAGTACCTGGTACAGGCAGAGGAAAAATGGGGTGCCAGGTATAAGGCTATATTCAAAAGCTGGAACAGCAACTGGAACAGGCTGGTAAACTTCTATAGGTACCCACCAGCACTCAGACGCGTGATCTACACGAACAATCCCATAGAGAGCTATCACCGAATGGTCAGGAAAGTCACCAAGACAAAGGGGGCCTTTACCTCAGAGAACGCCATTGCAAAGCAGATCTATCTAGCCACCATAAACGCAGAGACCCGGTGGAACGGGCGTATGTTTGCATGGTCGTCAGTCAGAAATGACCTCGCAGATTATTTTGAAACGAGATTTTTAACCGATGACACACTTAATTGAACACTCCCGGTTCAGCTGTCCGGCTTTCAGATTTGTTTTGATCTGGTCGTGTATATCATAGTAACGGGCGACTTCTGATATTACGCTTTCGCGAAAGCGAGATAATCACAGCCCCCAAGCAAGCATAAAAAAACCGCCCTGAATATTTCAAGACGGTTCTTAGATTGAAATAAATAAGTTTACCAGATTCTCACGCGGTCTTCTGGTGGGAGGTACATCTTGTCGCCCTCCTTAATATCAAATGCCTCGTAAAACGCATCGATATTGAGTAGCGGCTGGATCGCACGGGTCTTGCCTGGCGAGTGTGGATCTGTAAGTACCTGGTTGCGCAGGGCCTCATCACGACTCAACGTGCGCCATACCGTCGCCCAAGACATAAAGAATCGCTGCTCTGGCGTAAAACCGTCGATTTTCCCAGGGTTGCCATTTTCTGCCAAGTGTTTTTGTAGGCCATCATACGCACCTAGGACACCGCCCAGATCACCTATGTTTTCACCTAAAGTAAACTTCCCGTTGATATTCACACCGTCCAGAACCTCTACCTGGTCGTACTGATCTGCGAGCTTGTTGCCACGTTCTGTAAAGGCTTCCAGGTCTTCATCTGTCCACCAGTTCTTGAGGTTTCCATCCCCGTCAAAACGCGCACCGCTATCATCAAAGGCGTGCGAGATTTCATGACCTATCACGGCACCTATACCGCCGTAATTCACCGCCTCATCTGCCGTGTAGTTGTAGAAAGGTGGTTGTAGGATAGCCGCTGGGAAAACGATCTCGTTGTTGAGTGGGTTGAAATAAGCATTCACAGTTTGAGGAGACATTCCCCATTCAGTCTTGTCCACGGGTTCACCTATCTCGTCAAAGTTCTTTTTCTGTGACCATTGGGACAGCGCGGTCATGTTTTCAAAGTAACTCTTGTCTGCACTTACCTGCGCATCGCTGAAGTCTTCCCACTTGTCTGGATAGGCAATTTTTACGGTAAATTTATCCAATTTTTCCACGGCTTTCTGCTTGGTTTCTGCAGTCATCCAGTCCAGTTTCATGATGCGATCCTTGTAGGCCTCGATGATGTTGTCGATCATGTCTTCGGCTTTCTTTTTTGCCTCTGGTGGGAACTTTGCGTCCACATATAACTGGCCCAGTGCCTCACCCATACTACCATTGACGGTTGCCAGCGCACGCTCATCTGCAGGGCGTTGTTGTTTCTCGCCGCGCAATTCCATGTTGTAGAATTCCCAGTCTGCACGCTCGATTTCTGGAGTCAGGCGACCGGTGGAACTATTGAATGTATCCCAGGTAATCAGGGTTTTGATATCCTCAATAGATGTGTTCTTCAAGAATTTATCCAGCGCTTCTGTATAGCGCAGCTGGGTGACGACCAGGGTATCAAATTCTTTCTCGATACCCATATCATCGATCATCTTGTTCAAATCCACGGCAGATAGCATTTTATCAGCCTGGGCAATGGATCGTGGGTTGTTGTAGTTGCGGGCATCGCGACTTTCTACCTTGTCCAGTCTGGGCTCTGCCAGTTGGGTTTCCATGGCAAGCACTTTTTGGGCAGCGGCGTTTGCCTCATCTGCCGTGTAGCCTATCATCTGCATCATGCGTGATACGTGCGCCACATATTTTTCTCTGATTTCCTTGCTCTTTTCATCATCCAGTAGGTAGTAGTCGCGGTCTGGCAGTCCCAGTCCATTTGCTCCCATATACACCGTATTCATTGAGCTGTCATTCAGATCTGCACCTGCACCTATACTTATAAACGGCGAGGTCACGACTGGATTAGACGCCAGTACGGTTTGCAGGTCACGCAGATTTTTGATGGAATCAATGGCATCCAGTGCCGGTTGCAAGGGTTTGATACCCGCTTCCTTACGCGCTACTGAATCCAGCCTGCCGCGGTAGATGGCCAGGGCTTTTGCCTGGTCAGTACTGGGGTCATAGTTGCCGTTCTTTTCTGCCTCGTCCAGGATCTCGAGCATATCAGCATCCGTGGATTTACGCAGTACGCTGAAACCGCCCCAAGTCGAGCGATCGCCGGGGATCTCGGTATTTTTCATCCACGAGCCGTTCACGTAATTGTAGAAATCCTCTTTGGGATCCACGCTCGTGTCCATATTCTCCAGCACGATGCCGGGAATTTTCTCTTCGTTTTGCGCCACCACAGGTTCCCCGGTTTCCTTACAGGCGGTGAGCAGGGCGACCAGTGCTAGGCTACTGGCGGCAAATTTTAGTGTTCTCATAATATGCAATTGGTTTAGGTAATCTGTATGCATCCTGCATCAATAGTTACAGGTAAAGGGCAATTTAGTGAATTATTATTCCGCTTTCGCGAAAGCAAAAATTAAGTAGCATTACTGCTCGATTATGGGATCTGTGGCTGGGAATGGGGTTTGTGGTCAGGGGCATGTCGTATTAGGTATGTGGGATGTCGGACGTGGGATGTGGATGGTGAGCTGTGAGCCGTGAGCCATGAGCTTTGAGTTTTTTTAGCAGTGAGCAGTGAGCAGTGAGCAGTGAGCCATGAGTTATGAGCTTTGAGTCTTTTGAGATTTGGGATTTGGGATTTGGGTTTTGAGATCTGAGCTTTGAGCTTTGAGCTTTGGGTTTTTGAGATTTGAGATTTACAATTCTCACATGAAACGTTCCCGAGAAAATTGAGCATAGAACACTGAACACTGAACACTGAACATTGAGATTTGAGATTTGAGATTTGAATTTTGGGATTTGGGTTTTGAGATCTGAGCCGTGAGCCTTGAGCCATGAGCTTTGAGTTTTGGATTTTCGAGATTTTGGATTTGTGATTTGTGATTTGTGATTTCAGATTTGGAATTTTGAATTTACGTTTTTGAAATCGCCACCAGCATCTACACCTTACCTTAGTAAAAAAAAGACATGGACATACATAAAGCAATTATCACTAGGCGCAGCATCTTCCCAGCCGAATATACTAACGGCGAACTCTCTCCAGGAACGCTGCGCAAAATATTGGACAGCGCCCGCTGGGCACCTACACATAAGAAGACACAGCCGTGGCGATTTAAGGCAGTGACAGGCGAGGGATTATCACAGCTGGGTGATTTTATGATCCAACAATACGAGGTGAATGAGGGTAAGCCTGCCAAAATGAAACTCAAAAAACTCAAGCAAAAAATGGAGTTCAGCGCAGCAGTCGTCCTCATCTTTATGCGCCGGCAGGAAAAGGAAAGCATTCCAGAATGGGAAGAAATAGCTGCGACCAGCATGGCGGTGCAGAATATGTGGCTTACGGCTCACGCGCTGGGCTACGGCGCCTACTGGAGCTCACCCAAAGCCTTTGCCGATATGTCGCAATGGGATGCGATCACGACCAGCAACCGCGATAGGTTCTTAGGTTTTTTCTATATAGGCGATTACGATAAAGATATGGATAGAAAGCAGCCCAAGCGACTGGAACTAGATGAGGTGGTTGAGTTTGTGGAGTAGGGGAGTGACCGTGCTCATTTATTTTGATTTGGTAAATAACCGTTTTCTAACTTCTTAATTAATTGTTTGGTTTTCCCAAAAGCTTTTTTGGTAAGGTCAACTATTACAGTTTCATCAATATCAGTTTCGGGATTAGCAGTTAAATTTAAACCGAACCAAATACCTTTTTCAACATCTTCATCACTAACCGTCATGATATTATGTTCAGGCAGATAATAATCTTCAATATCAACATCTCTAAAACAAATTTCCTCGTCTGCCATATCGTGAATCAAATCTGCTTGTTTACCAACTCCACAGATATAACCAACATTTCGATCGATAGACTTTCTGATAATTTCGTCAAAGTAATTCATTTGCTTTTCATCAGCAATCACAATCAGACACCAACAGGTAGTCGGGATGCTTAAGGTCCAATTTTTGAGGTGTCAAATTCAATATACTTTATTCTCCTTTTTGTGATATTAGTTTCTATCGTTTTCATTCTGTAGCAAAGACGCGTATTGAAAATTGAAGGAAGTAGCTTGTTCGTTTAAGTGTTCACCGTCTTAATAAAGTGTTAGTTCTTCAATATCCAATTCATCAAATCTTGTTTGTCAACTATCGACCAACTATGCGGATGTCTATCGTCATTTGCCCTGTATCCTTTATTAGTTGTTGGAATATATTCAACATTTTCAAATCCAGCTTGCGTGAGACTTTCAGATAATCTCTTGATGTAAAAAGCGTTCATTTGTTCACAATCAGCCATGCGGTTTTCTTTCCACCAGATAGTGTCAGGTTCTGTGTAAAGTCTGATTTTTGTTTGCTCTAAATTCTTAAGGTTTGAAATATTATTCTTGCTATAGGTAAACACAGCATTTTTCTCATAATTTTCAATATTGTCTCTGGGAGTACCAAAATTATTGCTCAAAGTCTTTAAGAGCCAAGTGCTTTCTTGAATTGCGGGTTCTGAAAAATTTCGCTTAATATTTTTCTCAAAGGATCTGTACAATGCAACCAAGTCTATCGGTGAATCCACGATAAACACACCCTTTGGGTCGATGTAGAATTGCTTCATCCCGATTATAAAATCGCTTATCAACAGACTAACAACGCCACCGCTTGAGAAGCCACCGATAATGATATTCTCAGTTGGCAGTTGATTTTCAACAACTATGTCCTGTAATTTTTGTGCAAGTTGATGTTTATCGCTTTCCTCAAGAGTCTATTCAATTAAGTGTGTCAAATTAATAAATTAGACACATGAAGAACAAAGAAGAACAAATCGATTTAGACGGTATAGCTACGATGCTGGCCGATGAGGTCTCAAAGGGTCGTCCGCTCTCGGGTGAGGATGGTCTGATGAAGGATTTAATGAAGCGAGTGATTGAGGCGAGCCTGGAGGCAGAGATGGATGAGCACCTAGCCGCCACCAGGGGCAACTCATCAAAGAACCGTCGCAATGGGCGAGGGCGCAAAAATATCCTTAGCTCTTCCGGGGGGCTGGAGATTTTTGCGCCGCGCGACCGCGATGGTAGTTTTGAGCCCCAGATCGTCAAGAAGCGGCAGCGACGACTGGACGGCGGGATAGACAACAAGATACTCTCTCTTTATGGCAAGGGGCTGAGCTACCGTGATATCCAGGATCACCTGCGGGAGATCTATGGGGTGGAACTCTCGGTGGGTACGCTCAATGCGATTACGGACAGGATACTGCCCGAGATCCTTGAGTGGCAACAGCGTCCCCTGGAGACGGTCTATCCCGTGATGTGGCTGGATGCCATGCACTTCAAGGTAAGGGAACATGGCAAGGTGGTGACAAAGGCAGTCTATAACGTCCTGGGGGTGAACCGTGATGGTGAGAAACAAGTATTGGGCATCTATTTTGGTGACTCTGAATCCAGCAGTTTCTGGCGCGGTGTCCTGCATGAGCTCAAGCAAAGAGGCGTGGAAGATATCTTTGTGGCCTGTATCGACAACCTCTCGGGTTTCGGTGATGCCATAGAGGATATCTTTCCCAGAACGGATGTCCATAGTTTCTGATTGAGATTAGATAATAAAACAGCAATCCCGTTTTCTCTCGCGATATCAAGAACAGGAAACTCCCTATTTATGTCATCAGTATTTTCAGGATAACCACCGAATAAGATTATCACGCCTTTAATTCCCTTGTTCGGTATATAAAGTTCGTAGTCTTACTTTATAATTTCAGTAGACTTAATTTCTTCAATGGTTATTTGTTGTTTTTCTTGTTCGTTTTCTTTGCATGAAACTATTACAAAAAGTAAGAATATTAGAAAGTGTGTTTTTTTCATTTGTCAAATGATGCGCATAGTTACTGATGTGGTCGTGTGCCCAATTTAGCATACAAAAGAGAACGCTTTAAGATCGGAAGGGATTTTTCAAATAAGTCTTAACCAAAAAGCAGATAAGGATACATATTTTTGAACAGTAGACTTTATTGTTCAGTCGTAATTCTTGTTGTTACGTAGATTAGTTCGTCGTAGTGGTCCGACGTGAATTCTTTTATCGTACTCTGTTCCGCAATTGTTGCAACCCCAGCGATATTGCTCTGGTCAATTTTTTTAAACTCATCAACGGATATCACATTCCCGTCAAGAACGTATAGAGTTTTCTTATCTAGATTGCTGTTTGCTATCATTCGTTCTTGTAGTTTGGTTTTCAATAAAACAACTCCATTTTCGCCTTTGCGCCCGTATATTTTTAGCGCGTTTTGTCTTTTCAAATACTTGATATCCGAAATATCCTCTTCAAACAACAGGAACCAACATCAATCATTGTTTCGTATTCAATCGTATATCCATCAATTACCAGCAATGGATTTTCCGTAAGTGAATTATTTTCTTTTACCGAATGAATGTAATCCGCTAGATAAGTTTTATCACTTTCCTTTTGGTTACAGGCTATACAAATGATAATCAGTAATAATGCGATGTGAGTTTTTATTTGATCAATCTTAAGCATCTTATTTTAACTTGCTTCAAACGCGATTACGCCTGTAAGGGTATGCTTGACAGGGCTTATCAATTTACAAATACGCTGTCAATTCATAATCCGCACCCATTTTCATAAGTAGGCGACTACAAGCAATTACTTATGGCCTTTGCTGAGCCTCGTTCTTTATTGTACTAGACTTAATATAAGTTCTTTCAATATTATAGTGTCACTATTTATTGTGCCTTGCATGTATCTTTGATAAACGTCTTTTTTATCAGGAGGATTTAAATTCAGTTCTATTCCTTTCTCCAAAGCTAGCATTCTTATAAATTCTCTTTGAGCTCTACTGTTTCCGTCTCTAAAAGGATGCAAATAATTAATGTTATCTAAAATATGTGATAGGTTTTCAGCTATCCGATTTGTGTCAGTACTTTCTGTTTTTCTAAAATCCAGTATAAGTCCATCGATAAAGCGATAGGCATTTTTAAAGTTTGAGGTTGAGAAAAACTGTTTACCATCTTTATTTATCTCAACCGTTTTTTCTTTACCAGCCCAATCATAAACGTCTTGAAATAAATGCTTGTGAATTGAGAAAAGACTTTCAATTCCTTTAATTTCGACGGGTTTAATATGTAATTCACTTATTCGTTTTGTTACCGTACTACTTTCGAAGAAAAGCAGGTCATCAGCAGCCGTTATATCGACTAAATTTTTTAGTATGCCAGATTTAGGGTCGACGTAGGTATAATTAGAATCAATGTATTTGTAAGAATTAGACATAGGTCTTTTCCCTGGCAAGTTTTTGTAAGTCCTTCAAAGAAAGGTTTCCAATTATATAATCTCTTATAATTTTGATGTTCTTGTGAGTTGGCTTGAAACCTTCGAACATATTACTTCCAATTGCATTTGCTGTAGTTTCTAATGTTTTTAAGTCAGAAAACTTTACTCCCATAATAGTAAGTAAGTCTCTGTTTATATCTAATTTATTGTACATCATTTTATATTTTAGAAGCAATACAAATATAAAACCATTCTATCTATTAGGTTTATTGACTTAGGCATTTGTTTAATATCAATTTATTCAGTAAATTAGGGGTATCAAACAATTATATCATGGAGCAAAGGTTCAAGTCCCTAACCATTATGGAATTCCAGCAGAAGTTTAGCGATTCCGTGACCTGCATGGCATATCTGGCGAAGATCAAGTGGCGTGACGGCTATAGCTGCAAGAAATGTGGCCACGGGAACTACTGTGACGGAAAGGCCGCGTATTCCAGGCAGTGCACCTCCTGCAGGTATGTCGAGAGCCCAACGGCAAACACCCTCTTCCACAGGGTACGCTTCGACCTTCTGAAGGCCTTCTACATAGTCTACTTCGTCAGCACCAACAAGAAGGGCATCACCTCCACCGAGCTCTCACGCAAGCTTGGACTCAGGCAGAAGACCTGCTGGGCCTTCAAGCGCAAGGTCATGAAGGCCATGGAGAGCTCCGGGAGACACCCGCTGGAGGGAAACGTGGAGGTTGACGAGTTCGTGGTGGGCGGACAGGAGAGTGGCACCAAGGGCCGCCAGAACATCAAGAAGAAGCTCGTTGCGGTAGCCATAGAGAAGAAGGTCAAGGGCGTGAGCAGGCTCTACACGCGGGTCATAGACAGGGCGGATGCCGCCTCACTGGGCGGTTTCATGTGCGACCACGTCGACAGGGATGCCATGGTAAGGACCGATGGATGGTCTGGCTACAAGCCCCTAAAGACCGAGTTTGAAAACATGGAGCACATCCTGTCGGGGGAAAAGGGTGGCAACTTCCCGGAACTGCACAGGGTGGTGATGAACCTAAAGTCCTGGCTGCGCGGGATGCACCACCATGTGACGGACCTGCAGGATTACCTGAATGAATACACATATCGATTCAACCGCTCGTTCATGAAAAATGAAATATTCGACAACCTGCTGGAGCGCATGGTGACGCATGAACCCTGCCTAATAAAAAACCTTAGTGATTAAGTGCCTAAGTCAATAATTTTTTTAACAAA
>CAVUDE010000002.1:0-71977 GCA_963740155.1 uncultured Flavobacteriaceae bacterium | reverse complement strand
GTGAGCTGTGAATTTTTAGCTATTAGCTATTAGCTTTTAGCTTTTAGCCGTTAGCTATTACGAAAAGGATTGTAGAAGAAAGTAAGGAATTTGCATTGATTTTCAACCAAGAGTTTATGTCTTGAAACTTGAAATAGAGTTTTTATGTGAGTAAACAACGTGAAACCTAAAACAACACGCCGCAGAAGTGAACAACTTGAAATGTGAGATAGATTTTTCACAAGAGTAAACAACCTTGAACCTTGAACTTTCGCCCAAGAGTAAACAACGTGAAACTTGAAACGTGAAACAACTTTCCACCAGAGTAAACAACATTGAACATTGAACATTGAACCTGGAACTTTGGCCGAAGAGTGAACAACCAAAAATCAAAATAATGAACTTATCAAACGTACCTCAACTCAAAAACACCGATAGCAATAACTTTTTTCTACTCGCTGGACCATGCGCCATAGAAAGCGAGGACATGGCGATGCGTATTGCAGAGCAAGTGGTAAAGATTACCGATGAGTTGGAAATCCCTTACATATTTAAAGGAAGCTTTAAAAAAGCAAATGGTCGTAGGATCGATAGTTTTACTGGAATAGGGGACAACAGAAGACATTGAAAATTTTACAGAAAGTTTCGAGGGAATTTGGCGTTCCTACCGTCACAGATATTCATGAGGTAAGCGACGTAGCCATGGCAGCGCAATACGTGGATGTACTACAAATCCCAGCTTTTTTAGTTCGACAGACTGATCTCGTAGTCGCCGCGGCAGAAACTGGCAAAGTGGTCAATCTGAAGAAAGGTCAATTTATGTCCCCAGAATCCATGCGCCACGCTGTAAAGAAAGTAGAGGATTCAGGAAATACTCAGGTGATGATAACAGATCGCGGGACGATGTTTGGTTATCAGGATATGATTGTGGATTACCGCGGTATTCCTACCATGCGAGAGTTTGCACCCACGGTACTAGATGTTACCCACAGTTTACAACAACCCAATCAATCCAGCGGCGTCACTGGCGGTCGACCGGATATGATCGAGACCATTGCTAGGGCTGGTGTGGTCAATAATGTGGACGGCTTGTTTATCGAGACCCACTTTGATCCAGCTAATGCAAAAAGCGATGGTGCTAATATGCTGGATATTCAGCATTTGAAAGGTTTGTTGAGTCGATTGGTAGAGATTAGGAAGGTGCTGAATGGGTTTGAATAAATTATTTTACAGCATGATGTCTTAGCGTAATATCTACATCTAAAAATTGTGTACATTTAGGCTGTTCAAAACAAACAGCTTATGAAGCTAATTCCCAAAATGATCAAATTTCTATTTGGCATAGCGTTGTGACCGCTGTTGTTTCTTGCCAGAATGATGATTTGCTTTAAGATACTAATATCAATCCTCATCGCTCGTCGAGAAAGCGATGGTGTAATCTGGTTTGCTGGGGAGACATACCAGTATGAATGATATCCTAAATGACCCTATTCTAGGTAATAGCTTTGATGATCTGATCCAAAGACAGAGTGGTAGTGAGGGTGGACTTACTACGAATGATGTAAATACTGCGGCTGGAATTGTTCTGGATACCACATTTATAAAAAAGTACAGTGCTCCTGATTTTGATAATTATACTTTCAAAGTAGTTCAAGATAGTATTGAAGAGCGGTCTTTACTGCGTAACTATCAACTGACTGTAGTAAATGATACAACATTTGTACAGTTCTTGATCGATTATCCAGTAAATGCCGATGGTAGTTATTATGCTGGTAGTGCCGTTTTAACTAGAATAGAAGGTACAGAACTTCTACCGGCAAGTATGACAGATTATTTTTGCGGGTATACCCTTACTACCTCCGAAGAGTCATATTGCTATGAAGTTAAGTGCAAAGGCAAAATTGGTGGTCAGGCTGCAGGTCATGGGTTAGGCGATAATTGCAATGAAGAAGGTTTAGAAATAGAGCCTATATGCAATGTGGTACACATATGGTTACCGTTCCCATCATGTACCATGTGAATCCATTGCTGCATTACACAGGCTCACCTAGAGGGGGAGGTGCAAACGGGGGTGGAAATAGTTATTGTGGAAGTTGTCCGGATGATGACAGACAAAATTATGCCCCAGACTTATTATCACAACTTGGAATGGATCCTAACATTGGTCAGCCAGAGATAGGTGAGGAATTTTGTGAGCAAGGAATCGTAGATACCTTAAACCTGACAGACGATGAAAAATCCTGCATGAAATCAAACCCAGACCTGGATTCATGCGCTCTCAATGGCGAGATCAATACTTATATACAATCCCTCAACCTTTCTACACCCATAGGCACCACACCAGTGCTGCCACAGGATGAGGTGGACTTTTTAAAGGAGTATCTGGCATTGAAATGTCAGGAACCGGATATTTTGTTGCCACGTTTTAAAGAACTTGACAATCTTATAGAGGCTGATCCCATGGCTCTGATACGAGAATGCGCCATGCAGAATGGACTGGATACGCAAGCGTACATCAATTTTTATAACCACACACTACCGCCTGCCTGTGAAACTCGGTTGACTAATTTGGGGTCAGGGTATGAAAATCAGCCCATAAGTGATGGGAATGTCCCCATGGCTAGTATCGACTATTACCCGGTTGTTTTAATTACTGACCCAAACCCTGATTTTAACAATGATGGAAGTCCAGATAGTGATGATATCATTTTTTTCGATGAATTTAAAAAGAAATTTAAAAATTTTGCTTCAGGATCTAAAAACAATTTTAATTTTACTTGTGGATTTGGTGTCACAACGGATATAACTTGGGATTTTGACTATTTGACCCCTCAAGATTCTACAACATTTACATCTAATAATCCTATTACTTCTGTTTTCTTGATTGAAGGCGGTGCTTCGAACCGCATAGCAAATGGAATCGCAGATAGTGGTGCCGTAATGATAAGCGGTTTTTCTTTTGATAACTGGATTATCTCAACAATTAGAACGCCTCAGAATGGATCTCAACCATTCTCTGGAAATAGGCAATGGGGTATGAATCGTAATCAAAACGGTTCACTAGAGTTTTATACACGAGCAGTTGACGTAGCAACCAGGTCAAATCAAGTAAAGGTGGCGTCCCTTTGGGATGAAGAATTCGCTCAAGATGATTATTATAACATTGCCGATGCATCTTCGGGTCAATTTTCAAAATGAAGTTAAGCAGTGGATTACAGACAACGGAGGCACTGGAGTAATAGACGTTCCGACCAAAGTTAGGGTAGATAAAAATAAAATCTTGGAAAAATTGAAATCAGGGGATACTATTGATCAAATAAATTGTAATTAAACCGTAATGCTTAAATATCAGAAATACTGGTTTAGATTAATAGTATGCCTTCTGATCCTCTTGGTTTTAGCTTCATTATTATCTATGTACAACGGATTTATACCAATATACTGTTACGCCCTTGTATTTACGATTGCAATTCTATTTACAATTAGACATGAGATGAAGGAACCTAAATGGCTGTGGATTCTAATTCTGGTTATACTGAATACTTTAATTATTTACCTCTCCTTTATAGCTACAACTACCTCGATTGATCTTTTGTATGACAATTATAATAGAATCTCAATTTTATCCTTATTCCCTACACTAGTCGACAGAGAGTATTTAATATACCTGCCATTCGTATCAACTATTTTAGTTCTCCTTGCGTTAAAAATTATTCTGCGAAAAAAACTTAGTTGGAGTAGAATAATTTTTATCTACCTACTTTGCGCTGTTTTAATTTTTTTACCATTTTACATTTTTGATTTAGATACTTTGGTCAATTATAGTAAACGTTTTACTTATTTTAATGGGTACAATACTATATACTTATTTTGGCAAATAGTTATGGTTATTGGTTTTCATGCTGTTTTGTCTTTAAACAAAGAAATTGACAAATATTAGTCGTTGGTTATAGGTTATTTCATAGCAGACCAGCAAAGCGATTTCTACCAGACTCCAGCTTTCCACAATGTCCTAAAAGCAGTGCAGAACAACCCGGGCAAGCTAAAGATGAAAGAGAAAAAGACTCGCGCTGGGTTAAGGCTTTTATTAACTAGTGAGAATGTACGGGACGTGAATCGGGCGTATGATATTTTGAGGGTGGTGGTGGCTGGGGGGATTAACTAATTAACTTGAACAAGAGCTTGAGTTATTGTGCTTGCACTTAAATATCGCATGTGCCGCGAATAAATTTTTAAAAGCTGTTGGGTGCTTTTTAATTTTTTCATAGTTTTAACAAATCAGACTAACCACACTTTTATGAAAACCACAATTCAACAATTTTCAGGAATGAAAAGATACCCTTCTGTCGTAATTCTGGTAATATTACTTCTAGCATCGTCTTGCTCACAAGATGATGATATATTGAAACCAAATGGAGGCGCGCAGAACATTGAGGCGCTCACAAATGAGGACATACCAAAAATTACTGGTGCGCGCACCAGTATGTCAGATATTCTTGATAACCCTGTACTTTCTTTTCCATAAATGACCTTTTATTGCGACAGGACTATGGAGCGGATGATATTGTTACTAATTCAAATACTGGTGGCACTTATACTGGTATTGTCCTCGACACAAGCTATATCAAGAAATACATAACTGATAAATATGAGAATTACACATTCAAAATCATTCAGGACAGTATCGAAGAACAAACATTGCTACGCAACTACCAGCTCACGGTACTGAATGATGGTTTTATTATACAGCATCTCGTAGACTATCAAGTAAGACAAGATGGTAGCATTAATGAAACACCTATTTATTTTGAACGCATTCCTGGTAGCGATCTCTTACCAGCCATGGTGGTGGATAACGTATGCGGGTATGAAATGCAATGGTATTCTTACCAGGTTTGTACGTGGACGCCATGTGCCAGCGATGCAAACCATGCTCCTGGTGACTCTTGTAATCTTACAGGGGATAGAAGAGCACAGACTGAATGCGTTACTCAATGGACAACAATAGAAAAAGAAATTTTATGCTTGAACACTGGCGACCCAAGTAATCCCAGCGGTCCTGGCAGTGGGGAGGTTACCCCAGGAAGCGGGATAGGTAGCACACCCGTAGGAAGTCCGGACGGTGGCGCTGGTAGCCAGGCGTAACCACCGATCCACCTACCAACGACGACCCCGACCCCAATGAAGCACCAGATGAACAGGAGCTTATTGTAGGGGTACAACCTAACCCAGGTGAGGAAAACCCACAAGAAGAAGAATGCGAGGCAAGTATCGCTGATCTTCTAAATCTGACAGATGATGAAAAAGACTGTATAAACTCAAATCCCAATCTAGATCCTTGTAGTTTAGGCTCTGAAATAAATGCATACGTAGCCACTCTGAATATAATTACCCCGACAGGTGCTATTCCTGATCTACCCCAGGAAGAAGAAGAGTTCTTAAAGGAATTTCTGTCATTGAAATGTCAGGAACCGGATATTTTATTGCCACGTTTTGAAGAACTTAACGAGCTGGTAAAGACTGATCCCATGGCTTTGATACGAGAATGCGCAATGCAGAACGGTTTAGATACACAAACGTATATTAATCTTTATAATCACACACTACCGCCTGCCTGTGAAACTCGGTTGACCAATTTAGGCTCTGGTTTTGAGAACCAGCCCATAAGTGATGGTAATGTTCCGTTAGCAAATATGGACTACTACTCCGTAGTTTTGACTCAGAATCCAGATTTTGATGGTGATGGTAATCCTGATAGTGATGATGCGGTATATAATGCTTTCAGACAAAATTTTCCCACTCTGGCTAGCGGAAGCGAAGATGATTTCGAATTCGATTGTGACAACCCAGCATTTGGAACAGTTATAGCAGATATAAGCTGGGACTTTGAACCATTTGGATTGAATGATTTAACAATATTTCAGTCCGCTAATCCTATAACTTCTATTTTTTGGATAGAGGCTTCATCATTTTCCAATTTCGCGGGTTTGGGTACCTTATCAGCTATTCTTGATGATAAAGGAGCTATAATGGTATCAGGGTTTGATAGTTCAAGCTGGACTATATCAACTATCTCTACACCCAATACACTTTTGGGTGGTAATGGTGATC
Organism: uncultured Flavobacteriaceae bacterium; assembly: GCA_963740155.1. Lineage (GTDB taxonomy): Bacteria > Bacteroidota > Bacteroidia > Flavobacteriales > Flavobacteriaceae > Nonlabens. Next base: position 65,887 of record CAVUDE010000002.1, on the reverse strand, counting down.
AACCATTCTCAGGAAATAGGCAGTGGGGTGTCAATCGTAATCAAAACGGATTTTTAGAAATTTTCACTCGGGCAGTTGATGTAGCACATATTTCTGGGGTAGTAAACAATATGACGCCAGGTTCTACTGAATGCAAGATGAATACATACTATGCGATTGCGGATGCAACATGGAAAAACTTACAGGAATCGGTATAACAGTGGGTAGAAGACAATGGTGGTAGTGCAGTAATAGAACAACCTGTTGCCATTAAAGTTGACCGTGAAAAAATTCTACAATCTCTCAAATCTACCAGCGTAATCACTGAAATTAATTGTAATTAAGACATTATTTCTCTCGATCGTAATTATTTATTCAAGAAACATCCTATTTAAAATAAGCTGAGTTGAGCCCTTATATAAAATACTTTTTATTATTTGTCTGCCTTCTGACACTGAACCCGGTCTGGTATGTAGATGCAGACAGCGTCCAGTCTGGTAATTTAATATTCCTAATTCCAATCTCTTTCGGGCTTGTATTTTATTTATTGAACTACAATAAGTTTGGTTACAATAATATTTTATCCAAAGTTGTATACCTGTTGTCAAATATTGGTATTCTATTTGGATCCGTTTTAATTGCTTCAGTTTTGATTTATATGATCTCCCTAGCATCTGATTCAGTGAACGCGGATAATTACTCAAGCCTAATTTACACTATTGTGGCGGTTGGTATAATCTCACTAGTCTTTGTTCACTTCGTTTATAAAATATTTTTCGGTTTTTCTCATAAGAATTATGTGTATTATTTGCTACTCGCTATAGTAGTTATAATCACTTTTCTTATTATTCAAGAGTTTTACATAGATTTCCAGACTGTATCGCGTTGGATGACGTCAACAAATTTGACTATTGTTATATGGCAGATCACAATGGCACTATATTTACAACATCAGTTAAATCGCTTAAGGTGATGACATTGCTTGACTATATTAAGAGTGTCGCGAATTTTTAATGCTAGATAGTGTTGAATTAATAGTAAATGAAATAGTCTTACTAAATTTTACATTAAAGCTATGAACTTGATACTTGTGACCGATCTAATATCTTTGGGTAATGATGACGAGAATTGCGCTCAAGATGACTACTACAATATAGCAGATGCTACATGGAAAAATATGCAAAATGAAATCCAGAATTGGGTAAATAGCTACAATGGAACTGCAATAGGTATCCAACCAACTACTATAAAAGTAAATAGGAATAAAATACTTGAAGCGCTTAAGGGTGAAATATTGATTAGTGAGATCAATTGTGATTGATTCAAAACTACATAATAGAAGCATTAAGGGAGGAATCAAAAATATATTGGTATTAATACTCTCTATTTACTTGCTCACTCAACTATATATTTGGATAGGATCACCATGGTCACATCAGGCTGTACTTCCATTAATCTTTATAGTTGTTATGCCCATAATATTACTCAAGTACAGCACAAACCAAAATTTGTCATTTTTACTTATTTCCATATTACTGGGTATTGGTATTTACTTAATCAGCTACTTTAGTTTCATTCCTTTTGCTTGGATCTACTGTTCAATTAAAAACGCATCCATCGTCTCTTTATATAATGTGCAAGAGGAATGTGGCAAAATAGGTGTAGATATAGCTTATTGTATTTTTTCTACATTACTTACTCATACCATGTACTTGAGATTAACTATAGGGAAATACTTCTTTATAGCCATGCTTCCAGTTTTAATTGTTGCAATCGCAGCTAATGTCTTATTTGCTGTCTATCTACATCCGATAGAAATAGTTGGGTTTCCACCTTCTTATTTATTTTACGCTTATTGGCAACTTACAGTAGGAACAGCAGTCATCACAAGTATCAATTTATATGATAAGGAAAAAGTGAACAATACTATGAAGAGTTCTTAATGGGATGAGAGCATCTAAACTTCTTATATGAAATTCCAAACTTACTAACTGTACTCACTTTCTAAAAGATAACAATGTAATTACATAAATCACATGTGATTAGGACAATAAGAGGTTATGAAGAGAAATTTAATTGTGCCTATTTGCATCCAAGTGAGCATTGCAATAATATTTTGGTTAGCAGGGCTGAGAATGGAAGTTCTATTATAATGCCCATTGGCTCCTATAACGTGGTAACTGCTCACTACCATCCTGTTAAAACACGTATTAGATTAATAAGGGGAAATACTAAAGGTATGCAGATATTCTCAAATACAGATGTCTTCAAATTTCTACAAACTATCAATAACAGGAACACTGTTGACCCTTCCATGCATAAAAATGAAATCAAGGACTTTGTACAGATTGTTGTAACAGAAACAGAGGTCTACGTTATTCAATTTACCGGTAGCCAGCAAGAACTGGACGAGTTTTTGAGTTGTGATATTGAAGGTGATGATAATAAATTTGATTTAATCGATTTTGTTGAGGAAGAAGGTCTTGTTAAAGGTTTATATGAATTTCTAAAAGATAAGGCTAGTGATGCAGAAATAAGTAGTTCAGTAATTGATAAGCTAGTAATCTATACCATGGATAGCAATGGAAATCTTACACCAGTACAAAATTGAATTTTATGTCTAGGAATATTCTAATTATAGTAATAGGTTTATTAACGACCACAATAAATGCACAAGTGTTGTTGCCTAATGGCACTATATCGGTAGAGCGAGCTTCTGAGCTAGCGCGAGATGGTATAACCTTTCCAGACGGGACAAATCGAGTTATAGATTCAAATGGAACACTTGCCGCTATGTAAGGTAGTTGGCATTCTACTATTAATAACAAGACATTTTTATTTGAATTTGAGAAGTATGTAACTAATGTTACTGGCAATGTTTCAAGGGAAAAATTGCGATTCAAACTTAAAATCATTGATTCTAATGGGGGCATTATAAAGTATTCTAATAATCCAAATGATGGATCAAATTCATATTTTAGAATGTTGTTAGAAGATGGTAGCTATCATATCGTTTTTTCTGAGCAAGATTCATGCGTTGGAACATATGATTTTATTTTTAAGCCTACATCTTCTAGAAATGCGAATGGATTATATACATTGGCTTCCGTAGAATTTTACGAGGCCTTAATTACTATTTCTGAAGATGAGTGCCCAAACGGAAGGTTGCCTGGGATTTTACCACATGAGACCTTTTTTACGATGACGAGGATCTAGAAATTAGATTTCAATGATATGCAGTAATGACTTTAAATTTTCATTTTTAGCACTTTTGCTGCCGTTGCTGCTGCTATGACAGAGAAATTCGACACAAGGCATCCTTTGAATTGAATATGCCTCAGAACTAGCCAGAAACGTTCAAAAGTATCCCGACGGAACTATTTGGGTTATAGATTCAAACAGAACCTTGGCAGCTTTGGCAGGTAATTGGCAGTCCAAAATTAATGGTATGACTTTTTTATTCTTATTTTAAGCCTACATTTCCTAGAAATGCGAATGGATTATATACGTATGCCCCTGTAGAATTTTACGAGGCCTTAATTACTATTTCTGAAGATGAGTGCCCAAATGGAAGATCGCCTGAAATTTTAACACATGAGGCGATGTTGACTATGTTTTATAGTGTAGATGTATTCAATAGTACTAGGTGAATAAAACTAATGAACATTTGTGAAAAATTGATGTTCCAAATCTATTCTAATAACTAAAACAACCATTCCAACGCTTCTCAAACGCAACGAACATCACCACAATTGCTGTAACACCCGTAAAGAATAAAAGCTGGCGGCTGAAATGTTTTCAGTTAAAGTGCTCGAACTGGAAAGAAATATCTGCACTGTAAAAAAGGAGCGAAAAAAACACTGCTAGAGCAAAAGCGATTGCAATCAGTCGAGGCGAAAATTGCTTTTTCATACTACATATTTTTCAGGTATTGATACACCTTAGGTAACGGTAGTCCCATCACATTATAATAGCAACCCTCTAGTCTTGAGACACCTATGTAGCCTATCCAGTCCTGGATGCCGTAAGCGCCTGCGCGATCAAAAGGCTTGTAATTATCAACGTAGTAATCAATTTCGGTTGAACTTAGATCATTGAATGTGACCCTGGTTTCATCGTTGATAGTCTCAGTTCCAGTAGTAGTGGTAAAGGCTACAGAAGTAAATACGCTATGTGTTTTTCCACTCGTGATGGTGAGCATCTTTTTTGCCTCGATTGCATTTTTAGGTTTTTCGAGAGCTTTTCCATCCAGCCAAACAATCGTATCACTTGTGATGACCAATTGATTTTTCTGCAAACCTTCCTTAAAAGCCGCCGCTTTTAGTGCTGCTAGGTAATCTGTAATTTCAGACCCCTTAAGAGTCGGGCTATATTCTTCTTTTACCGGCCTGGTTTCAATCCTAAAATCTATATCCAGCCCTTTCAGCAATTCTTGCCTGCGCGGGCTTTGCGAAGCTAGTACGATATCCAGATGCACTAATTTTTCTTGTAGCATATTTACACTATTGAATGCACCAGCAGCATACTTAAAACTCCCAGTAACATCGTGATTTTAATGATAGCGGAAATACTTGAAAGTTCCTTATTACCAGTTGCCTGCCACAATCGTATGGCAACATACATGAGCGGTGCGATAATTCCAAAAACAACATAATACAGCAACCATTGATCTGCGTGAATCACCTCAATCGTCAGATAGATCAATAGGGCGATGACGATGCCTATCGTTCCAGCAATAATGCGCTGGGTGCGTTGTACACCTAGTAGCAGCGGCAAGGTAGATCTGCCACCAGCTTTATCGCCATTCACGTCCTGACAATCCTTTACCCACTCGCGACAGAGATTCACCAAAAAAGAAAAAGCCGCGTAAATAGCAACTACTTTCAATACAGATTGATAAAACTCACGCTGATAGGCACTCACAGATGGTAGCAAGTCAAAAATGACAACGACCAGCAAAACCAGACTTACTAAAATTGAGATCACCACATTACCTACGAGCAACATGGATTTGAGCGAGCTGGCATATAGATACAACAGGAAAGCGACGATGATAAATACGCATGAGAAGAGCGGTCTATCTATGCTATTGGCCAGCACAAAACCCATCGCAACTCCAGCGATTGTAAGCCCCATATACCAGCTCATCGCGGTTTTTTCGGTGATTTTTTTACCCACGATGACCTTTTCTGGTTTGTTTATTTGATCAATTACCACGTCGTACACGTCATTAATGATATTCCCGCTCGCAGTGAGTAGGGCAGTAGCGGTAATCAGCAGACCTATTTGCCAGTCAGCCAGTGTGGTATCTATTCCCACATGGTAAAAGAAAAATACAATGACTAGCTGGGTAACCACTGTCATCAGCACATTAGGCCAGCGGGTGATACGCAGTAAAACAGATAGATTCATAACCGTGGCAAACCTAAGAATTCCATGAGAGGTATAGAGAACGCTTTCGCGAAAGCGTAATAAACTACAAACTTTTTAAACCACCGCTGCCCCTGTAGAAATGTGCGGCTCCAGATATTTGCGCTCCATCCAGAATGTACCAAATGGCACGACGGACATAAGAATCACGATCGCCGTATCCTTAATCTTCCATTTAAGCAACTGACTCACAACAATGGCAAGCACCACATATGCCAAAAACAAAAAGCCGTGCGCCATTCCCATAATTTTATTAGGCAAACCTATTCCGGCGAGATATTTCAAGGGCATGGTCGCAAAAAGGACAATGAGAAAAGAATAGCCCTCTGCAATGGCGAGGTATTTGAAAGTCTTGATCATGATAAAATTGTTGTCTGGATCACTCATTCCAGTAGTCGATAAGATGCAAAACTACTAACCCAATCGGATTTATTCCGTAGAATCGTCCCCCAGAATCTGCGGCAGAATGTTGCGCATGGAAAGTGGGATTTCTGTTTCCTTGCCGTACAATTTGATTTCCTGAATATCTGCAGGTAAGTAGAAACCTTCTGCCACTAGCGCCCGTTTCACACGACCTATGACACGACCGCGGGTCTGATTTGCCACGCGTCCAAAGTCAAAAGTATCCACCCAAAAGAAGACTTTTAAGTTCACGGTACTGGTCGCAAGCTCATCCTCAATGACAAAATTAATGTGTTCTGGATCCTCTATAACTTTCTCATCAGCCTTAAGCGCATTCATAATGCATGACTTGGCAAGTTCCAGATCATCCTCATAATCCACGCCCACGGTAAATGTCCAGCGATAGAACCCGTCCTCGGTATAATTTGTTACCGGCTGGGTAATCACGTCACTATTTGGGATATAAACGTCTTTACCGTCAAAGGTTTTGAGCTTTGTATTTCTAAACCCTAGTGTCTTCACCTTACCAAAATTATTACCCACCTCCACCGTATCATTCACTTGGAAAGGCCTGTTGAAACTCAGAATCACTCCTGCAATAAAGTTTTGGCCTATATCCTTGAACGCAAATCCCAGTACCACGGCACTTGCACCGGCGGTCGCAAGTATTCCCGCGCTTATATCGCCCAGTCCTGCAGCGCGCAGTCCCAGCATGATAAAGATGATGACGATGACGAATTTCAGTGCCTTGCCCAGAAACATGCTCATCAACGGGTCGCGCGTCCTGCCTATTACCCGCTTTTTGACAAAGTTTGCCAGCAGGGTTGCTATCAGATAACCCACAACGATAACCGCTATTCCCAGCGCCAGCCGTGGTATAAACTCTACAAAATCGTAGTAAAACTGCTCTACGGAAGTGGTGACTTCCTCGGTAAGATCCTGCTCTTGAAACAATGCCATGCCGTAAATGTATAGGCTTGAACCGCGGTTTTCTGTTAACCTTTGCTCAAGTTTTAGACCTATGCCACTCTCGCTCTTACATTTGTTTTATGGGTAAAAAGGATACAAAAATCTACATTATAGGCGCTGGCGTGAGCGGTCTGGCAGCTGCCATTATTCTTAACAATGCAGGGTATAAGCCAGTTGTTCTGGATGCAAATGCCCATGTAGGCGGGAGGGTGCACACCCTGGATCACTCGTCCCACATTCTGGATATGGGTTTTCAAGTTTTGCTGGATGAATACCCAGCGGCTAGAGAATTTCTGGATCTGGACAAATTGGACTTGATAAAATTCAGTCCTGGCAGTATCATTTTCTATGACGGTAATCGCACAAAGCTGGGCGATGCATCCCGTGACCTGGGTTTCCTATTCCCTACTGCATTTTCAAGTGTAGGAAGTATAAAGGATAAGATGAAAGTTCTTACGCTTTCGCGAAAGCTTAAAAACAAATCCCTCAAACAAATTTTTGAGGCACCGGAAACGACAACATTGGAATATTTGCAGAAATACGGGTTCTCAGATAAAATGATACAACGTTTTTTCAGGCCTTTTTACGCTGGAATCTACCTTGAGCCCGATCTTGAAACCAGTAGCCGAATGTTTGAATTTGTCTTTAAAATGTTTGCAACGGGTAGCGCAACCATTCCGCGAAATGGTATCGCCGCAATTCCCAAGCAAATGGCTGGAAAGCTGGGCGCATATCAGATCAGATTGAAAACCAAAGTAGCAGAAGTAAGGGGTAACACCATTATCCTTGAAAATGGAGAGAACCTCCACAGCGATTTTACCATCATTGCCACACCAGCGTCTGGTATCGTGAGTAATTTGCCTAAAGATGATATTGAATGGAAGAATGTTACCACGCTTTATTTTGAGACCACTCACGAGGGATTCGGTCAACCCATTATAGGTTTGCTGTCAGAAAGGGATGCGCTAGTTAACAACGTGCATTTCTTGCACGACGTTTTTCCAGATCATGCAGGTGTAGTAAGTGCCAGTATCGTGCGAGATCATGATCACAACGATGACGAACTTATCACCGCGGTAAAAAGAGAACTTGCTGCCCGTATGGGCATTCAAACCAGCAAACTCATCAAACGTGTGGATATTCCCAAAGCACTTCCAGATCTCGATAACCTCAATTATGCGATGCCACCCACAGAAACTCAGCTTACCGAGAATATTTTCCTCGCGGGAGATCATTTGAGCAACTCCTCGCTCAATGCAGCCATGCTGAATGGCAAGGCAGCGGCACACGCGGTAATCAGTAAGGCAGAGGATGGGATTTTTGTCTAAGATAGTTTTAAAACCGAATAGGTCAATTTCCTACCAGGCGAACTTGATTCACAATTTTCGTAAAAGGCGATTTGAAATCAAGAATCACGAGATTATTAAATCGTATCAAACGTTTTAAACCTTGAATAGTTATTATCCATCCAATATAAATTCACAATAATAGGCAGTGTCTTTTGAACTTATAATGATCAAATCTACCAAAAGACCAAATTCCTTATTGATGCTACCATCATCTTTTATGGCAAAGCAGATTTTGTAAAAGTTTAGAATATTGAATGACTGTATCATATCATTTACTAAATCACCAGCTATTTGGTAATTTGGAATATGATTTCTCGAATTCGGATTCAATTCCATAAAGAACCACTTTTTTATTTTTCAATCAAATCGTCTTTAGTTATTCTTTTCAGCTCAAATTTCATTTCTCTAAATTCAGGGAAGTTCTCTATGAAAGATGCCTTGATAGACTTTTTAATTTCAAAATCAAAAATATCAAAGCCGTAATGTGTATTGATTCCTGGATTGTTCAAAATCTCATACGTATGAAATACTCCCTTAAAATAATCAAGAGACATTGCTTTGTTACGTATTTTATTTGATCGATTCAAAGTGTAAAAGTAATTAACTACGCTGCATATTCTGCGAACGCAACTTGGTTTTACAGCCTACTACGTATTTTCAAATTTTTATATTCAAGAGTATTGAAATATAGCATATTTAGATATGATCGCTGAAGCCTAATTCATTCATCAATCCTTCCAGATAGAATCATTGCTGACACTGAATTCGGCAGGAAAGTACTTCAAATTATTGGGTTTAAACGGCAATTGAGTATCTCTGACAACGTTGATCTTTTCAAGAACATTCTGGGTCAACCCTAGACGTAATAATTCATCACTCTGTACTTTTGCTTTACCACTGCTATCAAGTAATATATAATATCGATTCTGTAGGTTCTTCTTGCCGAAAGTAGATAATTCTGTGATGCAATCAGGGCAGCTCGTTTTCCAGAAATACAAGCGGATTGTATCAGACGTAGAAAATTGAACATTTTCCGCTGCTCCATCTAATTTGGTCAAAGTAATTGAGTTTTCAGTCAATTCCATATCGTCAAATGAATCCAAGTGAGTTCTAATATCTTCTAATTTGGTCACATAGGAAGAGACTGATTTAACTGCAATTACTAAACCTATTACCAGCAAGCCGCCTATCACGCAAAGGAAGATTTTAGTTTTTGAGCTCATAGGTTTCGAATTTCAAAGATGTGTAAACTACAAGATAGATAAAACAAAAAATCCCCAGGCGCGAGCCTGGGGATTAATAATTAAGTTACAAGTTTCTATCCTAGGTAGGACTTCAAAATCTTGCTACGCGAATTCTGGCGTAGTCGCTTGATTCCTTTTTCCTTGATCTGGCGCACGCGCTCACGAGTCAGGTCAAAGGTTTCACCTATTTCCTCTAGACTCATAGGCTGCTGATTCCCTATCCCGAAATAAAGTGAGATAACGTCTGCCTCCTTTTGTGACAATGTTTCCAGCGCACGCGTGATTTCCAGCGTGAGTGACTCATGCATTAACTCGCGGTCTGGATTAGGCGACTCACCGCTACGTACAACGTCGTACAGGTTAGAAGTCTCACCCTCCTTAAGTGGCGCGTCCATACTCACGTGACGACCAGCATTTTTCAAAGACTGCTTCACATCGCTCACGGTCATGTCCAGCTCTTTAGCCAGTTCTTCTGGTGATGGTGGGCGCTCATGCAATTGCTCAAGGTGAGAAAATGCCTTGTTGATCTTGTTGATCGAGCCGATTTTGTTAAGCGGTAGTCTTACAATACGTGACTGCTCTGCAAGAGCTTGTAATATCGATTGACGTATCCACCATACAGCATAGGAGATGAATTTAAAACCACGTGTCTCGTCAAAACGTTTGGCCGCTTTTACAAGTCCCGCATTTCCTTCATTGATAAGGTCAGGAAGTTTAAGTCCTTGATTTTGGTATTGTTTTGCTACAGAAACCACAAAACGCAGGTTTGCCGTGGTTAATTTTTCAAGAGCTCGCTGATCACCTTTTTTGATGCGTTGTGCAAGTTCCACCTCTTCCTCGGCAGTAATTAAGTCAATTTTGGAGATGTCTTGCAGGTATTTGTCCAGTGATTTTGATTCACGATTGGTTACCTGTTTGGTGATTTTGAGTTGTCTCATGTAGTTAAATAATTTTATGAAAATCTGCCATCCATTGGCAGAAAGTTATACAGCAAAAATTGTACCGCACACACTCATTACAGCTAAACTGTCAGCGCATTTCCAGTAAACTTTCGGGTATGCACTATTAGTCGCTCGATATGCTTTTTGTTACAGGCAGGATTTTCATTGTTACGCTTTCGCGAAAGCGTAATTACCATCAACCCCACCAACACAAACTTGCAACTGGTTCATTAGTAATAATTTAAAAGTGAGGGATCGTGAAATGTAAAATTGCGATAACGTTGCCGTAATTTTTATAAAATCCAGTAAAACACGTCTAGAATCACGATGGAACTCCATAGAATGACTCTGATCCAATTAAGCCTAGTTAATTTTCTGCAGAGGGCTTTGTCATGCGATGAAGTGTCCAATTGATGATGATTGGGCACAAAAATGGTAAAGGTGGTCACCCAGGTGGCGAGTGCAAGCACTGCATAAGCTATGCTGTAAAAATCCAAGACCTGCCACAAATGATGCGTTATAAAACCGGCCTGGGCAAACATGAGAGGCGCAACTATAAAGGTCATGTTGCGAGCATATCGCGCATGCCATCTTTGAAATGTTCTGGAGTCCAGGTACTCAAAACCCGGGTAGATCAGCAGCTGTACCATCCAGATAAGCACCATTAGACCAGCGTCCACGGCAAATTGCCAGTAAGTCAATTCCATACGTTCAAATATGCGCCACAAAAAATCCCCACCGAAATCCGGCGGGGATTTTAGACTGTAATTAACTATACGCTAGCGTACCCTGTAGCGCTCGATCTCACCATCATCATTTTTCATCTCTATGATCATCTCGCCGTATTGGGATTCTTCCTCCAGCGTCTTTTTCAGTTTTTCCACGTCACTTATGCTGCGGTCGTTCACTTTGGTAATGATGTATTTTCTCCAGTCTGTCCTACTGCGGCGTAGATCTCCCGTGGGCGCAATAACTTTTACTCCCTCTTCCACGCGGTATTTTTTGCGTTCTGAACTATTCATGTTGCGCACCATCATCTCCAGTTCTGGAATCTCCATGGTTGTATCTAGCGTGATCTCAATAGGTAAAGTGAGGATGCGATCATCCCGTAAGACTTTAATATCTACAACGTCACCTGGATTCTTGCTGCTTACATAACCTGCAAGGTCATTAAAGGAGCGAATTCTTATACCGTCAATGCCGGTGATGATGTCTCCCTCGCGCACCTTGGCTTTACTGGCACCGCTTTCTGGAACTACTTCTGCGATATAGATTCCCTCGCTAACGGGTAAGCCCTCCTTTTTGGCGAGTGAGCCGTTCAAGTCCTTACCTGAGATACCCAGCATTCCTTTTTGAACTGATCCATACTCCATCAGATCCTGAATGATTTTGCGGGCATTGTTAGACGGCACTGCAAAAGAATAGCCCACATAAGAACCTGTGCGCGATGCGATGGCCGTATTGATCCCTATGAGCTCGCCATTTGTATTGACTAGCGCACCACCAGAATTTCCTGGATTTACGGCTGCATCTGTCTGGATGAAATTCTGCATGTTGCGGTCGTTGGTATTAAGGTCACGACCTTTTGCACTAATGATTCCCGCAGTGACCGTACTAGTAAGGTTAAAAGGGTTCCCTATCGCCAGTACCCATTCACCTATCCTAGTCTGGTCGCTATCGCCAAAGACGACATACGGCAACTCCTCATCCACGTTTATCTTCAATAACGCGATATCGCTGGATGGTTCTGTGCCTATCAACTCTGCTTTGTAGGTTTTCTGGTTATTTAGCTTTACTTGTAATTCAGTCGAGTTTTCTATTACGTGATTGTTTGTCACGATGTAACCATCTGCCGTGATGATCACGCCACTACCGGTACCTATTGCCTCGCGCTGTGATGGTCTTCCCAGGTACGCATCCAGTCTATTGCGATAGCCCGTGGTGACACTTTTATTAAATACGTGTACGACGCTGTTTACTGTTTTATCAGCAGCCTCAGTAAAGTCCACGTCCAGGTTGCTGGGGGCGGTGTAGTTTGCGGTATTGACCTGCGGTATGTTTTCTGCTACCCTTATAGTTGATGTCTCGGCGTTGAGGTTTTTATCTTCTTCTATCAATTTATAGGAACCCAACACCAGCGCACCTCCCAGTGCTGCTGTCCCCAGTGTTTTTAACCAATTTTTCATTTGTCTGTTTTTCTTTTAGTTTTCTTCTTTTTATTTTATTGAGCCATGCCTGGCGATGCGGATTGTACAATTCAACTCGTTCTCGAAAGGCTCAGACTGACATTTAACTTTCAACCTTAAACATGAGACGTGAAACTTCAAACTCATCCGCAACAGCCTTTCATGAATATTCAACCTTGAACTTTAAACCTTGAACTATCAAACGTGAAACTTTCTAACTCAAAATAATGTGCCAAATTTCATTTATACTTTTCTGTTAACACTGTTTAACTTTAGTCTGACATTTTTTAGGTAGCCCGTACCTTTGCAGCTTATGCAGTCAGTTCAATTCTTTAAATACCAAGGAACGGGTAATGACTTTGTCATTATCGATAACCGGGATGGGAATTTCAAAAAAGATACCAAAATCATCGCGCAGCTCTGTGACCGCCGCTTTGGAGTGGGGGCAGATGGGCTTATCCTGCTGGAAAACAACGACTCGGCAGATTTTACCATGGTGTATTACAATGCAGATGGCAAGCAAAGCACCATGTGCGGTAATGGCGGGCGCTGTCTTGTCAGCTTTGCTAATTATTTAGGTATTGTAAATGAATCATGCCAGGATTTGAGGCGATTGATGGTATGCATGAAGCAAAAATCCTGGCAGATCGCAAAATCAGCTTACAGATGGTGAACGTCCCGCGGGTAGAAATGCTGGACAATTATGTCTTTACAAATACAGGATCGCCCCACCACGTCCAGTTAACAGATAATCTGGAACATGTGGACGTAAAAACCATGGGTCGCAAGCTGCGCAATGAGCTGTATGGCGCAGAGGGTGCCAATATCAATTTTGTACAACCAGCCGGCGGCAATAGATTTAAGGTGCGTACGTACGAGCGCGGCGTGGAGGATGAAACACTAAGCTGCGGTACGGGCGTGACGGCAGTTGCTCTTGCTATGCACCACACCCAGCATACAGATGCACAGCATATTATTCTGGAAACACCTGGTGGCGAGCTGGAAATCTCGTTTGAAATCGACCCCTCTGGCGGGTATAAAAATATCTGGCTTACCGGGCCAGCCGTGCAGGTTTTTAAAGGAGAGTGGACATGGTAAGCCTGCGCAACGATCGTTGTTATTTGCGTGCGGTGGATCCTGAAGATCTGGATTTTCTGTATGAACTGGAGAACAATCCGTCCCTTTGGGAGGTGGGCAACACGATCACGCCCTACTCAAAGTTTACCCTGCGGGAATATCTGGAAAACGCGCACCGCGATATTTATGAGGTAAAGCAATTGCGGCTCGCCATCTGCAATCTGTCAGATAATATTAAGGGCGTGGTAGATCTCTATGACTTTGATCCCTACCACAAGCGGGCAGGCGTGGGAGTCGTGATCAGCAGCGAGGCAGATCGTGCGCAAGGCCTGGCCACATCAGCACTTCAGCTGATGGTGGACTATGCATTCCAGCACCTCAGGCTGCACCAGTTATATGCCAGTGTGAGTGCAGATAATGTAGCGAGCAAGAAGTTGTTTGAGAAATTACGCTTTCGCGAAAGCGGAATAAAAAAAGACTGGATTGCCACGATGAACAGCTACAAAGACGTCATTCTATATCAATTGATCAACAAGTAAGGCAGCGTAACTGCGACTCAATCACCGATGAAGAAAATCACCAAAATCGTTCTCATGGTCGCCCTCGTAGGGCTGGTGGGGATGGGCATTTTTGCCTACAACGTGTTCCAAACGTTTTTTGGCCCGAATACAAATTTTGAAACCGATACCTACGAGGTCTATATCCCCACGGGCGCAGATTATGACGAGGCGTTCATGATCGTTGCGGCTGCTGTAGAGGATCGGGATGCGTTTCATAAGACGGCGACAAAAAAGGGCTATCACAAAAATGTGAAACCCGGTCGCTATATCCTCAAAAAAGGCATGAGTAGCAACGACATTGTGGATAACATTCGCAGTGAGAATTTACCCATTATCGTACGTTTCAATAATCAGGAACGTCTTGAAAATCTGGCAGGACGCGTCGCAAGACAAATCGAGCCGGATAGCCTGGAGCTCCTATCTGCCATGCGTGATCCAGAGTTCCTGGAAAAGCAGGGCCTGAATCAGCAAAACTGCGCTGAGTATCTATCTGCCCAATCAATTTGAATTTTATTGGAATACAAGTCGCAGAGCAATTTGCCCAGCGCATGCTGGAATACCATGATTCCTACTGGACAGCATCGCGCAAGAAAAAAGCAGAAAAACTGGATCTGACTCCAGCCGAGGTCTATACACTCGCGTCAATAGTTCAAAAAGAAACCGCCAAAGTAGATGAACGCCCCAAAGTGGCTGGTGTGTACCTTAACCGCCTGCGTCGCGGCATCAAACTGGACGCAGATCCCACGGTGATTTATGCCAAAAAACTAAAAGAAAACGACTTTGAACAAACCATCAAACGAGTCCTCTATGCAGATCTAGAAACTGATTCTGCCTACAATACCTATAGATATGCTGGCCTACCACCTGGGCCGATTGTAACACCAGATTTGAATGCCATTGATGCAGTTCTCAATGCAGAAAACCACGATTACTACTACTTTGTGGCAGATGTAGAGAACTTCGGCTACCACAAGTTTGCAAAATCGCTAGCGCAACACAACCGCAACGCCGCTGCTTATAGGCGGTGGATTGCTAGGCAGTAGGGGAACTTCTTGCGTTTCATGCTTAATGTTCAAGGTTCAAAGTTGAAAGTTCCACGATTCACGTCTACTGTTCAATGTTAGAGATTTCATGTTCCGCGTTTTGAGTGTTTACTCATGCGTAACACCCCCAACCCCCCCCAACCCCCTCGAGGGGGCTTTTCTTGTCTTTTATCAAAAATTGCCTTTAGTAACTAAATGCTTCATGATGCACCTTCCCTCGAGGGAAGGTCGGGATGGGTCTAATCGGTGCATTTGATCTACTCATGCTCAACACCCCCAAACCCCCTGGCGGGGGCTTTTTTTTGTCATATTCAAGCTCTCTGATCCCTTGCGTCCTGTGCGATGCTGACCTGCGTCAGCATGACAGTAGCGCTTAGGTAAGTCTAGAGCTCAAATTCAAATTTATGTTCAAGTTCAATTTCAAGTTCAACTTCAAGTTCAACTTCAACTTCAAGTTCTTCCACGGTTTACTAATTTAGCAAAAGCGTAAAACCTACCGCATTGTCCACTCATTTTCTTACGACGCCCATAGAATACCTGAAAGGAGTAGGGCCAGAGCGGGCAAATCTGTTGAAGAAAGAGCTGAGCATCCACTCGTATGGTGATCTGGCGCATCTGTTTCCTAATCGGTACATTGATAAGACTAAATTTTATAAAATCAATGAACTTGCTGTAACAGATGCTGCGCAGGTGCAGGTGATCGGCAAGATTGTCAATTTAAGAACAGCGGGGACGGGCAAGGCGATACGGCTGGTGGCCAGCTTTAGCGATGGAACTGGCAGTATGGAACTGGTCTGGTTCAAGGGCCAGAAATATTTCAGGGATAGTTTGAAGATCAATCAGCCATATGTGGCTTTTGGGAAGGTTTCCCGCTATGGTGCGGTCTTCAGTATGGCGCACCCTGAGCTGGAATTGCTGGAAGAATTCAAGTCACGACCACAACCCGCCATGGCGCCGGTGTATCCCAGTACAGAAATGCTGGCCAAGCGCAAGCTTACAAATACCGCCATCGTAAAAATGATGCGCCAGTTGTTCAGCGAAATCAATGATTCGTTTGTAGAAACTCTTTCATCGGAAATCATGCAGCAGCAACAGCTAGTGGAAAAAAATGTTGCGATGCGCGAGATTCATTTCCCAAACTCTGCCGATAGCTTGCATCAAGCAATCTACAGAATCAAGTTTGAGGAATTGTTCTTTATCCAGATGGAGCTATTGCAGCAAAACCGGATCCGCAAGCATAAGATCAAGAGTTTTGTTTTTGGTGAGGTAGGTGCGAAGTTCAATAATTTCTACCAGAATTACCTGCCGTTTGAGTTGACGGGTGCGCAAAAACGAGTAGTTAAAGAAATACGCGCAGATATAGCAACAGGCGCCCACATGAATAGGTTACTGCAAGGCGACGTGGGTTCAGGAAAGACGATCGTGGCGGTGCTCACTTGTTTGCTTGCGCTAGACAATGGATTTCAAGCCTGTATAATGGCACCTACCGAAATTCTAGCGCAACAGCACTATGCAGGTGTGAGTGAGTTGCTGGAAAAAACCGGAATTACCGTTTCGTTGCTCACGGGATCGGTCAAAACAAAGGATCGCCGCATTATTCATGAAAATCTTGAGTCTGGCGAGCTGGACATTTTGATAGGTACCCACGCGCTGATTGAGGATAAGGTGAAGTTCAAAAATCTGGGAGTAGCTATTGTGGATGAGCAGCACCGTTTCGGCGTTGCACAGCGCGCTAAACTCTGGAAAAAGAACCATTTACCACCACATGTTTTAGTAATGACTGCCACACCCATTCCGCGCACGCTCGCCATGAGTCTGTATGGTGATCTGGACATATCGGTAATTGATGAGTTGCCACCCGATCGCAAGGAAATTAAAACGGTGCATCGCTACGACAAGGATCGGCTGTCGGTTTTTCAATTTATTAGGGATGAGATTGCGCTGGGCAGGCAGATTTATATTGTTTATCCGTTGATTCAGGAATCTGAAACACTGGATTATAAAGACCTACAGGATGGTTATGAGAGCATCGTAAGGGATTTCCCTTTACCAGATTATAGAGTTAGCATCGTCCACGGCAAGATGAAGCCAGAGGATAAGGACTACGAAATGAATCGGTTTGTGAAAGGTGAGACCCAGATCATGGTAGCAACCACGGTGATAGAAGTAGGGGTAAATGTGCCTAATGCCAGCGTTATGATCATAGAGAGTTCAGAGCGTTTTGGCCTGAGCCAGTTGCACCAATTGCGCGGTAGGGTAGGCCGCGGTGCAGACCAGAGTTACTGTATTCTAATGACCGGTCATAAATTGAGCAAGGAAGCTAGGACTAGACTAGAAACCATGGTACGCACGACAGATGGTTTTGAAATTGCTGAGGTGGACCTTAAACTACGCCTGGTCCAGGTGATCTGATGGGCACACGCCAGAGCGGCGTTCTCCAGTTGCGCCTGGCAGATATTGTCAAGGATAATGACCTACTAGCACAGGCTAGAGCCGCAGCGCAGCAACTCCTGCAAAACGATCCCAGTCTAGAACAGCCAGAAAATGCTGGCATCCTACGCGTTATGCGTCATTTGCATAGCAAGAAGGGATTCTGGAAGTATATAAGTTGATGGCTGAATAGTACGATCAGGCCAGGAGTGTAGCATCCCGACGATTAATATTGATTCCAATTAAGTTTTATCGAGCTCGCAAACTATCACAGGAGATGTGGATTATTCCGCTTTCGCGAAAGCGGAACATTCATACCCCACCACAAACCACGATAAGTTAAAGAACTCTAAGAGCACGCGGGGTGGCGGGGTGCGGATTGTATTTTGGTCATAAGATGGAAAACAAGAAAATGACAGATTGTAAAACTTTAGGTGCTCTAAAGGAATTCGGGCTGGAAGAAGTAAGTCGATCAAAGATGAATTGCGTGATAACCTTATTCACAATATTAAAAACGACGTGGTGACTTTTGAGGGGATTCATGGCTATGAAAATACCGTGATACCGCAACTGGAACGCGCGATTTTGTCCAGGCACAATATCAATTTGCTGGGATTACGAGGACAGGCTAAAACCAGGCTCGCAAGACTCATGACCGGCTTATTGGATGAGTATATCCCATTTGTTGCTGGTAGTGAGATCCACGATGATCCATTCCAGCCGCTATCGCGCACGGCTATTGAACTCATTGAAAAACATGGTGATGATACGCCTTTAGAATGGCTGCACTGCGATGATCGTTTTTATGAAAAACTGGCCACGCCAGATGTTACGGTGGCAGATCTCATAGGCGATATCGACCCGATCAAGGCGGCAAATCTAAAACTTAGCTATGCAGATGATCGAGTGATCCACTATGGAATGATTCCACGGGCCAACCGCTGCATTTTTGTGATCAACGAGTTACCAGATTTACAAGCGCGTATCCAGGTGGCGTTATTTAATATTTTGCAGGAGGGTGATATTCAAATACGTGGATTCAAACTTAGGTTGAACCTAGATATGCAGTTTGTGTTTACCGCAAATCCAGAGGATTATACAAATCGCGGCAGCATCGTGACACCGCTAAAGGATAGAATAGGATCGCAGATTCTGACCCATTATCCAGACAGTATCGAGATCGCCAAAACCATTACCCAGCAGGAAGCAAAGCGCGTTATGGCAGATGCGTCTAATATTTATGTGCCAGAACTAGCTAAGGACTTGCTGGAACAAATCAGCTTTAGCGCACGTGAGAGTGAGTACGTAGATGAGAAAAGTGGTGTGAGTGCACGTATGAGCATCACCGCTTTTGAAAACCTGTTGAGTGCCGCACAGCGTCGCGCATTGATGACTGGTGATGAATCTACCGTGATAAGGTTGAGTGATTTTGACGGAATCATCCCATCCATCACAGGTAAGATAGAACTGGTTTACGAGGGTGAGCAAGAGGGCGCCGAGTTTGTCGCGCAGGAATTGCTGAGCGATGCGATCAAAACCATTTTCCCAAAGCTTTTCCCAGAAATCAAAAAACTACAAAAGCAAGATGAGGAAACCCCGTATGATAAGCTGGTGGAGTGGTTTTTTAATAACGGTGGGCTGGAACTGCTGGATGAATTAAACGATGCCGACTATAAAACCCTGATCGATAGGGTGGAACCTATGGAAGATCTGGTACAAAAACACCAGCCAGAAGTACCCGCATCAGATAAATATTTCTTGAAAGAGTTCTTGTTGTGGGGACTGGTCGAAAATGAAAAACTTAGCAAAAAACGATTTACAGAGGGTTATCAGATTAACGACTTGTATAGCAGTTTTTTGAAAGGGATTTGATAAGCGATATGATAGATGTTGAGAATCTCATTGGTAAGGACTTGAGAAAGATTTGGGTTCAACACTCAAAACAAGAATTTGCACAGTAGCCACCTTTTGCGCCTACTAATCTGGAAACTGACGGAATCTTATTCATGGGATTGAACCCATCAGTTTCTAAAAACGAAAGGTCACGTCTAGAAAATGCAGATCCTACGGTGCCTGTATTCTATGACCTTAAAGGTGATGTTGTAAATGAGTATAGATATTTTAACAAGTTCTATGATTTTGCAGATAAAGTTGGTGTGCCGTGGGAGCATATCGATCTTTTCTATCTCAAAGAAACACAGCAGAAAAATTACAAGAAATTTTGAAAACTGATGCTGGTAAAGATTTTTTATAAAGTCAAGCCATGCTTACAAAAACCATTTTAAATATAATTTTCAATGAGGGATCGATGAAAACTGTAATTGTTTGCAAGACGATGACAAGAGACTTACTTGGTAAATACAGGGATTCCAGTAATAATAGGACTAAAAGCGATTGGTGGCTCAATTTTGATTTCGTGTGAACGAGAATCTAGGTACTTACATTTATTACGGTATTCCATTCTATTTCTCAAGTATGCTAACAGGTCAAACAGCTCTGGATAAAGGAAGCTATCAGCGATTAGTTTGGCGTGTGAAGCGGAATTTAAAATCTTGATTTTTAGCTAATTCTTACTTCATCATTTCAAACCTAATAATCAAAATCAAATTGAGCATCTCATCCCCCAAAGTTTTAATTTTTTAGCGGGTCGCATCGGTATGACAAGCTTACAAGAGATAGCTGCTAGGTGTAGGTCGTAGAGCTATTACAGGGAAAGTAGGTAATGGAGCTTTTGTATTTACGCTTTCGCGTGGTCGCCGAGCGAAGCCGAGGTGAAAGTGTGACAAAGACAGGTATTCCACCGTCTAATCGACCTTTTTAAAACTTCCACCTTATTTTTAAGCCACAAACTGAACTATGAAATTAATATCGACGATTGCGGTTTTATCACTAGCCGCTCTGCTGGCTGGGTGTAAAGCGCCGCAACAAGCGAGCAGGACAAAGGTGGGAACGACCGCCGCCGCAAAAAAGAAAAAGCCAAAATTCAAAAAATACAACCAGGTTATCACTAAGGACGCGGTGAGTGACGATGGGCTTTTTGACGTGCATAGGGTGGATGATAACTATTTCTATGAAATCCCGATGGAAGTGATGGGAAAGGACATGCTGTGGGTAACGCGTATTGCACAAATCCCGGCTAACTTAGGAGGAGGTTACCTCAATGCAGGTAGCAAGACTAATGAGCAGCTGGTCTCATGGGACCGCTTCAAAAATCGCATTCTGATTAAAGTGAAATCCTACAACGAGGTAGCGCTGGATTCAAATGCCGCCATCGGTGAATCTGTGAGAGTAAATAATTATGAACCGACGTTATATGCTTTTGATATCGAAGCTTTCAGCCCGGATTCAACTGCCGTCGTGATTGACGTGACCAAATTTTTGAGCAGCGATGTTCCAGCGATCAGCGGGATGCCGTCGCGATTGCGCAGACAGTATAAGGTGCGCAACCTGGATAAAAGCCGCAGCTTTATCAACACCATCAAATCATTCCCGGAAAATGTAGAGGTAAAACAGGATATGACGTATAATGCAGCCTCGCCTCCATCTAATGCACAGGTGGGTTCCATAAGTCTGCAGCTCAATCAGAGTATGATTCTGCTGCCAGAAGAGCCTATGCGACCCAGATTGTACGATCCCCGAGTCGGTTTTTTTACAGTCGGTCAGATTGATTATTCCAGTCCAGAATTGAAAGCAGATGAGAAAAGATACATACGCCGCTGGCAGCTGGTTCCCAAGGATAAAGAGGCTTACAAACGCGGTGAGCTGGTAGAACCGGTCAATCCCATTGTTTACTATCTGGATCCTGGGACTCCAGAGAGTTTGAAAAAGTATATCAAACAGGGAATAGAAGACTGGCAAAAACCTTTTGAAACGGCTGGTTTTAAAAATGCCATTATCGCAAAAGATGCACCCACGCCAGAGGTAGATCTGGATTTCAGCCCAGAGGATGTACGATATTCAGTCGTACGATATGTAGCAAGTACGACGCGCAACGCGACTGGACCCAGCGTGAGCGATCCGCGCAGTGGGGAAATTATCGAGAGTGACA
The DNA here is from genome assembly GCA_963740155.1 of uncultured Flavobacteriaceae bacterium. Lineage (GTDB taxonomy): Bacteria > Bacteroidota > Bacteroidia > Flavobacteriales > Flavobacteriaceae > Nonlabens. Next base: position 44,229 of record CAVUDE010000002.1, on the reverse strand, counting down.
TTATATGGTACCACAATCATTTGCGATCGTATCGCAATCGCTACTTGCTAGAGACAGGCGCTGCAAATCCCAGTGCCCGCACACTGGATACACCAGAGGATGAGATAGGGGAGATGATGCGCCAGGTGATTGCCCATGAGGTAGGACATGCTCTGGGATTCCCGCACAACATGGCCGCTAGCTATGCCTATGATGTAGAAAATTATCGCGATGGAGACTTTACCCAAGAAAATGGCATCGCCGCCAGCCTGATGGATTATGCCCGTTATAACTATATCGCCCAGCCAGGCGATGAGAACATACGATTCGTTCGCCAGATGGGACCTTACGACCACTACGCCGTCAACTGGGGCTATAGATGGATCCCAGAAGCAGACTCACCTGAAGAAGAGCTGCAAAAACTCAATGAATGGATCATGGAAAAGGCGGGGGATCCCAGATATAAATTTGGTCGCCAGCGCAGTCGTTTTGACCCACAAAGCCAGACAGAGGCCATAGGTAACGACGCCGTAAAAGCCAGCACGTATGGTATGAAGAATCTCAAAATAGTTGCCGAAAACCTACCCGACTGGACGAGTGAAAAAACAAACGATTATGATGATCTGGATGAGCTATACGGCGAGATGCTAGGCGTCTGGTCACGATATGTAGGTCACGTAGTAAGCAACGTAGGCGGCGTCAAGGAAGATATCAAAACGCCCGCACAAGAAGGGACGGTGTACAGCAATGTGGACAAAGCAATTCAAAAGGAAAGCATGGACTGGATCCAAAACAATGTTTTTGACACGCCAGCATGGCTGATCGATAAATCCATCGTCCAGAATGTGCGACCAGACGGGTACTTTGATCGTTTGAGATCTGTACAGGTCCGTCATTTGAATAGCCTACTCAGCTTTGATCGTATCGGGCGGTTGATCAATGCAGAGACGGTGAACGACGAGTATTACTCGGCATTAGATTTGTTGCAGGATGTGCGCCGTGGATTATTTACCGCAGGCAAGATTGATATTTACCATCGTAATCTGCAGCGCGCCTATGTAGATCGCATGGAATATCTGATGACAGAAGATTCCAAGCGTGCCGGTTATAATGTGGCACAGAGTGACGTAAGGGCTTTGGTACGCGGTGAGTTAAAGACACTCAACTCTACATTACGCAGTCGCAGGAATTCTGCTCGCGGTAGTGTAGATCGTTATCATTATGATGATCTGATGGCGCGGGTGGATTTGATCTTGAATCCTAGGTCGTAAAAAGCGATGGTGATACGTGGCGATACATTGCTAGTAAATAAGGTCAATTTAATCTGAAACAGGTTGATTGTAAATTTATTAAACCAAAAACCGCCGCTGGGAAATCCCAGCGGCGGTTTTGGTAAATAATCGCTTGATTTGATCTGGCTGTCACTCATCCACTTTATCCATAGATAAAGTATTAATCAGTCGTCCTGAGTCAATAAGCGCAAGCGGTCAGTCGTCAAAAAGTTTCTACTCCTCGTTATTGTAGTAAAAACGCTCATGCGTAATGTGGTCACCTTTCCATTGCTGTACGGCCACTTGCGCCATCTGTGCGCGGTTACCGTCTTTAAAGGTCACGTCCATGACGCTTTCTACAAAGGTTGTGGCATCTGTCTCGTTTGATCCTATGTGTTTTACCTCAAGATTGTGGAATTCCTGGATGCTGTCTAAAAACTGCTCCTCATACTGGCGGCATTCTGCTTTTCCCTTGCGCGTTCCTCGCGGCTCTGTCATCACCACGTCTTCTGCATAGTATTGGTCAAATGCGTTGAGCAGGTTTCCCTGTCCCAGCTGGTTGTAGATGTCTTGTGCTTTTGCTTTGTAACTCATAATGTTTTGATTTTAGTTCACCCAAATATAGCAGGAGTAATCCTGTTTGTAGGTACAAGTATTTATAGTTAACTTGTATTTAACCGCTTTCGCGAAAGCGGTATTAAGAAAAACCCATATAAAAACTCAAACAATCGTAACTTCTTTAAACATCTTGCGATACCTTGCCTTGAGACCTATCAAGCAACAAGCTGCAAATAAAACCAGTAGCCGAAAAAAACACCAAGAGACCGAAAACCCATTGAAAGCCCACCATACCCGGATAACCATCCAGAAAATAACCGATAATCGGTCCCATAAAAATGTCGGGTGTATAACCTATTAGTGAGATAAGACCTACAGCTGTTCCTGTCACAGCCAGCGGAATCCCACTTTCTTGCACCGCGGCAAAATAAAGCGCCCTCAAACTATAAACGCCTATCGCGGTAAAAGTGATCGCCGTCCAAAAAAGCGCTAGAGAACCCGCATCAATCCAGCCCGTGGCAAAAAAGGCAGCGCCTATACCTGCAATCAGAAAAGTAATACACATGACCAGCGAGCTGCGGGATCGATCTGCAATCAGCCCTACAATCACACCTACAACGATACGCACACCCAGCAGATCCTTTCCTATATCTGCCGTGGCCAGTTGATCGTAATCCATGATTTCATAGGCATAGAGCGAGTAAACGTCTGTGATTTTATATCCGGTATAGGCACATAGCACGATGATCATGAGCAACCACACGCTGCGTAATTTGAGCACCTGGCGGTAATTTTTCAGAACTGTTTGCCAGGGTAGTCGTTTATGATCTTGCTCATCTTCCGCTGGATCGCTGATGAAGAAATAGGTAAGAAAAGCAGTTATGGCTATGACGATCGTACAGCTATAAACTACCTGACTGTAAGCAGACTGTAGATCGAGTAGGGGAATATTCTCTAGCCCGCTGCCCAGAAAATAACCAAAAACAACAACTCCCAGCAAACCAAATAAATAGGAAACCAGTCCACGACCGCCATCCAGTAATCCAAAAGCCAGTCCCTGCGTTTTCTTCCCTCCCCAGACTCTGGTCGCCTTGATCATCGCTGCCCAAAATAGAAAGATAGTCGTGAAACCCCAGTAACCGTAAAGAATTACCAGTAGGGAGAAACTGGGATATTGCGCTAGTAGAATACCACCTAGGGCAGTAAGTAATAGCGAGACTCCCATCAACTTGCGCGGCGGGAACCTATCTGCGATTCCACCGCCCAGCGCATAGGAAAAAAACGCTACGATTCCATAGACTGAAAAACAAGCACCCAGTTCCACATTGCTCAAACTATAAGCCTCAAGCACGGTAGGCCTGAAAACTCGCGGTAATACAAATGGCAAAATAAAGTTGGCCTCACCTGCTAGGATCAGCAAGATGATTTGGATGGCAGATTTTATACGTTGGTTGATAATGGCTGGTTTTACTAGATATTTGAACTTTGGCCACGATTTTACCTACAGCCATGTTTTGCACAAACTTAAGAGCAAAAGCAGCGAACTATGATATTTTTGGAAATAGCAGTAAAATTGGGTTACTAATTTCCAGGGAATCAAAATTTTTACCATCAAACTGCAACTAAAAATCAAATCAACACACCACATATATCAACTACTATGTCACAAGAAGTTAGAAAACAAGAACCAGCAAGCGTTTGGAATCATTTTGCCGATTTAAATGCAGTTCCCAGACCATCCAAACAGGAGGAACGTGTACGACAATTCATGCTGGATTTTGCCCGTGACAACAATCTCATGTCCATGGTGGATGAGGCTGGCAATGTTATTATCAAAAAACAACATACTGAGGGAATGCAGGATCGTAAGACCGTCATTCTACAATCGCACCTGGACATGGTGCACCAGAAAAACAACGATACCGATTTTGACTTTCAAACAGAGGGAATCAGAATGTATGTGGAAGATGGTTTTGTAAAAGCAGATGGCACGACGCTGGGCGCAGATAACGGCCTGGGCGTGGCGGCGATCATGGCGGTGCTATCATCCATTGACCTCGCTCACCCAGATATCGAGGCACTTTTTACCATTGATGAGGAAACTGGAATGACGGGTGCTAAAAATCTTTCCACAGACCTGTTGGAGGGTACCATCCTACTCAATCTAGATACAGAAGAGGATGATGAAATCGACATAGGTTGCGCTGGTGGGGTAGATATCACGGGTATAAAAAATTATAAACTCCAAAATCTTGGAAGTAGCAACAGCGTTTATAAAATCACCGTAAAAGGCCTGCAAGGCGGTCACAGCGGTATGGATATTATTAAAGGCCTGGGAAATGCCAATAAAATGGCAACCCGACTATTGGACGCCATGCAAAAGAAATCTGAAGTCTGCATTCAGTCGCTCAATGGTGGTAGTTTGCGCAACGCCATACCCCGTGAGGCGGTGGTAGAAATCAGTTTGCCCACCCAGGATCTGGATAAGGTTCAAAAGGCCTTTCAAAGTTGCAAGGAGGCGTTACATGATGAATACAAATCGCTTGAGCCAGAATTAAAGATTATCTGGGAAGAGGCAGATGCAGCACAGGTTTTGTCATTTTCAGATAGTAGGCACCTAGTGTATGCTTTGCTGGGAATCCATAACGGCGTTTACCGCATAAGTCCAGACATGGATGATCTGGTGGAAACCTCTAATAATCTAGCGCGGGTCAAGTTGGAAAAAGGAAAGCTGGAAGTCGCCTGCCTCACCCGTTCATCGGTGGATAGTTCTAAGGAAGATCTTGCGTCCAGTATTGCTGGTGTCATGAAACTTGCTGATCTAGAAGTGGAAATGAGTGGTGATTACCCTGGCTGGCAGCCTAATGTTAATAGTCAGATGCTCAAAATAGCCAGAAGTAAATATAAAGAGCTTTTCAACGACGAACCACGAGTGGTGGCCTGCCATGCTGGACTGGAGTGTGGCATTTTGGGAGAGCGTTATCCAGGACTGGATATGATATCTTTTGGCCCTAATATACGTGGTGCACATAGTCCAGATGAGCGCGCAGAAATTAAAAGCGTTCAGAAATTCTGGAAGTTTTTACAAGCTATGCTCGCCGAAACCCCTAAGCGATAAACCGCACCTTTCCATCTTTAAATTCTAGATGGGCGGAGGGAAACATTTGGTTGAGCAAATCGGTTTTTATAAAATCCAGCTTTTTGTGGATGGTAATTTTTCCATTGAAAATGGCGATGACCAGGTCTGCAAGTTCTAGGCTTAATTCAATCTCGTGAGAGGAAAAAATGATGGTTTTTTGCCGCGTGGAACAATACGATTTTAATTGCAGCAGCAAATCGGTTTTATGGTTGATATCCAAGTGGCTGGTAGGTTCATCCATGATTAAAAACGGCGTGTCTTGAACCACCGCTCTCGCCACCAGCGCACGTTGCAATTGTCCATCGCTCAAATTTCCCAGACGTTTTTTGGCCAGTGAATTCAAATCAAAGTCGTTGAGCGTGGCAGATAATATTTCCGATTTTACCGTTTCGGTTTGATATGTCTGGCTGAATTCCAGCATTTCCTGCACCGTCAGATGCATGGAAAAATCCCGCCGCGTACGCACCACGGCAATTTGTCGTGAGAGCTCCTGACCGTAGTGATCGATTGGTTTCCCGTTAAAGATCACTTTGCCTTTCAGCAGGTTGTCGCCTGTGGTGAGCGCATTGATGAGGGTGGATTTACCAGATCCGTTAGGGCCTATGATGGTGATGAATTCCGCTCTCGTTTCGGCTTCGCTCGGCGACTGCGCGAAAGCGTAACCACCCTCAAACCTCGCCACTTCCAGATTGCCGTATCCTATTTCTATATCTTGAATTTCCAGCATACTAAAACCTCAATCCCCTTTTTTCAACAATCAGCCAAATTACGACGGGCGCACCTATCAGCGAGGTTACTGCATTGAGTGGTAGGCTGTAATTTGAAAACGGCACCTGGGCAATGATATCGCAAGCGAGCATCAGGCATGCGCCCAGCAGTATGGTTGCCGGAAGCAGGACTTTATAGTTGACGGTAGGCAGCAATAACCTGCAGAGGTGCGGTACCGCCAGTCCCACAAATGCGATAGGTCCAGCGTATGCGGTAATACCGCCTGCTAGAATGCTCGTAATAAGAATCATATACCAGCGCATACGTTCTACGGGCACACCTAGGCTGCGGGCATAAGTCTCGCCCAGTAACAAAGCATTGAGCGGTTTGACCAGCACAAAAGTAAAAACAACGCAAAAGGCAAGCAATGCAATCAGAATGCCCAGATCAATCCAGTCTACGCCTCCCAGACTGCCCAATGACCAGAAAACATATCGTTTAAGTTCCTCACTGGTACTGAAATAACTTAGAATTCCCACGACCGCGCTACTCAAACTTCCCACCATCAGACCGATGATCAGTAATCCCATGGTATCGCGTATGCGCATTGCAATAAAAAGCGTAAGTAAAAGAACGGCAACACTTCCTAAAACACTCGCCAAAACTATCGACGCACCACTCGCGAGCGTCCATCCCAGCGCAGATGCGCCCAGAATTACCAGCGCAACACCCAGTCCAGCACCACTAGAAATCCCCAGTACAAACGGTCCTGCCAGCGGATTCCTAAAAAGCGACTGCATCAGCAGTCCTGCGATGGAAAGGCCGCAACCAGCAATCACAGCCATCAGCGCTCTGGGTAATCTGAGTTGCGTTACTATATATGTATTCGTATCCGTCGGGTCAGAGAACAGAGCGGTCAGGACATTTTCTGGCGATATGTTTACAGAGCCCAGCATCAATTCAAGAACAAACAACACCAGCATCAGCAGGAAGAAGATAATCGATGCGCGGTGGTGTTTCATAAATCTGGCCTACTGGTTTACAACATTACTAAACGTTTAGGGATTTAGCTTTTGAAAAAAGTAGAGCTCGTGTTCCAGCTCAAAGTCTGGATGCAGGATTTTGACTAGGTCTTTCAAAACAATATCCGGTCGCATACTGGCCTCTTCATAATAGGTGACACCACCTTTAGCCCCAGTTGTGAGGGCAAAAGTGTAAACTTGTTTTTTCTGAAAAGCATCAAACTTTTCATAAGCGGCCAGATCAGATTTCATGCTGGAATAGCTGGTGTACTGGCCGGGTGCGATCCAGAATTCTGCGGCCTGACCGTCGTTAAGCACCGTTTCCAGATTATAGGCCAGCGAGCCACTGCCACTGGTATCTGCATAGATATAATCTGCACCAGCATCTGCCAGGATCTTTCCCTGCCAGGAATCACCATAGGGCAAATACCATGTATCGCGGTAGGTGGCTCCAGCCAAAACGCTTGGTTTCTTTAAGTCTTGAACTTGATTACTTAAAGTCATGTACTCATTTTCAATGGCTCTAAAAATACTGTCGGCCATTTTTTCCTTACCGTAGAGTGCGCCGTATAACTTGATCCATTCTGCCTTGCCCAGCGGGTGACCCTCAGTCCAGTCGCCGTTGAAAACGACTGGTATTCCAGCCTTGGTTATTTTATCGTAGTTTTTGCTAGCGCTTTCTACACCGTAAGCCATAACAGCATCTGGTTGCAACTGGATGGTACGCTCAACATTGATTGATTGATCCATTCCTAGATCTTCCACTTTTCCTGCATATATAAGCTTTCGTACGATACGCGAACTCACGTAATCCGTTGATGGAAAACCTACCAGCGATTCACTCACCGCAAGTAAATCCAGCGGCGGTATGTGAGTGGTTGAAGTGGCAATCAGTTTTTTTACGGGTATTTGTATATCGTTTTCAGATGTGGGATTTTTAGTCAGGTGGTACTCGTACTCGCGATCTGCTCCCGGCCATGGATCAGTGATTGTCAGGGCGTAGCCGTCATCTGTTTTTTGCAGCTTAAATCCAGTCGCGTACTTGATTTCCAAGGTATCTGAACTCTTGATCTCTTCATCATCAGGCCCAGATTGTTCCGGATCGGTTTTGCAAGACATAAGTAAAACGAATAACCCAGCAAGTAGAAAATTTGTTTTCATGACAGGCAAAAATAAGGGAACGGCAACCAGAAATGTGTCATTACTTATAGACTTGATTAGGCTGTGTTAAAGCTTACATTTGCGCCGTCTAATACTAATGGTGGACTAATATTTTGCAAACATATCTTGGTTTATCAGTTCTCAATCGAGGCACGACGCTGCGATAGCAGTGGGCGAGTGGGTGCGCTGGCAGTTGCATAGCAGTAACTACGGAATAATTTTTTCTTGCGACCTACGAGCGCAGCGAGAGGATCGCATAAAGAGGACTTAGAAAACGTGATTGGCGCGAAATATTAGTGCATCATTAGTATACTAGGTTTTGAAGTTTTTAAGAGTTGTAATGGTTTGTTGCTGTTACGCTTTCGCGAAAGCGGAAAATTAAAAGGGAATCCAGTGAAAAACTGGAACTGTTCCCGCAACTGTAAACAGAACAACGCACCGCGCTGTCCCGAAAGGGTTGTGGTAATGCGCCACTGGGTCACGTACCTGGGAAGGCTACCACCATCTGAAGTCAGGAGACCTGCCTACATGACTTTATTAATAATCACCGGGATAGTGATTTACAATACCATATTTCCTGCATGCGGTTGTACCGTTCATGCGGTTTTATGATTGTACGCACTTCCCACAACATTTTCTTATGAGAAAATCATTGCTAGCCATTGCCGTGGCTACAGTTGTCGCCGGGATAGCGCAACAAACACAGGAGCAGGACTCGACCACCACAGGACTGGACGAGGTGATCGTCACTGCATCTTCAAAACATGAATTGAAGCGCAAGGACAGCGGTAAACCTGTCATCAAAATCACCGAAACAGATATCCAGCGCCAGCGCGCGTCAAATCTCGCCGATCTGCTCAACCAGTATGCTGGAATCGAGATCAACGGTGCGCGCAGCAATGCAGGACAAAATCTGGGTTACTTCATACGTGGCGGGAATAATAGGCAGGTGGCTATTCTCATCGATGGTGCGCAGGTAAATGATGCCAGTCTGATCGCGAGCGATTTTGACCTGCGGTTGATAGACATGGATCAGATTCAAGAAATTGAGATTCTCAAAGGCGCGGCGAGTACGCTTTATGGTGCAAATGCCAGCACGGCGGTTATCAATATCAAATTGAAAAAAGCCCCAGCTGGAGGAACACGCATTACTGTAGCATCGTACCTAGGAACAAACACCAGCGCCGAAACCGATATCAACGGAGTGGATGAATTAAATAATAGTGTCCAGCTGCGTGGTCGCCGTAATAACGGATTGACCTACGGTCTGGGATTCAACCATCAAAGTACGGATGGGTTAAGCGCCATCGCCAGTGAGACAGATCAACCTAATGAATCAGATGCGTTTAATCGTGTCAATCTGCTGGGAAGAATAGGCTATGATAATCGCGATGATTTTAGATTGACCAGTTACCTATCCTTTGATGAATTCGTCAATGAGTTTGATAATAGTTTTGGACTAGTGGATAATGATGATTTCACCTACAACCGCCAAATACGCTGGGGAACAAATATGAACTGGAAATACAGCGAGCGTGGTGAACTGGTCTATGCAGATGTGAGTACCCACACCCGCCGCGATACGCGCGGTAGTTTCCCCACGCTTTTTAATGCAGATGGCTACTCGCTAGATCTGTACAACCGCTATACCTTACCGCTGGAGGGCATCGGGAAATTGAAGACAATTGTGGGTTTCAACTTCCGTAGTGATCAGTATGAGGATTTTAGTATCCCGTTTGGTGAGGATGATTTTGAAATGAATGCAGATAAAGACGTTGCCAATGCCCAGATCTATGATCCGTATGTCAATGTCGTGCTGCTGACTGATGTAGGGTTAAATTTCAATGCGGGACTACGACTAAATATGCACAGCAATTATGATAGCGTGCTGGTTTATAACATAAATCCATCTTGGCGATTTGACCTGAACGATGCCAGTTTGAAAATCTATAGTAGCGTGAGTACCGCTTATATCACGCCATCGCTATTCCAGTTGTATGCGGCAAATTTCGGCAACGAGGAGCTGGAACCAGAACGCAACGGTACCATTGAGACTGGACTTACATATAGTAAAGGAAAAAGTTCCATCACCGCCAGCGGCTTTTATCGAGAGGAAAAAGAATCTAGTGGCTTTTGTTACCATCGATCCAGATAACTTTATATCAGAATACCAGAATGTCACCGAGACCCTGATAGCACGCGGGCTAGAATTAAGTGGCCAGACCAGCTTGCTAGAGGACAATTTGAAATTACGCGCTGCCTATTCCTATATTGAGCGCAAAGATGTAGAAATCCTGCGCCGCATCCCCAATCACAATATTGACGTAACAGCCCAATACCAGCCGATTGATGGATTGTGGACAACGCTTACGTATCAGTACAATTCCTCTAGAGGTGATTTGGTTTTCAACAATATGACTTTTGAAAATGACGCGGTAAGTCTGGAGCGTTTCCAGACATTTGACTTCAACACCAGCTATAAATTACCGAGTAAACCGGTCACCTTTTTTGCGGGAGTGAGCAATATTTTTAATGTGAATTATCAGGAATTGTTTGGATTCCAAACAGGAGGAAGGAATTTAAAAGTAGGGGTGAGAGTTTCTATATGAATCTAAATTTAAGTTTAAATCTAAATCTAAAATTGTTTGTGTGATTCTGTTTTGCTGGGGCAGATCAATATCTCGCAGAACGCAAAGGGATTGAGCATCAATACAAGCAAATTACAATCGCCTTTCGAGAGTCTCAGGACTTCTTTGAGCTTGCGATGAAGTGGTGATGCCTTGACCTACATTTTAAGAAAACAAATCCAGAGGACGCTGGGAAACGAGTAAAAACACTACCCATGTCATGCTGACGCAGGTCAGTAACTCACAGGACGTAAGAAAGTGAGTAAAACGGGTAAAAGCATCGGTGTGATCGTAGCAGTGAGAAGCTGAACTGAATTCAGCTTGACAGAGTCACAAGCGATAAAACGCCCCCTTGAGTGGGTTGGGGGTGTTGCGCGTTGAGGTTTTATTGTAAACTCTCACACGCTGTCATGCTGACGCAGGTCAGTATCCCACAGGACGCAAGGAAATGAGTAAAACGGGTAAAAGCATCGGTGTGATCGTAGCAGTGAGAAGCTGAACTGAATTCAGCTTGACAGAGTCACAAGCGATAAAACGCCCCCTTGAGTGGGTTGGGGGTGTTGCGCGTTGAGGTTTTATTGTAAACTCTCACACGCTGTCATGCTGACGCAGGTCAGTATCCCACAGGACGCGAGGAAATGAGTAAAACGGGTAAAAGCATCTGTGTGATCTTAGCAGTGAGAAGCTGAACTAAATTCAGCTTGACAAAATCACGTGCTAAAAAAGCCCCCTCGAGGGGGTTGGGGGTGTTGCGCATGAGTAACCACAAGTAACAATTCACCATTAGACAAATAACTCTAAGGCATGAGTAAAACCTATTCACCATTCAACAAATTAATCAATGACGAGAATAAACCCTACCTATCACGGCGGGCTTTTTTTCTGGCGGCTTTTCTAGCTTTACGTGCTTTTTTCTCGCGGTACTCACGGATGCGCTCGTTGCGAGCGGCGATATTGATAGAATCGTAATCGGCAGGGAGGTTTTTCTCGTAGATCTTCCATTGCTCGCGGCTCTTGTAGTAGTCCAGGATTTTGGCAGATTCCTGTCTATCCAGTTCGTCCTGATTAAAGGCATTGAGGAGAATGTCCTCGATATAAAAATCCTCGACATTGGACTCGGGTAGGTAGGACTCCTTAAGAGAAATGTCAAAAATACTGGCGGTACTCTGGAACCAGAACGCACTCCAGCCGCTGCGCAACCGCTTGATGAGTTCGTAGGCCGTATCACCCGTCTGGCGGTGAATGAGTTTGATAAGGATCTGACCCTCGGTGCGGGAAAGTTTTTTGAGTTCGGCGGTGAATTCTTCCTCGATATAATCTTCCACCATGCGCGCATATTTCTTGCGCTTGCTTTTAGAATCCAGGGTGGCCAGTCGCTGATCCAGTTCCTGCAAACGCTGGGCTGCGAGGTGGGCGTAGGGCCAGACCTTTTTTACTTTCCGTTTTAGAATCAAATATCTGATATGCTCATATTTACTCTCAAAATCCAGTCGCTGTAGCAACATGACGTCGTCCAGTTCGATCGCTGTCAGGGAGTCACCGTCCAGGAAAAAGTAGTCGTAATCTTTCTCGGTGATGGTGTCTTTTGAGGTGGGTTGTGGTGGTTGCGCTTTCGCGAAAGCGTAACTCATAAAAATCAACATGCACAGAAAAAACCTGGGATAAGCAGTCATTCTGAGAGGTGAAAAATTTGCCGAAAGTGTAATTGCTGACGTCATTGACTGGGCGTGTGCCAAAAGTGTTCCAAAAATAAGAAAGCCTTAATACCACTAGCGGTGACTGGCGTGTTATCTTCACCCGTCAAAGCAAATTTTATGTCAAAAGAAACAATCCTAACCGATAAATCACTTGATTTTCTAGAAAACTACCTGAATACCGCATCGCCCACCGGCTATGAGTGGAATGGCCAGCAGGTGTGGATGGATTATCTAAAACCCTATGTGGATGAGTTCATTACAGATGATTATGGCAGTGCCGTAGGGGTGATGAATCCTGATGCAAAATTCAAGGTCGTGATCGAGGCGCATGCAGATGAGATCTCGTGGTATGTCAATTACATTACAGATGAGGGATTGTTGTATGTGGTGCGCAACGGTGGCAGCGATCACCAGATTGCCCCGTCCAAACGTGTAAATATCCATACGGATAAGGGGATTGTTGAAGGCATCTTCGGCTGGCCTGCGATTCATACCCGTGACAAGAGCGATGAAAAATCTCCCAAAACAGAAAACATCTTCATCGATATAGGTGCAGATAATGCTGAACAAGTTGAGGAAATGGGTGTACACGTAGGTTGTGTGATTACCTACCCAGACCAGTTCCATATCATGAACAAGAACAAGTTTGTATGTCGTGCGCTGGACAATCGCATGGGCGGATTCATGATTGCAGAGGTTGCCAGACTGCTGAAAGAGAATGACAAAAAACTGGATTACGGATTATACGTCACAAATGCCGTGCAGGAAGAAATAGGATTGCGTGGCGCGCAAATGATTACTGAGCGCATCATTCCAGATATTGCCATCGTGACAGACGTGACTCATGACACGACCACGCCCATGATTGACAAGAAGAAAGAAGGACACGCACAAATAGGAAAAGAACCGGTGATCGCTTATGCGCCAGCGGTGCAGAATAGGTTGCGCAACCTGATTATCGATACGGCTACCGTCAAGAAAATTCCATTCCAGCGCAGGGCGACTTCCAGATCTACTGGGACTGATACAGATGCTTTTGCCTATAGCAACGGCGGTGTTCCCAGCGCGCTGATCTCCCTACCGCTACGTTATATGCATACGACCGTAGAAATGGTGCATCGCGATGACGTGGAAAACGTAATCCGAATGATCTATGAGAGCTTGTTGAAAATCGAGAACAATCACGATTTCAACTACTTTAAGAATCGCGGTAAGCTGCTAGTATAGGTTTGGGGAAATCTATTCTGGTTAGTGAGCGTATTCTGTACGAGGACAATCATTTGATTGCCGTCAATAAGCTGGCCGGCGAGCTGGTGCAAGGTGACCGCACGGGTGATAAAACCCTGCTGGACACACTCAAATCCTACATTGCCGATAAATATAACAAGCCTGGTGCGATCTATCTGGGGGTGATCCATCGCCTGGATAGACCTACTAGTGGCGTGGTGGTTTTTGCGCGCACCAGCAAGGCGTTGAGCCGTATGAACAAGCTTTTTGCAGATCGTGAGACCAGCAAGACCTACTGGGCAGCGGTGTATGGTACGCCAGAAAAAACCCAGGATAGGCTGGAGCATTTTCTGGTACGCAACCCAAAACAAAATAAAAGTTACGCTCACGATAAGCCTATTCCCAATTCCAAAAACGCCATTCTCACTTACCGGCTTTTACAGAAGTTGGATAGGTACAGCCTACTGGAAGTAACGCTAGAAACGGGTAGGCATCACCAGATACGCAGTCAGCTAAGCAAAATAGGCCATGTGATCAAGGGTGATCTCAAATATGGCGCAAAACGCAGCAATCCAGACGGCAGTATTCACCTGCATTCCCGGGAATTAGTCTTTATCCATCCCGTAAAAAAGGAAGAGGTTAAGATTGTGGCACCAGTTCCGGATGGAGATGGGGTGTGGAAGGCTATTAGCTAGTTTGATCGATCTGAAGTCTTTTGAATTTCTTTGTAATCGATTGAATTGGCGATATTTTCAGACTAAAATATTTTGCAAATTTGTCCGTAACGGTAGGTGATTTGATAACGTGATTTTACTTCATCGTTAATCGAGGTTTATGCTAATGTTAATGACTTTCTACTGTTGTTGATACATATTTGATGAAAACAAACAATAATAATGAAAAGGTTTAAACAATTAAGCCTACTCTTCTTTTCTGTCGCGTTAACATGCTCTTTAGGAAGTTGTAGTGACGACGATGATGCAGCAGATGCAGGGCCGGTTCCTACTGGTAATGCCAAGGTATATTCTCTGGATTCGGTTTCTGACCCAACGATTTCTGGAACTGCTACGTTTACAGAACTAAATAATGGTACAATTGATCTGTTAATTGATTTGCAGAACACTCAAGCTGGTGATTCTCATCCATCCCATATTCATATGAATACTGCTGCAGAAAGTGGTGCTATCGTTGTGAGTCTGGAACCGGTAGATGGCGACACAGGTTTAAGTCGTACAATTGTCAATCAATTGGATGACGGCACTCCAGTGAGCTTAAGTGATATTTTGGACTTTGACGGATATATAAATGTTCATTTGAGTATGTCAGAATTATCCACTCTAGTCGCACAAGGTGACATAGGTGAGAATGAACTCACTGGTCAATCAATTACCTACGATTTTAATTCAGTAGGCTCAAGTAATGTAACTGGTACAGCAGAATTTGCTGAAAGAAATAACGAGACTACCCTTGTAACCCTGGATCTGGTAAATACTGTTGCCGGTGTAATACACCCTGCTCATATCCATGAAAACGATGCTATAACGATGGGGCCTATCATTGTAGGTCTTACTGGGGTGGATGGAGATACCGGAATGAGTAAAACCCAGGTAGAAATACTAACAGATGGAACGTCTGTCTCGTACTCTGACTTACTTACCATAGATGCTTATATCAATATCCATGAAAGTCCTAATAATATACCTGTGGTTTTAGCACAGGTAAACATAGGAAGCAATCAAGGAATGAATACCACGGCTATAAATTATGACGTAACAAATAGCGGCGCTTCTGCCTATATTTTTGACGGGAATGGGCTGTCTGGTCGTAGTAATCCTGATATTACATTGGTACGTGGTATGACGTACACTTTTACAGTCACCGCACCTGGGCATCCATTTTACATTAAATCTGTACAAGGTACTGGAACTGCAAACTCGTATGATGATGGCGTAACTAACAATGGAACCGTAAATGGTACAGTTACGTTTACCGTACCATCTAATGCGCCTGACACGTTATTTTACAATTGTCAGTTTCATGGCGTAATGACTGGAACAATTACTATTACGAATTAGAAATAAATAGTTCATTTCAAAAAACCGGAATTTGTGTTGAAGAAATTCCGGTTTTTTTATTGACAGCCAAAGCAGTTAATTGATCAATTCTTGAGCTGCCCTGCGTACACAAGATTTTTATGGAATCCGTTACCGGGAAAGTTCAAACAGCATAAGCAATTACTGCAAACGGAAACATCTTTCATGCAATCCAATTCTTCCTGGCCGCATATCTACTATAGAAAAACAGAAATACAGCGATTGTGACCACTAGCGTGGGAATGACAATGGATAGTGTCGTAGAGGTGCGACGTATGCTGAATAAAAATAGCCAGTAGAACTCGATAAAAATGAGCGCTACCATCGCCACGCCAAAAAACGCCACAGCTATCTTGCGCCTCATGAACAATAAGAATGCGCCCAGCATCTCTGCAAACAATGCGATAAGGAAAACCACGGTATACCACAATGGCAGGGATTCTATCTTTTCAAGTTCATCTGGTGTTGCGCTATCGCGTATTAAATCCAGCTGTATGGAACTGAAATAGATCTCTACCAGATTCCATATAACTGCCAGGGTGGCAATGATCCAAAACATAAATGGCGGTGAGGTGGTAGGTCGTGGCATGATGTGAGGCGTTAATCTGCTTAAAGGTAGTAAAAAGCAGATTATCCACAATCGTAGAATCGGTGATGGTTGTGATTACGCTTTCGCGAAAGCGGAATAATTAAAATCCTCTCGTAAACTGATTTGCTTATTGAGCTACTAATTAGTAGTCTAGACCTAGCGTTCATAAATCTTGAATCCCCAAGGCTCCATGCTCACCGTGGATTGTTCGTCAAAGGTTGCGGTCTCACCGCTCAAATAATCTGTGTAGCTGCCATGGTGTAGTTCTTCTGTAAAATTTACGGTTTGCGGTTGATCTGAAAAGTTGAAGATGGCAAATACTTTATCGTTGTCGTTCTGGCGGACAAAGCTGAGCACCTTGCATTCCTCATTATTGGGAACCTTGATCATTGTCGCTCCCCATTTTGCGTGCCAGAGCGCGGTGTTTGACTTCATTAACTCGATCAATTTCTGGTACAAATCGCCGATGGGATGTTCCTGCCAGACGATGGGATCTTTCTCAAAAAAAGCAAGGCGTTTTGCGTTTCCGGCTTCTTGCCCGTTGTAGATAAGCGGCATTCCCTCGCCCACGATAGACAGCGCAATAGCCGCTTCCAGCCCATCGCCGAATTGCTCATACATGGTTCCCTCCCAGGCGTTCTTGTCGTGATTGCTCACAAAGGTCATGCGCATACTGTTTGCTGGAAAGGCGCTCTCATTCCAGGAATAGTAGATAAACAGGCTGCTTACGTCTGCATTGCCCATACAGATGTTGTGAACGGCCTCATTCCAGCTCCAGGCGTAGGTCATGTCAAAAGCCTGAGCGTGCAGATCACGGCTCTCCCATTCTGCAAGCATAAAGACGGGTTTAATGGCATCCAGCTCGCTGCGTACATTCTCCCAAAACTCAATAGGCACAAAACCGGCAACGTCGCAGCGGTAGCCATCTATGTCAGCCTCCTCTACCCAGTATTTCATCGCATTTGTCATGTTTTCCCTGACCGCTGGCACATTGTAGTCCAGATCGATAATGTCATTCCAGTCCCACCATGGCGTGGGGCGGTAGTCACCCTTGTAATCGCGGTCGTACCAGTCAGGATGCTGCGTAACCCAGTCGTGATCCCAGGCGGTATGGTTTGCCACCCAGTCCAGAATTACGTACATATCTTGCTCATGTGCAGCGTTTACAAAGTTTTTTAAATCTTCCAGTGTACCAAATTCTGCGTTAACTTCCTTATAATCCCTGACAGAGTAAGGACTTCCCAGCGTTCCCTTGCGATTTTTTACGCCGATGGGATGAATAGGCATAAGCCAGATGATATCTGTTCCCAGCTCTTTGAGCCGTGGCAATTCTATTTGAGCGGCTTTAAAAGTTCCCTCTGCTGTGAATTGGCGAGTGTTTAACTGGTATATCGCTGCGTTCTTGCTCCATTCTGGGTGGGTGATTTGTACGTAGGGTTTTGGCTGGTGCGGGTTTTCTCTGTCTTCGGATGCAGTTTTTGGTGGTGGTGTTTGTTGTGTGTTTTGGCAGCTGATGCTGAGCAGGAAGAGTAGGAGGTAGGGGAGGTGTTTCATGGTTTGCTAAGGTCTGGGATAAAATTGAAATGGAGTTAAATGAATATCAGTAATTCAAAACAAGTTCATTTCTATTGTAGTTTCAAGTACAGCGGTACCATAAGCAGTACAAATAGTAGTAGCGATAATAACAGCGGAGTCAAGTATTGGCTTTGTAGAAAGTCGTTAGGCGAGTATGCCTTGGCAGTGATATTCTGTGAGTGCTTAAATAACCAAGTTTTCAATTTTTTATAATCATTGAACTCGTAACTAATTATCCAGAATTCTTTATTGTCAGAGGTTTTAAATATGAGTAATTCGTAAACCATATAAGGACTATCAGATCGTGTAAAGTTTTGAACTTCTTGTATTTGGTTTTTGGAAACAACAATTTTATTTGTGCTCAAAAACGGGCGAAGGATGATTTCACCTTTTTCCAGCTTTACTGTTTTACCACGTAGCAAAACGACAGAGGTAGTCCATAAACCGACCATACCCAATATGCAAAGAAACACGTAAATTCCAAATGGGGTCTCACCACTTGAATTCCACATCATACCATAAATTACCGCAAACATTCCTAACGCCAGTATGGGCGTTACGAAAAATGCAATGATGATTCTCCAGTTAAAGATGATTTTCAAAGAGGTGTTTTAATTTCTCGCTCAAATTTAAAGAGATGAAGTAAATTATTAAGGTCGTAGAATCTACGACTTCAAACTAGGTGTCTCATGGTGATTAACTTTTCAAAATTTGGTTTCTGCTTGATTAACGGTTGGTGTAAGAACAGTTGCGTGGTTTAGCCTGTAAGTTAACAAAAGAAAATCAACGTTACGAAACGTCCGCAGGACTTTCCGATGAACACTGACCTAGCAATTGTTTTTACACAGTGTTGAACCCAGTTTTTATAACTTAATACCAACCAAGCAATTATCAGCGATGCAATTCGAAAAAGTAGAGCTACCACCTGATTTTAGATTGCTGACTTTGAATACTTTTTCATTACCATCGATTATAGAATCTTGAATTCTCATATTGATTCTTGTAATTCTAATTGTATCAGGTGGTGCGGCTGTCAATTGAAGTGAGATATCTCTCGCTTTTTCCCTAATAGTCATAACTTTACCGACAACTTCCACGTCCCAACTATCAGATTTTGCTATCCATTCGTTTTTGTAAATCTTCAAGGTAGGTTTACCATTAGAATCACTAAAATTACCACCTAAAAGAAAATAACCTCTTTCGTCTAGCTTTAGCTCAATTGTAAATAACGGATGATTGTGAATTACTATTGGAATTGGACAATTTTGAAATTTCGAACCAGCAAAATGAATTATAGGAAACCCATTACCAACATCAAAAATTTCATTCGAGTAGCCTTGGGATAAAGCTTTTGGTTTAAGCATAGCATCTTTAACCTTAGATTTAGACCAAATTCCACTCGTTACCTTCCTATGGCAATTTGGACATAATAAGGTCATCTTAGAAGGATTGTGTTCCTTTGCATCGTTAAATTCCGGTTCAATATGTTCATATTCTATTATTTTCAATCCACAAATAACACATCCAAACCCTGCATTCTGCCTAATTTGTCTTTTGATAAGCTCGGGAATTGTTCTTGATAGATTATGTTTATTTATATTTTTCATCAAATTGAGTACAACGGTCTCGGCTATGCGTAGTGCGGGATTGCAGGGCACTTCACTTTCCGTTTAGCTGTTAGTTTATTTAATGTAATTACTTTCATTTTAGTACTTTAGCCCGCATTACTTATAGCCATTGTTGGCGGTATGTGGTTTTTATTTAATTCCAAAACATTATTACCAATGCAGCAATAATTACAATTCCTACGATAATTAAAACAGGTATTATCAATTTCGTATCACCACCTTTCATTTCAATTTCAAATGTACCTGAACCTGTTTTAATAGTTTGTTTTGATTTCACATACATACCTTGTTTTTGAAGTGCCGACAGCTCTCCCATAATTGTCATTAAATCATGTTGTGCAATTTGACTATTAGTGATTTTTTCTAAGGCTCCTTTTCTAATCTCAACGTCATCAGATGCAATCCTTTTAGAAAGTTCATGCTTATCTTCGTCCGTAAGATTTGGGATCTTAGTGATGATGTCAATAATGCTTGTGTTTTCTAATCTTGAAAGCTGATTGTTATTATCCATATGTTTTCAGTTCTTTAGTTAATGTTCTTATTTCTTTAATTTCTTCACTAATCATTGTAAAAGCGAAAATGCCGACAAAAAAACCGCCAATAAGGAGCAATGTGTATGCTTCATTTCTTATGGCTAATGCAATTAATGAAATAGTGATTACAATGTATATTGTCAACTTAATAAATGCATACAATAAAGATGTCTTCAAAATTTTTGGTGGAACTAGTCTCGCTTTAATCTTGAGTTCACCGCTTTCACCGAGAAAAGTTGAATCAAAAGAAACTTCACTATCGTAGTTTGATAGTTTATTATAGTGATTTAAGAATAATTCAAGGTCATTATTGTTGAGAAATGAGTTCGCAATTTTTTCTTTTGACTTACGATTAATACCGACCAACTCGTAGGCTAGATATTTGTCAGAGTATTCTTTAAAATCACTATTAGTTTCTATTTCTGGAATTTTGAATTTTGGCACTTTGATTTCGTTGGAAATCAAGATTTGCTAAATTGATTACAATATCGAATGCATTGATTTTAAATGAGGATTCAAAAGTTCCGATTTTTAAATTTTGAATAAAAGGCAGGAAAATTTTAAAGTCTCGCTCAATTTGGTCGTATAAGTTTTGCAGTTTGACTTCTAAAATGTATTTGCTTATTTCTATTGCTTCGATTAATTCGTCATCTTTCAGCATGTCTGTTCTGTGACCATAAATATTCAAACTGTCATAAGAGTAAGATTGTATTTCAGAATATTCCTTTTCAAAAATCTCTAGTAATTCTGATGTGCGTGATATAAACTTTGTTCGATGATATCTGTGATTTTGTTCTCTTTCAAAGGCTTTGACTGTTTTCTTAATGGTTGACATAAACTGGTGAATGCCAAGTTTGTGTTTTGCTTCTGAATTCAAAAAACGAGGCATCATTGAAATTATCCGACCACTCATCAAATCAGTAAGATGATAATTTCCATTTGCCCACTCCGAATACTTTCTTTTAAGATAAGCAAAGGAGCGGTCACCGAATTTGTCAATATAGTAGTTTGAGATTTTCCTTCTTGTTTCTACGTCTGCTTTGAAAAATTCTTGGAGTAAAAATTGATTGTAATCAAGATTTTCATTTGTGAAATCAAGCTCCTTTTCTGAGTAGTAGAAGTTAGGTTTATAGGAAGACCTACAGGCAGCCATAATATTTTCTGTATCGCCAACTCATTTTTTGAAATATGTGTAAAGCCCATACAAAATGAGAAGAATAATTATAGAAAGGACTAAATAAGCCTTTGGTGAAATGGTTTTCCAAAATTCTTGGGATTCATCAAACTGCTGTTTTTGAGAAATTACATTTTGACTATTCCCCCAAATTCCAAGATTCATTTCTCTTGCTTGTATTTGAGCGTTTTCATACAAGTCTGATTTGCTGAATTTGTATTTCAAGTATGCAAAGGCAAATCCATCAGCGACCATTTTTTTATTTACGTCAACTCCGTCTATAATTACGTATTTCAAAAGCCTTTGATATCTATCTCTATTACTCGAAATATTGTCCGTTTGTGGAGAACTACTTTCTTCTCTACTCGATTCGTTAAATATTCTTTAGCTTCCAATCCATAAAAATCCGACATCTCCGGAGCATTAATACCAATTAAACGAACCTTTTCGCCTGTCTCCGTTTCAAATGTGTCTCCGTCAATTACTCTTGTCACTTTGGTTTGTGTCCCAAGGCAAGCGATTGTTGTAAATAGTAATATGTATGTTAAAATCTGCCTCAAAGTTTGTTTGGTCGTTTTACCATTACCGCCAACGGTCTTCGTCTATGCGTAGCGCACGGGCAAATACGTCCCAACAACCCTACGCACGACTTCACCACCCAAATATAGCAAAAACCATCCGCCGGTCACTTTCGCCGTGCGCTATGTATAGACGGTGTTATGTGACGTGGTGTAAACAAGCCATTGCTGGGAGGCAAAGTAGGGATGCCAGCGCTACTTGGTATTCATACAGCTAGGCTAGCCCGCGAGCTGGCATGCCCCTGACTGGAAGACCTACCGATCCATGTACAAGATCCAATGGAACGAGAGGAAGAGCCAGAAAGAAAAACACGCCCCACGGCCGATTAATCGCTGCGACCCTTTACAAAAGGACGTTGCTTGGCTTTCGCACGCGGGTCGCAGCTGCCTGGCTTATATGATCCAGAGCTGGATGCCATTCAATCACCAAAATCAAAACAGGTGATCAAGTAAACAACCGTGGGATGCCATGTCGCATAACGGTTAGTGGCGGATTTAGAAGCATCTTACTTTCGTTTTAGTACTTGGTGTGTTGAATACTAAAATGTTCAATTTCAGCATAAAACCGCCATTAACTATACATAGTGTTAGCGGCTGGCTTTTATCATTGTTCTGTTAAACTCTATTCCTTTCTTGTCCAAACAAATGTCTTAGTAAAGATAAATTTCTTACCCACTATTTTCATTTTATCTCCGTTTATTGTGATTGTTGCATAAATATCAGCGTTCATAGATGGCGATGTAACAATCGCTTTGTAACTTTCTTCGGACGAATTATACATACAATTTTTAAATAAAGTTTTACCTATATAACTTTCTTCATCAGACTTAATGATTGTAGCTCGCCATTTTTTCTTACTATCATCTCTAACAACTTTAATTACTGAGTTCACTACTTCTTTGGAATACCAAAAACCTTCAATCTGATTGGCTTTTTGAGAAGTGAAGCTCAATGAGAATAAAGCAATTGCTAACAACATTAAAAATGGTATTTTTTCGAGATTAAATTTATTTTTCATAGTGTTATACTTGGTGATCGATTCCTAAAACAAAGTTCAAAATTTTGTGACGAACTAATGGAAATAGCAGTGGCATCATAGTAGGTGCTGCAATACGGAAAACTTTTGCCTTTGTCGCTTTCCCTTGCATTATTTGAGTAAAATTCTCAATTCTACGCAAGGTGTCTAAAACAACAGGCTTTCTTAAAGATTCATATTCTTCAAGGTTGTTTGTTTTGAACAGTTTAGAAAATACATAAGCATCTTCTATTCCCAAATTCATTCCTCTTGCTCCGAGTCCTGAATGGATATGAGCAGAATCTCCTGCAAAAAACATATTGTCCTTTTGGAATGAGCCAATTATCCTATGACTTATTTTAAACTCGGAAGTCCATTGTATTCCACCATAAGTTGTTCCTTTTGGTAAGTTCGTGAGTATGTCAGGTATATTACTGATTATTCTCCACACCTTATTTTTTATACGAACCATAAATAGTGCACCTGCGTCATACATAAAAATATGAGCCTCTTCATTATTGAATGGTGTTTCAATTTCAAGGTCGTAAACGAACCACTTGTCTACTAATGTATCTCCATCAAAGGAAAGTGAAAAATGCTTTCTGACTGTACTACTTGCTCCGTCAGCAGCTAATAAAAAATCTGATGTAATTGAACCTAATGTTTCATTATTCGATTTTGCTTCAATTATAATTTTCCCATTGTTATTATTTACTGAGGTTAACTCAACACCTCTCTGTACAGCGACACCTCTTTTATGAAGAAGTTCAGTCATAATTGCTTCACTTTCCGCCTGTGATTGTACAAGCATAAATGGAAATTTATGGTCTACACGATTCAGTTCATTTTTTACCAAAAGTTTGCTGTTCTTGTAGATGTTTATGGCTTCCAACTTCCTGCCATTTTTTAGAAAGAGTTCAGTTGCTCCTGTCGGTTCAAGTAATTCAAGTGTCCTCGGACTAACACCAAACGCTTTTGAGAAATGAGCTGGAACAGGTTGAGTTAATTTGTCAATGATTTTTATATTAGCATACTTGTCTAAAAACAAAGCTGCTGATAAGCCTACAGGTTCGGCACCAACAATTGTAAGGTTTTTTTTGTCCATAAATTTAAATTGTTCATTAATTATGCACAAAACTACAATGGTCGAAATGAGTTTCATTTGACATATGTCAAATAAGTTGGGAACGAATACGGCTTAGTGTTTCGAGAGTTATACCGAGATAAGAAGCTATATACATTAAAGGTATCTTTTGAATAAAATGCGGTTGAGAAATTAATAGATTTTGATAGCGTTCTTTTGCTGTGTGAAATTGAAGATGGAAGAGTCTTTTCTCAAGCCATTGGGAATAGTCAACCAATACATCAAAGTTAGTTTGCATAATTGATGGATGCTCCTGTTGCATATACTCAAATACACTATATGGTATAAGCATTACTTTAGTGTTTTCGAGTGTTTGAATAAATTCGTTGGATACCTGCCTTTTCAAAAAGCTGCCAAATGATACAGCCATATCGCCTGGAAAAACAAATTCACTGGTAATTTCAATTCCTTCCTTTATATAATATTTCCGAATACAGCCTTCTAGTACTATGTATGAATTATTACAAATCCTACCTTCTTCAACTAATATTTCGTTCTTCTGATATTCTTTTATTAATACTTTAGAATGATAAAAGTCTTGGCTTTTCTTGTCAAGCTTAGAAATTACTGATTCAAATTTATCTATTGCTGTCTTCATTTACATTCGAGTAGTTGTCTTTGCTTGCCGCTAACGGTTTAGGCTATGCGTAGTTGCGTGGCAAAACCTTGTCCTTCCAAATATACCCAAAGCGTAGAAAATTCCGCAGGAATTTTCGGATGAGCAAGAACCGAGCAATTGCGCATAGCCAGTGTTAGGCATCGTTTTCTTCTCGGAATATTTGGCTTTCTTCTTGCCAGTACCAACCCTTATTTAATTTTTTAGAAAATACAATTTGGTAAGCTCTTTCAAACAATTCGTCGAAAGTGAGGACATCAATATTCCTGTTATTCCTTCTAAATCTTTCAAGAGTTTTATTTTTCAAAATATTCGTATTATTCAGCTCATTTATAGGAAATTCTCTCTTTTTATTTCCAATTAGCAATAGTGCTTTTGGGTCGATGGTTTCTATTCCGTCTTTTGGAACTCTTTTATCTTCGCTATCAATAAACACCTTCGTTTCAAATGATTTCTCCAACTCATTTTTTTGACCCAGACATTGGCTAATACCTTCGATAAAATCGGTCGTAAAATCCCAAGTATTCGCTCTGCCTTTTGATTTTGTTGCCTTAAATATATTTGCAGATGTATGCTTCAGCTCGATTAATGTTGTGAATTCTGAAAGGCCAAACAAATCTACTTTTGGACTTTCTCTTCCTTCAGAATTTTCAACTCCTACTTTTTGTTCATCCAAAAAATCTGAAATAAATCGCAAGTCTGCGTTCAAACCTAAAATCCAGTCATTGTTTTGAAGAAAGTGATGCCATACGTGTTCCTCGCCTGGCTGAATGTCAAATTTTTTTCTATAACGCTTTTGACTTTCTTTAATGTCTTTTAGAAGATAGTAGAAGGCCTTTAAGTTTTTCTTGCGATTTTCAAATGTCAGCGTTTTTAGCTGGCTATAACTCAAATCCGAAATTCCTATTAACTCTTTTAAATCTTGAATTTTTTCTAATTCATTTTTGTCTGTGAATTCAAGGATGTACGCATCTTTAGAAACAACTTGAAATGAATTGTCAAACTCTTCGACATCAACCAAGTTTTTATAGTTAAACAGAAATCCAATAAACTGCCAAAAGCGGATAGCGTCGTCAGATTCATCAAACTTGATAGTTACTTTATCTTTACTTCTTGTGGATCGGATATCTCCGTCATTTGCAATTCTTTTAAACGTTAATCTTGGCAGATACTTTTCGGTTTGACTTGACTTATGAAATGAGATTTCGCAAATTGTTCTTGATTTAGAATTTCTTGCAAGTAAAAAGCTGTTGTAAGCTATATCTCTATCTGCTAAATCCCAGATTATGCATTTGTCCTTGGCATTAGTTTCTTTAATTTCGATTTCTGCTAAGTCGCGTTCAATTAAGTCAAATAAATTATCGAAGCTTGTACCTTTGCCTAATGCCATTGATGATGTTGGTTTAAATGATGCCCTAACGGCAGTCCGTCTCAAAACCACCTGTTTTTTGACTAAATATACGCGAACTGCTTCATTATGGTTCTCTTGACGGTAATTTCATTGAAAAGATGCCCTAGCCTCAAATCGTCGTAATCACCCTATGCCAAACGTATTCTTGAGCCCATGAAGGCGAGAATAGCCTGGAACAGGCTATTTGGTGGTCATATTGGAGGTCTTCAGGATGTTCAGTAACCTTTTAAGGTTGTACGCGATGGCTACCAGCCCAAAGTCCGCGCTGGCGGCACTGATGCCCTTCTTGGTCACAATGTGGTCAAAGCCCCATTGCCTCTTCATGGTTCCGAACGGATGCTCGACGATGGCCTGGCGTCTTTTGTACAGCTCTTCGTTTTTGGCCACTCTTTCTGCATTGGCCTCTATGTACTGGGTGAACTCACTGCGCTGGATGATCTTGCCGTTGTGTTTGGCAGTGGTGCACCGGTGGCGCACGGGGCAGTCACGGCATGCTTTTGTCTTGTACTGTTTGAAGCGATAGTTGCGTGCGCGGTACCATGAGCCGTTGCTGGTCAGGGTATGTCCCTGTGGACAGGTGTGGGTGTCCGAGTTTTTGTCGTACTCAAAATGTTCAACGTTGTAGGCCAGGTCGGGTGCCTGGCTCTTCCTGCCTATGGCGGGAATGGCCACGAGCGTATCGATGCCCAGTTGTTGTGCGGTGCAGAACTCGCTGCCAGTGTGATAGCCCTTGTCGTAGAGAGCCTTGAAGCCGTTGGTGCGCAGGATGGTCTTGGCACGCCTGAGCATGCCGCCCATTGCCTTTTTATCGTTCTCGTTGGTGAGCCTGTAGTCGATCAGCAGGTTGTTTTCGGCATCGACGGTGGTCTGGGCGGTGTAGCACACTTCTGTAACCATCCCGCGTGTGATCTGGTGGCGGCTGTCCGGGTCGAGAGGTTGAGATCTGTGGGTTTTCGGTGGAGTCGTCGGCCTGCAGCTGCGCCTTTATCCGCTCATAGCCCTTTCTGCGTTGTCCATGCTTTTTGATCTCCTGCTCTGCGCGTGCCTTTTCCCGCCCATCACCGTCAGCCTTGGCGAGCTCCCGCTCGTGCTCTTCCAGCTTCCCGTCTATGTACTCGAGGTGGCGCTCGACCTTTTTGAGGTTGTAGTTGTTCTTCTTGCTGTTCTGCGCACGTAGCTTGGTGGAGTCGCCGGCGATTACCTGGGCGCCTATCAGGTCGTGGTTTTTGGCCACCTGCACGGTCGCCCTGAAGACCCGCTTGATGGCGGCTGGGTTGTCCTTCCTGAACCTGGCGATGGTATTGTGGTCGGGCTTCAGGTCGCCCAGCAGCCAGATGAGCTCTATGTTGCGGTTGCACTCAAGCTCGAGCCTGCGGGATGAGCGCATGCGGTTCATATAACCGTAGATGTACAGCTTGAGCAGGTCTGCGGGATCGTAGGGCGGTCGCCCCTGCGAGGGCAGGGCGGCAAAGCCCAGCTGCCCCATGTCGAGCGAATCTACGAACGTGTCAATGGCGCGCACCGAGTTGTCGGAGCCGATCATGTCGTCGAGGCAGGTGGTGTAAAGGGAGAGCTGGGTACGGGATTGCTTGGCTTGGTATTGCATAAATAAATATCGGCAATAATGCCGACATTAACAAGAAAACAACGGAGGTTTTGAGACAGTCTGACGTCTCTGTATATGGCTCGTAGCGTGCAAAATATGAAATTATTTTCGGATTGAGCACGAGCCGAATTTTTTAATTTTTCTTATTATCTTTTCTCAATAAGCCAAATTAAAAAATTTGGCGGACTAGCAAATATACCTTAACTTCGATTAAGCAACTATCTAGCTATGATCTATATACGTTGTTGTAAGCAGTTTTTTATTCGTTGTTATTCATCAATAGTTTCGGGATTAGGTAGAAAGGAAATGTTATTAATTAACCTTTGAAAATATTCTGGTTGTTCTTCATAAACTACTTTTGGCATCTGAATAGTAAAAGTGTATATATAATCATCTCGGTAAACCTGATGATTAATAACGTGGTTTAAATATTCTATATCAGCACTCCTTACGACAAAGTCATAAGATTGTTTTAGCGACACAAAATTTCTCACGTAACTCTTAGACGAATCGTAATTTTGGATTTCTGAATTCATTTGATTTTTCACAATAGTTTTTAATTGACTATCTAATTTTGTCTTATTTTTCAGATAGAATTGCCACGCATTTTCACTATTCAGCTCGTCGGTTTTAGGCTCAACAACAACTATCGAAAACGTTAAAGCCAGTTCTGGGTCATTACCACGAAAAATGCTGTGTTTTGAAGTTCCGAAATCTACTTTCCAATTGTCAGGTGCGTCAATGATAATATGATACTCATAATTCGAGTAGATATTAGTCTTTGGGTCAAATTCCTCTGAATATTCAGAAATTGTTCCCTCGTTTTTTTGCTCTTTAAACGATTTTTCCCAGTATTTATCTTCTTTCGATTGATTTTTGTTTCCATTGCAGGAAATTAAAATTGAAAGAAAGGGCAGAAGTAGGTATTTTGTTTTCAATTCTTTTTCTTTTTTTTCTTAAAAACTGGGTACATTAAAATCAGACCGAAAATTATTCCGAAAATGCTCGATGTATTTTTAATTTGCTCTTTTACTAGTCCTAAAAGATTTGCCAGAGCAAAAATTATAAATAATAGTCCAATTATAGATATTATTAAATTCGGTATTGGTTTCTCTGACCAACTTCGCTTTTCTTTCATTTCGTGGGTGTGTTAAATTGCTTACAACGGTCTTCGTCTATGCATAGCGCACGGGCAAATAACGCCCTTGACAACCCTACGCACAACTCCACCATCCAAATATACCAAAAACCATCCGCCGTTCACTTTCGCCGTGCGCTATGTATAGACGGTGTTATGTGACGTGGTGCAAACAAGCCATTGCTGGGCGGCAAAGTAGGGATGCCAGCGCTACTTGGTCTTCATCCTGCTTGGCTAGCCCGTGAGCTGGCATGCCCCTGACTGGAGAACCTACCGATCCATGTACAAGATCCAACGGAACGAGAGGAAGAGCCAGAAAGAAAAACACGCCCCACGACCGATTTATCGCTGCGACCCGTTACAAAAGAGTGTTGCTCTTCCTTCGCACGCGGGTCGCAGCTGCCAGGCTTATATGGTCCAGAGCTGGATGCCATTCAATCACCAAAATCGAAGCAGTTAATCAAACAAACAACCGTGGGATGCCATGTCGCATAACGTCTCGTATATGAAAAGTAGCGCTGAAAATAGGCGGTTTCTTTTCGGATTAACACAAGCCGAATTTTTAAATTTTACTATTTATCTTTTTACTTGGAAATCGTCAAATTTAAAAATTTGGCGACTTCCCAAAAACGCCTAAACCTTACTCATAGCAATATCTTGCGCTATTTTTTATATACATTGTTGTGCTTAGTGCTTTCGCGAGTATTAGAAGATTCGAACTTCCGTTTCCCGAAATCACTTTGGAATTGTTGAACCAATGTGGCTTCGGACGTCTTAGGCCTTAGACGAAATACTCAGTTTATAGATTCGAAACGATTTTCTCTACTAAGTCGTCCGTATCATTTTCTTTGACAAAACCATATTTTGTACTTAATTCGCAACTTATAGCTTCTGCTAATCTAATGGGTTTATCTTTTAATTTCTTTAATTTTTTAATTTGATTTTCAGATGCTAAACCAATAGGTTCTGGATATCCGATTGAACTTATTTGTAAAGCCAAATCTTTTGCTATTTGAGTAAACAAAAAATAATCTTCAAAATCAATTTCTTTTAATTCTTTGGGTGCGGTCTTGATTTTATATTTCTCAAGTATTTCTTTGGTGTAATGTCTTATAACTTTCTCTCTTTTTGTTTTTATTTCGGAAAGAGATGTCGTTTTTTTATGAGAAAAATAAACTCGTAATTGATGATAATAATTAAAGGTATCAATTAAATATTCATCGATTTTATCACGTTGATTTAGTCTGTTTTTTGAATTTAGAAATTGTAATACTTGGAATAGTTTAGTTTTTCCTTGCTCGAATTTCCAAGATTCTGATGATATATCGTTGAATTCAGTTTGCATTTCATAAAAAAAAGTCTCCGCTAGATGATATACGTTTGAAATATTTCCAAGAGTTATTTGATTGTAAAATTCGTTTGATTTATCTAATGAGACAAGTATATTAAATTCCTTTGATTTGTTTTCTAAATACTGTTTTTCATCTTCTGATTCCTCAAGATTCATTAAGAATTCCCTAATTGCGATTTCAGATATTTCGACCACATAATCAAGTCTTCCTAAGTCGGAAAGTAGAGTATTGTAGGCTTTATATTTAAACACCATATTTTTTTCGCATTAAGCACAACACGTAAATATACGAATGTTTCAATTCCGCAGCTTTTGAGATTGATAGATCACAGTTCACGTACAGTCAGTATCTTATACATGATTATAAGAGATAACCGCATTGCGCAAAATGTATAACACCGTTGCGTGTTATAACCTCAGAGCTGTTGTGTTATACAGAATGCGCATTGCGCTTTTTGTATAACAGCGTGATGCCAGCAACCCTTGAAACAGGAATTCCTATTTATCACCCTAATGATTATACCGGCTCCCGCGTAAGGGATAGCAGTGGAAAGCCCACAGCCTCTTCCCTCGCTCGCGCGAGGGAAGAGCGAGGACTTGCAACGTATAGCCCGCCCACCTGTACCGCCCGGCGAGGCAGGTGGGTACGCCCAAAAATCTACAATTAGTATCACAAACTTGCACGATTTGGCGCCCTACGCAACTGTAAGATCACCTTTCCTGATAAGCATAGAATTTAACTACAGACTTCCGCCACGTGAATTGCCTCTGTAAACCAGATAAATACAGCCTTTGCACAGCTACCACGATTGCGCTAATTGCTCGCTATTCCCGCGTTTAGGAATCGTACCTTTGCAAAAATTAAATAACGTTTTTTGAAAAAGTTTGAAGAGTTAGGCTTAAGCAAGCCTTTACTGGATGGACTGGCTGACATGGGGTTTGAAACCCCCACGGATATTCAGCAGCAATCCATTCCCCTGTTGCTCAAGCACGATGGGGATTTTATAGGTCTGGCGCAGACCGGTACTGGGAAAACGGCGGCCTTTGGCCTGCCACTACTCGAGTTGATCGACACGACCTCGCGGGATACGCAGGCGCTGATCCTGGCACCCACGCGGGAACTGGCACAACAAATTTGCCACCAGCTGGAATTGATGTCCAGAAAACTGGGCAAACTGAATGTGGTCCCAGTCTTCGGCGGTGCAAATATCATGACACAGATCAGAGAGATACGCCGCGGTGCACAAGTGATTGTCGCTACGCCGGGACGTCTCATGGACCTGATGAAACGCAAGGAGGTCAAACTGGATTCCATACGTTTTATGGTGCTGGACGAGGCTGACGAGATGCTCAACATGGGCTTTAAGGAGGACATAGACTATATCCTTTCCAAAACCGATTCTGGCCGCAATATCTGGCTGTTCAGCGCGACCATGGCGCGTGAGATAAAGCGCATTGTGGACACATACATGAACAATCCTGAAGAGGTGAGGATCAACCGCGAGCAGATCGTAAATACTAACATAAGCCACAAGGTCGTGCAGCTTAAGGCCAGCGATAAGATCGAGGCGCTGCGACGCTACCTGGATTATGATGCAGATATGTTTGGCGTGGTTTTTTGCCGTACCAAACGTGATACGCAAAAGGTAGCTGATGAGCTGAACAACAACGGCTATTCTACTGAGGCGCTGCACGGTGACATGTCACAGGCCCAGCGCGACGCTGCTATGAAGCGTTTCAGGAACAAGAACCTTAAACTACTTATCGCTACAGATGTTGCCGCCCGCGGTATAGATGTGGATGATATTACGCACGTGATCCACTTTGCACTGCCAGATGATCCAGAATTCTACACCCACCGCTCAGGAAGAACGGCCAGGGCAGGGAAACAGGGCATCTCGCTGGCACTGATTACAAAAGGTGATAATCGTAAACTTAAGCATATCGCCCATAAGCTGGGCATCGAGTTTGAAAAGGCAGAAGTCCCCGCACTGGAGGCGATTACCAAAAAGCGCATCGCCCGCTGGTCAGAAAACCTGATCAACCAGAACGCAAGTGATAAGATAGACGATGACTTGATGGAGACGGTCATGGGGAAATTTACTGAACTGAGCAAGGAGGATATCCTTAAACGCCTGCTGACTAAGGAATACAACAGCATCTACAAGCGCAATTCCATCTCTAGACCTCAACGACCGTTCTAAATATAAGGACGATGGCCGCGCACCTCGCGAGCACAGCAGCCGCAGCAAGGGTAAGGAAGAAGGGATGAAGACCTACTTCATCAACCTGGGTGATAAGGATAATATGAACAAGGGTGCGTTGCTGGGCTTCGTTTGTGATGCGACCGGCATAAGCGGTAACGATGTGGGTCGTATCGTGCTGGATGGCGCGCATTCCTTTATGGATGTACGTCAGGAAGTCGCCCCGCAGATGGAAAAGCTCAACGGGCTGGACCGCAACGGCCATGAGATACGCGCAAATGAACACAAGGGCCGCGTGACCGAAAGTCGCGATAGGGGCAGGGGCCGCGACCGTGACCGCAGCAGTGGTGGTCACCGTGGGCAGCGCGATCGCAGCACCTCTGGTGGCGGTGGTTTTAAAGGCCGCGGCAGCTCAAGAGGCGATGATAAACGCAGTGATCGCCGCAGTGGACAGCACCAGCGATAACACCGGCGGTGGTTTCAAGAACCGCAGCAAGGACAAATATTCTGACGGCAGCAAGCGCGACGGCAAGTCCAAAACGGATAAGCCAGCTGGCGGCAAGGGAAGATCTAAGTTCTTTGGGACTAAGTGGGATTAAGTGTTTATGCCTAGCTATTCTGCAATCACAACGTTGTTTCTGACTGTATCATTTTTCATGAATGGGCAGTCAGAATCCGTTGTTTTTCCAGATTTTGTGGGAAAGACTGTTGAAGAGGTTGTAAATGATCCAGACTGGATTGTCTTACAGCTGGTTGCTGGTGATCTGGATAAGGATAGTCACATTGATTACGTTGTGCTATTAGAGAAAAAAGATAATCCCACCCAAAATATTAATGATTGGAAAGATCGTAAGTCGCTGCCTCGCATTTTGCTGGTAACGCACCATGACAATGGGCAAAACTCTGTACAAATTCAAAATAATAAATTTATTGCCTTGGCAGATGATGGCGGTATGTTGCCATATCTAGAGCCTGAAATGACCATTGAGAATAACAATCTAAAAATATACTATCAATTTACGCGTAGCAATTGCTGGTATCTCTTCGGGTTTGATGACGAGTGCCTCAAGATCCTTTATAGTGAGAGTAGCGGCGTTCATTCAGCAACTGGTGATTATGAAAGACGCGTTATCGATTTTAGGACAGGAAAAGCAACTTTGGAAACAGGTAATATTTCAGATGAGCATTTCAAAAAGAAGATTCAAACCTTTGAGGTGGAATCTCGCTGCTTATCTGCTTTAGGCGGGATGTATGAGTGGGAAGTCATTCCAGGATTTCATCTATAAATCTATTTTTTTAGCTTTCGCGAAAGCGTAGACTCGATAAGTTGTCATAAGTACGACCGTCAAATTAATTCCAGAAAATCAGTAGAAAACTGTCGCTGTGGTTTCAAGAACCCGACAAGGACAAATATTCAGATAGCAGCAAGCGCGACGGAAAGTCCAAAACTAGAAGCCTGCTGGCAGGAGGAGAAGATCAAAGGTCTTTTTAGGACTAAGTGGGATTAACCTGTTCCTGTATAATATTTAACTGCCGTAGCTTTTCAAAGTTGCGGCAGTTTTTGTTAAGGTGAATGCTTGTGGTTTTTACGCTTTCGCGTGGTCGCCTGGCGAGGCAGAGGTGAATGCGTTTACCTGATTCCACTCCGGTGGTTTATTCTAGCACGGTAGTTGTTATATTTAGCCTTTATTCTGATCTATGGTTTTTATTAAGCGACTTGCATTTTTATTTTTCTTATCGGTTCTGGCGATTTCTTGTCAGGATGATCTGGACGATGTCCCGGCAACGGGTCAGGACATAAATAATTTTATTTATCGCGGGATGAATGCTTATTATTTATACAAGCCTGAAATTCCAGTACTGGCAGATGACCGTTTTGCAAACTTTGATAAGCTGAATCCTTTCATTCCAGATTTACTCCAGAACAATGGTTTGAAACCCTGATCCATAGACGTGATTCCATTGATAAATTTAGCGTGCTGGTAGATGATTATGTAGCGCTTGAAAATTTCCTTTCTGGACAGCGGTTGAGCAACGGGATGGAATTTGGTCTAGTGAGAGAAAATCAGGGTAGTAGTGCAGTTTTTGGTTATGTACGCTATGTGCAGCCAGGTTCTAATGCAGCCGCTGCCGGGCTTGAGAGAGGTGTGATCTTCAATCGTGTGGATGGATCTGCACTTACTGATGCAAATGCGAGATCACTATTGTCGCCTGATTCTTATACTATAGGACTTGCCAGTCTAAACAACGGTGTTGTCTCAAATCTACCTGAAGAGGTCTCACTCACAAAAACCCCATTCCCAGGAAGATCCCATTTTTATTGCAAGAGTGATCGATCAGGGCACCCAGAAAGTAGGTTACCTCATGTACAACAGTTTCCTGTCACAGTTTGACGAGGAGCTCAATGGTGCTTTTGCAGATTTCCGTGCGCAGGGTGTCACTAATCTTGTACTGGACTTACGCTACAACGGTGGTGGATCAGTCAATACTGCCATCATACTGGGAAGCCTAATTTCTGGCAACCCCATCACAGATGTGTATAGTACCGAAATTGAATCCAGACGCGCAGCAATTTTTTGAAAACAACGATCCAGAGCGTCTCACAAATTTCTTTAAAAACGCAACTGATAATGGCACACCGCTCAATAGCCTGAACCTGTCAAAAGTCCGCGTTCTGACTACACAGAATAGTGCCAGTGCAGGCGAGTCGTGATCAATTCACTGCGTCCCTATATAGACGTCGTGCAGATAGGTGGTACCACAGCAGGTAAGTTTCAGGCGAGTATAACGCTGTATGATAGTGAGAATTTTCGCAGGGCTGGAGCAAATCCAGCTCACAGGTATGCCATGCAGCCGCTGGTGCTTAAAAGCGTGAATTCCACCTGGCTTTACAGATTATGTTCAGGGTCTGGACCCAGATATTGAGTTGCGTGAGGATTTTGAAAACCTAGGAACCCTAGGCGACACTGCAGAACCATTGTTGCAACGGGCATTACTGGATATCATGACAAACGGTAGGGGTAGTTTCTCAACCGGTCCTCGCAATCCCAAGCAAGAAATTTCTGGTAGCAACGTAATGCGTCCATTAGGAAATGAGATGTGGAAGAGTGTGGATGAAGTTGATTTTAAATTAGGGAATTAATTTTAAATCTGACAACTAAAAAGACTTCATTTAGTTCCTTTTCTCTCGTGCTTTCAAAACATATTTAACCTCAAGAGCGTCTGCGATATTTGTGCTTATTGCATTGTATATAAAAATGCAGGTGGGATCCGTGAGCTTTGATTAAAAGAATCAGCTTGCATAAGCCCCCGTCAACTTACTCCTAATCCCGCTGGCTATCTTGTCGCTTTCTAAATTGCAGGGAAAACAGCCTATGCAACGAGACATGCGTGACAAGCGTAAGTCCTATGAACAGGATACGCTTCTGGATGATAGGATAGAAGAGGATCCCATCAAGCTTTTTGATGCATGGTACAACATGGCAGATGAACACGAGGACATTGAGGAGGCAAACGCCATGGCGCTTTCTACCCTGGGAATCGATGGTTTTCCAAAAGCGCGTATCGTTCTACTTAAGGAACTCATAGACGGTGAGTTTTTTCTTTATACAAACTATACCTCAGAAAAAGCGCAATCCATCGCTCACCATGAGCAGGTAAGTTTAAATTTATCTGGCCAGCGCTGGAAAAGCAGGTGATCGTAAAAGCGATTGCACGCAAGGCTACCAGAGAAAAATCGGCATACTATTTTTCAAGCCGGCCACGGGGGAGCCAGATAGGAGCATGGGCTAGCAATCAAAGTAGCGAGATCAACAGCCGTGAAGCCCTGGAGCAGCGCAAATCAGATATAGAAGATAAGTTTGATGGCGAGGAAATCCCAGTCCCAGAATTCTGGGAAGGGATTATCTGTAAACCCGTAAGCATTGAATTCTGGCAAGGAAGGGAGAATAGGTTACATGATCGTATTCTGTTTACAACAGATGGTAAGGGCAGCTGGACGCACAAAAGACTTCAACCATAATGAAAAGATTAATTGCAGTACGCCACGGTAAATCCAGCTGGCAACACGACGTGCGCGACCATGACCGCCCGCTCAAGAAAAGGGGAATCACAGACGGGCACCTGATAGGTGCTGCGTTTAAAAACCTAGCTTACCAGCCAGATGAAATATGGAGCAGCACGGCTGCCCGGGCATTGCAAACCGCCACTTGAGTAAGCGAGTACAAGGATTATGACCTCAAAAGACTAAAACTGAAACGAGGATTATACACATTTAGCTCTATTCAAGAACAATTGCACATGATCAAGGATTGTTCTGACGACGTGAAAACGCTCATGATCTTTTCCCATAACCATGGACTTACAGATTTATGATAAGTGACTATCAGGTGCCGGCGAGCGATCTGACAACGTACCCACCACTCGGGATGGTAGTCATTGAATCTAATGCTCATCACTGGTACGATATTGAAAATGGTGAGACCGTCTTCCACATGTTTCCCAAACAATTAAAATAATGGATGTACAATATTTTAATAGGGAATTGAGCTGGTTAAAATTCAACGCACGAGTATTACAGGAAGCTAATGATAAAACGGTCCCATTAATTGAGCGGCTACGGTTTTTGGGGATTTTTTCAAATAACCTGGACGAGTTCTTTAGTGTACGCTACGCCACAATACAACGCATTCAAAAAGCGGGTAAAAATGCAACCCGCTCGTTAGGAGGTATATCTGCAGAGCGGTTGCTTATAGAAATCAATGAAGAGGTCATTAAAGACCAGGCCCGCAGTTTTCAAATACTGGAAGAACTGGAACATGAACTGGAACGCGAGCAAATTATCATGGTAGACGAGCACCAGGTGCTCCCAGAACATGAGAACTTTATCAGGAACTACTTTAACGACAAGGTCAGTATTGCCCTGGCCACCATTATTATCAATGATGATGTAGAATTTCCTCACCTGCGGGACGGCTATGGCTATCTGGCAGTACGCATGGAAATGGCCGATGGTACCATAAAGGTCGCGCTCATTGAAAAACCCAAACACTTGAACCGTTTTATAGTCCTGCCGCAAATAGATGGCGATGATAAAAATTACATTATTCTGCTGGACGATCTTATACGCCACAGGATGCACTACATTTTTAGCATCTTCACCTATAAGAAGATAGAGGCCCACATGATCAAGGTCACCCTGGATGCAGAACTGGACATGGAACTGGACCTGAAAAAAAGCCTATTGGAAAAGATCAGGCGGGGTGTACATGATCGCAAGGACGCAGACCCCGTAAGGTTTGTATATGATAAGACCATTGAAGAAGATGCCCTTATGGTCATCATGCAAAAACTACAGATCAACGATGATGATTCCATCATTCCAGGGGGACGTTACCACAACCGTAGGGATTATTTAAAATTCCCCAGTCTGGGACGTCAGGATTTGTTGTTCAAACCCCAGCCGCCGCTGCCCATTAAAGGCATCAGTACCCGTACTTCCATCCTGGAAACCATAGGAAAGAAGGATATTCTACAGTATACACCCTACCACACGTTTCTCAATGTTATAAAATTCTTGCGTGAGGCCGCACTTGACCCCCTGGTTACCAGTGTCAAGGTTACCATCTACCGCCTGGCCGAGGTTTCTCAAATCGCCGGAGCCCTTATGAACGCCGCAAAAAACGGGAAGGAAGTTATTGTTTCCATAGAACTGCAGGCGCGATTTGATGAACAGGCAAACATCAATTATGCAGAGTTAATGCAGGAGGAAGGAATTAAGGTCATCTTTGGCGTGCCCGGCCTCAAAGTGCACTGCAAGGCCTGCTGTATTCTGCGCATGGAACAGGGTAAAATCGTGCGCTATGGCTTTGTTTCTACCGGTAACTTTAACGAGAATACCGCTGGGGTTTATACAGATTATACGCTGTTTACCTCTAACAAAAAAATACTGAAGGAAGTAGAAAAGGTTTTTGACTTTTTTGAGATCAACTATAAACTCTATAAGTACAAACACCTTTTGGTGTCCCCACATTCCATGCGCAGTGGTGTAGAACAATTGGTTCGTAAAGAGATAGCTTTCGCGAAAGCGGGAAAAAAATCAGGCATCAGGATTAAATTGAACTCCTTTTCAGATTTTAGAATGATCGACCTTTTTTATGAAGCCTCACAGGCAGGCGTGAAGATTGAATTGATTGTACGGGGAATTTGTTGCTTGATACCTGGTGTAAAAGGCATGAGTGAAAACATAGAAGTGCGCAGTGTGGTAGACCGCTATCTAGAACATCCCCGTGTGTACCAGTTTGTGAACAATGGAGAGGTACTTGTCTATATTTCCAGCGCAGATTTTATGGGACGCAACCTGGACAGTCGGGTAGAAATAGCCTGCCCTATCTATGATGAGCATATCAAACAGGAAGTTATACAAACCCTAGACTTGTGCTGGCGCGATAATGTTAAGGCCCGGATCATAGACGCACGGCAGTCCAACAAATATGTTAAAAATAAAGAAGAGCCCATACGCTCCCAGGTGGCGACCTATGAATACTACCGCAATAAAATGAAACCATGAAGTTTACCACAAACAAATACGGTGCGATAGATATAGGAAGCAATGCCATAAGATTACTGGTCTCTACAGTAAATAGTTTTAACGGCGTGGCTCCTAATTTTAAGAAGACTAGTCTGGTCAGGGTGCCCATACGTTTGGGGCAGGATGTGTTTACTACCGGTAAAATTTCAGACAACAACAAAGAGCGCATGTTATGCAGCATGCGTGCCTTTAAAATGTTAATGCAGGTCCATGGGGTAGAAGATTATAAAGCCTATGCAACCAGTGCCATGCGCGATGCCGGCAATGGTCCCGAGATAGTAGAACTAGTAAAGAAGCAGGCAGACATTGATATAGAAATCATTGACGGTTCTCACGAGGCAGCAATCATCGCCATGACAGATCTTCATAATATTATTGATGCAGACAAGGTGTATCTGTACGTGGACGTAGGCGGCGGCAGTACCGAGTTTACTCTATATGCAAACGGCGAGGCCGTAGCATCGCATTCTTTTAAAATAGGTACGGTGCGCTTGCTTAACGATATGGTAAGCAACAGTTTGTGGATGGAGGCAGAAGATTGGGTAAAGCAAGTCTGTAAACCCTACCCCTACATAGACCTTATAGGGTCTGGCGGGAATATCAACAACATCTTTAAAACCAGTGGAAAGTCTTATGGCAAGCCGCTATCATATTTCTACCTGACAGGGTACTATGAAACCCTCCAGTCCTACAGTTATGAAGAACGCATTGTGCGCCTAGGACTTAACCAGGACCGTGCAGATGTTATCATACCCGCCTGTCGCATCTATATGCGCGCCATGAAATGGAGCAAGGCAAAAAACATTTATGTTCCCAAAATAGGATTGTCCGACGGTATTATAAAGTCAATTTACAACGCCAGGAATAATTAGAATCCTAGGTCAAAGGTTTTGCGCAAGGTTTCTACCGCAGGATTTTTTTCTACTAATTTGTGGTACTTTTCTTCATCTGTATACACATACTTTTTAGTGGTAGCAACATTTACCGTGATCTTGAAATAGAGTTCATAATTATTCAATTCCCGCTTTAAAAAGTCCAAGACCTGACCCTGTGACTTTTCTAGATCTTCCCTCATGGAATGGTTGGGTAGGACTAGTAGTATTTCAGCCTTGTTGATCTTGGGCTTATCTATCGCTAGGATACTGGCCAGGATCATCTCGCCCCGATCTCTTAGGTGCTGTACATATTTTTCCCAAACCATCGTAAACTCTTCCTCACTAAATGACGCTACGGGCAGTTTATCTGGACTGGGTAGTGATTCTTCTATTTTGCTGCGGTGTTGCTTCTTAATTTTTAAGGACTGGATGGACAGTCCACTAGGCTGTTTGCTTTGGGCTTTGTCTAGTAGTGCTTTACGGCGTTCTTCTATAGCACTTATCCCACGATCAGAAACAATACCAGGCGTCTTGTCTCCATCTTTTGGCGTTTTTTGAACTGGCACCCCTTGCTCTTTAGATACTGGGAATAGAACTTGTTCCAGACGGACTCTTAACTTCTGGTGCTTTGTTTTTAAAGGGTTGTGGGTTTTTAACGTTACTATGCTGCCTTTCGGCTATGTAGATAGGTTCATCTTCAACTACCTGCAAGGATTGTGGTTCAATTATCTGTGATTCAGACTTTTTTTTTCGTTGGTTGCAGTTATGGAGGCTAACTGCATCAGGGCAAGTTCAACCAGCAACCTTTGATTGCGGCTGGATCGGTAGTTAAAGTCTGCTGTTGTTGCAATTTCTATTGCCGTTCTCAAAAAGGGCAATTCCACTTTTGTAGCCTGTTTCAGGTACGCCTCTTTGGTACGTTCCCCAGTTCCAGCAGGCTAACCGTACGTTCATCCTGGCATACCATCAAATCACGGAAATGACTGGCCAGACCACTTATAAAATGCTGCCCGTCAAACCCCTTGCTCAAAATATCATTGAAAATAAGCAGTAGCGGCGCAATAGCGTTGTTTAAAATAAGATCAGTCACCTTAAAATAGGTATCACGATCCAGAACGTTCAGGTTTTCGGTAACTGCCTGGACAGTCAACTGCTTTCCGGAAAAGCTCACCACCCTATCAAATATGGAAAGAGCATCCCGCAGGGCACCGTCTGCCTTTTGGGCAA
Source organism: uncultured Flavobacteriaceae bacterium (assembly GCA_963740155.1). Classification (GTDB taxonomy): domain Bacteria; phylum Bacteroidota; class Bacteroidia; order Flavobacteriales; family Flavobacteriaceae; genus Nonlabens. The sequence continues at coordinate 3,494 of CAVUDE010000002.1, read as the reverse complement.
TGATCTGCAGTGCTTCTTCTTCAGCCACTATATCCTCGCGCTGCGCGATGCGCTTCAAGTGTTCCCGCATGGCGGTGACCGTAATGCGTTTAAAGTCAAAGATCTGGCAGCGCGATAAAATGGTGGGTATAATTTTATGCTTTTCTGTAGTTGCCAGGATAAATATGGCATGGGCCGGCGGTTCTTCTAGGGTCTTGAGAAATGCGTTAAAAGCAGCATTTGACAGCATGTGCACTTCATCAATAATATACACTTTATACTTTCCCACCTGGGGCGGGATACGCACCTGGTCTACAATACTTCTTATCTGGTCCACACCGTTGTTTGAGGCAGCATCCAGTTCAAAAATATTAAACGCAAAATCCTCGTTGGGATCGTGGCTGCCACTTTCCTGGTTGATGCGCTTTGCCAAAATCCTTGCACAAGTAGTCTTACCTACCCCACGGGGTCCCGTAAACAATAACGCCTGCGCCAGGTGGTTGCTTTTAATGGCATTTTCCAGGGTCTGGGTAATGGCACCCTGGCCTACCACGTCCTCAAAGGTCTCGGGCCGGTATTTCCGGGCAGATACTATAAATGGCTCCATGCGGTAAAGATAGGTTTGGTTCTATCAAGTTACGTGAAAACTAGCCTGATTATGGATTATTAATGTAAAGTTAAAATCTTATCCTATTTTTAAAGTATAATTTTGTAAACCAGCCCCCTATGAGATCATTGCGTTTGCCTCTAGTACGATTGCTGTCGATCGTGCTTATTATTGTTGCCTTCATTAATATCAACTCCTGCCAGATGGATGATCTGGAGAAAGAGAGCAATAGGGCGCGACAAGGACAGCATCAACTGGATATCCCCACCGTGACCGGTGCATATACAAACATCCACCGCATCCTTCAAGACCCCGTGCTGGGTGAGAGAATGGGTAAACTTGATCGACCGGCAGTCTACAACAGCAGAAAATCGTGGCCACGTCACAGACAGAAATAGATGGACAGGGAACACTGGCAGGGATTGTGATAGATACTACCCATATCAAAAAGTATAATACGGATTCCTATGAAAACTATACCTTTAGAATAGTACAGGACAGTGCAGAGCTGCAAACCGTACTGCGCAACTATATGCTGACCGTATTCAACGATACACTGGTAATGCAACACCTGGTAGACACCCCCGCAATGCAGATGGCACACTTGATAAATACGGCATAAGTATGCAAAAAATTGTGGGAAATGAATTGTTGCAACAACTTACCACAGAGGATGGCTGCGCACCACATTACACCTATGAGTGGCAATTGGAGTGCGGTTATACACCCTGCAGCGGTGTGGGGCATACAAATCCAGATGACTGTCCCTATGCTGATCCAGATAGTAGGATGAGTGGAACCCCTCCCCAGTATTTTTGTATTGGGTCATGGGCAAGGATACTAGTGACCGCGGGATGTCCAGACCTACGAGATCCCAATGGTTCAAATGGTGGGAATATGGGCACACCAAATGAGAGCATACCCGGCATCACAATTCCCAGTAACGGGAATAACAATTCTGACGCTACGGGCTACGACAGTGACAATGATGATAACGACGGTGAGCGTAATGAGACGATAGGTATTGATGTGAATGACCCGTTAGAGGTTTTAGATCCAGATTGTAACACCAGCAAAAATCTTAAAAAAATGTTTCCGAATACTAGTGATACAATACTTCAGGAACTAGCAGATAATATAAATTTACAGGTATAGGCGTTTAAGCCTCCCTTGCGAAGTACTGGTTTTAATAGGTTCTAGTTATAATTGACCATCTTTCTTACTAACACATCGAATATTGTTCCCATATTTGACCTTCTATTGTATCTAAAATGATATTCATCCAGATACTTTTGCATGTGTTTTTTCTCAATGATGATGGATCCCTCTCAGCCATCCCTTGATGTTCATAATGTGGATATGTAATTGCTTAAAATTTTTGCCATCATCAGATGATATCTGTTCTAGTTTCAAAAATTCCTTTTTCAAAGGCGTATAGCCCCTCCATTTATCGGTTACTATCCCTGCATCCCTTGAAACATACTTCTTTAGAATTCCCCCAGTTCCTTGCTGAAAATTCTCTATAACTTCCGCATAGGCTCTTCCGACACCATCCTCTAGAATTTCAATTGCTAGCACTATAAGCTTTTTGTCCCTTTACTTCTTCCCTTTTTGCCCTCTTCTCGACCACCAACCACAAACTCATCAGCATGGACTACTCCTGTCAAGGGGCTACGAAGGCTACTCTTCATGGCTTCTTGTACTTTTTGTTTGAACCTGAGCCAACACGTTTTTTGACGAAGTTCAAATTCACTACTCAACTCTAGGGATGACATCCCTTTTTTCTCCGTACTTATCTTGAATACAATATGAAATGCTACTAGAATTGAAAATTTTAATTTTTCGAACATGGTGTTTACCGTAGGACTTTCATCGTATTTACACTTTAAGCATCGTCTAGAAAAAGGCTTTTTGCCATTATAGTATTTTTCGTTACCGCATTTTCTACAAATGTATCCATCCTCCCATTTGACCAATGAAAGATATTTATAACAATCATTATCGTTCTTGAATCGTCTATTGAATGTTATCGAATTCACTCCCGCAAACTTGTTCCTTGCCATGAATCGACAAAGATAATTTTATTAAAGAAATTGGGCGTTCTAAACGCCTATACCTATAAATTTATATGGCGCGGATTTTGGACTAGATACGAAAAGAGTTGCAACATTTTATCGCACAAGCTGGGCACGAATCTAAAAAATCAAGAGTTTGGAAGAGGGATTAAACTATCGTATTTTGAAATTAGGAATCAGTTATTTCAAATCTAAATTCAATCCTCATACTTCATACACAACACCACCTACCACCGCCATCAATCCTGACAAAGAGAATCCCAATGATTATGTTAGCACAATTAGCACTGTTTATGTAGACCACGAGAAGTTTGCAAATCATGTTTATGATGATGCAAATCGAAGTGCAGGCTACAAACTTGGTAATACTCAAGTTGGTGATGATTATAAATTCATTGGTCGAGGTATTTTTCAATTAACGGGTAGACAAAATTATCAGAAGTTCAGCGATTTCTATGAGGATAATTACGACGCCAATGCTAATATAATGAATGATCCAACCAAGTAAAGAGTGATATGAAAATTGCAATTATAAGTGCACTTTGGCATTACAAAAAGTTCACTTTAGACAAGTTTGATGTGGACGAGAATACAAGTGTGGAAAAAGTTACCAAAGCGGTAAATGGTGGTACACATAATCTAGCCGATAGGCAAACAAAATTTAATAAAGCTAAAATAGAATTATCATGCAAATAACTTCAGTTTTAAAATCGCAGCAATTATTTTATATTGTCTTTTTTTTATTTTTAGGTAGTTGTCGCGCTCAATTGGTTCCAGTAGGTAACGTAATTGACACGACAGAATATCAGCTTGATATCATAGGTGATTGGACG
>CAVUDE010000001.1:0-529423 GCA_963740155.1 uncultured Flavobacteriaceae bacterium | reverse complement strand
CTTAGGCATTTGTTTAATAGTCAATTTATCCAGTAAATTAGGGTATCAAACAATTATATCATGGAGCAAAGGTTCAAGTCCCTAACCATTATGGAATTCCAGCAGAAGTTTAGCGATTCCGTGACCTGCATGGCATATCTGGCGGAGATCAAGTGGCGTGACGGCTATAGCTGCAAGAAATGTGGCCACGGGAACTACTGTGACGGAAAGGCCGCGTATTCCAGGCAGTGCACCTCCTGCAGGTATGTTGAGAGCCCAACGGCAAACACCCTCTTCCACAGGGTACGCTTCGACCTTCTGAAGGCCTTCTACATAGTCTACTTCGTCAGCACCAACAAGAAGGGCATCACCTCCACCGAGCTCTCACGCAAGCTTGGACTCAGGCAGAAGACCTGCTGGGCCTTCAAGCGCAAGGTCATGAAGGCCATGGAGAGCTCCGGGAAGCACCCGCTGGAGGGAAACGTGGAGGTTGACGAGTTCGTGGTGGGCGGACAGGAGAGTGGCACCGAAGGCCGCCAGAACATCAAGAAGAAGCTCGTTGCGGTAGCCATAGAGAAGAAGGTCAAGGGCGTGAGCAGGCTCTACACGCGGGTCATAGACAGGGCGGATGCCGCCTCGCTGGGGGGCTTCATGTGCGACCACGTCGACAGGGATGCCATGGTAAGGACCGATGGATGGTCTGGCTACAAGCCCCTAAAGACCGAGTTTGAAAACATGGAGCACATCCTGTCGGGGGAAAAGGGTGGCAACTTCCCGGAACTGCACAGGGTGGTGATGAACCTAAAGTCCTGGCTGCGCGGGATGCACCACCATGTGACGGACCTGCAGGATTACCTGAATGAATACACATATCGATTCAACCGCTCGTTCATGAAAAATGAAATATTCGACAACCTGCTGGAGCGCATGGTGACGCATGAACCCTGCCTAATAAAAAACCTTAGTGATTAAGTGCCTAAGTCAATAGGTTTATTCCTAATTTGTTTCAAATGAGGCATAATGGCCGCTTCAATAAACCGTCGCGCCTAATGATACAAAAAAGCCTCGAACCAGCTCAACTCGATTTCACCATATCGACCAGCTATCATCTATATGCGCGGTGACATTGTGAAAAGCGGGCGGTGGTGGCGGGTTGTGCCTGATCTGATTGCCAGCACTAGCCCAGCAATGGTTGATAGATTGTGTTGTGAGCGGTGCATCATCCATAAAAAGTCCAGGCCGAGGCGTGCCGTATGAACGCAAACCGTTGCGACTTATGGCGTAAGATCCAGCCATCTCAAATACCCAACATAAAATAAAGAAACGAACAGCAGACTTCCATGGATATAAACCAGCATCATTCAAGCCCTAAAAATCGACCGGCACGCCGTGAGAATAGCCCAACCAATGCGGTTATGGTGCTACAAACCAGCAGCGAACTTTGATGCAACAAATAGAGTGGGAGATAGGCGTAGAATTAAACTGCTCAGACAGGCATTTGCCATCTCCCAATCGAGCGTGCATTCCTCTCGTTGCGCTCTTGCGATAGCTTTACTTATAGGATGCAGGTCTGCAACCAGTACGGATATGTAAACGCTTAAATAAAATGATGCTGTGATTGGCATGACTTGCATCCCACGAGTAAGAGTGACGAGAGGAATGCACAAGAGATATCACGTGTGGTTCCTACAGGAGGTTTGACTGGTAATTGATGGCTATCCCATTTCAATAAGCAAGGGCTGCCCGTGTCCAAAAAGTTTTAGGAAACGGCTTGTTTTTTACGTCAGTTCTTTGTTGTGTGTAGTGCTTTCGCACAATGTTTATTCGTTCAAATAATCCTGCCAAATGTCAATCCATTCATCAGCATAAACTTTGGCAGTTTCGTAATCTGGAAATTCAACCTCTGTTTGTTCGTTGTATTCTTGCTTTTCTAATTCTCCAGTTTTTGGATGTTCAAGATAATCGTAACGCTTTTTAAATTCAACGATTAATGTGTTTTGTTTTCCAATGCTATTAAACGGATTTAACTTAAAACACTTTATTTCCGATAAATTCAAAGTCAATCCTGAGTGAGTTACTATTTTGTTTGATTTCATTTAGTTATTGTTTAGCCCAAAAGAGTTTGTTCCTAATTTATTTTTGAAAAGCCTCTCTTTTTTAATCGCCTCGTCTGCCGTTATTGTGCTTGGTAAAAGCATTAAAATAGAAAACTTGAAATTGTCAGCATAATCTTTGTCCGCATTTACTAATTCTTTTAGCGTTTTATTGTTTCCGTGTCCATTTGTTGAAACGTATTTAGTCCATCTTCCCCAAATTCCATCTTCGCCATATGCCGAACCAACGTACAATTTTCCAGATTTTGTATCACTAATCAGATAAACACCTTTTGTAATGGAAAGTGTTTTTTTCCAATCGCTGTATTGATTTTTGACAATTTCTTTTAGTTGGTGAAATTGAAGCATAAAGTCAAAATAATCTGTAAATTGTTGGAAATGAAGTCCAGCGTGAATTTCTACAACTTCCATTTCGTTCTTTATCCATTGATGCCAACTTATTGCATTTCTCCAACTGATAATTACTCGCTCAATCAAATCTTCAAATCCAACTACACTTTCTATTTCGTATTCAAAGTGATTTTCTGAATTTTTTTTTGGGTCTATAATCTTATAAACACCTATAAACCTAGACATCATTCCGTCTTCGACAATAAATGAAACTATGTAATCAACTTTATTAAAGACGTTTTTCGATTGAGAGCTTTGATAATTTAGAAACTCTTACCTTTCTGTTCGATACAAATTATACAAATCTCTTCGTTTGTCTTTATGTCTAACAAGCTTGATTTTCGCATTTTTATCAAGTCCGCGATTGTATAAAAGTTCTTGAATTGTTATCATTAATTCCTAAAATTTGAAATTGAGCTGAATGTTTTTTTGCATTACACACAACGGCCAGGCTATGCGTAGTGCGGGATTTCAAGGCACTGGACTTTCCATTTAGCACTTAGTTTATTTAATGTAATTACCTTTATATCAGCACTTAAACCCGCACTACGTATAGCCATTGTTGGGCACAGTTATTCTTTTATAATCTTCTTATTCAATCGGTTATATCCAAAGTTCAATTCAACGAAATACAACCCATTTGGTAGTCCTGAAATATCAACTTCTTTACTTACCATTCTTATTGATTTCACTTGTTGCCCCATTACATTGAGGATATTGATGTTCTTCAAGTCATTTTGAAACTCACCTAAATCAATATAAATTCGGTCGGAAGATGGATTGGGATAAATTTTAACTTGGGAATTAAAATATGAATCGTCAACGGATAAAACTACAGGCTGAATAAATGAAAGGTCTGTCGTATTTACCGCAGCAAGAAACCCGTCAAAAGAACCAAAATTGTTTGCTGACATATAGCCTTCGGTCATTCCGCCAATCCATAGATTCGTATCTATTAAATAACCAAAGCCACGGTCTTCGTGTGGTGTTCCGAATTGAATTCCGTTTAAAAGGTTCAAGTTAGCATCTAACTTTTGAATAAATACATCTCCTGAAAGTAGATTTGGGTCGGCATTATTCCCAATATAGTTTCCATAAGTGTAGCCGACAGTGTAGAGTGTGTCATTTTGAATAATCAACTTCCTAATTAGGTCTGATTTGTTGGTTCCAAATTGCTGATAAACAGGATTGGTCAGTTGAGGGGAATACTTGATAATATAGGCATCTCCTTCGCCAAGTGGTGTTGAACCTAAATTGCCTGTAGTAAAACCTGCCACATATATATTTCCTTGACTGTCTACCGCATTATCTAATACCCAATCGGCTCTTATTCCTTGCGTATTGATTATTTCGGAATGTGGTCGAGTAGGATTTGCCGAGTTCAGATTTTCATATACGGAAACGAATGCATTAGCTCCTAAATTCGAAAAATACCAACCACCTGCAATAAGCCTACCATCACCTGGGGTTTGGCTTGAATCATAAGTAAGACCGCCCCACGCTTCGGCAGAGGCAACAAAACCTGTGGCGTTCGGTGCATTCAATTCACGCCAAATGTTGGATAGGTCAGATTTGCTGTGTTTGGCAACCAAATACACATCATCTGTTCCGCCTTGTCCAACGGGCGAGCCTTGCGCTGAAACAAAAATATTTCCGTTATCGTCTTGTTCTATGTTTCCATAACCGTCAATTCCTGCATTTCCCCATTGGTCTGACGCTATAATTTGTCCGTTTGAGAGGTCAAGTTTTAAAATAATGCCGTCCCATCTTCCTGCATTCGTAAAGCCTGGCAAATTTCCCAAAGTCCGTCCACAGACATACAAAAATTGATTGTCTGTAATTCCGTCTTTCAAAATTGTGCCTTCTGCCATTGGAAGTTCTGTCACCCATTGTTGGTTTCCGTTAATGTCAAGTTTGATGACAAAGATTTCATTGTCTGCATCAGTATTCCCATCTAAGTTGCCGTCTGTAAGTCCAAATAAATATGTATTGCCCTGGCTATCGACTGTCATTCCACCAATGACTTCTTTTCCATTGCTTCCAAATTGAGCAATCCCATTTGTCAAAGTGATATTCGTGTTAATGGGCTGGGCGTATTTGAAATGAGTAGGATTAGTTAAGCTCAAGGTACTATCTGAGTTACAAATAGGGTTGGGAATATTTGGTGGATTACCACTTACAGAAGGTTCAATATCCCAGCAAGGATAGATGAATGCAATAAGGTCTATACTGTTATTGGCAGTATAGAATAAATACCACCCTTCTGTTTGGCAGCCATCAGCTAAAGTACAATATACCAAATCGTAGTCATTGGCAGAACCTTTAAGCTGAATATATCCCGCTTCAAAATCGAGGTGCTGAATAACAGCATAATCGTTGTCGATGCCATCAGCGCCACGTAAAAAAAAGGGTACGCTAATTTCGTGAGTTCCAAGAATTACTCTATCAATATCTGCACTACCATAGGCTTGATTTAAATCCGTATTTAAAATGCAACGGATATATTTTACTTTATCGGCTCCTGGGAATTGGTCTGAAGGGTCAACAGGCATAAAAACATCTCCACCACTATTCTCGCCATCCATATAGTCTGTGTCAAGAAGTGTAAAATCCAAATCGTTGAAAGGTGCTCCTGAAGCGAAAGTTGGAAAGCCCTGAACAAATGGAATCATATCTGCTGTGCCCCTTGGCATAGGCGGAAAGGTTGCTGCCGAATCTATGAGTTGTTGAATAGTTTGAGCAGTAATTCCAAGCGTTAAGAAAGTGGTTATAATTGTGAGGTATACTTTTTTCATTTTTTCTGTTTATAAGTTCAATATAGAATTAGATGCACAAAAATTGAAAAGGTTTAATCGGAAGTCGGTTTTAATTGTGCCCAACGGCAGTCCGTCTCAAAACCACCTGTTTTTTGACTAAATATACGCGAACTGCTTCATTATGGTTCTCTTGACGGTAATTTCATTGAAAAGATGCCCTAGCCTCAAATCGTCGTAATCACCCTATGCCAAACGTATTCTTGAGCCCATGAAGGCGAGAATAGCCTCGAACAGGCTATTTGGTGGTCATATTGGAGGTCTTCAGGATGTTCAGTAACCTTTTAAGGTTGTACGCGATGGCTACCAGCCCAAAGTCCGCGCTGGCGGCACTGATGCCCTTCTTGGTCACAATGTGGTCAAAGCCCCATTGCCTCTTCATGGTTCCGAACGGATGCTCGACGATGGCCTGGCGTCTTTTGTACAGCTCTTCGTTTTTGGCCACTCTTTCTGCATTGGCCTCTACGTACTGGGTGAACTCACTGCGCTGGATGATCTTGCCGTTGTGTTTGGCAGTGGTGCACAGGTGGCGCACGGGGCAGTCACGGCATGCTTTTGTCTTGTACTGTTTGAAGCGATAGTTGCGTGCGCGGTACCATGAGCCGTTGCTGGTCAGGGTATGTCCCTGTGGACAGGTGTGGGTGTCCGAGTTTTTGTCGTACTCAAAATGTTCAACGTTGTAGGCCAGGTCGGGTGCCTGGCTCTTCCTGCCTATGGCGGGAATGGCCACGAGCGTATCGATGCCCAGTTGTTGTGCGGTGCAGAACTCGCTGCCAGTGTGATAGCCCTTGTCGTAGAGAGCCTTGAAGCCGTTGGTGCGCAGGATGGTCTTGGCACGCCTGAGCATGCCGCCCATTGCCTTTTTATCGTTCTCGTTGGTGAGCCTGTAGTCGATCAGCAGGTTGTTTTCGGCATCGACGGTGGTCTGGGCGGTGTAGCACACTTCTGTAACCATCCCGCGTGTGATCTGGTGGCGGCTGTCCGGGTCGGAGGTTGAGATCTGTGGGTTTTCGGTGGAGTCGTCGGCCTGCAGCTGCGCCTTTATCCGCTCATAGCCCTTTCTGCGTTGTCCATGCTTTTTGATCTCCTGCTCTGCGCGTGCCTTTTCCCGCCCATCACCGTCAGCCTTGGCGAGCTCCCGCTCGTGCTCTTCCAGCTTCCCGTCTATGTACTCGAGGTGGCGCTCGACCTTTTTGAGGTTGTAGTTGTTCTTCTTGCTGTTCTGCGCACGTAGCTTGGTGGAGTCGCCGGCGATTACCTGGGCGCCTATCAGGTCGTGGTTTTTGGCCACCTGCACGGTCGCCCTGAAGACCCGCTTGATGGCGGCTGGGTTGTCCTTCCTGAACCTGGCGATGGTATTGTGGTCGGGCTTCAGGTCGCCCAGCAGCCAGATGAGCTCGATGTTGCGGTTGCACTCAAGCTCGAGCCTGCGGGATGAGCGCATGCGGTTCATATAACCGTAGATGTACAGCTTGAGCAGGTCTGCGGGATCGTAGGGCGGTCGCCCCTGCGAGGGCAGGGCGGCAAAGCCCAGCTGCCCCATGTCGAGCGAATCTACGAACGTGTCAATGGCGCGCACCGAGTTGTCGGAGCCGATCATGTCGTCGAGGCAGGTGGTGTAAAGGGAGAGCTGGGTACGGGATTGCTTGGCTTGGTATTGCATAAATAAATATCGGCAATAATGCCGACATTAACAAGAAAACAACGGAGGTTTTGAGACAGTCTGACGGTCTTGTATATGAAACGTAGCGTATAAATAAACGCTAACTTTTCGAATTATACACGAGCCGAATTTTTAAATTTTTCTTTTTATCTTTAAACTCTCAAAAAGCCAAATTTAAAAATTTGGCGGACTTAACAAATACACATAAACCTCTCAGAAAGCCTGTAATAGCTATGTTTTATATACATTGTTGTGAGCAGTTTTTTCTACATAATGTCGTCTGCCCTAATAATTTCAATATCGGGATTTATCTTTTCTATTAATTCAGTTATTAAGCTAATGTCTCTTGTATTGATTCCTCTGCCTGTGATTATTTCGTGAACAGAAATTTTCACATATTGTTCGTTCATTGTAAAAATTCGCTTTTCTTCTTCGTAAGCCCAAACATCTAATTTATGACACAGAATTTGTCGAGCAGTTTGGTCGTTATAATCTTGGTCTCTAACATAAATTATTTCCGTTATAAAGAACGTTTTCAGTAGTATAATTAGGATCACTAATTCTGAACTCCAATTGCTACTCCAGTTTGTCCGTTTGCATAGTGTGACCACATCAGTTCGTTATTCCTGACTTTTGACAATGAGCATATTCTTAATTTTCCTTTTTCATTCCTTATTTTCTCTCGAATACTTTGATTTAGTCTCTCCGTGCCTATAATAATATTGACCTTCCATTGGGTCATTTAAATCTTTGTATCGAGCAGCATAAAGTCTGTTCTTTAAAATTATGTCAACGAAGTTTTTAAAGTTGTCTAAACTTCTGTATTTATATAATAGCTCGTTCATTTTTTGCCTTTCCGCTTTAATTTTAGTTCCGTCTTCCTATGCTTATATTTCATTTTCACTAACTCTAATTGTGTTTCTAATATTTTTTCTAAATCAGATTCGCTTAATTCGTTTGTGATTTCAAGTTTAGTTGTTTCTTCTTCGGAAATTTGAAATGTCAATACAGCTTTAGGAAGTTTATATTCTGGTTCTTGTCCAGAAACTAATTTTGCAGGTTTACTATTTCTATGTTTTTTCCAAATCTTTTTAATTGTTTTGGTGAAATTTTTAGTCAATTTTTCAGCAATTCCTTTGGCTAATTCTTCCGTGACTTTTAGTGAAAAATATATACCAAATAGAATTATATAATCCTCTGGTTTTGTTCCAAGAGCGTAAATCGGCATTTGCTCTTTTTCTTCTGGAATTTCAATTTCAAAACCAAGATTTTTTAAATCAACGAAGTCAGTTCGGTCAATTCCGTGCAAGTAATTTACTCTAATTTCTTTACTGTTCATTGGTTGGTTTAAATTGCTCACAACGGTAAAGATATGATTCGTTCCTCATCAATCTTTACCTTGATTTAAGGTTGGGCTAAATATCGGAAGTTAAACCTTAACCTTAATTGTTTCCTGGAATGAATTATATCGACTGTTGTTTGCTGTCCAGTCTTCATCCCTACGATAACATAACACTACTCGCAAGCCGACCTATTACTTTTAAATCTTTTTAAACGTAGTTGGGCGGCGTAAGATCATTCCTCCCTTTGTCATATCGTCAGCAGCTTAGCTTGCTTTTGTGAGGTTTGTGAGCGAACTTTGAGCAAGCTGAACGCGACAGCGTTTCAAAAGCACGGCTTTTGACGCCTCTGTGTTGCTTGCTCAAGGGGCGTCGCATCCCGCATAAACTAGCTAGATACTAACAGAAGGGAATGAGCGTGCGTGTCCATGATATCCAGCCGAGTGAAGGATTGCACGCAACGGTAAAGATATGATTCGTTCCTCATCAATCTTTACCTTGATTTAAGGTTGGGCTAAATATCGGAAGTTAAACCTTAACCTTAATTGTTTCCTGGAATGAATTATATCGACTGTTGTTTGCTGTCCAGTCTTCATCCCTACGATAACATAACACTACTCGCAAGCCGACCTATTACTTTTAAATCTTTTTAAACGTAGTTGGGCGGCGTAAGATCATTCCTCCCTTTGTCATATCGTCAGCAGCTTAGCTTGCTTTTGTGAGGTTTGTGAGCGAACTTTGAGCAAGCTGAACGCGACAGCGTTTCAAAAGCACGGCTTTTGACGCCTCTGCGTTGCTTGCTCAAGGGGCGTCGCATCCCGCATAAACTAGCTAGATACTAACAGAAGGGAATGAGCGTGCGTGTCCATGATATCCAGCCGAGTGAAGGATTGCACGACGGTCTCGGCTATGAGTAGTTGCGTGGTTTAGCACTTAACTTTGCAAGTACACACCAAGTTGGTAATTCCGTAGGAATTTCCAAAGTAGGCGAGAACAAGCAATTACTCATAGCCAATGTTGTGCTTTCGTTATTTTTCTAAATCTTGTCTAATTTTTTGTTGAACTTTTTCTATTTCCACCTTACCTTTCTCATATCTATTTATTACCCAATTAAGTAGCCATATATTTTTGACTAACATATTTTGAAAAGGGATGTCATTACTTAATTCCATAAAATTTATGGGTTCTGCCTCAACATATAATTTTGTTGTTTTTACTTTATTTTGAACCAGCTCTACTTGTATTTCTTGAAATCTTCTAACAACATTTCGTCTATCCTCAACTAACGTAAAATAGATAATACCATATAATTCAGAAATTGATTGTCTTGTGCTTTCATTAGTAATTATGTCAACACCTTTGGTTTTTAAGTTTTCGTAGGCTATCATTGATGGTTGAAAGTTACCATGACCTATTAAAGCTGAATAGTGATATTTTAAAGAATCCGTTATAGGTGTTTTATTCTGTAAATTTTGTAAAACCTTAGCACTATGTGTTATAAATTCATTGCATTCATTAATTTTTAAATCCAGACTTTTTATATCTGTATCGAGATTTACCAGAATTTCTTTTAAAATATTTGATTCTACAATACGCTCTTTTCTAAACTCGTTCCAATTATTAATTTGCAGGGCAATCAAAATTCCTATAACCACAAGAGCGATTTCTCCGATGGCATATTTAAAATACTTTCGAATGTTTCCCTCTGAGAGTAATTTTTGTCTAATTTTTCTAAAGAATTTTATCATTGGTTAGCGGTTGGTCATAATGAAGCACAACGGTTTAGCTTCGCTGAATCTTCGATTTGGCTTTGATTCTGTTCCTGGATGTCCAATTCACATATTATTCCGTTTTCACCTTAAACTAGTAATGGATCTTATTACATTTATGGCAGGAATACTTATTCCCCATTATTATTGAACATATACCTGTAAATCTTTAAATCCCCATTTTGATCGGGTTTTAAAACCAGCAATCCTTTCACTTCGAATTTTCCACTTTCAGCTGTCTTTGGATCTTTCCAGCTTCCTATATTTCGAGTTCGGACGATTCTATATTCACCTGCCTTGATTACTTCTTCAATGATGAACTGTTCGGCAAAGTCAAGGGATTCAAACCATTTGAAACTTTCTATGATTTCTTTCCGGCCTTTAACAATTGGTTTCCCCTCCGGTAGGATCATCGCATCGTCGTGGAAGCAATCTGCCATCTTTGAGAATGATTTACTGCCCACAGCACTCCCGTATTGATCAAGCATTTCCCTAACGTCCTTTCCTAAGGTGCTTTCTTGCGCATGGGTTAAAGTTATTGATACGAGGGAAAAAAAAGTTAAAAGTGTAAGTAGTTTTGTTTTCATGTTGAAAAATTTTGTGGTTTTATTAAAACTATTCCAATTCATTCTCAATGTTAGTTAAAAGCTCTCGGCTTATTGTTATTAAAAGGTTACAATACTTGATTTGGTTGATTATAATGAAGCACAACGGTTCAGTATAAGAATAGTAGGGCAGAAGTAAGCTGTTTCCATTCGGTTGAGCCACAAGCCCTTTTTTTGTTTTATTGGTTTTACAATTTACATTAATTAAAAGCTAAAACAAAAAAAGGGCGACTTTGCAAACACAAAAAGACCTTTTGATTAAGCCAAAATTGCCCTATTATTTTTATACATTGTTACCTGTAGTGCTTTCACGTTCAGCTTGTAGCGTTGGCAAAGACATACTCTTTTACAGTTTGGGTGAAGCGTGGATGGCGCGACTGTAAATGTGTATGGCTTTCAGCGTTGGCTTATCCGCTCACGAACAAATGATTTGTAAATCTCGTATGTGGTGCACTAACAAGATTAATATCAAATTTCAAAGATGGCTCAACTCTCGAACTCGCATTATGAATTCTAAAAGAAATCTGCCAACCTTCGTTCAAAGCTACTAAAAGTGTCGTCGTAGAATTCTCTTGATAAACTATTTCAATTAATCTCGATGGCAATTTTAGTTTTCCAATTTTAGCTTTTGGTTTGATTTTCTCAAATGGTAAATTCAAAGTTCCGTGTAAATTGTAAGCTTGAATTTCCACTTTTTTCTTGCCTTTAATTACTTTATAAAAATCTTCGTTTCCAATTAAATATTGAACAAGATTTTCCGCTACAATATTTGGATTTTCTTTGTCAAGTCTCAATAATTCTTTTCTAAAAGCATCCAAAATAGGAATGTAAACTTCTTGATGCATATTCTCAATCGATGTCCATTTTGTCGATTTATCTTTTGCCCTCAATTCTGTGAGCATATCAAAAATTGGCTTGATTTCTTGAAAGTAATTGTCCGAACAAGAAACGCCTAACCACTTTTCGCCAAAATTTATTCGTTGAGATAATCTTGAATGTTTTACAGCTTTGTGATTGTTTTTTGCTGTAATTCCAATCTGCCACTTTTGTAAAGCTCGAATTGTCAATACATCTCTAACATCGCCAGTTTGTCCAGCTTGGTCGCCAACAATTTCGAGTACCAAAATATCAGTTTCGTCAATTCCATTTGATAACCGTGGCTCAATGTCGATTAAGAAATTGATTGCTGTACTTGCAGTTATTCTAAAAGTTTCTTGTTGATTTTCTTTAAAACTGTCAAAACACTTTTTGGCAGTTATGATAAGGTTCATTTTCTGTGATTGAAACTTTGGTAACAATCTTTAATCGCTCAAAAAATTCTAAAAGCAAAGCATACTCAAATGCTTTTCCGTTGATTGTTTGCTTTGCCATTTATGCTAAAGTGTTTTCTAATTTTAAATTTTTCTTTTTTGATTTGCTTGTAGTCTTTTGTGCATTCTCAATCTGCATCTTTATGCTTTTAGCAAGATGTTTAGCTAAATTAACAGGAACAGCATTTCCAATCATTTTATATCCAGCTGAAATGTGGTTATAATGAAAAGTAAAATTATCTGGAAAAGTTTGAATTCTTGCGCATTCCCGAACACTCAATCTACGATATAAATGTTCTTTACTTGGAACAAAAATTCTTTTGTTCTGCTCAACGAACTTCATCTTTGGTGCTTGTGGATGAATTGGTGCGTGTCTTCCACCAGCTTGTATTGTATATGATTGCTCGTCCCAACTTCTAACTCGGTTTCTTGACATAAACATCGAAGAAAATCCGCCAATCATATACTCGTGGTTGCTTACTGTGCAATTCTCTTTGTTTGTTTTGTTGCCTTCTTTTGCTGGAACAACAGTATTTTGCAAGTCGGAAATCTTATCTTCTAAAGTAACTTTTTGCTGTAAAGGTTGTGGAAACTCAAATTTAAAATCGAGGTCTTTACGAATGCCAACAAAAAATACTCTTTTGCGGTCTTGCGGAACATCAAAATCCGAAGCGTTTAATAATTTGAATGAAAGTTCGTAACCAGTTCCAGCATTTTTGAAAAGTTCTTTTATGTTTTTTAAAGCCTCGCTATGTCTTTCTAAAAGCATTCCGCTCACATTTTCAGCAAGAAAGAACTTTGGCTGTTTAGCCTCCAATATTCGGATAAAGTCATAAAATAATTGACCACGTTTATCATTTATTCCACGTAAAGAACCAGCCTCACTCCAACTTTGGCAAGGTGGACCACCAATTATTCCGTCGCATTCTGGAACTTCGTCAGATTGAATATTAACAATACTTCTGCGGTCAAGTTTAGTATTCGGATGATTTTTCTCGTAAGTTTCCCAAATATCTTTATCGTATTCGTTTGCCCAAACCACGTCAAAACCTGCTTTTTGAAATCCTAAATCCAATCCGCCAGCACCGGCAAAAAATGATACTATATTCATAATTTTATTGAGTTTGAAGTGATTTATTTAATGTTCTTCGGTATTCTGCTTTTTCCTCGGCAACTTGTAAAAGCTGTTTTGTACAATTTGTTTCGTAAATCTGTTTTCCGATTTGGTCAGTAACATATTCGTTACGCAATTCTTTAAGATTGAGTTTAAAAATCTTCGCAAGTTTTGGTAAACGCTTTTCATCAAAATCACGTTTTCCATTCTCGATTTTACTCAAATTTGCGCTATCCAAATTCAGTTTGGCCGCAAGTTGAGTTAAAGTCAGTTCGTTCTCGTTTCGTAAAAGTCGGATATATTCGCCAAAAGTGGTTTTCATAAGACTTGTCATTTTTTGACAAATCTAATTTATATTTTTGGAACTTGCAATAAAGCGGTGGAAAAAACAGCTCTTTTATTTTTAGCGTTGGATGTAGCGTTGGGAAAAATAAATGTGCTGTTTGAGAAGTGACATTTTAGCCTAAACCTTGAAGGTTTGCACGACCTTTTGCATTACAGGTAACGGTAAGATATGATTCGTTCCTCATCAATCTTTACCTTGATTTAAGGTTGGGCTAAATATCGGAAGTTAAACCTTAACCTTAATTGTTTCCTGGAATGAATTATATCGACTGTTGTTTGCTGTCCAGTCTTCATCCCTACGATAACATAACACTACTCGCAAGCCGACCTATTACTTTTAAATCTTTTTAAACGTAGTTGGGCGGCGTAAAGATCATTCCTCCCTTTGTCATATCGTCAGCAGCTTAGCTTGCTTTTGTGAGGTTTGTGAGCGAACTTTGAGCAAGCTGAACGCGACAGCGTTTCAAAAGCACGGCTTTTGACGCCTCTGCGTTGCTTGCTCAAGGGGCGTCGCATCCCGCATAAACTAGCTAGATACTAACAGAAGGGAATGAGCGTGCGTGTCCATGATATCCAGCCGAGTGAAGGATTGCACGCAACGGTAAAGATATGATTCGTTCCTCATCAATCTTTACCTTGATTTAAGGTTGGGCTAAATATCGGAAGTTAAACCTTAACCTTAATTGTTTCCTGGAATGAATTATATCGACTGTTGTTTGCTGTCCAATCTTCATCCCTACGATAACATAACACTACTCGCAAGCCGACCTATTACTTTTAAATCTTTTTAAACGTAGTTGGGCAGCGTAGATTGATTCCTCCCTTTGTCATACGTCTGCAGTCTTAGCTTGCTTTTGTGAGGTTTGTGAGCGCAACTTTTGAGCAAGCTGAACGCGACAGCGTTTCAAAAGCACGGCTTTTGACGCCTCTGCGTTGCTTGCTCAAGGGGCGTCGCATCCCGCATAAACTAGCTAGATACTAACAGAAGGGAATGAGCGTGCGTGTCCATGATGTCCAGCCGAGTGAAGGATTGCACGCAACGGTAAAGATATGATTCGTTCCTCATCAATCTTTACCTTGATTTAAGGTTGGGCTAAATATCGGAAGTTAAACCTTAACCTTAATTGTTTCCTGGAATGAATTATATCGACTGTTGTTTGCTGTCCAATCTTCATCCCTACGATAACATAACACTACTCGCAAGCCGACCTATTACTTTTAAATCTTTTTAAACGTAGTTGGGCGGCGTAAGATCATTCCTCCCTTTGTCATATCGTCAGCAGCTTAGCTTGCTTTTGTGAGGTTTGTGAGCGAACTTTGAGCAAGCTGAACGCGACAGCGTTTCAAAAGCACGGCTTTTGACGCCTCTGCGTTGCTTGCTCAAGGGGCGTCGCATCCCGCATAAACTAGCTAGATACTAACAGAAGGGAATGAGCGTGCGTGTCCATGATATCCAGCCGAGTGAAGGATTGCACGCAACGGTAAAGATATGATTCGTTCCTCATCAATCTTTACCTTGATTTAAGGTTGGGCTAAATATCGGAAGTTAAACCTTAACCTTAATTGTTTCCTGGAATGAATTATATCGACTGTTGTTTGCTGTCCAGTCTTCATCCCTACGATAACATAACACTACTCGCAAGCCGACCTATTACTTTTAAATCTTTTTAAACGTAGTTGGGCGGCGTAAGATCATTCCTCCCTTTGTCATATCGTCAGCAGCTTAGCTTGCTTTTGTGAGGTTTGTGAGCGAACTTTGAGCAAGCTGAACGCGACAGCGTTTCAAAAGCACGGCTTTTGACGCCTCTGCGTTGCTTGCTCAAGGGGCGTCGCATCCCGCATAAACTAGCTAGATACTAACAGAAGGGAATGAGCGTGCGTGTCCATGATATCCAGCCGAGTGAAGGATTGCACGCAACTTGTTTATAAGAGCAATATACCAAATCGTAACCTATATACACCTATAAATGAAGGTATATGAGTACTTTTTGATCTACAATCTATACAGTTATCGATTAGGTGTATATGAGTACTTTTTACAAGAGGTCAACTCTTCATGTTTCAAACACGTTACCAGCCGAAGTGAAGTTTAAAATACAGCAAGTCAATTACATACAGAAACAATCTGCTTTTTCATAACTAATTGTAGCATTAGTAAACGATTGATTCAGGTACGCATATACCACCACACAACATTTGGACTAATAACAAAATTGATTAACCACTAACCATCCCACTTCCCCACCACCACACAAGCATTCACATCCCCAAAACCAAAACTCGCCTTTACCAGGGTCTTGATCTCGGCTGGTCTGGTGGCAGTGGGTAGATGGTCTGTGTGGATCAGGTCGCTCACCTCTTCCTGAATAGGTGAGAGGTTCAGGTTCCCGTAGATCTTCTGGTGGTGCAACTGTAGCATACAGCCTACCAGCTCCATGCTGCCTGCGGCAGCCAGGCCGTGGCCCAGCACGCCCTTAAAACTGTTCAGCAGTGGGAAATCGCTGCCGCGACGGTCTAGGGCGGTACACCAATTTTTGATTTCGGCATCGTCCATGGCGGTGGCCGTCAGGTGGCCGTTGATCGCATCTACTTCGGCAGGGTTGATTTGGGCATCAGCCAAAGCGCCACGTATGCAGGCCTGCACCGCCAGCGGATTAGGCGCCGTCATCGTGCCGCCAGCACGCTGGCCGCCACAGTTAGTCATTCCTCCCAAAACCTCTGCATAGATCTGCGCGCCGCGCGCAAGCGCGCTGTCCAGCGATTCCAGCACCAGCGCGCCCGCGCCGCTGCTGGGCACAAAGCCGCTGGACGCTGCGCTCATGGGCCGGCTGGCGCCGGCCGGGTTGTCGTTGTATTTTGTAGGCAGGATGCGCATGGCGTCAAAACCGCCCCAGATATATGGCCCAGAATCGCTCGTGGATCCCACCAGCATAAGCCGCGCCCGCCCGCTGGCGATACGCTCATGACCCATCAACAGCGCCTCAGTCCCCGTGCTGCATGCGCTACTGTTGCTGGTCACCATGTTGCCCAGTCCCAGCTCTCCCGCCAGCCACGCGCTTATCCCGCTGCTCATCGTCTGTATCACGCTGGTACTGCCCAGCCGCCGCACGCGCCCATCGTCGATCAGGTGGATCGCCTCCCTAAATTTATCGCCGCCGGATTGCCCCGTCCCGTACACGATCCCCATATCTGCCATCGCGCCGCCCTTACCGGCTGGGGTAAGCCCCGCATCTACAAAAGCCTCTTTTCCCGCCAGCACGCCATAGACCAGCCCGCTGGCTTTGAGACCACGCAGTTGCAGCGGCGTAAAATTTGCGTCCAGATGCGCCTGTTCTACCGGCGGCGTCCCAGCAATCTGACAACCGAAACCCAGTCGCTCAAGTTCTGCATCGTGGCGTATCCCGCTCACCATCCCATCCATGGCACGCTCAAAATCTGGCACGCCCACAGCATTGGGCGCCGTTATCCCCAGCCCGGTCACTACTACACGATTTCGTTGATGGCTCATAGGCAGGGATTTATGTGTATAATAAATGTTTTACGGAGATAGAATCTGGCAGTGGTGATGAGGATTTTTCCGCTTTCGCGAAAGCGTAATGACCACCATCCCACAAACAATTACAGCTTGCAGAATCCTTAAGGTCACCGCAGGGAGTTGTCATCTGTGGCATCCAGCAAAGTTACTCCAGCAGGAAGACCAGCGGGATCGCCACCCGACGCTGCCACCATTTCTCACTGTGCTCGTGGCCCTCAAACTTGCGGTACATAAAATGATCCTGGTCATAACCGGCATCTGCAAAAATCTTGTTCACCCGCAGCTGGTACGGCTCATAATTATGATCCAGCGTGAGAGTCCCGTGGTCAAAGTAGATCTTGCGATCCCCAGCCGGCGGTAGCGCATCTGCCAGATTGTTGATCAGCTCATCGCCCAGAAACGGGATGGCCCAGTGCGCGCTCACGCAACCCACCCTGCCGAAGATTGCTGGATACTCCATCATCGCATACAGCGAGATCAGCCCGCCCATGCTGCTACCCATCACCGCCCGGTCTGCGGGATCGCGGGAAATGGCGTAATTCTTTTCGATAAACGGGATAAGCTCTGCCGTGATAAATTTTAAATATTGGTTAGAGTAGAGTTCATCGTATTTGGTCATGAGTCTTGAGCTGGTTCTTCACATAATCAGACTGTGTCGCGCTGGCGGGGTAGGCCGGCATGTACTCGTTAAAACGTTTTTTGGGATGCGACCAGCTGGTCACCACGATCGTGGGCTGGATGGCGCCAGCGGTGTAGAGCGAGTCCAGCTTTTCGTCGATTTCCCAGGCCACGCCATAGGTAGCACTGGATTGATTGAGCACATTCTGCCCGTCATGCATATAGAGCAGTTTGTAATCCACGCCAGTCATGGGATAGCCCGCAGGCAACCATACTTCTACATTGCGCGCGTCCACGTGCTTGCTGGGAAAATCATTATAATACAGGATCGTGTCATTTGCGATGGGCTGGTCAAAGGTGGTCGCCACCGGCATTTCCTGCGCACTCGCAACAAGACAGATCAGCCATAAGAATAGGGAGAAAGTAGTACGCATCAGGATTGTTTTAAACCAAATTTAAGTGCCAGCAACAGCGCAAAGAACGCCAGAAATCCCACCAGCACCCATTTTACACCGCTGTAATTCTTCAGGTGCAGCGATTTATCACGCCGGTACATGATGCTGATAATGATCACAAAAACGATAAAGAACGCGATACCAAAATATATCTGGCCAGTAGAAAACATGGGATCTTTGATCAATAGAACGGGTTGCATGGGCAAGGGCTTTTTTTACAAATCTACAATCTAAACACAAGCGATAATGAAAAAACAGATCCAGGGAGTACACGAGTTTCACACAGCCTTTGGACTGGGGATCAACGACCAGCCCGTTGCAAATATCACAGACCGCCGTATAAAACTACGTTACGAACTCATGCGAGAGGAAAATGAGGAATACCTAGAAGCCGCCCAGAACGATGATCTGGTAGAAGTCGCAGACGCACTGGGCGATATGCTATACATCCTGTGCGGCACCATCATAGAACACGGTATGCAGGAAGTGATAGAAAATGTCTTTGACGAGATCCAGTCCAGCAACATGTCAAAGCTGGACACAAACGGCAAGCCCATCTACCGCGAGGACGGCAAAGTCCTAAAAGGCCCCAACTACTTCAACCCAGACATCGCAAAGCTGTTTTAAAACGGCTTATATACAAACTGTCATGCTGACGCAGGTCAGCAACCCACAGCACGCAAGGGAAGTGGGAAAAACCTACAGCATTTAAGGAAGCGAGTAAAAACACCCCCACTGTCATGCTGACGCAGGTCAGCAACCCACAGCACGCAAGGGAATAGAGTAAAAACATCCCCACTGTCATGCTGACGCAGGTCAGCAACCCACAGCACGCAAGGGAAGCGAGTAAAAATAGAAATATCATTGGAGAAATCGTAGCAGTGAGAAGCTGAACTGAATTCAGCTTGACAGCCATGGTGATATGGGGTGAGTTCCAGCAACCCACAGCATTTAAGGAAGCAAGTAAAAACACCCCCACTGTCATGCTAACGCAGGTCAGTAACCCACAGGACGCAAGGTAAACGAGTAAAAACACAGCACGCAAGAAAAGCGAGTAAAAACACCCCCACTGTCATGCTGACGCAGGTCAGTAACTCACAGCACGCAAGGGAAGTGGAATAAACCAGAAAAATCATCGGTGAAATCGTAGCCGTGAGAAGCTGAACTGAATTCAGCTTGACAGATAGGGTTATGTTAAATGAGTTCCAGCAACTCACAGCACGCAAAGTAAACGAGTAAAAACAGAAGTAAATCAGACTTTCACTATAAAAATTTAAGTATCATAACGAGATTTCACTCTAAGTTCAATAGCACTAATTTCATTTTTTTTTAAAACAACAACATCATTGAAAAACGCATACTCCATTGTATTTCATTACATTGCACGCTCAAATAACAAATCATGAAGTATATCCTAATTATCTTGACTCTTTTAGTCTCTAGCACTGCCATCTCTCAAAATCTAAAACTCAAGGACGGTGACATCATTTTCCGCAGTAAAAAAGTGTTGAAGTATGAAATCGTTGATCCCACGCATTACCTTATCAAGGATGCCATGGGTAAAGACATGGTAAAGATGGAATTCCACGATAACAACACGCCCAAAAAATCTAAGGACGATTTCTTCATCCTCACTTTTATGGAACACGACACTGTTTTGGAAAGCGATAAGATGGATTACGTAACCCAGCGCAGGGGGAAAAATCCAGAAAACAACCTCAAGAGACTCACCCAGTGGCTGGTCATGAACAATGTACTTACAAGAAAAGGCGAGATCCACCCAGATAAGCTGGAGAAGTTTACAAAGAAGTATGACGAAGACATCGTGCCCAAAAAGCCTAAATAATCTCCGTCTTTAGTAACTTGCCCACTTAAACATTTTCCAGAAACACTTCTGATCAATTTTATATGGGAAGAGCATTTGAATTCCGCAAGGCGCGCAAAATGAAACGCTGGAGTGCCATGAGCAAGGCGTTTACCAGAATAGGTAAGGATATCGTCATCGCCGTAAAAGAAGGCGGCCCTGATCCAGATAGCAACGCACGCTTGCGCGCTGTGATCCAGAATGCCAAGGCGGTAAACATGCCCAAAGCAAACGTAGAGCGCGCCATAAAAAAAGCCACCGATAAGGACACCGCAAACTATGACACCGTCCTTTTTGAGGGTTATGCGCCACACGGCATCGCCGTTCTCGTAGAGACTTCCACAGATAATAACAACCGCACCGTGGCAAATGTGCGCAGCTATTTCAATAAATGCGATGGGAGCTTGGGAACCTCGGGATCGGTAGAGTTTATGTTTGACCATAAATGCCATTTCCGCATTCCGGCTGGGGATCATGATCTGGAAGAACTGGAACTTGAGCTTATCGACTACGGCGTGGAAGAACTTTTCCTGGACGAGAAAGATGAAGAAGACGAGAACAGCCAGGACGGCATCATGATCTATGCAGATTTCACCAATTACGGTGCCGTGCAAAAGGCACTTGAGGACATGAATATCGAGATTCTAAGTTCAGATTTTGAATATATCCCTACCATTCAAAAAGAAGTCACTGCAGAGCAGCGCGAGGACGTGGACAAGCTACTGGAGAAACTAGACGAGGACGATGACGTAAATAACGTCTACACCACGATGAAAGAAGAGGAGTAAGGTTATTCATCATTGTAGCTATCAATCCGGCTCTTCGGCTGCGCTCAGAGACCTAGTTTTGCGGTTTTTAAAGCCGGCTCTTCGACTTCGCTCAGAGACCTGGATCTGCGCTCAGAGACCTGCAGTAGAATTTAGATGAATGAATTTTTTATGTCGAGTGGATTCACGCTTTCGCGAAAGCAGAATTGTAACTGGCATTAAAAAGTCATATTCACCGCTAGAACTCAAATTCGAGCCCGTTTAAATACTAGGCAAAACTATTAAAGACGACTACCCAAAGGTTTCTGACCACACCCAAAAAACTGCTTTAGAAAATGACCAAAGGTCTCTGAGCGCAGCCGAAGAGCCGGCATGAAAAAACCAAGAGGCATCTAAGCGCGGCTAAAAAGCCACCTGAGAAAACAACACAAGCTGTCTGAGCGCAGCAAAAGAGCCTTTTCAGAAACCAATCCCAAGGTCTCTGAGCGCAGCCGAAGAGCCGGCATGAAAAAACCAAGAGGAATCTGAGCGCAGCCGAAGAGCCACTTAGGAAAACGACCCAAGGTCTCTGAGCGCAGCCGAAGAGCCGACCAAACGAAAAAACGAAAAAACGAAAAAACGAAATAACGAAAAAATGGAAAAACGACAAAACCATTCACAAGGAATCCAGCCCTCAAGAAACTTTTAAAACAATCTTGAGTAAAAACGGAATTACAACTAACTATCTTTCACCACTAATCAATTAAACAATCAATCATGGTTAAACAAAAATATCAGAGCGTTTTAGATCTAGGCGAAAAACTAGATATCAAGAACGGTGACGTAAATGTAAAAGGCGATAAACTCGAAGTCCACGGTACAGCTCACACGCAGTATGAAAAAGACTTGTTATGGGACGAGATCAAACGCGTAGGCGGTGAGAACCCAGATGATATCATGGCAGATATCAAAGTAGAGGATAAGTCGGTTTACACGTACCACACGGTAAAAAGTGGCGAGTCGCTTAGCAAAATCGCAAAGCACTATTACCAGGATCCAATGAAATACCGTCAGATTTTTGCAGCAAATACGGATCAACTCAAAAATCCAGACCTTATCCACCCAGGACAAAAGCTAAATATCCCCAATCTATAGAAACCAGCTATCTTAATTCAAAACCGCTCAACCGAGCGGTTTTTTTACACCCGGTTTTCAGAGATTTTCAGTAATATAGCAAAGCGATTCTGCGTCAAATAGCTTAGCGATCGGTAGTCGGTCGTCAACCGGAGCAATGATCAAAAGTCTTTGGGCGCAGCGATTCAGTCTTTGAGCGCAGCGATCCTTGGTCATCTAGCGAAGCGGTCAATTCTCCGTCGTCAATGAGCGCAGCGATCGGCGGTCGGTCGTCCACCGGCGCAACAATCAAAAGTCTTTCCGCGAAGCGATCTATCTTCTTGTCTCTTGTCTCTTGTCTCTTGTCTCTTGTCTCTCGTCTCTTGTCTCTTGTCTCTCGTCTCTCGTCTCTCGTCTCTCGCCTCCCGCCTCTTTCCTCTCAAAAATCCATCAATTTTCTCAAACTGGAAAAATTTTATCCACATAAGCCTCAAGCTCTACCATAAAACTGCGGAAATGTTTTTCCAGTTGTGGGTAAAATTTTACCAGCTCACGGGGAGCGATATCCATCTTGCCCTTACCCTTGGTTCTCCGATTCATCTGGCTGAAGATGGTTGATATTCCCTCAATAGTCGCATAATTGGTCAGCCAGTCCTGCTGAATCATAAACGGCAAGAATCGCTGTACACGAACGGGTAGAATCTCATGATTTTCCTGTAGAAGATCATAAAACCCATGAGTGAAATCAGCCAGCGGTTCAGAATGGAAGTCTTGCCAATTGCTGGCCAGCAGATGATCATAATAAATATCCACGATCACACCACTATAATGACCGTATTCCTGCCTGATAAGATCCTTGCTTTTGCGCACGGTAGGATGGGAATCAGTAAATGTATCTATTTGCCGGTGTAGCCAGATTCCTGCTGCCACCCGCTCTGGAAAGTAACTGTAATCGCCGCCGCGCACGCTGTCTGCTATAAAATTTCCTATGGCAACCTGGTCATCATCCCGAGAAAGAAAAATATGTGCAAGAAAGTTCATGCTTTGGTTTTGTAGGACATAAGATTACATTTGCGCATTACCGTAAAGATAAATAGTTATGACGCTGATCAAATCGATTTCTGGAATACGTGGAACCATAGGTGGACAGCCAGGTGAGAACCTTACGCCGCTGGACGTGGTAAAATTTGCTACTGCCTATGCAGGCTGGTTAAAGACCGCTAGTGGAAAGAATGATCCTACAGTCGTCATAGGGCGGGATGCGCGATTGAGTGGTGCCATGGTGCAGTCACTCGTTCAGAATACGCTGGTGGGAATGGGTTGCCATGTGATTGATCTGGGATTGAGTACGACACCCACGGTAGAAGTAGCCGTACCACTAGAAAAAGCAGACGGCGGCATTATTCTGACCGCCAGCCACAACCCAAAACAATGGAACGCCCTGAAGCTCTTGAATAATAAAGGTGAGTTCCTCGATGGCGCAGAGGGGCAGAAGATTCTGGACAATGCGGCAAGCGAGGATTTTGACTATGTAGAAGTTGACGATCTGGGAACCGTAAAGCAGATCACTGATTACATAGATAGACACGTGGATATGGTACTGGATATGCCTGTTACCAAAGTTCAAGAAATCAAAAACGCAAATTTCAAGGTAGTAGTGGACGCGGTAAATTCTACGGGAGGTATTGCTGTACCCGCGTTATTAAAGAAACTTGGGGTAGAGGTGATTGAAATGTACTGTGATCCCACAGGTCATTTCCCGCACAACCCAGAACCACTCAAAGAACATTTGGGCGATTTATGTAAGGCGGTAAAAAGCCACAATGCCCATCTTGGAATCACTGTTGATCCGGATGTGGACAGACTGGCTTTTGTGGATGAGACAGGGGAAATGTTTGGCGAGGAATATACGCTGGTCGCCTGCGCAGATTATATTCTAGGTCATAAAAAGGGTGATACGGTATCAAATCTGTCATCTTCACGAGCATTGCGCGACGTGACCGAAAATCATGGTGGCACCTACCATGCTGCTGCCGTGGGCGAGGTAAACGTTGTCCAAAAGATGAAAGATGTGAATGCCGTGATAGGCGGTGAGGGCAATGGCGGGATCATTTATCCAGAATCCCATTATGGTCGCGATGCTCTCGTAGGAATTGCCATGTTCTTATCGCTACTTGCAGAAAAGAAGATGAAAGTTAGCGAGCTGCGCGCAAGCTATCCTGCATACTTTATGGGAAAGAAAAAGGTGAATCTTACCAAGGGAATGCCCGTGGATGATATCCTAACCGATATTCACAACAAATACAAATCTGAAAATGTAACTACCATTGACGGTGTAAAAATCGATTTCCCAGACAAATGGGTACACCTGCGTAAGTCAAATACAGAACCTATCATCAGGGTCTATACAGAGGCGCAGAGTGAGCAGGAGGCAAATGATCTCGCAGATCGCTTTATTGCTGAACTCGAGGAGATAGCTGCACGTTACGCTTAGTATTTTCCAGCGTGGACTTCCACCGTTTATGTGACCACAGATAATAGGCGGGCTGCAGTTTTATATCACGTTCCAGCAAGTCAAAAAACCTATCTGTAATCATCCAGTCTGGTGTTTGTGGCGCATCATCCGTGATCAGTTCAAATCTGGAATGGTAATACCCGCGTTTGACTTTTTCCACGTGGAGGTAAAAGACGTGCATGTCGTTTCTTTTGGCAAGTTGTTCTGCTCCCATGAAAACCGGGGTGGCCTTACCGAAAAATTCTGTAAAATATCGAGCGCTGCTGGGTTTGGGTGCCTGATCTGCGATAAAGGCAAAAAAGTTGGGTTCACGTTGAACCTCTTGAATCAATGACCTAACGTTTTTCATACCCACCATCCCCGTACCAAATTTCTTGCGGATCTTTCTAATAAGCTGGTCAAAATACCGATTCTTCAATGGCTTATATACCGCATAGCCTGGTTGCGACATGCGATCACTTAGCACCATGATCCATTCATAACTGGCCTGATGTCCCAGCAAGACGATGGTTGATTTTTCCGCTTTTGCGAAAGCGTTAACCTCATCAACATTATCACAGGTAAAGCGTTTTCTCATTGCTTTCTTGCTCATGTCCATGGACTTCATCATCTCAATAAACATGTCGCAGAAGTGGCGCAGATTCTCTCTTGCGAGTCTATCATATTCCTTTTCAGTCAGGTCTGGAAAAGCTAAAGCAAGGTTGTGACGTATGACGTCCCGCCTGTATTTGACCCAATGATACAATATGGCAGAAACGGCATCGCTGATCAGGTATAAAATCGCGAATGGGAGACGTGAGAGCAGCCACAAAAAAGGATAGATAAGGTAGTAGCCTACCGCTTGCATCTTCATAATTTAGGCAAATATACTATCTTCAATTCTGTAAGAAACACGCATGTTGAACTTCAATCTTGATCTCGCGCTTATCGCGACGATCGCCATCAATTGCCTAGTCAGTTTTAAGGCATTCCAGGATCCTGGTTTTATGAATAAATACCTGTTCGAAATCGCTGCCATACAGCGCGGTGAGCAGTTTAGATTTTTAACCAGTGGGTTCTTGCATGTGGATATTAGGCATCTGGCTTTTAATATGATTACCCTATATTTCTTTGCGCCGCCGGTGGTTTATCACCTGGGAACCGTACAGTTCATCATCATTTATCTGGTAAGTCTGGGCGCCGGCAATTTGCTAAGCTACCTATTCCATAAGGATGAACCCATGTACACTGCGGTGGGTGCGAGTGGGGCAGTATCTGGAGTGATCTATTCTGCGATCTTGCTGCAGCCAGAAATGCAAATTTATTTTAGTATTCCTGGCTGGTTGTTTGGTATGGGCTATCTGCTTTATTCAATCTATGGGATGAAGACCCGACGTGATAATATAGGTCACGATGCGCATTTTGGCGGTGCGGTAGCTGGGTTTGCGGTGACGTTGATCTATCTGCCAAGGCTCATAACGGCAGAACCACTCATTGTAGGCGCACTGGCCATTCCCATCGTGGTGCTGATCGTACTGAGACAGCTGGAAAAAATCTAGAGTAATTCTGCAAGGCGGTCATGTAACGCCTGGCCACGCAGATTCTTATCGATGATATACCCCTCATCATCCAGCAAGAAAGTGGATGGAATGGAACTCACATTATACTGTCTGGCAATAGGGCCGAAGTACTGTAAACGCGATACGTGGTACCAGTCCATATTATCATCTTCAATAGCCTTTTTCCAGGCCTCTTCCATATTAGGTTTGTCTAGAGAAACGCTGATAATATTGAAACCTTTATCACGATACTTCTCATAGGCAGCGACCACGTTAGGGTTCTCCATGCGGCAGGGACGGCACCAGGACGCCCAGAAATCAATTAGGGTAACTTTGCCCTTGCTTACAACTTCTTCAAGTTTTACTACCTCACCCTCTGGATTATATCCCTCAAATTCTGGTGCTTTCTTCCCTATGGCTACAACTTCCACCTGGGTAAGAAAAGTATCTATGCGCTGGGTAAGCTCGTGTTCCAGTACGTCTGCACTGAACTGATTGTAGATTTCCCTCGCCTCAGTGGCGTCAATCATTTTGCTGGACAGCATCTCGCCCATGACCATGGGTGCGATGATATTGTCTGTATTTGCGCGCATGGTTTCCTTGGCTTTTTTGGAAAATTCACTTTCCAGTTGAGCCCATTCTTGCGTAAGCTGATTACCTCGTTCATTGTCACCGGATCGGATCGCGTCGCCTCTTTCACTCCTTATACGAGTGACCTGCTCCATGTAATCTTGTTGTGATGATTTGAATTCCCTTAAGGCTTTGTTCATTGCGTTGCCCTGAATGGTACTGTTTGCTAGGGTATCCTTATCCACATTGATCGTCATGGGTTCTTGCTGTGCAAGAAAAATAAAATTTCCCTCTACACCATCAACGGTAAAAAACCGTAAGTCAGAAATACCGTCTTCCTCCTCAAAGTCAAATGTATAAGCCTCGTTTATTACAATGGCAGTGTCTAGCGCCACAGGCTTGTTTTGCGGTCCCAATCGATTGTAATAGATGCGCATTCCATTGACCACACCGGGGGCTTTTCCTGAAATATAGTAATCTGAAGTATCGTTTGCATCAGAATTGTCCTGTTTACAGGAGATAAATGTGAGAACGAGTGAAAATATGACTAGAAATCTCATGAAAAAATTTTGACAAAAATAGGAAGTAGATAAATGATAGAACACTGACTTAAAGAAATGTTAGTTTTACCTGTAGTCTAGCGGAATATTTATCTTTGAATATGCAGGACAACCCTTTAGTGATGCCTCTCAAGATAAAACTCTCTTTTGAAAAAGTCATCGATCTCTACAGACAGCGTCTGGAGGTGGAGAAAAGTAATTTCAAGAAACTCTACCTGTCCTCTGTATTGAGGATTGCAGATGAGCATCCCATTCTATCAGAGGGGATTGAGATTGAAGAGCTGGACATGTACAAAGAACCCATCAGTATTCTGCTGAATGAGTTGTTCCCACCCGCGCTCTCAAAAAATGAGATCAAAGCTGCCGCGGTTCCCTTTTCTGATCGATTGTTCAATATTTCTGAACGCCTGCAGCGTATTCTAGACAAGGCAGGTGATGATTTCTTTCTCAAGATCATGACCACAGAAGATTTCAATGTGTATCAGATTGCTTGTGGAATTATTCTGAACCAGCTCTACGATCAAGAAATTGAATTTTCCAAACCCATCATACGCGATATTCCAGATGAAGAGGGTTTTGAACGCACTTATAGACTCACCATTAATTCAGACTTTCTGGATGTCACCCGTGAGGAGGGCGCAAAAAAGTTAACCCAAAAGGACGTGCATGAATTGATGCGCCATCCAGAGGATGAGGAGCTATGGAAAGAATATCTACCGGTAGAGGGCTACACCTTTAAAGGTTTTGCCATCATCAATTTTACAGACGTCACGGTGGATAATGCCATATCTGACCTCAAGACCATCCTGCTGGACAGTACGGCGACCGATAAGCACCAGTCTAATGAGATCCAGAACATTTTCCGCAATATGTTTAGTCTGGAAAAATTGCGAGTGGGATATACGGCGTTTGACAAATTTGACAACACATTTGAGACAATCACTTATAACGATTCTGAAAGTTTTATTTTAGGTGGTAGTCACGAGAAACGCTGCGACAAGGCTCTTTGTACAGAAACCTATAATCACCTGATCAAGGATAGGGAACCACTCATTATCACGGATGTAGAGGATTATGCAAAAAGCGAGAAAAATAAGTTCCTGACTGATAATCTACAGAAAGAAGGCATACAGAGCGCCATTCTGTATCCCATCCTGAAAGGGGAGCAGCTCATAGGCGTTCTTGAAGTAGTGAGTACGATTAAATATGCGCTCAACTCATTTAATATCAGGAAGATTGATGGTGTGGTGGATTATATTAAAGCGGCCATTGTGCGCAGTGAGCATGAATACCTCAACCGCGTCAAGGCGCTTATCCAGACAGAATGTACTTCCATCCACCACAGTGTACAATGGAAGTTTGAACGTGAGGCCCGCAAATTACTCAAGAATAGGGATGAGGGCCAGCGGGTCAGGACATTTAAGGATGTAAGATTCCCAGATATCTATCCGCTGTACGGCCAGATAGATATTGTGGGAAGTAGTGATGCGCGCAACAACTCGATCAAGAACGATCTGGTTGCACAGTTGGATCTGGTTTGTGATATTTTTGCTTTCGCGAAAGCGGAAGAACCACTACCCATCTACGATCAGATCGCCTATCGAGTACATGAATATCAAGAGGAACTACGGCAGGGAAGTATTGATGCAAATTCAGAAAGGGATATCATCAAGCTACTTACTGAGGAGATCAATCCCATCATGCAGCATCTTAAAGTCTTATCACCAGACCTAAAGGCTCATGTGGAGGACTATGAATCAAAAATCGATGAAGCCAGCGGCGTGATTTACAACACCCGTAACAATTACGATGACACTGTCCAAAGCATCAACGAGAGCCTATCTGCATTCATCGACGGTAAGCAACGTGACGCGCAGAAGATCTTCCCACATTATTTTGAAAGGTTTAAGACGGATGGGGTTGAACACAATATATACGTAGGCGCGAGCATTGCGCCAGATATTGATTTCAATATTGTGTATTTATACAATATGCGCCTGTGGCAACTGCAGACCATGATAGAAATGGAATACCGTTTCTACGAGCTGCAGGAAGACATGCCCATGCAGGTAGAGGCGGCGTCTATGATCCTTGTATTTGACAGCACCTTAAGCATACGTTACCGCATTGATGAAAAGAGATTTGATGTGGACGGTACGTACAATGCGCGTTATGAGGTGATTAAGAAACGCATCGACAAGGCAAATATTAAAGGCACGGAAGAACGCATCACCCAAAAAGGCAAACTTGCCATTATCTACACAAACGACGAGACTGAACGTGAGTACATGCGTTATATCAACTTCCTACAACACAAGCAAATGGTGGGTGAGGCTGTAGAAATTGTAGATCTAGAAGACGTTCAGGGTGTAATAGGTCTCAAGGCTATACGAATTGAGATTCTCTACAACGGCAAAAAGGACAAAGATCGCCTTACTTACCAGGATCTTGTCAAGGAATTGCACTCAGAAGCTTAAAAATTGTAGTGAAATTGAGCTTGATATGTTGCGCTGGATGGGATTCTTCTAGCCGCTTCATTAAAAGCGTTTCATGCAAATAGTTTGTGAGGAACGGCCTCGATTATTTCCAGCAGGTCGTCTTCTAGGATATTTTAAGCTAGCACATTGTAGCATAAGATAATCCACAAATTATTTACTTGACTGGATCTAGACGGTGTCAAAAAAAAATTACTGGCTGATAATTAAATCATTTCATTTTACTTGCTGGACTATGGTATCACGTCCTGGACGGTAGAAAAGTCCAGCATGGAGAATGCAATAACAAACGCAAGTACGGAAGAGATAATACCAATCATAAATATGGTATAAGTCCAGCGCAACAGGTTGTATTTTCTATTAAGTACTCGTCCCAGCAGCCACAAATCCTTGAGTAGGGATTCATAGACTTCTTCCTTATCATCAAGCAAGGTCATGAGTGCTTTCTGATAACGATCAAATGGTACTTTATGAAAGTTTCCAAAAAATAGCAAATTCACCTCACGGCGCTGTACTTGCTCATCTGTAAACTCACCGGTAGTCACATTAGGCCGTGTGGACATGATGGATAGAATGATACTCGCTACGGAAAATAATATCAGGATCAGCGTAGGCCATAGTAAGTGGCGATTGCTGGCCTGTTCCAGTTTTGGGATCAGGTTTGCCAGGGCAAGAGAGATGATAATTGCATTTACAGACAGCAGTATGTTTGCTTTTGTATCTGCAATGTCACTTAGTTTGATGTGGTTGCGCAAGGTGGTTCTAAAAAGGGTCTGGATGGCACGTTCTGGACTCTGGTTCTTTAGATCAACCTTAATTTTTTCCTTTTTGAATTTCTTCTTCTTTTTCTTCTTTTTCTTAATCAGTCCTAGAAGATTTTCATTTTTGGTAACATTCCAGTTCTTGACCGCATAAGGACTGTAATAGCGATGTAGTTCTGTAAAAACCTTGATGTTCTCGTTGCGCCACTCCTTGGCAGAATAGTCGGTACCGCGCAGGTTGAGTTCCTTGCGCAACAACTCGCTGGTTTCTTTGTAGTAATCTTTGGCAAAATGGGAGGAATCTGCATCGCGCATAATTTCTTCCAGCTTACCGTCTGGCACACCGTTGAATTTTGTTGCCATGATCAGGCGCTTTACCTCACTGATCAGATCACTGTCCACACCCTGTTCTTCCAGATATTCCTGAGCGATATGGCTACTGTGTTCCTCATGCTCATCCTCACTACGCGTGTAACCGGTATCATGCAGCCATGCGGCTAGCAATAAGGCGTTTTTCTCTTTAACACCTATTTCAGAGTTGTCGATTATTTCACGAGTACTTTTAACTACACGCTTTGTATGCGTATAATTGTGATAAACAAATTTTTCATCCAGCTTATCTTTGAATAATTCCAAGACAAAATCATCAGTCTTCTCAAGTAGCTCGTCCATTACTATTTTTAATACAAGCGTTAAAAGTAACACCTATCCGCAATCTATGAAGTTAAATAATGTACTTTTTGTCTTTGGTTTCCTGCTACTAGCTGGCTGTGCCAGTTTTAAACCACAGTATAAAGAGGATACGCAGCAGGCATTTCCAGAAGATGCCGCCATCGATAAAACCTTTTATCTGATAGGCGATGTGGGGAAGAGTCCCATGGGAGGCAAGAGCGATGGGTTGCTGGCACTTGAAAGCTATATCCAGAACAAAACCAAAAAAGAGGATCACCTCATCTTTTTAGGGGACAATATTTATCCAGATGGCATGCCCGATAAGGACGATGAGTTCAGGCCCAAAGCAGAAAACCACCTCGACGCACAGATCGAGGTTGCCAAACAATTCAGAGGCAGAACCATCTTTATCCCCGGCAATCATGACTGGTATGACGAAGGGCTGCAAAATGTTGAGCGCGAGAAAAAATATATCGAGAAAGCACTGGATGATAAGGATGTATGGCAACCACGCGTGGGATGCCCGCTGGAAACCATAGAGTTATCAAAGGACGTGCACGTTATTATCATCGATAGCCAGTGGTATCTGGCCAGATGGGATAAACACCCCACGATCAACGATGACTGCGACCAGATCACGACCAGGGAGCAACTCTTCCTAGAAATCGAGGGTGAGTTCAAGAAAAACCAGGACAAGACCATCGTTTTTGCGCTGCACCATCCGCTCTACACAAATGGAATTCATGGTGGGCAGTATGCCGCAATAAAACACTTGTACCCATCACAAAGTACGATCCCGTTTCCTATTTTGGGATCCCTTGCATCGCAAATACGCACCAGTGGTGGCGTGAGCGCCCAGGACAAACAAAACAAGCGTTACCAGGAAATGGTCAATCGCATAACCACGATTGCCCGTGCATCTAAGGCGCCACGCATCATATTTACCAGCGGTCACGAGCACACGCTGCAATACATAGAAAATCAGGGTATAAGACAGATAGTTTCCGGTAGCGGCGCAAAGGAAAGCTACGCAGCTTTAAGCAACGATGGATTGTTTAGCTACGGTGGGATGGGGTTTGCCCGTCTGGACGTCATGAAAGATGGCAGCAGCTGGGTGCGATACTATGGTTTTGAGGATGGCAGCGAGAAACTACTTTTTACCCACAAGGCCATTGAAGCACCAGAAAAGTTTGATCTGAGCACGTTGCCTGAGGTTGATTCCGCTTTCGCGAAAGCGAGCATATATCCATCAGAAAGGGTCAATAAAAGCGATGCGTTTGAATCCATCTGGGGGAATAAATACCGCGAACTATACGGCATCGAGGTGAACCTACCGGTTGCGATACTAGACACACTCAAGGGTGGGATGACGGTGGATAGAGCAGGTGGCGGCCACCAGACCAGGTCGTTGCGACTTATCGATAAAAATGGCAAACAATACAACCTGCGGGCACTCAAGAAGAGCGCGGTGCAATTTTTACAGACCACCGTTTTTAAAGCAAATAGCATTGCAGATACCTATGAAGAAACCCTTGCAGAAGATCTTCTTTTTGATTTCTATACGGCAGCGCATCCGTATGCAGCCGCAATTATTCCCACGCTAAGTGATGCGGTAGAAGTATATCACACAAATCCCGAATTCTATTACGTGCCAAAGCAAAAGGCGCTGGGAAATTATAATATGGAATACGGCGACGAGATCTATATGCTCGTGGAACGGCCAGAGGAGAACCATAAGGATCTAGCATCTTTTGGTAAGCCGGATAATCTAGAGAGTACGGCAGACGTATTTGAGAAATTACGGGAAGACGAGAAGTACAAGATTGACGAGGCATTTTACGTGCGTGCCAGGATGTTTGACATGCTGCTGGGCGACTGGGATAGGCACCAGGATCAATGGCGCTGGGCAGAATATGACAATCCAGATGGTACGGTAAGTTTCAGGGCGATTCCCAGGGATAGGGATCAGGTCTTCTCAAATTTTGACGGTGCTGCCTTTGCCACCTTGCGCACCATGGTGGGACTTACTAAGCAATTTGCTACCTATGATGAAGATCTAGACAACGTAAAATGGTTCAACACCGCTGCAGAGTATCTGGATCGCTCACTCGCCCAGAATTCAGACAGGCTTGTATGGTTGCGGGAAACACAAAAAATTCAAGAACAATTGACTGATGAGGTCATCGATGAGGCATTCAAGAAGTTACCACCAGAAATTTATGCTCATCCATCTACAGAGCGAGTCATCAAAACAATGAAGATACGACGTGGGAAACTAGCAGATATTGCAAATCGCTATTACGACTACCTGAGTGACCTCGCTATTTTAAGAGCCACCGATAAGGATGATATTATTGAAATCAACCGCATTAAAGACGGTGTGACAAATGTTACAATCTACCGTAACAAAGGCGGTGAAAAAGCAGATATCGTCGCAGAACGTTCCTTTATCACAGGCGACACTGATGAAATCTGGATCTACGCGCTAGACGACGACGATATTATCAAAGCCTATGGCAACGGTGGTGATAGGATCAAAATACGCATCATTGGTGGACAGAACAACGATATCTACGATCTAGAAAACGGAAAGGATATCGTTATTTACGATCATAAATCAAAAGAGAATACGATCACAGATGACGGTGGCGCGAGGGTCAGATTATCAGATGGTTATAATCGTAACCTGTATGATCCGCGTAAAAAAATACAAACTGCAAATGTCCTTACCCCGGCGCTGGGTTTCAATCCTGATGATGGATTTAAATTGGGACTGCGCAATACATTTACCGTTAACGGTTTTAATCGCAACCCGTATACTCGCAGGCATACGCTTACCGCTGGGTACTATTTTGCCACGCAGGGATACGATTTCACCTATGACGGTTCATTTGCAGGTGTCCTTTTAAACAACCTGAACCTGACTGCTCACGCGAGGTTTGCAGGTCCCACCTTTGCAGAAAACTTCTTTGGTTCTGGGAATACAACGTCTAATTTTGATGACCGGGACGGGGTGGATTTTGATTTTAATCGTGTACGGATCAGTGAGATTTCTGCCGGGCTGGGTGTTGCCTATAAGGGTGAATATGGATCAAATCTACGAGGTGGTTTTGAGGTGCAGGGTTTTCAGGTAGAAGAAGATGAGGGCAGGTTTATTACCCAAAGATTTGATCCAGAATTGATGCCGGAATTTTATGATCGCAAGTGGTTTCTAGAGTTGGAGGGTGGTTACAATTACGAGAGTTACGACTTCCCACTCAATCCTACTCGGGGGATGATATTTGACCTCGTGGCCGGGGTTACAACAAATTTAGAGGATACCGATAGGACTTTCGGTTATTTGCAACCTAAACTAGGTTTCTACAATGCGTTGAATAAAAAACGTAATCTGGTGCTCAAGACACTTGCACAGGGAACTGTTAACTTTGGCGATGATTTTGAATTCTATCAAAGTGCACAGGTAGGACAAAATACTGGATTGAGAGGTTATCGCAACCAGCGATTTTCTGGTGAACGGGCGTTTGCAGGTAGTGCAGATGTCAGATACAGTTTTAAGGAATTCAAGACAGGCTTTGTTCCACTACAGATGGGTGTTTTTGCAGGCGGTGATGTAGGTAGAGTCTGGGTGGATGGCGAGGATAGCAACCGCTGGTACAATGACTATGGCGGTGGATTCTGGGTGAACAGCACAAATGCCATAGGTGCGACCTTTAATCTATTCCACGGGGTCGATGGGTTTCGTTTTAGCTTTGAAGTAGGATTTAATTTCTAGAATAATCAATAAACAGAATTCCATAAAACTGGTGATCATAGGCTGTGTAGCAGTAGTGACGGGTTCTGCCATGTATGTTTATGAAATTGTGGGTGCGATGGGTATGATCGGTTTTGGGTTATTGATAGAGGCGGTGGGAATTGTTTTTTATTTGAAAAATCGTAAGGTTCAATAGAATCATAAATCACCTATCATCAAATCATATTAAACGCTACCTACGTATAGAATTAAGAATAGAACCAGCTGAACAATAGTCAAAGACAACTGACCCTGAAATCATCAAACAAAAGAGCCCTAGCAATTTTAATTGCTAGGGCTCTTTAATTTATAAAAATTACCGACTACACCGCTTTGCGCGTATCCTCAGTATTCATGCGCCATGCATCTAGCATCCAGCTGTTTTTCTCCAGCTCGCGGATGTAGGCGCCTATCAGGTCGATTGTTCCCTCATCCTCGCATTTCCCGGCCTCATCCACGACTTTGGCCATCTGATCCAGCAATTTACCGTGATCCTCAAGTAAGTTGGTTACCATTTCCTTGTCTGAAAACTCAGATTTGGTTTCCTTGAGATTAGCCATTTTTAGATAATCACTATAATTGGAAGTGGGCTGAAACCTTAGCGTCAGAATACGCTCTGCGATCTCATCGATCTTCTCGATTGCCTCATCGTACATTTCCTCAAACTTCTCGTGAAGATCAAAAAATGAGCGACCCACGATATTCCAGTGGTAGTTGCGCAATTTCTGGTAATAGATATGATAATCAGCAAGTAGGACGTTTAATTCCTTGCTTACATTCTTTGCTTTATCCTTGTCAAAATTCAAATAATTCATTTACTTCTTGTCTTTTTCTTTTGATTTTTCGTTTATTGTTTCTGTAGCTGGGTCAAAGTCCTTGGGACGACTCCTGTCGCCAAAACTTCCCAGTGGTTTATCCTGCGTAACCTTGCGTTCAAACTTGCGTTCCATAATTCTATTTTTGTTAAAAATAGCAGATAACGTAAGAAAGGGCTGAAAAGATTGCGTTAAATCATAGGATCAATCTTCAATCACAAAGAAACGCTCAAAATCACCCCTTCCATTAATTTTCCAAACCATGGGTGCCAGTTTCAGTGACAGCGCTTTCTTGATTACTGGCAATACTTCCTTGTGGGAGTAGCTCACGTCCAGTGCGTGGGGCTGCATTTTCCACGCATGCTTGTGGGGTAGGTAGTATGAGTGTGAGGTTTCCGCTTTCGCGAAAGCGGAATATGTCAAATAATAACCAGCAACACAAGCTTTGTTGACATACGGGAATTTACGGTTCCACAACTCACACGGTATAAATAAATGGGCGAGAAAGCACACCCGCTGCTCTAAATCATTTGCCTCAATGTCATGCGACGCCAGCAAGTCGCGGGTCTGTTTGCGATAAAGCATGGGCAGTTGGTGCTGTTTAAGACGTTCCACCTTGCGCAGGAGGTTATCGCGATTATTGGGTCCCGTGTAGCAATTGAGTTCTGCGAGCATAGGGTCTTTGGCGGCTGGGTTGCGTAGGTCAGGCCTATACAGATAGAATTTATAGATCAGTTCAACATGTAGCCTGCGCCCAGACTTGAGATCTTCCAGAATATAATCCAGCTCGCCCAGCGTTCTATTACCCTTGAAAATCTGCAGGTTATTGACCAGACATTTATAGTTGACAGACTCATCCACACAAAATTTAAAATAGTATTCTGCCCGCTTGCCCAGAACGGTGCCTTGCGGAATCACCGGCAACTGGCGGTAAGAATCGCCCAAATCATCAAATTTGAATTCTGATAGATAGAACTGTTTAAGTCCCAGCAGCGTCCCTCGCCACATGGGGTGGGTTCCATAAAACGCCTTGAATCTTTCAAATCCGTTTTCCCTATCCATACAATGGCTTAGGTAAATTAGCGAGATAGACACGTGCTGCAGGCCCTAGATTAAACAAGAGATCCAGACTGGATAGCGGATACACAAACCCATATCGTTCCTGAAAAACCTGAATATAATCGGGTAGGAGAGTGTCGGGTTTGCGTTTTGCGGTGATTAATTTTTCTGCCAGCGAGTTTGCCTCATAACTTGTTGTGAACTCAAATTGCCTAACTATCTGCAAATGGTGGAATAGCCATCCCATGGTTTTTATATTCCAGTCCATCAACTTCTCAGGAATCTCACTAAATAATAGCACTAACTCATCCTCATAATACTCATAGTATGGACTGGATTGATAGGCGCTTTTAATACTCTTCAGGTGGTTAGTCGCCCATGGCTGAGAATGATCTATCCTAATATCACCATAGGCAACCGAATCTTTTTTCTGCTCGTGGATGATAGGTATGTTGAGTGCTAGTTTACCATTTGCAGCTGCAATGTAGCAACGGTTGCGATAGGTTTGTTTCACGTAGCTATCGTGGACTTCCAGTATAAGTCTATCTGCATGGTACAGATGATACAACGAGATCAGGTCTAGGAAATAACTAGGGTGCAGCACCATGGTTTAAACTTACTGCCAGAAGATTGAGCAAGGGGAAAGAAAGTGCTAAAATCAGTTTCTCGCCTTTCTATTCTTCATAATCCTCCTGACCACAAAGTAACCGATCAACAAAACCACAAAATACACGAAATAAGAAACCGGCTCACCCGATCCATGAATGGTCGTAAATAATCGATCCAGCCTTATCGCAGATGGGAAGGATTTATTTGTATCGTAACTCATCCAGATAAAAACTGGCTTACCTACAATATGTGTTTCAGGTACATATCCCCAGAAACGGCTGTCCAGACTATTATCGCGGTTGTCACCCATCAACCAGTAATAATTATCCTTAAAGGTGTAGCTGGTAAGTGGCATGTTATTTAATAATACGTTCTCACCTCTGATCTCGACCTGATTGACAATGCCTAATTGAGAGCCTTCATAGATTTCTATGATGCGTTTGAAATAGTGGATATTTTCAAAGTTAATGGAGGTGGTCATCCCTTTGGCAGGGATTAGGAATGGCGCACGATCATCGTTTGTATTGTTGTAAAGCCCCGTGTATGGAAAAACATGCGGTACTTCATAAACGCTGTTCTCGTTCTTAGGGTCTCTCAGTTTGCCACGATACTGGCTGCTGGGTGGGTCATCCTGCCGGGTGACCTTCAGTATATGACCGGTAGCTTTTAATCGTTCTATCGCCTCTGGAGTGGCGGCACTGATCTGGAGAACGTCTTTGTTGTTATCGCGTCTTCTTCCCTGTCCAAATCCATCTGTCAGGCCATATTCCTGAATCAGTTGTTGCTCATTGAATACATAACCATCTGTCTCCAGCTCATAGGTAAACTGGAGTTTTGCCCGGTCTGGTAATTCTAATGGTTCTCCATTGATATACACTTTGCTATCCACCATGGAAAGCGTATCACCAGGAATTCCCACGCATCGTTTTACGTAGTTGGTTTTCTTGTCAATAGGCTTGTAATGGAACTTCTGGTCATCTGCACCATAAACGTCAATGCTATCCACCGGCCAGTTGAATACGACAATATCGCTGCGATGCACCTTTTGGAATCCAGGAAGTCTTGTATAAGGCAGTTGAGGTCTAGATAAGTAACTTTTTACACCAGCTACTGGTATACTATCGTGCACCATGGGAGCGGCAATAGTGGTCATGGGCAACCTGGCGCCATAATGAAATTTACTGACGAGTAAGAAATCACCTACTAGCAAAGTTTTTTCCAGCGATGAGGTAGGAATGATAAACGGCTGTATTACATAGGTGTGTACAATCGTAGCCGCCACGATG
Source organism: uncultured Flavobacteriaceae bacterium (assembly GCA_963740155.1). Classification (GTDB taxonomy): domain Bacteria; phylum Bacteroidota; class Bacteroidia; order Flavobacteriales; family Flavobacteriaceae; genus Nonlabens. Next base: position 490,980 of record CAVUDE010000001.1, on the reverse strand, counting down.
GCAAAAAGCAGCGAGCTGATCCACTCTCCCTGTTTTGAGCTGGGATGCAGACTGCGATCCTCGATATGATTGAGCGGCTGTGTATAATTGATATAGTACAGATAAAACCCTAGGCTCACAACCGCCAGAATTGTATCCTTTTGCTTATTGAACCCAAAAGCCCTGCACATCTCTACCCAAACGACCATAAACATAATAAGGTTGACCACCGGCAGAAATAACAAAATCACCCAGTACCACGGCCTATTGATAATGCGCGTAAGAACGACCGCGTTATAGATCGGGATAAAAGCAGTTACTGGATTGTATCCCGCGGCTTTGTACATTTTCCAAGTTCCCAGACCGTGTACGACCTGCAACGCAAAAAAGAAAATGATCCATTCTAACCAACTCATATTAATATCTTTCTAATTAAAGTCCCAGTACATCTTTCATGGTGAACATCCCGCGCTTGCCCTGCAGCCACTCTGTAGCTATTACGGCGCCTAGCGCAAATCCATCCCTGGTATGGGCTTCATGCTTAATTTCAATTGTATCTATGGGACTGTCATATCGCACGATATGGGTTCCCTTTACGTCTTTCTCGCGTACTGCCTCAATGGCAAGGCTGTTTTCTCTGGGTTGTTTTCCCAGGTGCCATCCACCTACTTTAGCGACTTCATCGATACCAGAGAACAGCGTAATTGCTGTCCCGCTAGGGGCATCTTTTTTCTCTAGGTGGTGAACTTCAGTCATACTGGCTTTATAGTCCGTATAATCCCGCAGCAGCAAGGCCAGTTTTTTGTTCAGTTCAAAAAATAGGTTGACCCCCAGGCTGAAGTTGGACGCGTGTACCAGCCCCGTGTTACTATCTGCAATGATTTTTTGCACCTCGGTGAGCTTATCGTTCCAGCCAGTAGTACCGCATACGACGGCGATTCCTTTCCTTGTGAGCTCTTGAATATTTTGTACGGCACTTTCTGGGCGGGTAAATTCTATGGCAACTTCTGTATCACTAGGAATTATTGAGAGGTCGTAGAAACTATCTGCTCGCGCCGTTATTTTGTGACCACGATCTACCGCGATGCGCTCGATGGTTTTGCCCATTTTTCCATAACCTACCAGTGCGATCTTCATATCAGAATGTATAGGCTATACTCATACCATAGCTGGGCGCTACGAGTAAGGAATTAGGTTCCATAATAAACGGTCTGAAAGTCAGGTCGCGGCTTACGTCAAACTGGTCTAGGTGACCGTTAACATTAGCATCAATGACTTGCAACACATACATTGCACCCGTAATCAATAGGCTCAATTCCATATTGCGCCGCGATCTTTGTTGTGCGCGTTCCAGTCCCTCCCGGCTTATGATGGGAGTTCCATCAGCTCGCGAAAACTGATCATCTGTACCTCCAGCCAGTCGTATTCTAAAAGCGTCGCGCAACTCATTGTACTGATCACGATTTTCTAAATAGATGGCCACACCTATTCCCAATCCCGCATACACAATGGGAACTTTCCAGTATTTTTTGTTGTAGGCTTGCCCCAGCCCCGGTAGGATAGCGCTGTAAAACGCGGCCCGTGCAGGTCTATTTGCATCATACGGTCCTACCAGGGTATCTGTCACCACCAGCGGCCGGTCAAAAACGACGGGTTGTGGCTTGTCATCCTGGGCTTTGGCCAGCAATGATAGCAACAGCAACAGCAGAAGAATCCATTTATTCTGCATTGAGCAACTGAATAATGCGTTCAAAATCCTGCTGGGATTTATAGTTGATGGTAATCTTGCCTCGCCCGTTTTTCCCATGTGAGGTAGAAACCGCGGTTCCTAGTAACTCGTTTAATTTACGGGTAGAAAGAGCCATGTTTTCTGGCAATTGTTCTTTGGGTTTCCGCTTTCGCGAAAGCGTGCTATCCTTACTCTCCTTAACCAGCTTTTCAGTATCGCGCACTGAAAGACCATCTGATAGAATTTTCTGGTAGATCTCCAGCTGGTCGTCCAGGCTCTCAATATTTATCAGGGCGCGACCATGTCCCATGCTGATGAAGTTATCGCGCATCCCGGTCTGGATGATTGGGTCCAGTTTGAGCAATCGCAAATAGTTTGCAATCGCACTGCGGGATTTTCCCACGCGGTCACTTAGCTGCTCCTGGGTCAGGTCTATTTCTTCAATCAATCGCTGATAGGACAGGGCGATCTCGATGGGATCCAGATCCTGGCGCTGTATGTTTTCCACCAGAGCCATTTCCAGTGATTCCTGGTCATTTGCCAGTCGCACGTAGGCTGGGATCGTTTCCAGTCCCAGCAACTTGCTCGCCCGGCAGCGTCGCTCACCACTTACAAGTTCATATTTGCTGAATCCTTTCTTGCGCACCGTGATGGGCTGGATCACTCCCAGCTGCTGGATGCTGGAGGCAAGTTCCTTTAACTGCGCCTCATTAAAACTGGTACGCGGCTGGAATGGATTCATCTCAATATCTGCCAGGGATAGGTCGATGATTTTGCCTACGATGCGATCTGCATTCTTGTCCTGGGGCGTTGAAATGTCATTTTTGGGATCGCTCAATAAGGCAGATAGCCCACGTCCCATTGCTTTTTTACGGGTTGCTTTAGCCATGGGTAACCGTATTTTTCTGAATGAACTCGTTTGCGAGGCTCAAATAATTTTCAGACCCTTTGCTGGATGCATCATAGTTGATTATGCTCTCGCCATAACTGGGTGCCTCACTCAACCGCACGTTACGCTGTATGATCGTTTTAAACGTCAATCCCTCAAAATGCTGATTCACTTCTTGTACCACTTGATTTGATAGGCGCAGGCGACTGTCGTACATGGTAAGTAGCAATCCCTCTATATCCAGCTGTGGATTGTGGATTTTCTGGACACTTTTAATCGTATTCAATAATTTACCTAGTCCCTCTAGCGCAAAATACTCGCACTGGATGGGAATAAGAACAGAATCACTTGCAGTAAGCGCATTGAGCGTGAGCAGGCCCAGCGATGGCGCACAGTCTATAATAATGTAGTCGTAATCATCCTTGATGGGCATGAGTGCAGCACGCATCTTGTACTCGCGCTTTTCCTCGTCCACCAGCTCAATCTCGATAGCCACCAGATCTATGTGGGCTGGAATGATATCCAGGTTAGGTGATTCTGTAGCGACTATGAGTTCACTGGCAGGTACGCTATTTCCTATCAATTGATAGGTTCCAGCCTCCACATTATCCACGTCTATACCCAGACCAGAACTGGCATTTGCCTGCGGGTCTGCATCTATCAACAATACTTTTTTCTCTAGCACACCCAGCGATGCGGCCAGGTTTACAGCCGTTGTTGTTTTTCCTACGCCACCTTTTTGGTTTGCTATGGCTATAATTTTACCCATTAAAATCTCAAAAATCTTGAATCGGCTAAGTTAGAAATTTTCACCCTACCAGCTTGACTTTACTAGAACATACTATTGACAAGTTATAAAGGTCAGGACTGTGGAAATATTGTACGATTGCTTGTGGTTATCTCAGCAAAAAGTGAATGAAAGGGTACATTTACCGCCATGCAAAAACTGCTCATAATAGGTCAGACCTGGCCAGAACCCAGTAGTACGGCAGCCGGCACCCGTACCTTGCAACTACTGCAACTATTTACAGATACTGGTTATGAAATCACATTTGCCAGCGATGCCCAGAAAACAGATCGATCGCATTCATTGCCAGCCAGCATCCACCAGCAATCCATAAAGCTGAATGATCCCAGCTTTGGTGAATTTCTAAAAGATTTGCGTCCAGATATCGTCCTGTATGATCGATTCATTACAGAGGAGAAATATGGCTGGCGGGTCAGGGAATCACTCCCTGGTATTTTGGATATTCTAGACACGCAGGATTTGCACTGCCTGCGCAATGCCCGCAAACAGGCGCTGGATTCCCTACTGGATTATAGGGAGCTTTTACCGCATACAGATCTAGCTTACCGGGAAATCGCCAGTATCTATCGCACACGGTTAACGCTGGTCATCTCTGAGTTTGAGATGGAGCTGCTATTTAAGTTGTTTGATATTTCACCAGAGCTTTTGCTCTATCTGCCGTTTGTGATTGCCGAGTTTGAAAGTGAATCGGCGGGCCTTGATGCACGTAGGGATTTTATGCATATTGGGAATTTTTTGCATCAGCCCAATGTGGATGCCGTCCAGGAACTCAAAAGACATATCTGGCCTATAATACGTAAGCGGTTACCTGAGGCCAGTATTCATATTTACGGCCCGTATGCACCGCCACATATCCAGCAAATGCACGATCCCAAGACTGGATTCATCATTGCTGGGGCTGCAGAGGATCTTAAATCGACCTACGAGCAACACAGGCTTGTTACTGGCGCCGCTGCGATATGGCGCGGGACTCAAGGGCAAGTTGTTTGACGCGATGCTATATGGAACACCCGCCGTCATGTCACCCATCGCGGCAGAGGGCTTGTATGGTGAGCTGGATCCCAATGGTCTGATTTGCAAGGACAATATGGAATTTGCCGCCATGGCCGTGCAGCTTTATCTGAACGAGTCCTGGTGGCATGAGGCACAGCAAAATGGGTATGAAGTTGTGGAGAGACGGTATGATTATTCCGCTTTCGCGAAAGCGTTATCACACAAAATCAAACTCACCATCAACAAGCCGCCCGAATTGAATTTTACACAACGCATGCTGAATTATCATGGGCACAATGCGCTAAAATTCAAGAGTCGCTGGATAGAGCAGAAATCCAGCAATGATTGAAAATAAAAAAGCGACGCCTTAATGGCGCCGCTTTCCTGATTTTTTGAAGAGAGAAACGTTAGTACTCCTCGTCTTCAACATTGATCTCAATGCCTTTTTTAAGATCACCTGTATCTACACCCATTTCTTTAAGCATTCCAGTGATCCCGGCAGGATCAACGTTACCGTTTTCTAGTTCTTTCATCATTTTCATGAGCGCCATGGGATTCATGTCGTTACCTATGATGCGGGCAACGCCCATCCCTTTATCCATACTACCAAAGGCGATCATCTCGTCAATATTTTCAGTATCGCCCTGATATAGAAATTTTATTTTCAAGCCGTCACTGTTATGAGCCATGAGAAGTTTGTAATCCTCGTCATTTAGGATCCTGTTGAGTTTCTCTGTCTCTTCTGCGATCATTGCCTGCTTGTCATTTGTGGCAGGCAATAAAAGAACGTTTACCTTATCTACAGATCTGTAGGCCTGCTGTGACTCTGGACTGAGCTGTGAGTCGTCAATTCCCAGAATACTCTTGGGCACCGTGGTGCTGATGAATCCAGATTTTTCCTGGCTGTCCACTATATAGGTTTGTAGAGTGGGATCCTGCTCGCAAGAGGATAGCATCGCGATGATGGCTATTCCCAGAGCTGCAATTTTGATGATTAATTTATTCATGGTTATAGAGAGTTAGGGTTATTTGTTTTTTGTTGCTTTCTCGATTTGTTCCTGTCCGGGTATGCTTAGTTGCTTTGTAATCTTGCTTATCTGGCTCATATCGATGTCCCCAGAAATGATCAGAAAAATAGTTTCTTTATCCATGGGACTACCACTTCCTACATTGTCAGGAAGACCGCCGTCTATTAGCATGACTAGCTCACGTATTTTCCCCTCGCCACTTCCCTTTTTCATGTGGAAAGTAAAGCTTTGATTGTCCTCTTTGACACTCATCAACTTGACCATGTTATTTGTAGAGATATAGCTCTGTACGATGGACTTCATCTTGTTACCGCTATCTGTATTATCTGTCATATAGATACGCAGTTCCTTGAGGTTGTCCACAATGGACTTGATCTCATTAAATTCTGGGTCGTCAGAGTCTAAATCAAACTGGGCCATAAGTTTAAACATTTCAGACTCCACGACGGTTTCTGACATATTCTTGAGATTGGCTATCGCATTTAGGTTCTGTGCAGTTCCCAGCGTAACGGCTAGGAAGAAAACTGCGGTAGTGATTATCTTTTTCATTCTTTCTTTTATTTGTTTTCGATATTAAAAATTAGAGTGGTTTTTTTGTTCACTTGGGCAGCGGGTGCCAGATTCTCACGCCCCTGATTAAATTTTGTACTGATGAGTTGCAGCGCATCCATGGTAGCCGCATAAGCCTCTTCAGGATTGTCGTAGGTGCCCAGGTTTTTGTCCTGGGTGACCTGATAGCTACCGGCACCGGCGGCCATTAGTAGTGCAAAGCCAGCTGCGATGGCGATACCTTTCCAGCGTCTTTTTTCTTCTTTCTTCTCTTGCTGTACGGCGGTCACCTTTGCAAAAGGATCAAAGTCCATCTGCTGATCTGTAACCTCTTCATCTAGGGTAATAAACAGAGGTGTATAAACCTCGTGTTCTACAGCCACATTACCAGAAGAAAAGTAGTCTTTCAACCTATCCTCCTCTTGAATGGTAGCGGTGCCCTCCCAGTATTTTTCCAGTAGCTCGTTCATGCTATCTCGGTTTTATAGTGTTTTTCAATATTTTCTTTTAATGCTTTTCTTGCTCGGCTTAAGGTTACTCGTACCGTGGTAGATTTCATGTCCATGATTTTTTCAATGGCCTTATAGTCGTACCGTTGTATGTCACGCAGCTGGATCACCATGCGGTAATTCTCTGGCAGGCTATCAATCATTTTCCGCACCATACTGACATTTGACTCACGCTCAAGCTCTTCCTGAGCGTTCAATGAATCGTCATCATAGTTGGAATGCACAATTTTCAAGTGCGAGGCCTGCTTGCTCTTCAACCTATCCAGCGAATAATTCTTGACCATCTGCATGGCATAAGCCTCTTTATTATTTACCTCGGCAAAGCCGTCCCGCTTTTCCCAAAGCTTTACCATCACCTCCTGCACCGCATCTGCCGCCTCATCTGTACTGCGTAAAAGTCGCAGGGCGAGATAGTACATTTTCTGATGTACAGGTTCAAAGATTGTGACAAAGTCTTTTTGGTTCATAACCGCGGTTATACTATCATGACGGGTGAGTTACGTTCTTGTTACAATACCGGTCTGTTTTTTTTGTTTCAAGTTTCATGTTTCACGTTTCACGTTTCACATCTCACGTTCAAAGTTCAAAGTTCAAAGTTCAATGTTTAATGTTGCGACTCTTCAATGTTTCACGTCCCATCCCCCAAGTTTATAAATTCTTGTCTCTTGTCTCTTGTCTCTTGTTTGAAGTTTCACGTTTCATGTTTCACCAGGTATTCTCGTTATTCGTTATTCGTTATTCGTTATTCAAACCTCAAACCTCAAGCCTCACGTTCAAGGTTCAATGTTCAAGGTTTAACGTGTCATCCCTCAATTTCATTAATTCTTGTCTCTTGTCTCTTGTCTCTTGTCTCTTGTCCCTCATCCCTCATCCCTAAACACTCATGGCTCAAAGCTCAAGTTCAAATTCAAGTTCAAGTTCAAGTTCAAAAAGTCTTTTCCTTAAATTGCCTGAAAATAGAGAGCATTGAAAATATTAAGCGCGCAACAGCTGGCAGAGGCAGATCAGGCAACCATGGAAAGGCAACAGATCAGTAGCATAGATCTCATGGAACGGGTGGCAACATTACTTTGCGAGCGCATCCACCAGCGGCTGAATGGTGCGCCAGTACCTATTAAAATATTTTGTGGAATAGGCAAGAACGGCGGCGATGGACTCGCCCTAGGACGCCAGCTGATCCAGCATGGCTACCATGTAAAAATCTATATCACCAACTGTAGCAAAAAACGCGCGCCAGAGTTTCTCAAAAATTATGACCGCATAAAGGACGTGACAAAAGATTGGCCGATTCTTCTAAGCTGTAAGGATGATTTTCCAGAGATTACGCCCAAGGATTTTATCATTGACGCCATATTTGGCACTGGGCTCAACAGGCCGGTAGAGGGCTGGATGGTGGAACTATTTGAATACCTGAATGGCATCCCTGCGTTTACCGCAGCCATCGATATGCCCAGTGGGCTTTTTGCCAGTGAACTTCAGGATAATCCAGAGGCCATTTTAAAGGCAGACCACACATTCACGTTCCAAACGCCCAAGTTGACTTTTTTCCTGCCCGAGACCGGCCACGTGGTGGGTAGCCACGAGGTACTCAACATAGGGCTGGACCCACAATATATGAGCGAGGTGGTGCCGCTCGCGCAGATGATCTCGCGAGAGGCCGCGCAAAGCATGTATCAGGCGCGCAAACCATTTACGCACAAGGGCGATTACGGGCATGTGTTCTGCATGGGCGGCAGCCATGGCAAAATGGGTGCGATCTCGCTTACCGCTGGTGCTGCGGTCAATAGCGGCGCGGGCAAGATAACCGCATACATTCCCAGCCACGGCAATTCCATCGTCCAGCAACTGGTGCCAGAGGCCATGACGATCACGGGAAAAGGGGAACATTTCCTCATGGATTTTGACCACGGGTTAAAGGAGTATGTTTTGTGCATATGACCAGGAATGGGGCAGGGGGATGATCAGGTTTCCGCTTTCGCGAAAGCGGTAAAACAACAGTCCTCACCCATCGTCATAGACGCAGATGGGATCAACATACTGGCAAACCAGACAGAACTTCTCAAAGAACTACCCAAAAATACCGTCCTCACCCCGCACGATAGCGAACTCAAAGGCCTGATAGGCGAGTGGGAGGACAGCCTCGAAAAACTGGAAAAAGCCAAGGAATTTAGTAAAAAGCATAACTTTATTCTGGTGTTAAAGGGCGCGTACACCATCACCGTGGCGGGTGATAGTCTCTATATAAATGACACCGGGAATCCAGGTATGGCTACGGGTGGGAGCGGCGACGTTCTGACTGGGATCATCGCCGCATTCATGGCGCAGGGTTACGATACGCTCACTGCCGTGGTATTCAGCGTTTATATACATGGCGCCAGCGCAGACCTCGCTGCACACACTTATGCCCACGAGGGAGTCAAGGCAAGTATTATCTCTAATTTTGTGGGGCCGGCGATCCTGCAGCTATTCCGCAATCCGCAAAACAACCAGCAATGACACATACCATCACCACAAAGAGACTAGGGATAAAAGATCTGCACCAGATCGTTCACCACGTTCAAAAAATTGAACTTTCTGACGAGGTAAAACAATCCATACAGGCGAGTCGTAACTTTCTGGATGACAATTATGGCGAGCGGGGCAGCGTGCCTACTTATGGGGTGAATACAGGGTTTGGTTCTTTGTGTAACACCTATGTAGATCATGAGAACCTGCAACAATTGCAACATAATCTAATCACTTCCCACGCGTGTGGAACTGGCGATATCATACCTGATGAAATTGTACGCCTGATGCTTTTCTTTAAGATCCAGAGCCTATCCTATGGTCATAGTGGAGTGAGTTTGCCACTGGTTCAGCGGCTAGTGGATTATTTTAATCAAGAAGTTTATCCCGTAGTCTATTCACAGGGATCACTAGGCGCATCTGGCGATCTTGCGCCGCTGGCGCATCTTTCTTTAGCGCTTATAGGACTGGGTAAGGTGGTGTGTAAGGGCGAGCGATTAAGTGGGGAAGAGTTGAATAAAAAGTTTGGGTGGGATGCGATACAATTACAGAGCAAGGAGGGTCTTGCTTTGATCAACGGTACCCAGTTTATGCTTGCCTATGCAGCGTTCAATCTGGTCAAATCCTATAAGCTCTGGCACTGGTCACATATCACGGCAGCCATGGGCGTGGATGCATTCAACTGCAATTCATCACCTTATGATGAGCGCATTCATTTGTTGCGTGCGCACAAAGGTCAATTGCGCAGCGCGGCGAGCATCAGGGAATTGCTGGATGGCAGCCAGACGTTTGCCAGCGGAAAGGTCAACGTGCAGGATCCGTACAGTTTCCGTTGTGTGCCGCAAGTGCATGGCGCGACCTGGGACACGCTTGAGTTTGTCAAGCGCACGGTCTTGCAAGAGGCAAACTCGGTAACCGATAATCCGAATATCTTTCCAGAATCCGGTGCGATTCTTTCTGGTGGTAATTTTCACGGTCAGCCGCTGGCACTTGCCATGGATTATTTGGGAATCACCATGGCAGAATTAGGGAATATCAGTGAGCGTCGCACCTACCAGTTATTAACTGGACAGCGGGGTTTGCCTGTATTTCTTGCGCGTAATCCTGGATTGAATTCTGGGATGATGATCTTGCAGTATACCGCCGCAAGCATCGTAAGCCAAAACAAGCAACTGGCAAATCCAGCATCAACCGATAGCATCGTAAGCTCAAACGGACAGGAAGATCATGTAAGCATGGGCGCAAATGCAGCCACAAAGCTTGCGAAGATTATAGACAACGTAGAAAACGTACTTAGTATTGAACTGCTGGTAGCTGTAGAGGCGCTGGAATACTGCCCGACAGGAACTTCAGAATTTTTACAGAACATTGCAGACTTACTAAGAATGGACGTCCCCAGATTAGAGCAGGATCGCGTCATGCATGATGATATAGTAATGGCAAACGCTGTGGTGAGGAATATGGGGGTGGATGAAGAGGTTTTGTATGAGTAGATCAATAATCCTGAATCAGGATTTCTGTAGGTATTTGTAATTGTGTATTTAACTTTCTGATCATGTTTAATGTGAGCTTTCTTTTCCTGTTGAGCACCTCGCTCACTCTGCTTTTGAAACCTATCATATCAACGAGGTCTTTTTGCTTCATGCCCATTTGTTCCATTCTGAAGTGTATGGCAGAAATAGGATCAGGGAAATCTATTGGGAATTTCTCAGATTCATAATTATCTATGATCATAGCTAGAATCTCAAGTTCATCACCTTGAGCCGTTCCTTTTTGTGAGTCAAATATTTCTTCAAGCCTACTCATGGCTTTCTCGTAATCCTCTGAAGTTTTGATGGGTTTGAGATACATTTTAAACTTTGTTTGCGTTGATTTTATCATATTCTGCATGTGTGCCTATAAATCTGATCCATGCTAGTTGATAATCAAAATTGAACTTCACAATCAATCGATAATTATTTCCTTTACTATTAAAAACTACTCGATTGCCTTCAAGTATACTGGCGTTTGGATATCTGTTCTTGAGCTCGTTTAGGCTAGACCAATTAGCCTTGGTATTTTCACGATACCAAGTTTTTAGTTGTAATTCACAGTCAGCATGATATCACCAGAAATTGTGCAAAGTACCTCTCGAGAATATCTTCAAAATCCGTCCTTAATAAGGCAAAAATACGTAAGTTCCCATAATGATAACTTTCACGCAATCACAAGCTAATTAATAACCTATATTTTGGTCATATAGTCGGTAACTAAAAATTTCTAAATTCACCAAACCTACTGGTTGAAAACCTAATTCCTCTTAGTAGGCGCAGAGCCGCGGATTATATATCGGCATCCAGTCGTAATTTGCTTTTACCGCGATCCTGAGCGATTCTGGCCGCATGGTTGATGAATTACATTCCATAACTAAAGACACTGATTTCCCTGAAAACCATTAGGGAATGCAAATAAAAGGCGGTTGCATGGTCCAGCTCATCCCAGTACAATTGATCACTTTCCAGCAATCGCAGCATCCCTATATGCTAATCCATCAATGATTCGTTTAAGCTTGTGTTCTGGCGGATCATGCCAGTACTGCCAGTGGTCAACGTTCTTCAAGCCAAAGGTCAATCTTCAACACGCGCTGCAAGAATATCGCAATGCTCATAACTCATAGCTCAATCCAAAAACTAACAGCTTATTTAAAAAGATCACGATCAAATACGAAAAAACGATCAGACTAATCAACAACCAGACAACCAGACTAATAAACTAAAAAACAAAAACTACTCATACCTCAACGCCTCCACCGGATCCAGCTTACTGGCCTTGATGGCGGGAAGTAATCCTGAAAAGATGGCAATGATGATGGAAACGATTGTTGCAGTGATAATCGCTGTCCATGGGATTTTAAAGGCAATCTCAAAACCAGCCGACACTGCCCAGCCTATCAGCATTCCCAGCAGGATGCCCAGAATACTCCCGTACTGGCTGATCAAGAGTGTCTCTATAAAAAACTGCCAGCTGATCATGCTGCGTTTTGCGCCCAGCGCCTTGCGTACGCCTATCTCGCGGGTTCTTTCAGTCACGCTTACCAGCATGATATTCATTAGCGCGATGGAGGAACCGAAAATCGTAATCGTACTTATCACCACCGCTGCTATGTTTAGGGTAACGCTGAGTTCATTGACCCTAGCCAGTAAATCATCGCTCTGTACAATGCCAAAGTTGTTTGCCTCCACCGGCTTGAGGCCGCGTATGTTGCGCATGAGGACGACGGCCTTGTCTTTTGCGACTTCCATAAAATTGGCATCGCGTACCTTAACACTAACCTCATAGTTGATATTGGGAGCCGTATAGATCGATCTGGCAATATCAATCGGAATCAAGACCCGCAGGTCGATATTGTTGCCAAAGGTGCTGCCCTTTTCTTCCAGCAAACCTATCACCGTAAACTTATTACCGCGTATGCTCAGCTGCTGGCCTATGGGGTTGAGTCCCTGAAAAAGTTCGTCTTCCATGCTGCTGCCTATCAGGCAGACCTTTGAATTGTTTTTTATGTCCAGATCAGAAAATGCGCGCCCGCTCTCAATCTTTAACCCGGAATTCTCAATGTAGTTTTCGTTTACGCCGGTGACGATAACCTTGGGCTCGGTTTTTCTGTCCTCGCTTTTTATTTGCTGGGTATTTGTGGCTTGGAATGAGGTGCCCACCTGGCCAAAAGACTTGTCATACTCTTCCTCAAACTCTTTTACCTGCCTATAATTGATGATGGGATTCACCTTTGTGCGCTCGCCACCGCCACGCCGCCTGAATGACAACTCGTATTGCTGGATATTGAACGTATTTGCACCTATTCCAGAAAACCCACTGTCCAGCGTACTGCGCAGCGCATTTACCGCACTCAGGATTCCCACCAGCGCGGTGATTCCTATCGCGATAATCACTACCGTCAGTATGGTGCGCAACAGCTGGCCGCGTATGCTTTGCTGCGCGATGCTTAAATTCTGACCAAAAAATCCCAGCATATCTGCTACCGTGTTTTAGAAGCGGGAAGTTAAGGTTTACGAGTCATTCTGATAAAAATTGTTCATCGTGTATTCTATATTGATCTATTTAGCCTCTATATTTTGATGGATGCTAAACCTATTTTGTTTTTGATTTTCGAGTGCGCTATATGATTTACGCTTTCGTACTTCGACTGCACGATATGTTTTACGCTTTCGCGAAAGCGTAATAATCATCATCCTAAATACAAGCAAAATCTTAAGGTTTACTTTAAGACCTATTGCACCCATCTCAAATCGTGAGTCAGTATTTTTGCAGGCTTAGAATACACAATGGCACAAAAACCCAGCATCCCAAAAGGTACGAGAGATTTCAATCCGCAGCAGGTGCAGCGACGCAATTATGTGATCGATACGATCAGGACGCATTTTGAATTGTATGGATTTATGCCCATTGAGACTCCCAGTTTTGAGAACAGCTCAACGCTTATGGGGAAGTACGGCGACGAGGGTGATAGATTGATCTTCAAGATATTGAATAGCGGCAGCTACCTGTCCAAAGCAAATCCTGAAGACGTAAAAGCTGGCAGTGAGCAGCAACTAACACCGCAGATAAGTGAGAAAGCATTGCGGTATGATCTTACGGTTCCATTTGCACGCTATGTGGTGCAGAATAGAAATGAGATCAATTTCCCTTTCAAGCGCTACCAGGTACAGAACGTGTGGCGCGCAGATCGCCCACAAAAAGGTCGCTACCGCGAGTTTACGCAATGTGATGCAGACGTTGTGGGAAGTGACTCCCTGTTGCAGGAAGTGGATTTTATCAAATTGTTTGACGCCGTTTTTGCAGACTTAAAACTGCAAGGTTGTACGATCAAACTCAACAACCGCAAGATCCTTGCTGGAATTGCAGAGGTGATAGGCGCGCAGGATAAGTTGATACCGTTTACCGTGGCACTGGATAAGCTGGATAAAATAGGCAGGGAGAAAGTGGAGGACGAGATGCGTGATGCTGGGATTTCCCAACAAGCTATCGATAAGCTGTCACCGGTTTTTAACATGCAGGGAAGCTATGCGGAAAAGCTAGAGAAAATCAAGTCGCTGCTATCTACCAGCAAAATAGGAATGCGAGGCGTGGAAGAATTGCAATACGTCAAGAAACATATTGCTACTGCTACGCTTGAAGCAACCAGCCTTGACCTGGACATTACGCTAGCCCGCGGGCTGAATTACTACACGGGTTGCATTTTTGAAGTAAGCGCACCAGAAGAGGTCGATCTGGGAAGCATTGCGGCCGGTGGGCGATACGATGATCTCACGGGAATATTTGGGATGCAGGATATGAGCGGCGTGGGGATCAGTTTTGGCCTGGATCGATTATCCCTGGTGCTGGAGGAGTTGGGACTTTTTCCTGACAATGTACGAGCTGGCGTGGACGTGCTGGTCATTAATTTTGGGGAGGAAGATGCAGTAACGGGAATAGGTTTAGTTGACCGCTTTCGCGAAAGCGGAATAAAAGCAGAACTCTTTCCAGATTCTACCAAGCTTAAGAAACAAATGAACTATGCAGACAAGAACGAGATTCCCTTTGTGGTCATTGCAGGTGAAAACGAGATTGCAGAGAGCAAGGTGCAGCTCAAAAATATGAAGACTGGACAGCAGGAAGATATCGCCATGGATGCCCTCACCGATCATCTAAAACAGTTGTTGTGAAAAAGCAAAAGGTCACTTTAAAGGCATTGAGTGCGCGGCTGGGATATTCGGTTTCTACGATTTCCAAAGCGCTGAATGATAGTCCTGAGATAAGTGGGGATGCCAAAAAACAGATTATCGAGGTCGCGCGTGAGATGGGGTACAAAAATGCCACCTCGATTGTTAAAAACGCAAAAACCATCGCCGTTGTCCTACCAGACGTGCGCAATGACTTTTTTGCCCAAGTGTTGAATGGCCTAGAAAACGAGGCGTCTGCCAATAACTATAATATTCTTACCTGCATCACAAACGAGTCGTATGATAAGGAAGTGCGCTATCTATCAGACCTGAGCCAGAAAGGTGTGGATGGATTTATCATAGCCGTTGCAGAGGAAACCCAGCAGAGCGGCCGCTATGATCATTTTAATAACTTACTGAATAATAATATCCCGCTGGTCATGTTTGATCGGGTAGTGGATGAGGTTCCCTGCGACAAGATTATCAATGATGATATGCTGTCAGGTGCCAAAGCGGTTGAAACGCTTATGCAAAGTGGCGACCGCAACCTGTGCATGGTGAGTACGATAAGTGGCGTATCTGTAGGTAAATTGCGTGAGCAGGGAATCAGACAGAGCCTATCGAGGTATGAGGACGCAATATTTAACGTCATCAGAACAACCCAGGTGGATAGTTTTAGGGAACGCCTAAAAGACGCACTGCAATATGACGGCGTCCAGTCCATCATTGCCTTGGATCAAATTGCTGGAATCGTCGCACTCAATACTGCACATGAGCTGGGAATAAAGGTTCCAGACCAGTTGCAGATAATCTGCTATTCAAACGGGATCCTGTCCCAATACTCGCATCCCCAAATGTCTGTTCTAGATCAGCATGCCGGCGATCTGGGCAAGAAAACTTTTGTACGCATCCATAACCTACTCAACAATACAGATGACATAAAGGTCACCCGTATCCATACCTTGCAAAGCTCGCTGCTGCATCGAGGAACTACGAGGTGTTAGAATCACTCCAGTATATCTCTTATAATCTTCAGGTGATGGTTTGTGTGAATCCATAGAAACCGCAGGGTTTCTTTTTTATCTAGCGCGCCAAACGTAGGGTGCTTAAAGCATAAACCACTATCAGTTTTTATCACTTCTGATAGTAAAGACCCGGCTTGGGTAATTTTACTTTTGATGGCAGGCGTTTCACAGATTTCAAAGTGAGCTTTTTTGGGGGCTTTTGCCTTGCCGCGAGGTATCCATCCTGTCTTCATGATCAGCAATTTCCAGATGCCGAATTTTGATTTGCAATTAATGTCCTTAGAATTCAGGAAAGCAGTAAGCACTAGCTGCATGACGGTAGCGGCATGTTCTACTTGCCAGTGCGTGTCTGCATTTGAAATAGATCCATTTTTGGCGGCTGGTTTTGATAAATGCGATTCCAGTTCAGCTAATTGAAGTTGTAGCTTATCTATTTGTTTTTCAGTAGACATTCAGCACGGTTTGTGATTTTTCTTGAAAACTATACGTGTCGCCTGGCTGTTTCCAGCGTATGGCCTGACCCAGCGGCGAGGCCAGTGATAGGGCAAAAAATGAGTGACCGTCCACTTCCAGTTTACCCATCCCAGCGCCTATATAGACCATTCCCATGGGTAGTAGAACCAGCGCACCATTTTCAACTTTTTGACAGGTTTTTTCTGGATTGATATTAAGCAGATTGTCTAAGATATTTCTTGTCTGGACTTGCTGGCGTTTATAGAGTTCTTCTTGATTTTGAATCATGGCGCGACCGGTCTCGTACCTGTCGCCTGCGCTGCTTTTGGTCTCGTTTGATTTTGATTCCTGTAGGGACTTCAGGTTTTCGTTGATCGCGTCCAGGCGTTTACCTACGATATGTAGGCAATGGTCGTGCATGGTAATTTTTAGCGCAGGATAATCAGTAGCCATTTATGGTATCAGAATATTATCAATCAAATGCATCACACCGTTAACGGCAGTAATGTCCACCGTGGTAAAACCTGCAGTATCCACGCCATTTACCTCAATCCTACTGCTAGCGCCTGATCCATCGATGGTGTAGGTTCCCGCAGTGATCGGGTCCAGTACGTCGTCGTCGTCAATGTTTTCACTACGCAAAGCCAATCCGCTTATAAGATGAAATTGTAAAACATCTGACAGGTTTGAAATGGCAAGAATGTCATCTACATCATTAAACGCATCCATATCGTCAGCAGCGATAAAGTTTGTAAAAGCATCGTTTGACGGTGCCAGTAAAGTAAACGGATCAAGTGTACCGTCTTGTGTTCCCAGCACATCAGTCAGATTTTCTTGAACCAGCCCGCTTTGTAGATTTGAAAGATTTGGATCAATCGCAACAAAGGTTTGTAGGGTAGGTAACTCTAGCACGCTGGGTATCACAAAAACGTAACCATTGTCCACATCTTTGCCTGGTACATTTGCATCTAGTTCCACACCATTAAACATGAAGTCGTTTTCTGCATCCAGGTAAATATCCAGCTGATCTGCAGTCTCGTTTCTAGCTCTGGTCTTTAGATACCCAGAAGTCTGGCTTTCTTCCAGAAATTCATCATTCATGATATGATATAGTAACAATGCCCTAAGGTCAGTCACACTCACTTCACTAATGTCAGCGAGACTATTTTGCATTAAAAAGTCATTAAAGGCATCATTAGTAGGTGCAAGTACTGTTATTTGTGTACGGGAAGAAAGAGTTGCATCCAGACCAGTCAAAAAAAGCGCCTGGTTGAAAATACTCAGCTCTGGCGTTTCTTGTGCATAGATCAGTGCCGTATTGCTGGACGGTATAATATTCATGTTATCATCTGCATCCTCGCAACCCGTAAAAAGTGCAATTGCCATTAGGCCTAAAATCAATTTTTTCATCAGCGTAATTTCTAAAAGGTAAATATAGGACGATAAAAATCCCCGTGTAAATCAAACGCAGGTGGGGATAGGCTATTGTGGTCGGTAGAGTTCTGTAAATATGGAAAATCGCTATGGCTTTTAGATAAAAGAGGAAAGACGATAGACCAAAGACCAAAGACCAAAGACCAAAGACCAAAGACCAAAGACGAATGACCAAAGACGAATGACCAAAGATGAATGACCAAAGATGAAAGAAGAAAGACTTTGAAGCCGGCGCAACTTCAATTGTTTAAAAACCAGGATAAATGAAAACCCAAAAATAATTGTGATACGGAAACGGGAAGCGAAAACTTCTAACAAGCGATGACTTGACCTCACCACTTTTCAGTCATTTCCTCTAGTTCCTACTGACTTTTAAATCGTCCATTTTTGAAATCTTCTTTAGATTTTTAGATGCTGTCCTGCAGTGCTGACATGTTATTAGAATGATGAACTGGTGCTTTTTCAGCAACTCTATAACCCGAAATCAAATTTTTAATTCCATTGAGAACAGCCCTCCGTTAGTTTTCAGAGATTAGAAATCAAGGTCAGTCTACGGGTCTGGCTATCCATGATAGCTTTTTTGTAGAATAATGGTAAGAATTATTGATTGTTTCGGTTTAATTGTAAAGTGGATTTCCATCTAACTTTGCACCATGGCAAAGGTAGTAGTCGGGCTTAGTGGGGGAGTGGATAGCAGCGTGGCTGCCTATTTATTACAGCAACAAGGCCATGAGGTCATAGGCCTTTTTATGAAGAACTGGCATGATGACAGCGTTACCATCAGTGATGATTGCCCGTGGCTGGAAGATTCAAACGACGCCATGCTGGTGGCAGATAAACTGGGCATTCCATTCCAGACCGTGGATCTGAGCGAGCAGTACCGCGAGCGTATCGTGGACTATATGTTTGATGAATATGCGCGTGGTCGCACACCCAATCCAGACGTTCTCTGCAATCGCGAGATCAAGTTTGACGTTTTTATGGACATTGCCCTCGACCTGGGAGCAGATTACGTTGCTACTGGGCATTATTGCCAGAAAAAGACCAGCGAGATCAATGGTCAAGAAAATCCACCACCTCATTGCGGGCGCAGATCCCAACAAAGACCAAAGCTATTTTCTATGCCAGGTCTCGCAGCAGCAATTGAGCAAAACACTATTTCCCATAGGTCACTTGCAAAAGCCAGCAGTGCGCGAGATAGCCGCGAGCCAGGATCTGATAACCGCTGGAAAGAAAGATTCCCAGGGACTTTGTTTCATAGGCAAGGTGAGATTACCAGACTTCCTGCAGCAACAACTCAAGCCCATAACGGGCGATATTATCGAGATTGATTCTGCAATAAGTGCTGATACGCCACAGTCTGGATTACTGGATATGGAGGCAGGAAATGTGCACGAGGATGATTTGATTCCGCTTTCGCGAAAGCGGAATTATCAACAGCATCAAGGTAAAAAAGTAGGCACTCACCAGGGCGCGCATTATTTTACCCGTGGGCAGCGCAAGGGTCTTGCGGTAGGGGGAACGCCAGAACCGCTTTTTGTGCTGGAGACAGACGTTGAGTCAAATGTAATTTACGTGGGGCAGGGTAAGAACCATGCCGGGCTTTACAGGCACGCGCTTTTTATGGAAGACGCAGAAGTGCACTGGATACGCGAGGATCTACGACTGCAGGTAGGGGAAAATATGCAGGTCATGGCACGCATACGCTATCGCCAGAAACTGGAACCTGCGACTATTTACCGCTATGCATCAGGATTATACGTATATTTCAAGAACAAACAGAGTGCGATCTCGCCTGGTCAATTTGTGGCATGGTATAGGGAAGAGGAATGTCTGGGATCAGGAGTGATAAGCGGATTATGAGGAAATTAATTGTTTTAGTGATTTTTTTAATGATCACATTCGTTCAGGCACAGGACGTTCACGCATGGGTCTATTTTACGGATAAGCCCAGTGTAACTACTGCGCTGGCAAATCCTCAATCCATACTTACACAGCGGTCGCTTAACCGCAAGGCGCGACACAATGTTGCAGTAGATATGCGCGACGTACCTGTAAACCAGTCTTACGTCAACCAGATCAAAAACCAGACTGGAATCAGTTATAAGACACAAAGCAAATGGTTCAATTGTGTACATGTAACCGGTCAGCCTGCTGATATAGACGCGCTTGAAAATCTAAGTTTTGTTCGCGAAGTGGATTTTGCAAATCCGGCCTTAAACAGAACCAACTCACCACGGGAGGAAAAATTTGCAAATACAATCACCACGCCCATCAATTATGGAACGGCGACTAATCAGATTGAAATGCTGGGACTGGATGATCTTCATGATCAGGGATTTACGGGCGATGGCGTGCAAATCGCGGTTTTGGATAGTGGATTCCCTAATGTAGATACAAATCCTGGATTTGCCCAAATACGCAACAACGGCGGCATACTGGGCGGCTATGATTTTGTCGCGGGCGATGCACAGATCTACGAGGATAATTTTCACGGCGCCCGTGTGTTGAGTGTCATGGCAGGAAGTTTTACTGGCAGCTTTGAGGGAACCGCACCAGATGCAGAATATTATCTATACCGCACAGAAGATACCGCAAGTGAGACCCCGGTGGAAATGTCCTACTGGGTGGCCGCTGCAGAGCGTGCAGACTCGCTGGGTGTGGACGTAATAAATACCTCGCTGGGATATTTGGATTTTGATAATGCTGGCGAAAGCCTGGATTATAATGACATGGACGGTCAAACAGCATTTATTTCCAGAGGTGCAAACGTTGCCTATGAAAAGGGAATACTGGTAGTGGTAAGTGCCGGGAATTCCGGCAATAGCAGCAGCCATCCCTACATAGCCGCCCCAGCTGATGCTGATGGTAGCTTTACCATAGGCGGTGTCGACATGAATGAAAACAGGTCTGTTTTCTCGAGTACGGGTCCTACGGTGGATAACAGGCTGAAACCAAATGTCGTGGCAAGAGCCAGCCAGACGATAAGTATTAGTGAGTCAGGTAACATCGTGGGGAGTAGCGGCACTTCTTTTAGCAGCCCATTGATTGCCGGGGCAACAGCCTGTCTTATGCAGGCGTTTCCCAATCTTACACCTGCGCAAATCAGAGCAGCGGTAGAGGCTAGCGCATCACAAAGCAACACGCCAGATAATCTATTGGGATTTGGGATTCCGGATTATGGGATTGCCTATAGAACCTTATCAGGTATAAGCCTAGTAGATCAAAATGCCGATTATCAGATCGCCTACGGGAGAAACGGCATCAATGTAATCGCACCTGCAGATTCTTCTATCGGCGACATGCAATTATTCAACGCAGCGGGTCAATTGGTTATCACCGTTATCGAGTCTGGCGATTCATATACCTTTGAGAATGGGCTGCTCACCAGCGGAATCTATTTGCTTAGAATCGCGGCCAGGAAGAAAGTTTGCAAACTGATCGTACGTTAGGTTGCGGTAATTATTTTTTTAGAACTGGTTTCAGATCAGGTATAAAAAACTCGGTGGCCGCCGTGCGACCTATCTCTGTCACGTGTAGTCCATCGTGATACAACTCATCCTTACCCACAAATTTATTTGAGTGGTTGATCAACTTTGCATCGATGGTGCCTAGATCGACTTGTTGGGTTTCATTGATATAAGGGGCGATATAGATGATCAGGCGTGTGTTATTTGCCGCAGTCAGTTCTTCTATTTCTTTTACCAGAGGATTTGTGATGGTTGCCGTGTAGGACGATCTTGTTGCTGCGGGTGAAGTTAGGTTTTGATTTGGATAAGCATAATTGCCACGTTCATCAAATTTATTGCGGAAATTAGGTTTGAGCCCTGCAAGCCCAGATGGCATAAACAGCTCCAGATTGTAATAGGAATAGGCCGCGAGTGGCAGGAAGTTAGAAATGGTCAGCGGTCGTACGATCCCATCTTCATAAGCATTGTAATGCTCATTTACATAATCGCGCCCACTATAAGCTACAAACCGATAATCATTACCGCCCAACTCTTGATATGTTTTAGTATAATGTTGTTTGTCTAGGATCAGAATACAGTTTTTGGCAGAATATCCCTCTGCGTAAAAATGCTTGACCATCAGCACCTGGGTTTTCAGGTCGGTATCTGCCATGGAGAGATTTATTCCATTTGTATTGATTTCTTTATCAATTTGCTTAGAGTCGATGGTTGTGAGCCCGCGGCTGGAACCCACCATAAAATAATCGTAAATACTTTCTTGATCTAGCGCGTTTACTACAAAATTTGGTTTATAGAATTGCGACTTTCCTAGAAAATACTGGCATGCAAATGCTACTAGATTTCCTAAAACCAGGAAGATCGCTAGATTAAGAAAGATCTTGATTATAAACTTCTTCATGCTTTCTAGAATTGGAAATAGATAAAGGATGAGTGGTCTTTCAATGCGCCAAAGTAAAAGATACTGAGCAACAGCACCACCAGCCCATACGCAGGCAGCCTTACCTCAATTTTTTTCTTCCTGAAAAAAGAAAACTCGATCAGCATCAGAAAAAAGATGCCCACAAAACTGATTGCGGTGATCACTTTATACTTTGTGGTAGAGGTGAAGAAACTGCCGCTACCCGCATCTGTAAATATGCCAGCTATATATTTGAATGAGTCTGCAACGCTGTCGCTCCTAAAGAAAATCCAGGCAAAGCATACAAAAATGAAAATCGCAAGCGTATTGAGAACAACCCTGAAATTGGTAGGCTCTTTTTTGTTTTCGGTGTATTTCGTTTTCACGAAAAGGGGGATATACAAAAGCCCATGAACCAGCCCCCAGAAGATGAATGTCCAGTTGGCACCATGCCAGAATCCACTCACCAGAAACACGATAAAGATATTTCTGAGTGCCATATTCTTGCTCACCTTACTACCACCCAGCGGTATGTAGAGGTAATCCCTAAACCAGGTGGAAAGTGAGATATGCCAGCGTTTCCAGAAGTCACTGATGTTGCGAGATAAATAAGGAAACTTGAAATTGGTCATCAAATCAAAACCGAACAATCTTCCCGTTCCTATTGCGATATCTGAATAACCGCTAAAATCACAATAGATCTGAAATGTAAATAACAACATACCCACGATGAGCGAGATGGAATTTTGCCCCTCGTAGCCTGAAAATATTCCCTGCACGATGATAGCGGCATTATCTGCAATCACCATTTTCTTGAATAACCCCCATACAATCAATTGAATCCCAGAACCTGCATTGCTGTAATCAAATGCACGTTTTCTCAAAAACTGAGGCAGTAGATGAGATGCACGTTCAATAGGTCCGGCTACCAGCTGGGGGAAGAAACTCACAAACGTAAAGAACGCAAGTACATTACGCGTAGGTTCCAGCTGCCTGCGGTAGATATCAATCGTATAGGAAAGTGTTTGGAAAGTATAAAAACTGATTCCCACAGGCAGGATAATCGCTAATCGATCCGTTTCAAAACTACTGCCGAAGAGTGTAAAAGCCTCACTAAAACTCTCTGCAAAGAAGTTGTAATATTTAAAGAAACCCAAAAACCCCAGATTAACCAGCAGGCTACATAGTAAAAGAATCTTGCGGGTGGATTTATTTTCAGATTCATGGATCTTCAACCCCAGCACATAATCAAGCACAGAGCTGAATACAATCAACCCCAGAAACCTCCAGTCCCACCAGCCATAGAATAGGTAACTAGCTGCCAGCAAAAGAAAGTTTTGTAGCTGCAGGTTGAGGTTTGTAACAAACCAGTACAGGATAAAAACAGCTGGGAGGAAAAAGGCAAACTCTATGGAATTGAATAGCATTTGCTGTACACTTAGAATTAGTTCAAGGGCGCAAAAGTAGCGTTTTACAAGCTATTGCGGAAAGGGTTTAGAAAGTAGGGTCTGGACGTCTTCGCTGATCCCATTTGATATCACTTAGCGAGCCTGCTTTGATTCCTATAAAAAAGAACCAGCTTTGTCGTGGGCCTATGGGCGTCCAGTTAAAACTCATTTGCCAGCTCTCTAGATCGCGCTGGAATCTTAGGGTGGTAAAGGAAATTCCCTCTCTCGCAAAGTCATAGCCAGAATTACCGCCCACGCTCCATCTGGGTGATAATTCCACATCCCCGCTAAACATGAGACTCTGATTGCCTATTTCATTTTGCCGTGCAGTGTTGTTGTAAGTTACCGTATAGGCTAGATTAAGGTTCCACGGGATCTTGAATCTATACCTATCTTCAGTAACATCCACATTGCGTTCTGCCTGTTTACCATTGATCTGATCATTTGCCGTATCAATGGACTCACCAAACAAATCATCTTCCCTACCGCCGTTGCGCAGTGTGGTATCAGTAAGTTTTGTTTCACCACGATCGTCATCATCACCTTTTTCAAAGTCTGTATTGCTCAGCTTAAAACTTATCCTGGCACCAGCACGGGTCAATCTGAATAGACTACCACCATTGTCTATATTGAATCTATCTACACGCCTGTTATTTGCGTCCAGTGCATAGGGATCCAGATTTGCATCTAGATTGAGATCGACGGATTTTGTAATCGGGATAACTCCACGTATGGTGAGTGGTGAAAAGTTGAGGGAATCACCGGCCAGGTTGTAAGCCGTATTGAAGTTCAAGCTTTTAAGGATCTGAATTTTTTTCAAATCGGTTTTTGTGGTGTCTCTATCCCGCACCTTGGCCTCGATATTATTCTGCACGCCTAGACCTATGCTGCTGGAAAATACCCTACCTGGGGCGCCTGCGTAACTTCCCTCAAACCTGCTGTAGAATCTTTCTTCTTCACTCACATCCAGACCGCGCTCGTCCAGCAAGGTTTGATAGTATTGGTCAAAACTGGGATTTGCATTATAACTGATCGATGGTCTTATGATATGGCGCACGGCCTGGATCTTGGCTTTAGGGTTTGCTGCCTGGTACTGTCCATAAACCGTTGTTCCCACACTCGCACCATAGCTGTATGTGCGGTAGGTGTCAAAGCCGTTGATCGTATCGCGCCGCACCACAAAATTTCCAGCATCATTTTCTACCAGTGTCTGATCAAATGTCTGGAAAACCCAGTTCTCCTCATAGTTTGCATTTAATGTCACACTATAGTGGTCAAATACCTTAAAATTTGTCGCAACGGGAATCGTATGGGTAATTCCAGATACAGCCTGGTCAAACATGTCAGAGGTCAGGAACTCCTCACTCGTAGTCGTGATACGGTTATCTGCCCTGAAATTATATTGTAGGTTGACATTTTGTAATATTCCTTGCTTTGTACCACCCTTTGGCGCAAAAGGGAAAATACGCGACATGCTACCTTGCAGGGTAGGCAGGGTAAGATTCACCGCATCTGTATTGGTATTCTGGTTCTGGGTGATAGATGCATTGATATTGACCTGCGGCTCACCGGTAAAAGTTTTTTGGTAGGAAATCGAGCTACTTAGGTTGTTGTTGAGCGTAGCGCTCTGGTTGATCTGGTTAAAGGATTGGCGGAAAAACTGGCTACTCCCCAGATTCACACTAGCGCTGAATCGCGAGTTGGGATTTGCCTTTGCATCCTGTGAGTGCTGCCAGTTGATATTGTAACGTGAGGTTTCCTGGAAATCAGAAAAACCGCGCTCGCTTAACAGCTGGTTCTCAAACAGAAACCTGAAACTTCCCCTAAATTTATAGCGTTTTGCATAAGTGCTTTCCAGGCGCAATCCATAACTGCCATTGGTAAAGTAATCGCCCAAAACCGTCAGGTCCACATAGTCATTTATGGCAAAATAATACCCGCCGTTTTGCAGTGCATAGCCCTGTTGTTGCGTGTTACCAAATGTAGGGAGAATCACACCACTACGCCTCTCACTCGTCAATGGGAAAGTATCCAAAAGGCAGTAAAAGCGGCGTGGGAACATCTGCGATATACATGTTTACCGCGCCGGTCACGATTTTCTTGTCCGGGACAAATTTTGTCCTGCGAGCGAGAAAATAATATTCGGGATCCTCTGGATTATCAGAGGTCGTGAATTTTGCGTTGCGCATAAAGTAAGTGGAATCATTCACACGCTTTACCGTTTCTGCGATAACGTTAAACTCGTTTTGTTTGGTCTGTGAATTATAGGTCAGCACCTTTCTGGTGTCCTTATTTGCAATGATGCTATCTGGCTTTACAACATTGGGCCCTTGGGTAAAAATGGGTTTTTGCTCATACGCCCCCGTTGAATCTATCACGATACCATAGGCGTAGATATCACCCGTCGTATTGTCGATCACGATGCGTCCCGCCTCCAGCTTTATATCGCCATAAATCACCACGGCCTGGTCATAGAGGGTGATCGTGTTGTTTTTGCGATCGATCCTGCGGTAACCCTGGGCTTGTGTTTCCAGGATGAAATCCAGCTGGTTTTTAGGTTTCTTTTTTGTGCTATCCTGCGCAACGCTGGTGCTATCTGGCTGTACTTCCTTGATATTAGTCAGGAGGCTATCAGTTTTAATGCGCTGGGTGGGCTCTTCGGTTTTGGGTTCTGCGGGCGGGATTTTTTCACCCTTGGAGGGAATTTCCTGCGCTAGGGCTAGGGGAGTGCAAGCAACCAGAATCAGAAGAAAAAATATGTGCCGTAGGGAGGTTAACAATCTTGGTCGTGGTATTTTCGTTCAGAGAATGGTCTGGTTTTTGAAAATTTCAAAACTACATATAAATATGCAGGGGTTGCTTGATTATTCCGCTTTCGCGAAAGCGTACAACTAACCATTAAACGTACCAAGTTCAACATTTATGATGCGACATCTTTTTTTCTTTCTCGCCCTGTGCGTTTTCCAGCAGGTCTCACATGCCACCACAACCGACTCGCTCTACAGAACCGAGCCAAAATTTGTGGTAGTTCTGGATGCTGGGCATGGGGGAAAGGATCCAGGGAAATATTTTGCGAAGACCGCAGAAAAAGACATTGCGCTCGCCATTACTAAAAAAGTGGGTGAGCTGCTGCAAAGACACAGCGATATTAAAGTAGTTTACACTAGAAGAACCGATAAATTTCTTGAACTGTACCAGCGCGCTGATATAGCTAATAATGCAAAGGCTGACTTCTTTGTTTCTATTCATGCTAACGCAGCTGATGCGAGAAGTGCAAAAGGGAATGAAACTTTTGTTCTTGGTTTGCATAGAAATGCAGACAATCTAGAGGTAGTGAAAAGAGAGAATGCGGTCATTCTTCTAGAAGATAATTATGAGGAGAAATACGCTGGTTTCAATCCTGAGGATCCATCCAGTTTTGCAAGTATGGTGCTGGTTCAAGAAGAAGCTTTAGACGAAAGTCTTATGATGGCAGCCCAGATTCAAAAGGATTTTGCGAAAAACATTAAAAGAAAAAACCGAGGGGTAAAGCAAGCAGGCCTTGCAGTATTACGATTAACTTATATGCCTAGCGTATTGGTTGAGGTAGGTTTTGTCACAAATACTGAAGAAAGAAATTACTTAAAAACCAGAAAGGGTCAGGACGATCTTTCTAAAAGTATCTATCAGTCAATTTTGGTTTACAAGGACAACAGGGACATCAATGAATTTGTCGTTGAGACACCAGATCAACAAGATTCTACCGTCGATAAAAAATCCACCTACAAAGTCCAGATCGCTGCCAGTAAAAACAAACTCGCGGCAAAATCCTATAATTTCAAAAAACTTCCCAATATCTCGCGGGAATATGATGGCGGCGTTTATCGCTACTTTACTGGATATCTACCTACGGTAGAAAAGGCGAGGGAACTGCAAAGAGAGGCAATAAGCAAGGGCTATAGCACCGCTTTTGTGGTACAGTTGCAGGACGGAAAACGCACGCGAGTGAAATAATTTCAAGGTTCAAGAAAGCATAGCTTTGCACCGGTTGAACTAGTCAAAGTTTATATCGTAGTGGTGTTTCATAACATCTGTACTAAAAGATTGTTAGTAAACCCTTGTATGTAGTCCTTATATTTACATTTGTCGAAATGCTTTTTTAATGAAATGGTCCAAAGAGATTAAAGTAGGTTTACTGGGAATAGCGGCTATTTTGCTGTTTGTTTTTGGTTATCAATTTTTGAAAGGCAAGAACATCCTAAGAAAAGACCGTAGCTTTTACGCGGTTTATAAGAACGTTGAGGGACTTACTAAAAGTGCACCTGTCACCATCAATGGGCTCACCGTAGGAAATATTGATGACATAGATTTTCTGGATGGGAGTGGCAAACTACTGGTAAAATTTCATGTGGATGAGAATTTCAAATTCTCATCAGAAAGTACGGCATCTGTGTACAGCACGGGATTGATAGGTGGTAAAGCACTTGCTATTGTGCCTAACTTTGAAAGCAAGGCTCCAGCGGCAAAGCCAGGCGACACCCTGCCTAGTGAGACCAATGACGGTCTTCAGGGTAAGATGATGGATGAATTCCTGCCACTCAAGGATAAGATTGAACACATGATTGTGAGTGCAGATACTGTACTGCAGGATATAAATAAACTGATTACACCAGAAACCAGACTAGGCATCCAGAAAAGTATAGCAAATCTGAATACGACGCTGGAAGAGATTGGAAAGATTTCAAGACGAAGTAACTTGTTGCTAACTAAAAATGAGGAGAAATTAGACCGTACCATCGATAATCTAGATAGAACTAGCGGTAATTTTGCAGCCTTATCAGACTCGCTCGCGCAGATAGAGATTGCCGGCACGATCAAGGAATTAGAAGATGCAATAAGTAAGTTTAACGGCGTACTGGACGACGTAGCATCTGGTGAAGGCTCTCTAGGAAAACTATTGACAGATGATGCGCTCTATGTGAATCTAGAACGCGCGACACGTCAGGCTGAGTTGTTAATGCAAGACCTTAAATTGAATCCTAAGCGATACGTTCACTTCTCGGTATTCGGTAAGAAGCCAGACGATTACGAGAAACCAGATACCCGAAACGAATAACCATACATGGAGTACATCCCTAATATCATTTTTGCCATCCTGCTTATAGGCGGGATTTGGTTTTTTACGAGTAACATTAAAAAGATGATCCGCAATGTTAAGCTGGGTCGTGACGTGGATAGAAGTGACAATAAAAGTGAGCGCTGGGCGCAAACCGCACGTATCGCTCTGGGCCAGTCAAAGATGGTGCGCCGTCCCATCGCTGGAATATTGCACATAGTGGTTTATATAGGTTTTGTTGTTATCAATATTGAGGTGCTGGAGATCATCATCGATGGATTGACGGGACAACACCGGATTTTCTCACCTTACCTAGGGCCGGTTTATGACGTACTGATCGGGACTTTTGAAATACTGGCGTTTCTTGTTCTATTCACGGTAGTGGTTTTCTGGATCAGGAGAAACATCATGAACATTAGGAGGTTCCTTGCGCGTGAACTCAAGGGATGGCCTAAAAATGATGCTAACTACATCCTGTATTTTGAGGTAGTCCTCATGTGCCTTTTCCTTACCATGAACGCTGCAGATCTTGCCATACAGCAGGGAGTGGACTCAGGTCGATTTACGAGCGAGGCCGCATTGCATTATCCCATAGCCGGCTGGTTTCCCATCAGTGGATTTATTAAGCCATTTTTTGAAAACCTGAGTTTTGAGACATTGTTTATCATAGAGCGCGCTTGCTGGTGGGCGCATATCGTCGGTATTTTGATTTTCTTGAACTACCTGTACTGGTCTAAGCACCTGCATATTTTACTTGCTTTTCCAAACGTCTATTTTGCAAAACTTACCCCTAAAGGAAAGTTCACAAATATGGAAGCCGTGACTAAGGAGGTAAAGCTCATGATGGATCCCAATGCAGATCCTTTCGCTGCGCCAGAACCTGGACAGGATGAGGGTGAACCAGAAAGCCTGGGTGCCAAAGATATTTTTGACCTCCATCAGGTGCAATTGCTTAATGCTTACACCTGTACAGAATGTGGTCGCTGTACCGCAGAATGTCCTGCAAATATTACTGGTAAATTGTTGAGTCCGCGCAAGATCATGATGGATACCCGTGACCGTCTGGAAGATGTGGGTGCGATCATCAACAAGGAGGGTGAGTTTAAGGACGATGGGAAAACCTTGCTCAATGATTACATCACAACCGAAGAACTCTGGGCCTGTACAACCTGTAACGCCTGTGTAGAAGCCTGCCCCATAGGAATCGATCCACTTAGTATCATCATGGATATGCGCCGCTATCTAGTTCTAGAAAATAGCGCGGCGCCTAATGAATTGAACATTACCATGGGTAACATTGAGAACAACGGTGCACCGTGGCCATACAACCAGCAGGATCGCCTGAACTGGGCAAATGAATAACTTATGCCTACTAACTATAAACCAGCACATAACTCAGACGGTTCTACGGCTAGTCCCGTATTGCCAGACGGAGTTAAGAATTACCTCATCGATATAGACGGGACGATCACAGAAGATGTCCCTAATGAGGAGCCTGAACGCATGGGAACATGCGAGCCTTTTCCAGACGCGCTTGAAACGCTGAATAGCTGGTATGATGAGGGTCACCACATCTGTTTTTTTACCTCTCGCACTGAGGAGCACCGCGAGGTGACTGAGCGCTGGCTGGCAAAACATGAATTTAAATACCACAGTCTGCTCATGGGAAAACCCCGTGGTGGCAACTACCACTGGATAGACAATCACATGGTACGCGCTACCCGCTATAAAGGAAATTTTACGCAGCTGGTAGAAAAAAAGACGACCATTGAGGTCTTTGATAATGACAAGTAAAGGTTAGTTAGATTTATTTATTACGCTTTCGCGAAAGCGGAAATTCAAGCAGAACCTGCCGAAGTAAGGAAGCGAATTACAATTAAAGCTTACTCAAATGAGAAAGCGGTTTAATAACCATCCCTCGCAATTTTCAAGAGCAGCGGGATTACCCAATAAGTTATGAGTGAAAAATTAAAAGTACCTACCGTAGCAGAATTCATCGCAGAGGGCAAGCAGCCAGAAGTATTGTTCTGGGTGGGCTGTAGTGGAAGCTTTGACGACCGCTCAAAGAAGATCACCAAAGCCTTTGTCAAACTGCTCAACAAAGCGGGAGTGGAGTTTGCCGTGCTGGGCGCCGAGGAAAGCTGTACGGGCGATCCAGCGAAACGTGCAGGAAATGAATTCCTCTTCCAGATGCAGGCCATGATGAACATCGAGGTGCTTAACGGTTATGAGATCAAACGCATTGTGACTGCTTGCCCGCATTGTTTCAATACACTCAAAAACGAGTATCCTGAACTGGGCGGTAACTATGAGGTTATTCATCATACCTCATTTTTGAAAGATCTAATTTCTACAGGCAAACTAACCATCGAGGGTGGTAAATTCAAGGGTAAAAAGATTACGTACCATGATCCGTGTTATTTGGGTAGGGCAAACGAAATCTATGAGGCGCCACGTGAGCTTATCGAGAAGCTGGACGCTGCCCTGGTAGAAATGAAACGCAGCCGCCGCAATGGTCTTTGCTGTGGTGCCGGAGGTGCGCAAATGTTTAAGGAACCTGAACCAGGTAAAAAAGACATTAACATAGAACGCACGGAAGAAGCGCTGGAAACTGGCGCAGAGGTCATCGCAGCAGCATGCCCATTTTGCAACACCATGATGAGCGACGGGATCAAGGCTGCCGAGAAAGAGGGTAAGGTAGAGGTGCTGGACGTTGCAGAACTTATCGCAGAGGCTGGGGATTTATAAAACTGTTATCCATGGATGCCAAAAAAGTTAAAGGTATCGTGATCGCAGCCGCCTTTGGCGGCGCGGTATATGCGATTCTAATGTCGCTCTTTTATCAGTTTTATGAGCAAAAGCCTTTCAACCTTTTAAAGTTTGTGATTGATTTTGTCATGTTTGGGATTATCATGGGCATCGTAGCCTGGTGGGGACAGCGGAAGAAAACAAAAAATTAATCCGTTGAGTGAAAACCAACAAGACCAAGAAAAACCTGATCCGTTTTTTGAGTGGAGAAAGGATCTTACATACGCCGTTTCCTGCGGTATTGCTGGAATCATTTTATACATACTGGTCACACTAATTTTTTCAAGAGAATGGGAACCTATTGATCCAGTAATAGCCTTTAGTGCATCTGGTTTTTTCGGATGGTTGCATTATAAATCATCGCAGGTTCTATAAAATCTAAATTGACATGCTCGTAGAATTTTCAAATTTACCAGATGAGGCAAGAGTCTGGATATATCAATCCAATCGACCCTTTACGGAAGAAGAGGTTGAAAAGCTGGAACCACTGCTAGGAGATTTTCTAGCACAATGGACGGCTCATGGCGCATCGCTCAAAGCGGGTTACGATTTACCCTATAGGCGATTTATAGTTTTGGGACTGGATCAGAGTGAGGCTAGCGCGACGGGTTGCTCCATCGATACATCAGTACATTTTATTCAGGAAGTTGAAAAAATGTTTGACGTAGTTTTAATGGATAAAATGAACGTCACCTATAAAAACGGAAAATATGTCGCTCATAAAGATCTTATGGACTTCAAAAAAATGGCCAAGGCAAGATCTGTAAACGCAGAGACCATCGTCTTTAATAATCTGGTTCAAACCGTGGGTGAGTACCGCGAAAACTGGGAAGTGCCAGCTCGTGAAAGCTGGCACTTCAGATTTTTTAAGTAATACTATCAGCCAGTCCACTTTTACCGATAGTAGTCTGCATATAGGACGATTAATCACTACCTCCCGTAACCTCAATAGCACTTGACGCATAAAGATCCACTAGCCTGATAAACTCTGCGCGGTAACCATCATTATCAGTACCGCGGCCCTTTCTGGCTAGCGCCTTGATTTTTTTGAAAGTCACACCATCGCCATACTCAGACTTTCTCAACTTCATACCGAATAGTGCCACAGCACTCGCAAAGTTCATAT
The DNA here is from genome assembly GCA_963740155.1 of uncultured Flavobacteriaceae bacterium. Taxonomy (GTDB): domain Bacteria; phylum Bacteroidota; class Bacteroidia; order Flavobacteriales; family Flavobacteriaceae; genus Nonlabens. The sequence continues at coordinate 458,538 of CAVUDE010000001.1, read as the reverse complement.
CTACGTCTGCAGTTTGTGTTTTGTTTTTCTGGATAAAAGTCATTTCACGACTTTTTGAACCCTGCGGGGTTTTATAGCGTAGCTTGACTGTAAATAAGTCATCTGAATTTTTTACGGTACCCGTTGAAGAATACTTCAATGGAATGTCTATGAGAAGCTCATCTATTTTTACCCCGGTGGGAACAAGTTCGTATAGTGCGGTGACGGTATGACCCAGCCCCAGATCCCCAGCATCTTTTTTGTCATTGACAAAATCCTCGTCAGGCATGATCCTGTTTTCATAACCTATAAGTCTATAGCCGGCAACCGTTGCTGGATTGAATTCTATCTGTAGTTTCACATCTTTTGCCATTGTATGTAAGGTGCCATTGAATTCCTGCATAAAGACTTTTTGTGCCTCTTGCATGCTATCTATATAAGCGTGGTTTCCATTTCCTTTATCGGCCAGGGTTTCTAGTGTGGTGTCGCTATAATTCCCCATCCCATATCCTAAAACCGATAAGAATATTCCAGTATCACGTTTTGAGGCGATAAGGTCTTCCAGTGCGCTAGGGCTATTGATTCCTATATTAAAGTCACCATCTGTAGCAATGATCACCCGGTTGTTTCCTTTTTTATTGAAGTTTTCACCAGCGAGCTCATAAGCTAATTCAATACCGGCCGCCCCAGCGGTGGATCCACCTGCGCCTAGGCTTTCAATCGCGTTAAGAATTTCCTTTTTGTTTTTTCCACTGGTGGGTTTGAGTACAGTTCCAGCAGATCCCGCGTAAACCACAATCGCGATATTGTCCTGCGGGCGCAATTGCTTCACAAGTAGTTCCAGTGTTTCTTTTACAAGCGGCAGTTTGTTATAAGAAGACATGGAGCCTGAAACATCAATTAAGAAAGTCAAGTTACTGGGTGGCAATTCACTTGCGGGCAGATCCTTTCCTTTCATGGCAATCCGCGCCAGCTTTGTCTTACTGTTCCACGGGCAATCAATCACCTGTGTATGAACCGCGAGCGGGTCTAAGCCAATAGGGTCTTTGTAGTTATAGGAAAAATAGTTGATCATTTCTTCGATCTTGACTGCATCGGTCGGGATTTGCTCACTATTGTTGATCATTCTACGTATGTTGCTGTAGGCTGCCTTGTCCACATCAATCGAGAATGTCGATAGTGGGGTGGATCTGGCGTTTTTAAAAGTGTTTTCTTTAATTTCTGCGTATTCCTCGTTGTTACTCTTGAGAAGTCGTGAGTGTACATTTACTACTGCACCAGGAGCATATTGTTGTAGCTCGTAGGAAACATCATATTCAACATCTGCCTGGATCAGCGCTGGATTTGAAGCTTTGGAAAGTTTTGCATCTCGAGGATTTGCGTATCCTTGGATTACTATCTCTTCAAGAGATGAAGAAAGTTGTACGTCAATAATACTCATGTCACCTACCATGATTTCTTTTAGGTCATAACCCGTATAGATGAAAACAAGCATGTTCTCTGGACTAGCATTAATACTGTATTTGCCGTCAAAGTCGGTTGTTGTGGATATTTTAGAATTTTTAATTTGCACGGTGGCACCATAAACCGGATCACCGGATGGATCCGTAACAGTTCCCGAGATCTCGCGGCCATAAAGTAGCGAGGTCGCAATCATGGCTAGAATGACTAGTAGATTTTTCATAATATTTGATTTATGATATAAACCTATCCATAAATCATATCCGTGGAAAACACTAATGAGTAAACCGATGATTCCGTTGAGTCAATTGCTCTTATGGGGTAGTTCTTCTTTCAGATATTCCGCTCTCGTACTTCGGCTGCGCTCAACATGAACTTCCCTATCGGGAAAGCCTACAACTCTTAATTCTACATTTTCCTTAACAATTGATTTAACACTAACAGCTTCTAAGCTCGTGCAGTAGCTGTTAATTTGCAGGTAAATAAGTAAAATTTGAGTACGTTAGAAATCTTTATCAGGATTGTAAGTGGCATCGCGCTGATAGTGGTGAATGCCATTTTTGTACTAACGGAATTCGGCCTTACCAGGCTTAGGCAATTTGATAAGTCAGAGATAGAAAAGGACGACAAACTACAGCTGGGCTGGGAGATGACAGAGGAACTTGAAATCTACCTCACCAGTTGCCAGCTGGGAATTTCTGCAACGAGTATTGTGCTGGGAGTGGTGTTTGAGCCGGCAATTACCGTGTTGCTGGAGCCGGTGGTGAGCCTCTTCGGTGCGTCTGATGAACTTGCAACCACAATAAGTATAGTCGTCGGATTGACGATCATTAATCTTGTGCATCAGGTGTGGGGTGAGCAGGCGCCTACATATTTTGGCGTGGAAAAACCGCTTAAGGCGATCAAGATAGGTAGTCGGTTTTTGTATTGGTGGACAAAGCTGCTTTATCCGTTGATCATTTTTGGTGACTGGCTTGCCAAGGCAACTCTACGCCAGTTCGGTATCCAGATGACGCGTTCATGGGTGGAAGAGGAACAGGCAGACGGAAAAGAAGATAAAAAACAGTCAGACGATGCGCGTAGCAGTGTGCGCGAGCGGATCGTGGATTTACTAAAAAACAAATCAGACCTCACCACAGATAGGGCAGAGGAGGTGATCAAATCCTTTGACATAGGTGAAAAGCCAGCAAAAGACATCATGATCCCGATGGACGAGATCGTAAAATTAAGCGCTACCGATACGATCCAACAAATCAGGGAAAAAGTACGGAATGGGTGTCACTCACGATATCCCTTGTTTGCCGAGAAAGACAACGAATATCTAGGAAACATTTACTTGCCCTCCTTATTGATTGAGTATGAAGACCTAGAAAATGGCAACTCAACATTAAAGGAGCTGGTAACAGGCAAGATGATGCGCGAGTCCAGCATATCCATCAGTGATTTGATTGATGCTTTTCTAGACGAAAAACAGGAATTATGTCTATTGCAAAACAATGAGGAATTTATAGGACTAGTCACCTTTACAGATGCTTGCGAGGCGATTTTTGGCCAATTAAAAGACCCATTGGATTAGTCATCTGGCTCGATAAAAGCATATTCATTCAGGGATTCCAGAATATCTCTTGATTCATTCTAGAATATTGGATCACTTAGAGACTTAATTTATGTGAGGCTTATAATCGATGCAAGGTGCTTGAATATTGCGATAGTTAGAATCTTAAAATAACTTGGATACGTAAATCAAACGTTGAGCAAAAAAGTGTACAAGTAAATTATTGAGCAAGATTTTCATTTATAGTCTGTCGTCTGTCGTCTGTCGTCTGTCGTCTGTCGTCTGTAGTCAGTCGTCTGTAGTCAGCTATCAGTCGTCCACAGCCAGTCGTTGATATTTTTGTTCAATAGTTTTCTGGCCTGAGTGGTAACGTTTTAACACCTATTCTGTCACGGTTGTTCTTGAGATTAGCTTTCGTATATCGAAAAGCTCAGCATGAACTTTCCTAGCGGGAAAGCGCAGTTATCATACATAAGTAAAGATGGCAATCAACTTATCCCGTGAATAAATTTTGCATCCATACTTAATCCATGTGTAGGTCGTTGCTCTCAATCTTGAACTGGATCGTGCTGCCCACACCCATCTTGCTATCTAATATAGGCAGTACCATCAAGTCCACTAACTTCTCTGAGTCATGTACAAAAAACTTGACCGACTGGAAAATAACATTTGATTTTTGCTTGCGGCTTTTGCTTACAGCCGTTTTGATAGGGACTTCCAGCGCCTCAGGGAGGATATCCAGTGCGTTAGTCGTAAAACCCTCGTTGGGGAAAGTTGCGTATCTGCCTAAATTCCCTTTAGCCTCTGTTATTTTAAAATCTGCATCGATATGGATGGAAGTCGCGTTGAACTGGGATAGAATGGCCGTGCTCAACGAGTCTGCTACATGGCAGTTGCGTCTGATCTGATCGCCAGCCTCAGGTTTTCTGCGCGACTTCTAGTTATCTTTCGTAAAATGAAATGCATCGCTGTATCTCCCAGAGGTTGACCTACTGCGATTTGTGGTTTTTACGTTGCGATAGATTTTCCATTTACGGCTTATGTCCTTATAATACTTGGACTCGCTCCCCAGGTTCTCACTGTTACCCAGCATCAGGATTCCGTCCATTTTCAGGGAATAATGCAATACCTTGAGTACCCGTTGTAGAACGGGATTCTGTAGATAGATCAATAGATTTCTACAGGCAACCAGATCGACGTTGCTGAATGGTGGATCCTTGAGTATATTATGGTTAGTAAACAGCACCATCCTGCGTACCCGGTCATTGATCTTATAGGTATTGTCTTCCTGTTTTACAAAGTAGGCAGATATATACGCGGGTTCCAGATCTGCTATGTTGTTAGTCTCGTAAATTCCCTTGCTGGCGATATTGAGGTGGTACTGAGAGATATCTGTAGCAAAGATTTTGAGCTGGACTTCCTTGTCCTGTTTTTTTAATTCCTCCAGGATCAGGATTGCCAGCGAGTAGGTTTCCTCGCCCGTGTTGCAGCCCACGTCCCATATTTTTATGGTCTCACCACTGCTTTTATATTTGACCAGTTCTGGAATAACGTGTTTTCTCAACACGTCCCACGCACCCTTATCCCTGAAGAATTGAGTAACCCCTATAAAGAAGTCCTTGTAGAGTTGCTCGATTTCCTGATCATTGTCTATTAGATGATCGTGGTATTCCCCTATGGTGCTTAGTTGTAGAATTTTCATCCTACGGCTCATGCGTCTTACCAGCGTGGGTTTTTTGTACTGGTTGAAATCCAGGTCTGTAGATTCTTCAATTAGATCCAGTATGTCTTTCAGGACGTTTTCATCAATGTTGATGATTTCCTGTTTTGCGGTGATGAGTTCTGGCGAGTTGTAGAAATTTTGTATCTCATCATACATTTCTTCCACTGGCAGGATAAAATCTGTCAGGTTGCTGTCTATGGCGCTTTGTGGCATGCCGGGAAACTTTGCCTGGTCTGGCTGCTGGGCGATGATCAGCCCGCCATTTGCCTTGATAAACTTGATCCCCTTAGACCCATCGCTGCCGGTACCAGACATGATGATGCCACGGCTTGTTGCTTGAAGTTTACGGCAAGGGATTCAAACAGCTGATCAATGGGAAGATTCAGTTTTTTGGAATTGTCTTTCTTATCCAGCTTGAACCTGTTCTTTACAATGGACAGGTTGTGGCTAGATGGTATGACGTAGATATGACCCGTTTGGATGATGCCGCCATCTTTGACTTCCTTAATGCGAATGCTGGTTTTCTTGCCCAGCAATTCATCCGTATAACTTTTTTAATCAGGGGATAGATGCTGGACAATGATAAAGGTATGGCTGCTATCTTCTGGAATGTCGTCAAAAATCGCAGTAAGGGATTGCAGTCTACCTGCGCTGGCACCTATTGCAATTATGATCTGGTCGTTGTCTGGTTTATTTTCTGCCATTGGTCAGTATTGAGTTATGGTACTGCGTAAAATTAAATCTATCAAAATGTTAATTACACGGATACAAATTCTATTCAACGGAAAATTTAAGCCTTTTACCGAGCGACCAGTACTTTTATTGAACTTTTCAAGGGATTAAATTAAACAATATGTGACGCATCTCTCACAATTGTTTAATCTTTTTTAAAATTGGCTAGACAATTACTAGTATCCGCTTAGATTTTTTCATCAGAAAATGATGAATATGTAGCTTAGCTGTTAAAAAACCAAAGAAAACAAATTAACGCTCTTTCAGGTAAGGTTAAGCTGTCAAAAATTTTCTTAAAAATACGCGCTTGGGAGTCCACCATTTGCGACCGATTGAGCAGTCAAATATATCAAACTGCCTTTCTGAAATTCGTGCAATGTATGTTATGATGTTGTGAACGTTTTGCTCAACAAACTGATAAATTGATACCTAGCTCGCCAAAACACAAAAGCCAGAAAAATAAACCCGCACACAGAATTCGGGATCTCTGATATCGCTTACAGATTTAATCCCACACAAAAGAAGTCATATAACTCTTACTCATTAATTGTCACTGCTACTGTTGATTTGTGACAGTGATTAATGGGGCAGGGGGCTTGGGGAATTACGCTTTCGCGAAAGCGGAATAGATATCACCACCATGCCTTAAAGAAGCTGCCCGGGTATTCCTGATTTATCGCTGCTTTTTAGTTATAAGAAGGAGGTCAAGTTGTCCTTAAGATAGGTCATCGCTAACCTAGTAATACGGCGTTGCACCGCCCGTAAAAAAGACGTATTTTTGCAATCCCAAAACGAGAAAGGAAAACCGTATGGGAATCAAAACTTTATAAACAATTCTTCTAGGCCAGTTCTATAAGTTTTCCTGAAAGCCTGGAATACAAATCTTAATCAGCGCAACACATGGCTGAAGAAACAACAAAACAAGAACTTGAAGCGGCACAGGAAGGTGTGACCCAGGAACAGGTTCAGGAGCGAATTGAAAAAGCAACTCCCATCGACGATTCCAAAGAGGATCAAAAACCACAACTAGATCCACAGGAATTTCTGGACACCTTTGACTGGGAACGTTACAGCGAGGGAATCGAGAAAGTAGATGAGGATCAACTCAAGGCTTTTGAAAAGCTGGTAGCAGAAAACTTTGTAGATACGATTGACAGTGATGTGATCGAGGGTACGGTTATCAAGATGACTGATCGCGATGCCATTATCGATATCAACGCAAAGAGTGAGGGTGTGATATCGCTCAACGAGTTCCGCTACAATCCGCATCTTAAGGAAGGTGACAAGGTAGAAGTGCTGGTAGATGTACGTGAGGATTCTACAGGACAACTCATATTGTCGCACCGTAAGGCACGATTGATCAAAGCCTGGGAGCGCGTCAATAACGCACACGACACGGGCGAGATTGTGAATGGTTACGTAAAATGTCGTACCAAAGGTGGTATGATCGTGGACGTTTTTGGTATCGAGGCATTCCTGCCCGGTTCACAGATTGATGTGAAGCCTATACGTGACTACGATGCTTATGTAGATAAAACGATGGAATTCAAGGTGGTGAAAATCAACCACGAGTTCAAGAACGTCGTAGTATCGCACAAAGCCCTGATCGAGGCAGATATCGAGGAGCAGAAAAAAGAAATCATCTCCCGTCTAGAAAAAGGACAGGTACTGGAAGGTGTTGTGAAGAACATCACTTCGTACGGTGTCTTTGTAGATCTAGGTGGTGTAGATGGACTTGTACACATTACAGATCTTTCCTGGTCACGTATCAACCACCCGAGCGAGGTCGTAGAACTAGACCAGACGCTTAACGTGGTAATCCTAGACTTTGACGAGGATAAATCCCGTATCCAGCTAGGTCTTAAACAACTTGAGCCACACCCATGGGAGGCATTGAGTGATAAGATCAAGCCTGGTGACAAGGTGAAAGGTAAAGTAGTCGTTATTGCAGATTACGGTGCATTTGTAGAAGTAGAAGAGGGTGTGGAAGGATTGGTACACGTATCTGAAATGTCATGGTCCACGCACCTAAGAAGTGCTGGTGACTTTGTAAAAGTAGGCGACCAGATAGAGGCAGAGGTATTGAGCATGGACCGTGAAGACCGCAAGATGTCTCTAGGTATGAAGCAACTTGTTACTGACCCATGGACTGATATCACGTCTAAATATCCGGTAGGTTCACGTCATCAAGGTAAAGTGAGAAACTTCACAAACTTTGGTGTATTTGTAGAACTGGAAGAAGGTGTGGATGGACTGATCTACATCAGCGATCTATCATGGACTAAGAAGGTGAAACACCCTAGCGAGTTCTGCGCGGTGGATGATATCCTGGACGTAGTGGTTCTGGAGCTGGACGTTAACGGTAGAAAACTATCACTAGGTCACAAGCAGACCATGACTAATCCATGGGATAAGTATGAGAAGGAATTTGGTATAGGGACTACCCATGAGGTGGAGATTACCAATACCGTGGACAAAGGTGCGATCGTTGATATGAACGAGGATATCTCTGTATTCATCCCGTCACGTCACCTCGAGAAGGAAGACGGTACCAAACTTAAGAAAGGCGAGAACACAAAAATCCAGATCATTGAATTCAACAAGGAATTCAAGCGTGTGGTAGGTTCTCACATGGTACTTCACAAAGAGGAAGAGGCCAAGAACGTAAGACAAGCCGCTGCCAAAGCAAAAGAAGAGTCTAAGCCTACCCTAGGGGACGCAAACGCAAAACTTCAAGCGCTTAAAGACAGAATGGAAGGAAAAGGAGCATCTCAGGAAGAAGAGTAGATTTCTAATCCACAATTGACAAAGCCCTCTAGTTTTTACTAGGGGGTTTTTTTTTGTGCTTTCGCGAAAGTGGAATCTCTAACAGACATATATTAATAGAACTTAAATTTTACGTACTAACTTTTTTAAAGTCAGGTATTTCCCTTCCCAAAGCCCCTTCCAAGGGAAGGGGAGTTATTATGAAAGATATTATTGGACTTGATGGTAATTCCCTTCCCTTTGGGAAGGGGCAGGGATGGGGATATAGTGAAAGCAAACAATCAACCATATAAAAGCTGCCAACACAAAAATATAATTCACCGATCCTACGCCTAGATGCTGTAAAAGGCTTGCCTTAGGATCATCCCAGTATCTACCCATACCTACTTATTATGTTACAATCGCGCCAGCAACAAGATGCATGTTACTAAAAGGGAGCATCCCACCTCTCGTGATCTTGAAAGTCAGCAGTCTAAAACCGCTTATAATAACGTCATGGTATGGTTAAATTATAAACGGTTTCAAAAACTGGATATAACAGTAAGTCAACAGGAAAACGATAAATAGAAATTTAAAGCCATTATGCCATTTGGTTTTCTGTAGCTGAAGATCAAAACAGCAAATCATCATCACAATACTGAAAAACCCAAATTCACTTCTAAACATAGCGGTGCCTGCAAAAAACACCAGAAGTGATATCGCCCTCATGTTTTTCCCAGCAGTCAATAGTACAATGCTGAGAAAGACTTCCAGCGCAGTCACTATATAGGTCATCCATTTAATAAAACCGATTTGGGTGCTAGTCGTTTGCACATTGATTTCATCCAGGTGCAGGTATTTGTTGCCGTAGAAACTGGATTTAAATAACTCCACGTGAGCAGCAAAATCTGGATCCAATTGACTTGCGATCAATGGAAAGCTCGTGCCGCTCAATACCAGCTCGCCCACTAGATTCCCTTGTAAGAAATAGAGGCTAAGCAACTTCTGTACGGTAGCTACTACAACTACTAGTGTGACAATGTATCTGGCATAATTGAATTTCTTATCGCCTGTCCATAGTTTATACGTCAAAAACAGCGTAAAAATTCCCAGCAAGAACTGGTGGTTTGCCATGATATAGTAATTCAGAAACCACAGGCCTATAAAATTTATAGAGTAAAAAATCAGCGACCATTTTTCTAGCCACTCACGTCTATAAAATACATTGATGACTGCAACAATGATGATGGGATATTTGAGTGGCGATGCCATCCAGATACTACGCAAAAAGAACAATGCGATAAATAGATGATACATTTGCAGGATAGGCCAGCGATTGAGCGCTGCAAAAAGACGGCTGACTTGTGTCATTTGTTAGTGACTGGATTACGGCGATCAAATTTGAATACCTGTTTATTCTTGATTTTCCTGTCATCAATTTTCAGTTCTGTCGTATAGATATAGAAATCGCCATTTCTCAACTCTGATCTAGATAGCCACTCCGTTTGCAAAGCTCTATCTTCATACCAGTCTGGAAAGAAGATGGTGGATTTTAAGATCCGGTGGGAGTTCTCGTATTTTTCCACCAGAGAATCATGAAGTAGCGACCGGCGATCCCTGTCCAGCGGATAAACGTGGATAATCGTATTCTTATCTGCGGGAACAAATACGATGCTGCGATATGATCCGTGGCTATCCGTGTACATTCCATAGCCGCCACCTTTCCATCTGGTAAGTGTTCTATAATTGGATGCATACATTTGCCAGCTTACGATAATTAACGGGAGCGCGATCAATAGGTAGCGCACCCAGCGAAATTTTCCCAACTGGCTCATCTGGCTAAAATATGCCATAACTAAATAACTATCTTTGCTCATAGCTACACAAGAACCATCCTAGAATAGGGCTATGCAAGACAAAAAAGTATTGTTGAGTGAGAGGGCACTGCACCTTACCCTACATAGGCTTGCCTGTCAGCTTATTGAAAATCATGGAGATTTTTCAAATACGGCCTTAATCGGTTTACAGCCACGCGGTAGCAGATTGCTCAAGCGACTCGTACAAATTCTGACTACGGAACACAAAATCCATAACTTAAAAAGCGGCCTACTAGATATCACTTTTTACCGTGATGATTTTAGAAGAAAGGACCACCCCCTACAAGCAAACTCAACTGAAATTGATTTTGTCGTTGAGGGACTGAATGTTGTGCTGGTAGATGACGTGCTTTACACGGGGCGCAGCATCAGATCTGCATTGACGGCTTTGCAATCGTTTGGTCGTCCCAGCCATGTGGAATTATTGACACTTATTGACAGGCGATTTTCCAGACATTTGCCCATCCAGCCAGATTATCGGGGTAGGCAGGTAGATGCCATCGCAGGTCAAATGGTCAGAGTCAACTGGCAGGAACACGACGGCCAGGACGTCGTTTATCTACTTAAAGAAGATGGGCATGAGTGAATTGAGTGTATCGCACTTACTGGGAATCAAGGAACTCACGGTAGAGGATATCCACCTTATCCATAATACGGCAAGCCAGTTTAAAGAAGTGATCAATCGCCCGATTAAGAAAGTGCCCTCGCTAAGGGATATTACAATAGCCAACTTGTTCTTTGAAAACAGCACCCGCACAAAGCTCAGTTTTGAATTGGCCGAAAAACGCCTGAGTGCAGAGGTGGTCAACTTTAGCGCATCTCAAAGTTCCGTCGCAAAAGGTGAGACGCTTATCGACACCGTCAATAATATTCTGGCGATGAAAGTTGACATAGTCGTGATGCGCCATCCCAATCCAGGTGCTGGAAAGTTTCTTTCCAAACATGTCAATTCACGCATTGTCAATGCTGGCGATGGTGCCCATGAGCATCCCACGCAAGCATTACTGGATAGTTTTTCCATACGGGAACATTTAGGAACCGTAGAGAGTAAAAAAGTGGTGATCGTGGGGGACATTTTGCATAGCCGTGTAGCATTATCTAACATTTACTGCCTTAAAAAACTAGGGGCGGAAGTGATGGTTTGCGGTCCAGCGACCCTTATTCCCAAATATATTAAATCACTGGGTGTAGAAGTCGAGACTAATTTGCGCAAGGCCCTGGAGTGGTGCGATGTTGCAAATATGCTTCGTGTGCAGAATGAGCGCATGGATATCTCCTACTTTCCCAGCACAAGGGAATATGCCCAGCAGTACGGCGTTACAATGGATTTACTAAATTCACTGGATAAACAACTGACCATCATGCATCCAGGCCCCATCAATCGCGGGGTAGAAATCTCAAGTGCCGTGGCAGATTCTGACCAGGCAATCATTCTGGACCAGGTGGAAAATGGTGTAGCTATCAGGATGGCCGTACTTTATCTAATCGCTGCAAAAATTAGAAATTATGATCAGTAAAGAAAAAGAAACGTACGTATTGCTCAAGGATGAGCGCGATGATATTCAAAAATTTGCCCAATTTCTAGAGGGCATCTTTGACCAGTTTGCCAATAAGAACGTGGTAGTAGATTTATTGCAATATGAAACAGCCACGCTTCCAGATTTGCTTTCCTACCTCAAATTAAGCAACCAGCACCGCGCTGATAAAAACTCATTTATCATCGTAAACAACGCCCTGAGCTCTGATGAGATCCCGCCTGAGTTACTCGTCGTACCTACGTTGCAAGAGGCAGAAGACGTGATTCAGATGGAAGAAATAGAGCGCGATTTAGGGTTTTAGATCAGTATATTTCTAATGATTTTGAAGTATACACTTTCGCGAAAGCGTAATCACAACAACCCATTTACTGTACAATTAACTTAAAGGTTCGAGTTGCATTCCCACTATTTACTTTGGCGAGGTAGATTCCCGCGCGATCTATGAAGAAACCCTTTCTATCAGTAAATCTTGCAATCGTTTTTCCAGTCAGGTCATAGATGGTGATACTGTCCACCTGTAAATCACCTATCAAATTGAAATTACCCATGGACGGATTAGGCGCAAATGACAGCGTGCTCAGGTCGTGGCTAGTCACACCAGCAGTAGTCTGCCAGATCATCTGGACGTATTGCGGATTGTCTATGTAGGGATTTGCGTTGTTTTGGAAATTGTAGATATCGTTATTTCTGTCTATCTCACGCTGGCTCACGGGATCTTGCAAATGCCATTGAACAAGCAGGTCGATATACCACTGCTCATAAAACCTGCCGCGGGATCCATCACGTGGATCGTTCATGCTGGAATTGGGATTGTCCCAGCTGGTATCGTTGAAATTATTTTCATACCGTGTTGCAAAATAGAAAAGCATCCTCGCCACGTCACCCTTGAACTCATTGATGGGTTCAAAAACAGTTCCCGTAAAACCAGGCGTTGCGCTGGCTCCACGACGCGATCCATTGCTATATCTGGTCACACTACTGGTAGTAGAAACCTCGCCAAAAGGAAAACTTCCCCGCCCGCCATTTACCCATCCATCCGTAGGAACCACAAAATGTGCGTCGCTACGCATGGGCATCTGCTGATTGAAAAACCCTTGTGGGAAGATATGCTCGCGATTATAACAATCGCCCTCACTATTAAAGTTCCCGCAATTATTTGAAAAGCTATAATTATAAGCCTCAGCTCCAGATGGATTCTCAGAATAAATATCTAGAATCGTATTAGTCTGCGTTCCGCCATCGTAATATTCATCATTGTCACTAGTCATATACAAAGTGATCAATGCACCGTAGGACTGGGAATTATAGCCCGTGGTAATAATATTTGCCAATTCTGTTTTGAGAGTAAAACCAGAAAGTCCACTAGCGGAGTTGTAGTAACCCGCTGGAACCTGGCCAAAGCAAAATGTTGCGGTAAGTATTAATAAAAAAGTAATTTGTTTCATCATTTATATTTAGGACTGTTTCACCAGTCTGACCATGTAAAAACCATCAAATCCATCGCGAGAGGCCAAGAGTGATTTACTTTCGTCTAGGGCAAAATCTTTGCCAGCCTCGCTGCCTAGGAATTTGTTTATTTGATCTTCGTTTTCGCTGGGGAGGATTGAACAGGTTGCATAAACCATCTTGCCGCCAGGCTTGACCACTCGACTATAGGATTGCAGGATTTCCTGCTGGGTGGCTTTTACCTCTTCCAGGAACTCTGGAGTCAGTTTCCATTTGGCATCTGGATTGCGTCGCAATACCCCCAGTCCCGAGCATGGCGCATCGATCAGCAGCCTATCCATTTTTTCATCCAGTTTCTTGATCACCTTTGTACTGTCGATCAGCCTGGTTTCTATGTTGTGCGCGCCGGCACGGCGTGCGCGACGCTTGAGCTCGTTAAGCTTGTTTTTATAGATATCGGTGGCGATGATCTGCCCTTTGTTTTCCATAAGTGCGGCAAGATGCAAGGTTTTACCACCCGCACCTGCACAGGCGTCCAGCACCCGCATGGAGGCATCTACTTCCAGAAACGGCGCTATAAGCTGCGATCCAGCATCCTGAACTTCAAACAACCCGTCTGAAAAAGCTTTTGTTTGAAAGACATTGGTACGCGAGTCCAGAATCAGCGCGTGGGGAAATCTATCGTCAGTATGCGTGAGTATGTTTTCAGATTGCAGGCTTTCCTGGACAAATTTCAGGTCTTTCTGCAGCTTGTTTATGCGTAAAACTACTTCTGCCTGCTGGTTGAGTGCGTGTATTTCCTTGTCCCAGACCTCGCCCAGCTCATCTGCCGCTATTTTATCCATCCAGTCGGGAATGGATTCCTTCATGGCACGCGTTCTACTCAATTCATCAAATTTACCCTTGATCCTGCGCACCGGTGTGTTGTAATATTCTTCCCAGGCGGGAACCTCGTACCCACGCAGCACGATCCATACTGCCGTAAGCCGCCATAGTTCCTGCCGCTTGTAGGGCGCGTTAACACCGGCAATCTCGCTGTATAAGCGCTGGTAACGCACAATATCGTAAGTAGTCTCTGCAATAAAGCCGCGATCGCGAGAACCCCAGCGGGCATCGCGTTTCAGAATGCGGTGAATGGCCTGGTCTGCATAGGAACCCTCATTAAAAATCTGGTGCAGTGCATCGACCGTGGCGAGCAGTAGATTGTGGTGAAATCTCATTTTGCAAAAATACGGGTATTCCCAGGGCTATCGCGACTTGTATTGTTATAACTGCCAGCAATTTCTCAGTAGGTTGCCACGGCATTTACTACATTGCTGCAAATTGTAATTATTACGCTTTCGTACTTCGACGGGGCATAGCATGAACTTCCCTATCGGGAAAGCGTACTCACTAAAAAGCCATCCGAACCACAATAGCAAATCTTCAACGTTCCCATGAAATATTTACTCTTCCCGATACTATGTCTCAGCCTAACTTCCTGTAAAACCATAAACAACCAAAAGCAAGACCTCCCCGCTGAGAACCCGCAGGTGAGCAGAATTGAGATTCAGCAAATTCCTATTGATAGCCTGATCATCAGGGCGTTGCAATATCGCGACGGTCGTTACTGGTTTAGCGGGAGCGGTAATCAGTATGGTTATCTGAAAGAGGAATCGGCAGCGCCAGTTATTAGAAAAATTGAAGCGTTTGAAAAGGATTTTGAATTTCGTTCTATCGCGGTACTTGAGGATAAAACGCTGATTTTAAATGCTGGGGCGCCAGCGATGATCTATGCCATTAACCATAAAAGTCTAAAATCAGAACTGATCTACCTAGAAGAAACCGATGGTGTTTTCTACGATAGTATGCTGTTTGTGGATGATCAAAAGGGTTACATCATAGGCGACCCCACAGAATTTGAGGGAAATAAATGCATCGCAATTTTAAAAACTACTAATGGTGGGGAATCGTGGAGTAGGGTAAGCTGTGACAGAGTTCCTGAATTTATACAGGGCGAGGCAGCCTTTGCCGCTAGTAACTCAAACATATCTGTTACCGGCAACAACGTCTGGATAGCCACCGGAGGCAAGGCCAGCCGAATCTTTACAAGCACCGATAGCGGCAATAGTTTTACAGCGATTGCAACGCCCATGATGGCTGGTGGTACAATGACCGGAACATTTGCAATGGATTATTACGATGAGAAAACGGGTGTGATCATAGGCGGCAACTGGGAAGACAAATCAAACAATACAAAAAATCTAGCCATCACGACTAATGGCGGCGAGACATGGAATCTAGTATCTGATGGCCGCGGTGTAGGCTATGCAAGTGATATCCAATTCATAAAGGATGGAGGCGGTGAGGAACTTTTGGCAACTGGTAGTGAGGGAATCTGGTACAGTCCAGACCTGGGGAAATCTTGGAAAAAGCTGAGTCATCAGGGATTTTATACCGCTGCGATGGAGAGTGGTAGGAAAGGTGTTCTGGCGGGGCGCAACGCCATGGCAAGATTTAAATTAATCCGTAAGTGAAATCATTTGGCCGTTTTTGTGTATTTCATTTTCACTTCACCTGCCTCATTGAAGAGAGTCAGGTTCTTGTTTTTATCTAGAGTATAATACCACTTCATCGGATTCACTGCGGGTTTGAAAAGATATTCTTCGCCATCAGTTTCGCTGGATAATTTATAATATCTGTTGTAACGATTAAAATAAAGCTCCCCGTCAGAAAGTCGTACAAGTCTATTCATCTTGTTTTTATCAATCGATTCTGGAATACTCTGTGAATACCATGATCCTAGTTCTTCAACTTCTTCTAATGCACTTACTCTTTTGACTTCGTCATACGCTGCTGTTAGTTTTTCTACGGTATTCTGATCACTTAATAAACCCATTTTACGCAGATAGCGTGGATAGTGTTCTTTCTCCCTAAATACAGAGTAATCGTAAATAGTCCCGAAAACACATTCTAAGGGATAGGCAGGATAAGTACCGCCGAAGTCCATTATCCGCCCGTCAGAATTAGCCGCTAACATTTCAATGACTGGCCAGAACGCGACCTTACATTCCATTGTATAATTATGAGATAAATTCAGAATAGGCGTAACGTCATTATAAATATTATATCCTTTAAATTGATGCTGTTCAAAAACTAGCGCCGTCTTAATCATGTTGTCAATTGAGAGGCTATCGACAACAAGGGGATCACGTAAACGTACCAAAACTTCCTGATCTATACGGTGCAGCTCATCCCGGTATGCAGCAATTTCTTTCTCGTCTTCAAGTTGAGCAATCTCGGCGCGATACGTTTCTACCGGAATTTGAGCATGGATAGAGTGGGATAAACCAATAATAACCAGTAAACAGAACAATTGTCTCATGTAGCCAAAATAGAATAATATTTCAAATCGACCTACCTCAACCCTTTACAGCCTCTTTATAAACTTTCAACGCACGTTCCCTGGCTTCTTTATGCACGACCATTTGATCTGCGTAATCATCTGTATCGTGTTCTGGGACATAGGTTTCTATGTACTCACGTTGCTTATCAAACTTATCTTTCTGCGTAAGCGGGTTGAATATTCTGAAATACGGGGATGCGTCCACGCCAGTTCCAGCGGTCCATTGCCAGTTGCCCACGTTGCTGGATTGCTCGTAGTCCAATAATTTTTTGGCAAAATAAGCCTCGCCCCAGCGCCAGTCGATCAGTAAGTGTTTGCATAAGAAACTAGCAACCAACATACGCACACGATTGTGCATAAAACCTGTTTGATTGAGCTCACGCATACCAGCATCTACTATTTTATAGCCGGTATTTCCATTTTTCCACTTTTCAAAATCATCCTCGTTGTTCCGCCACTCGATGCGGTCATACTTTTTCTTGTAGGCTTCATCTGTCGTGCGGGGGAAATGATAGAGAATCTGCATAAAGAATTCGCGCCAGATGAGTTCGCTCAAAAACGTCTTTTCATCTGCATGATCTGCCTTGCGCACCATTTTGCGGATACTCACCACACCAAAACGCAGGTAAACCCCAAGCCTTGAGGTTCCATAATCGATAGCCGGGTAGTTTCTTGTTTTTTCGTAATCCTCAATGAGAGTAGGCGTTACCTTATAATCTGGAACCTCTATTTTGGATTTTTTAAAACCCATATCGCTTAGCGTGAGATTGGGCAGCCTACTATTCTTGATGCAGTTTTTCAGCAAATCGCTGGTATAGTAAAACTTCTGATCTTCACCAGAACCATGCTCCTCGCGGAATCTCTCCAGCCATTTGTTCTTATAGGGAGTGTAAACCACGTATGGATCGCCATCGTTTTTGACTACCTCATCTTTCTCGTAGATGACTTGATCTTTAAAAGTGAGGAAATCTATGTTATGCTCACCAAGTAGTTTCTCGATTTTCTCGTCTCGTTCCTGAGCGTATGGCTCGTAATCCCGGTTTGTAAATACCGCGTTTATATCATGATCATCTAGCAAGTCTTTCCACATCTTTTCAGGCTCACCATACAGCATGGCAATAGAGCTGCCAACTTTGTCTTGCAACTCATCACGCATTTTTTGCAGTTGCTCGTAAATAAAGGTGACACGTGCATCATCCTCTGGAAGTTTATCTAGAATTTCCTTGTCAAAAATGAAAATAGGCAAGACGGGAAAATCAGATTTTAAGGCATTATAAAAACCCACATTATCGTCCAATCGCAAGTCACGCCTGAACCAAAATACGTTTACTTTATCTGACATATCAACCCATATTCAATGTGGATTTCCCACCATCGACACCTATTACCTGACCGGTAATCCATGAAGATTTGTCGCTTAGTAAAAAGGAGGTAATCGAAGCGATATCTTCTGGTTTTCCTACACGTTTCATAGGGTGCAGATCGCCCATCTTTTCTTTTTTGTCCTCGCTATTCAGCAGTCTTCCCGCAAGCGGGGTATCGATTAATGATGGCGCTACTACGTTAATGCGCACGGTAGGGGCGTATTCAGCAGCTAGGGCTTTTGCAAATCCCTCGATCGCACCTTTGGCAGATGCTACACTGGTGTGGAATGGCATTCCCGTTCCTACAGCAACGGTAGAAAAGAAGACCGCGCTGCTTCCTGCGGTTTTAGATAACAATGGTAGTACGGTTCTTGTCACGCGTATCAGCGAGAAAAAGTTCAACTCCATTGCCTCCTCAAAATGCTCTTGTTTCAGCATTTTGAACGGCTTCAGGTTGATACTTCCCGGACAATAGACAAAACCATCCAATTCTTCTGGTAACTTACTGGTGTCCAGCTCGTCCTTAGTCGCGTCAAAGGTAATATGCGTCACCCCATCGGGTAGGTTTTCATTTTCACGCGATGCCACGTAAAGCTCATGATCCCCGTGTAATTCTTGTACGATTGCATTTCCTATCCCGTGGCTTCCGCCTATGAGTAAAATTTTCCTTGCCATAATTAATTGAGTATATCGTGTTTAAGTGTTTGTTCTTGATGATGATCGGGATCCTGGTATTTCCCGAAGTGTTTTTCTATTGCGCTTTCGCGAAAGCGGAATATCTCTTCCAGCTTTCCCTTAATAAACGGCAATCCCAACTTGCCCAGCACGCCGAATGGCAGCCTATAATGTACCACGTCTTCCATGAGCGTGCCGCCAGGAATTTCAGTAACAAAATGCTTGTGGTGCCAGGTTGCGTAAGGCCCATACATTTGCTCGTCCACAAAATATTCCATGTCCTTTACTTGCGTAATGTGCGTGACCCAGTTTGTGCGGTAAAAGGGTAGGGGCTTGAGGCTGTATTCAATGAGCTGGCCCGGATATACCTTGCGTTCAGTGCCATACAGCACTTTCATCTGGAGGTCATCAGGGGTGAGCAACTTTAGGTTATTGGCATCAGTTAAAAAATCCCAGGTCTCGCGCAATGGGACGGGGATTTTTTGAATGGTTTTGATGGATTGTAGAATCACCTTAATCGGTTTGAAGTCTAAAGGTAAATGCGCGCTTATCGAGTTGCTGTAAAGTCGTGTTAAAGGAGGGTTTTCGGTGATTTATATGGGCGGCTCTTCGGCTGCGCTCAGAGACCTGGACTCGGGATTGCTGGAAGCCGGCTCTTCGGCTGCGCTCAGAGACCTGGACTCGTGATTGCTGGATGCCGGCTCTTCGGCTGCGCTCAGAGACCTGGATTCGAAGAACTAGAGTAGGTGGCTGAGCGCAGCCGAAGCCACGGTAATCAATTTCATTCCAAGATGGCTGAACGCACCAGAAGCCCCGAGAATCCAATCTAAATATAGGTAACAGAGCTCAGTCGAAGATCTGATATTAAAGGAACTATATATAATAAAGCAATCAAGAAAACTGAATCAGATTCAGGATCTTTCAAGCATCCTGATTAAAGTCTTTAGCAGCTTGCTCAATAGCATCCATCAGACTCAAAAAAGCAAACATGACAACCTGTCAACAAACAAAAAATCCAGATTAACGATTTATTCATTAATCTGGATCCCAGTATTTTGAAATATGTAACTTAACCTAGAACTTCAATGATTTGATCTGCTAGTTCTGTACCTATTCTATCTTGCGCCTCATTAGTCGCAGCACCTATATGCGGACTCAATGAAAGCTTGCTATTCATTAGAAGTACCACTTCTGGCTTGGGTTCTTTCTCAAATGTATCCAGCGCGGCAAAGGAAATATGTTCCTCTTCCAATGCGTGGACGAGTGCCACCTCATCGATGACTCCGCCACGTGCTGCATTGATCACAGCAGCACCTTTTTTCATCATGTTGAACTCAGCAGCTGATAGTACATAACCGTCTTGTGCAGGAACGTGGAGAGTGATAAAATCTGATGCTTTTAAGAGCTCTTCTTTATCTACTAGTGGAATGGCAACCGTTATTTTTTGCCCGTCAAAAAGGTCAAATGATATATCTTTTGTTTTGGCATCTGAATGATCTAGAGCGATCACGTTCATACCTACACCCACACCGATTTTTGCCACTTCCTGTCCTATACGTCCCAAAACCGATGATACCTAGAGTCTTCCCTCGTAGCTCAGTTCCTTTGGCGTATTGCTTTTTCAGACCTTTGAAAGTTGGTCTCGCCCTCTAGAGGCATGTTTCTATTGGCATCGTACAAGAATCGCACACCGCCATATAAGTGGGCAAAAACAAGTTCTGCAACGCTTGAGCTGCTGGCAGCTGGAGTATTAATTACCTTCAACCCTTTTTCTCGGGCATATTCCACATCAATATTGTCCATGCCCACACCACCACGACCTATGATCTTTAGGCTAGGACAGCTATCAATCAGATCCTTGCGTACCGTGGTTGCAGAGCGCACCAGTAGCACGCTGATCTCATGTTTGTTGATATAATCGGCGAGCTGGTCTTGAGCAACATTTGTCGTGATGACCTCGTAACCGTTTTCTTCTAATTTCTTTACACCGCTGGCAGAAATGCCATCGTTTGCTAGTACTTTTTTCATTTTTCTTATTTAGTCTGTGAGCTTTGAGCTTTGAGTCTATAGCTTTTAGCCTGTAGCTATTAGTATTTTATGTTTGAGTTTCTAGTTGTTTATCGCTTGGTTTAGAGTGTACTTATTTACAAATGTCAATTCGAGCGCAGTCGAGAATGAGTTCTTTTGTCCGAAGCTTTTGTGATCTTGGATCTATATCGACCTAGCATCATTTTTAAATGGGTTGCGTTTGCTTGACATTTTTTCAATTACGCTGTGTTTACACCCCCAACCCCCTCGAGGTGGCTTATCCCATTATAAAATTAGAATTCTGAATTCGGAATTCTGAATTCTGAATTAGATCATGATTGCTTTTCCAATTGCTGCATACAGTCCACGAGTGCCTGAACGCTTTCTACGCTCAGCGCATTGTACATGCTGGCGCGGTAGCCGCCCACGCTGCGGTGACCGTTTAGGCCGTTTATGCCGGCATCTTTCCAAAGTTTGTCAAATGCCTCACTATGTGCATCATCTTTAAGGGAGAACGTAGCGTTCATTTTTGAACGGTCTTCCTTATCGACCACAAAACCTTGAAACAGCGGATTGCGATCGATCTCTGTATAGACCATATCGGCTTTTTTGTTGTTGATCTTCTCGATTTCTGCCACACCGCCAAAGTCTTTTAACCATTCCATTGTGAGCATACTCACGTAGATAGGGAAAACGGGTGGTGTGTTGAACATACTTTCTTTGGCAATGTGTACTTTATAGCTCAGCATCGATGGGATTTCACGGCTTACTTTTCCTAGAATTTCTTCCTTGACCACGATCAGTGTTGCACCGGCTGGTCCCATATTTTTCTGGGCGCCTGCGTAGATCAGATCGTACTTTTCAAAATCACGCACTCGGGAAAATATATCGCTACTCATATCACAAACGAGTGGTACATCCACATCTGGCGTGGATTGTAGCTGGGTTCCAAAAATCGTATTGTTGGTCTGAAAGTGGAAGTAATCCACATCGCTGGGGACCACGTAATCCTTGGGAATATAGTTGTAGTTGGCTTGTTTAGAAGACGCCACCTCGATCACGTGACCGTATAATCGAGCCTCCGTGATGGCTTTATCAGACCAAGTTCCCGTGTTGAGATAGGCTGCCTTGTTTTCCAGCAGATTATAGGCAACCATCAGGAATTGCATACTGGCACCACCACCTAAAAATATTGCTTTGTAACCTTTATCAACCAGTCCCAGATGCTCCAGCGCAAGCGACTGCGCCTTATCCATCACGGCTACAAAATCCTTGCTGCGGTGGGAGATTTCCAGGATGCTTAGATCGTTGAAATCCAGAACGGCATCTGCTGCCTTTTTAAAAACTTCCTGCGGTAAAACGCAAGGACCTGCACTAAAGTTATGTTTAAGCATAGAATTTATTTCAAAAGTGTCCTGCAAATGTGCAAATTAGCACATCGTTTTATGTTATCAAATCAATAAGTTTTATGACAGACTTATCAAGAATTGAATGGTGTCCACACCATCTGCATAATCTGATAAATCCGGTCGCTGGGTCTCACCAAATCCAACCAATTGTGGCGTAGATAAACCTTTCAGGCTAGTTTGCAAGTAATTTCTAGCTTTCTCGCTACCTACTACGCATTGCAGCTGCTCGTGTTTGGTTTTAAATTCTGCCGCGACCTCACCTAGATCATCGTAATAGCTGTATCCCAGCGTGGCGATGGGGGAGGAGTAGCTACCGGTTTCTTCCTTGATGAGCATGAACTCATTGTCCAGCAAGTCAAACTCACTCATGAGATAAACTGCCTTGTTATAATCGTAATTGTTCAGGTACTTTTTATTGTTGATCAGATCGCGCTGCTCATACATCCCGTTGAAAAATAGGTCAAAGTTGAACCCGCGGGGTACTTTGAGATGACTTACACTGCGACATCCCAGGCCAAAATATCTGAACACATCCTCGCTCAACGCCTGCATATCTGCTAGTGATTCATTGCCGGTGAGCACGGCGATGCTGTTGCGATTCTTACGTATGATACTGGGCTGATCCTTGAAATAATACTCAAAATAGCGCGCGGTATTGTTGCTGCCCGTGGCGATTACGGCATCATGGCCTTGCAGCTTACCCTGGGTAAACTCGTAGCTTTCCTTAAGTGCAGGCAGGTTTTCTGCAGCCAGGTGCAGCATCATGGGCAGCAATAATCGGTCGTTGCTGGATACTTTAACCAGCGCCTTGTGACCCGCTAGAATCACGCATAGCACATCGTGAAATCCCACTAGTGGTATATTTCCCGCTGCCACGATCCCCACGGTTTTTGGAGCTATGTTTTTGAGGTGATAGGGTGCGAGCCAGGCGTCCAGGTTCCCACTGGTCAGGGCTTCTGCCCACTGGCTCAGGGCAAAATGCAGTTCTTGCTGCGTGAACCAGGTGTTAGAGGCTTCGGCTTGTTTGAGGGTGCTGGATATGAGTTTGTGTACGGGATCCAGTGGTTCCCCAGTAGCTTTTTGTGATAGGTAAGAGGCGATGGTTTTTCCCGCTTTCGCGAAAGCGGAAACACGTTCATTTAACGAGCTATTAATGACAATTCTGGACACGAGCAGCTATTTTTGCGCAAAAGTAAACCAACGGCATGGCAATCATCATTACGGACGAATGTATCAACTGCGGGGCGTGTGAACCTGAATGTCCCAACACCGCGATCTATGAGGCGGCAGACGACTGGCGCTATGCAGATGGTACTGATCTGGACGGCAACGTGGTACTGCCCAATAACGGCAAGGAAGTGGATGCAAACGAGACCCAGGAACCGGTAAGTGACGAGTTCTACTATATCGTGCCAGATAAGTGTACGGAATGTGTGGGATTCCATGAAGAGCCACAATGCGCGGCAGTTTGCCCAGTGGATTGTTGCGTGCCAGATGAGGACGTCGTAGAATCTGAAGCAGAATTAAAGGCCAAGCAAGCTTTTATGCATAAAAACTAGATGCTGGATTTTTAGTAGAAAGAAACAATCGCATCAGGTCAAAAAAATAGTACTTCTATATGTGATCTTTGGTAATTTCGTGCCCCTTACTTCCACGTTCTACTACCTTCTAGTTGATATACATTTCTGACTCTACGATCTCGATTCCATCCATATCAAGGATTTTGGATTTCTTTGTTTTTGAGTTAGCTGCTTTGTTGTTCATTCTGATTAAGTTTTAAATGTTATTGATTGAATTAGGATTTGAAGATAGTAATTTATATAATTCATTGATCTTGAGGTGGGTAAGAGATTGCTTGACGGGACTATAAAGCAAGTGAGATTTCTGCAGGAGGTTTGACTGGTGATACCCACCAGTTGTAAATCTTATATGCGGTGAGCGAGCAAGGGACGAGAACAATATTGATGACAGAGAATCATGATCTTATTTCAATAAGCAGGGGCTGGCTATGTCTCAAAAGTTTTAGGAAACGGCTTGTTTTTTACGTCAGTTCTTTGTTAGCACACGTACTTATTCCATTTTCTAATTCAAAAATCCAAATCTTTATTCAAATGACAATCACAACCAATATGAAAAGGAACTTTCGGTGGTGAGTTTTTCGAGTACTTTTTTTTTGAACATTCGATAGCTTTTGGACAAGCATCTTCGTTATGCAATGGTTCTACTGTATAGCCTTTAATATACTCTTTATTCTTCTTTCAAATCACGCCAAGAATAATATGAATTTCTGAAAGTTTGAGTTAATAACTTTACTTCCTCTTCGTGGTATCTCCAAGTTTGGGACAACTCGTTAAGATTAATAGAATTATATTTTTCTGGTAATGGGTTTAGCTTAAACAATTCTCGAAGTGAAATTTTCTTTCCAATTAGTTCTTCTGCATTACCTTTCTCCAATATAAATTCCACTGCTTGTTTTTTTCTATAATATTGCTTTTCTGGATTATCTGCAATTTCATTTAATTCTTTAAGCGTTAAAGTCAATAATATTTCGTCATTTGGAATTTCATTTCCACGTTTTGCTAAACCTGATTCTGAAAGTTTTTCAAACATTGGTCGAGCATAAGCATCTGCGGACATTACACGAACTTTGTCCAATTTGTCTGCATAGCTTAAATATGTCTTAATGTTTTCAAATCCGTATTCCTTTATTAAATCATCGTCAATCGTGATGTCTTTCGGTTGGTATTCAAACAATACTTCTAAATCGCAGTTGGCTCTTTCGTAAAGTTCGTTTATAGCCTCTTTTCTAAAATCCACAAGAATATCTTCTTTGTTCTTTAATTCCTGAAATTTCCCAATCTTTTGATGCTTTTTTTAATTCTTCAATTTTCTCAAAGTATTGTTTCGCATATTTTGATTTATAAGATTCTATTTCCTTAATCCGCAAATTATGTAGTGCAAATAGTCCAACAATTTCTTGCTCTTTTTTATATCCACGACTTTCATCGTCATCTAAAATAGCTCGAAGCTTTTCCGCTATTTGTTTTTCAGCGTTTTGTAATGTAATAATGAAAGGCGATTTAGGATTCAAAATCCAATCTTGATTAGCATCTTGTTTAATTGGCGGAAATTTTTCTTTCTTGGTACGAACTTGAACCTGAACTATAAGAAGTTTTTATTTCAACTGTTATCGGACTTTGTTCCTTTAAGTCATTTTGCGGTTGCTTGCTTTTCTTTGAAGACTTTGCAATTAAAAAGATAATTGCTCCAATAATAACTAAAGTAATAAATGTTCCCATAGGTTTTTTTCGTATGTGTGCTAACGTCTCTGTATATGGCTCGTAGCGTGCAAATTATGAAATTATTTTCGGATGAAGCACGAGCCGAATTTTTTAATTTTTCTTATTATCTTTTTTTCTCAATAAGCCAAATTAAAAAATTTGGCGGACTAGCAAATATGCCTTAACTTCGATTAAGCAACTAACTAGCTATGAGCTATATACGTTGTTACCACACGTTTTTTATTTCCGCTTGGTATTTATAAGGATTTTCAAATTCAGTTCTCTTACCGTCGTGATAAAATTAAAAAATCCGCAACATTATTGTTAAACTTTTTAGTTTCTATTTTGTTAATTCCAGTTACACAAGAGTTATTTCCAACATACTTTTGTTTGTCTAAAATACCCAATTTTGATTCAGTTATTACTAAACTTTCTCCACAAGCCATAAATCCGCCAACTCTAACTTCTGACATTATGATTTTCGTTTATTTTGAATAATTTTCACATCGGTGGTGCAAATGGAAGTCCGATAGTATAAATTGGTAGAAGTGCATACTCGAGATAAAACTCAAAATAGCTGATATTCCAATTGGTAAAGCAAAAAGTCCAGTCAGCATTTTCGTTCCATTATTTTTCGCAAGTCCAAATAATATGATTGTAGAAATCAAAAAAGGTCAAACCTATAAATGTATTTGTGTAAGTCTCTTTTAATTCGCAAGTCAAAAATCAATAGTATTAAACAAGTTAATGTCCCGATTAAAGAGTATAAAGAAATTCGCTTGAGAACATTTTCCGCTTTCGGCAAATCCGTTTTTGTTAAAATCAGCACCAAACTAATTCCAAAAGCGATAGATACAAAAATAGTCAATGTTGTCATTTTTCAAAATGTGTGGTAACTAGGTGATATAAGCAACTCCCCAAAGATACTCAAACACCACACATACACCACGTTTAAAAAAGCGTCATATAACTTTCTTAATATCAGTTACATGAACTCAAACAACCACTAACAAACGTAAGTTTAACATTTGTTAATGGAACACGGTTATTAGCGGTATCACCTTTCATAAAGCAATTTTTTAAAGGCGGATAGATACCCTAGTAGAAAACAAAAAACCCCCAGCCACATAAGCAACAAGGGGATTCAAATTTCAAAAAATCAAAAAGCATTAGCTTTTCAGGAAGTCCAGCAAAATCTTGTTGAGTTCTTTTTTGTGGGTCACGTATAAGCCGTGGGGTGCGCCCTTGATCATTTCCAGCTTTGAGTTTTTGACCATCTCGTGGCCTTGCTGGCTGGTGGGTGCGGGAGGAACGACCTCGTCTGCATCGCCGTGGATGAATAGGGTAGGGACGTCAATTTTTTTCATCGCCTCGCGCAGGTCTGTCTTGCCAAAGGCATCTACACAGTCCACCGTTGCCTTGGGACTGGCATCTACCGCTATGTGGAAGTTGTAGTCCAGTTGACCCTGTGATACGCGGTGCTTATTGTCCTCGTAGTTCACAAAGCCTTTACCAAATTCCTGCAGGAATCCAGCGCGATCCTCGCGCAGGTTCTTTTTCATACCCTCAAAAACGCTCTCGTCCACGCCGTTCTCATTATCATCTGTCTTGAGCATGTAAGGGGCGATCGAACTGATAAAAACCAACTTGTCGATTTTATTTGTGCCAAAAGCTTTTACATACTGCGCCAGCTCACCGCCGCCCATGGAAAATCCCACGAGGATCACGTTGTCCAGGTTCAGTTTTGTCATCAACTCGCTTAGGTCGTGCGCCATGGTGCTGTAGTTATATCCATCGCCGGGATGGCACGACTTGCCAAAACCCCTACGGTCATACGTGATCACCTGGTGCCCTGCTTCAATCAGTTCTGGCACCTGGTATTCCCACATGGCACCGCTCAGCGGCCAGCCGTGGATCAGGATGATGGGTTGTCCCTCACCGTGCACTTCATAATAAAGGGAGAGATCGCCGCTTTTTTGCGCAGTCGTTTTTTGTAGGTATGGCATAATTAAGTGTTTTGTTTTAAGTTAGGGTTCGGTAGGTTGATAGGGTAATAAAGTAATGTGAATACTCGTGTGAGAATTTAGCTTAGCTCGCATTTTCCCTCTCGTATGATTTCTGGTTCATCGCCCGTTAGATCCACCACGGTAGAGGCAACATTGTCGCCATAGCCACCATCGATCACATAATCCACCAGCTTGTTCCATTTTTCCAGAATCAGGCTGGGATCTGTCGTGTACTCGATCACCTCATCCTCATCCTTGATGGACGTGCTCACGATGGGATTGCCCAGCGCTTCTACCAGTCCAGTCGCGATGGAATTATCTGGAATCCTGATCCCCACGGTCTTCTTTTTCTTAAAAGAAGGTAGGCAGGTTGTTGCTTCCAGGTAGGATAAACGTAAAAGGTCCCGGCAGGTTGCGTTTCAGAATCTTGAACGTACTGCTATTGATCTGGCTGGCATAGTCACTCAGGTTGCTCAGATCGCTGCAGATAAAGGAGAAGTTTGCTTTTTCAAGTTTTACGCCCTTGATGCGGGCGATCTTCTCCAGCGCGTTTTTGTTGGTAATGTCACAGCCCAGCCCGTACACCGTATCAGTAGGGTAAATGACCAGCGCGCCATTTTTCATGGCCTTGGCGATCTGTTTCAGCTGTTTGGGATCTGGATTGTCCTGATAGATTTTGATCAGTTCTGCCATGGGATTAGTTTTGGTTCAGGTAGTAATGGGCAGGAATAAATAACAGCCCCAGAGCGATGATCACATACACCGCCATAAGCCAGTTAGGCACGCGTTCAGAGGGTTCATCCGGGATGGGTTCATAGACACGCTTGCCCTGCCGGGTGATCTTGATTCCCAGCCGGTCAGGTTTTGCCTGGCCAGATCCCAGCAGGTAGATAAGAACAGAAATTGCCACGACCGCGACTAGCAGCCATAATATTTCATTTGTTTGGGAGAGGGTGATGGACATGCGCTAGTCGTCTCTTTCCACCTCGCTTTCCAGCTTCAGGACGTTATCGCCGTCTTCCTGCTCGATGTACAGCGCCTTGTTGCCCTCCTCACCTTTGCGGGTTACCTCGTTGCCGTCTATGGTGCGGGTCACTTCCTTGGTAAAGGTAGATTTCACCTTTCCGTGGGCGGTGCCGTTGCCCCAGTCCCATTTTACCTTGGTTCCTTCTTTTATCATGATTGCTTATTTTATGGATAAATTTAGTTGTGATTCCGCTTTCGCGAAAGCGTAATAACACAGGCTTAACTCAATCCTATAAATTATCCATTGAATTATGGGCATAAATTTACACTCCCCACGTGATATTCCCATAAAATCTACCAACTGGTCAAATCGCTTAATTACAGCCCAGCGATCAAACCTACCCAGTAAATAGTCGCCAGAACCTTACCTTTACCCATAAGCAAGACAATAATGACCGAAGACCAAATCGAGCTAAAGCTGAGAGAGATCGTAAAGATATACCTGCCACAGGACAGTAAGGTCGAAAAGATCTCGCGTGATGACCACCTAATGCAGGATCTGGGCATCAATAGCTCCCACCTGGTGGACGTTGCGCTGGACGTGGAAGATGAATTTGATATTACCCTGAACGAGCAGGACATGGAGCGCATGCAAACCGTGGGCGCGGCCATTGAGATCGTGCAGGCAAAAACAACGTAAATTCCTACATACCAAATCGTAAATCGCCACACAAGGTTAAATGCCTGTGAATTGACAGGTTAAATGTTCCCAAAATCAAATCCACGCCCGCTTCCCAAAGCTACTTTTAAAGCAAAAAGTATATGGAAATCGTGGATAAAATTGATGTGTTCTCCAGACTGGATGAACTGCGCACGGCTGTTTATGGCGAGCCCGTGCTCATATTGCCAGACAGTTTTTTACTAAAATTTGACAAGCACCAGCACCGTTACGGTAATGGATACGTTATACGTCACCGCAATAGGCGGGACCTAGTACTGATTGATGCCGTACGCCCAGAACACCAGTCCACACTTGAGCGATATAAAAAGGACGGTTATAAAATCAAGGCCATCTTGATCACGCACCGCGATATCGTAAAACAGGCCTACAAACCGCTGCACGAGATTGCAGAAGAGTTTGATTCAAACTACTTTATCCACTCCCTGGATAGCGATGACAATGATCATGCGCTTAACATTACCGGTTACCATGACGTTTTCAAGGACTTTGACCTGAGTGTATTTCATACGCCCGGTCATACCAGCGGATCCGTCATTATATATTGCGGCATCAACAAGGCACTTTACACGGGCGACAGCGCGGTGGGTTCACCTTACGAGAGCGATAAGTACTATTTTGAACGGCCTCCCATCGAGAGTGATCAGAATGACCTCGCCCTGCGAGAGAGCTGGATGTCCATAAGCGTGGATTTTGAACACATATTACCGCTGCACGGCAAACCACAATTTGACCTGTCAGAACAGGAACGCATTCAAATAATGCGCAACCTAGTCAAGGAGGAGTCAACCAAATCATTATAAATCAATAATCAATTACCTATTATTTATGAGTAACAAAAAAGTAAGTCTAAAAAAAGAAACTCCTACTGATTACGAAATACTGGACGTAATCAAAAATCGCTGGTCACCCCGCACATTTGCAGAAACCCCGATCTCTGCGCACGATCTCAACGTACTTTTTGAGGCGGGTCGCTGGGCTCCTAGTTCCTACAACTACCAGC
Organism: uncultured Flavobacteriaceae bacterium; assembly: GCA_963740155.1. Lineage (GTDB taxonomy): Bacteria > Bacteroidota > Bacteroidia > Flavobacteriales > Flavobacteriaceae > Nonlabens. The sequence continues at coordinate 428,626 of CAVUDE010000001.1, read as the reverse complement.
CGTGGAATTATGTATGGGGAATCAAGGGAAGTGAGGAATATGACCGCATCTTTGATTGTCTGGTAGAATTTAACCAGGGTTGGGCAAAAAATGCTCCCGTACTGTTATTAGGCGTTATAAAGAAAACAACTCCAGAGGGAAAGGATAATTTTCATGCGTTGCATGATCTGGGTCAGTTCAGTGCAAACATGGCGATCCAGGCGCAAAGCATGGGAATCGCCCTGCACCAGATGGCGGGCGTGGATCACGAGAAAGCCAAAAAGGAATTCTCATTTCCCGATGAATACCACGTTGCCACAGCTATCGCCATAGGACATTATGGTGGAGCAGTAGAAGATGTACCTGAAGAAGTACGCGATGCAGAGACTGCCCCTCGCAAGCGCAAGCCGCAAGAGGAATTTCTCTTTAACGGCAACTATGTGGAGAGAGCAGATATTGATAAGGATGATGTAGGACAGTAGATCTGCTCATTTTATCCAAACAAAAAACCCGGCGCGAGCCGGGTTTTTTTAATTGTAAATTTATAAGACTACGGAATGCGTACGCCTGCCGTATCTCTATTAAAGAACTCAACGGCATTGCCGTATAGCTTAACGATCTTTGCATAATCACCCCAGATCATGATCGGGAAAGTGAGCATTTCTGGATCTTTTTGGAGCATGTCTAGAGCGCCATTTGTATCCAGTTTGTGGTCAGTACCATATTTAGAGGTGAACTTGTTATGTTCCGTATCTATCAGGTCTTCCACCTTGCAATCCAGTAGGTCTGCAATCTCTGTCCAGACGGTCTGGGCGATTTTGGTTTCATTTACGTCCAGCGGTAGCAACGGCTTTTGAGCAGACTCGCCGTAGGCACGTATCTCGCGATGGTTTTTTTCTGCGCTGTTATAGATGAGCACGATCTGGCGATCATCTGTAGCGAGCGATAGGTGGTTTTTACTCATGGTCTATAAGGGTTGATTTACGTTTCTCGCATTGTCTCTTGAGCTGTTCAGTTACTTTATTGATTCCCTCTCTGAAAGTCTCGTGGGATTCTTCTGCAAACAGGCGTGGTCCTGGTGCGCTCAAACGTATGTTAGTAATCATGCCGGTCTGGTCGCTGGCGGTATTTTCCAGTCTGAAAAAGACATCTGCGCGGGTGACCCAGCTATAGCGCTCAAAGATGGTGCTTAGTTTTTCCTTTGCATAGTCTTCCAGCTCATCGCTAGCCGTAACGTGCTGATAATTAAATTGTATGTCCATTAGTGGTTTATTTTTCATGAAAATACAGCACCGCTGCCCCTAGCTGGCTAGGCTTTACAGTACATTAAGACCGTTTAACAGATTATTATCAATGGATCAGTACCATGATAGGGTAGCTACTTAACTCTATTGCATATGAAATTGATTATTGATACATATATCAGATGGCTAGCTATCACTGTGGTGGGGATACGTTTTTTAGACCTAACAGGTTTCCAAAACCTGTTAGGTCTGATTCATTTGGCAATCTTTTTTCGTAACCATTGTCTAAGCTTTTCATTAGCTTTTGTATTGCTCAAAAAGTTGCCATTATTGATTTGCTCACGAGCTTCTGATATCGCAAGATTTTGGTCATGGTTCAGAACGTAGTTCTCTTGAATCTCATTTTCCAAATGCAAGAACTGGTAAAATTCTTCAAGCAAGCCTTTGTTGTCTGATTAATTTATTTCTTGAATCAATTTTTCTTTGATATCAACAGTTATCATGACTTGAAAGTTTTGCAGTAATATTATTAATTTTCTGATCGTTCTGATGATACGCCATAAACTCAATTGCTTATTTTGCAGATGCCTTTTGCTTATTGCGGTATGAGGTGAAAAGATTTTAGAGATGAAGTATTGGTTTTTGATAGGTGTAGTTTGTTTGTCCGCTTTCGCGAAAGCGCAATTAGGATTCTGCAATGGTGAAACGGGAAGTGTGGTGTTTAATGAGGATTTTGGGACAGGGACGACGAATGGAACCTGCTCTACCAGCAAGCGTTATTACCTACACCTATGTGAACAATAGTCCCAATGACGGTGAATACACCATCACCAGTATGATGCGCCAGCCCAATACGTCATTCTTCAACGCACCAGATCGTACCCCTGGCGATACAAATGGCCGCATGCTGCTCGTAAATGCTGGGTTTAACACGGGAACCTTTTATGAGACTGATATAACCGGGCTGTGTGAGAATACGCCGTATGAATTTAGCGCCTGGGTCATTAATGTGTATGACGCGGGAACGGGCGTTTGCGCGGGAGTTGAAGTTCCCATCCAGGTAAAGTTTGAGATATGGGATGAGAGTGATACAAACTTATTGTCCAGCGGTACCATGCCGCCACGCCAGGGTGAGACCACGCCCAGCTGGCAGCAATATGGCCTGACTTTCACAACAAATCCAGGACAGAATGGCTGTATTCTTAAACTGATCAATGACGCCCCCGGCGGTTGCGGTAACGACTTAGCCCTGGATGATATCCAGTTCAGAACCTGCGGTGATAGCGTCTCGATTGCAGACAATAATGCTCAAACCGAACTCACTTTTTGCGTGGGGGATTCTGCCGCGGGAAGCGTTCTGAATGCCAATATCAATGTGAGTGTTTTTGCCTCTCCAGAATACCAGTGGCAACAAAGCCTAGACAACGTTACGTATAACAACATACCTGGTGAGACTAGCGCAACCCTAGATTTGAGCCCGTTTATGTCAAGTCTATTCTTTAGGGTAAAAATTGCTGAGGATGCGGTAAATCTGAATAATGATCAGTGTGTGAACTTTTCAAACGCGTTTGAAGTACAGTTTATAATCATCCCAGCGCCAGACATTGTAGATGATACTATTGAAATCTGTGATGCCACAACGGCTACTTTAGAGGCAGTTGCCGTTGCAGGCTTTACCTATGATTGGTACGATGCGGCGACTGGCGTGAACTTGCTAGCCAGTAATACGGCTATTTTTACCGCACCAGGATCCGGCATTTATTATCTGGAGTCTGTAGAGAGTGCGAGTGGTTGTGTTTCTGAAAACAGAACACCAGCTACCGTATCTGTAGAGGCAGGACCTGCTCAAACAGATTTTATGGATGAAACCTGTTCTGGCAATCCAGTCGTACTGGATCCCATGTTTATGGGCGTAAATTACGTATGGTCCACCAGTGAAACCACGCCTACCATAGAGGTCGCCACACCTGGATCTTACAGCCTGGATCTTGAAACTGCAAATGGCTGTATGTATTCCTTTACATTTCAGGTAGATGATATTACAGACAATCCACCTGCAGAGACGGTATTTGACCTGATCATTTGTGATGGGGATGATACATTGCTGGATCCCATGTTTACTGGCGTGAACTACACCTGGTTCACCATGGAAGATACCCCTACCATCATTGTCAGCACAGCAGGAACCTACGAGCTGACCGTTACTACCGCTGCAGGTTGCGAGATTTTGTTCACTTATAACGTAGAACAGGTTCAGCCACAAGTGGTCACTGGCGTTGATACCAGCGAGCAACCTATAGAAATCCTTGTGCAGAATAACGCAGATATATATGAGTATAGCTTTAATGGCAGCTCATTCCAGCGCAGCAGGCTATTCTTTGAAGAAGTCCTGCCTAACAACACGGCCATCGCCAGATCCATTGATGAATGTGTGGTAACTGAATTTACATTCCTGGATTTACAGATCCCGCAGTTTTTCACGCCTAACAGTGATGGATTCAACGATTTTTTCCAGTTGCCCGGTGTGCTGAATTTTCCTGGTTATACGATTGATATTTTTGACAAGACAGGCAAATTGATTAAGCGACTGGATGACAACAACCTATTCTGGGATGGAACGTTGAATAACAATCCACTTCCCAGTAGTGATTACTGGTACGTTTTTACTTTTGAAAATATGGAAGAGCGCGGGCATTTCACGCTTAAACGTTAATTAGAAAAGCCTTAGCAAACTCATTTCCTATCTTTATGAGATGAGATATTTTATGCTGTTGATTTTGATAATCGTACTTGCATCGTGCAGCAGTACAAGTTCAACCCTGGATGCTGCTGGTCTGGAGAAGCTGCAGTCCCAGCTTAATTCCACGCCTCACAAGATCATTATTAATACTGTTTATCCTCAAAACACCACGGCTAGTCAGGAGGTGATCAATAACGTTATAATACGCACTGGCAATAGTGCAAACCGAATAGATGTTGCGGGTGAGGGTAACTACTTATCGATTGCAAATGATAGCGTCACCAGCCAATTGCCGTTTTTTGGCGAGCAGCGTATCTCCGCTGGGTACTCTAATGATATGGGCATGATTGAAATGAGCGACGTAATCACTGATAAGGTTCAATATCAAATAGAGGATAAAACACTGGTCTCTAAATTTACTGCCCGCGGCAAAAACAGTGAATCCTTCAATGTTACCGTACGAGTGAATTCACCCGAATCTGTCAATCTGATCATCAACGGATCTCACAAGGCTTTTATCAGATACACTGGGGGATTAGAATTTTTGGATACGGATGAGTAATCAAGGTGACGATATTTTTTACGCTTTCCCGGTAGGGGAGTTTATGCTGAACCTGACGAAGTACGAAAGCGTGATAACCAGGATCTACACTATACCATAAATACAAAAAGCCCCCTATAAAGAGGGCTTTGTTATTTTTCAGAAAATGTGCTTTCTACATTTCAATCACACCACAAGCAACGCGCTCACCGGCAGCACCGCTGGGTTGTGATTCAAAGTCGTCTGCTTTTGCGTGAACGATAAATGATTTACCTATCACGTTCTTTGTATCGTCATCGCAGCCTATGCACCACATATCTGTGGCAAAGGATAGTGATGCGTTGCCTTTTCCGTCTGCTTTTAGATTTCCTATGTCACCTGAGTGGTGCATATCGTCACCCCATTGTCCGTGAGCTTCCTCGGTAGGATTCCAGTGACCACCAGCACTCTTACCATCGTCACTGCTACAATCACCGTTCTGATGAATGTGGATGGCGTGTTCACCCTCAGTAAGACCGTTTAGGTTTGCTACCATAGTAACTTCCTCACCAGACTGGGTAAGGGTGATTTTTCCCATCACATTGCTGCCGCTTTTAGGACTCATATTGATAACGACAGATTTGATCTTTGCATCATCATGGTCATGATCTTTTCCATCATGGTCATCGTGGCTGTGGGTTGTACCATCGTCATGAGAATGCTCTTCTGAATCATGATCATGGTCATCCATATCATCTTCGTGGCTATGCGTGGTACCATCCTCATGGGTGTGCTCGCCATCAGCAGTCTCTTTACATGACGGGAAAGCCATGAGCATCCCGGCGATAAATACAGAAGTAATAATTCTTTTCATAACAAAAATTGATTTGGTTAATGATTAAGCGATAAATGTAAGAAGAAGATTTGCAATGCTCAATGATTGCGCTATAAACTTTATCAACTAAGCAAAGCCCACCTTGAGTCTTTAATGCTGATAAAATACAGAGAAACAATGTACTACCTCTATCCAGAGCCATCGAGGCATCGGAATCAAGAGCGCTGTGCTACAAGAATCTAGAAACTAAACTCTGTCGTCACGTCTTGGCTCTAGGTTCTTGGCTCTAGTTTCTTGAAGAGGTGATTACCTGAGCGCTACACTCGAGTCAGAGCTTCGGGTAATTCAAATACGTAAACAATCTAGCGCTCAAGGCAACAATTTTTCAAACTTGAATGGATCTGTGTTTCCTATCTTAAGATTTTCCATGGCATTAAGGGCAACATCCACACGTTTTTGCGAGGTTTTCTGGTTGTACACCATAAAAATAATATTGCGTCGCTTGCCGGGCAGCATCTTTTCAAAAAGCTCGTAAGCCTCATGATCGCTTAATAAAACCGCCTCGAGTTCCTCGGTCATGGGCGCCTGATATTTACTGGTATCCTCGTGCATTTCTACCTTAACGGTATCTCCAGTTTCAACGTTGAGTTCCTTGCGTTTTGCTTTTGAAAACATGAGGTACACCGTGCCTTTCTTTTTGGTCACGCCGGCATGGAGTTCCAGGCTTTTGTCAGCATGGCTCACGGTAGCAACCACGCGTTTGATTTTATCGTGGGCCAGCTGATCAGCAATGTCTGTTGGGATAAGGAGCGCGCCCATGTAACCATCTGTACCCAGTGTTGCGTCAAATTCAAAAACCATCAGTCTGCCAGTTTTGTATGGATGATCGTATCGCTATGCAGGGTGCGGTGTACGGGACATTTATCTGCAATGGAAAGCATGCGCTTGCGCTGCTTATCATCCAGCTCGCCATCGATGCGTATCACGCGGTCAAAGTGGTCAATCTTTGCGCTATCATCTGTCTCGCAATTCTCGCAATCGCTCGCGTGTTTTTTGTCGTAATTCACGTGACATTCCACGTTATGAACTTTCCATCCCTTGCGCCGTGCATACATCTGTAACGTCATGACGGTGCAAGTGGCCAGGCTGCTGGATAGCAGCTCGTAGGGCGTGGGGCCAAAGTTGTTGCCACCTATATCCTCTGGCTCATCTGCTGTGAAATAGTGGCGTCCCGCCCGCACTTGCGTGGTAAAATCTGTCTCATCGTCCAGGCTTGCGACCACATGATGCTGGGAATCCAGCTCATCGGGTTCTGGAATCTCCAGATAACGGGAAGACCAGCCAGCGATTACCTCGCCCACGTATTTGCTATCTGCCTTATTCATAAGCAGGTGGTCTGTTCCGTCCAGGCTTATAAAACTTTTGGGATGCAGGGCAGAATGGTACAGCTTTTCTGCGTGCTCGATGCCTACGGTGTCATCTTGTGGCGAGTGTAGGATGGCGATGGGCTTGCGCAGGTCGCGCAAGGTCTGGGTCACGTGGTGCACATTGATATCGTCCAGGAATTGTTGTTTGATCTTGAATGGACGGCCACTCAGCTGGACAACCGCCTCACCTGCATCCTTGATTGCGTCTATCTGATCGCCAAAGAGATGGTTCACATGCTTTGTATCACTGGGTGCTCCTATGGTTGCTACGGCTTTTACGGATTTCGCTTTCGCGGAAGCAAAAATAACAGCAGCACCGCCCAGACTATGTCCCACGAGTAGGGAAGGAGCCTTGTAATACGCGTCCAGATAGTCAATGGCTGCAAGCAGATCATCCACGTTGCCCGAGAAATTTGTGTCGGCAAAATCCCCATCAGAATTACCCAGCCCTGTAAAGTCAAATCGCAAAACACCAAATCCAGCCGTAGTCAACGCCCGCGAAATATTGCGTGTCGCGCTAAAGTTCTTGCCGCAGGTAAAACAATGAGCAAAAATGGCGTAGTTATGGGGCGCGCGATCCACGGGAAGTTCCAGCCTACCGCTCAATTCATACCCGCCGCTGTTCTTAAACGTAACCTTTTCAAAATTCATCTTGCTTGCTTTTGGATAATCTGTTAAAGATAGTGGGAAGATGTAGATGGCCATTACGCTTTCGTACTTCGTCAGGCTCAGCATAAACTTCCCTACCGTGAAAGCGTAACTTTTACAATTCATTGAAATAATTGCAGCCCGGTAGTATGAAACGTATTTGAATATCAATTCATAAACTATAATCCAGTATCAAAAATGGTAATTCCCTAATCGTAGTATTCATAGGTCACAGTTTCTGCGACATCAGACCTTGAAACAGGATAACCCATGCTATTGTAAGTGTAATTATATTCAGTCTCGCGTATAACTGTATTTGTTGAGGTTGCGGTAAAAACTTCTTCTGTGGGATTATTTACAAAGAAATAATAATCATCCATCAAAACTATATTCTGCTCAATATTAGAAAACGGACTTGGTTGATCGTCATAGGTGTATGTGCGTGATGAATCCAGTGATCCTAAGCCGCCTGGGACTTCATAAACCCTGGATAGTACATTGCCTGATACGTCGTAGTTGAACGTGAATATTTCTACAGGTGATGTTTAATTAGCATCATAAACGTTTATTTCTCGTATTTTACCTTCCGCTGAATAGGAATACGTGTAGCGCCATTTAAGGGTAGAGAAATTCTCAAAGTCCCTGCGTTCTTGGAGTATGCCGTCGCTATAAATGAATTGTTTATACCTTCCCGTGGCGTTACCGTTACTGTCATAATAGTCTGCGCGATCCAGCAAACCGTTTAAATACGTAAAACGCTGCGAGGAAGTATTATTTGAGACTGTGTAGAGGATGCGCTCAAGAGTATTATCAGGGTTATAATTAAATTCTAGGGAATAATCTAAGATTCCCGTAAAACTCATCTTTTTAAGCAACAAGGAAGGTGCGGATGCTGCTGCTGTAGGCATCAAATTTTCATCATCATTAAAGCAGCCAGAGAACAATATTATTAGCATTGCAAAAACGATGGATTGAACTTTTTTCATGTGATTATCACTCTTTCTGACAGGGGCGCAAGTTACCAAGTCAGATCGATTAGGGTTTGATGTTCAAACAAGATTTTAGCCATTAATGGATTTAAGCCTCATTGTTTACTTATATCTATAATGACCGATGATTTTATAAGCAAATAGAACATCTTCTATAACCTGTCCACTACCAATGTTGTGCACAACGGTTGTGTATAAGAACAATAGGGCGGAAAAAACGCACTAACCATTCGGTTGAACACAAGCCGAATTTTTAAATTTTTCTTATTATCTTTTCTTTTCAATAAGCCAAATTCAAAAATTTGGCGACTTCGCAAATACGCCCAAACCATTCGGTTTTGCAACAATTGCCCTATGGTTTTTATACGATGTTACCACACGTTTTTTCTGCGTTTAATTATTCCAAAATCCAATTTATCAAATCATCTATATCAACTATTGACCAACTATGAGGATTACTTTCCCCATCATTTTGGAAGCCTTTATTTTTTGTTTGAATTAACTCTACATTATCCCAATTCTTATCAATTAATAACTCTTTCGTTTTTTGAAGTGTGAAGGCATTGGTGCTTTCAAAATCAGTTTGTCTATTTTCTTTCCACCATAACGTATCTGGTTCAGTATAGAAGCGTAACTTTTGGTTTTTCAGATTTTTAATACTGTTTACATTTTCTGTTGTAATTGTAAGAGGCGATACTTTTTGGATATTAGTAAGTAAAGAATCTTTTCCTCCAAATTCCTCTTCAAAATAATTGATTATCCACTTTGGTTCTTCAAGACGTTCTTCTGAAAAATCTTTTCTCAATATATCTTTTTGAGAACTTTTATAAAGAGCGAAAAGGTCAATGGGTGAATCTACTACAAATACACCTTTCGGTTTTAAAGCTGAATTGTTTTTGTGCAAATAGTCTGAAAGTGTTAATGCAACCGTTCCTCCAATTGACATACCACCAATGAAAACATTTTTTGTACTTAAATTATTTTCTTCTACTGCATTTAGTATTAGTTCTGACAACTGTTGTGAATCAATATTTTCAATCCATAACTTTCTACCAAAGTTCATTAGAAGGACGTTGATTCCTTTCTCCGTAGCCTTGTCAATAATCTTAAAATCTCGTTTTGTCTCTTTTGATGTCGAGCCACCTCCAGGAAAAATAATTAATAAAGCTTTTGAGTTATTGGCCTTAACAAGTTCGTAATCATCATTCACAACAGTTTTGATTTCCTTTGTTTCATCTGTTGGTTTTTTCGATTCATTTTTACAGCCAATGAGTAAAATGAGTGTTAGAAATAATAGTTTTTTCATTTAGTTAGAATTTTTATGATTTTGTGACTAATTTCTGCGTTTAGCCCACGTTTTTCCTTTAATAATGTAAACGCCGAAATTGTTGTATTTAATTCTGGAAGATAAATAACATCTGTTCCCCACCAACCACCGTGATAATAAGCCTTATTCCCGAAACAAGAAGGGAAATTGTATAAACCAAGACAATAATTTTTTGATTCCTCCTTTGGAATTACATACGAATATATTTGTGACAGAATTTTTACATCCTTGATTATTTTTCCTTCAAATAGTAATTGAAAAAACAAAGCCAAATCTTTAGTAGTTGATGCTAAACCGCCACCACCATACAAATCCCAGGAAGGATTTAAGTCATATGAATCCCAATTATATATATCATCATATTGATGTGCGAGTGGTAAGGAATGTAAAGGTTTGTCTTCTAAGTCAATAAACCAAGTTGTATTTAAATAATGTGCTTTAAAATCTAAAAATTCACGTATTGAAATATAAAATAGTTTTCCTGTTGTACTTTCTATAATTTCAGATAATAAGAGGTAATTAATATCTCCATAAGCAAACGCTTTTCCTGCTTGGGTAGGATTTGCTATTTGCATTGCAAGTCCGATTTGCTCATCTCTTGTCCATTTATAATTAGGATTTTCATCTACAAATTTAAAATAATCATTATTTACATAATCTGTAATTCCAGATGTATGTGAAAGCAAATGTTTAATGGTTATTTTGTTTAAGTTGTAGCCTTCTTTATTTAATAGTTTTTTTGTCTTTTTATGCAAAAGTCTTTTTATAGGTTGGTCTAATTTAATGTGTCCATTTTCAACTAATTTTAATATTGTTGCAGATATGTAGGTTTTAGTATTGCTTGCAATAAGTAAAGGTTGGTCTTTGTTAATTTTCTCTTTTCTCTTTTTATTAGAATAGCCAACGGCAGAAGTCCAAGATACATTATTATTAGGGGATTCTACGTGTATCATAATACCGATAGCATCTTTATTCATTTGATAGGTGGAATCTAAAACAAATTGAAATTTTTGTTCAAACTCCTGTGCATTACTTAAATTGGAAACGAATGCAGTTACTATAATTCCGAAAATTTTTATATATATATCGTTAATCATCAAATGTGTATTAAAAGCTTTAGACGTTGTTTGGTATTGTAGATTTCACTCTAATAGGCAATAACTTTCTATATGTCAAACAACGCCAAATCCATTCCAGTGGTCCAAATTTAAAATACTGTAGCCATACTTTGCTGAATATTACTTGAAAGATAAAAATTAAAATCGCTGAAAAAAATGTTTTTGAAGGACTTAAAGTTTCTTAAAGTTTAAACCCGATTGACGAAAATAAAATCAAGCCGATAATACTTTGCGAGTCTATTCAATTAAGTGTGTCAAATTAATAAATTAGACACATGAAGAACAAAGAAGAACAAATCGATTTAGACGGTATAGCTACGATGCTGGCCGATGAGGTCTCAAAGGGTCGTCCGCTCTCGGGTGAGGATGGTCTGATGAAGGATTTAATGAAGCGAGTGATTGAGGCGAGCCTGGAGGCAGAGATGGATGAGCACCTAGCCGCCACCAGGGGCAACTCATCAAAGAACCGTCGCAATGGGCGAGGGCGCAAAAATATCCTTAGCCATTATGTAATTTGTCAATGCCATTCTCCCAACATATTTTAGAGGAAGTAAAATTTTATACAATTTAGTTTCGTAATAAAGCCAGCCAATAGCCCAAAGGTAAAATATACCCATTGCAACATCTGAAAGTACCATTATCTTGATTAAAACTTCTCTATAACTATCAATTTTAAAAATTTCTGTATCTACCAAGAAAAAGAGAAATAATAATCTGTAAGTATTGGTTATTACTGCAATCAGTAATATTGGTTTCTTTATTTGGTTTATAAAATTACCTAATGATTTGTGTACTTTGTTTTTACCAAGATAAAGTCCTAGTAAAAACATCGAAATTGCGATTGGTGCTAAAAACCCGAAAAGCATAGGAATGTTAGATAAATATTCTAATAGCCTTAATTTTACGCCTTGCAGATAACTTCCATTTCTTATTGTTTGATTTACCGTTTCGCCAGTATAATCATTTAGATATAGTTCCGGTTGAAAATTGATTTGACCAAATACATATTCTAAAACTTGGTCATAAAATGGGAAGAAAAGTAAAAATGCAGAAAGTGCGAGAATTATTCTATTGAACCTTCTAATCATCAAAGTCGTAAATAATCCAATTATCGCATATAAATTTAGAACATCGCCAGACCAAATAAAAACAATGTGTAAAATCCCAAAAATAAATAAGATGAGCATTCGTCTTGCAAAAAAGTAAGAATGATAGTTTATTTTCATCGAGCATTTTTAAGGCTTGGATTGAGATGCCCAAACCAAATAGCAATGAGAATATTGGAAAGAATTTGGTATAAAATAATATCTGAAGAACCTTCTCTGTAATCTGGTCAACATTAGAGGTCCACTGTGTAGCAAATTCATCCTGATTAAGAAAAGTTGAATTCATTATGACGATATTTACTACAAATATTCCGAGAATAGCTAACCCTCGATAAATGTCTAATAAATCAATCCGCTTTTCAGTTTCGATTGGTTTTTCAATCAATTCACAATTTTTTTTAAATGTGTGGCAACGTTTGGTATATGGGCTGTGGCGTGTCTCGGCACAGACCTTTCCTAATAAACCTGGCTTTGGAAAATCCGCAGGATTTTCCTAGTGTAAACAGACCAAGCCATAGCTTATATACTGTGTTAGCAAACGTTATTTATTGTTTTGGTATTGTTTAATTTGCTCCCAACGTTTTGGGTCAACCATTTTCCAATACACTTCATAAAAATCTTTCTTTTCGGGATTATGGTTTTTTATCAATTCACCAAAGAAGTTCGTCAGAGCGATTTTTTCTTCAGTTTGTTCCGTTAAAACGTCTCATTCTTTTTCATCTAATACCATAACGGATGCGTAAATATGTTTCCATTCCTCAAGTCCGTTTGTAAGAATAGTATATTTTTTTCCATTGGAAAATAGGTCAATGTTATTCCACATTAGTATTGGGTGATTTCTGTTGCTTGGGTAAGTTTCCTTGTCCCATTTTCCATATTTATCATACATCACTTTGTGAGTATATAAAGCAGAATGAACACATTCATATCTAATTTCATTAATTTTTGTTGTGTCCTTGCCATTAATTGCTAAGTATTTTTCATTCAAAATTTCGGTAAACTTATTTTCATAAATTTTCGGGCATTTTGTTTCCTTTACAGCTTTTTTGTGATGAAGAACAACTTAAGAAAATAGAAAATATAATTGTTATGTAAACTCCTCTCATAGATTGGGTTTTAATGTTTGCTAACGGCTCTGATATGGGCAGTAGCGCCCAGGTAAGCCACATCATTTTTCTGTCAGTTATGAATTTAGCAAATAAAGCCGGAACTTTCGGTTCAATTTTAAACCTGCGCTATTGCCTGTAGCTATTGTTAGGCACTGGGCTTAATCCGACTTTCGAATCTAATTTTTTTAAAGTAAGCTACTACTTCCTCTTTTGACATTTTAGATAAAATTTCACTTAATTTGTCTTTTTGGTCTCTTGCAAACTTGACAGCGTCAAAATCTTTTTTTGTTTTAGTTTCCATAATTCATTAAATCTCTTGGTGAGCGAATTTCCAATTGTTTATATCCATTTTTTATATTGATGGAATTATAGCCTCGTATTCGCTCTATATTTACGATGTGCTTAAAATTCCAACTAACAAGTAAATCAGCTTTGTTTATTGTTGCTAATGCTATATGAAGACAGTCTGCATAGCTTGTTTGTCCAACAACTTTTTCTATAATATATTCAGTTGCCAATTCAACAGCATCATCATCTTCGTCCAAAAATTCAGTGTATTCAGCTTTTAAATCAGTTATTAGTTTAATTATTTTTTCAGGTGCTGGTTCAAGTTCCTTTTGCAAAATGGCAGAAAGAAGCACTTTAAATTCCCCATCAATTATTCTTTCAAAAAGTGGTTTCGTGAATTCTTGAAATTCGTTATCATAGTATCCACCGAAAACTGAAGTGTCCAAATATATCCGCTGTTTTTTCATATCACTAATTTACGAATTTTAGCGATACGCTCGATTTTAGCAACATATTTTTTTTTGCCTTGTGCCTAACGGTAAAGATATGATTCGTTCCTCATCAATCTTTACCTTGATTTAAGGTTGGGCTAAATATCGGAAGTTAAACCTTAACCTTAATTGTTTCCTGGAATGAATTATATCGACTGTTGTTTGCTGTCCAATCTTCATCCCTACGATAACATAACACTACTCGCAAGCCGACCTATTACTTTTAAATCTTTTTAAACGTAGTTGGGCGGCGTAAGATCATTCCTCCCTTTGTCATATCGTCAGCAGCTTAGCTTGCTTTTGTGAGGTTTGTGAGCGAACTTTGAGCAAGCTGAACGCGACAGCGTTTCAAAAGCACGGCTTTTGACGCCTCTGCGTTGCTTGCTCAAGGGGCGTCGCATCCCGCATAAACTAGCTAGATACTAACAGAAGGGAATGAGCGTGCGTGTCCATGATATCCAGCCGAGTGAAGGATTGCACGCAACGGTTTTGTATATGGCTCGTAGCGTGTAAATTAGCGATTATTTTTCGGTTGAGCACAAGCCAGATTTTTAAATTTTACTATTTATCTTTTGTATTGGGAAATCGTCAAATTTAAAAATTTGGCGACTTTCCAAATATGCTTTAACTTTGATTAAGCAACGAACTAGCTATGAGCTATATACGGTGTTGTGGTGCGTTATTTTTTCAGCACCATTCGATTAGTTTTTTATCAAATTCTATAATCGGAATGTCGGTACAACCACCAATTTCATCAGCGTTTACATCATTTTCATCATCTGCTAAAATCCACTTACCAGATTTATGTCTCAAAACCATTCCTTTGAAAATCTCTTTTCCACCCGTTAAATTTGTGTTCTCGGTCTGTTTGACTGTTATTTTATTTTCATCAATTATCACTTTACATTCCAAGTTTGCCATTCGACCGTTAAATTCGGCAAAATATAATTCATAGATAAAAGTCCCTTGTGGTATTTTTTGTACTAATTTTTCTTGAGGTGGTGGTGTCGGAAGAGGTGGAATATTCCAGAATGAAATATTTAAATTCAATTTAGTATTTAATTCGTCAAATTCATTCGTGATATTAAGTAAAAGGTTTTCAATCCCATTTGTTTTTTCACTTCTATCAGATTCAATTATTGTATAATAAACATCGGGATTTTCGCTTTTATTTGAGGTTTGATAGTAGGCAAAATCATTTTTTAATATATAATCTAATGAGTCAATTTTAATTTCTTTTTTAGAGCGAAATCTATATGCGTTTCCATTTCGAAAAGTTATATAATGCTTGCTTTTAGGATTAAACGGTGCTGGAATGCAATCATCAACTGGATAGATGTTTTTTATCAGATTTTTATTTTCAATAACAATTTTTGGGATACTGTCGTTACAAGTTATTTCACTTATCCTGTCTATAAAAAGACCGAAATCTTTAAATTCCGATATTTTGAGAGTTACATTAAGATTTTTGGGTTCACTTTTTAAATAACCGTAATTTTTTATAGTTTTTTTGTCTTCTTTGCAACTTGTCAAAAGCAGAATTAATACCAAATAATTGACGAAGCTTAATTTCATTGCAAAGTTTTTTTTATAATGCACCACAACGGTAAAGATATGATTCGTTCCTCATCAATCTTTACCTTGATTTAAGGTTGGGCTAAATATCGGAAGTTAAACCTTAACCTTAATTGTTTCCTGGAATGAATTATATCGACTGTTGTTTGCTGTCCAATCTTCATCCCTACGATAACATAACACTACTCGCAAGCCGACCTATTACTTTTAAATCTTTTTAAACGTAGTTGGGCGGCGTAAGATCATTCCTCCCTTTGTCATATCGTCAGCAGCTTAGCTTGCTTTTGTGAGGTTTGTGAGCGAACTTTGAGCAAGCTGAACGCGACAGCGTTTCAAAAGCACGGCTTTTGACGCCTCTGCGTTGCTTGCTCAAGGGGCGTCGCATCCCGCATAAACTAGCTAGATACTAACAGAAGGGAATGAGCGTGCGTGTCCATGATATCCAGCCGAGTGAAGGATTGCACGCAACTCATTTATATAAGCAATATACCAATTAGTCACGTATATACCACTATTTCAGGTGGTATATGAGTTTTTTCTGCGTGCTATCGCATCTATTAGCGATTTGTTGTATATGAGTACATTTTTTGATTATGCCAGCCTACATCAAACCCGAAAACCCTGCCCCTTTATAATCAAATCCTCCAAGGTTTGACTTGTTGTCTTGCAGTTCCTTACTTCCGGTGAATTGACTTTACTAACATCAATAATACAACTGATCATCCACGACGTTATGCACTTTAGACACTCAAAAAGGTGCTTATATACCTCCAACAGAGATTATATCCGCCGTAAATTTGCTTCTAAAGTTATTGTTGCAAAATTCCACTCTCAGAAACTTCAGAACACTCACTTGTTCCTATTACGACCTGGAGTTTTCACCATTTTTCCTAACTTTCCACCATGACAAACCAACTTCTTAAATCATTTCTGATTTTACCGCTAATCGTATTCACTAGCTGTCTAAGCGATGCCTCTAAAAAGAATAACCAGGAATCCGCAGATCGCAACAATGGTGTTACAACCCTATATTTGATACGTCATGCCGAAAAAGAATCTGGCGCTGATCCTGGTTTGACTAGGGCAGGACAGGCGCGGGCAAATGCCTGGGTAGAACGGTTTTGTATAAGCGCAGTAGCGGGATTTAGGCGATTGCTTTTCATTACTGAAGGTGCTATATTAAAAACAATAGCGGTTCAGGTTTTCACCTAAACCGCTATTGCGTTTATACCATGTTATGCCCTGTTTGTTTCGACTACTTAATAATAATTTGTTGGCTGAACTTTGTTTCGCCGTCGACAAACTGAAGAAAATAGTTTCCTGACTTAGCATTAGATAGGTTTACTTTATAGCCCTCATCATTCGCTTTAGAAACGGTAGCTTGAATCACATTTCCATTAAAATCAAGCACCTTTATATTTTCAGTAGAGAGATTTCGCTTTGTTTTTAATGTAAAACCATCGGTCGAGGGATTTGGGTATACGATTGGTACATCCTCACCTGCTAATGAAGGCTGTTCCCCAATTAGTTCAAATGGAATAAATAATTCATTAGACCCCACGCTATTGCCTTCAAGTGATTCGCTCTTATTACATCCACTACTTGCTAAAGTTAGAGTGAGACCTGAAGCTATAGTTTCTCCTTCGTCGTTGCATAAATCGGCAGTACCTGATAACTGTATGCACGCTTCTGATGTATCTAATCCACCAGAACCGAAGCTTACCGGTCCAGATACGGACACCTCTTGAATTTCAACATTGCAAACGTTGAATTGAGCTTTTGCAGCTATAGAGAAAAGTATAGCGGCAAAAATTAGTATTGAATTTTTCATGATATTTAAATTTGCGTCAAAATTGACTGATTAAACCTATCCACACTCACTTCGTATAATTGGATATTGAATTAAAGCACGGCTACTCGTTTATTTAGATGGTTTTTCGCTTTCACATACACCAGATGGATTGTCAGTCCTGTTTGACATTGCTAAAATTTTGAATGAAGATAGTAAAAAAATATGGCATAACGGTAAAGATATGATTCGTTCCTCATCAATCTTTACCTTGATTTAAGGTTGGGCTAAATATCGGAAGTTAAACCTTAACCTTAATTGTTTCCTGGAATGAATTATATCGACTGTTGTTTGCTGTCCAATCTTCATCCCTACGATAACATAACACTACTCGCAAGCCGACCTATTACTTTTAAATCTTTTTAAACGTAGTTGGGCGGCGTAAGATCATTCCTCCCTTTGTCATATCGTCAGCAGCTTAGCTTGCTTTTGTGAGGTTTGTGAGCGAACTTTGAGCAAGCTGAACGCGACAGCGTTTCAAAAGCACGGCTTTTGACGCCTCTGCGTTGCTTGCTCAAGGGGCGTCGCATCCCGCATAAACTAGCTAGATACTAACAGAAGTGAATGAGCGTGCGTGTCCATGATATCCAGCCGAGTGAAGGATTGCACGCAACTCATTTATATAAGCAATATACCAATTAGTCACGTATATACCACTATTTCAGGTGGTATATGAGTTTTTTCTGAGTGCTATCGCATCTATTAGCGATTTGTTGTATATGAGTACATTTTTTGATTATGCCAGCCTACATCAAACCCGAAAACCCTGCCCCTTTATAATCAAATCCTCCAAGGTTTGACTTGTTGTCTTGCAGTTCCTTACTTCCGGTGAATTGACTTTACTAACATCAATAATACAACTGATCATCCACGACGTTATGCACTTTAGACACTCAAAAAGGTGCTTATATACCTCCAACAGAGATTATATCCGCCGTAAATTTGCTTCTAAAGTTATTGTTGCAAAATTCCACTCTCAGAAACTTCAGAACACTCACTTGTTCCTATTACGACCTGGAGTTTTCACCATTTTTCCTAACTTCCCACCATGACAAACCACCTTCTTAAATCATTTCTGATTTTACCGCTAATCGTATTCACTAGCTGTCTAAGCGATGCCTCTAAAAAGAATAACCAGGAATCCGCAGATCGCAACAATGGTGTTACAACCCTATATTTGATACGTCATGCCGAAAAAGAATCTGGCGCTGATCCTGGTTTGACTAGGGCAGGACAGGCGCGGGCAAATGCCTGGGTAGAATATTATTTTATCAAGGACATTGATCATATTCTATCGTCTGATTTTAAACGTACCCGCCAGACGGCTGCGCCACTGGCCAAAGCCCAAAACAAAGAAGTAGAAATCTACGACGTTGCCAGCATGACGGGGAACAAATTACTGGAAGATTATCGCGGTAGTACGGTTGCCGTGTTTGGTCATAGCAATACGATCCACAAATATGCTAACGACTTGCAAAACGAAATCACCTTTGAAGAACTGGATGAAAGCGTTTACGATAAATTTATCATCTTACGCATAGACGCCAGCGGCAACGCTCAAGCCGAGTGGCAGACGATGGATTTTATGAGGGACTAGAAAAAATAAAATTAAACTTAAAACTAAATTTCAATTGTTCAATCCCTAGTTTCAGTATTTAAAACGCAATCAATCTAATTCATTCATCGTAAAAACGTCAGCAATCCATCGTTAGTCGGTCGTCTGTAGTCATCAAGCGGCAGCGGTCAGTAGTCGATGGCAGACCTTAATGAATTAGCAGTCGCTAAAGCTATTTGCGCAAACCCTCGCGTTTAATCTTTCCTTTCGTAGTTTTATCCAGCAATCAAAATCTCAACTTCTAAAAACCGATAAGCTTTGCAACAACCACCCATCATTCAGCTGGACAATGTCTCGTTCAGGTACGGCCGCAAGGAACCTGTGCTTAAGGACATTAGCCTGAGCGTTCCTCAGGGTAGTATTTATGGATTTCTGGGGCCTAACGGCGCCGGTAAATCTACCACCATGCAATTGCTGGCTGGGCAGCTGCACCAGCAGTCTGGATCCATGCATGTTTTTGGAAGTGATCTAGAATCTCAACTACCCAGTGTTTTTGCGCGTATGGGGACGCTGGTGGAATCGCCAGCTCTTTACAAACACCTCACAGGTCGCGAAAACCTACAATGCATCACCACCCTACGCGGCTTGGATCCATCCCGAATCGATCCCGTGCTGGAACAGGTAGGGCTGGCGACTAAAGGTGATCTCAAGGTAAAGAAATACAGCCTGGGAATGAAACAACGCCTCGCCATAGGCATGGCGCTGCTGGGTAATCCAGAATTGCTGCTGCTGGATGAACCGGTCAACGGTCTAGACCCCACGGGAATTACAGAGGTGCGCAAGCTCCTAGTTGAGCTCAGCGAGAAAGATGGCATCACCATATTTATCTCCAGCCACCTGCTCAGCGAGATCGAGAAGATGTGTACGCATATAGGCATCATCCACCATGGCAGCATACGTTTTGAGGGAACGATGGCAGAATTACAGGAACGTTCCAGCGGCCACCGCGTGGTACTTACAACTACAGATGCACTTTCCCAGCTCACCAAATTACAGACCATCTATCCCGCAGCAAAGGCAGCGGGTAAAAACCAAATCAGCTTAAAACTGGATAACAAAGCCGCAGCGGCAGCTCTTGTACGCAAATGCGTGGAAATGGACGTCCCCGTCCTGGAGATGCGCCTGGACGACCAGTTGGAAAACGAGTTCCTCAACCTTACCATAAACCCATCCTGATGCAACATTTTATAAAATCTTTTAGAGCAGAGTGGATCAAGCGGCGCCGCACGGGTCTCGTGACCCTGTCGGTACTATTTGGACTATTCATCCCCGTCGCATTTGTACTCGCGGCGCTCTATGAGACACCCTACGACACACCCACAGATAACACAAACTTTTATCTGGACCTGTTTGAAGAATTCATACAAGTGCTGGGCATTTTTTTCCTACCGTTGCTACTCATCATTATCGCCAGCAAGATTGCGCAGGTAGATCACAAGACAAAGGGCTGGCAGCTTATGGAAACCCAGCCAGTCCCGCGCTGGACGGTCTATTTCGCAAAATTTACATGGTTGTGTATCGCACTGTTTATCTGCCTTGCCACATTTTTATTGGGATCCATCGCCAGCAGTTATCTCTGTGTGCAGCTTGGGTTGGTACACGAGAGTTACATCCTGAACATCCCCCTCGCCACGATGCTGGGAATGCTGGGCTATCTCTATATCGCCTCGCTGGCGGTACTCAGTTTTCAATATGCGCTATCCGTCCTATTTTCCAGCTTTGTATGGCCGCTGGTGATTGGTTTTGGATTGTTGCTTTTCTCACTGTTTTCGCAACCGTTTAATTTGGATTTGCGCTGGTTTCCGTACAATTTCATGGCGGTTACGGCAATCAACCCGCAGGGTAGCCAGATAGGTAGCTTTCTACTTCCCGCCCAGTGGTTAAGTCTAGTATATTCGGCTATTTTTCTGGCGGCAGGGTACTTCTGGTATCGATATGATAGTTTGAATTACGCTTTCGCGAAAGCAAAAAAAACATCCATCACCACTGCCACGATCCTGCTGCTGGGAATCACTTTAAGCTACCTGCTCATAACGCCAGACACCCAGCTCCCTACGACTAAAACCGTCGTAAAAGGCACGCTGGACACCAGTTACCCCATCAGGAACATCTATATGAAGGAATCTTTTACCCAAGACACGCTTTACAGGGTTCCAGTGGTGGACAATGCATTCAGGATTGAAATAAGCGATGCACTCCCAGCTGATTTTTATACTTTGGATTTTGACGTGTATCAATCAGAATCAGTGTTTATGGGTACTGGCGACAGCATACAGATTGCTCAGCAATTTTATTCACGCAAGCCATCGATAGAAGCTACGGGAACACGTATAGCTGAAAACCTGCAGTCGCCACCTGGTTTAAGTTATAGTCATGCGCGGTCTGCTATCAACAACAACCGAAAACTGGAAGATCCTGAGTATCATATGAAGAATATCCTGGAAGAATATGAGGATAAGATTGCAGAGGCAACGGGATTGATCACCCGCGATCACTTAGTTGCAAGAGATGATTTCAGTGAGAGAAATAAAAAGGAAATTGCGATTGAGCATCTTGCGATATGGAATGAATACCTGCGCAAAAAAGAAGTATATGCTCCAGAAATACCGCTTGAGACCACAGCTGATTTCGAAGAACTTATCGCGACGGTGGATCTGGAAGATACTCAGATGCTATCCAGCCGCGGATTTATGTATTTGGTTTTTGATGACCTAAAACTCAAAAACACGGCTGCGATCAATGCGGGAAAATCAGAACTCGAATTGATCCGGGAATTGCCCGCATCAGATTTCAGGGACAAGTTGTTATATACATCCCTAAAGGAAGAAATGGAAGAGCAAATGCCCCCAGCATTGCGCGACTCGATCTACAATCAATTCATCACAAATGTCCAGAGCAAACGGCTTTCTGAACTACTCAATCAATCCCGCAAGGATTACAACCGCCTAGCCAGAGGACAAAAAGCCACTGAGATCCCTATGATCGACACAGATGGGAATCCAGTCGATCTTGCAGATTTTAGAGGATCGTATGTATTGCTGGACGTATGGGCAAGCTGGTGCGGTCCCTGTAAATCTCAGGAACCCTACTTTGTCAAAAAACAACAGAAATACAAGAACCAAAACATCGTTTTTGCCAGCCTCAACATAGACGATAAAATAGCAGATTGGAAAGAAGACGTTGCATTTATGAGTCGCACCGTGCGCCAGTTAAGGGCTACAGATAGAGAAAAACTGGGCGATGATTATGCCATCAGTACCATTCCACGGTATATTCTGATCGCACCAGATGGAACCATCGACAATGCAGAATTTGTCTATCCGACTGATTCATCTTTTGACGATTTGCTCAATAACAAACTAGGTCTAAACAAATCCTGATGCAAGAACAACCCAACAATCCGTTGCACGGTGTAAAACTACAGGACATGCTGGAAAAACTGGTCGAACATTACGGCTGGCATGACCTGGGCGGGCTCATAAAAATCAACTCATTTAATACAAATCCCACCATAAAATCCAGCCTCAAGTTCCTACGCCGCACCCCATGGGCAAGAGAAAAAGTAGAGCATCTGTATCTAAAAACCTTTGTTCGCTAACTGTCATGCTCACGCAGGTCAGTATCGCACAGGACGCCAGGAACCTGAGTAAACCGAATTTTTTTTTACCGTTCTGTCATGCTGCCGCAGGTCAGCAACCCACAGGACGCCAGGAACCTGAGTATTCCGCAACAATTTTTTATCGCTCTGTCATGCTGACGCAGGACAGTATCGCACAGGACGCCAGGAACCTGAGTAAACCGCAATTATTTTTTTAGCGTTCTGTCATGCTGGCGCAGGTCAGCAATCCACAGTACGCGAGAACCTTAGTAAACCGCAATTATTTTTTTAGCGTTCTGTCATGCTGACGCAGGTCAGCAATCCAGAGTACGCGAGAACCTGAGTAAACCGCAGAAAGTTTTCGGAAAAGCCTGTCATGCTGACGCAAGTCAGTATCGCACAGGACGCAAAGAACCTGAGTAAACCGAAATTATTTTTTTTCCGCTCTGTCATGCTGCCGCAATCAGCAACCCACAGTACGCAAGAACCTGAGTAAACCGCAATTATTTTTTTTAACGTTCTGTCATGCTGCCGCAGGTCAGCAATCCACAAGACGCAAGGTATCTGAACAAACCGTACCCAACTTCACTTTTAATCCAAATCAGTTAGCCAATTCAGACATCAGGCAAAACATCATTAAAAGACAATATCCCTGAATAGAAATAATTAAGCCTAAATTCACCGTGAACAACACCTCGAATTATGGAAGCACTGGGATTGAGAATTATTTATGTTTTAAATGTGCTGGTTGCTGGACAGATTGCTTTTAGTGCTATTACAAATCCCAAAAGTGCGGCGTTGACTACCTTTGGTAATGCCTATCAACCTACCGAAGTGATTAAACTGGTAGGTTGCCTATGGCTAGCGATTGCTGTAATCTCTGTCTTGGGAATCTAGAAACCGATTACATTCTCCGTAATTCTAATTGTGCAATTGATTTACAAGGGAACATGGTTACTCACCGTAGCCCTACCTGCTTTGACAACCGATAAACCATTTCCCAAAACAATGGCTGTGTTTTTTATAGTATGTGTAATTGTGCTGCCATTCCTTATACCATGGAAACACTGGTTCAACGCATAAAAGGAAAGCGTAACTAAAATCCTACATGGGATCACGCCACCACCACAGTTTTAATATTCACAAACTCCCTAATTCCAAAATGCGCTAGTTCCCGGCCATACCCAGAAATTCCAGTCCCGCCAAAGGGTAGGGCAGGGTGGCTGGTAACTTTTTCGTTGATAAATACCGCCCCATCTTTGATTTGAGGTGAAAGCTTTTCCATGCGATCAGTATCGGTCGAAAATAGACTTGCGCCCAGTCCAAACTTTGAATCATTCACCATGTCAATCGCCTCTTGTTCCTTTTCAAAAACCGTCACGGCCATTAACGGGCCGAAGGTTTCTTCCCTAAAAACCGGCATCTCATCGGTAACCTTTGTGAGGATGGTAGGCTCAAAATAAGCATCATCACGCTTGCCGCCTAGATGGATTGTAGCACCCATATTGACGCTCTTATTCATCAATTCTTCAAGGTCTTCTGCCAGGCCAGCACTAGACATAACACCTATGTAGGTATCTTCGTCCATGGGATTTCCAGACTTTAGGTTTTTTACTTTGGCTGTGAATTTTTCCAGAAACTCATCGGCGATTTTTAATTGTAGCAGCAGTCTTTTCCCAGCAATACAGCTTTGTCCAGTGTTTTGATAGCGTGCCGTAACACAGGTTTTAACGGCAGCATCGATATCTGCATCGTTCATTACGACCAGCGCATTGTTGCCGCCAAGCTCTAGCACTGCTTTCTTGATTTTTTCTGCCGCGGCACTTGCTACTGCACTACCAGCTGGTTTTGATCCGGTAAGTGTAACCGCTTTTACGATTTCGTGTTTGACCACTGCATCGACCTTGTCGCTACCTATAACGAGATTACTAAAACAGCCATCTGGCAATCCTGCTGCTTTAAAAATCTCTGGCAGACTTTCTGCGCAACCCATGATGCTGCTCGCATGCTTAAGAACACCTACATTCCCTGCCATGAGCGCTGGCACGATAAAACGGAATACCTGCCAGTACGGATAATTCCAAGGCATCACGGCAAAAATGACCCCTAGTGGCTCGTAGCTCACGTAGGATTTTGTGTAGTCTGTTTTGATTGTTTCGGTGGCGAGATAGGAGGCCGCGTTGTCTGCGTAGTGATCGCAGAGCCATGCACATTTTTCCAATTCTGATCGTGATTGCGAGATAGGTTTTCCCATCTCTTCGGTCATTTTCTTTGCGTATTTGTCGGTATTGTTGCGTAGGTGCTGGCCCGCTTTTCTGATGATGATTGCTCGTTCTTCAAACGAGGTCTTTTTCCAGCTATGGTGTGCTTTATCAGCTTTTTCTAGAACTGCAATGCATTCCTCTGGTGTATGCTCTTTATGCTGCTTTATTTCTTTCCCCGTATAGGGATTGATGGTCGTGATCATTTTTTCTTTTAAAAGTAATCACATTGGGCAAGCTGTGCTGCAGGTTTTGCAGTGGTTTAACGTGAGTTACAAAATGAATAGGTTGAATACTACCTAGCCGCAATCCACTCCTCAACATTCTCGGCTATACGCTTGTGAATATTGCTCGTGTCTGCTTTTTCAAATTTCTGCCCGGTAATCTGCTCGTACAATTCTATATACCGATTGCTCACGCTCTGGATATAATCATCGCTCATTGTAGGTACTGATTGACCCACAAGTCCCTGAAAGTTGTTAGCTATGAGCCATTGACGTACAAATTCCTTGCTGAGTTGTTTCTGAGGCTCGCCGTTTTCTTGTCGCTTTGCATAGCCAGCTGCATAAAAATACCTGCTGGAATCAGGCGTGTGGATCTCATCGATCAACACGATCGTTCCATCGGCTCGCTTGCCAAATTCATATTTTGTATCCACCAGAATTAGTCCGCGCTGTGCGGCAAGTTCACTACCACGCTGGAACAGCTCGCGGGTATATTTTTCCAGCAGCTCATAATCTTCTTCACTCATAATGCCACGCGCAAGAATATCCTCCCGCGCGATATCCTCATCATGGTCACCCATCTCTGCTTTGGTAGCGGGAGTAATTATCGGCTGTGGGAACTTGTCGTTTTCTTTCATACCATCGGGCATGGGGACACCACATAGCTCACGTTTTCCCGCTTTGTATTCTCTAGCCGCATGACCAGAAAGGTAGCCGCGTATCACCATTTCTACTTTGAATGGGGCGCAAGCATGCCCTATGGCGACATTGGGATCAGGCGTTGCGATCAACCAATTAGGAACTATGTCGCTGGTTGCTGCCATCATTTGGGTGGCGATCTGGTTCAGGATCTGTCCTTTATAGGGAATACCACGCGGCATCACCACGTCAAAAGCACTCAACCGATCACTAGCAACCATCACCAGTACGTCATCCTGAAGCGTGTACACATCGCGCACCTTGCCTTTATACACTTTTTGTTGTCCCGTAAAATTAAAATCCGAAGAGATAATCGTTTCAGCCATGGTGATTAGGTATGAGATGCATGCAAACTTACAAGAGAATTTTACAGTGTCCGCTTTCGCGAAAGCGTAATTTATCATCAAGCATTCTGCCACGCAGACACAGGTGAGTATCGCACAATAATTTAGGAACAGAGTAAAACCACACCCACTGTCATGCTGACGCAGGTCAGTATCGCACTGGACGCAAGAGACACGAGTGAACCGCCACGATCAAAACCACCAGTCAAAAAAGCATCCTTACCACCGTCACTTCCAATCCTCAGACAGATCATCCCAATTAGGATTGTCCTCTTCGATCAGATTGATCTTCCAGTCGCGTTTCCAATTCTTGAGTTGCTTTTCCCTGGCGATAGCATCTTTGACGTAAGTGAATTCTTCGTAATGAACAAGTCGGGTTAGATTGTACTTAGAAGTAAACCTGCCACCATCACCAGTCTTATGTTCAGGTACCCGCCGATAAACATTGTTTGTCACCCCAACATAGATCGTCCCACGATAGCGATTACTCATAATGTAGATCCAGAAGCGATACATGATAACGGATTGATTTTGAGAATAAATATAGTGGTTACATACCAAGCATCCGAATAATCGTAGCAGTGAGAAACTGAAATGAATTCAGCTTGACAGTCCAGTGTTGGGTTTGCTGTCAACAACAAGCCACAGGAAGCAAGGAAAACGAGTGAACCGCACTCACTGTCATGCTGACGCAGGTCAGTATCGCACAGGACGCAAGGAAAGTGAGTGAACCGCAATGAACATCACAATACTTGTATAAGTCATAAACCGATATACATTCAGATTGACATTAACCTATTCCACTTTCGCGAAAGCGGAATGATCAACTACACAGAACTGATAAACCAATCCACCGATCAACTAATCACCCAATCAACAGATCAATTCCTATTTTCAATCTCTTTGTAAGCGGTGATGATTTTCTTGACCAGCCTGTGACGCACTACGTCGCTGTCGTCTAGATACATCATGCCCACACCGTCAACGTCCTTGAGGATGAGCATGGCCTCTTTCAGTCCAGAGATGACCCTACGCGGGAGGTCGATCTGGCCTGGGTCGCCGGTGACAAAGAACTTGGCGTCCTTGCCCATACGGGTCAGGAACATCTTCATCTGGGCGTGGGTGGTATTCTGGGATTCATCTAGAATGACAAATGCATGATCCAGCGTGCGGCCACGCATAAATGCGAGCGGTGCGATCTGAATCGTTCCCTTTTCAAGGTATTTAGCAAGCCTTTCCATGGGAATCATATCACGCAAGGCGTCATAGATAGGTTGCATATAGGGATCCAGTTTTTCCTTAAGATCACCGGGTAAAAACCCTAGGTTCTCGCCAGCCTCCACGGCAGGCCGGGTAATGATGATGCGCTTGACACGTTTTTCTTTGAGTGCTTTTACGGCGAGGGCAACACCTATATAGGTCTTACCAGTTCCCGCAGGACCAATGGCAAATACCATATCATTCTTGTTGCACAGCTCTACCAGCTTGCGCTGGTTGGGAGTTTTGGGCGCGATCTTTACTCCAGAATTACCGTGTACCAGCGTGTTATCCTTGCCTGGGTTGAAAGGCTCTGACTCATCTGTGGTGAGCAGCCGTTCCATGACATTGACATCTATCTTATTGTACCTGCCAAAATGCGT
This sequence comes from uncultured Flavobacteriaceae bacterium, assembly GCA_963740155.1. Taxonomy (GTDB): domain Bacteria; phylum Bacteroidota; class Bacteroidia; order Flavobacteriales; family Flavobacteriaceae; genus Nonlabens. The sequence goes on along the minus strand of CAVUDE010000001.1, from coordinate 401,000 downwards.
CAACATCATCTCAATACGCTTATCAAATTCACCCAGCTGCTCCTCATCACCATAGGCCTTGAGCTGGCTGCCGCGGGCGACGATCTTGAGTTTTGGGAAGTGTTTCTTGAGAAAGCTGAGATGGGCATTTTTAACGCCGAAGAAATCCTCTGGATTAGTCTCGGAAAGGTCAATAATAAGTTCGTTCAAAAGCAGTTTTTTAAATGGGAGATTGCGGGTTAAATTTTTTAGTTTTGGCGGACTCTAAAACTAGGATGAAAGTAAGCGAAAACTGGCAATAACCAGACCTTTGTAAGTTTACTTTATCGTTAAATAGCATAAGCCAGCCCATGCCCATCATTACCCTCACTACAGATTATGGACTCAAGGATCCCTATGTAGGCGCGGTAAAAGGTGCAATTTATAGCAGGCTGCCAGACGTGAATATCGTGGATATTTCCCATCAGGTGACGCCATTCCACATTGCAGAGGCTGCGTACATCATCCAGAATTCCTATATCAATTTCCCACCGGGAACAATCCACGTGATAGGTATAGATACAGAACATACGCCAGAAAACCGGCACATTGCCGTAGAACTCAATGGGCAATACTTTGTCTGTGCAGATAACGGTGTCTTGTGCCTCATCATGAAAAAACTGCGCCCTGAAAAAGTGGTGGAGATCAACATCCACGATAGGATTGAATCTAATTTTACGATGCTGGATGCGTTTGTGGAAACTGCCTGTCACATCGCTCGCGGTGGCAAGCTGGAAATCGTGGGAAAACCTATTTCAGACTTGAATGCGTTGCGAGGTATTTTCCCAAATGTGGATGATGACGGCAGGTATATCAATGGCCAGATCATCTACATCGATAATTATGGCAACAGCGTGACAAACATTACCAGGGATCTCTTTACGCAAACGGCGCGCGGACGCAAATTTGTGCTCAGTGCGCGTAGTGAGCGCCACGACAGGATCCATGACCGGTATTCTGATATCGTGAACTTTGACATACCGGTAGAGCAGCGCGACGTGGACGGTAAGGGATTATGTATTTTTAATTCCTCTGGATATATAGAACTTGCGACCTATAAGTCTAACCCGCTTACGGTGGGTAGTGCCAGCAGCTTGTTTGGGTTGCGTATGGACACGCCCGTCATCATCAATTTTGAGAAGTCATGATCGTACGACTGGTTCACATGCATTTTAGACAGGATGCCATAGAGGAATTCAAGGCGCTTTTTGCAAAACAGAAAGAACACATCAGAAAAAGTGATGGTTGCCTGTATCTGGAATTGATCCAGGACATCGCACACCCACAATCATTCTATACCTATAGCCACTGGCGGGATCAGGAATCACTCAATAAATATAGACACGGTGCGTTGTTTAGTGAGGTATGGCCGGCGACCAAAAGACTATTTGATCAACCTCCCACAGCCACAAGCCTACACGCCTTACACCAGCTGCCATGAGAGCAATCTTCTACAAGGAACTGAACGCATATTTTGCCAGTCTGGCCGGTTATCTGGCGATAGGCTTGTTCCTGCTGGTTTCTGGTCTCGTGCTGTTTGTATTTGAGAGTGATTATAACCTGCTGGATTTTGGTTTTGCAGACCTTACGCCATTCTTTCTGCTGGTTCCCTACCTGTTTTTATTCCTGATCCCGGCGATTACGATGCGCAGTTTTAGCCAGGAGCGCGACCTGGGAACACTGGAGATGCTACTTACCCGCCCAGTTTCCAGATGGAAGTTGATCTTGGGAAAATACCTTGCCGCTACGGTAATCATTGCCATTGCGATCATTCTAACCTTGATATATTTCTATAGCGTTTATGCGATGGGTGATCCCGCGGGCAATCTGGACATGGGGAGTACGCTGGGGAGTTATTTTGGAATCCTTTTGATTGCCTGCACCTATATCATGATCGGTCTTTTTGCCTCGCTCGTGAGCAGCAATCAGATCGTCTCGTTCCTACTGGCGGCGAGTATATCGTTCTTTATGTATTATGGTTTTGAGGCCATGGCGTTGAGTCTGGAGATGGAGTGGCTATCGCAGCTGGGCATCAGTCGCCACTATGATAATTTGGCACGGGGCATTCTGGACACGCGAGATTTAATTTATTTCTTCTGTGTGTGGTTGTTTTTTTTCGCTTTAAGCGAAAGCATACTTCACAAAATCACCGCAAGACGCTAGCCCATGAAAGACCTAAAAAACATCTTGCTAGTTGTCATTGGGATAATTATACTAAGTATCGTGGCGGGCAATTTCCACACGAGATTTGATCTGACAGATGATAACCGATATACGTTGTCGCAACAAACCAAGGACATTCTAGTACAGGCAGATGGCGCTGTAGTGATTGACGTGTTTCTGGGCGGCGAGTTGCCGGCAGAATTTCGCAAGCTGAAACAGGAAACCCGCAACATGCTGGAAGAGCTGTCGCAGCTGCACCCTAATCTCACTTATGAATTTATCGAGCCGCTCAAGGATCTCAATCAGGATGAGGCAGAACAGGTAACGCAACAACTGGCGCGCAACGGCGTAAAAGCTGCCATGGCGACCATCAACCAAGGCGGTAAATCCACAAACGTCCAGGTTTTCCCGTACGCGATCATCCTACACAAGGGCGAGCGCACCGCGGTGCAATTGCTTAAATCCGTAGGCAGGGCGTCCAGTGCAGATAGGATCAACTCCAGCATCCAGCAGCTGGAATACCAGTTTGTGGATGGCATCAGGCGGGTTGCGGTGAATAAAAACAAACGCATTGCGGTTCTAAAGGACAGCGGCGAGCTGGACGATATCCAGATCGCAGACCTACTGTTGAGTTTACAGAATTATTACTACACCGGGAAATATGGCGTCGAGTATGTGACCACCAGCGATGAGACCACTTCCAGAAAAAGTCATTGAGCAGCTCAAAGGCTATGACCTCGTGCTGGAAGCTAAACCCACCGTTGCATTTTCAGAGACCAAAAACTACATCCTAGATCAATACCTGATGAGTGGCGGTAACCTGCTCATGGCGATTGATCCCATTGTGATGGAAAACGATAGCCTGAGCAACGAGCAGCGACGCGCTTATCCATTGCCCCGTGATCTGAATCTGGACAACTTATTGTTTTCTTATGGATTGCGTTTAAAAAATGGATTGGTCAAGAGTCTGGATTTTGCACCTATCGCGCTGGCAGTAGGGCAGGGGCGCAACACGCAATACGAGGCATTTCCATGGCCATATTATCCAGTAAGCGATGGTTCTGGACAAACAAAAATATAAACCAGATCATCACCAAAAATCTGGAAGACGTACGCTTTGAATACGCCGGTAGCATAGACACCCTACGTAATGGCATTGATAAGACCATCCTGCTATCCACCGCTGCAGAAACTCAGCTAGTCACCCTACCAGCCGCCGTTTCTCTAGCCGAAATCGAGACTGAACTCAATCTAGCAGAATTTACCGCTCGCCGACAGCCCCTGGCCGTGCTAGCGCAGGGAGAATTTACAAGCGCCTATCGTAATAAGGTCAAACCTTTTGAGTATTCCAAGCATCAGGACACAGGTAAACGGGGGAGTATTCTGCTGATTTCAGATGGGGACATTCTAAAAAACCAGGTGGATAGGGGACAGCCCCAAGAATTGGGCTTTGATTTGCGTACAGGGATGGTCTACGGCAACAAAGAATTCTTGCTCAATTCGATTGAGTACATGCTGGATGGCGACGGGCTAATCTCCCTGCGTAATAAAGATATAACAATCCCATTTTTAAACCTGGAAGAATCCTACGGAAACCGCAATTACTGGCAGTTGATCAACGTGCTGGTGCCGCTGGTTGTTTTAGGTTTGTTGGGATTTGTGATTGTGTGGTGGCGTGGGAAGAGGTATGGGTGATACGACAGATCTCATAAATCACATACTCAAATCTCTTTATATTTAATAACAGTAATACAAAAACTAGTTCCAATATGTTTACAGAATTTCTAAAGTGAGAATTAAGAGCACAAATCTGGTATTTTGATGCGCTAATTTAAGTGGGTTAGAATCTATTTAATTTTTTAGAAATTCAACCTAGCTGCTAAATTCACACAGAGACTCTGTCAAATACATTAGTTTTTTCTATAGTTAATAATAAAAGTGAATACTTTAGATAATGTACAATCAACCAATTTTGTTTATACAAAAGTGTTGTACCGGTAGCGTCAAGTATAGTACTCTGCATAAAGTTTAGAAAAAACGGATTTTGTGATCAAAGCCACTAAATATGAAGATTTCAAAGATTGTTGTTAGTTTTTTTGAGCAAATTATCAATATTTATAATCAATTTTTCTTTGTTCAAATTGCTCCGCTTCAAATCATTTATCGATTGGTTAACAATATTAACTAAATCATCGGCTTTAGTATCATCGGCAAATAAATTAGTGAAGTCATTCATGGAGTTTTCAGACTCTGGGTTATTGTAATTACTTATAAGTATATTCAAAATTGTTGTTAGCGGAGACTCATCACTTGCTACCATTTTAAATTTATCTTTACTTTCAACTTCTTCTAAATATTGTTCTTCGATATTGGCAAACTTTTGAGCCAATTTCAGATCACCTACATTTTCTTTATTAAAAATTGTTGATATAACATCTAAAAAATTTCTATTACTACCACTGTTGAAATCTGATTCAACTATCGAAAGAATGGTTTCGTTAATTGATTCTGGTTTTATTTTAAAACTACCTAATTGGATTTTCTCGATGAACTTTTGCGGTGTATAAACAAACCATGGATTGTAGTCTTTAGTATTATCTCTAAGCACGTTTCTGAGATTATAAAATTGGTAATCCCAACTAATTACATAAGGTTCTAGAAATATTTCTTCTTCTATATCGAAATGATTAGCTCTATCGCTCATATATAGTGCAGTTCTAACATCATGTTTAATTGCTCTGTGAGACCGTACCTGATTATTAAAACCTAGCTCCAATTCGAACTTTTTCTTTATTTCATTATAATTATCATAGAAGTGTGGACTTACTACCTCATATCCTAATTTCTCGAACAAACGCACCATTCTTTTCTCGATGATTTTTAAAAAATCAATATCGAATTCGTCAGGTAAGGACATTCCCAGTAATTCCTTTTCTATAAATTCTCTAAAGTTATAATCTTTAATTTTACCATTTGACTGTAATTCAACATAAAAATTGTAGAAAACATTTCGAGTTTTACCTATTCTTCGAATATCGGTAACTTTATGTAATTATAAATTTTTAGTGCTTTCTGTAAATGCCCAGCTACCTCTTGAATATAGTCTTCTGTAGTAAACATGTCCACATACAGCTCCGTATTTGAAACCGCTTTATGAAATTGATGAACTGCTTTTAAAGAGACATCGTTCATAGTCGGTTCGTACAGGACGCAAAGGAGTCGCAAAAGAACCTGTGTATCTAAACATATACTACGACTGCTATTATTGATGAAATCTTCTAGCTTTTCCGAATTATAAAGCTTAACATACATTGACGAGACACCTGATGTTTCGTTAGAAAATCATTTGTACTTGAAATGTCAATAATTTCTTTTGCGATAATTTTACGTTCTTCTGTCGCTAACCCCAGAACTTGATAGGAGACTTAGAATTTCACTAAATATCCTTCGGGTAGACCTAAGAAAAGAATCTTCAGTAGATCCAAACTCTTCAATCTCAAATTGAAAATGTTGCACATACATTTCAATTAATTTTCTGGAAATTAGTTTAGGATCAACATTTATTTTCCTAACGCTTAATAATTTATCGATTTTGATAGTCAAATCTTTCTCTTGGATATTGTTTAAATCCAATATTGACTGTAAGTTGTTGAAATATTTTTCAGATAGATGAAAACGATTTTTACCTTCAATTGAATTTTTACTTTTCAAAAAGTTAATTTCTTGGAAAATACTTTCCTTGTCTAAGTCTACTGTAATAGTTTCTCTTAAAGTTATAAATAATTCATCTAACGTTCTATCTGGACTTTCAAACAGTGCAGTTAAAATGTTTGCATGAATTAGATGCCTTTTGATTCTAGTACTATCCTCCCCTGAGGATATTACATTAAATAATAATTTGTGTTGTTTGGAAATATTAAAAATAGAGTCTTCTTTCTTTAAACGCGTATATTTTTTTAGCGTGGTTTTTATCGACGAGAATTCATTCATGCTCCCAGCTAGTTTTTTCGCGTCAATGATTTTTAAATCAATATTGTATTTAACTTCTGCTTTTCTAATAAATTTTTGTTTCTTACTTTGAGTTAAAGAAGAAGAAGCATAGAAATCAAGTTTTGATAAATAGTTGAATTCAATAGTGTTCTTTGCGGCTTTCTCAACATCTTCAAATAGCTTTTCTTCAATCTTTTATTTAATAATTGTTATCTGAATATTTCTTTTTACTTCATTTTGATCTCTAAAGATCACCAGAATCAATTCCCCCATAATAAGGTGCATTGCTAATGTGCAATTCAATTGTACCATAATAGTCTTTGGCGTATTCTAAAATCAATATATTGAAGTTTTCCTGTCCTAAACCATTAATTAATTTCTCGTATTTCTTCGTGGTTCTTCATATTTTAATTTTCACTGCTTGATCAGTTAAATATAAACTAATCCAGCTCTCCTTTTAGTTTTGTGTGTATGTGGTTCATTGCTTCGATCTTAATATAATTTATCAAGCTCAAAATATGTAACAAATTAAAAGCTCATCCGCCCTAATAATCTGCGCCAGACAGAAGAAAAGTAATTCCTACTAATCAATGTTGTTTGACAAACCAATTCTTTCAAGTCAAAGTAAACCCATCCACAATCACCGCATTCTTTTTCAGCACCACGATACCAGATCTGATGGTGTAGTTTTCTGTATCTACGTCTTCTAGGTGCTCACCGCCTACGATGCGCACGTCTGCACCTATACGGCAGTTTTTATCAATGATGCAGTTTTTGATAAAGCTGCGTTTTCCTATGCCCATTTTGTTTTGTGGCTTTGTTTCCTCGATTTCCTGTAGTGTTTCATAATAATCGCTACCCATCATATAGGTATTGATCACCGTTGCCTCTTGATCAATGTGGGATCTAACTCCTATAACCGAGTTCTCGATACGCGCCGCCTGGATAATACACCCATCTGCAATAGTGGTTTTATTGATGGTCGTGCCCATGATTTTGGAAGTGGGCAGGAATCGCGGCCTGGTGTAGATCTGTCGCTTGTTATCATAAAGATTGAATTGTGGTAACGGGTCTGTCAAGGCCAGGTTTGCCTCGTAAAACGAAGTGATATTTCCTATATCTGTCCAGTAGCCCTCGTACTGGTAACTTAGCGTTTTGTGCTTGTCAATATTCTGCGGAATGATTTCTTTCCCAAAATCCACCGTACTTTTATCCTGCATCAGCTCAAACAGCAACTCACGGTTGAACACATAGATTCCCATAGACGCCAGATAGATCTTTCCCTTGTCTTTCATCTCCTGGCTCACCTCACTTTCCCAGCCAGATAGTTCCTTTAGACTTGGTTTTTCAACAAACGAAGTGATGATATTCTGATCATCGCTTTTTAATATGCCAAAACCCGTCGCATCATCTGCTGAAACAGGTATTGTGGCGATCGAGATCGCTGCGCCAGACTCTTTGTGTGCATCGATCATCTTGTTGAAATCCATCTGGTAGAGCTGATCACCAGAAAGTATAAGGCGCATAGTCAAATTCATACTGCGTAAAATGATGGATGCTTTGCCGTACGGCATCTGCCGTTCCCTGGAACCAGTTGCTGTTTTCGGGAGTCTGTTCTGCAGCGAGAACGTCTACAAACGCCTTGCTAAAATTGCTGAACTGGTAGGTGTTCTTGATATGCCTATTCAGCGATGCGCTGTTGAATTGCGTGAGCACAAACATGCGTTTGATATCGGCATTCAGGCAATTGGATATGGGAATATCCACCAGCCTGTATTTGCCGGCAATAGGGACGGCGGGTTTTGAACGGCTCTGCGTAAGTGGATAAAGTCTTGTTCCCTGGCCACCGCCCAGGATAATGGATATTACGTTACTCTTGACCATGGTTGTCGATTAGTTGGTTGTATAATTGGATGGTTTGCTGGGCGATCTTGCTCCAGTCAAAATGTTCTTCTACGCGCTTGCGACCTGCATGTCCCAGTTTTTTGGCCAGTTCAGGCTGTGCCACTAGCTGGTTGATACCTCTCGCTAGATCTTCTGAGAATTGAGCAGGATCAACAGGTTCAAAAGGTGCGCTGTCTTGCTGTTCTACGGGAATTAAGATGCCGGTTTCTCCAGGCACGACTACTTCTTGAATACCGCCTACCGCGCTGGCAACGACTGGACAATTACAGGCCATAGCCTCAATGTTGATAATGCCAAATGGTTCATAAATGGATGGACAACAGAATACGGTTGCGTGAGAGTAAAGCTCTATCACGCTGGGTTTATCCAGCATTTCCTCTATCCAGATCACGTTGTCACGCTGCGCCTGCACTTTTTTGACTGCTTGTTCCATTTCACGAGCAATATCTGGCGTATCTGGCGCACCGGCGCACAAGACTACCTGAATACCATCATCCAAGTGCTGGATAGCATTGACCAGATGGATGATTCCCTTTTGCCGCGTGATACGACCTACAAACAGTACAAATGGCTGAGATTTATCAATTCCATATTTGTCTAGGGTAGCGGTACTTTCCACCTGCTGATATTGATCCAGATCGATACCATTATATATGACATTGATTTTTTCTTCATCCACGTTGAAATGTTCCAGAATATCCTCACGCGTCCCCTCTGAAACCGCGATGATGGCATCTGCCATTTCAATCGCCGTTTTTTCAATCCACGAGCTGGCATCATAGCCGCGTCCTAGTTGCTCGCGTTTCCACGGTCGCAGTGGTTCCAGGCTATGAGTCGTGACGACCAGCGGTTTGCCATAGCACAGTTTTGCCATGATCCCGGCAAAATTTGAATACCAGGTATGGCAATGGATCACATCTGCATCAATGGGATGCACATTCATGCGTACGTTTGTATTCAACGTTTGTAGCAGACCTTTCAATTGCGGGTCTGCAAGGTCAAAGCCCGGCGCCTCATAGGCATACCCATCTACCATAGGATTATCTTCCGTATCATCCTGCTCGCCAAAACAGCGCACCTCAACCTCAATCTGCTGGGCCAGGAATCTGGATAAATACTCTACATGCACACCCGCGCCACCATAAACCTCTGGCGGATATTCACGGGTCAGAAACAAAGCTTTCATAATCTACTTGCTTAGAAAGACCTAAACTTACGGCATTTATCACAGTAAAGGTTCAGGGCAGCGGTAAACCTAGGTTAAAACTGTGTTGCGGTGATGGTGGTGATTACGCTTTCGCGAAAGCGTAACAACTACCCACAACTATATTTTTAAGAACACCATAAGAGCAATTAAATGCTGTCGTTCCTATTTTTGAGAAAGAAACAAAGATTATGAAGAAGATTACCTTTTTTGCGGTGGCGCTTTTTGTAGCCGCTCCCATTTTTTCAAGCTGCCGGGACGATCGAGAGGTAGAAGTAGAAACGCTCGCACCAGACGCAGAGGATGATGACAATCAAGAAAGTTACGACACAAACCCCACAGAGTCTGATCCGGATTGATCAAACTCCACAAAACAAAAACAGCCGCTAGTCTTTTGAAGATTACGGCTGTTTTTGTGTAAAGTAAATTCCGCTAGGACTTGAAAATAGGATAGTTACTCACTTTTTCGGTCACTTTTTTACCCAGTTCTGCGAGGACTTTTTCATCTTCCAGATTCATGAGACAGCGATCGATGGTATCCACGATAAAACGCATGTCATCTTCATTCATGCCACGCGTAGTAACTGCAGGTGTACCTATGCGGATCCCGCTGGTGACAAACGGTGATTCTGTATCAAATGGCACCATATTTTTATTTACGGTCACGTGAATCTTGTCCAGCGCTTCTTCTGCCTGTTTGCCGGTAATTCCTTTGTTTCTCAGGTCTATGAGCATCATGTGGTTATCAGTCCCACCAGATACTATCTTGTAGCCTTTCTTAATAAATTCATCTGCCATGACGGCTGCATTCTTTTTCACCTGAACGCTGTAGTGCAGAAAATCCTCGGTAAGTGCTTCTTTAAAAGCTACCGCTTTTCCCGCAATGGAATGCATCAGTGGCCCGCCTTGATTTCCCGGGAAAACGGCGCTGTTGAGCAAAGTGGACATTTTTTTGAGACTGCCATTTTTCAACTTTTGGCCAAAAGGATTGTCAAAATCTTTACCCATTAGGATCACACCACCACGAGGACCACGCAGGGTTTTATGCGTCGTACTGGTACAGATATGCGCGTGCTCGATGGCGTCTTGTAAAATACCTTTGGCAATCAGTCCTGCAGGATGAGCGATATCTGCCAGCAATAGAGCACCCACATTGTCTGCAATCTCGCGAAAGCGTTTATAATCTATTTCCCGGCTGTAGGCAGATGCTCCCGCGATGATCATTTTAGGCTGTTCACGTACTGCGATTTCCGCAATGTTGTCATAGTCCAATAACCCGGTATCTTCCTGAACGCCGTAAAAACTATTCTCGTAAAGTTTCCCAGAAAAATTTACTGGTGAACCATGGGTGAGGTGACCACCGTGGGATAAGTCAAATCCCAAAATCTTGTCACCCGGATTCAAGCAGGCATGATATACAGCCGTGTTTGCCTGGCTACCAGAGTGGGGTTGCACATTTACATAAGCAGCATTGAACAGTTCTTTGGCGCGCTCAATAGCCAGGTTTTCAATCTTATCGACTACCTCGCAACCGCCATAATAGCGCTTGCCGGGGTAGCCCTCTGCATACTTATTTGTAAGTATGGAGCCTGTGGCTTCCAGAACGGCATCGCTCACGTAATTCTCACTGGCGATCAGTTCCAGACCGTTGCGCTGGCGATCCAGTTCTTGCTGGACGAGATCAAGTATTTCAGGGTCAGTAAATGGCATTGTGAAATATTTAGGATGTAAAAATACGCGCTCAGACAGATAAGACTTAACCAGAATGATATATTTGAGACTACTTTGTGAACCAAAAACTCAGATCAATGCCCCAAACCACTAACAACCCAGCCCGCAAATCCTGGATAGGATACAATAGCGACACGCATTTTCCCATTCAGAATATCCCATTCGGCGTCTTTTTGACTCGGGACAATGTCATTACTATAGGAACCCGTATAGGTGATTATGCCATCGATCTGGGTGCGTTGCAGGAAATGGGATATTTCAACATGATCCCGCTTACTGATGATATGTTTATGCAGGACACGCTCAACGACTTTATCAGCGACGGGAAAAAGACGTGGCGACTAGTGCGCAACCGTATAGGCGATATTTTTGATAAAAGCAATGCAGAGTTACGTGATAATAAGGAGCACCGCGACCGTATCATCTTTTCCATGGACGAGGTTGAGATGCAGCTGCCCGTGTTGATAGGGGATTATACAGATTTTTACAGCAGCAAGGAACACGCGACCAATGTGGGAACCATGTTCCGCGATCCAGAAAATGCCCTGTTGCCTAACTGGCTGCACATGCCTGTTGCCTACCACGGTAGGTCCAGCAGCATCGTTCCCAGCGGCATTCCCATCCACAGGCCGCAAGGTCAGACCATCAAGCCGGGTGATGATCAGCCGACTTTTGGCCCCAGTAAATTGGTAGATTTTGAATTGGAAATGGCCTTTATTACGACTGATGCAAATAAACTGGGACACCCGATTCCAGTGGATGAGGCAGAGAAGTATATTTTTGGAATGGTGCTGTTCAACGATTGGAGCGCACGCGATATCCAGAAATGGGAATATGTACCGCTAGGTCCATTTCTCGCTAAAAACTTTGCCAGCAGCATATCCCCCTGGATAGTGACCATGGATGCGCTAGAACCTTTTAGATGCCCATCGCCAGAGAGAGAAAAACCCGTACTGGACTATCTGGACAGCAGCGGCGAGAAGAGTTTTGACATTCATCTTGAGGTAGATCTAACTCCAGAAAATGGGAAGCCTACCACCATCTGCCAGAGCAATCACAAAAATCTGTATTGGAATATTTCACAACAACTGGCGCACCACACCATTACGGGTTGTCGTGTCAATAGTGGTGATTTGATGGGTAGCGGCACCATTTCAGGATCTACACCAGATTCATACGGTTCTATGCTGGAATTGAGCTGGAAAGGCGAGAATCCGGTAAAACTCAACGACGGTACAGAACGCAAGTTTATTCAGGACAACGATACCGTCACCTTGCGCGGTTATTGCACCAATGGTGATGTGCGCGTCGGTTTTGGTGAGGTGAGCAATAAGTTGCTGCCCGTTTATGAGCCTAAGAAGAAGTAGGATGTTGATGATTCCGCTTTCGCGCGGTCGCCGAGCGCAGTCGAGGTGAAAGCGGAATTTCAAATCTCACTACCACACATTGAACAACTCTACATGAAGAAATGGCATCTGGAAATACAAGGGCTCAGGTATTTCAGTCCGTTGATAAAGGACTATCTGGCGCAAAAGACAGAGGTCCAAAAATTCTACAACCGCTTTCCACACCTTGCCAATTTTCAATCTCAAATAGACGAGAAGTCTGCGGAGTGGAATGGGGAGAGGAGAAGCGTAAAATACTGCAAAAAGTATTACTGGAACAATATGCAAAACTTGACAATGTTGGGGCAAGTAGGACAAATATCCAGTCTCTAAGTAATTCAAAAACGTTTACCATCACCACAGGTCACCAGCTCAACCTGTTCACTGGGCCGCTTTACTTTTTATATAAGATCATCTCTACGATCAACTTATGTAAGTCTCTCAAGCAAAAATATCCTGCATACAATTTCGTACCCGTGTACTGGATGGCGACAGAAGACCACGACTTTGAAGAAATTCAATATTTTAATTACGGTGATCGTAAACTCGTGTATAATCGGCAAAGTCACGGCGCTGTAGGACGACTGCAAACGGATGGAATGGATGAGGTATTTCAGACATTCACTGCTTTGCTAGGCAGAAGTGAAGCGGCAGATGAGTTGAGAACAATTTTCCAAAAAGCCTACCTAAAAAACGACAACCTTGCCAGTGCAACCAGAGTCCTAGCCCACGAGTTATTTAAAGTTGATGGACTTGTCATTCTGGACGCAGATGACTCACGATTAAAAGCAATCGCAGCACCACACTTTAAAAAAGAACTTGTTCATCAAACCAGTTATAAAGCGGTAAGTAGTACACTTGACAGCTGGGATGAACAGTATAAGCAACAGGTCAATCCTAGGGAAATCAACCTTTTTTACCTCAAAGACGCCTATCGCAAGAGAATTATCAAAAAGGATGACGTTTACGTTATAGACGAGCAGGACTTGAGATTCACTCAGGAAGAAATCTTGCTGGAATTAGAAAATTATCCTGAGCGGTTTTCACCTAACGTCATCATGCGACCATTGTACCAAGAAGTTATTCTTCCCAATCTATGTTATATAGGTGGTGGTGGTGAGCTGGCATATTGGTTGGAATTAAAAGAATATTTCAATCAGGCATCTGTTACCTTTCCCATGCTGCTGCTGCGTAATTCTGCATTGATTGTTACCAGCAAGCAAATTGATAAATTGCAGAGACTTGGTCTTGACATAGATGACCTGTTTCAGGAAGATTATGAACTCAGCACCCAAGTCACGGAAAGAGTAAGCAAAATCGAGATTGATTTTAGACCGCAAAAAGAGCATTTAAAAAAACAGTTTGCCGAATTATATCAACTAGCAAACAAAACCGAAAAATCTTTTGAAACCGCAGTCGCGGCACAGGAACAGAAACAAATCAATGGACTGAATAAACTGGAAAAACGACTTTTAAAAGCCCAAAAACGGAAACTCTCAGATCACGTCGATAGGGCACTACTTTTACAGAATGAACTTTTTCCCAGCGGGAGTCTTCAAGAGCGGCAGACTAATTTTTCTTTCTACTACGAGAAATATGGTCACGAGTTGATCGAGGAACTCAAGGCAAATCTAGATCCGCTGGACGCCAGATTTACCGTGATTGAGATGCCATAGTTGACAGCTGCTGTAAAACTTGTATATATTATTAAGATGGATTTGCAGTGATAACAGCGCGACTAAGTAAATTTGACCATGGAACACGATAAGGTACTGATACTGGATTTTGGATCGCAATACACGCAACTTATTGCGCGTAGAATCAGAGAGCTAAATGTATATTCTGAGATCATTCCCTTTCACAAAAAGCCAGAGGATGTAAGCAGCTATAAGGCTGTGATTCTATCTGGCAGCCCTAAATCAGTACGCGCAGAAGATGCATTTCATGTAAATCTAAAAGACGTGCGTGGTAAGTTGCCATTGCTGGGTGTTTGTTATGGTGCACAGTATCTGGCACATTTCAACGGTGGTAACGTTGCACCATCCAGTATCAGGGAATATGGTCGTGCTAACCTTACGGTGATCAAGGATCAGGAGCCACTCTTTGAAAGTATTACTGAGAACTCACAAGTCTGGATGTCGCATAGCGACACAATCAAGGACTTGCCAGAAAATGGAGTAAGATTGGCCAGCACCCACAGCGTGCTCAACGCCGCTTACAGGATTGACGGCGAGGACACATTTGCCATTCAATTCCACCCTGAAGTATATCATTCAACGGATGGTAAACAATTGCTACAGAATTTCCTGATCAATATTGCTGGAATCAATCCAGACTGGACACCACAAAGTTTTGTGGAAGAAACTGTGGATAGCCTAAAGGAGAAGATAGGGGACGATCGCGTTGTTTTGGGGTTAAGCGGCGGTGTGGATAGTAGTGTAGCTGCGATGTTGCTGCACAAGGCGATAGGCGAGAACTTGCATTGCATCTTTGTCAATAACGGTTTGTTGCGCAAGAATGAATTTAACCAGGTGCTTGATCAGTATAAAGACATGGGTCTGAATGTCAAGGGTGTAGATGCCACGGCACGATTCATGACTGAACTGGAGGGATTAAGCGATCCAGAATTGAAACGCAAGGCAATAGGCAAGGTTTTCATTGACGTCTTCGACTCAGAATCATCGTTGATTGAAAATGCTACCTGGCTCGCACAAGGTACGATCTATCCAGACGTAATAGAAAGTGTATCTGCGACGGGAGGTCCCAGTGCAACTATCAAATCACACCACAATGTGGGAGGTTTGCCAGATTATATGAAGTTGAAGATAGTCGAGCCCTTACGATCGCTTTTCAAGGATGAAGTAAGACGCGTAGGGAAATCCATGGGGATGAATGCCGCTATTCTAGGACGTCATCCCTTTCCTGGGCCTGGGCTTGCGATACGTATTTTAGGCGATATTACTCGCGAGAAAGTCGCGATCCTGCAGGAAGTGGATGCCATTTTTATCAGCAATCTCAAGAAATGGGAGTTATATGATAAGGTATGGCAGGCGGGAGCGATTCTCTTGCCGGTGGATTCGGTAGGGGTAATGGGTGACGAGCGCACCTATGAAAAATGTGTTGCCCTGCGTGCTGTAGAAAGTACAGATGGCATGACTGCAGACTGGGTGAACCTGCCTTATGAATTCCTGCAGGATACCAGTAATGAAATTATTAACAACGTAAAAGGCGTCAACCGTGTGGTTTATGATATCAGCTCAAAACCGCCCGCTACGATTGAATGGGAATAGTATGAGAAATTTATGGATGGTGTTTTTGATGTGTTACGCTTTCGCGAAAGCGTACTCCCCCAAAACAAATGAAATCAATTCAGAAGTCTCTATTGAGGCTACATTGTCTGTCAAATCCTATTTCCAGGACTACCGTACACATAAGGTGATGGCCGGTGAGACGCTTAAAACGATTGCAGAGAAATACGGTATCCAGGAAAAGGATCTGATCGCACTCAACCCTGATGTGAGACGTAAATTCCGCAAGGGGTTGAACTTGTTGATTCCCTCAAATTCACTTGCGCTTACCCAGAAGAAATTAGAAAATTATAAGATTCACAAGGTAAAGAAAAAAGAAACTTTATACAGGCTTTCTAAAGATTACGGCGTTACGATTCTAGATATCAAGGAAGCAAATAAACGCCTGTATGCAGAACCCTTACAGCGTGGTGATGAGATACGTATTCCAGTTTATGGAAAACAGGTTGCGGTAAAGGATTTAAGCATTTTAAGCGATCCAGACGATGGTTTTCACACTTATGTTGTACAGCCCAGCGAGGGTTTTTACCGCATTGCAGAGAATAATGGCACCACCATTGAAACTATCAAAAAACTGAATCCAGAGATTGAGGAACTCAAACCAGGAATGGTATTAAAAGTCCCGGATCCAGCTATGCCAGAAGATGGATTTATTGAATATAGAATCCCAGCGCGTAGCGGTATGTATTCGCTTAAAAAATTGACTGGTTTAAGTGAGGATAGTCTCACCACACTCAATCCAGAATTGAAGCAGGGCTTTAAAGCAGGAATGACGGTACTTATCCCAAGGCCGCGAAGAGTGGATAGTTTTGCGTTACGCTCATATGACAGCAAGGTCGCTAGACTTGTGGATAGTATTCAGGATTATAGTGTGCAGCGCATTGCGGTGATGCTGCCATTTTCGCTTAATAGGATTGATACGACGGCAAGCGATAAGGATAGACTGAAAGATGATAAAGCACTGAGAATCGCGCTGGATTTCTATTCTGGGGTGCGGATCGCGCGTGATAGTGCGCGTATACTGGGATTGAAAATTGAATACGATCTCTACGATACACAGGGTGAGTTGCAGGCTATACGTAATATACTGGCGGCGAATAATTTTGACAATTATACAGCGGTAATCGGCCCATTGAAATCTTCTAATGTCGCCGAAGTAGCGCGGTCACTACAATCTAGCGACGTGCCAGTGATATCGCCTCTTACCACAAGTAAGGTGAAATTATTTAAAAATCTGATACAGGCGCGCCCTACTGATGAACTGCTCAAGGCAAGGCTCAAATCCTTTTTATCGTTTTACGCAAAGGATAAAAATATAATTATTGTCACCGATAATAAAAACCCGCAACTTAAAACTGAATTTGTCACTCTTTTTCCTGCCGCTAGGATTATCATTCCCAGTGCAGAAAGCAACTATATTTTCAAACAGAATTACCTTAAAGAACTGGATTCCGATAAAGAAAATCTTGTCATACTTGCTGTGGATAATGTGGGATTTATAACAGATGCTACAAATCACTATGCCAGCGCGGTGATCGATCATCAGATTACCGTGGTGGGATTGGATGATTATGAGGACATGGATTTATCCAGTAATAATCTGGCAAAGCTGAACTATATTTTTCCGAAGATGTACAAAGAAGACCAGGACGACAATTCATTTGTAAAACTGTACCGACGAGAATTTAGCCATTTTCCAAATAAATACGCGACTCGTGGTTTTGATGTTGCGATGGACGTGATCCTGCGCAACGCTAGCGCAAAGCGATTGTATGAGAGCGTGGTAAAAGACGGTATGACCATTATGGCAGAAAGTAAATTTGACTATGTCAAACAGCCGTTCTCTGGATATTATAATGAGGCAGTATTTCTATTGCAATTCCAGCCAGACCTGACTTTTAAAGAACTGCACCTTGAACCTGAAAATCCTCAAAAATGACCTCGATCGTAACCTATGAAGGCGAGTTGCGCTGCAAAAACATACATATTTCCAGTGGCGATACTTTTGAAACAGATGCGCCTAAGGATAACAAAGGTTTAGGTAAAGCATTCTCGCCTACTGATTGTCTCGCCACCTCGCTGGCAAGCTGTATGCTTACCATCATGGGGATCAAGGCGCGGCAGGAAGGTTATGAGATAGAAGGAACCACGGCACATGTCCATAAAGTGATGGGCAATGATCCCCGCAGGGTGGTAGGGATTGAAATCAAGATTGATATGGTGGGTAATTATGCAGAAGAGGATCAGAAATCACTTCAAAAAGTTGCTCTAAATTGTCCCGTAATGCACAGCCTCCATCCGGATATAGAAAAGAACATAGATTTCAATTGGACTTCTTAAAGATCTTCATCTTTTGTCTTGGGCTGGTTACTTACTCTTATGCCCAGCATCCTAGGATGAAGTTTTCTCATAGCGAGAAACCTGAGCTGAGCTGGGATGATTTTATAGGAATCGTACCACCTGGTGCAAGGTATATGGCGAGCACAAACTCGGGACTGGATTTTAGCTTCAAGGTAAAAGGTACTGGCAGAGATAAAAAATTTATCTATAATGTGGACAGTTACTTTTATCCAGAATCCAGTTGGAAAAAACGAGAGGCTGCCCAAAACATCTATCTCTTAAAACACGAGCAGCTGCACTGGGATATTACTGAATTATCACGGCGCAAGATTGTCAACGCGCTACACAATTACAAACCCAGGTCTAGTTATAAAAATGATCTAAGCAAGATTTTCAAACTGGGAGAGAAGAAAAGAAAACAACTTCAAGAACAATTTGACCGTGAGACAAATCATGGTCAAAACACAAGGCAACAAACTATATGGGAAGCACGCATCGCAGAAGAGCTTTTCAGAACCTCTGGCCTATAGCTTACTAATTTGTACAACGTGATTGGTGATTTTCATGGGAACCTCTGGATTTACACTTATTTCCAATAGAGTTTTGCCGCCGGTTTTGCGTAATCTGCACTTTGCCGAATCGTCTTCAAAGTATAGATTTTGCCCACGGAAGTTTCCTATCCGTCCATAAATTACCGCAAGCTCAAATGTCTTATCTACTGGGCGGTTTGCAATGTCGGTGTAGGGTAAATATAGTTCCTCACGATAGGAGCTATCTGCGATTTCATCGCTTGCCGCATCAAAATACTTCAGCACCAGAGTGGATACGCCTTTCATAGGTTTCAGTTGGACATATAATTTCCCGTACTCATCCAAAGACATGACCACGAGCGTATCCTCTAAAATTTCACTTACACAATATCCATCACTAGGGCAATTTTGAATGGTGATAGACTGTTTCTGTGAACTGCATTTGATCATTGTAGCTGTAAGAATTATAAAGGTGATTAATTTGATTTTTGAGTTCATGATAATCAATGTGGATTTGGATAAGTACGCTTTCGCGAAAGCGCAATAAAACAAATTCCTGCAAACTACTACATATTCCATATTTTTACGCTAAACAGATTTACATGAAACTAGTAACTACTTTTTTGGTCGTCCTTATGGCGACTTTAAGTTCTTTTGCACAGAGTGACTCATCCTACTGGAGCGATAGTAATGCCAAAGTCGATGATCCTCGTGAATTAAAGATAAATCCCACCAGAAGCAGCTACTTTGCACTGGATAAAGCAGCCATTTGGAGCGATTTGCAAGCCGCAGGTGATCGACATGATGTTAATGCCGTGACCGCCACGGTGCAAATTCCCACGGTGGATGGCATTAAGAGCTTCCGGGTTTTTGAAGCTAGTGACATGGATCCAGCGCTACAAGCTAGATTCCAGAATATACGCAGCTATGCTGGTACTAGTTCTGATGGTAGTGGGGATAGGATCCGTTTGACATGGACGCCATATGGTTTCCATGCGTTGATACAGTCTTTCAAAAATGGATTGCAGTTTATTGATCCGGTAGATAAGTCGGGTACAATTCATATGCTTTATAAGAAATCAGATCTATCTGGAAGAGTAGGTGGTACATCCTGCGAAATAGTTGACAAGGCGATTTCAACAAATGACTTTACGACTGGAGTTGAAGACGCAAATGATAGCGAGTTGAGAACCTACCGCATGGCGATCAGCACTACAATTGAGTATTCTAGATTTTCTTACATTCAAGCAGGTTTTACAGATGCATCGCCTGATGTGGATAGACGCGATGCTGTCATGGCTGCAATCGCGGTTACTCTAGCAAGGGTAAATTTTATTTATGAACGTGATCTAGCCGTGCAATTGTTGCTGGTACCCAATAATAATTTAATCGTGTTTCTAGACACGGATAATTTTTCAAATAGCAATCCAGGTGCTTTATTAGGTGAGAATCAGTCGGTGATTGATGCAACGATAGGTAGTGCAAACTATGATATAGGCCACATTTTTACCACTGGCGGTGGTGGCGTTGCAAGTTTGGGAGGTGTTTGTAATCCTACGAGGAAAGCACAAGGTGTGACGGGAAGTCCCACGCCAGTGGGTGATCCTTACGACATTGACTTTGTTTCCCATGAAGTAGGTCATCAATTTGGTGCGCTGCATTCTTATAACGGAACAGGCGGTGCCTGTGGTGGCCAGCGCAGCGGTTCAACTGCCTATGAAGTAGGTAGTGGAACGACTATCATGGCCTATGCTGGAATTTGTCCTCCACAAAATGTGCAACCAAACAGTGACGCTTATTTTCACCGTACCAGTTTAGATGAAATCCGAACGTTTTTGAATGGTGGTGGGCGTTGTTCAAACGAGTTACCCATTGCAAATGATCCTCCTACCGCAAATGCTGGTGCAGATGTATTTATTCCAGCTCTTACACCCTATAGATTGACTGGGTCTTCCACAGATCCACAAGGAACCACACTTCATACATATACCTGGGAGCAATTTGATCTAGGGACTGCTGGACTTCCATCTGAAACTAGCACGACTGGACCGCTGGTAAGGTCTAGAGAGGGAGACAGATCGCCTACTAGATATATTCCTCAACTGTCTGATGTAGTTGCAAATGGGGGTACAAGTACAGAGTGGGAGGGTCCTATCATCTGTTACACGCTCTATAACCTATGAGCTCACAGTAAGGGATAATGATGCGCGTGGTGGTCAGACCGCATCAGACAACAAGAGACTTATAGTTCAAAGCGCAGCTGGACCTTTTGTCGTAACATCTCAGAACACTTCTGGGATAACTTGGTTACCCAATACGACTGAAACAGTCACCTGGAATGTCGCAAATACCACAGCCGCTCCAGTTAACTCAAATCTTGTAAATATTTTATTATCCACTGATGGTGGTGAAAATTTTGACGTGGTTCTAGCTTCTAACACACCTAATGATGGTTCTGAAAGCATCACAGTACCTACTGGCATCGTTTCCATCGACTGTCGCCTAATGGTCGAGAGTGCTGATAATGTATTCTTCAATGTAAATACAGAGAATTTTGCGGTTAATGCTATTGAGAGAGTTGTTTGTAATACATATTCTTCTGGTGTACTGAATATTCCTATTCCAGACAGTACTGTTAATGGCAGTTCTGGAGGTGCAGTTGGGAATGTAATTACAGTTCCTACCACAACTGATGTGGATGATGTGAACGTTACCGTGAATGTGTCGCACACTTATATAGGTGATCTTATTATCCAACTTCAAAATCCACAAGCCGATTTTACTAATGTATGGTCAACCAACTGTGCGAATGGGGCAGTCGTGGATCTCAATATTGTTTTTGATGATGATGCTGCAAATGCCATCGATTGTACGGCAACTTCTACAACGCCTCCTTCTACTTATATTCCAGACAGTCCATTATCAACTCTTGCGGGTAACCCTGGAAACGGTGACTGGACTCTTCTTATGGCTGATTTTTTTGTAGGGGATACGGGAACATTCGACAGCTGGGAACTTGAAATTTGTAGTAGGGAGGTTGTCCCACTAAGTAACCCGGAGGTGGCAGTAAACAATTTCAAAATCTACCCTAATCCCAGCAACGGACTGATTACCGTAGAATCGTCTTTATTCAAAAATGAGCAAACTCAACTGAGCGTTTATGACGTAAGTGGTAAGTTGATAAGCCAGCAGGAATTGTCAGGCAATCTGAAGCAAACGATTGATCTACGTGATCAATTAAGTAGTGGTTTATACCTTATAAAAATTGAGGGTACAACGATCAATTCTACACACAAGTTAGTCATTGAATAACTAGAGATCACACAGCATGAAAAAGCCCCGAGCAGCAATGCTCGGGGCTTTTGATTTGATAAAACTCTTGAATCTACTCCTTATCTGCGGTGGTAGATTCTTCTGGTTCTGTCTTATCGATTTTTACGGTAAGCTCCTTTTTATCTTTATCCAGAACCATGGTAATGCTGTCGCCTTCCTGTAACTGGCTGTTCACTATCTCTTCTGCGAGCGTATCCTCTATATACTTCTGAATAGCTCTTTTAAGCGGTCGTGCGCCATATTGCTTATCAAAGCCTTTGTCTGCGATATAGTCTTTTGCATCATCTGTCAATGTAAGCTCATAGCCCAGTCCTTTGATACGATCAAAAAGTTTTGCCAGCTCAATATCGATGATCTGGTGGATATGCTCACGTTCTAAAGCATTGAAAACGATTACGTCGTCAATCCTATTCAGGAATTCTGGTGCAAAGGTTTTTTTCAATGCTGCTTGAATAACGCCGCGTGCATTATCTGCTTCAGCATCCTTTCTGGCAGAGGTGCCGAATCCTACACCTGCCCCAAAGTCTTTCAGCTTGCGAGCACCCACGTTTGAGGTCATGATGATGATCGTATTTCTAAAATCGATCTTGCGACCTAGACTATCCGTCAGATAACCATCATCTAGCACCTGTAGCAACATATTGAATAAGTCAGGATGCGCCTTTTCTATCTCGTCCAGTAGGATAACAGAATAGGGTTTGCGTCTCACTTTTTCAGTAAGCTGGCCGCCCTCTTCATATCCCACATATCCTGGGGGTGCACCTATCAATCTAGATATGGCAAATTTCTCCATGTACTCACTCATGTCAATCCTGATCAGCGAGTTTTCTGAATCAAAGACTTCGCTGGCAAGTACTTTGGCAAGTTGGGTTTTACCCACACCCGTCTGACCTAGGAAAATAAAGCTACCTATGGGCTTGTTGGGATCCTTTAATCCAGCGCGATTACGCTGTATGGCTTTAACCACTTGCTTAACAGCCTCTTTCTGACCTATGACACGATTCTCGATGGAACTGTCCAGATCCTTAAGTTTTTTCATTTCCTTGGTAGCAATACGCGCCACTGGAATACCAGTCATCATGCTAACTACCTCGGCAACGTTTTCTTCAGTTACTAGGTCTTTGTGTTCTTTACTCGCCTGTTCCCACGTTTCCTGAGCATCTGCGAGTTGCTTTTCTAGTTTTTTCTCATCGTCGCGCAGCTTTGCTGCGAGCTCATATTTCTGTCTTTTGACAACGTTGTTTTTCTCAACCTTGACGTCTTCCAGTTGCTTTTCGATTTCGAGAATCTGTTTGGGCACCTCGATATTCGTAATATGAATACGGGAACCAGCTTCATCCAGCGCATCAATGGCTTTGTCTGGCAGGAACCTGTCAGTCATATATCGATTGGTTAACCTAACACAGGCATTGATGGCTCCCTCTGTATATTCCACATTGTGGTGATCCTCGTATTTACCTTTTAGATTGTTGAGGATAATAACGGTTTCTTCTACACTCGTAGGTTCAACGATTACCTTTTGGAATCTTCTTTCCAGCGCACCATCTTTTTCAATGCTGTTGCGGTACTCGTCCAGGGTAGTTGCGCCTATGCATTGAATCTCGCCACGTGCTAGTGCGGGCTTAAACATGTTAGACGCGTCCAGCGATCCAGCGGCGCCACCGGCGCCTACGATCGTATGGATCTCATCAATAAATAGGATGATATCGTCGTTCTTTTCCAGCTCGTTCATCACGGCTTTCATGCGTTCTTCAAACTGGCCACGGTATTTTGTACCGGCTACCAGACTGGCAAGATCTAGCGTAATCACCCGCTTGTCGTATAACATGCGTGAAACCTTGCGTTGTACGATGCGCAGGGCAAGACCCTCTGCGATCGCGCTTTTACCCACGCCAGGTTCCCCTATCAATAGTGGATTGTTCTTCTTACGTCTGCTTAATATCTGTGATACACGCTGGATTTCTTCCGTGCGACCTACCACGGGATCGAGTTTGTCATCCTCGGCCATTTTTGTAAGATCTCTACCGAAGTTATCCAGAACCGGTGTCTTGGTTTTCTTATTTGATTTTTTGTCATTGCCGCTGCCGGTAAACATATTCTCCTTACCGCCGTCCTTATCATCCTCAGGATCCTCGCTATACGATTGCGCAAGAGGTACATCCATGGTGCCACCATCTTCAGATAGCATCATCTTAAATTCTTCTTTTACGTTATCATAATCCACGTTCATCTTATTGAGAAGTTTAGTTGTGGGATCATTTTCATTACGCAGGATACACAACAGCAGGTGAGCCGTATCTATGGAAGAGCTCTGGAAAAGCTTTGCCTCTAGAAATGTGGTCTTAAGCGCACGCTCTGCCTGCCTGGTCAGGTGCAGGTTTTTCTTCTCGTTGACTTTGGCTTGATTTGATGGATTTGCGGGGCTCAGTATTTCTACTTTCCGCCGCAGATTATCCAGATCTACCTGTAAATTGTTAAGTATAACTATTGCCTTGCCGTCACCATCTCTCAAAAGCCCCAGCATGAGGTGTTCAGTACCTATAAAATCGTGTCCCAATCGCAGCGCTTCTTCCTTGCTATAGGCTATTACGTCCTTTACCCGGGGTGAAAAATTATCGTCCATTCTTGTTATTTGTGTCTAAATGTAATGATTGCGGTTGCTCAAAAAGCATTCCGTTTGATAAAATAGGGTTAATGGTGATTCCGCTTTCGCGAAAGCGTAACAAACACAGACCACTACACCGTTGAAAAGCATTTGAAAACTTGTGAACAAACTCCTTACTGGCTGTTAATAACCAATGGCTATCTCCCGCGCCAAACCCTTATGGATAGGGCATTTTTACGTAAATTGCTAGTTGTTAACTTTACATTAAACAAAGGTTTATAAATGTCAAACGGAGAAAAGTTGATCCCGATTCATATCGAGGATGAAATGAAATCGGCATATATTGATTATTCCATGTCGGTCATAGTGTCACGCGCCCTGCCAGATGTACGTGATGGTCTAAAACCGGTTCACAGGCGGGTGCTGTACGGTATGTACGAGCTGGGAGTACTTTCTAATAGAGGATATAAAAAGAGTGCGAGAATCGTGGGTGAGGTACTGGGTAAGTACCACCCGCACGGTGACACCTCTGTTTACGATACCATGGTGCGTATGGCGCAGGAATGGTCGTTAAGGTATATGCTGGTTGATGGTCAGGGAAACTTCGGTAGTGTGGATGGAGATCCGCCGGCTGCCATGCGTTATACGGAAGCGCGTATGCGCAAGATCAGCGAGGAGTTGCTGGCAGATATCGATAAGGAAACCGTAGATACGCAGCTCAACTTTGATGATACGCTCTCTGAACCTACCGTTTTACCTACAAAAGTTCCCAATCTATTAATAAACGGTGCTAGTGGTATTGCCGTGGGAATGGCGACAAACATGCCCCCCCACAATCTTACCGAGGTGGTTGACGGCACGATAGCCTACATTGATAACCACGATATTACCATTGATGAGCTGATCACGCATATCAAAGCCCCTGATTTCCCTACCGGCGGTATCATTTACGGCTATGATGGTGTTAAAGATGCCATGCATACAGGTCGCGGCAGGGTAAAAATACGTGGCAGGGTACGCATAGAAGAAGTAAAAGGCAGGGAATGCCTGATCGTGGATGAACTTCCCTACCAGGTCAATAAGGCAGACATGATCAAAAAGACTGCCGATATGATCAACGATAAGAAGATCGAGGGCATTTCCAGCATACGCGATGAGTCTGACCGCAAGGGAATGCGCATAGTCTATGTTTTGAAACGCGATGCGATTCCTAATATCGTGATCAATAAATTATATAAGCATACTGCGCTGCAATCCAGTTTTAGTGTGAACAACATTGCTCTTGTAGATGGTCGCCCTGTATTGCTCAATGTAAAGGAGATGATCCACTATTTTGTGGAACATAGACATGAGGTAGTAACCAGGCGCACGCAATATGAATTGCGCAAGGCAGAAGAACGAGCTCACATTCTCGAGGGGCTCATCATTGCGAGCGATAATATCGACGAGGTGATCACGCTGATCCGTAGTAGTAAAAACGGTGAGGAAGCCCGCGAAAAACTGATCGAGCGATTTGATCTTTCAGAAATTCAAGCGCGAGCCATTGTAGAAATGCGACTACGCCAGCTTACAGGACTGGAGCAGGATAAATTGCGTAGTGAATATGAGGATCTTATCGCCACGATTGCAGATCTTAAAGATATTCTGGAAAAGAAAGAACGCAGAATGCAAATCATCAAAGATGAACTGCATGAAATCAAGGAAAAATACGGCGATGAGCGCAGGTCTTTTATCGAGTATGCCGGTGGCGATCTAAGTATTGAGGACATGATCCCAGATGAGCAAGTGGTCATTACTATTTCTCACGCTGGTTATATTAAACGCACGAGCTTGAGCGAGTACAAAACCCAGAATAGGGGAGGAGTAGGTCAGAAAGCCAGCACGACGAGGGATGAGGATTTTCTAGAAGATATTTTTGTGGGGACTAACCACCAGTACATGCTTTTCTTTACTGAAAAAGGAAAATGTTTCTGGCTACGCGTGTATGAAATCCCAGAAGGTAGCAAAACCTCTAAAGGACGTGCAATCCAGAACCTGATAAATATAGAGCAGGACGATAGCGTAAAAGCTGTAATCTGTACACAGGATATTAAGGACGAGGAGTACATAAATAGCCATTATGTAATTATGTGTACCAAAAAGGGTACGGTTAAGAAGACCAGCCTCGAGCAGTATTCCAGACCTCGTACAAATGGTATCAATGCCATAACCGTAAGAGATGGCGATACCCTGCTAGAAGCTAAACTGACCACGGGAGACAGCCACGTGATGTTAGGTCTTAAAAGTGGTAAAGCCATACGATTTGATGAAGCAAAGACACGCCCCATGGGTAGAAACGCCAGTGGCGTACGTGGGATCAGGCTAGCAGATGAAAAAGATGAAGTTATAGGCATGGTGGCTGTGAATGACATGGAGTCCAATATTCTAGTCGTTTCAGAAAAAGGGTACGGAAAAAAATCCAGCCTGGCAGATTACCGCGAGACAAACCGTGGTGGTAAGGGTGTAAAAACAATTAGTGTCACAGAGAAGACTGGAAACCTGGTTGCCTTGAAAAATGTCAATGATGATGATGGATTGATGATCATCAACAAATCAGGAGTAGCCATTAGAATGAGCGTTTCTGACTTGCGTGTCATGGGTCGTGCGACTCAGGGAGTGCGCTTGATCAACCTCAAAGGCAATGATAGCATAGCTGCGGTTGCAAAGGTTGCAAATGCAGGTGATGATGAGGAGCTTGATGCAATTGACGATGCCATGGAAAATGATGGCACAATTAATGAAAATACAGACTCAGAAAATAAAGATCAAAATGATGAAAACTAGATTAACGATAGCATTTCTATGTGTTGCTGCCGTCTGTGCTGCCCAGCGCAAAGAAATGCGTACAATTGAGAAAGCACTAGAGAAAGGTGAATTACAAGAAGCCTACACTACATTTGAGTCAATAGATGAGTCATCGGTAGAGACTAAGTATGCGGCTGAATACAATTTATATAAAGCTGCACACACTATAGATATCGCAAATCCTCAAAAGAAAGTTAGTTTAGAGGATTTGCGCAGTGCAGAGGAAGCTTACGAGAAGGCTAAATCCCTAAACGTTGATAGCCCACAAATTTCAGGAATGGTAGGTAACTATATTGTTTCTAAAAAGCTGGAGGTTGCAAATACACTTGCCGTTGCGGGAAAAACCTCTGCCGCGAGAGATCTTGTAGATGAAATCTATCAGATGGACACTCAGAATTATGATATGCTCTACAATAGCGCAAATCTTTCTTACGCGTCTGAAGATTTAGAAAGAGCTTTAGAGGATTATGACAAATTAGTTATTGCTGGATACACTGGTTCTGAAGTAACTTATGTCGCAACTAATACGCGTAACGGACAAGAAGAGAATTTTCCGAACGAGAAAACAAGAGCCTTAGCAGTAAAAACTGGTGGACACAGTGACCCTAAAGAAGTTAGTTCACCATCAAAAGTAGGCGATATCGCCACAAAGCTTGTGTGGCTTTACAAGAATTCCAAAGGTCTGAAGGCTGCCGAATCCTCTTATGAAAGAATTCAAAGCAAATATCCAGGTGATACGTCCTTAAAAATGGCAAGACCGAATATTTTACTGACTTTGGAAAAAACTGAAGAATATGAGAAAGCTGCCGCAAAATTAAAACAGAGCATCGATGATCCTGCGATATATGAAAACCTCGCTATGGCTGCCTTTAAAAATAAAGATTATGACAAAGCAATAGAGAACTTTGAGGCTGCGATTGACATGGAACCTTCTTACGCGGCTTACGTAAATCTTGCCAACTCTTACATTGAAAGAGGTAACCTTGAAGAGACAACTGCTGAAGGCCAGACGGAAGATTATAAAAAAGCCGTAGAAAATTTTGAAGCTGCCCACAAAATGAAACCAGAGGAAAAAAATATCATTTCTACTTTAGCGAGTCTTTATGAGTTTTTAGAAATGCCGGAAAAGGCTGAGGCGATGAAAGCAAAAATGTAGTACAATATGTTTGTACTAAGTATAAAGCCAGCAATATAACAGCTGGCTTTTTTTTGTTACGCTTTCGCGAAAGCGTAAAAATTTATTAACGATTGTTGAAGACAGAGATCGGGGAATTTAAAGCCTTTTTATAGTCCTTAGCCTGTGCGTGTAATGCGACTCATCCCTATTGTAAATACCCTCCTGATCCAAAGAATCAATGCGCACCTTGCCGTATGCATGTATTATTTTACCAGAACCAGACACGATTCCTACATGGGTTATCTTACTTTCTTCATTGTCAAAAAATGCTAGGTCACCCTCTTGAGCCTCTGAACTGAAAATAACCGTTGTTCCACACTCGGCTTGTTGATAGGCATCTCTTGGCAAACCCACACCTATCATTTTGTAACATAACTGGACCAGACCACTACAATCGATTCCAAAGGCAGATCTTCCTCCCCATAAATAAGCTGTTCCCAATAATTTTTGTGCGTAATGAACAACGCTGGGTGTGCTATGATTTGGTTTAGGCAATAAGGTCCTTTCAGAATCCTTATCGACTTGAGAACCCATGGGAAGCCATAGAGATTGATTATCAACTTCTAAAGTTTCTATAGCCTCCTTCACAAGGTAATCGCCAAAAGGTTTAGCGCGTTCAGCATTGTCTGTGATTGAAAGTTGTGTCTGGTGGATAAATCCCTGATACTGATCGTGTAAACATTTTATATGGAGCCAGTCGCCTTGTTGATCTAATATCCCAGCCAGCTCACCATACAGCAGCTGACTCACCATTTGAGAACGATGCTGCGGTGACTCCCTCACGGGTGCCACCGCAACACAACATATTTCTCTCTTCAAGACTAAGGTCTTTCCAAAACAATTGCACTTGCGCCACCACCGCCGTTGCAAATGGCCGCGGCACCTATCTTACCATTTTCATGGATTAAAGTGCTCAAGAGCGTACAAATGATTCTTGCACCACTGCAACCTAGTGGATGGCCTAGAGATACTGCTCCACCGTAAATATTTACGTTTTTATCATCCAAGCCTAGGATTTTCATGTTGGCCAGTCCCACGACTGAAAAGGCTTCATTAAACTCGTAGTAATCTACGTGATCCTTACTGATTCCAGCTTTGTCTAATGCGAGTGGTAGAGCCTTTGCCGGTGCGGTAGTAAAGTATTTAGGTTCTTTGGCAGCATCTGCATACGACTTGATAAAGGCAAGAATCTCCACTCCCATTTCTTTAGCTTTTTCCTCACTCATAAGCACAAGCGCAGCAGCACCATCATTGATCGTGGAGGCATTTGCGGCAGTTACCGTTCCGTCTTTTGAAAAGGCCGGTCGTCAACTGCGGTATCTTCTCCATTTTGACATTGGTATATTCTTCATCATGATCTACGATAAGATCATCTCCACGTTTTTGAGGAACATTTACGGCAACTACCTCGTTGTCAAATTTGCCATTTTTCCATGCGGCGGCAGATCTGTTGTAGGACTGGATCGCAAAATTGTCTTGATCCTCTCTTGAAAAACTATGGTCTGTTGCGCAAAGGTCTGCACACACTCCCATCGCGTTATGATCATAGGCATCTACTAATCCATCTTTTTGCATACCATCAATCAGCGTAGCAGAACCAAATTTCTGCCCAGTTCTCATGTGCACATAGTGCGGTATCAGGGACATGTTCTCCATCCCACCAGCAACGACAATATCCTGATCGCCTAGAGCAATGGATTGCGCAGCCATCATGACGGTCTTCATGCCACTAGCGCATACTTTGTTGACGGTTGTTGCCGGGGTATTAGTTCCTATACCAGCAGCAATGGCCGCCTGCCGTGCAGGTGCCTGACCATTACCTGCTTGAACCACATTACCCATCAGTACCTCACCCACTAATTTAGGATCAAGATTGATTTTATCAAGGGCTCCCTTAATAGCGGTAGCACCTAGTTGAACGGCAGGAACTGTACTGAGTTTACCCATAAAACTTCCGATGGGTGTACGTGCATAGGATACAATGGCAACTTTTCTCATGTAATGTAAATTTTTGCGTAAAGATAATATTAGTGTAGGACTCTATCGATTTCGTTAGAAATGATCTTGAGGTGCAAATTATAGTGGATTGAAAACTCAAATATCAGGATTATTAATGGCGATGCTACTCTATACGCGGATAGGGTAGAAAGGCTACTGTTAAGCTTTTAAAACAAAGGATTTTCCAAAAAACGCAATGATTCTCAATATTCACTTTATTCAATTACCAGTATCCAGTGCCAGCGTCACCTTTGAATGGCCCGGTAAGATCTGGGGTAATCCACCCTGCATAAAAGTTACCAGGTTGCGCTTCTACTTCATCATTACCCACATAACAATCTAAGTGATGTGGATAAAAAGCCAGATAATCTTTTAGCACATGAAATTCAGAGAACGGAGCTGCATAAGACCAAGCGATAGATTGATTTGGTTGCTCTTTCAATGCCCAGTAATTAGCTTCACCTTTCCACTCACAAAATGAACTCTTACCAGATAGTTTTTCAAGTAGATTCATATCTATATCCTCACGAGGGATATAATAAGTGGGTGGACTTGCGGTCTCTAGCACCGCAAGCGCATTCTGAGTATCTACGATGGTTTTGCCCTGGTATTTTACAAGAACTCTTTTTGCCACCTCTTCAATGGCAGGCGGTCGCGGGAAGTCCCAAACAGATCTCTGACCTTCTTCAGGCTGGATGGCAAAGGGTGGTCTTTCATTACCTCTATTGCTCCAAGCATCGCGGGCTTTTTTTAAATGATCTTTATTTTTGTCGCTCATAGCACTTCAATTAGTGTGATCCAGTGATGATTAAGTCATCTGAAAGTTAAGAAGTTTTTTAGGACTTCTAAGTTAGTAAACTAAGAACTTTATCAATCCTCTGCTGCCAAGTCCCTGGAGAATCGACATTATTCAGTATATCTAAGTCTTTATAAGTCACATCTTTATTGTAAAGCATCAAAATCTTACGATTTATGCGCCAGCCATACTTTGATAAAATCAAGTTTTCCTTTTGGAACACCGTGTTTTGTAGACTTGGATCTACCCGCAAAATACCGTGAAAGTCGATCTTCAAGATCTGAAGTCTCACCGTAGTAGTAGCGATCGGTTTTCTTTGATCTCAAAATGTAAACGAAGTGAGGCATAAATAAAAAACCAGCCGTTTTAGGCTGGTTTTAGTCGGGGTGGCAGGATTCGAACCTGCGACCTCCTGCTCCCAAAGCAGGCGCGATGACCGGGCTACGCTACACCCCGATATTTTTTTTTCATCAGTATCGGAACTGATCTCACTAAGATTGATAAGCAACATAGCATTGCTACGTAGTTTATCTCGAGCTTGTCGAGAGACTACACCCCGATTTTTATTTTAAATCAATATCGGGACTGATTTTTAAGTGGTGCCATATAGGCTCACTAGCGGAGAGACGGGGATTCGAACCCCGGCAACGTTTACACGTTGACAGATTAGCAATCTGCTCCATTACCACTCTGGCACCTCTCCAATGTTTAAGAACAATACCTATGTTTTCATAAGCGGCTGCAAATATACAATTCTTATACAATCAGCAAAGCCTTTTAGCCATGTTTTTATTGCCGAATCGAACTTCTAGTTTCAAAACACGGTACGATTTTGTCTTGCAGAAGATTCTGGTGATTCTGTTTTCTCGGTTCACTGAGCGCAGCCGAAGTGAAACTATTACAGCAATGCCAGCTCCTAATCAATCTCAAATTAAAGCGTAAGACCTTATCTCGCAGCAAATGGTAGTTGATTATAATTTCACCAGTTCACTAAGCGCAGCCGAAGTGAAACTACACTAACAAACCTACCCCTTAATCAACCCAATCTCAACCAGTCGCTGGTGTAAAAATTTCCCCGCCGATATGTCATCGTGTTGTTTGGGATTTTGCTCGTCAACGCATTGAGGCAAGCAGTCCAATCGCATATCGCTGCGTGGGTGCAAGAAAAACGGAATGCTATAACGGCTAGTTCCCCACAATTCACGCGGTGGGTTCACCACCCGGTGGATCGTGGAGCGTAGTTTGTTATTGGTGTGGCGTTCCAGCATATCACCCACGTTAATGACGAGTTCGTCCTCTTTTGCAATTGCATCTATCCATTTACCATCTTTTCTTTTTACCTGTAATCCAGGTGCGCTGGCGCCCATTAGTAAAGTGATTAGATTGATATCCCCGTGTGCACCGGCACGCACGGCATTATCTGGTTCCTGAGTGATAGGCGGGTAGTGGATGGGGCGTAAAATAGAATTACCGTTGCTGGCCCAGTGGTCAAAATAGGTTTCCTGTAATCCTATGTGCAACGCTAGCGCGCGCAGAACGTGAATACCGGTCTTTTCCAGCATGCGGTAGGCTTTCATCCCAGTTTCATTGAATTCAGGCAGCTCCTTTACCTCAACATTATCTGGATACGATTCTTCCAGATCAGCATCTGCGTCTGGTTCCTGGCCAAAATGCCAGAACTCCTTTAGATCGCCCTCTTTTTTACCTTTGGCATGTTCTTTACCAAAAGACACATAACCCCGCTGTCCACCCAGATCTTCACGCTCGTAAGACTTTTTGACCTCAGTAGGCAACTGGAAAAACTTCTCTACTTCTGCGTATAGTTTTTCAACCAGCTCATCATCCAGAAAGTGGTTTTTCAACGCCACAAAACCTATCTCTTCATAGGCGCTGCCTATCTCATCAATAAATTTTTGTTTGCGCTTTGGATCATTGCTTAGAAAGTCGGCTAGGTCAACGCTGGGTATATTTGTCATGCTATGGATTTAAAATTTAATTACTGCGCCCAGCAGCAAATCATTGTTTTGAATGGTGGGCATCAGGCTTACCTCAAATTTACTGGGTTTTTCTGACGTTTGAAAGAGATTCTTTATTTTGGGATACAGCCAGTACGCAATCTTCATGGATAAAATGCCAAAACCAGCACCCGCCATCACGTCAGTAAACCAGTGCTTGTCATTATACAGGCGCAAAAAGCCAGTCGCGGTCGCAACTCCATAGCCTGCAACACTGTACCAGATGGAATGATGGCCATATTCCTGGTGCAGGAATTCTGCACCCATAAAGGTGAGAGCCGTGTGACCGCTGGGAAACGAGGTGAGAGAACCACCCTCTGGACGTGAGATGGCCGCATTGTTCTTGACCACTTTTACACTGGTAAACATGAGCGCGGTCGCGCCACCCAGAATTATCGTGCGATCCACAAAATTGTTTTTGCTTTTCACACCGCTTAAGTCCAGCGCATACACCGCGGCAATGGGTACAAATCTGGTCACGTCATCAATCATGGTGCGCTGCCCGCGCATCCCCAGCTCGTTTCTAATATCCTGATCCCAGTCGTCCATGGGATCATTTTTGATCCCCACTGCGCCATAAGTAATCAGAGCAACGGGAAGAATAAGTGCCGCCGGTTTAAACTTGAGGGGAGTATGGGTTGTCCTTAATGTATCAACTTGCGCATGGCCACCCATGCTTATGAAGAACACAATGACCAAAACGTATAATTGACGCGTAACTAGCATAGAAAAGGCTGGTGGACAAAAATAATATGGAAACCGCTGTAAACGCTGCTTGCTTGACAATAAGCTTTACATTTGAAAAGACTTGACCTGAAGTTATGACCACCCCTACCATCACTCGCAACGAGCTAGTTTACGACCATGATATTTCCCACGAGCAATCCATTACTCTATATAAGAGAATGTTGCTTCCCCGGCTGATCGAGGAAAAGATGCTCATTCTCCTGCGCCAGGGCCGCATTTCAAAATGGTTTGCGGGGATAGGGCAAGAGGCGATTGCCGTGGGTGTTACCGCGGTCATGCAGCCAGATGAATATATCATGCCCATGCACCGCAATCTGGGCGTTTTTACCAGCCGCGACATCCCGTTGTGGAAACTTTTTGCACAGTGGCAGGGCAAGGAAGATGGGTTTACTAAAGGTCGGGATCGCAGTTTCCATTTCGGGACGCAGGAATATAAAATCATTGGAATGATATCCCATTTGGGACCGCAACTGGGTGTGGCTTGCGGTATTGCATTGTCGCACAAATTGCGCAACGAGAAAAAGCTCACCGCTGTGTTTACGGGCGAGGGCGGCACCAGCGAGGGTGATTTTCATGAGGCGCTCAATGTTGCCAGCGTCTGGAAGTTGCCCGTTCTTTTCTGTATTGAGAACAACGGTTATGGTCTGAGCACGCCCACCAGCGAGCAGTATGCCTGTGACGATCTGGCGCAGCGTGGCGCGGGGTATGGGATGGAATCGCACATTATCGAGGGCAATAATATTCTCGAGGTTTTTACTAAGGTGAGCGAGCTAGCTGCAGATGTACGTGAGAATCCGCGGCCTGTATTGCTGGAATTCAAGACATTCCGCAGGCGTGGACATGAGGAGGCCAGCGGGACTAAATATGTACCCGATAGAATTGATGGATTACTGGGAAGTGCGCGATCCGCTGCTTAATTTTCAGGATCATCTGCTGGAGCAGGGCGCGATCTCCCAGCAGGAGATTGATAAATGGACAGAAGAGTTTAAAGAAGATATTCAGGCTGGTTTAGATTCCGCTTTCGCGAAAGCGTACCCCCAATCATCCCCACAACAAGAACTGGCAGACGTATATGCAAACCATCACCATCAAACGGTGACCGCGGGAAGTTCCACCAAAGAAATTAGGCTGGTAGATGCCATCAAAGAGGGACTGGAAGAGGCGATGGACAAGTTTCAGGAGCTGGTCATCATGGGACAGGACGTGGCAGAATATGGCGGCGTATTCAAAATAACCGACGGCTTTGTAGAACGATACGGCAAGGATCGCGTGCGCAACACACCCATTTGCGAGAGCGCCATCGTAGAAACCGGAATGGGATTAAGCATCGCGGGCATGAAAGCAGTGGTGGAAATGCAGTTTGCAGATTTCGTATCCAGCGGATTCAATCCCATCGTCAACTATCTGGCAAAATCACACTACCGCTGGAACCAGCCAGCAGACGTAGTGATACGCATGCCCTGCGGCGCTGGAGTAGGTGCAGGGCCATTCCATTCACAATCCAATGAGGCCTGGTTCTACACGACGCCGGGTTTGAAAATTGTCTATCCAGCTTTTCCTGCAGATGCCAAAGGTCTGCTGATCAGTAGCATTGAAGATCCCAATCCCGTGCTGTTCTTTGAACATAAAGCCCTGTACAGATCAATTACCGGCGATGTGCCTGAAGGTTATTATAATTTGCCTTTGGGAAAAGCGGCTACTGTAAATAAAGGCGATGATTTAACGATCGTGACTTACGGGGCGGGAGTTCACTGGGCAATGGATCTATTAAAAGAAGAAAATTACAGCATCGATCTAATCGACCTGCGTACGCTCGTGCCTCTGGATATGAGCGCAATTCGTTCATCGGTTTCCCGTACGGGGCGAGTGCTGGTTTTGACTGAGGATAGCCTGACGGGAAGTGTGGCATCTGATATTGCGGCGCGCATAAGCGAGGAATGCTTTGAGCATCTGGACGCACCCGTACGCAGGCTGGGAAGTATGGACACGCCCATACCTTTTGAGAAAGGCCTGGAAGATCAGTATCTGCCAGTGCAGAAGTTGAAAGGTGTTGTGGAAGAGTTGTTGGGTTATTAATAAATGTCAATTAGAAAATTGATTTTAAGTTACGCAATTTCAACCCACTTTGAATTTAGAACAAGTCTGAATGTGAGCCTATCCTAACAAGTCTAATCGTTTTAGGATCTTCAATTTGGAACCAAATAATCAATAAGTCTGGTTTGATATAACATCCCCAATTGTCCTTGTAATCGCCTTTAAGTTTATGCGGTCGCATCACTACAGGTATAGCTTGACAACCATTTTTTTGCAAAAGTTTCAACACTTGTTTTGTCAGCTCAAAGTCTTTTGAACGTTTCTTAACTTTTTTGAGATCTTTCTTAAACTGGCTAGTTGACTTTAGTTGGTACATAACTAGATCTTGTCAAGCCATGCATCCAGATCTTCAATGGTTTCGACATTGCCTTTTCTTGCCTCTTGAATTGCCTCGATGGTAGTTTGGTTGGGAACTCGACCTACCTGTTTGTAAAGCAGAGTTTCAATGTAATTATTCAAGCTACGATTTGATGCGGCAGCTTTTTCCTTAAGAATCGCAAGCAATTCTTGGTCTAACCTGAGCGGAGTTTGAATTTTTCCTGTTTTACTCATGATGACTTTATTTGATATCAAAAGTAATATTTTTGATATCAAACATTAAATCTTTTTCGTATTATTTAGGTAAAAGGCGTAACCAAATACAAATGCTAATTCAATATAACAACTAGGTTTTATTATTTTGAAGCTATCATAAATGATTAAAATAAACATAGATTATGTACTAGTTTCGCCATAGTCGGCGATATAATAACGAAATTAAAGCGATTCACTGAAATTTATCTCAAATCTCCATATCACTATAATAGGCGGTGGCCTTGCTGGCCTAACCGCTGCAATCCAGTTAGGCAAGAACCACAATGTGCTGCTGATTGATCCAGATGACTACCCAAGGCACAAGTTGTGTGGAGAATATTTGAGCTTGGAGGTAAATGATTTTTTACAAAGACAGGGGATAGATCTGGATGAGCTATCGGCCGTGACAATCAAAAAGCTGCGATTTACCAGCGACACGGGGGTGGATCTGGACACCCAGCTGCCGCTGGGTGGCAAAGGCATCTCGCGCTACGCGCTCGATCACGCGTTGTACCAAAAAGCAACCGAAAATTGCCAAGTACTTAAGGACAAAGCAACCAGCATTCAAGGGCAAGCCGATAAGTTTATCGTTAGCTGCGGTGATCAATCATTCACCTCTGATGTTGTGCTTATGGCAACGGGAAAACGATCGGTTCTGGATAAGAATTTGAACCGAGAGTTTATTCAAAAGAAGTCGCCTTGGCTGGGTGTCAAAATGCATTATGACTACGAAATGCCAGATGACCTTGTGGAACTTCATAATTTCCCTGGTGGGTATGCAGGATTGTCCAAAGTCGAAAACGGCAAGGTGAACTGCTGTTACCTTTCGACTTTCGATTCTTTCAAAGACTATAAGGACATTGAAAAATTTAATCGGGAGCATTTGAGCAAGAACAGCAATCTCAAGCATTTTTTTAAGAACGCCATACCCGCCTGGGAGAAGCCTATAACCATCTCGCAGATATCGTTTGAGGATAAAAATCCTGTTGAAAATGGCGTGATTATGATAGGCGATACGGCAGGACTTATCCACCCACTGTGCGGCAACGGGCAGGCGATGGCCATACATAGCGCAGCACTGGCAGCGAGGTCTGTACACAATTTTTTATCGGGTAAAATCGATCGTGAACAAATGCTTGATTCTTATACGCGTGCCTGGAACAGCGAGTTTAAAACACGTATGAAATACGGTCGCTGGCTACAAAATATCCTATTAAATAACCGGCTCACAATTACCTCGCACAAGCTGCTCAAACTATTCCCAGCCGCCTTACCTTACATCGTTAGAAAAACACACGGTAAACCATTTCATTGATTTATAATTCACAACGTAGGAATACAGATCCAGAGATGATGGATGACCCATCGCTGCCCCCAGCAGACTTACAGCAGGCGGTGGATGATATCAACAAAATCAATCGGCTACTGGGCGGATTTGCCTTTACAAAAGATGCAGTCGTGGATCAGATTGCCTGTATTGATCAAACGGAGATCACGATTGTGGATGCAGGTTGTGGTGATGGTGAAATGTTGCGGTATCTGCGCGAGAATTTCAAGGATAAACGTGTCAATTATCTGGGGCTGGATTTCTCTAGGAATTCCATAGAATCGGCGCGAGAAAAAAGCAAGGGGCTTTCTGGTTTACGCTTTCGCGAAAGCGATATCCTCAAACTCACCCCGCAAGATATCAACTGCGATATACTGATAAGCTCACTGACCATGCACCATTTTACAGATGCTGATATCGTGGACTGGCTGTCTAAATTCAAGGAACTTACCAGGCACGCGATCATCATTAACGACCTGCACCGGCATAGGGTGGCTTATGGATTTTTCAGGCTATTCGCGCCATTTATAACAAAGCATACCGTTTCTCTGAACGATGGATTGATTAGTATCGCGTCTGGCTTTAAAAAAGCTGATTTTGAAATGTATGCGCGGTCGATAGGTTGCGACAATTATAAACTGGACTGGAAATGGTCCTTCCGCTATGTGTGGACAATTTTGATAGATGAGTGTAAAAATTAAAACGGTCGCCACCGCGCTGCCCAAGTATTATAAGGACACGGCAGATATTCTCCCATTTGTGGAAGAATGGCTGTCTGGTCAGGACGAGCGCCTGCGCCGCAAGACGCTCAAAATTTTTGAGGGTGCCGCTGTGGATAGACGCTATTCCATCATGGAGCCAGTAGAGGTTTTTACACGTACAAGCTTTCAGGATAGAAATGAAATTTACAGGCGCGAAGTAGTGCCACTGGCCAAAACCGCTCTAACAAAAGCGCTAAAAGACGCCAGCTGGAAAGCTCAGGAAATTGATTATATCATCACTGTAAGCTGCACTGGGATCATGATTCCCAGTATAGATGCCTACCTGATCAATGAGCTGGAAATGCGACAGGACATTGTACGTTTACCCGTTACAGAGATGGGTTGCGTGGCAGGTGTGAGCGGGATTATCTATGCCGAGAACTTCCTGAGGGCCAACCCAAGTAAAAAAGCAGCAATCATCGCGATTGAAGCACCTACGGCTACCTTTCAGCTGGATGATTACAGCATGGCAAATATGGTGAGTGCGGCGATTTTTGGCGATGGTTGCGCCTGTGTGTTGATGAGTTCGTGTGAGGAAGATTCTGGCCCTGAGGTAATAGGTCACGAAATGTATCATTTTAAAGATGCAACCCACATGATGGGATTTGACCTGGTCAATTCTGGTTTGCAAATGGTGCTGGATAAAAGCGTTCCAGAAACCATCTCCAGTCACTTTGAGGATATTGTTCATCCTTTTCTGGCTAAAAATGATTTAAGCATAGAGGATGTAGATCATCTGATATTTCACCCAGGTGGTAAAAAAATCGTGCAAACGGTGGAAGAGCTATTTGCCGATCTAGGAAAAAATATTCATCATACTAAAGGTGTTTTACGCGATTACGGAAATATGAGCAGCGCCACCGTCCTCTTTGTTCTACAGCGATTCATGCAGGAAGAGCAAGCAGCGGGCAGTCACGGATTGATGCTGAGTTTTGGCCCTGGTTTTACCGCACAAAGAGTCTTGTTGAAATGGTAAACCCGCTAGCTGGCAAATACGGATTGATCATAGGTGGCAATAGCGGCCTGGGTTACGCCAGCGCAGATAAGCTTGCCAGATCAGGTATGAATCTGATCCTAGTCTATAGAGACGCCAGAATGAATGCCGATACAAATGACGTTAAATTCAACAAGCTGCGCAACTACGGAATCGAATTACTGACTTTGAATACAGATGCCACACGAGCCGATAAAATCGATCAGTCGCTGGAAGAAATAAAAGGATTTCTCAACAGTTCTAGTTTGCACGTTTTTCTACACAGTTTGTCACGGGGGAATCTGAAACCTATGACTGGTGAGAATAGGTTAACGGTGGACGACTTGGCGCAGAC
Source organism: uncultured Flavobacteriaceae bacterium (assembly GCA_963740155.1). Classification (GTDB taxonomy): domain Bacteria; phylum Bacteroidota; class Bacteroidia; order Flavobacteriales; family Flavobacteriaceae; genus Nonlabens. The sequence continues at coordinate 360,828 of CAVUDE010000001.1, read as the reverse complement.
CATCAACTCCATGGGAATCAATCTCTACGCGTGGTGCGACAAACTGGTGAGCCATGATTTTTTAAAATCTGGCGCACGGATTTTGAGTTTTACCAGCGAGGGCAGCTCGCGACCCATGAAATCCTATGCAGCGGTAAGCGCCGCCAAAGCAACGCTAGAGGCCATCACACGCAATCTGGCTTTGGAATATGGGGATAAGGGAATTACCGCAAATTGTATTCAGGCAGGCGTTACCATCACTGAAAGTCTCGGACGTATCCCAAATCACGAGCAATTAATCGAAAACGCGAAACAACGAAATCCCAGCGGTTATCTAACCACACCAGAAAAAGTAGCCGACGTCGTTTACCTCATGTGCCTACCAGAATCCAGTTGGATAAACGGTACGGTGATTAAAGTGGATGGCGGGGAGAGTTTGCAATAATTTGAATTGAGCGGCAAATCATGTAACTTTGAGTATGGAAAATACTATTCACATTGAATTAGATAGTCAGACACAGTCTTTTGTGGATCAGGAGATAAAGTCGGGAGAATTCAATTCTGTTTCAGATCTGGTTAAGGATGCCATTCAACTGCTGGTAGAGCGTAGAAAAGCGCGGATTCAGTTGGATAGAGAATTGGATAAAGGTCGTGAGAGTGGAATTGTCGAGGATTTTGATCCCAAGGAAAATCTTCGCGAACTGCATAGGCGGTACTTATGACCTCCTCTTATAAAGTTAGTCCCGACGCCAACCTAGACCTCAATAGTATTTGGGTTCATACTTTAGAAAATTGGTCAGAATATCAGGCCGATAAATATTATGACAATATTTTTGAACAGTTTGAATTTATTGCAAAGAACTTTGAAATAGGAAAGGTATATAAATCCAGAAAATACAGTTACCGGTTTTGGCCCGTTGGGTCACATTTGATCTTTTATTACCGTAATGAAGCTGGGTTAGTTGTGATTGCACGTATTCTCCATAAAAATTCAGACCTTCTTCGTAATCTTACGTAATCGATATTCATACCATTCTAATGTTACTAGACTACAAAGAACGAACAGTTGCAAATCTTCCCTATGGGGATGGGTTTAAGTTTGTGGATCAGTTGCTGGAACTGGATGATGAACATGTGATGGGGATTTACCACTTCCGTAAGGATGCGTCTTTTTACCAGCATCATTTTATTGATTATCCAGTCACCCCGGGTGTACTGTTGATTGAATGTATGGCGCAGATCGGGCTGGTTTGCCTAGGTCGATTCCTCACTCGCGAGGGTTGTATTGTTCACACTTTTGGCTTTACTGAATCCAATATCAATTTTCTCAAAAAAGTAGAACCGGGAACCACGGTCATTGTCACCGCAATTAAAAAATATTACCGATTCAATAAATTAAAAGTTGCCGTACAGATGCGGGATGAAACTGGTGACAAGATCGCTGAGGGTACGCTCGCAGGAATGGCGATTTTGCCTGATTGAGATTATTGTCGTTGTTTATTCTGGGGATCATTTATTTTCCGCTTTCGCGAAAGCGTAATTCTAAACATCACCTGTTAAACGTAATTGATCAACTGGTGTAACGCCTACCAGAAAGCTATCTTTACGAGTCAAAACCGAACACTTTGCAGGATTATATATCGCAATTGAATGAGGCGCAGCAAAAGCCTGTGCTACAGAAGGAAGGACCCATGATCGTGATTGCGGGAGCTGGATCTGGGAAGACGCGCGTTCTAACCATACGCATTGCTTTTCTGATGCAGCAGGGGGTGGATGCGTTCAATATTTTGGCACTTACGTTTACAAACAAGGCAGCCCGCGAGATGAAAAAGCGTATTGCTGATATCGTAGGTCAGGGTGAGGCAAAAAACCTGTGGATGGGAACATTCCACTCGGTTTTTGCGCGGTTGCTGCGTATGGAGGCCAGTAAACTGGGTTATCCGTCTAATTTTACGATTTATGATACTCAGGACAGTCAGCGGCTGGTAAGTGCCATTATCAAAGAAATGGGATTGGATAAGGACGTTTATAAGTATAAGCAGATCTACAACCGCATTTCTTCTATGAAGAATTCATTGATTACGGTGCGCGCCTATTTTGCAGACCCCGATCTCCAAGAGGCAGATGCCATGGCGCGCAGACCTAGATTTGGCGATATTTATAAAGAATATGTAGAGCGTTGTTTTAAGGCGGGCGCCATGGATTTTGACGATCTATTATTAAAGACAAATGAGCTGCTTAATCGGTTTCCAGATGTGCTGGCCAAATACCAAAACCGTTTCCAGTACATTCTTGTAGATGAGTACCAGGATACAAATCATAGTCAGTATCTGATTGTCAAAGCGCTGAGCGACAAGTTCCAAAACATTTGCGTGGTGGGGGATGACGCGCAGTCGATCTATGCATTCCGCGGGGCAAATATCAATAACATTCTCAACTTCCAGCGGGATTATGACAATGTGCAAGCTTATAGGCTAGAGCAAAATTATCGATCTACAAAAAACATCGTTGAAGCGGCAAATTCCATCATCGATCATAACAAGACTAAACTGGATAAAGTTGTCTGGACGGCAAATAATGAAGGACCTAAAATCATCGTCCATAGACTCATGAGCGATGCAGAAGAGGGTCGCTATGTGGCGGGATCCATCTGGGATAATAAAATGCAGCATCAGCTGGATAATAGCCAATTTGCAATTTTGTACAGAACAAATGCGCAGTCGCGTGCCATGGAAGACGCCTTGCGCAAGCGGGATATTCCTTATAGGATCTATGGTGGGTTAAGCTTTTATCAGCGCAAGGAAGTCAAAGATGTACTTTCCTATTTGCGACTAGTGGTGAACCCAAAGGATGAAGAAGCTTTAAAGCGTGTAATCAATTATCCAGCACGTGGAATAGGCAGCACAACAATGGACAAGTTAATCGTTGCGGCAAAACAATATGACAAAAGCATCTTTGAGGTCATTGAAAATATCCAGCAGATAGGTGCTGGGATAGGTGGCAGCATACAGACAAAGCTGCGCAACTTTGTCACGATGATCAAAAGCTTCCAGGCGCTGGAATCCCAGCAGGATGTTTTTGAACTCACGGAATATATCGTTAAAAAAAGTGGGTTGCTTTCTGAACTGAAGAAAGATGGCACCCAGGAAGGAATCTCCAGAATCGAGAATATTGAAGAACTACTCAATGGTATGCGTGATTTTGTGGAAGGACAGAAAGAGGTAGATGAAGCCCGCGGTTCACTGGCAGAGTTTCTTGAAGACGTTGCGCTGGCGACAGATCTAGATAATGACAAAGGCGATTCAAATAGGGTTTCCCTAATGACCATTCATTTATCAAAAGGACTTGAATTTCCTTATCTCTATATCGTGGGAATGGAGGAAGATCTTTTCCCTAGCGCGATGAGTATGAATACGCGTGACGAACTGGAGGAAGAACGCAGGTTGTTTTACGTGGCACTGACCCGCGCAGAACACCAGGCGTATATCACTTACACATTGAGCAGATATAGATGGGGGAAACTGGTAGATGCAGAGCCCAGCAGGTTTATCGATGAAATCAACCCAAATTATTTGGAATACACCACGCCGCCAGACGACTATCGCTATAAAAGCATGCTGTCTGACCACTTGTGGGATGAACCAGACAAAAGCAAACTGCGCCAGACCAAACCTAAAAACGGTACACCACCCAGCATTAACCGACCCAGCGAGGAGAAGATCAAGAAGCTACGCAAGATGCGTCCGGTAGATAACACGAGTAAACCTAGACTGGCTGATAGTGAGCAAGAGAAGCTGAAGATAGGGGATCGGGTGAAACATGGTAGATTTGGCGTGGGCAACATTGTCAATATGGAAGGTGTAGGTGGCGAGAAAAAAGCCGAAATCGATTTTGAAGTAGGTGGTTTGAAAAAGCTGTTGTTGCGTTTTGCAAAGCTGGAAGTGTTGTGATAATTCAGAATTTTTGAATTCAGAATTAAGAATGGATTGAATCGTGGTGGGGGCGGTACGTTTCCACCCAGAAATTTGCAGTAGGGGTGGAATGTTGCCGCCCAGGATTCAGAATTTTTTGAATTCAGAATTCAGAATGAATTAAATGCTGGTCTGGGTAAAATGCTTCCGCATTTTAACGTAATGGAGTGCACCTGACTAAATCGATCAGACGGGAATAGCCCGTCATAATAGAACAATATGAAAAATATACAGTATCCGGTTGATCTTAAATTTAAGATTTCCACGTTGAGCAATGATTTTGTGGCGAGCGATGCCACTGGAAAAGTAATTGCCTACGTGCGCCAGAAGATGTTCAAGCTGCGAGAGGCAGTCACCGTGTATAGTGATGAATCTAGAAGCAGCGCATTATATACGATCAAAGCTAATAAATGGCTGGACTTTAGTGCTGCTTACGCGATGATGAATCAGCATGGCGAGGTGATAGGAAAGGTGGCGCGCAAGGGCTGGAAATCTATCTGGAAAGCTGAATACCATATCATCGACAATCAGGATCAAACGCGGTTTACCATCAGAGAGCGCAATGCCTGGACACGTATGGCAGATAATGTTGTGGGAGATATACCGGTTCTGGGATTGTTTACTGGTTATTTATTCCATCCCGTTTATGATGTGACAGATCAGCAAGGCAATGTGGTAATGATGCTTAAGAAAGAACCATCCATGATAGGCCGCAGATTCAAATTAAGTCAGGTAGAAAAAGTCCCAGAAGATGACGACACCAGAATTTTGCTAGGATTGATGATGATGATTTTACTGGAAAGGCAGCGGGGGTAAATAGGGTATGCAATCGCAACTCAAATTATCAAAACGTCTAAAATCGTAATTCATTATTTCACATACGCGCGACAAACTCATCATTGCACATGTAATGCTATTAATCCAAATTGGGTTTAATTCCCCGACGCTCTGCGTCGAAATAAATAATAATTTCCTTTTGATACTCCGACGGCTCTGCCTCGGGGTAGTTCATTAATAGTTGCCTCGATTAGAGTTCAAGTCTATCGCGTACCAGACAGTAATTTGCTTAGCTTATTGAATTTGTTATTGAAAACTATTGTCGCTTCAACACCATAATCATCCGCTCAGAAGTTTTCTTATCATAGTCTTCTAGTTTGTAACTGCCGTACAGATCTACTAATTCCAGACCTGCCTGATCGTATAGCGATTGAAAATCTTCTAATTGGAAAGCTCTTACTTTCTCTGTGAAATGGTATACTTTTTCTTTTGTGGTGAAGTGAATGTCCTTGTATATAAAGCCACTATCATGACGGCGATTCATGGTAAACGTGATCCCGCTTTCGGTTTTTTGATTTTCTGGGACTAGGTTTTGTAGGATGAACGGCGTGTTCATGAAGTCGATCACGGCTTTCCCGCCCGGTTTTAGGCTTTTTTTGATCGCTTTGATGGCCTTAAGATTGTCGGCTTCAGTTTGAAAATATCCAAAGCTTGTAAAAAGATTCAGTACCACGTCAAAGGCTTGATCCATGGGCTGGGTCATGTCGTGTACCCTGAACTCGATGCGAGACGCGTCCAGTGGTTGCAAGCTGGGTGTAGATTGTTGTAGCTGGGGATTTTGTAATTGCGCTTTCGCGAAAGCGATACTATTCCCACTCAAATCAACACCGGTAACGCGATGGCCTAACCTGTTGAGGTAGATGCTGTGCCTGCCACGCCCGCAGGCAAGGTCTAGAATATGATCCTCTTTCTGGATGTCCAGAGCCGTGGATAGCGCGCGCATAAAATAGGCGGCCTCCTCATAATCACGGTCTTGGTAGAGGATGTGGTAGAAAGGGGTGTCAAACCAGCTCTCGTACCAGTTTTCTGGGGAATCTGCAGACGGCATAGGCGGCAAAAATACCGTAATTTTGGTAGCTTAACCCGCAAGCTATGTCGCAAAATTTTAAGATGGTCGCCAAAACACTTTTCGGCCTGGAAGATGTCCTGGAAAATGAGTTGCGGCAACTGGGCGCCATGGATTTACGCAAGGGTGTGCGCATGGTGCAATTCAGGGGCGATACAGGGTTTATGTATAAGGCAAACATGATGTTGCGCACTGCCATAAGGATTTTAAAACCCATCTATAAATTTAGGGCGCGTAACGAGGTGGATCTGTATGACGGTATCTATCAATATGACTGGTCGCGTTTTCTTACCGCTAGCAATACCTTATCTGTACATGGTACGGTTTCCAGTAAATACTTCAATCACAGCCAGTATGTGGCGTTAAAAACAAAGGATGCGATCGTCGATCAGATACGCGATAAGACCGGAAAGCGTCCAGATGTGGACACCCAGCATCCAGATCTGCGGCTTTCCATCCATATCAATGACGATAGGGTAGATGTCTCCATCGACACCAGCGGCGAGTCTCTCTATAAACGCGGTTACCGCAACCAGACCAATATCGCTCCCATTAACGAGGTGCTGGCAGCTGGGATCATTTTGTTGAGTGACTGGAACCAGCGTTCCACGTTTATCGATCCCATGTGTGGTAGTGGTACCATCGCGATAGAGGCAGCGATGATTGCTGCCAATATCGCGCCTAACCTGAACCGAATGGAATTTGGTTTTGAGCGCTGGCCAGATTATGATAATGCGCTTTTTGAGCAGATCCAGGAAAGTTGCTTGAAGAAAATGCGGGAATTTGACGGCAAGATCATCGCCCGCGATGCAGATGGGTACACCATCGAAAAAGCCAAAGAAAATGTGGCCAATGCCAATCTTCAAGAGTTTATCCATGTGGAAAAAGGTGATTTCTTTAGAGATCACCAGAGTGCAGAGGCTTTCTTGCTTTTCAATCCTCCTTATGATGAGCGCATCAGTATCGATATGGAAAAGTTCTACGGTTTGATAGGCGATACGCTTAAGCAACGCTATTCAGGATCTACCGCCTGGATGATTACCGGTAATCTGGATGCATTGAAGTTTGTGGGATTGAGACCCTCTCGCAAGATTAAGTTATACAATGGAAAGATTGAGAGTAGGCTGGTGAAATACGATATGTATAAAGGGACAAAGAAGTTGCATAAGCTTGAGGAATGATTTAGAATCTATCCTTTAGCAAGTCAATTACCTCTTCTTCTAATTTTGGTAATTCCCTTAGCACAATTGCCCAAACTATTTCATCTGAAACAGCATCATATTCATGAGCTAATTTATTTCTAAAGTTTACAATCCTGCGAGCTTGATTGATTTTAATATCACCACCAGAATGGTGTAAAATTCTTTTTACACATTCCCCAATAATTTCAAGATTTCTCTCAACAGCTCTTTTGGTTTTTATGTCTCTTTGAAACTGCTTGAAGTTCATTTTATCGGGTAGAAATTGATTAATTTCAAAGATGCAGAGCTGTATATCAGTCAACCATTTTTTGATCCTAGGATTCATAGATGATGACCTTGGTTTTATTTGTCTGTTCTAAAAATACAGGATTCTTGATTGCCCTTAATTCAATTAAATCAATTTTCCTATCTAAATAATCTTCAAGACGATCATACAGAGCGTAGTAAAGATCCGCATACTCAAACGGATTGGTTTCATTAAAATCTACTAAAAAATCGTAATCCGACTCTTTAGTAAAACTCCCGTTGATTGCAGAACCGAATATTGCTAGAGATTTTACCCTAAGCTCTTTGCAAAAAGAGATTAAGTGCTGAAGGTCAACTTCAGCAAGTTTTGCTGCATGAGTGTCAGAATGGATCATGGCATTAAAATTACACCTTTAATTTCTTTTGTAAACAATATGATACAAGTCAAGCGCTCATTTCAATCTAGCAAATAATCAATATTTATTCCCACTCCTTCCCAGTCCGATAAACCACGCCCTTAAATAACGCCACCAGCTCATCACCGCGTCTGATTTCAACGATGTGAAACCCAATTTTGTTACGCGTCTCATCCAGAGTACAGGTGGCGACCAGATAGTCTCCAGATGCGATGGCAGCTATATGGTTGATGCTGCTTTCTATGGAAACAGCGTAGCGACCGTGCGTGTTTGCCGTGAATCCAAAAGCCGTATCTGCCAGCGAGTAAGTGATACCACCGTGGGCTTTGCCCATGCTGTTGAGCATTTCATCACGCACAGTCATTCCCAATTTTACCTTGCCTATATCTGCTGATATAATCTCAATTCCCAGCCAACTGGAAAATGGATCCAGCGAAAGCATTTTTTGTGGGATGTCCTTTCCTATAATTTTAGACATCAAATTGCTGTTTCTTCTCTAGCATCACTCTCAGCAAGGGACTGCAGCGATAGCGATCCTCCCTGTACAGGTTGTACAGCGCATCCAGTGTCGCGACACACCAGTCCAGACCGCGTTCATTTGCCCAGGCTAGCAGGCCTTTTGGATAATTGACGCCTTTGGTCATCGCGCCGTCGATATCTGTCGCACTGGCTATATTTAGGTAGAGTGCGTCTGCTGCCTCATTGATGAGCATGGCCAGAATGCGGTCTTGGATTCCCCTGAATTCGGCACCTGTGAGCATTTCTGGATTTGAATCTGGTTCGATCATTTTTGCATCCTCATAAGTGTAAAAGCCACGTCCAGTTTTACGTCCCAGCCATCCAGCTTCTACCAGGCGTTTTTGCGTCAGGCTAGGCTTGTAGCGTGGATCGTAATAAAAGGCCGTAAAAACGGTTTCAGTCACCACATAATTTACGTCATGCCCTATAAAATCCATGAGTTGGAACGGCCCATTCTAAAACCCAGTTCCCGCATGGCGCGGTCTATAGTGGATTCATCTGCTATTCCCTCTTCTAGTATGCGCAATGCCTCGCCGTAAAATGGTCGTGCTACTCTGTTCACGATAAATCCAGGCGTGTCTTTTGCAACCGCAACGTTTTTCCCCCAGCCTTTGATCACCTTTACCGCTCTGTCCAGTATTGCTTTATCAGTCTGGACGGCTGGAATGATCTCAACCAGTTTCATCAGTGGGGCGGGATTGAAGAAGTGTATTCCCACACAGCGTTCAGGATGCTGCAATGATGCGGCGATGCTGGCCATGCTCAGGCTACTTGTGTTTGAGGCGATGATGCAATCCTGAGAAACGATTTCCTCAAGATGTTTGAAGACGTTTTGCTTTACTTCCAGTTTTTCTACGATGGCTTCTATGATGAGTTCCGCTTTCGCGAAAGCGGAAATACTATCCACATACTCAATCCTTTCCAGTATCTGATCGTGATCTTGCTGTGTAACCCTGCCTTTTTCGACGAGCCGAGCCATGATTTTCTCATGACCGGCTTTTGCCTTGTCCAAAGCCTCTCGCTTAAGATCGAGTAAAATAACCTGGCATCCCGCGGTAGCGGCTACTTGTGCGATACCAGCACCCATCGTGCCCGCACCTATAATTCCAACGTTCATCATGGGTCAAAGATAGGAAGGCGTTTTTACTTAGACAGCTTGTATTTGTTTGCAGCTTTCTTGTAAGCTTGCAAGCCAGTAACTTTTCTCTCTTGCAGCTATTGCTTAGCTTTGAGCAAAAGCTCAAACTCTTGAAAAACTCATATATCATTGACGGTGTACGCACACCAGTAGGGAATTATAAAGGTACTCTCAGCACTATACGTCCTGACGACCTCGCAGCGCACGTCATAAAAACCGTTACTGACAACAATTCCGCTATTCCTAAAGATGCCTACGCAGATGTCATCATGGGCTGCGCAAACCAGGCAGGTGAAGATAATCGCAATGTGGCCCGCATGGCTGGACTGCTTGCAGGTTTGCCACAGTCTGTACCTGGTGAAACTGTCAATAGATTGTGTAGTTCTGGATTGAGCAGCATCGTGCATGCGCACCGCGCTATCCAGACAGGCGATGGTGATTTATTTATTACGGGCGGTGTAGAAAATATGACCCGTGGGCCGCTGGTGATTGCAAAACCTAGTTCTGCTTTTGGGACAGATAGCAAGATGTATGACAGTAGTTTCGGCTGGAGGTTTATCAATCAGAAGATGGCAGATATGTATGGCACTGATGGTATGGGAAACACTGCTGAAAATCTGGTGGAACAATTCAATATTACCCGCGAGGATCAGGATGCATTTGCTGCGAGATCCCAGCAAAAAGCGGCAGCCGCGCAAAAAAACGGTCGGTTAGGAAAGGAAATTGTTCCCGTTGAAATTCCACAGCGTAAAAAGGATCCCATCATCTTTGATCAGGATGAATTTATAAGACCCACAACCACCAAAGAAATTTTGAGCAAGCTGCGACCAGCATTCAAAAAAGACGGAAGCGTGACCGCAGGTAATTCCAGTGGATTGAACGATGGTGCGGCGGCCGTAATCGTAGCCAGTCAGGAGGCAGTAGATAAATATAAACTTGAGCCCAAAGCAAAAATCCTAAGCAGTGCAGTGGTGGGTGTAGAGCCTCGCATCATGGGAATAGGCCCGGTAGAGGCGAGCAATAAAGCCCTGCATAAAGCTGGACTTACCATGGCAGATATGGATGTCATTGAGTTGAATGAGGCCTTTGCTTCACAGGCTTTGGCCTGTCTGCGATCATGGGGATTAAAAGATGACGATCCCAGGGTCAATCCCAATGGAGGATCCATCGCCATAGGCCACCCGTTAGGAATGACGGGAGCCAGACTGGCTTATAGTGCAGCTTTGGAACTTACGCTTTCGCGAAAGCGTTATGCCCTTATAGCCATGTGCGTGGGAGTAGGTCAGGGTTATGCGATGGTCATTGAGAATGCGCAATTATGAAGTTAAGAATCTTCTTCATGTTTCTAACCTTATGTCTTATCCCTACCGTGAGAAGTCAAACCATTGATATGGATAGCCTGCGGGAGAATTTTAGTACTTTCATGGCGCTACCAGAAGAAAACATATATATCCACCTCAATAAAAAGATTTTTCTGGATCAAGAAGACATAGGTTTTACCAGCTATACCATAAATAAGAAAACTCAGCTGCCCTTTAAGGAAACACGCAATGTGTATGCACAGTTAATTGATCAGAACCGCAATGTTGTTGTAGAACAAATGCTTTTTGCAGAAAACGGTCAGGCCGCTGGTATTTTCCCCATTGATTCACTTATAAAGCCAGGCGATTACAACATCAAGGTTTTTACAAATTGGATGCGCAACTTCGATAATCCCGATTACGGCACGGCAGCGTTATCAATTATATCGACGAAACAACAGCTAGAATCCCTACAAAAAGAGGAATCTGTCTATGATGTGCAGTTTCTGCCAGAAGCTGGTGCAGCAATCCATAATGTTTTTACCAGGGTAGGCGTGATTGCAAAAGACCAGTATGGAAATGGAAAAGAGGGCAAGGTTGTCATCCAGAAAAACGGATCTGCTATTCAGGAATTGAATCTAGATAAGAACGGAATAAGCAGTTTTATGTGGCTGCCAGATGCAACTGCGCAGTGGGATGCCACCGTTAAGATAGATGGGCAGCAAAGAACACTCAATCTTCCCACGATTGAACAAACGGGTATCCATGTAGAAATTGCCATGAATATGGACAAAATGGGGGTAGGTATTGCTACAAATGAGGATACTTTTGAAGAAGTGGCTTATGACAAGTTCTATGTATTTATCAATGGCCACAGTAAGCTGATTGAGTCACGTCTAGAGCTTATAGAACTCAAGAGGTCATACAACATCCCGCTAGATAGTATCCAGTCTGGAATGAACCAGCTCACATTGCTAAGTGAGGAAGGCGAGATTATTGCAAAACGTGTCTTTTTCAACCACCAGGGATTTGAATATGAAGATCAGATACAGATAGATGCGCAAACAGAAATGGACAGCGTTAACGTAAATGTGAATTTTGAAAAGGTGAAAGATGGGAAAATCAGTATTTCAGTACTGCCCACCAGAACTGCAACAGCAGTTACCGATCGCAATATTGTCAACAAGTTCAAATTCAAACCTTACATAAAGGGTAATATCCAGAATTTGATGGGGTACTTCCCACTGGATAATATGCGTAGCATACAGGCACTGGACAATATGTTGATATGTCAGGGATGGCAGGTTTATGATTGGGATAAAATTACCCAAGTAAGAAAAGCGAGGTTTCCTTATCCTTTTGAAGAGGGAATTACACTTGAAGGTACCGTTAATGGTAAGAAGTTTGACAGAATTATGCTATATGGGACTGAAAAGAACAACTTGGAAGTGATTGATCTAGAGAGCGATTCAAGATCATTTGCCGTATCACAGTTCTTCCCTGTGCGTGGGGAAAGATTGAGGGTGAGCGGTGTCAAAAAGAAAGGAAAAACAACCAAAATAGGATTATACCCCCGTTTTACACCCAGCAGTATTCCAGAAATAAATTTTGACGATTTCTCACAAACATATCTAGAGGCACCTATAAGCGAAGTGGAAATCCAGCCATTTAGCAACATGGACGGCGAGCTAGAAACAGTAGTAGTAGAAGCTGATCCTAATGAGGAAAGAAATGAGCGTATCAAGAATCTTGCAAGAGGTAGGGTTGATATTTTTGACGATAACGATAGAAGGAGATTTATTGATATAGGCCAGTATCTATTGCAAAATGGATTTAGAGTAACGAGAAATGCTGGGTTGCTAGATATTTCATATTTCAGCGCGCAGCGGTTTCAAGATCCTAGACCTGCGTTCATCATTGATGGGATTACCTTTGATTCTGCAGAGGTTTTGATAGGTTTTGATATGTCTATTGTTGACTACATTGAAATTGATGCTACGGGAACCGGTAAAGCGCTAGGTAGATTTGGTATTCCAATCGTTAAGATCGTTACTGATCCCAGCCTTTCTCCTTTTAAAGACGATTCCACAACGTTTAGCACATTTGGCATCCCGCTGACTTTTTCTAAGCCCAAAGATTTTTATAAACCACGATATTACAGTTATTCCACCTCAATGTTTGATAAACTAGGAGTGGTGGATTGGAAAGGCAACGTCACAATCGTTGATGGTAAAGCCTCATTTACGATGCCATTTCTGGGAATGACCGAAGTAAAAATAATTGTCGAGGGCATTACTCCTGACGGCCTATTAATACACGACATTCAAGACGTGATAATCAAATAACAAATACTTAATGATCCTTCCATCTTATATAAGCGGCCAGTGGCAGACTGGCGAAGAAAAAAACACCCGCAATATGTATGATGCCATTACCGGTGAGGTAATAGGTATTACAAGTACGGAAGGTCTTGATATCTCCAGCGCATTGCAATATGGCCGTGATCATGGTAAAGTATTGCGTGACATGACGTTCCAGCAACGCGGGAACATGATCAAGAAGCTGGCCTTGTATCTTGAAAAGCGCAAAGCCAAATTCTACGAAATCAGTTACCGTACAGGTGCCACACGTGCAGATAGTTGGGTAGATATTGAAGGTGGTTTTGGAAATCTGTTTGCAAATGCAAGTTTGCGTAAACTTTTTCCAGACCAGAGTTATGCGGTAGAAGGTGACCCGATAGATTTATCTCGCGGCGGCCGATTCATGGCGCATCACATTCTGGTGCCTCGCAAAGGTGTAGCTGTTCATATTAACGCTTTTAACTTTCCAGTTTGGGGAATGTTGGAAAAATGTGCGGTCAACTGGATGGCTGGTATGCCAGCCGTGGTTTTGCCAGCACCACAAACGGCATTTCTTACAGAAGCTGTCGTACGTGAGATTATCGCTCAGCGGAATTTTACCAGAAGGTGCATTGCAATTATTAAGTGGTTTGACCACCAGTGTTCTAGATACGGTAAATTCCACAGACGTGGTCACATTTACAGGTAGTGCCGCGACAGGTAGAAAGCTCAAATCCCACCCACGATTGTTGGAAGAATCGGTGCCATTTACCATGGAAGCAGACTCTTTAAACTCTTCGGTATTAGGTCCAGATGCGGTTCCAGGAACAGCGGAATTTGACATATTTATCAAGGAAGTCCGCAAGGAAATGACTTCCAAAGCTGGTCAAAAATGTACGGCAATCCGCAGGATTATGGTGCCAGAAAACCTGATGGAAGATGTGCAAATTGCTTTAGGAAAACAACTATCCACAAACCGTGATAGGTGATCCATTATTGCGAGAAACCCGCATGGGCGCCATGATCAACAACGATCAGCGTGATACGTTGAAAGAACAAATTCAGAAAATATCCAAAACCGCAAACATCGTTTACGGTAACCTGGATGAGGTACAAATCAATGGCGATCGCGCCCAGAAAGGTGCCTTCATGTCGCCTATTTTGATGCGTGAGGACGAGCCATTTAAAAATAAAGCGGTTCACGAGGTGGAATGTTTTGGTCCAGTAAGTACACTTGATGCCGTACAAGGATCTTGGACGAGGCGATTGAGCTGGCTCACATGGGTAAAGGCTCGCTGGTGAGCAGTGTGGTTACTGGAGATGACGCTTTCGCGAAAGCGTACACCATCAACGCCGCATCTTCCCACGGGAGAATTTTGACATTAAATAAAGAAAGTGCACCACAATCCACAGGTCATGGTTCGCCATTGCCATTACTGGTTCACGGTGGTCCAGGACGCGCTGGCGGCGGTGAGGAAATGGGTGGTTTGCGTGGCATCAAGCATTATATGCAACGCTGTGCGGTTCAAGGAAGTCCAACTTCGCTCACCGCAGATAACAGGAATTTATCAGCCTAATGGCGCTTACAAAGAAGCCGAAAAGCATCCGTTTGCGTACCATTATGAGGACATCAAACCAGGAATGAGCCTGGAAACCCACAAGCGCACGCTAACCGATTCTGACATTCAAAGTTTTGCAAACCTGACTTGGGATCATTTTTATGCGCATACAGACATTACCAGTCTGGAAGGTAGCATTTTTAAGAAACGCACGGCACACGGTTACTTTATTATCAGTGCTGCTGCAGGACTTTTTGTATATCCTAATAAAGGACCAGTATCGGCCAATTATGGTCTGGAAGACATCAGATTCCTACGTCCGTTGTATCACAACGATACGATTTATGTGCGATTGACCTGTAAGGAAAAACGAGAGCGCGACGTTTCAGGTCGCGAGCATCCCATCGGGAATCGTAAAATGGTATGTAGAAGTTTTTGATGCAGAACCTGTAGATTACGAAAACGGTAAAACCGATGAAGAAGCAGAATCACTTGTGGCGATTGCAACGATCTTAACAATGGTGGAGAAGAAGCAAGATGTCTTTAAAGAAATTACCGAAGATTATATCAAATCCGCTTTTGCGAAATTGAACTCCAGACTCAACACCTGCAATGGGGAACAATGACTGCTCAACATATGGTCGAGCATCTGGAAATGAGCTACCGCATCGCCAGTGGTGAAAAGCAAGATTTTGAAATCGCCACTCCAGAAGAACATCTAGAAAAAGTAGCAGCAAGTTTATGGGATTACAGAAAAATGCCCAAAAATCACAAAATGCCGCTCATGAAAAAAGACGGTACGCTGGAAGATTTACAGCATGAAGATCTTGAAACCGCCAAAGCAAAAATGCTAGAAGCCAGAAAAGAATATCTAGATTATTTCAAAAAGAATCCCAAGGCGACTACTAAAAATGCCGTTTTTGGAGAGCTGAGTAAATATGAATGGACGCTTGTTGGAAAGAAAGCATCTTGAATCATCATTTTGAGCAATTTAATCGTTAGATTAAATTGTTCAAAGCACACCCAAGCAAATTGGATGTCTCTTCTGGTTCAAAAATTTAATTCGTATGTCCCACTACGTTTACATAATCACTAATAAGCGAAATGGTACACTTTACATTGGCGAAACGAGTGACATTAAAAGAAGAATTAGCCAGCATAAACGAAAAGTACACCCTACGACATCTCTCTGCGCACTATAATTTGGATAAATTGGTTTACTTTGAGATTTCAAAATCGAAGGAAGCCGGAAAACTCAGAGAAAAACAGTTGAAAAAGTGGAACCGAACTGGAAAATAGAATTAATTGAAAAACACAATCCCGATTGGAAAGACCTTAGCGATGATTGGGATCAAGCATTTTCGATAATGCCGATTTTTAAAAATAATGTATAACTAAAAAAGGCACCCGTTTACACGGATGCTGCTGACGCAATGACAAAACCCTACGTAAAAACAACAACACAAGACCACATAACCACCATAGAATTCTTCCACCCAGCGCATAACTCGCTGCCTGGAGATATTCTGGCTGATCTGGCAGGAAGTATTACCACGGCTGGAAATGATGGAGCAACTAAAGTGATCATCCTGAAATCTGGCGGTGAGCGCACCTTTTGTGCTGGAGCAAGTTTTAAGGAATTGATCGCTATTGACGATGAGAAAACCGGCGAGGTATTCTTTCAGGGATTTGCTAATGTGATCAACGCGATGCGCAAATGTCCCAAATTCATCATAGGTCGCGTGCAGGGGAAAACCGTTGGTGGTGGCGTAGGAGTTGCTGCAGTACAGATTACTGTTTTGCTACAAAGTTTGCCGCTATTAAGTTGAGCGAACTCAACATAGGGATAGGACCATTTGTAGTGGGTCCAGCCGTAGAGCGCAAACTTGGGTTGAGCGGTATGAGCCAGATTGCCATCAATGCTAACGAATTCTACTCTGCCGAATGGGCAAAAGAAAACGGTCTTTTTGCAGAAGTATATGACTCAACAGAAGAAATGGATGATGCGGTTCACGCTTTGCGAAAGAACTTACCGATTACAATCCAGAAGCCATGAGGCAAATGAAAAAAATGTTCTGGTCAGGTTGTGAGAACTGGGATGAACTATTAAAAGAGCGCGCCAAAATCTCTGGACGATTGGTGCTAAGTGAGTTTACCAAAGAGACGTTGAAGCGGTTTGCTTAGATATGAGTGGTGAGCTGTGAGCTATGAGCTATGTTGCAACCAGGTTTGTAGTTTTAGGATTTAGAAAGTTCCTCTATGGATTTAGAAAGCGCTTATCATTTCAATTTTGAGAGTCTTTTAGTTTATCAAAAAGCTATAATTTTTGGTGAGCATATTTATTCTCTGGCAGAATCATTCCCAGAGAAAGAAAAGTTCAGATTAACCTCTCAGTTCTGTAGGGCGGCAGATAGCATAGCAGCAAATATTTCAGAGGGTTAAGGCAGTACAGATCCCAATTTTAATCGATATCTGAAAATGGCATGGGACAGTAGCCATGAATGTGTCACTTGGAATACCAAGGCTTATTTTAGAAAGTATATTTCTCACGAGCAATTTGAAGAAAATCGGAGAATGTTGACCGAAATCGGAAAAATGATTTCCGTATTAAGAAAAAGACTAAGGCAAAAATAATTCATTACTCACAGCTCACAGCTCACAGCTCACAGCTCACAGCTCACCCTTTTCATCGACAAAACCTCCCAGTTCATAGATTTCAGTCGTCGTTAATCTTAGTGCTGTCGGTAATTGCAAGCGAATTCAAAACCACACATTATGAAAACGCTTGTCATTTTAATTACCGCCTTGATCAGTTCAATCGCTATTGCACAGTCCTGTGATTGTAAAACAGAATTAGATTTTTATTACACTTCTGCGCAGGAATTGGAAAGTTTTAAAACCCAATTTAAAGGAAAGCAGAAACAACCTTTTACCGCCAAATACCTAGAGCTTCAAAATTCTATCACGGGCAGGGAAACGGCTGTGGAATGCTACAAAATCATTAATCAGCTAGCGGCCATGATAAAGGATGAACACGCGATTCTGATGATGAATGGGTTTGATTATGGAGAGGCTGGATTTGGCAAAACAAACCAGAACATAACCGGTCTTAGGGCTTCAACCTACTTCAAAAATCTACCACGAGTAGAACTGGATCTTGATTCCTTGCAAACAGCTTTAGCTAATCGTGAAAGGCATCAAATTGAGGGTATCTATGCGACGGGTGAATACAAATTTGCCGTAGTGGCATCTGGGCTAGATGAATTTCAGTCCGTTATCATTGAGTCACCTAATGACCTATGGTCACCAGGAATGATTCATGGATTCTATACGCGGATTGAGGGCGATAGGTTTAGTGCGACATTTTCAAAATTGGATCATACGATCTGGTATAATATCAGGTATGAGAAGATTGCAAATGGTCGATTCTTTATATCTGGATTGCTGAAAGGTAGCGTGCCCACTCAATACGATGAGATTGCAGGCGACGCACCCAGCTTTGAATACAAAAAACTGAACGCACAGACCGACTATATAAGGGTCGGAAGCTTTTCCAGAATGAGTAAAAATGTAAAACAATCCAAAGAATTACTATCTCGGATCAAAGGCAATCTAAAGGGAACCAACCTAATAATCGACTTGAGAGACAATGGAGGCGGTGCAGATAAAGTTTCCAAACCCTATCGCAAGCTGGCAAAAAAGTTTGCACGTAGGGGAAAGGTCTATATCCTAGTCAATAAGTATTCAGGCAGCAACGCAGAAATCACTACCGAGTTCCTAAGTCGCAGGGATAACGCTACCGTGCTAGGCCACGATACCACTGGCGCTCTGGCCTACGGGAGTAATTACGGCACGATGATCACCTCACCATCGGGACAATTTATGTTCACCAAAACAGACATGGATCTTTCCCACCTTTTACCATACGAGGAGAAAGGCTTCCCCGTAGATATTCAACTTGATTTGGATCGCGAGTGGTTGCCACAGGTGATGGAAATTATTGTGAATGACTCTTTGTAATTCCGCTTTCGCGAAAGCGTAATCATCACCTCACCACAAATAATTAATTAAATTGCCATAAGAGAAAATCTTATGGCAATTTATAGTTTCAAGGGACATATTCCGGTGGTTCACAAGAGCAGTTTTATCCACCCGCAGGCCAGCGTGATAGGCAATGTGATTATAGGTAGGAATTGCTATGTAGGCCCTAGTGCGGTGATACGGGGCGACTGGGGCGAGATCATTCTGGAAGATGGAGTAAACGTGCAGGAGAATTGTACGATACATATGTTTCCTGGTAAGAGCATCCGCTTTTGTAGCAGCGCACACATAGGTCACGGCGCGGTCATTCATGGTTCTAATCTGGGCCGCAACTGCCTGATAGGGATGAATAGCGTAATTATGGACGATGCGGTGATAGGTGCCGAGTGCATCGTGGGTGCCATGGCATTTGTAAAAGCTGGTGAGATCTTTGAGGCGCGCAGTCTAATCGTAGGCAACCCAGCAAAAAAGATCAAGACCGTAAGCGACCAGATGATCGATTGGAAAACGGCTGGAACCAGGCTTTACCAGCAACTTCCCACCGATTGTCACGAGAGTATGCGTGAGGTAGAACCGTTGCGAGAAATCCCAGCAGATCTCCCTGTTCAGGAAGATTTTTATAAGACGTTGCAAGAGATAAAGTCAACTGATGAAAAGTAAATTATTGAGTTTTCTATTTGCATTAATGCTTATCGGAATATTTTCTTGTGATGCGCAAATCGCGCTGGACACAGTCAGTCTAGACGTTCCTCAGCAAGATCGGTTTTTGCAAGTGGGGGAAGTGCGCAATGGCAAAGTAAAAACAACTCTAGTTTCTGGTGCTACTAGTACCAACTACGGAAGACTATTTGAATACAGTCCTATTTATGCAAAAACTAAGTACCTAAATCAGTTTTACGTAGAGACAAAATCCAAGAGAAAGAATGCGACACTAAAACTTCATTTATATGCAGCAGATAGTGCAGCTGTCATCTTAAAAGCCTTATTAATTGGAACCTTTGACGATCACGGTAAAAAAAGGAAGAAAGGTGACAGAAGTGGATTTGTCCTATTTCAATATAGAATTTCCAAAAACTCACTTACTCGTTATGTTTGAGGTTATGGCCATAGATAAGAATTCCTATGAATGGTCTCTACGTGATAAAGATAGTCAGAAAATGACATCTATCTATTACGCCCCGTCCTTTGTCGTGAGAAAGACTAGTAATAAATATGGTGTGATAAGTGGATCAAATGAATATGGAATTCATAACACGTCTGGAATGTTATCTGATGAAGAGATATCAATGCAGCTAACTCTTTCCAACTAAAAAGCCGGCGACAGCCGGCTTAAAGTTTACAAGGTTATGACCGAATAAAAACGTTAGAGTTCAAATTCAAATTCAGCTTCGAGTTTGAGTTCGAGTTCAAATTCCTCAGTCCCTCGACATAAAAATGCTCAACACATACCAGAACAATAGCATGAGTGACGCAAATAGTCCCAGCGCAGCGCCCACATATTGATCGGTGCTGTAGTGGTGGACTAGATTTGAGGTTTGGTAAAGGATGGTACCGCCTGCGAGAACAACCATAAAACCGCTAAAGGCAAGTCCCAGATCAAATCCAAATATCATCCCCGCCACAATCACACCTATAGCGACAAAGAATCCGATGGTCAACATGGATCGTAGAAAAGAGAAGTCTTTTTTGGTCACCAGAACCACGGCACTCAAACCTGTGAATAATGCCAGTGTCGTTATGGCAGCTTGGTTGAGCACGTTTGTACCATTCATCTCACCGTAATAAATGGCGATATAAATAAGCGGAATGAATATCAGTGCCTCTGCAACCACAAATAAGACTAATCCTAAATATTGCTGGGATCTATTGTGACTGGTATGCGCCATCTTTTCTGCATAGTTTGTGGCAAACATAAAAGCACCCAGCGCCAGTAGCCATTTCCAGCCCACGGTGAGTGAGAGCATAAATTCTACCAGCGGCGTGATCTGTAAAAAAACAGATTCAACGATGATAAATAGCAAAGTTGCTAGCGCAACATGCGTATAGGTCTTTTTATAAAACTCGACTCTTATGTGGTCATCGGCTAGCGCAAGTGATTCAAATTGCGGGTCTGTGGGGAATTGATTCTGATCCATAGTTGATTGTAAATATGTAAAAATACGATCTAGTTGATTGCGGTGATTGCCTTAGCAAACATCGTGCAAATTTTAAGTTAGTTTAGCTTTAAACTTTCTGGCTTCCCATCAGTCATAACCACCACATGGGTCTATCATCTGAACAGGACATACTGGCACTTATTGCAACGCGCGGGACTCGGGAAAAGGGGTACCGCCAGCTGGTTGATAGATATCAGGAACGCATCTACTGGCAAGTGCGTAAGATGGTGCTGTCCCATGACGACACGCACGACGTAGTTCAGAACGTATTTATCAAGGTTTACAAGGGTATTTCCAGTTTTAAGGGAGATAGTAAATTGAGTACGTGGCTATTCCGTATTGCTTATAATGAGTCCGTCACTTTTTTGAATAAACGGGCGAGACAATTAAAAGTCACAGATCAGGAACTGGCTGACCGCATGGTGAGTAATCTTGAGGCAGACGTGCATTTTACCAGCAGCGAGGTGGAACTTGCCTTGCAAAAGGCGCTTGCCAGCCTACCAGCCCGTCAAAAGCAAATCTTTAATTTGCGCTATTATGACGAGATCAAGTTTAAGGATATCGCTGAGATTCTAGATCTAAGCGAGGGTGCCGTAAAATCGTCTTACCATATCGCCGCAAAAAAAATCGAAAGCCACATACGAGAACATTAAACTAATCTGCACATCGTGCGTCATAACACTATGAACCGTCAGGAAAAACATAAGAAAGCAGGCTTTGAAGTTCCAGAGGGATATTTCAGTAAGCTAGCCCAGCAATTGAAAGCTGTAGGGTCTGATGATGCCACAAAATCTACGGGGTTCAATGTTCCAGACGGCTACTTCCAGCAGCAACGCAGCGGGCTATATGACATTGCTGCAAGTCAGTCAGAACCTGCAGTGGTAAGCCTCAATTCTAGGTATAAAATTGTCCCCGCAATTCTCGCTGTAGCTGCCAGTATTGCAGCGCTATTTGCGATTTTTAATAGTGATGCGCAAGCCACCAGTTTTGAGCAAATCCCAACTGATGAGTTGGCTGATTATTTGCTGAAGGATACTTCTTACCAAACCAATCAACTGACCTATGAACTGTATAAGGAACAGGATTCACTACTGGACAATCAGATCGACCTAGAATTTACGGATGCAGAACTTCAACACTATTTAATGGAAGACATTGATCTTTTAGAAATCTATACAGAATGAAAATCAAACACTTAATTTTAATTATCTCATTTTTTATCGCAGGAATTGCCGTGGCGCAGCCTGGCGGCGAGAAAGTCAGGGAAAAGATCCGCACGCTGCAAATTGCCTATTTTACAGAGCAGCTGGAATTGACCAGCAGTGAGGCGCAGGAATTTTGGCCAGTGTATAATAAATTAACCCAACAGCGCCGCAATTCTGAAAAACAGAAACGGAAACTGCTTAAGAACATTGAAGCAGATTTTGATAGTCTGACTGAGGAGGAGACGAGGGAACACATCTCAACTTTGCAGGCAATCGACATGATGCAAACTAATCTGGATGCGACCTATAGCTCGCAACTGATTGAGATCATAGGGGCAAAGCGGTATCTCTTATTAAAAAAGGCTGAACAGGATTTTAAGCGCAAAATGCTGGAAGAGTTTAAGAACCGGCGTAGTGGGATGCGCAGGCGCTAGACCTGCATTTTGCACACCACGGTCTGCGTATTATTTTTGACACAAATTCTAATGTCATGAAAAATCTGTTCCTTGTTCTTTTTGTTGCGAGTATCACGCTCACATCTTGCGAAAAAATTGAAAATCAACAGGCCGTAAAAGCTGAGGTTGTTGATAAAGTTAAGGCAAGTGAGACTTATGCAAAATATGTCGAGGCCTACAACGATTACCTAGCCTGCAAACAGCGCCGCCCGCAACTTACTCAGGAATTCATGGATAAGAAAATCACCCAAGAGGAATTTTCAGATGAACTGACTCGCAGCGGTAAAGTATGTAATATTAAAAAAGACATCTACAACCGCTACTATCGACTATTGGAGGCCGAATTTGACCGCGAGGTGGCAGAGGCATACAAGATTGAAGAAGTCGCTGAATAACCGCTACTCCAGTTGAATAGTTGGATATTTTTCTAAGAGCGATTTTTTTGCATCTAGAACCTTGATCTTATGTAACTCAGGATTTTTGGGTCTGTGTGATTGTAGTTTCCTAAATTTTTCCACAGCCATCATCGTTTGAAAAGTGCTTTTGTTGATGACGCTTTCGCGAAAGCGTGACCACACCACCTCAATCCCCACTTCATTCAAGTGAACCATGTCGCGATCGTAGAATCTATAATCGCGCAGCTCGTCCATTACGATCTCATAGGATGGGAAATAATGGCTGCCGGAATGATCGCAAACCTGGTGAACCGCCTCAATCAGCCTTGATTTACTCCGCTGGTTTTCTATAAATCCATCTTTCACATGACGCACTGGCGAGATGGTAAAAACCACCTCCATAGCTGGATTTACGGTTTTGATTGAGTTTACTATTTCCTCACAGCTCTGAGTAATTTGATGGATGGTAAGCAATCTGTTTATTGAACAAATCGCTGCGGCTGTTTGTGGCAGTTTGCAACAACATTTCCAGTTTGCTTCAACTCGTACACCCACGCGCTTCCCAAAGTGATGAATAAATGAGTGGCAGTTTTTAAATTCTGATTCAGATTCTCTACCACAGCGTTGAGCTGGTTAAGATAATCTTCAACAGATTCATCAGCCCTCTGCGGACTCTGTACTGAGAAACATATTCCGTCCTGTAAATCGCTAGCAACTGAAGGGAGCCTCATTCACCGCTCCTGCTAACAAGCTCTGCAATACTCACAGGATTAAACAACACCCCAAATGGATTTGTAATTACGCTAGAACCCGTAGTAGGAAAGTCTGCCACCAATGTTATTAGAAAAACAACTACCCAAAAGCGCCAAGCTGCTTGAATAATCAACGGGCCTGATCTGGTTTTCTAGTGGTACTGGGGTTGTTAGTTTAGGATTCAAATGGCTTATTTCACATATTCCCTTGCAGCTTCCAGCGCAGAATCTATTCCCGCTGGATTCTTGCCTCCTGCGGTGGCAAAATGCGCCTGACCGCCACCGCCGCCCTGGATATGTTTGCCCAGCTCGCGTACGATCTGCCCGGCATTCAGTGACTTATCCTTTGCGAGTTCCTTGTCAATAACGATGGTAAGCGTGGCTTTTCCATCTGCTTGAGCGGCTACAACTGCAAAAAGGTTATTCACTTCTCGATCCAGGGAAAAAACCAGATCTTTCACTGACTTGGGATCAAGATCCACTTTTTTAGCCAGAAAATGGATGCCGTTGATTTCCTGGATTTCGTTTTTAAGTTGATCCTTGAGTCCGCTGGCTTTTTCGGTTTTGAGTTGTTCTAGTTCTTTTTGAAGTTTTTGATTTTCCTTAATGAGATCTTCAACCGCCTCGTGAGCAGATTTGCTCGTATTTTTTAGCACGGCTTTGACTTCCTGCAATTGCTGGGATTGATCTGTAAAATAATCTTTGACCGCAGGACCTGTTATCGCTTCAATACGCCTGATTCCCGCAGCCACTGCTGTCTCGTTTAAAATTTTGAAGTGCCAGATATCTGCCGTATTGTCCACATGGGTACCGCCGCACAGCTCCATACTGCTACCGAATTTCACGGTGCGCACCACGTCGCCATACTTCTCGCCAAACAAGGCAAGTGCACCATTTTCAACCGCATTATCATAGGTCGTGCTGCGCTGTTCCTCAAATGGCAGCTGCTCTGCAATTCTGGCATTCACAAAATCTTCTACTTCTTGAATTTGCTCCTGATCCATTTTAGCAAAATGTGAAAAGTCAAATCGCAAGGATGCGCTGCGCACCATCGATCCTTTTTGCTCTACATGGGTTCCCAGAATCTTTCTAAGTGCCTGGTGGAGTAGGTGGGTGGCGGTATGGTTTGAACTGGACTTTGATCGCTGCGATCGATCGACTACTGCGCGATGACTGCTCTGTAGATCCTTAGGCAGATTGCGAGTTATGTGAACGGTCTGCCCGTTTTCTTTTTTGGTATCGATGATATAGACCGTGTCGCCGTTCTCACTTTCCAAATAACCTTTATCACCTGTCTGTCCTCCACTTTCTGCATAAAACGGAGTCAGATTAAATACCAGTTGATAAAGTTCACCCTCTTTTTTAGAACTTACCTTTCTATAGCGTACGATCTTGACAGATGCTTCCAGCTGATCGTAGCCTATAAACTCCTGCTGGTCGTCGTCTAGAAGTGTAGTCCAGTCGCTTGTCTCACTGGCAGTGGCCTTGCGAGATTTGTTTTGCTGTTCCTGTAGCGCTTTTTCAAAGCCCTCAACGTCCATGGAATATCCCTGCTCAGAAAGGATTAACTGGGTCAGTTCTTTGGGGAAACCATATGTGTCATTCAATTCAAAGGCTTTCTTGCCAGATAACTGCTTTTTACCATCGCTCACCATCTGCTGTATCATGGAATCCAGCAGGGAAAGTCCTTTGTCCAGCGTGCGCAAGAAAGAGGCTTCTTCTTCTTTCAAGACATTGGTAATGATATTTTTTTGAGAACGCAGTTCTGGAAAAGCATCGCCCATTTGCGCGGCATGTGTTTCTGCAAGCCTGTAGATAAATGGTTCTTTTTTATCTAGATAGGTAAAAGCATACCGTATCGCACGTCTCAGGATCATGCGTATTACATAGCCCGCACCATTATTAGAGGGCAGTTGACCATCTGCAATGGAAAAGGAAACGGCTCTCACATGATCTGCAATTACACGTATTGCGATATCAGTTTGTTTGACCTTGCCGTAGTTGCTGCCGGTAATCGTTTCAATTTCCCTGATCAGTCCGGTAAAAACGTCTGTATCATAGTTTGAAGTCTTCTCTTGCAGTACCATGGCCAGGCGCTCAAAACCCATCCCGGTATCTACATGCTGCTGCGGCAGGTTGATGAGCTTGCCATCTGCCTGACGGTTGTATTGCATAAAGACCAGATTCCAGATCTCTACGACCTGGGGATGATCCTGGTTGACCAGGGTTGCGCCATCCACCTTACTCTTTTCGGTAGCGCTTCTTATGTCAACATGGATTTCAGAACATGGCCAGAGGCCCTTGCGCACCCATTTCCCAGAAATTGTCTTTTTTATTTCCATTCAGGATGCGATCTTCAGAAATCAGTTCTTTCCAGATGCTGTAAGCTTCTGTATCGCGATCCAGCCCGTCTTCCTTATCACCCTCAAAAATGGTAACGTACAATTTGTCCTTATCAATTTTATAGACCTCGGTAAGGAGTTCCCATGCCCATTCAATAGCTTCCTTTTTAAAATAATCGCCAAAACTCCAATTCCCCAGCATCTCAAACATGGTATGGTGGTACGTATCCACACCCACTTCTTCCAGATCGTTGTGCTTACCGCTCACCCGCAGGCATTTCTGTGAATCTGTCACGCGTTTAAAGGTAGGATCTGTATTCCCCAGGAAATATTCCTTGAACTGGTTCATCCCTGCATTAGTAAACATGAGGGTAGGGTCATCCTTGATCACCATGGGTGCGCTGGCAACGATCTCGTGATCCTTTGATTTGAAGAAGTCAAGAAAGGCTTGTCGTATCTCGTGTGATCTCATTTTTATGGGAAAGGTTAAATTGTTTATGAGTATTTTTGACGGCTTGAACCAGACCTAGATTGTAAGATAAGTATTACGCTTTCGCGAAAGCGTAAACACCACAACCACCCTCTGGCTTTAAGGGCACAAAAATACCATTTTAACCCGTATGCGACGGACTAAGTACTACTATGATGCCGAGACGCTTACCTATAAAAAGGTAAGACGCAGCAAACGTATCTATGTCTTGCGCAGCCTGGCCTTTCTGGTGGCGAGTGGTATGATGGGATTCGGCTTCTACTTTTTCACGAGTGAACTCTATGATTCCCCAGAAACCCGCAGGGCAAGGGCGCAGAACAAATATCTTGAGCTACAGCTAGAGGAGGCAAACCAGCAGCTAGACCAGCTAGAGCGCGTGATTGCAGACGTAGAGCGACGGGATAATTCCATTTACCGCATCTACTTTGATGCCAGCCCGATCACGGATGAGCAGCGTCAGGCGGGTTACGGCGGTGTAAATCGCTACAGCTCACTAGAGGGTTATGACAAGAGTAGCGCTGTCATAGAACTGCGTAACAGGATCGATAAACTTAAAAAGCGCACTGCCATCCAGTCAGAATCCCTGGACGAGATCGCGGTACTTGCGGCCGATAAAGAAAAACTTCTGTCTTCGATTCCAGCCATACAACCCGTAAGAAATGAAGATCTTACGAGAATGGCCAGCGGTTACGGCTACAGAACAGATCCATTCAACAAGACGCGGAAATTTCACTACGGGATGGATTTTACCGCACCACGCGGTACACCCATTTTTGCCACTGGCGACGGTAGGGTCACACGGGCTGATAATCGCAGTTCTGGCTACGGGAATCATGTGAGGATCGATCATGGATTTGGTTACGTGACTTTATATGCGCACATGCGCAGGCGCAAACCATTTAACGTAAGACGCGGGCAACGTGTTAAACGTGGTGATATCATAGGATATGTGGGAAGTACGGGTAGGAGTGAGGCCGCTCATTTGCATTATGAGGTCTTCAAGGATGGCCGGCGTATCAATCCCATCAATTTCTACTACGGTAAATTGAGTCCTGATGAGTTTAACGAGCTGCTTGAAAAGTCTCAGGTAGAAAATATCTCCTTGGACTAATGGATCAGGATCTGGGCACAAAATTATATTATTCCATAGGCGAGGTAGCAGCAGCATTTCATGTCAATACTTCCCTGATAAGATTCTGGGAGAAAGAATTTGAAACGCTGCAACCCAAAAAAAACAGCCACGGAAAGCGTAAATACAGCCAGGAAGATATCCAGCAGATCAAGACTATCTATCACCTGGTAAAGGAACGGGGTTTCACACTTGAGGGTGCGCGAGATTATATAAAGAATAAAAAGGGTGATTTAAACAATTCCCAGCTGGTTGAAAAGCTGGAATTTGTCAAGAAAGAACTTTTAAAGATCAAGGCAGAGCTATAGTATGTTTAAAATCGAGGAAATCTCATATATCAAACTGCTGATTTTCCATGCATCGATCGGATTTATCATCAGTTTCTTCCGTCCGTTGCTTTTTATTTACGTGCACGCGGTGATCCTTTATTTTGGGTACCGTATTATCATGAACAAGGATAGAGATGGCGAGGTGATCATGGGTCTGTTGTATCTAGTATGCATGGAAGTTGTATGCCGGATGACAGATGCGCTCCTATTTCATGAGCTTATAAAGTACGTGGTGATTGTATTTGCTGCTATCGGTATCATTTGCAATGGCTTTTCCCTTAAATCGGTTTCTTACGTTTTATGTTTAGTCCTATTTATTCCCAGTATCATTGTTGCTTCAACTGACATTCCAGAGGGGGCAAGTCTCAGAAAGATGGTGGCATTCAATTTGAGCGGACCGGTAGCTTTGGTAATTTGTTCTATCTATTGCTTGCGAAGAAAGATAAGCCACTACACTTTTGATCGAGGAATCAAGCTGGCGGTCTGTTCTGTCGTGACGATGACTGTCTATGTATTTATGTTTGTAAGCTTAGAACAAACGGTGGAGATAACGACCACTCAGTCTAATTTTACGTTAAGCGGTGGATTTGGGCCCAATCAGGTGGCGACAATTTTTGGGATAGGTATGTTTTTCACCTTTCTTCGATTCATTTTAATCAAGAATAAATTGTACAATATCATAGACCTTTTACTTTTTGGTATAATGTCTTATAGAGGTTGGTTGACATTTTCTAGAGGCGGTGTTCTTACAGCATTTGCAATGATTGCAGTTACATTGATTTTTTTATATATCAATAGAAAAAAAGGACTCACTTCAAAAGGTTCACTTACAGGTAAATTTACTTTAATACTGGGATGCTTAGTGCTTGCATTTATTTATACCTCTATAAAGACCGGTGGATTGATTGAAAATCGCTACACTAATAAAGATTCATTAGGAAGGGAGAAAGAAGACCTATCCTCTGGTCGAGGTGATATTAATGCGCTAGAAGTACAGGCTTTTTTTGAAAACCCTATATTTGGTTTAGGCGCTGGTGTTTCAAGGTATTATAGAGAAGAGAGAAGTGGCGTCATTGCATCCTCTCACAATGAACTTACCAGACTTTTTTCTGAACATGGTGCCATGGGATTGCTTATTCTTGTTGTCCTTTTTGTCGCACCTATGCTACACAGGGCTTCAGATAAATCAAACATTTATTTTTATGCCTTTATAGGATTCTGGTTTGCGACGATTAACCACAGCGCCATGCGTATAGCGGCACCCAGCTTCTTTTATGCCTTAGGGTTGATTTCGTTATCAATGAATTCCAAGGTGCTAGGAATAAAAGAAGATGCAGAGACCGGTGAAATTATAATTGAATCAGAAAAGCAGTTAGATCCTGCAATAGGCTAAACTAAATGGGTAGAACAAACTATTCCCTGCATTTTGAGATATCTGAACGTAAGATACTGTTGCGCCTTATTGACGTGATTGTGGTTCTTCTTGCCTTGCTGGGTCTGGGACTGGTTTTTGAAATGGACTACTTTCAGATTACCCAGGAACACTGGTTTTGGTCTATTGTTCTCGCATTCTACCTATTGTTTTTTGCCACGATTTTTGAAATGTACAACCTGCAGCGCGCTAGTCGTGTGAGTGGTACATTGAGATCAGTCATGACGACTTCCTCTATAACTACGCTGGTGTATCTCTTTACACCTGTTTTCACTCCAGACCTGCCTAACAACAGAATCCAGATCATCTACTTCTGGCTGGCGATTACTATTGCGCTCGCCATGTGGAGATGGCTCTATATCAAGTTTTTTGCGAGCAGTAGATTCAACAAAAACATACTTTTATTATCTAGCCCGGGTGAGGCCGCGGTCGTTTCAAAAAGCCTGAAAGAAGTAGATCCCAATTACAACATTGCTGGGTTTGTAAATACGGGACACATATCAAACCTGACTAATGAGGACTGCGTAATTAAGGAAATAAGCATCAAGCACGCAAACAAACTTGTAAAGCGTAACCTGGTTAATGAAATCATCGTGGCTGGTTCTGATTTTCATGCTTTCAACGATGACTTGTATCGATGGTTGTTAAAAGTGCTGGATAGTGGTAATAACATACGTGAATATACCCACGTGTATGAGGAGATTACAGACCGTGTACCCGTAGAGTCAATCAACAAGGATTTTTATAAATTCTTCCCTTTTTCCAGAAATAACCAGAACAGGCTTTATCGGGTTTATCACCGTGCTTTTGATATCGTGGCCAGTATTATAGGATTATTCATCGGACTACTATTGATGCCTGTAATCATTATAGGTAATGTAGTAGGAAACCGCGAGCCTCTATTTTACTCACAGAAACGACTGGGGAAAAATCGCAAGACGTTTAGGATATTCAAATACCGCACGATGGTAGTGAATGCAGAATCCATGGGTGCAAAATATGCATCCAAGAATGATTCACGCATCACCAAATTTGGTAAGTTCATGCGCAAGACACGTCTGGATGAATTCCCGCAGTTCTGGAATATACTAAAGGGTGAGATGAGTATCATAGGTCCGCGACCAGAAAGACCCATGTTTGTAGAAGAATTGTCACAGAAGATCCCTTTTTATACAACCCGGAATGTGGTTAAACCTGGTCTAACCGGCTGGGCGCAGGTCATGGCAAAATACGGTGAGACAGATGAAGACCACCTGACTAAACTTCAGTACGATCTTTATTATATTAAAAAGCGCAGTATATTTCTAGATATACGGATCATCGTGAAGACCATAAGCTCTGTGGTTTTTTTCAAGGGGCAATAGTACGACTTGAGATTAAATTGTATTTGTGATCGTTTTGCTATTGCCCTTTAGGCTGGCTCGATATGAATCACGCTTTCGCGAAAGCGGAACAGCCACGACCTATTTACGTTTCAATTTCCCTCTTCGCAACACGCTAAACAGAAATACAAATAGCGCCATAAAAGCGGCTATTCTGGCAATGTAATCGCCATTGGTCGTATAAAAAGTTCTGTCGTCATTGAGGTAAACCGATTCTAGGATCGCGCCTTTTTCCTCGTATGCCAGCTGGCTCTTGATGATGCCGCTGGGATCAATGATTGCACTGATGCCTGTGTTTGCGCTGCGTGTCACCCATTTTCTATGCTCTATCGCTCGTAGTCTGGCGAGGCTTAAATGTTGTTTATGACCCTGCGTGTTGCCCCACCACGCATCATTTGTAATAATGGCCAGGACTTGCGCACCCTCTGCAACAAAATCCCCCACATATTCCCCGTAAACCGACTCATAACAAATGATGGGAGCAATCTGAGTAGTTGATCCCACGGTAAAAACCTCAGCGTTTTTCTGCATTCCTTTTGTGGAAGTTGAGCCACCCAGGTCAATCATTGCATCTCCCAGTAAGGGTTCCAGTATACTGCGGTAAGGAAAGTGTTCAACACCCACCACCAGTCGTGATTTGTGATAGGTCTCTATTTCTAGATTTTTCTCAAGCTTTATGGCGCTGTTGTAGTCATTATAATAGATTCCAGAGCGTTCATCCAGATTTGAAAAATCCTGAGCATCTTGTGGTGATGTAAAAACTTCCAGCAGCGATATCCCACCTATAAATGAGGTATAGGGGAATCGATTCAAGGTCTGATTTAAAATATTAATGGAAGTATCCTTAGACAATCTATTTGTGCGCACATGGTCTGCCAGTACGGTTTCTGGCGCAAGTATGAGATCTGTTTGCTCTGAAATATTTTGAACGATCATATCGTTCAGTGCCAGTGCCACGTCCTCATTAGGAACGTCGTATTTGTCGCTATAGGGATCGATGTTGGGCTGGAGGACGAGGACTTCAAAAATACTTCCCTTTGTCATTCCCAGTTCTGAGGGAGTCAATATCAATGATACCGCAATCGGGCTAATCAAAAGTATGGATGGAAGAATTGCCTTTTGGGCAATCTTTCTTGTACGTTCATCCTGATCCAGTTTTGAATTGCTGCGCAATAGATTTTGGGAGTAGACTATAGCACGGTAAATCAGTACGTTGATTATCCAAACCCATAATGTACCACCCAT
Organism: uncultured Flavobacteriaceae bacterium; assembly: GCA_963740155.1. Lineage (GTDB taxonomy): Bacteria > Bacteroidota > Bacteroidia > Flavobacteriales > Flavobacteriaceae > Nonlabens. The sequence goes on along the minus strand of CAVUDE010000001.1, from coordinate 328,902 downwards.
TGTACCAGTGAATTCATACCATTGTATCAATCCTACATTTTCACTGAAACCATTTCCTAGATTTAACCATGGCCACGAGAAATCCCAGTGCAGGTGCATCCACTCAAAAGTGATCCATAAACTGATGAGAAAAGTGATTGCTGGTTCCTGTGTTGATCGCCGTGCCACAAAATGATAGACCATGAAAACCAGGCTCATCAATAAAGAATTGACCAAAACGGCAAACCACATACCAAAAGGCGTTGAATAATACAACCAGTAGGTTGTGCCCAGGTTCCAGATAAAAAATACGATATAAGAAAGCAGCCAGATCTTCAAGCCAGCTTTATCCACCTTTTTTTTGCGTAGCGAGCGTTCTGCCAGCAGTAGTGGTACAAATGCTACAAATAGCAATCCTACAAATCCATAAGTAGGCCATCCCAACCATAGAAAAATACCTGAAATAAAAGCGTATATAATATGTCGCAAACTCATTTATCTAGAAAACACGCTTAAATCTACATTAACTGAAAATACATTTGAGTACAACGCCTCACTGGCGTTACCTATATCCGTAAGGGCGTAATCGACCGTGATTCCCCTGTATTTAAAACCTATGCCTATATTGGGTTGAACATTCAGATCTTCCTCGCCGTCCAGCTGGGCGACATTCTGAAAATTTCCCACGCCAGCTCTTACAAACACCAGATCAATGAATCCGTACTGTAGTCCCAGCGCGGGTGTAGCACTTACACTGCTGGTGGAGATAATATCATTGGTCTGGATAAAGCGCACGTTTAGATCTGCCTCTGCAGTAAGTACGTGGTCGTAATTGAATTTAAAGGTTCTGGCGACGCCTAGCTGTAATTTAGGCAGTGTGATTTCCGTATTTTCTGGTAATTCCTGGTTCTCGCCATCTACCGCGCCGGCAATCGTTGCAAATTCTTCCTCATCAATCGTCCAGCTATTGTAGGTCGTGGTCAGATCCCTCGCCATGAATCCTATCTCATAGTCACCAGATTTCCACTGGATACCAGCATCGATACCAAAACCCCATGAACTGGCAAAATCACCTATGACACGCCTTATGACTTTTGCATTACCACCATAAGAGAATCCGTCCAGCTTTGCACGCCTGGCATAGGAAAAGGTAAAAGCCCAGTCTGCCGTGGAAAAGGTTGAGATGCGATCGTAATTGATATTTCCCTGATCATCGATCAGCTGGGTGGTGTTCAATATGTCATCCACAGAAAACCGTATAACCGAGAACCCAAAAGCGCTGTCGTCATCTATGGGCTGTGCATAAGCGCCGTAATTATATTGGGCGATATTGGCAAAGTAGCTGGCATGCATCAGCGACAGCTCCTTTTCTTCCAGACCCATCAAGCCAGCGGGATTCCAGTAACCAGAGTTGACATTGTCCGTCTGTGCTACGACTGCATTACTCATTCCCAGTGCTGCCGCGTCCACACCTATATTTAGGAACTCATTTGAGTATGCTCTTGAGGTTTGCGCTTTCGCGAAAGCGAGCCCCATAAAAGCACCAAAAAAAAGAATTAGTTTACGTGGCATATAAAACGCTGCAAATATGTGGTTTTCCTGCTAGAATAACACATTTTATACCATGATATTGCGTGCTGGGCATCTAATTTAAATTCCTAAATCCCATATTTGTACCATGAAGAAATGTATCCCAAATCTTATTACCCTACTTAATCTTTTTTGTGGCTGTATCGCCATCTTAATGGCTTTTGAAAATCGCCTTCTGCTGGCGGGACTTTTTGTGGGGCTGGGAATTTTCTTTGATTTCTTTGATGGTCTTGCAGCACGGGTTCTAAAGGTTTCCAGTGAGCTGGGCAAGCAACTGGATTCCCTGGCAGATATGGTGACCAGTGGAGTAGTGCCGGGACTGGTCATGTACCAGATGATCAGTACCATCACGCTGACTAATTTGTCGCTGGATTCTGAAAATGTAGTAAGTACCGCCGGGGATTTATGGTTTCAGCACCCGTACATTCCTTTGATAGGATTTTTAATTACGTTAGGTAGTTGTTACCGTCTGGGTAAATTTAATATTGATACCCGCCAGTCAGATTCTTTTATAGGATTACCCACACCTGCAAATGCGATTCTGATTATTTCCCTAGGGATCGTACAGCAAACCACAGAGGTGGACTGGCTTTACGGTCTATTACACAATATTTATTTCTTGATTGGGCTCACGATTCTGAGCTGTTATTTACTCAATGCAGAATTGCCGTTGTTTGCGCTCAAGTTCAAAAACCTGAAATTTAAGGGCAATGAGATACGATTCTTATTTATCCTACTGTGTATAGTAATGATTGTATTCTTCCAGCTTTACGCAATCCCTTGCATTATTTTACTTTACATACTAATGAGTGTAATCAACAATATGCTCATCTCAAAAGCCAAAACAACATAAATGGCTCAATCTTCAAAAATCTTCTTTTTACGCAATTCAAAGTTCTGACCTAGATAAACACGGCGCACGACTTCATCTGCAGCAAGTTCTTCTGGATTCCCCTGTTTAAGAATGTTTCCCTCAAACATGAGGTAAGTGCGGTCAGTAATAGCCAGGGTTTCCTGAACGTTGTGATCTGTGATTAAAATTCCAATGTTCTTTTTGGTAAGCTGTGCCACGATACGCTGGATATCTTCTACCGCCACGGGATCCACCCCTGCAAAGGGTTCATCTAATAGTATAAACGTAGGATCGGTAGCCAGTGCGCGTGCAATTTCTGTACGGCGACGCTCGCCACCGCTCAATAAATCGCCGTTGCGGTTGCGCCTGTCCTGCAAGCTGAATTCCTCCAGCAATTGCTCACAACGCTCTTTTTGCTCTTTTTTGGAAAGTTTTGTGAGCTGCAGCACGCCCAGTATATTTTCTTCTACGGTCAGTTTTCTGAAAATGGACGCCTCTTGCGCTAGATAGCCTATTCCATTCTGTGCGCGTTTATACATAGGGAACTTGGTGATATTCTTATCATCCAGCCAGACCTTTCCACCCGTGGGTTTTACCAGTCCCACCATCATATAGAACGTGGTGGTCTTACCGGCACCATTAGGACCTAGAAGACCCACGATCTCACCCTGGTTCACTTCCAGCGAGACCCCTTTTACAACGGGTCTTCCCTTATAGGCTTTTTGCAGGTTGTCTGCACTTAGCTTTTTTTGCATCACACAAAGTTAGTTTTTCCTATCTAGTTTTTCATAGCTTGCGACAAATTACCGCATTTATGGCACTTCCCAGATTTCTTATGGGCGATAACGTCCATTATCCAGAAGATATTTTTGTGATTCATACAGAATATCCACGTTTTGTGATCAATCTCAAGGACGATAGTATTGAGTTTCTGGAAGAAATTTCTAAGGATGATCGCGAGAGCCTGGAAGAAGAAACCGCAAATCTTGTAGAAGAGGCATCCAGATTCTACGATGAGCAACTGGAACTCTACGATAAGTAAACTATGCAGGAGCTGATCGACTGGGACTGGCAGGCCACTCTATTCCTCAATGACTGGGGGAATGCTTATGTAGATCAATTCTTTTTGTGGATTACAGAAAAATACAATTCGCTACCGCTTTACATTCTTTTACTTTATGTGATATGGCGACATCAAGGCACACGCAATACGCTGATTGTCCTCGTGTGCGTTGCCGTCATGATCGCTGCCAGTGATCAGCTGGCCTCGCTTTGCAAGCACGGGATAGAGCGGTGGCGACCATTTCAGGATCCGGAATTCGGCAAGCTGGTAAGTGCGGTGGGCAAGCAGCAGGGGCGCTATGGTTTTTATAGTGCTCACGCCAGTAGCACCTGGGCGTTGGCATTTTTTCTATATTCCCTGTTCCGCTGGGATCGCAAGATTATTTTGCTGGTCACTTTTCTATGGGCTGGCATTGTTGCCTACTCCAGGATCTATCTGGGGGTGCATTATCTGGGGGACGTGCTGGCAGGTATTTTGGTAGGTTTTTTATTGGGTATTTTGTTTGCTCGAGTGTACGCTTTCGCGAAAGCGAGATACGGAAAATCCCCCACAACTTCTACAAACTAAGTAGTTACTCAAGCTCCAGCAAGCCGAATCATTTCCAGTAATTCCTCTGCGCCCTGATAAGGCGTCAATTCCTTGTCCAGCACCCTCTGTTCAATCGCAGGATAATTTTTTTCAACTTCTGGATGGTGATAGAACAGATCCTTGAGTTGCTCATTGATCGTTTGCCGCAGCCAGTGCAGCTCCTGCTTTTTGCGTTTTGAGTTAAAATATCCAGTCCTTACCGCCTCTTTTTTGTAATCCATCACATGATCCAGCACCTCGACTACCCCGCGATCGTTTAGGCCGCTGCAGGTCATGACCTGGGTAGGCCATTTGTGATCCTTGGGCGGTAGCATGTGCAGCGCATTGCTGAATTCCTGTCGCGCACGTTTTGCGGCTGGCTGGTTATCGCCATCTGCCTTGTTGATGATTACCGCATCTGCCATTTCCATAATACCGCGCTTAATCCCCTGCAGATTATCGCCGGCACCGGCAAGTTTAAGCAATAGGAAAAAATCCGTCATGCCATGAACGGCTGTCTCGCTCTGACCCACGCCCACAGTTTCTACAATGATCATGTCAAATCCCGCTGCCTCGCACAGCAGGATTGCCTCTCTGGTTTTGCGAGCGACACCTCCCAAAGTATCTCCAGCAGGACTGGGCCGTATAAATGCTTGATCGCTTTTAACCAGTTCTTCCATGCGGGTCTTATCACCCAGAATACTGCCACGTGTAATCCCACTTGTGGGATCAATCGCAAGAACGGCCACTTTTAAATTACGTTGTATGGCATGATTTCCCAGCGATTCAATAAAGGTAGATTTTCCCACGCCGGGCACGCCAGTAATCCCCAGCCTGAAAGAGTTGCCTGAATAGGGCAGTGCCAGTTGTAAGATCTGGGCAGAAATCTCAGCATCTTCAGCAGCCGTGCTTTCCACAATCGTAATTGCCCTCGCGAGTGCGCTGATCGACCCGCCACGCAACTGTTTCACCAGTTCTTGCGGATCTCGCGCGGACTTTTTACGGCCAGCCTTAGGATTTATATGGGTCAATGATAACTTTCTTAGCGGGTTGAATCTTGCGACCTATGATTATTGCCAGATATGCCATGGGTAGATAGGCAAAGACCAGATCTAGCGCGACAAACCACCATGGTTCACCTACAAGATAAACCATCGTAATACCGCCTATAAGGAAAAATACACCTACAATCAATGCAAAAGTTGCTTTGTAACTATAAGAAATGATATATGCAAACAGCGCCCCTACCATGGTTCCCACCGCATGCGCAACAAATGGAAATAAAAGCTGAGCCAGACTAAGGTTCTCCATAGCTAGTGCAAGGCTTTCCATGTCACCATCCGTATAACCCTCGATGGGGTAGAGGTGATGACCTAGCGAGACGATGGCTCCATTGACGATACCGCCTGCTAGCAGCCCGCCCAGTAGTCCCAGTATGTTTCGGATGATTTTCATGATCTACAATTTCAATTTGCTCGCCGTCGTCAAAGATAGATAGGTTGATTTAATCTGTTTCCTTGAGTATACATGGATTCTAACTTCATCTTTTACGTTTAAAAAGTCTACCTATAAAGATGGCTAAGGCTGCCATGGGTAGGTAAGCTACTGCTGTTTTAACATATGTGAAAATAGTTACTAGCCCAAAAAAATAATATTCAAATGATATATGGAACAGCATACAAACGATTGCTAACGACCAAGTATAAACTTTCTTCCTGCTAAATGCAATTACATACGCCAGTACTGAACCACAAAATACTGCAATGGCAGTTCTGACGATTTCAAAGTAGAAATTAAATGTGATTTTCTGATCAAGTGCATTTTGTAATTCTGTGAGATCCTCTCTATATCCTGCAACACTATTATAATAGCTACTCTCGTAGGAGGGAAAGGGGAATAAATAATTCTCAATTGCTTGCAGGACTAAGTGAATTGCTATTACCATCAATATCCCTAGAGGGATTGACAGTAGATTCCGTATGATTCTAGTCATGCAGCGAGATGGGAGTTGCTAAAAAATTATTGTAGAGCTAAAAATAAAACTCCAAAAATAAAACGCAACAAAAAAGCCCGCTGATTTATCAGCGGGCTGTAGTTTAAAATTAGGTGGCAGTTATTTAGTCGCCACTAGATTTACGGTAAGTTCCATATCATCAGAAATGGCTTTGTCCTTAACGGTATCTGCTAGGCTGGATGAACCATATTTGATTCCCCAGTCTGTTCTATCTACTGTAAAAGTCTCGCTGTTTAGCATCATCTTATCACCGTCATACTTTACGTTTACGGGAAAAGAAACATTCTTGGTTATTCCTTTCATAGTCAGGTTACCTTTAAGCATGGACTGGTTGTTCTGTGTAGAAACACCAGTTACCACAAATTTTGCGGTAGGGTATTTATCTGCTGCAAAAAAGTCTCCTGATTGCAGGTGACCTTTTAGATCCATCGCCTTATCACCCGTTAGATCTGTTACTGTGATGGAAGACATGTCTATCTGGAATTCACCGCTCTGTAGTTTTTGATCTGCAACCTTGACCATCCCATCTTGCAAGGCAATGGTACCGTTGTGTGATCCGCCTACCTTTGAGCCCAGCCATTCAATTTTTGATGCCTCGGTATCTACATTATAGGTCACTGCTTGTTCAGTTGCCTCTGCGGCTTCTTCTGCCTCGCTGGCTTCTACTTCATTTTCGGCATCCTTACAACTCATTGTAAATGCTACGATAGCTGCTAGAGCTATGCTTTTTAAATGTCTAGTTTTCATGGTTTTGGTATTTGAATTAGTTCGTAAAAGTAACTGTACCTACAATCAACATAGTTAAAACTGTCTGAAATATTTGCGGTGACATTATGGCATTGAGCCCCGTACTGGCAGTACTTTTGACCAGTTGCGATTGCAGTTTGATACGGTTTTTTTTGTTTATGCTTTCGCGAAAGCGGAACTAACCACAATCACTGCATGAGTACAGAGTTTCTAAATTAAAATAATATCCGTTTAAATAGATTTTTTAAAATGGCGAAAAAAGATAGCAAGGAAAAAATCCACAAGGAAGATGAAGTAAACGTGGAGGATCAAAACATGAACGGCGAGCAAGATGAGCAAGCTGAAAAGGAAACCGATAAAAAAGAAAACCCCGAGGACGACCGCACTGCAGAGGAGAAACTAGAGGAGCAGGTAAAGATGGAGAAAGACAAATTCCTGCGTCTCTTTGCAGAATTTGAAAACTACAAGCGCCGCACCGCAAAGGAACGCGTTGAGCTCTATAAAACGGCTGGCGAGGGCGTTCTAAAAGATCTGCTTCCAGTGCTGGATGATTTTGACCGTGGTATGGTAGAAATCCGTAAAAGTGCAGATGAGCAATTGATTACCGGCGTGCAGCTGATTTCTAACAAGTTGCGTACAATCCTAACCAATAAAGGATTAGAAGAGGTCGAGATTGAGGCTGGAGATGCATTTGACGCAGATAAACATGATGCGGTCACACAGATCCCATCACCATCTGAAGAGATGAAAGGCAAGATCATAGATATCGTGGAGAAAGGATATAAACTGGGAGACAAGATCATACGTCACCCCAAAGTAGTTGTAGGAAAATAATATGGCAGATTATTATGAATTGCTGGGCATCTCACGAGACGCATCAGCAGCCGAAATAAAAAAAGCATACCGTAAAAAAGCAATCCAGTTCCACCCTGACAAGAATCCAGGCGACGCAACTGCCGAAGAGAATTTCAAAAAAGCAGCAGAGGCCTACGAGACCTTAAGCGATCAACAGAAGAAGTCACGATATGACCAGCTAGGCCATCAAGCCTATACATCTGGTGCTGGCGGTTTCGGCGGTGGTGGTGCAGGTGGTTTTGATATGGAAGACATATTCAGCCAATTCGGCGATATTTTCGGCGGCGGCGGTGGTGGCTTCTCGGGCTTTGGTGGTTTTGGCGGCGGTGGACGTCGTCGTGTAAAAGGTAAGGACTTACGCATACGTGTATCACTCACCCTGGAAGAATCAGCTAATGGCGTTGATAAAAAAGTCAAGGTAAAGCGTAAAAAGCAAGCTCCCGGTGTTACCTATAAGACCTGTACCAGCTGTAATGGGAGCGGTCAGGTAACCAAAATCCAGAACACCATCCTAGGCCGTATGCAAACCAGCGCACCCTGTGATCAGTGTGGTGGTGCTGGGCAGATCATGGATAAGAAACCTGCGGGTGCAGATGCGCAGGGAATGATCGCTACAGAAGAGCTGGTCACCATCCAGATTCCAGCTGGCGTAGAGAGTGATATGCGATTGAAAGTAAGTGGCAAGGGTAACGATGCGCCAGGCAATGGAGTAAGCGGTGACCTGCTTGTGGACATAGAGGTAAAGCCTCACCCAGAATTACAGCGTGAGGGCAATAACTTGCATTATGATCTTTATATAAGTCTTCCAGACGCCGTGCTGGGAACCAGTAAGGAGATCAATACCGTGACTGGCAAAGTGCGCATCCCCATCGAGGCGGGTATTCAAAGCGGTAAGATCCTGCGCTTGCGTGGCAAGGGAATCCCAAGCTTAAATGGTTACGGTACGGGAGACTTGCTTGTACATGTGAACGTATGGACACCCAGAAGTTTATCACGCGAACAGAAAGACTTCTTTGAAAAAATGAAAGATGATACTTATTTTCAGCCAGCACCAGAGAAGAGCGACAAATCCTTTTTTGAAAAGGTAAAAGACATGTTTTCTTAAATAATCCTTAACGGTTCAGAAATTTATGTTACATTTGGTACGATGATAGGATGAAAACCCATCATCGTTTTTCTTTTTCATAATATTTTTTTTCCCACCTCTTGCTTGCAAGAGGTGGGTTTTTTGTTTGAGGCAGTTTTCTTATTCTTATGCCTCATGCGCCACAATAGTGAATTTATGGAGATCCCCGTGTAGGTAATTTTGAAGCATTTATGGCTAGGAATCGATATACAATTAAGCAGGTTTTATTTCTTAGAAATACTATAAGCCCAATAAATCAACAGCGGATGCACAATAAGCAATCGTGACCATGAGACCCAGGCAGGAATACAGATTCCGCCAGCGCAGTTCCCTATCTTAATAAAATAGATATGTGAGATAATAAACGCCAGTAACATTGCTATGGCTAGATATCCACTCGCTTTACGTGTTTTAGGAAAGATGGCCAGTAGTGCAACTAGAAGTTCGGTGATTCCTGCCAGATAATTCAGCCATATTTTATTCCCTAGCCAGTCTGGGATGACCTTAAGATAAATTTCTGGGGTGATAAAATGCATCGCACTGGCAAAAGCATAAAACACTACAAATGCCGGAACCTTCAGTTTTTTCACGATAGGTGCCAGTTGTATTCCTGATGCACTTTCTTAAGAATCAGAAAAAATGGAATCCACCAGATGAAGTCGTTTGTAATGAGCGTGTAGATAAACTCAAGCGGTACGTCGCCATTGATATAATTAAAGACAAAACCCAACGGGCAGAAAAATCTTACCCAAAAATCCTACCGCGACGATAGGCCAGTGCTTCATGGGATTGTAACTGGCCCACCAGTAACCCAGACCGTAAACACCTATCACCATTCCCATTCCCTGCCACACCATGGGATGATTAAGAGGTTCCATCCCTACCAGTTCAAAGAAATAATTGGGGAATAGCACGACCCAAGCGCCCCATAGTATATTATAGATGGCGGCTAATTTGAGAGTAAGTTTCATGGATGGGTTTTGAGATAGGTCGCTCTAGCGGCTGTTTCTTTCAGGCTTACCGTGCAGCGTCTATTTTCTCAAGAAGATTATCTGCCATTCCTGTGGATTCGCCGTCTTTTCCCAGCATTTTTTTGGCGGTGGCAGCAGATTTTTTTGCCTCCTTTAATTGATTCATTTTGAGGTAGATTTTGGACTGAACGATATAAGTTGTGCTATTCTCTTCCAGCTCCAGCGATCGCTCTACCAGGCTCAGGGCGCTTTTCAAATCTTGCTTGTCTTCTAGCGCATTCATGGCGTTGCTCGCAAAACTGGATAGTTGTTGTGCATCATACCAGATCTTCTTGATGTTTTTCTTTGAAAGTGCCTTGTGATTTCCCTCTACCATTTTGACTTTGGAGGGTTTAAATTTATAAGCCAGTTTCTTACCTTTAACTTCTTTGTTATCATATTTTTCAACCAGCTCATACATTTTGGATTTTTCTTTGACACTCATCTCACGACCTACCTGCCTACCATTTTTAATAAATAGATAAGTAGGTATAGAACTTATGCCCAGCACCTTATTGGTCATATTATGGTCTATATCCATTTTATAAACAGTCAGAGCTATGCTTTCATCCTCATCCAGCTCTTTCACGATAGGCGCCATCATTTTGCATGGGCCACACCAGGTCGCGGTAAAGTATAGAATCTTAAGCTCATCATCCTGCACCATGACGGTACTTTCCATATCATCGTCCGTGATATATTGCTGGGCAGACGCGCTGCTTGCTGATATTCCTGCTAGAAGTAAAAGAAGTAGATTTTTCATATTACAAATGTAGGCATGGAGCGTGCCATTTTTATAGGAGTCTATTTGACCAGATTCAAATTGCCATTATGTTGAGTTGTTTGTGGGTGATTTCGCTTTCGTACTTCGGCAGGCTCAGTATAAACTTCCCTATCGGGAAAGCGTAACTTAACAAGTATCTTGCACTAAAATTCCCGAATGATTACTCGTAAAGAACAGCTCAATGCCCTAGATCGCCTGCTTACCATTATGGATGAGTTGCGTGAGCAATGCCCTTGGGATAAAAAGCAGACCCTACAATCCTTGCGTCACCTGACCATCGAGGAAACCTATGAACTGGGCGACGCCATACTGGATGATGATCGTGAGGAAATAGGCAAGGAGCTGGGTGATTTGCTATTGCATATCGTGTTTTATGCAAAGATCGGTTCAGAGACGGGCGATTTTGATATTGCGAGCGTGGCTCACGGCATCTGCGATAAGCTCGTGTCTAGGCATCCTCATATCTATGGAGACGTAAAAGTGGAAAACGAAGAAGAAGTAAAAGCCAACTGGGAGGCACTAAAACTTAAAGAGGGCAAAAAATCTGTTCTCGAGGGTGTCCCGCGATCCTTGCCCGCACTAGTGAAGAGCTCGCGCATGCAGGATAAAGTGGCTGGAGTGGGATTTGACTGGGAGCGACCAGAACAGGTAAAAGAAAAACTGGAAGAAGAATTACAGGAGCTGGAAGTAGAGGTGCAAAATGGCGACCGTGATAAAATAGAGGCAGAGTATGGCGACGTGCTATTCTCACTTGTAAATTATGGCAAGCACCTAGGCGTCAATCCAGAAGATGCGCTGGAACGCACCAATAAAAAATTCATAAAACGCTTTCAATACCTAGAACATAAAGCTGCGGAAAAAGGCCTACAGCTCAAGGACATGAGTCTGGATGAGATGGACGTTTTCTGGAACGAGGCAAAACTGCTCTAGATACCGGTAAAACTGGCTGGTGTTATTTGCTTCATTTCGGTTTTGATCGACTCGCTCACATTCAGCTGGTCTATAAAACGACTGATGCTTTTGCCCGTAATTTTTTCGTTGGTTCGGGTCAGGTCTTTAAGTGCCTCGTAAGGTTTTGGGTAGCCCTCGCGGCGCAAAATTGTCTGTAAAGCTTCTGCTACTACGGCCCAGTTGTTTTCTAAATCTGTGGCAATCTTCTCTTTATTTAGCAATAGTTTCCCCAGTCCTTTTAGGCTGGCCTTAAATGCAATCATCGTATGTGCGATGGGTACGCCCACGTTGCGCAACACGGTAGAGTCTGTAAGGTCACGCTGTAATCTAGAAATGGGCAGCTTCCCAGAGAGGTGTTCAAACAAGGCATTTGCAATACCTAGATTTCCCTCGCTGTTTTCAAAATCGATGGGATTCACCTTGTGCGGCATGGCGCTCGAGCCTATCTCGCCCTCTTTGATTTTTTGTTTAAAATAATCCATGGAAATATACGTCCATACGTCCCGGTCTAGATCGATCACAATATTGTTGATGCGTTTGAGAAGATCAAACAATCCAGCGATATGGTCGTAGTGTTCTATCTGGGTAGTGGGAAAACTGTGATGCAAGCCCAGGGTTTCCTCTACAAACTCACGACCGAATTCCCTCCAGTCCACTTCTGGATAGGCGACATGGTGTGCGTTGTAATTTCCCGTCGCGCCGCCAAATTTTGCGGCAAACCGCGATTCTTTCAGTAAAGCTTTTTGTTGCTTGAGCCGCTCTACAAAAACCGCGATTTCCTTACCCAATCGGGTAGGGGATGCGGGCTGGCCGTGGGTGCGGGCCAGCATGGGAACTGCTTCCCAGTCGCTGGAAAGATTAGACAACTTATTTATAAGTTCTTCTAGCTGTGGCAAATAACATTGCTCAACAGCTTCTTTAAGGGAAAGCGGTATGGCGGTGTTGTTAATGTCCTGAGAAGTAAGGCCAAAATGGATAAACTCCTTATAATCTTCAAGCCCCAGAGAATCAAATTTCTCCTTGATAAAATATTCTACCGCCTTGACGTCGTGATTAGTGACTTTCTCAATGTCTTTGATGCTTTGGGCGTGCTCTTCCGTGAAATCCTGATATATTTTACGCAGCTGTTCTTTTTGATCTGAATTCAGATCTGGCACACCCTTGATGCCTGTAGCACTCAGCTGAATGAAATATTCGATCTCGACAAGAACGCGGTATTTAATCAGTGCAAATTCAGAAAAGTAGGGAGCTAGCTCGTCAACTTTAGAACGGTAGCGACCGTCTATGGGCGAGATTGCTTGTAAAGCAGTGGGCATGGGTATGGCTTTAAAGCATCGCAAAATACGATAAATTACCGCTGCATTCTATGCAGGTAACATTCTGCCTAGATCAAAGAAAAATCCCGCTGTGCTCAAAGAAGTAAGATCGCGTGCATAGTAACCATAATTCTGTGCAAGTAAAGTTTCAACCTAATGGGTGTCCATTACAAAATGTAATTGCAGGACATTACAAAAGGGATTTCTTTACGATAACCTTTTGATACTGAGATCAAAAAGAATATACCATAAACCCTGATCGCCTGATCGCCTGATCGACAAATCAAACCGATTTCAACACCTTATTTGCAGCAGCAATAAAACCTCTGCCCAATTTATGGCTGTCTTTTTCTAATTTATAAATCAAGGTGCGGTGCAACTCTTCCAGAATCCAAGGTTGACTTTTGCCCAGCTGCTGTAAAATATAGATGGAGTAGGCAAGGTTTGCGCTTTTGTCACTGGCGATTAATTCATCAAAACAAGCTGCAACGATTTGGGAAACCGCTTTCTCATCCAGAAACTCCAAATCAGAATTTTCAACCTTATCTACTGCTAAATTCTTCTGTTGCCTCTTGAAAGCAGGTGAGCTCACATATCTATAAACGATCGCCAGCAGCGACCTTTTTCCTCCAGATACAATCGGCTGAGTAAGTAATTCACCCCGCGCATTGATTCTAGGATAATATTTTACTGGATCGATCAAAAAACATTGCTCCATTATCCAGCAAGCCTTGTGTGCATCTGGATTATTGTAATTGCGTAGTGCAATTAACGCCTCAGATAGGTCGTTCTCGCATACAAAAACTCCTATGTCAAGCCTGTCTTTCTTATACGCTTTTAGGCCAGATAATTTTTCTGCAAGTATTTGCTTAGTCGGCTTGATATTCTTCCAGTTCTTTGATGGCAGGTAGGACATTGTATGTTTCCCAGATACTGGGATCGTATCTGTTTATGCGCTCAAACTCAAATTTTGCCTCACGGTCAATATCGGCTAGACCACTTGCATCAAAAGGTGCATAGTCTATAAAGTAATATTCGCTTTCTGTTTTGATTCTAGTTTCAACGAGGATATCAAATTTTAGTTTCAGCTTTTCATCACTGGGTTTGTTCTTATTGCGCTTGAATTTAAAGCCACGATTCAAATATGCATATTGTATACGGCTTATCTGCAGCAATTGCGGAATGTATTTTTCTGAATCAGGCGCGCGCTCGTATGTAATGCTATAGCTGGCATCTTCTTCAACAAACTTGATTCCCAACAAGAATTTTAAATTTAGTTTTTCACCATCTCGATTAGGAGCTATCTTAAAATCCATTTTTACCACCGCAAAATCATCTGCATTGATATAGAGCTTACCTACATAATCAGCTTTACGGCTATCTGGTTCAAACGCCAGTACATACACTGTCTTACCATTATAGGACGTGGCGTCTTCTAGAACGTAATCATAACGTTTTGTCTCACGCATAAAGTCCAAACTGAAACTCTTCAAATTAACTGACGATAAAGCATAATCAATATCATCTGCAGCATTGACAGAGTCCTCAGCTTCTTCATCATCTCCTATGCTGATGCTTTCATTCAGATTTGCATCTTTGGCAATAGGAATGATACCACTGGATATCTTATAGGTGTGGGTGGTGTCCATAAATTTAGTCACCATATCCACTAATTTCTTCAGGGTCTTATCCTGGCTCACGTCCTTCTCTTCGTTCTTGAGCTCGGTAGCTTTAATGACGGTAGCAACAGCGGCAGAGTCTTTTGCCTTGTAATAAGTGGACAGTATCTCGTTGAAACTTGTGGATTTTGTGTTTTTGGAGCTTTCTTGCAGCTGCTCCATGCGTTTATTGATTTCTTTTCTTTCACTTCTAGAAAGAAGACTGGACTTTTTTATCTCCAGTTCCATATCCAGCGGTATTGAAGTCAATTGGTTACGGGCATAGACCGTACGCTTGTAATCGCCCTTGATATAATTACTATCCGCACGTTCCAGTACTTTTTCAATCAGTTCCTCTGGTGTGTAGCGTTTGTTAGTGAGAAAAACTTCATCCAGCGACATAATGTCCTTTTGCAGCACAAACCTGTCATCTGCCTTTAATTTTCCCAGGGTGAGCTCGAGGGTCTTGTAACCTATAAAGCTGATGCTGGCAATTGTATCATCTGGCAGATTGCCCACGCGCAGTTCAAACTCGCCCTCGGCATTTGTTATGGTTCCATAGTTAGCTACTTGGATAGTTGCATAGGCAATGGGCTCAGACTTGGTATCCACGACAAGTCCAGAGACCTTTTGGGCATTTGTCGTGATGATAAAAAGTAAGGTGAGAGGTAGAAAAAGAGATAGATTTTTCATGGGGTTGGTTTTTGGAATTTGCTGTTAAATATAGTTGAGAAAGCCAGACTATCTAGTGATTCCCAGCAAATCGGCTACTTTTTGAACACTGGTGGTTGCTTTATCCTCGATCACCGTTAGATTGTCGCCGCTGGTAACTGCGGGATGGGGATCAACTAGATAGACAGGTGTACCTGCTGGGGCATAATGCATTAGGCCGGCGGCTGGATAGACCTGGAGAGAAGTTCCCACGATCAGTAGAATATCTGCCATTGAGGCAATTTCTATGGCTTTATCCATGGCGGGTACCTCCTCGCCAAACCACACAATGTGTGGCCTCAACTGGCTGCCATCCTCAGCGGTATCACCCAGCAGGATATCATCCTCGTGTCGTATGATTTGATCTGGATCATCACTGCTGCGCGCCTTGAGCAACTCGCCATGCAGGTGGATCACCTCACTGGAACCTGCGCGCTCATGTAGATCATCCACATTTTGTGTAATAACCCGTACACGGTAGTTACGTTCCAGCCCGGCGATGTAATGGTGGGCGGCATTAGGCTCGACGGTTTTAAGCTGGCGGCGTCTCTTGTTGTAAAAGTCCAGTACAAGTTCAGGATTACTCGCAAACCCGGTAGGCGATGCCACTTCCATCACGTCGTGACCCTCCCACAGGCCATCTGCATCTCTAAATGTGGCGATTCCACTTTCTGCGCTTATACCGGCGCCCGTTAATACGACTAGGTTTTTCATGGCTTAATTTGGTTAAATATAGGATAAGACTAATTAATTCTAAGATATATAAAACGTGTGATTAATCTTGAGCAGTACTAAAATTAGTTTAGGAGGATCGACGGATTTTTTGTTGAACGAGTGTCTGATCTGGTTGAGGATGATTGTTGTTTATCACGCTTTCGCGAAAGCGGAATTCAAAGAAAAATCTAGAACACTACGAACCATGGTGAATCAACCGAATCATTGCCTTAATATAAAAGGGTTTCTGAATATGATTGCCAAATACCGTGAATTTATATGGTTTTGAACGATACCAATCATCAGTCATTTGATCAAGCTATTGTTCACCATCCGCGGTCTATAATAGTGATTTATATTCTGCAACTAGGGAGGATGCAGGCAAACGGCTAAATCCTATCTTTGCGGGTTGCACAAAAACGCAAGTCCATGAAGATTTCCTATAACTGGCTTAAACAATTTGTCAACCTACCAGACGATATAGAAAAACATTGCGACCTCCTCACATCGCTGGGGCTGGAAGTTGAGGGACTGACTGATTTCCAAAGTATAAAAGGTGGTCTTAAAGGAGTTGTCGTAGGACATGTCACTGAATGCGTCAAGCATCCAAATGCAGACAAACTCAAGCTCACCAAAGTAGATCTGGGTGATTCTATCGTGCAGATCGTGTGTGGCGCGCTTAATGTAGCCGCAGGACAAAAAGTTCCCGTAGCGACTATGGGAACTACACTTTACATGAGTAATGACGATGAACTGAAAATAAAAAAAGGAAAAATACGTGGCGAGGAAAGCCACGGGATGATCTGCGCAGAGGATGAACTGGGGCTGGGAACCTCACACGACGGCATCATGGTGCTGGATAATGACTTGGAACCTGGAACGCCCATGAGTGAGGTGGTAGAGGTGGAAGATGATAAGGTCATTGAGATAGGACTTACCCCTAATCGAGCAGATGCCATGTCCCACATGGGCGTGGCGCGCGACCTGCGTGCAGGTCTTGCGATGGAAAGTGACCCTGTGGAATTTATTACACCATCCACCAGCGGTTTCCACGTAGAAAGCAGATCGCTCAAAATTGACGTGGAAGTACTCAAACCCAAACTCGCGCCCCGATATTGTGGGCTCTCCATGACTGGACTTAAGATTCAAGACAGTCCTACCTGGATCCAGAATCGATTAAAAGCGATAGGCATCGCACCTAAAAATAACGTGGTAGACATTACCAATTATGTGATGCATGAACTGGGGCAGCCGCTACACGCCTTTGACGCAAACAGCATCGCTGACGGTAAAATCGTGGTCCAGACACTGGATCAGGGTACAAAATTTACCACGCTGGATGGTGTAGAGCGTGAGCTGCATGCAGAGGATCTGATGATCTGCGATGCAGAAAAGCCATTATGCATAGCCGGCGTTTATGGCGGGCAGGATAGTGGAGTCTCAAAATCCACGACCAAAATTTTTCTAGAAAGCGCCTTTTTTGATCCAGTAAGCATACGCAAAACGGCAAAACGCCACGGACTGAATACAGATGCCAGCTTTAGGTTTGAGCGCGGCATAGATCCAGAAATTACCGAGTATGCACTCAAACATGCCGCGCTACTCATCGAGAAATACGCTGGTGGCGAGGTATCCAGCGATATACAATCCTTTTATCCCGTAAAAATCGAGGACACCCAGGTGGTGTTGCCTTTTAAAAAAATCTATAGCCTGATAGGCCAGGAGATACAACGAGAGGAGATCAAGAGCATCCTGCGCACGCTGGATATCAAGGTAAGCAACGTAACAGAATCAGGACTGGGTTTACTCATTCCTGCCTACCGCAACGATGTCACCAGACCGGTGGACGTGATTGAAGAAATCCTGCGCGTTTATGGATATGATCGCATAGAGGTTCCCAAAAAGTTCAATGCGACCATTGCAACCAGCTCACGCAAGGAGAACGGGCGCCTGCAAAACCTGGCTGCCCAGCAGCTCGTGGGGATGGGATTCAATGAAATGATGACTAACAGCCTGATTGCGGCATCATCCCATGAAATCCTGCCAGAGCTTACCAAGGAAAAGAATACCGTCAAGATGCTTAATCCGTTGAGCGGCGATTTGAACGTTTTGCGTCAGGATCTTGTTTTTGGCGTGCTGGAAACTGTAGAGTACAATGTAAATCGCCGGCAGGGCGATTTGAAGTTCTTTGAATTTGGTAATACCTATCACGAATACGCGACGGGTGAATATACAGAGAGCAAGCGTCTTGCGATTGCGATTACTGGGCAGCGGGAAAAAACGGCCTGGAATTCCAGCAGTAATCCAGCAGATTTCTTTTATCTGAAAGGTGTAGTTACAGCTTTGTTAAATCGCATGGGATTGACAGATATTAAAGAGCAGGCAAGTTCTACTGAACTCTTCAACGAGGGAATTACACTCAAGAGTGCAATGAAAAATGTTGCTGATTTAGGCATTCTCAAATCCAAATTGACTGCTGCTTTTGAAGTAGAACAAGAAATATTGTATGCAGTCGTGTACTGGGATGCCGTAACAGAATTGATATCCACTGATCATCATAAAGTAGAATCCCTGCCTAAGTTTCCTGCGGTTACAAGAGATTTTGCGCTGCTGGTAGATGATGCCATAAGCTATAAACAACTCAAGGAAATCGCTCTGGATACAGAGCGCAAGCTGCTGATTGACCTGGAGTTGTTTGACGTCTATCAGGGGAAGAACCTTCCTGAGGGCAAAAAATCCTATGCGATGAAATTTACCCTGCAGGATTCCAAAAAAACACTCAATGAAAAGCAGATAGAGAAAACCATGGCGAGGTTGCAGCATGCTTTTGAAGTCCAGGCTGGTGCTCAATTGCGCTAGATGCTGGTAATAATGATATTTTTTATGACAGCCTGAAATAGTTTGCTGCTTACTACGACCTAAGGGACAGATGAATCATATGTGATGATTCTGTTTTACTTTTCAAGTCTTTAAATCCAGTCTTATGTTCAGTCGCACAAATATTGAAGACCAACTCAAAAAAGTTAGGAACAAGCAGGTAAGTGAGCAGGATATCCTGTCGCAAGTGCAAGCCATCCTCGCAGAAGAAGACCGCAAGGAAGATGCGATCATGCTGCGCATGAAGAGCCCGCAGAAACCTACACCTCGCAATCACTTTGACCTAGATTTACTGGAGACGGATAGGATCTACCATGTGGATCAGATCAGGGAAATATGTGTGGACTACCGTTTAAGGTTTCTGGATACCAAATACTTTAAAAACGATATTCCGCAAGAGGCGCTGATAGAAATCAAGCGACTGGAGAAAGAACACGATATTACCGTGCGAGGTTATAAGATCGTCGCACCTTCTAAGATGTTCAAACTGGAGAACGCAGATGATCCATTGCTATTTGCTCCCATAGGAAACGGGTATTTTTACCTGATTCACAAATGGGGAAGTGACCTGAATCCATTTAGAAAAACATGGGCGTGGAGCTTTAAGAGTTTTGAGAACCTGATCTTTACTACGGTTCTAGTAAGCTTGCTGGCTGCGTATCTTGTACCTAAAGGGATTTTTAGTAAAGACACCAGCGGCGTTCAATTTGTGCTGATCTTCTTCTTTACCTTTAAATCTATCGCCAGCATGGTGCTGTATTATTCATTTGCCGCTGGCAAGAATTTTAATACCGCCATCTGGAACTCGAAGTATTTCAACGCATAGTAGTTATAGGTTTTTGAGTTGTTAAAAACGCTCTCGCAAGGGGGCGTTTTTTTTGTTCTATTCTATTGATTGTAAAAAAGCTAAAGCGGATTCGTTCGCAGATTTTTTTGCATACCATCATAGAAGTACAACGGACACTGAATCATTGATCTACCTCACTTAAGACAACTTCAACATAAAACACCATTCAGAATAGTACCTTGCTTAAAAGTTGATAAGTATGGAAATGAATAAAAAAACACGTAACCCGCTGGTGGGAGCTTTTATGGCTATCGCATTTCTTGGTTTTGGCGCCTATAGAATGTACTCTTATTTTGTGCTAGAAAACGAGGTTGCGGTCTGGAGGCTTATACTATCTGCATTCTTTATTCTCTATGGATTGTTTCTTGTTTATCAGCTTATCACTGCAAATAAGGATAAGAACTATGAGTAAAATAGTTTTGGAGAATAAATCATGAATACTGGTAAACGCACTTATACGATCATTCTCTCGCTAGTATTTATCGCTATAGGTGCTTATAAACTTTACGAGCGTTTTATCCTACTGGAAGAAATTCCTAGTTATCAATGGATGCTATCCATTGTTTTAATAGGGTTGGGTATATACCAGCTGGTAGGAATAAACAAGAAACCAAAAGCCTAGAACTCTCTAAAGCCCCAGTTTGAGTGCGGCCATCTTTATAGCTGCAATGGCTGCCTCGCTACCTTTATTCCCATGCTTGCCGCCACTGCGATCCAGCGATTGTTGCTTTGCGTCGTCTGTGAGAACACAAAAAATAACGGGAACTCTTGAATCATTAAGATTAAGATCTTTGATACCCTGGGTTACACCCTGACACACAAAGTCAAAATGCGCCGTCTCACCACGTATCACACTACCTATGGCAATGACTGCGTCCAGCTCTTTCTTGAGCTTGCGCTCTTTCATGGGATAGGTGCCGTACTGCATGTGCCTGCAGCCGTAGATCAATTCAAAGGAACCTGGAACATTAGTGCGGAAGATCAATCTTTCCGGCACGCCACAATCCAGAAGAGTCTCATGCGCACCTTTAAATAGATTCTCGGTAATATCGTCATTCCACTCGCTTACCACGATACCTATACGCATATTGCTTGCATCGGGTAACTGGTTTTTATCGTAAGCAGATAGATCTTTACCGGCAGTGGCCATATGTCTTTATTTGGCAGTAACCTGACCTAGCAAGATTTTTGCCGTACCTATTTCTTCAGAGTCAGCGTATTCTTCCTCAATGCGTTCTAGCGCAGATTTTGCCGTGTCGTTATCACCAGCTTTGATAGACGCTTGTGCTGCTTTGAGTAGATATTTTGGCGTGGTAAAGTTGTTGGCATTTGTATTTGCCGCGTCCATGTAGTAGGAAACAGCATCTGCAGGCTGGCCTACTTGTACCAGCGCGTCACCTATTCCGGCCTTGGCGATGCTTTCCAGTACGCTATCGTCACCCTCATAAGCACTCAGATAATCAATCGCTTTCTGGTATTTGTCGCCACCTATGTTTAGGTATGCCATTCCCGCTTTATAATTGGCTAGGTTACCAGCATCAGTACCTGCGTATTCTTCTGTAATCTGGACTAGCCCGTATTTACCATTTGCACCCTCTAGTGCAAGGTTGTAAAGGGAATCCTGTTGTTCACCTGCAGAATTCAGGGCTAGAGAATAATACTTGTCAGCTTCCATGCTTTCGGCCACGGCCTCCTGTTCTTTGGGAGCCAGGATAAATTGGGTATAAACCCAGTAACCTAATGCGCCCAGCGCAATAATTGCGATCACGGCAATGATGGAGGTCTGGTTCTTGCTCACCCATTCCTCGGTCTTGTTTGCGCCCTCATCCAGGGAGCCAAAAACCTCAGCCGTGGTTGACTCAGAATCGTCTATAAGTTCCTCTTCTTCCTTTTCTGGTTTAGTCTTGGGCTTATATCCTCTCTTATTATACGTTGCCATACTGCGTTTAAAATGAACGCGCAAAAATATACTATTTCTACCTATATAAAAATTTGTGAAAAGAAATGTTCATCGTCGATTGGAATTCCTACAATTAAAACGATTATCACAGTTGCTATACAATTATTTTGCAGTGTGTTTGTGGAAATTCCGCTTTCGCGAAAGCGTAAAAATCCCAGCATAACTGCTTTTTAAATCACCTGTACAAATTACGAGTTTTATGAACAAAAGGCACCGTATTTATAGCCAGATCTACTGGCAATCCATGGGTCTATTGTGTAAATTCGCATGCCTTGCGCAAAATCCTATCTGATCTTGTCACAAACAGATAATCGACTGAATCCTATGCATTTAAACGAACTAAGCCTGATCAATTACAAGAGCTTTGAGGCGGCAGATTTTGTTCTGGATGAAAAGATCAACAGTTTTGTGGGCAACAATGGGCGCGGCAAGACCAATGTGCTGGATGCGATCTACCACCTGGCATTTGCAAAGAGCTATTTCAATCCCATCGCCACCCAGAACATTACCCACGGTCAGGAGTTTTTTGTCATCAGCGGGGCGTTTGAAAAAAGCGGCCGTGCTGAAAAAATCACGGTGAGTTCAAAACGCGGGCAGAAACGCCTCGTGAAGCGCAACGGTAAGGAATACGAGCGTATAAGTGAGCATATAGGCCTGATCCCGCTGGTGATCATTTCTCCGGCAGATCGAGACCTGATTACAGAGGGTAGCGATACACGCCGCAAGTTCCTGGATAGCGTTATCTCGCTCGAGGATACAATTTACCTGAACCGGCTGATCAAATACAACAAGCTGGTCCAACAGCGCAATGCGTTGCTTAAGTATTTTAATGCAAATCGCAGTTTTGACAGCAACGCGCTGGAGGCGTATGATGAGCAGATTATCGATCTTGCCCAGTTTATTCACGACCGCAGGCGCGAGGTGCTGGATCAGTTCATCCCTATATTTAATAGGTATTATAAGCAGATTTCACAATCTGATGAAGAAGTGGATATTGCCTATAAATCAGATTTGGAAAATGGTGGTTTTGCAGATCTGCTGTCTAAAAACCAACAAAAAGATCTCCAGCTCCAATATACCAGCGTGGGCACGCACAAGGATGATTTGTTGTTTCAACTAAATGGATTTCCCATAAAGAAATTTGGTAGTCAGGGGCAGCAAAAAAGCTTTCTGACAGCCTTAAAGCTTGCCCAATTTGAATTTATCAAACAGAAGAGTGGAACGGTGCCTATTTTATTGCTGGATGATATTTTTGACAAGCTGGATGAGTCTCGGGTGGCGCAGCTGGTAAGCATGGTAAATGAGGATCAATTTGGTCAGATTTTTATAAGCGATACCCACCCAGAACGTACCGAGGCGGTGATCAAGCAGACCCAGCAATCCTATAAAATCTTCAACTTATGAGGTTTCTCAGAGTCATTATCCTAGGTTTTCTTGTTATTTCCTGCTCACAGTCGCCAGATGAGGCGATTGCAAACCTGAGAGGGCTACTGGAATATCGAGAAAGTCGAGTTTCCTAATGGCAGCTCAAAGGATTATCCCTATTCCATTACTCTAGACCATTTTAGCATCGAGGGTCAAAACGGTGTCAAAAATCGCGTCACGCCTCGCTATGATAATGTGATGGTGAGTGCAGATACTCCTATAGATTTTGAGTGGATGGTGACTGATGGCGAGGTGGAACTGCATTTTGAAGAGGGTGAGCGCGAGTATGTGCAGGTGCTGGTAAAATGTACACCAGAAAAACTTGTTCTCAAACACCAGAACAATACCCTATATTATTACAAACCCTATATCGTAGATGCGCAACAATAAGAAAGACCACCTGGTAAACATGAGCGAGGCGCTGAATGATTTTAAATCACAGAACAGGCTCAAACGAGGTTTTGAAAAAGCCGACGTCAAACAGGCG
This sequence comes from uncultured Flavobacteriaceae bacterium, assembly GCA_963740155.1. Taxonomy (GTDB): domain Bacteria; phylum Bacteroidota; class Bacteroidia; order Flavobacteriales; family Flavobacteriaceae; genus Nonlabens. Next base: position 305,368 of record CAVUDE010000001.1, on the reverse strand, counting down.
TGGGAAACGGTGATGGGCGCAGGTGTGGTAACTTATACAAATAGCCTGACGTTTAAAACAGGAACCTTATTTGTCAATCTATCATCATCCGTATTGCGTCAGGAATTGTTGTACGGCCGCTCAAAAATCGTGGCTAATCTTAACGAGCATCTAGGTCAGGAACTGATTACGAAATTGGTTTTGAGGTAGGTTAAGAATATCGGGCGCCTGATTAAATTAAGCTTACCATACAAGTTCCCAGCCTGAAATGCTAAGCCCCATCTCGCCTAATTCATTCATTTGCTAATCTCACCTCCAAGCCTTGACCTGACTCTGCCGGTAGAAATCGGCTTTTGCTTGTTCAAAGTCAAACGCAGGTTTGTTAGCATCACCTTGATAGGTAAATGTCTGAAACGGATGAATCTCCCGGTAGGTTTGGAAATGATCAGACTCTTTAAGGGCGGTTCTATAATCGTGCATCAGCGGTTTGCCTGGTTTGCGTTTTACGGCCTTGCCAAAAACAGACCGTGTCACGCTTTGCATATACAGAGGCGGTCCCAGATGAAAGACACCACGCAAATTGAGCCAGGAACGTTTCTGCAAATTGTCTTCAATAGCTCGTTTATAGAGAGGATTGCCAGGCGCACTGATCATTAGCGAATGCGAAAAATCTACATCTTCAAAAGTGGGTAAAACGCATCTGGCATCAGGTTCCAGAATAGCATCCAGCGACTGGTTCCACAGCCGGTCGATATCTGTATAGACGCCGCCCTCGTGATAGATTTTAAGCAGTCGCCAGAGATCAATTTTTTCAACGATTTTTTTATGGACTATTTTAAGGTAATCATACCTGCACAAGTGGAATTTCAGGTATTCATCTATATCCTGATCATCGCTTATCTCAATTTTCCAGGCTGGGTTGAGTCGTACAATATTATGCAAACCATGGTCGAGAAGGGGATGGGATTTCTCGAGGATATTTTTGTTCTTCCATGAGACGTGGATGATCTCAGGGATATTTGGAAGATGGTTTAGGTCTAAACGAATTTCTTTCAAGCTCAAACCACCTTTATTCTTAAAACATATCGATCAATTGCCAATCATAATCCGACAACCAGTAATTTGAATTGAAAATTATGGACAATTCAACCAATTGAGAATAAACCTATTGAGATACTTTACTTGAACTAAATCTTCACCCTCCAGCCATGCTTATCTGCCGTCTGGTTGTAGTAGATTTTTTTGAGTTCGCTCTTGAAGTGTGTGGCGTATGAATCTTGTTGGGTGGGTAAGTCGTGTTTGAAATCTTTGTGTTTAAAACCGAGAATAGGTACGATCACAGCGGCAGTTCCAGTCCCAAATATCTCTTTAAGCTCACCACTTTTAGCTCCCTCGATCACTTCTTTTACACTTATGCGACGCTCTTCTACTTCTATGCCGTGATCTTTGGCGAGCTGGATCACGCTGCGGCGTGTTACACCGTTTAGGATGCGGTCGTTGTTAGGCGCGGTGAGTAGCTTGTCACCTATACGCACAAAAATATTCATCGTTCCTGCCTCCTCTAGGTATTCATGAGAGGCAGCATCAGTCCAGATGATTTGCTGGTAACCTTCTTCCAGCGCGAGGTTGTTGGGATAGAAACTGGCGGCATAGTTACCGGCAGCTTTTGCATATCCCACGCCACCATCTGCGGCACGGGAGAATTCTGATGCGATGATTACCCTTACATCGCCTTTATAATAGGCAAATGCAGGTGACATCACGATCATGAACTTATATTCTGTGGATGGTGCGGCAGCAACGCCATTCTCGCTGGCGATCATAAACGGCCGTATATAAAGTGATACACCATCGCCCTGTCTCACCCACTCGCGATCCATATCCACGAGTTTCTTGAGTCCATCCATAAAGATTTCCTCAGGCAGGGTGGGCATGGCTAGCCGCTGCGCGCTGGCGTTCAATCGCTGCCAGTTATCCTCTGGACGGAAGAGGTGCACCTCACCATCTGCATCCTTAAAGGCTTTCATCCCTTCAAAGATCGCCTGGCCGTAGTGGAACGCCTTCATACTGGGCTCTACCTCAATAGGCCCGTAGGGTGTGATATGAACATCTCCCCAGCTGCCATCGCGCCACGTGCACTCGAGCATGTGGTCTGTAAAAGTCTTTCCAAAGGTGAGTTTTTCAAAATCAGTAGAGGCTAATTTTGATTGCTTTGCCTTATTTACAACGATTGCGCTGGTATCAGTCATAACGGTTTTTAAGTTTTTGCAAAGATAATGGACTTATCAGATTGTGAAATTTAAAGTTCGACTTAAATTTGGGCAAATTGTCAACGATGAAAAAAGCACTTCTTACCATACTAATTGCAATCAGCCTAGTGGCTTGCAAGGAAGAGAACAAGGAAGCAGGGGATGATATGCCTGCTATAAATGATGAACAGGTGCAGGAAATGGCTTTCTTGAGCTATGGCGAACAAATCAGTTATGATGATGCGCGCGAGACCTCTTACCTAGCTGATAAATACGACGCCATGAAGCCTGGCGATACGCTGGATATCAAGGTAAAGGGAACAATTCAGGACGTGTGTAAAAACAAGGGCTGCTGGGTAAAGCTGCCCGTGGGCGACAAGACCGCATTTGTAAAATTCAAGGATTACGGTTTTTTCCTGCCCAAAAATTCTACGGGCAAAGAAGTTGTTTTTTCTGGAAAGGCCTACAAATCAGTCACACCCGTGGATGAGTTGCGCCATTATGCAGAAGATGATGGCAAATCTCCAGAAGAAGTTGCAGCTATTACAGAGGATGAAGTTACCTATGCTTTTATGGCAGATGGCGCTCTGGTAGAGGAATTTGACAATCCAGACGTGCACGATTCTGGTGAATAACGTCAAGCGTGAGATTCTAACCACTGGCGACGGGTCACGTACCCTGCACATGCCAGATCTAGATGAGCAGTACCACAGCAAGCACGGTGCTATCCAGGAGGCGATGCATGTGTTTATTGAGATGGGTTTGAGGTTTACGCTTTCGCGAAAGCGGTACAATCACAATCCCCCTCTCAAAATTCTGGAATACGGCCTGGGAACGGGATTAAATGCAATGCTCACTGCCATTCGCTCTGATGACCAAAAAATTGATTACACCGGACTGGAAGCCTATCCCGTGACGGATGAGGAAGCGGCGGCCATGGATTATGGATCGCAACTGGATCGCGCAGAATTGTATCTACAATTGCATGCGCAGCCCTGGAATGAAACTGCCGACTTAACTGAAGATTTCACGTTTACTAAAATCCAGTCAAAATTTGAAGATTATGACCGGCCAGGGTCTGCTGATCTGATCTATTACGACGCCTTCGGCCCGCGCACACAACCGGAATTGTGGTCGCAATCCCTCTTTGAGAGCTGCTATAAAAACTTGAATAAAAACGGAGTTCTAGTCACTTACTGCGCGCAGGGACAAGCCCGGCGCAACATGCAGGCTGCTGGATTCAACGTTGAGCGTTTGCCTGGACCGCCCGGTAAACGTGAGATGCTGCGGGCTGTGAAGTAAAACATGCTAGAGTTCGCTAGCACTTTAGAATCAGGCAAGCGGCCGCGAAAAAACACATCTATAGTTTTTGAAATGCCACGCAAGTAGCACCATATTACCTATGACCATGGCTGCGGTAATAAAAGGCGTTCCCCTCATATTTAACGCAACAGATACCAGAAATATATTAATCGTCACCGGCGCCATCAGCAGACTGGATAGCACTACAAAGCGATTGAAAAAGATCAGAATTCCTACCGCGATCTGGAAATAGCCTATGAAATTCCCGTACTACTACTTGCCAACTGATATTTTGCGTATAAAATTTGATTTATCAGTTCTCAATTGAGGCAAAAAATCCTTGCATTATGCAGTCCTCTTATCGCTATCGCTCTGCGTGGGCTGCAAGAGCTAAGGAATAATTTTTTTTCTGCGAACGACAAGCGCAGCGAGAGGATCGCATAGAGTGAGAGCTAAGAAAGCGTATTTATGCGAAATCTTTGTTGGTAAATAGTATATAAGCCAGTAGAGTGCATGACCGAGAAATATAGACCCACAGGGTCTTCAATAGGCAGGGCAGTGAATTTCAAGTTGGAAAGCTTTTTGATTCCAGAGGCGATAAACGTTAGGCCCATTCCTACCCTGATCAACCAGTAAATACCCGTGTCACTTTGCGATTTTTGAACTCTTTGATTTTTGACACGTTTCAAAGCTTTCCTTTACGACGCATTTCTACCTGTTTTGTAACATTTGTAACCGTTCGAACGGTGAGTAGCCTTTGAGTTTTAGAAGATTTTCAACGATTTATAGTAATTTCAGTTTTATTGAGAGGTGAGTATTATTTGTGTTTTGGGGCAATTTAAAATCAGAAATCGCAAAAATGGAAAAGAGCAATGCTTGGCAGTCATCCTAGTCGCAGGCTACCGCGGTAAGGGACAAAAGCTTTTCTATTTTTTGTCACAAAGTGTTGACCATCGTTCAATTCAATCAATATCTACTGATTACCTTTAAGCAAAACTTGAGCGATGCTAGGATTCTATAAAAAAACAAAACAGATTATCCAACTGATGAAAGAAGTGGATTTTAAAGAACTGAGCGAGATTTCTGAAAAAATCGACTTGCCCAAAATCATGAAATCAGTAGGTGAGCTGGATGATTCACAGTTAAGCGGCCTGATGAAAATGCTGACCCAGAAAGCCAAAAAAGGCCAGCATAAACTCCCACCCATCGACGGTGATTTCTACGATTATGATTTAAAGCTGAGCCAGCAGCAGCGAGAGATACAGCTCAAGGTGCGCAACTTTATGGAAACCGAGGTAGAGCCCATCGCAAACGATTACTGGAACAAGGCAAAATTCCCCATGCATATCATCCCAAAACTGGCAGAGCTCAACATATGTGGTGTCGCTTATGAGGGCTATGGTTGCCCCGGGCTGCCATTTATGATGGAGGGAATCATCGCAGAGGAACTCGCGCGGGTGGACGTTTCAATTTCCACATTTTTTGGCGTGCACAGCGGCCTTGCCATGGGATCCATCTATTTGTGCGGTAGCGATGATCAGAAACAGGAATGGCTGCCCAGGATGCAGCGTATGGAAGCTATAGGCGCTTTTGGCCTTACAGAGCCTAATGTGGGCAGCGGTGTTTCTGGCGGGATGGAAACCACCTGCCAGCAGGTAGGCGATAAATGGATCCTGAATGGACAGAAAAAGTGGATAGGCAACGCCACCTTTTCAGACGTCACCATCATCTGGGCGCGCGACCTGGACTCCAATCATGTAAAGGGATTTATCGTGCGCACAGATAATCCAGGCTACGTGGCCGAGAAGATGGAAGACAAAATGGCGCTGCGCATCGTACAAAATGCGCTCATCACGTTAACCGATTGTGAGATACCAGAATCAGACCGGCTGAAGCACGCAAATTCCTTTAGGGACACGGCCAAAGTACTGCGCATGACCAGGGCAGGGGTAGCTTGGCAGGCAATGGGCTGCGCGAGGGGCGCTTACGAGAGCGCGCTCAAGTATTGTAAGAAACGTGAGCAATTCGGCAGGCCCATTGCAAAATTTCAGTTGATCCAGAATCACCTGGTAGAAATGCTCGCAAATCTGGTCGCGATGAAATCCATGGTTTTCCGTTTGTCAGAATTGCAGGATCAGGGATTGCTCACGGATGAGCATGCCTCGCTTGCCAAAGTATTCTGTTCCATGCGCACCCGCGACGTGGTGAGCCGCGCCCGCGAGGTGCTGGGCGGCAACGGCATCCTGCTGGAATACGACGTCGCCAGATTTGTCGCAGATGCAGAGGCCATCTATTCCTACGAGGGCACAAAAGAGATCAACTCACTGATCGTAGGCCGGGCAATTACGGGTTATAGTGCGTTTGTGTAGAAGTTGTGGTGGGGTTATTACGCTTTCGCAAAAGTGTACACTTTAAAGTACAACCTTGAGAAATGGAGATCTGTAAAGCCCTAAACAAGATGATACTGTGATTGGCGTGACTAGCATCCAACGAGGAAAAATGACGAGAGAAACGCATAAGAGATAGCCGGTGCGGTTGCTACAGGAGGTTTAACTGGTAATTCCCACCTCCAGCGAGCCGCATAAGCACTGAGAGAGGAACGAATAAGATCAATATATAACGAGAGGAGGGTGATCCCATTTTAATATGCAGGAGCTGCCTATGTCCCAAAAGTTCTTGGAAACGGCTTGTTTTTTAGGTCAGTTCTTTGTTGGGCACAGTACTTTTTCCATTATGCTATTTCAATATTCAAATGTTTGCCAAGTCCTAACTCAATTAACTTGTAATAAGTCGAAACTTGAATATCACTTAATCCGCGTTCAATTCGTGAAATGTAACTTTTTTTAGTTCCAGTTCTTTCGGCAAGTTCCTCTTGAGTTAAATTTGCTTCTTTACGAGCTTCTTTTAGCATAATACCTAGTCGAAATGCAAGAGAATCGGCATCATATTTGTCACGTTTTTCAGTTCCTTTTTTTCCGAATGTTCCGATGAGGATGTCCTCAAAATCTGTTACATTTTTCATATCAGTTGTTTTTGTCTTTTAGATATTCTTTTTTCAGTTTCTCCGCAAGTTTAATTTCTTTTTTTGGTGTCTTTTGAGTTTTCTTTACAAAGCAATTTGCAAGAACAATTAAGTTTCCATCATCAAAAAAGCATAAAATCCGTATACTTTTAAAGGTGGTAATCACACGCACTTCATAAATTCCATCGGTGTTTTCGAGATACTTGAAAAATTTTTTCGGGACTTGCCTTTCAAATCTAATCATGTCTAAAACGTATCCTATTTTTTCTCGTACTTTTTCGTCTTGAGCTTTATAAAAGTCAGCAAAATATTCTTTTTATACTATTACTTTCCTTATCACTTGACAAAGTTAACTAATTAGTGTATAAATTCCAATTAAGCTCACAAAATTTGTCTATTTCACGATTTTTTAAAGTATTGTGGGCAACGGTTTTGTGTACGATTAGTGGCGAGAACCAGCCATTAATTATACACGGTGTTAGCCCACGTTATTCTTGTTCAGCTTTAACGATTGTTTAATTAAACTCAAAATATATTCAATGTTTTCGGTGTCGTGCATTTTTATTTCATAAGAACCATTTCCCCAATGTCCGACGTTAGAAACATCTCTTGCAATATCTTTTTCGTCTTGTAATTCGCCACTTTTTAAATTCAGATACGTTTTTAAACTTTTGGCTAAAATAACAACATCTAAAAATATGCTTTCTTCAATCTTAAATCCAATAGTTTGCTTTTTAGCGTGAAATGAAATATTGTCATCTAAATTTAAAATTCCGTCTTTTAGTTTTTCGTATAATTCTTGGGTTTCCGTATTCCCGTTATTTATGTGGTCATTTTCTGTGTAAACTTTGATTTCTTTGGTAACTTTTTCAATCGTTTTATCTTCACGACTAATTGTCTTAACGCTTTCTTGAGCTCCCGAAGTTTTGATTTGGTTATAATTTACAGTTCGATTATTATATCTTTTGATTTCCCATAATTCAATTGGCAAATCTTTAAAGTTTATAGCCTCTTTTTGGTAGGTTGTAAAAGATGGCGAAATAAAAATCACTCTGGATTGTGACCAATCAATATCATTCCTTCTTAAAGTCTCGGATGAGTTTTCGTTAAATTCAAGAATGAAATCCGCTTTATTATTAAGCATCAAAGATAAATAAGCATATCCTTGGTCAATTACGCTAAAATTTTTATCTCTCTTATATTCGATAATCACAAAACTTCTTGCGTCTCTGTCAAAAGCCAAACTATCAATTCGGAAATTGTTAAGGCTAAATTCCGATTTCACAAATTCAAGTCCGAATATTCCTTTCAGATTGTTTTCTGTAAGCGATTGGATTTCCCTTTCGAGTTTAAAAGGTTGTTCTTTTATATTTTCAAGTTGCTCGTTATTTTCAATTCTGAATAATGCCATTTTTATGTTACGATGTTTTTTTATAATGTGGGCTAACTTTTAGTATATGAAAAGTAGGCGATTATGAAGCACGAAAATTTCGGTTAAGTACAAAGTTTGATACGAGCCAAAACTCTTGATTTCACTACTTTTTCGCCTCTTTTTTATATACATCTTAAGTTTGATTTTCATTACATTTCTAACATCAACCAGAAAGAACAAAGGGAGGAATAAGGCAATGATATACGATGAGGCAAAGACCTCGTCAACATTGATTGTCCCCTCCCTTTTCCTACAGAGATCCCGTTCAGTTCTGTGAGGCTATATGACCTCGTTTTTAAGTTGTTGCGACCGCTGTAGACCGTTCTTTCACAAAAGATCAGTTCCATGGATAAATATAGGGAAATTCACGGGGTGGACATCAGCAAGGATTGTTTTGATGTCTACAGCGAGCGCTACGGCCACGAGCGCCTGGCCAACGAGGACGACGGCTTCCACCGGTTTCTCGAGTCACTTGAAGAAGGTGACCTTGTGGTCATGGAGGCAACCGGCTATTATTATTCGCGGCTTGCAGGCTTCCTGCCGGAATACGATATGGCCACCTCCGTGGTCAACCCGCTTTCCGTAAAACGCTTCATACAGATGCGCCTGGGGAAGGTAAAGACCGACCGCAGCGATGCGTTCCAGATTCGTGAATATGCACTCCTGAACGAGGTTCCGCCCTATAGCGAAAGATCCCCCCGCCAGGCGGAACGCCTGCAGCTATCCAGATATCTGGACCTGTTGACAAAACAGTGCACGATGGTCAAGAACAAGATGCACGGCGAGCAGGTGCCGGGCGTGCCATCGCCCATGGCACTTGAATGCATGCAAGCCGACCTGGCGCACCTTGGTGCACAGAGAAAACGGGTCATCGATCGCCTGGACGAGCTTACCAGGGCAGACTATGCCGGCGAGCTCACGCTCCTGAAGAGCATTCCCGGGATAGGGGAGCGCACGGCGATCTACCTGTTGCTGCTCACCGAGGGCTTCACGCGCTTCAAGAATGCGGACCAGCTGGTGAGCCATGCCGGCATATCACCCACCATGAGGGAGTCGGGCACAAGCATACGCGGGCGCAGCCGCATCTCGAAGATGGGAAACGGAAAGCTGCGCAACCTGCTATTCATGTGCGCGTTCAACGCCTGCAGGAGCAACAGTGGCTGCAGGAGGATCTATGAACGCTTGGTCAACAAGGGCAAGAGCAAGAAGCTGGCACTCATAGCGGTATCAAACAAGCTGCTCAGACAGGCATTTGCCATTTCCCAATCGGCATACCGTACTGCGACGAGTACAGATCTGTAAAGGCTTGAAAAAGTGATGCTGTGATTGGCTTGTTGGATTGGAGATAGCCCGTGCGCTTCCTACAGGAGGTTTAACTGGTGATTGATGGCTATCCCATTTCAATAAGCAAGGGCTGCCCGTGTCCAAAAAGTTTTAGGAAACGGCTTGTTTTTTACGTCAGTTCTTTGTTGTGAGCAGTTATTTTTTTGTGAATAGGTCAATCGTATATTCCAAAAGTTCCGTTCCGCCAGATTTTCCGTGTCCCGGAACTACGATTTTAATATCTACAATATCGCTCTTCAATAATTTCACGGTTTTTGGCCATTGTGCAATATTTGCATCTGCAAGATTACCTTTGCCAGCTCCGTAGGATTTAATTAAACAACCTCCAAATAATACTTTTTCACTCGGAATATAACTTACTACATTATCATTAGTATGTCCAGAACCATAGTACTTTGTAATTGTTGATTGCTTACCAATTTTTAATTCCAAATTGTCTTGAAATGCTATTTGAGGTCGAGTTTCATTATTTTTAGATGCTAATTCAATCGTTTTGATATTAGCATACGAATTTATTCCATTTTTATGAAATTCGTTCAAACCACCTAAGCAATCATTATGAAAATGATTAATTATTACTCCTTTGATTTTTTTTCTTTGCTTTATCAGCCAATCAATTAATTCAGCTGACGTGGAATTATCGATAGGTGTGTCAAAAACGATAGCCTCATCATTATTTAAAAATATTAATCCGTTACAAGGAAATTTGCCATAATCTGGAATGTCGAAATATGAGATGTGCTTGAATACGTTATCTGATATCCTTTCTATCTTTAGATTTTCGGATTGGTAATCGTCAATAACTCTATAATTCGGTTTACAGGAAACTAAAATAATTGCTATTAATATGAATGTTAGAATGTTTCTCATAATTGTGCCCAACGGCAGTCCGTCTCAAAACCACCTGTTTTTTGACTAAATATACGCGAACTGCTTCATTATGGTTCTCTTGACGGTAATTTCATTGAAAAGATGCCCTAGCCTCAAATCGTCGTAATCACCCTATGCCAAACGTATTCTTGAGCCCATGAAGGCGAGAATAGCCTCGAACAGGCTATTTGGTGGTCATATTGGAGGTCTTCAGGATGTTCAGTAACCTTTTAAGGTTGTACGCGATGGCTACCAGCCCAAAGTCCGCGCTGGCGGCACTGATGCCCTTCTTGGTCACAATGTGGTCAAAGCCCCATTGCCTCTTCATGGTTCCGAACGGATGCTCGACGATGGCCTGGCGTCTTTTGTACAGCTCTTCGTTTTTGGCCACTCTTTCTGCATTGGCCTCTACGTACTGGGTGAACTCACTGCGCTGGATGATCTTGCCGTTGTGTTTGGCAGTGGTGCACAGGTGGCGCACGGGGCAGTCACGGCATGCTTTTGTCTTGTACTGTTTGAAGCGATAGTTGCGTGCGCGGTACCATGAGCCGTTGCTGGTCAGGGTATGTCCCTGTGGACAGGTGTGGGTGTCCGAGTTTTTGTCGTACTCAAAATGTTCAACGTTGTAGGCCAGGTCGGGTGCCTGGCTCTTCCTGCCTATGGCGGGAATGGCCACGAGCGTATCGATGCCCAGTTGTTGTGCGGTGCAGAACTCGCTGCCAGTGTGATAGCCCTTGTCGTAGAGAGCCTTGAAGCCGTTGGTGCGCAGGATGGTCTTGGCACGCCTGAGCATGCCGCCCATTGCCTTTTTATCGTTCTCGTTGGTGAGCCTGTAGTCGATCAGCAGGTTGTTTTCGGCATCAACGGTGGTCTGGGCGGTGTAGCACACTTCTGTAATCATCCCGCGTGTGATCTGGTGGCGGCTGTCCGGGTCGGAGGTTGAGATCTGTGGGTTTTCGGTGGAGTCGTCGGCCTGCAGCTGCGCCTTTATCCGCTCATAGCCCTTTCTGCGTTGTCCATGCTTTTTGATCTCCTGCTCTGCGCGTGCCTTTTCCCGCCCATCACCGTCAGCCTTGGCGAGCTCCCGCTCGTGCTCTTCCAGCTTCCCGTCTATGTACTCGAGGTGGCGCTCGACCTTTTTGAGGTTGTAGTTGTTCTTCTTGCTGTTCTGCGCACGTAGCTTGGTGGAGTCGCCGGCGATTACCTGGGCGCCTATCAGGTCGTGGTTTTTGGCCGCCTGCACGGTCGCCCTGAAGACCCGCTTGATGGCGGCTGGGTTGTCCTTCCTGAACCTGGCGATGGTATTGTGGTCGGGCTTCAGGTCGCCCAGCAGCCAGATGAGCTCTATGTTGCGGTTGCACTCAAGCTCGAGCCTGCGGGATGAGCGCATGCGGTTCATATAACCGTAGATGTACAGCTTGAGCAGGTCTGCGGGATCGTAGGGCGGTCGCCCCTGCGAGGGCAGGGCGGCAAAGCTCAGCTGCCCCATGTCGAGCGAATCTACGAACGTGTCAATGGCGCGCACCGAGTTGTCGGAGCCGATCATGTCGTCGAGGCAGGTGGTGTAAAGGGAGAGCTGGGTACGGGATTGCTTGGCTTGGTATTGCATAAATAAATATCGGCAATAATGCCGACATTAACAAGAAAACAACGGAGGTTTTGAGACAGTCTGACGGTTTTGTATATGAAAAGTAGCGGTTTTTTGAGACTACTTTTTCGAGTTGTGCTGGTTATTAATTTTGAGAACTTTGGTTGCGGAAGTTCTCTTAACCCGCTATTTTTTATATACGTTGTTGTGCATAGTGTGGTTTTCGTTATGTTTGTTAAAAATACAACATGCAATCATTTTTTGATAAGGTACTTGAATACCAAAAAAACTACTTTTTTAAATTAAATAATAACGGTCATTTCTTATCAAAAAAATATCATTTGGTATTTAGTTTCAATATTCTATCTAAGGGTTCCAGAGTCTATGATGAAGGTGAACACAACAAAGTAGTATTTAAAGACAAGCAGGACTTGGATTATTTCGTTAAAGAGTTAGAGTTATATCATCCTGACCGTTTTTGTTCTAGAGTTGAGTTTGAGGGCAATCCTTATCCGATAGCAATACAGATAAAGAAACTCCGAAATCTTGAGCATCAAGATAGTCTTTAGTTTTTTGAGGTCATTTTGTCTTTTAGATAATAGCACATTGCATATTCTAGCATCTCTGTAAAATGACATCTCCATAGTGACTCTACCAACATTATTTTACACATTTGGTCTATATCCTCCATCCCAAATCCTTTGTATCTTTTGTGCATTCTTTTTTTTAAAGACTCCATTCGGTCTTCTATGTACTGTAGGTCTACTTGGGATGTATCCTCATTAAAAGCTATGTGTTCCCTTCCTTTTTCGTCTTTAACTGGAAACCTCATATTTGAGATAGTTATCAACTCTTGTTGATCTTTTGGCAGAGCCTCATATTTATTCCAGTCTACATCTCCATTAGGTTTTTTTGGGTAGGGGTGTTCGTTTTTTTTTGTACTCATGTTTGTCTTTACATTATGCACAACGGTTAGTATATGAAAAGTAGGTGATTTCGAAGCTCGAAACTTTCGATTAAGCACAAAGTTTGATACGAGCCAAAAGCCTTGAATTTATTACTGTTTCGCCTATTTTTTATATACATTGTTGTGCTTTCGTACTTTATTTTACTTGCTTTATTAATTCATTTAGTTTGGTATGATAATCCTTATTTCCATAATTGATTAAAATCAAATTTGCTCGACTTCTTGTTATTCCTGTGTATAGAATTTCATCAAATGTCATTTGAAAATTGAAGTTTTCTAAAATCAAGAATATAGTTTCACTTTCCCAACCTTTGAAGCTATGAATAGTTGAAACTTTAACCGTACCACTATTCATATGAAAATGTATTTTCTTGTTGTTACGAATCATTTTCAAGTTGCTGGATTGCCTTGTCGCTCCAAAGTCCTTTCTAAAAGCCGTGATGCCTTCTTTATGTTTTTCTAAGTAATCAAGAAATTTTGAAGCGTTGGTTGAGTATCTCTCGCAGAAAATATCTAGTTTTTCCTTGAATCTGTCGGGATATTCAGAATACAAATCGTCAAGAGTAAATAATACACATAATTGATTATACGCTTTTGTTTCAGCCCTGTCATTTTGACGATTCATTAGTTTAATTCCGTCTTTTAGCCATTCTGGTTTTTCATTTTTCAAATAATTAAGTCCCATTCGATAAACCATTTCGTAGGTTTCAAACATTGTGTTGGTTCTTTCATTTGAAGAGTAGCGATAAAAAGCTTCAAACTTCTTTAAAAGTGAAATTGAATTTCCTAAAATCGTTATGTCGTTTGGTGGAATGTCTTTATTTAAAGCGTTTTCGTGAATTATTGTATATAAGCTACTTACACTATCGGCATCTTGCAAGTAAATGTAGTTTATACTGCCCTGTTGGTTTCTTTCAAATGCCAATTCTAGTGTTTCAGTCTTCTTATTGAATGAATCTATTTCATACTTGTCTTTAAAAATATCTTTCTGATACAGAATTGCTAAGTCCTTTATCTTAAAGTCTGAGCGCAAACAGTACTTCAGTTCAGTCACTCCACGAACATTAGTCGATATGTCTTTCGATTCAGTTAAGTTGTTGTAAATGTTTTGTTTCACATCTCCAAAGAGAACATATTCTCCACCTTCTACGAGAAAACACTCCTTTATTATTTCCATCCACAATCTTTTGTAATCCTGAATTTCATCAATAAGGATTACGCTGTAAGGCTTTATTTTGTTCTTATTATCTATAAAAAGTTGTTTGTTGGAATAGTATTCTTTTTCAAAATAATCATCTTTTTGTTCGTTAGTTAATTCGTTAAATCCTTCTAGCACTTTTACCGGAATACCTAAGTTGTTTAGTTCCGAATTAATGAATAAATGGTAGTTTGAAATAACAAAATTTTCCCAAGGGAATTCTTCTCGAACTTGGCTGATTTTGTCTTTAATATAATTCCTTAGTGTAATGTTATATGTTAAAATAAGAACATTGCCTTTTGTTCTTTTATGTGCTTGAACTGCTCTAGCGGCTAATACCGTTGTTTTTCCCGAGCCAACAACACCTTTTATTCTTTGCTCTTTTCTAGTTGAGTCATAGATTATTTCAAGTTGTTTTGGGCTGTAACGAATATCTTCTCCTTGTTCTTTTAAATGGATTGGTGGTTTTAAAAACCGTTTAAAGCTTTTGTGAATATCGTCCGTAAAAAGGAATGAAGGTCTTTCGGATTTTAAGTATCTGTTTTTTAATATTTTATTGAAGTCGAATTCGTTTAAATTATCTCGACCAATTAGGTCAATATTGTATTTTAAAAAAGTCAAATAACCTTTGTCGTGTTTATACGGTTCAATTAAAAATTCATTGATTTTATCAGAATGGGCATTGTGAAAATATACTGCACAAGAAACAATGTTAAAGTGCCTAATATCTTTGATTTTCTTTTCAAGCAGATTCTCAATGTGAAGCTCGAACAGATTGTCTTTATATCTTAAAGCTTGTTGAATTGGTGATTTAATATTGAAACTTTGGTTTCTAACTTTCCAATTTTTCCTTTCGTCCAATTCGTAACTATTGAGGTCGTAATCCTTTACTTCAATAATTAAAACACCTTGACCTTTTTTCATTACCACAATATCTGGTCGGTCTCCATTCATAAATGGGTTAAAGTAAACTTCAAAAGATTCATCAAGTTCTGAATCTAAAAACTTCAACAAGTGCAATTCTCCTTCTTCGGGCTTTACCTTGAGAGATAAGATTTTTTTATAAGAAGGAATTAGTGTTGCCATTTTCTTTCAATTGGTCGCAAGGTCGTTTTTGTATGAAGTACAACGGTCTTGTATATGGCTCGTAGCGTGCAAATTAGCGATTATTTTCGGATTAAGCACAAGCCAGATTTTTAAATTTTACTATTTATCTTCTTTATTGGAAATCGTCAAATTTAAAAATTTGGCGACTTTCCAAATATACCTTAACTTCGTTTAATCAACTAATTAGCTATGAGCTATATACGTTGTTATGTGTAGTTATTTCCCTCATTTAATTTAATGCATAATATTCGTCTATTTTCTAATTCCGCGACGTTATGAAAGGCAAGAAAATAAACGGATTCGAAAGAACTTTCTAGAAATCTTTCTTTAAGTTTTTGAATAATTAGCGATTCAGTATTCATAAAGTGATTTTGGTCGCCCCAAATAAGTAGTATATCCGAGTTACCACCATTCTTATCGTTGTATATTTTATCAGCAGAACTTTTCAAATCTTCTTCGGATATTTTTATATCATCAAATTCGTAATCAATGTAAACATTGTTATCTCCAAAATAACTTGAATGATAAGAGTTCGGAACAGGTGATAAGTTAAAGCCATCCGCAAAATTTTGAAATACGTTTCTATCAAACTCAAAATTCAAGAACTTGTTCTCCTTTTTTAATGTTTCGATATTATTTGAAATACTATCCGCAATTATTTTTGATGCAAGTTTGTGAGTTTTTCCCGAAGATTTAATCGGCTCCTCTGTTTCCCAAGGTGGATATATTTGGACATTGATTTTTATTTCAGGTTTGTAATTTCGAACGATTAAGCTAGATATTTTTTCGCACAGTTTTTTCGTTTGATTGTATTTTCTTAAGTAGTCATTCAAAACAAGTTGAGTTATTTGAGCGGATTTTATTTTACCGTCTAAATGAATAAAAATATCTGGATTCTTATTTTCATCATTTTCATTCAGTGAAAAATAAAGCACTTTTCTATTTTCTACTTGTCTGAGGAAATTAATAAATAAACCACCTGTCAAATTTTCAACTTCCTTGGTATTGTTTTCATCAACCCACTTTTTCCTTTTATGCGAAGGTTCATTCAATGCATAGGGTAACTTAAAACCACCTATAATGTGTTTTTTAGAATGGTTTTTATTTAATCGCATTGTTTTTTATAATTACACATAACGTCTCTGTATATGGCTCGTAGCATGCAAAATAGCAATATATTTTCGGTTGAGCACAAGCCAGATTTTTAAATTTTACTATTTATCTCTTTTACTGGAAATCGTCAAATTTAAAAATTTGGCGACTTTCCAAATACACCTTAACTTCGTTTAAGCAACTGCCCAGCTATGAGCTATATACGTTGTTACCCATCGTTATTTTCCGCTGTTTCTATTTCAATCGTCTGTTTTTTTTCGGGCGGATTTTTAATTCGGATATTGATTTTTGTATAATTCCATTCGTCATTTATTCTGTCAGCTGAAATATCCATTCGAGCTTTTCCTTTATTTCCAACAATTCGAATTGTAGAATTAACGGTTTTGTTTTCATTTGTGTATTGAACTTCGCCTTCTGCAATCGCAAGTTTATCAATTGGCTCAATTTCGCCAAGTAATTCGGTTACACGCTTGTCCGATTTAGCTTTATTGAGTGCGTTTTCATAAAGTTCTGTGTCCGCATATGCTTGAACCAAATCAGTCGCAATGCCATTCATTCCAGATGAGAAGAAAACTGTAATTGTAATCAAAAGTATTCCGATTACTGGAATTAACCATTTCCAATTCCTTTTCCACCAACTTTTTTGTGTTATCAGTTCGTTACTCATTTTTTATAGGTTCCAATTATTTACTAATTCCTTTACCGAAATATTTTTTTTAATTGTTCCGTCATTTTGTTTTCCGTTTGCAGAAATATAAATGATGTATTTCCCTTTGTTTTCTTCTAAATCACACGGAATTCTATAAAGTCCAAAATCAAGTCTAATTCTTTTTGAAATTATCGGAAACTGAACAAGCATTCCCTCATTTTTGCCGTGTATTTTATAGTGTTCGTTAAAGCACTTTATCCACGAAAGAATTGAAATATACTCATCATCGGTAAATTCAAATTTAGTTTCATCATCAATTATAATATCGTCTGGTAATCTTTTCTGGATGTTATTTATTAAACTTGATTTTTTCATATTTACTTTTTTCTTCTTTAAACAAATCCCAAAATTTCGAGTTTACTCAAGCCTTAAATGATTTGCCTTATAATGATGGGTAACGGTCGAGTATATGAAAAGTAGCGCCGAAAAAAGGCCCTATCTATTCGGTTAAGCTCAAGCCGAATTTTTAATTTTTTCTATTTATTTTTCTTTTCTCAAATAGCCAAATTTAAAAATTTGGCGACCTCGAAAAGGTGCCTGAGCCTTTGTGTTTGCAACTGCTCGCGCTATTTTTTATATACATTGTTAGCGGTAGTGCTTTACAACGGTTCGGCACTTCCCCATTTTCGATTTGGAAAAACTTCCTTATTAGTCGAGTATGATATAGTTGCTTTATTTTTGTGTGTACTGTAAGATTTGCAATCTGGCAGATTCTTTTTTATGCAACTAAGAACCGCTCTTCTTGGATGTTTCTTATTTCCTTCGGCTGAAATTATGAACATTTTTGGTGCAAATTTACCAATCCAATCGGTGCTAATATTTCTCCTACTACCGTGATGTGGTAATTGTACAAAATGTAAGCCTTCTGTACTAAAACCATTCTCTTCCATATCGTCGAATGCTTCAATTCCTGCATCGCTTGTCAATAAATATCTTTTGTCTTTGCTATCTTTTAATTCAATGACCGTCGCTGAATTATTTTCTGGTGATGCATCATTTTTTTCATCAACAATGGCACAAGGTTTTAATGATTCGTCAGATTCGTTAACTGAAGCGAAAGATTTTGAGTAATCAACCCTTTTCAGAAAATCAATATTTGTAAATGTTTGAACCTTATTAGTATAAAATTCTCTTGTTGGGGACAATATTTTAATCTCGTTGAAATTAATTACTTCGCTTAGAGCTTCCTTTTTCTCAATATTATATTGTTCACACAGTTCATTTAATTCTTGAACCCTTTTAAAAGATTTGTAGAGGTGCTCAATATCTTTATCCTCGTTAAGCTTAGCAGATTTTTTAATATTTACTCTTAGCTCTTCGGAAATAAATTTGACTGGGTCATTATAGATTCCATAATCCATAGTTTCTCCAAGCTCTTTTACAATTTCAATTAATCCATTAATATGGTCTGCGTGTGGATGACTATTAATAAAAGAAATTGTCCTTTTTTCATGAAGAAATGGTTCAATCCATTTTCTATAATGTTCAACAATTTTTATCCCATACTCCTTATTGCCACCATCAAGAAAAAAAACAAAATCGTGTTCATTTGGATTTCTCCCCCAAATTATTATACCATCTCCGTCTGCGACATATATAAAGTCTATAACAAAATCCATAAATTAATTATTAGCATCAATTCTTTTAGTTATGTAATTAGTTTGCTTACGATAAGCAAATAAATATGTAAGTGAAATTAAAATTAACAGTAAATATTGTTGAGTGTTTTCAGAAAAATTGAGAATATATTTATTTATCGAAAAAAATATTTTTGAGATAAGAATTAATAAAGTCATAGTTAAAATAACTCTAAACGTATTGCTTGTCTCTACCAAAACATCAAGTTTTGCGTCTTCATTGTTTGCTTTGATAAAAAGATGATAGTCTCGAAATTTTAGAAATTTTGTCCTTTTTAATATTGGTTCGATAGTTATAGATGAAACTCTACTAATTGTCAAACCAATGAAGTAATACAGAAATAGACTTATAAAAATATTGTCCTGTGAAATTTCATAATCAGTAAAATTGTTTAATAAAATTACATATAATATTCCAGGAAGAAGATTGTTAAAAAGGTTGTAGGAAGATAACTTGTTAAAAAAGTCGTTCATATTTTTTTTGTTAATTTCCGATGTTTTTTTTGCATTACCGCTAACGTTTTGGTGTATGATTAGTTGCGTGTTCAAGTAACTAAAATAGCAAAAAAGCACGAGCCTGTGAATATTCCGCAGGAATATTCGCAAGTAGGCTAGAACCAAGCAATTAATTATACACGGTGTTGTACCCAGTTTTTTAATATTTAGAAATTCTATATTCATCATCTAATTCGATGCAGATGTAATTCCCTCCGAATTTTCCTCCACCTTTGATTTTCTTAAAGGTCAATTCCTTAAAATATCCAGTATTAAAATTGCGAGTAAATTCCACTTCGCCAATTTCAGAAGAGTGAAAAGGATAGTTATATTCTTTATTTTCAGTCAATCTATTGATATGTGATTTTTGGATTATTTTATTTGGCATTCAGTCTTCTAGTTTTTGTTTCCGGTTCAATTGCCAATCCATTAGTAAAATATTCCACATCGCAAAGAAGTCAGAACCTTTAAAGGCTGGAATAACGAACTGTTCAGAATTCAGATTAGTGATTGTCAGTTCATCCCATTCAGCTTTTTTTACTTGTTCTCTTGTTGCTTTTCCAGTTTCGCTAATTTCAACTAACGATTGAGGTCGCATTTCTTTAATATCACTTATCAGCAAACTTTCAAATTTGTCATATTCTCCCCAAACTATTTTCCGAGTTCCAATGATTGTCCATTTGTCATTTTTCGGTTGAGTGAAAACCAAAACAGGAATTCCAATATTTTGAGATTTTAAAAGTTCCGAGTAATATATTTGGTTTTCAGTCGGCAAACTTTCGAATAAGAACGAATGTTGGGTTGGAAGACTGTTTTTTCCAGCTTTCCACTTTAATCTTTTCGCGATATATTCATCTGTTTTCTGCATTTCTCAAATTGGGTACAACGAATAGGTATAAGAAGCGGTCGCCTTTTCATACAGAGAATTAAGCGACTGATTTTTATACTGTGTTATCTACAATTTTAAAAGAAAAAAAGCGCGATGGCAAATTAGTGAGGAACGAACTAAAATATATACTATGAGTAATTTAAACGATGAAGTTTCTGGAATATGGAACGCCTTTAATAGGATGTCTGATGAAAGTCATAGACTTTGGGAAATTAAAGACAAAAAACAAAAAATACAAGATTCTAAAACAAAATGTGGAAGTTGCTATCATTGGATGACAAAACAATGCAGATTTGAAAGTCCAAGAAATAAAGTTACTTGTGGCGACAGAATATGTGATGATTTCAAAATGCAAAATTGGGTTAAAGAACATATTGAAAAACTCGAAAAAGAAATTGTAGAACTTGAAAACAAAGTAATATGAACATAGAGACAAAACAAATAGTTGGTTATTTGCCGTATAAATTACAATGTGCTTATCTAAGTGTAAATGGCGAATATAAAACCTATACAATGGATTCTAAAAACTTTCTGAATCTCGGGAATATTGACAAACCCGTATTAAAAAAAATGCACAACGTTAGACATCTAAACGCTAAGCTAATAAATACGGATGGTTTTAAAAGATGGAATGAAGGTGTAAATAAAGAAATCGGAATTTACTACTACATAAACGAAGTTAGAATTGAACACTTAGAAAAATGGTTGATAGATTTTTTAATTGAAAATCACTTTGATATTTACGGACTTATTGATAAGGGATTAGCTTATGAATGTTTTCACGAAAATGAAGTTATGAGACAAGGAAACGGAACTACTTACTATTATTGTGATGATTGTGGCGAAAGTATATAAAAGTGCTTAATGGATTATATACGAGTATATGATACGTTGAGTACCCGTACAGCGAGTATGAGTGGTGGGCTTTTTTTCTTTTAAAATTGTAGATAACGGTCTTGTATATGGCTCGTAGCGTGCAAATTAGCGGTTTCCTTTCGGTCGTGCACAAGCCAGATTTTTAATTTTTATGTTTTAAATTCTTGTAAATATAATAAATTAAAAATATGGCGAACTCGCAAATAAACACTAACTTTGAATTATGTAAATAACTAGCTATGAGCTATATACGTTGTTGTGCATAGTGCTTTACACGTTCTGATTTTCAGTTCCTGCTTGGTTTTCAAATGTTTGTTATTTAGTCCCAATGTGAGCGTTGGCAAGACATACTCTTTTACAGTTTTGGTGGTGTGTTGGCTTTAGCGACTGTAAATGTGTATGGCTTTAAGCGTTGGCTAATTCTGTGTATGATTTACTCTCTCAACGAACTGTTCCAAAATCATTATATCAGCTCGATGTTCCTGTGGAAAACTTGTCAAATATGCTTTTGGTACTACCAATTGAACATCATATTGTTTCATTTCAGCCAATTGATTTTTTGATATTCCTTGCTGTAATGTAAATAAGTGTTTAGTCTTAATTCTGTCAGCCTCATTTAATATCTGACGCCATCGGTCTTTGCAAGTCGTTTTAGAAGCCAACAATATCAACTTTTCTTCATCAAATTTCGGATTATGGTAAGCCTCGATACTTGGAAAAAGAAAATCTGGCTTTTTATTGTTCTCGGTTGTTACTTGTGTTTGGAATGTAAGTTCCGAAATCCGAAATACTTCTTCTAAATGATGTTCAAGTGACTTTCCTGCTCGACTTTTACGTCGATTTAGTATTGTATTTGCTGAAATAACCAATTCCTCAACTGAAGGAAAAGGTTTTTTAATCAATTCTGCATAGCGGTCATTTTCCAAAGTTTTAAACAAGTCATATTCTGCCTCAAGCCATTTAAGGATTTCCTTATCAGGATTTGATTTTATATGATTTGCTGTTATCCCATAAGCATTTAAATAACAATTTCTTGAGTTTGATGCTATATCTAATGTCGGTGGAAAATCGACCAATAGTGAATTTATGTAATTCATAAAACAATCGATAAGACTCTCTTCTGCTGTCTGCTCAAATTGTTTTGGTATGATTGCATTAGTTTCTGTCGAAGAAATATTTAGAGAAGCAAAGAAGTCTTCAATATCATCATCGCTACTTAAAACGAACGCCTCGTAGTAATCTTTAGATTTTTTGGCGAGAACAAGTAAGTCGCCTACGTTGTCATCCGTTAAAAAAGGGAAACCTCTACCAAATCGAGTTAATCGATATTCGTTTCGTGTTCCTTTGCCATAGTAGATAAACCGGCTTGAAGTTTCAAAATCATCTTGCCATTTTATTGTTGCAAAATGGTCTTTATTAGAACCTTTTTGTCCTTCTTCGTCAAAAAATAATGGCCACGAATTTTTTTGTAAATGAAAACCAGCTTGATGCCCACCTGTCGAACCTGTATCGTTGGGCTTAATAAATTTACTAAATGCTATTTCAGACTGTTGCGCTGATTTGAATTGCTTTTTCTAATATGCTCATCTACTTTTGAAAGTTCTTTTACAATATTTTCGGCAACTGCTTGAAATAATGGCGAAACAACTGAATTGCCGAATTGCTTGTACGCTTGATTGTCTGAAACAGGAATTATAAAATTATCAGGAAAACCTTGAAGTCTTGCACATTCTCTTGGTGTCAATCTTCTTGGGTTTTTACCTCTTTTGTGGAATTAAGTATTTCGGCACCATCTTTATAATAACGTGCACTCATAGTTCTTGATATTCCATTGAAGGTCTGTCAAACCGTAACCAAAACCATTTCCTTTTGCTTTGTGTTTTTTCTTGTACTCTTGAAGATAGTTCCAAAGTTTATCAGAAAGAGTGTATTTTGGGTCAACTTTGCGTTGAAGAATTTCTCTTATTACGTAACTTTCATTTGTTGGTGCAGGAAATTCAAATGTTTCTTTCTCTTTGAAAATAGATTTTTTAAATCCTACGATTACAATCCTTTCGCGATGTTGTGGAACATAATTTTGTCCGTCAAGTATTTTATAATGAAGTGAATAGCCTAATTCAGATAGAGTTTCAGTAATCACTTTAAATGTTTTCTTTTTGTCGTGAGAAACAAGATTTTTCACATTTTCAAGCATAAAAGCCTTTGGCTTTTTGTGCTTTGATTATTCGTGCAATATCAAAAAATAAAGTTCCTTGGGTTTTATCTAAAAATCCGTGTTGTCTGCCTAACGACTTCTTTTTTGAAACACCTGCGATTGAAAAAGGTTGGCAAGGAAAACCACCCAATAAAATGTCGTGGTCAGGAATTTCTTTTTCTGAAATTTGAGTTATATCTCCAAATGGAACTTCGCCAAAATTGGCCTCATACGTTAACTTTGAAAATTTGTCCCATTCGCTTGAAAAAACACATTTTCCACCATTATTTTGGTACGCAAGTCTTATTCCGCCAATTCCAGCAAATAAGTCAATGAACTTAAATTTGGGATTTTTAGGTGGCGGAAATGGAACATCCCATTCGATTGGAAGATAATATTGAAAGTCTGGTTCTTTCGCAATGTTAATTTCTTCGTGAAGTTCCGAGAGATATTCTTTTGCGATCGGCTTAAAATATTGAGAAACACCATTTTTATTATTTTGCAAATAGTGCGTAAAGTGTGCCAAATCATTGCCAATTTTTGTATCGACTTTGATTTGTAACTCTTCCTTTATGTCTGAATATTTTTTGCTCATTGTAATTTGTAAAGTAACAAAAATCTGAAAGCAATTCACAACGTTTTCTTTCGTGTTTGTTCACAATCTTGTTAACGGTTTTTTGAGCGCAAAGGCAGAAACAGCTCTTTTATTTTTTTCAGCGTTGGCTTTAGCATTGGGAAAAAATAAATGTGCTGTTTTGGCGGTGGCTTTTTTAGTTCAAATGTTGAATTTTAGCACGATTTTCGCATTATGCACAACGGTCTTGTATATGGCTCGTAGCGTGCAAATTAGCGAAAATTATTCGGTTAAGCACGAGCCGAATTTTTTAATTTTCTTATTTTCTTTTTCTTGCAATAAGCCAAATTAAAAAATTTGGCGACTTTCCAAATATGCCTTAACTTCGATTAAGCAACTAACTAGCTATGAGCTATATACGTTGTTGTAAAACGTTATGATGCACCGTAATATCTATAAGCTCTTCAAAACCTTGCGAGGAAGCTTCCTCTACCGTCATTGCGTAAAAGCAATCATCTTTAATTTTGGTTCTGTCATATTGTTGATCAAAAGGTAAGTGATATATTTTTGTAATATATCCAAGGTCTGTCCTTTCCAATATTACATTTTATTCTTGGAAAAGGTTTAAGACTTTTTCTGGTTACCAAAATCCCCAATTTATCGGCAAATTACTTGCAGTAAAGAGAAGTTGATATTTGTAAGAAATACAGGAACAACCTTTATTTCTTTATTTTGACTTAATCCGTAAGCAATTGTGGTTCCATAAAGCTGAGTTATATGTTTCTCGTGTATCTGTTTATGTTTTGCCCAATATTTACATTGAATGATGTGAATGATGTTTCCCTTTTTTGCAATGAGATCTCTTCCCATATCGTTAAGTTTTTTCTAATCCCAATATACTCGACTTCCCAACCTTTTTTTTCATATTCACGACCAAGTATAGCTCATAATTTGTTCCGATTTGCCAATTGGTTTTCCGACCTTCGATATCTATCCAACTCAAGTTAATTACGCTCATCTTGTCCTAAACTATTATATTCGGTTTTCGAAACATAGTGACTGACCCTATCAAAATCTTTTTGTAAATCCTTTAAACTATCAAAATTTTCTAAAAGCTGAATTGTTTCAAAATCGTCCACATAAGTCGTTAATTCTGGGAATAATTGTAGTAACGATTCATATTTATACATCATTTCTCTAAACTGTTTTTTGTGCATTTTAGATTCTTTTTTCAAATCCTTAATATTTGACGCTGTAATTTTTGCTGGACGTTTTTTAGTTTCCAAATATCTTGCAGTTATATCGTATTCCGAACCAAGAGTTGAAAGTATAAATAGTAGAAAATTTCGAAACAGACTCATCAGTTTTATTTTTTAACGATTTCAAAAACATCATCCTTAACCTCAATAGCTATTTCTAAATCATGATTTCGCTTAGAAAGTTTTTCAATTTGCTCATTTCTCCTACTTAGAGTTTCATTGAGAGATTTAATACTTTGTTCAGCTGTGGATTTTACATTTTTTAAAAGTGTTCCGTTTTTCAATTTTGTTGATTTGGAGTTTTATTTGCTAATAATTTTTCTTCCGAAAGGTTATCTTCCGTTAGTTTTAATTTTTGAGTTAGTTCTTCGTTAGCTACCTTAATTTTTTTAATATTTTGGAAAAATCCCTTAATATATGAATAAATCGTGGATACAATAATTAACCCAACCATGGATAAAACAACATAAATCATATTGTGCAGGATGTTTTTAATAATGTTTTACAACACGTAAATATACGAATGTTTGGTCCCGCTGCTTTTGCGATAAATACAATATAGTTCACATACAGTCAATATCTTATACATGATTATTAGAAATAACCGCATTGCGCAAAACGTATAACATCGTTGCGTGTTATAGTATTATCTTGCAGCTGTTATACATAAAACGCAATGAATTTTAAGCACTACATCTTCTCATACGGTTCACATAAATCATGCAAAGTGATCTGGATAGAGTTTGACAATCTCTTAAACTTGCGCAAGGACTTGAAAGTTAGATTCCCCATGGCTCGCTGGTCGCAGTCCCAAAAGAAGTGGTATCTAAAAGATCTGCCCGCTGTTAGAACTGCACTCTCACTGCCACAATCACAACATGGTGAAGCACTTATTAAAAATATACATCCATGTAATCGTGTAGCTTTTGAAAATCGGTACAGGCAGCAACTCGTATTGGCTGCCTATAGCCCTAGTACGTTACGCATATATTTAGCAGAGTTTGCGCACCTTCTAATTATTCTAAAGAGCAATCCAGTCGACGATCTTTCATCAGATAGACTGCGCGATTATTTTCTGTATTGTGTTCAGAAACTTTCTTACTCAGAATCAAAAATGAACGGCAAAATCAATGCGATCAAATTCTACTTTGAAAAAGTATTGCATCGACCACGCATGTTTTTTGACATACCACGGCCGAAAAAGAATAAAACGCTTCCTCGCATGCTAAGTAAGGCTGAAGTTAAAAGACTATTTACCGTCGTGAAAAATCAGAAACATTTGCTCATGCTTAAACTATGTTATGGTATGGGACTGCGGGTAAGCGAGATTATAGCCTTGCGTATATCTCATATAGATTCTGATCGCATGCGGGTGCTGGTTGCAGGGGCAAAGGGTAAAAAGGACCGTTATACAAACTTGCCCCATAGCATTTTGCCTTTGCTACGCCAGTATTATCGCGATTATAAGCCTACCGATTTTCTTTTTGAAGGGCAATACGGTGGTGCCTATTCTGTACGCAGTGTGCAGGCAGTATTTAAAAAGGCGCTTACTGCTGCCGCAGTAAATAAGAAGTTGGGAATTCACGGTTTGCGACATAGCTATGCCACACATTTATTAGAATCGGGAGCAGACATTCGTTTCATTCAAGAACTTCTAGGTCATCATTCCATTAAAACAACCCAGGTTTACACTCACGTAACTCAGCCCGCAAGCGATAAGATAACCAGTCCCTTAGACGATTTGAATAGCTAGCACAGATAGTTTGGCTTACTGTGTGATTATTTCAGCATTTTTCAGCGAGAATTCATCGCTGAAATGTGTGGAATACTAATTTTTGTGTCAATTCCTAGTCAATTTTAAGAATAAATAAGTTTTAGCTTTGAAATACATCCCTAATCTCGTATGCTCTTAATTCAAAACTATCACTATCTACTTTGCGAGTTGGTGTATTCGCATCGATTTTATTTGTATTAAGTAAGCTAATGATTTTTCTTGCTTGAACTGGTCCTATACTGTACACCTTTTGATACGTAGAAAAACATTGTATCAAATGATATATCTAAAACATCGTAATCTTCAGGTGTAGTATAATCTGAAATTTTAGAATCATACTCTTGTTGAGATATTAAACCATTATTCAGTAGCTTCTTAAGCTTTTTCTGAGTTTGAAAATCTTTTTCAATTCGAGCATTTCTTTCTTCTGATTGTCTGATTCTTGAATTAAGATCATCTCGTTTTGATTGAAATTCTAAATCTGTCAGTAATCCATCGTTCTTGCTATCTTCGAGCAATTGCATTTTTTGCTGTAGACCAGTAAGATTGCTTTCCACTGCATTGTCAGCATGATTGGTAATTTTATTACTAGTGTACTTTTTCTCATTTACTCGACCTTTAGGATCCGCTCCATATTTATTAGGTCCTTGTGTACCATCAATAAATATTAATACGAAACCTAAGAGATTGATAATGGGAACAAAAGCTAACAATGAGTACCAACCTGATTTATTTATATCGTTCAATCTGCCTGCAATGAAGTACAAACTTGCACAAACTGATGCTATACAAATCAAAATAATCAAATTAGAAAGGCTAATGCTGTCAGTATCAAAAGTAGGATTTATGTAAATACAAAAGCTTATAGTAATTTGTATAAACAGGAATATAACGTAATTCCTTCTTCTTATTCTACCCACATTCATAATTAGAACTTTTACTATAAATATCTTTTAGCAAAAATTAATCACTCCCCCTCACACCAAACCCGAGCATTCACAAATCCTTCCAGCCAAGGTGTTACCACATCCTCACGATCTTTTTCATAATATGCCCAGTTCCAGGGGAACGTGCTGCGTTCCAGGTGCGGCATCATGACTAGGTGGCGGCCGTCGTCGCTGTTCAGCATCGCGGCGTTGTAGTCGCTGTCATTTGGGTTGGCAGGGTAGGAGTCGTAGTGGTAGGTCGCGGGGATCTTGTAGGCATCGCGGTTCTGGGGCAATTCAAATTTTCCCTCACCATGTGCTGCCCAGATGCCCAGCGTGCTACCGGCCAGACTCTGTAGCATGATGGAATTGTTCTCGTGGATGTCCACACTGGTAAAGCTGCATTCAAATTTACCGGAATCGTTGTGCAGCATCCGCGGTTTCTGATCGTGATCTGGATTGATCAATCCCAGTTCTACAAATAGCTGGCAACCGTTGCAAACGCCCAGGCTCATCGTGTCTGTACGGGCAAAGAAGTTGGTCAGTGCGGTTTTTGCCTTTTTATTATATAGGAATGCTCCCGCCCAGCCTTTACCGCTGCCCAAAACATCACTGTTGCTAAAACCGCCTACGGCGGCTATAAACTGCACATCGGTCAGGTCTTCCCGTCCAGAGATCAGATCTGTCATGTGGATGTCCTTTACGTCAAATCCCGCTAGATGCATCGCTCGCGCCATCTCGCGCTCGCTGTTGCTTCCCTTTTCTCGTATGATCGCCGCTTTAACGCGGGGTTTGCTGGCATCCAGTTCTGGCAGTTTGCCCGTAAAATGATTCGGAAATTTGAATTCCAGCGGCTGCTTGCCCAGATGCTGCGCGCGCTGGTCTGCCTTCTCTGCTGCCGTTTGCTGGCGATCCAGTAGGTGAGAGGTCTCGTACCAGGTCGCTCGACAGTGGGCAACGTCCAGTTCCATCTCGTTAATGGTAAGCACCGGCTGGCTGGTTGCCGCGCCCAGTCGCTCGTAGGGGATGCTGCATCCTGCCAGCTCATCGTCTATGGTCTGGGTGGTTTGCAATACCACGCCCACGTTTTCTGCGAGTAGCATTTTGAATAGGTCTGCGCCAGATTTTTCTGTTGCTAGATCCATTCCCACGCTTACGGATGGAAAACACATTTCGAGCAAGGTAGTGATCAGGCCGCCACTGCCCACGTCGTGTCCGGCTAGCACGATGCCAGATTTGATGAGTTGTTGTATAAGTGACCACGCTTTCGCGAAAGCGGAACCATCCACCACCGTAGGACATTCTTCACCCACCGTATTGAGTACCTGCGCAAAGCTACTGCCGCCCAGTTTATGGCGATCGCCACTCAGTTGATGTAGTAGATATGGCTGTTTTCCACGGGCTGCAGGACGGGCTCCACCACCTGATTGATATCGTCACAGGTCGCGACGCTGGAGATGATCACCGTGCCGGGCGCGATCACCTGCATGTCGCTGTACTTTTGCTTCATGGACAGGCTGTCTTTACCCGTAGGGATGTTGATGCCCAGCTGGATCGCAAAGTCGCTCACGGCCTCTACGGCCTGGTACAGGCGCGCATCCTCACCCGGGTTGTTGCAGGCCCACATCCAGTTTGCACTCAGGCTCACGCCTGTGAGTCCTTTTTCCAGTGGCGCAAAAACCAAATTTGTTAGTGCCTCAGCAATGGAATTGCGGGAACCGGCTGCAGGATCGATCAGCGCGCTGATCGGGCTGTGGCCTATACTGGTGGCGATGCCGTACTTACCCTGGTAATCCAGCGCCATCACGCCCACGTTGTTGAGCGGCAACTGTAGCTCGCCACAGGTTTGTTGTTTTGCCACGCGACCGGTCACGCAGCGATCCACCTTGTTAGTGAGCCAGTCTTTGCAGGCCACGGCTTCCAGTTTTAATACCTGTGAGAGGTAGTGCTGGAATTTATCTGTGTCAAATTCCACAGCGGCATATCTGCGATCGATCGACTGGTCGTTCATAACAGTTTTGGGACTGGAACCGAACATGTCTTCCAGCGCCAGATCCATGGGATTGCGCCCATCCTTCTCGCTAAAAATAAATTTATTGTCTCCCGTTACCGTGCCCACATTGTACATGGGAGCGCGCTCGCGCTGGGCGATGCGTTCCAGTTGTGCGGTATCCTCTGGGGCAATCACCAGTCCCATGCGTTCCTGTGACTCGTTGCCTATCAATTCCTTGCGGGATAGGGTAGGATCGCCCACGGGCAATGCATCTACCTCGATGGTACCGCCGGTTTCTTCGACTAGCTCAGATAGACAGTTCAAGTGACCACCCGCACCGTGATCGTGGATGGATTTGATGGGGTTATCATCTGTTTCTACCAGTGCGCGCACGGCATTTGCAGCGCGTTTTTGCATCTCTGGATTGGATCGCTGCACGGCATTCAGCTCTATACCGCTGTCCATGCTGCCGGTATCTGCGCTGCTCACGGCGGCACCGCCCATGCCTATGCGGTAATTATCGCCACCCATCACGATGATGTCATCGCCCACGGCAGGTGTTTTTTTGAGTGCTTGGGATTTTTTTGCGTAACCCACGCCGCCGGCTTGCATGATAACCTTGTCATAACCCAGGTGATGGCCGCCCTCGCTGTGTTCAAACGTGAACACAGACCCAGCAATGAGCGGCTGGCCAAATTTGTTGCCAAAATCACTTGCCCCATTAGAAGCCTTGATCAAAATATCCATGGGCGTCTGGTAGAGCCATTTGCGGGCCTCAAATCCATTTTCCCACGGCCGATCGTCTTTTAATCGGCTGTAACTGGTCATGTACACCGCCGTCCCCGCCAGTGGGATGGAACCCTGGCCACCCGCCATACGGTCACGTATCTCGCCACCAGAACCGGTCGCGGCACCGTTAAATGGTTCTACGGTAGTGGGAAAATTATGGGTTTCGGCCTTCAATGATATAACCGACTCAAAATTTTTGTTCTCGTAGAAATCTGCCTTGTCTGGGCTGGCAGGTGCAAATTGCTGGATGGTAGGTCCCTTGTACAAAAGCTACATTATCGCTATAGGCACTCACGATCTCGTTGGGATTTTCCTTGCTGGTTTTTTTAATGAGTTGGAAAAGCGAGCTTTCCATTTCCTCACCATCAATCACAAATTTCCCGTTGAATATTTTATGGCGGCAGTGTTCTGAGTTTACCTGCGAGAAGCCAAAAACCTCTGAATCAGTCAGCTTGCGTTCCAGTTTTTCTGAGAGGTGGTTTAGGTAATCAATTTCATCATCACTCAGCGCCAGACCTTCCTGCGCATTATACAGCGCGATATCATCTATTTCCTGAACGCCCTCTGCTTCTATGTCAACGTCGTAGAGCGACTGATCCAGGCGGTCATATTTCTGCAGCAGCATCTGGTCATAATCGCTGTCCTGCGTACAACTACGGAATTCCTCAATGCGGTTGATACCGTTAATTTCCATGTTTGCGGCAATTTCCACGGCATTAGTGGACCAGGGCGTGATCGTGGTTGCCCGCGGCCCTGTAAAATACCCCTGCACAGATTCCTGATCAAGCTTTTCCTTCCAGCCAAAAAGCCACTGCAGCTTCTTATCGTCCTCATCACTCAGTGGTTGAAACGTCTGGACGGCATAGATCAAATCGTCTTTATCGCCATAAAAATGGATCATAATCGCAGGTTTTTCAGTAATCTACAAAGATACTTTTTATGGATGGGGTGGTGGTGGTTTCCGCTTTCGCGAAAGCGGAATTACTAACAGGGTTATTAAACAAGTTATGCAACTATATAATTGAAGAGCTTGTACGTGCAAAAAATTAACAGTTTACACGTGTAACGAATAGATTCTTTATCTTTGAAATAAATGAATACCAAGCTCACTCTTACCGTTCAGAAAGATGTGATCAAACGGGCAAAGGAATACGCCAAAAGCAAAAACCGAAGTTTGTCTGATTTGGTTCAGAATTATTTGATGGCCCTCACAGAATCTGCAAAGGCAGCCGTAAATAAAATAGATCAGGATATTTCAACATTACAGGGTTCATTTCGGGTTCCAGCAGATTCTGACTACAAGAAAGAATTGCAGGAACGGCGTGAGAAAAAGTATTTGTGATGGATTCAATACTACTGGACACAGATGTCATTCTGGACTTCTTTTTTGACAGACAGCCCCATGCGGATTATACCGCACAGGTTTTACAGTTCTGTAAAGAAGATAAATTAAAAGGTTTTACAACTCCAGTCATTATTGCAAATGCTTAATATCTGCTGCGCAAAACCTCGACTCACAAAAAGGTGATCGACAGTTTGAGTCAGTTACTGGAATATATTGGTGTACTGGAGACGGGTAAGCAGGAAGTAATTAGCGCTTTGTCATCTGATTTTAAAGATTTTGAAGATGCACTCCAGTATTATTCTGCAGTGCGGGATTCAACAATTAATGTCATTCTTACAAGGAATCTGAAAGATTATAGATACAGTCATATTTCAGTTCTAACACCAGAATCATTTGTAAAAATGCTGAGTAATTCCTGACAGATACTACCAAAAGCTTATGGGTCAGAGATGGAATTAAACGGATTCACCCAAGACGCCCTTCGAGTGCCTCAAGGCTGGTGATGGAATAAAATTGGTTGAAACAAAACGACTCTCGAGTCCTTCAGGGCTATATTGAAATTACGATAAAGTTGTGAGGCACCGAATCACGGTTTCAAAAACCACTGTCAAGCTGAATTCATTTCAGCTTCCACAGGACGCCGTGTTCAGATGACAATTAACTATTACCCAAAACACCCTGGCAAAGCCTCAAGCTTAAATAGGAATATTAATAAAAGGTTAAGGCAATCAAACCAAATACAAACGATAATTAATTAGCAATACTGATATGTCGAGTACTTCGACTATGCTCAGCATATACGATAGTCGAGAGAGGTATCTGGAAAAAAAAATCATAATTGACTTCAACTCGTTCTCGACTCTCGCTCGAACTGGCACCTTTGGTTTGTTTTGCGATTTGGGGTTTGGAGCTTGTGATTTGTGATTTCTCGCATGAATGGTGAGACACTCGAATCACGTTTGCACAACTATTGTCAAGCTGAATTCATTTCAGCTTCCCACAGGACGCCGTGTTCAGATGACAATTAACTATTACCCAAAAAACCCTGGCAAAGCTTCAAGCTTAAATAGGAATATTAATAAAGGGTTAAGGCAATCAAACCAAATACAAACGATAATTAATTAGCAATACCGATATGTCGAGTACTTCGACTATGCTCAGCATGAACGAAATTCGAGACAGGTTTTTGGAAAACGAAGATCATAATAATCTCAACTCGTTCTCAACTCTCGCTCGAACTGGCACATGTGGTTTGTATTTGCGATTTGTGATTTGGAGGTTGTGATTTGAGATTTCTCTCAAGAATAGTTAGACACTCGAACAACTTGAATATAGCAGGAACGCTTAAAAAGCTTAGATTTAGATTTAAATTTTGATTTAACCACGAGCCGCCACCCTTAACCGCATCCACAAGTAAAATTCCACCCCCAGAATAAGCGAGGCAAAAACAAGGTGTAACGCCTGTGAACCGAAAGGGAATTCCAGATAATTCATCGCAATACCGCTGGCTATAACAATAGCAAAAAGTCCGGCCAGGCTGTAGTAGGCAGATTTGGGCTGGTGGTATTTTTTCAGGCCTTTATATAAAAATACGCCTAGAAGAACGGTCAACAGAATGGAGTAGGAGCGGTGGATATAAAAAATGATAGGGCCTTCTTCCAGCCACGCTGAATGCAACGGATACCCAAAAAGATCTACCTGCTCATCAATGTATTGCCGCACCTGTGTTCCCAGCGCAACCTGCACCAGCGTAAGCACGATAAAGGCGGCTGCAAACTGAACGAACTTTTTAGAACCTTTGTATCTAGGATCTGCGGGTTTCACCTTGTGCAGTAGATAAATCAGCAATCCCACAATCAGCAGGGCGGCGATCATGTGGATCGTTATTAACGCAGGGGAGAGATTTGTATCTACCACGATTTTCCCTATCACGGCTTGTACCAACATTCCTACAAGACTAACGATGCTCAAAATTGTGATTTTGGGATGTGTTCGTATATATTTCAATGAGAAAACACAGGTGATCAAAACAGCCAGACCGCCCAGCCGCCCTATCAGTCGGTTAATATATTCCGTCCAGGTGTGGTACACATTGAACACGGCGTAATCGTGTTTTGTATAAGGTTTCCAGTTTTCCGGGTCGTAGTTTTTCCCAGTCGAAAAGTCTTTTTTAGCAACACGTAATTCTTCATCGACGATGATGACCATTCCCGCTTTGTATGGTGTTTCTGGTGAGAATTGCAGTTCAACCCTATCAGTAGGTGGAACTAGATAGCCAAAACATTTAGGCCAGTCAGGGCAACCCATCCCGCTACCAGTCATACGTACGACGGCACCTGCAACGATGATCAGATATATGACGACAATGCTGACTCTGAGTGAGCGGCGGTAATTTCTATCGGTTAAAAATGCCAAGAAAGATGGTTTTGCGATTAGGTCGGTAAAAAATCAAGAACATATCAATGCATGCGGTCACCGCGCACGGTGAGATGCGGTAAAAAGGATGCCTCATAATCCAGCCAGTATTGCCAGCGATCCTGAACATCAGGTTCTGTAAAGTAATTTTTGGCGAGATTGAGAAATAGCTTGTAATGAGCAGCCTCTGCCACCATAAATTGATGGTAGAAATCCTGAAGATTTTTTTCTTTAAGCTTTCGCGAAAGCATTCTAAACCGCTCGCAACTGCGGGCCTCGATAAGCGCACAGATAAGTAACTGGTCGAGGAATAGTTGGTCTCGGCCTTGCCCCTTGGGTTTGCCTCTCATCAATGTTTTGACATATTCATCTGGCCGCTGTATGCCTAGGGTGAGCCCACGCTTCTTTAATTCTGCCAGCACCTGACGGAAGTGTCCCCACTCTTCAGTCACCACGGGTGACAATTTCTCAACGAGTTCCATCTTGTCGCTGTGCATCTGCACGATAGATATAATGTTACTGGCTGCCTTTTGCTCACAAAAAGCGTGATCTGTAAGTATATCTTGCAGACTCATCGCCGCGAGATCTACCCATCGCGGGTCAGTAGGCAGGTTGAGTCCCAGGGTTGTTTTTGAAGTTGTTCCTTGCATGTGATGCAAAGTTCGGGTAAAATTGATTAATTGTATTAAGCTTTCCTGCACGTTTGACAGAAGCAGAAAATTTGTCTTGGAACCCAAATCTTGTTCGTGAAAAGTCAATAATAGTTTACCTTTGAGTTCTCAATTCAACCGAAACTAAATGAAATGTTCCCAACTTTATCGGATATTGACAAAAGATGGCTGGTATGCGGTATCGCAAAAAGGTTCGCACGTTAAGATGCGCCATGAAACAAAAAAAGGGACAATTATCTTTCCAAATCATTGAAGCCAAGAAATGGGTGAGGGCACGGAAAAGAAAATTTTAAAAGACGCTGAAATAAAAAAATCTAAGCTCAACTGATAAGTGCAACACATAAAAAATCCCTAGGGGCTAGCCCCTAGGGATTGGCCAAGTGCTTAAATTGTGTTGTGAAAAAATATAAACAGCTCGTACCTGCGCAAAGGTACCAAATCGAGGCCCTGCTCAAGGCAGGCCACAACCAATCAGAAATCGCCAAGATACTTGGTGTACACCGCTCAACAATCAGCCGTGAGCTGAAGCGCAATATTGGTAGTCGCGGAAGTCATGCCGGCAGTTATCTCGGCCGGCTTGCCGTGCGCAAGACATCCCAACGCCACTCCGGTAAGAACAAGGCCATCCGTTTTACCGACGACCTAAAGGATCAGGCTGCGTCCTGGCTTCGTAATGAGCGACTCAGTCCCGAACTGATTGCCGTGGAATGGGATGAGTTGGGTATCAAGGGCGTCAGCGCGGAATGGATCTATCAGTGGATATGGACAAGCAAGCTGCGCAGCAGGGCTCGGGACAGACCCTATAGGGATCTTTATGGCTACCTCAGACACGGCCGGCGCCAAGCCAGGCGAGGAAACCGCAAGAATACCAGAGGCGCCATCAAGAACAGGACATCCATCGAGGAACGTCCAAAAATCGTTGACCAGAGGACTCGTCTGGGCGACATAGAGGTTGACCTGATGATGGGGAAGGATCATAAATCGGCACTATTGGTCATGGTGGATCGTGCGACGCTCATAACCACGATGGATAAGCTGGATGGCAAGGATGCAGGTCGCGTTGAACAGGTAATATCAGAAAGAATAGATAGGATCGGCAGCAGTTGGATAAAAACGATGACCTTTGATAACGGAAAAGAGTTCTCAAGACACCAGGACATCGCTGACAAACATGGGGTAAAAACATTTTTCACAAGACCATACACGTCACAGGACAAGGGAACGGTGGAGAACCGGATAGGCGTGATAAGAAAGGTGGCTTCCAAAGGGAACGGACTTAAGGAATGTGTCGGAAAAGGAAATTAAACAAATCCAACAGTATATAAACTCAAGAAGAATTAGAAAGTTTGGCTACATTAGCCCAATAGATAAATTAAAATCAACTTGGCCTGTTGCACTTATGAGTTGAACATGGCAAATAGTATTATGGCAAAGAAGAAAAAAATTACAATGACTGTTGAGAAAACAAGTACTGGATTTTCAGCATTTTCAACGCTTTACCCAATATCCACGACTGGACAATCAATTCCCAAATTGATTAACAATGCCTACCAGGCGACTGAATTGCATTTTGAAGAAGAAAAGATTAAAGTAAAACCGAATGACATCGGATTTGAAATTGATTTTAAGCAGTTTTTCAAATTTTATAAGGTTGTAAACGCAAAATTTCTTGCGGAGAAGATTGGAATGAATGCTTCCTTACTCTCTCAGTATGTTTCTGGAAAGAAGAAACCTTCAGCGAAACAGACCGAGAAAATCTTAAGCGGAATACATCAAATAGGGCAAGAATTAAGCGGTATAAATTTGTTGCAAACAGCATAGCAAAAGTCAGGTGCGCTCGCTAGAACACATAAAAAAATAGTTTTTTTAATCATGGAATCAATTAAAACAGAATCTGAATATAGAAAAGCACTGGAAAGACTGAAATGCATCTTTGATGCACCAGCAGATTCCCCAGATGGCGAGGAGGCGGAAGTTTTGTCTCTTTTGATCGAGAATTATGAAGACAAACATTATCCGATTGAAGCACCGGATCCTATCGAAGCGATAAAAATACGTATGGAAGAACTCAATATGCGTCAAAAAGATCTCGTAGGAATAATAGGAGGAAAGAGTCGTGTCTCAGAAATACTCAATCGTAAAAAAAGTCTGACGGTAGAAATGATTAGAGAATTAGAAAAAGCACTTCAAATCTCGGCCAGCGTTCTGATAGGTAGATATGATTTGGTTTTGAAAAAATAGAATATTCAGATTTTATAGAACCTAAGCTCGTGAGGGTGAAGAGTTCCTATTTTTGCAATAGAATCTCATTTCAATGAAAAACCGCGTAACCGATCTACTCAATATCAAATATCCCATCATTCAAGGTGGAATGATCTGGGCGAGTGGGAATAAGCTGGTGACAGCCGTGAGTAACGCTGGTGGTCTGGGTTTGATAGGTGCTGGATCCATGTATCCAGACGTATTGTTGCATCACATAAAACAAACCAAAGAGAACACAAAAAATTCCTACGGAGTTAACGTCCCATTGCTTTACGCTGATCTGGATCAAATACTGGACATTATTATTAAAGAGGAGGTTCCCATCGTTTTTACAAGTGCAGGAAATCCCAAAACACATACGCATCGCTTGAAAGATGCTGGAATTACAGTAGTACATGTGGTGAGTTCTGCAAAGTTTGCTTTAAAAGCACAAGATGCGGGTGTGGACGCAGTTGTGGCCGAGGGTTTTGAAGCTGGTGGTCACAACGGCCGTGAAGAAACCACGACCATGGCGCTCATTCCTCAAGTTACCGCCGCTGTGGATATTCCTGTAATCGCTGCTGGTGGGATTGCTGGTGGTAAAAGCATGCTAGCAGCAATGGCACTGGGCGCAGAAGGTGTTCAAGTGGGATCACGTTTTGTGATGACGCATGAAGCTAGTAGCCATATCAATTTTAAAAATGCCGTCGCTCAAGCAGGCGAGGGATTTACCAACTTAACCCTGAAAGAACTAGCTCCCGTCAGAATGATGCGCAACAAATTTTTTGATGACGTGCAAGAACTGTACACGAAATCCCCCAGCAAAACAGACTTACAGAATTTACTGGGCAGGCCAGGGCAAAAAAAGGAATGTTTGAGGGTGATATGGATGAGGGTGAGCTAGAGATAGGGCAGGTCTCTGGTTATTTAAACGATATCGTACCTGCAGCGCAAGTAGTTGCAGATATGGTCTCAGAATTCAAAGCCACACAACAACTCCTGACTGGGATTGATCTAGATGGGTAGAACACAAACCGCCACCGAAGAGCGGTGGAATGTTATTACCCACGCTTTCGGAATCATTGTTTTTGTCGCTGCCAGCATTTATTTACTGAGCAACCATCATCCTACTGGTAATGCATTGCTGGGTGTGGTAATCTATTGTTGCAGCCAGATTTTTCTCTATTGTGCATCCACGTCATATCATTTTACAAAGCCTGGGAAACGCAAGTTCAATCTGCGTAAGCTGGATCATGTTTCCATCTACTTTTCCATTGCTGGTACCTATACGCCTGTTTGCCTAACCACCTTGTGGGATGGTAATGGTGTGCTGATTTTGAGCGCCGTGTGGGGAATCGCCGCTTTCGGCACCATTTGGAAGCTTTTTTTTACGGGTAGGTTTGAGGCCTTTTCGAGTTTACTGTATGTAGCTATGGGTTGGCTCGTTGTATTGGATTTAGATGGATTGCAAAATCTATTTACTGATTACCAGCTAAATATGTTGATCGCTGGCGGAGTTTTCTTTTCGGTAGGGATCGTGTTTTATACTTGGCAACGTTTGTATTTTAATCACGTAATCTGGCACCTATTTGTCTTGGGTGGAAGTATTAGTCATTTGCTGATGGTGGATGGGTTGTTTTGAGAGAGTTAACAAGCCTATCCTAAGGTTTAAATTTTAGGAAATCTCACGACCAAATGGAGGTTTAAATTGCCTAGCATGAGTTGACAAGTCGAAATCTTTTAGCTTGATTGGTTCATTTTTTAGTTTAGTATTAATTACTTGTGGTGATGGGTGACTTGGAAACCCTGATTTGTTGCAGCGAAATACTTTGTAGTTGAAATCATATTTATCTAATCTTTCGGATAAATAGTAAACAGCGTTCATCAACCAGATTCTGTATTTTATATCATCTCCCCAACCAAGAAGAATATCAGTTATACTAAGCTCTTTTGAGCTTGCTAAAGCTTCAATCTTTAGGAGATTCCGAAAGAAAATTTCGCTATTAACTTCCTCATCGAGCAGTTGCACTTTTGATGATCTAATAGGATAAAGATTTACAGAGAACCATCCATCATATCCGTTTTCGGCAGCAATATTTTCAACCGATTTAGAGGTCGGAGCAAGAGCTGCTTCATTAGCGGTATTAGGATTGACACCAACAAACAATAAGTTTCTCTTACCCTTTTTACCCAAATAGTATCTTATCTCTGAGTCGTTCTCTGGTAAACATATGATCATATTCAAAAAATTAGCTTCACAAAAAATATCCCAACAAACCTCCCAAAACCATCACGGCTACCTTGGCAAAATTGAATCGGTGGTTTTCACTTGCTTCCAGAATTAGGGTAGTGGAAACGTGCAAAACTATACCAGCAACAACTGCTTTGATAGCCTGCATGACAGATTCATCTACGATCAAAGCATCTGCCAAAAGGCTGCCCATGGGTGACATGACAGAGAATACTAAAAGCACCAAAACAGTTGTCCATTTATTGTATCCTGATTGTATCAGGTATGCGGTAAGAATAAAAGCAATGGGCAATTTATGCACTGATATTCCATACGTCATCCCGCTGTCTCCTTGCAGAGGCATTCCCTCTAGAAAAGCATGAATACACAAACTCAGAAATAGCAAAAACGGAAAGGATCGTATTTGCGACGCATGTAGATGACCGTGTTCTGCGCCTTTTGAAAAAAATTCCAACACGATTTGCAACAATACCCCTAGCAATAGGAAAGCTGCAGTTCGCTCGCCATTAGTTTCAAAAATTTCTGGTAGCAATTCTGAAACCGTGGCAGACAGCAGAAATGCCCCCGAAAACGCTAGTAACAGCTTCCCGTACCTAAATGATTTGGGTTTTAAAAGCAAGGCTGCAACAGCGCCTAGAACTACTGTAAGAAAAGGTAGGAATATATGCCACTTCATCTGGTCAAAAGTAGCGTTAATTGATAGGAATGGGCGTGGAAAATCTGGTTTGGCATAGTTTTTAATAGCCCGATAACGTGATAGTTAAAAACTGTCACTAAACTTTAACATCATATAACTACTTGTATAACTTGTAATTAGAATAATGGCATACATTTGCCGCGCTTTAGTACAGAATGGTTCAATCATTAAATACATAAAGCTATGAAGATACACTTACAAAAAACCGTATTGCTCCTAGTAGTTTGTATAGTAGCAATCTGTGTTCAGGCTAAGAGTCTAGATCACATTTTATTAGAACATCAGGCTGACGTTTCTGCCAGTCTATCGCCATCTTTGAATCCTGAATTTTACGGTCCCCATCTGGAAGATGAAGACTGGGAGCAGGAGATTCTGGATCACTCGCTGGTCATTTTTGATCCGTATGGGTTTATCTCTTTCCGCGAGGCGCTGGGATTTAAAGAGTCTCAGGGAAGATACTGGGCGGTGAATACGCTGGGTTATATGGGCAAATACCAGTTTGGATGCACCACGCTAGAGCAGCTGGGGGTTTACAATTTTGAGCAATTTCTTTCTTCCCCTAGATTGCAGGAGCGCGTTTTTGAGAAAAATATACGCTACAACCGCAAGCAACTTGCTTCATATATCCGCATGTACAATGGTAAAACCGTGGGTGGTGTAAAGATTACTGAAAGCGGTATTCTTGCCGCTGCACATCTTTCTGGTGCGGGTGGTGTAAAGCGCTTTTTAAAATCGGGTGGTGATATTTATACCAGCGATGCCTACGGCACCACGGTAAGGGGCTACCTCAAGAAGTTTTCTGGATACGATCTTAGAACTAGTTAATTTCTAGCGCCAAAAATCGCACTACCTATCCGCACCATCGTGCTACCCTCATCCAGTGCAATCTTGTAGTCACCGGTCATTCCCATGGATAACTCACTAAAATCGTGACGTTCTTCAAGGATATCCATCGAATCAATCTTACGGAAAAGTGTGTTCAGGTTTTTAAATTCTGAACGCACTTTTTCTTGATCATCAGTAAGAGTGGCCATTCCCATCAGGCCGCGTATCTGTATATGCTCTAGGTGCTTAAAATCATCTTGAGATAGAAATTCCAGCAATTCATCCGTATCAAAACCGAATTTGCTCTCTTCATCTGCAATGTGGACTTGCAGAAGACAATTAATCACACGATCGTTGTTTTTACCTTGTTTGTTAATCTCGCGCAGTAATCTGGGCGAGTCCACACTATGGATAAGCGCGACAAACGGCGCCATATATTTCACCTTGTTGCGCTGCACGTGGCCTATCATGTGCCATTCAATATCTTTGGGTAGCTCTTCATGTTTGGCCGCCATTTCCTGCACCTTATTCTCGCCAAACAATCGTTGTCCAGCGTCGTAAGCTTCCCGCAGGTCTTCTACAGGTTTGGTTTTACTTACGGCTACCAGTTTTGCTTTGGGTTGTACGCTTTCGCGAAAGCGTAATAAGTTTTCAACTATCTCACTCATAATTTGAAGATATTAAATAAAACGCCTTGTGTCTCACCGAGGCCATAATTCTGGAGCTAAAACAAATTAAAAGATCTGTCATCTTTATTCCATAAGCGATGGCAATCTTACGTCAGCTCGGATATTACTGTTTAGAATTCATACACGATGAGGCCGCTGGGCAGTTTGGGACGGATGAAGGTGCTTTTAGGCGGCATGGTCAATCCAGCATCTGCAATATCTTTCATCTGCTTTACGGTGGCGGGAAAGAGGTTAAAAGCCACCGCATATATACCGCTGTCCACCTTTTCCTTGAGCCTATTTATATCGCCCTTACCATAACTGTAATCCAGGCGCTCATCTGTGCGCAGATCACCTATTCCTAGG
The DNA here is from genome assembly GCA_963740155.1 of uncultured Flavobacteriaceae bacterium. Lineage (GTDB taxonomy): Bacteria > Bacteroidota > Bacteroidia > Flavobacteriales > Flavobacteriaceae > Nonlabens. The sequence goes on along the minus strand of CAVUDE010000001.1, from coordinate 263,603 downwards.
ATGGGTTGCAGGACAATATCGTAAAGCATCTGAGCGTCCAGATCTTCTAGGGCGCTTGTGATTTCTGCATGGTTTTTACGTAGATAGAGGCTGTAGAACTCGCCATCCAGATACATGGAGAAATGGTGCTTTTTTGATGGCTGGTACAACTCATTACCGCGATTCTGAATACGGAAGTTCAAATCCAGCCGCATCAAAAATTCCTCTTTGCTCAGTCCGTTCAAATCCTTCACCACTCTATTGAACTCGTAAATATTGAGCTGGCTCTCAGGAATCATGTAGCTCATGAAGTAATTGTAGCTGTTCTTTTTGTCGCCCTCTTCCTGAGCAAGCAAGGTGCTGCTGGCACTGCGGTGGTGCCCATCTGCAATGTAAAGGGCTGGCAGCGCCTCAAATTGCTTGACAAGCTTTGTGATAACAGCCTCATCAGCTACTGCCCAAATCTTATGGTGGTTCCTGTCCGTGGTGGAAAAGTTGTAAGTAGGAGTGGCATTTTTTACCGTGTCAATGATCTCATCGATCTCGTCCCTGTCCTTATAAGTGAGCAATACGGGTTCTGCATTAAAACCTACCACTTTAAGGTAGTCCTTAAAAAGCACCTCCTTGTGTTGTAGCGTGTTTTCGTGTTTTTTAATTTTATTATCTAGGTAATCCTGCGTGTCCACACCAGCGATGATGCCTGTGTAAGAATGGTGCGGGTCAATATTTTCATAGATATAAAGACAGGGTAATTTCTCTTTTACCAGATATTCTTCTTCTTTAAATTCCAGATACCGGTTCCTCACGAGGCTGAATCGATCATTACCAGTCACCTGGTGGTTGAAACGGTAGCCAGGATTGAGAATCTGCAAAAAACTAAACGGATTGTACTCAAGTTCAGATGCTAGTTCTGCCTCATCATAATCCTGATAGGTGCGTGAGATAAGGTGCGGCGCCTTATCTGCCGGTGCGCGCACGCCTTTAAAAGCTTTAATGGTGGGCATCAGTAGATTTCTATGATATGGATGTGACTGTCCAGCTTAACATTCTCATCCCCATTCATTTTAAGCAGGTCGATTTTGATCACGGGAAATTCTGTTTTATTGCTCACGTGGATGGCAGCCACGTGGCCTACTTCTTCCAGCAGGCGTTTTTGCAGGGATTTTCCAGCATCAAAATTCTGACCCATGATGAGATCTATATGCACCTCGTTTTTATCTAGATCAGTATTTGAAACTGTCTCGATTTTAGCCTGCGCTGCGCTAGATACAGATATGAGTGCGGTATGCATTTGCTCTGCACTATACGTGTATTCTAATGCCTCGCTCGCCTCAATGACTTCCACATTCTGATCTTCTTCATTTTTACAGGCAACGATGCCTAAAAACAAAGCCCAGACCAAAACATGCGAGAACCTAAGCAAACGACTTGCTGACATGCTCTGCCTTGCGACTTTCTGAATAATCATAGAATCCCTCTCCTGATTTAACACCTTTTTTACCTGCCATGACCATATTGACCAGCAATGGACATGGTGCATATTTTGGATTTTTGAATCCGTCGTACATCACTTCCAGAATGGATAGGCAAACATCCAGTCCTATAAAATCTGCCAATTGTAACGGCCCCATCGGGATGCGCCATACCCAGTTTCATCACCGTATCAATTTCCTCAACACCGGCCACGCCATTGTAAAGTGTCTCGATCGCCTCGTTAATCATAGGCATCAAGATTCTATTTGCCACAAAACCTGGGTAGTCATTCACCTCTGTAGGTGTTTTGCCCAGTTGTTTTGAGAGATCCATGATGGTTTTTGTCACCTCATCGCTGGTGGAATAACCACGTATGATTTCTACCAGTCGCATGATAGGCACAGGATTCATAAAGTGCATCCCTATGACCTTGTCTGGCCTGCCGGTTACCGCTGCTATTTTTGTAATGGAAATGCTGGAGGTATTGGTGGCTAGAATACAATCATCTGGCGCATTCTCGTCCATCTGTTTGAAGATGGCAAGTTTTAGATCCTGGTTTTCGGTTGCGGCTTCTACGATTAGTTCGGCGTTTTTTACTCCCTCTTCCAGATTTGTATAGGTAGTTATTTTGTCGAGTGTGGATTTTTTGTCGGCTTCTGTGATCTTTTCCTTTGCGACCATGCGGTCCAGGTTTTTTGAGATCGTTGAAGTCCCACTATCCAGCGCCTCCTGAGAGATATCTACCAGTGCAACATCAAATCCTGACTGCGCAAACGTGTGGGCAATACCATTTCCCATTGTTCCTGCGCCTATTACGGTAACATTTTTCATTAACAATAAAATTTAAATGTGTTTAAAATTTTCAATAATCTGTAAAGCCACTTTCAACGCTCGTGTACCATCCTCAAGACTGACGACGGGGGTAGAGTCTTGTTCAATCGCATCTGCAAAAGATTCCAGCTCATCCAGTATGGCGTTGTTTTCTGAAATACTGGGATTGTCAAAGTAGATTTGTTTTTCCTCACCCTCTGCATTCTTTAGGATCATGTCAAAGTCACCCCGTTCCTCTGGCGCGTCCTTCATACGCACGACTTCCACGGCTTTTTCCAGAAAGTCTACACTTATATAGGCATCTCGCTGGAAGAACCTCGCTTTACGCATTTTCTTTAAGCTAATGCGACTCGCCGTGAGGTTTGCCACACAGCCATTTTCAAACTCGATACGGGCATTGGCAATGTCCGGAGTTCCAGAGATGACGGAAACTCCGCTAGCACTTACTGTTTTAACGGGACTTTTGACAACGCTTAAAATAGCATCAATGTCATGAATCATCAGATCCAGCACCACGCTTACATCAGTTCCCCGGGGATTAAATTCTGCCAGGCGGTGTGACTCGATAAACATGGGATTTGTGATACGGTCTGCGACTGCTTTAAAGGCAGGATTGAAACGTTCCACATGACCTACCTGGCCTTTTACTTTGTTGTCGTGCGCCAGTTCTACAAGTTCATCAGCTTCTTCTACAGTAACCGTAATCGGTTTTTCAATAAAAAGATGCTTGCGGGCTTGCAATACCTTGCGGGCCGTCTCGTGATGGTGCGAGGTGGGAGTGACCACATCGATCACATCACAATCTGCGATCAACTGATCCAGATCCTCATAATAGGTATAACCATGCTCTTCTTGCACCTTGCGCGCATGTTCTGGATCAGAATCATAGAAGCCCACCAGGTGGTAGCGCTCGCTTTGCTGCAATAATTTCAGGTGGATTCTACCCAGGTGGCCTGCACCCAGTACGCCCGCTTTAAGCATAATGTGCTGTTTGGCGTAAAAATAGCAAATGCAGCGATACCGTTGTAGTAAAGGATTGTTTAAATCGGGCGAGACTCTTAAAGATGAAAGATCGCTAATGCTTAAAGATGAAAGACAAAAGACTTTTCTTGGTGTAAAAGTGGTATGCTTTGATGAATTTAAACACAAAACTTTCTTTTAAGTATTATTTTGAAACCAGAGGCCTCAAGATTAGAATGCGAATCTCCTTTTAGTTGAATGACCTCTTTACATGCAATTCCTACTTGATCGAGCAACCATATTTTTCAATAGATTTTGCGACTGGTAAGATCAGAAAACGATTATTGATGACTGTTTGTATTCCGCTTTCGCGAAAGCGTAATCACACAAATCACCCAGAACCACAAAAATCAGTTGTACAACAAACCGCATCCACCTAATTTTACGGCATCGAGGATAATTATATTCATAGGGGAAAGCGGCGGCAGCTCGTGGATCAATTGCGTGGGCTGGGAATCAAGGATGAGCAGGTGCTGGCGGGGATCAATGCGGTGCCGCGACATTTGTTTTTGGAAAGTTCTTTTCTGGAACATGCCTACCAAAACAAAGCTTTTCCCATCGCTGCGGGACAGACCATATCCCACCCATTTACGGTAGCATTCCAGACAGAATTGCTGGAGTTCAAGCCCGGGCAGCGCATTCTGGAAATAGGAACCGGCAGTGGTTATCAATGTGCGGTGCTGCTAGAGATGGGTGCGCAGATCTATACCATTGAGCGGCAAAATGCGCTCTATAAACGGACGGGAACATTATTCCGCAAACTGAATTACCGGCCTAAGAAATATGTTTTTGGCGATGGATATGCAGGCCTGCCAGAAGATGCGCCTTTTGATGGAATCATCGTTACCTGCGGCGCAACGGAACTTCCCAAAAAATTGATGGGCCAACTCAAAGTAGGAGGGAGGCTGGTCGTTCCCATAGGAAGTGATCCACAAATCATGCATTTGCTGATCAAGACAGCAGAAGATAGTTTTAGTCAGGAGACTTTTGGCGAATTTAGGTTTGTGCCATTCCTGACTGGGAAGAACTAGTCCTATAATAGTCATGGTTCCCATTCAGGAAATCAAATACTATTTTACAATTAGGCAGGTCTTTATCTTAAAACGCTAAATTTTCTTTAGGGAAGTGGTATAACCGCTGCGCAAACGTTTTCTTTGCAAACCACAAAACCATACTATGACTAAAATAACGATTGCCAAAGGAGACGGGATAGGTCCAGAAATAATGAATGCCACACTGGACATTCTCAAAGCCGCCAATGTACCTTTAGAATACGATGAGATCGCCATAGGTGAAAAGGTATATGAATCTGGGAATACCACGGGAATTCCTGATGATGCCTGGGATAAAATCAGAGCCAACAAAATCTTTTTAAAAGCACCTATAACCACACCGCAGGGAAAAGGTTATAAGAGCCTGAACGTCACGCTGCGCAAGTCACTTGGGTTGTTTTCAAATGTGCGCCCGTGTAACAGTTTTGCTCCTTATATTGCTACAAAGCATCCTGATATGGATGTAGTGATCGTACGTGAGAATGAGGAGGATCTGTATGCAGGAATCGAGCACCAGCAGACTGATGAAGTGGTACAATGCTTGAAACTTATCTCTCGCCCTGGCTGTGAGAAGATCGTACGTTACGCTTTTGAATATGCACGCGTCAATAACCGTAAAAAGGTGAGCTGCATGGTAAAAGACAACATCATGAAACAAACCGACGGTTTGTTCCACCAGGTATTTAAAGAAATCGCTGCCGAGTATCCAGAGATCAAATCAGATAGTTGGATCATCGATATAGGTGCAGCCAGACTTGCAGATACGCCAGAGATTTTTGACGTTGTGGTAACATCAAATCTTTATGGTGACGTAATTTCTGATATTACTGCCCAGATTTCTGGTTCAGTAGGTCTTGCCGGTTCTTCTAACGTAGGGCAGGAATGTGCCATGTTTGAGGCGATCCACGGTTCTGCACCAGATATTTCTGGAAAGAATATTGCCAATCCATCTGGACTGCTGCGCGGTGCAATTCTTATGTTGAACCACCTAGGTTTACAGGATTATGCAGAAACCATCAACAACGCCTGGTTATGTGCGATTGAGGATGGTATCCATACGGCTGATATCTATAAAGAGGGGAAAAGTAAGCAAAAGGCGAGCACGTCTGAATTTGCAAAAGCTGTTATAGAGCGACTAGGCAAGAAACCATCACATTTCAAGCCTGTAGAATTCAATAAAGATGCAACATTTAAAATGCCTACCTATACCAGACCAGAACCTAAGAAAAAGGTACTGGTAGGTGTGGATGCATTTGCAGACTGGCGCGGCGCAGACGTAAACGATCTTGCAAAGGGACTACAAAAGCTGAGCGATAAACTAGACCTGATCATGATTACAAATCGTGGGGTAAAGGTCTGGCCAGATGGTTTTGAAGAAACCTTCCATACCGATCACTGGAGATGCAGATTCCAGAAAAAAGGTGAGGCAGAAGTGTCTCGCAAGGAAGTGGTGGATCTATTGAACGCATCCATTCCAGAGGGAATCGATCTTGTCAAGACAGAAAATCTCTACACGTTTGATGGTCAGCGAGGTTACTCGCTGGGTCAGGGGCAGTAGTTTAGGATAAGGGCTTAAGATTTTGTTTTCGTTTGAAGACTCAAGAGACTAGAGACAAGAGACATGAAAGTCTTTAGATTAAATATCTAAGAGAAATAAAAATCCCGCTTCTGGCTTGAAGCGGGATCTTTTATTTTCCAGGTAAGCTTGATCTGTAGCAGAGTCTCCAAAACGTCTGTCGTCGGTCGTCTATCGTCATTCAGCGCAAGCGATCTTATGTCATTTTGCAAAATTCTGATATCAGTCTTCTAAAACGGCACATCAAAGCCCAAAACAAAAGCACCATAGCTTCTGTCTGAATTCATGCTATAGACGTAATCAATCCGCAGGGGTCTGATTTTTCCAAAACCAATATTATCTATCCCGGCACTGGCTTCAAAGTAAGGATTGTATTCTGTAAATAGTGCTTTACCACTCAAGATCAGATCAAAATTGAGGGCGCTCAAACCTGGGATTTTACCCAGAATAAATCCTTTGAAATCATGTTGTAGATGCATCTGGGCGTATTCTTTGTTTGTGCTGTAATCGTAGTACTGCAACAAACCAAATCCATATGGATTCAATGCTTCTAGTTTGTACCGCAAGCGATTGCCATTAAAATGCTGGAAATCTACAAAAGACATTCCGTCAGCATCTGCAAAAGTTCCGGCATTTACATAATAACTGGTACGTCCCACATTGCCCATGTCAAATCCCTGCCATAGACTAGCGCTGAATTGATGGTAGTTAAGATCGCTATCGCTGGCCCATACCCGCCCTCATAACGCAACCTAATCGTAGGGTAGTCCTCGTTGCCTATGTTGTACTTGCGATCTGGATAGGATTGATATTTCTGCCCTGGTCTGAAAGTGAGGTTCAGCTGTGTTTTAAAAAGGTCATGCTCGGTAATAGTTTCTTGCCTGCCGTCAGATAGTTGCAGCGGGTTGTTTGCCGTGTATTCCTCGTCGCTGTAGCGTATGATTTTTTGCGTGGTTGAATTGTTCAGACCATCCCTTTGCTCATAATATGTAGATGCGCTTACAAATAAACCGTTCACAAGTTCCTCACTGTAATTAGTACCTATGAAATCTACCTCGTAGAATTTTGCAAAATTGCGTTCAAAGAACAAGGATGAAATGGTGTTTTCAGTAGTGCTGATCGGGTTTGTATTGTTGATCTGGCGTACCTGTGTACCACCGCTCATGCTTATAGTCCGCCTGTTTGTCCGATTGAATCTGTAGCCCACTCTTGCATCAAATCTCAAACGATCATCACTGAATCCATAATTCACGTTAGAACCTGCAAAAACATAGCTGTTATAATCATCATCAAATCCCTTTGAGAAGTTCACACCAGTTCCCAGCACATAACCCTGCACCGTATTAAATCCACCGAAGTTGGTCAAACCATCATAACCGATTCTGAAATTCTTGTTTGAGTTTCGGTAAGAATAGCCGGTAATGGGATCCAGCCATTTGAATTTATTTCTGACCTGATCTACGCTGTCTTTATACTTAGGATCGTTTCTTACCGCACTGATGCTGTCTTTTTTAACGTATTCTCTATTCTCTTCTTCGGTAAGTGGTATCGGGCGTTTGTTAAGCCAGTAGAGGGAATCTTTCTTGTTTGCCTCTGGTTCAAACAAAAGCACCTGCGCGCCAAAAGTCTTTTTCTTAAACTCTGGCGTAAAATCATAATCCGTATAGTTTGCAATAAAACGACCATTTCCTTTAAAGCCAAACAACCCAAAACTAAATTCTATCGTCTGCGCACGCTTTACCCAGTCTTTACTGGATGGTTCATAGGTAAAATCCTGGGTGAAAGTAAGTTCATCAATGACGGGAACATTGATATTATTCCCGGTAGTGGTGAGTTCCAGCCCATAAATAGTCCACTGGTCTTCTACGATATAGATGGTACCATTAAACGTATTATCGTTTTTACGCCTGGAGGTAACCTGAATCTTATTGATTAAAAATCTATTGTCATCATAAAAGGTTCCCAGCAACTTGTAGCGGTAATAACCCAGCGCATAGTCTGCGATAGGGGAGACAATGCGGTTGTTGAGATCGATATTGTTGTTGTAAAAATTGAAGTCAGCACTCTCTGCAGAGTTTGCGCTAAACCCATTGTCATCACCACTTATTTTACTGGCAATAATGCGCTCGTTAAAATCATCTGGCGCGCGGTAGGCAATCTCACTTACCGTTTCAGAAAGGTAGATAATACCGCTACGGGTAATGGAATCCAGTGAGCCGTCCAGATCGCCTACCTCAGTTCCCATGAATTTTTCTGGTACGTCTTCCATGCGCCATAATCCACGTGAGTAAAAATCTGCGGTATAGCTGGAAGTCCTTTGCTTATTTGCGGGACGCGCGGCAATCGCTGCCCTTATGACTCGGTATGCGGGATCCTCGCCGGTAGATACGACTACCTCGTTCAGGCTCGCCACCTCTTCTTCCAGAATGACGTCCTGCCTCTGGTTTTGGCTTTTAAAATCTACGGAGATGCTCTGTGTCTGATAACCTAGCGACTGGTATACTACCTCATAAGTGCCGTATTTATCTAGTTTTAATGTATAAATTCCCTTGTCGTTTGAGGTCGTGCCTGTGTAGGTGTCCTTGATATAGATGGAAGCGTAGGGTACGACCTCGCCATTAGAATCTGTAATTGTTCCGGTGAGTTGCGCTTTCGCGAAAGCGAAACAGAAAAAGCTCAATAAACAAAGAATGCCAGAATATTTCATAGCGGTTGGTTGGTTTGATTAGATAGACGCAGAAAAACAGAAAAAGTTGCCCTCACCGCTTAAAATCAAGACCAATCTAAAGAAATATTCCTGAAAAGGTCAGGAAAGATCGATAGTCGCAATAATTCACGGTTTTAAGCCAGGATTGTTTTGCCAAGATTTATGAAAGTAAATTGCAGATTTCAAAATCTTACGAAAACCATTTGCAGCAATTCAAGAACTGGAAACCGGCAGTGCGTCGCAAAAAGCCTAGTCGGTTTTTTCCCAGTTTTTGAGCCTGTCCAGATACAGATAGCTCTCCACAAATTTTCTATGTGCGGCATCAGTCAGTATTTCAACCAGTTCAAGTGCAGGAATATAGCTCGCCAGATTCCCATTAGATGATAAGAATTTACCGTCCCTGACAAAGGTTACGAGACTATCGTTTTGCACCTCAAGTTCTGGGTAATCTGATTGCAGTTCACTGCCGCCACCTATCCAGGTGACAATTTTATGACCATTTGCAATTCCAGATTTCCCTATGAGCTGCGCACCAGCACAATTGCTCACGACATATTGCGTTTCCTTGTTCTTTTTCTGGATAAAGTCTATCAGATTTTCATTGTTTACCTGTGCGTACATGTCATAGGCGCTAGGCACAAAAAGCGCCGTGAGTTCTGGACAGTCTGCAAAGGTATAATCAGGCAGGAATCGCATTCCCTCTTCTGTAATTATGGGCGAGTCATCTTCTGCGATCGTGATGACATTGAAAAGCTGATCGCCGTTTTCACTAGGTTTTGAAAAAACGTCAGAAGTTGCGATAACCTCGCTTTGCAACACACCATCATACATGAGAAGTCCTATGGTAGGTAATTCTGGTTGTAGTGATTTTATATATTCACCCAGTGAATCTGATTTCTTCTCAGTAGTGGTGAATTCTGGATTCTCTATCTTTTTATTGGCATCTTTGAATTGCAGCTCGCGAGGGTCAAAACAAACACTAAAAAAACTAGACCTGTGATTTTTTTCATATTGTTTAAATTGAGAATCGTTTAGCAATTACTGATTACCGTGACATTTTCTTGATCTGATCCAGGCGTTTCTTGTTGTCCCTGTCCCTAATGGTCTCGCGCTTGTCGTAGAGTTTTTTACCCTTGGCAAGTGCGATGGTGATTTTTGCGAGCCCGCGATTATTGACAAAAAGCTTGAGCGGGATGATGGTGTTCCCAGAGTTGGTCACGTCCTTGTACAGTTTTTTAAGCTCATTGCGATTAAGCAATAGCTTGCGTTCCTGCTTTGGATTGTGGTTGAAGTAGGTCGCGTGTGAATATTCCTGGACGTTCATGTTTACGATCCACAACTCGTTGTTCTGGAACTCGCAAAAGCTCTCTGCGATACTGGCCTTTCCCATCCTGATGGCCTTGATCTCAGTTCCAGCCAGGACAATTCCTGCCGTGTAGGTATCGAGGATCTCGTATTCAAATCGCGCCTTGCGATTCTTGATCTCTATGTTCTTCTTTAATTCCATGCGATTGCGACAAATATAGGATTTGCCCCTAGGTAGAGTCCTATATATTTGCAAAATGAAGTTTGCCTACCTGATATTGACACTTGTTTTTCTGCCCCTGGTTTCTTGTGGCGATAAACGAGACCAGCCCGATCCAGAAACGATTATGCGCAAGGCGATGAAAGCCCATGGCACAAGTGTGATGGAGGATGCTGTGATGAAATTCAACTTCCGCGGGGTGGATTACCGCATCGCACGTAACAATGGATCCTTTGAATATTCCCGCGACGTGTTTACCGAAAAGGATTCTTTTACTGACGTCCTTTCAAATTCAGGTTTCAAAAGGTTTAGCAAGGATAGTCTAGTCACTCTGAACGATACGCTGGTAAACAGGTATTCATCCAGCCTGAACAGCGTGGTTTACTTTGCCCAGCTGCCTTATAGCCTGGACGGTGGGGCAGTCCAGATGGAATATCTGGACGAGGCGCTGGTGAATGAGCGCGCATACCACAAGATTAAAGTCACCTTTGATGAGCAGGGCGGTGGCGAGGATCACGAGGACGTTTTTGTGTACTGGATCAATGCGCAGGATTACCTTATAGATTACTTGGCTTATTCCTATTGTGAGGATGATTGTGGATTACGCTTTCGCGAAAGCGTAAACAGAAGAAACATTACCGGTGTCACCGTGCAGGATTACGTCAATTATAAAAGCCAGACTTTTGATCCCCAGTTAAGTGATCTGGATCAAATGTTCATGGACGGCGACCTGATAAAGGTGAGCGATATTGAATTGCGGGAGGTAGAGGTGGAACACTAGATCGCCCGGGTCAATTTTTGCAAGGGTCTCCTGCCAGACAAAAAGTCGCTGAGCTTGGACTTCTTGTGACGGCTCAGCGGTAGTTCCTGGCCCTTCCAGTTCTACCATTCTGGAATTGAACTTGTCGATTTTTTCCAGATTAACAATGTAGGATTTATGGATACGCATGAATTTATTTGCGGGTAACTTAAGCTCAAAGGCTTTCATGGTAGATAGTACCACCAGATTATCCTCTCGTGTGATGAGTTTTACGTAGTCGCCCAGTGCCTCCACGTATTTGAGCTCGTTTAAATAGACCTTACGGCGTTTGAGATTGCATTTGACAAAAATGAATTCCCCACGTTGCTTAATCACCTCTTCCCTGAGTTTGTAGGCCATCACGGCATTATCCACTGCCTGTAGAAATCTTTCCTTGACTAGGGGTTTTGCCATATAATCTACCACATTATATGCAAATGCCTGAAAGGCATACGTCTGTTTATTTGCGATGATCAGGCAAAAGGGCGGCTCTTCAATCGCGTCCAGTAGGTCAAAGACGGTTTTCTTCCCCAGGTCTGCCTCAGAGATCAACAGATCGACCGGCTGCTTTTCAAATGCGGCGAGGGCATCCTCGTAGTTTGCAAACTGCTTGAGCAATTTGAGGTTGAAATGCTTTTCAATCATCAACTCACACTCGTGACGCTGCACGCCTGATGAATCTATTAGATAGCAAGTAAGTATGGTCTTATTCATCACTGGTACTGGTTACTCGATTCAAAATTAATGTACGCATGACTAATAGTCAAATTCACAGGGAGTTCCCGTGAATCGAATCCTAAATCAAGTAATACAGTTGCGATGGTTAGTCAGTTGCACGGGAACTAGAGACTTTGTTTATCCTATGCACCGTAAACTTAAACAAAAATAGCACACAAGCCTAGCAGAAACCCAAATCATAAACCTTGCGTAAAAACAGATAAAAAAAGTATTTTTGCACTCGTTTTAAAATAATGTAACATGAATCAATACGAAACTGTTTTCATTTTGAATCCCGTTTTATCTGATGATCAGGTAAAGGAAACAGCTAAGAAGTTTGAGAATTTCCTAACTGAGCGCGGTGCCAAAATGGTAGCTAATGAAGATTGGGGCCTGAAAAAAATGGCTTACACAATCGACAACAAGAAAAGTGGTTTTTACCACCTTTTCCAATTCTCTGCACCAGGAGAAGTCATCAATGACTATGAGGTCGAATTCCGTCGTGACGAGCGCGTGATGAGATACCTTACTGTAAAGCTTGATAAGTATGCAATCGAGTGGGCAGAAAAAAGAAGAAGTAGAATGTCTAAAAAATCTCAAGCTTAATTATGGCAACATTACAACAACAAGCTAAAGGAAAAAAAGATGGTGACATCCGTTACCTATCTCCTTTAAAGATCGAGACTCAAGAGAGAAAAAAATACTGTCGTTTTAAGCGTTCTGGTATTAAATATATAGACTACAAGGATCCAGATTTCTTGATGGGTCTTGTAAACGAGCAAGGAAAAATTACTTCCTAGACGTTTAACTGGAACTATCTTGAAATATCAACGTAAAGTAGCCGTTGCGATCAAAAGATGTAGACACATCGCATTGATGCCATTTGAAGGTGACCTTTTAAAATAAATTAATCAGACTTAAACAATGGAACTAATACTAAAACAAGACGTAGATCATTTAGGTTTTACTGACGATGTGGTTACTGTTAAGCCTGGTTATGGCCGTAACTTTTTGATCCCACAAGGAAAAGCTGTCATGGCAACACCAGGAGCTAAAAAAGCAACTAGCAGAAACTATGAAGCAACGTGCCCACAAAGAGGCATCTAATGTTAAAGCTGCACAATCGCAAGCTGACAAATGCTAGCATGGAACTTAAAATGGCTGTAAAGACTGGTGAGGGTGACAAACTATTTGGTTCTGTAACGACTGCAGACCTTTCTGATGCACTAGCAAAAGAAGGTGTTGAAATAGACAAGAAATTCATAACAATTGCTGGTGGTAACATCAAGAGATTGGGTCAATATGAGGCTACTATACGTTTTCACCGTGAGGTTACAAGCAACACTTTACCTTTGATGTTGTTGCAATAAAAGGATAAGATCTTGTACCTAATATTAATAGAGCCGTTCCATTTAATTGGAACGGCTTTTTTATGATATAAAAGTATGAAATATACAAGACTTACTAAAGAACAGCTGGAAGAACTACACCCAGAATTCATCAACTTTCTTGCTACTCAATCTATTACGGCAGAGAATGGATTAAATCAAAGAGGAAAAACCCAGATGTAGCCGAAGAAGAAATAGACGTTTTTTCTGATCTTGTCTGGGAAGGTGTTTTGACTAAAGCAGAGTTTTTGGAACATATATCCCCACAAACCATGAACCTATTTGAGTTGGGTGAGAAAAATATGGAGGTTAATTTCCATTATGGTAGGCGATGATAAGATTGATATCACAACTGCAACGGGTTATAAATGGCTACAAAATAACCTGCTGGATGAAGAAGGTAAAGATCTTTACCGCCAGCAAAAGCCTATAGAGAGGATCCCAATGCTCGATAAATTTAAACTAATTGAATCTGGTGCAGTAATAACAAAAGGTGATCTCTTTGATTATTTTGATGACCTCATGGAAATGGGAAAAGAGAAAAATGGGTTTTAGAAAGTTATTTAGCGAGCGAATCCTTGGCCAAAAAATCATCCTTGAAAACAATGAAACTATCTTATGTAGTTAATCGTTATTTGGTTAATTGTTAATTGCTGTTCTTCACTAGTTTCGTTATAGTCTTTACAGCCAGACCTGTCCTTATGTTATCGACTGGTTCCAGTCATTGATCTTTATTCATAAAGAACCATTGCAAACCTATTAAGCTGATCGAGTTGTTGAACTCATTATTCTTAAGTTTCTTCAGTGCATCTAGTCGTTTGATCTTGACCAGTTTTATATCTTCATTTTCATCTGCCTTACCGCCGGCTAGAGAAACCTGGTCCTTACTGGTGACTTCACCATAAACGATGGTAATCTGCTCGCTGCTGACACCAGGGGAGGGAAAGTAGGTGGTGACTATTTCTAATTTTTTCACGTCGTAGCCTATTTCTTCCAGCACCTCACGCTTGCCAGCCTGCTGGGCATTTTCGCCATTATCAATTTCTCCGGCGGGTAGTTCCAGGCACCAGGGTTGATTACGTCTTTTGGCGGGGTAGCGATATTGTTCAGTAAACAAGAAAGAATCAGTATCTCGCTCGTAGAGCAGTACAGCAACTGCGTTGCCGCGTTCCAGTGATAGCCTTTCAACCATGATTTGACCGTCACCGCTGTAACTATCGTATTGAACAGTAGCTTTCACCACTTTTATAAAATCGTCAAAAACGATTTCTTCACTTAGAATGCTGTCTTTCATTAATTTATTTATTTATCAGGGTGAATTAGCTAGCAAATATCAGTTTTAGCTATTCAGTTATGAGCTGGTTGATTTGTTTATTAGTCCTTATAGTGTAGCTGTTTGTTTGACCTTAGTCGATCAGAGTTTCCAAGATTAGCTATTTGTTTATAACTAGGATCTAGTTGTTAAGCACGAGTGATTCAATTAAGTGTGTCAAATTAATAAATTAGACACATGAAGAACAAAGAAGAACAAATCGATTTAGACGGTATAGCTACGATGCTGGCCGATGAGGTTTCAAAGGGTCGTCCGCTCTCGGGTGAGGATGGTCTGATGAAGGATTTAATGAAGCGAGTGATTGAGGCGAGCCTGGAGGCAGAGATGGATGAGCACCTAGCCGCCACCAGGGCAACTCATCAAAGAACCGTCGCAATGGGCGAGGGCGCAAAAATATCCTTAGCTCTTCCGGGGGCTGGAGATTTTTGCGCCGCGCGACCGCGATGGTAGTTTTGAGCCCCAGATCGTCAAGAAGCGGCAGCGACGACTGGACGGCGGGATAGACAACAAGATACTCTCTCTTTATGGCAAGGGGCTGAGCTACCGTGATATCCAGGATCACCTGCGGGAGATCTATGGGTGGAACTCTCGGTGGGTACGCTCAATGCGATTACGGACAGGATACTGCCCGAGATCCTTGAGTGGCAACAGCGTCCCCTGGAGACGGTCTATCCCGTGATGTGGCTGGATGCCATGCACTTCAAGGTAAGGGAACATGGCAAGGTGGTGACAAAGGCAGTCTATAACGTCCTGGGGTGAACCGTGATGGTGAGAAACAAGTATTGGGCATCTATTTTGGTGACTCTGAATCCAGCAGTTTCTGGCGCGGTGTCCTGCATGAGCTCAAGCAAAGAGGCGTGGAAGATATCTTTGTGGCCTGTATCGACAACCTCTCGGGTTTCGGTGATGCCATAGAGGATATCTTCCCCAGAACGGATGTCCAGCTATGCCTGGTCACCAGATGCGCAACAGTATCAAGTATGCAGGCAACAAGGACGTAAAACCGCTCATCAAGGACTTAAGGTGCATATATACGGCCCCTAACGAAGAGCAGGCCAAGCAGTACCTGGTACAGGCAGAGGAAAAATGGGGTGCCAGGTATAAGGCTATATTCAAAAGCTGGAACAGCAACTGGAACAGGCTCGGTAAACTTCTATAGGACCCACCAGCACTCAGACGCGTGATCTACACGAACAATCCCATAGAGAGCTATCACCGAATGGTCAGGAAAGTCACCAAGACAAAGGGGGCCTTTACCTCAGAGAACGCCATTGCAAAGCAGATCTATCTAGCCACCATAAACGCAGAGACCCGGTGGAACGGGCGTATGTTTGCATGGTCGTCAGTCAGAAATGACCTCGCAGATTATTTTGAAACGAGATTTTTAACCGATGACACACTTAATTGAACACTCCCTTAAGCACCCGATAAAGCCCTGTGATCCCATCTTCATAAAGTAATTTACAAAAGACTAGTTATCAATTAAAAGACCGCCAGATCTTGATCCTATGTCCTACGTCAAAGACCGCCAGGTCTCAGTCTTAAGTCCTACGTCAATCGCCAATCGTCAATCGTCAGTAGTCGCTTAGTCGGTCGTCATTGATCGTTAGTCAATCATAAACGAATTATATTTACCTCTCAAAGGTCTGTGATTGTTCATTTCCTAGTCTTAGCTTTCATTCTCTTTTCCATCATTCTTTGATAATCTGCTAACACAGATTTACGTCCCACCTTGCTTGTAATAACATCCTTTTCTAGATCCCACCCGCGAGCGGGACTGTAATCACGACCATACCAGATAATTTGCAAATGCAAATCGTTCCATTTTTCTTCTGGAAAAAGGCGTTTTGCATCTTTCTCTGTTTGAACCACATTTTTACCATTAGTGAGATTCCATCTGTACATCAACCGATGGATATGTGTGTCAACGGGAAAAGCTGGAATGCCAAAGGCTTGAGACAATACTACCGCGGCCGTTTTATGACCCACTGCTGGCAGTTCTTCCAGCGCCTCATAAGTTTTGGGAACCTTGCCACCATGTTTATCCAGTAATATATGGGACAAACCATGAATTCCTTTGGATTTCATGGGCGATAGGCCTACTGGTTTGATGATCTCGCGTATCTCTTCGACCGTTAATTTGATCATATCCCGTGGATTATCTGCACGCTCAAATAGGCGCGGTGTAATCTGGTTCACGCGTACATCTGTGCTTTGAGCGCTCAATAACACGGCGATTAGCAGCGTGTATGGATCCTTATGATCCAGCGGTACGGGAATCTCAGGATAAAGTTCTTCCAGTTTATTTATGATAAAATCGACTTTGTCTGCCTTGCGCATGCCCTATTTTTATGCTGTAAACTTACAAACTACCAGCTATGACAAATTTAGAAAAAGGCGATAAAGCACCAGAATTCACCATTCCCAATCAGGATGGTAACGACGTAAGCCTCAAGGATTTTAAGGGAAAGAAATTAGTTTTATTCTTTTATCCTAAAGCAAGCACTCCAGGCTGTACGGCCGAGGCATGTGACCTGAGGGACAATTTAGATAAATTGCAAGCACAGGGTTATGAGGTGCTGGGCGCAAGTGCAGATAGCCAGAAGAAACAGCAAAATTTCAAAAACAAATACGATCTTCCCTACGATTTACTAGCTGACGAAAACCACGAACTTCTCAATGCATACGGCGTGTGGGTGCCTAAAAAGTTTATGGGCAAAGAGTTTGACGGCATCCACCGCACGACATTTCTCATTGATGAGCATGGTAAGATTGAGGACGTGATCATAAAAGTAAAAACCAAAGCACATGCAGAACAAATCCTGAGCTAGATAATCCTATTCCTCCTCGTCCAGTCTGGGCAAGTCATGAATGAGTTCCTTTATGTTTACGGCTCTCTCAATTATTCCCACGGCTGTAAAATCTTGAATAATTCTATGTGTGGTAGAATCCCATAATTGATCATCGCTATACTGCGTGCGCAACATCCATTGTTGCACATCGCCCACCTCAAGATCATAGTGTGATGCAATGGTTTTGTCTATACTGGGAATATCCTTAAAATCCCGTGTATAGCGATTGATGACTTGGAGCATTCTCGCCAGCGCATCTGCATGGCTCGCGATGCAATCCTGGCGCGCTGCGATCACAAAACTGGGCCAGGGCGGGGCAATGGTCTCCAGCCTTTTAAACAGACCTTTATCCACTACAGGTTGCGTCATATATCTTTCCCATAGAAAAAGATCTGCCTTACGGGCTACCAGCGCCTTTACGGCACCATCTAAAGTATCCACAAGCCTAAAGTCAAGCTCGTCGAGCTTCCAGCCGTACTTAGATGCCAGCAGGTAGCTCATGAGATGGCTCCCACTACCAAATCTGCTGATCGCAAATTTCCTGCTGGACATATCTTGGGTCTCCTTGATAGGATTATCAGCCCAGGTATGTACGCCCCACAATAACGGACTGGAGACATATACTTGCAAAATACGGGACGCGTTACCAGCGATAATATCCTTTACGATTCCATCTGTCAGGATACAGGCGACGTCCAGCTCACCCTCACGCAACATTTGGGACATTCTGCCAGTTCCCTCTGGAATGTCTTCCCACTGCAAGTCGATGCCTGCTTTTTGAAACGCATTATCTTCTAGGGCAAGATGCCATGGCAGATTGAAATGTTCTGGAACACCGCCTATTCTGAGTGTGGTAAATTCTGACATGGTACAAATATAAAGGTCAACAACAATTGAACTCAACCAGGCATAGAACCTAATTTACTTAACTAGTTCCTCATGATGGATATGTTTGTAGATGATCTTGATAAGTATGCTTTCGCGAAAGCGTAATTATCACATCCCTACTGCTCATGTAAATTTTTGAGATAATCATAAATCTCGTGTTGAGATCGTACTGGCTTATCATCGCCTGTATGCTCTACCATCGGATTATTTTCTTCAGGGGTGTGTTTTCTGGCTTTGGTATTATCTGCAAACTGTATCTGTAGAATGTGGTCTAGCTCTTCAAATAAATCCTTGTCCAGAATAGGGGTGAGCACCTCAATCCGCCTGTCCAGATTGCGGCTCATCCAGTCTGCACTTCCCATAAACATAAGCGGCTCGCCATCATTACAAAACTTGTAGATACGTCCATGTTCCAGAAATCGATCAACGATGGACGTCATACGTATCTTTTCACTTGTATCGTTAAGACCAGGCACCAGACAGGAAAACCCCCTCACGATCAAGTCGATATCCACTCCCGCCTGAGTCGCCTTATACAGTAATTGAACCATGTCAGGATCTTCCAGCTGATTCATTTTTGCATGTATGTACGCTGGTTTACCTAGTTCTGCATTTTCAATTTCCTGATGAATCAGTTTTGTAAATACCCGCCTGGTGGTGAAAGGTGATATCAGTAATTTTTTTGCCCGTGGTATGATGAGTTCACCCTGAAGTACCCTGAATACCCTGTGCAAATCTTTAGTTATCGCGTTGTGTGCGGTAAACAAGCCGTGATCACAGTAGATCATGGAAGTCTTTGCGTTAAAATTACCAGTTCCTATATAGGCATAGCGGCGTAATTTCTTCTCCTGCCTGTGGATAAGCATCACCTTGCTATGCACTTTTATACGCGGGTAACTATAAATCACCCTCGCGCCATTGTCTTCAAAAATGCGTCCCCACTTGATATTGTTTTCCTCGTCAAACCTTGCTTTTGCCTCTACAAATACGGTCACTTTTTTACCGTTTTTTAGAGCTCGCAGCAGCGCGGTGGTAAGTGCAGACTCATCTGCAACGCGGTAGAGTGATATCTTGATTTCAACGACTTGCTCATCATTTGCGGCCTGATCCAGAAAGTTCTGTACATAGTCAAATGACATGAACGGAAAATGAACCAGCTCATCTTTTTCTGCGATTACTTGAAAGTAATCGGTACAGCCATGCAAGGCCTTGTGGTTGATCGGTTCCAGCTTAGGTGCGTGAAGATCTGGATTATCTGTAGGGTCTGGGAAAGCAAAGAAGTCATGGAAGTTGTGGTAGGTACCGCCAGCCACCATATCAATTTTTCCCAGCCCCAGGCTTTTGCGCAGGTTCTTGCGCACGGTTTTGGGCATTTTACTATCATAGAGTAGGCGAGTGGGCTGACCTACTTTGCGCTGGGATAGGGACTCATAGATCTTTTCTGCGAGCTCACCCTCCATCTTCCTGATCTAGATAGAGTTCTGCATCCCGGGATAGTTTGATGGAATAGCACCCCGTAATTTTTTTACCCACCAGCTTGTGGAGGTTTGCCCGGAGGATATCATCCAGAAATGTATAAGTGTGTAAATCCTTGCTTTGAGCGATTTTGATAAACCGACCTAGATAATCTGTAGGTATGGATGCGATACCGTATTCTGATTCATCTGCAAAAGTGATCAAAAGATAAAGCCGTTGATTCTTCAAGAAAATATCGCTGCTACGCGAGGCCTCTACCTTTGTAAGTTCGACGTGATCCTTGACATTATCTTCAAAATAAATACTCGCTGCATTTGCGTGATTGCTGGTAAGCTGCTCGTATTCCAGTAACTCAATCCGGTTTTTTCTGAGCTGCGGTACGATGGTGTCAAAAAAGATATTACCCAGCTGTTTCTGTTGCTTCTGAACTTTTTCCAGAATCTGCTTCACCAGTTTAGAGGGTTTGAGTGCCAGTTTTTTACGCAGGCTTTTCTTCACCCGCTTGAGTTGCCTGAGTTGGGAGACACGCACCCTAAAGAACTCATCCAGATTTGAGGAAAAGATGGCGACAAACTTAATGCGCTCATACAGCGGATTACTTTCATCTGCCGCTTCTTGCAACACCCTGTCATTGAATGTCAACCAGTTAAGGTCACGATGGCGGTACGGAAACTTAGGCTCTTTCATTTAATTAAAAGTACGCCCTTTGCCAGCTTGTTGTGTAAAATACAGGTTAACATTGACTGGCAACAATTATAAATGGGTCTGGAGTTTATGAGAATTACGCTTTCATTTCGAGAGCGCTCAGTGACCGCGGGATGGCGTATAATACCAATTCTCGGAACTTTAAATTATTTGATTGATGGCCTAAATCAAAAATTCTTCAAATACAAAACGCCTGCGTGAACAGGCGTGAGGATGTCCTTGGCGTACCGCGGATAAAAATGTTACATAAAACTCAATCCAGCGCAGGACGGGTTTCTGCATTTGCGAGTTCCCAGGCGGTAACGAAGATGAGTTGCGCACGACGCTGTAGAAGATCATATTCAATCTTATCTGGAGTATCGCTAGGTGCGTGGTAATCATCATGTACACCGTTGAAGTAAAATATCACTGGTACATTGTTGCGGGCAAAATTATAATGATCGCTGCGGTAATAATAGCGATTGGGATCACTGTCTGAATTGAATGTGTAATCCAGATTCATGTTGATATACTTGCTGTTTGCCGCTTCTGATAGATCGTGTAAATCCTGAGATAAAAAGTCACTACCTATAAGATATACGTAATCAGAATCGTTTGTGTGATCATCATCGATGCGGCCTATCATATCCACGTTTAGGTTTGCGATGGTTTTGGCGAGTGGATAAACCGGGTTTTCTGTATAATATTTACTTCCTTTCAATCCTATTTCCTCGCCAGTAACATGTAGGATTAGAATTGATCGTTTAGGCCCATTGCCGTCTTCCTGCGCTTTTTTAAATGCTTCTGCAATTTCCACGAGAGCGATCGTACCACTACCGTCATCATCTGCGCCGTTGTAAACCTCACCGTTCTCCATTCCTACATGATCTAGGTGAGCAGAAAGCACTAGAATCTCCTTCCGGCAATTCTGTACCCTCAATAAATGCAAGAACATTTTCTGAAGAGAGGGCAGGTCTATTTAAAGCACTGCCGGGCACGGGCTGGAAGAAATCACCATCTGGCATACCGCCGCGCACACCCATATCAATGTATTGCTGTTTTAGGTATTCTACGGCCATTTTCTGACCAGGCTTACCCGTATCACGGCCTTTCATATCGTCACTAGCATAGTAGTAGAGCTGTTCTTCCAGCTCGTCCACGGTGATGGTATTTGCATAGATCATAGCATCTACCTCAGATAGATCGCGGCCTGCTGCTATTGCGGGTGGCTCTTCCTCAGATGCAAGTTTCTTGTCGGCACAGGAAAAAGTGAGTAATGCGGTTAAGGCTAAGTATGCTGTGGTATTAAACGTTTTCATAGCGGGTGATTATTTCTTTTTGTTTTTGGCAAGTACCTTGTATTCCTCATAACACTCACTTATGGCGTCTAGAATCTGTAGGTCATTTGCCTCCTGGATGAAGTTTTTAGAATACTGGCAATTGCGCAGGATCTCATCGATATCAACTCGATCCATTTGTAATAAGTTCACCAATGTCTCGCGGTCGTACTTATTTTTTAATAGATTACGTATTTCGTCTTCTTGCTTGACCTGTCTTAATTTACGTAGATCCCGTCCTTTTTTACCAAAGACATTATTTAAGAAATCAGCTGGATTGAATATTGATCCCAGCACTTTCTGTACCGCGCCTGGCTCTTCATCACCGGCTTCATAACCCTGGTTAAGACCGTTGATGCTATAGCGACGGTTGCTATAAATAGGTGCACGTCGTGCGTCAATTTCTAGGTAACCGGTAAGCGCGACGTCGTCCACGACCACTTCTTCCAGCGCGATGGCACTTTCCGTCATGGCGATGGTCACATTACCGTATTTGAGCCAGTCCTCGCTTACTTTGATATTAATGGTTGCGTAACCCAGATTTGAAAAGAAAAGGGTATCGTTTACCCTTGCGGTTATCTCAAAAGTTCCATCGGGTAGGGTGGTAGTTCCCTTTACCTGATTAAGATTGACGATATTGACTTTTTCCAGTGGCGTATCATCTTTTGCATTAATGACCGTACCGCTTACCATCGTAGATCGGGTATCGGCATCTTCTTGTGCTACAGCGCCCAGTGAGACCAGTAGAAAAGAAAAAAATATATAAAATGAACTCTTTGTCATGAATTAGCTAAAATAATCTACTACTAGCGCAGATACGGTGATTGTCATTAATTTAACGCTAGAGGGATAGGTAATCTATCAGTTTCGACAGCGCTTTTGCCCTGTGGCTATAGGTGTTCTTTTCCTGCATACTCATTTGTGCAAAGGACTTATCTGCACCCTCTGGCTGGAAGATGGGATCGTAACCAAATCCCCTGTCGCCCTGCGGTTCCATAAGTATCTCGCCCTCACAAACTCCCTCAAAAATTTGCTGTCTTCCATCTATATTAACGGCAAAAACAGTCACAAAGCGCGCGCTACGATCGCCTATTCCCTTAAGATTCTTAAGTAGTAGCTCAATATTATCTGAATCATTCTTTTGCTCGCCCGCATACCTAGCCGTGTGAACTCCGGGTGCATTGTTGAGACTGGTTACCAGCAGGCCAGTATCATCTGCAATGATGGGTGAATCATACCGATTGCGCAGGAACTCGACTTTCTGATTGGCGTTACCCGCGATAGTATCACTGGTTTCTGGAATTTCTTCTTTCAGCTCTAGGTTGTGCAAGCACTTGATCTGTAGATCAGATGGTAGCATCGCAGCAACCTCTTTGACCTTATTCCTATTATGCGTGGCAAAAATTAATTCCATTATCTATAATTGGTTGCTCAAGGTAGCTAATAGTTCCACATGAATCTCGTGTGCAATGTCTGGTCTGTGCTTTTCACAATCCGTACCAAAAAGCCTCTCAATCTTTACCGCCTCTTCTTTTATTTTTTGTTCAGTAGCATACTCATCTCGCTTTCCAGAAATATGGATGATGCGATTTGCCAGCTGGCGGAATCTGGTGCCATCCTCCTCATCGTGTTCCACGGGAATGGAGCCGCTATGTAAAATCAATGCTTTTATCGATTTATTGTAATTCAGCAAATACCTTGTCGCGATGCTGACTCCTTGTGAGTAACCAAATAACACCATGCGTTCATCACCCAGCAAGTTTTCCTTCTCAAGAACGGCATTGATATAATTAAAATTGTTCTGTATTTCTTGTTGCGTGTCCACACGAGTCAACCAGCTGGCACCTACATGTTTGAAATTTTTGTCTTGATAATATTTGGCGGGTGCCTGCAGTACGATCACGTAATTAGACTCTGAGTCTAGTTGCTCAAAATACTTTTTAAAATACCGCGCCAGATACCCTAGCCCATGAAAACACACCCAGATATTTTGGGTGTTTTCAGTCAGCTGATTGATAGTTTCGTATGAGTTTTCATGAGAGTAGCTGGCAGTTTTGGTCATGAATTGTAACGTATTTTTGGTAAAGATATGGACAAAGAAAAGATCCTCGCAGCCTGCAATAAGGTAAGTGAGAACACCCTGATGAATACGCTAAATATCACCTATGTGGACGTGGGTGATGATTTCCTCACCGCTAGGATGCCCGTGACCCCAGCCGTGCACCAGCCAGATGGAGTCTTACACGGCGGCGCCACCGCAGCCCTTGCAGAATCTGTAGGTAGCGCTGCAAGTTTTGTTTTTCTGGATACTGAGAATTACATGATCAGAGGTCTAGAAATAACCGCTAACCACCTTAAATCTGTAAAGGACGGATTTATTCATGCCACTGCTAGATTTATCCACAAAGGCCGGACTACCCAGCTATTTGAGATACGCGTGACAAATGATAAGGATCAATTGATATCCATTTGCAAACTCACCACCATCGCCATAAAACGCAATTAGAATGCGCATCGCAGATCAAATAGGAGAACTCTACAAGAATAACAAACCCTTTTTTATGCTGCGCCGGGCGGGAGCAGCAGTGGTGAAATTGCTCAGTCAGGATAGTGCTGATCTGATTACTAGCGCGCCTCTGGGTTTTGTTTACGCAATTTTCTGCGGCTTTGATCCGACCAAAACAGTTTTCATACGCGGTGATAAAGTTGACCAGTTAAAGTTTCCAACATATTCCATCGACGCTCGAGAAAACTATCAAATAGTAAAACCAGCGATAGATGATTCCCAGAAAACCAGATATACACAGCTGGTAAAAAAAGCAATTGATGCTTGTGAGCAGGGGGAGCTTGTAAAAGTTGTGCTTTCGCGAAAGCGTACCTACCATAATCCCCACACCATAACCACGATCATTGAACGGCTACTTGCAGAATATCCTGATGCCAACTGTTATTGTTTCCATCATCCCAGAGTAGGAACGTGGATAGGGGCGAGTCCGGAAACACTTGTCTCCTACGATAACGGGAAGGTAAAAACCATGTCGCTTGCAGGAACGGCGCCATACAATGGAAGCCTGGACCATAGCTGGGGAGAAAAGGAAAAAAGAGAACAGCAACTCGTGACAGATAAAATTATTGATGATCTCAACCAGTTTTCAAAAGATATTAAAACCCATGGCCCAAAAACTAGCAAGGCTGGGAAATTGATTCATTTGCAGACTGAAATTACCGCGCAAATTGATCCAAGTGATTTGAATGATCTAGTAGAGAGAATGCATCCTACACCAGCTGTGTGCGGTTTGCCTGTCACAACTGCAAAAGAGTTTATCATCAAAAATGAAAATTATGACAGGTCTTTCTATACAGGATATTTTGGGTGGGTAGATCAGAAGAATTCAACGGCGGATTATTACGTCAATCTGCGCTGCATGCAACTAGAAAATGATCTAGCGCATATCTATGTAGGCGGCGGTATTGTGAAAGATAGCGATTCAGAGTCTGAATATCTGGAAACCGTTGCTAAGGAACAAACGATGCTAAAGTTGTTGTGAACTAGGCAGTCTTTTTAAGCGAAGATTCATCTGTGCTGGCAGGTAGCTTTTTGAATACAGCATTTTGCATGGGTTTGGTTGCGACCATTATACGAGTCATGCGTTGCAGAAAAAGGATGCTTTCATAAACACCCACAAAAAGATAAAATACCAGAAATTTAATTACCTGCATACGTGCACCAGAATTGCTATGGTATAAAGATGCGTAAAATGTGTAGCTTTTGCAAGAAAAAACTTCCAGATAGCTCAATTGAGCTTTTTAGCGTGTGTATTACTTTCAGAAATGCAGCCCAGGTGGCTAAATATTCCTGAATAGCCGCGGTGCGGGACGGCTTGCCCTGTAAATTTGGCATTCATGCTTCCAGAGATCATCCAGGCGCAACAAGTGGTCCTTATCTTTAAGATGAGAGGTGTGCGTCATATCGTCATCTCGCCAGGATCACGCAATGCTCCACTTACACTAGGGTTTACCGGGGATGATTTTTTCCAGTGTTACAGCATTGTGGATGAGCGTTGTGCCAGTCATGTCGCGCTGGGAATGGCACAGCAGCTTAGAAAACCGGTTGCGTTACTTTGTACCAGCGGCAGTGCATTGCTCAACTATCACCCTGCCGTGGTTGAGGCTTTTTACAGCGAGATACCTTTGATAGTGTTAAGTGCAGATAGGCCGCCGCACAAGATCGATATAGGTGACGGCCAGACCATACGCCAGAAGAATATCTACGATGAACATATCATCTATGAAGAGGCGTTGCGCATGGTGCGTGACGAGGGCGATTCAGAAAATAGTGCGACTAATGAACGCATCATCAACCGTGCGATCAATGAATCACTAAATCATCATGGGCCGGTGCATCTCAACATTCCCTTTGAAGAACCGCTGTATAATAGGGCAGAGAAACCTAGTGTCAATGTCAAGGAAATCATTGCAGACCTGACCCAGACCAGCAGTATTCCAGAATCTTTCCAGCAACGCTGGGAAACCGCAAAGCGTAAACTAGTCATCCTATCCACGCTAAATCCCAGTGTTCTGGACAATGCGAATCTTGATATTTTACTGGACGATCCATCCGTTCTTGTGATGAGCGAGGTGAGTTCAAATATCGTAGATGACCGCATTGTGTGGGGAATCGATACCCTGATCGCACCCATTGAGAATGACAAGGATAAGATCCAGCATCTACAGCCGGATCTGGTGCTTACGATAGGGGGAATGATCGTTTCCAAAAAAATCAAGCAATACCTGCGCACCTTTGAGACTACCTACCATTACCACATAGGCAACCGCCGCGCTTATGATACTTTTTTCAAGCTGAGCGGGCATTTAAAGATGCGACCTGCAGATGCTCTGGATAAAATGGGCGCAAGCAAGGTGGTGAGTAACTACAGGGACAAATGGAATGCTGTTTTTCAATACAGGCTGGGCAAGCGACAGGATTATCTGGATCAGCTGCCGTGGTGTGATTTCAAGGTTTTTGCGCTGTTGTTTAAAGAGTTACCGCAGTACATTCTGTTGCAACTGGGCAACAGCAGTACGATCAGGTATGCTCAGCTTTTCCAGATGCATAAGTCCTGGAGAGTGTTTGCAAACCGCGGCACCAGTGGGATTGAGGGTTGTACCAGTACCGCGGCCGGTGCTGCGATGGCAAGCGATCTTCCCACCGTTTTGATTACTGGGGATATCAGTTTTTTCTACGATTCAAATGGATTGTGGAACAATTACCTGCCTGCGGATTTTAAGATTATTCTCATCAATAATTCCGGTGGGGGGATTTTTAGGATCCTGCCCAGTAATAAGGAGGAAGAGATTTTCCATACTTTTTTTGAGACCCGGCACAAACTTACCGCACGGCAATTGTGTGAGATGCATGACGTAGGTTATGAGCGTGTGGATGGGGAGTCCGCTTTCGCGAAAGCGTATAACTCATTCATCACCAACAACGACAAGCCACAGTTGCTGGAAATCTTCACACCTACCGAGGTGAATGACCGTGTACTGCTGGATTACTTTAAATATTTGAAATGAGCGGTAATCTGCGTTCTATACCGTATTTTTAAGCCATAACCTAAAATCAATTTAACCATGAGTTCAAAACTTGACGAAAAAGTAGGCAAGTACATCGAAGACTACAAAACCAAAATCGATAAAGACGATCTGGACGTAGATCTAATGAGAAAGATCACAAAAAGTCTAGTGCCAGCTATTTACAACCGCGATGCAGAAACCATCAGTATGGACAAATCAGAGCTGGAGCGTGTACAAAAAAACTACCTAGAGAAAAAGTTGGGCCTATCTGGTGACAACTTGATGGACAGCGTGCAAGCCGTAATGGAACGTTATGGTAAAAGCAACCGCAGCAAGTACCGCGCGGTGGTTTACTATATGTTGTGCAAGCATCACGGTAAAGAAAGCGTTTACAATTAGAAACAAGGTTTTCTAAAATATCATACCCAGCATCATAGCTGGGTTTTTTTGTGGGCTAGAATTTAGGCCGACCTTTATTTTGTCACTTGGCTTACTTCTTCTACTGTGACCATGTCACCGCTGTTCCACGTCTGGATGGTGTAGTTCATGACATCTGCGACCTCATCATCTTCCAGTCCCAGTGGTAGCATGATACCGTTATAGGTCTGGCCGTTGACGACGATTTCACCTTTTAATCCATATTTTACTACATGGATACTTTCCTTACGCCTGTGTGTTAACCAGTCAGATGGATTTAGTGGTGGGAAAGCGCCGGGGACACCTTTACCGTTGGGTAAATGGCACGTAACACATAATTCGCTATAGATCTCACGTCCTCGCGCGACTGATTTCTCCAGTGGAGTTTCAGGAGTTTTTACAATGGGTTTGATTTGCTTTGTGGGTTGCTTATCGTCCTTACAGGATGGCAAAGTCAAGCAAAGAGAGAGTAAGAAAAAGATTCTGGCAAAACTGAATTTCATTTACTGAGTGGTTTGAAAATTATTAATTAGGAATGATACGATGAATCCCTGATCCCTCTACTCCTGCATAGATATAACCGTCAGGACCCATCTTAACGTTGCGCATGCGGCCTAGACCGTCAAGTAGTTTCTGTCTCCCAGTAATGGTGTAATTGGAATCTACCTTAAGCATTTCAAGGTATTGAAATTTCAATGATCCCACCAGGAAATTACCTTTCCACGATGGGTAGCGATTACCATCCACAACAGCAAAACCGCTGGGTGCAATGCTGGGATCCCAATAGGCGAGGGGCTGTGCCATTCCCTCTTTGGCGGTAATATCGGTAAATTTTGTACCACTATAATTTATCCCATAGCTGATGACTGGCCAGCCATAGTTGACACCTGGGCGAATGATATTGATCTCGTCACCGCCTTTAGGACCGTGCTCATGAGCGATGATATCGCCCGTTTCTGGATGCTTGAGCAAACCCTGCGGGTTGCGGTTCCCATAGGTGAAAATGGCAGCTACCGCATCCGGATCGTTTACAAAGGGATTATCGGCCGGGATGGATCCATCCTCGTTGATTCTGTAAATCTTCCCACCATCCCTAGTAATATCCTGCGGATTCACGTCGCGCTCACCGCGCTCACCGATGGTGAAATAGAGCTTACCATCATTGCCCCAAACCATGCGAGAGCCAAAATGCTGACCTGCCCTAGTATTGGGCGTTGCTTTATAGAGGACTTCTAGATTTGATAGCTGATCATTTTCCAATCTCGCCCTTGCAATGGCGGTATGGCCACCACTACCTGAGCCTTGCTGGCATGCGTAGGAGAAATAAATCAATCTATTTGTAGCAAAATCAGGGTGAATCAAAACATCTAGTAAGCCGCCCTGTCCACGTACGTAAACGTCTGGAACACCGGTGACCTCGGTTTTAGTTGCACCATCATATCTATACACTTTACCTTGTTTTTCTGTAATGATCAGATCACCATTGGGCAACCAGTCCATTCCCCATGGGTTGTCCAGATTTCCCACGACCAGCTCTACCCTATAATTATCGGGATCTGCTTTAAGAGCTAGCTGATCCAGATCCTGAGCAACAGGTGGTGATTGTTGTGAGTTGTCAGGGTTTTGAATAGTTTCTGTAGAGGCTATATCACTTGACTCATCATTACATGAGGTGAATCCTATGATACTAACAAAAAGTAAGATGCGGGCATTGACCATGATAGTAGCTTTAGCTATAAAGGTAAGGGCTAATTTGTATGTAAATACAGAACATAAACCAAAAATCCCGCTCTGTTAGGAGCGAGAGAAATGGTTGGTTACAATAAAAATGCACTAGCTTCTTATCAAGCTGAGTTCCCTTATTGCTAGAATTAGCAATTGAAAATGACCACGTTTGCTTCCAGTGTCTCGTTAAAAGGATTGTTCTGATCTGTTGATCGGTTTCTGGAAAGGATGGGGAAACTAGAAGTGCGTTCTGTCTTAAATGAGTTCATGATAAAGGTTTTTGAGAGTGAATTTTTTAGATTAACGGTAACGTCTGCGTGAGTTCCATGCATCTGCATAGGTCGCGTCGTTGCTGGTGCGATTGTTTGTAGGTTGACCAGCGTTTAGAAATCCTGATTGAGTTTTCATAATGTTTTTGTTTAAGGGGTTATATCTAATAGACGATGCAGTTATAAATTTGTTACAGTAGTTTGTAATGCATAGTAGTAGTATTTTTCAATGAACTGTTTATCAATGGTATAAATAGTTAATTATTTTCTATAAGTTTGAAAGGAAAGAGGAAAGAGGAAAGAGGAAAGAGGAAAGAGAAAAGAAAAAGGAGAAAAGACGAAAGAGTCAAGAATCAAGATTTAGGGGCCAGAATAAAGTCGCAATGTCGTCTTGCTATATGGGTTTTTTTATAGATTCTGAGCGTTGATTCTCTTAGACAGCTGTCTAATTCAACTGGCTCTTGAAGTAACAAGAATTGAGTTGTTCAGTGATTGATCTGCTGAAAATTAATTTTGATGATCTTGAGTTGGCTTAAGTATTGCAGGCTTGACATTAAAAAAGCCCACCATGTAGCGGGCTTTAAAATTCATTTACATCTGATAGTTCTAATTCAATTGAGTTCTAAAACGATGGGCAGTGAGTAACGAACGTTGACATTCTTCCCATTGATTTTGCCAGGATTGAATTTTGGTAAGGAATAGACAACTCTTACAGCTTCTGAGGTAAGCTGTTTACTCTTGGACTTTCCTTTTACATCAATCACGTCGCCATTCTTATCAATAGTGAATTGGACTGATATTTTTTGTGTACCTGTTAGATTCCCCCTTGCAGCTGTGTTGAAATTTTGATTCACAAATTCTGCTATTCTTGTTTGTGTGCATTTCATCTTACCGTCCATGTCACCACTATCGCAACCTTTAAAGGTAGGCGTGTAATCTAATACCGCAAAAGGATAAACTGGATCTGACTGATTTTTGCGTTGCTCTTCGATAATTTCTGGTGAATCGCTTAAATCATTGGCGTCTGCAACTTCCTCAACTTCAATTACCTCTTCAATAATTTCAAGATCACCTACGAGACCTGCTATATAATCGTGTAATTCTTGCTCACTCATGTTGCGCTGTTCTAGCGGCGGATTGCCCTCATATGTGGGTTCCCTATCGGGATGCTCAATGATGGTGAATACGTAGTCGCCTGCTTCTGTATCTACGACAACTGTTTTCCCATTTTCCTTCATTTTGTAATAAGCGGACATATAATTAGCGAATTTTCTATATACCTCATTTGGAACAGCATTTTCATAACCCTGCATTCTTCTTGAATTCCATAAAGTCTAAAGGAACTGTCAGACTTTGAAATAGCTATTTCGTCCTCGGTCATTCCCTTATAAAAGTCTTTTTGACCGTACTTGAAATCTTGAACGGTAGGGAGCACATATCCTGCTACTGTTACGGTTTCTCCCGTATAATCTTCATAAACCTTTTCGGTTATGTCCAGATCTTCTGTACAGGAAGTGTAGATGATGGACGTGAGCAGTAAAGGCAGGAGAATTAGTAGGTATCTGGTAATGGACTTTTTGGGTGCTGTAGATTTTAACATGGCGATTCGGTTTTTAAGAATTGATTTTTTACTGTGGTTATTGACTAAGGCAAGACTTTCAAAGCCTAGATGGTTGGTGATCAACTGCTGGATATAATTGCGAGGTGAGCTGGCCAGTTTTTCATCGACGATGAATTCGTGGACTTGCTGCAGATCCTTTTGCGCAAAATGAGCGACAGGATGAAACCACACGGAAATTTTCAGAATCTCGTAGAAAAGCAGATCCCAGCTATGTTTCTGCTTGACATGAATTTGCTCGTGGGCAATGATCTGTGATACTTCTTCAGAACTATATTGTGAAGAGATCACCATGCGACCTAGAAACGAAAATGCCATATCTGCCTCCCCAGTTTTATATACATACGTATCATCAACCATCACCAGCCGACTGGTGTGGATGATTGCCAGTACTTGATAAAGCTTGATGCTAAAGAGTATAATCGATATCAAAACTCCCAATATATAGAAACCGAATACCCATTCTGTACAAGAAAGATTGTTATACCAGCTAGACTCAATCTGGGAACTATCGATAATTACAGGAGCAATGGTTGACGTTTCCGGCGATGCAACTTGCATAACTATTTCAGGTGAGCTGCCTGTCATATTGATTCCCAATGGTACAACCAGAAAAGGCATAAATACGCTTACTACTGGAAGTAGCAACAGGTAAAAACGATTGTGCGCATGCTGTACGTTAGACTTCATAAAAAGGAAATACACCAGGTAAAGCAACAAAGCAAGCACGAAAGAGTGGAGTAGGTGATTCATGATTCTGTCTTTTTAAGTTCGTCCAGCAGCTCTTCGAGTTCGTTAACGGTTAGATCATTTTGCTGCATGAAAAAAGAAACCATGCTTTTAAAAGATCCTTTGAAATAATTTCCTGCCAGCCTGCGCACGGTGGCTTTTGAATACTCATCCTTTTCTATAGTGGGATGGTATAGATAGCCCCGGCCTTGCTTGCTGTGGTCTATAAATCCTTTTGTCTCCAGAATCCGTACTATGGTAGAAACTGTATTATAGGCGGGTCTGGGTTCAAGATACATTTCGACCAGCTGGCCAACGGTGGCTTCTTCCAGCTTCCATAAATGCTGCATGACTTCTTCTTCGGCAGTAGTAAGTGTTTTCATAAACTAAAAACTTAGTTCAAATATAGACTAAAAGTTTAGTTGAACTAGGTTTTTAGTGGAAAAATCTTTTTTGACTACCGACTTTGCGACTACCGACGATAGACTTAAGATGAAGACCTGGCGGTCTTTGACTTAGGATTTTGTTTGTTGGGATTTGGTTGGATTGCTATTTTAGGATTGCTTTTGATTACCGATGATGGACTAATCGACTATCGACTAATCAACTAAACGATTACAGACGTTTGACGACAGACGTATGATGAAGTCCTGGCGGTCTTTGACCTAGGACTTTGTTTGTTAGGATTTCATCAAGATGAAACTGGTCTGGCCCTGTCACTCTAGAAGCTTTTATCTCGGCTGAGCCGAAATTTAGATTGAACTCATGAACTCAATAACTGACTAAAAGACAAAATGATAAGACAAAAAAGTATAGGAGAAACGTTTAAAATCACCTGAAATATCTGCTCATTCTCGACTGCGCTCGAATTGACGTTGTGGTCTGAAATACAATCAATAATTCTATGTGAATGGGTAATTGATAGATCCCCAACTGATAACTGAACTATCTATAAACCGATCAACCATGAACTAAACAACGAGTAACCGATCAACCCAACAACCGAATATCTCATAACCCGATTTAATGAATAACTTACTAACCAATAAACCGATTAACCGATAATCTGATCGCTGATATTCTGATAACCTGATCACCGATTCATTTATCAACTAATTGCAAAATCATCTATCCAAATGCTCCCACAACTTTTCAGAAGATAGACGGTAGGTGCCTAGATGATCCCAGTGGCACTCATCTGGTTTGATGACAGATAAAAATGGCCTGCCGTCGCGGCCGTTGTAGAGATAATAGGTCTCGCCCACGATGGGTTCAAAAGAGAATTTTGCACCATACACCAGTTGGTTTGCCTCGTACTGCGCGACCATGGCGTCATATTCTGCTTTGAGCTGGTCAAACTTTGACTTGATCTCGTGATTGACCTTATTGATATTGTTCTGTTTCCACGAGGTAACGTCAGGAGTTGTGATATGCGGTGCTCCCACGCCACTGGCATAGGGTAAAAGTGCCGCATTATAGGTTCCCGTTTCCTCGTCAAAGACTACGGCATCTGGCTTTTTCTGGTCGCTCATGGGGTAAAATTAACTATTGGTCGCAGTACCGGCCTAGGCTTAACAATTGTTTTGGGAGTTGGCGGGCTGTTTTATCTTGCCTGCCAGTCATTGTTGAAAGTGATGATGATTGTTCCGCTTTCCCGATAGGGAAGTTTATACTGAGCGCAGTCGAAGTACGAAAGCATAAACACAACAAACCTATGGACCCAATTAAATACAAAGATTTCCACCCGGCAGAGACAGATTCATCGTTTTGGAAAGGTGCGACTTACGAGAGGACAGACAAATTGCTGGCAAAAGCCAATGAGTGGCTGCGCAACAACCCGCCGCAAAAGCTGATCAACATTGAAACCGTGATGCTGTACAATAATCCTGGCCAGAGCCGCAAGGACGATATCACGCACATGAATTTGAGTATAGATAGTTTGTACGTGGTTCCTACGATTAGGGTGTGGTATCAGTAATTATCTTTGGAAAAAAGAAATCCCATGATAGATTGGAAGACTGCCATAGAATTTGAAGATATTACCTATAAGAAAGCAGATGGCGTTGCACGTATCGCGTTTAACCGTCCAGAGGTGCGCAATGCGTTCAGGCCTAAAACCGTAAGCGAACTCATCAAGGCGTTTTATGACGCGCAGGAAGATCTATCTATAGGTGTCGTGGTTCTAACAGGCGAGGGGCCGAGTAAAAAAGACGCTGGCTGGGCGTTTTGCAGCGGTGGCGACCAGAATGCCCGCGGCCATGACGGCTATAAGGATGATGAAGGCACCGGTAGGCTCAACATTCTGGAGGTGCAGCGCATGATACGTTTTATGCCCAAGGTCGTGATCTGCGCCGTCCCAGGCTGGGCGGTAGGTGGCGGGCACAGCCTGCACGTGGTTTGCGATATGACCATCGCCAGTCGCGAGCACGCCATTTTTAAACAAACCGATACCGACGTTGCCAGCGTGGACGCCGGCTTTGGCAGTGCTTACCTTGCCAAAATGGTAGGACAGAAAAAGGCGCGAGAGATATTCTTTTTGGGACGCAATTACAGCGCACAACAGGCTATGGAAATGGGAATGGTAAACGCTGTCGTAGCTCACGACGATCTTGACCAGACCGCGTATGACTGGGGACAGGAGATTCTCGAAAAATCACCCACCGCTATAAAAATGGCCAAGTTTGCCATGAATGCCACCGATGATGGTATGGTAGGTCAACAGGTTTTTGCCGGAGAGATGACCCGCCTGATCTACATGACTGAAGAGGCAAAAGAGGGCCGTGATGCATTTCTTGAAAAACGCGCACCAGACTGGGGGAAGGATAGGTATATACCGTAGAAATGCGCGTCACAGACCTCTCCCTTTTCGATGATTTCAAAACCAACATTCCTCCTAATCTGGATGAAAAAGTTGACTCTTTAAAGTCTCCTAACAATGAGGAAAAAATAGACTATGCATTTAAAGTCAGTTCTGTCTTTTCTTCAAACATCGAGGGAAATTTGCTGGACGTAAACAGCTTCATCAATTCAGAGATTCACCCTAGCGCATTTAAGAGAACCAAACAGCATGAGGAGATAAAGGATCTGATCCGCGCCTATCAATTTGCGAAATCAAATTCACTGACAGAACAATCGTTTCTGAAATGTCATGGAATTCTGTCTGAAAGCTTTCTGATTCAAGATAAAAGTGGAACTTACAGAACCGATAGAATGGCGGTGTATGATCAGAACGGCATGGTTTATCTCGCACTCGAACCTGATAAAGTAGAGGCAGAGATGAAATTTCTTTTTAGTGACATTGAAATTTTACTGAATCAACATCTAGAGGTATCGCGAGCATTTTATCACGCAAGTCTGATTCATCTTAAAATTGCACAGACTCATCCATTTTGGGATGGGAATGGAAGAATGGCTCGACTGGTAGAAAAATCGTTTTTGACCAGATGTCTTGGTGAACATCTATGGCTTTTGCAGTCAGAGCAATGTTATAAAGAAAGACTTTTAGACTATTACGCAAACATTCACTTAGGTCAGGACTATCACTCGCTGCAAAATGAAGATGCACTATCTTTTTTACTCATGCTGCCGTCTTGCGCTTGATAGTTATATGCGTGATGCAATAGCAAATAAATCAGTAAATTAGCAAGTAAGCTATGAACAGAAAATCAACGAGGATTTTCTTCAATAACTACTAATTAGCGATGAATTTTCATATTAATAGATGTGTCTTTATTAAAATAATCTTTCATCAAAAAAATACTCCTCATTCCTCAATAGCGAGACTTTTTCTAAAAACAGGGGGTGTTTAGTATTGATGATATAATTGTACTCCTTTGGAATAACTGCCGATGGAACTTTAAGTACTAGCGAATCTTGTTCTTTATACCATTTTGAACCTATAAGCTGTAATTTGTAATATGATTCAAATGAGCGCCAGTTATTTGGCAATTTCTCAATCGGTACTCGATCAATTAAATCTTCTTCATCAGCAATCGAAATTATCATTAGTTTATAGTGGGGAAGTTTCTTGATAGAATTGCGATGCACCACCATTTCTAGAGTGGATAATGACCTGGATGAACCTGCATATATAACATATTCGCCATCTAAATTCCATCTATTAGCGGCACCAGAACCGGACAATTTTCTTGAAAAATTTTTATGGGAGATTCTATACAACTCCATATCTAGACATTATCACCATATTCTATTCCTGTAATTCTGTCTTCTATGTATCTTATCCCAGATATGGTTGTAAAAAAATCAATTGGTCGTTTATTATCAAAATGAAAGTTTGATTTTTTAAGCCAATCGTTGAAATTTTCCTGTGAGCCAAATACTCTTTCTCCCTGTCTGAACAGTGATAAGAGCAAAAGCAATTTTTCTTTGAAAATTATATTCAGTTTAGTTTCTGAACTTCTATAGTTTTGAAATGTCTTTTCGCTGACGTCAAACCATTGGGATATAACTTTATCGGTTGAATGGGTCAATGACTTAAATTGTCTCACGTGCTTTGTCCCTAAATCAGCAGAATGTAAATAGGTTATAACCTGACTATCAGAAATATTTGCAGGAATTTCTCTAATGAAATCTGTCGCTGAATCCATAATTTACATTTTACACTAAATATACGCAAATCTTCTGAATCAATAACGTAAAACTTCTCATTAGAGTATAATAATTCAAGCTTCCACCTACCTCATATCAGCAATCACACTAGCAGCAACCACATCCTCAATAGTCAATTGTAAATGCTTTGGGAGAAGATTATCTTTGGGAAGTAGTGATAATTGTCTGTCCTCGTTTGAATCGTAGATATTCTTGATTCTGGGATCAGTATAACCCAGCACTTCTGAAATATCCGTGATCAAATCATCATGATGGATCAAATTAGTACTGCCCAAATGAAAAACACCGCGCCGGCGTCTATTGATGATATAGTGCAACTGCTGGATGAGCTTGTCGATATGGTTTGCATTGATCACCACATTAGGAAAAACCTCGATCTGCTCATTATTTTCCAGTTGTGCTTTTAGGGTTTTGACCCTTGGGCTGCGAGCACCAAAAATCATCGGAATCCGACAGATGACATATTTTGAGTTGGGTAAACGCATTAGTGCATTTTCAATCTTTATCTTCATCCTACCGTAAATGCTCTCTGAAAATGTCTTATCGTACTCGTAGCTGGGAAAATTTGTAAAGCGGTCAAATACATTTGCCGTGGACAGAAAAATGATGCGAGAATCATTTTTACGCACCCAGTTGATGATCTGGTCGTGCAAGTAAAAAAGCGAGTTGGGATTTCCTCTCAATGCGCTTACGATAAAAGTAGGCTTCAATGCATTGAGTATGGTATCCACTTCTTCCAGTTCCATGTCAAACTGATGAAACTGCTTGTTGTTATCAAACTCTTTTGTAGAAGTATGATAGGTGGCGTGAACGCTGCAAAACTGCAACAGCTCACGATAGAGCGCATTGCCTATAAAACCACTACCACCCAGTATGAGTACACGACTCAAATCTAGGCGTCCTTTTTAAAGAAAGGTAATTTCACGACCGTCGCGGGCAGCAGTTTCTTGCGGATCTGGATAAAGATTTTGGTACCGGGTGCAGCATGTACAGGATGCACATAGCCCATACCTATACCTATGTTAAGCGATGGCGACATTGTACCGCTGGTCACCATTCCCATCTCATTGCCCTCACTGTCTTTGATCAAATAACTACCTCTGGGAACAGCTCTCTCGTCCATTGTAAATCCTACCAGTTTTTTATCTGAGCCCTTTTCTTTTTCCTTTTTAAGGTTTTCAGAGTTGACAAAGTCTTTTGTGAATTTTGTCACCCAGCCTAGTCCTGCCGCAAAAGGCGAGGTAGAATCATCTATGTCGTTTCCATAGAGATTGTAGCCCATTTCCAGACGTAGGGTATCTCGTGCCGCAAGACCTATGGGTTTGATACCATGATCTGCACCGGCTTCCATGACCTTATCCCAGATTTGCTTTACCTCGTCGTTTTTACAATAGATTTCAAAACCACCTGCACCAGTATAACCGGTCGCGCTGATAATTACATGCTCTATTCCTGCAAAATCTCCTACTTCAAAATGGTAGTACTTAATACTCGATAGATCCACGCTGGTAAGTGATTGCATGGCTTCAACGGCCTTGGGACCTTGTATCGCAAGCAACGAGTAGTCCTCTGAAACATTGCGCATGGTGGCACCCATGGTATTCTGGCTCTCAATATGAGCCCAGTCTTTCTCAATATTACTGGCGTTTACCACCAGTAAATAGGTGTTTTCATGAACACGATAAATAAGCAGATCATCCACGATTCCACCAGCTTCATTAGGCATGTACGCATATTGCGCCCGACCCACAGTCAACTTGCTCGCATCGTTTGAACTGATTTTTTGCACAAGGTCTAACGCCTTATCACCCTCGATAAGAAACTCACCCATGTGCGAAACATCAAAAACACCTAAATCATTGCGCACGGTAAAATGCTCAATGTTCACTCCCTCATATTGCACAGGCATGTTGTAGCCGGCAAAAAGTACCATTTTAGCACCTAGTTTTTCATGCGTAGAGGATAGGGCAGTATTTTTCATAAATCAGAATTCAGTGCGCAAAAATAGAAAGTTTGGCAGTAAGCTTAAGCGTAAATTTTAAGGGCTTTATCTCACTATCTAATAACCAGCTTGCGAGTAACAGATCCTTGACCAGCAGTAATCCTAACCAAATAAATTCCGGATTTAAGCACCAGATTTGTTCTGCGGTCAGCTGTTAGTTGAAATTCTTTTATACTTCTTCCCAGTTGATCAAAAACCTGAAATTGCGTAGAAGTGGTTATTCCTCTGAAATTCACCTGACCACTGGACGGATTAGGAAAAAAACTGATTTCATTAATTTTTTCTTGTGAGTCGCTTGATAATGTAAAAGTCTGTCCTTGCTGGTTGCCATAAATGAATTCTGCGAGGTCTGGTAGATCTATAAACGGATTGCGATTGATTTGCCAGGTATAGATGACATTGTTGCGGTGCATCTCGTAATCATCTGGCGGATCATTGCGGTGCCATGCAAGCAGTGTTGAAAGAACACCCATCTGGCCTACTGTCGTATTTGCTGGATCCATATCAACTAAGGCAAGATTGTTATAGCGGTGATCCATGTAAAACATAGCCCTAGCCACGTCGCCATGCCAGCTGCCCTGCGAGCCAGCGGGACCGTTGTATTCTGGATAATCCTGATTACCTCGTGATGAGTTCTCACGGCTATCAGTAGGACGCAGGTGGTGCGCATCGCTCTGCCCGTGGCGCAGGCTATCTGCATTTGTTTCTGTCCACACGGCCATGCCGTCAGAAACTTCATCGTACTCAATATCAAAAAATCGCCCACGAGATCTGGACCAGATATGCTCACGATTCCATTTGCCTAAATTGTCACTGCTATTCTGGAAATCGATTTTGCGGCGTTGCTCCTCATTATACATGAGCCATACCTGATTTGAATTAAGCGGTGACACGTCAGCTTCTTTCAGGATATCTGTGATGTCAACGTAGGTGTGGATGCGTACGACAAATTCCTCTGCAATAATATCCGTGATTGCATCCTGCAATGCAGTTCCTGAAAGTCCATCCAGCGACTGATAATAACCTGCCGGTTGGGTAGAGGCAACATTTCCATAAGTAGGACTAAGAGGCGTGCCGTAACCAGCAATTACAAAATCGTCATCAATCACCGTGATTTCCACGTTATCGCGCAAACGCTTAAAACCATTGCCCAGATCATTGCGCAGATTGATTTGCGCAAACTCGTCACCCTCGTCTAGAGCATCATTTATGGTCATAAAAGTAACCGGGACACTAGTTACACCAGGAGCAAAGACTACCTGAGTAGGCCCTGTATAATCTGCTGTTGTAAAGCCATTGTTATCAAGGCTGTAGTCCAGCGTAAAAGAAGTCGCTTGTGGCGCACTCAGTGTAAAGTCTGCCGTGAATGGGTCGCCCTCGTTTATTTCTGTGGTTGATAGCGTGAAACTTACTCCCACATAACTAGGCGTTGTGGCGTCATTAAGCGAGAATGGGGTCGGGGTGGCCGCCAGATAATCGCCCGTGCTGCTTAGCTGTAGCGATTCAAAGTCTTTATTGCCATTGGCATCCTCGTCGTATTGAGTAGTCTCGCCCAGCAGATTTAATAGGTTTGTATTAACTGGATCGTTGGTTTCATATACCAGCGCATCGATCAGGTTTGTAGTAGTGGCAAAAGAAGTACGTTCTGGAAAATCTGCGACCGTTCCCTGGTAGATTCCTACTGCATCTGCGCCGTTTTGGAATGTATTTACCGGCAGGACTCGATCTGGAACCGGGCTTATCAGTTCATTCCCTAGCAGTACCAGTCCATTGGAATCACTCACTAATCCATTTAAATCATACGCCGCATAGGTACGACCCTCTCCACTACTGGTACTGGTCGATCCGTTAAAAAGTACCATTACATAACCGTTGAGGGACTGAAATGGATTTGTCGTGCGCAGTTCAATAAATTCCATGTCGTCTGCACCATCCGTATCTGCGTCTAGTTCATTGATGACTATTTGTGATTCCGCTTTCGCGAAAGCGAGAAAACAACAAACACCCAGTAATATTTTACGTAAAAGGTTATTCAAAATCTAATTTTTTGCAAAGGTAAGATTCTTAGATTTCAACCAAGGTTAAGCCAATAATAACAATGCACGGTTACTAAAGAATTCTGAAAAGATTATTATTCCCTACATAAGAACAGGTTAGATTTACCACATGCCAGTCACCACAAACTTTTATACAAAACTGCCTAGACTTAAAGGTGAGATTGAGCAAGTGGTTCAAAACCCCTCGCTGTACAAGGATGTACCTCAGGACTGGTTTGTACTGGTGACAGACGTTGAGAACTCCACGCCGTTTGTGGATTCTGGCAGGCAGCAGGAAGTAAATCTTGCCGCCACGGGCAGCATCGTAGCCTGCTTAAATGTTGCCAGACCTATGGGGATTGATATTCCATTCTTCTTTGGCGGTGATGGTGCGACACTCATCGTGCCACCGGCGATCGTGGAATTGTGCATGGACGTCCTACAGCAACATAGCAAGCGATGCGAGAGCAACTTTGGGTTTAATCTCAGGGTAGGAAACCGGCCACTATCAGAATTAAAAGCTAATGGCGCGGTGCTTAAACTGCTCAGATTTCAACGCAATAAACTTCACACCATGCCCATTGTGATGGGTGACGCACTCAAAATTGCAGAAAGGTCTGTAAAATCAAGTGATGATCTTATTACAGAGGCATTACGCAAACAAGCACTCAACCTGGACGGGATGGAATGTAAATGGGATAAGATCAAACCTCCAGAGGAATGGCAGGAAGTGGTCTCATTTATCATCACCGCAAATAGGGTGGGGCAGCAAGCACAAGTCTATGCAGATGTATTAAGGGATTTTAAGAATATCTATGGCGACGATGACCAGCGCAGTCCATTGATTCCAAAACACCTGAACATGGTGCGCAAGATCGACCAGCTTAAGAACGAGGTGAAGATGAAGTACAATAAGGTAACGGGCAAGCGATTGATCGATAGTTATGGCCGTAATCTGGTAGGCAGGTTGTACCTTAAGCACTTCTCAAAAGGTAAGAATTACGTCAACGAACTCATACAGCTGACAGAGACCTTGCTGCTGGACGGTGCGATAAACACCATCGTAAGTGGCAATGAAAAGCAACGCGAGAGAATGCAGACGGTGCTGGACAAAATGGAAAATAATGGACTCATCAATTATGGACTACATGTAAGCAGGCGCAGTGTGATAAGTTGCTATGTGACCGGTCTAGATGATTACCATATCCATTTTCTGGACGGGGAAAACGGTGGATATACAAAAGCCTCTAAAGTGCTCAAGAAAAAACTTAACGAGATTAATATTCCCACTGGCGCTTCTGGTTGAGCTTTTCCTGCTCTTCCAGTTCCTCTAGCGGTATCACCTTTAGAAACGACTGGTGTTGCTCGATGGCGTATTCCAGCTGTTCCACGATTTTTTCTACCGTATCATTCTCGTAATCGATCTCAAGTGGCTGCTTGATCACCATGGATTGTAAGATGTTTCGTTTTTTGATCCGCAAGCCTTTTTTATCAAAGCTGCGCCTGAAACCATCTATCACGATGGGCACCACGATGGGCTTGTACTGCTTGATTATGTGTGCCGTTCCTTTACGAATAGGCTTAAATGGTTTTGTGGTTCCCTGCGGGAATGTGATTACCCAGCCGTCTTCTAGCGCAATCCCTATATTTTTTGTGTCATCTGGGTTCACGGATCGGTTGACGCTTTCACCTTTTGCTCGCCAGGTACGCTCTACGGTAATCGCCCCGGCATAAGCCATGATTTTTGGTAGGATGCCACTTTGCATGGTCTCTTTAGCAGCCACATAATAAACGTTTAGCTTTGGGTTCCAGAGATAAGCAAGATTTTTGATATTATCGTCACGTCCCTTGAGAGCGGCGTTAAAAACATGGAACATGCTTACGACATCAGCAAAATAGGTCTGATGATTAGAGACAAACAGCACACCCGTTTCAGGCAGGTCACGTATGATATCGCTGCCCTCGATCTCCAGTTCGTTGAATCCACGGTAACGCCTGTGCGATAGGGCACCGGCGATACGTATCAACCAGCGTTTTACAAATAATATATGGCCAAAAGGATTTTTCTTAAGCAATCCCATAAGGTAAATACGTCATCATAAGGGTAAATATAGGTATGCCGGTAACATAGAACCATGCATTATCCCCATCAATCATCAAAAGCGGTTGCCATGAGTTCTTTGAACTCTGCGAGTATCATGGCGGTTGCACCCCATACCATCAGCCCGTCAAAGTAGAAACAGGGAACTTCTGCTTCTTGCATATAGGTCGTGGAGATCGTGGTGGTTCCCAGACTATCCTTGTCTAGCAACAACCGCAAGGGTATTTCCTTGATGGATTTTACCTCTGATTGCTGGGGTGTGAATGTGGGTTCCGCTTTCGCGAAAGCGAGATACGAATACACAATATAATTACTGGGCGGTATATAAAGCGACGTGCCTTGTTTTATGACTTTCTCTTGCACGACGGAGACGCCCACTTCCTCTTCAAACTCCCTCAAGGCAGTATGTTTATTATCACGATCTGATTCCTCATGCCGCCCACCGGGGAAAGCGATCTGCCCGCTATGTTTTCCAGCGCTTTTCTGCCGTTCAATTAAGACAAAATGCGCCTCACCATTCCTGGGATATACCAGCATCATGACAGATGCTTTCTTAAAGTCTTTGTTGATATTTGCCGTGTCCTTAAGCTTTTTCAGGCGTTCCATTGCTGCCATTTTGTACTGGGCGTCCTGCCCGGGTAGGGTGGATTGTTTTAGTTTTGGAACCTGGGATAAAAAGAAATCAAATGCGATCAAGATATTGTCTTTGTCTAGTAATAATTTTTATGGCAATTGCCTGTAAAGATAAGCCTGACGCAACGCCTGAACCAGTTGAGCGAGCACCAAAACCCACTAAAACCAAACAAGAACGGATTCTGGAAAAAACCTACAAGGTTCAATACAGCACGAGCGGTGACACCTTACTTCCTTATATACCCCAAGACAGTATTCATCTCTTTTTTGGACGTTACGGTAAGCAGAACCCTGAAAAATATGTGAGGATTTTTACCAAGCACGGTGATATTACGCTTGAACTTTTTGAGGAATTCCCACTATATCGATCCAGCTTTATTTTCCTGGTCAAGAACGACTACTTTGACCTCACCGAAATTTATCGGGTAGTTCCAGACTTTGTAGTTCAGGCGGGAAATAGTGATGAGCCGCTGGCATCCATAAAACGCGGCAGCACGGGGAATTATAAATTGCCCCCCAGATTTGACAAGGATTTCAGGCACAAACGCGGATCACTCAGCCTTGCCAAAAAATGGAAAAACAACCCAGAAGACTGGCACAATCCGTTTGATTTTTTCATCACGTTGAGTCCATCGCCGCATCTAGATGATGAGCATACGGTTTTTGGTAGGGTAGTGGACGGCTTGAAGGTCGCAGACAAGATTTCACAACTGGAAAGAGATGAAACCGACTGGCCTCGTGAAGAGGTCTATATAAGAATGGGGGCTTATATAAAGAATCCCGTGGTGGATTAATACTTAATCACCACCGCATTGATATTCATTCCGGCCCCCACGCTGGCAAACATGATGATGTCACCACGTTTTAGATCGTGACCATTCAGCTTACCTGCAATCACCATATCCAGCACCGTAGGCACGGTAGCTACTGAACTATTGCCCAGTTTGTGAATATTCATGGGCATGATCTTCTCTGGCATCTTGCGATTATACAGCTTGTAAAAACGTTCAACGATTGCCTCGTCCATTTTTTCATTGGCCTGATGAATGAATATTTTATCCAGATCAT
This sequence comes from uncultured Flavobacteriaceae bacterium, assembly GCA_963740155.1. Lineage (GTDB taxonomy): Bacteria > Bacteroidota > Bacteroidia > Flavobacteriales > Flavobacteriaceae > Nonlabens. The sequence continues at coordinate 219,165 of CAVUDE010000001.1, read as the reverse complement.
CGATTCCCAATCCTGATTGATCGAGTGCTTTTTTCATCCCTTGAGGGACATGGGTGAGCGCAAAATTATAGATGCGCCGCCCATACATCTTGATATACTTTTTGTGGTCTGTTGCGGCGTCGTTGTATGATTCCTTATTGAATATAAAAAAGGCCTCATCGTGGGTATAGGTAGCGGTTACCTGGCCTAGAATTCCTGCGTTATCATCAGATTGTTGCAATACTACTGCTCCGGCACCATCTGCATATATCATGCTGTCTCTATCATGCGGATCCACGACCCTAGAAAGAGCCTCAGTACCTACAACAAGTACATTTTTTGCCATCCCGCTTTCTATATAGGCACTTGCCTGGGTCAATCCCAGAATCCAGCCAGGACAGCCGAAGAGTACGTCATATCCCACGCATCCAGGATTTGCAATCCCAAGTGTGGACTTGATTCTGGTAGCGAGACTGGGAACCATATCGCTTACACCATCAGTCACATCGCCATAATTATGCGCAACGATGATATAATCCAATTCTTCTGGATTTATTCTGGCCTTTTCAATGGCGCGTTGGGCAGCAATACTTCCCATTTTACTGGTGGAGATATCATCTGTAGCGTAACGGCGCTCGTTGATACCAGTAATAGCTTGAAATTTACGGACGATGTCTTTATTCCCATCCTGATATTGGGTTCCATCTATCTGATAGAATTCATGGTTCAGAAAATCATCGTTTGTCCTGATAAGCTCTGGAATGTAGCTACCCGTCCCTGTGATTTTCATACCCATACTAAAACTCCTTAAAACTTGTAAAACAACATAAATAATATTAATCTGACAGTAATGCATCAAATATTTACCATATCGAACCACTTATTTAACAATTCAGCGCATTGTAAATCCAGTTATATAACAAACCCACCTAATTAGGTGGGTCTGCTTTATCTAATTCACTCCTCACTACATATACTCTTCCATAGGTGCACAAGTACACATGAGATTACGGTCACCATAAGCATCATCTGCGCGACGCACGGTAGGCCAGAATTTATTATCGCTTACCCAATCTAGTGGAAATGCGGCTTGCTGGCGTGTATAGGGGAAATCCCATTCATCTGTAGTAATCATCTCCAGCGTATGCGGGCTGTTCTTTAATACATTGTTTGGTTCATCTTTACTGGATGCATCGATTTCTTTTCTGATGGAAATCATAGCCTCACAAAAAAGATCCATTTCTTCTTTGCTTTCTGATTCAGTAGGCTCAATCATCATGGTTCCTGCAACGGGAAAACTTACCGTAGGTGCATGGAAACCATAATCCATCAAGCGTTTTGCTATGTCAGTTACTTCAATGCCGTGTTCTTTAAATGGCCTACAGTCTATAATCATCTCGTGTGCAGCGCGACCTTTCTCACCTACATAAAGACATTCATAACTACCTTCCAGACGTTGCTTGATATAATTGGCATTGACAATGGCATATTCGGTCGCTTCTCGCAATCCTCTGTAACCCAGCATGCAGATATAACCATAGGAAATAATACATGCCAATGCACTGCCAAAAGGCGCTGCACTAATAGGTGTAATCGCCTGATCGCCGCCAGTTGCGATTACGGGATTTCCCGGTAAAAAAGGTACCAGCTGCGGTGCAACGCAAATAGGTCCCACGCCAGGTCCACCGCCACCGTGTGGGATGGCAAAAGTCTTGTGCAAGTTCAGGTGACAAACATCTGCGCCTATGTTACCAGGGTTAGTCAATCCTACCTGCGCATTCATGTTTGCGCCATCCATATACACTTGGCCACCGTACTCGTGGATGATCCCAGTGATTTCTTTGATTGCACTTTCATAAACGCCATGCGTGGATGGGTAGGTAACCATGAGCGCGGCAAGATTGTCCTTGTGCTTAATGGCTTTTTCACGCAGATCGTCCACGTCTATATTACCATTGTCAAGTGCTTTGGTTACTACCACTTTCATTCCTGCCATAACAGCACTTGCCGGATTTGTACCGTGTGCACTCGACGGAATCAGGCAAATGTTGCGGTGCTGATCACCCCTACTGTGGTGATAGGCGCGTATGGCCATCAACCCAGCAAACTCTCCTTGCGCACCAGAGTTGGGTTGTAGGGACGTGCCAGCAAAACCAGTTACTTCGTTCAGTTGTTGTTCTAGCTTCTTCAAGCATCTCGTGATAGCCCTGAGCCTGATCAACAGGTACAAATGGGTGGATATTTCCCCAGTTGGGATCAGACAGCGGCAGCATCTCTGCGGCAGCATTTAATTTCATCGTGCAAGATCCCAGCGAGATCATCGAGTGATTCAATGCCAGATCCTTGCGTTCCAGTTTCTTGATATAACGCATCAACTGCGTTTCTGAATGGTGGCTGTTAAACACCTCGTAAGTCATGAAATCTGTCTGACGTCCAGTTCCTACGTTGGATTGCTCCAGTAATTCAGTGATTGTAGGTGACTTTTTGTTTACCGCTTTCGCGAAAGCGGAAACCATATCATTCAAATCTGCCAGATTCACGGTCTCGTTCAAAGAAACCTGCACCGTATCAGCGTCTGGATAATAAAAATTGATATCCAGCTTTTCTGCCTGCTCGCGTACGGCAGCCGCATCTGTTTTAAAACTAAGCGTATCAAAATACTGCTCGTTAGTCTGGTAGATCCCCAGTTTTTCAACGGCATCTGCCAGCGTTGCGGCATTGCGGTGAATTTTCGTCGCAATGTATTTTAATCCATCAGGACCGTGATAAACGCCGTACATTCCTGCCATCACGGCAAGTAGCACCTGCGCGGTACAAATATTTGAGGTTGCCTTATCACGCTTGATATGTTGCTCACGAGTCTGTAATGCCATGCGCAATGCGCGCTTGCCATCCATATCACGGGTCACACCGATGATCCTGCCTGGAATCTGACGTTTAAAATCCTCGCGAGTGGCAAAATAAGCAGCATGAGGTCCACCGTATCCTAGTGGGATACCAAATCGCTGCGTGGTTCCCACCACAACGTCTGCGCCCCAGTGGCCTGGCGCCTCCAGCATCACGAGCGACATGATATCAGCAGCTACGGCAATACGGATGTTTTTTTCTTGGCACGTTTTCGCGAAAGCGGTATAATCCTTAACAAGTCCACTCGCACCTGGATATTGCAATAGAATTCCGTAAAATGAATCATTCAGATCCATCTCATCAGGATTGCCCTCTACAAGCTCAATCCCCAGCGGAATAGCGCGGGTTTTGAGCAATGCCTTAGTTTGTGGCAAGGTGTCCTGATCCACAAAAAACTTGTCAAAGTTGTTCTTTTTCTGATCGCGCTCGCGTACTGCGTGGAGTAAAGTCATGGCCTCAGCCGCGGCGGTGGACTCATCCAGTAAGGAGGCGTTTGCCAGTTCCATACCGGTGAGATCTGCGATCATGGTCTGGTAATTCAGCAAGGCCTCCAGACGTCCCTGGGCGATTTCTGCCTGATAGGGTGTGTAGGCAGTGTACCATCCCGGATTTTCCAGAATGTTGCGCTGGATCACGGCGGGAGTAATCCCTGCGTTATAACCCAAACCTATGTAAGTGCGGTACTGCTTGTTCTTCCTGCCCAGCTCGCCTATGTGCTTTGTGAATTCAAATTCACTAATGGCGGGATCCAGATCGAGGTCTTTCTTCAAACGGATTCCATCTGGAACGGTCTCGTAAATAAGTTCCTCAATACTCTCGACACCTATGGTTTCAAGCATTGCGGGAAGATCTGATGGACGTGGGCCTATGTGGCGCAGGGCAAAACGGTCTGTATTCATAGTACTTGTGTGGGCTATGTTTAGGTTTGCAAAAATAGTCGAGAAACCAGCGACAACTGACAATCTCGCGTTAACCCACATAGCTTATTTGTTAACCTAAAATGGCTAGTTATTAACTGGTATTTTTACGGGATGAAGTGGTTTACGGGCTTACTGGATTTTTATGTGCGCAGCAGCTTGCACGTAGCGATAAATCTAGTGTCGTTGTTTCTGGTGTTTAATTTTTGGAACGTGCGCAAACTTGAATTGCCTATGATCATTCTACTGTTCACGTTTACCGTGGCTGGTTATAACTGGATCAAGTATGGCGAGTTGTTTTTGAAAGGAAAAGCGTTTCCGTTTTAGAAAACTCATAATTGCCCTGACGTTTATCTGTAGTTTGATCAGTTTGTATCTGGTCTGGTCAGAACCCTGGCAAGTATGGCTGCTTTTTCTAACCATCGGGCTAATTAGCCTATTTTATGGTTTGCCTGGTCTTGGCATGTGGACCTTACGCAAAATCCCGATTATCAAATTAGTTGCAGTGGCGCTGGTGTGGGTATTATTGATTGCATTACTTCCTATATTTTCTGAGTATACAATTTATAGCTATGGGTATGGCTACAGCTTTGAACCTTTGATGGATGATTTTGCGGTCTTACAAGGCTGGGAGGCTATTCAACTGGGTATCTTTGTCGTTTCTCTTTGCATACCATTTGAGATAAGGGATCTTAAGTATGATGAGCATACGCTAGGTACTTTACCGCAATTAATTGGAGTGGGCAAAACGAAAATGCTGGGTATATTCCTTTGCGGCATCTGCATCCTTATGGAATGGCTGCAATTCCAGTTTGCGTGGAATTATTTATCGCTCATCGCCACAGGAATCTATTTACTGACCTCTGGATTGATTGCTGGAAGTGGCGTAAAAAAACCAGACTGGTATGCGGGACTCGTGGTAGAGACCGTTCCTGGGTTTTGGTTATTTGTGTTGCTTTGTTTAGAAGTCGCTACAAAACAAGCATCAATAATTTAAAGCTGGATTAGCTTAAATCAATGGTAGCATCATGTTAAGGAAATTAAATAAGTGGCGATGATTAATCAGAATTTATCGCCTCCTGAATGCGATTTTTGATCTTGGATTTTTGCTCGTCCGATAGTGTTGCCCAGTGGGACTTGACCAGTCTGTTTTGTAGCATCCTATTATCCTTGTCAAAGGAAGTACAGCCCCAGCAATGGGTCTTGTGCAACTTGAACCGGAACTTATCCTTTTTATTGAGATCGTGGTACTGGTTCCTGGTACTCAGGATGTGCGCGTCGTCACAGTTTATAAAATATTTACCCATCACAATAATTCTACTTGTCTTTGTACCATTTAGATTTTAGGCAATCCATAAGTTGCACACGCGCACGGTGGATGATTACCCACAAATTGGACGGCGTGATATCGTGCTCCTTACAGATTGTTTCGGTATCCATATTATCAATCGTCTTTTGTACGAAGATCGTGGAATACCTTTCAGGCAGCGAATTTATACAATCCTGCAACGCCGCACCCAGTTCGCGCTGCTCAATTGTGTCCTCAATATTTGGATTGCGCATATCCGCAGCCTGCTCTTCCAGCCAGTCGCCAGAATTGTCTGATCCTGACGCGTAGCCCACGCGCACTTCTGCCTTACCTTTTTTGGAATTGCTGCGGCGGTAATAATCGATGATCTTGCGTTTGAGAATCGATATCAGCCAGGTACGTTCCGTGGAATTTCCTTTGAATCTATGGGCGCTTTTTAAGCCGGCCAGAAAGGTTTCTGAAACAAGGTCTTCTGCCAGCGCGCTGTCATTTACCCGGGTAATCGTATAATTAAAGAGATAGTCGCTGTAGCGATCCACCCATTTTTCCGGTATTAATTTTACTTCTGGCACAATGTTTTTTTTCTGTTTTGCTGAGCAAAATATCTCAGCCGTCAATTATTGGGTCACGCTAGGTTCAATACTAGGTTTTTTGCCCATTAAGCCGCTCCTGCGCAATAATGCATTTACGTCTGGCTCGCTTCCGCGAAAGCGTTTATACAACACCATCGGATCTTCTACACCACCTTGTGACAGTACATGATCGCGGAATGCGCGCGCGGTCTCTTCATCAAAAACCCCTTTCTTGCGGAAAAGCTCAAAAGCATCTGCATCCAGGACTTCTGCCCATTTATAGCTGTAATAACCAGCACTGTAGCCGCCTTGAAAGATATGACTGAATGCGGTACTCATGCAGCTGCCGTTCACATCTGGGTACAAATCTGTTTCGGCAAATGTTTTTTGCTCGTGTTCTTTCACGTCTGTAATGTTCCTAGGGTCAACCCCGTGCCAGCTCATATCCAGCATCCCAAAACTGAGTTGTCGCAACGTTTGCAGCCCCTCTTGAAAGGTTGCTGCTGCCTTGATACGATCAATATATTCCTGGGGGATGACCTCATCGGTCTCGTAATGTTTTGCAAATAGTTCCAGCGCCTCACGTTCATAGCACCAGTTTTCTAAGACCTGGCTAGGCAATTCCACAAAATCCCAGTGTACGGACGTTCCAGAAAGGCTCTCGTAAGTTGTATCTGCCAGCATACCGTGCAGCGCATGACCGAATTCATGGAAAAGCGTAGTCACTTCATTAAAGGTCAATAGCGATGGAGTGGTGGAAGTGGGTTTGGTAAAATTGCAAACAATGGAAACGTGCGGTCTGATATTCTCGCCATCTCTTTTAGATTGTCCCTTAAAAGAAGTCATCCATGCGCCATTGCGTTTTCCAGATCGCGGGAAGAAATCTGCATAGAAAATGGAATTGAGGCTACCGTCCTGGTTTTTGACCTCATAGGTCATCACGTCTTTATGATACACGGGAACCTGATCTGTCTTCTCAAATGTAAGCCCGTACAATCTGCCGGCTATGGTAAAAACACCGTCGATGACGTTTTCCAGTTTGAAATAAGGTTTGAGCTGTTCATCATCCAGATTGAACTGGCGCTGCTTTAATTTCTCACTATAATAGGCGGCGTCCCACTTCTCCAAAGACTTGAAAGCATCACTCACGGCAGATTTGCTAGCAATGGTGCGAGCAAAATTTTCCAGTTCCTGGAATTCGTTTTGTGCGGCAGGTTTTGCCTTTTCCAGCAATTCTTCCATGAATTCATTGACCTTATTGGGACTTTTTGCCATTCTTTCCTCAAGCACAAAATGCGCGTGTGTGTCATAACCCAGTAATTGCGCACGCTCATAACGCAACCTTGAAATGTCCAGCACGATTTGCTGGTTGTCATGATCATCCTGATATGCTCTGGAAGAAAATGCACGGTACATGCCCTCTCGCAGTTTGCGATCATCCACGTATTTCATAAATGGTATGTAGCTAGGGTAATCCAGCGTAAAGACAAAGCCTTTTTTATCTTTTGATTTGGCTGTTTCTTCTGCGGCTTTTAGTGCAGATTTAGGCAGTCCTTTTAATTTTTCTTCACTATCTATGTGCAGCTCATAAGCATTAGTCGCTGCAAGCACATTCTCGCCAAATTTGAGTGACAGCTGTGCCAGCTCCTCATCAATCTTGCGCAGTCTGGACTTTTTATCTTCATCCAGATTTGCACCGTTGCGGGCAAAGCGCTTGTATTGTTTTTCAAGCAGAGTGAGTTGTTCACGATTCAGTTCCAGTGACTCCCGCTGGTCATAGACTGTTTTGACACGTGCAAAAAGTTTCTGGTTCAGCACGACGTCGTTACTGAATTTTGTGAGCTTTGGGCTTACCTCGCGGGCGATGCGTTGTATCTCGTCGTTAGTCTCTGCGCTGTTCAGGTTGAAGAATATACTGGAGATCCGGCCCAGGCGTTCCCCACTTTGGTCCAGCGCCTCGATGGTATTCTCAAAACTGGGATTGTCCCCATTACTGGTGATGCTGTCTATGTCAGATGCTGCTAGTTGTAACGCTTTCGCGAAAGCGGGCTCAAAATGATCATTCTCAATCTGATCAAAGGGTGCGGTATCTTGAAAAGTACTAAAATCCTGTAGTAGCGGGTTCTCATTATTGGTCATAGCGTAAAATTACTAGCCAAGCAACCGAGCCTATATAGAGATTTGTTAAACTTAGATCACCTTAAATTCATATAACTCAAAGAAATAAATAACCGACCCCGCCCAGTGCTATCATTAATATGACGTGGCAGATTCCCGAATAGTTGTAACGTGTTGTCGTAAACTGACGATTTATAATAATGGCCATCAGGAAGTTGATACCGCCAGCGGTAAGAAAATGCCATTTCTCCCAGTTGCCAGAAGTTAGTGCATAAAACAGCCAAAGCAAGGTAGCAGCAATGACCAAAAACGAGAAAATTCTATAAGGTGCCGTCATTCATGCTAGCCGCTGCATCCATCACTTTTTTCTTGAGTGACTCCTTAAAATCTACGATGCGTTGCAAAATATCAGGCTGGGTTGCACCCAGGATCTGCGCGGCGAGGATGCCCGCATTTTTTGCACCATCCAGCGCAACGGTCGCGACGGGAACACCACCTGGCATCTGCAGGATGCTCAGTACGCTATCCCAGCCATCAATGCTATTACTGGATTTGACGGGAACTCCTATGATGGGCAGCGGTGAAAGACTGGCGACCATGCCCGGCAAATGCGCCGCACCGCCTGCACCAGCGATAATTACCGCGATATTATTCTTGTGCGCATTACTAGCAAAATCAAACATTTTTTGCGGTGTGCGGTGGGCACTCACAACATCTACGGTAGTTTCAATTTTGAGTTCTTTAAGCACGTCAATGGCAGCCTGCATGACTGGCAAATCGCTGGTAGAACCCATGATTACAGCAACTTTTTTTCCCATGCGGCTAAGGTAGGATTTTGCAATTAGTTTGCCGGGATTGTTTGTTGATTTTGTTTGATAGTGGTGAGTGGTGAGTGGTGAGTGGTGAGTGGTGAGTGGTGAGTGGTGAGCTGTTGGCTGTTAGCCTTTAGCTTTTAGTTAGCAGCTATTAGGAATTAGGTGAAAGGGAAATTCAATAATTGGAAATTATACGGTAACTCCACTTTGGGGTTGGGGGGGGCTTGCGCGGGAGTGGGCGATGAGCTGTGAGCCTATTAGCCGTTAGCCTTTAGGCTTTAGCTATTAGCTATTAGGAATTAGGTGAAAGGGAAATTCAGTAATTGAAAATTATTCGGTAACACCCCCTTGGGGGTTGGGGGGCTTGCGCAAGAGCGGACTACTTGTAGCTAACGCGATACCTGTCATGCTGACGCAGGTCAGCATCGCACTGGATGTAAGGGAAGTGAGGGAAGTGAGGGAAAATGCACAAACACCTTTTTTTACTATCAAGCTGCGGACGTGAAAATGAGAAATAAAATGAAAATGAAAACAAACAAGGCCAGTACTCTCAAGTTTCTGACTTTTTCGAAATTAATTGATAGCCTTAAACACACTCTGATAACAGAAATCCCACAAAAAACCTGACTAAAAAACAAAAATAATCCCAGACACATCTACTAATAGCTAAGAGCTAATAACTAACAGCTATCTCAAGGCTCACCGCTCACAGCTCACAGCTCACAGCTTCCCCGCTACTTAACGTTATAACAACACAAACCGCTACTTCTCACGGCTACCTTTGTTTATACAATTGAAATTCATGAAATATCTATTCACGCTTGCAGCAGCTTTTTTAATCGCCAGCTGCGGCAATGCGCAAAAAGACATGGCAGATAGTTCTGCAAATGGAAACGCACAGAGCGATCAGCAACAAGAATACAAGATTCAGAAAACCGAAGAGGAATGGAAAAAAATCCTCACGGCAGAAGAGTTCAACGTCTTACGCGAGGCAGGAACGGAACGACCGTTTACGAGTCCGTTGAATAAGGAGAAAAGTGATGGTACATTGATATGTGCTGCTTGCTATGCGCCAGTATATGAGAACCAACACAAATTTGATTCTGGTACTGGGTGGCCTAGTTATGATCGCGCGATCGATGGTCAGGTAGAAAAGGACACGGATTACAAAATAGGCTATGCGCGCACAGAGGTTAAATGCAATACTTGTGGAAGTCACTTGGGGCATATTTTTGACGACGGCCAAGAGAAACTACGGGAAAACGTCACTGCATCAATGGAGTGGCACTGGATTTTGTACCAGAGGGTAAAAAGCTACCTGAATTAAGAAAATAACAACATGACTGAAGAAGATTTTAAAAAGAAACTCACACCAGACCAGTACCGCATTCTGCGGGAGAAAGGAACTGAACGTCCTTTCACCGGGGAATACAATACACACTACGAGAACGGTGTTTATAGTTGCGCTGCCTGTGGTAACGAACTCTATAAGAGCGATGCAAAATTTGACTCAGGTTGCGGTTGGCCTAGTTTTGACGATGAGATTGAGGGTGCGATCGAGCGCAAGCGGGATACAACGCTAGGTATGAGCCGTACAGAAATATTATGTGCAAATTGTGGTAGCCACTTAGGCCACGTATTTAATGATGGGCCTACAAACACGGGAATCAGACATTGCGTGAATAGTTTGAGTCTAGATTTTGAGAAGAAGTAAATAGTACTGTTTGAAACTCCCCACATCCTACTACCAGCAAAAAGACGTTGTTCACCTTGCCAAAGACCTGATAGGCAAAAAGATCGTTTCCCAAGTAGATGGTAAATATTGCTCTGGGCTAATTACCGAAACAGAGGCGTATCGCGGAGTGGGAGACAAGGCTTGCCATGCACATTTAGGCAGATTTACAGATCGTACCAAAATCATGTACAAGAACGGCGGTGTTGCATACGTTTATCTATGCTATGGCATTCACCACCTTTTCAACATTATCACAAACACAGATCAGCAAGCAGACGCAATCCTCATCCGCGCGGCGGAACCTTTGGATGGAATTGATGTGATGCTGAAACGCAGGGGAAAGGAAAAATTGGATAAAACACTCACGTCAGGGCCTGGAAATTTTAGTAAAGCGTTTGGACTCAGCAAATCGCAATATGGGGAAGATCTTACCGGCAATAAGGTCTGGATTGAGAGTGATGAAGCTATCCGCCACCGCGAGAGCGATATCGCCACCAGCAAACGCATAGGCATCGATTACGCAGAAGAAGACGCAGATTTGCCTTGGCGATTTTACCTTTCTACCAGCAGGTATGTTAGTAAGCGGTTGACAGGCGATTTCGTGGATAGTGGATTTTGAAACGTTTTCAAAAAGGGTGCTTGTGAAGCGCCGCTTCCTATTTGGCGCTTGCGAAGCGCCCCTAACGGATCAATCCAATTTAAAAATATCCACCGCGACCACGTGATCGTTTTTCAACCTGTCCTCAACGGGTGAATCGTAGGTAATCAACACCGTTTTTTCATCGATAAAAGCTAGACCCTCGGCCTTCTCATAACCATTTTGTGCGTGGGTGCGTACCGCGTCAAAAAGATGCGTAGGCTCGTGGGTGATCGTTCCCTCTACATCATCCAGCGCGCCTCCAATTTAGTACACGCTTATCGTGCCATCCAGATCCATGGTGGGTCCAGACAGAATATACATGTCGCCTTTCTTGTCAATATTTAACTCGCGTATGCCCATCCCATGTAGATCGACAAAATGCTTGCGGTAAATCAGATCCTCGCGATCCTGTGGTTTTATGGTGATCATATTATCGTGGTGGATATATGACATTTCTACTATCACGGCAAATCCGCCCAGAACAGGACCACGCAGACCTAGAAAAATACGATCATCCTCCACCGCAAGTCCCTCAATGTCAAAGCCATTGTCTTTGCAGGGTATGTCCATGTACTTTTTAAGATGCACATCGTTGAGCAGAGTGTTGTGCAGCTCGCTACTGCGGTGTCCGCCCTTAAGCATCATGGGCTGTATTTTCTTGCCGTTAAAATCGGCCTCCTGGACTAGATGATAGCTACCATCTTTCTCGACGCAGGGAATACATCCCAGCGAAAACCGATTTTTATCCAGCGCCACAGATGCCAGTTTTTCCATTCCCTCCTCAACGCTGTCTTCTGGGTCTGGCGTGTAGCGCTTCAGGCTCATACTGCCACAAAATTATAGATACGGCTCGCAATACGCCAGCGATTCTATATCCATCTCATCATCTGCGGGCAGGTCAAAAAAGGCGGCGAGCGGGTAGTGGTGGTGATTGTCATAATGATCACTGTCTGGCGTGAGCTTCTCGATCCCAGCGTCCTCATCATAGCTGGCAAAAAGCGTATCGCCTACAACTAGGCAGCTACTTATCTCTGTCGTTAGGGCTTCCAGGTTGTGGTAATCTTCCTGGAATCGCAGTTCACAGCGGCGGGTGGGATCTTTGGGCTTGTTCATCGTTTTCTTTTCTCGCTAAGTTAGAATTTCATCCCCGGCGCAACCTTTTAGCAATCGTTAAACCCCGCCAGAAGATGCAATGTGGCTGACAGCTTGTCACAACCCAAGGCTTGGTATTTTGTTTGACTATCGCAGGGCTGGAATAGAAGTACCGTTTCTGGAGAGTGTTGAGTTTACGCTTTCGCGAAAGCGGAATAATCATAAACAACAAAACAAATTACATGTCACAACAAGGTAAAATCAATGTAGCGGTAGAGAATATCTTCCCGCTGATCAAGAAGTTTTTATACAGCGACCACGAGATTTTCCTGCGAGAGCTGATCTCAAACGCGACCGATGCGACGCTCAAGCTCAAACACCTGGCAAACATAGGTGAGGCCAGCGTAGAAGTGGGCAACCCGCAGATTGAGGTAAAGATCAATGAGGATGAGAAGACGCTGCACATCATCGATCAGGGAATCGGTATGACGCAGGAGGAAGTGCAGAAATATATCAACGAGGTGGCCTTTTCTGGCGCTGAGGAATTCCTTGAGAAGTATAAGGATACAGCCAAGGACTCTGGGATCATCGGGCATTTCGGCCTTGGGTTCTACAGCGCGTTTATGGTGGCAGACAAGGTAGAAATCATCACTAAGTCCTACAAAGGAGATCCTGCGGTACACTGGTCGTGTGACGGCTCACCCAATTATACGATTGAGGAAACGGAGAAAGAACACTTTGGAACAGAAATCATCCTGCATATAAGTGATGATGAGACTGAGTTCCTGGAAGAAAGCCGCATACGCGAGTTGTTGTTTAAGTACAACAAGTTCATGCCGGTGCCGATTAAATTTGGTACCAAAACAGAGACACTTCCTAAACCGGAAGATGCAAAGGAAGATGATCCAGCGCCTACACAAGAGGTGGATGATATCATCAACAACCCAAATCCAGCGTGGACCAAGCAGCCCAGCGAGCTAGAAGATGAGGACTATAAAAAATTCTACCGCGAGCTGTATCCCATGCAGTTTGAAGAGCCGCTTTTCAACATTCACCTGAATGTAGATTACCCGTTCAATCTGACGGGAATCCTGTATTTCCCTAAAATGACAACCGATCTCAATGTACAGAAAGATCGCATCCAGTTGTATCAGAACCAGGTTTTCGTAACTGATAATGTAGAGGGAATCGTACCTGAATTCCTAACCATGTTGCGCGGTGTGATCGATAGTCCAGATATTCCTTTGAACGTATCACGTTCCTACCTGCAGGCAGATGGTGCGGTAAAAAAGATTTCCAGCTACATCACCAGAAAGGTGGCAGATAAATTGAAATCGCTGTTCAATGATGACCGCAAGGCTTTTGAAGAAAAGTGGAACGATATCAAGATCGTCATCGAGTACGGTATGTTGAGCGAGGACAAGTTCTTTGAGAAGTCTGACAAGTTTGCGTTATATCCCACGGTAGATGGAAATTATTACACATGGGATGAGTTGGTTGAAAAAATAAAACCTGCCCAGACAGATAAAGACGACAAAACCGTTGTTCTTTATGCCAGCAATCAGGATGCGCAACACAGCTATATTCAGGCAGCAAGAGATAAAGGTTATGAAGTCCTATTAATGGATTCACCCATCGTATCGCACTTAATGCAAAAGCTGGAAAGTGAGAAAGAGAAAGTGACTTTTGCACGTGTGGATGCAGATCATGTGGACAATCTGATCAAAAAAGAAGAAGAGCAGATCTCAAAGCTAAGTGACGAGGAAAAAGAAGAACTGAAAACCTCGATCAGCGATACACTAGCAGACACTACTTATACCGTACAGGTAGAGGCGATGAGCAGTGATGCCGCCCCGTTCATGATCACCCAGCCAGAATTCATGCGCCGTATGAAAGAAATGCAGGCTACCGGCGGTGGCGGTATGATGGGTATGGGAGGTATGCCAGATATGTACAATCTAGTGGTAAATGCAAACCACGAGCTGGTACAGGAAATCCTTAATACCAAGACCGATAAAAAGAAAAAGCGCCTAATCACACAGAGCGTCGATCTTGCAAAGCTGTCACAGGGATTGCTGAAAGGCAAAGCCCTGACAGATTTTGTGGAACGTAGTTATGAGATGGTGAAGTAGTGGAATAAGTTTTCCTTCGCCCTGCCTACCACGGATACGCAGGCAGTTTTCGCGAAAGCTTGACAAATTCAGACCCTCGGCCTTTTGGCTGGGGGTTTTTTATTATGCTTTAAATTTGAAAAAAGAAACTATGGATATAGCGACCACAAAGCTTGGATTGATTCAATGGCTGGCACAATTGGTAAATACTGCGCTTTTGACGCAAATTGTGAAAATTAAGGAAAGTAATGCTGACACAAATAACGATTTTTATGAGGATAAGGAACTTCAAGAAATGCTGGATCAACGACTAGCAGAACCTACCGAAGATTACTGCGATGCGCGCTCAAGTCTGGAAGATATAAGGATGAATAGTGAACTTTAAATTAATTATTTCACCAAATGCAAAAATCCGAGCTTGCAGATGCTTATCAATATTACTCATCAAAGTCGTTTAAGGCTCTTCAAGCATTTGATAATGAAATTGATACTGCTTACCTTGCTTTGGAAATTAGTCCATTTTATAAAGTGCGGTATAGAAACCTGAGGTCATTACCGTTGAACAGATTTCCTTATATTTTGCTTTTTACTGTAGATGAAATTAACGCAAGAGTAGAAATTAGAAGCGTATTTAACACTTCCCGAGACCCGAAAAATTACGAGTAGATTTTATAGAACATGAAACTCGATTGAAAATAGGAAATACGCAAATTCAGGCTATAATTTCGAGCCTTAGTTTTTTCAGTTTTTTACGTCAGTCAATAAACCTAATAACTAATCGTACTCAATTCTGTAATCTGAGATATGTTTACCGGATCAAGTGTAAATTGTTTTAATCCATTCTGACCTACTGCAAACATGTGGTCGCCACGTATAATTACATCAAATGCAATGTGTGATATTCCATGGGCTACGGTCGCATTTCCAGGATCTGAAATATCAAACACGACAATGCCACTATCTGTTGTTACAAAGAGATAATTATTGTAGAGTCCCAGACCTTTAGGCGCATCCAGCGGGATTGTATCAATCAGGACAGGATTTGTATTATCTGTAGTGTCATAGATATCAAGCTGGTTGAGCTGGCCGATGCATCGTGCATTTGTGTGCAGGGTTACAAAAGAATAATCACCATTTGATACCACTGGGTCGCAACTGCGCAAATGCTGCGCCTCCCCTAGATACATGGGGCGCGTTCTATCTGATATGTCATAGATATACATTCCAAGTCTACTTCCTATGTAAAGCTGATCGCCATAAGAGAAAAGAGTTTCAATCTCAAAACCTATATCTGTTGAAAGCAGATATTCAGGTTGCTCGTGATTGCTGATATCAAAGACATTCAACCTTGTCTCATCAACGGTATAAAGCCAGTTTTCAATAGTAATAAATCGGGCAAGTGAGCCACCCTGCCCGGCATCATCTGAGCCAAAGGAGGATGAATCCGCTGCATTATCCTCACTACACGCAGCTAGGACAAGCAAACCTAAAATCAAATATTTAATTTTCTTCATCTTATAAGTCTATTAGTTCATAACCTACGATCACTTGATCTTCTGGAACATTAAAATAGGAGGCAGAAAATCCATCTGGAGAAAAGCTGGGCGGGAAAACATCGGGAATACGTTGGGTTTCTGTAATATCCATTGTTGTGGCATTAAAACGCAAAGCTATAAGATCCCGCGCGTGGTGGGCATAAATTACGTCGCGCTGTATGGAGATATCCGTATTACCGTCTATGGCTATAAACCCGACCGCTACTGGATTTTCTGGATCTAGGTTATTGAAGATATGCACGCCTTTGGACTTCTCATTTATAAAAAGTAAATCGTCCTTAATATATATCTTACCAGCATCTTCTATCGGAATGGGTTCTGAAGATACTACTCGCTGGGCAAATTGATCCCTATTTACAGTGATAGGCTTATAGGAAGATTGACGCACTGGACTTATTGATTCATCATCGTCACCACCGTAGATGCAGGAATGCAGGCTTAGTGCCACCAGTCCATATATTAGTAAACGTTTCATATAAGAATTTTAACCCTCTAAATCTATGATAATTATGCATTACCAAAATGTTTCTAATGTAAAGAAATGGTTATGATTCTGGACTTCTAAGTCCACTTCAACAACCGTTTTATTTTATCCAGTTTCCCTACAAACGGTGGGTATTTTACTCTAAGATCCAGCCAGGTGCGTCTGTGAACGATACTTTTATGGTGACTGAATGTGTCAAAAGTGCGCTTGCCATGATACGCACCTATTCCACTATTACCCACACCACCAAAGGGCAATCGCTTATTCACAAACTGGACAATGCTGTCATTGATCACTCCACCGCCATAACTAAAGCTGTCGATAAACCACTGGGCAAATTTTTTATCTTCTGTAAAGCAGTAGCCGCCTAAAGGTTTTGGGTAACTATTGATCCAGCCAGCAATGTCATCTTTAGTTTTGTAACTTATAATGGGTAGGATAGGGCCAAAAATCTCATCCTGCATCACCTTACTCTCGCGATCCGGATTAAGTAGTAGAGTAGGTGAGAGATATAAATCGTCTAGATCATACGTCCCGCCAGATAGAATTTCCTCCCCGTCCAGCATATCAACTAGACTTTCAAGATGCTCCTTTCTTATGATACGCGGATAATCTGGCGAACTTTTAATGTCCTCGCTATAGAAGTTGGTTATTTCTTTCTGCAAATGTTTAATCAAATCATCCTGCAGGCTTTCATGCACCAGGACATAATCGGGTGCGATGCAGGTCTGACCAGCGTTGATAAATTTGCCCCAGGCAATCCGCCTTGCAGTTACCTCAACATTTGCAGACTCCTGAACGACGCAGGGATTTTTCCCGCCCAGTTCTAGTGTCACCGGCGTGAGGTGTTCTGCTGCGGCCTGGTATACTTTCTTGCCCACGACCAGGGCTGCCGGTAAAGAATATATAATCCCATTTGAGCGCGGTGAGTTCTTTGGAAACCTCTGCATCGCCTTGAACTACAGTAACATGTGATGGGTCAAACACATCAGCGATCAGATCCTCGAGCAAGTGGCTGGTATGGCTGGAAAACTCGCTGGGCTTAAGAACTACCGTATTCCCCGCCGCAACCGCACCTATAAGTGGGCCCAGCGCTAGCTGGAATGGATAATTCCACGGTGAGATGATCAGGCAATTGCCGTAGGGTTCCTTGTGGATTTTGGCCGTTGATGGGAAATTTGTAATGCTGGGCAGGACTTTATCCGGCTTTGCCCATTTCCTTGTTTTGGAAATGTAATCCTTGAGCTCATCCAGAATGACGTAATATTCCGTTAGGAATGCCTCAAACTGACTTTTAGCGAGATCTGCCTCGAGCGCGGCATACACCTCTTCTTCACGCTTTTCCAGGACTGTTTTCAACTTCTTTAGAGCGGCCACTCGCTTACCTACCGGCATGGTTTCACGAGCTTTGAAATATGAAACCTGGGCTTTGTGGATTGCTTTGACATTTTTTTCCATCTACTAAACATAGCGACTTACAGGTATAGACAGGATTGATTTATAGAAGTTTTGGGATTGTTGATTGTTCCGCTTTCGCGAAAGCATAATATCAAAGACCCACCTGCCCACAATTAAAATCAGAAAAACAAGCAGCATGAAATTTTCTGCTCGCATCACTTAAAATGAAAAGCAGCGGAATCGTGATAACTACAACGGTATCGTTACTTTTGAGGCAAACTCTGCTGCATGGACATTGCCTTCAACAAAAACGAAGATCACAATAAACTTTTACTATCTGAATTGCGCAGGCGATTTGCCCAAGTCGCCAAAGGTGGCGGCGAGAAACGCATTGAAAAACACCATGCCAAAGGAAAAATGACCGCTCGCGAGCGCATCGACTACCTGCTGGATGATGCAAAGGCGGCCATAGAAATAGGCGCGTTTGCCGGTGATGGAATGTATAAAGAACACGGCGGCTGTCCCAGTGGTGGTGTAGTGGTCAAGATAGGTCACGTACAAGGAAGACAAGTAATTGTAGTTGCCAATGATGCCACGGTAAAAGCAGGTGCGTGGTTCCCGATTACCGGTAAAAAGAACCTACGCGCGCAGGAAATATCCATTGAAAACAAATTACCTATCATCTATCTAGTAGATAGTGCCGGTGTTTATCTGCCCATGCAGGATGAAATTTTTCCTGATAAAGAGCATTTTGGTCGCATTTTTAGAAACAATGCCGTGATGAGTAGTATGGGAATCACCCAGATTGCAGCAGTAATGGGCAGTTGTGTTGCGGGTGGTGCATATCTCCCCATCATGAGCGATGAGGCGTTGATAGTCGATAAAACGGGAAGTATTTTTCTAGCCGGTAGCTATCTGGTAAAAGCTGCGATAGGCGAGAGCATCGATAACGAGACGCTGGGTGGCGCAACCACGCACTGCGAGATAAGCGGTGTGACAGATTATAAAGCTGCCGATGATAAGGATGCGCTGGATAAAATCAAACGTATAGTCGATAAAATAGGCAGCAGTCCAGAGGCTGGTTTCAGCAGGAAGAAAGCCGTAAAACCTGCCAAGGATCCCGATGAATTCTATGGTGTGTTCCCCGCAAAACGCAGCGACCAGTACGACATGATGGAAATCATCCATCGGATGATCGATGCAGATACTTTTGAAGAATACAAGGCTGGTTATGGTAAGACAATCATCACCGGTTATGCCCGAATCGACGGCTGGGCTGTGGGAATCGTGGCAAACCAGCGCAAAATTGTTAAAACCACCAAAGGTGAAATGCAATTCGGCGGGGTGATTTACAGCGATAGTGCTGATAAGGCAACTCGATTTATAGCCAACTGTAACCAGAAAAAGATTCCGCTGGTGTTTTTGCAGGACGTTACCGGTTTTATGGTAGGATCAAAATCAGAACACGGCGGTATCATAAAAGACGGCGCAAAAATGGTCAACGCTGTTTCCAACAGTGTGGTTCCTAAATTTACCGTAGTAATAGGAAATAGTTACGGTGCTGGAAATTACGCGATGTGCGGTAAGGCCTATGATCCACGACTGATTTTTGCATGGCCTAGTGCAGAACTTGCGGTAATGTCAGGAAACAGTGCCGCCAAGGTGCTGATGCAAATCGAAAAAGCCTCTCTAGAAAAAAGTGGAAAGAAACTAAGCGAGGAAGAAGAAAAAGAACTTTTTGCCAAAACAAAAGACCGCTACGACGAGCAGGTATGTCCTTACTATGCCGCTGCCAGATTATGGACAGATGCGATCATCGATCCCAAGGACACTCGCAAATGGATTTCCATGGGAATCGAGGCGGCTAATCATGCACCTATTGAAAAGGCTTTTAATATGGGGGTTTTACAGGTGTAGTTGTGAGTCGTGAGCTGTTACCTGTTAGCTGTTAGCTGTTAGCTGTTAGGAATTTATAAAAAATGGCTAGAAATGCCCGTATTTGAAATTGATAATAGAATTGGTTCTTTTTCTAGTCTGTTTTGTTACGCCAAAAAACTAACTGTCAGTTATATCACTTCCTAAAAGCCTCACTCAACACAATCGTAAGTTCTGGGAATAGGGTGGATGAAACCTTGCCCTCACCGTATTCCTGAAAATCGGTACGCTCATATTTACCCTTTACAAGCGTGAAAATTTCTATCGCTTGATCAGTAGCCTCTACGATCCAGTATTCTTTTACGCCGTTCTCTTGATATAGATCAAATTTGTCGTGTCTATCCTTTTGCGCAGTGGATGGAGATAGAATTTCGACAATCAAATCTGGCGCACCTAGGCAGCCAGCATCATCTAGTTTGGCATTGTCACAAACCACACAGATGTCAGGCTGGATAACGGTGGTAATACCTTTATGATCCGAGTTCGTTTTCTGTAATCGAACATCAAATGGCGAGTTGAATACCTTGCAATTTCCCTGATTGAAAAATTTGTAGATCAAAAAATAGAGATTGCCCTCCACCAGTTGATGCAACATTCTAGGGGCTGGGCTCATCTTCTTGATCCAGCCATGGATAAGCTCTACACGCTCGTCAAACTTCCATTTCATATAGTCTGCATAGGTGTATTGCTTGTTTAGATCCAGCTGGTCTAATTCTGTTATCTCTGACATGGTTGCTACTTCTTTGCCACTAATTTAAAACATCTCAGAGGAATATAATTACTCAGCTGTGTTTTGTTCAATGGCATCCCAGTATTCATAGGCCCTGCGCAGGTGCGGGATAACAATCGTACCACCTACCAAAGTAGCAATGGCAAGCGCCTCTACAACTTCCTGCTTTTGCAATCCGGCTTTATGACTTGCCTCTAGATGATATTTTACACAGTCATCACAACGCAAGACTGTACTTGCGACTAGACCCAATAATTCTTTGGTTTTCTTATCCAGCGCACCCTCTGTAAAAGCATTGGTATCTAGATTAAAGATGCGTTTCAATATCTTGTTGTTGTCTTCAAGAATCGAGTCGTTCATACGTGCACGATACTCGTTAAATTCTTCTACTGCATTCATAGGTTGTTGTTGAAAATGATGGCCAAAAGAGCCAGGAATACTTATAATCGAAGGTAGGTCGCAAGTCCCACGAAGTCATTGATTGAATTACATTGATTTATTCGGATCTTACCCAAACTAAGTCAACGGGATAAATCTAAAAAATCTTAATTAAGCCGTCGCTCGAGCGGCACGCTTTCTATCACGTCTCAATACAAAAGCACTGATCCAGATACTTACCTCGTAAAGCAATAGCACGGGAATGGCAACTATAACTTGGCTGGCCACATCTGGTGGTGTAATTACAGCAGCGACGATTAACACAATTACTAGTGCAAACTTCCGATTGTTACGTAAACCAACTGGTGTAGCTAGACCGATTTTAGTCAGAAAATAAATTACCACCGGTAGCTCAAACAATAAGCCGCTAGAGAGCATGCTGGCTCTGATATAGGCGATGTAACTGGAAATACTGGGCAGTTTTAAAATCTTATCACTTAAGTCATAAGTAAGCATAAAGTGCACAGAAAGTGGGGCAATCACGTAATATCCAAAAGACACACCTGCAAAAAATAATAAGGAACAGACTATAATAAAACCTGTGCTGTAATGTCGTTCCCTAGGTTTTAAGCCTGGACTGATAAATTTCCAAAACTGCCACAACAGCCAGGGAAAACCTATAACAAATCCCACCATGATACTGGTCCAGATATGCGCGCTGAACTCGTCAGACATACCGTTTGTACGCAAGTCAAAGTTGAAATCAGGATCACAAAACTCACTATCAATCCCTACAAGATTACCCAGCTTACAGAAATATTCATAGGTCACAAAATTCTCATTGATAGGACCAAAAATGATGACATTAAAAATGAAATCAGAGAACGCAAAAGCCACGACTGCACCTATCAGAATTCCCACAATGGAACGTATGAGCGTCCACCGCAATTCTTCCACGTGATCCAAAAAGGACATATTATTGGGGTCTACTTTTGCACGAGCCATAGCTATACGATACCCTCTCTTATCAGATCGTGGATATGCACCACGCCACGGTAATTGCCATCTTCTACGGCAATAAGCTGGGTAATATTGAATTCTTCCATTGTCTCTCTAGCCTCGACTGCCATGGCGTTTACCGCAATAGTTTTGGGATTGCCGGTCATCACACCCGCTGCATCCAGCGTATCTATGTCCTTACCGCTGCTCAACATCCTACGCAAATCACCATCTGTAATAATGCCCACTGGACTATCGCCATCTATTACTACGGTCATTCCCAGCCTATTTTCTGAAATGTTGACAATCACATCGCGTAAACTGGTGTGTTTAAAAACAGCCGGCCTGGCATTCTGCTCAATCAGGTTTTGAACTCGCAGGTATAATTTTTTACCTAGCGCACCACCTGGATGATAACGCGCAAAATCCTGATTGCCAAATCCCTTAAGTTCTAGCAAACATACGGCCAGAGCATCACCCATGACCATTTGCACGGTTGTACTGGTAGTAGGCGCAAGCCCATTGGGGCAGGCCTCCTGTTCAATAGGAACGTGTAGTAAAAAATCTGCCTCGCGGCCCAGGAATGAATCTTTGTGGCTGGTGATGGCCACCAGTTTATTGTTGAAGTTTTTTATTAGCGGGACCAGTACCTTGATCTCGGGTGTGTTACCGCTTTTTGACAGGCAAATAACCACGTCATTGCTTTGAACGATTCCCAGATCCCCATGGATCGCATCTGCTGCGTGCATGAATATGGCTGGGGTTCCCGTGGAATTCATGGTGGCAACAATTTTCTGTGCGATAATGGCACTTTTGCCTATTCCCGTTACGATAACCCGTCCCTGTGCGTGGTGTATGAAGTGTACCGCTTTCGCGAAAGCGTGATCAACAACAGCCTCAAGAACAGCTACGGCATTTGCCTCAATTGACATGGTGCGGCGTGCGGCGTTGAGGATAGCAGCGCTGTCTCTGTCAGAAAGAGCCTGCGTGTTCAAATTTGTGTAACTCAAATTAAGTCGTAAATTTAGCTTACAAAGATAATAAATCACGAGCCGCATGGCAGCGACCCATCCCGGTCTGGAGGACCAGTTGAAGAAATATTTTGGTTTTGATAAATTCAGGGGACTGCAAAAAGCAGTCATAAATTCTGTACTTAATAAGGAGGACGTTTTTGTCATCATGCCTACCGGCGGTGGTAAATCCCTGTGTTACCAGCTACCTGCATTGATGCAAGAGGGCACCGCTATCGTGGTCTCACCGCTTATCGCACTCATGAAAAATCAGGTGGATGCCATACGTGGAGTCTCTGATTACGACGGTGTTGCGCACGTGCTCAATTCCTCTCTCAACAAGACCGAAATCCAACAAGTGAAGATTGATATTGTTTCTGGTATCACAAAGTTGCTCTACGTCGCGCCAGAATCCCTTACCAAGGAAGAAAATGTAGAATTCCTGCGCAATCAGAAAATCTCATTTCTCGCCATTGACGAGGCCCACTGTATCAGTGAATGGGGACATGATTTTAGACCAGAATACCGCAACCTGCGCAAGATTATCGATAGGATAGGGGACAACATTCCTATTATAGGACTTACTGCAACAGCAACGCCCAAAGTACAGGAAGATATTCTGAAGAACCTCAAGATTCAGGATGCCACCACTTTTAAGGCATCATTCAACCGTCCTAATCTATATTATGAGGTGCGTCCCAAAACGGCAAACGTAGATGCAGACATCACCCGTTTTATCAAACAAAATGAGGGGAAATCTGGTATAGTTTACTGTTTATCCCGCAAGCGGGTGGAGCAGCTGGCACAGGTTTTACAGGTTAATGGAATCAAGGCTGTTCCCTACCACGCCGGACTGGATGCAAAAACACGGGTCAGGCACCAGGACATGTTTCTCATGGAGGATTGTGACGTGGTTGTGGCAACGATTGCTTTTGGGATGGGAATTGATAAACCTGACGTGCGTTTTGTTATTCACCATGATATACCTAAAAGTATTGAATCCTATTATCAAGAAACAGGCAGGGCTGGCCGCGATGGTGGCGAGGGGCATTGTCTGGCATATTACAGTTACAAGGACATTGAAAAACTTGAAAAATTCATGTCTGGCAAACCCATTGCCGAGCAGGAAATAGGTCACGCTCTACTGCAAGAAATGGTGGGCTATGCAGAAACCAGTATGAGCCGCAGGCAGTTTATACTGCATTATTTTGGTGAGAAATTTGATCCAGAAACTGGTGACGGTGGCGATATGGATGACAACATGCGTAATCCCAAGCCGCAAAAAGAGGCAGTCGATGATGTCAAGAAACTGATTCAGCTAGTGGCAGATGCTGGTGAGCGCTATAAATCAAAGGACATCGTCAGAATCCTGATGGGGAAAAACAACGCAATGATCTCAAGCCATAAACTGGATCAGCATGATTATTTTGGTAGTGGTAAAGACAAGGAGGCCTCATACTGGACTGCGTTAACGCGTCAGGTAATTGTAGCGCGCTACCTTAAGAAAGACATTGAGACTTACGGACTCTTAAAAGTCCAGCCAGCTGGGGAAGAGTTTGTGAAAAATGGTAAGTCATTTATGATGACTGAAGATCACAGCTATGCGATAGAAGATAACAACGCAGCAGCGGCAAAAGGCGGCGCAACGGATGCACAATTAGTCAAGTACCTCAAAGACCTGAGAAAAAAAGTAGCTAAACGAAAAGAAGTACCACCTTACGTAGTTTTTCAGGATCCGTCGCTGGACGACATGGCTACTAAATATCCCATCACCATGGAAGAACTTGCCCAGATTCATGGGGTAGGTGAGGGCAAGGCGCGCAAATATGGGAAGGATTTCGTGGAACTGATCGCGCAATATGTTGAGGAAAATGACATCACGCGACCAGATGATCTGATCATAAAAAGTACTGGAAGCAAGTCTGGCAACAAACTCTATTTTATTACATCGATCGATCGCAAGCTGAGCTTTGAAGACATGGCCAGCGCAAAGGGTATGGAAATGGATCAGCTTTTAAAGGAGCTGGAAAGCATTGTGTTCAGCGGCACCAGATTGAATGTAGGTTACCAAGTGGACGAGATGCTGGATGATGAACAGCAAGAAGAACTGCACGACTACTTTATAGAATCAGAAACAGATGACATAAAAACTGCCGCCGAAGAATTTGACGGTGATTATGAAGATGAGGAACTTAGGTTGTACCGACTGAAGTTTATCAGTGAGGTGGGGAATTAAAATTAAATATTTAAACTTAAATCTAAATCTAATTCCTCCACATAGTGACTTGTGCATAGCACATATGTGGAACATTCATACGCGTCATAGACGCGTATGATTAAAGCGTAAGCGTAATTAGTCTTACATCCTACGTCTTAAAGTGGCAGCGGTCTTTCCTCTTTCCACCTATACTCACATTTCTCTAGCATTCTCCCATCTTCTAAACCCTACCTTTGTCAAAAATATTCTTATGGACAATGGTTTATACGCCAAAATGGAAACTTCTAAAGGCGATATTCTTATTCAATTACACCACGATAAAACACCGGGAACGGTAGGTAACTTTGTAGGTCTGGCAGAGGGAAATCTTGAGAACGATGCAAAACCTCAGGGAACACCTTACTACGATGGACTCAAATTTCACCGCGTGATTCCTGACTTTATGGTTCAGGGCGGTGATCCTCAAGGAACTGGTTCTGCCGGGCCTGGTTACAAATTTGATGATGAATTCCATCCAGAGCTACGTCACGATTCCCCTGGCATTTTGAGTATGGCAAATGCTGGCCCAGGAACTAATGGCTCACAATTTTTCATCACTCACATCGCTACAGACTGGCTAGATGACAAGCACACGGTTTTTGGAAAAGTCATAAATGGACAAGACGTGGTTGACAATATCGAGCAAGGCGATGAGATTAAGCATGTAGAAATCATCAGAGAAGGAGAGGACGCACAGAATTTTAATGCCGTTGAATCTTTCCGCCAGTTTGAAGGTGCAGCAAAGAAACGCGATGAACAAGCTAGAAAACAAGCAGATCAGGAAATTGAAGAGCTAGCAGCTGGATTTGATAAAACTGACAGCGGTTTACGCTACAAGATTATCAATAAAGGAAAAGGGAAAAAAGCCGAGAAAGGGAAAACCGTATCCGTTCACTACAAGGGAATGCTGGCCAGTGGTAAAGTCTTTGACAGTTCCTATAGCCGCAGTCAGCCTATTGATTTTACACTGGGTGCAGGTCAGGTAATCCCAGGATGGGATGAAGGAATCGCCATGCTCAAGGTAGGTGATAAGGCAAGATTTGTCATCCCACCGCATATCGCATACGGCGCAGCTGGTGCGGGAGGTGTAATTCCTCCTAATGCGACACTCGTTTTTGACGTGGAATTGATGGATGTGAAGTAGTAACTAATATTATTAAGATAAAACCTCGCTTTCTGCGAGGTTTTGTTTTTTGGTGAGTTTACAATGAAAGACTTTCAGGTATCCATCAGAAAGTTGTTTTCTAAAATCCATTACCACATCTTTGCCTTTTGATTTACTATGAAATTTCTAATTGCGCTTTGTCGGTGGTTTGTAGGTATTCTCTTTATTTTCAGTGGGCTGGTAAAGCTCAACGATCCGCTGGGGTTTTCTTATAAATTAGATGAATATTTCAGTAGTGCCGTGCTAGGGCTTGAGTTCCTGCAACCCATCGCCCTGCCGCTGGCCATTTTTCTGGTGATCGCAGAGGTTATTCTGGGACTCATGCTATTGCTGGGATTCCAGAAGAAATTCACACTTTGGTCGCTGTTGCTGATGATCGTGTTCTTCACGTTCCTCACCTTTTATTCGGCATACTTTAATAAGGTGACAGATTGTGGCTGTTTTGGCGATGCGATCCCTTTGACGCCGTGGGAATCATTTACAAAAGACGTGATTTTGCTGGTGATGATTCTGATCCTGTATTTTAATAGGGGTCGTTTGAATTCCGCTTTCGCGAAAGCGGTAAACATATCAATACTCCTCATAGCTACCGCACTTTGCTTATTATTGGGCTATTATGTCCTGATGCACCTCCCGGTACTGGATTTCAGGGCGTACAAAGTGGGAACAGACATTGAAACCGCGATGCAAAAGGATCCGAGTATTCCAGATATCTACGCATACGACTGGTATTACACCATCGACGGGGAGGAAAAAATTGTGACCACAGACGGTGTCCCACCTACTGGTTATGGGCAATATGAAAAGGTCGAAACACGACTGATTCAAGAGGCGCCAGATGCCAAGATCCATGATTTTTCCATCACCAGAAATGGAGAGGAATTTACGCAGGAAATGCTGGACATGGAAAAAGTTGCTTTCATCACCGTCTATGCCATGAGTAAGGCAGAGGCAGATGGACTGGATAAAATAAATACGTTTACAAAAAGAGCCAAAGCAGCTGGTTATGAGGTAATAGGCTTAAGTGCAAATACCGCAGAACAGCTTGAGCCCATGATCGCAAAACATAACCTGACCATACCATTTTATGTGACTGATGGTACCCAGCTAAAGACTGCCGTACGTTCAAATCCAGGCGTTATGGTGGTGGAGAAAGGCGTGATCACGGCAAAATCACACTGGAATGATATTGCCGATATAGAATTATGATCAGCTATCTGCTCAAGAAACTGGGCTATGCGCTGCTGACGCTTTACGGTGTGGTGACACTCATTTTTGCCTTGTTCTACCTGTTGCCAGGCGACCCAGCCCAGATGATGCTGGGCCAGAACGAGACTGAGGAGCAGCTGCGGAATGTGAAACGCAAATACGGTTTTGACCAGCCGCTAGGCATCCAGTATCTGTTTTATCTAAATGACTTATCGCCTATAAGTTACCACAGTAAACTGGCAGATGATTTCACTTATGACGATGGAAAATATTCTGGCGTTACCATCTTACCGCTAGGCGATGCAGAGTTGCAATTGAAGTTGCCATATCTAAGACAATCGTTTCAGAAACAAGGCAAGGACGTAAGTGCGATTCTGGGCGATACGTTACCCAATACCTTGCTACTAGCTACGGTTGCGATAGGTATTGCGATGGTTCTGGGAGTCGTGCTGGGGATAATTTCAGCACAGTATCGCGATACGTGGATTGATAAGATGATTCAGGTGGTAAGCACAGTGGGAATGAGTGTTCCCAGTTTTTTCAGCGCAATTTTGTTTGCTTATATTTTTGGGTTTGTACTGCACGATATTACTGGGCTGAATATGTCTGGCAGTCTCTATGAACTGGACGATTATGGGGAAGAGATGCAGCTCAAGTGGCGCAACCTGATCCTGCCAGCGGTGGTGCTGGGAATCCGCCCGCTGGGGGTTATCTCCCAGTTGATGCGCAATAGCTTGCTGGAAGTTTTATCGCAAGAATATATTACCACCGCCTACGCAAAAGGATTATCCACCTTGCAAGTGCTTAAGCATCATGCGCTGAAAAATGCGCTCAATCCAGTAATTACTGCGATTAGCGGCTGGTTTGCGGGGTTGCTGGCAGGGGCTGTTTTTGTAGAATATATCTTCAACTGGAATGGGCTGGGAAAAGAAATCGTTGAGGCGCTCAATACGCTGGATCTCCCCGTCATCATGGGCGCGGTACTGGTGATTGCGACGCTGTTTATTCTGATAAATATCCTGGTGGATCTGATCTATGTGTGGCTGGATCCACGGGTAGGACTGGATTAAATCACTGCTAATTCCTTGCAAAGCCTCTACCATTCTGTTGCTGGCTATTTTATATTTGAAACAAATCAAAAAACAAGATGAGAAAGAAGATAGTTGCCGGTAACTGGAAGATGAATTGCGACCTGAACAAAACACGAGACCTGATCTGGCATTTACATACAGATCACGATTTGAGTAACGTAGAATGCGAGCTGATGGTCGCGCCGTCACACCCCTTTTTACTGGAGGCCTACAACAAATCTACTGATCATCCCATCGAGGTCATCGCACAGAATGTAAGCGCGCATGAAAAAGGAGCGCATACAGGCGAGGTAAATACTGATATGCTCAAAAGCATCAGCATCAAGACTGTTATTATAGGTCATAGTGAGCGCCGCGATTCTTACGGCGAGACAGATAAAATAATCGCTAGCAAGGTGCGTAGGGCAATTGATGATGGATTGCGTGTGGTTTTCTGTTGCGGTGAGCATCTGGAAGAACGCAAATCTGGGAAGCACCTTGAAACGATATCCCACCAGATCAAAACTGGACTTTTTGACCTTACCGAGGGTGAGATGAAACATGTGGTAGTGGCCTACGAACCGGTATGGGCGATAGGAACGGGTGAAACTGCCAGCCCAGAGCAGGCTCAAGAAATGCACAAAGCCATCCGCGAGCAGATCGCAGGCAAATACGGTGCGGATACTGCAGAAAACACCAGCATTTTATATGGTGGTAGTGTAAAGCCAGATAATGCGCGCGAGCTTTTTAATCAGCCAGATGTAGATGGTGGCCTGGTAGGCGGCGCATCCCTGGATGCAAAATCCTTTTACCAGATCGCAACCTCATTCTAGGAAAGTGGATAGAACAATTGACCAGCTTTACGTAGAGTACGATTTCACCATTACTCCACCAGATCCCTGGAATGATGTGCTGATTGCGCAACTTGGGGAACTAGATTTTGAAAGTTTTATTCATACGGATGCTGGAATCAAAGCCTATGTGGCTCAATCTGTAGATAAAGACCTGGATATTGAACAGCTGGATATTTTTGAGAATGATTTGGTTGATATCGCTTTCGCGAAAGCGGAAGTTCCACCCACCAACTGGAATGCAGAATGGGAGAAGAATTTTGATCCTATCTATGTAGATGATCTCTGCGAGGTGCGTGCACCATTTCACAAGAGTCGCGGGCTGAAGTATGAGATTGTTATCGAGCCGAAGATGAGTTTTGGTACCGGCCATCACCAGACTACTTTTATGATGATCCAGCACCTACTTAAGGAAGATCTGGCTGGAAAAGTTGTCCTAGACATGGGCAGCGGGACGGGAGTTCTTGCGATATTGGCTGAAAAACGGGGCGCGAGTAAAATTGACGCTATTGATATTGATACCTGGTGTTATGAGAATGCGCAAGAAAACGTTGCTGCAAATGGTGCAAATAACGTAGAGGTAATTCTAGGTGGCGCAGAAGAGCTGGGTGATACGATGTACGATCTTATCATAGCAAATATTAATCGCAACATACTTTTACAGGATATCCCGACTTATTGTAAACAGTTAAAAAATGACGGGGTTTTGTTATTGAGCGGTTTCTATACTGAGGATGTAGAAATTATTAAGAAAAAATGCGCTGAAAACGGTGTAATTTTCGACTCTCAATTACAACTGAATAATTGGGTCGCGTGTAGAATGATTAAAAACTGAAGTCCAAATCAATGCTAGTAATGTCAGTTCAAGAACAAGTATTACCAGAATTAGAGGTTGAAACCCAAGAGCTAAAAGAAAATAAGATCGTTCTTTTTAATGACGATTACAACACCTTTGACCATGTTATTGATTCGCTAATAGCTACTTGCGATCATACACCTATTCAGGCAGAACAGTGCTCACTAATCGTTCACTACAAAGGGAAATGCGACGTGAAGTCTGGCGAATACGATGATCTCAAACCTAGATGTACCGCATTGCTTGAGGCAGGACTCACGGCAGAAATACATTAGGGTCTGATCCGTTTGTTTATCCGATTTACAAAATTGATCAGGCTACCCAGCAAGTTGCTCAAAAAAACCACCTATTTCTTTTTCTCGATCTACAAAATGAATCTCAATAATCCAGTTGCGCGGCTCGCCATTCTTGTTTAAGTCTGATAGCTGGGAGTGGTTTTCTGGATGGATGTAATTAGACTTATCTTCTTTTTCAAGTTTCTCATGTGGAAACTGCCCTATAATGTGACCAGCAATCGGGCCGCCGTATTCCCATCCATATGTATTGGCTAGGTCATTGCAGTATCTGTAGAGTTTTGCACCAGTCGTATCACGGTTCTTCTTAAACCATTCATTGGCATCGTGCCAGGCAGATTCAACGTCTTGAGCTAGTCGCTGCTTATAGCGATCATGACCTATAACATAAGTTCTTCCATAATCTGCCTCCCATTCTTCTAAAATAGGACCGAAGTCAACAAATACAATGTCGTCATCCTTTACCAGTAGGTTGGGTGGATTTTCATCGTAGGGATGTATCGTGTTCTTACCGGCTCGCACAATACGTTTATGCCAGTATTTTTTGATACCAAAATCCCTCTCTGCTAGAGATAGGATAGCATCGTTTATTTCTTTCTCGGTCTTACCAGCGGCTATGATATTATCTGCCAGAACTTTATCGAATAATTGACCAGCTATTTTTTCTGCTTGTAAAAGTGATTCCCGCTGCTGATTCATACTGATAGTAGTTGACTTGTTAAAGAAAGTAAAATAAATATAAGTTGATAGTAATACTATCGATATTTGCCAGCTTAAGATATGGACGCTATTCTAAAAAACCTAAGGGTCGAGATCAATTCAGAATTGTATCTCAAGGATCCAGAATCATCAGCCCTAGGCTTGCGTATTGTGGAACAAAGCATCAATATGATCCATGAACTGGGTTTTGAGCAGTTCACATTTAAGAAACTGGGGGAAAGACTGGGTTCTAATGAGAGCTCCATCTATCGTTATTTTGAAAATAAACATAAGTTGCTGCTATATCTAACTGCCTGGTACTGGTCGTGGATTGAAAACCAGATGGTTATCGCTACTTTATCCATTCATGAATCCTCTGACCGCTTGCTAGCCGCCATCGACGTGGTAACGGCGACTACTGTTCAGGATTCAAGCTATGCGCATGTCAATGAGGTCTTGCTCAATCAAATTATTATTGCAGAAAACTCAAAAGCATTTTTGACTAAAGAGGTGGATAAAGAAAATAGTGCGGGTTACTTCAGCGTTTATAAGCGGCTTTGCAATCGGTTGAGCGATATGATTGTGGAAGTGAATCCTGAGTATCTCTATCCGGCATCGCTTTCCAGTACGATTGTGGACGGTGCATTGCACCAGCATTTTTTAAAGAGCCATATTCATGGTATTACAGACTGTGATGAGAAATGCTCACCCGCAGATTATTTTAAGGATTTGACTAAACGTATATTGACTTAACCATGGCAAAAAACGCAAATATTCTAACCAGCTGGAAACGTCTGGTGGATCTATTGAGGGTAGATGCAAAAGACGTCAGGCAAATATTTTATTACGCGGTTTTCGCGGGTCTTGTTGCATTATCGGTACCGCTGGGAATCCAGGCAATCATTAACCTCATACAAGGTGCGCAGGTTTCTACCTCATGGATTGTTCTGGTGGTGATCGTCACACTGGCAGTTGCTTTTCAGGGAACGCTGCAGATCATGCAGATGAGAATTACAGAAAATATCCAGCAGAAGATTTTTACCCGTTCCAGTTTTGAGTTTGCCTACCGGTTTCCCAAAATGAAGATGCAGGAACTGCGCGGCGTTTATCCACCAGAGCTAGCAAACCGATTCTTTGATACGCTCACGGTTCAAAAGAGCCTATCGAAACTATTAGTGGACTATCCTACAGCGATTCTACAGATTGTTTTTGGATTGATGCTACTCTCTTTCTACCATCCATTCTTTATTGTCTATGGATTTTTGGTATTGATTTTTGCGTACATATTATTCCGCTATACGGCAGAACGTGGCTTGAAAACCAGTATTCTAGAAAGTAAAAGTAAATACCGTGTTGCGCACTGGTTGCAGGAGATTGCCCGTAGCATGATCAGTTTTAAACTGAGTGGTATCACAAATCATGCGCTACAGAAGAATGACGATCTCACCCAGAATTACCTCAAGTATCGCGAGAGCCATTTCAAGGTACTGATCATTCAGGCTATTCAATTAATAGGTTTCAAAGTTCTAATAACTGCGGGTTTGCTTGCCATAGGTGGATTCCTTGTTTTGAGTCAGCAAATGAATATAGGCCAGTTTGTCGCGGCAGAACTTATCATCTTGATCGTAATAGGTGCTGTAGAAAAGGTGGTTTCTGGATTGGAATCTTTTTACGATATGCTTACCTCTTTAGAAAAACTAGGAGAGGTCGTAGATAAAAGATTGGAGAAACAGGATGGTGAGCATCCATTCCAGCTGGACGAGCGCTTTTCTGTGGAATTGGACGACGTGAGTTATCGCGTTCCAGAACGCTCGCAACCTATCCTGAGCCATATCAATTTAAAAATTAGCGAGACCTGTACGGTTCTTATCAATGGACAGAATGGTAGTGGTAAGGCCACATTGCTCAGGTTGATTGCAGCCATTATGGAACCCAGCTCAGGAAATATCTACGTAAATAATACAGACCTGCGCGGGATGGATCTCAATTATTACCGTGCAAACATAGGCCAGTCACTTACTGAAGAAACCCCTTTTGAGGGAACGTTTAGGGATAATATCACCTTTGGTGATAAGAGTGTTACTGATGAGCGCATCTACTGGGCGCTTGAAAAGGTGGGATTGACCAGGTTTTTAAGAAAATTGCCAGAGGGATTACAAACCATGGTATATCCAGAAGGAAAACATTTGAGTTATACCATCGGTAAGAAGATCGTGCTCGCGCGTAGTATCGTTCGTTACCCAAAAATGCTGATTCTGAAAGACCCGCTGGATCAATTTGATCAGGATGAGGCCTTGCGTATCATGGATTTTCTAACAGATCAATCAAATGGATGGTCGCTAGTTGTCGTGAGTCAGAACGAGGACTGGATAGGCAAGTGTGGTAGAACAGTCACTATGGACGAGGGTCGTATAATTTCAGATAAATAAGAGTCGCCATGCTGAATATTTCAAAAACAAATCAGGTAGAGCATCTTAAGCTAACCAATTACGAGGCTGGTCGTAAAGTCATCAAACGCGACCATTTCAAATATTTTAATCGCTTTTTATTAGGCTTTGCCATTGCATCCATTATCATCATGTTCCTGCCGTGGACGCAAAATGTTACTGGAAACGGCTATGTGACAACACTTACTCCAGAGCAGCGACCTCAAACCATACAATCACCCATCGCCGGTAGGATAGAGGATTGGTATGTGCGGGAAGGTGATGAGGTTCTAAAAGGTGATACGATTTTACAGATTAGCGAGGTGAAAAGTGAATATTTTGACCCACAAATCGTAGAACGCACAGATGATCAGATTACTGCAAAAGACTTTGCCGTGGACAGCTATGGGGATAAAGTGCGTCAGCTAGATTCTCAGGTAGATGCCTTACAGCAAGAACGCGAGCTTAAAAAGAATCAAGCCCGCAATAAATTAGAGCAAGCGCAACTCAAGGTTCAAGAAGAAACCTTTAAACTAACTGCAGCACAGATTGCAGATTCCGTGGCAGATATACAACTCGCCCGTCAACGTACGCTGGTGAACGAATATGGTATCGAGTCTCGCGCAAGCCTTGAAAAGGAACGCCAGAAACAACAGGAAGTAGAAGCAAAACTTCTACAGCAACAGCGAGCTCTATTAAGAGCAGAAGCAGAGGTGACAAACGCACGTATTGAACTGAACCGTATCGATCAGGAATACAACGAGAAGATCTTTAAGGCGCGCAGTGATCAAGCTACCGCACGATCCACCCAGGCCGATACAAAGGCGCAGGTAAGCAAGCTGCGTGTGGATCGTAATAATTACTTTATTCGTAGCGGTTTATATTTTGTGACCGCACCCCAGGATGGGTTTGTCAACAAGGCAATCATAGGCGGGCTGGGGGAGACCTTTAAAGAGGGGGAACCGCTGGTGAATATTATGCCTACAAACTATGATCTGGCGGTAGAAACTTATGTGGAACCGCTGGACTTGCCCCTTATGCATAAAGGCGAGGAGGTGCGTATCGAGTTTGACGGCTGGCCGGCGATTGTATTTTCTGGATGGCCTAATGCCACCTATGGAACCTATGGTGGCAAGGTTGTGGCCATCGAGCGATTTATCACGCAAGAAGGCCCTGGCGCTGGACGCTACCGCATATTGATCGCACCAGATGAGGAGGATCACGAGTGGCCACAAGATCTCAGACCCGGGTCTGGAGCAAATACGATCGCCCTGCTCGAGGACGTTCCCGTATGGTATGAACTATGGCGACGTCTCAATGGTTTCCCAGCAAATTATTATCAGCCAGAAGATGGTAAAAGCAGTAAGGATGGCAAGAAAAAGTAGGTTACTTGGTTTTCTCATGCTATTCAGCTTTATAGGTGCACAGGCTTTTCAGGAGTTTCCGCTTTCGCGAAAGCGGGATTCTATAACTGCCATAACTGTTCCCATAGATAGTACCATTCTAAGTCTAAAGGAATATCTGGGATACGTGAAAAAATATCACCCGGTTGTCAAGCAGGCAAATCTGGTGCTGGAACAAGGTGAGGCAGAGTTGCTAAGGGCGCGCGGTGGTTTTGATCCTAAAATCGACGTAGATTACGAGCGCAAAGAGTTCAAGGGCAGTGAATATTACGATGAGCTTTACGGTGCATTCAAGATTCCTACCTGGTATGGCGTGGAATTTAAAGCAGCCTATGAGCGTAACGAGGGCTCTTTTCTAGACCCATCGCTTACCGTGCCAGAAGATGGATTGTACAGCGTGGGCGCAAGCGTGCAGTTGCTGGAAGGTCTATTGATCAATGATCGCATGGCGCAGCTGCGCCAGGGAAAGCTCTTTAGGGAACAAACCAGATCAGAGCGAGAGCTACTGGTAAACAACATACTTACTGAAGCGACTGACGTCTATTTCAAATGGTGGCAGGCCGCGCAGCAACGCAGGCTTTTTCAGGAAATCCTGGTCAATGCTAGATTGCGTTTTGAGGCCATAAAAGTAGGAGTAAGAGAGGGTGGGCGAGCGCCCATCGACTCGGTAGAGGCGCGTATCGCCTACAAACAGCGCGAGCTGGGACTAGCCCAGGCAAACCTGGATTTTATCAAGGCAAGGCTAAAGCTATCCAATTTTATCTGGATCAATGAATTCCCCGTGGAACTGCGTCCAGGCACTTTTCCACAGAATGACCTGCGCACCGAGATTGACGTCGCGCTTGAAATCATGGGGCAGTCACTCAATCTATTTACGGTAGAAAATCACCCAAAGGTGCTCGCACTACAACTTAAACGCGATCAGATAGACGTGGATAGGCGATTAAAAGCAAACAAGCTATTGCCCAAACTCTCCCTAAGCTACGACGCTATATCGCCAGAGTGGAATGAAAGCTACGACCTGGGCGAGTATAAAGCTGGGCTCACGTTTTCCACACCTATTTTCCTACGGAAGGAGAGGGGAAATCTCCAGCTCGCCAAAATCAAGTTACAAGACGCAGAATTTGATATACAGCAAACCCAGCTGGAAATAGTTAATAAAGTAGAATCCAACTTTAGAGAAATCGATGCCTATGACGATCAGACGGATATCATCAGCCAGATCGTACAGGATTCCCGCGCGATGCTTGTGGCAGAAGAGCGCAGGTTTCAGCTGGGGGGTAGTTCACTTTTCCTGATCAATTCCCGTGAGCAAAAACTGATTGAAAACGCTCAAAAACGCCTGGACATTCTAAGTAAATTGTTCAAAGCAAAGGCAGATCTTTTCAATAGTCTGGCCATCGTACCTGAGAATTTATAAAGTCTTGGAACTTTCTGTAGTCAGGCTCTGGAGTTCTTTTAATTCTGCGGCGTTGAGTTCCCGGTGCTCGCCTATGGGCAGGTCCAGTTTAATGTTCATGATGCGCACCCTTTTAAGCGCCTCTACCTCATATTCCAGATACTCGCACATACGACGTATCTGGCGGTTAAGCCCCTGGGTAAGCACGATTCTAAATACGTTGCGGTCCAGCTGTTCCACCTCGCATTCACGTGTTACAGTGTTGAGTATAGGAACACCACTGGCCATACGCTGAATAAATCGTGGCGTGATCGTGCGATTGACCATCACGATATATTCTTTCTCATGGTTATTGCGGGCGCGCAGGATCTTATTGACAATATCGCCGTCATTAGTGAGCAGGATAAGTCCCTCGCTCATTTTGTCCAGGCGACCTATGGGAAAAATACGTTTGGGATAATTGATATAGTCGATGATATTATCCCTTTCCACACGCGTGTCTGTGGTACACACAATTCCAGGCGGTTTGTTGAGTGCGAGATAGACGGGCGCCTCGTTTTTCTCCTTGATCACCTCACCATTCACTGCGATGACGTCGCCGTCCACAACCTTGGTTCCCATCTCTGGCACCTCGCCATTGATTGTTACCCGTTCCTGTTCAATAAGTTTATCTGCCGCGCGCCTCGAGCAATATCCCTGCTCACTCAGCCATTTGTTGATACGTGTTCCCGCCATAGCCGCAAAGGTAGGCAATGCCTGTAGCTAGACCAGATGCAAGAATGGAGAAATGGGGATTGGAATTGTTCCGCTTTCGCGAAAGCGTAATAAAAAAGCTGCTCGTTCATTACAAGCAGCTTTAATATTATTTAATCAAGTTACTTACTACTATTCCATAATCAACTTGATAGCTTGAGATCCAGAGGCAGTTTCCAGGTGTAGAATATAAACCCCAGTAGGCAATGCCTGTACGGGAAGAGCAGCCGTGCGATTGTTCACCTGAATCTCACTCTTCAAAATTTGCTGACCTGACAGGCTTACAATGGAGACATTCACCATTGCATCACCATCATTAAATCCAGTAATGGTCACGGGATTATCTGCGATCGCCGGATTAGGGAAAACCGATAGGTTGTCCAGCTCAACCGATGGGCTGCCAAGCGTAGAGGTCAATACAAAACGACTGGACTGATCCACCTGCGGCATGGCTGTAAAAGTAAATCCAGCAACAGTTTCTGAGGGATTGATCGTCGTTCCTGTAAGCGTATCAAGAATGATCACATCTGACGGCAGGTTTGTAATCGTAATTACATAATCGCGGGCGGTCGTGTTGTTTACGCCTATGGCTAGATCACTCAGGTCCTGAACATCTTCTGCATTCAACTGTGACCAGAATTCACCGGCAGTCGTAATAAATAGGTTTTCATTCCTACCCATAAATTTGAGGCGGTCTGGTAAGCCTACAAATTTATTGATCGCCGCAGCACTCATGGTATTACCCGTTGCTGCAGATATCAATGTGATTTCAATCGCACCGGGGGTGGGGTATGGATTAGTTCCTAGTGTGGTGGTAGCACCGGTCAGGGATTTTGAACTTTCGGTAAAGGTCATGCTTGCTGATGCGGTTGCTGTAGTCTGTACAAAGAAAGAGTGACCGCTTTCCACAACTCCTGTCGCAGGACTAGATGAAGGTGTAGGAACACCAGCCGTGATTTCCACAAAATCCCCTTGATCGCCTATGTTGGGATCCCATGAGTAAAATACATTGGGATCTAGGTTTGTTGACGAATTAAGCAATACATCAGCCACATCTACTGTAGCTGGATATGGATTTGCAATGAGGGTAAATTCACCGGCAAGATCACTTGCCGTCATGGTTTTATTACCTAAAATAGGGGTTCCTGACACACGTAGCGTAGTTGAGGTAGGGCTAGCATTAGGATCACCTAGATTATAGTTGCGATCACCGCGTATAAATAGGTTATAACCGCGTTCTACATCCAGCTGCACTTGAGTAGTGGTGGCAAATTGCCATCCTGCGCCAGGTGCGCCATCAAAATCTGGGTCGTAGGTAAGTAGGGATGGATTCCCCGTAGGTGAGGGATCAAATCCATTTGCGCCCGTCGTGCTGCCTGTGATATCAGTTCCAAATCCACTAGGTGATGCACCGTTCTCTTGCCACGCTTCAAAAATGGTTTGGGTGGTTTGCAAGGCTGGTGCAAGAAATCTGTAGGTAGAGTTTACCGGGCTTGAGGTTTTGACTGGTACAAAACGTTCTACGACAATGGTACCGTTAATGGATCCATTGATATAGGTAAGGTCTGCACTTCCATTGATGTCATAGTTGAGTATAATTCCATCTGTGGTGGATACTGCACCATTGCTTAGAGCAAATTCTCCCAAAACTTCAATTGCGTTTGAATCATCCACAATAAGTCCCTGTGGATTGTTGACCGTGAGATTTAGGATCTCGTAGTCTGTCCCGTCTATAGTTTGCGCGGTTGTGCCTCCTACGATGATCGTAGCATCATCAAGAATGACAAGACCTGTATTATTTATATCACCGCTCGCGTTAAAAACTGTCCCAGCATTAGAGGTCAAGATTGCGCTTGATCCTATGGTCAGGTCATTGAAGTTTACTGTGGCAGATGTGAAATTGTAATCAGCATTGAGGGTAATGTTGTCATTGCTGGTAGAAACTCCTTCTGGCGAGCTAGGCGTCCATGCCATTCCATCCCAAGTGAAATCGATAACCACAGCTTCACCAGTTCCCGGTGTCATATCTGGAACGTTTGCAGGATCTTGAATCGTCCATGAAGCTGCTGTCCATGTAGTGCTGGGGGTGTCATTCAAGTTGTTGCGGTAGGCTCTGGCGTTTTCGTATTGCCAAGCTTCACCAGTACCGTCAACTCCTATTTCCCCGTAAATGTCTAGTAGTGTACCATTATCTTCATCGCCATTTACATAAAGAGCATATACATCATCCCCATTACCGTTAACAGTCCCCGTTACCAGATCTGCAGTTCTTCCATAAGAAGAGGAAAATGTAGAAGCGTTTCCAGCAATCACGTAAAAATCGCCAGCCGCAAGATTCCCCGTTAACTTTTCTGAAGAATCTGTGGGTCCACCATTAGATTGTCTGTAAAGAAAAACATCTACGGTCGTAAAGTCTATTGTAGTAGTGCCATTGTTGTAAATCTCAACGTATTTTGCATTTGCAGTATCATTAGGATCCGTCACTTCAGAAATGATAAGTGATACGTTAACAGGATCCTGAACCATTACACTTTGTTCTGCACTGGTAGTAGAAAGCGAACTCCCAGAATTATCTACTGCTGTTACGGTATAAAAGACGGTTGTTCCATCAGCCTGCATAGGTATGGTTGCTGCATATTCATCACCTGCGGTCACTGACATGGTGAGTGAGTTACTGAGAGTTCCACTAGCCGTACCCCAGTCCAACGTCACGCTAGCTAGGCCTTCTGAATCCGTCACATCTGCTGAGATAACAATATTCTCTGCCGATGTGGGTGCGGCTGGTGTTGCTTGAATATTTGAAACTACTGGTGCGATATTAGCTCCCACCGCTGTTCCATCTATAGCAAAATTCTCTACGGTAAACTGAGAACAGCTTCCAGTAACAAATTCATATTTGAAAGATATATAAACTGATGTCCCAGCTACACCTTGCAGATCTGCGATGTTGTTGAATGTACCACCGTTATCATAAGTATCGATCTGGATCCAAGTTGCAATGTTAGGATCGCCAGCGCCAGTGTAATCTGTTGAATAAAGCAATTCTAGGGTAGTTCCATTAAAAGTTTCTGCCAGATCAAAACTTATCAATTCGTTGTCAAAATTGTCTAGATTAAAAGCAGGTGAAATCAACCAGTCTTCATTTACTTGACAACCGCCGTTAAAAGCGTTCATCTGCACACCCTCTGTATTTACCAAGTTCCATTCCTCATTTCCAGATACGTTTTGTTGTGTCCAATTATTGGCAAACGGATTTTGGGAGGTAAAGTCGATCGAGTAGGGGATGGTGGCAGCTACTGGATCTGTTACCGTGTAACTATCTTCTGTTGTGGTGGTAGAATCACTGTCATTGTCAGTGGCTGTTACCGTGTAAAACACTGTAGTACCATCTGCTTGTGCAGGTATAGCGGTAACAGTTTGATAAGTATCGCCGCTAGTGTTGTTGAGCGTGATGCTATTGTTCAGGCTACCACTAGTTGTTCCCCAGTTAAGTGTCGCGCTTGAAATTGTACCATCCGAATCAGTAATGTCTGCAGAGATGTTTACCGCATCGCTGCTATCGGGATTTGCAGGTAATACGGTAACTGCGGTGATGGTGGGCAATTGATTTGCAAGCGTGTAGCTCATCTCTGTAGATGTAGTAGAATCACTATCATCATCTGTCGCGGTGACTGTGTAGTAAACGGTGGTACCGTTCAT
The DNA here is from genome assembly GCA_963740155.1 of uncultured Flavobacteriaceae bacterium. Taxonomy (GTDB): domain Bacteria; phylum Bacteroidota; class Bacteroidia; order Flavobacteriales; family Flavobacteriaceae; genus Nonlabens. The sequence continues at coordinate 178,400 of CAVUDE010000001.1, read as the reverse complement.
CTGTGCCTGGATTGCAGAATTAGTCTGATACGTGGCTCCGCTAGAAACCGACATATTGATGCTGTTTGTCAAGCTTCCACTGGTGGTTCCCCAATTTAAAACGGCCGTAGAGATGGTACCATCAGTATCTGAAATATCTGCTGAGACATTTATGGCGTCATTGTCCGTAGGTGTCGCTGGGTTTGTGGTGATGTTAGTTATTGATGGAGCTTGGTTTGTGGGTGTTCCAGAATTACCGGTAACCACGATGTTATCAAAATAAATTCCTTCGTCAGTAGATGTTAACTCGTTAACAGTAATAGTTATAGACAATGTTGAGTTATTGTTCAACGCTATTCCATCAACTGAAAAAGTTCTAAACTGATCATCACCTGAAGGAACTGAACAGTTATCAGCCGTTCCGGTTGTCAAAGTAGGTAATATGGTTGCAGGCGTACATTCCCCATCCCCGTCAAAATCTGTATCAAGAGCTGCCGGCTCGTTGAAAGCTGAGCTTGCAGGTGTGTTTTGGACCCATAATAAATTTTCAGGGCTACCTCCATCCAAGGTATATGTTATGAGTAATTCATCTGTACTATCCCAGTTATTATAGTGATGCGCCAGAAGATCAATGTCAAAATCAAACGAAGTGAATCCAGTCACATCTATTTGAGAAAGAGATACGGTTGCGGGGGTTGCATTAGTATCTTCAATAGCAAATAGGAATGTAGAATTCCCACCTATATTCGGATTTGACCTGTTAAAGATGTCCTCAAAATCACCAGGGGTTCCCTCGGTAACGGAAGGTGAATACCCTAAGTTTTCTGTCTCAAAATCCTGTCTGTAGATTTCAGTTTGTGAAAAAGCATAACCCGCTGATAAAAAACAGATTAATGCAAAAAGTTGATTTAGTTTCATGTAGTACTTTTAGTACCGCAAAACTATTTTTATTATTAGGAATATGCTCTGCTTCTAGGTTAAGAAAACGTTATGGATGCATAACAAAAACAGATACTTAAAGTGATAAGTTGACCGCTTTATAAGAGAGGTAAATCACCACCACACCCAGAACCGATGAGGCTAGTGTATATGCAATCGCATTCCAGAAAAGTCCATTGCGTAAGAATTGAAAAACTTCTAGAGACAAAGTCGAAAAGGTGGTGAACCCACCACAAAAACCAAAACCCAAAAGCAGGTAGAGATTAGTTCCTGAAATTCCCTGCTCTTTGAGCGCAAACAGAATCCCAAGAACCGCGCAACCGGCCAAATTTGCGAGTAGAGTAGGAACCCATCGGATTTGGTCTGCGTTCAGTGTAACATATAATAAGTAGCGCAAATAGCTTCCCAGCCCACCACCTAGTGCTACTAACAAAAAGGTTTTCATTGAACGGGAAGATAGATTTCCGTACGTAGATCAGCTGGGTTTGCAATTTCTTCCCGTGAGTTTTTATAAATTACGTAGCTGGGTAACTCAGAGCGTAGTACACCTAATGTATTCAGATATTCTTCGGCTTGCTTAAACGCGTTTGTCAGATTCTTTCTATCACCGGTGAGCGTCAATTTTACTGCGCTGTGTGGCTCAAGAAAAAACGAAGTGATATTAGTATCATCGCCTAGAATTATGCGTTCTCTTACCGGTAGGCCTACCGCAACTCGAGATCGATCAACGGTAGGATTACCCTCCAGAAAAAACTGATGTGGCTCACCATACACTGTCATATAGCTCTTTTCCATGTAATCGTTGATCAAGCCTTTTAGTTGTGCGTGAGTAGATTCCAGTTGAGTACTTTTTGATTCTGTGGTGAGGTACAGGTAATAGCCACCGCTTAGTTCTACCAGACCGTTAGGCGTTACACTAGTCACCGCCATGGCTTCTTGAATGTCACTTTCTACGTCTGCTGCGGCGTTATTGACCAGCATCTGGCTGTCATTGAGCAGCTCACCACTTAGAACTTTCAGATTGTTGTGATCGATGGTGGAAGCGATTTTCTCGCCAAAGCTTTGCTCACCCTCAATGTTCATGATGACAAGTGTTCCATCGCCTTCGGTTTTAAATTTAATCATTACGGTTGCTTCGTCAGAACTGATAAAGGCCTTGTGGTCAACGCTAAAGTTAACCAGTGAATCTTTAGGACTCGCGTTTAACGTGATGGTTCCTTGTTTTTGACCGCTGGCGTATTTGATGGTGTTGTCTTCTTGGTCAATCACAATATCCTCATCGGTTTTCTTAAGGATCTCAGCCATGTTTGATGGATCTGACATGTACTCGTAAACCAATGCTGGTGGCGCGTCCACGCGTATCTCCCTCACGTGGTTGTAGGAACCGTCTTTAAGCGAGAAATAAATCGCTGCAGATATGAGTAATATCAACAACAGAATAAGAATGTATTTTGCGGCGCGCATGTTCAATGGTTTGAAATCAAAATTACATATTTATATGGTAGTGGGACTCAAGGATTTTCAGCAAAATCGTAGCTTGTCATGCTGTCGCAGGTCAGCATCGCACTGGACGTGAGGAATGCGAGTGAAAAAATCTGTAAATGGTTAATGCACCGCTATCGTAGCGGTGAGAAGCTGAAATGAATTCAGCTTGACAGTTTTGGTTATTTCTTCAATTTTTGAACAGAGATAATCTGTGGCAGTTTCTATCTTTTTTCATTTTTGCTTGATCAAAAACGAAACAAAAAATCAAGGCTTAAGAACCTAGCCCTAAAAATTTTGTTTGCTGCGGCGCGAAAAGAAGATCCTGAACTTTTTACCTGCAATTTTGAACCTAATGATTATCAGAATAAACACATGAAATCTTAATCTCAAGGATTTTCGCTTCTCCCTTCGCTTCACTTCATTTTTTACGGGCTATGTTCTTAGGCCATTAACACCGCAATGCTTAAACACCTCCGCGCCACACACTGTCATAGTGACGCAGGTCAGCATCGCACAGGACGCGAGGGATATGAGTGAACACAGGTCTACGGATGAAACAACCAGCACCGTTATCGTAGCAGTGAGAAGCTGCAATGAATTCAGCTTGACAGTTGCCGGTGACTCACCCCGTGTTTCACCTCATTTTTTAAGGTCTATGTTCTTAGGCCAATAAAAGCAGAGAAAAAAATTCAGAATTCTGAATTTGAATCCCACATCCCAATCACCTAAAAACCCCCACGGGAAAACTCACAACGCTCTCTATTCCATCAGCGCCCACAGCCGCTACGCCAAAGAAGTAATTGTCAATCACGATGTTTTCTAGGGTAAAAGCGGTGACATCGCCTACGTATCTGGAATGATCCCAGGTGGGACTAATTGTATCCCGCCAGTAGATTTTATAGCCCACGGCACCTTTGACGGGCTGCCATTTCAATTTTGTGCTGGCTTCTACGATACCGCCTATCTCCACCCCGGTAGGTCGGGTGGGGGCTCCAGCCAGTTGTGCGAGGTTGATCGCGTTTACGGCCGTCAGCTTTTTCGCGTAAGCAAAATTTACATGCTCAATGACGTCGCCGTATTCAATGCCATTCTCGGTGCGGATATCCTGGTGTTGCTGGGTGTAGTTTTCGTGCGCTTCCATGATGCGTATGCCGGGAAAACCCAGATCTGTAAAGGAACGGTGGTGGCCGCCACGGCCAAAACGATCCAGCCGATACACCAGCATGGGCTTCATCTCTGGCATGTATTTCTGGACAGATTTGTGGACATAGCGTGCCAGCTGTCTAGAAATCCCATCCACCTCGCCGCCGTAATACCTGCGGGCATTGCGCTGGCGATCTGTCTCGGTAGGGTTAGTGGGTTCTGAAAAAATGCGGAATTCCCGGTTATCAGTCACGCCGTCCACGCCGGTGATGTTGCCTATCATGTCATTGTTGAGCACGCCTATGATATTCCAGCCGTTTTCCTGCGCATAATTTGCCATTCCCTTACCGCCAAAAAGTCCCTGTTCCTCGCCAGAAAGTCCCAGATAAACAATACTGTTGCGATACTTGCGTCGTGACAGCACGCGCGCGGCTTCCATAGTTCCCGCCATTCCGGTGGCGTTATCATTGGTACCCGGCGCATCAGTCGTGTAGTCCATGGTATCACTGGCGCGCGAGTCTATATCGCCGCTCATGATGATAAAATCATTGGGATTTGCCGTACCGCGCTGGATGGCGACCACATTCACCACCCAGGCATCCTTGGGAATGCGTGATCCCATATCTGTAGTGACGTAATCCTTCTGGTAAAAAACTTCTAGGCAGCCGCCACAATCAGCAGAGATCTTTTCAAACTCACTCTTGATCCAGCGGCGGGCAGCACCTATACCGCGGGTATCAGACACCGTATCAGAGAATGTATTACGCGTACCAAAACCCGCCAGCCGTGCCACATCATCCCGCAAACGATCAGCGCTTATCTCGTCAATGATCTTATATAGATCCATTTGTTCTAGCGATGGCACCTGGGCAAAACCAGCAGCAGAAAACAGCAGCAATAGGAGAAATACGTATTTCATGGAAAATCAATTAGTCTAGCTGACCAATTTACGATACGGACTTTAGATGCTGTGAATGTTTAGGGGATGTTTAATTAGACACGGGTAATATCTCATTGCGCTTTCGCGAAAATGTGGAGTGGATGGTCTTGGGTGGTAGGTAAGTCGGTTGTGGTTGTATGGGCTGGGGTTTCTGGTTTGCGCAATATTCTATTTGACATAATATATATTATGGGTCAAATAATATTATTTGATTTTCGAATCATTCCATCCCTACGCACAGTTATAACAATCTAAGAACCCGCAAATTCAAAAAGTAATGTATAATCACCTTCATCCGCCATTTTCATAGCATGGATATAGGACTGACGAGTGTTATTATTTCTTAGAATATTTCCATCACCCCATGTAAATGGGTGTAGATTAAATAGCTTTTCAATAATTATATCAGCCATTAGCCTGCTGTGTCTACCATTGCCGTTAGGAAAACAATGGATACTTACAATGCGATGTTTAAAACGAATAGCAATTTCTTCTGGACTATAGGATTCGTTTTCCATCCAAAAAGTTGCATCATCACACAAGGTCTTTAATTCAGTGCTAATCAGGTAACTTTTGACGCCTAGATTTTTTTCTGTTCTTCTAAAAGCACCACCCCAATTCCATACATTACCATACATACGTTTATGTAGATCGCGAATAAATTTTTCTAAGAACACTTGATCAGGTTTAAATCTTTTGCTCATTACCCATTGCAAAGCTTCCTCAATATTTTGTTGCTCATACTCATCCAGCTCGGCTTGCGTGGCAATTGTTTCAATACGTAACCCCTCTTTTTCATCTTCATCAATAGGCGTCTGGCCATTTATATAATTCAAATTCAGTCCCATAGCATTTTTGGCATCTCTCCTTTTATAACTGCCGTACGCTCTTTAATTGCTTTTGCTATTCGTTCTTCTGAGTTTTGCTGATCCTCAAGTTTCATTGTATTTGACGTTCTCATGACAATGCGTCTAGCAAGTTCTTCTGCTTTGCGATTGATCAAATTATCCAGCGAACCATCATTGGGAACAAAACCGTAAACCAGTTGCATATCTAGGGCATTTGCTACATCTCTTAGAGTCCTTAGCGATATACCTCCCTCTTGTTCTCTTTTTTCGATATTATGGAGAGATGGTTTGGCAATAGATAGTTTATCGGAGAGTTGCTGTAAAGTTATTCCCAATGATACACGTACAGCTTTCAGCCACCCTGTAGGAGGTGGTGCCACCTGGCTCGCCTTTTCAAATGCCTTTAGTTTGCGATCCAGGTGTTCTATTTGCAGCCGTTTTTTGTCCATTGTTTAGGTTTTAAGCTAACAAAAATAGAAATATGTTAGCTTTTAAGCTTACAAATATACAGATTAGTTAGGTTTTAACCTAACGGTAGAACGCCGTATCTAAACTGTGATTACAAGGTGTATGTTTGAGATACCCCTAATGAATTCGGCATCAAGTATATTTTACTTGCAATAAATGAGTAAAGAGGCAGCATTCAGTGTAATTATTCCAAAAGCAAATAGATAAAGTATTTATGTGGTCGAGCTTTCAGCTCGCTTCTATTAGCTTCCATTAACAAGCCAACTACTCCACTACTCTATTAAAAATTGGATCGTTTTTATCCAGAAGCATCTTTATGTAGATCAATTCGTCGTTCTATCAAGAATTGCAATACCCAAAACATCTGCAATTAAGGTAATAAACTGAAATTTTTAATCCATAATTTCAGTGGCCATTGAAAATTCAATCACATAAAGCACACGGTCTTAATTGATCTCCACCCAGCAAACTCCTCGCCGGAGACCATTGATCAATTGAAATGACAGTACAACTACAGTAGATTATAGAGCATACATTTTCGCGCAAGCGTAACCACAAAAACCTTTCTTTACAGAAAGGTAATGATCAGATAACCTGTGGATGGGTTAGAGGTGGCAATTTAGTGCGTCAAACTTTGAATGTTGCTGCCGTGATACTGAAAACCAACTCTTACCTACGCATCCTGCGGGACACCCTGCTGGTATTTACCGCCCTTTCATTGATCGCCGCCGCTGCCGTGTTCCTGGTCAGTTTTAGCTGAAAATACTTTGGCCGCTAGATTGAGTGGTTGCCGGTCACACGCGTAACTTTACAGAATGAATCTATGTGATTGAATTCCAGCGTTATTTATATGATTACCTAGTGATGCGGGACTGTCGGCATCCGTTGTAAAACAAATTCACCTCCCCTCACAATACCCATCCCACAGATCCATCAATTGCACCTCAAGCGCAACTAATTCGGGATAAGGGACTTCTTTCAGCACCTTCCCCTCTACTCCATCGCCGCGTAGGATTTTGTCTTTGTTGCTTTGGTCCTGTAAGCTTTTTTGTAGATCAATCACGTATTTCAATAGGTTATAGCAAACCGTAAACTCACCGCAAGCGATAAGTTTGTTCATGCGATCTACCTCAATGTCTTGCTTGCTCCACCACAAGGTGGTGGCCATTTGAGAGGCGGTAAGTGCGATGCTTTGTACCAGCGGCGATGGTGGTGGGATGCTTGTGGGATCGTCATCGTCTTTACGGGTATAGGATTTGTTCTCGCCATTCAGCTCATAGATCATGGCAGTGGCACGGCGGTTTACCAGGTGTTTTGAGGCGTATAGTAGATCATAGTTCAACCGCCTGATCTGGTTCATAAAGACGTAGTTGATCATGGTAAAGCCGCTGGACAGTCTATCGCTCAGCATACGCTGGATAAGGGAGACTTTTAGATTCTTGAGTTCAAGAATATCATCTGCGATGGGTGCTGGGACGCTTTTCTCAAAAAGCTTGCTGATCTTTTTAAGGTAGCTATTTTTTACCAGCGAGGCCGCAGCGCCTATCAAGGTTGCCAAAATACTCATTCCTAAAATAAGCGAACTCACGATATAGATACTGGAATAGGCGCGCTTGCCAAAAACTCCCATATCATTCAAAATCATCGCAATAACGCAGATCACCGCTGGCAGCCAATACACCACACGCACCTTTAACCAGTCCAAGATATTTGATACGGCATCGGTAAGGCTGTCGCCATCAGCATCCGGTTCTGGGATCTGGAACCTGCCAGGCGGGCATCTGGTAACCGCCCACGTCAGTGACCAGCATAAAATCCAGCCGCCCATCCGTGCGTTTATCTGCCAGTACCATGCTGCCTATTCCCTGATTATCTGCAATGCCACCGTCCATGAGCCCTACTCCATTCTGGAATACTTTAAAACTTTTGAGTTGGTCGTAGGCTGGCTGATCTTGGTCTGCAATGAAATCATCTGGGAACATGATGGGCGCAAAACCTATGGGAAAACAGGATGAGCTCGCCACGGCGTCGCCTATCTGGATTTGGTTCTTGAGAATCTTGAGCTGATTGCTATGCTCCTTATATAAAGGACTGTTGCCAAAGTCTCCCCTGTTCTGAAACCTAAACGTCAGCCCGTAGGAGAAGTCGGTCGCGTTAAAACAGACGGTGTGGAATTGTTTGATCTTCTGTGGGTCAAACATATCCAGCGTCCCCTTAAAGATGGGCATTTCCTGATAACACAGTGCAAAGGCATTGATCAGTGACCGCTTTTTGTGCGTGCCATCTGCCCACAATTTGTCGTCCTTTAATTTGGCCGTTGCGTTTTCCAGCAAGTGATCATTCTCTGGCCTGAACTGCTCAACCATCTGCTCGTAAAACCTTTCAAAAGTGTAATCGTCCTGCTGTACCGCGCGCGCATAAGCTGCAGCCAGCAAGGTGCCACCACTCACAGAGCTGATAGATTTAACCGCCTCCAGCAACGATTTATCCCGATACTGGATCTTGTTGAGCACAGACAGCACGCCCAGTCCATAAAAGGTCGCGCGATAGCCGCCACCGCTAAAACACAGGCCCAGCCGGTGCAATGGTCTAAAATCTTTCTCTGACATGGATGGTAGGTTTTGGGACTTTAAATATGCATAAAATAAACGGTCTTGGTTGATTATCAGCCAGCAAACTTCCTGCTGGAGATTTTTAACTATTCTGTAATGCTTGTATAGTTATGGATAATCGTTGAGAGTTTGCTTTCGTACTTCGGCAGGCTCAGCATAAATTTCCCTATCGGGAAAGCGTAATTATCAAGAGACAATTCTTTACAAAAAGGTAATAATCAGATAACCCGGTGCCAGATAAAATGTGCCAATTTTAGGCTGTCAAACTCCTTAAACCTGCCGCCGTGATACTGAAAACCAACTCCTACCTACGCATCCTGCGGGATACCCTGCTAGTGTTTACCGCCCTGTCATTGATCGCCGCCGCTGCCGTGTTCCTGATCAGTTTTAGCTGAAAAATTGTTTGAGGGTAAGGTCGAGCGATTGAACGTTGCGCCCGTAACTTTGCGGCCTGAAAGTAGATGATGGAATTGCAGCGTTTTTTTTACGATTACCTAGTGGATGCGGGACTGTCGCCATCTACCACCCGCGCGATCAACATGGCGGGACTGGCGGTGGCATCGCTGCTGCTGGTGGTGATAGTGGATTTTTTGAGCCGTAAGCTCCTGCGCAGGATCTTCAGCCAGGTGGCGAGTGCGACCAGCACAAACTTTGACGACCTGCTGGTCAAAAATGCCGTCCCCCGCAATCTGGCGCATATCCCGGCATTGCTGGTGGCCATGGAACTTACACCTTATATATTTATCAATTACCCGTACTGGGAATCATTTGTGTTTAAGGGATTACAGCTTTTTGCGATCGTGCTGATCCTGTGGATCGCGCGTGGCATCCTGCGCACGATACGCGATTACCTGAAAACGCTGCCCAATTTTAAGGACAAGCCCATAGACAGCTATATCCAGGTGTTTATGATTTTTGCATGGGTGGTGGGCATTCTTTCTGCCTTTGCGATTCTTACCGGGATTGAATTCCTGAAGTTTGTGACGGGGCTGGGTGCGGCATCTGCCGTGATATTGCTGATCTTTAAGGATAGTATCCTTGGTTTTGTGGCGAGTATCCAGGTCACGATCAACGATATGGCGCGTATAGGCGACTGGGTCACTTTTGACAAATACGGCGCAGATGGTGAGGTGATCGAGATCAACCTGTCCACGGTCAAGGTGCAGAACTTTGACAATACGATTACCACCATTCCCACCTATGCGCTGATTTCTGACTCGTTCAAGAACTGGCGCGGTATGCAGGAATCTGGTGGCCGCCGTATCAAGCGATCCCTCAACCTAAAGCTGAGCAGCATCAAATATCTAAGCGATGAACGGATTGAAGAATTGAAGAAGATAGGGTTGATTTCCAGCTATCTGGATCACCGCCAGAGCGATATCCAGCAATTTAACGAGCAGAACGGGATCGATAAATCGCTACAGATCAACGGTCGCAACCTGACCAATATAGGCGTGTTCAGAAAATACATTCAGTCCTATATAGAACAGCACAGTGGCGTGAATAAGGATATGATGATCATGGTGCGCCAGCTGTCCCCCACTCCGTATGGTTTGCCGCTGGAGATCTATGCGTTTTCTTCTGACAAGCGGTGGATGAATTACGAGTTCATCATGGCAGATATCTTTGACCACGTGACGGCCGCTGTGCCATTTTTTGACCTAGAGGTTTTTGAGCTGCCCACGGGCGTTCAGGGTGGTGATGTGAGTGGATCTTTAATTAATATTGACCAGTAGATTTATTTGTCAGCCCAAGCTTGTCAATGGCAATGTTTCTAATAAGCAATCGTACTTTATACCGTTATCTGTAATGCGCTTCGACAGGCTCAGCGTGACAAAATATTTAAAGGAGTTGGCTCATTATCAGCCTGAGCCTGTCGAAGGCAACTTTTGTTTATTGACGTGCACGCTTTTTACTGTTATACGGTATAAGTACACGCAGGCTTTGTATTACTAAGAATTGTACAATAGATAATTTTATCACTAGCTAAATTTTACAGACTTCAGAATGAGAAATGCTTATAAAAATTTTGAGCTATCCTTGATAGGACAGCTCAAAATTCAAGTAGGAACTAAATCCTATATCTGAAAAAAAATAGGTGTTAGTCCTGTGCTTGGAAAAGAAATACGGCACCTGCTCTATCTGCTGTTGCATCCACGTCTGGTTTAGGGCCATTGATTAAATCTGTACCACTATCATCAAATCTTGCACCTACAGCGACCGTACGTGCATCGCTTGAAAAATTAATTGATCTCCCGAAACGCGCATCTGGCTGAGCAAAATCTTCCGCCTTAACTGTGTAAAACAACGTCCAGGAATTCCCACCTCTAAAAAAAATATAGGCGGCACCAGATTGAACTGCATTTTCATTGTTTGCCACGCCAGCAGTGTTATTGATAGGTAACCTGCTTACACCAGTTCCCTCACTGTCCTCATCCACGGCGCCCACCGCAAGGGTATCACCGTCATTAGATAAACTTACTGATCTGCCGAATTCGTCACCTGCTTGCGATGATGCTACTTTCAAATAATCTTGTAATTGCCATGTCGTGTCAGTTCTTAAGTATACATAAACTGCCCCAGCTCGTGTGGCATTATCCAGCGCCTGACCCGTATTGTTCTGGTCGCTATCGCTATCTTCATATCTCCCACCTACGGCCATGGTATTCCCATCTGCACTCAATGCTAGACTGTAACCATATTCATCACCCGCACCCGTATTGGATGCTTTTATGTAGGCTTGTTGTGACCAGTTTCCACTAGTCTCATCGCGCGTATAAACGTAAACTGCACCAGAATCATTAGCACCGGTGCCCGTAGTTGTGGCTTGAGTAGATGCTGGATCAAAAACACCAGTGGCGTTCCCATTTTCCCTACGTGCGCCTACCGCAACTGTATTTCCATCGTCACTGATAAATGAAGACCAGCCAAACTGATTATTAGCTGCACTGTTTGAAGCCTTTAGAAAAGCATCTTGTGTCCATGTTCCACTGTTCAAGGAAAATATGTACGCGGCACCAGCATTAGATGCTAAGTTATCAGAAACAGGGTCAATCCCATCTGCGCCAGTATCTTCTCCAAAAGCACCTATGACGATTCTCGTACCGTCTGAATTTAATTCGACACTGGATCCAAAGGCATCACCATTTCCAGCATTGCTGGCTGAAAGCGTTTGTACAAAACTCCATGTAGTTCCCGATCTTGTATAAATATGCACCTGACCTGTGCCAGTTGCTCCGTTTTGCGAGAAAGTCTCTGCTATCGCTACAGTTGCACCATTCCCAGCCATTGCTGCTCTATATCCAAATGTAGATCCAGCAGTATTTGTAGGTGCTTTCAAGAAAGCCTGCTGTACCCAGTTATTTGTGCCAGGGTTAGGATTAGCATCATCCCTATAATAAATATAGCCAGCGCCAGATCTAGCAGAAGTATTATCTGCACTGGAAGTAGTGCCGTTTTGAACACCACTTACATTACTGGATTCCCTGCGTGACGTTACTACCAGGTAACGACCACTATCATCAATTGCGTTCCAATAACCATATTGATCATCTGCGTCAGAGTTAGAAGCTTTGAAATAAGTACCTACCGGGCTATCATAATCCGGTTGATCCACAAATCCACGTTCAGGACCGTTTTCTGTTAAACAAGTCCATCCAGTTTCAAGATAATAGCAATACTGATTGATTGATGTGACATAAACCCCAGTGCCTATTGCAGGAACGCCACCATCTGTAGCTGTAACGTCTTCTAGAGTTGCCACGCGTGGCATGACCATACCAGAATTATTAGTCGTAGTAACATCCAGCGCGCCCTGGGGCGTATCTGTGTTTATTCCTGATTTCTGCGCGCTTACGGCGGCTATGGCGCAAAACGCCATTACAAGTAAAAGTTGCTTTTTCATCATCTTACTTTTTCTTGTTGCTAGAAATAGTCGTCGCATTCAGCTTTTCAGTTTGCTTTTGCGGGGCTGCTGGTCTTGCTGGAGGAGTAGATGTTGTTGTATCTACGGTAAACTGCTCAGGTGACCCTGTGCCATCCACACCTATACAAAGCCATGTGGTGCCTGTGATCAAAAAACACATTTTATCCCTAGCGATATCATAAACCACTGTTCCATCAACTGGTGCAGCGCTTGTGCCATCAGAAGTGACCGCCTCTACATTATCCACACGTGGGTGAACCAGGCCAGTATTGTTTACACTAACAACGTCCAGTGTTCCTTCTGGGCTGGATGTGTTGATTCCCACCTGTGAAACACCCATGGTGGAAAAAGAGCAGAAAAAAGGCAAAGAAGTAAAAACATTTCATAATATGAAATTTGAATTAAAGGTAAGTACAATTATTTAATTAACATCAAAGCCCTCTTGTAAAGTTTTATTTAATTCGCGACTTTGCGATGCTCATGTAGTTCACAAACGATACCACCATTTGAATCTCACTTTACAAAATATCTTCGTTTCAAATTTTAAAGACAGTATCCTACTGGATATCGTTGCGTTTGAACAGTTTGAGAAATTTAAAATAGTTCATTCATCGGGATTAATTGATCAGGTGGTGTCAGCTATGGGACTTACGGAAGAACAAGCCGCAGCCTATATATTAGGTCAACTCAAGAACATCACTACAGAATCCTACGCCATGGCATACGCTGGGCATCAATTCGGTCACTGGGCTGGTCGATTGGGGGATGGACGTGTGATTAATCTGGGTGAGATAAATATGGACGGTGCCATGCAAACCATCCAGGTAAAAGGCGCTGGCCACTCCCTACTCCCGCCGTGGCGATGGATATGCCGTGTTGCGATCCAGCATACGTGAGCATTTGTGTAGTGAGGCGATGCATCATCTGGGGATTGCCACTACCCGATCTGTTGTGCTGGCACTGACTGGTGAGCAGGTGTTGCGCGATAAATTATACGATGGGAATGCGGCTAATGAGCCTGGCGCGCTGCTTACACGTATGGCGCCTAGTTTCCTGCGTTTTGGTAGTTTTGAGTTGTTCGCAGCAGCAAAGGATATTCAAACCATGCGCAAGCTAGCCGATTATGTGATCGATCACTTTTACGCCGATTGTAAAAGTGAGAATTCATACGATTATAACACCTGGTTCCAGCAAATATGTAATCGCACGCTTACCATGGTGATCGACTGGCAGCGAGTGGGATTTGTCCACGGCGTGATGAATACGGATAATATGAGCATTCTAGGCCTTACGCTGGACTACGGGCCTTATGGATTCCTAGAAGAATTTGATCTGGACTGGACGCCCAATACCAGCGACCGGGAGGCGCGATATGCATACGGCAAGCAGGGCGAGATTGCTTTATGGAATCTTTGGAAATTGGCATCTGCGATTTATCCGCTCATTGATGATGCAAAACCACTGGAGGCAGCGCTAGAAAAGTTCAAAACAAATTATGAGCAGGAATACGTTCAAATGATTTATAAGAAAATCGGATTGCGCCAAGTGTATGGCGATGACCTTGTTTACGGCTTGGTTACAGCGCTGGAGGAATCTGCCGTGGACATGACAATTTTTTTCCGTGAACTGGCGGGTGTCCAGCCATCCATGAGGGTAGAAGAATCGCTACAGATTTTAGAACCATCATTTTATCAAAAAACTGATTTAAAGAACGATAACTATTCGCAGTTAAAGTCTTGGTTGCAGGATTATTTGGTGAAACTTCAAGAGGATCTACAAGCTTTTAAAGATGCTGGTGGTAGACAGGGAGATGGTGAGAATTACGCTTTGGCGAAAGCGAGAACACAAAAAATGAACTCCATCAATCCTAAATATGTTTTGCGTAATTACATGGCGCAGATAGCAATCGTTAACGCAGAAAAAGGTGATTATGCATTGATGGACGAGTTATATCTACTATTGAAACGGCCCTACAACGAGCAACCCGATATGGAAAAATGGTACGCCCGCCGTCCAGACTGGGCTACTGAGAGTCAGGATTGTACGCAATTGAGTTGCAGTAGCTAGTACAATAAATCAACAGAGATGTGCAATTACTAGGAATAATTCCATAATTTTGGAACCTTTCCCTAATGCCAGCCGGTAAATGAATTTCAAGGAACAATATTTTTGTGTGGTGGATATAGAAACCACCGGTAAAGGACTGGGCGGCAACCGCATGACCGAGATCTGCATTGTAAGAATGCACGGCACGGAGATAGTCGAGAAATTTACGACACTGGTAGATCCAGAAACCCTAGTACCAGATTTTATTACGCGCCTGACGGGAATCGATAACGAGATGGTATCTACCGCGCCCATTTTTGCAGACGTCGCAGAAGAGATTGAGCGCATGACGCGGGACTGCATTTTTGTGGCGCACAACGTAAACTTTGACTTCAACATCATACGCAACGAGTTTAAACGGTTAGGTCATGACTTTAAGCGTAAAAAGCTTTGTACGGTACGATTGAGCCGCAAACTTATCCCAGGAATGCACTCCTATAGTCTAGGCAAATTGTGCAATCAGCTGGGAATCTCGCTACAAAACCGCCATCGCGCAGAGGGTGATACTGATGCGACCGTCACTCTTTTCCAGCACCTGCTGGAACTGGATGAAGATGGCATGGAATTCTCCAAATTCCTAAAAGGCAATAGCCAGGAGGGAACTTTCCCACCGCACCTGGATCGCAGTCAGTTTTCCAATCTTCCCGATGCGCCCGGTGTCTATCTTTTTAAGGATCAGAAAGGAAAAGTTATTTATGTAGGCAAGGCAGTGAATTTACGCAAGCGGGTACTCTCCCACTTCTATTCAAAGGCAAGCAAATCCTATCTCATGTGCCAAAGCATTCATTATATAGAACACATTCCCACGGGCAATGAACTGGTGGCGCTGCTGGAAGAGGCAGATATGATCAGGCATTACTATCCGCGGTTCAACAGCGCGCAAAAGAAACCCAGGCGTGCCTACCAGATCCTGCATTATAAGAATCAGCTGGGGATTGTACAGTTTGCCGTGGGACTGGTCAAATCCTATGATTATAGCGTCGTGACGCATTACAGCCGCGCCGCGGCGGTGGAACAGCTGGAACAACTCTGCATGGATCATCAGTTATGCCCGCGTTACTGCAGCTTTAATGTGACTGATGATTGCGCGTCACACTATAAATGCAAATGCTGCAAGGGGATATGCCGTAAGGATGAACTGGTTTCACTTTACAACATACGGGCAAACCAAGCCATCGAGACCCTCACCAGCCAGAATCCTACTTATGTTATCAAACAACCAGGCAGGAATAAGGATGAGGCATGTTTTGTTCTCGTAAAGGATGGAGAATATCAGGGCTACGGTTATGTGGATGAATATGCTAGTGTAACCAGTTTTGAAGATTGTGAGGCCTTTGTCAAGCGCAAAAAAGCAAACTACCATACCAATCAGATCCTGCGATCCTACGTGAATAAATACGGTGAGGATCAACTGGTTTTTGACCGCCAGCTGGCTAGTTAAAGCTGCTCTTTAACATTGTACGGATACGGCGTAATTTTCTGACAACATTAAATTTACCTAGGAATACCTAAAGTTTTGATTTTACTAGCAATTTGATAAGAATTTCTTAAGAGCAATAAGCTTAGTGTCGGAATAATTTTGCAAATAAAAAAATCATGGATTTAATCATTTCACCTAACGGCTACAGCGATTACAAGCGCAACACGATAGATGAGAATTACGGCAACGAGGATGACAACTCGCAGGATACCTCTGCCACCCCATCTTTGCTCTAGTATTGTTCAATTTATATGTAACCACATCTAATTGGTGTGGTTTGTTATTGATTCTGGGCGATGAGAATTGAATATCGAATATCGATCAACGAATTTTGAAGATTGATTTTGAGTATTGAGGTGAGAATTTCATCCTTAAGTTAGTAAGATGAATATTTGAAAGTCATCAATTGAATCTAAATTCAAATTCATATTGCCTATAAGCTTGGATTGAGTTCGATAAGGATAATCGATTTAGATATTTGTACTAGACGAATCTGTCTCGACTGCGCTCGACATGACATTAGGAATACTAATAAAGAATAACATGTAATGATCAACGCAGAAAGAGAAAAGAATAAAGAAAAAGAAACTACCTAAATAACTTAATGTCAAAGGGTTCAGAACAACCAGAGCTCTGAAAAATACTAAGAGCTAACGGCTAAAAACTAATTGCTAAACTTACCTTCTATCTAGATAAATATCATTCTCCTCATCTGCTACAGACCTGACGTTGTTGTCATCATTTTCCAGCACTTCTTTTAGATCTTCTCTTGTTACGTCCTCGCCTTTTTCTGTGACCACTAGGTTTTCGGTAAACTTGAGTGCTTTTGAACTGGGGCGTATTCCCTGGCCGTAGCGTTCTGCGAAGGTTTTGATATAATACGCGCCAAAAAACAGGATCAAGCACGAGTAGGAAACCCACAGGAGTAACAAAACCACCAGTCCGGCTGCTCCATAGGCGCTGGCGGGTGATGAATTGCTAAAATATATCTCTAGCAAAAACTTCCCCGTCTGGAAAAGCAAACCGGTAAGAATGGCACCGGGCCATACATGTTCTCCCACGCCGTGCGCGCATCTGGTAGATACCTGAACATAAGTGCAAACAGGAATGAAATGATTCCTAGGGAAAGCAAGTAATTGATTGCCAGCGTCACGACGCCCAGATATTCTGCAAAATTGTTTGTAATCCAGTCTTGCAGAATCCCGATGATCGTAGAAAGCGCAAAACTGATAAGGATCAGAAATCCGAGAACTAAGATGAAACCGAAACTCTTTGCACGGTCAAAAATCATTTTATACCACGGAGTATTAGGATTGATCTTAAGTTGCCAGATCATGTTGAGCGCCAGTTGCATCTGATAGAAAACCCCCGTTGCGGCAAATATCAACGTCACGATCCCAATCAGATACGCCCACCAGCTGTCGCTGTCCATCTGCGCGGCCTGCATCATTTTATTGATATCCTCTGCTGCGCCATAACCTATTAAGGATGCGAGCTCGCTGGTGAGTTTCCCAGACGCTATTTCTGCGTCCCATACGCTCCCTATGGCGCCTATCACGATCACCAGTAATCCAGGTAGGGACAGGATTGCGTAGTAGGCAACCGCTGCACTTAGCTGCCAGACGCGGCCTCGTTCCATTCCTTGGCAGATTCCCATAACAGGCTGGGAACGTGCTTGAATTTAAATTTATCGGGGGATGGAATTACGGCTGCCATATTTGCAAATAAACCTACTTAGATTGAGCGGGCGGTGATTATTAAAGTTAGTTTAACGAGTGTGGGTTGAGGAGTACGCTTTTGCGAAAGCGGAATTATCATCCATCGACTACACAAATATTGGCATTCTGACTTGTTAAGTTCTGTATTTTATTACATTAAATCAAGAATACTGTTTCTACTCATTCACCCAGACAGAATTCAAATAACCATCAATGCGTAGTGGAAAATTTATTTAATCTTACGAAAAACGTTGAAATATAATTTCATTATAAACATCATTCCCAGCCTGCCTATCTTGTTTTTAGTTGAAAGACTATCACTAAATATGATTTGTAAAGAATATCCCTTAAATACGCTCAATCAGAATGACGCCATTTTCAACAATCAGGGTAGCCGTACCACCTTTAACCTCTACAGTTTTGCCTGTGTAGACGTTTCTTACCTGGGCAGCATCTGCTAGCTGGGCGGGCATTTGGATCGTGATCTCACCGTCTGGCAGCCCTGCACCGATTACTACATTTTCCTCAAAATCGCCCGTAGTGTAGCTGCGCATGGCCAGCGTTCCCTCGCCATCATACACCATTTTAGTATGCTTTCCAGCACCTACTGCCGGGTGGTCGTGCCTGAATTTACCCAGTTTCTGCCAGTGCGAGAGCACTTCTTTATCCATTGTCTCCCAATTCATCATGGAACGCAGCTTTGCATCACCTTCAGCCTCGACATCCAGTCGTCTGGCCGTCTCGTCGCCGTAATAAATCTGTGACATTCCTGGGGCGAGAAGAAGTTTAGTCCCGGCCTCAAAAGCTCGGTCACGAGTGGGATCAAATGGCTGTCCGTCGTCGTGCGAACTCACATAATTCATAAAGGCGACTGGCTCGTCACCATCGGCAATTAGGCTGTCGCGGTACTGTGCATAACGCTCAAACAGCATATCATAGGGCATGTTTGCCTCGCGTTTAAAGCCAAAATTAATCATCCCATCATAGCCATAATCAAAGTAATCCACGCTGCCGCTAGAGAAGTAAAACTCGCGCCCGCTTTCCACCTGATAACCATACAACTCACCGATAATAAAGAAATCGTCGTCATGCATGACCTTGGCCTTATTGCTGTCTTTCCACTGGTTGTAGGCAAGTTGCGCCTGGGTATTCAATGTCTCCCACACCTCTTCTTCTACGTGCTTTACCGTATCCACGCGGTAGCCATCGATTCCTGTTTCACGCGCATAGTCTGTGAGCCATTTGATGATGTAATTGGTAGGTGTGCGTTTAAGTCCAGATTGTTGAAAAAATGCATCCAGTTCTGCGATTTCTTTATCGTAGCGGTTTTCGTTTTTCCATTTTTGGACTAGTGACGGTGGTAGATCCACTTCTTCCTCGCTCTCGGTTTTTATGTCTGGTAGATTGTCAGTCAGCGTGCAGGTGACGGCAGTAGATTGATCCTGGTAGGTACAGGTAGGCCCAGTGCGTACCCATTCTTCTGGCCACTGGGGATCCTGATCTGTTACTGGGCCAGTATGGTTAAGAACCACATCCATAAGAACACGGATTCCATGTTCATGCGCGATATCAACCAGTTGCTGGAATTCCTCTGGAGTGCCGTAGCTGGGATCAGTCGTTGTCCAGTCTTTTGCCCAGTAGCCGTGAAAGCCATAGGTATAACCTGTTCCCTCGTCCACCCCATCGTGGATCTGCTCCCAGATGGGCGTCATCCAGATTGCATTTACACCCAGATCATCAAAATAGCCCTCCTCGATTTTCTGGATCACACCAGCAAGGTCGCCGCCTTTAAAGCCACGCAGAGTTGCAGTGGGCTTGTCGCGTTTGATGATGCTGTCGTTTGACTTGTCGCCATTCAAAAAACGGTCGGTTAATAGGAAATAGACATTGGCACCATTCCAGTCAAAAGGTGCAGCGACTTCATCAGGTCCTGTGTCAACTGATTCTTCGTTAGAATTGGTTTTGCAAGCGGCTCAAAGTCATTGCAGCAAAGAGAATCAACAAATACTTTTTCATAGGAATACGGTTGTCGCGCTAAAATATGGAAAAGCGCTAGGTTGTTAGATGATAGGTGGGATTTGCTTGCGCAAACGATTGAGGTAGGAATCAACTGTTTTGTTTGATCCATTTGAGACTTTTGTCAAAGTGACTAGACATGGACTCATTCAAAAACTGACTGTAGTTTGTTTCTTCGTTTCTTTCTGTAGATAACTTTGCCATGGCATAAACGATAATTAGTTCAGGTAAATATCCCTGACTACTAGATCTCCAGCCGTAGCCACCATTAGTAATGAATGACGAAAATAGAAATTTAGAATTGCCAATGAATATCCCAAAACCATAAGCGATAGCCGTAAGATCTGTCAGATACTCATCATTTTCATCAATTCTGTTTTCGGCTAGAAGAATTTCGTGAGCGAGTTCATGAGAAATAGTTGCTATTAGAGATATTGGATTTTTAAGCTGCGAGCGCTCGATTGAAATTATAGTATGATCTTCAGTTTGTTCATAGGTACCACCTGCGCTTTCCCACTTTCCAGTGGCATCTGCTGGCGAACTCAAAATACCACCGTCCTCTGATTCAAAAGTTGAGTCTGAAAAAAACTCTAATTTGATTTTACTGATATCCACAGCCATGAGCTGTGCAGTGCGTTCCAAAACAAAGTGAGCATCGCTTTCTATTCCCGCAAAATCTATGTTATAAAAATTCTTTGTAGGTGTAACTGTCCGGATTGAATCCATATGATCGCTACCCAGATTAGATCTTAGCCACTCTAAATCAGAATCGATCCACTCTTTGTCTTCAGCGGTTATCGGTAGCTTTGGCTTTCTGTCAAAGAACATTAATAGTTGTGTTATTCGCTATCTTTTTCATATCCCTCATAATAATAAGATTGTTCAATTCCCTTAAAGATCACATCACGGTTATTTACTTGATCGGTTAAATTTTCCTTAAGCAACACACGCAATTCCAAATCATTGATCGGGCTGCGCTCCATCGCTTGCAGATATAACTTCTTATCGACAAATTGCCAGTTGACCACCTTTCCCATCACTTTTTTGAGCATCATGTCCAGCCAGATACGCATCGATCTACCATTACCTTCCATAAAAGGGTGAGCGATATTCATCTCGACATACTTTGCAATAACTTCTTCAAACGTCTTCTCTGGTAGTTGCTCGATTTTTAAAAGCGCCTCGTTTAAATACAATGAGTTGGCAAATCTGAATCCCCCCTTTGAAATATTCTTGTTCCTGATTTCCCCAGCAAAATCATATAAATCTTGGAACAGATAGGTGTGAATTTTCTGAAGACCCTTGATTGATCCTACCTCCATACGATCGATATCGCCAGACTCAAAGAGCTGAAATGCACGGTCGAGACTTGTTTTATCGATTTTACTCATAGCGGTAATGTAAGCTTATTTTTTTGAGATTTACTTGCAAATAATCGTGCGTATTTATAAATCATGACCACGATAAAAAATCCATTCACTAAAAATATGGATGATCCCACCAGCAATAACAATTGAGCACTTTGATCAAATTCATTGAACTCGTTAAACTCTGATAATACGGCACCCATAAATAGAAAATTCAACAGAAATGATAGCAAGGCAAGTGTAATACCTGAGTATTTATTTTTTACAAGTGCTTGAGCTAGAAAGATCAATTCCGCTCCGGCAAAAATAGGATTAAAATAAAATGGCTGTGTGTAAGCCGCCATAAGAGCTATTACCAGTAAATAATATTCTGGGGATTTGAGAAGAAAGTTCTTGAGCATATCTAGCTAGTTGGTTGTATAAAAACGCCTGTTTTAAATTACTATTACAAGAGAATTGTTTTAAATATTGGAAAGTGGATCTAAAGTTATTTAATTAACGTATGATCAGCAAGGTATCAAATGTGGTTGAGAATATCGCTTTCGCGAAAGCGGAATAGTAAAAATACTCATGTATTCTCAAGGCAGAATCAGAGTTCCCACCACTTCCATCCACAAATAGAATCCCACTACCCCACCTACCAAACCGCTGAGAATAAAAGTTAAACGCAGTCTAATGGGGATGACAACAAAAATCACGTAAAGGGATATGAATAATCCAAGTAAACCTAGGACTAAAGAAATCGTTCCCGACCAAAGATTCAAGTAGTTAGAGATGCGCAGTTCATCGCCACCGAACCAACTGCCAGACGGGTAAACGAGTTCGCTTCCTACGGACGTCGCCAGATTGAAGACTTCACGCAACCAAAATAATGAAAGAAACACGGCGATCCAGTCTGTGAACCTCAATCCATTAAGCTTGATGGAATTATTACGAAAGAATAAAACTATCAATCCTAAAATTCCCGTCAATACGGTTTGGGCATGAACCGGCCATGCAAATAAAAAGATCATCCTTGGCACCATCGTTCCAATAACGATTCTGCAAAAGCTCAATATATTCTATTCTTTTGGCTGTTTCACTTTCTGGCCAATCAGAAAATTTAATGTTTTGGTGTTCGGCGTAAAGCTTTTTAAGGGTCAAGTAATCTTCATCCTGTTTATATCCTGGCGGATAATAATTCATGCTACCATAATGCAACTCGGTTTCATAGCCGTGAAATTTAGCTACCGCGATATGCCCGTACTCGTGACTCACCGTTCCTATTGCGGTAAACAATATGAATCCAAATGTCAAAATCAAGAATGGCCGAGTATAGAATTTGAAGTGCATCAAATTACAGATATCCATTAATCATCAACTAATTTTCAACTACATAAGTCTTTCCTATCCTATCATGCCAGGATTTTCTTTGTCCAGAAGAATCTGATAGTAGAACAATAAGATCAACAAAAAGAAAAACTGTTACTAGGTTGCTAATCCACCATTGCGATGGATATTCTATTCTTGCTAACTCAGTAAACTCAAGAAAACCATTTGCATTTGCCAGAACGGGGTTTTGAAATTGTAAAAAGGTATAAGGAATCAAAATCAGTCCTGGAATAATATAAATCGCGCTACGCAGTAAGGACTGTTTAAAATCAATGTTTTGGAAATTATGGCCCACCACCTTAAGATTAAGCGCCATCTTACCGATGGTGGCACCGTACTGAGTTTCCATCCACGGTTTGTACAAAAACCCCACAGCGACAATAAGCATGTGCAAACCAAAACTGCGCAAACTCCCCAGATTATACATATTGACCAGAGAGATAGGCACTGATTATCAGCCCGTCCAGAATATAGGCGCCAGCTCGAGGCCAGAATTTTGCGTGTTGATATAACGTATCATTCTCAAACATATGGATCGCCATAATTCACATTTTAACTAGCGACTGAATATAAAACAAATGCTGAGTTTTACTGAGGCATGGCTTTTTATGTTGTTTGCCCTTTCAATAATAAATTCATGTAGCTCTAATACCCTCGAAAAAAAATTCTGTGTTCCCTTTTGGTTACAGGAGATTCCACTTTTAAATAGTTATGAAGAAAGAGATAAATAACGTGTTACAAAGTAGCATCTAGCTAAATTTAGTAACTTTATAAAATGAAAAAACAGCGGATATAATTGGACACTTCAGTTTTCGGAGGATACTTTGACGACGAATTTGAAGAGTTTACAAGACCTTTGTTTGAACGAATAACTAATGGCGAATTCACGATTATATTCTCAACAATCCTCGAAACTGAATTGGAATTTGCGCCTGAAAAAGTTCGCAAATTAGTTCAAGGTATTAAAAATGATGACACTGAATTTGTGGAAGAAACTGATGATACTGTTTTACTTGCGACTGAATACATCACTGAAAACGTCGTTGGAAAAACAAGTTATCCTGATTTTTTACACATTGCACTTGCAACAATAAATCGTGCGGATGTTCTTGTTAGCTGGAATTTCAAGCATGACGTAAATGTCGATCGAATACGCGGCTACAATTCTTTAAATATTAAAATGGTTGACTTAGGCACTTAATCACTAAGGTTTTTTATTAGGCAGGGTTCATGCGTCACCATGCGCTCCAGCAGGTTGTCGAATATTTCATTTTTCATGAACGAGCGGTTGAATCCATATGTGTATTCATTCAGGTAATCCTGCAGGTCCGTCACATGGTGGTGCATCCCGCGCAGCCAGGACTTTAGGTTCATCACCACCCTGTGCAGTTCCGGGAAGTTGCCACCCTTTTCCCCCGACAGGATGTGCTCCATGTTTTCAAACTCGGTCTTTAGGGGCTTGTAGCCAGACCATCCATCGGTCCTTACCATGGCATCCCTGTCGACATGGTCGCACATGAAACCGCCCAGTGAGGCGGCATCCGCCCTGTCCATGACCCGCGTGTAGAGCCTGCTCACGCCCTTGACCTTCTTCTCTATGGCTACCGCAACGAGCTTCTTCTCGATGTTCTGGCGGCTCTTGGTGCCACTCTCCTGCCGCCCACCACGAACTCGTCGACCTCCACGTTTCCCTCCAGCGGGTGTCTCCCGGAGCTCTCCATGGCCTTCATGACCTTGCGCTTGAAGGCCCAGCAGGTCTTCTGCCTGAGTCCAAGCTTGCGTGAGAGCTCGGTGGAGGTGATGCCCTTCTTGTTGGTGCTGACGAAGTAGACTATGTAGAAGGCCTTCAGAAGGTCGAAGCGTACCCTGTGGAAGAGGGTGTTTGCCGTTGGGCTCTCAACATACCTGCAGGAGGTGCACTGCCTGGAGTACGCGGCCTTTCCGTCACAGTAGTTCCCGTGGCCACATTTCTTGCAGCTATAGCCGTCACGCCACTTGATCTCCGCCAGATATGCCATGCAGGTCACGGAATCGCTAAACTTCTGCTGGAATTCCATAATGGTTAGGGACTTGAACCTTTGCTCCATGATATAATTGTTTGATACCCCTAATTTACTGGATAAATTGATATTAAACAAATGCCTAAGTCAATAAAATGGATATCAACAACTGGATATTCGCTCACCAAGAGAATTAATGAACTATGGAAACTAAAATAAAAAAGAAATTCGATGCCGTGAAAATGGCTCGCGATATAAAAGACAGGTTGGATAAAAAATTATCTAAAATGACTAAAGAAGAGATCGTTACATTCTTCAAAGAACAGCGTATGAAACCTAACCGGACAAAGCCAAGTGCATAAAAGCGGCTATAAATTGTCGATTGCATTTTACTTGTCTGCAAGTTCTTTTTGTAATTTACAGTTTAGTTTTTTTGTAAAGTAATTTTTTATCCGCTCAAGTGTTATGACCGCAACGATACGCTAGACCACAGCAAAAATTAAGTTCTTGAAATACCATAATCTACGCACTGCAACAATAAAATTCTTACTTCAACCCATAATGTTTCTTCAACATCCTCTCATACCGTTTTTCGGGAAGTATTTTTTTAAGCACAATCGAAAGCTTCTGTAGAAGGCTACCCACTTTATAGTGTATACCCGGTTTTTCGGTTCTGAAGGATTTCTTGAACTTTGCGGGCAACCTCGATGGGATCGTTGCCGCTGTCCACATGTTCATCAATCAGATTGCAGTGTGTGCTGGTAACCTTTTTGCATAGTCGCTGTTTTCTCTGACTGGGTGCATGAAAACGTCCTGCGGCAATATTAGTCGCATAATCGCCTGGAGCGACATTGCTAAAATGAATATTGAAATGTGCACATTCCATACGATACGCTTCTGTGGCGATTTCTAGCGCGCCCTTTGTTGCGCTATAAATACCGCGGTACGGCAAACCCATATAACCTGCAATACTGGTAATATTGATTACTCGGCCGTGATCGCTGTTTGCGCATGGTGGGAAGAACGGCTTGTAAAACCCTAAGCGGACCATAGAAATTGGTATTCATGGCTTTTTGCACTTCTTCGATTGGGGTCTCTTCCATCGGGCCGGTGATGCCCACACCAGCATTATTGATCAGGACGTCTATCCTGCCCTCTTTTTCCAGCAAATTCTCTACGGCTGTATCAATGCATCTGCTGGTCGTGAACGTCCATGGCGAGCATCCTCACAGGAGAATCTTTGGTTTTAGTGGGATTGCGGCTTGTGCCGTAAACGGTGTAGTTTTGCTCGGTAAGATAGATGGCAATCGATTTACCCAGACCGGAAGAAGCACCGGTGACCAAAACCACTTTTTTCATAAACTTCTAACTATCAGATTACTTATATTTGGGTATAAGGAGCAAAAAAAGGCAAGCTACCTACATCACACCGCTACGACCGCTTACCCTTGCTGCGTTCCCGCCCTGGGGGAGTTCAGCAGGAGCTGGTTGTGTAGGACTTGCCCGCTGCAAATATACGCGCCCGTTTTAGGTAGGCAAGGAAAACTGGGGAGGATTTTTCTTAATTCAGAATTTTTGAATTCAGAATTCAGAATTTATGATGTTCAGATGTCGCTAAATACAGCAAGCGGTCAAAAGTGATTGAAAACACCTGTTGTTGACACTTGAAGACTGACGACCGACTACCGACGACTGACGACGGACTACTGCCTGCGGACGATTGACGACCGAAAACCGACTTCTTACCACTTGTTTGAATATCTATGGTTGCAAAGCTTAATATTCCTAACGATAGCTGGAGCTATCTTACGGTGTAAATCTCACAGGAAGTGACGTTTATAATGAACCGATTTACAAATGGTAGGTCGTAGTGGAAAATCGATGAGTATTACTACTCGATGAATTTTCTGTTTCATGGGCGCGTTTCTCTGCCGCGCATGGCGGGTTAGTATGCGGGAGTTCGTTATTTTCGCTATTTTAAAGACAATCCATGCGCAGGGTTTTTCCATTG
Organism: uncultured Flavobacteriaceae bacterium; assembly: GCA_963740155.1. Classification (GTDB taxonomy): domain Bacteria; phylum Bacteroidota; class Bacteroidia; order Flavobacteriales; family Flavobacteriaceae; genus Nonlabens. The sequence goes on along the minus strand of CAVUDE010000001.1, from coordinate 151,992 downwards.
CTATTTATCGCGGCAACGCTCTTATTATCAAGTTGTAAAACTTCTGTTGAGAAATTCAACACCAGTTTTTCCGTAGAACTCAAAAATCCCAAAACCGTCTGGAAGCAGGGTGACGTGGTAGAACTGGAAGTATTTAACGAGTACGACATAGAAACAGATAGCATCGTCTGGACAGAAAATGCTAGACGGATTGAGGGAGCTGTGGGAAGTAAGCTTTCGCGAAAGCTAACAAATCAACCACTGGGTGAACTTACTTTTAAAGCCCATGCCTATAAGGATGGTCGTGTATCCACGGCAAAATCCTCCATCAAACGTTTTCATTCAAAAAAGCCGAAAATCTATTCTTACGAGATAGTCAATACCTATCCGCACCTAGAGGAAAGCTACACGCAGGGACTGGAATTCTACGGCGACTCGCTGTATGAGAGTACGGGGCAATTCCGCGAGAGTGACATACGCATCACAAATCCCACGACTGGCGAGGTCATCAAGAAAGTGGAATTACCTGACAGCCAGTTTGCAGAGGGATTAACCATCATGAATGACAAGGTGTACCAGCTTACCTGGCAATCACAGATAGGTTATGTATATGACCTGAACCTGAACAAACTCAAGACCTGGCCGTACAACAGCAGCAAGCAAGGCTGGGGGCTCACAAATGACGGCAAGAAACTCTATAAAAGCGATGGGACGGACAAGATATGGATCATTGATCCCGCGACTTTTAAGGAAGAGGGTTATATCCAGATCGTGTCTGACAAGAAGATCTTTAGAAAGATCAATGAGATGGAATGGGTAAATGGTAAGATCTATGCAAATATCTACCAGAACAATGGTATCGTGATCGTGGATCCCGCAACCGGTGCGCTGGAGGCGGTGATCAACACGGGAACCTTGAAAAACCAGATTTCAAATTACGATGAACAGGACAATGTTCTCAATGGCATTGCTTATGACAAGAAGAATGATCGCCTATTTGTGACCGGTAAGCGCTGGGGCAAAATGTTTGAGATCAAGGTGGTGGAATAGTGACAGATCAACTTCCCATCTTTGAAAAACGACGCCAGGTTCAAAATACCGAGATTGATGAACAAAATCATGTCAACAACGTGGTTTATGTACAATGGGCAAATGATATCGCGCTGGCACACTGGGAAGAAGTAGGCACGGCAGAAATGCTGGATGCGATAAACTGGGTGCTGCTCAAACATACTATTGAATATAAAAGGCCAGCATTCCTGGGTGATCAAATACTTCTGCGCACACAGGTAGGCCGTGCAACAAACGTTAAATACCAGCGTTTTATTGAAATGTACAACGCAGAAACCATGGAACTACTTGCGGTAACCACCTCTGACTGGTGTGCGCTGGACAAACATGGAAAACCCACCCGCATCACTCAAGAAATGCGGGATAGATTTGAAGTCGCCTTATGAAAAAGACCGTGATTGTTTTTGTGAGTTCTGTACTTATCATCCTGATGGCATCCTGCCGTGACGATTTTGACTTTGATCTGAGTACGGGTGAACTGGGTTTTTCACAGGATACCGTTTTCCTTGATACCGTATTTACTAACATAGGCAGCAGCACCCGCACATTCAAGGTGTACAACAATAGCAGCAATGATATCGTGATCCCGCGAGTGGCACTGGGTCAGGGCGATGACTCCCGCTACAGGATTTCAGTGGATGGTGTGCCCGGCAAAATATTTGAGGACGTGGAATTGCTGGCTAAAGACTCGCTCTTTGTGTTTGTAGAAACCACGGTAGATATCATTGAGTTCTCGGCTGGACTAGAATTTTTATATAAGGACGTCGTGCAGTTTGATACGGGTGCAAACCTGCAGGAAGTCCAGCTGGTCACGCTGGTAAAGGATGCGATATTTCTTTTTCCAGAACGGGATGATATGACAATGGAAACAGAGTGCCTGCCCATAGGTGAAAATTCAGATGATAGCCAGATCTGTATCGAGGGCTTTTTTCTGGATGACGACGAACTCTTATTTACAGCAGAAAAGCCTTATGTAATCTATGGTTTTGCCGCGATACCGCCTAACAAAACTATGACTGTGGAAGCCGGTGCCAGACTCCACTTCCACACAGGTAGCGGGTTGATCGCCGCAAATGAAGCCACCCTGAAAGTCAATGGCGCATTGTCCACCACTGATGAGTTGGAAAATGAAGTTATTTTTCAGGGAGATCGCCTGGAACCTAACTTCAACGAAGTCGCCGGACAATGGTCCACCATCTGGCTTACTGCTGGTAGCAAGGATCATGAGTTCAATTATGCCACCATCAAAAATTCCAGCGTGGGGACTTCTGATGGACAGCAGCAATCCCACCTCAAACGGTGCAACCCTGAAACTGAACAATACCCAGATCTACAACAGTGCAAACGTAGGCTTGCTGGGAACCACTGCAGACATTGAAGCAGAAAACCTGGTGATCAACAATTCAGGTCAGTCATCGCTAGTGGCGCAGCTGGGTGGTAGTTATAGGTTCAACAATTGCACGATTGCTAATTACTGGGACGATTCATTCCGCCAGGATCCTGTTTTATTGCTGTCTAACACGATTCCCAATTCTGGCCTTTCAGAACCGCTCACGCAGGCTAGGTTCACTAATTGCATCATCTACGGTGATCGCGATCTGGAATTTTTGCTGCTAGACAATGAGGAATCGGCATTCAATTTTAAATTTGAGAATTCATTATTGAGGTTTGACGATCGATTTGATGATTTTGAAGGCAATGCCAACTACGACTTTAGCAACAGCGCCCTTTTTGAGAACATTTTGTTGAATCAGGAACCAGTATTCCAGAACGTTGATTTAAACCGCATGCAAATAGATAATAGCAGTGCCGCAAATTCATTGGCTAATCCAGCTACCGCAACACCGCAAGATATTTTAGGCACGACACGCGCAGCACAGCCTGATGCCGGTGCTTATGAGAGCGTGGATCTGGAAGACTAGTGTGCTGGTTATTTAGTGTGCTGGTATGCTAGTTTGTTATTGTGCTGATGTATTAAAGTGCCAGTTTGCGCGCTCACTATTATGCTGTTGTACTGGCGGTCAAGTAATCAGTAGTTTATCTTCCATTCATAAGCGGCGGTGTTCTTTTGTTATAATCTGATTAAGAATAATTTTTTATTCCGCTTTCGCGAAAGCGTGACAATCAACTATCTTTATACACATGAGGATTACCGGCCTGCGTTACCTACTCTTTCTTGCTCATTATCTCATGTGGTAAGGAGAAATCATCTGAAAAACATCTGAACACAAATCCCACTATTGAAATTTCTACGCCGGTAATTCCCGTGGAAAAGGATGAGATAGAGGTTAAGAACGAGGTGACATTTGTGGTAGGTGACAGCATGAAAGACCTGTTTGTCAATGCGTGGACTAATCCAGTGCAAGACATGCCTACTATTGTTCAACTAGGCACTAAACACAACAGGTCTTCCATCACCCTGCCTACGGCATATGGGGTTAGAATAGTTTATGCCAATCCCATGAAAGGTTATCGTTCTGATATCAATTTCAAAAGGGGCGACACCGTTCTTCTAGATAAGGTAAGTGTGGCATATAAAGATGAGGAAGTCAATAATCTCACGGCAGAAATACTGAATCGCGAGACTCGCTGGCACGAGACTAATATTGACCATTTACAGTTTGTGTATAAGGTAAATAACGCAACACCTCCATCAAATCCAGAGGGTCTACTAGTCTATGAGCCTCAATCTGCAATGGGTCTGAGAAAACTGAATGCGCGCCTGCTGGATTCACTTAACGAGAGTAGTCTGATCAGTAAGAAATTCTACCAGAAAGAGTCGCGCAACAATGTGCTGGAATATTACAATACCACTCTATACTTTGCATCAAAAAACGGCGATATATATGACGTGAAAGATCTGGAATATGATCTAAATATAGATTCTCTCTTGCAGGATAAAAAGTACATTTCTTTTTTAAGCAGTGTGCAAAAATTTCATTATAAGCTTTCTTTCCGCAAGCCGTTTGAAGCTCTCGTGCATCTGCATAAAAAAGACACACTTTTTAATCAGCGTACAAAAAGCTACATGGCAGCAGATTATGTAAAGTCGGTTCACGGTGTACAAAAGTCAAAAATTGAATCGGCGCGTAAGATTTTCAACGAACTAAATGTCGTTCCAGAGTTAACCGATTTCTGGCAGGTTGAATATGAAGTGCCTACAGCTATTAACTTAAGATCTAATCGAGACGGTGATTTGCTCGCAACTACAGATGGCGCGGTAATTACTTTTGAAAAACAAATCAGTCAGCTTAAGGGCGAGGTAATTCTCCTAGATTTCTGGGCCAGCTGGTGCATCCCTTGCATTAATGCTTTCCCGGAGGTTGATAAGCTGGAAAATAAATTTGAAAATCAAGATTTCACGGTCGTACGTATATCGATCGATGATAATTTCAAAAAATGGAAAAATGCCAGCAAAATGTATGGTTTGTCAAACGACAACTATCTTTTGAAAGATTGGAGATCTACCGCACTTCATGAATCGCTGGGCTTAAATACCATCCCGCGATACGTCTTACTCAATAAAGATGGCGAGATCGTTACTAAATCTGCACCGCATCCAGCAGATGATCAGTTAGAAGTCCTTATTGATCAGCTGTTGCAGGCGAATTGAGATTTTTATTCTTCAGTAATTAATTACGCACCTTAAACCTCTGCATCCAGTAGATCTGTCGCTATGTGGTAACGTGGATCTTCTACACTGGTTTCTATAATTGTGCTGAACTCAGGATTACGGCGCAGCAGCAACTGCTGGCATTCTGGACTCAGGTGGATGAGTTTGATTTCTTTTCCTAGATCCAAATATTTATTGGCTATACTGCGCAACGCCTCTACTCCACTGTGATCCTGTACGCGGGATTCTATAAAGTCGATCTCGATTTTTTGGGGATCGTCCTTAGGGTCAAACTTCCCATTAAAGTCTTGTACCGAGCCAAAAAACAGCGGTCCCCAGATGGCATATACCTTTGTGCCATCATCCTTGATCTTTTTGCGCGCCCTGATACGAGTGGCGCTTTTCCAGGCAAAGACCAGTGCACTCATGATTACCCCGATGATGACTGCAATCGCAAGATCTTTCCATACGGTAATCGCACTCACGGTGATCAGAACTATTAAATCTGAAATAGGAATTTTATTAATAATTCTAAAACTGCGACCAGGCAAAAGTGCCTATCACCACCATAAACATGACGCCTACCAGCGCCGCGATGGGAATACGCTCAATGACTGGTGCACCAAACAGTATAAAGATCAGCAGTGCAACCGCCGCCATCACACCAGATAATCGACCACGACCGCCAGAATTTACATTGATAATGGACTGGCCGATCATCGCGCAACCACCCATACCGCCAAATAGTCCGTTAATAAAGTTTGCACCACCTTGCGCGATACATTCCCTATTCCCACTACCACGGGTCTCTGTAAGATCATCAACCAGGTTGAGTGTCATCAATGATTCAATCAAACCTACCGCCGCAAGGGACAATGCAGTAATGAGCACCAGCGGCCAGTTACCGGCCATGGTATCAAAAAGTGTGAAAATCTGAAATTGGAATGTAGGCAGTGATCCCTGCAATCCACTACCACCACCATCACGTATAAAAGAACCTACGGTGGCCACGTCCAGGTCGCCAAAAATCGTAATACAAGCCACGATCAGTATTCCTGCGAGAGCCGCTGGGACTGCTTTGGTAAGTTTGGGAAGAAAATACATGATCGCCATGGTCAGTGCTACCAGACCGATCATGATATAAAGAGAAGTACCACTCATCCACGATTTTGCATCACCAGACCCAGTAGTAAAAAAATCCAGTTGCGCAAGGAAAATCACGATTGCCAGACCATTTACAAACCCCATCATCACGGGATGCGGAATCAATCGAACAAATTTCCCCAGTTTAAACAACCCTGCCGAAACCTGAATTCCTCCCACAATCAGTAAAGTGATAAACAACCATTGCAAGCCTAGGTTCTCAATAGGAACAACCAGACCGTCTCCCACCTCGTTACCTTTCTGGATCAAATTGATCATGACCACTGCCATCGCACCGGTAGCACCAGAAATCATCCCTGGACGGCCGCCAAATAATGAGGTAATCAATCCCATCATAAACGCACCGTAAAGACCCACCATGGGTGGCACACCCGCAAAAAACGCAAAGGCAACTGCCTCTGGCACCAGCGCGAGCGCAACCGTTAAACCCGATAGAATATCGTTTTTGGGATTGCCTATAAAATTGTTGAAAAACCTACCCATCTACCGTCAAAATTTAAGCGTGCAAAAGTACTGTTTTAAAGCCGCCTAAACCTTGAACAACGCATCTTGGGAATCTGTATTTACTCAAACGTTGTACTTATCCATATCCTGACTTTTAGCGTAATTCTAGTGATTGGACGCTGGAATTGAAAGGTTGGATTATGTTTGCCGCACTGATGCGTTTCATTTTCTACATTCTTTTCCTTTTTATCCTGGTTCAATCGGCGTGTGCACAGGACGATGCTGAACGATCCAATAAACTGGGATTTATTGTAGGCACGGCCTCGCAACGCAACTTCCCCGGTGCCAGTAGGGATTATGAGTATGAGACGACCTCGTACAGAATCCAGTATGAGCGATTACTGGGCGAGCGCGACAAATGGGATTTTTCGCTGATTGTGGAACCAGGGATTTTTACCGTTGACCACCGTTTGCTCAATGAATTCTTTATTAAACCCTCTACACCAGATTTCCCGCAAGCGAGAGAGCGATTCCAGCAGCCACGCAGGTTTACGGAATATGCCTTAAACGTAGGATTAAAAGCCGCTTATGGAGTGACCGCCCACTGGGATATATACGCTATGGGCTCAACTGGCCCCATGTACGGAAGTCAAACCACCGAAAGGCTCAAGCGCGGACTATCGTTTTCCAATATTTTTGGAATAGGCACCCAGTACCAGATTTTCAATCAATTACAGATTGATTTGCGCTGCAGCGTGCGCCACACTTCAAATGCAGGTACACGCAAACCCAACACAGGCCATAATAGTCTTCTGCTGGAAACCGGGGTGAGTTATGGATTTTAGTTTGAAGACTTCATCAGGTTCGATAGAGTTATTTGTAATTACGCTTTCGCGAAAGCGTAACTACAAACAATCCCATCTGTAATCAGTAGATTTACGTCCTTATAAGTTCACGTGAGAATTCTCCTTTCTATCATTTTAATCACCGGTTTATTTTCTGGCGCTCAGACTGCCCGAGACTCTACCCTAGTGTTGAGCGATGGATTGATTAAGCCTAATTTGATTTCTGCTCATCATTTTGGATTGTTTATCGGCAGGATGGAACAGGATCAAAAAATTGAAAGCAACAAGCGTATCACGGTGAATGTTCAATATCAATCAGGGAATATTTTTCAGCCGATTGTCCAGTCATACCTGCCGCAAGATCCTGCCATACGCAGTGATTTTGCAGATACGATCTGGTTTTTTAGGTACTTAGATTTTGTGGATCAGGAAACCACGCCTGCACAGATCCAAAACATTGAGATCGATGCGGTATATAAAGTGCTGCGAGCATCTGTAAACATACCTCTCAATAAGCAGCATGAACTCACCATAGGTTTGCGGGCATTTGCTACCGTCGCGGGCAGCCCGCTGGACTCACCACTTACGGGTGATGATTTTATTGAATGGTTTCATAGTAATGTGGCGGGCGGAGAAGATGCTTTCGGCAGGCGTTTCTACGGCCTAAATGAGGTCAATGTCAATTTCACAGATCGCAATGGCAGGAATCTGCGTATGGACGATGGCGATATCATTCTGGGTGGTTTTGAGGCTGCACACACCTATCATATCCCGTGGGCCGCGGCAAACAATAGAGGATTTTATATCAATACGACAAGCCAACTAGCCATCAATACTCACCGGTATAATCGGGGTCTGGATCTGGGAACTGGTCTTGCTGTAATCAAGTCAGTCAATCATCATGCGAGGTCTAGATTTTGGTTAAGTTTCTCGTCCAGCCTACTAGCTACAGGCCTGATTGATCGAGATGAGAATATTGAGATAAGCAATAATTCATTTTTGAATAACAACGAGATTGCTGTTCAATGGGTACACACCACCACTAGGGGAAACGAGAATCGGATCATGTTGCACTACCAGAATCAGTCGCCATATTTTGATCGCGGTGAGGAAGATTACTTTCATTTAAAAGGTAACTGGAATGCCATTAATCAGGGCTGGCACCACGGTTATACGACGCTGATCCAGAATATAAGCCATTACTCGCTGGTCTATTCTCATGTAAGAAAGAACTGGGCGATACAGGCTTATCTCAAGCAGGATCTGGCGGTGAATATGGCGCCTGATCTGGAAACTGGGATAAGTTTAACAATACCGCTCTAATACGTATATTGCCCGTATGAAGAAACTAACCATCCTCTTTTTATTTGCTCTGGGAACTGTGATTCCTGGAACAGCACAAACCTTTAATGACGACGTGGACGTGGTGCTGGATGATCTGCTGCTCATTTTTGACCAGTTTTCATCACCAGCGGCTAAGGCAGGAATCCAGCAAACGACCGCTGGTTATTACACTAGAGCAGATACTTTAAAGCTCTATGAGGTGAAACTGGGCGCGGGAACTAGTATGTTGCCATTCCGTAGCTCACAGAAAACATTTAATATTCGCAACTCAGATTTTCAGAACATAAGCATTGTGGGCGGTACGGTGGCAAATATTCCCACCGCGCTAGGTGGTCGCAGGGAAATTGACTTGATGTTTACACTCGTTGATGATGATTATGTATTTGAAGTCTTTGGTGGTCTGGATAGCGATCAGCTCTATCTGCCCTATCTGCAAGGAAGTGTAGGTCTATGGGCAAATACAGAATTCACACTACGAGTTGCGCCGCAAATTGAGGTGGATGGAAGTGAATACCAGCTGTACGGTGCAGCCTTACGCCATAACTTGTCCCAGTTTTTTGACGAGGATTCACGGTTTCAACTCTCTGCACTGGCAAACGTCAACTGGACAGATTTGAATCTTGCTATTGATACGTTGGAACTCGTGCCTAATAATAGCACCACACCACTTGCAGTGCTGGATGGTCTTTTAATTGACGTTTATAGTTTAAATGGTGGTATTGTGAGTAGTTACAAATTTGATTGGTTCTACCTTACTGGTGGCCTCACGGGAACCGTAGGCTGGGTGGATTATAGGTTTACGGGACAGGACACCACTTTTTTCAGGTTATTCAATGAAACACTGGAGGAATTGAGTGAGCGCAAATACACGATCGTAGGTGACATAGGCGCCACGGCAGATCTTAAATTTCTTGAAGTAAATCTTCAATACAGCTATAGTTTTTCTTCTAATATCAATCTGGGGGTCTATTTTAAAATATAGATTTGGTAGCCATTTGAGTTAAGGAGAAGAAGAACTTTAATTTATGATGACTGAGGGTTGACCAAAAAATAGAACCAAGAGTCTAGAGTCTAAAGTCTAGAGTCTAGAGTCTAGAAACTTAGTTAACGACTGTCGACTGGTGACTGACTTGAGACTTCCAATTTTAAATGTGAATTCATATCCTATTGATCCAAGGTTCAAAACTCTAGTTTAACTACAGTCGATAACGAATAAGCTGGATTGACGTATCACGATAAAAGATCAACATTCAGAGAATAACGAATAACGAATAACGAATAACGAATAACGAGATTACAATAGCCCCATTCATAGGCAATGGTCATTTGCCACAGCAATACATAAACTCACATTCACCCACCTATGCCGCTGCACATTGTTCTAGTTGAGCCGCAAATACATACCAATACTGGTAATATAGGCAGGCTCAGTCTGGCGACAGGTAGCAAACTGCACCTTGTCAAACCGCTGGGCTTTGAAATTACCGATGCAAGACTTAAACGCGCGGGACTGGATTACTGGCAGCATATTGATCTGGAGATACACGAGTCATTTGATGAGTTCATCACTAAATATGGCAATCTTCCAAAAATATTTATGAGTTCGCAAGCCACTCAAAGCATCTACGAGACTCTATTTGAGGAAGAAATGTTGCTTATTTTCGGTAAAGAAAGCAGCGGTTTGTCAGCAGAAATTACTGCTGCATATAAACAGGACCTGCGCACTATCCCTATGTACAGTGATAAAATCCGCAGCCTGAATCTTGCCAATGCAGTTTCTATCACCGTTTATGAGGGACTAAGACAATTGAATGCATAAAAAAACCCAGCCAGGGCTGGGTTCAAGTAATCTAATGTAACAGTTTGCATTTATGCGTGCTGATCTGCGTGCTTGCCCTCTTTCACCTCTTCCACTAGTTTTGCATTGAATGCGTCCAGATCATCTGGTGTACGGCTGGTAGTGAATCCCTCATCTGTTACGACTTCTTCATCGACCCAATGCCCACCGGCGTTTTCTACATCTTTTCTGATGGATGGATAACTGGTTAATTTTCTTCCTTTGATCACCTCTGCGTCGATTAATGGCTGGATACCGTGACAAATTGCGCTTACTGGTTTCTTCTTCTTGAAGAAATCACGTATAAAATTTACTGAATCCTCATCCTGTCGCAGCTGGTCTGGATTCATCACGCCACCGGGCAGCATCAACGAGTCATAATCGTCTACACTCACGTCCTTAACCTGCTTATCCACTTTATAGTTTTTTCCCCAGTTATCTTTGTCCCAGGCCTTTATCGTATCAGATTTAGGGCTTACGATATCCACGTGGATTCCCGCGTTTTCAAGTGCTTTTTTGGGACTGATCAGTTCAATCTCTTCAAATCCGTCTGTTGCTAGAATGGCTACCTTCTTCATGTTTAGTATTTTAGTTTCCACAAAATTGCAATTAAGCATACAGAATTGTCCATAATGGAATGATAAGCTTATGTAAGCATCGTCTTAAAAAGTGATTTAATGAGAGGTTTTGTTAATCTTCTTTGAGGTAACGGGATAGAATCACATTCTCGTGATGCTTGTGATGGCCGGCAATCAGAAACGGTACTGTTCTTACTGACATGGATTTACCGCTGGCTTTGCCGCTGCGGCTCATCATTGCTGAGGTTGCGTATGTAAATAAATTTATGGTTGCCTGTCGCGTAGTGGTGAGTTGTTGTGTTAATTCCGCTTTCGCGAAAGCGTGATTATCAAAGCTCCCTGCAAAAATGTCCTGGTTAAAACCCTCTAGCGCAGTCTGGTCACCGCGCATCCACCTGAGAGCCCGATAGGCGAAAACGCGTTCAGTATCAATGTTGTGCAGGATTACCTGGCCTATCGTCCATTTATCTTCAGCATACCTGTAATTCAGTTTATCAGAGGCTCTTTCTACGACTGAAACGGAATCCTGTAATGAATCTTCTAGAGATCTCAATAGCTGCGTATCTGGTGGTATCAAATCCAGATAGTGCTGGAAATATGGGTCATACTCGGTATTAGTGAGGTCTTTGCGCAGTATCATTTAAAGTTCCTGAAATACCTTGTGCAACAACCTACGCTTGTCATTGATACTCTCTTCCAGGCTTATCATACTTTCCGTGCGCAACACACCCTCAATATCATCCAGCGAAAAAATGACCTTTTTTGCATGTTCTGTATCCTGAGCCCTGATCTTGCAGAAAATATTGAATTTGCCGGTAGTTATATGAGCTACGGTCACGTAGGGAATCTCCTTTATACGACTGAGTACGAATTGCGTCTGGCTGGTTTTTTCTAGGTAAATACCGATGTAGGCGGTAAATGTATAACCCAGCTGATGGTAATCCACACTAAGCGAGCTGCCCTGGATTATGCCGGCTTCCTCCATCTTTTTGACCCTTACGTGAACGGTTCCTGCGCTTACGTCAAGTTTTTTGGCGATATCTGTAAAAGGTGTCCTTGTATTGTCTATTAAAACGTCGAGGATTTTTTTATCAATTTCGTCAACTTTCGGTGTCATAAATTATTGCATTTACAATGCAAAATACAGTTGAGATAAGGAAAAGCCTAGGGTTTTGGTTAAAGTTTTACATTTAGCAGAAAATACGGATATCCATAATTTCAGATTTGATAATTAGATCCTCGCTGATCATTATATCAGACTCATCATAACTCATGGAAGAGCAATCCAGAGTGCGCAGACCACGTTTGATGTCGGAATCATTTATACCTATAAGTATAGGAATAAAGTACAGTTTGGCATCCCGCACGGTTTCATGATACATGATTGATATATCTAATCTTGAGCCATTTGCATCAGGCACATTCAAAAGCAGGATATCGGTAAATGTCCTGGCGACAAACGGTATATCATTATACAGATCTACGGTATTTGCCGGCACGGCTGATTCATGGCAGATTGTAGCGATAGCTGTGAGAATGGAGTTCGTAATAAGTTCCACGCTCTGGTCGCGGTTATAATCCTGGCCCACCTGACCAGCCTCAAAAAGAATCGTCGGCATCTGACGCGATGCACAATAATCACCTACACATTCTGGGTTGAAATCATCGTAATACTTACCCACACTATTGCCGTCAGGCAAATCTAGCGCGGCATGCATAGCATTTATGACCTGCATGGAACGCAATCTGGAGGCTGTAATTGTTTTGGCAGCATCACCTGCAGGCGCCAAAAATGAGATAGGAACAGCCTGTTCCCCATCAGCCGTACCGTAAAATGTGCGTTGATCATGAAGATTAAAGCAAAAATCTGGCTGAATAGTGTCACTCGCATCTATCAATATACGTGTCTCTGGCTGCGATCCTGCTTGCGCATCTCTATTTAGATCAACTTGGTTTGCATTGAACCGGATCCAATCATTTGCACCATCTGGATTCAATAAGGGAATAATATACAATTCAAAGTGATCCACAAATGTCTTAAGCCGATCGCTGGAGAGAAGTGACAGGATGGCTCTGGTACAGGTAGATTCATTCCCATGCATCTGACTCCAAATTAATATTTTAATGGAGCCGCAACCCATTTTTATCATGGGAATACTAATACCAGAAACAGATTTGCCAAGGATCTTCTTACTTAAAGCAGACTCGTCTTTATCGATGATTAGTCGATCAAGATGAGCAAAAAATTCTGTGCTAGTAAAGTACCTGTCCATGATTGAAAGATACTAATACGCTTTTTGAATTGCGTTACGTTTGTAACGTGTATAAACCGATACGTTTGTAACTTATCAATGTATGACGTGCTGATACAATTGTAATATTTTTTTAAAATTTGAGCTCTGTAAGACATTTGATCGAGAGTAATACTATGCTTTTACAAATTTGTTAATTGATGCATTAACACAGATTATAAATATCTATTTTCCAATATTTTAATACATTCTATTTAAACGTGTGCTTCAATTAAATAAGGGTGGTATCGTAATTCTACAGGCTAGAAAATATAGGATCTCCATCAATTACGAAGTTTAAAAATAGTCGAATTACAAATGATACTTTACATTTGTATCACGTATGAATGACAAAGAAATATCACATAGGGTTGCGTTACTTATGGAACAGAATGAACTAAGCGTTACAGCATTTGCAGAACGCATAGGTGCTAGCCGGAGTTCTATATCCCACATATTGTCTGGGCGCAATAAACCAAGCCTAGAAATTGCAATGTCCATCGTCGAGAACTTTGCAGAAGTGTCATACGACTATCTACTTCATGGTGGAAAGAAAAATCATGTTGCCGAAGAAGAAAGACAAATAACCCCCTCCTCTACCAGAGAGATCTCTACGGGAAAAGCAGACAAAGCAGTGATGAGTTTGAAAGACAATGCACAATCCTCTCAAGAAAAACAACAAACGGAATCAGCAATAAATGGGAAAAATCTACTAAAAGTGATCTTGCTGTATGATGATGGAAGCTTTGAAAACTTCATTCCCTGATTTAGTCACCGCAATTTCCTGAAAAGTAAATTTGCAAGCAATAAACACCAATTGATGAAGAAAGTACTCGCATTTGCCTTACCATTCCTGCTGATAGGCTGCTATTCAAATACCCGTGAATGCGAAGACTTCAAGACAGGAACCTTTAAGTGGGAACAGGAGGCTGGTGGCAAATTAATGACCACGGTTTTTACAAGAACTGAAGATTACCAGATTGAGACCTTTGAAAACGTGACAGATACGTCTAGAGTGGAATGGATCAATGATTGTGAATGGAGAATTATACCCATCAATCCCAAGACAAATGCAGATAGCCGTGCCTATCTTTTTAAGATCCTACAAACAACTGATGATGGCTACAAATTCGAATTCACACAATCCGGTCGATCCCAAGTCTATAAAGGAACTGCGGTAAAGATTGAGGATTAATTACTTTGGATTTACAATGATCAAATCTAGTTATTCATAGAACCGAGATCTGATAATTGATACTGTTTTTGGTAGTACGTAAGCATCAACTCAAATTCGGAACGCAGAACCAGACAACTAACAGAACCAGACAACTATTCGATTAAGTTCTCTAAAACAGCTTATTCACTTTCAGCTGATTACAGCAATAGTTGAGTGGCTAAATGCTGGGTGACGTGGGTGGATTCTGCTGGAGACCATTTCCCAAAATCTTATTTTGTTCTTTCATCAGCTGCTTTAAATCATTGAGTAGCTCAATATCTTTAGGCGTTACGACTACCTTGTTTTCAGGGTCTTGCGCCTGACGTTTTAAGCTATTCATGACTTTAACGACAACAAATATGACTAGACCGATGACAAAAAAATCAATGACTGCATTGATGAGCTCCCCGTAGTAAATAGCGATCTCAGTCGCTTTATCCCCTGTACCACCTTCCACAGCGGGTCGCAGCACATACTTTTTATCCTCATAACTCACGCCATCAGTCATGTACGATAGTGGCGGCAATACCACTTTTTTGACCAGGGTTTGCACGACATTATTAAAGGCCGTACCTATAATGATACCCACGGCCATGTCGATCATGTTTCCTTTAACCGCAAATTCCTTGAATTCCTTGAGTAGATTCAGCGCCATTCTATTTTTGGTTCAAATGTAGGATTTACGCTTTCGCGAAAGCGGAATAACCACCACATTTTAACTTAATGAAGCTTTAAATTCAATGCCACCTCGTCTAGAACAAACTCCCCTGCCCTGAGGTTCCTTTCTCATCTTTATCTGGGTTTGGAACCTGCGGTTTCTCCTGCTCTTCTTGATTCACCGCATCTTCCACATTTTCATTAGGCTCTTGCTGCTGGAATGATCAGGTCAATATTCTTGATCATGTTTTTTGACAATATATTCCCCTGGGCACCTATGCCTTTTACGGCGATGAATTCTTCCATGTCCACCAGCTCGTTAGGTGGTTGTTCCTTGCCGCGTGGTTTTGCAAAGGTCAGGTCAACGCTGGGCTGCGCGGCGGTGGTGATCACCTCAAGCTGTGATCCCTCATGTTCTGGAATGATTAGTTCTTCCCTGTCCGGATTCTCGATAAGGAATCGTTTTATGTAGTACAATTCTTTCTCGCCGTGGTAATAGATCGCGCTGATGGGCTGTGCTGGTTTCCATTTTTCCAAGATAACCATACTGGGTTCAAACCTGAGCGTGACCTCAGGAACAACCGTTTTGACCGTACCAGACTGGTCTACGATCAGTAATCGATCATCACCTTTAAATTCACCCAGTAACTCCCCGCGCCCATCGACATTGAGACGCTGGACGGTATCATCAAACCAAAGCTTGCGAGGTTTCAAAGTAGAAACTCCCTCCTCTTTTAATTCAACGCGTTTGATACTGTATTTAGTGACCAGGTTGCCTTTAACGCTGCGGCCTTTGATAGCTATCTCGCTAAAGTCCAGATCCCACTTGAGCTTTCTGATCGTGCCCAGCTGTCTCAGATTAATCGTGACCACCTCTGCCTCCCCATTATTATTTGCACTGAAATAATGCACCATGGAGTCCTTATTCCCATAACCAACGCTGTATTCCTTATCACGGGTCATGGAAGTGACAGCAAAACGTTTGACATAACTGGGCCCACTCTTGCCATCGCGATAAATCAGATTGTAGATCGTGCGTTTATCTTTCTTCTTAAAGACGGCCACGTGCAGAATATTCTTCCCTACAAAGGTTTTTGAATCCACCCGTGTAACCATCATGTTCCCAGACTTAGTGAAAACGATTATATCATCAATATCAGAGACGTCTGCCACATATTCATCTTTTTTAAGTGAAGTACCCACAAAGCCCTCCTTACGATTCACGTAAAGTTTAGTGTTGCGTATCACCACTTTTGAAGCAACGATATTGTCAAAGGCCTTCAGGACGGTCTTGCGAGTCTTGTCCTTGCCGTAATCTTGTTTCAGCTTTTTGAAATAGGCTATCGCAAAGTCAATCAGATGTTCCAGGTGATGCTTCAATTGTTTGATGCGCTCTTCCATCGCTTCAAGGCGTTGCTGGGCTTTGTCCAGGTCAAACTTGGAAATCCGCTTGATCTTTATCTCTGTAAGGCGCACAATGTCTGCCTCTGTGACTTCTCGTTTTAGGTGGCTGGTATGTGGTTTAAGACCTTTATCAATGGCCTGGATCACGCCCTCCCAGGTTTCTTCTTCCTCTATATCGCGGTAGATGCGGTTCTCAATAAATATGCGTTCCAGCGATGCAAAATGCCATTGCTCCTCCACTTCATCCAGCTGGATCTGCAATTCTGCACGCAGGATGTCCACGGTATGGTCTGCGCTGCGGCGCAGCATCTCACTCACACCCACAAACAGCGGTTTGTTATCTTCAATTACACACCCCAGCGGCGATATACTCACCTCACAATTTGTAAATGCATAGAGCGCGTCCATGGTTTTATCTGGCGAAATATTAGGCGGCAAGTGCACCTGGATCTCTACGTCTGCAGCTGTGTTGTCCTCGATCTTTTTGATCTTGATCTTGCCTTTCTCATTAGCTTTCAGGATGCTATCGATCAGACTGCTGGTAGTCGTGGAAAACGGTATTTCTGTAATGATGATGGTATTCTTATCGGCAGCGTGCATGAGTGCTCTTACGCGCACCTTGCCACCACGCATTCCATCTTTATAATCGCTGATATCTGCCTCACCGCCTGTAGGGAAATCTGGAAACAGCTTGAATCGTTTGCCTTTTAAATGCTTGATACTCGCATCAATAAGCTCGTTGAAGTTGTGTGGCAGCACCTTGGTACTCAGTCCCACGGCGATTCCCTCTGCACCCTGCGCCAGCAGTAAAGGGAATTTTACCGGCAAATTGATAGGTTCCTTGCGCCGGCCATCATAACTGGCTTGCCACTCGGTTATTTTGGGATTAAAGAGAATCTCATGGCCAAATTTTGAGATACGCGCCTCAATATATCGGGAGGCCGCAGCTGGATCACCGGTCAGGATATTTCCCCAGTTTCCCTGGGTATCGATCAGCAGGTCCTTCTGCCCTATTTGTACCATGGCATCTGCAATACTGGCGTCACCGTGCGGGTGGTATTGCATGGTATGGCCCACAATATTTGCCACCTTGTTATATCGTCCATCATCCAGATCCTTCATGGATTGCATGATGCGACGCTGGACCGGTTTAAAACCATCCTCAATCGCTGGTACGGCACGTTCCAAAATCACATAACTGGCGTAATCCAGAAACCATTCCTTATACATACCTGTCACCCGGGTAATGGTCTCGGTAGGCTGGATTTCTTCCTCGTTAATGTTTTCTAGGTCGTTTGTTTCTTCACTCATAGGTGTGAATGGTTGTGCTTAAATGGATGGTTTTGCTGGTGGGTTTGATACGCTTTCGCGAAAGCGTAAACACAAAATAATCATGTCCTATGTCTAACTACCCAGTTCTTCAATCTTCATATCTTTAATGTTAACGAAGTCTTTTGTGTTTTCAGAAACAAGTATCAGTTTTTCAGCTACAGCAGTGCACCCTATCATCAAATCAAAATCACTAGTGGTAATGCCTTTTGATCTCAATCTAGCTTTTTCCTGAGCATATAATGTAATTGCAGAACTAATCGTAACTGATTGAATTGAATCAAGGAAACCATTTAAAATAGCGCGTTTTTTATAACCATAATTTGCCTTGTAAGAACCATTTCTAAGTTCTGCCACGGTCAACTCACCTATTGCGCAATCGTTTATATT
The DNA here is from genome assembly GCA_963740155.1 of uncultured Flavobacteriaceae bacterium. Lineage (GTDB taxonomy): Bacteria > Bacteroidota > Bacteroidia > Flavobacteriales > Flavobacteriaceae > Nonlabens. The sequence continues at coordinate 133,830 of CAVUDE010000001.1, read as the reverse complement.
AACATTATCAAACAAACGATTCATATTAAAGCTACCCCTCAAGAAGTGAATACAGATATTTGTATCCAATAAGTACTTCATTAGAAAATATCTCTTTTTGGTTGATTGATTCGAGATTCTTTTATATCCTGTATAATCTCATCTGAAGATCTCTCATCTTCCCAACTGCCTGCAAGTTTCATAAATTCTTCATGTGAAGTCTTTTTACTTTTTTCAGGTTTATTCAGCTTTCTCAAAACATACTCCCTAGCTTTCTCATCCAGCCTCTCGAAAATAGTTACATAACTATCCAATAATTTTTTATCAACGGTTATTGTTCCCATGTCTTAGAGCTTTAGTTGCAATTTACGCAGTTTCTAATTTACTATTCCTCACAAACTATTCCACCACGTCCAGTTCCACCTTCAGATTCTCAATGATGAATTCCTGTCTGGACGGTGTGTTTTTACCCATGTAGAATTTTAACAAATCGTCTATGCTCATACCATCTTCCAGCATGATGGGATCCAGGCGCATGTCCTCGCCTATAAAATGCTTGAACTCATCTGGGCTTATTTCTCCCAGCCCCTTGAATCGGGTGATTTCTGGATTCTTGCCCAGTTCTTCCAGTGCCGCCGCCCGCTCTTCTGGCGTGTAGCAATAACGCGTCTCTTTCTTGTTGCGCACCCTGAATAGTGGAGTCTGCAAGATATAGAGATGGCCTTTCTTGATCAATTCTGGGAAGAATTGCAGGAAAAACGTAATCAGCAACAGTCGTATGTGCATCCCATCCACGTCTGCATCTGTTGCGATGACTATCTTGTTGTAACGTAAATCTTCCAGGCTGTCCTCTATATTAAGTGCTGCCTGCAGCAGGTTGAACTCCTCGTTTTCATAAACAATCTTCTTGCTCATGTTATAGGAATTGAGCGGCTTGCCACGTAGCGAAAACACCGCCTGCGTATCCACGTGCCGCGATTTTGTAATCGAGCCACTCGCACTGTCACCCTCTGTGATGAATAGCGTGCTGTCCAGGTTGTTTTCTTTTTTGGTATCGCCCAGATGCACGCGGCAATCGCGTAATTTCTTGTTGTGCAGGCTGGCTTTTTTTGCCCGGTCGCGAGCTAGTTTTCTGATGCCAGATAATTCCTTGCGCTCTCGCTCTGCCTGTATGATTTTTTTCTGCAGCTTCTCAGCGGTTTCTGCATGTTTGTGCAGGTAGTTGTCCAGTTGGGTTTTAATGAAATCATTGATAAAGGTGCGCACTGTGGGCTTACCGCCGCCTACCTCTGTGGATCCCAGCTTTGTTTTGGTCTGGGATTCAAAGACAGGTTCCATCACCTTGATCGCGATCGCCCCCACTACAGACTTGCGTATATCGCTCGCCTCGTAATTTTTGTTGTAAAACTCACGTATCGTGCGTACGAGAGCCTCCCTAAAAGCCGCCTGGTGTGTACCGCCCTGAGTAGTGTTCTGCCCATTGACAAATGAGTGGTATTCTTCAGAATACTGGGTTTTACTGTGGGTAAGCGCCACCTCAATATCATCACCGCGCAAGTGGATGATGGGATACAATCGATCTGTAGCGGCGATGTTCTCACTGAGCAGATCTTTTAATCCATGCTCGCTGTAGAACTTCTCACCATTAAAAACAATCGTCAATCCAGGATTGAGATAGACGTAATATTTAAGCATACGCGCCACGTACTCGCTGCGGTACTTGAAATTCTTGAAGATCTCACTGTCTGGGATAAAAGTGATCTTGGTACCCCGGCGGCGTGAGGTCTCTTCCAGAAACTCCTCATCAGCAAGCTCGCCGCGTTCAAATTCTGCAGCGGCGCTTTTCCCGTCGCGCGAGCTTTCTACACGGAAGTAGCTGGAAAGCGCGTTGACGGCTTTGGTACCCACACCATTCAGCCCTACGGACTTCTTGAAAGCCTTGCTGTCGTATTTACCGCCCGTATTCATTTTTGACACGACGTCCACCACTTTCCCCAGTGGGATTCCCCGACCGTAATCGCGTACGATCACACGCTCACCCTGAATGGAGACCTCAATCGTTTTCCCTGCATTCATCACAAATTCATCGATCGAGTTATCGATCACCTCTTTGAGAAGAATATAGATTCCATCATCTGCGCTGGATCCATCGCCCAGTTTACCTATGTACATGCCCGGTCGCATGCGTATATGTTCCTTCCAGTCCAGCGACCGGATATTTGCCTCGGTATATTTTGTGCTCATTAAATCTCTTTACATAGTTCACCTTGTTGCGGCAACCATAACTTGCTAAATATGCATTATAATTTGCCATTTTCATAGTCGGGCTGATATATGTTCTTAACAAAGTTTGGAACAATTTTCAGGAGGTAAAAAGGTAGGGTGTTTGTTGTTTTATGCTTTCGCGAAAGCGGAAAATCTCACACAAACGTACTACATATTGTCATCAGACCATATATTAGCACTCTATTAACAGATATATCTTACAATAAAAAATTACTTGTTGCTTTTGACGATAATTAGTTTGAGTGCCCTAAGCCACGGGCAGGAAAAAGGAAGCATTGAAGTGGGAGGCGGAATAGGTGGAAGTATTTCATCCATTTTGAATTTTGACTCAGAAAGTAGTGTGCGATTTGGTTATAGCTTTCAGGCTTGTGGTGAATACTACTTTTCTGATCGCTGGGGATTACGAGCTAAAGTTGAGTACTTTCAAAAAGGTACTACTGACTTTTCGACAAATGATTTTGGACTAACAAGGTTTGAGACTGATCTAAAGCTCGATTACCTTACTGTTCCAGTAATGATGGGCTTCCACTGGAAAGGGCTGTATTTAAATGCTGGTCTATATGCTGGATTTGCTATATCCGCCGAGCGAGGCACTGGCAATCAAACAAGGGTCATAAGCGATTTTGTCAGGCCGTTAGATTACGGACTTGTTTCTGGTGCGGGTTACAAGGGAAGAATTAATGATTCTTTGATGTTTTACATTGAAACCAGCCAGCAAATAGGAGTCGCCGAGATTTTTGAAGAACAAATCAATGATTCTTTCTCTATCAACTTTATGAACGCCCTGAGTGTAGGTGTTTTGATTGGGATAAACTAATCAGCACTTACCTCACTCAACTTTTTAAGTTAATCACTGCATCAATGTAAAGGGTAAAAAGAACTATGGCCAAATCAGAAAATCTCTACACAGACGATAATCCATCCAGCACGGTCGAGGGACTGGGATTTAAAGACAGGGAAAAGGCAGAGGAAAGCGTTGAAAAAGTCAAACGGCTGCTGGACGAGGACGAGATAGATACTGCACACGCAAAACAAATTTGCGTCACCATGGAGCAACGCTCAAAAAACCATCCCCACCGCAATATGGATATGAAAGAGGCTGAGAAAGTGTGGCGGGAATATCTTGAGGAATTGAAAGGATGATGGTATTAAATTTACCATCAATTATGATAAATTATTCCTTCACCTAAAAATATGCTATCCTTAAAAGTAAAAAGTCTCAGTGTGGTTTTATCGTATTCCTCGAGCAGGCGCAATGAGCCAAATTTGTCGCAATAGGGATCACCGTTATAATGATCTGCAAAGTTGTTTTGAATCGTAAATACTTTTATTTCATCCTTTGTCATGACGTAATCACCTCGAAAAATACAGTAACTCTTATCCCCCAATAAAGACATTTTTAGCTTACCATCTCTGACAATGTAATCGATCTCATAGCGGTCCCCAGTTGAAATATCTTCAAAATAGTTTTTAATGTTAACAAGTGGTCTGTGACTTCTCCTTTTGTAGTTTTTTATTTTTCTGGTTAGCGAATCGCTTTTCAAATAATTGCCAGATGAATTGACCGGTACAAAAGAATCTGAATCAAAGAATTCCCTTTTGACGCTCACAATGAGAAATACCACAAGTGTAACTAACCCTAAAATTCTAATTGTAATATCAAACGCATCTGACGATTGATTTGAAGACTCAGTGCTATATCGTTGATCAGCTCTTCTTTTTTTAATACGTCTGATACCGATATGATTCTCCATTACTATTTGCATAAGTCCTATTACCAGATTGTGAACTAGAGCGATTATGTGAAAAGTTTGAAGAATTCTGGCCGTATGCCAGTCTAGTCATAGGATCTTTTAAAACCTCGTCAGCCTCTACTATCGACTGAAATTTTGCCACGTAAAATTCCTTTCCACCATTGAGGTCAGGATGATATTTGAGTGATAGCTTTCTATAGGCGCGCTTGATATCAGCTGGGGTCGCATCCCGTTTTATCTCTAGGGTTTTATAGTAATCGGTATTCAAAATAAAAGCGGTTGTAGAATATTTTAAATCTCCTCAATAGATTTAGCTTCAGGGTTCCATCTGTAACGTTTTTTCACTTTTTCAGAAACCACTTTATAGGTTTTATTTTCAAAATTATAGCTGCAGACAACCTCAACTAACTCTATTGAGTTATCAATAACGGAATCAAACCGATACTCAAACTCTGGGTTTCCAACTTCATATAAATCATAGTCGAGCTTCGGCACCTCTATCCAGTTTCCTTTTGTTGGAATTAAATAATAATATGATTCTGCATCACAACCGCAGCCGCATTAATTAATATCTACACGTAGGATTTTTGCAATGTCATCCAGATGATGATTGGTCACCTCTCGAACTGAATAGCTATCTGGTGAAAAGAATTCTCTTTCCACCTGATAAGATCTCTGGCTATATCCTTTCTTGTTGATAAGATGAATAGTCGCAAATTTGTCAAAGTGGTCTTGATCGATATACGCACCATCCATCGGTATTTTGAGTGAATAATCTGATGATTCCTTATAATCTTGAGGGAGGCAGATTACAGATCCTAACAGATTAATTATGAGTGATCCAATGATTTTCATTTCTCAGTCAATTTTTATTTCTTATAAAATTACAAAATCGTTCCACACTTCAACTTCAACCTCAACCTCAACCTGTTTCATTTTTACAAATATGCCTTCCACTCATCTTTCAATCACGCGCTAGATTTTGTTATCGTTCCGCGCTGGCGCTAGTCTGCTACATGTCATCGGTTTGAAACTCTAGTGTCTAATAAACCCTTTATCATCTATTTACTATTTACAAAATAGCATGATCGCTTAAAAATTCTTATGATTGCTCGAATCTCTGATAATGCGATCAAGTTAAAAACGGCTACAGTAGAAATAACACCTTTTTGTACAACTCCACTATAATGAATACGGCAATAGTTACAAAATAGAACTAGCAAGGATTTCTTACTTTTTGTGCTAAAGGCATGCAGCAGTCCTTAAAAACTAAAAATATAACATAACCGATATGAGCATAAGCTTTTACAATCGGGATGACATTCAGAATGTAAAGTTGAAAAATTGATTGTAGCTACCATAATTAATTTGTGTGCGTAAGACGCTTCTCGCGAAAATAACATTAAGACTTCTGTCAGCATGACTGGTGCACGGCGACTTACATCCTATTTATAGATTATATTTGTAATCTAACGCCTACAAACTGTATGAGAATCTTTTATTTATTGTTCCTTTTACCGTTTTTTTGCTTAGCTCAAACCCTCTCGGCTGATAGAATGGTAGATTAGAGTGTTGTAGGACTGCGCGATACGACAACCGTGGGTCACGCCATTATCGATGCAAGTGCCCCCGTCGCGCGCATTTGCAATGCGTGAGCACTATTAGTGCGTTTGCAACGCACCCATTCAAAGCTAAAATATTCAAATGACTTTAATCTCTTTTCTCATTCCTTCGCAATAAACTCTAGCACTACTCCATAGCTACTCAACCTCATGGTGCTTATAACTTGCATTTACGGGATGGTAATGAATACAATTAATGCAGTCTCTAGCCTTGCATAACAGTCCACGATTTTGCAGTTCATAACCCTTTAGTTTCTCAAAGCTGTAAATGCAAATTTTGTCAACACCCACTCGTTGCAGTTTTCCCCTAATTCAGAAATGGCTCTTGTAAATTCTTTTGAAATATGCTGTTTATTACGGTAGGTGTCATGATAAAGGTTTCTTTAAAATCCCTAACCTTATAGCGTTCTGACATGGTGGTAAATGACAGAATCGTGTTAGGCGTTTCAAACGCCGTGTAGATCGAACGCATTGCAAATGCGCGCGACGTGGGGATAGTAACTTCCATAGTCAACAATGGTATTCCTGTAATCAAAGTTCACGACCGTATTCACCCAATCACCATCCTCCTGGTGCCATTGGTACAAAATCTGCTTCATGAAATATTTATCATAGAAAGATATCGTTAGTTTGTCCTCGCCGTCCAGGTCTATTTCCGTAGACTCAGTAAATGAAGTGGGGATTTTATATTTTGATGTGAATAGGCCTTTAGCATTAGTGTATCTCAAAGTATCTGGACGGGATATGGATATCTGATTTACGAGTGAATCAGTTTTATTAAACAAGAAATAAACACCAATCGGTTTCTCCTTTTTGAGATTAAGCCATATTTTATAGCCTATCTTACCTTTGTTAGGACGATTCTTGTATTCTGTCTTTAGCACATCAAGCGAGTCTCTATAGAATTCCCGCCTTACCTGCCAGTTGTGGCTTTCGGTTTCCTCAGAAAAAACCGCCTGCTCTTGCATGGTCGTATCACATACCCTGGTATAATACCTGGTCATGGGTGCACCAAAGGTTGAGAAGTACTCCTTGCCAAACCGGATGGCATCAATCTGTCCGCTCTTATAAAAATAGGTGGTGTCCCTTGGGTTTTCTGGATATCTTTTCCCTTGACTAAAAGCTTGGCAGCCAAAAAAAAAGAAGGATTATAAATAATACTAGTCGTTCCATTTTACCTTTCTATAACATTAACAATGTCATCAAGTTTATGTGCATGACGAAAAGTTTACTCGCTCGCACGAGCGTCCCACTCGTGCAAACATCAAATCAACTTTAGTTACTCCCACACCTCAACCTCAACCTGCATCATCTCACTTAAATAAGCCTCCCACTCATCTTTTAACCACATTCTAGATTCCCCCATCACACGATTTGCCATGGTACGCGCCTGCGTTGTGAGTTGTTTTTCAGTTTTTGATTGTGGGCCCTGGCGGCTTGAAATATAACTCTGCGCTTGATAGATACGTTGCATGACCGTTACCTCTGGATTGCGGGTGATTCCCTGACGGTCGTCTGGCGTGCCAAAATATTTATTCTGCTCTTTCTTCAGCTGCTCGAGAATACTGTCGGTTGCTTTTATCTGGTCTTTGTACTTTTTGTCGTCCACCTCTTTCATGAGGTTTTTAAAACGCTCTGCTTTCTTGCTTGCCTTTGCTAGTTGCTGGGTGACTTCGTCAACTTCCGTAATGAGTGAGCCTAGTGACTTAAGCGCCTTGTACTTCTGCTGGCGGTCTGCGTCGCTTAATTCATCAACGCGTGGATCCTCTTTTACGGTAATCATGCTAGCGCTGTCATAACCTGCATATTCTAAAACAACTCGATAATTGCCCGGTAAAACGTCTTGCCCGCCATATTCCCGCTCTTTCTCGCGAGCAGACCGCGATGGATATTCCACGCCTTTTTCACGCAATCGCCATTCCCACTCATAGACGCCTACAGAATCTGGTGCCTTGCTATCCAGCGTCCTGATGAGCTCTTTTTCTTTATAGATTTTCAGGAATATGGAGTCGGTCTTGGTTGTATCTGTTGTATTTAAAAAGCCCTTGTTGAAGTAATACTTTAACCTTGCGTTGCTGCTACGGTTCTCGCCATTGAATGTTGCATCTCCCGCAAACCGGCTGCCAGTGGGTTGCTGGTAGCGTGCATGGTAGGCCGTGGGCGGTTCAAATAATTTGATGGGCTGCAAGCCATTCTCGACTGCGCCCGAATTGACCTCTTTCTTACCGCGTTTTCTCTTTGTAGAGGATTTTTGGGTTTCCGCTTTCGCGAAAGCGGAATAATTACCAGCCATTTCCCTTAACGGCTCTAGATCGTCCAGCACCCATGCAGCGCGGCCAAATGTTCCGATCACCAGATCGTCCTCCCGCGGGTGGATCACCAAGTCCTTTACCGATACCGTGGGAAAGCCGTTTGTATATTTTGTCCACTCCTTTCCCGCATCGATGCTTACGTAGAGACCATCATCTGTTCCCAGAAAAACGAGGTTGTTTTGCTCTGGATGCTCGATGATGCTCAGGGCATAGCTATCTGTATCTGCAGCATCCACAATTCTATTCCAGCTCGCGCCGTAATCTGTTGTGCGATACGCGTATGGTTCATAGTTGAACCTGCGATAGTCATTTGCAACCAGCAGGGCGTGGCCTTTTTTGGTTTGGCTGGCCTTGATCTGAGCGATCCAGCTCCCCTCAGGCAATCCATCCAATCCCGAACTGATATCTGTCCAGCTCGTACCGCCATTTCTGGTCACATGAACGCGACCATCATCAGATCCCGTAAAAAGCACGTCATTCTCCACCGGGCTGGGCTCAATAACCAAAATCGTGGTATAATTTTCTGCACCGGTTGCATCCATAGTTAACCCACCAGATTCTGACTGTTTTTGCTTTTCGGGATCGTTAGTTGTCAAATCTGGTGAGATCACCTCCCAGGTCAAACCCTTATCGGTAGACTTATGGACAAACTGACTTCCAAAATATAGCGTCGAGCTATCAAACGGATCTATCGCAATCGCTGCATTCCAATTGAATCGCAGTTGCACGTCAGGATCTGGGTGCGTGGGTCTAACGCTGTAGTTATTCCCCGTTTGCCAGTCATAGCGACTCACATACCCTTGCTGGCTCATGCTGTACCCATAGCGGCTGTTATCAGGATCTGGTACGACGTCAAACCCGTCGCCAAAACTAATTTCTTGCCAGTAACTATTACGTATTCCCTGCGCCCGCCAAACGTATGCGGGACCACGCCAGCTGCCATTGTCCTGCATCCCGCCATAGACGTTGTAGGGAATTTCCATATCCACATTGATATGGTAGAATTGTGCGACCGGAAGATTCCCGATAAACCGCCAGTTCTTACCGCGATCACGGGTAATATTAAGGCCGCCGTCGTTCCCATCAATCATAAACGACCCATCATGAGGGTGGATATACCAGGCGTGGTGATCTGGATGCACGCCATTGCTCACACCGTAGGCGGGCATCAACTGATCAAAATTGCGCCCACCGTCTTCTGAAACATTGATATAGGTAAATACGCTGTAGATGCGGTTTTCGTTTTGCGGATCCACATAGATTTCTGAATAGTAAAAAGGTCGGTTACCTATATCGCTTTTATCGTTGATCATCTTCCAACTAAAACCACCATCCATGGATTTGTAAAGGGCATTTTTCTTTGCCTCTACCAGCGCATAGACAATACTGGGGTCGCTGGGCGCAATCGCCACTCCTATCCTACCCAGTTCACCCTCTGGTAAACCGTCTGTGGACGTGATCTCTTTCCAGGTGACGCCGCCGTCGTGGGTCATGAATAAACCAGAACCCTCACCGCCAGATTTAAAAAACCATGGGTCGCGCTTGTGTTCCCATAGCGCTGCAATCAATTTATTGGGATTTTCTGGATCCATGATTAGATCAGCGGCACCTGTACGATTATTGGCAAACAAGATTTTATTCCAGGTCTTACCACCATCAGTTGTCTTATAAACACCGCGCTCTGGATGCTCGCCCCATGGCGATCCTATGGCAGCTACATACACTATTTCAGGATTTGTGGGGTCAATCACTATACGGTGGATATGTCTGGTTTTTTTCAGTCCCATGAGTTGCCAGCTGCGACCCGCATCCAGTGACTTGTAGATTCCATAACCACCATTCAAAGAATTACGCGGATTCCCCTCTCCAGTTCCTACCCAGATAACGCTGGGATTAGACTGCTGGATCTTTACCGCGCCTACGCTGGCTGTGACCTGATCATCAAAAATAGGTTCCCATTTTATCCCCGCGCTGGTTGATTTCCATAGTCCACCACTGGCGGTTCCTGCATAGATGATATCCGTATCGTGTTCTACCACGTCAATACTGGTGACACGTCCAGACATACCACCGGGACCTATGTTGCGTGGTTTGAGATTTTTCACCAGATCCATATCTAATTTCTGGGCGGGTAGTAAAAAAGGAAGGCTACTAATGAGAATGACAAAGAATAAACGCATGAAAATGGATTGTGGCGTAAAGATAGAGAGCAAAAAGCACTAAGCAATTTAGAACGAATGTTCAGGTAGACGGATTGAGATAGATTACCGGGGCTTCGGCTGCGCGCTCGGCCACCTGGACTGAATACCGGGGCTTCGGCTGCGCTCAGCCGCCTGCTGTAGTTTTGCCAATCAAGGTCTCTGAGCGCAGCCGAAGAGCCGGCTTTGGAAATAATTAAATCGACTTACAAAATATTTGAAACCAGTACGTTGATCGAACAGGAAAACATCATAGCACTGCATTTGTCAACCGGGGCTTCGGCTGCGCTCAGCCGCCTGCTGTAGTTTTGCCTATCCAGGTCTCTGAGCGCAGCCGAAGAGCTGGCCTTCGAAAACCCACCCTTCAAAAAAAGCCGAAATCAGGTCTCTGAGCGCAGCCGAAGAGCTGGCCTTCGAAAACCCACCCGTCAAAAAAAGCCGAAATCAGGTCTCTGAGCGCAGCCGAAGAGCCGGCCTTCGAAAACCCACCCTTCAAAAAAAGCCGAAATCAGGTCTCTGAGCGCAGCCGAAGAGCCGGCTTTGATCTTATATTTATATCTTTAATCAAACAAATCAGCACTCCAGCACCATGATAGGCTACACCTACATTCTAGAATGTTCCAACGGGACTTTTTATACGGGTAGCACAAAAGATATTGTTACTCGGTATGCTAAGCACCTGGCAGGAACCGCAGCCAACCATACAAAAAAGTATCCGCCACTACAGATTGTATATCTTGAGGAGCATCCTAAAATCCATTTGGCGTTTTATCGCGAAAAACAAATTCAAGGATGGCGCAGAGAAAAAAAGCTTGCGTTAATCAATAATGAAAAACATAAACTTCATGAATTAGCAAAATGTCTGAACGAGACTTCCCATTTAAGAAAGCGGGAGTGATTACCGGGGCTTCGGCTGCGCTCAGCCGCCTGCTGTAGTTTTGCCAATCCAGGTCTCTGAGCGCAGCCGAAGAGCCGGCCTCAAAAACCACCTCCTAAAAGCTCCAATCCAGGTCTCTGAGTGCAGCCGAAGAGCCGGCCTCAAAAACCACCTCCCAAAACCCCAAAACCAGGTCTCTGAGCGCAGCCGAAGAGCCGGCCTTAAAAACCACCTCCTAAAAGCTCCAATCCAGGTCTCTGAGCGCAGCCAAAGAGCCGGCCTCAAAAACCACCTCCCAAAACCCCAAAACCAGGTCTCTGAGCGCAGCCAAAGAGCCGTCCTCAAAAACCACCACCAAAAACCCCAAAACCAGGTCTCTGAGCGCAGACGAAAAGCCGTCCTCAAAAACCACCTCCCAAAAGCCCCCAAATCCAGGTCTCTGAGCGCAGCCGAAGAGCCGGCCTCAAAAACCACCTCCTAAAAGCTCCAATCCAGGTCTCTGAGTGCAGCCGAAGAGCCAGCCTTAAAAACCACCACCAAAAACCCCAAAACGAGGTCTTTGATCGCAGCCGAAGAGCCGGTAACAAAAAATCCCGTACCAAACGGTACGGGATCAGTTTTTAAGTTGGTCAGAATTTTTATGCTGTTACCTTTTCTGGTGCCCAGGCGCTACACATCATGCCTGCCGTAGCTTTTTCCTGATGTGGGCAAGACGCTTTACCGTAGCGGGCGCAACTTGTACAACCCCTATCGTCTTCCATCTTAGCTTTTAGGCTGAAACTATGACAGGTATAATGTGCATTGACAAATACGTCATGCACGCCGCACTTGTTATTGCTGCTCAAGTGTTCACAATTTCCGCAGCTGTTTCCTAGTCTAATGGCCATAATCTTGTCTTTTTGGTTACACTAAAGGTAGTCCTTAATCGTGGCGGAATAGTTATAAAACTCTGAAAAGCAATTAATTGTATTTAGAACAAATAAACATAAGTGTTAAAGTCACCCAGAAATGCAAGCTATATTTATTTAGAACGATTAAGCATAAGTATATTTGCATCGTATTTATAGCTTATGTGTCAGACGCTTAAAACCATCAGTACAAACAAATCTGGAAAGCTCACTTTCTGCAAGAGCTGCAATTGCTTCAAGCTCAGCTTTTCAAATCTAGCCTTTGAATTTACTGATAAACAATTGAAAAAATTCGGAAACTACCTGAAAAGTATTCCAGTCAATCACTGGCTAGGTTGTAATGAATCTTCGGGCACAAAACGTCAAATACCTCTTCATACTGGTCAACAAAATTTGACTCTCATGTTCAACCAGCGCGAGTTTTGCGAATTAAAAGAATTGGTGGGTTTAAAATCTAATTCAAAGGAATGGCTTACCATCATGGATATTGATGCGCCTATGGTAATGAACTAAAATCTGCGCTAATTCAGAATTTAGTCATCTTTCCTAAACTTTTTACTATTCTCAAATACCGTGTCCAGAATAGATTTGTCATGATTATCAAACCTTAGTTTGCGGCGTTTCATGACAACGTCTGCTACCTCATAGGCCTTCTCGGTTTTGTAGGTTGTCATGCCTTGTGGGCCACCCCAGCTAAAAGACGGGATAAAATTACGTGGGTAACCGCCGCCGTAGATATTTGCGCTCACGCCTATCACGGTTCCCGTATTAAACATGGTATTGATACCACATTTGGAATGGTCTCCCATCATCAGGCCGCAAAACTGTAAGCCGGTTTTTGCAAATCGACCCGTCTCATAATCCCACAACTTGACCTCGGCATAATTATTTTTGAGGTTGCTGGTATTTGTATCTGCGCCTATGTTGCACCACTCGCCTAGGACGCTGTTGCCTATATAACCTTCATGACCTTTGTTTGAGAAACCAAAAATCACCGAGTTACCTACCTCACCCCCCACTTTACTGTGCGGTCCTACCGTGGTGGGCCCATAGATTTTTGCGCCTAGTTTTACCGTGCTATTGTTACACAGCGCAAACCCGCCACGTATAAGTGATCCTTCCATGACCTCTGCATGCTTACCTAAATATATGGGACCATCGGTAGCGTTTAGCGAGCAGTAATTCACCTCTGCACTTTCTTCAATAAAGATGCGTTCAGGATTTACGGTGCGAACGCCGTCTGGAATGGGCTGGCTTTTACGACCAGCAGTGACCAGTTCAAAGTCCAGTTCCAGCGCATATCCGTTTTTAGAAAAGATATCCGTGATCTGCTCGATGGAATTGATTTCTTCATCTGTGAATAATACCTGTTCAAGCTCGATGGTAGGTGTGTGAATATCAGCCGTGCGGTAGGCTACCAGATGGTTGCCTGCCATTAGTTTCTGACCAGTCTTTAGGTTTTTGATCGCGCTGGTCAGCTTTCTGGTGGCGAAAACATTTCCCGCAATCACCACATTATCCTCTATTGTATGCAGCACAAATTTCTGGCTCAAATATTCCTGCGTCATGTAACTCACCGTATTATCCAGCAGCATTTCCCATCGCTCGCGCATAGTCAGGATCCCGCAACGTATATCTGCAACGGGTCTCGTGTAGGTAAATGGCAGTAAGGCTTTGTGCTGGTTAAAATCTGCTAGGATAAAGTTCATGAACAAAAATTTGATCCCAAAGGTCGGGAAACTAGAACTTCTTTCACGATGGATTTAACCCTGATTTCTCAACAGCAGGATTATATTGCATATAGCCCTACAGATTTTAATAAGGTTTTACAGTGAAATAAATAGGGAGGTTTAGAATTACGCTTTCGCGAAAGCGGAAAAATTTCAATCACCACTGCCCACGATAACGTTATAGTATTAGTACTTTTGCGCCCTAAAATTCAATAGACCATTCCTATGGATACTTATGAAAAAGAGCTCGCCTTCCAGACTGACCGCAGGCGCGCCGCAGTAGCATTTATCAAGGCCGTAAGCGATTTGTGGTACGACCGCAGTATTGAGCTGGTACTTTTCAGAAACCAACTGATCGACCGAAACGTGAGCGAGATCATCAACCTGCATGAGTACGCAGGTGAATTTGTTCAAAACCCATTTCTGTCTTTGATAGCGTGGAAATCGCAGAGGCCATCCTCTCGATGAACCTGCCGCCGGCCAAACTGGACATAGGAAAACTCACCTATGAATACCACCTGGAAGAAAACGAGACGCCAGACGTTATGAGCTTTGTGATGAAAAAACTGGGCGATGCCAAAAAGTTTGAGGGCATCAAGCCTAAGGACGTGGTGTTGTATGGTTTTGGTAGGATAGGCCGCCTGCTGGCACGTGAACTCATGTCCAAAGCAGGAAAAGGCAGCCAGATGAGGCTTAGGGCGATCGTCACCCGTGGTGATGTAACCGAATCAGTCTTACAAAAACGCGCCTCCCTCCTAGCCCAGGACAGTGTACATGGTGATTTTTCAGGAACCGTGTCCTATGATTTGGAGTCAAAATCGCTGCTTATCAATGGCACAACCGTCAATATAATAAGTGCAAACGCACCAGAAGACATTGATTATACGGCCTACGGCATCAACGATGCGCTTGTAATTGATAATACGGGTGCATTCCGTGATAAAGAGGCGCTATCCCGCCACCTGGTGGGTAAAGGTGTGGATAAGGTGTTGCTTACCGCTCCTGGTAAAGGTGTGCCAAATATTGTTCACGGCGTCAACCAGATGGAACACCATCCTGACAAGGTCAATATCTTTAGCGCTGCCAGTTGTACGACTAATGCCATTACTCCAGTTCTCAAAGCCATCGAGGACAGTTATGGCGTGGTGCGCGGTCACCTAGAGACCATTCACGCATATACAAATGACCAGAACCTGGTGGACAATATGCATAGCAAATACCGTCGCGGTCGTGCTGCTGCCCTGAACATGGTTATTACAGAAACGGGTGCAGGTCAGGCCGTGAGCAAGGCAATGCCTAGCTTTGAGGGCAAGCTTACTTCAAACGCAATACGTGTACCGGTGCCTAACGGATCGCTTGCGATCCTTAACCTAGAACTGGAAACAGCAACCAGTAAGGATGGCATCAACGCCACCATGAAAAAGTATGCCCTAGAGGGTGACCTGGTAGAGCAGATCAAATACAGCATCGACAACGAACTGGTAAGTAGCGATATCGTGGGATCTAATGCGCCCAGCATCTACGACTCAAACGCAACTATCGTAGATAGCAGCGGCAAGAACGTAGTTCTTTATGTGTGGTATGATAATGAGTATGGCTATAGCCATCAGGTAATCAGACTGGCAAAGTACATTGCCAAGGTGCGCAGGTATACTTATTACTAAAAGACAAAATAGTCTACTTAAAAGCCACCGCATTCGCGGTGGCTTTTAGTTGACACGTTCTGCATCAATTAGCACACGCTCACCTGAGTTGAGAGTCGTGAAAATGGCAAAATTCAACTCATCTTCTTTTATTGCGAATTTAGTTTTGAGCTGTGCGCTGGCAAGCGGGAAGTTGCGAGTAATGATGCTGCGAGACTGTTTGTTTAGGTGACGTTTGAGAATTTTGGGTTTGTATTCTAGGATTTGAATGACTTTGAAAACGCGACCAGGGAAATCTATAAGTTGATCGGTGGTAAAAAGATGCGAGAGCCTGGCCAGTTTTTCAATCTTGAACTGCCCGCACAACTCGCCAAATTCCTGACTTTTCATAATTGCTGCGTTAGCCTCATAAATGTAGGACTTGGGTATTGCGTGATGGCAGTCCGCTTTGTTTATTGAATTTGCTGTTGTTGAGAATATAGATTGTGTAGTTTCCAGATTTACACAGTGAATGCTTGCGCTTTCAGTAGTTCTGTCAATACACCATAAGAGTTCTTTGACCTCGTTTTTGACGGCAACTATGTGCAACTCGCTTACCTTTCTGAGTTGATCAAAACCTTTGGAAATATCCAGCATGGGTGAGGTCTTAATCAATAATCGGTCGCATTTTGATAACAAGAAAGTCAAATGCTCAATAACATTGGGCTCGTAATCTTCCAGTTGTATGGCCCTGCTACTTGCTGCCGTACGCCTGCCAGGGTCGATATAGATAGTATCGTATGAGCTCTGCGAGTTTTTGAGAAACGAGATTCCGTCAGCGCAATGGGTGGTGATTTTTAATTCCTGCGTGGTAAATAATTGTCTCTGCAAAAATTCTGTAATTCTGCATTCTGTTCTATGTGGGTGGTTGACTTCCCCGCTTTCGCGAAAGCGGAACTATCAATACCAAACCCGCCCGTCAAATCAATCACTATGTCACCTCTCACCAGCGAGGCTTTGTAACTCGCCGTTACCGTAGAACTTGTCTGTTCCAGATTAAGTTTAGGCGGATATAAAACTTGATCGTTTCCCGCAAGATCTGGGAACTTTCCAGCAGCAGTTTGCATTCCAGCAAGCTGCTGGGTGAGTACTCGGGATGGGATTTCAAAAGGATGATTTGCAAGCGCAAAACTGGCAATGGGAGTTTTAAGATGCTCGTGTAAATATTCTTGAACTTCTGGCAACAGCAGCTGCTTTTCCATTACAGGTTCTGGGTAAGCTTTTTAACGATCTTGTACTCGCTCAAGAATTCTTTGGAAATCACTTTTATCGCAGTATAGGTGGGAATGGCGAGCACGAGACCCATCACTCCAAAAACAACCCCCGCAATCAGAATAACGATGAATATCTCCAGCGGGTGCGATTTCACACTTTTCCCAAAAATCAGCGGCTGATTGATGAAATTATCGATCGCCTGGGTGACTCCATAACCTATCATAATGATGATTAATTTGGGCAGAATGAATTCCGTAAAATTATAACCTAGGTTGTCACTTATAACAAATGCAGACATTAATAAGTATCCTATCACCGGCCCTAGATAAGGAATAAGGTTGAGCAGTGCGCAGAAGAATGCTATGATGATCGCATGCTTGATTCCCACAATCAGTAAAATGGTCGTGTAAAGAATAAATAGGATGATGACCTGCGCAATCAATCCAATAAAATAACGAGATAACAAATGCTTGATTTTAGTAAATGCCCGCAGAAACTGCCCCTCATTACCACGTTTTGCAAAAACCAAAATCCCCTCCAGCAACAATCTACTGTCTTTTAAAAAGAAGAATGCAATGAATAGAATCGAGAACAAACCAATCAAGAAATCGCCGAGTGTTCCCAAAAAACTATTGACAAACTCTGGAATCAATTCCAAGTTAAACTGCTGCACGTATTCCAGATTTTCAATGCGTTCCAGCAGATTGACCCGTTTGATTCTAAAATAATCACTTACCTGTGTATTGAGCACTTCCAGATTTTCCTGAACTTCTGTAAGATCCAGCTGGCCTAGATTATCTGCCTGTTCCACGACGATGGGTATAACCAGTAGAACCGCACCTATAACAATACAAAACAAGAGAAACAGCGTGATGATTACCGCAATCGTATTTGGGATGCGTAATCTATCCTTAAGAAACATTACGACAGGACGTCCCACCAGCGATACAACGGCGGCGATACCTATGTACATGATTACCGCCTGAATTTCATATAGAAAAAGCAGCAACAATAGAATCCCACCTATAAGCGCGATGGATCTCAGCACGCCAAAAGCGATACCCTTGGAAAATTGGCGAGTATCCATCTAGGTAGAAAAAACGTATTTGATAATATTAGCTCCCATATCCAGTGCTTTCTTGCGCACTTCTGGCGGGTCGTTGTGAACTTCTGGACTTTCCCAGCCGTCGCCCAGATCACTCTCCACGGTAAATAGTAGAATCAACCTACCCTCATGAAACAAGCCCAGCGCTTGTGGGCGCTCGCCCTCGTGTTCATGGATTTTGGGAAGTCCACCCGGGAAACTTGCATAAATATTGAATACTGAATGATCTGCGGGTAGTTCAATCAGTTCCTTGTCTGGAAAAAGCTGTTCCAGTTCCTTGCGCACATACGGCTCCAAGCCATAATTATCATCAATGTGTATAAAACCACCGCTCAGCAGGTAGTTACGCAGGTTTTCCCGCTCTTCTGGCTCAAACAGGACATTGCCGTGACCCGTCATATGAACCAGCGGATATTGAAAGATATCCACACTGCCCGGTTCTACAGTTGCTATCTCCTCGCTCAACTGAGTGTCCAGCACCTCGTTACAATAAGCCGCAAGATTAGGTAGGGACGTAGGATTAGAATACCAGTCGCCGCCGCCCTTGTACTTCATCACGGCCAGCTGCTGTGCGTGCAAAGTGGTCATACAAAAGGCACTCAAAAAAAGTAGGAAGACTGATTTAATCATATAGGGCAATTTACAATTAAATCGCATAGCAAATTTAACTGCTTTTGAGCGTTTACCGATTAGCGAGCTGCATAAGATTAAAAACAGTCGTCGCATAAATCCCAGCCGTTTCTGTACGTAATCGCGTCTCCCCCAGCGCGACCGGTCGTGCCCCCGCCCTGATTGATAACTCAATCTCACGTGGGGAGAAGTCGCCCTCTGGTCCTATCAGGATGGTGGTGTCCCTCACTGGTTTCAGCTCAGTAGTGATTAGGGATTTTGTGGTGGGCTCGCAATGCGCGATTAATAAATCATAATTACTCTTCGCTTCTAGGAACCTATCAAGTGGCGTTAATTCATTGATCACGGGCAGCCACAGCTGGTTACTCTGCTGCATCGCGCTTACCAGTATTTTTTCAAACCTGTTCAGCCTAATTTTTTTGCGCTCGCTATGGTCGCACAGAATGGGAGTTATTTCTTGGATTCCTATTTCAGTACATTTTTCAAGGAACCACTCCATGCGGTCGTTCATTTTAGTGGGTGCGATGGCAATATGTAAGGATGGTGATGGTGGTTTTTCTGCTTTCGCGAAAGCAAGATCAACAACAACCCTATTGCTAGTCACCTGGCTTATGGTTCCATCAAAGAGTTTTCCCCGGCCGTCTGTAACGTGAATGGCATCACCTACTTTCTTGCGCAACACGCGGGTCATGTGTCTTGCATCCTCCTTATCCAGTTCAAGACTGGGTGCCGCAGCATTTTTGAAATAAAATAGTTGCATTACATGTGGATTCTAGGGCTCGCGGTAATTGAAAGATCTGAAAACTGGCGGTCTAGCAGCTTAAAATAACCAGCAATACCGATCATCGCAGCATTGTCTGTCGTGTATTCAAATGGAGGGATAAAGGTATTCCAGCCATGTTCCTGCATGCTTAAAAGTTTTTCCCGTATGGCGCTGTTTGCACTTACACCGCCGCCTATGGCAACCGTTTTGATTCCAGTTTGCTCTACGGCCAGTTTCAGTTTCTTAAAAAGGATTTTAACCAGCGTAAACTGGACGCTCGCACAGATATCCCTTAGATTTTCCCGTATAAAGTCGGGATTTGATTTTTCTTCTTTCTGCAAGAAATACAATACTGCCGTCTTAAAACCTGAAAAGCTGTAGTTCAGGCCGGGTGCTTTGGGGATGGGAAACTTGAACCTTTGTGGATCACCTTCCCTGGCAAGCTTGTCAAGCTGTGGACCTGCGGGATATCCCAGTCCCAGCATTTTCCCAGTCTTGTCAAATGCCTCGCCCACCGCATCATCCTGCGTAGTTCCCAGCACTTTCATGTCATGTGGTGAATCCACTTGCACGATCTGGGTATGACCACCGCTTATGGTAAGTGCGAGAAAGGGAAATCCTGGTGATGGCTGGCCGTCGTCAATAAAATGGGCAAGGACATGACCGTGCATGTGGTGAACGTCGATGAGCGGTATGTTGAGCGCGAGGGATAGGGATTTTGCGAAACTGGTTCCTACCAGCAAACTGCCCATTAATCCAGGACCACGGGTAAAGGCGATGGCGTCCAGCTGCTCCTTAGTGATTCGTGCCTCCTTCAATGCTGTATCCACGACAGGTACAATGTTGCTCTGGTGTGCGCGTGATGCTAATTCTGGAACCACCCCGCCGTATTTCTCATGGACTTTCTGGTTCACCACGACATTAGAAAGGACGCGATCATTTTCAAGAATCGCGCATGCCGTATCATCGCAGCTGGATTCAATGGCCAGTATATGCAAAGTTTGTTTGTCCATAGAGCCTTTGGGGCATATATTTTGGTAATCTTTGCAAAAGTAACCGAACAGCCATTAAACTAATCTTCAAAATACTGGGACGCCTAGCAGTTGTTGTGCTGGTGCTGTTTCTTGTTACGGTTATTGCCTTCTCAAATTCTGACGTCCAGACCCGCGCCGCGGCAGAGGCGACCACATATTTGAATCAAGAATTTGGTACGGATATTTCCATTGATCGCATTCAGTTTACTTATTTTGGGGACGTAGTCATTAAAAAAGGGCTTGCGCTGGACCATCGGCAGGATACTGTTATTTACTTTTCACGGCTGGAAACCTCATTGCTGGGTTTTAGCAGGCTGCTAGCCGGCACCCCAGAATTGGGCGACACAGAAATCGATAGTCTTTATCTCAATATTCATCGCTATAAAGGAGAAAGACTGGACAATCTGGCTCAATTTATAGAAAGTTTCAACACAGGAAAGCCGAAAAACGAAAACGCGAAACCCTTTGAGCTGCTCGCTAGTGATATAGAAATACGGGACAGCAGGCTGAGCTTTGTCGATGAAAATCTCAGGGTGCCAGAATCTTTCATCGCTAGCAATATGAATCTGGACGCGACAGATTTTAGGATTGAGGGAAGTAATATCTACGCACAGATAAATGACGGAAATTTTCATTTTTACAACGGCGCCATGCTCGCTGGTGAAGATGGTGAACCTAATGGACTTGACATTAGGCACCTAGAGGCAGATTTTAGTTATACTCCCACTCAAATCCAGGCAAGCAATCTTATCATTGAGACCAGGGGATCCTACCTAGCAGGTGATCTGGAACTTAATTACAATCGTGAGGATTTTGCTGATTTCATTACAAAAGTCCAGTGGGATTTTGATATTGAGAAGAGCGAGCTGGCGACTAATGAGCTAAGGCAATTCTACAGCGAGATCGTTAAAAATGAAACCGTGCGCATAAGCGGCAACATGCTGGGCACGCTCAACGATTTTAAGGTTGATGGACTAAAGGCCTATAGCCTGAACGATATCGCGATTGAGGGTGATATGGGTTTTAGAAATCTTCTGGAGAATGAGGAAAAATTTTACCTGGACGGTAATTTTGAGAAACTACAGGTAAGCAGTACTGACCTCAGAAAATTTTTACCCCGCGTATTAAAAGGTAAATTACCCAATTCTCTAGATAAACTGGGCACCGTGGTAGCATCTGGATATGCCAGTGTGGATGCAAACAGGGTGGTGTCAAAATTGAGTGGATATTCCAGGCAGGGAGACTTTAGCTCTGATCTCGTACTCGATGATATTCAGGGGAGTGATATAGGTTATAAAGGGAAAATAGGGCTAAGACGATTGAATCTAGGCAAGATTTTAAATCTGGAGGATATTGGCTACGTGACGCTGGATCTGGACGTGAGCGGTAAGGGATTTGATCCTAAAAATGCCCGTTCCCGTATCAAGGGTCGTATTCCATCGCTGGACTATAAGGGATACACGTACAGAAATATTCTCATTGATGGGAAGTTGAAAGAACCACTCTTTGACGGAAGTCTAATTATCGACGATCCCAATCTTAAGTTGAATTTTAATGGCCTAGCAGATTTTTCCAAAACCACAAACGAGTACAACTTCACAGCTGATCTTGCCTATGCTGACCTGCAAGCTACTGGATTGTTTACACGAGATTCCATTGCTATCCTAAAAGGTAAGGTGGATATAAATATGCGCGGTACAAATCTCAACGATGCTTATGGTTATATCAATATAAAGGACGCATCATATAAAAATGAAGAGAACAACTTTGTCTTTGATGATTTCTCCATTACTTCCCGCTTTGATGAAGATGCAGTCAGAATAATCAATGTCAATAGTCCAGATCTTGTCAATGGCGAGATAAGCGGGAAATTTCAAATCGAGGAGATACCCACCCTATTACGCAATAGCATAGGAGCCGCATATTCAAATTTTCAGTACACAGAATTGTCACCAGACCAGGAGCTTTCTTTTGAACTAGTCGCAGATAAAACCTTTATTGACCTGGTACTTCCAGAAGTCACTGTGGGTAGCAATACCCGCATTAAAGGCTTTCTCGCCAGTGATGAAAGAAAATTCAACCTCAAACTAACCTCCCCCAGCGTCACCGCTTACGGTGTTGTGATGGATACCATCGACCTGCAGATCGACAATGACAACCCTATTTTCAACACGTATCTATCTGTAGCAAAAATCACTAATCCAGTAATGGATGCAGAAGACTTTAAACTGATCAACAGGACAAGAAACGATACTCTACTATTCCGTACAGAATTCAACAATGCAAATCGGGAGGGCGATGTGTTTAATTTTGGCTTTTATCACACTTTGGACGGTAAGAATAATTCAATAGTCGGCATCAGAAAAAGTGAATTGAGATTTCAAGGTAAGCGCTGGTTTATAAATCGGGCTGATAAACAAACCCAGCTGGTTTTTGATCACGACTTCACGACGGTTCAACTTGATACCATTGTTGCGAGACACCGCGGGGAACGTATAGAACTAGCCGGATTGATCAACGGTAGTCAGACCAAAAGACTGCACCTGGACTTTGAAAAGGTCAGGATTGCCAGTTTACTAGAACCCATCGATAGCTTAAAGTTACGCGGTGAGATCAATGGCAGGCTAGATGTAGAACAGGTAAATGGCAATTATGCGCCATCCAGTAATTTCAATATCAAGAATTTCATTGTTAATGAAACCCCGCTGGGTGATTTTGATCTGCAGGTGACGGGAAATGACGACTTAAGCGTTTATGATGTAAATGCCCAGCTCATAAGCAAGCGAGAAGAAACCTTTACTGCCAAAGGCGAGATTACCACAACAGGAGAGTATTCCGCCATTGATGTTACCGCAGATTTTAATGATTTTAACCTGATTGCCTTAAGCCCCCTGGGTGGAATCGTACTAGATAAAATACGTGGACTAGCTACCGGTCAAGCCAGAATTACCGGCAAACTCATAGAACCTGAAATCGATGGGCAACTCCGTTTAAACGATGCTGGTTTGCGGCTACCCTATTTGAATACGGACTTTGATTTCCAGCAAGACGCGATGGTAGAAATCAGTACAAATGCATTCACCTTTGATAAGATTATCCTAACAGATACAAAGTATCAGACACAGGGAACGCTTACTGGGAATATCAAGCATAAGAATTTTGGGTTTTGGGAAATGGATTTGAATCTAGATACTAATCGATTGCTGGTTCTAGATACAGAATTGACACCAGAATCGCTATACTACGGTACGGCTTTCATAGACGGCACAGCCACTCTCACCGGTCCCGTGGATGAGCTTTTTATTGATGTAGTCGCCACCAGTAGTGATGACACTATTTTTAAGATCCCAATTCAAGAGGGTGAATCCCTAGGTGATACCAGTGCGATCTATTTTTTAAGTCCAGAAGAAAAGCAGGCAAGGGTGAGCGGCGAGAAAGTATTGCAAAGAGAATTTAAAGGCCTTGAACTACGCTTTGACCTAAGCGTGACACCCGTTGCAGAAGTTGAGATCACGGTAGATCCTACAAACGGCAGTTACCTGCGTGGTCGCGGTTACGGTAATCTACTGATTGAAATTAATACCAATGGCAAGTTTGTAATGAATGGTGACTTTACCGCAACTGAAGGAATATATAACTTCAAATACGCTGGGATTGTCAACAAGAACTTCATGATCGAGCCAGGTGGCACCATGAACTGGACAGGCGACCCAGCCAATGCAAATATCAATGTGAGTGCCGTCTATTCCACCAGTGCAAATCCATCCATATTACTAGACAACCCAAATCTAAATGCCCAAATTCCCGTCGAGGTGGTCACGTCACTGGATGGAGATTTAAGCTTTTTTGATCCAGAATTCCAGATCAGATTTCCCAATACCAATTCAGTTGTAAGCAGCGAATTACAATATCGTCTTGAGGACAGATCTCAACGACAGTTACAGGCACTTTCATTGGTGACTAGTGGTTCATTCTACAACCCTAACAGCATTGGCCAGAATGCGGTGACCGGAAACGTGGTTGAAAGCTTTACCGGGATCATTAACGATCTAGTGGATCGTGATGGCGGTCAGGTAGATTTTGGTGTGAGTTATGAAGCGTCAGAGCGCAATCCTAATTCAGATCTCCAGCGATCAGATCGATTTGGAATTACCTTAAGTACACAAATTACAGATCGTGTTTTTATAAATGGTAAACTAGGGGTCCCAGTAGGCACTACCAATGCTACAGAGAGAGCCGTAATCGGCAATGTGGAAATTGAATTCCTACTTAATGATGATGGCACAATAAGGCTAAAACTATTCAATCGCGAGAACACATTGCAGCAATTTGGCCAGCAGGAAGATTATACGCAGGGAATAGGTTTACAGTACCAGGTCAACTTTGATAGCCTAAAGGAACTGTACGAGAAAATCTTCAAGAAAAAAATAGAGGTCGCGCCCTTACGGGCAAACGACCTCTAGTCTATTCTTTTCATTGCGTCAACTACATTGACATATTGATTACGCCTCTGAAACGTAATTCATTGTTCATCATCTTCTTGAATCCTTTAGGAGCATCTTCTAAAGAGAATTCCTCGATCATGGGTAGCGCACCAGTCATCGCGCTGAATTTCAGCGTATCCTCACTATCTGGTGCAACACCACTAGGCCAGCCTTTCAAACTCTTGCGAGCACTCAATAATTGTAGTGGGCTTACCTTTATATCATCATTCGCGGCTGCAATAAGCAGCATGGTTCCATCAATTCCCAGCCCGTCGATTACGCTAGACATTGCACCAGCGTGTGGCGCAGTTGCCACGATTAGATCTGCACCACCCATTTCCTGCAGTTTTTCTACCGCGTCCACGTCATCTGTTGCGATGAAGTGATGGGCGCCCAGTTCCAGTGCAAGTTTCTTCTTATCCTCTGTGGTGGAAAGTGCGATTACTTTCATCCCCATTTTATTGGCGTATTGTATAGCTAGGTGACCCAGCCCGCCTACACCTTGTACAGCGACCGTATCACCGGCGCGTAATCCTGCGTTGCGCATCCCATTATATACGGTAATCCCAGCGCACAAAAGCGGTGCTGCCTCTGTACTTTTAAGGTCATCAGGAACTTTTGCGGCCGCCTCATAGGGTGCGGTCATATATTCTGCATAGCCGCCGTCGTAGGAGATTCCAGAAATTTTTGCGTTCTCACAATTGATAAACTTCCCTCTTCTACATGGATCACAGTCAAAACAGTGACCACCATGCCATCCTATTCCTACACGCTGGCCTTTTTTAAGACTCGTGACACGACTTCCCAGTTCCTCAATGATCCCGATTACCTCGTGGCCGGGTGTTCTGGGGAAGTCGTTGCCCATGGCACCTTGCTGTGTAAAGGCATCGCTATGGCAAATCCCGCAGGCCTCTATCTTAATTAATATCTCATTATCGGCTGGGGTAGGTTTGTCCATTTGTACTACTTCCAGGTCTGCACCCTGTTCTTTAAATCTTGCTGCTTTCATAAGTTTTTGTTTGAATTGTAATCTATAAACAGATTACGCTCACACATGTTAGTACAGGGTTAATTTTTGATTGTTTGATAATCTGGCAATCTTCAATGTTGAAGTTAGCTTTTACAATAACTTGAAGATAAGTCAATTTAACGTTTAAATATTCCGCTTTCGCGAAAGCGTAACAATCACATATCCTCAAAAATTTAACACTGGCACGCTGATTGATTTAAGACATATGTGTTTGACAATAAAGTCTTCATTTAAACCTACAACGCTATGAAACATCTATTTCTATTATGTATGGCACTGCTAGGCGGTTCCATGACAACGACAGCTACTACGCCAGCCGAAGACTTGAATTATCGAGCTTACACAAACAGTTTCATTTTTGTGGAGAACGGTATCGAGTTTGCCGTCTTTCCAGATGGGCAATTTGACTTCAATTATTTAGAATATGGGCCTAACGTCAATGTTAGCGCAGGTCCTGCGGGAACTTCCATCTCCTTTAATACTGGATTTCAGTACGACAGATTTGTGCAATACGATACGTATGGTGCGGTCATCCAGATCGAGAATACACCCATTTATTATGATTCATGGGGACGTGTTGCGCAGATAGGTAATATAAATATCAATTACCGCAACGGTTTTGTGAATAGACTGGGTGGATTGCGCGTATTTTACAACGCACCTGGGGTGATAGGCTATCACCGTGGATTTATCAATCCCTATAACAGGCTCTACGTCTATCAGCCATGGCATAGCTACTATGCCGTTCCCGCTTATAATAGCTGTGTAGTTTTCAACCAGCCTTACCGCAGGTTCTATAATCCAGTGCGTTACAACTGGGGTTATCACCGTGCGCACTGGAATTCTCCCTACTATTACAATGGTGCCTATTTACGCAGCAACAGCAGGAGAGCATTTTACAGACCGTCTGATCGTGTAGTATATAGAGAATTTGAAAGAGGGCGCAGAAACAGCCGCGGCCTTGCAGTTTCTACCGGCAGGTCAGCTGCCAGAGAGCGATCTGCTATCGCAACCGGAACCCGCAGGGTGGATAGAACAGACCGTGCAAGAATTGCCAGCATTAGATCTAATCGCGCGAACAGTGGCAGTAATAATCGCAGCGCGGTAGCAACGAGAGATTCTAGAGCCGTACGCAGCAATACAAGAGCGACGACTGGCACCAGAGCCCAGACTGCAGATAACAGTAGGGTGGCCAGCACGAGATCTGCAACTACCAGAACAAGCAGGACGCGCAACGAATCTGCGACGATTGATCGCACGTCACGCTCCAGCAGTGCAAACCGTTCAGCAGATACGAGCAGATCCAGCAGTAGAAGTCCATTTGCAACCAGTAATCGCACTAGTCGAAATACGCAAAGAGCAACTACTTCTAGGACATCAAACAGATCTACTGCTACACGCAGCAACCGTAGTTCTAGTTCTTCTACAGCTACTCGTACTGCCACCCGCAGCGCAAGAACGCGAAGCTAGAAATGAAGCACTATAATCAGAATGCCGCTGAAAATCAGCGGCATTTTTATTTGTCCTCCTTTTTTACTTAAATCATAAGACCGTGTAAAGCCTTTTCTATTTCTCTTTCCTCTTTCCTCTTTCCTTTTCTCTTTCCTCTTTTCTCTCTTTCCTTTAATAGCAATATGGCGTTTTCAACTCTTACAAGTCTAAATCTTTTTTTCAAAGCCAACTTAAGTTTTCAATTACAACCCTATCCTACCCCGCCACTCGTGCCACAGCCTAGTCATATCTGCCGATAAATTGAAAGCATACACAGAAATGCCGTAACAGGCTCCCAGCAACACGCTTTTAATCGCAATATTGATGAATGGTTGAAAGGGAAATTCCCAAAAGTAAAATGAGACAAATGCAGCTCCCATCAGTAAGAAGACCTTCCCCGTGGATGGCGTCCAGGGATGTAAATCCAGTTTTCTATACACCACCACTATCTTCAAGACTACATAAATCAGATAGGAAGTTAGTGTGGCAAACGCCGCGCCTACTAATCCAAAAACAGGAATCAGCCACATGTTTAAAACAATTGCCACCAGCGCCAGGCCCAATCCCAGCCACAGCGTGATGCGGTACAGATTTGTATTGTACAGTATGGCATTATTACTACCCAGCAGATTTTCAGAAAACTTGACAACTCCTATGACAAATACCACCGGAATAGCAACGGCATAAGCCTCAGGTTGCAAGGCATAAAACTGACGAATGTTGCACACGATCAGCAAAAATATCAATCCACCTACAATAGACAGATTCAAGGAACTTTTCTTGTATAGCTCACCCATCCCGCTGAAATCCTGCCAGTTATAATATTGAGCCGTCAGCGGATGTGTTATTTGCGCCATTGCTCGCGCTGGAATTCCCACGAGTGCGGCAACGTAGGCAGCAACACCATAATAGGTAATCGTTTCGATAGACATATA
The DNA here is from genome assembly GCA_963740155.1 of uncultured Flavobacteriaceae bacterium. Classification (GTDB taxonomy): domain Bacteria; phylum Bacteroidota; class Bacteroidia; order Flavobacteriales; family Flavobacteriaceae; genus Nonlabens. The sequence continues at coordinate 105,795 of CAVUDE010000001.1, read as the reverse complement.
CTGATTGATCATCGCCTTATCCAGATCAATCATGGCGGTAGCGACAGTTCCAGCCACAATCATGAGTAGTGAGTAATTGATAGCATCGCGCATGGGTAGGCGTGTATTCAGATTAAACCTAGGCCTGTAGGTAAAAAACGCGAGAAACGACATAATTACCGTACGCACACCATAAATCACTACAAGGCTATAGATAAATTGCTGATCTGTAATCAGATCCATCGCGACCAGCAGGAGACTGATCGTAATCCCTATCCGATAAAATACCTCCTTGAGAAAATTACCGCCTATCGTTTTCATGTGCACCTTTACCCAGGCATAAAACACCTCAAAATAAGCTTGCGCTACTGAAATCAGAAAAATATACCAGACATAATCATACACTAATTCATTGCGTACACTCAGTAATCCTGCGATAGCATCATAATAGGTGACCAGAATCGCAAAAAGCGGTACGATAATCAATAGCGGGAAAATCAACATTCGGCTTAAAAAGCATCTCTTGACTCCCTGTCCTTATAACTTGAGTAAAAGCGCACGACCGTATTATGTATTCCAAAAGACAAAACAGGAAAAAGCAAAAACGCTGCAGAAAGCATGTATTGCGATAAACCGAAATAAGCATCATCCAGATACCGCACATATAGTATCAGCACATTCACCGCGCCTAGTGCAATCCCCAGCAAAGTTGTGGTCAGATTCCAGAAACTGTGTTTTATCACGATCCCCATCAGCCTGCTATAATGTTTGCTAATCTAATAGTCAGGGACTCCCGCGTATAATTGGTTATCAACTCATTACCTACGATATTGTTATCTCCTTGTTCAAAAAGATCATACAATCGCATAATCTCATTCTTGATGGCGGTTTTCTCATGGTACGTAAAAAACGAGCCTGTCGCAGTATCCTTGATGATGGTTGCAATGTCACCGCCAGCAGGCCCAATCGCGACTATAGGTCTACGGCTGGCGAGATATTCAAACAGTTTTCCTGGTATGATCGCTTTTGTCTCGGCGGTGTCGATTTCAATCAGTAAAAGTGCCTGCGCATTTTTCATCAATTCGTAAGACTGATCATGCGGCAGATACCCCATTTCAACAACTCTGTCATATAAATCATATAATTTGAGGGATTCTACAATGGATGGACTCACTTTTCCAGCCAGCACGATTTCTAGGGACGCGCTAAAACGCGGGTTTTCAACGCACAATTCTTGCAGCGATTCCCATAAAACAATGGGATTGCGATCGCTTAACAAGGTTCCTACATGCGCGAGACTGAATGCGCCATCTGGTTGACTTTCAGATTTATTCACCTGCACGTCGTATCCATTTGTGATGACGTGAATGGGTTTTGTTGTTAATGCTTTGAATTCGGTTTTTGTGGGATGGCTGGTCACGATGATCTCATCTGCGGCCTGAAGTACTTGTGATTCCAGTTCTTTGTGTCTTGCAGCGGCACGTTTTCCCAGCCGCAAGTCTTTATGATAACCTATAGTCGTCCACGGGTCACGGAAATCTGCCACCCACTTAAGTGATGAATGCCTAGATTTGAGATCCATTCCTGCCAGATGGACGCTATGCGGCGGACCCGTCGTGATCAGGATGGCATTGCTATTTTGCTTTATCTCGGTGCTCATCCTTTTTACGACCGCTTTCTTCCACCCTACTCGCGCATCTGGTATAAAAAGATTTCCCCGCAGCCATAGCATGATTTGCTGGAGAGTTCCAGGTTTTTGTTTTTCTATGATTCCCTGTTGTAGGTTTTTAGTACGCTTTCGCGAAAGCTTACTCGCCCACCGGCTAGGCTCAGCAATAGGAACTTTGATAATCTCAACCTCCTGCGGAATCTCCTTTTCCAGAGATTTGTCAATGACGGGATAATCGGGATTTTCTGGAATGATTACCGTGACGTCAAAGCCCAAACTAGGTAAATAGGTGGCAAATTTGAGCCATCGCTGTACTCCCTGCCCGCCTGCTGGTGGCCAGTAATAGCTCACGATAAATACTTTTCTAGGCAATTTCTTTTTTCTTACGGTAATAAAGCACCAGACCACCCACAATTGCCAGGAATAGCAGAATGTTGCTTGCCAGCATGATGGTGGATCCCGTGCGCACTACTTGCGGGTCAAATGTGAATACAATCTCATGCTCACCTGCCGGGACATTCAGTCCTCGCAAGGCATAGTTAACCCGAGCAATGGGGACTTCCTGTCCATCAATGGTCGCCGTCCACCCATGCGGATAGTACATCTCTGAAAATACCGCGAGTCCAGCATTGTCGTTTGATGATTGATAGACCAATCTTTCCGGATCATAAGAAGTAAGCTGGATCGTACTGGTGGAATCCTTACCTACTTTCTTGAGGTCAATCTTCTCTTGTTGATCTTTGGTAAGGTAGGCGACGGTATCACCTTTTAGGTTTTCCAATGCCTGGATTTCCGTATTCTGATCCTCTACAACCTCCACCTCATTGACAAACCAAGCATTACCCATGGCAAGCGGATTCTTTTTAGCCACCGTTCCCTCTTCTGTCTGATCTAGAATATAGCGCACGTTGAACATGCTCAGGATCTCAATATTTTCCTGACTTACCGCTGGATCGCCTGCAGAGCCATAGATATAAAAATCAACCAAGTCCTGAAATCTACCGGGTTTTGCACCATGGTAACCACCCAGCGCCTTGTTGAATGCACTTGCCCTAGATGAATTATTGGGACTTGTGAGTAAATCATAAACACGGTAATGCCCATCATCACTTGCAGCCGTAATATCTGCACGGGTTTTCATGATCGCATTGTCATACTCGCGGGGCGTTACATAGTCCTCGCTGGTGATATAATTGTTATTAAAGGAGATGAGGTCAAATAGAATAACAACTCCTGCCACAACCAGCACCAGATTTGCATTCAGTTTTTTCTTGAGCCATAAAAATAATGCACCAGATACAACGCCCACAATCAACAAACTACGGAATGCATCTGCACGCATCAGGTGCCAGCGATCCTCGCGTATGGCATTGACAAAAGGCATTCCCAGCTGTTCATCCTCACGGAAGTAGCGGTCGTAAGGGCTTGCAAAGTCAAATAAACTGTTGCCAAACACAGCAAATAGTAACATTGCACCACCGGTAATACCTGCAACATAAATCAATGCACGTGCCTTTTCATCATTGTGGACTTTGGGCGCCAAGAATTTATACAATCCAAATGCAGCAAGAATAGGCACGATCAATTCCAGCAATACAAGAATGGAACTCACCGCGCGGAATTTAGAATACAGCGGCACGTAATCAAAAAACAGTTGCGTGATCAATTCAAAATTCTTCCCATAACTGAGTAGGATGGACATAATCGCAACGCCTATCGCCCACCATTTTAATCTGCCACGTATCAGAAACAACGCAATCATCGCCAGAAAAAAAACGCTGGCGCCTAGGTATGCTGGCGCCTCAATGATGGGCTGATCGCCCCAGTACATGGGAACACTGCTTTGGGCAAAATCAACTGCATTTGCTTTAGGCAATCCTAGTTTCATAAGATAGGCAACCGTCTCGCCATCTTCATCAGGTCGCTCGCCACTGCCACCACCCGTAAATCTTGGGATGATCATGTTGAGACTTTCCGTGATGCCGTAACTGTATTCCGTTACATAGTTCCAGTCTAGGCCGCTTGAAGCTTTTATATTTTCGCCCTGAGCGCTAATAGAAATAGATGACTTCCCACGGGTACTTTCCTTGCTGTACTGACTCGTTGCCAGCAAACTACCCGCATTTGTCCCCAGTGCAACAATCACGGCAACCACCATCAATCCCACCGATTTTAAAAAATGAGGCAGCTCTTTTTTCCTGACACTATCATAGAGGTACACCAGCCCGATGACCAGCACCGCCAGCATGAGGTAATAGGTCATCTGCGGGTGGGTCGCCTGTAATTCTAGTGCCAGCGCGAGCGCAGTGAGGATCGTACCCAGCACATATCTGCGCTGGAAGACCAGCAAAATCCCACTCAAGACCAGTGGGAAATAGGCAATGGCATGTGCCTTGGAGTTATGACCAACGCCTAAAATGATGATCAGATAAGTAGAAAAACCAAAAGCCAGCGAACCCACCAGACCCACGCGCCAATCCACTTTAAGCACCAGCATCAGGGTATAAAAACAGATAAAGTAAAGAAATAGATAATCTGCCGGCCTTGGTAAAAAACGGATCGCCCTATCCAGCTGATCTATAAAGTCATAGGGATATCGGGCACCCAGTTGATAGGTAGGCATCCCGCCAAAGACAGCGTCTGTCCAGTAAAGCTCCTCACCAGTTTCTGCGCGATGCTCTATGAGCTGGCGCGCATTGCCCTTGTACTGAACTATATCATTCTGGTACAGCTTTTTACCGCTGAGAACGGGATGGAAATAGGCAAGTGCCGCAACGATAAAAACAACAATCACCGCCAGGTGCGGCAGCAATTTCTTAAAGTCAAAACTCATGGACGGTGTGGCTAGAAAATTGAAAAAAGCAAATTAGTCAATTTCCTCAAAGTCCACATACTCGCCTACTACTTTCTTTGACTTTGGATTTTCTGTTTTGGCTCTTCCACCGCGCTCAGAAGACTGAGGTTTGCGATGCACTTTAGTCTTTCCATCGGGCGGTCTAGTATTAAAACCGGTGCGGCGCTCAAAACTATTCTGGACTTTTTCCATGGCTTTTTTACCCAACCATCTTAAAATCATGGGACTAAATGCACGCCACAACAGACGGATGGCCATGAATGCCAGTAGGATAATCAGCAGAGTTTGTAAAAACTTCAAATGTGTGGATTTGATGAATGACAAAAATACGGGTGTGAATTGAGCCTCTCGTTTATTTAATATTAAATTTGGTTGCAAATCAGCTCAATGAACCGCCTCTTGAAGTCCATCGCAATTATACTTATCCTAGCCAGCCCACTACTGGCCGCCGCGCAATACACAGAGACCATAAACACTAACAATCCTGGCAGGTCACAGGGTACATTTTCTGTGGGGACGCTGGTGCTACAGGGCGAGGGTTCTGCATTTTACCGTACAGAAACCCATGAACTACAGAATTATGAACGTGACATTGTAGGGGCGAGTTATCAGTTGCGGTTTGGTGCTTTTTTACAGGAACTGGAATTCTCGTATATCGGGGAATTTAGTAGCGCGACTCAAACGCAGTTTAGCCGTGGTGGTAATGCAGAGGGCGAATTTGCAAATATCTCGCGCAGTACGCTGGGGGCAAAATACCTGGTTTTTGATCCCATCAAAAAATGGGGCGAGCGCAAGCAGAGCATCAGGAGCTGGAAAGCAAACCAGGGGCCTGCTGGCGTGACCTGATTCCTGCGGTATCAGTTTATGCGGGGCAAACCTTTTCTTTTCAGAGCCCAATACCTTTACCCCACCAGATAATCCTACCGTATCGCCACGTATCGAGGTGATTACACAAAATAATTACGGTCCATGGGTGCTGGTCACAAATATTATTGCAGATCAGTTTACGTCAGATTTTAGCAGTTATCAGGGAATCGTTACCGTTACCCATGCGTTCAACAACCGCTGGGCAGGGTTTGTGGAATTCCAGACCATCATAGGTGATTTCTACAGCGACGAGCTTTTCCGTGGCGGGGCGGCCTATCTGATCAACCGGGCATGGCAGGTGGATTTTGGCCTCACGACTAATTTCAAGGACACACCCACCGTTTTCCAGGCAAATCTGGGAATGTCCTATAGACTAGACTGGCACAAGGATAAGCCCAGCAAGGATCCGCTGGACGGCGACAGCCCAGAAGACAGATACAATCCCTATCAATAAAGCCAGAAGAGCAAATGATAGAAGTAAAACAAATCAGCTCAAAGAGCGATATACTGAAGTTTGTAAAATTTCAGCAGGAGTTATATAAAGACAATCCCTACTACGTACCGCCCATCGTCAAGGATGAGGCAAGCAACTTTGACCCAGAGAAAAACCAAGTCTTCAAAAATGCAGATTGCTGGTTATTTCTAGCCTATAGAGAGGGAAAGATTGTAGGCAGGATCGCCGCACTGGTCAACTATATTGAGATAGAAGAGCAGCAGAAAAGAAAGATGCGTTTCGGCTGGCTGGATATGGTGGATGACATTGAGGTCACAAAAGCCTTGCTGAAAAAAGTACACGATCTGGCCGCAGAAAAGGAGCTGGAATATGTAGAGGGTCCCGTAGGGTTTTCAAATATGGACAAAGCGGGGATGCTTATCAAGGGTTACGACCAGCTGGGAACCATGATTACCTGGTACAACCATCCCTATTATAAGGAACACCTCGAGCAATTGGGTTATAAAAAAAGCGCAGAATGGGTGGAATATAAATTTGTCCCACCCAGCCCCATGCCGCCCAAATACGACAAGTTTGCTAATCTGGTCGCGCAGCGGTATAAACTTAAAACCCTCAGGTTCAAGACTAGCAAGGAAATTGTCCCTTATGTAGAGGATATGTTTGAGCTGCTCAACCAGTCATATTCACAACTGGTCACCTATGTCCCTATCCAGCAATATCAGATTGAACTATATAAGGAGAAGTACCTCCCGTTTATAAATCCAGATTTCCTGGAACTGGTTGTGGGTCAGAATGGTAAGTTGGTCGCATTTGCGATAACGATGCCGTCATTTTCAAAAGCCCTGCAAAAGGCTAAGGGTAAATTATTCCCATTTGGATTTATCCATTTGCTCAGAGCCAAAAGAAAATCAGACCGCGCCGCGTTTTACCTCATAGGCATTAAGCCAGAACTACAAGGCAAGGGCGTAACGGCGCTTATGTTCCGCAACATTACGCAGAACCTGATGGATTACGATATCAGACTTTGTGAGACAAATCCAGAACTGGAGGACAATCTTGCCGTGCAGGCATCCTGGAAAAACTTTGATCCCATTTTGCACAAACGCCGCCGCACCTACCGCAAGGATCTGACCATTGAATAGAATGATGCGCAGACTGCTTATCGCCATCTTGCTGTTTTTATTGCAGATAGGTTTTTACTATTCGCTTAGGTATTTCCCAGTTCAAGTAGAAACTATCTACAGTACGGGAATGTACCCGTATCTCGCAGCGATTATGCGCGCATTGCTGGGCTGGATTCCTTTTTCGGTAGGCGATTTGTTGTATGCAGCTGTGATAATACTATCCATTAGATGGTTATGGGTAAGTAGGTTTGCTTTGATTCCGCTTTCGCGAAAGCGTAAAAACCACAATCACCATCCATCCAGTTCATCCTATCGATATTACCAGCTTTTTAGAACGCTTAATATCGTCTTGCTGCTTTTTCACTTTGAGTGGGGATTCAATTATTACAGGTTGCCACTGCATCAAGTGCTTGAGATTGAAAAAGATTACACGACTGAGCAGCTAGTCAATACCGTAGAAACATTGATTAAGCGATCCAATAAGTTGCATGAGCAGTTGCAGGCGGTGGATTCCATGGCAATAGTTTTTGACCGTGATCAATGCGAGATTTTTGACACGGCGCCCATTGCCTTTGAACAGATAGAAGATGTTTATCCAGCGCTGGATTATGGGATTCCATCCATCAAAAAATCCTTGCTTACCATCCCCCTCACCTACATGGGATACAGCGGTTATCTCAATCCCATCACGGGTGAGGCGCACATAAATGCCTATATCAACAACTATAAAACCCCGGTGCTTACATTGCATGAAATGTCGCACCAGCTGGGATTTGCCAAGGAAAACGAGGCCAATTTTATCGCCATAATCGCTGGGATGCGGCATCCAGATCCTTATTTTCAATACAGTGCTACTATTTTTGCATTGCGATACTGCCTGAATGATCTGTACCGTCGTGACCCAGAAACCTACCGAGAAATCGCGGAGGGAATCCGTCCAGGAATTTTTTCAAATTACCGCGAGCTCACTGAATTTTGGCTAGAATATGAGGGTGTCATTGAAGAAGTCTCCCAGGCAACCTACAACACGTATTTAAAGGCAAACAATCAGCCCGGCGGGATGGAAACCTATAGTTATGTGGTGGCCTTGCTGGTGAATTATGACGGGTTGTGATGCCTAGCAAGAATTTGCCCTGTGAGAAGTGCTATTGGTGTTTGAATGTCGGTTCTGGGACTAGGTCTGCGGTCAGCCACCCATCGGTATTTTTAGATCTAATAATAGATTAACAGGTCTCTGAGCGCAGCCGAAGAGCCAGTAATCCAAGCACACCCCAGATCCCTGATCCCACCCGAAGAGCCAGTAATCCAAGCACACCCCAGATCCCTGATCCCACCCGAAGAGCCGATTTCAAGACACACTCCAGTTCTCTGGGCGCAGCGGAAGAGCCGGTAATGAAAACAAACACCAGGTCTCTGAGCGCAGTCGAAGAGCCGGTTTAAAAACACATCCCACACTCCTGATCCCACCCGAAGAACCAAATACTCAAAAAGCTATTTCCCTTATTTCCCCATTCCCCACCGCTACCCTACCTTTAAAGCCTAACTAGAATTCCACATGAAGTACATAATGCCTTTTTTCTTGTTGGCTTTTTTGAGTGTCAATGCTCAGGATTATTTTCCCAACAATGATGATATTAGCGCGACAGGCAATGTGACCCGCGCCATAACTAATGCCACCATCGTTACCTCACCAGGCAAAGTGCTCAAAGATGCCACCATCATCATGCGCGACGGGAAAATCATGGAAGTGGGCAGAAATATCAAGGTTCCCAAGAACGCCGTAGTAGAAGACGCCGCTGGCAACTATCTCTATCCCTCTTTTATTGAACCCTATGCAGATTTTGCTATGGAAACTCCGGAAAAGGCAAGCGGCAGCGGCCAGCAATATGATGAGGGACGCAAGGGCTACTACTGGAATGACCATATCAGGTCTGAGCAGCGCGCAATGGATTACTTCAAATATGATAGCAAAACTGCTGAGGCCATGATGGAAGCTGGTTATGGTGTCGTTCAAACGCATTTGCACGATGGAGTTGCACGTGGTAACGGTATGCTGGTTGCGCTAAACAATAATGGAACAGATGCAGATCGTATCCTAAAACAAGAGAGCGGGAACTTCTTTTCCCTATCACGCAGTACGCAGACGCGCCAGAGTTATCCTACCTCGTTGATGGGAACATTAGCTCTCTTGCGCCAGGTGCATTTTGATGCAGACTGGTATGCCGCTGGTCATGCAAAAAATAAAGATTTATCTCTTGAAGCGTTGAATGCAAAAAAAGGCATGGTGCAATTTATCGAGGCGGGCGACAAGAAAAATATTTTACGAGCAGATCAAATGGGCGATCGTGTAGGGAAACAATTTGTGATCGTAGGTGGAATGGATGCTTATGAGATGATCGACGATATCAAAGCGACTGGGGCAAAACTAATTGTTCCCATGGACTTTCAGGATGCCTATGACGTGAGCAATCCATATTTGGAATGGTTTGTCAATCTAGGCGATATGCGCGAGTGGAAACAACAACCCGGTAATCCCATGATGCTCAGCAAGGCTGGAATCACCTATGCGCTCACCACACACGACCTGAAGAAACCGGCAGATATTCATGATCGTATCCAGCGATCCATCAAATATGGTCTGACCCACGACCAGGCACTAGCTGCACTCACTACGATTCCAGCGCAAATTCTAAGAGTAGATGCGATGACTGGAACACTGGAGAAAGGAAAATTAGCCAACTTCATCATGACCAGTGGTGAACTATTTAATAAGGACACCAAGATTTACGAGAACTGGGTACAGGGTTCTAAACACGTCATAACAGATAGAAATGTACAAGACATCGATGGCGACTATACCGCAACTATCGCTGGGACAGCATACGATATGAGCATAAGCGGTAGTGGAAAAAAAATTGAGGTGAAAAACGGTGAGATTACGCTAGGGAGTAAATTAGATTATACAAATGGCTGGATAAATATCCTCACTACCCAATCTGATGAAGAGGATAAGAGCTACACCAGAGTTGTTGCCCAGCCAGATAGTAAGGACTCATTTTTTGGAACTGCTTACTTGCCCAATGGTCGCGAGTTGGCATTTACAGCAACTAAAAAATCAGATAAGAAAAAAGACGATGAGGACAAAGAGGATGAAGATGAAATGATAACCATGGGAACCATGACTTACCCTAACATCGCGTATGGAAGTAAAGAAAAGCCTAAACAACAAACCATACTCTACCGCAATGCTACCGTGTGGACAAATGAAAGCGATGGCATCCTGAGCGATACGGACGTACTCGTGAAAAATGGAAAGATTGCCGCAATAGGAAAAAACTTGAGCAGCCGTGGCGCAAGGGTCATCGACGCTACGGGAAAACATCTTACCAGTGGGATAATCGACGAGCATAGCCATATCGCGATAGACGGCGGTGTAAACGAGGCAGGCCACAATTCCACGGCAGAGGTAACCATTGAGAACGTCGTGGATCACGAGGATATCAACATCTACCGCAACCTTGCCGGTGGCGTTACCAGCGCCCAATTACTGCACGGTAGCGCAAATCCCATAGGTGGTCGCAGCGCAATTATCAAGATGAAATGGGGCTACAAGGCAGACGAGATGATTTATGACAACACGCCTAAATTTATCAAGTTCGCTCTGGGCGAAAACGTAAAACAATCCAGATACCGCAACGGTGTACGTTTCCCGCAAACCCGTATGGGTGTGGAACAGGTGTTTGAGGACTTTTTCTCCCGCGCCCGCAACTATGCTGATTCTAAGGGACAGCCAGATTTTAGGTATGATGAGGAAATGGAAACCCTGCTGGAGATCCTAGAGGGTGAGCGATTTATTTCCTGTCACTCCTATGTGCAGAGTGAGATCAATATGCTGATGAAAGTGGCAGAGCGCCACGGTTTCCGTGTAAATACGTTTACACATATTCTAGAGGGGTATAAAGTAGCAGATAAAATGGCAGAACACGGTGCGGGTGGATCCACTTTCAGTGACTGGTGGGCTTACAAATACGAGGTAAACGACGCCATACCATATAACGGCGCGATCATGCACGCAGCGGGAGTAACGGTTGCATTCAATTCAGACGATGCAGAAATGTCCAGACGCTTAAATCAAGAAGCTGCCAAAGCCGTGAAATATGGTGGCCTAAGCGAGGAAGAAGCCTGGAAATTTGTCACACTCAACCCAGCAAAGTTGTTACACCTCGACGATCGCACAGGCAGCGTAAAAGTGGGCAAGGATGCAGATCTCGTGCTATGGAACGACAATCCTTTGAGTGTGACCGCAAGTGCAGATTATACCATGGTAGACGGCATTATTTTCTTTAGCAAGGAAGAAGATTTACGCTTTCGCGAAAGCATAAAAAAAGAACGTCAACAACTGGTCAACGAGATGATCATGGCAAAAAACAAGGGGATGAAAACCCAGACGGCCAAAAAGAAGGATAAGACGCTCTATGAATGTGAAACCCTACACTGGTAAAATAAAGAAGATGAAGAACTTATTGATCGTATTTAGCGCGCTATTCATAAGCGCAACCAGTGCCCAGCAAACGCCGGGGGATGCACAAAAGACAACCTACACCATCATGAACGCCACTGCCCACGTGGGAAATGGCAAGGTGATTGAAAACGCTTATCTAATCCTCAAAAACGGAAAAATTGCCGCTATAGGCGATGCTACCAAAACCAAATTACAACCAGAGGGCGAAATAATCAATGCCGAGGGTATGCATGTCTATCCTGGTATTATTGCTATGAATACCACGCTGGGACTAGTAGAAGTAGATGCCGTAAAAGCAAGTGTGGATCAGCGCGAGATAGGAACCTACAATCCACATGTACGGTCTATAATCGCCTACAATGCAGAGAGCCGCGTGGTAGAATCCATGCGGCCCAATGGCGTTTTAATCGCACAGATCGTACCTCGCGGCGGCAGGATTTCTGGATCCTCCAGTGTCGTACAATTAGACGCCTGGAACTGGGAAGACGCATCCATCATGACAGATGAGGGAATCCATATCAACTGGCCGTCCAGTTTTAGCCGTACGGGAACCTGGTATAATCCTGGCCCTATCGAGCCAAATGAGGATTACGTGAAACAGGTAACTGAAATCCAAGATTTTATCGCCAGCGCCAGCGCCTACAACGCTACCGAAAATAATGAGGGACTCAACCTCAAATACAAGGCGATGATGAAAGCGCTGGAGGGAAATCAGAACATTTATTTTCACGTGAATGGTGAAAAAGGATTGCGTGATGCGCTGCAGTTTATTGAGAAAAATGAGATCAAGAAACCAGTTCTTGTAGGTGCCCGGGAAGCAGACCGTATTGCAGATATGCTAGTAGAAAGAAAAATACCTGTTCTTGCTGGTAGAGTACACGACTTGCCTGCCCGCGAGGATGAGGATTACGACATGGCTTACAAATTCCCCAAATTATTAGCTGACAAAGGTGTCATGGTAGCTTTAGAAAACAGCGGTAGTATGGAAAGGCATCAGACCCGAAATTTTGCTTTTTACGCCGGAACCGTTGCTGGGCAGGGAATGGATATGGAAGAGGCATTAAAAATGGTAACTTCTACTCCAGCCAAAATCTTGGGAATCGATAAAGATTACGGCACGCTAGAAGCGGGTAAAAGCGCAACTCTATTTATCTCTCGCGGTAACGCGCTAGATATGCGCGGCAACCAGCTTACCCGCACTTTTATAGACGGTCGTGATGTATCACTAGACACGCACCAGACCGAATTATACGAGCGGTATATGGGAAAATATAGAGCTGAAGTCAAGAGGTAATAAGAGCATTATGGTGGTAAGAGCGAGATGACAGAATGTAGGTTTTGGTCTCAAATTTTTTCTTCTTTACTAGCAATAATGACCACATGATTATGGGGATATTGATCTAACTCTAGATGTTTACAGGTCAAATCATTCTTTTCTAGTTCACGCAAATTACCTTGTATTCCAATGGATCCATAAGAGAAAGGTAAATCATGCCAGATACTAGTAATATCAGTGGGGAACTCACCAGCGGTGTATAAAATAACACCGTTTGGATTTAGCAGAGCAGTGGCTTTTGATAGAAACAAGTTTTGCTTTTTACTGGGTAAATGGAAAATGCTATCCCATGCGATAATTAGATCATATTTGTGAGCGAATGCATATTCTAAAAAGTCACCTATGAAATACTGCACATCTAAGTTTTCCCTTTGCGCAAGCTCAATCATCCCTTTGGCGCTATCAATAGCATCGACAATAAAATTTGCAGCAAGCAGTTCTCGCGAGAATCTTGTGTTGCAACCACAACCTATATCGAGTGCAAGACCACGGCGAGCATACGATATTGCCTTATCTAAAAAGTTAAGGCCATAACTCGAATCATGCATAGCAATTGAAAATTGTTCAGCTATTGCATCGTAATCATTCATACTTGTTCAAAATAACGAAGCCGCATTCCTTTCTAGATAACCCCTGGATCCATTAAAAACTCTAAAGACAATGAAATAGCTTGAAGTTAATGAACTACCCCGAGGCAGAGCCGTCGGAGTATCAAAAGGATTTTTTTTTATTTCGACCCTCAGCGTCGGAGAATTTAACCCAATTTGGATTAAATCAAAAACCCCGACTCAAGTTCGGGGCTTTCTGGCTAATTACTGTTGTTCTCAAACTGCATGTTCTTGTAGTTCACGATATGTAGAGACCTAGAAAAACTCAAAATTTTCTGTATGGTTGCCGGGTTGGGCGAGTGCTCGTTCACGGGTTTTGAATAAGACTTTGGATTGTAGATTTTTGCCATAGTTATTGGTGTTAGTTATTTAACAACGCCATGGCTTTCTACTTATTGCCTTACCCCGTTTTGCTAATTGGTTAAAACAATGTTATGCTTTTTGACTATCTTACGCATATTGATGAGAGCATACCGCATTCTACCTAGCGCCGTATTTATGCTTACTCCTGTATCCTCTGCGATTTCTTTGAAGGACATTTCTTTATAAAGACGCATGAGCAAGACCTCACGTTGATCATCGGGCAGTTCTTCAATCAGGGCAGCAACGTCAGAATAGACTTGGCTCTGGATCATTTCAGTTTCTATGGAATTTGCCCCATCGCTGATGACGTCAAAAATGTCAAAATCATTCCGCGATTGGAATTTAGGCATGCGCTTGTTCTTTCTAAAATGGTCGATTACCAGATTGTGTGCAATGCGCATTACCCAGGGAAGAAATTTTCCCTCCTCGTTGTACTTTCCTTTCTTGATGGTACGAATGACTTTGATAAAACAGTCCTGGAAAATATCCTCTGTCACGTCGCGGTTTAGAACCTTGGAATAGATAAAATTATAAATGCGCTGCTTATGGCGTAGGATCAGAATTTCTAAAGAATTCTCATCACCATCGATATACTTTCTGACAAGGGTGGCATCTGTCTGCTGGGATACTTTCATAACTAAAACAACTTTTGTGCTTAGGATAGGTCCTAGTACATTTTTTAAAGTAGTGTTATAGCTATAGGCAGACTTATGAATTATTTAACGGGATAAATATAGCAACTTTTATTCCATACACTCCAAATCTATCTGCGATTTTTAACAATTTAATAGATTGAGCCGTGAACTGCTAGGGTTCATCCCCCTATATCTTTGTTTGACAACCCCATTTATGATTTTTCAGGATATAGATAAAGCCAGCCCTAAACAGAACATTCTTATAAAAGGTGCCGGTCTCCACAACTTAAAAGACCTCAATGCAATAATCCCTCGCAATAAACTGGTGGTGATCACAGGTTTATCTGGTAGCGGTAAGTCCTCACTGGCATTTGATACGCTGTATGCTGAAGGACAGCGGCGGTATGTAGAAAGCCTTTCCTCATACGCCAGACAATTCCTGGGCAGGCTCAATAAGCCAAAAGTTGAATACATCAAAGGAATCGCGCCCGCCATCGCCATTGAGCAAAAAGTAAACTCGACCAACCCCCGCTCTACCGTGGGAACCACCACCGAGATTTATGATTATCTCAAATTGTTATATGCCAGAATAGGCCGCACCTACTCCCCTATTTCAGGGAACGAGGTTAAAAAAGATACGGTTACACATGTAGTCAATTATATAAAGGAGCAGGAAGACGGCACTAAACTTCTACTTACCGCACCGCTGATCAATAAGGGGAAACGCACCACGGCAGATACGCTGGAGGTCATGTTACAACAGGGATTCACCAGAATTTTAGTGGATGGAAAAGTAGAACGCATAGACCCAGAAAATCAAGAAATTTCAAAGGCCAAAACCGTAAAGCTCGTCGTGGATCGCATCATTAAATGGGATGATGAGGATTTCTACAATCGCCTGGCAGATTCCATCGATGCCGCATTTTTTGAAGGTAAAGGTGAGGCAGCCGTAGAAAACATGGATGGCAGCCAGACCCGCGAGTTCAGCAATAAGTTTGAGCTGGACGGGATGGAATTTCTGGAGCCCAACCCGCATTTATTTAGCTTTAATAATCCTTACGGCGCCTGTCCCAAATGTGAAGGATACGGCGATGTTATAGGCATAGATGAGGATCTGGTAATTCCTAATACGGCGCTATCCATTTATGAGGGAGCGGTATTTCCATGGCGGGGCGAGAGTAAATCCAGATTTAAGGATAAGCTTATCAGCACGGCAGATAAGTTTGACTTCCCGGTGCATCGACCGTGGTTTGAGTTGACTGATAAACAGCAGCGGCTGGTCTGGACGGGAAACAAATATTTTGATGGTATCAATGATTTTTTTGCAGAGCTAGAAGCCAAGGCATACAAAATTCAGAACCGGGTAATGTTATCCCGTTTCAGGGGGAAAACAAGATGTAATCAGTGCAACGGTGCCCGCCTGCGCAAGGAAACAGAATATGTAAAAATCAGTGACACCTCAATTACTGATCTGGTCATGTTACCAATCAAGGAATTGGTCGAGTTTTTCAAGAACCTAGAACTTAATCAGAATGATCAAGACATTGCTAAACGACTGCTCATTGAGATCAACAGCAGACTCAAGTTTTTAAGCGACGTGGGGCTGGGTTATCTGACCCTTAACCGCAAATCAAATACACTGTCTGGCGGTGAATCCCAGCGTATCAATCTTGCCACTTCCCTAGGAAGCAGTCTTGTAGGCAGCATGTATATTCTGGATGAACCCAGTATAGGCTTGCATCCACGCGACACAAAAAGATTGATAGGTGTTCTCAAAAATCTACGCGATCTGGGAAACACGGTGATCGTTGTGGAACATGATGAAGAGATCATGCAAGCTGCCGATTTTATCATTGATATAGGTCCAGAGGCTGGGACGCATGGCGGTGAGGTGGTCGCCGCTGGGAACATTGATGAGATCTTGCAGTCCAGCAGCTTAACAGCCCGTTATTTGAATGGTGATTTAGAGATTCCGCTTCCGCGAAAGCGTAGATCCTACAAATACTATGTAGATATAAAAGGTGCCCGACAGAATAACTTAAAAAATATAGACGTACGTTTCCCGCTGGGCGTACTTACGGTGGTCACGGGAGTTTCTGGAAGTGGCAAATCCACGCTGGTCAAACAGATTCTCTACCCCAGCATGTTGAAAAAAACAGGCGGCTACGGTCAAAAGGCTGGACAAATGACCAGCATTGATGGAAAGTTTGAAAATGTCAAATCCATTGAATTCATCGATCAGAATCCCATAGGACGCAGTACGCGATCAAACCCTGTGACCTACGTTAAGGCTTACGATGACATAAGAAATCTATTTGCCAAACAAAAGATTTCCCAAATCAGGAACTACAAGCCTAAACACTTCTCATTTAATGTAGAGGGTGGTCGCTGCGAGACTTGCAAAGGTGATGGTGAGGTCGTCATAGAGATGCAATTCATGGCAGACGTAACGCTGGTTTGCGAGACCTGCAACGGCAAACGCTTTAAAAAAGACGTGCTGGAAGTAACCTATCACGACCATAATATAGACGATATCCTCAACCTGACCATCGATGATGCGATGGAGTTTTTTGGCGAGCACAACGAGAAACGATTGCTATCTAAATTAAAGCCATTACAGGATGTAGGACTGGGTTACGTCACCCTGGGACAGAGTTCCTCTACCCTATCTGGTGGTGAGGCACAGCGAATAAAATTGGCCAGCTTTCTTGTAAAGGGGACAACGTCAGACAAGACGCTATTCATTTTTGATGAACCTACCACAGGTTTACATTTTCACGATATCAACAAATTACTGGATAGCTTTAACGCATTGATTGATAAAGGGCATTCAGTGATTGTGATTGAGCACAATATGGATCTGATCAAATGTGCAGATTATATCATTGATCTGGGGACCAGGGGGTGGCAAAGATGGCGGCAAATTGCTGGCAACCGGAACACCTGAAGAAGTCGCACGAGTTAAAGAAAGTTATACCGCGCCGTACATTGCAGAGAAATTGAAACAAGGTTTATGAGAAGGCTCAAGATTCCGCGTGTGCGTTTAGGAAAGGTAAAGGTCTCTGAAAATAAAGATGCGATCTTCCAGCCGCCAGGTACCATCGCCTATGTGGGTGAGAAACGTACGGGAAAAGTCAAGACAGAAACCATCCTCTATGATACCGATTCTTATGAAAAGAAATCTGGTGTATCGCTGGATCAGCTGGAAGAAGATAAGATCAACTGGTTCAATATAGATGGCGTTCACGACGTTGAATTGCTCGAAAGACTGGGGCATAAATTTGATTTGCACCATTTATTGTTAGAGGATATAGCAAATACGACGCAACGTCCCAAAACCGAATTTTTTGAGAATTATATCTATCAGTGTATCAAGATGATCTCTTTTGATAAGGATACCCTGAAACTAACTCAGGAACAAGTGAGCATCATCCTGACCAAAGACGCCGTAATCACTTTCCAGGAAAAAACGGGTGACGTTTTTGGTAATGTACGTTACCGTATAGAAAATAGCCGCGGGCGAATCAGAAGTGTGGGAAATGACTACCTATTTTATGCGCTGATCGATAGCATCATCGACCATTATTTTGTTGTGGTGGAAAGTGTGGGTGATTACTTAGACTACCTTGAAGATGAGATTTTTGAGAATCCAGAAGAAGATAGCCTTAATAAAGTACAGCAAAATAAGCGCATGTTACTAGACCTGCGCAGAGCCGTCTATCCGTTGCGGGAATCTATCTCCAGACTGCTCAAGGAGGTTAGTCCATTAATAGAACAACAAACTCACGCCTATCTACAGGACGCATATGACCACTGCATTCAGATCATTGAAACCGTAGAATCCTACAGGGAGATCAACACGGGATTGAAAGATATGTATCTATCCAGCGTGAGCCACAAGATGAACCAGATCATGCAGGTACTCACCATCGTCTCATCGATTTTTATTCCCATGACCTTTGTAGCGGGAATCTATGGGATGAATTTTGAACATATTCCAGAGCTGACCTGGGAACATGGATACGCCTACTTCTGGGGAATTTCAGCGGCTATATTTTTTAGCCTACTGGCGTTTTTCAAATGGAAAAAGTGGCTTTAGCACCACCGCTTTTCATTAAGAAAGATTTTTGAGTTTCAATTGTAAGAGAATTGGTAAAGCCCTGACTACATCGTGGTATAAGCAATTAGCTGGTTTATTTGTAGAGGAAATAGGTTTTGGCACAACAATTGTTCATATGCTCATGAAGGTTAGTAATAATTTTCATAAAGTTTTTTGGTTGGTTAGTGGAAAATCCCGGGTCGCTTGATCCGGGATTTTCTTTTGTTCAAAATTGTCAACTATTGTAAGTCGTTCTATTTTCTAGGCTACCGCTCTACGGCAAGCGAAGTACTAATACTATTTATCGACCATCATTTCGCATAAATCACGCTTTTTTAGCTCTCACTTTATGCAATCCTCTCGCTGCTCTCGTCGTTCGCAAGAAAAAATTACTCCGTAGCTAAGGCTATGCAAGAATTTTTTGCCCCGATTGAGAACTCAAAAAACAAGATTTATATACGAAATGTCAGTCAACAAATAGTATAACTTCTCTATCAGATAAACGTAATGCAAATCAAACCAACTCATTTCCACAACGTCTGCACCTAACTCGTTATATTTATAGCGTGAAACGGTTCCTGCTGATTTTCTTCCTATTCCCACTGCTAGGTGTTGCCCAGAATCAAACCAACTGGTGGTTTTTCGGCGAGAATGCCGGTCTAGACTTTACAGGTGGCGCACCGGTTTCAACTAATGTAGGGCAACTTAGCACTATTGAGGGCTGTGCTGCTATCGCAGATGCCTGTGGTAATCTGCTTTTCTATAGCGATGGTTCTACCATCTGGAATCGGAATCACGTACCCATGGTGAACGGTTTAAATCTACTAGGTGATCCCAGTAGTACGCAATCTGCTATCATAGTCCCCTTACCTGAAGACGAGAATTTATACTACGTTTTCACAGTTCCGCGCGCGTTTGTTCCTAATATAGGTTTTAATTATTCTGTGGTGGATATGCGACTGGATGCTGGTCTGGGTGCAGTTGTGGATACTCAAAAGAATTTAAATATTCTTCCAGAATGTTCTGAAAAAGTATTTGCTGCAAAATCTGCAAATGGAACTGATATCTGGATTGTTGCTTACACACCATCCCAGCCCAGTACCTTGATTTACGACCAGTTTTCTTCTTATAGAATCACCCCTGCTGGACTGGATCTGGCAAACCCCGTGATTTCACCATCACCGCAGGTTCAGATTTTCCGTGATGGTCGTGGCTATCTCAGAGCATCTCCAGATGGAAGTAACGTAGCAATGATGACTCAGGGACTGGTCAGCGCCAACATAGACGAAACCGCTCGGGGAGCGTGGTTATTTGATTTTGATACTGCCAGCGGGATTGTAAATAATCCTCTTAGGCTCAATTTTAGACCAGATTATCATGCCTATGGGACTGAGTTCTCGCCAGACAACAATTTGTTATACGTAGACATCAATGAATTTCCAAATGGAATTCTAGGTGCACCCGCCGGCGATCGCACATTACTTCAATACAACCTACAAACACCCAACTTTCAGGATAATCCAGTTGCCGTATTTGACAGCGACCCAGCTGATACTGCACAAGATACTTTCAGAGGTGCGTTACAACTAGCACCTGATGAAAAGATATATTACACGAGAGCAGGTACTGAATGGTTATCCGTCATCGACAATCCCAATGGGATAGGTGCCGCTAGCAATTTCATTTTTGATGGTTTTCAAGTGGCACCAGGAACACTTGTCAATGAGGGCTTACCTCCATTTCTCAATGGATTCTTTTCTCCCTCTTACGCTATTCTTGAGGGTTGTACGGGTCAGCCATCCCAGTTTTCCATTGATGACATCGGAGTTTGTCCTGGTAGTAGGGTGGTGTGGGATTTTGGTGATCCTGCGAGTGGCGCGGCAAATACCTCGACGGATCCTTTTCCCACGCATATCTATAATTCGGCAGGGACATATAATGCTGTGGCAACCATCACTACTCCACTCAACACCTATCAGGCATTCAGGGATATCGTGATTATCGATGCGCCTACGCTATCGGGTATTCAGGATATTTTTGCCTGCGATCGCGATGGTGACGGTATGGAGTTGATCGATTTCTCACAGAATATCAGCAATGCTTTGGGTGGACAATCTGCAAGCACCTATGAGGTCGCGGTGTATCCTACCCAGCAGGATGCTGATGATGATACAAATAGACTCCCCATCTTATTCAGCACGGGTAGCGACGATTTTTTTATCCGCATTTTTGGAATCGCGTCCAGGGGCTGCGGTTTAACACAGTCCTTTGAGGTAACCGTGGATGCAGAACCTGAGGTAAATGTGGATGATATTTTTGAATGTGATGAATTCAATGATGGCGTGGAATTGTTTGATCTAGACCTGATTGGTTTGAACGCCATAGGTTCTCAGGATCCTACGTTGCTGAATATCAGCTTTCACAGCAGCCAGACCCAGGCAGAAATGAACGAGGACTCATTACCTCTGGTGTACCAAAACACGTTGCTAACAGAGGTTATCTGGATTCGAGTAGAGGTAGACGCAAATCCTGGTTGTGCAAACATTCAGTCATTTACCCTAGAATTAATTACTCAGCCAGAACTGGCCACAGATTTAGAGATTGAACAATGCGATGATGAGAACCGTGATAATATGGAAGAGTTTGATCTGCTGTCGCTAGAATCCCAGATCAGGCTAGGCCAGCCCGCATCATTTACCATTGATTTTTTTGAAAACCGATCTGATGCAGAAATGGACATGAATTCCATCAGCAGCGATTTTGTAAACACCACAGCTACTGAAACAGTCTGGGTACGATTGACTAATACGGATGATATAATTTGTTTTGACGTAGCGCCCATTGAATTGGAGGTCTTTGAACGTCCCACGGTAGAAATCGAGGGTACGACCATTAAATGTGCTGGCGATTCCATCGAGCTGATCGCCACACCTGGTTTTGAGGAATACCTGTGGAGTACAAATGAGACTACGCCTACCATCACGGTTATAGAACCTGGCAACTATGACGTTCAGGTGACTGATATCAATGGTTGTAATGACAGCTTTGAATTTACGGTTAGTGATTTTGAAATCACGCGCATTACAGATATTACCGTTGATCAATTTACCCTGCGCGACAATACGATCATTGTAAGCGCTACTGGTAGCGGGCCCTTTGAGTATAGTCTGGATAATTTCACCTATCAGGAATCAAACATTTTTACAGATCTCACGCCTGGCTACTACACCGTATATGTGCGCGATTTGAACGGTTGTGACCTAGCAGAAGAAGAGGCGGCAATTATTTACGGCCCGCCATTTTTCACGCCTAACAACGATACGTTTAATGACCGCTGGCAAGTCACGGCGATCGAGACTGAGCCAGATGCCAAAATCTACATTTTTGACCGCTACGGCAAACTGCTTATCCAGCTCAGTCCCGTGAGTGCTGGCTGGGACGGCACCTATCTGGGCAATCCCATGCCTAGTACAGATTATTGGTATCTCGTGGAACTCGCAGATGGGGTGGAATTCCGCGGCCATTTTGCCTTGAAGAGGTAGATTAATTTTTACGCTTTCGCGAAAGCGTAATCACCACAAACATCACGATCCTAAGAAGCAATTATTTCTAAGCCACTCTAAAAAAGGTAGGCATTCTTAGGTTTTTTAAGAACATTAAATTGAGATTTATCTGGCACGCAGAGCAACTACCGATGATTATTTTTGCACCTCATGGAATTTACGCTAGTATCAGACTTTAAACCTACGGGAGATCAACCGGACGCGATCAAATCCCTCGTGCAGGGGTTGAACAATGCCGAGAAATACCAGACCCTGCTGGGAGTTACGGGATCAGGAAAAACCTTTACCGCGGCAAATGTGATTGAGCGTACCCAAAAGCCTACGCTCGTGTTGTGCCACAACAAAACACTTGCTGCGCAACTCTATTCTGAATTTAAGGGTTTTTTCCCTAATAATGCTGTAGAATACTTTGTGAGCTACTATGATTATTATCAGCCAGAAGCCTTTATTCCCAGCAGTGGCACCTATATTGAAAAGGATCTGTCCATAAACGAGGACATTGAAAAACTGCGCCTGAGCACCACCTCTAGCCTACTCTCGGGCAGGCGGGACGTGATTGTGGTAGCATCTGTATCCTGTTTGTATGGAATAGGGAATCCGGTGGAATTTCAGAAGAATGTCATACGTGCCAAAAAAAATAAAGTCATCGCCCGCACCGATTTTTTAAAGCAACTGGTACAGTCCCTCTATTCACGCACCACGGCAGAGTTCAATCGCGGTAATTTTAGAATCAAGGGCGATACGCTGGATATTTTTCCCAGCTATGCAGATACGGCTTTTAGGATTCACTTTTTTGGCGATGAGATTGAAGAAATCGAGCGATTCAACCCAGAAGACGGCAGGCTGCTGGAAAGTTATGATCAGATCACGATCTACCCGGCCAATATGTTTGTCACCTCACCGGACAGGTTGCAGGGAGCCATCCATGCGATTCAGGAAGATCTCGTAAAACAGGTGGATTACTTTAAAGAAATAGGCAAACCTCTCGAGGCAAAGCGACTGGAAGAACGTACCGAGTTTGATCTAGAGATGATCCGCGAGCTGGGCTACTGTTCTGGAATCGAGAACTACAGCCGTTATCTGGATGGCAGGCAACCCGGCACCAGGCCTTTCTGCCTGCTGGATTATTTTCCTGATGACTTTTTAATGATTATTGATGAGAGCCATGTAAGCGTGCCGCAGGTAGGTGCCATGTATGGCGGTGATCGCTCGCGCAAGGTGAATCTGGTGGATTACGGATTCAGGCTACCTGCAGCCATGGACAACCGCCCGCTCAAATTTGAGGAATTTGAACAGCTGCAGAATCAAGTACTCTACGTGAGTGCGACACCAGCAGATTATGAGCTGGAAAAAAGCGAAGGAATCGTGATTGAGCAAATCATTAGGCCTACGGGATTATTGGATCCAGTGATTGAGGTTAGACCCAGCCAGAACCAGATTGATGATTTGGTTGAGGAAATCAGGTTGCGCGAAGAAAGAGATGAACGCGTGCTGGTCACGACACTCACCAAGCGTATGGCAGAAGAATTGACCAAATACCTTACCCGCATCAATGTGCGCTGTCGCTATATCCACAGTGACGTGGACACGCTGGAACGGGTAGAAATTATGTCTGATCTGCGTCGTGGAATTTTTGACGTGTTGATAGGTGTGAATCTTTTGCGAGAGGGACTCGATCTTCCAGAAGTCTCTCTGGTGGCTATTCTGGATGCAGACAAGGAGGGATTCCTGAGAAACAACCGCTCACTCACCCAGACCATAGGTCGCGCGGCACGTAATGTGAATGGACTGGCAATTCTTTATGCAGATAAGGTGACGGAAAGTATGCAAACCACCATTGACCAGACGGATTACCGCCGGGCAAAACAAATTGAGTACAACACGGAACACGGGCTCACACCTACGGCGATTAAAAAGTCACTTGAAAATGTACTGTACCGCAAGAACGCCGCTACTGATGCCATTGAAGAAGTCTTAAATCTTCAAGCCGCTGAAGAGCAGGCAGAATACATGACCAAGGATCAACTGGACAAGAAGATACGCGACACGCGCAAGCAAATGGAAAAGGCTGCCAAAGAACTAGACTTCATGGAAGCTGCGCGGCTACGAGACCAGATTAAAATGATGCAGGCCAAAGCCAAAACCGCCTAGCCATATTGAACCTGATGGCTGATGAATTCTGTATTTTTGGTAAAAAATTGACCCATGCGTGATCTGCTATTATTGTTCAGCTTTTTGCTACTTGTTTCCTGTAATCAAACTACAGAAACTGAGTCAGAACATTACGCACCATCTGCGAAAAAAGAAGAACAACAGCCCCGCCAACTATCCCAGCAGTGGAAAGATTACTGGTATGCTGGCATGGCAGAAATTTCCAGCTATGACCTGAGCCAGTCGCGTTATGGTGAGCTGCGTGAGGGAACTTCAGTAATGATCTATGTTACCGAGCCTTTTGACCCTGAAGATGAGGTAAAGGCAGATGCTACTAGCGAGGACAATATTCCCGTCCTTAAACTAAATCATACCCGCGACTTTGTGACAGGAATTTATCCCTACTCCATCATGAGCAGCACATTTTTACCGCTAAATCATAAAGAGAATGCAATGAAGATAAGTTCATCCATTCAAGAATGGTGCGGGCAGACTTATATGCAGTTCAATAAATCTGGAGATAGTTACCAGGTGCAGTTGAGGTCTTATTTTCAATCAGAGGGAAACAAGGATTTTGCGATTGACAATACTCTAACTGAAAATCAAATTCCCCTCCAATTGCGCCTGGATCCACGAGCCATGCCTACAGATTCATTGCAGATTATTCCCAGCGCAGAATACCTCAGGCTCAAACACATTGAAACTAAACCCTACCTAGGTATTGCAAAACTGAGCGAGATACCAGACGGTTTGCTTTACTCGGTCAAGTTTCCTGACTTGAACAGAACCATAGCCTATAAAGTTGAAAAGGAATTTCCCCATCGCATCTTAAACTGGATGGAAAGATATAATGATGGCGGTAGACCTATGGTGAGCACGGCGACAATCAAGAAAACTTATAAGACTGCTTACTGGAGCCAAAACGGTAAAGAGCAAGAGGTGCTGCGAGAAAAGCTTGATCTTCAATAAATATGACTTACTCCTACGTAAATACCAGCGCCATTCTGACCGTAGTCCTGATAGTGATCGCCTTTATCGCTCACCGTTTTATCATCTGGAGTGCCGAAAAAGTTTCTAACCGCTACAGCAGGTCGCAGCTGCGCAAGCAGTACTTAAAACGGTATGTAGGTTATGTAATCTATACCGTATGCGTCATATCCATTATTCTAGTTTGGGGATTATCAAATGAGAATTTTTGGGTGGCACTGGGATCCACTTTTGCCGTTATAGGTGTGGCGCTATTTGCGAGCTGGAGCATTTTGAGCAATATTACCGCTAGCTTTATTCTCTACTTTACATTCCCATTTAAAATAGGCGACCGTGTACGTATTCATGATAAAGATCTTCCCGTGACTGCGGTAATTTCTGACATCAAGGCTTTTTATACGCTGCTTACTACTGATGAAGGAGAAGAAATCACTTATCCCAACAATCTTCTACTCCAGAAAGGCGTATCCATCCTACAACCCAGATCTAGATCCATTTTTGATACCATCCATCCATCTGAAGAAAGTGATCCTACCGTATAATATTAGCCCATGGACTTAAGCGACCAATTAAAAAATCTTTTCCCAGACCACGAGCCTGCCGATGAACCTGAATCCGTTGATAAGAAGACAGACGATATATGGTTACAGGACGATCCACTGTTGTGCAAATTTGAAAAACGAAAAGGAAAAGTAAATACCATCATTGCGGGCTACAACGGAGCCAGTAGTGATTTTAAAAAACTGGCCAAAGAACTCAAAACCACCCTAGGCGTAGGCGGGAGTTTTAAAAACGAGGAGATAATCATTCAAGGCGATTACCGTAAGCAGATCATGGAAATCCTTAAAGAAAAGGGGTTCAAAGTGAAACGCGTGGGAGGGTGATTTTTGAGCTGTGAGCTGTGAGCCGTGGGCTGTGAGCCGCGAGCCGTGAGCCGTGAGCTGTTAGTTATGAGTTATTAGGTTTAAAGTTTTTGTATTTTAATTGTGCCGTCTGATCTTTGAAGTAAAGGAGATTTCCTAGCGTTGCTTTAGGTGTTTAAAGATTATAGTCAGGCGTCTATCGGCTTCAACTAGAAATAGTGTACCAAATCAAAACCCCACCAGATTTGAAATCTGGTGGGGTTGAAAATTGTAAAGTGACTAAATCTACTCGTCGCCTACGATATGTTCTATAGCGGCTGCAAGTTTGAAGTCTTTTTCGGTCAGGCCGTTCACGTCGTGAGTGCTTAACGTAATTTCCAGTGTGGAATAAACGTTGTGCCAGTCGGGATGGTGTTCCATCTTTTCTGCCTCCATCGCGATACGGGTCATGACTGAAAAACAGTCCATAAAGTTCTCAAATTCAAAAGTGGTATGGATGGCATCATCGTAATGATCCCAGCCCGGCACTTTTTCCAGGTGTTTTTCAACTTGGTCTTCGGTTAACTTTTCCATGGATTAATCCAGCGCGTTTTTGACTTTTCGCTCAGCTTTACCCATGCCTTCTTTTACTTTTCCCTCGGCTTGGTCAGCTTTTCCTTCATTCTTTAGTGAATCGTCATTAGTAGCTTGACCTACTTTTTCCTTCACTTTTCCTTTGGCTTGATCCATTTTGCCTTCCATTTCTTTGTCGCTCATGATAATTGTTTTTAAGTTATTGATTAAAGATAATTACGCTTTCGCGAAAGCGTACACAACAAAATCCTAATCTTATCTTTAAGTCTTCTGTGCTACCTTTGAGATATGAAAAAGATCCACCTGATTTTTGCCGTGCTTTTGTCCACCGCCGCGATGGCACAAGAAAGCACAACCGTTTTAGATACACTCCAGTCGCCCGTGCACCTACGAGAGGTACCCAAACATAATCTGAGAATCGCCTTTGGGATTGCAGAACCGCTTTCCACCTACCAAAACGTGGCAAATACAGGCCTGTCTTTTGCGCTGGGATACGATCTGCATTTTACTAAAAACTGGGCGATGAGCGTACAACTGGACCACACGTACAATGAATTTGGCATTGCCAGACAGCCAGATCTGGAATACGTGCAAATGGGTGATGACAACTGGAGTTCTCTGGGATTGAGCGTGGGGCCTCAATTTTCATTTCAAAGCAATAGATTTCAACTGGATCTTTTTGCGCGAGGAGGTCTGTTATTTTTAGGTGAGACGGTAAATTCCATCACGGCGCAGACTTTGCCACCACAGACTGCGGTTCAAGTGGATTCTGGTAATATGGACGGTGCAAACTTTTTAGTGAACGGCGGTGTGCGATTCAACTATTACTTCCGTAGGTCTGTGCAATTATTCTTTGAAGCTCAATATAGCACCAGCGTAGAAGACATTGTAGAATACAACACCTTTAATGGTGATAAATTTGTTACTGGTAGATTCAACAATACTATTCTGAGCGTAGGCGTAAAGTTCGCCATCGGCAAAAAATACAGTAGCGGTGAGTTGCGTATTGATGACTATCCAGACCTAGAAATAATTGATTAACAGCTCTACCGAGTCAACAACTATCTACATACGCTGGAAAGCTAAATGTCAACTTACTAGCTATTCCGGTAATCACAATATGCCCTCAAAGAAGATCTCGCTGATCTGATGAATTGATCGAATCATCCCTCTAAAGCTAAGCATCAGGATCTAGACTAAGAACTAAGCACAGCATCTAAGTCTGCTCACCAGTTAACTAATCTAAGAACAATCTAATTCCTGCGGCGGCGGTTGTTATTATTGTTGTTACGGTGGTTTTTCTTGCCACCGCTTTGACGATTATGGTTCTTATTAGTACGGTGCGTACTTGTGTTGCGGTAGATCAGTTGTTTGGATTCCAGTAGATCTTCTTCCTTTGCGGCAAGGTTGATCTGACCATCACTCATCTCAAATAGGTGCTTAAAGATTACCGCATCATCCACGCTGTCCTTGTTCCAGTTAAGGAACGACTTTTTCATGTGGTTTGCGATAATGTAGGTAAGTGCCTCGCGTTTCTCGCCTTTTTCCCAGCTAGTAGCAATATCAATCATACTCTGGATATTGTTGCCATAAAACCTGTATCGAGGTTTTTTTTGCGGGTAAGGCATGCGGTCTGGGTGTGCAGAAAGTTCCTCTCTATCTGGCACCGGGTAGGGTGAATCTACGTCCAGGTCAAAATCTGCGATCACAAAAAGTTGATCCCACAACTTATGCTGAAAATCCTCTATATCACGCAAGTGTGGGTTCAGGTTACCCATCACACCTACAATGGCATTTGCCATGCGGTTGCGTTCTTCTTTAGTCTCCAGACTCTTGCAGTGTTCTACGAGTTTCTGGATATGGCGACCGTACTCTGGTATGATCAGGTGGTTACGTTCTGTATTGTACTCTAGGGATGAAATCAAAATAAATTAGATATGTAGCAGGTTGGAAAAATAAGCAAATTCACTGCCATGTAGGTTAAACGGATGATAAACGCGATTCAAGAAAGCAATAATACAACGATGGTCTTAAAGAGAAATGACTCCCTCAATCTTACCTACCTCCTTGTACTTTTCAACAACAGTATCAGGGTTGCGCATGGTCACTCTGATGGATACGCTGGTATAAGTTCCCTTTCTAGACTCCTTAGTCGTGATAACGGCGCCCATGTTATTGAATTCTTTTTCAATCTGGGCGACCTTGCCCGTGCCTGTAGGGACAATAAATTTGTAAAGGTATTTAGAGGGCCACTCACTGGTATCTGCCAGTTGCAATTTGAGCTTTTCGTAAAATGCGTCAGAATCTTGTGAACTCATTACTTGTAATTGCTGCAAATATAAAGGCTGCCTCCAGCGTCTAATCCCAAGTTCTTACTTAATTTAGAAAAATGGATCAAAAAATTCGTGTCGTATTAATAGGTGGGCCGGCCAGCGGTAAAACCACGTTGATGAATGAGTTTATTAGCAGCGACTACACCCTGCATCCTGAAATTTCCAGGGAAGTCACACGCAGGGCAATGGAAGATGGTATAGATCAGCTGTTCTTAACTGATCCACTGGTATTTAGCAAACAACTACTGGAGGGACGCATCCAGCAATTCCAGGACGCCGCAGCTGGGATCAATATATATGACCGCGGTATTCCAGACGTTCCCGCCTATCATGTATTTACGGGTGATGACCTACCCTACTCATTGACAAAACCAGCAAGGGACTATAAATATGATAAAATCTTCTTCCTCCCTGCCTGGAAAGAAATCTATCAACAGGACAGCGAGCGATACGAGAGCTGGAAACAAGCAGTTGAAATAGAGCAGATTCTAAAAGAATATTACACAGACCTAGACTATGAGCTTATCGAGGTTCCCTACGGATCACCCAGTGAAAGAGCAATGTTTGTAAAAGATAGACTGATACTTTGATGGTCGCGAGTCCCAGAGACATACTTAAACAGTTTTACGGTTATGACTCATTCAGGCCTCTACAAGCTGAAATCATTCAGCATGTGCTGGATGGTGGTGACGCCATGGCATTGCTGCCTACCGGCAGTGGGAAATCGGTGTGTTACCAGATTCCTGCTTTGGCACGGGATGGCATCTGTGTGGTGGTATCCCCACTTGTGGCATTGATAAAGGATCAGGTCGCACAATTGCGGGATCGCGGTATAAAAGCAATAGGTATAACTGGTGGCATCTCTTATCGAGATCTGGATGAGGCGCTGGACAACTGTATCTACGGGAATTACAAACTGCTCTACTTGAGTCCAGAAAGGCTTAAACAGGATCTGGTACGCGAGCGCATCAGCAGGATGAAAGTCAATTTGATCGCCGTGGATGAGGCTCATTGTATAAGTGAATGGGGACACGATTTCAGGCCAGCTTATCTAGAGATCAATGCTTTGAGAGAATTGCAACCTGATGTACCCGTTCTCGCACTTACCGCAACGGCCACTACGAGTGTTCAGAAAGATATCGCTCATTACCTAAAGTTAAAGGACAGTCAGATATTCAAATCCAGCTACGAGCGCAGCAACATTGATTATTTGATACACAACAGCGCCAGCAAACGGCAGAAAATGCTGGATATCCTGGGCGATGGTAACCAGACGGCCATCGTTTATGCCCGCAGCAGGAAGAACACGGCAGAGTTTGCCGCCCTGCTCAACTATCACAAAATAGAGAGTAGGTTTTATCACGGTGGCCTGCAAAACAAACTGCGCAAGAAAAGCGCCGCAGACTGGATGAATGGTAGCGCACCAGTGATGGTGGCGACCAGCGCATTTGGCATGGGGATCGACAAGCCAGACGTGCGCAAGGTGCTGCACGTGCAGTTGCCAGACAGTCTGGAAAGCTACTATCAGGAGACTGGTCGCGCAGGACGTGATGGACTCCCCAGTGAGGCGCATTTTATCTACAACACAAATGACATCGACCACGCCTACAACCAGTTTATAAAAAGCCAGCCAGACACAGATTTTCTCAAATTACTCTACGCAAAACTGAATGACCACCTGCGTATCGCCATCGGCGAGGGCAGCGGGGAAGACTTACGAGCTGGGCTTTTCTGCTTTCTGCAAGAAATACAAGCTCAACGGGCTGCGGGTCTATTCTGGATTCAACGCATTGGACAGGTTTGGTGTGATAGAATTGAGTAGCAGTTACGATAGATTGTCGAGGGTACGCTTTCGCGAAAGCGCAACCAGCATCAACAACTTTACCCATAAAAGACCAGTGGAACACGCAGTGATTCAGGCAATACTGCGCAGTTATGGGAGCAGTCAGCACCAAAGCCTGCAAATAAATGCTAAAGTAATCGCGGCGCGTAGTGGTACGACGGCAGCTCAGGTAATGGATACGTTGAAGTTGCTCGCCCAGTATGATCTCGCTTATGTGGACTTACAACCATCTGATACGCAGATGACTTTCCTAGTGCCACGCGAGGATAACCGCACCATCAATCGGTTTAAAAAAGATCTGGAGACCCATCTGGAACTCAAGCGCGCAAAGCTGCGATCCATGATCGAGTTTGTCAATGAAAAGGACAAATGTCTGAATAATGTATTGCTGGCGTATTTTGGCGAAGTCAAAAAAAAGAATTGTGGGCGGTGTTCTAATTGTAGGCGTAAAGAGGAGCGTATAAATCACGAGTCCAGCACGACCCGCATCCTACATTTGCTGCAACAACGTCCCATGAACATAGCCCAGCTGAGCGATAGCTTAAATGTGGGGAGTGAGGAGCTAATTACCTTACTGCGAGTAATGCTAGACAGTAAAAGAGTGGTAAAGACCCACGATCAAAGATTTTCAATAAATGAATGACAAAACACTTAAAATAATATTCTACGGCACCCCGGAGTTTGCCACGACGATTCTGGAGGCCATCCACGCCAGCCACCACGAGGTTCTCGCAGTCGTAACGGCGCCCGATAAGCCAGCGGGCCGCGGCAGGAAATTGAATCAGAGCCACGTCAAGACCTTTGCCCTGGAAAATGACATTAAGATTTTACAACCTACCAACTTGAAGTCGGCTGAGTTTATAAAATCACTGCGCGAGCTGGGCGCAGACCTGCAGATAATCGTAGCATTTAGAATGCTGCCGCGGGTCGTATGGGAAATGCCCCCACTGGGAACTTTTAACCTGCACGCCAGCCTGCTGCCGCAATACCGTGGTGCAGCGCCCATCAACTGGGCGGTTATCAATCAAGAAGAATTTTCTGGAGTGACCACTTTTTTTATTGATGATAAGATAGACACGGGTGCAATATTAGCGAGTAAAAAAATTGCACTAGAACTAGATGAAACCGCTGGTTCTCTTTATGAAAAACTGATGCATCTAGGTGCTGTATTATCCCTAGAAACAATCGAACTGATTGCTGCAGGTAAAGCAGATCCTGTTGTGCAAAAAGATAATAACGACCTGAAAGATGCGCCTAAACTAGATAAAGAGAACACGATCCTAGACTTCACACAGACCGCAGAGCAACTGGACGCGCATGTACGCGGTCTTTATCCCTTTCCGGTGGCAAAAGCGGTTTTGGTAAACGGGAAAGAGATGATTTGTAAAATCTATAAAACCGCCATTCATGAACGTGACCATCAAATGCGTGCTGGAAGTATCGTGATAGAGGATAAAAAAATACTGGTCGCTTGCGGCAAGAACATGCTGGAACTGGTCGAGCTACAGCTACCCAATAAAAAACGGATGTATGCCCCTGCCCTCTTGAATGGTTTTAGCTTTCTGGCAGATGCTAGATTTGACGCTGGCTACGCGTAAAAAGGAAAATCGTACACGAACTTATTAACAATAGGTGCTAGTTATTAACAATTATTGGTGAAAACTCTTGATTTGCTTGCTGCGCTGGGAAATCCGTATAAATTTGCTTGTGTAATCATAATAACCCTAACTCAAAAACACTATGAACAAAACAGATCTAATCGAAGGAATGGCAGAAGATGCTGGGATTTCAAAGTCAGCTGCAAAAAAAGCCCTTGAATCATTCACTAACCATATAGGTAAAAGCCTTAAGAATGGAGACCGTGTTTCTCTAGTAGGTTTTGGTTCTTTTTCTGTTTCTAAAAGAGCAGCCCGCGAGGGAAGAAACCCACAAACTGGAAAAACAATCAAAATTGCAGCTAAGAACGTTGTAAAGTTTAAAGCTGGTAGCGATCTACAGAAGCAAGTAAACTAAGCATCCTCTTTAAAAATATTAAGAACTGCCTGATTTTCAGGCAGTTTTTTTATGTACTTTTTTCCTTAAAAATGAACTCCATTAAGATATAGTTAGTACTTTAACTCTACAGTTAGAAAGATGAGTTTAACCCCACCAGATAAAGGAAAACTGCTGATCTCAGAACCTGGAATTATAGGTGACGAGAG
Organism: uncultured Flavobacteriaceae bacterium; assembly: GCA_963740155.1. Taxonomy (GTDB): domain Bacteria; phylum Bacteroidota; class Bacteroidia; order Flavobacteriales; family Flavobacteriaceae; genus Nonlabens. Next base: position 72,771 of record CAVUDE010000001.1, on the reverse strand, counting down.
CTTTTCAAGATCCGTAGTTTTAATCACTGAGTACAACTCAGAGGGTGTGGTAGGTTTTATCCTGAATAAGAAAGGTAGATTATACACTGGACCAGCTGGTTCCAGAAATCCAGCAGGATATAGAGGTGTTCCACGGCGGTCCGGTTGATACTGATAATTTATACTTTATCCATCGCGTTCCAGATTTGATCCCAGATTCCCATCAGATTGAAGATGGTATCTACTGGGGTGGAGATTTCAACGTCGCTGCAGAATTAATTAATGGCGGTCACATTGAAAGCGGCGAAATTAGATTTTTCCTAGGCTATTCAGGATGGACGCTGGCACAACTCAACGCAGAAGTAGAACAAAATTCCTGGGTTATCAAAGAAAATAGGTCTGAAGACCTCTTGCTGGAACGTGACTTTGAAAATATCTGGCGTATGAGTATGAGGGAACTGGGTGGTTCTTACCAGCTATGGTCCAATGCTCCTGAAAATCCTCAGTACAACTGATACTATCTATCAGCCACTATTCCTCCTAAATCACGGTTTCTTAGTTCTTACTTATTGCGATCCTCTCGCTACACTCGCAAGAAAAATCATTCCACATGTCTTGCAGCCGATGCACAATAAAAGCGGTAAGATAGTGGCATATACAAGTACTTGTTGGTCTTGATTGAGAACTGATTAAACAAGATTTTACACGAAATATTGGACAACAAATGGTATAATTGTTTATGGGATTTATACCTTATTGTGAATAGTGCTTATCCAACCTGTAACTTCAAGCTTTCTTTTTTCAAGTATTCCTTAATTTCATCGAAGCTCATTCCTTTCAAGTCATTTGAAATATTGTCTTTAATTATTCGAAACGTCTTAACCGTATCAAACTCTTTTTTTTGATTTTCTTCTTTAGTTTTCATAATCTACGATTTCTTTAGGCGAACGTATTTCCAAAGATGGATAATTCATTCTTAAATTTATTGAATTATAACCTCGTATTCTATAAACGTTCACGATATGTTTAAAATTCCAACTTACTAGAATATCCGCTCGATTAATTGTTGCAGTCGCAATATGGATGCAATCATCAAAACTCGTAGCTCCGACTACTTTTTCATCCACATCATTAGTCGCAAGCGCTAGAATTTCGTCCGTTATTTCGACTTTCTCTAAGCTCTCTTTTGGTAAATCCATAAAATATTCCTTGACATTATTTGGTGCTTTTACCAGTTCCGTTTCGACTAATTCAGAATATATACAAATAATTTTTCCGAGTTTAATTCGCTAAAATAATTGCAACGTGAACTCATCAAATTCTTTGTCAAATACTCCACCGAAAACAAACGTATCAAGATAAAATCGTTGTTTCATTTCATAAATATAGCTATAACTCAATTTTCAAAAATTGAACCAGCCGGATCTTGAGTGGTGGTATTATTTTTTCAGCATAAAACACAACTCCCTATGAAAATTTTACATATCACGATTTCCACGCTCTCAGTTTATAAATCCCTACCTATCAGAGGTACACCAGCTGGCTCTCGCAGCGCACGTTAATCGCAAAGAATAAAAATTTCAGTAGCTCCTGCGGCCTACGCAGCGTGATAGCAGTGAAAGGAATCATAAGTGCAATAGCCAGCGTCCCAAATCGCTTACTGCTATCGCGTTGTCGTATCTCGATTGCCCTCTAAAAAATCAAGATTCCTCTACCAAATATCAGTGGGCAAACGGCATAATAGAATTTTCTTTAGAACAACTTCTGATTGAAAATTTCCACCAATTCTTCTGCAGTGGTAGAAGTGAATTCTTTTTTGCGGTATTTACTTATTTTTGTAACACCTTTGACAGTATTAGTCAGGAATAACTCATCAGCTCTTTGTAATTCAAAAGGCGTGATGGATTCTTCTGTAATCGTATAATTAATCATACGCTTGATCTGGCTGATTACCTGCTCGCGCATGATACCATTCAAACAGCCGTCTATAAGTGGCGGTGTTTTTATATCGTTGCCCTTTCTCAAAAACAGGTTGCCAGAAATCGCCTCAACCACCATTTTGTTGTGATTCAATAGCAACATATCATCATACCCATTCTCCTTTGCGTAAATACCTGCAAGTATATTAGGTAGCTTATTTGCTGTTTTAAGGGTTGAAAGGAGTCCAGTATTGAGGTAGTGATCTTTAAATAGCTCCACCTCATAAGAATCTTGAAAGCTAAAAACGCCAGCTAGTTCTGATGCCTCAATCGCAAATTCAATGGATTGTGCGGTAGGCGTGTAATAACCCCCATGGGAACGCCAGACGGTAATCCTGACTCGTGCATGTTTTTCTAGTTCATTTTCCTGCAGAATGTTCAGAACCTGTTGTTCCAAATATTCTGGTGTAAATTCTGCTGGGATCTCCATACGCAAGATGCGCATGCTGGACATAAGTCTAAAGTAATGAGCCTCAAAAAAAAGGGTCTTACCATTGTGGCATCGAATGGTTTCAAAAAGTGCATCGCCATAATAGGTTCCCCTATTATTAAATGGAATTTGCCCCTCACTACTAGTTACTATTTCACCATTGATGCAAACCATAAAAAAGCCTTGATTATCTCAAGGCGCAAAAGTACAGGATAGCATTACTGCTGCCCTAGCGGGAACCCAGCAATTTTTTAAGTTCAGAGATCTGATTGTCCCAAAACAACTTTTGTTCCTCCACCTCATCTTCATCATCGCCGAAGTCTGTAATCATCAATGAGACGTCCTTGGTAATATTATCAACCTGAATTCTAAATTCAAAATATTTATCAGTGTCCTCATCGTGATCCCATTGATAGCGGGCTCTTTCACCCTTAACACGTTTGATGATCTTTGCCTTTTCCTCCTGGCCGTCCCAAATGAATTTGAAGTACTCTCCCCTACTATTTACGTTATCTGCAAACCATTCAGACATGCCTGATGGTGTTGCAAAATGCTGATATAATAGATTAGGAGAAACTTGGACTGGAAACTCTAGTTCAAACTTGATCGGGTCTTGCATTTTGTGGAGGTTTATGGCAATATAATGTTTTATTTGTATTCTGTAAAAATGAACTTCCGTCAAAAAAAAGAGGTGATAAATGTCCAGAAAAAAGGAATAGCTCTATATTTGCACCCGCTAATCGCAAAGCGACTAGATGGCGTGGTAGCTCAGCTGGTTAGAGCGCAGCACTCATAATGCTGAGGTCGGCGGATCGTGCCCGCCCCACGCTACTTATTTAAAAGCCCCTTTTTTCAAGGGGCTTTTGTTATTTAGATATTTCATCAAATGCATCAGGCAAGCTCTCAAAGTCGCTCATTCCCTGTTTGCTCATCTGATCCTTAGCCCGTTTCCATTCTTCATCTGTAGGTTCAGTTGCTTTTTGCTGGTCTGCAAGCTCAGGCTCCAGAGTGAACTTTACCCAGGTAGGAAAATGATCACTACCGAAACCCTCTCCCACACCAGAATCCTTTAACCTGAAATCAGACGTGACCAGCACGTGATCCAGTGGCCATCTCACGATCGTATAATTTGCATTGTAGGTATTGTAAAATCCGCGGCCACGGCGATAATCAATCAACTTCCCGATGGTCTTTAACAGTTCTGTGCTACGGCTCCAGGAAACGTCGTTAAAGTCACCCAGCACGACCACGGGTATGTCTGACTGGTAGCTTTTGATCGCGGTCTTGATCAGCTCTGTGTCGCGATCCGTACTATTTGGATTATGGGTAGGTGCCGGTGGCGTGGGATGAATCCCCATGAGCAGGAACTCCTTTCCATCACGCATTTTAACTTTGCTGTGGATTGAGGGGATTTTTTTATCTACCTGAAAAAGTACTTTTCCATCAACTAATTCAAGCTTGGAATAAAGCATCATACCATAAGTATTGTCTTGAGGTTGATTTATTTTATGTGGATATGTTGATCCCAGCGATTTCTGGAGAGCGTTCATCCATTTGGAATCCGTTTCTGTAAAAAGTACAATATCCGGATCCACCTCTTTTATCTGAGAGATGATCTTATCGTGTTTATCATTTTTTTGCAGAACATTGACCGTCATCACACTCAACACTTTATCGGCCGCAAGGTTCTCGCTGCTAGCCTGCATTTCTTCTGCCCAGACGGGTGTGTAGTCAATGAATTTAGAAAGCTGAAAAACAAAACAGCCCAGCAAGACAGTGATGTATAGGTAATCATATTTTGTCTTGTAATTAAAGGTAAAAAAGTAGAGAACGATAGCGATAAACGTCAGGGTCGTAAAATGAATATGTGGAAAGTCAAAGAAACGGATCCACCAGTAATCTGCTGCGATCAAAGGGATTAGGGACATTAGAGCTGCAATAAGTCCCAGCACCTGAAAGATAGTTTTAAGCGTTTTCATAGTTGATTGATTGTAGTACAATGTAGCAATAAGACCTGTGATAAAATCACAAGCCGATCAGAAAAGAATCTGATCGGCTTGTGATATTGTCGTTTAGAATTCCGCTTTCGCGAAAGCGGAACAATACAAATCTACTTTTTCATAAATGTCCTATGAGCAGATGCCCCATCTCTTCCTACCCTGAGAATGTATGTCCCAGCACTCAGACTAGAGATATCTAATTGAGTTTTGCTCTCCACGACAGTCTCACTTAATAAAAGCTGGCCGGATAGCGTGAATATCTCTAAATTCCCTAAGTTTTCCAACGATTGAATGTTTAGAACATCATCAGCAGGAACTGGAAAAATCTGAAAATCGACTTGATCTACATCACTTGTTCCAGCTGTGGAATCTACAGTAGTAACATATGTATTTGTGAATATCGGCATATTGTAGTCAAAATAAATTGCAGCTTGTTGCGAGAACTGGTCGCCCTCTACTAGGGCAGGATTGGTTTTTATGCTATAAGTGATAAAACCATCGTTTGTTGCATCGTTGAAGTCTAGATTGATATCGTGGAAGATGAATTCCATCTGTCCCTCACTATTGATTCTAACCTCTTCCGTATGGCTGGTATTCTCAACAATCAAGCTATTGATATCAAACATTGTGGGATCCACGTCCATTCTGATAACGACATTACGCGCTGCAGCTGTTCCTAGATTTTCAAAGCGTATGGTATAATCTACTCGCTCCCCTACTTTACTGGGATCCATGGTCTCACCCTCATGACATACTATATCATTAGGATCAAAACTATTTACTACGATTTGGTTTCCAGCTGTAGCATTGTTAAATGGATGGCTGTCTATCACATTAGGTGTTACGCTTGCACCTATAGGCAACAGATCCCCCGCATCCACAGGTGGCGTATCTGTAGGTTTATTTATCTCTAGAGTTACGTTGAAGAATTCAAATTCAGCCGGCAAAATACTTGTGTAGGTCCACTGAACCACACCATTGCCCATATTTTGTCCATTTCCAGAAGCAGAAATGAAAGTAGTTCTTGTTTCATCATAATTAAATTCTACGGTTCCACTTGATATTTGATTTCCTTCATTTTCAATAAAGACTAAATATCGTGCATCATAACCTGGACTAGCTTGATTCAAAGACGTCAGACAAATATCCATATCCGTTACTGTACCATTAGGTGTAACACAAAAATCCTGGATAAATGGACTTGCGCTTGTAGGAAATGTCACAGTTTGGGAAGGTGGTGAGACATTCCATAGGTTAGGTCTGGTCAAAATTGGCGTGATCGTATAGGATCCGTCAGGAACGTGGCTACGGTAATAACCATTATTTGAAAACGTACGATGATTGATTGAAGCACCATCTGAAACATCAATCCACAGACGTGTATAGGGGCCGTCATTTGCATCACATCCATCATTGTTCAGATCTGCGATTACATCACCGCTTATCTGGTTGTATATTTCTCGCACACCACTAGTAATAGTAACGGGTAGACCTTCCCGGCTCTTAGTACCATTCAACAATTGAACTGCATTATAATCTAACATTGCCCCATGACCTACAACTGTAGGCTTATTGATAACTCCTAGAAAAAGAGCACATGCCCTAGCTATATAAATTTTACCATCAGGCCCCAGCTGTAAAGAACCGCGAGTGGTATCATTATTATTGTTGTTATACAGAAATACAGGAGTGTTCTGGAAATTACCAGCCAGAAGATCATATTGGACAATTGAACGCGTCTGATTCCTACCGCAGTGGTTGCCGTTAGGTACTGAGTTGAGATCAGCATATAAGATCTGAGAATCAGGGGAAAACTCAAGACCGTAAAAAGAGAGTGGTCCAGACAATGCTGGTGAAAGCTGCACTGGATTACTTACGATACCTGTGGCAAGATCAAAATCTGCAACTACTGCACCGTCACCTACTGATGAGTTTGCAATACGAGTACCATCTGGGGATAGTTTTAAAATACCCCTACTGTCATCTAAAAATGCAGTAGATGGAAGCGTTGTAACCACTGGATTAGGTTGAATACTTCCATTTTGAAAAATATAGGCTGTATAAACGCCATCATTGAAGGTAACAATCCATGTGCGCTGGCGATCAGTATCTGCAAAACCGGTAATTTTTTCCTGCGTCTGCGATTGTACTGGAATATTCAGCTCAGATGGTACCACATCACCCAGGCCGCAATCCAAAGTCATATCTACAACGGTGTATTTTAATCCAGAATTGACGCTCACAGTAAAAACATAAACGAGATATGGTACGGCGGCATCTCGTACGATAAGCCCAGACTGGGCAGACGTTGAATCTCCATCAAGCACATCATTTGCACCAGGCATTGCCTGATGGGCACTATTCCAAATCGTTGATCCGTCGGTATACATCAACAAATTACCTAAATCATCTGATAAAGTCGAGCAGCCTTCAAAAGAAACAAGTGAACCTGAATCAACTGATACCGGTACACCAGAAGAAAAATCGAGCCCAGCGTTCAGTCCAAAGAACCACCAGTTGTTTTCCTGTTGCGGAAAAGCTAGGCACGGAAGCATTAATAGCAGATAGTAAAAATTTCTCATGTCAGTAAGTTTTTGTTAAATATAGAACAAATCAGACAAAATGCAGCGCATAATAGATCATAAAGTTTTGATTCAATGCTTTTTGTCGGGTTTTCTGTTCTAAATCACTACCGTTATAATCGCACTTTTGACGGATACTATTATTTAAAAAATGTTTTGTTCATTCTTGTTTCACCGTTTTTACTTGATAGGATATAGGTTCCGGAACTCAGCTCTGAAATGTCCAACTGAGCGCTAGCCTCATAAACAGATTTACGCAGCATACTCTGTCCAGATAATGTGAAAATCTCGATTGTACCCAGATTTTCAGCAGATTGAATGTTTAGAACATCACCGGCAGGAACTGGATAAATTTGGAAATCAATTTGATCTACATTACGTGTTCCGGCAGTGGAATCTACAGTTGTTACATAGGTATTTGTGAATATCGGCATATTGTAGTCAAAATAAATCGCAGCCTGTTGCGAGAACTGGTCGCCCTCTGCCAGGCTAGGATTGGTTTTTAAGCTGTAAGTGATAAAACCATCGTTTGTTGCATCGTTGAAGTCTAAGTTGATATCGCGGAAGATAAATTCAATATCACCTTCTCTATCCAATTGTGTCTCCTGTAGATGGCTTGCACTCTCCACAATTAAACTTGAAACGTCAAACATGTTGGGATCCACATCCATTCTAACAACCACGTTGCGCGCAGCCGCGGTCCCATTGTTCTCAAACCGGATTGTATAATCTATACGCTCACCTACTTGATTGGGTGCTATTGTCTCGCCCTCGTGGCAAACTATATCATTTGGATCATAGCTATTTACGACTGTTTGATCTAGCGATGAGGTATTATTTGATTGATCTGCATCGGTGGTATTAGGTGTTACGGTCGCTACAAAGTTTAGAATATCACCAGCATTTACTGGTGGGGTATCCATTGGTGTATTTAAAATAAAAGTGACAGATTGATCGTCAAACTCGAAAGGTGAAAGACCTGCAAGACTCCATCGAATGACACCACTTCCAACATTTTGGCCATTATTTGATGCGCTTACAAAGGTTAACCTTGTATGATCGTAATTCAATTCTACTGTGCCAGCGGTCATTACATTACCTAAATTGCTAATTTTAATCGTATAAGTCACATTAGTCCCTGGAAGCAACAAATTCACTGGACTTACTTGTATGGACATGTCCCTAACGGTACCATTTGGTGTCACACAAAAATTCTGAGTGTGTGAACTATTCGAAGTATTCAAAGTAACTGTTTGACTGGGAGGTTGAACTGTCCATAGCGCAGAATTGTTGAGTTGTGGTTCAATCACATAAGTTCCATCTGGTACGATATGTATAGAGTTACCTGAAGAAACAGTTCTAATCTGATCATTCCCTGAACCATCTGAAACTTTAATTGTCAACAAATCAAATGGTAAATCAGCAGGTGTACATCCATTACTGTCACCATCCATTTTTACTTTGGAAAAAATATTGTTATAATCATAGGCAAGATTACTTATGATAGCCTGTGGTAAACCTTCCCTACTCGTAGTACCTGTCATTAATTGAACTTCAAATGGCCTAAAATCGCATGAAGAACCTAATTTATTTGGTTTTCTTATTACACCCAAAAAGTCCGTACATGCTTGAGCATAATAAATACGACCATTTCTAGCAATTTGTAGAGCACCACGAGAGTTACTCAGCCCCAAATTGCTGTAAACAACAAAAGGCGAATTTTGATAATTTGTTGCATTTAAATCATACTGCAAAATTTCCTTATCATTTCCGTTGGGACAATGATTTCCTCGACTTTCACTATTCAAGTCTGCATATAATAATTGAGAGTCAGGTGAAAACTCCACACCATAAAAAGAGGTTGCATTATTAGAGTTTGACGGTTGTAAAAGAACTGGATTAGAAACTATTCCAGTGGAAGGGTCAAAATCTGACATAACAGCCCCGTCATCAACGGAAGTATTAACTAATCTTGTACCATCGGCAGAAAACTTAAGCATTCCTCGTGCATCTGTCAAAAAGGATGTAGCTGGTAAATCACTGACCACGGGTACCGTCTGAACAGTAGCGTCTATAACCTCAAATGCATAGTATTTTGAGTCCTTGAATGTGACCACCCATGTACGTTGACTGAAGTTATCTGAAAAACCAGCAATTTTTTCATGTGTATCATTCAAAAGTAAAATATTTTTTGAAGCAGTAACTACATCCCCTAAACCATTCCTTGCGCTCATATCAACGACTGAGTACCTCAGGCCGTTTTGTGATGTTGAACCAGCAGAAACAGTAAAAACCAAAGCTCTATCAGGAAATCTGTCGTCCCAAGATATAAAACCCGATTGTGCTGAACTAGCATTCCCAAAAAGAGATCCATTAGCATTAGGCATGGGAGTATGAGTCCGATCCCAAATCGTAGAACCATCAGAATACATTAAAAGATTACCGAATCGATCAGAAATCGTTGAACATCCCTCAAATGAGTTCAAGGGCCCTGTAACAGGACTGGGTACACCAGATGTAAAATCTACACCTGCATTTTGACCGAAAAACCACCAGTTATACTCTTGCTGGGAAAAAACTAGAGAAGGAATGAATAATAGAAAGAAGTAAAAATTTCTCATTTTGGTTAATTTCCGTTAAATGTATAAAAATAATTACACTCATTAGAGAAAAACCAATATTAAATTATTGTAAACTAGAGGATTGTGGTATGTTGCGCTTTCGCGAAAGCGTAAAAACATCTAGAACGGATAGCCTATAGCAAAATTTAAAACAGGACTGCCAAAGTCGTAAACCCACCGCTCACCCTGAGCCAATTGCGGGTCGTGCATGGGGGCTGCCAGATCTAATCGTATGACAAATCCCTGAATATCAACTCTCGCGCCAAAACCAACTCCTATTCCAAATTCATTTAAAAAGTCGCTGTCAAACCTGCCTTCTGCCTGACCGGCATCACCGGTAACCCATACGTTACCGGCATCTGCAAACACGGCACCATTTACATAAGGAAACATGGGGAATCTATATTCCACGTTTGCCTCAAGCCTCACGTTTCCAGATTGATCAAAGAAACTGCGGTCATCGCCTTCTGCGGGGGTGAAATCACCAGGGCCCAGCGATCTAATGCGGAATGCCCGCACACTATAGGCACCACCAGAAAAATATTGTTTGCTGAATGGTAGGACGTCACTATTGCCATAGGGCAATCCATACCCCGCAAAAAGCCTGCTGGCAATGCGTGTGTTTTTACTGATCTTATAATGATACCTGAAATCTGCATCCAGTTTTGCATATTGCGCAAAAGCCAGCCCAAGGAACTCCCCCTCACCCACGTCGTTATCTTGCGCGAATAGGCTAATGGAATTTCCTGCAGTATCAAACGTACTATTCAAGTAAAATAGATGATTGCTGTCGTCTTTCAGCATCCCATTGTAGGTAAAACTGTAAACAAGCCCAGAAATAAATTCCTGCTCAAAGCTGTTGTCCAAAAACGGGTTTTGCTCTCTGATTGTATCAAACTCAGGACTGGAGCTTAATAGATTCACGTAATTCACCGATAACGGGTGAATCTCATGAGTTACATATTTATTGGCCTGCCAGATATATCCAAATTTCCCGCTGAAAGTCAATAATCCATATAATTGACTGCGATCCAGATAATCCACCTCAAGTCGTGCAAAAGTCTTTGGGATAGAGTATTCAAAAAGATCATCGTCAAATTTGATGGGCGATATCAATCTAGGCCAGATCAGTTCTGATCCCAGTTTGAACTCTAGACTGGTGAGTCCTGCCTGATCACCGCCGGCAATCTGCACCTCATATCCCGCCTGCGCCGTTAGGTTGAGGGTCTCACCGCCGTGGAAAAGGTTTCTATTGGTAAATGTGAGTCCTATGTTGGGACCTGTAAAGTCATTTGATTTTGTTACAGCTTGAATCTGTGCCCGCAAGCTGCGCTTTTTAAGTGGGCTCAAATAAATATCAGCGTCTAGATAATTGACGCTGTCGTTGCGCATACTATCTACCTCAGTATATTCTATGTTGACATATTTGTAGGCACCTATTGTTCCCAGTCGCCTACTAGTGGATTTGGACTTGCTGGGATTGTAGAGATCACCTTTTTCTATCTGAATATAATCGTCCAGGTACTTTGGCTTGAAAAATTTACCCTCTTGGATATACCTCTTGTCGTTGAGAAAAGTTGTGTCTCTATCCATGGTATCAATAGGAATGGTATTATTGGGATACACGTCCACAGTTCTTATCCTATATGGTTTTACTGCCTTGCTGGGAACATCATTTTTTAATTTGAGATATAAATCAAATCTGCGATTGTCATAACGGTTTGTATCTGCCTGAAAGATTAAAAAACCATCATTAAAATTATAATAGCCTATTCCTTTTAATTTTTGATCAATGCGTTGCCTCTCCAGTTTCATCGCTCTAAGGTCAAATCTTGAATTTTTATGGAAAGGAGAGAGTCTTTGCCAGGCTATCCAGAACTTCGTAAAACGGGATGCTGTCTTTTTCCACCTGATAGGTTTCCATGGTGTACGGCTTTGGCACAATTACCTTGTAGTTTACGGTTGCCTCTTGCGCACTCGTATCACGATCCACGCTGGACGTGATCCGGCTATAGAAAAAGCCTCTGTTCTCCAGTCGATTGCGTAAAATATCCCGTGTGGTTTCTTCTTCTACATCAGAAAGATAGACGGGCTCCTCACCTAGTTTATTATTCAAGAACCGCGCTATAAAACCTGCGCTATCCTTAGCCACCCTGTAATGGAAGTGCAATCCGGGACGCATTCCAAGTAAAGTTGAATTACGCGGTGGATTGAGTACACTTTGCAGCTCGCCTTTTAAACTGCCTATATCATCTATGGTCACGGCAGAGTCTGGTTGAACGGTTAGGTCATAACCATCTAGCAATAATTCATCATCTGGTATATATTTCTTTACAGCACAAGAACAAATTACCAGTGCCAGAAAGACACTCAGCACGCGTGCCGATTGTACAAGGGGTCTCCGTTTACGCATGGATAGTTGTTAATTCTGTAATCATCTTTTCTCGTTCTGTTCTTTCTGGCGTTGCTTTTCCTGCTCTTCCCTCTCCTCGCGTCTTGCCTTGCGTGCCTGCTCTTCTTCTTCTGCCTTTTTATCTTCCTCTGTTTTCTTGAAGAGGTTTTCAAATTTGTTGAATTCCCGTGTAAAAATTATGGCAAATCCGCTGATGATTAACTGGCCATCCACCACATTGTCAAACTGATTGCGACGGAAACCCTTGAGCCTCCAGCGACCCTCCTTAGTCAGCAGGTATTCTATACTTACGTTTCCTATCACGGGCGTCTCCTCACCATCCGCTGGGCCGCCCTCTACATCCACGCTGCTGCCTACATTGACGATGAGACGATCATCCAGCAATTTTTTACTGGCAGAAACTTCTAGCTGGGTACGTTGCTGCCCATTGCCACCACTGGAATAGTCTTCATAAGAATCCAGACCAAAATTCAGATCCACACCCGTATCCCCCAGCAGTTGCCCACCGAACTGGTTGAGCTGGTCACTCAATACCTGATTGATATTATTTCTTGCAATAGATTCTGCACCACCGGTGCTACCATCTGCGCCAGAATCTGGGAAGAATTTGTTGAGCACCAGCAGTGAAAACACCTGCTTATTGAGGGCACCAGGCTGTTCATTGATCTGCTGCACCCGCCCGTACACGCGCCCATTTGCATAGCCTTGAGAATCTTCAGGCATATCTAATCTAAATCCTATGACTGGCGCCATAAGTTCTCCCTCCACATTCACATAAACCTGAAAGGGTAATTCTTGTCTGAATTGATTTAGCGCTGTACGATCCGATCCACTCGTTTGAGCAGCCATCAATGAACTAGCACTGGTTTCTACCGTGTACTTTGCCTTGACATCCATGGCAGCATCAAAGGGATCTCCCGTCCACTTTACCGTTCCACCCGGTACCAGTTCAAATCTTCTGGTCACAATCTCGTACAGATTTACTTGGTAGAATCCGTCTGCGATTGTGTAAACACCGGCCAGTCGCATCCTGCCAGATGGGTTCATGTTGAAGTCCAGCGTACCGCTACCGTTTACCTTTAATTTTCCGTTGGTAAGTGGGTCTGTGATAATATTGACAATGGCGCCCTCTTCAATATTGATTTTGGTATCTATGTCAAAACCCGTAAGCGTGGCAGATTCTTCCTCTGTCTGGGTGAGGATGGCGTCAGGGTTTTCCTTGTTCACAAACTGAACGATTCCGTCCTGACTCACCTTGTCCAGGCTGCTGGGTGGTATGACATAAGTGACGTTAGTTCCAGCATCTATCCGCAGGTCTGCTCTTACCTTGGGAATATTAAGATCTCCCGTAATCCGTGCATCCACGTCAAAAACGGCTTTCCCGTAGTATAGCTCATTATCTTCTTCCGTAGAATTCAGTGCCATAAATTCCTTTGCGGTAACACGCAGGTCAAAGGTGGGATTGAGCAACTGCTCTGTTCCCACGCTACCATCCACGACAAACTTGTTGTCGTTCTTGTCACGTATGGTAAATGAATCCATCTCTACCAGCTCGTTGCTTAACTGCAACGTCTGATCGTCCATAAAGAACATGTTGTTGAGCATGGCTACATTTACGCCTGCATCCAAAAATTTCACTTTGCCTTTATACTGGGGATCCAGCGTAGTACCGCTAATTGCTATATCACCTGTTATATATCCCTCACCATTCTTAAGGTAATCCTGTGAAAAACCAGCGATGGTCTTCATTGCGATCTTTTGCATGTCCAGGTTTAGATCTAGCTGTGCTGCCGTATCCCCTGCCCTATAATCACCCGCAAGGTTCAGATCCACATCAGATCCCTTGACACTCATATCGAGTGTATAATCGCTGTCGCTGGTGGATCTTGCTTTTAGATCCATCCTACCCAGTTGTGTTTCCATGGCAGAAAGATCTGTTATCGATGCATCTGCCTGAAACCCAAATTTCCTCAATACATCTTCAAGAATGATCTCACCATTCAATTCTCCCGCGAGCAATGGCATGTCTGCATTAAGCAGGCTCAACACATTCTGTAGGCGGAAACCGTCAAACAAAAACGCCACATGATCTTTCTCGTTTTCTGGAATGTCGCTGCGTATTTCCAGGGTTTGGTTCTCTGCACTCAGGACAAAATCCCGCAGTTTTATCTTGTTCTCCCCATAAGAAAGCTCATTGGTTTCTGGGATGAACCACTCACGCTTATTCAAAATGAGATCTTCCAGTTCCAGATTAAAAACCAGATTTTCTATGTCGTTGAGATCACGCTTTCGTCCTTCGACAGGCTCAGGATAAACTTCCCCCCTGCGGCGTGAAAGCGTACTCCCAAAATGCACCAGCCGCTCGTCACCATCATAACTTGTAAAATCAAGTTCCAGTGAGTTATTTGCGATCCTACCATCGATCACCGTGCGCTGTATGTCAAGAGGTTGCAATACCAAGTGTTTGAATCCCATGTTAAGGTCCAAGTTGACGGAGTCAGACCTTGAGCGTACAAATAGACTATCCAGCTCGATCCCGGCGTACTTTACATACGGGATATCAATATCTGTTTCCAGCCTACGCCTGCGCTCATTAAAATCCACCCCTATATGCAGCGTGTCCAGCGATTCTAGTTGTGGAAGAATTACATCCCGCAACAATGGTGTAGGCCTTATGTTGCCATCGATGCGCATTTTAACCGGCTGTACGCTATCCCGCACGGCAGAATCTGATAGGTAGCGATCTATATGCCGCTGGATCCCACTGATCAGTTTACCCGGTTCTGAGTTACTTTCCAGATCCAGGTCTATGATGCGATTGCGTACCTGCAAGGCGGTCGTATCTGGTTGCACAAAGGCATGCGCCTTAAATGATCCCAGCAGGTAGGACTGATTGTCAAAGACAGCAAGCCCGTCCTCGATGCTTGCACCCACCTCGTAATTTGTGGTATTCCCCTCAAAACTGGCGTGCAGGATCCCGCCCGCTTTTACGTTTTGTCTAGCGATTCCCAGCGCGTTGAGATCTATTCCCTTGATATTAAGATTGAGATCTGCACGGGTGGCAATGCTATCCAGGGCAACGGTGCCGTCCAGCGTCGCGTTTATATTATCATCTTTATAAGAACTTGTGAGTTGCCCGCGACCGTTGCCAATGTCTGCATTCAGGCTCAGATCCTGTATCAAGTAATCGTTATAGGTAAATCTCTCTACCGTTGCATCTACGGTAGCATCCAGCGTATTTACCGTGCTGCCAGATCCCTTGCCTGTAATTTTGAGATCCAATTTTCCCAGACTGGGATTTTGAAGCATCGTTCCCAGGTCAAATTCCATGGTCGCAGCCCGCGCATCAAAACTAATATTATCACCCATGGCAAACTGGCCGTCCACAACCACATCGCCATAACTGCTTTCCAGCCGTGCATCTGTCTTAAGGTTTGTCATGCTGCCCACAAGGCTGGCGTCCAGATTAAAGCGCTGCGGCAACTGTATTCCCAGGGTTTCTTCTGGTACAAATGTCGATATATCATCCCGCGTGGAACGTGCCCGTACATCAGGTAAATTAAACGTCAGGTTTTCTACGTCCCGCAGGTTTGTGAGCGTCCCACTGGCATCCAGCTGTGTGCTGCGTCCCCAGTTCACGTCCAGGTTGTTGACATCCAGGACATCAGTAGAACCGGCGGCTGTGAGGGTTCCAGAAACCAGGCGTTTTGCCAGCCCGGCAAAGTATTGGTTTTTCTTGAGGTCAGGCAGGAACCTGTAGATATCCCGCAAGTCGATCCTATAGCGGTTCAGATCCACATTTATCCCTATTCCCGTGGGATCTGCCATGAGTTGCTGGACGCTGTCATAGGTGATGGTCGCGCTGCCGTCTAGAATGTTTTGGTTGACTCTGGCGTCTAACTGGGTGATGGAGATCTGTGAGTCGTCCGCTTTCGCGAAAGCGGAAAAACGAGAAACCTCAATGCCAGATTTTTCATTAAAGGTAAGATCGTCCACCTGCAGATTTGCGTCTCGCGGCGTGTATGTAACCAGCGGAATCTGCGTGCTGAGATTTGTAATATCAAACACATCTGGATTAAAAAAGCCCTGTTGCACCGTGGCACCATTGCGGCTGTAATAGAAATCATTGTTGCGCAATACCACGTCGCGTGCGCTTATGTCAAATTCTGGCCACTCAAAGGCTGGCGCGGTTCCTGTTGCAGTCGTGCTGCTGGATTGTGGGGAATCCTGCATGAGCAGTTTTGTGGTTGAGTTGACCAGTTCCATCCCATCAACCTTGTAGGTAAAATTCTGGACATCTGCCATGGGAACGGATCCAGTCAGGCTGCCCACGCTGGTGGTAAATTCAAGGTTCTGGGGGCGGGATTGAAATTCAACATCTATATTCCTGAGATCAACATCATCCACAGCATAGGTAGGCAGGGCGGTTTGCTCCTCATCTTCACCGTCTGCAACAGCTGTCCCTGGGCTAGGCTGGGAATTATCCCTGAAATAGATATCTGCGTTCTCAATGGCTAGCTGGCTCGCTGTACCGCCAAAGGTTTCCATATCAAAACTCGTAATGTTTAAGTCCAGCTGGTCAAACACGGCGCCTGCTTCCATCTGGGTCACGGCATCGTCATAAGTCACGTCAAATTCTGCCAGCGCAAAACTTCCAAGTGTAAGATCAAGTGGTTGCGAGGTGGTGGTGGTATCTGGCGCAGTGGCAAAGGCATCCACCAAGAACTGAAAATTAAACCCGCTGATGGTGTCCTTTCTGGAAATACGCGCGGTAAGACCCTCCCACTCCACGTCATCTATGGCAATACCGCCACCCGTAATAATAGGCCAGATGGGAATTCCCGCCTCCAGGCTGCGTGAATAGACCAGCGTATCGCCTGCTTTATCCTCTAGATAGAGGCCGTCCAGCTCAATATTGCCATCAAAGGTGATAAAGAGTTTCTCCACCTGCACTTCTGTATTAGTCTTTCCCTCCACATAATCCACAACCTGATTGACGATGATATCCTGTCCCCAGGGACTGCGTATAAAAAGGACGGTGGCGAGTAGGAATATAATGATCCCCAGAAATACGCGGCCTAAGCGGCGCAGCCAGCGGTAGAGCCGTTTTTTTTTGGTGGTGGAATCGGTATTTTGATCTTCTTTTTCTTGCACTAGAAATACCCTTTGGGCAGTAGAGACGCAAGTTGGTGTTTTGTCAGAATATAAGTAGGTAAGTTTTTGTTAAGGGAAAGATGTGATAAAATTATCGAGCAAAAGTCTCTTGCAAAGTATAACTGTGGTTCAGATCAATAATACTATTTATCGACCAATATTTTGCATAACTCACGCTTTCTTAGCTCTCATTTAATGCGATCCTCTCACTGAGCTCGTAGGTCGCAAGAAAAAATACTTCCGTAGCTACTGCTATGCAAGGATTTTTTGCCTTGATTGAGAACTTGTAAGTCAAGAGTTATATATGAAATATCATTCAACAAATAGTATAATTTTTTTGCTTGTCAACCTGCTCAGAAACTTTTCATTATTTGCAGGGTGTCGAATGTGAATGACCCATCGATCCAAGGCTTATCAATTTGCATGAGATAATTTTCCATCTTTTGCCTACTTGAATTTTCTGTCAGCAGCTTTTTCAACAACTGATGCGTCTAATTCTTACCAGATCAACTTTAAAAATGAAAACTATGAAAGACCTCTCTAGATTTTGGATTCTACTGATTATTCTCTCTGCACTATCTTGCTCAAGGGACGATGATGCGACACAAACTGCTCCATTTGTTACTCAAACAATTAATTTTTCTACAATAGACCAAAATGAATGGAATAATAATGAAAAATTCATGAACTATTCAAATGGTGCAGAACTAGTTATTTCATCACAAGTTGAATGGCAGAATTTTGAAATGTCTTTTGACCCGGGAAGTAATTTATTTGATCCATTAAATACGTCTATAGATTTTAGTTCTGAACAGGTAATTGTAGTGATAAATCAAGCCTACACCTCAGCACCTAGTGAGGCAGTTAAAACAAACATTACAGAGCAAACAAATGAAATAACGATTGAGGTGGAATATGGGGGCCCTGGTTTTGCCGCAACACCATCGCATGCACATCACATTATAAAAATCCCTAAACAAACTAAACCTTTCGTTTTTCAATAGGTGAGTCCAGTCATAGCGGTGAATTGTATCTCTTTGTATCTCCGACGCTTTCGCACATCGACTACACTCAGTATAAACTTACCTGTCGAGAAGGCTGAATATAACACGTCAACTCTACTCTACTACTAGCCGCTGGGTGCCGCTGGAATTCTCACTTTCCAGCGTGAGCAAATAAACACCACTGCTCAGACCGTCCAAGTTTACTTCTCTATTCACAATGGGATTTGTGAACGAAAGCATGGATACCATCCTGCCATTCAAATCTGTAATGCTTAGGCTCGTGAATTCCTGTTTGCTTTCAATAACTCAACATTAACCTACATATTCCTACGATACTGCCCTCCCACTTCAAACAAAGCTTCAGTAATCTGCCCTAAAGAACAGACTTTAGATGCTTCCATGAGGTGTTCAAAAATGTTTTCGTTCTTTACTGCGGCTTCCTGAATTGCATCTAGCTGCCGTTGTTGCGCTTTCGCGAAAGCGGAATGTAAATTATCCTTTGTAGTTATCTGTGCCTGTTTTTCTTCCTCGGTAGCGCGTATGACTTCTGCGGGTAGTACCGTTGGGCTTCCCTTTGAACTCAGGAACGTGTTTACCCCTATGATCGGGAACTCGCCGGTGTGTTTAAGCATCTCGTAGTGCATACTCTCTTCCTGGATCTTGCTGCGCTGGTACATAGTTTCCATCGCGCCCAGCACGCCGCCGCGCTCTGTGATGCGGTCAAATTCAGTCAAAACGGCTTGTTCTACCAGATCTGTTAATTCTTCAATGATAAAAGATCCTTGGATCGGGTTCTCGTTTTTGGCAAGTCCCAATTCCTTGTTGATAATCAACTGAATCGCCATGGCGCGACGCACGCTCTCTTCTGTAGGTGTGGTGATCGCCTCGTCATAGGCATTTGTATGCAGCGAATTACAATTATCGTAAATCGCATACAACGCCTGCAGCGTGGTTCTAATATCATTGAAATCAATCTCTTGTGCATGTAGTGATCTACCACTGGTCTGTATGTGGTATTTCAACATCTGCGCACGGGAATTTGCACCATATTTATTTTTCAAAGCCTTAGACCAGATCTTCCTAGCCACACGACCGATCACCGAATACTCTGGATCGATCCCGTTGCTGAAAAAGAAACTCAGGTTAGGGCCAAACTTATTGATGTCCATCCCGCGGCTCAGATAGTACTCTACATAGGTAAACCCATTAGCTAGGGTAAAAGCTAACTGTGTAATAGGGTTAGCTCCCGCCTCTGCAATGTGGTAGCCGGAGATCGAGACGCTATAAAAGTTGCGTACGGCTTTTTCAATAAAATACTGCTGCACGTCACCCATCAATCGCAACGCAAATTCTGTCGAGAAAATACAGGTGTTTTGTGCCTGGTCTTCTTTCAGAATATCTGCCTGTACGGTTCCACGTACTTGATTAAGTGTTTCGGTTTTTATTTTTTGATATGTTTCTGCGTCCAGCACCTGATCACCGGTAAGTCCCAGTAGCATTAAGCCCAGGCCGTTGTTTCCCTTTGGTAACAATTCTGAATTCTGAATTCTGAATTCTGAATTTTCACCTGATGCAGACTCTTTACCTGTTGCACTGAACCTGAACTTGTCGCCATTTGCATTGACATAAGCGGGCCTATCCACTCCCTTCTCATCATACACCTCTTTCAACTTTGCCTCTACCTGATCTTCTAAACCATTCTCCTTGATATACTTCTCGCAATTCTGATCGATGGCAGCGTTCATAAAAAACCCAAGCAGCATGGGAGCAGGCCCATTGATGGTCATGGAAACCGAGGTGGCTGGATGCGAAAGATCAAATCCAGAATACAGCTTTTTTGCATCGTCCAGGCAGCAAATGCTTACCCCCGCATTACCTATCTTCCCATAGATATCCGGGCGATGTCCCGGGTCATTCCCGTACAGCGTCACACTATCAAACGCGGTACTCAATCGTTTAGCCGGCATTCCCAGACTAACATAGTGAAAACGTCTATTAGTACGTTCTGGCCCGCCCTCTCCTGCAAACATTCTGGTGGGATCTTCTCCTTGTCTTTTAAACGGATATAAACCTGCGGTGTACGGAAACTCTCCGGGTACGTTTTCCTGCAAACACCAGTGGAGGATATCACCCCATGCGCTGTATTTAGGTAACGCAACTTTGGGGATCTGCTGGTGGGAAAGGCTCTCGGTATGCGTCTCTATTTTAATAACTTTATCGCGCACCTGGAACTCGTAAACGGGTTGTTTGTATTTATTTACTTTTTCATCCCAGCCCGTGATAATCTCCCAATTATAGGGATCCAGGTCTTTGAGTGTTTTGTTGAACTGGGCGATGAGTAGGTTTAGGAATTTAGAATTATGAATTATGAATTCAGAATTTTTAGTTTTTTCCTTAACTAAGTGTTCAATTTCTGATTCTTCTAATGATCGCTCGCCCAGAAATTTTCCATCTAGCTCTTCATTCTGAATTCCGAATTCTGAATTTAGAATTGTCAGTATCGTCTTATAAATCCCGTAAAGTTTCTGCGCGGTTTCTGATTGTGCTTTTGCGGTGGCATCGTAGCTGCGGTTGCTTTCTGCGATCTCGCTTAGGTAACGAGTGCGCGCTGGTGGGATCACAAAGATTTTCTCGCTTTGTGATTTGTTGAGGTTGTTCTGTGGTTTGAGGTTTACACCTGTTTTCTCGGTCATCTTAAGCATCAGCGATTCGTACAGGGCATTCATCCCTGGATCGTTGAATTGGCTAGCAATGGTGCCATAGACGGGCAGGGTTTCTGGATCTGCTTCCCATAGATTATGGTTGCGCTGGTATTGCTTTTTCACGTCCCGCAGTGCGTCCAGTGCGCCGCGTTTATCAAATTTGTTGATCGCCACGACGTCTGCAAAGTCCAGCATGTCGATCTTCTCGAGCTGGGTCGCTGCACCAAATTCCGGCGTCATCACATATAGCGACACGTCACTATGATCCATGATTTCTGTATCGCTCTGTCCTATCCCGCTGGTTTCAAGAATGATCAAATCATAATCTGCAGCTTTCAGTACGTCCACGGCCTCTTGCACATGTCTGGACAGGGCAAGATTTGACTGGCGTGTTGCGAGTGAGCGCATGTACACACGATCGTTATTGATGGCGTTCATACGTATGCGGTCTCCCAGCAATGCGCCACCCGTTTTACGTTTTGACGGATCTACGGAAACGATTCCAATGTTTTTCTCAGGAAAATCAATCAGAAAACGACGGATCAATTCATCGACCAGTGATGATTTACCGGCACCACCAGTACCCGTAATTCCCAGTACTGGGGCTCCCCCCTGTCCTGCGGACATCCCCCCAGCAGGGGGAGTCTTCGGCTTTTCAGTTAGGTTTTGTTTAAATGGTGAAAAGTACTTTTCATATTCCTCGTGGCGGTTTTCTGCCAGCGAAATCAATCGTGCAATCGTGGGGACGTGGTTTTTGAGTAGCTCGCCGTTTAATTCCGCTTTCGCGAAAGCGTCGTCACCATTATCATCCTGCCTTAAAACGTTCTCCAAAGGCGGTACTGGATTATCACAACGCTTGACCAGATCATTGATCATTCCCTGCAGCCCCATCTCGCGACCATCATCGGGGCTGTAGATGCGCTCGATACCGTATTCCTGTAATTCTGCAATCTCGGTAGGTAGGATTACGCCACCACCGCCGCCAAAAATCTTGATATGCCCAGCGCCTCTCTCCTGCAGCAAATCGCGCATATACTTAAAATATTCTGTATGACCTCCCTGATAGGAAGTCATGGCGATGGCATTTGCATCCTCCTGAATGGCGGTATTTACCACCTCATCCACACTGCGGTCGTGGCCTAGATGGATCACCTCACAACCCGTGGACTGGATGATGCGGCGCATAATGTTGATGGCTGCATCATGCCCATCAAAAAGGCTGGCGGCTGTTACGATTCTAATTTTATTCTGGGGAACGTAGGGAGTTTGATCTTGCATTTTTCTAGTGCTGATTTGCTAATGTGCGAATTTACGAAAACGATGGCGTGTCTCTTCCCGCCTTGCCTGAAAAGCAGTCTGCAATCATTACAAATACTGAACACTGATTTTCAATTACTTGGAGTTTCCACAAAATTACGACTCAAACTATTGACCATTTCAAAATTGGGCGATGCTGGACATTTGTAATGAGAGCACCTATATTCGCACTTATTAAGTATGAATTCCATCAACTACAGGAGGTTTGCGCGCATAGGCATCGCTATCAAAGGATTTATTTATTTCCTGATGGGCGTGATGGCAGCGATTACAGCCAGCAACATCAGTAATGAATTGCGGGGGAGCGAGGCGATTCTAGCCTGGATATCAGAACTGAGCTACGGCAAGATCTTTCTTTTTGCCATTTCCATAGGACTACTGGGATATATCACCTCTAGGTTTATCCTCGCCTTTAATCGCCATGACTATAATGGAAAAGATGAGGGCAAGCCCAATTACCGGCGGCTGGGATATATCGTGAACGGCCTGGGTTATACTCTGTTGCTCTACACCAGCATTACCATGATTATTGAGGAGTACAGCAAGGAGTCAGGCGTTTTACAGGGCTATTTCTTTACCCCACTGGGAAAGATCGTCGTGGGAATCGTGACTATAGGACTTGCCATAAGCGCCATCAACGAGTGGGTCATGGCTTTTACCGGGATGATAAACAGGATGACCCTGCAACGCGATTTACAGGACCGCAGTTACCGCGCACTCATGCTGCTGGGACGCACTGGGCGTTTTTCTCGGGGGCTTGTTTTTGCGGCTTTTGCCTACATATTGGCGCGACCGCTTGTCCTTAATATCAATGAGATTCCACAGAGCGAGAGTGACGCGTTTGCGTTTATGCAATCCCAGTTTGGCGCGATTTCCATGTTTGTGGTGGCCTCTGGGCTGGCAATCTACGGCGCTTTCTTGATGCTCAGTTCCCGTTATCGCAACATTCCCATAGAATAGATTTTGCAAGAAGTGCATAGTGATTTTATTTATTCCGCTTTCCCGATAGGGAAGTTCACACTGAGCGTAGCCGATGTGCGAAAGCGTGACAAAAAAGAGCCAATTACATTTACTTACTCAACAAAACACTAAACATTGCCAATTTATGTTAAGGAATTGTCTTACAGCTTTCATACAAGGTTATTTTTAGAAACAAAAACTTTATGAGCAGCAAGAAAGAAACCTTTGCGAGATTCGGAATTTTTACTAAGGGCGTGATCTATTTAATGATAGGTGGCCTGACCGCTTATACCGCTTTCGGAAGTGGTGGTGGGGCAAAAGGCAGCGACAGCATGTTGAAAAAAGTGTCCAGTCAGCCATTTGGACAAATTCTGCTCGGACTCATGATCCTGGGAATCCTAGCCTTTGTGGGATGGAGATTGTACCTAGCCATCAAAAATCCAAACAGTGAGGGCGATGATAAAAAGGACGGACTTAAACGCGCGGGTTATGCTGTAAGTGCATTATCATATCTATCTCTGGCAGTTTTTGGCATTAAT
This sequence comes from uncultured Flavobacteriaceae bacterium, assembly GCA_963740155.1. GTDB lineage: Bacteria > Bacteroidota > Bacteroidia > Flavobacteriales > Flavobacteriaceae > Nonlabens. The sequence goes on along the minus strand of CAVUDE010000001.1, from coordinate 49,091 downwards.
CTTTTGATTAACTCTGGATCCAGCTCTGGTGGTGGCGGTGGATCATGGTTATCAAAAATTCTCGATCAGTCTTGGGGAAAATACGCTGTGATTTTTATCGCGTTGTGCATACTGGGGAAAGGGATTTATGAGTTGTACCGCGCCTATTCTGGTAAATTCAAAGACAAGATCCAGAATTCTGAACTGGATAGCGATGCGCAGTCATTCCTTATTAAGGCAGGAAAACTGGGATTCACCGCCCGCGGAATCGTGTTTGGAATCATATCCTACTTATTCTTTAGAGCGGCTATGAGCAGCAGTGCCGGTAAAGCTGGCGGTACCAAAGATGCGTTCCAATTCATCCAAGAGCAGGGCGGCACCATCATGATGGGTGTAATTGCCGTAGGACTTGCATTATATGGCTTTCTACCTACTTGCGAGTTCTAGATATAGAAATATACCGGTGCATTAGAAAACATTTCCCCCTAGAGGACAAAAATAAATCAAGCCTAGCAAGTCGTTTCTTCGCCGTGAATTTCTAAGTATCTTCACGCGCAATATGAAAAGAATCTTGCTGGGCTATTTATGTATAAGCCTATTCCATCATACAACTGCACAGGAAAACAGGCTGGCAAACCGCCAGGCTAATCCCGCAGAAATCTACCACGACATTGAGAAACTGGGTTTTCTGGGAACCGCACTATATGTAGCCGCGCACCCAGATGATGAAAACACCCGGATGATCTCATGGCTTGCCAATGAAAAAATGGCGCGCACCGCCTACCTATCACTTACTCGCGGCGATGGCGGCCAGAATCTTATAGGCCCAGAACTGCGTGAGCAACTGGGAATGATACGCACGCAGGAGTTGCTGGAGGCGCGCAACATTGACGGCGGCGAGCAGTTCTTTACACGGGCAAACGACTTCGGTTACTCAAAAACACCAGAGGAAACACTCGATATCTGGAATAAGGAAGAAGTCCTGGCAGACGTCGTGCGGATCATACGCAGACTTCAACCAGATATCATCATCAATAGATTTGACCACCGCACCGCCGGTACCACCCACGGTCATCACACCAGTAGCGCCATGTTGAGCGTTGAGGCCTTTGAGCTTGCGGGAAAGAAGAATGCGCTGGATGGCAAGCTGGGTGACCTACAACCATGGCAACCAGAACGCCTTTTCTTTAATACCAGCTGGTGGTTTTATGGAAGTAGGGAAAACTTTGAAAAGGCAGATAAGTCCGATCTTTTGACACTGGACGTAGGTTCCTATTATGATTATAAAGGCCTATCCAATAACGAGATGGCAGCATTGAGCCGTAGCCAGCATAAATCACAGGGTTTTGGCTCGCGTGGCAGCCGGGGCTCAGAAACGGAATATCTAGAATTCCTCAAGGGAAGTTTCCCCAGCGATACGACAAACCCGTTCTCTGGAATAAACACTACCTGGACCAGGGTAAAAGGCGGCAGTAAAATCCAGACATTACTTAATGAGATCCAGGCAGACTATGATTTCAAGAATCCAGAAGCCAGTTTAGAGAAGCTTCTTACGATGCGCGAGATGATCAATAAACTGAAAAATGATCATTGGAAAAAAATCAAACTCTCAGAGCTAGATCAAATCATTAAACAAATTCTGGGCTTATATCTTGAAGCCTCTACTGGTGAACGTCAAGCAACGCCTAGCGAAACCGTGGAAGTTAACCTTGAAATCAGCAATCGTTCCAGCAGATCTTTAAAATTTGATTTACCATCAATGGATGATTTCAATGCCTTAGAATCCGTAGACGTTAAAGCAAACAATACGCTGGAGGTTCCCATGCAAATCAAGGTCAAGGAAGACACCGCCCCTACCTCACCCTATTATCTAAAAAAATCAGGTAGCATAGGAATGTATGTTGTGGATCAATCAGAAAATATAGGGAAACCAGAACTGGAACCTGCTTATTCTATTCCTGTAGGAATGACAATTAACGGTCAAAAAATCCTTTATAACATTCCCGTCATCCACAAACGAACGGATCGCGTACGTGGCGAGGTTAACGAGCCATTCAATATTGTTCCTCAATTATCTGTGGTGCTTAATCAGCCGGTTTATATTTTTCGGTCTGGGCAGACTCAGCAAATTCAGGTTAGGGTAAAGGCTTATGCAGATGCTAAAAACGTTAGTATGAAACTTGATTTGCCTAGCAACTGGAGTTACGAGGTGGATGGTAAAAACAACTTTGACCTAAAAGCAGGCGAAGAGAAAACACTAACTTTTAAAGTCGAGGCACCTGCATCGCAGTCTGTGGGTGAGATCATTGCGACAGCGACTGTGGATGGAAAAAACTATGATCAGGAAGTCATTCTGATAGACTATGATCACATTCCTGACCAGCAACTCGTCAGGAAAAACACTGCGCAAGTCGTAAATCCAGATCTGACAAATCTTGCCCAGCGGGTCGCCTATATCAACGGTGCCGGCGATCAGGTCGCGCAGGCGATAGAAGCCATGGGAAGTCAGGTCACGAGGTTTGAACCTAGAGAAACCCCCACTGATCTGGGCAAATTTGATGCAGTCGTGGTAGGCATACGCGCTTTCAACGTCGCCCCAGAGGAGATGGCGAGCATTCAAGGCACATTGAAAAAATATGTGGAATCTGGCGGCACGCTTATCATGCAATACAACACTAGCAGAGGAATATCTAGTGATGCGCTGGGGCCTTTGCCTATTACGCTTTCGCGAAAGCGGGTAACCGATGAAACAGCTGCTGTAAAATTCATCAACCCAAAACACCCTTTGCTCAATTCACCGAATAAGATTACCTCAACCGATTTTGAAAACTGGGTTCAAGAACGCGGTCTATATTTCCCAGATGAGTGGGATGAGCAATTCACGCCGCTGCTTGAAATGAACGATGCTGTTGAGGATCCCACTCGCGGTAGCCTACTAGTAGCAGATTACGGTAAGGGTCATATCATTTACACGGGATTGAGCTTTTTCAGAGAATTGCCTGCTGGTGTGCCCGGTGCCTATCGCCTGATGGCAAATATGTTAAGCGTGGGCGCGGCAGATAAATCCCCTAAAAAATGAGCACGGGAAACAAAAGATGGAATATTGCTTATGTGGCGATCATCGTGGCAAATATTGTTTTTGGAATACTGTTTTACCTCATAAGCCAGAAGTATGGAAACCGTTAGCTGGCTATTTGATAACATGGGTGCGCTGTCTAGGCTGGACTGGCTAATCCTTATCTCTACTCTTGCATTTATTGTGCTGTACGGTGTGTATAAAACTCGTGGAAAACAAACTAGTGAGCAATACATAAAAGGCGGTGACTGCACGCTGGTGGACAGTAGGATCTGTCTGTTATGGCGACCCAGGCAAGTGCGATCACCTTTTTGAGCACGCCGGGTCAAGCGTACGTGGACGGGATGGAATTTGTACAGTTCTATTTTGGACTGCCTATTGCCGTGGTGATTATTTGTGTCACTTTTATTCCTATCTACCACAAGCTCAAGGTGTACACCGCTTACGAATTTCTAGAGAAACGATTTGATCTTAAAACCAGATCGCTTGCCTCTATGTTGTTCCTAGTACAGCGAGGTCTGGCTGCAGGAATCACGATCTACGCGCCTGCCATCATTTTGAGCGCGGTACTGGACTGGGAATTGAAATACCTCAACATTGGGATCGGTATACTGGTAATAATTTATACTGTTTCGGGAGGAACCAAAGCCGTTAACGTCACCCAAAAACAGCAAATGCTCGTGATCATGGCCGGGATGGTTACTGCATTTCTATTAATTGTCAACCAGCTACCAGAGGAAGTCACTTTTGATAATGCCCTGCAGATTGCGGGTAGCAGCTGATAAAATGCAGATTTTGGATTTTGACTTTTCGCTGGATGATCGGTATAATGTGTGGTCTGCGATATTTGGCGCTACTTTCCTGATGCTCAGTTATTTTGGTACAGATCAGAGTCAGGTGCAGCGGTATCTATCGGGGAACTCCGTCAGATCCATGCGTATAGGACTGTTGTTTAACGGTTTACTTGAAAGTACCTATGCAATTCTTTATTTTGCTGGTGGGTGTAATGGTATTTGTCTTTTATCAATTCAATAGCCACGCCTTTGAACTTTAATCCAGCGGGTGAAGCTGCTGTTAAGGGCACTCAATATGAGATTGTTTATAACAAACTTGAAAGCCGGCATGAAGAGATTCTAATCAGAAAACAAGAACTGCAAAAATTCTATGCTGGTCAATTGGAAAACCCAACGATGGATCTTAAAACCATCGAGAATCAACTAGAACTTTACAGAACTGAGGAAGAGCAAAACCGTGAGATGGCAAGGCAGGCCATCAACCTTGCTGACCCAAATATCGAGACAAACGACAAGGATTTTGTCTTTATCCATTTTATTCTGAACTATCTGCCGCGAGGGTTGATCGGTTTGCTGCTAGCGGTAATCTTGAGCGCCGCAATGAGTTCTACGGCTAGCGAACTCAACGCACTCTCCTCAACCACTACCGTGGATATCTATAAGCGATTCTCAGGCGGTATAAAAGAAGATGGTCATTATGTGAAGATGGGAAAATGGTTTACGTTGCTGTGGGGAGTTGCGGCAATAACCTTTGCCAGCTTTGTATCACTCTTTGACAACCTGATACAATTGGTCAACTTTATAGGCTCCATATTTTATGGCACGATACTCGGAATATTTCTCGTCGCATTCTATATAAAGCGCGTACGTGCCAATGCCATTTTCATAGCAGCAGCGATATCTCAAATAGTCGTTGCCACCTGTGCCATCCTCCACGAGTTTGTCGAGGGCATTGAGATTCTACCATATTTATGGTTGAATCCGCTGGGGGCTTTACTTACGATCACTGTTGCAGTACTGATTCAATATCTGGGCGGAGGTCGTACACCGGAAATAGGTGCGGTGGTTGAATAGTGTTCTAGTAGTTATAGTTAGGTGTAAGTGGGAATTGCTGATTGACGACTGGCGTATGACGATTGAATTTTGAATAACGTGTACTGAATACTGAATGTTGAATACTGAAATTCAATGATAGAACTTGTACATCAAGCTGCAATAGAATAGTCAATCGATAATTTACTTGAATTAATTCACCAGCCTTTGAAAGTGCGGCTAGATGCTTAAAGCTGGTTGTATAACTTGATGCGATATAAATCTATCGTATTGATCTTAGTAAATATTATGAAAGCTTTTTAGTCATTGAACCACCAGTTTAAAACTACATTTCAACTGATTTTTTTCCAGAATATCACGATAGATCTAGCAGATTGCTAAATCCGTTTGACAGATAGAATTCCTAAATCGGTGGTCTTGAAAATGATTTATCCATATTGACAAAATCTCATCTGAGACTAGGAAACCGTGAGACCTAGTAAAATCATTTCACAAATACTCTATTCCATTCTGTCCTATGTCTGGAACAAACATCAAATACAATTCCTGCACAAATCACCACAAAAAAAACGCGCCCTGAAAGGCGCGTTTAAAGTATAAAGAAGAACTGCGATTACATCGCGCCCCATTTCTTTAGATTATCGTTATTGATTTTAACGTAGTCCATGTTTCCTGCTTTTTGAGCTTTCATTTTGGCAGTTTTTGCACTGGCAATAGCCATTTTTTTGTTGCCCATTTTCTCTTCTATGAGGGATTTTCTAGTGTACATCCAGAAAGCGTCTGGATTCATCTCTACTGCTTTTGAGATCCACATGTGTGCTTTGTCCATGTCCTCTTCTGCTTCTAGATAAAAAGATGCTGCACTATAGTAATCATTTGCACTGGGTCCCTGCATGGCTCTTTTGATACTTGCCATGGTTTTATCTTTAGTAGGAACGGTAAATGGAACGGCGACTGCTGTTTTGTCCCACATGATTTCAAGGTGCGCCTGATCCATCTCTAGGTGGTTGATAGCAATCGTAAAGCTCTCTTGAGGACGAATAAGCATCATGGGCTTTACCATCGTTTTTGCAGCGACCATGTCATCATTCCATTCTTTGGGTAGTCCCCAGTTATCAGTTCCTTTATATAGGATCACTTCCCACTGGTCTTTACCTGGCTTTGTATATAGCGCATAAGTTCCTGGCTCAACGGCAGTACCATTAAAATTGATGGCATCAGAAAATGTGATTTTTGTATTGGCATTTGCACCGGTACGCCACATCTGGTCGTAAGGGACTAATCCACCGAAAATATTGCGATTCTTCATCCCTGGTCTGGAATATTCTACCGTGACATCTGTCAGGCCTACGGTTTGCATGACCTTAGCCGCTGGACTAGGCTGTGGTGCTTCTATCTGTGCACTCACGATAGTGACTGCAAAAAGACAGATAATGGATAAAAATTTGTTCATGACTGTATTATTTGGTTACCAAACAATAATACAGCAAAGCGTTTCTGCAACTGTTATTTTTATACTAACTCACGCCTTTGGCTTTTGAGAAGAAGATCATCTTGATCGCCACGATAATCAGGATGATACCAAATATCTTTTTCATGTGTTGCTGATTGATGTTAACCGCAATCTTAGAACCGAAAAAACCTCCCACAACAAAAGCAGCAGCAATAATCAGCGTATAGCGCCAGTCCAGCTCATGCCCATTTTTATGATACGTGTAAGCGGCGACAAAGGTCACGGGAACCGCCAGTACGGCAAGGCTCATGCCTTGCGCTTGGTGCTGGGTGTAGCCTAAAAACCAGATGGCCAGTGGCACCATGATCACACCACCACCTACTCCCACGCTACCGCTCAACAATCCGGCGGCAAGCCCTAAAACAAGTAAAAGAAGAATGGTGCTCAAGGTCATATCAGTACGTTTCATAGATTAGAGTAATGGAGCCCACAATCTACAAAAAGACTCTTTAAACCTATAGGTTTTATCTCGATTCATCCATTCATCATAATCAATCTGCTGGCAATCTGCCTTATCTTCTTCAAATCTATTGTTTAAATCAGTGGCAGTCGCCTCGTCGTAGATAAGTGCATTGATCTCAAAATTAGTTTCAAAGCTGCGGTAGTCCATGTTTGAAGTCCCTATGGTAGAGAAATGCCCATCTACTGTAAGGGTTTTTGCGTGTAGCATTCCCTTGCAATACCAGAAAATCTTGATACCGCTCTCCATCAGTTCTCTAAAATAGGATCTGGAGGCGTACCGCGCCGCCCAGCTATCCCCTATCCTGGGAACCATTATCTCAATATCAATTCCAGATCTTGCAGCACTTTTGAGCGCTACCAGTATGGCTTGATTGGGAATAAAATAGGGCGTTGTGATGCGGATTTGCTCCTGTGCGGTATTTACCGCAATAAAGATCGCCTCCATAATATTTGCCCAGTCTGTGTCTGGACCACTGGCAGCGATTTGTACGGGAACATCACCGCAATCAGGCATTTCTGGAAAATATTCCTCACTGATCAGCTTATTCTCCTCGTCGTGCTGGCGGTCGCAGACAAAAAACCAATTGAGCAGCCATTGCGCCTGCAAAGACTTCACCGCATGACCCTCAATTTTACAATGTGTATCCCGCCAGTAGTCAAATGCACTATCACCTGGATCATTCAGGTAATCGTCACTCACATTAATACCGCCTAAAAAACCTACGGTTCCATCTACGATGCAGATTTTACGGTGGTTGCGATAGTTTGCCTTGCGCGTGAATCTAGAAAATAGCACCGGCATAAAGCTTTTAAAAATGATCCCTGCCTCTTTCATGCGTGATTTTGCGCCCCAGCTCAAATCGCTGCCCACGCTGTCATAGATCAATTTTACCTCGACACCGCGCTCAGTAGCTTCGGCGAGTTTGTCGATAAACTTGTTACCTATATTATCATCGTTGAACACAAAATACTCGAGGTGAATGTGGTGTTCTGCCTTATCTAGCGCGGCAAAAATCTCTTTAAAAACATTGTCGCCGTTGTAAATTACCTCTACGCAATTTTGCAGAGTAAGTGGTGATCCCTGGTTATGATAGATCAACTTCACCATTTTTACACGCTCTTCCAGAAAGGTGTCCTCCAGGTCATCTAGATCCACACCGCTTATCTGCAGGCGGTCAGACCAATCCTTGATCAGTTTGTGCGAGCTCAGGTCCTTGCGCTCAAAGATTTTTGACTTGCGATATTCCTGGCCAAAAAAGTAATAGATCAACAAACCCACAAATGGGAATGCGACCAGAAACAAGAGCGAGGAAAGGGTTTTACGAGGATTCTGGTTATTCCTAATCAAGAAAAATGCGGCACTCAACGCAATTATATAATTGATGATGAGCGAGGTAAAAAACCAGTTGACGTAAATCCAGTCTATCATGGCAGGCTGTAATATCCCTTGAGCGGGATTTCAATTTCGTACTTTTTTCTGGATCTATTGTTCAAATGAGCCTCTCGCAACCACGGATTGTGGATCTTGAGCAATTTGTAGTTGATGCCTTGCGCTTTCGCGAAAGCGGAAAAATCTTCCACCTCATAATCTACTTCAACCTTGCGGGTAGGAATCAACTCGTATTTATGTGATTCCTCCACATTGAAACCGAATTCTGCCGGGGCTTGTAGAATCTCCTTGATTGCCAAAATGCGGAACATATAGCGACCGGTCTCTTCACCCAGCAGCAAATCGTAGTAATCTGAAACTCCCTGACGCTCCAGTTGCTTGCTCACACCGGCATTTCCTGCGTTGTAGGCAGCAGCGGCAAGCGTCCATGAGCCGAATTTCTCTTTGCTCTCCTTTAAATATTTGCAAGCAGCTCTTGTGGACATTTCCAGATGGTAGCGCTCGTCCACATTGTCATTTACCTCCAGCCCCAGTTCGCGCCCGGTATCTCTCATAATCTGCCAGAATCCTCTCGCACCGGCTGGTGATACTACATTTTGAAGACCACTCTCGATAACGGCCAGATATTTAAAATCATCAGGAATGCCCTCTTTTTTAAGGATGGGTTCTATAATCGGGAAGTATTTTTTGGCTCGCTTGATAAGCAGGATTCCATTAGACTGCCAGTAGGTATTGACGAGAAACTCGCGATCAGCCCGCTCCAGTATATCTGGATTCTGCATGGGCACCTTTTCACCAGCAAAAGATAGATCGCTGGGAACTTCATAACTATATACGTTATAGTCCTGAACCATGTTTTTAACGGCAGCATCTGGTACATTTTCCTCACCAGATATCAGGGCCAGAGCCAGTCTGGGTAAAACTCATGACACCCAGAACAACGGCGACGATAATAAAAATTCCTGAAAGGAGATAGGTTTTTTTCACTTGACTCAATTTTACAATAAAGGTAAGGAGTTCACTCAAATCCCGACGCTGGTTTAACGATTGTTATTGTAGGTCTTTAAAAGTCTCAACTCTCCAATAGCGCTGGGAGATTCTCGTTGAACCACCGATACCTGTTGACAATGATGATATGCGTTCCATTCTCTACCGGAATAAAATCATCGATATACTTTACGGGGAACACGGGATCACGGTCGCCATGAATGTGGACAAGTCCGGGTACGGCAGTTTCTCTATCCCAATGTATGATACTGTCAAATGCCCACTTGAGATAGGCAGTATCGTTAAAACCTAGATAGGTATAATAGAGCTTGATCTTTTTCTCTGCAATGCCAAAGTTGTATTTCACCAGCAATTCTGCTTTATTGATAAGCCACAATGGCAACAGTTTGTGCAATCCAGTAGCTCTGGCAAGTCGCATTCTACGTGGATATTCATGACGGGTTTTTGCGCTAGAAATGATGACGACCTTTCTAGCAGTGACTAATTCTGAAAGCTCCTGTACGATCATCCCACCAAAGGAAACACCTATTAATACAGGGTTCACATGAGTTATTTGGGTTGCTAATCTCGCGCAATAATCAGTGATGCTCTCTTTCTTAAAGGGATCGATCCAGTTAAGAAAATGCATACTGTATCGCTCTTCAGGCAGCTTGATATGCTCAAAAATCCTGGGCGAGGCAGCCAGGCCGGGCATGAAATAGACGGGCACTCTATCCATAAATTCTATAGCATCAAAGCTTTAACGTAAATAAATCTTTAAAAAATGTTAATCGTGAAGTATCTTTGTTACCACAATAAGCGGCCTGAGGGGACAAATTTACAATTCATCCCACAGAATCTGGCATAGCTCGATAACAACACACCATTATGAATGACACCACTACTGTAGAAATTACTGACAACCAATTTTTGCGACAATATGAGGGAAGAAAAGGTGAGATCATGGCACATATTGAATATGCAGAGCAGGACAGAAAAATATTTCTTACAAAACTGGTCCTACCATCAGAAGTAGAAGATGACGTAGCTTTTAGAAACGCATTTTTACGCGGAGTTTTTGCCCACATACGTGATGAGAAAGACGTAAAAGTAGTTCCCACCCACCCTAAGATTGCAGGCTTTGTGCGTAAGCACCGCCGTATGTACAGCGATATGCTGCCTGTAGGAATCGCAATTTAAACTGGGCGATAGGTCTAAAATATTATAGGGTTTTCCATTTTTTTCTAGCGGCCTCCAGGTCTGAGGGTGTATCTATTCCTATGCTCAAATGATCCGTGGTGACCATCCTGATCTTTTTTCCCTGCTCCAGATAGCGCAGGCATTCAATCTTTTCTGCCATTTCCAATGGTGTGGGTTTGGAATGATAAAAATCCAGCAATGCCTCTTTTCTAAAGGCATAAATCCCCACGTGTTTAAAGCACTGGATACCTGTTGTCGCATCCCGTAAGAAAGGAATGGGTGATCTGGAAAAATAGATGGCATTTTCAGCGAGGTCTGTAATTACCTTTACGTTATTTGGATTTGAGATATCCTCCTCGCTATGCAACTGGTGCTTAATTGAGGCAAGCGAAATCGATTTTTCCCTATCCTTTTCAAAGACGTTGATCAGCCTTTTGAGGTCATCCTGGTTTGTAAATGGCTCATCTCCCTGTACGTTTAAGATGATATCAGCATCCAGATTTTCAGCAGCTTCTGCAATGCGGTCGCTGCCGCACTCATGTGCTAACTTACTTATGAACACCTGGCCGCCAGCGTTACTGATGGCGCTCTTGATTTCATCGTCATCTGTCGCGACCAGCACTTTATCAAATAGACCGGTTTTAACTACCGCCTCATAGGTGCGTACGATGACGGGTTTGCCACACAGATCCTGCAACAACTTGCGGGGGAATCTGGTTGCCTGAAGACGGGCAGGTAATATGGCTACTACTTTCATAGGATGGGAATTGCCTCAAAGGTAATTTTTGTTTTGGAATACACTGTGTCGTCTTTGGAGTCATAAGGACGTAAATTATGATAGTGATTTTAATAGTTACGCTTTCGCGAAAGCGGAAAAACTTCAATCCCCCACAAAACTTTCTTTACCAAAACCTATCAAATACAGTCGCTCACTCGCCCTGGTTACGGCCGTGTATAGCCAGCGCATGTAATCCTTATTGGCGCCCTCTGGTAAATAAGGTTGCTCCACGATCACGTTCTTCCACTGGCCGCCTTGAGATTTATGGCAGGTGATGGCGTATGAGAATTTGACCTGCAGCGCGTTAAAAAATGGATTCTCCTTAATCGCCTTGTATTGTTTCCATTTGGGGAGTTTCAGGTAATCCATGCGTACTTCCTGATAGAGCTTGTTACTTTCCTCATAGGTGAACGATGGCGTTTCTGAGGTGAGTGTGTCCAGTACCAGCACCGTTTCAAATGGTTTCATGTCTGGATAATCCACCATGCGTATCTGCACCTCTGCAAACCGGTAGCTATAGATATCCTTAAAACCAAAAATCTCCAGTACCTCAATGATATCACCATTTGCGATAAAACTGGCATTGCTGGATGCCTCCAGCCAGTGGTAGTTATTCTTAACCACCATGAGATAATCACCGGCCTCAAGATCACTCTCTTTAAAAAGTACGCGTGAGCGTATCTGCTGGTTGTACTGGTTTGCCCGCTTGTTAGACCTCACGATGATTGCCGTGTCCTCGTGTCCATAATTGTGATAGGAATCTTGTACAGCCTCCAGAATCTCGTGACCGTCAATCAGCCTGAAGATATCATCAAAGGCCGCGACCTCAAACTGAAAGTCATACTGCTCCTCTTCTATACAATTCCTGATTCCAGTAGCGTTGTGCAGGATACCGCTGGCTACGGCTTGCCTTTTGACCTCGTCCAGTTCAATATCTGTGACCTGCTTGTCAAACCTCAGTTCCATCAGGCTTGCATCTAGCGCGGGTGATACGTCCAGTTTTACGGGTGGTAGCTGGGCAGTATCGCCTATAATTATCAATCGGCAGTTATGGCCACTATAAACGTATTCCATCAGGTCATCCAGCAGCGAGCCATTGCCATCAAAGAGCTTGTCTTCCTGTGCTACATCTGGAATCATGGATGACTCATCTACTATAAAAACGGCATGGCGATGCTTATTCTTTTTGAGTGTAAACTGGACTGCGCTGCCGCTTTGGCTTTTAGGATAATAAATTTCACGGTGGATTGTTGAGGCGGTTTTATTGGAATAATTGCCTATGACTTTTGCTGCTCTTCCCGTGGGTGCCAGCAGTACACAGCTGGTTTTTATGCGCCAGGCAGATTTCACGACTGCACTCACAATGGTAGTTTTTCCCGTCCCCGCATATCCTCGCAGCATGTACAATCTATTAGGCGCACTGTCTGTCAGGAAGTCTGCCAGAAACTTGAGCGCACGCATCTGCTGGTAGGTGGGTTCAAATTGAAATTCTTTTAAAAGAAAGGAATAGTACTGTGGGGCAGTCATTTAGTGATTAAAAAGTCTGATGGATAAACTTAGTTCAAATCTTAAAACGCACCTCTAGGAAGAGTGCTTTTTTATTGTAGATTTGTTTGCGTTAAAATTTTAAAAACCGATACGTTTATGCTGCCTTTAATTTTGTCAGTTGTTGTAGGATTGATAGTCGTAGTACTGCTAGCTATCTTCATCAATAAGATTCCTAAGAAGTTCCATATTGTTATGGTCATACTTCTACTAGGGGCAAGTGCGTTCTTTGGCTTCAAGCTCTACAAGTCTATTGAGGAGCCCGTAAAATTTGAGGCGGTTAAGGAAAAGCGTTACAGAGACGTGATCGCACAGCTTATCCATTTGCGTGAAGCGCAAAATGCCCATAAAACCGTTACTGGAAAATACGCGGCAGATATAAATAAACTGGCTCAGTTTATCGATACAGCCCAGTTTGCGAGGATCACAAAACGTGATACTTCTGTTACTGACCGTGAGCGCAATATCAAATTCCGCCTAGATCCTGAGACTGGTGGTTACTATAAGGAGATCACTATTACAGATACATTGGGATTCACACCGGTAAAAGATTCACTGAAGTTACAGAATGTTGATATAAAAGGTCTTCTTGAGTACGATTTTAAAGACGCACCCAGCGGTAAAAAGATCTCGCTAGAAACTGATTATGTTTTTGATAAAGAAAATCGCATCCCTGTTTTCAGAGCTCGTGCCGAGAAGAAAGATATTCTCCACGACCAGCCCAAAAAGTTGCTTGCCCGTGAGCTGGAGCAAACAGAGATCGAGGCAGTACAGGGTGAATATATTGAAGTAGGAAGCCTTGAAGAAATTACCACAAGCGGTAACTGGCCCAGACAACTTGCGCCTGGCGAGAATCAGTAGGATTTCTTTTAGCAAAGCGTTATTATCCTACTGCTGGATTAAATTAACAAAGTGAACGATAACCATACTTTTAGTCAACTGTCCATCCTGCTAAAACAGGATGGACTTTTACTTTATGGCCAGAACGGTAACGACTTGTTACTACTGGGTGAGTCACGATCTGCGAGCGACCCACAATCTTTGTTACAAAACTTGAAGAAGATCTTGCAGGACAATTTTTCGAAAATAGACAGCAGTCCAGCAATTCAGGTCATATATCATACCGAGTATTTCAGCACGGTTCCTAAGGCTATTTTCAGAGAAAACGCACTAACCGATTACCTAAAGTACAACTCTCGTATTCTCCCTACTGATTTTATAAGCGTGGACGATGCTGGTTATGATACGCAGGTCGTGTATGTCGCGTTTGAGAACATCAACAACTTTCTGTATGAACAATATGGAAGTTTTCCCTACTACCACCTGAGCAGCAGATTATTGAATGCTTTAGAAAAGAATGATGCACCGGATCAAAATTTTCTGACAATTTATGTGACTGGTGAAAGCTTTTATCTGATCTATATTCAGAACGATGCATTGATATCCTGTAATCTTTTCACCTATCAGAGCAAGGAAGACGTACTGTATTACACGTTATTTAACTTGGAACAGTTAGAAGTAAATACAGAAAATATAAGGGTAACAGTTTATAGCGATAAGAACGAGGACGGGCTTTTACAACTGTTGAGTAAGTACATTCACCATATTGAAAGCTCAACTACAGATACTCTAAAACAGGAGATTTTATGCGTATAATTTCTGGGATCCACAAAGGCCGGCGCATCACTGCCCCTAAAAATCTACCCGTGCGCCCTACCACTGATATGGCTAAGGAAGCGCTTTTCAATATATTGCGGCATCAGGTTTTCCTGTCAGGCCTTGAGGTTCTAGAACTATTTGCCGGCAGCGGTAATATGAGCTATGAGTTTGCCAGCCGTGGTGCAAAACAACTTACCGCAGTAGATGAAAATATCAATTGCGTCCACTTTATCCAGAAAACAGCAGAACAGCTGGAACTTCCTATCGATGCGGTTAGATCGGATGCATTTCAATATCTAGAACGTTGCAATGGTAAATTTGACGTGATTTTTGCAGATCCACCCTACGCGCTGGAAGAAAACGAATTCTTACAGATACCCGAATTGGTATTTACGCGGAATTTATTAAATGAGGGCGGTCTTTTAATCATCGAGCATTCCAAACATTCAAATCTAGAAAGCCACGAATTTTTCCAGAACTCGAGGCGCTACGGCGGGACGGTTTTTAGCTTCTTTGCTCTACCTGATGAGGAGGAGTAGATCTTTTGTGTAATTCAGTATTGCGACTATTTATTTTTAAGTGATGAAGATTCTTCTATAATGAGCTTTATGGAGAGCATATTAGAAATTCATAACATTAGAAAAATGGTCTCTGAGCGCAGTTGAAGAGCCGCCCTTGAATACAATCACAAAATAAGGCCTCTGAGCGCAGTTGAAGAGCAGCCCTTGAATACAATCACAAAATAAGGCCTCTGAGCGCAGCCGAAGAGCCGCCATTGAAGACAATCACAAACAAAGTACCTAAGCAGCCCTTGAAAACAAACACAACGTAAGGTCTCTGAGCGCAGCCGAAGAGCCGCCATTGAAGACAATCACAAACAAAGTACCTAAATGCGATTGAAGAGCAGCCCTTGAAAACAAACACAACGTAAGGTCTCTGAGCGCAGTTGAAGAGCAGCCCTTGAAAACAAACACAACGTAAGGCCTCTGAGCGCAGCCGAAGAGCCGCCATTGAAGACAATCACAAACAAAGTACCTAAATGCGATTGAAGAGCAGCCCTTGAAAACAAACACAACGTAAGGTCTCTGAGCGCAGCCGAAGAGCCGCCCTTAAAACACCTTACACAAAGGTCTTTGAACGGGTTTAAGCCTAATCATAACATATAGAGATTCACTCTTTCAGACGGTATACTTTATAACTATTCAAAGCAAATATATCAAGGAAGAAGTAGGCTCTAACTCTCTCAAATTCCTAACGTCCTGCGAGATGCTGACCTGCGCCAGCATGACAGGGAACTGCAATCAGGTTGCAACACTATCCTACAAATTCCATAATCAACCTTTCACAGCAACCGATACGCAATTACTGTCTCAAATAAATGAATTTCTGTTTAATCTTATTCCTAGCGTCCTGTGAGATGCTGACCTGCGCCAGCATGACAGGGAACTGCAATCAGGGGGCAACACTATCCTACAAATTCCATATTCAACCTTTCACAGCAACCTAGATGCGATTATACTCTCAAATAGACGAGTTTCTGTTCACCCAAATTCCTTGCGTCCTGTGAGATACCGACCTGCGTCAGCATGACAGGGAACAGTAAGGATTAAACACAGCAACAACAGAATATCCGATCAACCAATTTATTGATCAACTAATTATCTGATTATCTGATCATCTGATAACCCGATAACCCGATAACGAATAAACAAAAAAAAAGCAGGCCTATAAGCTGGATTCTGTATGCTGGTTGCCCAGCACCCTTGTCATTGATCTAGGATCATGGTTACCCATGAACTCAAGCTGCCTACCCTTCAGAATCGCGCGGATCGCGCTCAAGCTCTGATTTACTCGACATTGCACCGCATAGAGTTTACCTGGTTTCACTACGGCATTACCCGTACATTCTTTCTGTTGCACTGGTCCTTTTCTGGTCTATGTTTCACTTTCGCGAGAGCGTAACCAGAACGACGGCTGCTAGCCGCTATGCTATCCTATGGTGTCCAGACTTTCCTCCCTATCCTGTTAACAGATAAGGCGACAAGGCGGCCTGCTGTTGCAAAAGTACAGCGATTACTATTGTATAAAATGGTTTTACCTGATTCTATCGTAAATTTCAAGCTGACCCCTAAAATTAGTAATGGACAAAATACCAGAATCACCAGTGTCAATTGCATTGATAAAATCACAAGGGGAATTAGAAAAGTTGTTTGTTTCAGAAAACTGAAGGACATCATTGCCAAAGCCATTGCACAATTTGCTATCTGCCGTAATTCTATAGTTAACGGTATCTGATATTGATAAACTCTCATATTTGAGAATAGCTATTTTATCCTTTTGAAAAACCACAACAACATTGGTATCCTTTCGCATGCGCCATTTGCCTTTTATTGCATTATACAATTCTGCTTTTTTATCGATTGCATTGAGGCTTTGGCCTTGAGCCAGATCACTGTAAACTAAAAAAGCTAGTAGCAAAAACACTTTAAAGATTGAGTCAAATAATCTCATTATATTTTTTCATACTTAGAAACTTTACCTAAGCCTTCACCTTCTCCACGATACCATTGTAAATACATTTCAGAATCTGTAAGACCAATGATCTCATAATTGTATTTTTCAGTAAAGTCAGCAGTGTTGACAGTTTCTAAATAGACACTGATGACACCTAAATCTGAGCGATAGCCCACAATTTCCCATGTGAAAGTTGAAGAAACATTCCCATTACTGTAATTGGTTAAGAGTTTTCCTCTGCCATCGATTGTATAAGTCTTTTTAATGCTCGGGCTACCTTCAGGCGCACAGTATTTTGTTTTGATATTCTGTGACATCATCTTTACTAGCTATTGGTTTGAAATCATGTGATTTACAACTTAATGCAAATGTAAGAAATGCGATTATTTTAAACAAATGACAAAAGATTTTGATTAAACCCAATTTACGGAAATTTATAAATCCTCTACGCATCATTAACCAAATTCATGAAACCATAATGAGAAAATGTAAATTTGATTTTAAACATTCCCTTATAATTACATTATTTTTCAAAAGTTTTATTCCTGGGGAGATAAAATTCACCAGTGCTGTTTAAAATTGTAAATACAAAGTTATTGTCGACCGGATTATATATCAGATTAAAGCTACCTGTTCCATCAAATGAAGGACTGGTAAATGTTCCTTGAAACTCATTAACCTTCGAGGTTGGGGAAATTGAAATACAAACCTCGCTTTCATCAAAAACACAGTCAACTTTACTTCCATTAAAAAATACCGAGCAGTATCCTCCTATATAAGAATTGGGGGTAAGTGAATTAGTATCTGACTCAAAGGTTATTTCAGAATGATCTTCATTACCGTTTTCCCAGTACCATGTGCCAGATAGATCTTGAGCGATACATTCAGGAATACTTAAGCCTAACAGTACTAAAATCAAAAGATTATTTTTTCTCATCTTAACAATTGACACTATGGGATTCTCTCATCTGTAAAACTTGATAATACAAATTGCAAATAATATTTTTTTACACAAAATTCAACTAAAGTAGAAATAAAGTTGTGTAGCATTCTAATTGTTAATCAGATTTTTGTGTACTTAACTACTTTACCGACCCCCTGACCATCAGCTCTTAACCACTGCAAATACATTTCAGTATCTGACAAACCAATGATTTCATGAACATATAAATCACTTGAATCGGTAGTGTTAATTCTTTCTAAATAAATGCCGACAACCCCGGACTCGCTGCGTCCGCCAGTTATGTTCCAACTATAGGTTTTGTATATTGTGCTTTCGTCATAACTAATCAACAGATTACCAGATGAATCAGATAAATAAACATCACGCGAATCCGCATTGTTCTCATCGGCAATCAACTCGCCAATGATTAAAGTTTTGTACTCTGACACATTTACAATTGAACCTTGTTGCAAGATTTGTGATTTACATGAAAAACACAACATCAAAACTAAGCTCAAAAAGACTCCTTTATTCTTCATAATACTAAAATTAATTACATAAAATTTCCACTATGAATTTTGAGAAGAGGGTTTTACGATCTGGCAACCCGTTTTTAACGCCATTCACGATTTTTTTGTGGTTGTCCACTCATTTTAGTATTGTAAGAAAGAAAGTCTTTCTGTGAATGACTACTTGTTTCTATCCGATTATTAAACTACGCCTTATAACAAATTGAAGACATTGTAAAAGTTAAAAATATTAATAGTGAAATTTTATGTAGCGAAAGTTTAAGCTCGCAGTTAACCATCAGTACATACGGATTCAACTAAGGAACTTTTTCAAAAAATAAAAATTTGCCATTTTCGGAAATTAAGGAAAGAAAACCTGAATTATCTTCATTCAATCCCATTATTATATAACAACTTTTTTCAGAAAAATCAGAAGTTTCGGACATTATGATGACAATATCTGGCTCACCGCCACATGAATTTCCATTCATTTCGATTCTGTAATATTGAGTCCACATGATCTCACCGTTATAATCAAGCATGACTTGATTGTCATTATTAAAAACAAATTTTGAGTCGTTATCTTCCTCTAACATCCAAGAGCCCAATAATTCTTGCTTGATCGTGGAAGCGCTAATAACAGTCTGAGCGGAGCATAAAACAACACCCATAAAAAAGAATGGTACGAAAGTTAAATATTTCATAATGCAATTATTTACAGTTGATTGAATCTTTAGCTATATTGTGTTTATTGACTCTGTCTTGAATTTCAGAATAAGCTGAATTTATCGGATATGTAACTTTTCTGACAGTTGTATTTGAATCAACTGAAAATTTATCAAGAACTCTTTTTTTGAAAAACCACATACCACTTAAAACTGCTAAGCTATCTGAACTCGTAATCAAATCTGGATTACCAACTATATCCAAATTGGTGCCATACTCATTATTGACAAAGTTTTGAAACTTTCTATAATTTTCCTTCCATGTAAGTTGAATTATCCCCCTCCCTCTATACCTGTATCCATCTCCACTAGCTACATCCCCGTTCTCAAACCTACAACACATTGCTATGTTAGCCACGGCGCTGCTATTTCGTAAATAATCGGGTGCATAGTAGCGATTTGAATTATTTGCTGCTAACGTGGAGTCCATGGTGAACTTGGTGTATTTACTGGCTAGTCTCGCGGGTGTGCGCCAATATGTTCCTTCTGTTACCTGTAAAGTTTGAAATCCACCTGTCTCGTGTCCAGTTTGGGCTAGGAAATGTCTTAGTTTGTGCTCATCATCTAGGCCAAAATCCTGTCCGTATTTATTTATCATATCGGCTAGAATCTCCATTGTAGCATCAGGTGCATTCGGAAACATTTTTTTAAGATCTTCTTTGCTGGTGTTGCAATCTGGATCTAAAACCTCTAACGGGTCATTCACATCAATACCTATGGTCTCATTACGCTCACCGTCGTTACCATTATCATTACTGTCATCGCCCGTAGGGTCAGAATTGTTATTCCCGTTACTGGGACTTGTGGGACCGCCAGGTATTCCTTCATTGGGAGTACCCATATTACCACCATTTGAACCATTGGGATCTCGTAGGTCTGGACATCCCGCGGTCACTAGTATCCTTGCCCATGACCCTATACAAAAATACTGGGGAGGGGTTCCACTCATCCTACTATCTGGATCAGCATAGGGACAGTCATCTGGATTTGTATGCCCCACACCGCTGCAGGGTGTATAACCACACTCCAATTGCCACTCATAGGTGTAATGTGGTGCGCAGCCATCCTCTGTGGTAAGTTGTTGCAACAATTCATTTCCCACAATTTTTTGCATACTTATGCCGTATTTATCAAGTGTGCCATCTGCATTGCGGGGGTGCTCCACCAGGTGTTGCATTACCAGTGTATCGTTGAATACGGTCAGCATATAGTTGCGCAGTACGGTTTGCAGCTCTGCACTGTCCTGTACTATTCTAAAGGTATAGTTTTCATAGGAATCCGTATTATACTTTTTGATATGGGTAGTATCTATCACAATCCCTGCCAGTGTTCCCTGTCCATCTGATTCCGTCGTGAGGCCACCATTTTCTGCTGTTGTAGACTGCCGGTCGATCAAGTTTACCATTCTCTCACCCAGCACGGGGTCTTGAAGGATGCGGTGGATGTTTGTATATGCACCGGTCACGGTGGGGATATCCAGTTGATGCTGTCCTTGATGCGCCCTTTGGACTTCTTCCTCCAGATCATCCATCTGGCAGGAGTTGATATTAATGAAGGCAACAATAATAAGCACGATCGACAGCAATCGTACTAGAGGCAAACGCAATGATCTCGTAGGGGGCTGGTTTACAAAATTATACTGTAAAAATAGGATAAAATTTTAACTTTACATTAATAATCCATAATCAGGCTAGTTTTCACGTAACTTGATAGAACCAAACCTATCTTTGACCTATGGAACCATTCATTGTTTCGGCTAGGAAGTATCGTCCAGAAACCTTTGAGGACGTGGTAGGACAGAGTGCCATCACCCAGACTCTAGAGCGTGCTATCGAGAGCAACCACCTCGCTCAGGCATTGCTATTTACGGGTCCTCGGGGTGTGGGTAAAACTACCTGTGCGCGTATTCTGGCCAAAAAAATCAATCATGAATCAGGTGATTTTGATCCGGATGAGGATTTTGCATTTAATATTTTTGAACTGGATGCCGCTTCTAACAATGGTGTGGATCATATACGCAGTATCGTGGATCAGGTGCGTATCCCGCCCCAGGTAGGTAAGTATAAGGTGTACATCATTGATGAGGTTCACATGCTGAGTAATGCAGCCTTTAATGCATTTCTCAAAACGCTGGAAGAACCACCGGCGCATGCCATTTTTATCCTGGCAACTACTGAAAAGCATAAGATTATACCCACGATTTTATCGCGCTGCCAGATTTTTGACTTCAAACGCATTACGGTAAGTGCCATGCGAGAGCACCTTAAACGCATTGCTGTAAAAGAGGGTATCACTGCAGAAGAAGACGCTTTACAAATTATCGCCCAAAAGGCAGATGGCGCCCTGCGCGACTCGCTTTCCATCTTTGACCGGGTGGTCAGTTTTTCTGGCAAAAACCTGACGGTCGAGGCTGTTACACAGAATCTAAACGTTCTGGATAGAGAAACCTATTTTAAGGTGACAGACCTCATCCTGGAAAACAATATATCGCAGCTACTGGTAGATTTTAATGATATTCTTTCCAAAGGATTTGATGGACAACATTTTATCGCTGGACTGGCAAATCACTTCAGGGATCTGATGGTGTGCCAGCATGAGCAAACTATTGACCTGCTGGAGTACGGTGAGATTACAAAGCAGAAATACATCGCTCAAGCCAGAAATACTGATTTGCACTTTTTGCGTCAGGCGATAGAAATCGCAAATGCGACAGACTTTAATTACCGTGCAAGCAGGAACCAGCGTCTTGCGGTAGAGCTGGCGCTCATGCAGCTTGCTTCTATTACCCAGAATACTGGCGAAAAAAAAAACAACGCACCCAAAATAAATGAACCCGATGGGCAGGAACCTATTGTTAAAGACACCGCTCAAGAAGAACAAAAGCAACCGTCACAGGTAAAACCTGCTACAGGAAATTCTCAAGAATCTGCTACTAGAGGAGAAACCTTTGAGACTTCCTCAGATTATAAAACTGAGCCATCAAAATCTTCAGAAAAAAGTTCAAAACCCATAGAATCATCCACCGCATCGATTCAAAAAAGCCCTGAAATTGAAGACAATTCTGAATCCGTCAATGCACTTGAAGAAAGAAGAAAGGCACTGGACAGCAAGGCAAAGGGAAAGAAAACGGCATTCTCTTTAGGCGCTGTAGAAGAGGAAAAGCGTAAAAAGGAACAGGAAAACCAGGTAATTGATAAAAACAAGGAATTGCCTACGCAGGAATTTAGCGAGGAACAGCTGCGCATGGTCTGGCAGAAATACATCCACCATCTAGAGGGGCGTGGATTTAAGATTTTGGCAAGCATCCTTAGAGTAGATCGCCCCAAACTTAAGGACGGCAGCAACATCCATCTCGTGTTTCCCAATCAATCCATGAAAAGCGATCTGGAAAAAAGCCAGGTAATGGTTCTGGACTTCCTAAAGCGTGAACTCAGTAATTATAATATCGAATTTGATATCACCGTGGACGAAAAAACCACAAAAAAATATGCCTACACAGATCAGGAAAAGTATGCAAAGCTGGTTGAAAAAAACCCAGCGGTCGAAACTCTCAGAAAGACCTTTGATCTAGGATTCTAATCAATCACGGATTTTTTGAATTGTATATACTTTTTATAATCCCATCTGACAAACCGATTTTAGGGACATAAATATTCTTGCCCCCACTCCACTTCATCGCGCGCATATATATTCTGCAGGCGGGGATGATTACGTCTGCCCTATCCTGGTTTAATCCCAGTTTGTAGATACGCTCCTCATAACTATAGGATTGCAATTGCTCATAGTATGAGGTGATATAAAAGTAGGATAGCGGTTTACCATAAGCCTTACCACTATTCTTAAAGATATTATTAATATTCCCTCCAGAGCCTATGAGATCCAGATAGGGATATGGTTTGCAGATTTCCTTGATCCACGATTCAGCTTCTTTCCATAAGTCGCTTTCCACCATATCGTTAAGTAATCGCACGGTTCCTATTTTAAACGATCTGGAGGCAGCTGTCTTCCCGTTGACAAAAAGGGTAAACTCTGTACTACCACCGCCTACATCCACATATAGATATACTTTATCATCATCGATGATGGAATGCAGGTCTGTCATGGCGATAATCGCCGCCTCATGAGAACCATCGATGATCTCGATTTCAATCCCACATTCTTTTTTGATCAGCCGCACTACTTTATCGCCATTATCTGCGTCGCGCATAGCACTGGTGGCGTAAGCCTTGTAATCCTTTACACCATGCACATTCATTAGCAGGCGATAGGACTTCATACTGTCCACCATGCGCTGGATATTGTGTTCAGAAATTTTTCCAGTAGTAAAAACGTCCTGCCCTAGTCTTATGGGCACCCGCACCAGGCTTGTTTTTTTAAACATGGGTGGCTGGTTGCCTAGCTTATTGGCCGTGGCAACTAGTAGGCGTATCGCATTACTCCCTATATCAATCGCGCCGTATTTTGAACTTTGGAACCTCATGCCTTTTCGGTTTTATCACGATAAAACTCATAGGTGGCCACCTGAGATCTCAGGCTAGGTTTTTCATTTTCTATGTATTCATTTGTTTGTTCTGCGTCTATGCGTCGTGCTTTTACATTATCGTTCCAGCAAATGTCCAGCGTCTCAATAATCTCTTTTTTTATAGTCTCATCGTAAATGGGGCAGGCGATTTCTACCCTACTATCCAGATTTCTCCCCATAAAGTCTGCACTGGAAATATAAAGGTCATTCTTGCCATCGTTATGGAATTGATACACGCGAGGGTGTTCCAGATACCTATCCACCACGCTGATCACTTCTATGTTTTCACTCATTCCCTCTATGCCTGGGATAAGACAGCAAATACCGCGTATGATCAATTCTATTTTTACTCCTGCGTTACTGGCCTTGTAGAATAGCTCGATCATCTTAAAGTCAGAGAAAGAGTTCAATTTGATTCTTATGGCTGCTTTTTTTTCCGCTTTCGCGAAAGCGATCTCACGTTCAACCAATTTTTCCACACCACTGCGCAAGGAATGCGGCGAAACCATCAGGTGCTTGTAGCGGTGGATCTTATAATTGACCTGGAAGAATTCAAATACCTTTTCCACCTCTTTCAAGATCTTGCGGTTTGCCGTGAATAATGTATAATCCGTATAAATTCCCGCCGTGCTCTCGTTGAAATTCCCTGTGGAGATAAAGCCGTATCTAGCCAGTACGCTATCTTCCTCACGAGTGATGCAACACGCCTTGCAATGCACTTTTAAACCCTGGACTCCAAATATGGTCTGGATTCCCTCCTCCTGCATGAGCTCTGCATAATTAATATTTGCCTGCTCATCAAATCGCGCCTGGAGCTCAATGGAAACGGTTACTTTCTTCCCGTTTTTTGCAGCATTGATAAGTGCACCAGCAATCTGGGAGATTTCGGCTAGGCGATAGATGGTGATCTTTATCGTGCGTACTTGGGGATCGAGTGCCGCCTCCCGCAAGAACTTGATCGTATTTGCAAACGTGTGGTATGGTGTGTATTGCAGAATATCGCGTCTGGCAATTTCTGCGAGCAGTGAGCCACGTATCTCCACGCCGTTTATAGGCAATGGTTGTTGCTTTTTATACAGCAGGTCCATGCGGCCCAGACTGGGGAATTTTAAATAATCCCTGCGGTTGTGGTAACGCCCGCTGGGAATGACGCTGTCATCGTCGTTGATTCCCAGTTTGTCCATAATCGTCTGGAGCGTGTCTGGATGAATGGAACTGTCATATACAAAACGCACCGGATCACCATCCTTGCGGTCATGCACGCCCCGACGTATCTTTTCCAGCAGGCTTTTCTTGAGATCGAGTTCCATATCCAGTTCTGCATCCAGCGTCACCTTAATCATGTGCGCCTCGATCTCCTTATAATCAAATAAGCTGAAAATATAATGCATTCTATGACGTATAAGATCATCAATTAGGATGATATACTTGCGATCGTCACCATCAATGTCTGGAAGAACCACAAATCTGTTGAGGTGTTTTGGCTTTTCAAGAATGGCATACCGTACATTATCATCCCGCATCACCATACGCACCGCCAGATAGCCGTAACCATCCCGCAGGTGCGGAAATTCCACGTCATCATTGATCATGATGGTACCCAGCGCCGGACTGATATTATCATTGAAAAAATGACGGATGAACGGCTCGTGGGCTTCTTTTACCTCAGTCTCATCCACAAGAATGATATTCTCGTTGCGTAATTCCTCTTCCAGTTCCTCCAATATTTTAAAACTGGTGGATTGATCCATGATGACCTCTTCATTGATCTTGCTGAGCAAATCCTCTGCAGTGATTCCACCCAGCGATTTTGTAGCATTTTTTCCTGCTTTATGAATACGCTGTATGGTGGCATAACGCACTTTGAAGAACTCATCTAGATTGTTTGAAAAAATACCTAGAAATCGCAAGCGCTCAATGAGGGGTACGGTTTTATCATTTGCCTCTTGTAGCACCCGGGCGTTAAATCGCAACCAGCTGAGCTCCCTGTTGTAATAGCGTAAACTCATGATTTCAATTCTTTGGGAAACATGTGGAAGACGGTCTCACCATTTTCAATATCGTACCAGTGATCAGCATTAAATTCAATGACTACCATCCCAGTGGTGGGTACGTTATCAAATCGCTGGGAACCTAAGTCACTTACTAAATCTGTAAGTCCATGGTTATGGGAAAAGATCATGAGCGTTTTCACGTCGTCAGAACAATCCTTGATCATGTGCAATTGTTCTTGAGAGCTAAATGTGTATAATCCTCGTTTCAGTTTTAGTCTTTTGAGGTCATAATCCTTGTACTCGCTTACGAGAGTGGCGGTTTGCAATGCCCGGGCAGCCGTGCTGCTCCATATTTCATCTGGCTGGTAAGCTAGGTTTTTAAACGCAGCACCTATCAGGTGCCCGTCTGTGATTCCCCTTTTCTTGAGCGGGCGGTCATGGTCGCGCACATCGTGTTGCCAGCTGGATTTACCGTGGCGTACTGCAATTAATCTTTTCATTATGGTTGAAGTCTTTTGTGCGTCCAGCTGCCCTTACCATCTGTTGTAAACAGAATACGATCATGTAACCTATTCTCCCTTCCTTGCCAGAATTCAATGCTTACAGGTTTACAGATAATCCCTCCCCAGAATTCTGGGACTGGGATTTCCTCGCCATCAAACTTATCTTCTATATCTGATTTGCGCTGCTCCAGGGCTTCACGGCTGTTGATCTCGCTACTTTGATTGCTAGCCCATGCTCCTATCTGGCTCCCCCGCGGCCGGCTTGAAAAATAGTCTGCCGATTTTTCTCTGGTAGCCTTGCGTGCAATCGCTTTTACGATCACCTGCTTTTCCAGCGCTGGCCAGAAGAAATTTAAACTTACCTGCTCATGGTGAGCGATGGATTGCGCTTTTTCTGAGGTATAGTTTGTATAAAGAAAAAACTCACCGTCTATGAGTTCCTTAAGTAGAACGATACGCGCTTTTGGAAAACCATCGATTCCCAGGGTAGAAAGCGCCATGGCGTTTGCCTCCTCAATGTCCTCGTGTTCATCTGCCATGTTGTACCATGCATCAAAAAGCTTGATGGGATCCTCTTCTATCCTATCATCCAGAAGCGTATCCTGTTCATAGGACTTACGCTTGTCACGCATGTCTCGTTGCATAGGCTGTTTTCCCTGCAATTTAAGATAAAAGTGACAAGATAGCCAGCGGGATTAGGAGTAATACGGTTTATAGATAAATATTTCGTATATTTAGCGATGCCTAAGAAATCCACCCTAGAAGTAAATGAGTCCCTCTCCACCCTGAAGTCCCTGTTGAAGAGCCAGACCACCGCGTCCAATACAAAACGTATCCAGTCACTGATCTGCATCAAGACCTCGCAGTTCGAAAAACGCACCGACCTTGCCGCCTTCCCGGGCTACAACGTGCGTACGATGGAGCTCTGGCTGAAGACCTACCGTGACCACGGGATCGAGCAGATGCTTGCCCCGACCAAAAAGAAACAGGTCCGCCGTAGGCTGGTGGGAAGGGATATCCACCAGGGCCTGTCCGAGAGGCTGAACGATCCAAGGAAGGGATTCATGAGTTACGTGGATGCCCACAGGTGGGTAATGGAGACCTACGGCAGCGATATCAAGTACAACACGCTGCGCAACTATATGGTGGACTTCTTTGGGACAAGGATCAAGCGGCCCAGGAAGTCCCACGTCAAGAAATCAGAGGAGGCCAAGGCTGATTTTTTAAAACCTTCCATCCCGCCTGGAACAGATTAGATCCAGTCTAGATAAAAATAAGTATACCGGTCTCAACCTCTACTTCCAGGACGAGGCGCGCTTTGGGCTCATCACCCATCTGGGAAGCATGATAACGGCAAGGGGCGTGGCCCCCATCACGGATTTCAAGCAGGAGTTCAAGAACCCCTATCTGTACGGCAGCTATTCCCCCATCGATGGGGACGCGCTGGTCTGTGAGATCGAGAGCGTGAGTACCCTGGCCTTTGAGAGGTACCTGCAACAACTCTCCGACCACAGGCCGCGGGAGTTCAAGATCGTGGTGATCGACAATGCAGGTTTCCATTCAACGAAGAACATCACGATCCCGGATAATATACACCTACTCAACATCCCGGCATACACGCCGGAACTCAACCCGTGCGAACAGGTCTGGAAGTACATCAAGGACCGGTTCAAGAACAGGGCCTTCGACACGCTACGGGACATAAAGGAATGGCTGCATGGTTTTGTCGGATCAATGGATGCATCGCTCATAAAGTCAATTGTAGGCAACCATCATTACCTAGATGCAATATATGCGAAATAGTTAAATGTAAATCGTATAAGTTGACGGGGGCTTATGCAAGCTGATTCTTTTAATCAAAGCTCACAGATCCCACCTGCATTTTTATATACAATGCAATAAGCACAAATATCGCAGACGCTCTTGAGGTCAAAACAATGTTTTGAAAGCACGAGAGAAAAAGGAACTACGTGAAGTCTTTTTAGTTGTCAGATTTGAAATTAATTTCCTAATTGAAAATCAACTTCATCCACACTCTTCCACATCTCACTTCCTAAAGGGCGCATTACGTTGCTACCAGAAATTTCTTGCTTGGGATTGCGAGGACCGGTTGAGAAACTACCTCTGCCGTTTGTCATGATATCCAGTAATGCTCGTTGCAACAATGGTTCTGCAGGGTCGCCTAGGGTTCCTAGGTTTTCAAAATCCTCACGTAACTCAATATCTGGATCCAGACCCTGAACATAATCTGTAAAGCCAGCTGAATTCACGCTTTTAAGCACCAGCGGTTGCATGGCGTATCTGTGGGCAGGATTTGCACCAGCCCTTCCAAAATTCTCACTGTCATATAACGTAATACTAGCCTGAAATTTACCAGCGGTCGTACCACCTATCTGGATGACATCTATGTAGGGACGCAGTGAATTAATCACGAGCTCGCTGGCGCTGGCACTGTTCTGTGTGGTGAGAACGCGCACTTTGGATAGGTTCAGGCTATTGAGCGGTGTGCCATTATCAGTTGCGTTTTTAAAGAAATTTGTGAGACGCTCTGGATCGTTGTTTTCAAAAAACTGCTGCGCGTCTGGATTCCATTCTTCGGTACTATATACATCTGTAATGGGATTGCCGGAAATAAGGCTTCCCAGTATGATGGCAGTATTGACTGATCCACCGCCGTTGTAGCGTAAGTCCAGTACAAGATTAGTAACTCCCTGCGCACGGAAATCTGCAAAAACACCATTGAGCTCCTCGTCAAACTGCGACAGGAAGCTGTTGTACATGAGATAACCCACTTTCTGGGTGCCTTGATCAATCACTCTTGCAATAAAGATGGGGTCTTCCTGGAACTGGGTTTTTGTGAGTGAGACCTCTTCAGGTAGATTTGAAACAACACCGTTGTTAAGGCTGGCCAGTCCTATGGTATAAGAATCTGGTGACAGCAGTGATCTTGCATTTGTATCAGTAAGTGCAGATCCATCCACACGATTAAAGATCATACCTCTTTCAAGCCCGGCAGCGGCTGCATTAGAACCTGGCTGCACATAGCGCACATAGCCAAAAACTGCGCTACCCCCCTGATTTTCTCTCACTAGACCAAATTCCATCCCGTTGCTCAACCGCTGTCCAGAAAGGAAGTTTTCAAGCGCTACATAATCATCTACCAGCACGCTAAATTTATCAATGGAATCACGTCTATGGATCAGGGTTTCAAACCATTGTTCTGGAGTGAATCTGGAATGAAAGGATTCCAGCTCATCAAAGTTTGCAAAACGGTCATCTGCCAGTACTGGAATTTCAGGCTTGTATAAATAATAAGCATTCATCCCGCGATAAATAAAATTATTTATGTCCTGACCCGTTGCCGGGACATCGTCCAGATCATCCTGACAAGAAATCGCCAGAACCGATAAGAAAAATAAAAATGCAAGTCGCTTAATAAAAACCATAGATCAGAATAAAGGCTAAATATAACAACTACCGTGCTAGAATAAACCACCGGAGTGGAATCAGGTAAACGCATTTACCTCTGCCTCGCCAGGCGACCACGCGAAAGCGTAAAAACCACAAGCATTCACCTTAACAAAAACTGCTGCAACTTTGAAAAGCTACGGCAGTTGAATATTATACAGAACAGGTTAATCTTACTTAGTCCCAAAAAGACCTTTGATCTTCTCCTCCTGCCAGCAGGCTTCTCAGTTTTGGACTTTCCGTCGCGCTTGCTGCTATCTGAATATTTGTCCTTGTCGGGTTCTTGAAACCACAGCGACAGTTTTCTACTGATTTTCTGGAATTAATTTGACGGTCGTATTTAGATCAACTTATTAAGTCCACGCTTTCGCGAAAGCTAAAAAATAGATCTATAGATGAAATCCTGAAATGACTTCCCACTCAAACATCTCGCCTAAAGCAGATAAGCAGCGAGATTCCACCTCAAAGGTTTGAATCTTCTTTTTGAAATGCTCATCTGAAATATTACCTGTTTCCAAAGTTGCTTTTCCTGTCCTAAAATCGATAACGCGTCTTTCATAATCACCAGTTGCTGAATGAACGCCGCTACTCTCACTATAAAGAATCTTGAGGCACTCATCATCAAACCCGAAGAGATACCAGCAATTGCTACGCGTAAATTGATAGTATATTTTTAGATTGTTATTCTCAATGGTCATTTCAGGCTCTAGATATGGCAACATACCGCCATCATTTGCCAAGGCAATAAATTTATTATTTTGAATTTGTACAGAGTTTTGCCCGTTGTCATGGTGCGTTACCAGCAAAATGCGAGGCAGTGACTTACGATCTTTCCAATCATTAATATTTTGGGTGGGATTATCTTTTTTCTCTAATAGCACAACGTAATCAATGTGACTATCCTTATCCAGATCACCAGCAACCAGCTGTAAGACAATCCAGTCTGGATCATTTACAACCTCTTCAACAGTCTTTCCCACAAAATCTGGAAAAACAACGGCTTCTGACTGCCCATTCATGAAAAGTGATACAGTCAGAAACAACGTTGTGATTGCAGAATAGCTAGGCATAAACACTTAATCCCACTTAGTCCCAAAGAACTTAGATCTTCCCTTGCCGCCAGCTGGCTTGTCAGTTTTAGACTTGCCGTCGCGCTTGCTGCCTTCAGAATATTTGTCCTTGCTGCGGTTCTTGAAACCACCGCCGGTGTTATCGCTGGTGCTGTCACTGCGGCGATCACTGCGTTTATCATCGCCTCTAGAGCTGCGGCCTTTAAAACCACCGCCACCAGAGGTGCTGCGATCGCGCTGCCCACGGTGACCACCACTGCTGCGGTCACGGTCGCGGCCCCTGCCCCTATCGCGACTTTCGGTCACGCGGCCCTTGTGTTCATTTGCGCGTATCTCATGGCCGTTGCGGTCCAGCCCGTTGAGCTTTTCCATCTGCGGGGCGACTTCCTGGCGTACATCCATAAAGGAATGCGCGCCATCCAGCACGATACGACCCACGTCGTTACCGCTTATGCCGGTCGCATCACAAACGAAGCCCAGCAACGCACCCTTGTTCATATTATCCTTATCGCCCAGGTTGATGAAGTAGGTTTTCATCCCCTCTTCCTTGCCCTTGCTGCGGCTGCTGTGCTCGCGAGGTGCGCGGCCATCGTCCTTATATTTAGAACGGTCATTGAGGTCTGAGATGGAATTGCGCTTGTAGATGCTGTTGTATTCCTTAGTCAGCAGGCGTTTAAGGATATCCTCCTTACTCAGTTCAGTAAATTTCTCCATGACCGTCTCCATCAGGTCATCGTCTATCTTATCACTTGCGTTCTGGTTGATCAGGTTTTCTGACCAGCGGGCGATGCGCTTTTTGGTAATCGCCTCCAGTGCGGGGACTTCTGCCTTTTCAAACTCGATGCCCAGCTTATGGGCGATATGCTTAAGTTTACGATTATCACCTTTTGTAATCAGTGCCAGCGAGATGCCCTGCTTCCCTGCCCTGGCCGTTCTTCCTGAGCGGTGGGTGTAGAATTCTGGATCATCTGGCAGTGCAAAGTGGATCACGTGCGTAATATCATCCACATCTATACCGCGGGCGGCAACATCTGTAGCGATAAGTAGTTTAAGGTTCTTGTTCCTGAAACGCTTCATGGCAGCGTCGCGCTGGGCCTGTGACATGTCACCGTGCAGCGCCTCAGTAGAATAGCCGTTGTTGTTCAGCTCATCAGCTACCTTTTGCGTATCACGTTTAGTACGGCAAAAAACCACGCCAAACATATCTGCATCATAATCCAGGTAGCGTCGCAGCGCCTCGATCTTATCGCTGGCCTTAAGCTGCACGACCTTGTGGCTTATGTTTGTATTTACGATCTGCTCGCGGTTGATCCTCACCTCTTCAGGATTGTTCATGTATGTGTCCACGATGCGCTTTATCTCACGCGCCATGGTCGCGCTGAATAGCCAGATATTGCGGCCAGAATCGGTTTTGGAAAGGATATAGTCAATGTCCTCCTTAAAGCCCATGTTGAGCATCTCGTCAGCCTCGTCCAGCACCATAAAACGTATGGAATCCAGTTTGACCTCCTTGCGTTTCATCAGGTCCATGAGACGTCCCGGCGTAGCGACAATCACTTGTGCACCGCGGCGTATCTCCCTGATCTGTGTCATGATATTTGCACCGCCGAAGACTGGAACCACATTCAGTTTGCCCAGTTTTCTGGACATCAATTCCAGCTGGTGGCAAATCTGTTGTGCCAGTTCCCGCGTGGGTGCCAGGATAAGCGCCTGCGTATCCCGCGAGGCTGTATCGATCAACTCGAGTAGTGGCAGGCCAAAGGCCGCCGTTTTCCCAGTACCAGTCTGCGCCAGACCTATAAAATCCCCATCGTGCTTGAGCAACAGGGGAATGGATTGCTGCTGAATATCCGTGGGGGTTTCAAACCCCATGTCAGCCAGTCCATCCAGTAAAGGCTTGCTTAAGCCTAACTCTTCAAACTTTTTCAAAAAACGTTATTTAATTTTTGCAAAGGTACGATTCCAAAACGCGGGAATAGCAAGCAATTAGCGCAATCGTGGTAGCTGTGCAAAGGCTGTATTTACCTGATTTACAGAGGCAATTCACGTGGCGGAAGTCTGTAGTTAGACCCTATGCTTATCAGGAAAAGCAATCTTTCAGTTGTGTAGGGCGCCAAATCGTGAAAGTTTGTGATACTAACTGTAGGATTTTGGGCGTACCCACCTGCCTCGCCAGGCTCGGTACAGGTAGGCGGGCTATACGTTGCAAGTCCTCGCTCTTCCCTCGCGCGAGCGAGGGAAGAGGCTGTGGGCTTTCCACTGCTATCCCTTACGCGGGAGCCGGTATAGGCATTAAAGTGATTAATAGGAATTCCTGTTTCAAAGGTTTCCGGCATCACACCGTAATACAAAAAGCGCAATGCGCATTCTGTATAACACAACAGCTCTAAGATTATAACACGCAACGGTGTTATACATTTTGCGCAATGCGGTTATCTCTCATAAATATGTATAAGATACTGACTGTATGTGAACTGTGATCTAATAATCTCAAAAGCTGCGAAATTGAAACATTCGTATATTTACGTGTTGTGCATAATGCGGAAATCGTGCTAAAATTGAACATTTGAACTAAAAATGCCAACGCACAAACAGCACATTTATTTTTTCGCCAACGCTAAATGCCAACGCCGAAAAAAATAAAAGAGCTGTTTTCTGCCAACGCTCACATCCCACTTTTCAACATTATTTAGTATGAATAGAAATTTTATAGAATATGTTAATTATCTTTATAGCTTGAATAAAAACAACCGCAAAAAAACTAAATGGCGAAGACCAAATACGACAATTACTCTAAAGAACAACTAATTGCCAAATTAGAAAAACTCGAAAAAAAAGGCTACGGAATGGTTTGGGAAGACAAACCAGAGAAAATTGCAGATAAATGCGAAAAGGAACTGCCAGTTTTAGTAGAGGATAAAAAAAGAGAAATAAAAAAAGACCCTGAAAAACCTACTCATTTTATATTCGAGGGCGACAATTATCACACCTTATATACACTCAACTTTACTCATAAAAAAGGCATAGACGTCATATATATTGACCCACCTTATAACACGGGAAAAACTGACAAAAATGGTGTTACTGACTTTAGATATAATGATAGATTTATAAAAAAAGAAGATAGATTTAGACATAGTAGTTGGCTCTCTTTTATGAATAAAAGATTACGCTTGGCTAAAAATCTTCTAAAAGATACAGGAGTTATAGCCATATCAATTGACGATAACGAAGTATTTAACCTTAAACTTTTATGTGACAAAATATTTGGAGAACTCAATCATATTGCAACTGTACCAACTATTATGAATTTGAAAGGAAATCAAGACCAATTTGGTTTTGCTGGAACTCACGAATACACATTATTTTACGGAAAAAATAAATTAAAAGTAAAACTAAACGATTTTGAAGTAGATGAAAAAGAACTTGAAAAATGGGTTTATGACGATTATGGTATTTATAAAAAAGGAGCAAATCTAAAAGCCACAGGTGGAAATGCACCAAGAAGTAAAAGACCAAATTTATATTACCCTATTTTTATAAATGCCTCAAACGAATTATATGTTACCGAAAATGATAAAAAAATAAATAATTCAGATTATGAATTACTGCCAATAACTGATGGTAACGAGATGTCTTGGCGTTGGGAAAAAGCCACAGTTAAAAAGGATATTCATAATATCATTTTAATTGGAGACAATGAAAATTACTCGATTTATAAAAAACAAAGACCGAAGTTGGGAGATATACCAACAAAAAAACCAAAATCAATTTTCTATAAACCTGAATACAGTAGTGGAAATGGAACTACACAATTGAAAAAGATTTTTAATGGTAAAAAAGTGTTCAATAATCCTAAACCTTTAGATTTAATAAAGGATATATTACACGTTTGTAGTACCAAAAATTCTGTGATATTAGATTTTTTTGCAGGCAGTAGTACAAGCGGTCACGCAGTTTTAGAACTTAATAATGAAGATGGTGGAAAAAGACAAGTTATACTTTGCACAAATAACGAAAATAATATTTGCGAAGAAGTAACATATCCGAGAATGCAAAAAGTTATAAATGGTTATAATAACTTCAAAGGTATTCCAGCAAATTTAAAGTATTTCAAAACAGATTATGTTCCTATCGTTCTAACTGATAACGACAAAAGAAATCTTGTCGCTAAAAGTACCGAACTACTTTGTATTGCAGAAAATACTTTTGAAAAAGTTTCTGAAGACTCGAACCAAAATGAGTTTTCAATTTTCAAAAATGACAATCAACATACAGCAATTATTTACGATGAAGATTACATCGAAAAATGTTGTGTTCAACTA
The DNA here is from genome assembly GCA_963740155.1 of uncultured Flavobacteriaceae bacterium. Lineage (GTDB taxonomy): Bacteria > Bacteroidota > Bacteroidia > Flavobacteriales > Flavobacteriaceae > Nonlabens. The sequence continues at coordinate 14,082 of CAVUDE010000001.1, read as the reverse complement.
AACAATTTAAAAAACACAAAAGAAATTATCATTTATGTTTTTAGTTATGACCACAACTATATGGAAGAAGATTTTGAAAATCTAAATAAAGTATTCAAAGTCAAACCAATTCCAGAAGTAATATTAAATGTGTATCGTAAAATCTCAAAACTAAAGAATAAATGAAACACATACCATATCAGCAGGAATATATTAACGAACTTACCGATACTGCAATAAAATTATTAAATGACGAATATAGAGAACAAGGAACTATAGTATTTAAAGCACCTACAGGTTCTGGTAAAACCTATATGATTTCTCAATCAATTACTAAACTTGTCAAAAAGCAAGCCGATAAATCATACTCATTTATTTGGCTATCAGTAAACTCTCTTCACGAACAAAGTCGACAAAGTCTCACACGATATTTAGAAGACGAAAAATTACTTGATTGCATTACAATTGATGATTTACAAAATAATGTAATCGAGGAAAACGAAATTGTCTTTATTAATTGGGACAGTTTAATCAAAAAAAATAATTCGTTTCGGTTAGAAAATGAATTGGATTGGAATCTAAAATCCGTAGTTCAAAACACCCAAGAAGAAGGTAGAGAAATTATATTAATAATAGATGAAAGTCACAGAACTGCTAAAGCTGAAAAGGCTAAAGAAGTAATTGAAGAAATCAATCCAAGCCTAATAATAGAAATGACGGCAACACCGTCAAATATAAATGGTTCATTAATAGATATACCTTTAGCTAAAGTTATTGCTCAAGGAATGATTAAAAGCGAAGTAAGAATTAATCCAAGTAGTAAAAAAATTCGTGAGAATAAGGATTTATTGGAAGTAGCTTTAAAAAAGAGGAAACAACTAAAACAACTTTATGAAGATGAAGGAACTGACATTAATCCACTTCTTTTAATTCAAATTCCTAACAAAAAGCAAACTGATAGTTCAAATCCCGAAGATTATATAATTGGTTTGTTGGCAGACCAAGATATAACCATTGCGAACGGAAAACTTGAAATAAGAATTTCAGGAGTTGACATTAAAGAACTTGATGAAAAAGTAAAACCAAATGACAGTAAAATTGACGTTCTAATTTTTAAGGAGGCTATTGCACTTGGTTGGGATTGCCCAAGAGCATCGCTTATATTTCTACAACGTGAATGGAAACAAGAACGATACAGTTTCAATATTCAAACGTTAGGTCGTATAATGCGTATGCCAGAGCAAAAACATTATATAAAAAACTCTGAATTAAATTATGGATACATTTATTCAGCATCAGATAATTTTGAAATCGTACAAGAGCTTGCTAATAACTATGTGAGTGAACTACAAATGGAAAGGGATGAGAATATAAATGTTAAACCAATCAAATTAACAAGCGAATTTATAAGAAGAAAAAGAGAGTTAACAAGACTTTCAGGTGCATTTAAAAAATGTCTTTTAGACACAGCAAAAGAACTTGACACAAAATCTGGTATAAATCCTAATATTAAAGAAATTCACAAAACCGTAGGTTTAGAAGGTGTTGTAAAAGGGATTGATAAAGATGCAAAGCAAGAAGTTGAATTTACCGATAAAAAAAGTATCAGAAAAGATATAAATGATATAACTACAAGTTATACAGACTTTTGTGCAGAAATGGCAAAACCATATGCAATAGCTCGTTCCGCTCTTGTTATTAAGTCTTCAATTCGCACTTGGTTTAAAAGCACATTTAGCATCGCCGACGAAGATAAAATCTCTATGATTGTTATGAATCGTAGTAACAATCCAAGGATTAGAAAATTATTAGAACAATCAAAAGACCTTTACGCTAATTTGCCTACAAAAGAAGATGAAGTAGTTGTAAATCCTAATTGGGAAATTCCAGAAAGCATTAGCATTTTTACTGATTATGAACTCGTTGAAAATTCAAACAAGTCAATAATTAAAAATTACAATGACCAAAAATTATATATAAAGAAAAATAAAAACGGAAAAGTAAACTTTTCTAAACCAGAAATTGATTTTATCGAAGAAGTTGATAATACAGATGACGATATATTATGGTGGTTTAAAAACGGAGAAAGAGAAAGCAGATATTTTGGTATCGCATATAAAAAGAATAACGGTTTTTATTATGGTTTCTACCCAGATTTTATAATAAAGACAAAAAAAGAAACCATAATTGTTGAAATCAAAGACAACAATGACTTTAAGCCAGAGAATGCTTTAAAATTACAAGCAGGTAATAATTATATCGACAGAACACAAAACAAAGAGAATGTTAGGTTTTATATGCTTTCACCTAATGACTATCCAACTTTCTTTACCGCTTTAAAAGACCAAGAAATTGAGAATTTTGAATCTTCTTTTGAGAAAAGATTAATAAAATACAACCAAAGTCAGAAAAAATTAATTGAAAGTAAACCAGACCAATCTGCGAAAGAAAAAGAGAATTTAGAATGGTTGTCTGACTTTGAAAAAACTATTGACCAACTGAAAGATGAAAAGTTTAAAAGCGAACTTTTAGAAATGCAACTTAATGAGGCGCAAGAGAATATTGAAACTTTAGCAAAATCTTTAAATGAAATTCAGCCAGTTTATCAAGTCAAAAAAACTGTCGAAATTGAAAAACCTTTTAATATTTGTGTACTTGGAGAAGTTTCTAACCAAGCATTAATACGTAATGAACTAAATAATTATTTTGAAAAAATAGGATTATCTGCGACAGATTGGAAAATTGAATTTTTCAACAATAGTAAACTTGAAAATACAAATGTTCTTCGTTCGTTGCAAAAAGGGCAAAGTAAGTTTGCAATTATAGTAACTGGGCAAATATTCCATCATTCTGGAAAAGGAAATACAAAAGCAAATATAATTTCGGAACTGAAAAACGAAAAATACATTCCTCATATAATTGGAAGTAATCCGAAAGACAAGTTAACGCCAAATAAAATTATCGATAGCATTGACAATTATATAAATGAAAGCCAACGCTAAAAGCCATACACATTTACAGTCGCTACAGCCAACGCACCACCAAAACTGTAAAAGAGTATGTCTTGCCAACGCTCACGTTAGAACTAAATAACAAACATCGGAAAACCAAGCAGAACGTGACAATCTGAACGTGTAAAGCACTATGCACAACAACGTATATAGCTCATAGCTAATTAGTTACTTAAACGAAGTTAACGCATATTTGCAAAGTCGCCAGTTTTTTAAATTTAATTATATTTGAAAAAAGTAAATATAAAAATTTAAAAAACTGGCTTGTGCTTAATCCGAAAATAATCGCTAATTTACACGCTACGAGCCATATACAAGACCGTTACCCATCATTATAAGGCAAATCATTTAAGGCTTGAGTAAACTCGAAATTTTGGGATTTGTTTAAAGAAGAAAAAAGTAAATATGAAAAAATCAAGTTTAATAAATAACATCCAGAAAAGATTACCAGACGATATTATAATTGATGATGAAACTAAATTTGAATTTACCGATGATGAGTATATTTCAATTCTTTCGTGGATAAAGTGCTTTAACGAACACTATAAAATACACGGCAAAAATGAGGGAATGCTTGTTCAGTTTCCGATAATTTCAAAAAGAATTAGACTTGATTTTGGACTTTATAGAATTCCGTGTGATTTAGAAGAAAACAAAGGGAAATACATCATTTATATTTCTGCAAACGGAAAACAAAATGACGGAACAATTAAAAAAAATATTTCGGTAAAGGAATTAGTAAATAATTGGAACCTATAAAAAATGAGTAACGAACTGATAACACAAAAAAGTTGGTGGAAAAGGAATTGGAAATGGTTAATTCCAGTAATCGGAATACTTTTGATTACAATTACAGTTTTCTTCTCATCTGGAATGAATGGCATTGCGACTGATTTGGTTCAAGCATATGCGGACACAGAACTTTATGAAAACGCACTCAATAAAGCTAAATCGGACAAGCGTGTAACCGAATTACTTGGCGAAATTGAGCCAATTGATAAACTTGCGATTGCAGAAGGCGAAGTTCAATACACAAATGAAAACAAAACCGTTAATTCTACAATTCGAATTGTTGGAAATAAAGGAAAAGCTCGAATGGATATTTCAGCTGACAGAATAAATGACGAATGGAATTATACAAAAATCAATATCCGAATTAAAAATCCGCCCGAAAAAAAACAGACGATTGAAATAGAAACAGCGGAAAATAACGATGGGTAACAACGTATATAGCTCATAGCTGGGCAGTTGCTTAAACGAAGTTAAGGTGTATTTGGAAAGTCGCCAAATTTTTAAATTTGACGATTTCCAGTAAAAGAGATAAATAGTAAAATTTAAAAATCTGGCTTGTGCTCAACCGAAAATATATTGCTATTTTGCATGCTACGAGCCATATACAGAGACGTTGCCAGTAATTTGAGAAATGAATCCAACAGATAGAATACAAATCATTACAAACATTGCCTTGCATCTTCAGGCGGAATACAATACTACTGGAATCAATATGCTTCTAAGTGGATATAACATACCGACGGAAAATGTATCAATTGTAAATAGTAAGCGAGTTTACGTAATTGACTTGTTGAAATCACAACCGAATGAATTGATAATTCAAATTGCAAATGACCTAGGCTTAGAAGTTCCTGAACAAATCGAAATGCAGTTAAAAAAAGAAAAACCGACAGAATTAGGAGACCAAAAAATCTTTATTAGTCATTCAAGTTTAGATATCAAAATAGTTGAAAAAGTAATTGATATTCTAGAGGCTATTGGCGTTCCTAGCAATAAAATATTTTGCTCATCCTTTGAAGGTTATGGAGTAAAATTAGGTTCGGACTTTTTAGAAGTAATTAAAAAAGAATTAGATAGTAATGTTCTAGTACTATTCATATTATCATCGAATTTTTATTCAAGTGTTGTAAGTCTATGTGAAATGGGAGCTACTTGGGTAAAGACGAACAAACACATTCCGATATTAATTCCACCTTTTGAGTACGATGACATTAAAGGTGTTATTCCAACAACACACGGAATGAAAATTAATGAAAAGGATAAATTAAACAGCTTGAAAGATATTGTTGCTGACTTTATTGGTCTTGAACCTCTGAACACATCAGTTTGGGAGAGAAGAAGAGACAATGTATTAAAAGAAGTGAAAAAAATACTAGACACAGGAATTCCAGAAACTAAGGCAAAAACTAGACCACAAGAAAGCGGAGAGATAGTATCAGACAATTATTACGAAAATCAAGACGAAAAAATAAAAAGACTAAGTAAATCGGAATGGCCAAACGATTTTGAAATGCAGTTAGATTACATTCAACGACAAAGAAAAGCAATTGAGAAACTGAAAAACCACAATCCAATTGACATTTCCAAAGAAGATTTTCAAAGTATAAGAAATAATGGAAGGAATGGTCAGACGATTTTGAAATGCAATTAGACTTTGAGCAGAGACAAGTGGAAAGTCTTAGAAGATTAAATGAAATATAAAAACTACTGGCAACATTGTATAAAAGCAATAGCGGGTGTAGTGGTAAATTCAAGGTCTGTGCATTTAAAAAACTATTGTGGTGGCGGACAGGTAATCGCCTTGAAATCCGCTACTGCTCATATACTAGACCGTCAGACTGTCTCAAAACCTCCGTTGTTTTCTTGTTAATGTCGGCATTATTGCCGATATTTATTTATGCAATACCAAGCCAAGCAATCCCGTACCCAGCTCTCCCTTTACACCACCTGCCTCGACGACATGATCGGCTCCGACAACTCGGTGCGCGCCATTGACACGTTCGTAGATTCGCTCGACATGGGGCAGCTGGGCTTTGCCGCCCTGCCCTCGCAGGGGCGACCGCCCTACGATCCCGCAGACCTGCTCAAGCTGTACATCTACGGTTATATGAACCGCATGCGCTCATCCCGCAGGCTCGAGCTTGAGTGCAACCGCAACATAGAGCTCATCTGGCTGCTGGGCGACCTGAAGCCCGACCACAATACCATCGCCAGGTTCAGGAAGGACAACCCAGCCGCCATCAAGCGGGTCTTCAGGGCGACCGTGCAGGTGGCCAAAAACCACGACCTGATAGGCGCCCAGGTAATCGCCGGCGACTCCACCAAGCTACGTGCGCAGAACAGCAAGAAGAACAACTACAACCTCAAAAAGGTCGAGCGCCACCTCGAGTACATAGACGGGAAGCTGGAAGAGCACGAGCGGGAGCTCGCCAAGGCTGACGGTGATGGGCGGGAAAAGGCACGCGCAGAGCAGGAGATCAAAAAGCATGGACAACGCAGAAAGGGCTATGAGCGGATAAAGGCGCAGCTGCAGGCCGACGACTCCACCGAAAACCCACAGATCTCAACCTCCGACCCGGACAGCCGCCACCAGATCACACGCGGGATGGTTACAGAAGTGTGCTACACCGCCCAGACCACCGTCGATGCCGAAAACAACCTGCTGATCGACTACAGGCTCACCAACGAGAACGATAAAAAGGCAATGGGCGGCATGCTCAGGCGTGCCAAGACCATCCTGCGCACCAACGGCTTCAAGGCTCTCTACGACAAGGGCTATCACACTGGCAGCGAGTTCTGCACCGCACAACAACTGGGCATCGATACGCTCGTGGCCATTCCCGCCATAGGCAGGAAGAGCCAGGCACCCGACCTGGCCTACAACGTTGAACATTTTGAGTACGACAAAAACTCGGACACCCACACCTGTCCACAGGGACATACCCTGACCAGCAACGGCTCATGGTACCGCGCACGCAACTATCGCTTCAAACAGTACAAGACAAAAGCATGCCGTGACTGCCCCGTGCGCCACCTGTGCACCACTGCCAAACACAACGGCAAGATCATCCAGCGCAGTGAGTTCACCCAGTACATAGAGGCCAATGCAGAAAGAGTGGCCAAAAACGAAGAGCTGTACAAAAGACGCCAGGCCATCGTCGAGCATCCGTTCGGAACCATGAAGAGGCAATGGGGCTTTGACCACATTGTGACCAAGAAGGGCATCAGTGCCGCCAGCGCGGACTTTGGGCTGGTAGCCATCGCGTACAACCTTAAAAGGTTACTGAACATCCTGAAGACCTCCAATATGACCACCAAATAGCCTGTTCGAGGCTATTCTCGCCTTCATGGGCTCAAGAATACGTTTGGCATAGGGTGATTACGACGATTTGAGGCTAGGGCATCTTTTCAATGAAATTACCGTCAAGAGAACCATAATGAAGCAGTTCGCGTATATTTAGTCAAAAAACAGGTGGTTTTGAGACGGACTGCCGTTGCGTGCAATCCTTCACTCGGCTGGATATCATGGACACGCACGCTCATTCCCTTCTGTTAGTATCTAGCTAGTTTATGCGGGATGCGACGCCCCTTGAGCAAGCAACGCAGAGGCGTCAAAAGCCGTGCTTTTGAAACGCTGTCGCGTTCAGCTTGCTCAAAGTTCGCTCACAAACCTCACAAAAGCAAGCTAAGCTGCTGACGATATGACAAAGGGAGGAATGATCTTACGCCGCCCAACTACGTTTAAAAAGATTTAAAAGTAATAGGTCGGCTTGCGAGTAGTGTTATGTTATCGTAGGGATGAAGATTGGACAGCAAACAACAGTCGATATAATTCATTCCAGGAAACAATTAAGGTTAAGGTTTAACTTCCGATATTTAGCCCAACCTTAAATCAAGGTAAAGATTGATGAGGAACGAATCATATCTTTACCGTTGCCAGTAATGCGAGAAAAACATCGAGCACATAGAAAATCAGCAGATAATTTCGTAAATTAGTATTATGAAAAAATCATCTGATTTAGGCTTAGATTTTGTAGTTGACAAGTTGACTAATTCAATTGAAAATGTCCAAACTGGCGATAGTTTTCAAACTGAAATTTCTCTATTGAGTTCTTCCGAGATTAAAAAAATCACAAAAAAGAACGGATGGCAATTTAATTGGAAATCTGAATTTAAACAACCTGAAAAGGATATTTACAAGCTAACTATTGTCGGTAATCTAAACATAATACAAGGTCTAGTAAGTTTAGAAGTAAAAGAAGACCACGTATATATGCATTTGATAGAGAGTGCGGAATTTAACATTGGAAAGGATAAAGTTTATTTAGGTATTCCCGGGAATTTAGTCGCTTTTGCTTGTAAATTGTCATTTCAAAGAGGTAACGATGGTTATGTATCATTCATCGCAAAAACTAAATTAATTGAACATTATATCGATACTTTGGGTGCAATTCACTTCGGAGGTCATTTAATGGTAATTACGACTGAATCTGCATTAAAACTAATTGGTAAATACTTTAAAAAATAAAATTATGGGATTGATAAAAGAACCTTTGGATGTTGACTTTACAGTTGACCCAAGACCACTGACAAAAGATGAGGAAAAAGCAATAAGCGACTTTATTAAAGCGGACAAACAAAAACGTTTGACTAAAACTGAACGAGTAATTAAGCGAAAGCAAAAGAAAACTGAAAAAGCGAATTGAAAAGCACTACTGGCAACAACGTATATAGCTCATAGCTAATTAGTTGCTTAGTCAAAGTTGAGGCATATTTGGAAAGTCGCCAAATTTTTAAATTTGACGATTTCCGATAAAAAAAGATAAATAGTAAAATTTAAAAATCTGGCTTGTGCTTCATCCGAAAATAATTTTCTAATTTGCACGCTACGAGCCATATACAAGACCGTCAGACTGTCTCAAAACCTCCGTTGTTTTCTTGTTAATGTCGGCATTATTGCCGATATTTATTTATGCAATACCAAGCCAAGCAATCCCGTACCCAGCTCTCCCTTTACACCACCTGCCTCGACGACATGATCGGCTCCGACAACTCGGTGCGCGCCATTGACACGTTCGTAGATTCGCTCGACATGGGGCAGCTGGGCTTTGCCGCCCTGCCCTCGCAGGGGCGACCGCCCTACGATCCCGCAGACCTGCTCAAGCTGTACATCTACGGTTATATGAACCGCATGCGCTCATCCCGCAGGCTCGAGCTTGAGTGCAACCGCAACATAGAGCTCATCTGGCTGCTGGGCGACCTGAAGCCCGACCACAATACCATCGCCAGGTTCAGGAAGGACAACCCAGCCGCCATCAGGCGGGTCTTCAGGGCGACCGTGCAGGTGGCCAAAAACCACGACCTGATAGGCGCCCAGGTAATCGCCGGCGACTCCACCAAGCTACGTGCGCAGAACAGCAAGAAGAACAACTACAACCTCAAAAAGGTCGAGCGCCACCTCGAGTACATAGACGGGAAGCTGGAAGAGCACGAGCGGGAGCTCGCCAAGGCTGACGGTGATGGGCGGGAAAAGGCACGCGCAGAGCAGGAGATCAAAAAGCATGGACAACGCAGAAAGGGCTATGAGCGGATAAAGGCGCAGCTGCAGGCCGACGACTTCACCGAAAACCCACAGATCTCAACCTCCGACCCGGACAGCCGCCACCAGATCACACGCGGGATGGTTACAGAAGTGTGCTACACCGCCCAGACCACCGTCGATGCCGAAAACAACCTGCTGATCGACTACAGGCTCACCAACGAGAACGATAAAAAGGCAATGGGCGGCATGCTCAGGCGTGCCAAGACCATCCTGCGCACCAACGGCTTCAAGGCTCTCTACGACAAGGGCTATCACACTGGCAGCGAGTTCTGCACCGCACAACAACTGGGCATCGATACGCTCGTGGCCATTCCCGCCATAGGCAGGAAGAGCCAGGCACCCGACCTGGCCTACAACGTTGAACATTTTGAGTACGACAAAAACTCGGACACCCACACCTGTCCACAGGGACATACCCTGACCAGCAACGGCTCATGGTACCGCGCACGCAACTATCGCTTCAAACAGTACAAGACAAAAGCATGCCGTGACTGCCCCGTGCGCCACCTGTGCACCACTGCCAAACACAACGGCAAGATCATCCAGCGCAGTGAGTTCACCCAGTACGTAGAGGCCAATGCAGAAAGAGTGGCCAAAAACGAAGAGCTGTACAAAAGACGCCAGGCCATCGTCGAGCATCCGTTCGGAACCATGAAGAGGCAATGGGGCTTTGACCACATTGTGACCAAGAAGGGCATCAGTGCCGCCAGCGCGGACTTTGGGCTGGTAGCCATCGCGTACAACCTTAAAAGGTTACTGAACATCCTGAAGACCTCCAATATGACCACCAAATAGCCTGTTCGAGGCTATTCTCGCCTTCATGGGCTCAAGAATACGTTTGGCATAGAGTGATTACGACGATTTGAGGCTAGGGCATCTTTTCAATGAAATTACCGTCAAGAGAACCATAATGAAGCAGTTCGCGTATATTTAGTCAAAAAACAGGTGGTTTTGAGACGGACTGCCGTTGGGCACAATTAAAACCGACTTCCGATTAAACCTTTTCAATTTTTGTGCATCTAATTCTATATTGAACTTATAAACAGAAAAAATGAAAAAAGTATACCTCACAATTATAACCACTTTCTTAACGCTTGGAATTACTGCTCAAACTATTCAACAACTCATAGATTCGGCAGCAACCTTTCCGCCTATGCCAAGGGGCACAGCAGATATGATTCCATTTGTTCAGGGCTTTCCAACTTTCGCTTCAGGAGCACCTTTCAACGATTTGGATTTTACACTTCTTGACACAGACTATATGGATGGCGAGAATAGTGGTGGAGATGTTTTTATGCCTGTTGACCCTTCAGACCAATTCCCAGGAGCCGATAAAGTAAAACATATCCGTTGCATTTTAAATACGGATTTAAATCAAGCCTATGGTAGTGCAGATATTGATAGAGTAATTCTTGGAACTCACGAAATTAGCGTACCCTTTTTTTTACGTGGCGCTGATGGCATCGACAACGATTATGCTGTTATTCAGCACCTCGATTTTGAAGCGGGATATATTCAGCTTAAAGGTTCTGCCAATGACTACGATTTGGTATATTGTACTTTAGCTGATGGCTGCCAAACAGAAGGGTGGTATTTATTCTATACTGCCAATAACAGTATAGACCTTATTGCATTCATCTATCCTTGCTGGGATATTGAACCTTCTGTAAGTGGTAATCCACCAAATATTCCCAACCCTATTTGTAACTCAGATAGTACCTTGAGCTTAACTAATCCTACTCATTTCAAATACGCCCAGCCCATTAACACGAATATCACTTTGACAAATGGGATTGCTCAATTTGGAAGCAATGGAAAAGAAGTCATTGGTGGAATGACAGTCGATAGCCAGGGCAATACATATTTATTTGGACTTACAGACGGCAACTTAGATGGGAATACTGATGCTGACAATGAAATCTTTGTCATCAAACTTGACATTAACGGAAACCAACAATGGGTGACAGAACTTCCAATGGCAGAAGGCACAATTTTGAAAGACGGAATTACAGACAATCAATTTTTGTATGTCTGTGGACGGACTTTGGGAAATTTGCCAGGCTTTACGAATGCAGGAAGATGGGACGGCATTATTTTAAAACTTGACCTCTCAAACGGACAAATTATAGCGTCAGACCAATGGGGAAATGCAGGAATTGACGGTTATGGAAACATAGAACAAGACGATAACGGAAATATTTTTGTTTCAGCGCAAGGCTCGCCCGTTGGACAAGGCGGAACAGATGATGTGTATTTGGTTGCCAAACACAGCAAATCTGACCTATCCAACATTTGGCGTGAATTGAATGCACCGAACGCCACAGGTTTTGTTGCCTCTGCCGAAGCGTGGGGCGGTCTTACTTATGATTCAAGCCAAACCCCAGGTGATGGTAGGCTTATTGCAGGTGGTTGGTATTTTTCGAATTTAGGAGCTAATGCATTCGTTTCCGTATATGAAAATCTGAACTCGGCAAATCCTACTCGACCACATTCCGAAATAATCAATACGCAAGGAATAAGAGCCGATTGGGTATTAGATAATGCGGTAGACAGTCAAGGAAATATATATGTGGCAGGTTTTACTACAGGCAATTTAGGTTCAACACCACTTGGCGAAGGAGATGCCTATATTATCAAGTATTCCCCTCAACTGACCAATCCTGTTTATCAGCAATTTGGAACCAACAAATCAGACCTAATTAGGAAGTTGATTATTCAAAATGACACACTCTACACTGTCGGCTACACTTATGGAAACTATATTGGGAATAATGCCGACCCAAATCTACTTTCAGGAGATGTATTTATTCAAAAGTTAGATGCTAACTTGAACCTTTTAAACGGAATTCAATTCGGAACACCACACGAAGACCGTGGCTTTGGTTATTTAATAGATACGAATCTATGGATTGGCGGAATGACCGAAGGCTATATGTCAGCAAACAATTTTGGTTCTTTTGACGGGTTTCTTGCTGCGGTAAATACGACAGACCTTTCATTTATTCAGCCTGTAGTTTTATCCGTTGACGATTCATATTTTAATTCCCAAGTTAAAATTTATCCCAATCCATCTTCCGACCGAATTTATATTGATTTAGGTGAGTTTCAAAATGACTTGAAGAACATCAATATCCTCAATGTAATGGGGCAACAAGTGAAATCAATAAGAATGGTAAGTAAAGAAGTTGATATTTCAGGACTACCAAATGGGTTGTATTTCGTTGAATTGAACTTTGGATATAACCGATTGAATAAGAAGATTATAAAAGAATAACTGTGCCCAACAATGGCTATACGTAGTGCGGGTTTAAGTGCTGATATAAAGGTAATTACATTAAATAAACTAAGTGCTAAATGGAAAGTCCAGTGCCTTGAAATCCCGCACTACGCATAGCCTGGCCGTTGTGTGTAATGCAAAAAAACATTCAGCTCAATTTCAAATTTTAGGAATTAATGATAACTATTCAAGAACTTTTATACAATCGCGGACTTGATAAAAATGCGAAAATCAAGCTTGTTAGACATAAAGACAAACGAAGAGATTTGTATAATTTGTATCGAACAGAAAGGCAAGAGTTTCTAAATTATCAAAGCTCTCAATCGAAAAACGTCTTTAATAAAGTTGATTACATAGTTTCATTTATTGTCGAAGACGGAATGATGTCTAGGTTTATAGGTGTTTATAAGATTATAGACCCAAAAAAAAATTCAGAAAATCACTTTGAATACGAAATAGAAAGTGTAGTTGGATTTGAAGATTTGATTGAGCGAGTAATTATCAGTTGGAGAAATGCAATAAGTTGGCATCAATGGATAAAGAACGAAATGGAAGTTGTAGAAATTCACGCTGGACTTCATTTCCAACAATTTACAGATTATTTTGACTTTATGCTTCAATTTCACCAACTAAAAGAAATTGTCAAAAATCAATACAGCGATTGGAAAAAAACACTTTCCATTACAAAAGGTGTTTATCTGATTAGTGATACAAAATCTGGAAAATTGTACGTTGGTTCGGCATATGGCGAAGATGGAATTTGGGGAAGATGGACTAAATACGTTTCAACAAATGGACACGGAAACAATAAAACGCTAAAAGAATTAGTAAATGCGGACAAAGATTATGCTGACAATTTCAAGTTTTCTATTTTAATGCTTTTACCAAGCACAATAACGGCAGACGAGGCGATTAAAAAAGAGAGGCTTTTCAAAAATAAATTAGGAACAAACTCTTTTGGGCTAAACAATAACTAAATGAAATCAAACAAAATAGTAACTCACTCAGGATTGACTTTGAATTTATCGGAAATAAAGTGTTTTAAGTTAAATCCGTTTAATAGCATTGGAAAACAAAACACATTAATCGTTGAATTTAAAAAGCGTTACGATTATCTTGAACATCCAAAAACTGGAGAATTAGAAAAGCAAGAATACAACGAACAAACAGAGGTTGAATTTCCAGATTACGAAACTGCCAAAGTTTATGCTGATGAATGGATTGACATTTGGCAGGATTATTTGAACGAATAAACATTGTGCGAAAGCACTACACACAACAAAGAACTGACGTAAAAAACAAGCCGTTTCCTAAAACTTTTTGGACACGGGCAGCCCTTGCTTATTGAAATGGGATAGCCATCAATTACCAGTCAAACCTCCTGTAGGAACCACACGTGATATCTCTTGTGCATTCCTCTC